>NZ_CM132389.1:0-2718970 GCF_053760385.1 Caballeronia sp. KNU42
CAGACTACGTTCGAGAAGCCGCTCAATCCCAGCAACATGACTGTAGGTGTGCGTAATGGCATGGGCTGTGCCGCCGACAAATTGCCGCTGGACAAGCAGAGCGCCACGACGATTCCCGACGATTTTCAACATGAACAGGGCACAGCATATCTGGTGAAGGACCGGGGGCTCGTGGTGCTGACATCGTGCGCGCACCGTGGTGTTCTCAATACCGTCAAGACAGCAATGAAAGTGTCGGGGGTCACCCGGGTTCACGCGATCGTAGGCGGCTTTCATCTTGCGCCGCAGCCGCCGGAGTACCAGCACGCCACGGTGAACATGCTGAAGGAGATCAATCCGGACTACCTGATCCCGATGCATTGTTCGGGCGAAGCGTTTTACGCGATGGCGACGCAGGCAATGCCGGGAAAAGTACTGTGGTCATCGACGGGCACGCGCTTCACATTCGGCGCCTGATAGGTCGAGCAGCCCTCGCCGAAACGAAATCAATGGGCATTCCGGATGCCGCCCGCAGTGCCGGGCGGCGCCTGTCCGGCGAGGGCTCAGCCAGGAAACTCCTCTGGCGTGACGAGGGTGATGAGGGCGTTGAAATACGGTGCCGCTTGATTTGAGCCAGAGGAACTTCGACATGTACGGCTTAGGCCGGTGCCGAGAATCACTTTCCAGCCGATAGGCTTGACCGGAAATCCGGCACGCCATGGCGCGGCTTAACACGCCCACAATGCTCAGAGTCTCGCCCGAACCTGCTCCATTCGACCTACCCTGACTCCGTTGGGTCCCGTGCCGACATCCTTGGAACCCTAGTACGCTTTTCCTCTTCTCACTGCTTCAAATATACGCCCGCTCCCGCACCCACTTCGTCATGATCCATTTGTCGCCTGTCAACACGGGCGTCCCGCCATGTAATGTCAGAGGGTCGAGCTGCCGCAGCCCGTTGAGATAACGGAAATACAACGCGCAGCCCTGCGTGGCCGACACCGAGATGCCTGCCGCCGGAAAAATGGTTTCGCCGCCGTTCGGAACGTCGTTGAGATAGACGATCAGTGTCGCGACGCGTTGCCCGCTGCTTGCGGTATGAGCGCCACTACCCGCCTGAGTGGGCGGGAAATAGTCAAAATGCGGCCGGTACTCGCCACCCGTGTTGTAGTGCAGCACCTGCAGGCCCTCGCCGTTTTCCACGGGCCAGTTCATCAGGCAGGCAATTCGCCGGTCCAGACGCTCAATGAATTCGTCTTCACCGCGTTGAAACCAGATACCCTCGCTGGTCCGGTTCCTGATTACGTCTTCCCGACCTGTTTCGGGATCGACGATTGTCGAGCGCTTTAATCTGTGCCGGGAACGCTCGATGATCTCGGCGCATTCCGCGCTCGACAGTACGTCTCTGAACACCATGATCTGTGGGCGCTCGCACCGCATCAATACACCCACGTCGCGATCATGGGCGTGAATCACATTGCCGTCCGCGACCGGACTCGGGTCATATGTGTATCCACCCGGTGTGGCCAGTGTAGATGGCTGCAGCGTATCCGACTCAGTGCCGGAGACGGCCTTCTGTACCGCGGCTTGAGCGATGTGGCGCTCGAAGCCGGCTTGCAGCATGGACTCGATGATCGATTCCATACTGCACCCCCGACCTACGTTCGTCGCCAACCATGTCTCCCATTCAGCATCTATTCTGGGCATGGGTGTGCTGTCCTCTTTGTGTTCGTTGCACGTAAAGCTCCTTATTGCCTGCACGCCATCATTCAAGTTCGTCTGTCATGCGCACACGAACGTCTCTGTTCTTTCATTCCCAGGAAACGCGTGTTAACCCCAGCTCTTGCAAGTATTTCACCGCAAAATTCTTTTCGGTTGGAGTGCTTACTTACTATTTACGCGGTGCCACAAGTCCACCACAAGGTCAATGCAATATTTCGCGCTAATTTATTAAATGTCGTTATTCTTACCAAACGTTTCATCTTTGCAAATCACCTTTTATACTGGCAAAAAATAGCCATGCAAGTCTTAGTCATTGCATGCCTCATTATATAAACGTAATAAAAAAGTAATCAGAGACGACTCCAATGCAATGTTCATACTGCACAAGCACGTCAAAGCCGCCCGTGCGGCAAACCTGTGAGTGGTCGCGGCGCGCTATCAGGTATTACCCGTAACGCGCATCAAGACTCACTTTCTTTCGCCGATAAAACCGGGAGTGGCCGACGCCTTCGGTTAAAAAAAAGCAATCAGAAGCTAGCAATTCTCAAAAATAGCAAGCGCGATGGCCACATGGCTTGGTTCATACCAGGAAAAGAAAAAATGGTTCGCACCACTCAGTATCCAAAACAGGCAACGCTTACCCTGGCATTGACCGCAGCATTGGCTAGCATGACGCCGCTGACCGCGAGAGCGGACTGCGTGCCGGGCGGCATCATATCCGGCAATACAGCTGCAGTAACGTGGGTTAACGGCAACTGCTCGATCACCAGCTCCGGCAACATTGCGAACGGCTTTACTGCCACGGCGCTGAATGTGAACGGGTCTGTCGGCACCCTGACTAACAGCGGCATCATCCATGGCGATGCCATCGGCATCTCGATTTCCAGCGCGGTTGTCATCAGCGTCCTCGACAATCAAGCCGGCGCCACCATCCAGGGCGGTTTCTCCCAGGGTATCTTCAACCTCGGCACGATCGGCACACTGACCAACAGTGGCACCATCAGCGGCGGCTCGGACGGCGACGGGATCAATAACAATGGCAGTTCCACCCGCATCGGCGTCCTGACCAACAGCGGCTTGATCAATGGCGGCAATACCGGCATTTTCAACTCGGGCACGATTGGCACGCTGACCAACAGCGGCACCATCAGCGGCAGCGGCGGTTTCGGCTATATCGGCTTCCACGGTATCAACAACAGCGGTTCGATCGGGGTCTTGAACAACACCATCGGCGGCACCATCAGCGGGGCCAGTACTGGTATTCTCAACAACAACACGGGCAGCATTGGCACGCTCAGCAACAGCGGCACCATTTCAGGCGGCATCAACAACGCGGGCACTATCGGGACGCTGAACAACAGCATCGGCGCCCTGATCAACGGTAGCGTTTTCAATGAAAATACCATCAGCAGCCTGACCAACAGCGGCACCATCAACAGCATCAACGTCGCCAACCCGGACATTAAGAACACGGGCACGATCGGCACGCTGACCAACAGCGGCACCATCAGCGGCGCCAGTACCGGGATCGTGAATACGAGTACCGGCAGCATTGGCACGCTTAGCAACAGCGGCGCCATTTTGCACGGCATCAACAACGCGGGCACTATCGGGACGCTTAACAACAGCATCGGCGCGCTGATCAACGGTAGCGTTTTCAATGAAAATACCATCAGCAGCCTGGCCAACAGCGGCACCATCAGCAGCATCAACGTCAACAACCCGGGCTTGTTCAACACGGGCACGATCGGCACGCTGATCAATAGCGGCACCATCAGCGGCTCCGTCGCGATCAGCAACGGCGAGATCGGCACGATCGGCAGCTTCACCAATTCAGGCGTGATCGCCGGCAACATCTTGAACAGTTCGGTGAATGTGCTGACGATCAACGGCGGCACGGGCAGCACCTTCGGCACCCTGACCGGCTTCGCGAGTGGCAGCATTGGCACCATCACGAATGCCAACTCGAATCTCAGTTTCGGCAGCGGCAACCTGCTGCTCAACGATAACGTCAACGTCGGCAGCAACGCCCTGAACAACCTCGGCGCGACGATGCAGGTGAACAATTCGCTCGCCATCACCGGCAACTACAACCAGGGCGCCGCCGCTACGCTGCAGATCGGCGTGGCAAGCAATGCAACTGCGAACGGTTCGCTCGCGAACGACACCGGTTACGGGCGGCTGGTGGTGTCGGGCAGCGCCACCATCGCCTCTGGCTCGTCGATCAGGCTGCAGCCGGTGAGCGCCTACCAGTTTGTCGCCGGACAGCGGTTCGTCGTGGTGGATGCAGCGAGCAGCGGCACGAACTATAACCAGGCCACTCTGAATTACTCCGCAGCCGGCTTTACCGGCGTGGCGAGCGGAACGGCAGTGACGGCGGAGAGCCGCAGCGACCTGGTGGTGACGCTTGCTGCAGCTACGCCAACACCAACGCCCACTCCGACACCAACACCGACACCGACACCGACACCAACACCAACACCGACACCGACACCGACACCAACACCAACGCCAACGCCGACACCCACTCCGACGCCGACGCCGACGCCCACGCCGACTCCCACACCGGCAACGATACCGAACGCGGTCTCGTCGCTGGCCGGTCTGTCGAACTACACGGGTATCAGTCCCGGGTTGTTGAACCTGTTTAACGCCGCGGATGCGCTGGCTGCGACCGGCGGCACGCCAGCGGTCAACCGTGCGGGCGTGCAGTTGAGCCCGGTCCAGCAAGCCGCGTCCACCGGCGCAGCGGCAGCACCGACTCTGGACGTGCTCAACGTCGTCGCCGCGCACGCCGACAGCCTGCGCCTGGCGCAGGCTGACCGTAGCGAGACGGGCATCGCCACGGGTGAAGCGCCGCCATCATGGGGAGTGTGGGGCCAGGCCTTCGGCGGCCACGCGAGCCAGAATGAGCGTGATCAGGTGCCGGGCTACAGCGCCAATTACGCGGGCCTGCTGCTGGGCGTCGACAAATCGGTGAGTGAGCATTGGCGTGCAGGCGGTGTGTTTACCTACAACAATACCGCTATCAACAACACGGGAGACACCGCCGGCGACTCGACCACGGTGAACGCCTACGGCCTGATCGGCTACGGCACTTACGTGGGCTCGCCGTGGTACGTCAATCTGTCGGCGGGGGTGGTGCAGCAGGACTACAAGACGATCCGGAAGGTCAACTTTACGGGGTTTGAGGGGGACGCCAACGGTCAGTTCAGTGGCCAGCAATATGTCGCGCGCGCGGAATTCGGCTATCCGCTGGCGGTGGGCCCGGCTGTCCTGACCCCGTTGGCCAGCCTGACCTATAGCAATCTGCACCAGAACGGCTATACCGAAAGCGGCGGCAACGGAGCGGCGCTGACGGTCGATTCGGCACATGACACATCGGTGCGCAGCAGCCTTGGATTCAAGCTCGAACAAGGGTTCACCACGTCATACGGTGTCCTGCTGCCTGACCTGCGCTTGCAATGGGTTCACGAATTCGATCACACGCGGGAGGCAACCGGTGCGAACTTCGCCGCGGATCCGACGGGTCAAACGGGATTTACCACGGTGGGAGCGTCGCCTGTCTCCGACCTGGCGGACTTCTCGGTGGGCGTGACCTTGCTGCGCGCAAACAACCTGAGCCTGACGCTCAGGTATGAGATTCAGGCAGCCTCGGGTTTCCTCTCGCAGACGGGTACACTGCGATTGCGGCAACTGTTTTAAAGCGTTGGATGACTGGAGCGGCATCGCAATGACCGATTCGACAGCGGCGTCCCAATCGGCGGACGCCGTCTGGAATATCACGGAAGTGATCGAACACCATGCCCGGCGTCATCCTGCCGGCCTGGCGCTGATTCTTCCTGACCGGCTCATCAGCTTCCGGGAGCTGGTCGCCGCCGTGCATGTCGTGGCCCACAAGCTGCGCGATAACGGGGTCCGTGCGGGGCAGACGCTGGGCGTTTCGATGCTGCAAACGCCCCTGCATCTGATTACCCTCTTAGCCATTGCCCGCCTCGGCGCGATCTCCGTGCCGGTCCATCCGGCGCTGCCGCAGGCGCGCCGCGAGCTGGCCGCGCGCCGCTTCGGGGTATCCATGCTGGTCGCCGCGCAGCCTGCGTTGCAGTTGCCGGGCATTCTCTTCGTGGCGCTGGGTGGCATCGACCTGAACGTGCCGATTCCCCCTCTGCCTGCGAGCCAGACCCGCGCAGGCGATCCCTGCTGGATCGCGCTCTCGTCCGGCACTTCGGGCGATCCGAAGGGCGTGCTCTGCAGTCACGGCTACATGCTCGACCGGGTCGGCAAGTCCGTTTATGTCCGTACTCCGCAATCGCGCCTGCTGCCCCTGGACCTGAACTTCGGCACGGGTTTCGGCCAATCGATGCGCATGCTGGTCGCCGGTGGAGCGGTCGTGCTGATCCCTGACACCACGCCCGCGAATCAGGCTTACATGGTGCGCTCGCATGGCGTGACGCATTGGCTGCTGTCCCCTGTCATGGCTGAGGAAATCGCGTTGCTGCTAGGCGATGACGACGTGCACTTTTCTTCGCTTGCCTGTTTGCAGATCGTGGGCGGCATGCCCAGTCCACGTTTGTTGGGTATCCTTAAGAAACGCTTCACGCCGAATGTTCTCGTGGTCTACGGGACGGTTGAGATCGGGCCCGTTTCGATTGCGACACCGGAGATGCTCGAGCAGCAGCCGGAAAGCGCCGGACGTATCGCGCCGTGGGTCGAAGCCGAAGTGGTCGACGAGCACGATCAGCCGCTGCCATCCGGACAGTCGGGCAGTCTGCGCCTGAAGGCGGAAGGCATGGTCGACGCGTACTATCTCGATCCCGCTTTGACCGCCGACCGGTTTCGCGACGGCTGGTACTATCCGCGCGATCGGGCTCGTATCGATGCAGAGGGTATGTTGTTCATCGAGGGGCGCGAAGACGACGTCTTCAATATCGGCGGTAACAAGGTCTATTTCCGCGACGTCGAAACGATGCTGCAGTCGCACCCGGCGGTGCGCGAGGCCGCCGCGTTCGTCATGAAGACTCCGGCGGCGCGCGACGCCCTGGCCGCAGCCATCATCGCAACACAGCCCGTGCCTATCCACGAGCTTCAACAATGGGCGGCCCGGCAACTCGGGCCGATTTGTCCGGAACGCCTGTTTTACGTGGACCAGTTTCCGCGCACGGCGAACGGCAAGGTACTGCGTGATCAATTGTCGCTGCCGGCCGCATAAAGGTTCGACATGCAGATCATGCCGCGGGCGTACGCAGTGAATACGCCCCTTTCCGTTGATGTCAACGCGCTGATCGATCAGCACTCGATTGGCCGCCTGCAGAAACTCGTCGTATTCCTCGGCTTTTGCATCATCGCGCTTGAAGGTTTCGATCTGACCATCATGGGCTTCGTCGTGCCCGTGCTGAAGCAGCAATGGCATATCGGCAATCGCGCTCTGTCGGTTGCGTTGAGCGCCGCGCAAGTCGGTCTGGTATTCGGCTCGCTTGCCGCCGGACCGCTCGCGGACCGCTTCGGCCGCAAAGTCGTCTTGCTTGTCAGCATTGCGGCGTTCGGTCTGTGCACGCTTGTCAGCGCGACGGCCAATGATCTTTCGCATCTGATCCTGTTTCGCCTGCTGACTGGTCTCGCCATAGGCTCGGTGGTGCCGAACACGGCGACGCTCGTGTCCGAGTATGTGCCGCTGCGAGCCCGCTCATTCTCCGTGTCGCTCATTATCTGCGGCGTCGCATTCAGCGGGGCGTGCGGCGGTTTTCTTTCGGCCTGGATGATACCGGCGCTCGGTTGGCGAAGCGTGCTGGTTCTTGGGGGAATCCTGCCGCTGCTGATGGTTCCGGTTCTGTTTTTTGCGTTGCCCGAATCGATCCGTTTCATGGTGGCCAAACGTGCCCCCGCAGCGAGGATTCGCTCTATTGTCGAAAAGATCGCGCCTGGCGCGACCACGGCGCAGACGGTTTTTCGCGCACCGGACGCATCGGTCAAGGCAGCCGGACGCGGCGCCATCAGAACGGTTCTATCTGCTCGCTACCGCTTCGGCAGTGTGATGCTCTGGACAGCTTATTTCGCGGCGCTGTTCGCGAGCAATCTCCTGTCCAACTGGTTGCCAACCCTGATCAAGGAGTCCGGCTACGGCCTGCGCGATGCTGCGTTTGTCACGGGCATCTATCAACTTGGCGGGGTGTTCGGCTCGCTGGTGCTGGGCTGGGCAATGGATCGATACAGCTCTCACAAAGTACCGTCTGTCGCTTATCTGATCAGCGGCGCGTTGCTGTGCGGCATTGCCTTCACGTTCAATATTTTCCCGCTGGTGGTGGCGCAAGCCTTTGCGCTGGGCTTCTGCCTGATCGGAGCGATTTCCGGCGTCAACGCCTTATCGACCCAGTTTTATCCCACTGAGGCGCGTGCGACAGGATCCTGCTGGATGCATGCAGCAGGCCGCTCAGGAGCCCTGATCAGTATTTTCACCGGGGCGCAATTGCTGAGCATGGGATGGAACGCCAACTATGTGTTGATGGCGACGACGGTTCCTGCCCTGCTGGCCGGTTTGTCCATTTTCGCCAAGCAACGCCGGTCATCGTGACATCCGTGTGAGTTGCTACAGAACACCCCGCTGCTACAGCCCGAGTTGTCGCAATACGGCGATAACCGACGCGCCGGTCGACTGCACGCTCGTATCGATCGCCAGATCAGCCTCGAGCGGAATGTCATAGACATCACCCACGCCAGTCATATTCGTAATCTCCCCGGCGCGCGCCTTCTTGTAAAGCCCTTTGGGGTCCCTCGCCTCGCACACTGCAAGCGGCGTCGACAAATACACTTCGAGAAAGCGCCCGGCGCCGACGATGTCACGCGCCATAAGACGATCCGCGTGATACGGCGAGATCAGCGCCGCAATGGCGAGCGTTCCCGCGTCGTTGAGTTGCCGGCAGCGCGTCGCCACACGGCGGACGTTTTCGCGGCGATCCTCGTGGGAGAAACCCAGATCGTGGCATAGCGTCTGTCGGACCACGTCGCCATCCAGCACTTCGCAGGTCAGGCCCTGGACGGCTATCGCTTCAGCGAGCGCGTGCGCGAGCGTCGTCTTGCCTGCGGCGCTCAGGCCAGTCAGCCACACCGTGCATGGAAGCTCTTTCATCTATTCTCCCGATACCGTGGTCGCGCACGCTGGCGCAAGGTTCAGCAATGCCGGCCAGCGCCGGCTCCAGTCGCCGTCATGCGATACGCCGGCTACCGTCTGGGCGTGCGCGCAGCGTGGGCCGGTCGCGTTGACGAAGCGCAGCGCGACAGCAGGCGGCACGACTTCGTCCTCGGCGCCGCTGAAATGAATCTGGGGGATGGCGGAAACCCGGGTGGCGAAATCGATCGCGTCTTCCGATTCAGGCATCGGCGACACACCATGCAGCCGATTGACGAATTCGTCGTCCAGATTACCGGCGATAGTGCGTATCGAGGCGACGTCGGAACGGCGTGCGGCGATCAGCACGGCCACCGCGCCGCCTCCTGAATAACCCACCAGCTCGAGCGGCTCACGAGGCGTGAGCGCCGCGAAATGGGTGACCGCGTCGTTCATCGATTCGATCACTTCCGGCGCAAAGCGCTTGCCGGTCCAGTACGGAGCGCCGCAGCGCGGATTCACTTCCTGCGGCGTGAACTGGCAGGGCCGCGCCAGATACACGACGTTCGGCGCCGGATCCTGCGCGGCTAGAGCAAGTCCGGTGGCCTCATGAGGCGTCGGATTCAGCGATGGCATGGCGCGCGACACCCACGCGATTCCGTCTCCCTCGATGTAGACACGCAGCGGTTTGTCAGGCTGCGAGATCCGCGCATAAGCAGTCAGCACGAAGCTGCGCGTGTCCACGGATACGCGTTGCAAATGCGCAGGCTCGGCGAGCGCGTTGGCGTGTGCGTCGGCGTCGAACATGGCGCATCCGGCGAGTGCCGCCACGAGGAGCAGCAGGCACAACGCTGTGGCCGCGCGGAGCATGACATGACCCGGGCGAGCGCTACGCATGACCATGCTCAGGCCGCCCTCAGCCATTCTTGAACTGCGCCAGTTCAGCCGCCATCCGCGACACGACCGAGGTCCAATCCTTGCGCACGTCCTGGCGAAAGAGCCGCAGTTGCGGATACCACGGCGTGTCCGTGCGATCGAGCAGCCAGCGCCAATCGGGGACTTTCGGCAGCATGACCCATGCGGGCCGGCCCAACGCCCCCGCGAGATGCACGGGAGAGGAATCCACCGAAATCAGCAAATCGGCGATGCAGAGGATCGCGGCGGTGTCCTCGAAATCGGCGATCTCGTCGCTGAGCGACAGCACCGGCATGCCTGGCGGCGGCGCGGCGGCCTGTTGCGCCGCCGGGCCTTTCTGGATCGAGAGGAAAGTGACGCCGGGTTGCGCTAGCGGCCCAAGCTCGGCGAACTGCAGCGAGCGGTTTGCGTCGTTTGTATGCGTCGGCCGTCCGGCCCACACCAGCGCGACGAGCGGACGCGGCAGGCCGGCTAGACGCTCTCGCCAGCGCTCGAGGCGCGCGGGATCGGGACTCAGGTACGGAATCGGTCCGGGCAGGTCGGCGAGCTTCAGACCCAGCGCCGCCGGCAGGCTCATCATTTCGCAGTGCATGTCGAACGCGGGCGGCAAGGTGCCGCGCATCACGATCTGGTCGCAAGCCAGGCTGCGCTGCGCCAGCGAAAGCGTTTCCGCATTGATCTCGAGGACAACCCGCGCTCCGCTTTTCTCCTTGGCCCAAGGGACAAGGCGCATGAACTGGAAGGTGTCTCCGAAGCCCTGTTCATCGTGGATCAGCAGCGTCTTGCCCGCCATGGCGCGGCCATCCCAGCGCGGACGCTGCACCTTGCGCTCGATCGCCGTCGTATGTGCGAGGCTGTAGCGGTAATGATACTCACGCCAGCCCCGCTCGAATTCACCCAGCAGCAGCAAGGTTTCGGCGAGATCGAAACGTGCCGGGTAATCGCCAGGCATGTGGGCGACCAGCATCTCCTGGATCGCGCGCGTTTCGGCGAGCCGTCCCTGAGGACGCAGCGCCGCTGCGAACAATTTCCAGAGCGCCAACGGTCCGGTGCCGGAAGCCAGATACGGATGCAGGATCGCCTCGGCGTCCTGCAAGCGTCCGGCCGCGAGCAAAGGACGAACCTGCTGCTCGATCGCCCGGACGTCGGGAGCGCCGCCGGCCATCATGGCGCCTCGACGCCCAGCGCTGCGAGCAGCGGCCCGAGGTAGCTCGCGTAAGGCTGCCAGCGGCCCTTGGAAGTCCGGTAGATCGGCTGGCGCACCTGGTTGACGCTGGCCGTGCGGACCACGCGGCGGTTGTTATGAAAGTTCAGGCACGCGTCGTCCCATGGCAGGCCGAGGAAGCCGATCAGCCGCCGCGCTTCGCCTTCCAGATCGTCGACCACGGTTTCGTAATCGGTTTCGATGAAACTCTGCGCCGGCAGCACCTCGCGCCAATGCGCCATCAGCCGTTCGTATAGACGATAGAAAGTGCCAAGTTCCGTCATGTCGTAGGTGAACGGCTGTTGGCCGCCGAACAGCTTGGTATAGCAGGACAGGCACGTATCGACCGGATCGCGCCGGATGTGGATGATGCGCGCGCCCGGCAGGATCAGCGGAATCAGCCCTGCGTAGAGGAAATTGCCGGGCATCTTGTCGACCACGTGCGGCCGTCCCTCGGCGAGCGGCGTTACGCGCGACAGATAGGCCTGCCCGCACTGGCGCAGGGCGGCTGCCGCGCCGGGCGCCAGATCGGGCGCATGGTCGAGCGCTTGCACCCACTCGGGGAAGGCGCCGCCGGCTTCGAGCGCGAGGCGCAGGGCGGCCAGTTCACCCGCGCCCGTTACCTGCGGATGGGACGCAAGGATCTGTTCGATCAGCGTCGTGCCGGAGCGCGGCATCCCGATGATGAAAATGGGCAGCGTGGACGGGTCGCCAAGTCCTGCGAGCCGCGCGCATCGTTCCGGCGTAAAGACCTCGATGACGCGCTGAATCCAGTGACGCGTGTCCTCGCTGTCGTAATCGAAGGACGCGCGTTTTTGCCGGTTGCCCGCTTCGAGATGACGAAATGCGCGCTCCGGATCCTTGATGTCGAGGTACGCTTTGCCGAGCGCGAAGCGAGCGATCAGGTGATCGACGAGCGAGCAGCTTGCGCCTTGCGCGAGATACGCCTCCAGCGCCGCGATGTCCGGATCGCCCGCTGTAAAGGTGCGCAGGTCCGCGCGGCCGGCGAGCACCTTCGGGGAGCCTGGGAAACGCACCAGGGCCTGCTCGAAGGCGGCGAGCGCCTCGTCCCGGCGCCCTGCTTCCATCAGGAGCGTGGCGCGCCCGACCAGCGACGACTCGGCCAGGGTTCCCGGCATCGCCGCGGCCTGTTCGTGCGCGACCAGGGCTTCTTCGGTCTGGCCAAGATCCTGCAGCACGAGCGCCAGCGTGTGATGCGCTTCGGCGCTGCGCGGCGCCAGCGCGACCGCGTGCTGTGCGATGGCGAGCGCTTCTTCGAAACGCCCGAGCTGCCTGAGTACCTTCGAGCGCGCCGTGAGTCCGGCCGGATGCTGCGGCGCGAAAGCGTTGAGCATGTCGAGCGCGCGATGCGCCGCATCGTGGCGCTGGCGCGAGATTTCGACTTCGGCGAGATTCAGGTAGGCGTCGACCAGACGCGGACTGAGATCGATCGCTTCGCGCGCATGCCGGGCCGCTTCGTCGTAACTGCCCTGGGTCGAAAGCAGGAAGGAGAGATTGCTGTGCGCCTGTGCATAGGACGGGTTGAGCGCGAGCGCCTGGCGGTAGCAAGTCTCGGCATGGTCCATGCGCCCGAGCAGACGCCACGTGTTGCCCAGGTTGTTATGCGCTTCGGGCCAGTCGGGCCGCAACCCCACGACCTTCTCCAGACACGCGCGGCTTTGTTCGAGCTTGCCGGATTCCTGCAACAGGATGCCAAGGTTGTTCCAGCCGGACACGAGCGCCGGGTCCATCGCGACGGCGCGCTGCGCGGCTTCCTCACCTTCGGGCAGCATGCCCTTCTGGCGATACATCTCCGCGAGATTGCTCGAATAGACGGCCGGCGCGCGCGGGGCGAGGCAGGCTTGCCGCAGGTGGGAGATCGCCAGATCAAGGTTGCCGTAAGCATGCGCCATCAGGCCGAGCAGATGGAGTGCGTCGGGCTGGCCCGGCCAGAGGGCCAGCACGCGCTGGGCAAGCAGTTCAGCCTGGTCGGCCTGTCCGGCGTTCCAGTGCGCGTAAGCCTGAACCAGCGCTTCCTGGATATTCATGTTGCCCGAAGGAGTCATGCTCGACATACTGAAGAAATCCGGAATTCAGGGCGGCGGGATGGGGATGCTTCGTGATCGTAGCATGTGTTATCGGCATGACAGGAACGGGACTGGAGGCCGAGTTTGCTGGCCGGCATCGCTGCCGGCCACGGTGGCGTGGAATCAGTCAGAACAACTGCCGCGGTTTTAGGCTGGTGGCCCGCGAGACATGGCCCGCGGGCAGCCCACGATGAAGAAGACCGCGACACCATGAACGGCCCTTCCCTCAGGCATCGCCAAGGTCCGCTGTGCAGCAGTTCTATTCGATCAATTCATAAGCAATACGTAGCAATTGAATTTGCTTTTTCATCTTGTCTTAGAGCGAGAGTGGCGCCAATCTGTGCCCCGAGGTCAAGATAGCCACGCAGAAGACGGAACGCTTCCGCTACCAGAGCAATTCAGTCGAGGAATCTCGCGTCTCCGGAAAACCCGGCGCGGTTCACGTCTACATCTCGCATGCTGTAGGCAGACAAGATCCGGTACAAGGTGACACGGGACACCCCAAGGTCCCGCGCAGCTTCGCCCACGCGCCCGCGATTCCTTAACAACGTCATTTCGATCGCCTTCCTTTCCCCCACTTCCCGCGCCTGCGCAAGCGACATCGGGACACCTTCCGCAAATTCACCCAGCTCCAGATCGCTCGCACCGATCAGCCTGCCTTCCGCCATCACGATCGCGCGCCTCACGCGGTTGATCAGTTCACGCACGTTGCCCGGCCAGCGATAGTTATGAATGGCCGCGATCGCGTCGGGTGCAAATCCGCGTAGACGCCGGTTTGCATCCTTTTCGAACCGGTCGAGCATGTGTCTGGCCAGCACTTCGATATCCTTGCCACGCTCACGCAAAGGTGGTTCTTCGATTTGCAGTACGCATAAGCGGTGATACAGGTCGGCACGAAACCGGCCTTCAGCCATCGCGGTTTGCATGTCGACATGGGTCGCCGAGACAATGCGCACATCCACTGGCATGGACTCATGGCTGCCCAGGCGCTCGATCTTGCGCTCCTGAAGAAATCGCAGCAGGCTCGCCTGACTCTCCAGCGGCAAGTCGCCAATTTCATCGAGAAACAGCGTGCCGCCATTCGCGGCTTCCACGCGGCCGATCTTGCGCTGGTTTGCGCCAGTGAAGGCGCCGCGCTCGTAGCCGAACAACTCGGACTGCAAAAGATGCGGAGGAATCGCCCCGCAATTGATCGCAACAAACGGCCGGTCGCGCCGCTCCGAATGCGTGTGAATGGCCACGGCTGTCAGTTCCTTGCCCGTTCCCGATTCGCCTGAGATGAACACCGACGCGTCGGTCGCGGCCACCTTGCGGATCGCGCGGAAGAGCGAAAGCATCGCGTCGCACGAGCCGATCATTTCGCCCTCCGTGCCGCCATCGTCGTTGCCATTGCCCGCGTCGCGCGCGGCGCTGTCATGCAGCGCCGCCATTCCATAAGCATGGCCGAGCGCATTCAGAATGCGCTCGCCCGATGCCTGGGTCGTGACATAGTCAAAGCAGAAATCGCGGACAAGGCGTCTGATGGTTGGGTCTTCGAGCTGCTCAGGCGACACGAGCGCCACCCATCCCACGGTCTTGACCGATAACCACGTTTCGGCCAGGCGCAGGTTGGCCAGCACGCCTCGCGCCGAGAAATCAAGCAGTCCACCACTGGGTTGCGACGAAAAATCCCCCGGTTCACGATCCAGTTCCAGCGCTTTGACGGTCCAGCCGCGCGTGTCCAGGAGCGAACGAAGTTCCAGCGTCAGAGGATTGCCAACGCTAAACAGATGCCTGGGAAGTCGGGAAGAAGCAGCCATGAAAGTCATACCGGTTAGTTAAAGCGAACACCGCCATCAAACGCTGCTGAACCAGCCAAGCGGGCGTTGAGGCGAACACGGCGTCGATGTCATCGTCACTCGCATCCACGATCGGCGAGTGCCTTACCAAACCGCCGGCGTTGTTGATCAGCACATCAATCTGGCCGAAGGCTGCATGCGCCTCCGACATGGGCCTGTCGGCCTCGATGATCTCGCATACGTCTGCGGAAAACGGCCCGGCAGGGTTGCCGGGCCCTCAAGATCATCCGGACTACTTATTAGCCTCTTGCGTTGCTGCCATCCCGCACAGCTACGCACGCTGCTGCATTGCCGGACCCCAGGGCGGAGGCAGCACCAATGCCGGCGCCAGCTCCCGTCCCCGTGATCTCGACAATCTTTTCTCTCAGGCTCTAAACCGCGCCCTTTCTTTTCTTTCGGGCTCTAAACTGCGCCCTTTCTTTTCTCTCAGGCTCTAAACTGCGCCCTTTCATTTCTCTCAGGCTCTAAACTGCGCCCTGTATTTTCTCTCGGGCTCTAAACTGCACCCTTTCTTTTCTCTCAGACTCTAGACCGCACCCCGTACCAATTAATGACCGCTTTGCGTCATAGCCTCGAATTGCTTGAAAAAACGAGTGAGGCAGTTCAAAAATTCCTCGCCGATCGGCGACAGTTCCTTCGGGCTGGGAACCAGGATTGCTACAGGCGGCGTGTTGTCCGACACCCCTGCAATGGGTCGCCACACGATCTCGTCCCGATCAATTTCGTCGATGAAACCCAGCTTGGTAAAAAACCCGACTCCCCGCCCCCGAACCACCATGGACTTGATCACACGGATAGAGTTGGACTGCATATGTACCTTCGTTTCCTCCCAGTGGCGGGAGTACTCGAGCGACAACGGGCTCGGTAATTCATCGGCGACGCCCGTTTGAAAAATGGGATATTCACGACATTCCTCGAACGTCACCTGGTCCTTCTTTGCCAGCGGATGAGAAGCCGAGAGCACAGCGCCGCTGGGGAAACTCGCGGTGGCGGCGATCCGCGTTCCGGCAGGCGCTTTCTGGCAAAAGCTGATGCCTATGTCGAATTGCCCCGACGCCACTCGCTCCGCCACCTTGGACAACGATGCGTACTGGATGGCGTAGGTCACGGCGGGAAACGACTCGCCAAAATCGTCGATAGCCGCCGGCAACAGTTTCTCCATGGCCGAGTCCATTGCAATCACGGAAATATGGCCGGTTCGCTCGCCTTTCATGGCGTCGAACTCCGCACGCATCGCATGAAAACCATCCAGCGTTTCGCGGATATGCTTGAGCAACCGTTCACCGGCGGGCGTCAGCTTCAGCCCGCTCGGCAAGCGGTCGAACAGTTCAACCGCCAGTTCATCTTCGAGGTTCCGAATCTGCCGGTTGATAGCGCTCGGAGCCACGAACAAATGTTGCGCCGCCTTGCGCATCGAACCGCACCGGGCAACTTCAGTAAAATATTTTAAAACGCTGGCATGCATGGAAATCTCAACCTCGTTACCCTTATTACTGTTTCGTATAGCTGCTTATTCCCGGATCGCCGATGCCGGCCTAGCCGGCGTCGCGCGCTCCGCGGGGACTGCCAAGCCCTGTCACCGCAAGCCCGAAGAATCCGGAATAGATCCGCTCATATTTTTCAAACCCGGCTGGCCATCCTCGACGTCAATGCATGCCCCGGTCATGACATGTGCCATCAGAGTCCCCTCCACACCGGCTTACGATGCTCCTTGAATGCCAGGACACCTTCCAGCGCATCTTCCGATTCCAGCGCGGTGACCAGCGCGGGCAAGCGCATGCCCTGCGCAGCAGACGGAGACATACCCTGCGTCGAGCGCACGAAAGCCTTGATCGCGCGCACCGACAACGGCGCACAGGACAAGATCTCGCCGACCCAGCGCTCGACCGCCACGTCGAGCTCCGCACGCGGCACGACTTCGTTGATAAGTCCCATCTCGAACGCTTCGGTTGCCTTCACGTGCCGGCCGGTCAGCAGCATGCCCATCGCATGACGGTAGGGAATCTGGCGCGCGAGCAGCGTCATGCCGCCGTCGAGCGGCATCCTGCCCACCTTTGGCTCCGGCAGCGCGAAGGTGGCTTCGTAGCACGCAACGGCGATGTCGCAGCCAAGCATCAGTTCCAGTCCGCCGCCAAGCGCATACCCATTGACGCGCGCGATGACTGGCACATTCAACGTATCGCGTAGCGGCAATCCGCCGAAACCTTTTTGCAGCGGATGCGCCCAGTAATCGAGCCCGCTGGAACCGGCAGCTTTTATATCCGCGCCGCTGCAGAACGCGCGCTCGCCGGCGCCTGTCAGCACCACCACGCGGACGTCCGGGTCCCGTTCGATCCGTTGCCAAATATTTTCCAGTTCCTGCTGCGCGGCCGAGTCGAGCGCGTTAAGCACCTCGGGCCTCGAAATCGTGACCCGTGCAACACCGCCATTCACTTCCAGATTTACGCCCATTGAATGTCACCTGTCATTTGACGAAGTCGTCACCAAATACCTCGGCGGTGTGCTGTCCGAGAGAAGGCGGTGGCCGGCGCAGTTCAACCGGTGACGCCGACATCCGGATCGGACTGCCGATCAGCTTCAACTCCCGCCCTATTCCCTGCCCTTGCAAAATCATCTGGTTGTGATGCGTCTGTTCGTCGTCCAGCACCTCGCGCAGATGCTTCACAGGTGCGCACAGCAAGTCCTTTTCTTCGAGCAGGCGAAGCCAGTGATCGCGGTTCTCTCGGCGAAATCCCTCGGCCAGGATGCGGCGAAGTTCAGCCTTGTGCAGCAATTGCTGCCCGAGATTGCAGTAGCGCGGGTCAGTGGAGAGGTCATCGATTCCGAGCACATCGCAAATATCGCGTAACGGGTTCGACTTGAACGCGCCTACAAGCACGAACGCCGCATCCTTCGCGTGAAATACCGACGACAGCGGCATCGCGGCCCAATTCAGATCGGAACCCTCCATCATCAGCATGGCCGCCTCCTGCATCTGGATGGCAAGCATGGAGTCGTACAGCGACACGGATATCTTCTGGCCGGTCCCGGTCCTGTCGCGATGCAGCAGCGCGAGCAAAATGCCCTGCACCATGTGCATGCCGGCCGAGTAGTCCGCAAGCGTGGTCGGATAGATGTTCAGCGGCACCGACTCGTCCGATCGCCGCGCCATGACACCCGACATTGCCTGCGCCAGCACATCCTGCCCGCCCTTCGCGCTATAGGGCCCCGTTTCGCCAAAGCCGGTTCCGACGGCAAAGATGATCCGTTCGTTAAGCTTCCTGCATTCCTCATAGCCGAGGCCCATACGCTCCATCACCCCGGCGCGAAAATTACTGGTCACGACGTCAGCGCCGGCAATGAGTTTCTTGACGGCTTCCAGCTGTGCCGGGTCGCGCAAATTGAGCGCCACGCTCCGTTTGTTGCGGTTCAGGCTGCAGAAGACCGGGTTATCCGCGCCTGCGACCGGCCGGAACGTCGAGCGGCTCAGATCTCCTTCAGCTTGCCGCTCGATCTTGATCACGTCCGCACCGTAGTCGGCCAGCATTTGGGTGCATACGGGGCCCATCATCACTTGCGTGAAATCGACAACCTTGATTCCCGACAGCGGGAGCTCGGACACAGACGACTTGAACGAAACCGAACTCATGCGGCCACCCCAATCGCGGCGCTTTCGGCCAGTGCGGGAATGTCAGGGTTGGGACTCATCCGGTCCCCCGGGTCCGCGCCTTGTACGCGCAAGGTTCGTTGCAGCAGGCCGACATCGATATCGCGAACCTTCTTGCCCGTATTGAGCGCCTGCACCGCGGCGACTCCTGCGGCTTCGCCCATCGCCATGCAAGGCGGGATTTCACGCGACATTTTTTGCGCCTGGGAGGTCGAGGAGTAATGGCGGCCCGCGATCAGCAGGTTGTCGACTTTCTTCGGCAGCAGCGAGCGATACGGATAGTAGTAGTCACGTCCGCGCGCGATTGCGTCCGGAAAACGGACCCGCTTCATGATGTCGTCCTTCGTCATCACATACTCGCCCTGTAACAGCCGCGTTTGCCGGACACCGGTCTGGGAGGCGAAGTCCACCACATAGCTCGACTGAAAACCCGGGAAGTTCTTCTTCGCAAATTCGTGCACTTCGTGAACGATCTCGCGCCCGAGCATCTCCACCTTGGTGAGGTCTTCGACCTCGATCCCGTTATAGCCGGGCAAGTGCGGGCAGTTGCACCAGACGATGCCCTTCAGTGGTGTCTTGAGCCACCAGTAGGCCCACGCGCCGCCCAACATCTGTTTGATCGTCCGGTCCAGCGCAGCGTAAGCCACCGGGTCTTCGAATTCGAAGCGCTCCGCGGTGTCGGTATCCACGCCGCCGATCCGGAAAACGGTCGTCATGATGTAGCTTCCGCCGATGTAGGGCGCCCCTGCCGACGCGGCGACATCGAGGTCGCCCGTGGCGTCGATCACAACGTCTCCGAGAATGGCTTCACGTCCGTTCTTGGTCTCGCACACAACGCCTTTGACGACCCCGTCTTCGACGATCGTGCTTGAGAACCACGAATGCAGCCGCAGTTGAACCCCTGTCTCCCTGACGAGTTCGAGCGACACACGTTTCCAGCCATCGGGGTCGAACGCCACTGCGAAACACACCGGACGCGGCTTCTGGTGGCTATGAAAATCGAATGTGCCCCAGCGAGCCCACTTTCGATACGCCTCTTCGTTCTGCCGCCACTCGGCCGATTTCGGATAAACAGCCAGGCCCCGATGCGACAGCCGCTCAATGAATTGCAGGCACGTGCCCCGCACTGAAATTTCGTGTTGGCTCGCGTCCCACATGTCGTCGAGTATCAGCACCATACCGCCGGATGCAAGGCCGCCAAGATGGTTATAGCGTTCAAGGAGTATCGTCTGCGCACCATTGCGCGCCGCCGCCAGCGCCGCGGCCACGCCTGCGGGGCCACCGCCGACGACGACCACGTCGGCTTTGGCGACGATCTTCGTATCGCGCGCCGGTTCACGCAGAAAATTATTAACAGTCATTTTTTCCCTTGCTGCCTGTATCAACGAATTAGCCGTTTCAGTGCGACGCGGACCACTTCACGATCCGCTTTTCCAACAGCGCGATCACCACGTAGAAGAGACCCGATAAAAATGCGCTCATGACAATGGCCGCATATAACAACGGGGAGTCATAGTTGTAGGTGGCCTGGATGATCTGGGCGCCGATACCCTGGGTCGACCCGATCCACTCGCCCACGATGGCGCCGATCACGCACATCGAAGCAGCTATGCGCAATGCGGAAAACAGGTACGGCAGCGCGCTGAACAGGCGCAGCTTGAAATAGATCTGCGTACGCGTGGCCGACAGCATGCGCATCAGGTCCATGATCTGCGGATTCACCGCCTCCAGCCCACGCACCATGTTGATCAGCGTCGGGAAGAAGCACACCATGGCGGCGATCGTGATTTTCGGCGCCATGCCGTTGCCCATGATCAACACAAGAATCGGCGCCTTGGCCACGACGGGAATCGCATTGATCGCGACTGCGATCGGCAGGAAGATCCACTGCAGAATCTTGCTATGTACGAACACGGACGCAACCAGGATTGCCGCGAGGTTTCCGAAGATGAACCCGAACAGTGCTTCCAGTGCAGTCACGCCGAGGTTCTGCAGCAGCAGGTCGCTTTTCTGGATGATCGTCTGCATCACCAGCAACGGCGACGGTGCGATAAAGGGCTTGATGTTGAAGCCGGCAATAACGGCCCACCACGCGATCAAGAGGCCCACGATGCCAAGCACGGGCAGCATGCGCCGCTGAAGCGCTAGCTGGCGCTGCTGCGCAAGGTAGCGCGCTTCGTCGATCGCAAGAGAGGCCGACGGCGCAGTCATGGGAGTCGAGCAGGCGTCCATCAGCTGGTCTCCAGCGTTCTGCGCAACCTGGCGGCAAGCGACACGAACTCGGGCGTTTCCCGCGCTTCGAGCGTGCGTTCATAGGGCAGCGGAACGGGGACGATATCGCGCACGCGCCCCGGATTGGCGCTCAGGACGAGCACCCGTTCGCCGAGATAAGCCGCCTCATAAATGCTGTGGGTCACGAACAGGATCGTCAGCCTGGTTTCCTTCCATATCCTGCGGATCTCGTCGTTCAGGCGATCTCGTACGATTTCGTCGAGCGCGCCGAAAGGCTCGTCCATCAGCAAGACCCTGGGATTACCTATCAACGCGCGCGCAATGGATACCCGCTGCCGCATTCCGCCGGACAGTTCATTCGGGTAGGCGTTTTCCGATCCCCTCAGCCCAACGAGATCCAGGAGCTCCATGGTTCTGACACGATGCTCGCGCGGGCTTTTGCCGGCGATCTCGAGCGGCAGCTCGATGTTCTGCAGCACGGTTCGCCACGGCATCAAGGCCGCATCCTGGAAGACGAATGCAACGTCGCCGTTGGCGCGGGCGCGCGAAGGCTTGTCGCCGAGAACCGTGATCAGGCCGCTGCTGGGCGGCAGGAGATCGGCTACGACCCGAAGGAAGGTCGACTTGCCGCATCCGGAAGGACCGAGCAGCGTCAGGAATTCGCCCTCCGGCACATCCAGCGACAGCCCGGAAATTGCGGTCACGCTGCGGCGTTCGGAAAAAAATCGGACGACGATGTCGCGGCAACTGATCGCATGTCCGGTGACCGCGCCGCCCGCGCCGCCCGCGCCGCGCAATCCGCGCGCCGGAGAATGGGCTGCCGTCATGTCGGTATCCGCGTTCATACGGCCATCCGGACTGACCGGGTCTTGTCGAGGATGGCCGTCGTCATGACTTCGTTCACCATGGGTACGTGGCCGGAAAACTGACCCAGCTGGTCAAACTGCGTGATCTGCTGCTGCCAGCGGTCTGCGCTCATCGTGCCCCAGCCGTTCGCCACCGTTTCGTCATCCAGCGCGCACTGGAGCTTGATGGCCAGCGCCGCCCGTTCGTCCTCACGGTTCAACTGCGGATAATCTTTCATCAGGTAGTCGATGGCGCGATCCGGCTGCGTCCTGCAGACATGCCAGCCGCGCGCTGTCGCCCTCAGGAACCGCACGAGAAGATCCGGACGGGTCTGGAGCGTGGATTGGGTCGCGTAGTACGGCCACGCGTACAGATGCACGCCTGCGTCCCATAACGTCAGGCCGACTCGCTCGTCGCCCAGCGCCCTCAGCGAGGACGTGTTCGAAAGCCAGCCTGTCACGACATCCGCTCGCCCGGTCAGCAACGGCGACATGTCGCCGCCAATCGGAACGATGGTCACCTGGTTTTCCGGGATCTTGTTCTTGGCCAACAGCAGGCGTAGCAAGATCACGCCGGTCGGCGCCACACCCACGCGCTTGCCGATGAAGTCCTGCGGTGTGCGCACGGGGTTCTTCTTCAGAGAGAAATAACCGTAAGGGTGCCGCTGAAGACCCGCCGCGAAAGACTGGATAGGAATGCCTTGAGATGTGGCCAGCATGATGGACGGGCTGGACGAGATCTCCCCTACTTCAAACCGGCCCGACGCCACGACGGCGAGGCCGTCAACACTCGGACCGCCCGGCTGGATCGCCAGCGTCAGCCCTTCATCCTTGAAATACCCCATGGCCCGCGCCGTTACCTCGGCAATTTGATCGGCGCCGGCGATATAACCGAGTTGCAGATTGATGAGCCCATCCTCCGCGCCCAAAGCCTGGACTGTCGCAAGAGAACCCGTCGCCGCAACGCCGAGTGTCGCTAGCGACCCCAGTACAAGCTTTCGTCTCGGCAGGTTGAATCGGTCATGCATCAGCTCATCATCCCAAAATGTAAGAAAAACAGATCGCCGAACAGCGAAACGCTCTATTTGTTGCAATGAAAACATCTAAACTTGCGCACCACAAGATCAAATTTTGCCTGTGTATGTTGCTAAAATTAGTCCACCCCACCCGATTCCTCTGAGAGCCTTTTCCGTATTGGGGTGTTCTGATTTTGTGGGCACATACACATAAATTTTGTACTTGCAACACCAATTTTTTTATCAAAAAATCTGGCATCGCCCCCACTGCTCCGGACGAAAGCAGCCCGAATTGCCATAAGATCAATGTGTTTTTTAAATCCGAGAAGATATGTATAATAAAAGAGCGGTTAACTTGCTTGGCGCCATTGCCGCATCGCTAGTCCCACTCTTCGTACAGGCACAAAGTAGCGTAACACTGTACGGCCGGCTCGACGCCGGAATAACCTACGTATCGAATTATGCCGGAAGCAGTGCCTATCGGTTTGAAGACGGCATCTGGTACGGTAACCGGTGGGGATTCAGAGGAGTCGAAGATTTAGGCGGCGGCTTGAGCGCAATATTCACTCTTGAGAATGGTTTCGCACTGGGAACCGGGAAGGCCTTTCAGAATGGCGCACTGTTCGGGCGACAGGCTTTTGTTGGATTGAACAGCAGCAAATGGGGCGCATTTACTTTGGGTAATCAATACGATTTCGTTTGGGATTATCTGAATCTGGGTGGATTCAATCTCGCATCCGAAGGCACAGGATATAGCAGCCACCAGGGAGACTTCGACGGGTACTCAGGGGCAGATCGGCTAAATAATGCAGTCAAATTTTCGAGTGCCGATTTTGGTGGCGCCAGATTTGGCGGTATGTATGCATTTGGTAATGTCGCGGGGAATTTTCATCAAGGCAGTGCCTGGAGCTTTGGCGGCGCCTTTAAACGCAGCGCATTCAGCACTGCAATCGTCTACACAAAAATCAATAACCCGACTGGCAGACAGGGGTTTGATCCCTATGCCCAGCTGGGTGTAACAACGTTTTTAGGCCAGACCGTCGCGACCATCAATCCTGCGACAGGCGTTGCCACGGACCTTTTCCCGAACGGCATGCGGGTCGACAGCAAAGGCGTTTTCGGCGCCGGCGCGCTTTACGTAATCGGTAAGCTCCAGTTGAATGTTCTTTATAACAATATCAACGTCAAGGGATACGGAACCAGTTCGACCATGCAAGTGTACCAGGGCGGCACGCAATACTATTTCGCACCTGATCTATTTGGCATTTTCGATTATCAACGCACGCGGTTTGAAGAATCAAGATGGAACCGGTTTTCGACCGGCATTAATTATCTGTTTTCCAAACGTACCTCCGTTTATGCCGGAACGGATTATCTGCTTGCGAACGCGGGTACGCGTGCCGCTATTGGCTACGCATTTTCCCCGTCCACTACTAACAAGCAGGTCGATGTCCGGATCGGTATGACTCAAAGCTTCTGATCACAAGGGCGGGTTGCGGGCTTCAGCGCATAGCCGGTTTTCCTCCGGTCGAATTTCTGAATCAGATGCCGAAAATAAGCGGCACTACGATGAAGAGGGCTTAAAAATAAACCTGCGGAAGGCTTCATATGAGTGGTGAAACCCAATACGTCAATCGTGTCGACTTTTTCCTGAACGGAGAACCGGTCAGCATCGAAAATCCCAGTCCGGATTTTCTGTTGATCGACTTTCTGCGCTCCTCCGAGATTGGTCTCGCCGGACCCAAGAAGGCGTGCGGACAAGGCGGATGCGGCTCGTGCACCGTGATCCTGTCCAGTTGGAAAGACAACCGCGAGGAACACCGCGCCATCAACGCCTGTCTTCGGCCAGTCTGCGCACTGGGCGGGCTCGTCGTCACGACCGTGGAAGGAACGGGAACACCCGGCGTGTTGCCCGCACGCTACCCCATGCACGCGCCGACTTCGGGCTTCGCCCCGCTCAACTGGACGCCGCCGCCGGCGGTGCGGCAAGCCGCAACGCGATCACGCATGAAGAGGATCGCATCTGGTACAACGAAGTTGGCGGATTTCTCGGCCACCGCCGGCATGCCCGACCCTGGCGCCGAGGATCTGCATGCCGCAGGCAACCTGCCCGGCATCAATCCTGTCGCGCAACGGCTGGCGGCAAACAATGGCAGTCAGTGCGGCTACTGCACGGTCGGGTTCGTGATGAACATGTCCGAGTTCATCGTCAATAACCCGCATCCGACCAAGCAGCAGATCGAAGATATTTTCGATGGAAATATCTGCCGGTGCACGGGCTATCGTCCGATCCTGACCGGCATGAAGACCTTCGCATGCGACTACACCCGCGAGGACGAGGAAGAGCGGATGAAGTGCCTGCTGGAGCGCGGCCAGACCGGGCAACTGCCGGCGGCCAGCGTCGCGATTCCGTTTCCGGAGGCGGCCCGGGCCGTGCCGCGGCCGGTGATTATTGGCGGGCCTCATCACGCGGGCAAGCGATGGTACACGGCGACCTCGTGGAACGAAGCGTTCGAGTATGCCTTCCAGTGCCAGGCCCAGGCGATTCCCTACCAGTTCATCAATGGCCACACTTCATTCGGCATCTACAAGGACGAATGTCTCGAGTCGCGTGCGTCTCTTGATGTGCGCCGGGTCCCGGAATTAAACCGGCCGCACAGCGTGGATGCCGAATGGCTGACGGTCAGCGCAGGCATCACCTTCAACGACTTGATCACGCTTCTCGACACGGTGATGGCGGAATATGACCAGTCATCGGTCAGTCCCCTGGCCGCATTGCATGCCATGGCCCGCAGGACCGGGGGACGCATAGTCCGGAATGCGGCAACCTTGGGCGGCAATACGATGCTGGTGATGAAGCACCTGTTCCCGCGCAACGTGGCACATCCGGGATACGGTGGTGAGCCGTTCCCCTCCGACACCCTGACGGTACTGGCCGCGATCGGCGCGGAAATGACCTTCGTCATGCTACGGCCCTCTCCTAACGACCCGCCGTCCAGCACCACTACCCATGTGATGTCCGTGAAAGAGGCGATCGCGTTCTTTCAGGCCCTCGGCGGGAAGGCCGGCGAAGGCACGCTGATCGTGTCGTACCGGATTCCGCTTGAAAGGGCCAATCAGGTTGTCCTTGCTCAAAAGACCGCACTGAGGGAGGTGAACGCTCACGCGATCGTCAACATGACCAGCGATACGGTGTGGGCAATGGCAGGCGAAGAACCGTCCAGCAACTATATCCAGACGGCAAGCCTTGTATTCGGTGGAATTGCTGATGCGCCGTGGCCGGCCGAACGCACGGAAGCATTCCTGGACGGCCTGGGCCGGCCGCTGACGACGGAAGACCTCGCGGAAAGCCTGAGCATACTGGAGCGGGAAGTCAGGCAAGAGCTCGAGAAATGGGCGTCGTTTCGGGCCAGGCTGCCTGACGACGGCTTCTCCGACGACTACCGGGTGGATTTGGCTTTGTCCCTGTTCTATAAGGCATTGCTCAACGCGCTGGTGCACCGGGGCGTGCCGGTCGACCCGGCTGTAGCCTCGGCAGGCAATATCCCGTGGGGCAACTGGGGCGTCAGTTCAGGACGCCAGTCATACGCGGTTCCGCCGGTCGACCGCCATCCGGTGGGCGAGCCGTATATCAAGAATACGGCTATCTACCAGGCCCTCGGCGAAATGCACTACACGCACGAACTGGCGATTCCTCCACGGACAATGCATGGCGCCTTCGTCCAAAGCCTCCGCGCATTGGCCGGGTTCTATTTTTGCCTGCCGGATTCTCCCGATACGGAAATCACGCGCGAACAACTCAAGGGCCATCTCGCCGCCACGTTTCCCAATCAATTCACCGATGTCCTTACGAGCGACAGCGTTCCGCCCCACGGTCTCAACCTTCAGGGAAAAGCGCTGGACCAGCCGCTGTTTGCGAAGCGCAGCGTCCACTACCCGGGCCAGACGATTGCGATGGTGCTGGCCCGCGACGAACAGGCGGCCAATGACATAGCCGAGTATGCGACCCGGTTCTGCATTGGCTATAGAACGATCGCATGGGACGGAAGCTGGCCGGTGCAGTGGAATGAACCGGTGCTGGGCATTGAGGATGCCATCGCGAGAAACAGCATTTTTCCGGATGCCCCGAGTACGGCGAACTACGTGACGCATATCTGGAAGATCACGCGACCGGACAGCACGTTCGACTGGATGGATTCGAGCCGTGAGCCGCTTGATCGAAGCATCGAAGTAACCGGCCTGTCCGGTGCGCCCGATCCGGCCTTTGCCAACTGCATCCGGCTGGCGAACAGCCAGCGCAACGGCGGCCAGGTCCACTTTTATATGGAAACCCAGGCTTGCCTGGTCGTGCCGCAGGATGAAGGCCGGTTTATCGTCCACCCTTCTTCCCAGAGCCCGATGGAAATGCATCAGACGTCTGCGATGGCGATCGGGGTTCCCTACAATCGGCTGGATATCCGCGTCGCACCGGTTGGCGGCGGGTTTGGCGGGAAAACAGAACAGGCGCGATTCGTCACCGGACCCGCTGTCGTGGCCGCATACCGGCTCAACCGTCCGGTACGGGTGGTGCTGCCAAGAGATGTCGATACCCGCATGATCGGCAAGCGGCACGCATTTTTTGGCCAGTGCCAGATCGCCGTCGACCGTGCGACTTTGCAGATCAAGGGCTTCTGGACCCAGATGTGGGGAGACGGCGGCGCCTACTACGACTGTTCGTTTATCGTTTCGAACTGCATCCAGCTACGGGCCGACAACGTCTATAACGTGCCGAATTACCAGAGCCAGATCGACGTGTGCCGGACGAACACCGCACCGAGCACGGCGATGCGCGCATTCGGCGACCTGCAGGGAAAAAACATCATCGAGAATGCGATCGACGATGCGGCGGTCGCACTCGGCATACCGTCCGAGCAACTCAGGGAAGCCAACTTTTATAACCCTGGCGACCTGACTCCGTTTGGACAGGTGCTGGATGGCTGCTACATCAGGCAGGTGTGGAACTGGCTGAAATCCACCTGCTCTTTCGAAGACAAGTCGCGTGCCGTGGAGCAATTCAACCGCGACAACACCTGGCGCAAACGCGGTATCGCGATGATCCCGGTGAAGTACGGCTCCGGATATAACCTGCTGCAATTGGAGCAGGCTGCGGGGATCGCGGTGGTCAATCAGGCGGACGGGACGGTGACGATTCATCAAAGCGGCGTGGAGATGGGACAAGGCCTCATCACCCAGGTTTTGCAAGTCGCCGCTTACGTGCTCAACATCCCGATGGAGATGATCCATGTTGAAAGCCCGAAGACCAGTGTCACGCCGAACCCGACGAGCACCGGAGCTTCGACCGGAACGCAATACAACTGCGAAGTGGCCAAGGCGATCTGCACGGACCTCGCTAAACGTCTGCGGGAATTCGGGCAGCAACTGAGAGTCGACAAAGGCGAACAATGGTGCAAGGACAACGGCATCAACTACTGGGATTACAAAGAAACCGGCTGGGCGCAGGAAGTCTTCGCACACGGGCAAACCGCATTGATCTGGCAGAACCTGATTCACTACGCCTATGTAGCAAGGGTGAATCTGGTAGCGAGTTTCACGGTACAGGTCGCCGGTGGTGAGGAATCCGTACCATGGAAGACGTTCAAGCCGTTGGGCCAGCAACCGCGGATTCCTGGCATTGACGTTGACGAAAGCGCGCAGCCTGGCGGCACCGTCGACTGTTTCGTCGGTTTCACCTACTCCGCGGCATGCTCGGTCGTCGAGGTGGATATCCTGACCGGCGAGGTCAAGATCATCAGTTCGGATATTGCCTACGACATGGGATGGAGCATGAATCCAGCCATCGATATTGGCCAGGTCGAAGGAGCGTTCGTGCAGGGCATCGGCTACCTGATCTCTGAAGAGCTTGTGTTCGAGCCGGACGGCGACGAAAAGGGCCGCCTGAACAGCCTCAATACCTGGCGCTATAAAGTCCCCGCGCACGTATCCATTCCGCTGGAAATGAACGTGCACCTCTTCCCGCGAAACGACCCGTCGGTCGCGGGTGTGCCGAAGACCGAGGAGCACGGGATCTACTCGTCGAAAGAGGCGGGCGAACCGCCAATGGTGCTCGCCAACAGCGTGTTCTTTGCCATCAAGGCGGCGATCCGTGCGTCGCGCGTCGAGC
This sequence comes from Caballeronia sp. KNU42, assembly GCF_053760385.1. Lineage (NCBI taxonomy): Bacteria > Pseudomonadati > Pseudomonadota > Betaproteobacteria > Burkholderiales > Burkholderiaceae > Caballeronia > Caballeronia sp. KNU42. The sequence continues at coordinate 28,744 of NZ_CM132389.1, forward strand.
GCAAGCTCACGCCGCTGTTTTTCCTCGATGCACCGGCGACGGTCCAGGAGGTGCGACGCGCATGCGAGGTGGGCAAAGATGCGCTCGTCCTCCAGGCGTGAAAAAGCCACGGGGTTCCGGTTGGAAAACACCCCGTGGCTCAGGTACAAATCAGGTACGGCTCAGGTGCGTTTCAAGCGCGTTTCAAACAGATCAGCCGATCCCTTCGATCAATGCCTGGTTCGTCACCTGAATCGGGTTGACCTTGATCTCCCCGCTATACAACGGCGGCATCGTCTTGCAGAACGCCGCCAGTGTGTCGGCGTTCATCCGCGTGCGCACGTATTGATAGGGCGACGGGTTGTTGACAGTATCGAGCGCGCCTTCCATTGTCGAACCGTAGGCGCCCAGCTCCATGAAGCTCTGCGTCTGGCTAAGCGGGCCGATGTCGGGGCGCACCGGGGGCTCATCGTCCAGCATCGGTCCCAAGGCGAAAACGAAAGTGCAGTACTTTGGATGGGGCAGGTATTTACGCGTGTCCGTGATTCCATCCATCTGAAGCTGCCGGCGCAATCCGGCATAGGCGCGGGTCACTTCCATGAACGCGGTCCGGATGGACGACATGGACTCCGACCCCGACTTGCAAAGCAGCAGATTGCCATGGTGGTCGAGCAGCGCGACCGCCTGTCCCTTGCCGCCGAGGGTTATGTCATGCTGCATCATGGGCTTCAGGTACGGCACCAGCCCCTCGTCCGGTGTGAACGGCGCCTGCGACCGGTACTGCAGGGCCTGGGGATACTTGCTGGACAACGCAACGCGGATCGGGTTCGTCGAAGGCAGCGACAGGATATCGCCGAGTTCATTGAACGGCAGATCATTGTTGATCTGCTCGCGTACGCTCGCGAGCGTCGCCTGGAAAATGTTTTCGCACAGCGCGACGGTACGGCCCTGGATGGTCTTCGCGGTGAATGCCGGAACGTTATTCTCTGGCCCCATCGCCGGGCGGTTGTAGCAAACGCCGTCAACGACCTCGGGATAACCGAATCGCTCCTTCGCCTTGCGCGCCATGCCAGGCGTCAACGAAGGAAAATCGGACTTCGTGTCGTAGTTGATGCCGGAATACGTATCGTAGGCGGCGGTCAAAACCTTGAATCCCGCCGTCAGGATCGCGCCCGTGCACATGCAGCACGGGTCGAGAGAGGTGACCACGGTGATCTGGCCCGGCTCAGGAAGGCCTTTGCTATTTGCGTAATACCAGTCGGTAAGCTGCCGTTCTCCATGTGCCGTAGGGTCGGAGGTATAGCCGCCCTTGATCACCTGGTTCGGCATCGCGTGCAGGACGTTACCGGCGTCGTCGACCAGCAGGCCGCCGACCGAGAAGGTATTCGCGCAACTGGCGATAAGCGTTTGATCCGCGGCGATTTCCATCGCCTGCTCCACGGTTGTTACCTTTGTCATTTCGACCACCCATTTGAAAATTGTGATTCCGGATACGCAAATCTCTCAATCGGCACGACTGCTGACATATAACCGGATGACCGAATGTACGTCCGGCAGTCACGCAAATTGAAAGGCCCCCTGCTCCATCAAACTCTGCTAAGAATATGGTCCACGGTCAACGATGTGATTGCGAGCATCGTCAGCGTCGGGTTCTGCGAACTGATACTGGGCATCGATCCGCAACCCACGATATACAGGTTCGAATGGTCCCAGCTTTGCTGGCGATAGTTGACCACCGAGGCCTTGGGGATAGATCCCATCACATGAGTCCCGCACACGTGCCCGGCGCCGTAATAGTTGAATGACTGCTTCTCGCAGGTAAATTGCTTGGCGTTGCCGGCATCGAATTGCGTGTATTCCTGCGCGCCTGTCCTGCGCATGAATTCGGTGGTGGCGAGCCTGGCCGAGATAAAACCCTTGCGCGTGTAGTCGGACAGGTTGTACGTGATGAGCGGCCTGGGGATGCCCAGGTTGTCGGTCTCGGTCGGCGACAACTGCACGCGATTGCTCTGCTCGGCATCCTGTTCGACCAGGAAGGCAATCCTGAATTGCCGTGTCAGATAACCATTCAGTGTCTTCAGCAGGCTCTTGTTGCCGAGCACCTGCGCGCCGCCGTTCGGACCGCCGGTGTTCAGTCCGCCCTTGTTCGTGCCGTACAGGAAATCCGGGCCGATCGCGTACGGCTCGCCTTTCGCCCAGTTCCATCCTTCATTGCCGAGCTCCAGCCGCCACGACGCGCGCGTGCTCCTGAACGGACCGTCACGCAGCGATTCGATCCCGCTGGTTGCAAGCGGGCCGCGATAGCTGTACGCGGGCGCATTGGCGGGCATCAGCCCCCAGGCCAGATACGTGGCGTGGTCCATCAGGTTCCTGCCGACCTGATCGCTGCTGTTCGCGACCGTCACGCCGGTTTTCCATGGCGAGTTGAGCAATATCCTGGCGTTTTCGATCGCGCTGGCCGCCAGCACGAACAATGTGCCGACCGCGGTGCCTTGCCCCGTCTGTCCCGACTTGGCCGGCACTGAAATATCGTCGTAGGTCAGGTAATGCAGGCCGCTGATTTTTCCGTCCTCGCCAACCGTAATCTTGTCCACCACGGTTTTATACCTGACGGTGACGCACCCGGTAGCCAGCGCCTTTCCCAACGCATACGCCGCGTCGTATTTCGCCTGGATCGGGCAAATTGGCACGCAGTTGGTGTTGCCGTGACAGACCCTGCGATCGTCATAAGGCACGGAATTTCGTGCTTGCGGCGTCTTCGTGACAACCGTCTTCTGACCTGTGAAGTAATCCTCATCAGTTAATGGCTCGCCATCTACACGAGCCTTTATGTACTTGTCGCTCAGCGACAGCGGGATGGGGGGCATGGGGAACTGGTAGCCCGGCGGAATATCGTCGCGGGCCGCAAGCTGTTCCGCTGTGCTGCCGGCAACGCCCATGAACGCTTCGACTTTTGCGTAGTGGTTATCCAGTTCCTCCTGGGCGATCGGCCAGTCGAGTCCGTGCTGGTATTTCCGCTGCAGCATGAAATCGTTCTTGCTCATCCGCAGCGTCGTGCCCTGCCAGTGATTGCCGGTGCCGCCCGCAAGCTTCAGGTAGGTACTGCCGAACGGCAGTGAACCCGGCGTGTAGTTCAGATAGGAAATCTCCGGATTGTTCCAGCCAAAGACCAGTTGCTGGATCGTCGGATGCGGCGCATTCGTCTTGCGCGGCTGATTGTTATTGGCGTCCGGCGGATACGGCGATTCCGGCGACTTGAATCCGGCAAGATAAAAGGACTCCATATAGTCTTCGCGATGTCGCGGCGTAGCAGGACCCGCCTCCAGCATCAGCACCTTCTTTCCCTTGCTTCCCAGTTCGTAAGCCATGAAGGCACCCGCGTGACCGGTCCCGACAATTATCACGTCATACTCAGGCATCTTCGATTCCCCATGTTTAAAGACGGCGCCGCGACTACGCGAGACTGATTCCATAATCGGCGAGCGACGGCGGGGCACTTGCCCAGCTACCGAAGCTGAACTGGCTAAAGCCCATTGGATGCGACTGGGCGATGCGCCAGATCCAGCCGCTTTTATATGCGCGGCTGGAAATAACGAAGTCCTTTTGGTAATCAACCGCGATCCCGGCTACCGACGTAGGGATATTGGTTATTTCGGTGTGGCCGTACCAGGTGCCGTAGAGCCACATCAGTGTGATCAGGCGGGAAAAAGCACCATTCAGACTGGTATTGGGCCCATCCCCGGAGGCGAGCAACGCTTGTGCGATTTGATCCGGCCTGAGGTGCTGGTTTTCCATCACGTCATAGGCGGCAAGCAGGTTTGCAATGCTTCGCGCTCCGGCCAGCACGGTGAGGCCATAGAACACGTCCGCCATCGATATATCATCCGGCCGGATCGCCGGGTTCAGGACGCTCGCGTCAATCCCAAGCAGCGCCGACGACAGATTGACAAAGCCGGCGGGCGCCTTCTCGCGCGGCGCGGCCTCGGCAAGACTCCAGAGCGGCAGCCCCGGCGTCAACAGCGCGCCACCGATCGTACCCGCGGTTTTCAGTACGTCCCTGCGACTGACTTTTATCATGCATGGTCCCTTGAGATTCTTGCTGTCTTTTAATGTTCACCAGCGATTTCGGCCCACCCTATTTCCCCGCCGGCTTGCTGGTCCCCATCACGTATTCGACGACCGAGGACGCTTCGTGTGTTGTGAGTACCCCCGCGCCATCAGCACTGCCCGATTTCGCGCCGGACGTGCTCAGGTTGAGCTTGCCTTTGCTGTGCGCGCGGCTCAGCGAAAACACGAAGTCGCTGGACGAACCGGTGGTCATGGCGGCGTCCGAGTGGCAACTGACGCAACTCGACGTCACACGGTCAGCGCCGCCCGACACGGTATGCGGCCCCGTAGAAGCAAAGGGCGTCACCGCGCCCGTTGGCGGCAGCGTCTGCATCTGGTCGTCCGGGGGAATCGGGTTGCCGCTGGGTGTGATCTCACCGTGGAAGAACCCCGGGATATACGTCTCCATGGTCGAGTTCGACAGGAAGGACGTGGCAGGCATGCCATCCGGGTAGGCGGGATTCGGTACAGCGATGCCCTGCTCGCCCCCAACGGTCTTTACGTTGGTCGGGAACTGGACATCGACCAGGAAGTAGTTAGCCCAGACACTATCCGGAAAGCTCGTCTTGATCCGGTTGTTGTATCGCTCGTTGACGGCCAGCGCGAGCTTGCCCGGGGCAGCCAGGCGCACGAGCTGCGTCGGCGTCTGTCCGGGACGTTGAGGATTCCACGGCGCAGCCGGTACGGTATCGAACGTGCAGCCCGGCACTCCGCCCGATGGCGGACATTTGGCGGCGTCGAAAAAAGTGTACCCACGCTTGAGCGTAGAAGTGAAATCGTTGAGCCAGGGCCCGTTATCGACATGTTCGAATGTGGCCCATACCCATTGCGGCGCCGACCGGGTCAGATGGACGATATGAAAGCCGACAAGTCCGATCGGCTTCAGCGAGCACTGCTCCTTGACCGTGGGTTCATCGGCGAATGCACCGCCGGCCTGATCGTAGACATAGGCCTGGGTCCGGTAAAAGCTCGACTTGTTGTCTGAAGCGTCCAGTATCTTCCAGGACGATTTGACGAAGATGGATCCTGTCATCGCGGGATCGTCGTTATCGGAATATTGGCCGGCCGCGAACTGGACCGTCTGTTTGTCATGGTCCGGGTTGTTCACGTCCATGGCAGCCTGTCCCTGGGTGGAATAGAGCTGGTGAGCCGTGATGTAATCGAACATTGGCTTGTTGAAGCTCAGGCCATAGCGGACATACTGCCCCTCTTTGTCGATCACCGGTCCCATCCGGTTGGCCTGCACATACTCGTCGAGCACGATCCTGTCAGTCAGTTCAAGCCGCCCCGATGCATCCTTCCTGAGACAGTTTGCCGGGGTCTGGTGGCCCGTGCCGAACGCGGCAGGCGCCGCTGCCTCCGGCAGGAAGATGTCCCGTGCCTCCGGCCAGGTTTGCCAGACGGCGGTGTAATCCCCGGCGTGATAGTCCAGTCCGTGCACCTTGCTTGGCGCCGGCTCCGGCTTTCCCTGCGGGCTTGTTGCGGCCGGGAAGTTCAACGCGATGAAATCCCGCCAGGCCAGCTCGGCGTAGGCCATGTACCGGGCTTCGTAAGTGGCGGCGGTGGACGGGTTGATGTCCCCGCCTGAATGACAGCTATACGGTGCAGTCCAGCAGCCTACGGCATTCGCCACATCCGGTCTGAAAATAGAAAGCAGCCCAAAGGCCAGCAGCAAGATGACGTGACGCCGCGCAATAGCAACCATTTATTTTTCTCTCTACATCAAGGGCTCGCTCACACTGGCCCCCGGATCCGGTCTATACCGGATTATCGCGCGCGAGAAACTTTCGCCGAATTCAGCCCTGCGCAATTACATCCGGGGTTTTCGTATCAGACGCTAATACCACATCAATCATTGCGTTCGCCATCGTAAGCGATAAATGCAATCGATAAATACGCAGACCCGCATCGGGCCGGTCGAAAAGCGCGATGCCGATACGTGCGTGTGCATGATATCGAGTAGCGGGTGAGTCAAGGCGCCCTCGTAAGGGGCCGGCCTCATCTTTGCGCATACCGTCCGGTAAAGATGAGGCCGGATCAATCGGTGGTTTTATGTTAATGCCACTCGTTGACGCCCTCATGTTTCGTGAAATGCACTTGCACCGCAAGAACAATTATTGCTAGAGGGTGCACTAAAAAATAGATCATCCGAGGGCTTCGTGCAGCGTGGAAACCCGCTCGTGATAAAGGGCACGAAACTCGGTTGACTACAGCAACCTCTCGTCGATAAGCCCAAGGGCGGATCGGTGCACCGGCCCGTCGTCATGGCAACTGGCGAGAGCGCCGCGCGCGTGGGTTTGCATCTGGAGCAGCGTGTGCGCAGGAACCGCGTTGGACCATAGATAGCCCTGCCCCATGTCGCAGCCGGTGCCGGCGAGCCAGTCGGCCAGCTCGCGCGTCTCGACGCCTTCGGCCACCACCGAGAGCCCCACGCCGTGAGCCATGGCGACGATGGCTTCCACGAGCACGCGGTTCTTTGAACAGCCGGTGGCCGGCTGCGTGAACGAGCGGTCGATCTTCAGCGTGGCGATTGGAAAGCGCGTGAGATAGCTGAGCGCCGAGTAGCCGGTGCCGAAATCGTCGATGGCGATGCGCACGCCCATCTGGTTCAGGGCGTTCAGCGTGTCGAGCGTGCTCGCGTGATTGACGAGCAGCAGCCCCTCGGTGATCTCCAGTTCCAGCCATTGCGGCCGGCAGCCGGTGTCGCTCAAGACCTGTTGCACGACGGCCGGCAGGTGGCTCAGGTGAAACTGGCTCGGCGACAAGTTGACGGCGATGTGCCGCTCGCCCTCCTGCCGCGCGTTCCATCGGCAGACGACGGCGCAGGCCTTGCGCATGACTTGCTCGGCGATCGGCACGATCAGACCCGTCTCTTCGGCGATGCCGATGAAATCGGACGGCGCTATCCAGCCGCGCTCGGGATGCAGCCAGCGCAACAGCGCCTCCGCGCCGACGATGCGGCCGGTCGCGAGGTCGATCTGCGGCTGGTAGTGCACGTCGAGTTCGCCGCGGGCGATGCCGCGGCGCAAGTCCGCCTCGAGGCGCAAGCGTTCGGCGGCGCTGTCCGTGATGTCGCGCGTATAGAACTGCACGTTGTTGCGCCCGGCCTCCTTGGCGCGATAGAGCGCGCCGTCGGCATAGCGCACGAGTTGTTCCGTGGCGTCGCCATGATCGGGATAGACCGCGATGCCGATGCTCGCCTGGACTACGAGCGCCCGGCCATCGAGTTGCACCGGAGCGGCCACGGCCGACAGCACGCGGTCGGCGAGGCCGCGCAGTTCTGCGGTGTCGCGCACGCGGGGCGAGACGATGATGAATTCGTCGCCGCCGAGACGGGCCACGGTGTCCGTCGCGCGCACGTTCGCTTCGAGCCGCCGCGCGACCTCGCACAGCAGTTGATCGCCGGCGACGTGGCCGAGCGTGTCGTTGATGGTCTTGAAGCGGTCGAGGTCCATCATCAGGACGCCGACCTTGCAGCCTTCCCGGCCGGCCTGCTGCAACTCCTGCGAAATGCGCTCGTTGAACTGGGCGCGATTGGCGAGCCCGGTCAGCGTGTCGAAATACGCGAGCTGATGGATCTTGCTCCGGTATTCGTAGACTTCGGTCATGTCGCGCGCAACGGCAAGCAGGCCCAGCACTTTGCCGTTGGCGTCGCGCTCGAGGCGCAGCCGCGTGTGGAAAATCTGCTCGATGCCGTCCGAGCCGTACGCTTTCCATTCGACATCGGACTCCCTGCCCGTTTTGATGGCCTGCCGGATTTGCGCGTGGTACGTGCGCGAGTCCATCGAGAACGCGGAAATCTCCAGCACTGTCTTGCCGAGAAATGTCTCCGGCGGCCTGCCGGTGAAGCGCTCGTGAGCGCCGTTCACGTACGTGCGGCGGCCTTCACAATCGAAGCGGATGATGATGTCCGGCAGGTTTTCGGCGAGCGAGCGAAACTCGCGCTCGTGCGCGGCGAGAAGCTCCTCCATGTGCTTGCGTTCGGTGATGTCCCGGCCGAACACCAGGGCGCCCTTGATCTGCTGGTCCTCGTCGCGCTCAGCCACCATCTTGATGTGGTGCAGACGCGGCTCGGCCGAGTCCGGCGCGCCGATCAGGACTTCGACAGTCTCCGCCTCGCCGGTTCGGATCACGCGCTCGAGCGTTTCGCGGTAGCGGCGTTTTTCTGCCGCGAGCGCCTTACCCCAGCTTATATCCTGTGACCGCTGTCCGACGATCGGCGCCACGGGCACGTTCACGCGCTGCATCAGGTTGTGGTTCGCGAAGGTGATGCGGCATTCGCGGTCGTAGCGCACGATGTTGTCGGGGGAGCCCTCCGCCAGCGAGCGAAGCTCCGCCTCTTGCACACGCAGCGACCTTTCGCCGAGGCTGGTCTCGGTGATGTCGCGGCCGATGCAGAGAGCGCCCGCCAGCCGTCCCAGCCAGTCGTGCTCCGCCACCAGCCTCACGTGATGAATCGCCGTGGTCCCGTCGGCGAAAGGAACGGTAAGCTCCATCTCCGTCGGCTCGCCGGTCTCGAGAACCTGCTGGAGCGCGTGATGGTATGTGTCGAAACGGCCGTCAGGATAGCGCTTGGCGGTCGCGACTTTGCCGATCAGCTCATCCGGGCCGACGTTCAACGCCCGCGCCATGTTCGGACTCATGTAGAGAAAGCGGCCATGGCGATCGTAGCGGCAGATGTACAGCGAAGCGTTCTCGGCAAGGTGGGAGAAACCATGCTCGGAAGCTTGGCGACAGCGGCGGATTTTCAGCCAGAGGAGCAATGGTCGTGTGATGCTACGCATGGATGGGCCCGTGGTTTTTTCACCTTCTCGACGGGTATACGGCGCGCGCTCAAGGATGGCACAGGGGGAAGCTTGTAGGGATATCCTGATTTCGTTGTGAGTGGATGCGCAACTGGCTAGGACTTCTGCCAATGCGTACCGGTTTTGTGATCATCGACGACGAGATCCATGCCGGGGGGCAAAGCGCAATATCGGCTGCTTCTTCGTAGCATGGCGTTCTCTCGGGCCAGGCGTGGGAAGGCAGCTCGTTGCCGATTTGCTGACCAGGTTTCGCGGCCCCTGGCAGACCATGAAGGAACGGTCGATCACGCGCCCTGAATGGCCGCGATTGCCCACGAAGCGCCCATTGATTTCTCGAACTGCACTTCGCTCGCACGCTCGTCACCCGTGAACCGTAAGGAGACCTTCATACCGGAACACCGGAGCGTTTCACTGCTGCGGCGGCTTGACGTCGAAGGCAATCCGTCCTGCGGGCAGAAAAGTGAGCGAGATGAGCGCACCGCCTTTGACTTCCGGAAAGTGGTGGCTTCCTGGCGCAGGCGCCGTCCAGCCGCCATAACACCAGCCGTTCGGACCTGCGAGCGCGGCGCCTTCATCGAGCGGCACCACCAGATTGATCTCGCCATACGGGTGCAGGTGATAGCTCGCACGGAAACTTTGTTCGGGGTTGTCCTGCGCGTTATCCGTGCTGTCCAACAGCACCGCCGTGATGCTGAAGAAGAACGTGTCCGCGCAGGGCAAGCTGACTTGCGAGCGACGATAACGCGGGCCGGCGACTTCGCCATCGGCAGCCCAGCCTTCCTGTACGCCGAGCGTAATCAGTCGCGCCAGGTCCTTGTACAGCTCGCTTTCAACGCCGTACTTTGTATTCAGCAATCGCTCGATCTCAGTGCTCGCGGTCATGTCTTTGACCTCTTGCAGAAAGGGGATAAGACGGGTGAGAAGTTCGTCTTTGCTACTTGCTTGTGGAATCTGGGACATTTTTGACATGGCGCCTGTGAGCGTGGGAGAAACACGCGATGGCTCATTCTTGCTCATGACATCCGTTCAATCCATAATCAATCGACCAAATTTTATATCGCATCGACCATTTTTCACATGGATCCGCTCTCTGACGTCTTCTCCCTGCTGAAGGTCAAAAGCGTGCTTTCAGCGCGCTTTGAGGCTGCCGATCCCTGGGGCCTTCGATTCCCCGCGTATCGTCATGTCAAGTTTGCCGGAGTCATCAAGGGCACTCGATGGGTATGGATTGAAGGCGTCACCGCGCCCGTGAAAATGCAGGAGGGAGACTTCTGTCTGCTCACTGACGGACAGCCCTACTGTTTTGCGAGCGATCCCGGCGTGGAGCTGCAAGACGGAGAGAAGGTGTTTGCAAATAACGTGGGGGTGGACGGGATCATCCGCTTTGGACGGGGAGAAACGAGCACGATCAGCGTCGGAGGACTCTTCGAATTCGACGGTGACACGAGCGGCTTGCTGCTCAATTTCCTGCCCCCGCTTGTTCACGTTGCCGCGGATTCTGCAGATGCCAGGGCGTTGAGTCCGGCCCTCGAATTGATCAGGGCCGAGACGGAGTCAGTTCGGCCTGGCGCGTCGGTGATGGCGGGCAGCATCGCGAGTATTGTGCTGGTCAACATCCTGCGGGCTCATCTTGCCGCTAACCCGAGGTCGGCGGGCTGGCTAGGTGCGTTGTCGGATCCAAGAATCGGCTCCGCGCTACGGATGGTGCATGAGGAAATAGCGCGACGCTGGAAGGTGGACGAACTGGCGTCGAAGGTCGGCATGTCACGCACCGCGTTCATTGACCGCTTCAAGGATCTCGTGGGGTTGCCTCCCGTGGAATATCTGATCCGCTGGCGCATGACGATTGCGAGGGAAGCGTTGAAAACCGGCAACGACAATCTCTCGAGCATCGCCGCCGCCGTCGGCTACGCGTCCGAAACCACTTTCAGTTCGACTTTCAAAAGGATGTTTGGTCAAAGCCCCGGACGGTATCGTTCGGAGGTACGCAGCAAGGTCTGAATGCCACGTTTCCGCGCTATGGCCACCAAACTGCTGGATGGACCGGCAGGCATCGGTCTTTTGAGTCAACGAACATCAGCCCTTTCGAAACACCGGGCACCCCCGCGTCTTCGAAAACGCGGGGGTGTTCTCCACGATGCTGGAACCGCCCGGGTCAGCCGAATGTGAAGCTGAACACGTGCACGCCTGGATCGAGGAATTCGATTTCGAACGTCCGGTCATCCACCGGACCACGCTGACGCACGAGCTGATACAGACGCGCGCTCGTCACCGTGCCGGTCCCGTCGCTGGCGACGTCCGTACCGTGCCCGTCGCCGGGCGGCTTGCCATCGACCGTGACCCTGAAGCGCACGGGCTTGCCGTCCGCAGTCGGTCCCAACACCAGATGCAGGTCGCGGGCGTGGAAGCGAAACGCGATCCGCGCGTTCGCCGCGCTCGGCACGGCGGATTCGGCGCCAATGTTCCACTGACCCGCGAGCCCCCAGTTGTTGACCGGCAATTGCGCGGGCAGCGTGTATGACGCGGTGACATCCGCGCTCACGCGCTGCGGCGATGAGAAACCCTGCGCCTGCCGGTAACCCACGTAGGTCTCCTCCGAGCCGATGTCTGCCGGATCCGCAGCGGCTTGCGTGCCTGTCGCTTGGAGCTGTTGCGCATCGCCGCCACGCATCGCGTGGCCGTTTTCGGCCAGCAGTTGCTGGATGGCCTGCTCCGCTTCGCCATAGCTGCCTTCGCCGAAGTGGTGGTATCTGATGCGTCCTTGCGCATCGACGATGTAGAACGCCGGCCAGTACTGGTTGCCGAAAGCCTGCCAGATCCCGTAGTTGTTATCGATCGCAACCGGGTAGTGGATGTTCAGGTCCGTCAGCGCCCGCTTGACGTTGCCTGTATCGTGCTCGAAGCCGAACTCCGGCGTGTGCACGCCAATCACGACGAGGCCGTCATTGCGGTAGCGATCCGCCCATGTCTTCAGATACGGCAAGGTGCGCAGGCAGTTGATGCAGGAGTACGTCCAGAAGTTGACCACTACCACCTTGCCGCGTAACGCATCGCTGGAAAGCGGTGCTGTGTTCAGCCACTGCGTCGCGCCATCGAGCGGAGGCAGGCTGCCCTCGGCTGGCAGCGCGGCTGGCATCGAGACACGGATGATGCGGCCAGGCTGCACCGTGCTCACCGGTTGCCGTACCTTGCGCACCGGTTCACTCGATGAGAGCAGCGCGACCAGGCTGCTCTCCAGGCCATTCGTCGGGGCGCCCGGCACATACGCAAGGACTCGGGTGTCCAGGCCCGTTGCGATTGCCGCCACCGTGAGCAGGACGAGCGCGCCCATGGTGCGGCGCAGCCCTTCGCCGACGCCGAACGAACGCTTGAGCAGATCCAGCGATCGCTTGCCCAGGCCGGACACCACTGCCAAGGAGCACGCGGCGCCGACGGCATAGGCGGCAAGCGCAGCCCCGGTCCGCCAGGTCGCGCCATGCAGCGCTGCGCCAGTGAGGATCAGGCCCAGGACCGGTCCCGCGCATGGCGCCCACAACAGGCCGGTCGCCGCGCCGAGCAACACCGCGGAGCCGATCTGGCGCGTCGCGCCATGACCTTGCGAGCGCGACATCATGCGGTCGGCAAGCGCGGACAACGGACGAGACAGCTTTGCTGCGATCGCCGGAAACAGCAGCGTCGCACCGAACGCGGCGAAGAGCGCGAGCGAAATCCAGCGCCCATATTCGCTCAGTTGCGCGGCGCCGGCGAGGCCCGCGGCGCCGACCCCGGTCACAAGCGCAAAGGTTCCCGCGAGGCCGAGCAGCATCGGCAGGCGACCCGTGGCAAACGGAGCGTCGGAGCGTGCAAACACGAACGGCACGACGGGCAGGATGCAGGGGCTCAGGATCGTGAACGCGCCCCCCAGAAATGCAACGACGATAAGTAACATGAGATCTGTCTCCAGAGAGCAGACGGTTGGATGGACCGGCCTCGAACGCCGGCGCGAACCGGCATGCCAGGCCATGTGCCGTATTTCAGCGCTCTCATGTATCGGGAAGATTTCAGGAAGGGGGCAGTTGCGCAACGGCATGTATCGGCCGCAGCCCTGGACACACGGTGATACAAAACCTCGGCCCTGGGGGCGCGGCGCAGCGTAGCAATCGGCTTTGTATCTCAATGTATCCGAGCGCCATGCAGACACACGACCTTGCATATCGGCCGGTGGCGGACATAGGCGAGATACGTTGGCGCGCTCCAATAGCGCAACTGATGAACGATTGGAGAAACCGTCATGTTTGATCGTCTTAAGATTGTCACTGTTACTGCCGCGCTCGCCGGTGCTGCTTTGCTGGCCGGCGTCGTTTATGCGGGAGGCGGAACCGGTCAGTCGAACGCAAGCTCACTGCAGACTGGCGCACCCGCGCCCGATTTCACGGGCATCACCAGCTGGATCAATAGCCCGCCCCTCGATATGAAGCAGTTGCGTGGCAAGGTGGTGCTCGTCGATTTCTGGACGTTCGATTGCATCAACTGCGCGCACACGATTCCAAGTGTCAAGGACTGGTATGCGCGATATCACGACAAGGGGCTGGTGGTTGTGGGCGTGCATACACCCGAATATGCTTTCGAGCACAAAACCGACAATCTGCAGAACGCGGTCAAGCGTTTCGGCATCGAGTATCCGATTGCTCAGGATAACGAATATGCAACCTGGAATGCGTACGGCAATCAGTATTGGCCCGCGCTGTATCTCTTCGATCAGCACGGCCGGCTGGTCTATTCCCATTTCGGCGAAGGGAACTATGCAGAGACGGAAAAGACGATTCGCGGTCTGCTTGGCCTCAGCGACAAGCGAAGCTGAAGTCGCGAGTTCCGCACCTATGCCTCAAGTGTGACCCCACTCCGCTTGTCTCGCGCGATGGCAAGCATGAGAGCGGCGACCCCGCAAGCGGCAATGAGCGCGACCAGCATGCCTCGTCCCATGTGGACGAGGACCCAGCCGCCTACCGCTGGGAAGCCGAACGTGCCGATGAAGTACGACACGACAAACCAGGTCAGCGCGGCCGGGCGATGCATCGTCGCGGAATCGTTGACGGCCTGAGCCTCGATAGTCGGATAGACCAGCCCGTAACCGGTACCGAGCAACACTGCGCTCGCCGGATGGAACCACCCGTGATACGGCACCGCAAACGTCGCCGCTACGCCGAGCAGCATGAAGATGAGCAACACTTTCGTGATGCCCTCGCGATGAAGTCTGATCACAAAGCGCCCCAGCAACCAGCGCGCCAACACGACTGCGATCGCGTAGAAACTGAAAAAGGTGCCGGCTTGCGCGTGAGTCCCTTGCACCAGAGCCATCTGGAAGGTCATCAGGCCGGAAAAAACGCAGGCGCACAGCGAGATCATGACGATGGGGAAAACCGCGCGTGTCCGGAAGATGGCGCCAAATTCACGCAGCAACCGATCTCGCACCGGCACCGGCGCCGTCGGCGCATGCGGCGAAATCCGGCCGAAGACTTCAAGCATCAGCGCCGCGATTGCGCACAGGCCGCCGACGAGGTAGAGCACGCTGGTGAGCGGCCAGTGCAACGTGCGAATGGCAAACGCCGCCAGCGCCGGGCAGCCACCGATGCCGGCCATCTGGACCGTGCCGAAGCGCATGAACCAGACGCCCCGGTCCGCATCGCTGGTTCGCTCCGCGAGCGACATCGGCGCGGCAAGATAGAACGCGCCCCAACCGAGACCCACGAGAAACCCCGGAAGAACGGTTAGCGGGCTCACATGGTCGATTAACGCAAATCCCGTCACGCCCAGTCCGATGCACAACGCGGCAAGCGCCGTCGTTCGCGCGGCGCCGATGTGCTGCGCGAACCAGCCGACAAGCGGCACGCCAAGGAGGGTGCCGGCTGTGGCGTCTGCAAGCGCCAGCCCTGTGTCGAGATCACTTCCGCCGAGAGCGCGGAAACGCATCGAGAGAAAAAACGTCGCCCCATACCCTGCCCCAGCGAGCAAGGTGCCGATCAGCACGAAAAGAGAATGGGATGTGCGCATGACATAGCCTGAATTGCCGACGAGAATCGTGCGGTCACGGATAAGCGTGAACCAGTTCGATGCGAGGCGCAACGGTCGCGGTGAGGATCATCGGACGCCGGTTGGGTGTCCGGGTTGCCGGAATGGCTCATTGACCGATGGCAAGTCCGGTGTCGGTACCCCCTCGCCTATAATGCCAAGACAGATAGTGATTTCACGGCGGGGAGCCCCACTTTATGAGTCAAGCACACGGGCGATACTCGGGATCTCGAGACAAGGGCCAGCGTCAATCGCGCCAGCCTTCAAAAACGACATCCCATCGACAGAACAAGCCATACGTAAAAACTCCACCTACTCGAGAACCGGCCCAGACGGCGTCCATTTTCAAAACGCGTTCGTTTAAGTTGCTGGTGGATGCGGTGGGCGCGGAGAACATCGCACTAGGACTCGACTCCAACCTGACGCGCGTGGCCGAATTGGTAAACGGCGAAAGATTCACGCCCGAGACAGCCTTTCATATCGAAACAACGCTGGGTCTGCCCGATGGATTTTTCGATCAACCCAATCCTGTGCTTTCGCCCGAGACCATTGCTCGCTTAAGGTCGCCGCTGGACTTCATTCACGCGAACGTTGAGCCGGAAGCTGTGTACGAGGAAGTATTCACGCCAGCTCCGGTCGCGCGGGACCACCACCCTACCCCCACCAATCGTTTGTCCAGGGAACCAGAAATGCCTAAGAAAACAAGTGGCGGGTCGCCGAGGGCCGTCGCGAAGAACACAACTACTCCAGTGGCGAAGCCTGCTACGGCAATCCCGACGAAATCGGCACCTGCGAAGTTCAAGGCGTCCTCAAAGTCGGGGGCTCAGCAATCTCTGGCGTTGAATGACGCCACAACCCTGGAAAATATTCGTCGCACCAACCTGCACGTACTTACGTCTCGCAAAGGATCGAAGGTACGGCTCGGCGAGGTGATGGGAATTAGCGACTCCAACATGGCCAATCGTTTCTATGGACAGAAACGTATGGACGATGCCGAAGCAAACAGGTTCACGGAACGCCTTGGTTTGCCGCACGGCTGGCTGGACGTTCCGCGTTCGGTAAGCGATATCCCCGAGCCGGTTTCGGATTTACTCGTTCCTGCGTCACGTCGCCATGCGGCCGCTCAGCAAGAGTTGCCTTCCGTGGTCGAACCGACAGCAATAGCCGCGAAGAGGCGCGCGGGTACGAAGGTGAAAATTGCGGGCGCTCAAGCCGCTGTTGCTCCTGATTCGGATAACGTGCGCGTTTTAACGAGCGTCGCCGCTGAGACGAATGCGGGCTTGGAGCAACCGGATCAAATGCTCCCGGCTGCATCTGAACCTGTGATTCGGCAGCCCGCGGATAACGGCGTCGCGTTCTCCGCCGGGGGTCAGCTGTTTGCGCCAGCTAGTGCACAGCAGGCCATCGCAGAGCCGCGTCATCTCGCTTCAGCCACTAGTTTGGAGAATCTGCAAGGTATCGAGCCGATAGCGGAGGCGCTGATAAAAACACTCGCGGGTAAAGCACGCACTGGTCGCCTGGACGAAATGAAAGCCTTGGAGCTTTTGCGGCAAATCGTGTCGCTCTGATTTGATTCGACTTGCGGTTTGATTGTTGGGGCTTGCCTGAGGGGTGGGTGTTCGGCCGTTGCGGACGTTCAGGCGATGAAGTCGTTGAGGCAGTTCCAGGTCGCTTCTCTACCGTTCGCACATCGTTGGCCGCGAATGTCAGGTTTCGCTGACAGCGAATGTGTGCTCCCGACCCGAGGCGGACGGTGGGCAGTACCACTTCGGTGCGTCCGGTTCGGGCGGCAGTAGCAATAGCTGCGGCAGAATATTTGAGTGCATCAACGGCTTTTTCAGAGCGGATGCCGAAACAGTGAAGCGTACTGCATGAGTCTGTAAGCAGACTCCAGCGCCTTCTCAATGCCAGTCAACTGCGTGTCTAAGTCGAGGGTCATATCGATCGCCGGTATGTCAATCGCCAACGAAGCTGTTTCGCCCTTTTGCACGGGATGAATGTCATCTGGCCAGTCGAACTTCATGGCCAGGATCTCATCCACCGTGTGCTTCTCGAAACCGAGTTCCATCACCTGTTGATCGAACTTGTGATGCAACTTCACGCCCCTTGGGAAGTTGATTCCTTTCAAGATGATCCAAGTCGATTTGCTGCCGCGATTCTTCGGACGTGCCATCTGAATACTTGGATGCCGCTGTTTAAGATATATCCAATATGCCAAGTGAAATTCTGTAATCGCGGCGTTGACTGCCATTGTGTAGCCGCGTCGTCCCTGATCTATTGCGGCCAGCATAACGTAGTGCCGCCATACCGCACGTCGCCCTTGTCCTTGTTGCTCCCTAAACCAAGCTTCGATCTTCTCGTACGAAATACGGTGCTGGTACGCGGTCTCCGGGCCAACTGCGTTGAGATAGCGCTCAGGTGCACAGATAACAGTTCTGTAACTGTCAAGTTTTCCCCCTTCTACGAGCCTTCTCCCGCGCAGATGATAGCGTTCCGCCTGTCGGTACTGGGCGGGAGCGCTAACTTTGTTCTCGATAAGAATGCCGATTCGCCTCCCTTCTTGTAAGACGCGAAGGACAAGGTCACTCTCACCGTCCGTGTCGGAGAGACTGTGCCACGCCCCCGCTGCCGTGACGTTGTATAAGCTTAGCTGATAACAGAACCATGCGACGAAATCGTTGCTGACATGGAATTCCTCCAACAGCAGCAAGTCGATATCTCGCTCAGTCACCGAAGCCAGGTAGCGTCCAAAGTGGCTATCTGGTTCCACAGAAATGGACTGATCCATGTCCGTCGATTCCTCAAAGTGCAAAAAAAATAATAGTTAGTGATCCTTTCGACGATTTTGGAGGCAGATCCGCGCAATCAAAAGTGGATACGGTACTGCTTGCCCCACGATGACGCGCCGGTTACCGAACATTGTCCATTTGCATGTCGCCGACCCGCAACGCAAGAGTCGGCTGTTAATGGTAAAGCCGACGTTCGAATGAGTCCTGGAAGGTGCGAACACATGTCCCTTCCCGCCCGATGCCCACCACGATCAAAAAGGTTATCGTTATGGGCCGACTTTCCATACGATGCAATTCATAGCCTTACTGTGCTCGAAATACCGAGTAACTCGAGGTTCATGCCCCGGGCAACCAGCGCGATAGACGCGTCTTTGCTGATGTCTCAGCGAGTACCCACTGCTCCTATGAAAACCGCAGCAACATTTACCCCTACGATCCCGTGCCGACTATGTGCGAGAGTGCGGAAAGAACACGCGGAAACAAATTCTGCCCATTGCCCAAGCCGTCACTTCGATGGGAGGTAACGACGACGAGTGCTATGCAGCGGAGCTCTGCGAAACCTTCAGTCTGTGCACCACGATCGTCTCCTCTTCTATTGCATCACGGTTTCCTATCCGTCTGGATCGGTCGTGGTGTCGCCAGGGGGGCTCGCGGAAGCACCACCGGAGCGACCTGGGCGGCCGGTGAGCGCCTTCCAGTGTCCGCGCGCCGCTCGCTCCGCTTCGATCGAGATCGGGAACGTCTCCCAAATTGCGATCAACAAACCGATGCAGACGATCACGGCAAGAACGAGGATATGTATCGAAGCCGTCGCCTGCTCGTTCGCTGTCGCATCCTTAGACTCGAGCATTCCGCCTTCCCAAACGCCCGCGACGATGATCACGATGAACCCGATCAGCCATTGCATCCACTGGAACCGTTCAAAGGCGACACTAAGCGTCAGGAGCGCAACCGCAAGCGCAACCGCCCCGAGCACTAGTCCCTTTGTCGCGATGGCTGCAGCAAGCAGAAGTACCCAGACAACCATTCCGACGGTACGCGGAGACCGGACGACAGAAGCCAGCAGGCCATACGCTAGCATCGCCCATGCAAACGTCACGAGTGAATTGGGTGCAGAACTTGGCTTCACAAACACGGCAAAACACACCAGCGCAAGACCCGCTGCCAGAATGCCGCCATTCAGTGCAGCGCTCGTCCTTGACTGGCGAGTCAGACCGCGGGCAACGAAGTAGAAGCCGAGGATCGGCACCTTGAGCGTGGCGAAGAGTGTGCTGACCGGCCCAAGCTTGGCTGCCTTGCTGGCCAGAAGGCTCTGCAACGTGGCGGCGGAATGCGTGATCGTGCGCGTGAAAAGATCGGAGCCGGCTTCGTCTTCGAGACATTCATCGGCGATCAGCCCGCTTTCTAGGCATCGGCGCGCTTGTTCTGGAGAAAACGGTCGCGATTTGATGGTCGCGACGTCCTGCTCGCCCCCGAAATTTCGCAGCAGGGCCTCACTTGGACCAGACGCGTCCGCGCCGTTGGCCTGATCGGCGTTGATCGAGGCGATGAGCTC
This sequence comes from Caballeronia sp. KNU42, assembly GCF_053760385.1. Taxonomy (NCBI): domain Bacteria; kingdom Pseudomonadati; phylum Pseudomonadota; class Betaproteobacteria; order Burkholderiales; family Burkholderiaceae; genus Caballeronia; species Caballeronia sp. KNU42. The sequence continues at coordinate 48,027 of NZ_CM132389.1, forward strand.
TGGTAGCTCGATGCGCAGGATGCCGTAGTGTAGCCGCATCGTTAGGACTTTGGCGCAGACTGGCAACGTGTCTGGCAGGCGTGCTTCCAGCGTGTCCAGGAAGGAAAGCTCTTTGCGGATTTGGCCGAGGTAGTCTTCCTTTTGCCATTCCGCCGCAACGTGATCCTGCAAGATGTCCGACGTGATCGAATCAAGCGCGATATCGCAGATCTGAGCAACGGCCTCTTTTCTTCGCCTGAAGTAGAAGCGATGGATGCGCTCCGGATTCAACAAAATCCGCACGAGCCGTTCCGCTCCGTCGAGTCGACCGAAGATCCAATCGTTGGCGCGCCACGATTCTTTGTAGAATGCGCCGAAATGCGCCAATTGCAGGCCGAGCAGCTTTTCCTTCGCCTTGCAGCGCTTGCCGATCGGACTCGCCGAATCGCCACTGATCTGCGCGAGCTCGATGACGGTGTCGGAGTCGAGACTCGCGTGATCGTTGAACGAGAATTCGATGACCTCAAGCTGAAGCAGCTTGTAGATGACTATCTGTGCGGCATCCTGATTGCACATAGAATCGACATGCAGAAACTGGGCGAGTGCTCGCAGGTCACGGGCTTCCTGCATGTCGGGCTGGCGCAGGCGCCCGCTATTGAGGCTTTTCTCGGCGATGTCGAGCGCGAGCTTCGAGGTCTCGTTCACGATGGCGGCCACCGCGTGTGCGCGAGCCGCGCAGTTTTGGCGACGGCTGCTGTCGGAAAGCAGCATGAACATGTCGAGAAAATCAGCCTCCGTTGCCGCCGCACCGGGATCGGAATTCGCAGCGCTCACTCGCGCGCTGAGCTTTTTTAGCAACACCTCGCCGTTCTTATCCCAGATGCATCGCTCGTCTCGGCGCATGGCTGTTAACAGACGGATCTGCTCATAGGCTTGCGCCCATAGCAATGGCAACCCTTCAGCGATGGCCGTAGGAGGCGCGTCGAGCGCGGACGACGACTCCTGATCCCAGTCACGACCCAAAACGTCCCACGCAGCATCCGCGCGCGGCGGCGGATCGCCCCAGGTTGCTGCGCGCGGTTCTTTACGCTGATGCGGCTGCGGCGGCGCGGGCGGGTCGAGCGGCGGTGAAGCATAGTCCGCTAGATCCTGTGCCTTTCGCAAAAGGTCGAGCATGATCTTGGCCGCGAACTCGACGGGAAACAAACCCCATTGCCACGTCTGCGGCCGATTGGCCGGGGCGTCGGGACTATCGGGCCATCGCAGAGGAATCCAGTCGTCCCACGGGGTAGCCATGAAGATCGCCTTAAGCTGCTCCCGGCCGTGCTTCCCGATGGCGCGCAGACCGCCCGCGAGTGAGGGATCCTCCGACCGTGCAACGATCTTGGGCAGTGCCGTGTACACAAAAATCTCGAAGGTAACGGCGAGCCGCCGTTCTCGATACACCTCGAAAAGTTGTGCCGGGAGCACAGCAAAATCTACGCTTTTTAGGCAGCGGGTTAGCGTGGCGACGCTGTCTCGGCGCTTGCGCACCGTCTCGTTGTGGTCGCGGATCTCGGCGAGCTGATCCGATATCGACTGCGACTGCGGGATCCCGAGCACGCTTTCGGCCACCACGACGCCCACCGGCGGCATCTTTCGACCGCGCATACCGGGCGGCGGCCCGTCTCCAGGATCGGGATTGATGTAGGCAAGCACTCGCCGTACACAGCCGCGACGCTCCATGCCGAATACGGCCTTCAGCGCACCGTTGAACGGCTTGTTGTCGAGCAATCCACCGTCGACGACATAACGCGGTGTCTTCAACGGTTCGCCCGCCGAATCCTCCAGGTATTTGTCGAGGTTGCTGTCCAGCGACAGCAGCGACGGTTCGAATGCAAATGGAAACGATGCCGTCGAGCGGGCTGCGCGCGCGAGGTGCGCAATGATTTCATGGCGTGGTGAAAAATCAGTGTCGCCGTCGGGCACGCCCGAATGGATGAAGTGGAAATTAGCGCGATAGTCTACGTCGTTTATCTCGACGCCCAGATCGTCGACGGTATGGCCTCGTCGTCCGGTGAGCAGCGTCGTCGTGAGCCGCAGATCAATGGGCGTCGCGGCAACCGGAAACGTTAAAGCAGGAGCTCGCGCCAGCTTCTCAAAGGCCTCTGTGAGCGCCGGCAAAAAATATTCGTCGCCTTTGAGCAGGGATCCAGGATTCTTTCCCATTACTGGACGCAAGAGGTTGGCTAATGCGCCAGTCTTGAACCAAAGACTGCGCAATTCGCTGAAATCGCCGCTGTACAGAAGCGCCAGCGCGAGCGCTGCACCGTTAATGCCACCCGCGCTCGTTCCGCTGATCACATCTACGCGGGCCGTGCTGCGGGTCATCGAAAGCAGCCTTTGGTAGACCGGATGGTTCTGCTTGACGAGATCGAAGATCTCGTTGGTGACGCCGCCCATCCACACGGCCAGGCTGACACCGCCATTCATCACGAGCGCGATACGCAGTTCCTCGCAGCCAACATCATCACTTCTGGCTTCGCTCATCGGCTCTCTCCAGGATTGTGGATCATGGCGCGAGCGGGCCGCTTAGCGAAATCGTCTCTGTCGGGACAGGCGATCCTGTGTATCGGGCCAGCACCTGCGATCATCAAGTTATAGGAGCGCAGAAAGCGTGCTTCAAGCTGGTCATATAGTGAAAATCCGCCGAAGCTATTGAATTTGAATCTTCGAGATGACAACAGATTTTCAGTGTTGGCAACGCACCGTTCGGGACGTTGTCGCACGCGATTCGGCTTGCCCTCGTCAGGTTTATCCCTACACATCGTTGTACAGCTTACTGGGGACAATTGTTTGGCCGGTGTTCGAGGCGAGGAGGAGGCTGGGCGGTTAGCAAAGACGGTACAGCGACAATCCGGATCTAACGGTTTGATACGAGTGAATCGCTGTCGCCCCACAACTGACGGTCGCACTGTGTTAGCGCGACGACCGCTTTTAAAAATAAAGCGGACATGCGTGCGGCCGCAGGTCGATGGCAACCATCAACATCAGATTCGCGGAGACATCGATCCAGAAGATAATCAACTCAGCTATGATCGGTAGTTCCACGGAAGCTCTCGTCGAAAAACTAATAATATTTAGACTGGCGCTTAAAACGTCATGGAATGGTCGTCCGTAATAAACAGACTGAAAATGTGCGGCAAATTTCTCTTTGACACGCCGCTCACCTACTTGGTGGGATACTTCGCCGCCATGCTAGTCTTCGCGATTCCCTAATAAGTCAGCCCTTGCTTTCCCTCGAACTGTGGGCCGGCTTGCACCAGTCGGCAGATAGAGGTGTCAGGCTTTTGCGTGCCAGTGGTCATCGCTTCTCCAGACAATAAGCGCCGACGGCGGCGAAATTGAGAGCATACGACGGCACAATACACCTACGCACTGACAGAAAACGGTCACCGCTCATTGGCCGTGTACCGTGTGCTTTGCTCCAATAAATTATGTGCAGCCTCACACCGATCAAAGGTGTTTCCGCGCCTCGTCGGTCGACAGTAGCCCGCGGTCCTTGCGGTTTGCGGCGCTGGCCGCGTACACGGCCTTGCGGGCGTGCGTGATGCCCAGCGGCTCAAAGCCATTGCCCGGGTTGAACGCCATCTGATTGATGCACGTTTCGTCATCGGCGGAGGGCAACGACGAAATCTCCAGCTCGCCGATCGCAATCGGCGTCCCCGCCCACACAACCGATGCATCGTGTACCGGCGTGCTTTCTTCATCCGTGAAGAGCTGCACGCAGAGTTGCCACTTGAGCGGGCCTTTCTGCAAGCGGTTCAATAAGTCCTCGCGCAGATAGCTGTCGCCGTGGCGATCGCCGTCTGTGCCCTGCATGGTGGCGTCGTCGGGTTGAAGCGAGTACTTGATGGCGGCTGTCCCCAGCTTGACCACCGAGCCCCAGAACCGCTCGGTCGCCAGACTGCCCACTGAGCGCAGCTTCGTCTCCTTCGCCAGGATCGCGACGATGCGGGCTGTCTCGATGGGTCCCAATTTGCCGCCGAACACCTCCATCGATGCTTGCTCCAGCGCACCAACGGCGCCCTTCGCGATCTGGGCGACGAGGATATCGGCGAAATCCATGAACTGCACCGCGTTCCTCGCGTGCGAGCGGCCGCCCTCGTTGGTCATGAGCAGATCGGTTTCAGTGCCCTGCAGAGTGAAGAACTTGAGGGCGACGCCGCGCACGTCGGCGGCACTGTCGGAAAAGGGACACGGCTGGCCGTTCGAAAAACGGCAAGCCACCCGATAGGAAAGTGATGGCGCAAGAGCGTTCTCTTTCGCGAAGGGTCCCTGTTGCAATGCGGGAGGAATCGTGTCGAAGATACGCAGCGTGCCGAAGGCCCCGAGCGTTTGCTTCTGGTGCTGGCCCCGGTCGATGCGTCCGTCCAGATGAGTCTTGCTGCTGGCTGCGATCGTCGCTTGCTGCGCCTTGATTTTCTCGACGAGGGCAGCGATCACATTCGCATCATCGGATTGGTCGATCCAGCCTGTGCCGCTCTCTGCGTTTTCGGATGTGTCGTTTGTCATGCTCTGCCTCCATCAAGGGTTCGCTGCGCCGGCCCGGAATGCCGCACGTGCGCCGATACTTTGCCGCGTCGATGCTGATCCCTCGACGGACCTTTGGGTATGTACCGGCGTTTCGGTAAATCGCTTGCCATGTTCACTGCGCAGCCGATCAATCAGCTCTGCGTAACGGGGAATGACACGCTTCGTCTGTCGTGGCGCCAGCCGGACAACGACTTAAGGCGGCAGACGTCGAGCGAGAATACGGATGCACTGTCGCAGGAGAGCGGGTATCTAAAACACATCGTAGACTACGGCGCAAGCAAACGCATCATTCCTCCTGCGCCCGGCTGGAAATCATTGAATCAATGCGTCGCGTGCGAATGCGGCTAACGCTCGGGCTGTGAAAGCGCGGACCTGCCAGCGCCGGTGTGCCGGAATTCCGTGCGCGGCTTCATGACGATAGCCACACCCGTCGACCACGTACCTACCTCACGAGAGGCGGCCGGGCCCGGTCACCCGCTCCTGGCAGAACGCGAAGCGGTGACTCGACGCGAAAACCGAGGGCTGAAAAGCTCGGGTACGGCCGATCGTCCGTGGAGCAGAGAGTCGACGAGCGCATCGGTCATTTGACCGATGCCGTCAAGCCAGGCCGAATGCCATTATCTTTACCAGAGCAGCCTTCATGTCGCGAAAGCGCTGGCTCAGTCCTGCCGACAGCCGAACTCGGCAATAGCGCGGCGCGTAGCCAAAGGCGACGCGGTCGACAAAATTTCAGAGGAGTTTCAATGGCTATTCATTCGTCAGATACTGCTCGCCTTCAGGGTGAGCAGTGGCTTAAACACTATTACTTTACCCGTGCCGCGTTTTCTGTTGTGTGGGTCGCGCTCGTATTCGCCTTTGGGCAGCATGCCACGGCGATTGGAGCCGCACTGCTCATCGTCTATCCCGTGTGGGATGCGCTGGCCAATTACGTCGACATGTCACGTAGCGGTGGAATGCGCGAAAACCTTACTCAGGCGCTCAACGTCTTCGCTAGCGCGGCGATAGCGATTGCGGTAATAGTGGTATTGAGGGTTGATTCTAGCCTGGTGCTCGATGTATTCGGAGTCTGGGCGGTTCTCTCGGGATTACTTCAGCTTGGCACTGCCGTTCGCCGCTGGAAGCGCTTTGGTGCGCAATGGGCAATGATTTTGAGCGGGGGCCAGTCGGCGCTGGCTGGCGCGTTTTTCATCGCGCAGGCCCATGCAACAGTGCCTCCCGCTATTGTCAAAATAGCTGGCTATGCAGGTGTCGGCGCGATCTATTTTCTGGTCTCCGCGTTGTGGCTATCGGCCGGAAAGCTACGGCGGAAATTTACTTCGGCAACCTAAAGAGCTGGATTGCGATGACCTGTTGATGGCCACACGATACTGACCCAACAGTGGGTCAGTATCCAGTGAAAATCAGTGGCAGCAGCGGTTTCAATGGAAATGCCACAGCGAGTTTGATATTCCGTCAGCGTCCCTGCGTACTGACTGGAGCCGTGCGACGTGCGGCCAGATCCTGCTGACGTAGCGCTTCGGTTGTCTGGCTAGAACCGTCCACGTGCCAGCCCGGCGGCAGCATCACGTAGCGGATCGCAGTCCACACGCTGCCCGCCGACATGACATCACGGGCAAGGCTGACCCAGTGTTCGAATTCGACGACTAACGGATTGCGAGAGCGCGTTGGTGTCGTGAGACCGTAGCGGCACGGCTCGTCAGCGCGTTCTTCGACATACGTACCGAACAAGCGGTCGAATATGACGAGCACGCCGCCAAAGTTCGCATCGAGATAGTCCGCGTTCGATGCGTGGTGCACGCGATGCGCCGAGGGCGTATTGAACACATATTCGAGCCAGCCGAGTTTCGGGGTCCATGTGTTATGCAGCCAAAATTGATAAAGCAGATTAAAACTCAGCGTCGCCAGCACGATTTCCGGACGCACGCCAAGCCACACGAGCGGTGCGAAAAACATTGCGGAGCCGGTCAGCTTGCCGGTCAGGCCAAGCCGGTAAGCAGACGAAAGCGTCAGTTGATTGGGTGAGTGGTGAACCGCATGCGTTGCCCAGAAAAAGCGAATGCGGTGCGACGCGCGGTGGTACCAGTAGTAGCAGAACTCCTGGCCGATAAAGAGCAGGAACACCATCAACGCGCTGTTGAGCGTGACGGTGAAGATCCGGTGATCCCAGGCAAGCGCGAAAATCGGGGTCGCGAGCGAAAGCGGTAGCAGTGCGAGCAGCTTGCGACCGGCGACATCGGCCAGCGAAATCCACACTTCATACCAATCGAAAGGCATGGCGCTATTGCGCTGTCTGCGGGTGAGCACACATGCCTCGATCAGCGAGACAGCAATGACGAACAACGTAGCGCAAAGAGCGATTTTTCCAGTGGTAACCATGATGGGCAGATAAGCGGTTGAGATTGGACGCGTCGTTTGCGGGAAAAGGCTGCTATCGCGTCGGGTGAAGCTAATGTAGTGTTCGGTCCGGTTAAAAACCATGCGAAAACTATGTCGCCAGATGTCGCGGAATTCCGCCCGTGACTGGCAAGCCGCGGTGCGGAGTCGGTGCTCCGGCGGCGCCCCGGCGATGGACCGTGACAGACTAACGTTTTGTCAGGCGTATCCAATTGCTTTCCCACCGACCAGCAAGGTCCGTTGAGGATTATTCGACGCCTACCAACACGCGCGCGACGGAGCATTCACATTCCTGCGGACGATGGCAGGCGCCGATAACGCTAAACGACAGCCGAACGTCGGGAATGACCGACCACTTGTCCTTCATGTTGCATTGGTAACCGGGCAGGTCGTCGGCCGGAGCGGCCGTTCGGGATGCCTCGCCGTTGCGCTGCTACGAATGTCCGCTGGCATGAAGATCGAATGAGTCTTCTCGACCCAAATCGGACGTTCCACATGTCGAAGCGAGAGTGTCCCTTTCCTACGCGGGAGCTGACATTCGTTACGGATATATTATTTCCAGATCATCAGTCGTTTTGCGAAGCTACGACAATTGCCCCAAAAAAAATTTGGCACCTTGCGAACATGGGAACTATTGAATAATAAGACGCCGGCCTCTTCTATCCGCGAATGAACACCTCCGCCTCGAAATTGTTGACCGACTCGTCGCATTCGCAAAGAGCGATATCTTCGCGAAGCGCCCGCCTAAATCTCAGAGCGCGAGAAGCGTTTTTCCTTCCCAACCTTTTCTACCTGACGCCAACCGTCGAGCCTCCCCGTCTTACACCGAGCTGCCGCAGCTGCGGGGACGACCACGCGACGTTGAATTCCAATTCATGCGGAGTATCGACTTTAACGGTAAGAGAATTTCCGAAACGGATAAGATCGCCTCGATAGCAAACTTGAAATTTCCAATCTGCGGACCTCTAGTGCCAACGTGCCCATAAAGTAGCAATCATCATAATCGTCGTTGTAGTTAATGATCCAAATTTCATCTGTCTATCCCGACTTTCACGTTCGTTAGGATTTGCTCCGAGCGTTTGCCAGCGGAAGAACCAGACCGCAACTAGCCCAACCAACAAAAATGCGGCTAACACGCCTATGGCCGGGACCGTCGACGTTAGCGTAAGGGCCATCGCTGATACAGTTGACAGCAAAACACTTACCAGAAAGCTCACCTGACGATAAACCTGTATCGCAAGAGTAATCGCGAGGTCGTGCGGCACGCCTTGCAACTTAGTGTCGCGTGGCAAAATTATTGTTAACGTGTTCTGAGCTATCGTGGGGACCCCTTTGGCAAGAGCTTGAATTAAATACGATAAAAGAAAAGGCAAAAAAACCGCAATAAAATCGTTCGCAGTCATTTTTGTGCCTATTAGTCAAGGCAGATGTGAACGCTTTTCGGCGTCAATTCAATGCCGTGACGTTTTTCGGCTCCGTCGGTACTGATCCATTCAGCGTCACCCGTTATTAAAAATTCGACATTAAAATCACGTTGATCAAGCGTGTTTGGGCAACAGGCTCTAACCGAAATGCTTTTTCGGTCGCCTCGCCAATATAGTTGCGTAGCTGCCGCAACCGGAAGACTCAACTTGCGACCTCGGTCGGGTTCGCAAGCCGATTTTTCACCCTTGCATAAGACGACACCATCCGTATCTGCTTCATACGAAATCTTCAAACCTCTAAATCGTACTCCTCCCATCGAAGTAAGGACCGTCAAACGGTGCATAGCTGTGATAGGTTGTGTTATTTCGCTAGAGGCGCAATTAGTTACGTCACACTCACACTCCACCGAAAGATAAGTATCGTAAATTCCATGTTTTCCCACTGGGGATACGCTAGGCATCGCATTTTCTCCATGAGCTAACTAACAGCAGGCAGAGTACGTATAATCGCGTTTGTCAAGGCGCGTCGCTGAGCGTGTTTCACATGTGTATTTTGGATAAATGTCGAAATCGCAGATGCACAGCGAAGGTGAGTAGTTAACCTTATACATTGAGGAACCGTGTTTGTCGAATCCAGATCATAATAGAAATCTCCCACGTCAAGCGCGATTCTAATTGCACGCAAATCCCACTCCGATTCGAGCAACCCAGGCACCAATTCTTCCAATGGCAGGTCAAATGGTAAGTTGTCGACGGCTTTATGGATGACACGATCACTCAATACAAAATACACACCGTGATACTCTTTCTCCAATACTTCCAATGAGTGGTGGATCTTCATCCATTCAACTGCTGACTCAATAAATAGCCTGCTTGCCTTCAGGAAATCTCGCATATCGACATTCGTTGGCCACCATACTGATGCATGATCTTTAAATGCGTCGGCGCAGAATAAGAGCGGGCCGCTACCGGAACCCTCTGTTTTGAATCTTACAGTTATTTCTGTAATATCATCTGCAACCTTCTTAGACACATCGAGGTGATCTTGAGATAAAATTAATCCTTCAGGATCCAAATCGGCGACCGCTTTTCGACTAAATTGCTTGAAATCTTTATTTAATTTCGATGCAATATATTTTGTTTTTGCAATTATTTTATCGAAAGTTTCTAATGTTGTTCTGTACGTAGGAGACACAGATAGATCTCCAGCGTAATTCAAATTGATAGCCTGACCAGTAGACGAAAGGGCTTCTTGCTCAAGCCCTCCCAATTCTATTTTTCTTAACGATCTTCTATTTAATTCTCTAGAAGTGTCTGAAGTAATCAACTCGATCACTGGTCGATATACGTTCGTATAAAGCGCGTCAAATCGAATAATACTCCTAAGGACGTCTTGATTAAGAGGCAGGTGAAAATTCGAACGACCTTCATGCCTGTGAGGGATCGGCCGCGATGACTTTTCAACATTATTGATGCGTGCATGCAAATGTTTTAGTTCAGACTCTGCTTCTTCTGTTATTCTCGTTGCTCGCTCTCCGTATCGCATTAGTCGAGCATAGTAAATCGCTAGTTCTGGCCTTCTTGCTAAAGACGTACGGACCAAAAATTGGTCTCCTGTTTCGAAGAGTGGATCAGCATCCCAAGTAATTCGCTCGAACACTCGAAGAGGTACTCTTGACGAAGTAATTAAAAGAAAAAAATATGGTTGATCGGAATCGTAAAATCGATTGTTTAACGCGCAGGTCATGGCGTAGTTATGTGCGTCAATGTAGTTGACGTCGTCGCCACGTAGTGGGCGCAACGATGACAATTGACTGTGTGCCTGCGATAGCACTTCATAATCTGGAGTTAATGAGTCAGTCGATATTAGTGTCGACAAGGGGCGCACCCGCCCCGTCTCAAAAAGTTCCGACAAGCGCTGCAATGCAGCGTCTTCCTTACTGGCCGCAGTGACGGCCTCCTGAATTGCTGCAGCAACCTCGCCGGTTGCCGGCGCGTCAGCAAATTGCACGGGGTCATCTTGAAATTTCCCGGCGTGCAGAAATGCGCGAACAAAAGGTTGATCAGTGAGCTTTTCCAACTCGGCGCGAAGTCGGCGATGGTCCAAGGCATGCCGACTGAGCTTGTATATTAATTCTCTAATTGAACCAGGAGGAAGGTAAAAGGTTAAACCACTATCAAGAAGAAGGTATCTAATTAGATTACGATGCTGGGACGGGGACGATTCGGGCCACACATAAGCGTGGAGCTCCGAAAAATCCAACAAAAAGACTACGTCGTGGCCGTCGCGTTGGCATCGAATTAAATCCGCCGCGACGGACCCAATATCTCGCCGCCACGCACCGATCGCTGATGCAACAGCGTGCAGATCGTTTTTGTGTAAGCTATATGAAGGCCTGGGAGATATGCCGGAGTTCGGTTGCGTCATGCCACCTCCAATACTTCACAAACCGTTAAGCTGAAGTCGGCGACGTTTTGAGTCTGGCTGGATTCAAATTTTTTTTATAGTGCTTTGACTCGTTGCGCTTGTCAACGAAAAAGCGATGTCATGCTTGCGTGAATATCAACTCAATTAATCTGACAATAAGTCGCCGGGAGCTTCCTCGATGTTATCTGGCTAAGGTGCGGGTCGCGGCGCGCGCCATTACCGCAAATTGGATCGTCGGTCATCAGCGGCCCCCGAACAAAGTTTGCTCCGACCTCGTTGACTCGCACGTGCATCCAGCTATTTAAAAATGAAATCATCGATCAAGAAATATGACAGTTGGGCTCCGTGACAAGTCACAGTGACGATGTGTGATCTACCGTCGAGCTGCTGCGAGGGGCCGCTTCAATCAGTGACGTGCCGCTGGCCTGCGGCGATCAAATGACCGTTGGCTGAATAAAGCCGCCTGCTGAACGCCCGAGAGGACGCTTCGGGCGAAAGTCCCTTAATGGCCGATAGCGCCAGTTCAACTAAGGCGTCTGAAGCCGACATTCGCGAAGACCGGGACGAGCTCGCCAACGACCGCAATGGCCAAAGATATGACGACCGGCTCCAAGGCAGCAATGACCGTTGCACTCCGACCAGCGCCGATCTCCGACCGGTGTGATTCAAGCCATGCGCTCGCGTCTATGCTGCGAACGCTCCTTGCTCAGGCGACCAGCGACCTCAGCCATGCAGTAGTAAAAGGCAGGACGCTTCCCGCCCCGAGCACCGGCCATTTCGCCCGGTGCCCCCGGGACCCCACGTCAGAACGGATAATCGGGTGACGTGTCGTTCACTGTTTGCCAAAGCCACTGAGTATATTCATGTTCCCATGCCGGCAACCCGGTGCGTGCACCGTTGCCGGATGCCCCCATTCCGCCGATCGGGCCATACACTTCGTGAATGACCGGCTGATCATTGATATGAACAACCCCCGTCTTCAATTGCCCTGCAATTGCCTGAGCCTGCTGTAGCGAACGTGACTGAATCGCAGCGGCAAGCCCATATTCCGTTTGATTCGCCAATACGACTGCCTCTGCATCGTCCTTGACCGACAATACCGCCGCAATGGGTCCAAAGATCTCTTCATGAAAGAGTGGCATATCCGGACGCACGTCGACCACCACGGTCGGCTCGAAAAAAAGACCGTTGCGCTTGCCACCCACTACCACGCGAGCGCCCGCCGCAACACTGTCGTCGAGAATCTTCTGCGCACGCCGCGCCTGCCTCTCGTTGATGATGGGACCCAACTGCACATCTGCACGAAACGGATCACCCTCCTTGAGCCGCGCTGCACGCGCTGCCAGTTGGGTCACATAGTCATCGAATACCTTTTCATTCACAAGATGACGGCCGATCGTGAAGCAGATCTGTCCCTGGTGGAAAAACGAACCGAAGGCGCCGGCCATTGCGGCCCGCTCAATATCGGCGTCTTCGCGAACAATGAAAGCATTATTGCCGCCGAGCTCAAGCGCTGCGCGTTTCAGCAGACGCCCGGCCACTTCGCCCACCCGCCGCCCCGCGCTGGTTGATCCCGTAAACGAAATCATTTTGACATCCTGATGAGCCACCAACGCTTCGCCTGTGTCCGCGCCGCCGGGCAGCACATGGAATAGCCCATCGGGAAGACCGGCTTCCTGCAGCAGACGCGCGATCAGAAAACCACCGCACACCGGGGTATGGACGTCGGGCTTCAATACCACCGCATTGCCGAGCGCCAACGCCGGCATGATTCCCCGCACTGCCAATATCAACGGGGAATTCCAGGGTGTAATGATCCCGACCACGCCAATCGGAACGCGCGTCGCCATCGACAGCCGCCCATTCGATCGTGACAGCACCAGCCCTTCCGGTTGGGTCGCAAGCGTACTGGCCTCAAGAGTCTCGCGAATCGACAGATCGGCTTCAAACAGCCCCTTGTTTTTGATCGATCCCGTCTCGCGAATAACCCATTCCATTACCTCTTCACGATGACGTTCCAGCAGACTGGAGAAGCGTCGAACGATATCGCCACGCACAGTCGCAGCGGTCGCCGCCCAATCCCTTTGAGCCCGCACCGCTGCCTCAACTGCCGCATCGACATCACCCGCGTCCGCCAATCCAGCTATGTACAACGTCTCGCCAGTTGCCTTCTCGACGACGTCAACAGCCGCTCCCCCGGCAGGACGAAAGCCGCCAAATCCGAACAGTTGTCCTTGATAAGTAGTCGCGTTGAAAAGCGACTCATCACGATTCGTCTGTGTAGTTTTCTCCGACATATCCCGCTCCTCATGCTCCTATGGATAATGAGCGGGAATATGACATTCATCGTGCGGTCAGGATAGAGAAAACCTGTCCCGTTTGATGGACGCTGAATCCACAACTGGTTAGGTCTAGAGGTTCGTATTTGGCCTTGGCATGATTGCTACGATAAAGCAGCTATTCGTAACAGGGTTGGCTCCCCACGGCCGTTCCCTGCTATCTCCGGCCGACCAGCCACCCAATGAGCACCCCAACGCCCAAGGCCACCCCGGCAGTCGACCATGGACGCTCGTGCACATAACCGTTCGCCAGCTTCGCCGATTTCTTTCCCCGCGTGATGACCACGACCTGGGCATCGGCCACCTTTTTGCGGGCGTGCTTAAGACGCGCTCGTACCTTACGGGAATCAAGCGTTGCCGTTTGCAGCGTTTTATCCACGTCGTTCACCGCATTGTAGGAATCTGACATGCTGTTACCCCCGGGTTCTAATGATTAGGAAAACACAACGTTTAATAAAGCGTTCGAAGGAACCGCCATCTGCCCGGGTCCTCAGCCGCCGTCCCTCTCAAACCGGCGATCGTATGACCTAGATCTCGACAGACAGCGTCCCGGTACCCTTCCCGCTGCGCACGCCCAAAACGGGCATGACGCAGCAGTTCCTAGCGCGGGTTGTCCTCGAGAATGCTCTGCGTCAGGCTGACTGAGGGAATCGTCGGCTTCATCATGGTCAGCGCGCGGCGGCGCACCCCATACCATCCAGCGACCAGCAGCAGGACCACGACTGGAATCGACGCGACTGTCCACGTGCCATTCGGGTAGTCGAATGCCATCAACACCAGCACGCCCAGCAAAAACGCCAGCGTCAGCCACGATGTCACCGGCGCGCCGGGCATCTTGAAGGTGGTGGGTTCAGCTTCACCGCGGGCCACCGCCTGACGCAACTTCATCTGGCAGACAACGATGAACCCCCAGGTGCTGAGAATACCGAGCGACGCTACATTGAGCACGATCTCGAACACGCTCGACGGAACTAAATAGTTGAGCACCACGCCCAGAACGTAGATCGCCACCGTCACCAGGATGCCGGCATACGGAACGGACTGTGAACTCATGCGGGAGAGGAAGTGCGGCGCGGAGCCTCCCATCGACAGTGCGCGCAACACGCGTCCGGTGGAATACAGTCCCGAGTTCAGGCTCGACAGCGCAGCTGACAGCACCACGATATTCATCACAGAGCCAACCCCCGGCACGCCAAGCGCGCCAAAGAACGTGACGAACGGGCTCTGTCCCGCCTTGTACGCGCTCCACGGCAGCAAACAAACGAGGAGCACCACGGACCCGACGTAAAAGAGCGCGATACGCCAGATCACGCTGTTGATGGCACGCGGCAGCACCTTGCGAGCATCCTTGCACTCGCCCGCGGCCGTGCCAACCAGTTCCACCCCCGCAAAAGCAAACACGACGCCCTGAACGAGGACCAGCGCCGCCATCAGTCCATGCGGGAACAGGCCGCCATTTTCTGTAATCAGATGCGAGCCCGTTGCGTGTCCGGCAACCGGCGTACCCGTGCCCAGAATGGCGACGCCGATAAGCAGGAACAGCGCGATTGCCGCGACCTTGATCAGCGCGAACCAGAACTCCATTTCAGCGAACCATTTCACGCCGATCAGGTTCATGGTGGCGACAATACACAGCGCCGCCAGCGCGAACAGCCATTGAGGCACGGCGCTGAATGCCGCCCAATAATGCATGTAAAGCGCGACCGCGGTGATGTCGACAATGCCGGTCATCGCCCAGTTGAGGAAGTACATCCATCCCGCGACAAACGACGCCTTTTCACCCAGGAACTCTCGCGCATAGGAGACAAAGCTGCCGCTGCTCGGGCGATGCATGACCAGTTCGCCCAGCGCGCGCAGGATCAGGAATGAGAAGGCACCGCATACCAGATACACGAGCGCCAGGGCCGGCCCGGCTATTTGCAGACGCGCGCCCGCGCCAAGAAATAATCCGGTGCCAATGGCGCCGCCGATTGCAATCATCTGAACCTGTCGATTGCCCAGCGTTTTGTGGTACCCCGCTTCATGGGATTCCAGCCAGCTTTTCTTATCCACCTCACCGGGCGCTTGAACCGATGATGGATCGGGTGCTGTAGCCATAATCATCTCCTGCTTAAGAATGGTTTTAAAAAAGCGATGAACTTTGGCGGTATGGCCGTGCGTATCCAAAGCCTCCCGGCTCAGTCTTACAAACTCTATCCAGATGACGCAGGCTCAGATCAACATGTCGAGCGACATGTCAACTTGGCTGGGAAGCCCAAAATTAGGGTGTCAAATTGACGGGTGCAATGCCTATGCAATTTTCGACTAACGCCATTCGAAAATAGATATTGGTTATTGGCCGACCTGTGGCACGCTAGAGAAACTTATTGACCCATGGCAACGGTCGACGTCCTTGAAGAGCGATGACTATGGAAGCAAAATGGCTGGAAGATTTTCTCAGTCTCGCGGAGACAAAAAGCTTTTCCCGGTCGGCCCGCAACCGTGATTTGACACAGTCCGCATTCAGCCGGCGCGTTGTCGCGCTCGAGACATGGATGGGAACGAAACTGGTGGACCGCAGCGTCAACCCGATCTCGCTCACGCCCGCGGGCCGGATGTTTCGCAGCCTGGCGACGGATATTTTGAAGAGCATGTATGCTGCCCGTAATATGGTGGGCGGTTATGAACAGTTTGCCGACAGCGATCATGTGGTTCATTTTTCGGTCGCTCACACGCTGGTGTTCACGCTTTTCCCGGACTGGCTCAAACGGCTGAACGGAAAGTTCGGCGACATCATGGCCCGGGTCCAGGCGGTCAATGTCCCCGAGGGCGTGCAACATCTCCTTGCCGGTGACAGCGACCTGCTGATGGGCTACCACCATCCCCATCTTCCCCTTGGACTGGACCCCAATCTCTTTCCCTTCCTTACGCTGGGCGTCGAGCGGGTCCTGCCGGTCTCTGCCGCCGACAGCAATGGCAAACCGTTATTCGAGCTGCCTGGAAAAAGCGGCAAACCACTGCCCCTGCTGGCTTATTCGTCAGGAGCGTTCCTTGGGAACGTGGTCGAAATGCTGTTGCTGAATGCCACCGAGCCGTACGCTCTGTACCGATGCTTCGAGACTCATATGTCCGAAGCGTTGAAAGGCATGGTAGTGGCAGGTCACGGCATCGGCTGGCTGCCGGAGAGCTGCATCACCAAGGAATTGAGCGACGGCTCGCTTGTCAGGGCAAGCTCTGACGCCTGGACTACCGAACTGGAAATACGCCTGTACCGTTCCGGCAAGCAGAGAGGCAGAGCCGCCGAACAGCTCTGGGCCTACGTTGAAAAACAGATAGTTAAAACAGACGTCAATGGGCCATCGGCGAGCCGGGAACTGGATAGACAAGAATTCGATCCTGCGGAGGTTACAGCGCGATCCTCTACTTCTGGATAGCGCGTTTGCAAAGCGCAATTCGCGCCCTGCTGAACGATTTAGGCCGAAGTGTCATCCCCGGCCTCCTGATGCGTTCAATCGAGCGGAACCGTCAGCTGGTCGATCACGGCGCGCGTCTGGGGCCGCACGCCACGCCACCAGGCGAAGGCTTCCGCCGCCTGCTCCACCAGCATGCCGACGCCGTCCGCGACACTCGCCACGCCCGCATTGCGCGCGAGCCGCAAGAATGGCGTCAGCCGTTTGCCGTAGGCGAGCTCATAGGCGACACCCTCCGGGCTAAAGACACCCGGCGGAACCGGCGGTAACTCGCCAGTGAGACTGGCCGATGTCGCGTTGACCACAAGGTCGAAGCGTCCCATTGCTTCAAGATCACCATAACCACAGGCGAGCAATGAACCGCTCGCCACGACCTGCGCGACCAGCGTGCTGACCTTCGGGACGTCCCGGTTCGCAACGACGAGTTCAGCGGGCCGCGCCGCCAGGAATGGCAGCAATGCACCCCGCATCGCACCACCCGCGCCGAGGACCAGCACGCGCTTGCCGGCCATCGGCTGGCTCAGGTTGACTTCGATGTCACGCACCAAGCCGACGCCATCGAAGTTCTCGGCCACGATCCGCCCGTCCTTGAAGCTCAGCGCGTTGGCAGCGCCAGCCAGTTCCGCGCGCTCACTGCGTTCATCGGCCATCGCGAACGCCTTCAACTTGAAGGGTGCGGTCACGTTCATGCCTTTGCCGCCCGCCGCGATGAACGCACGCACAGTCGCGGCGAAGGCGTCGTGCGGCTCCAGCGGCCCTTCGATGGCCGTATACGACATGTCCTGCTGCGTTTCTTGCGCAAAGAGACCGTGGATCAACGGAGATTTCGTATGGCCGATCGGGTTGCCGATCACAGCGTACTGGTCGGTCATCATGGCCTCACCTTCGAATACAGCACGCCGTCGGTTTGCATCGCGTCGATCTCGGCAGCGCCGAAGCCCAGCGAATGCGCGACTTCCGCGTTGTGCTGACCGAGATCAGGCGCAACCTCGCGAATCGTCGTGTCGCAATCGGAGAATCGGAACGGCAGGTTCGGCAGACGCAACTTGCCATAGCGCGGGTGCTCCTGCTCGACCACCATGCCGCGCGCAATGATCTGCGGATCGGCAAGCACTTCGTCGATGCGCTGCACCTTCGCGCAAGACACGTCGATACGATCGAGCAGTTGCAGCACCTGCGCGACCGGCCGGCCGGCCACCCAGGGCTTCACCACGGACAGAATCTCCAGCCGGTTGGCATTGCGGCCCGCGGGCGTGTGAAAGCGCGTGTCGGTGCCGAAGCCGGCCGGGCCGCCATGCGCCTCGACGAGCACGGCGAAGCGCTTCCAGGCGTCGTCGACCTGCGCTGCGATCACGAGGTCGCCATCGGCGGCTCGGAACACGCCATAGAGCGTCGACGTAGGCATGTCGTGACCGGTCTGCTCGGGCACGATGCCTTGCATCGTGTAGCACTGCACCGCGTATTCGTGCATCGACACCAGCGTGTCGTAGAGCGCCATGTCGATGTGCTGGCCCCGACCGCTCTTCACGCGACCGAGCAGCGCGGCGTTGATCGCCGCCACCGCGTGGATGCCCGTATACATGTCGCCGAGCGAGATGCGCATCAGCGGCGGCGGCTCGCCGGGGTTCCCGATCATCTGCATGATCCCGCTCTTGGCTTCGGCAATCAGGCCGAAGCCGGCGCGATGCGCGTCCGGTCCCGTATGGCCATACGCCGAGATCGAGCAATAGACGAGACCCGGATTTCGCGCGGAGAGTTCGTCATAACCCAGCCCGAGCTTGCCCAGCGCACCGGGCCGGTAGTTCTCGACGAACACGTCCGCCGAGTCGCACAACCGCTGCATGAACTCCTTGCCGCGCGGGTCCTTCATGTCGACGCTGACGCCGCGCTTGCCCATGTTGAGTTGCAGGAAATAGCCGCTCTGCTCGTCATCAAGCACGGTGGCATGCTGACGTCCCGCGTCGCCGCTGCCGGGACGCTCGACCTTGATGACTTCGGCACCGAGCGCCGCGAGGCAGCGCCCCACGTACGGACCGGCCAGGAAGTGGCTGTAGTCGACAACCCGAATACCTTCGAGAGGACGTGCTTGCATCAGAATGCTCCCGGCCGGCGCGGCACCATCAGACGATGCTCGCCATGCTGGACGACCTGGCCGTCCTGATTGATCAGCTCCGACGGCAGCACGACGATGCCCCAGCCGGGACGGCTCTTGCTCGCGCGCATCGCGCCCACGCGGAATTTGACATGCAGCACGTCATTGACCTTGATCGGCAGGTTGAAGTCCCACGTCCAGCCGAGCGACATGCCCGGCAGGAAACGGTATTCGCTTTGGGTCTTGAGGCCATCGGCAATAGACAAGCCAAACAGGCCGTGCGCGACGATCGAGCCAAAGTGGCTCGCGTTCGCGTATTCCTCGTCTACGTGGACCGGCGTGTGATCACCGGTGAGGTCGGCGTAGGCCAGAATGCGTTCTTTGGTCACCGTGTAGGCCGGGCTCACGCATTCGTCACCCTCGCGTGCGTCGTCCCAGTATTTATCGACAATCGTCATCTCACACCTCCGCACGCGGGTTAATGTCCAATGCCCGCGCAACGCACGAGGCGGGCCTGGCCTGGATCAGTTCGACGGCGAGGCCGTCCGGCAGGCGCAACCAGTTGCGTCCTTGTGGCATTTCGCTGACGTCGTAGCGTCGCGCGGCGGCTAGCGCTGCCTCCATGTCTTCGCACATCACGCCCAGGTGGCCAAGCCGGCCTTCAGGACCGTCGTGGTCCGGGCTATGGATGAATTGCAGGCCACCGAGCGTCCAGTACTGCCGGGGTTCCTCAACGGTGCCGTCGATCTCGCGCATCGTCATGCCGAGAACATCTTCGAAAAAGCGGATGTGCCAGTGAATGTCCTTCACCCAGATGGCGACATGCTCCAGATACGCCTTGCTGCCGTTCATGCGGTTGTCTCCAATTGTTGTCGGTCGCTCATGGCACGCTCGATGCCCTTGATACAGGCCACCAGCGTCGCGTTGACCGGGGTCGGCACGCCGTGCCGTTGTCCCCAGCGCACGACCGCGCCGTTGATAAAGTCGATTTCGGTGATGGATCCTTTTTCGAGGCTTTGCAGCATCGAGGTCTTGAACGCCGGCGAGAGTCCTTCGCCGGCGAGGATCCACGGGCGTTCAGGATCGGTGGTTGCGAGCGTCACGCCGGCGGCATGGGCGACTGCCATCGCTTCGGCGACCGCTGCGAGCGCGGTCGTCTTCAGAAGCGGTTCGTCGTAGAGTTGGCCGTAGGTGAGGCCCGTGGCTCCGGTCAGCGCGCCTGTCGCGACATTGACCAGCAGCTTGTCCCACATCGTGCCAACGATGTTGTCGCTGACCGTCGTGGCCAGTCCGGCAGCGTTGAACGTTTCGGCGATCGCCTCCACGCGGGAGGTGACCCGGCCGTCAAGCTCGCCGATGTAGGTGGCCTTGCCGGCGACACCGGACTCGATGTGTCCCGGATTGCGCATTACCCCGCCAACGTACGTCTTGCCGGCCAGCACCCGATCGCGACCCACGATGCCGGCAAGCACATCTTCGTGCCCAAGGCCGTTCTGCAGCGACAGGACGAGCGTTTCGTCTCCGATCAGTTCCAGTGCGCCGCGCATCGCGGCGCTGGTATGAAATGACTTGACCAGCATGACGACCAGATCGACGGCGCCGGCCTCCGCGGCCCGTGTCGTGGCGCGGACCTTCACGTGACGGGAGCCACTCGCATCGTCTACCTGCAGACCGTCACGCCTCATCGCCTCCACGTGCGCCGCCGAGCGGTTCAGCAACCAGACCTCATTGCCCCCTTCGGTCAGCGCCGCGCCAATGGCGCAGCCCAGCGCCCCTGCACCCAGAATCGCAATCTTCACTGCCGTCTCCTTAACATTGGAGATCAAGATACGAGTCAGCACTCATATCGGCAATACAATGCTCACAATGACGTCATTGCGAAAGGCAATAGTCCTATGAACTCGACCGAACTTCCTGACCTGAAGCTGCTGCAGTTGTTTGATCTCCTCTACGATGTCCGCAGCGTCACCCGCGTGGCCGAGCAGCTCGGACAGAGTCAGCCGACGATCAGCATCTGGCTGGGCCGTTTGCGGGAGCATCTGCAGGACCCGTTGTTCGTACGTACACCGGCCGGGATGGCGCCGACGCCACAAGCCGATGCGCTGATCGGGCCGTGCCGGGAGATTCTCGAATCGCTGCGGCGCTTCGCTGCCTGGGAAATCGCGTTCGATCCCGCCACGGCGAAACGGCGCTTCCGTATCTGCATGACCGACGCCAGTCACATCACGCTGCTTCCGCGAATGCTGGCGCACGTGCGCGCGCTGGCGCCGGGTATACGCCTGGAAGCGGCGGGTATCGACGGCAATACCGAACGGGCACTGGAATCCGGCGAGGCCGACCTTGCGATTGGCCACGTGCCCTGGCTTGGCGGTGGGATTTACCAGCAGCAGCTATACCTGCAGGATTGGGTGTGTCTGACGAATCGCCATCACCCGCGTCTGAGGGCCAAACTTGGGTTGAAGCATTACCGCGCGGAGGGACATGTCGCGATCGCTGCGGGGACGGGCGCGCAACTACTTGAACAGGCGCTGGTGCGCGAGCATATCGAGCGCGAGGTGGTGCTGGAGTTGCCGGGGTTCCTCGGGCTGGGAGCAATCATCAAGAACACCGACCTGATTGCGACTCTGCCCCGACACATTGGTGAGACCCTGGCGAAAGTCAATGATCTCGCGGTGCATCCCTGTCCAGTTCCCGTGGATGGTTTCGCAGTTCGGCAGCACTGGCACGCCAGATATCATCACGAAGCGGGAAATCGTTGGCTGCGAAGTCTGGTCGTGCAGTTGTTCTGCAGTGCGGGTTGACCACGGAATTCTGGCCACGCGTCGGGTCCCGCGCCCGAAACATTATCCACGTGGGAGAGGCTGAGCTTAAGCGCGGTTTGCCGAACGGCATCAAAGCACTGCGTCGCGAACGGCACCGGCGCTTAGTCAAAGATTCGTCTCGCTCGAAGGTCACCGATCGCCGGAAGGATCGGTCCCGACGCCTGAGCGCCACGACGCCATCGCCTCGAAGACACCGTCACGTCTGACCAGCGCGTGCAAAAGCGCCGCCGCCAGGTGAAGCACGATCAGCGCAAAGAAGCATAGCGCGAGCGTCCTGTGCGCGTTCCAGAGCAGCGTGTGCAGACTGTTGCTATGCGGCAGGATGGACGGCAAATGTACGCCGAACACCACGACAGGATAGTCGGCGGCCGACAGCATGCCCCATCCAATCAATGGAAGTCCGATCATCAGCAAGTAGAACGCGAGATGCGAAAGGTGGGCGGCGAGTTTCATCGGTACTGGCATCGAGGCCGGCAGCGGCGGCGCGCCGCGCTTGAGCCTCACCACCAGGCGAATCAGCCCCAGCACGAGAATCACGATGCCCAGCGGCTTGTGGATGGACACGAGCGTCAGGTAATCCGGGCGAATGGTGGACACCATCCCGACACCGATGAACAGCATGGCCAGAATGCAGATCGCCATGAGCCAGTGAAGAACACGTTGCAGCGGCGTGAAGCGAGCATGGATCGGGGTCATGGCGTGGCTCCTCCCGCGGGATGGTGCGGATAGTCCTTATCCTCAGCGGTCCGCCGGTTGAACGACACCGAATAGGCGGCTGAGCGCGCGGCGGGAAACGGGTCGTCCGAGACGTGGATGCCGGGCGGCAAGACAGTGGGATCGAAGTTGAGATCGCGACACGGTCCGTCAGGCTCGGGTTCGATGGCGTTGACCACCAGCGTACCCGCCTCCACCTTGCGTCGATCCTCCGGCCACGCTTTGGTGGGGTCCGCAGTCGGGTCGCCGGGATTGGCAACTATCACGACCAGCGTCCATTTTTGCGGCGCGCTGTGCACGCGCTGCGTGATATCCGCGTCGAGGAAGTCGTCGCCACGCGCCTTTAACTGCTCGGGAGTGACGGCCTCGGGCTGTGCGGCCGGCACAAAAGACCAGCGCACGGCCTGATCCTGTCCAGCGGCATCGGTGAAGATAAAGCTGTTGAGGCTGTTGTACTGCTCTTGCGCAAACGAGCCCGTCCACGGTGCGCTGCCGGCCCACGCCGCAAACGCACCGAACTCGGGATGTGCGCCAATAAAATTCTTCATGGCGTCCGGATCGCTCTTGTCGCCCGCGGCCTTGAGCAAAGCGTAGAAGGCCTGCGGCGTGGAGACCGCGAAGATGGGGGCATCGATCATCGCTGAGCGCCACTCGCTTCCGTCCGGCGCGACGACGCGCAGACTGAGGCCCCGGACCCGGACCGTGGCGTCCGGCGCCTTAGGGTCGGCCGTAGCGAGGTTGAAACGTCCCGTGACCGGATACGAGCCGGCCGCGAACATGGGCGCCCTGGACAGGGCCACAGCCGCACCATTCGATTCGAAGCTGCCGGTAAAGCAGACGCCCTTGGCGTGATTGCGCCGGAAGCCGAGCGCCGCGCCGCCCGGCGGCGCGAGAGCGTTGACGATCTTTGCCGGCGTCAGGCGCCCCGGCGAGAGCCAGCCGGCCGTAAAAGCGAAGGCTGCGACCAGCGCGACCACGACGACTGCGATCAGGGCCAGCGAACGGACTGTGGATGTGTTGGAAGCCGGTCTGTCGTCCATCTATCTCTCCTGGTGGAGTATGCCGGGCACCCCTGCCGGCACATATGAAGAAAGAGGAAATCTCCTGACGCTCATCCAGTCTATGTAAAAAGCTGAACTTCAGGCAATCAAAAATCTTTCTTCTGATATTCCTAAGTGGAATATAAGGTCGCGGGGACAAACCTGGCGGTCGATAATGTGCTACCGACCTGGAGCTGCGCGAGAAGGGGTGTTACCGCCACATTGCTGTGTTTGATAGCGCGTTTTTTATAACAATTAGCATAGCGAATAAAATAACGGAGACACGCGGCGCGAGGCATGGCTGTTCGTGGCGAGACTTTCTGCAGGAAAGCCACAGCATGCAGCCAGTTTTTCATTGTTCGTGTTTCCCGACAGATGAATTCGCATTGTCTTTCTTTATCCCTGACGCTGAGCCTCTTAGGATTCACCCTAGCCCAGACCCGGGAGACGCGCCGTTGCGCCACTCCCGTATCGCATGAACCTTAGGGAATCTTATCGATGCTCCAGCGCACCACGAATGCTTCCCCCACAGCGCCGCGGTCCACACGCGCCAAAGCCCTTGTTCTCATTGCGGTGATTTTGGCGTGCATCAGCTTGCCCCTGAGTCTTTCGGCGGGACCTGCTGCGCAAACCTTCATCAGCCGTGACCTTGCGGGAGGGACTGTTGCTCTTTCCTGGATCACGAATGCGTTCATGCTCGCCTGCGGCAGCACGCTGATGGTGGCCGGCGCACTTGCCGATCACTATGGCCGCAAGAAAATCTTCTTCGTCGGCATGTTGGTCATGACGATCGTTTCGCTTCTGATGCCGCTCGCACCCAGCGTCTTGTGGCTGGATTTCCTTCGCGTTCCGCATGGTCTTGCGGCTGCCTGTGCGTATGCCGGCGGCGTGTCGATGCTGGCCCAGGAATTCGAAGGTCCCGCACGCGTCAGGATTTTCAGCCTTATCGGCATCGCGTTTGGTGCAGGCCTCGCGTTCGGCCCGACTCTCGCCGGCATCCTGATCGCTTTCTATAACTGGCATGCGGTCTTTCTCAGCAGCGCGCTGATCAGTTTTATCGCACTGATCTTGTGCATTTTCTTCATGACGGACAGCAAGAATGCGTCGGTGCATGGTCTCGACTGGGCAGGCGCAGGCACCTTCACGCTCATGCTGACGCTCTTCACTTTCGCAGTCGTTGAAGCCCCGGTGCACGGATGGACGGGACCCCTTGTACTCGGACTCTTCGCGGCGAGCGCTCTGGTGCTGGTCGTGTTTATTGTGATCGAGACGAAAGTCTTGAATCCCATGCTCGATCTCAGCCTGTTTCGCTATCCGCGTTTCGTGGGCGCGCAGCTTCTGCCGCTCGCGACAGCGTATTCATATATTGCGTTGCTCGTGATCCTGCCGCTGCGGTTCATCGGGATCGAAGGGCTCAATGCGCTGGACGCCGGCATACTGATGCTTTATTTTTCAGCGCCGCTGCTTTTTATTCCATTCCTTTCGGCGATGCTTACCCGTTTCATTCCGGTTGGCATCCTCTCGGGTCTGGGCATGCTTATCTCGGTCGCAGGGCTCTTTCTGCTCACCCAGGTGCCGCTCGGAGATCACGGCGTCCTGATGCGCGTGGATCTGCTTCTGATCGGTCTGGGCGCCGCCATTCCATGGGGGCTGATGGACAACCTTGCCGTGAGCGTTGTCCCTAGCGAGAAAGCCGGGATGGCTGTCGGTATCTTTGGCGCTTTGCGCGTGTCGATCGACAGCACCGCCATGGCGATTGTGGGTTCATTGCTGGCGTTTTTCGCCCGGCAAACCCTGACCGACATCAGGCCTGACCAGAACGCGGATACGCTGGCATCCGGTGCCGCGCAACTCGCCGCGGGGACGCTGGCAAAAGCCGGATCGATCCTTGCGGGCTTCGATCACGCGCACCTGCTCCTGGCCTATGACCTTGCGTTCAAGAAGCTTCTCTGGGTAGCCATTATTCTGACCTTGATCGCTGCCGTTCTGGTCTTTGCACTGCTTGGGCGGGTTCGCTCGGACCACGGAGAAGTCGCGGGAGAGAAGGAGAGCGAAGCGCGTCGTGACGTATCTTCGCCGTTAGCAGAAGAAGCCCCAGTCCTGGATTAGCGGCTCACTGACTAGAGGCCAGGCGTCGAGGCGCGCATCATTGACCCTGCGCTCGATCCCTGGTCGATCATGGCATCAAGCGCCTGGCCTCGACACATCCACTTTGCCAGCACGCGCCTTCAATTCACGCGCAATTGAAGCAGCCGCATGCTCTGGTCCGGACACTACCCGCCAGTGGCTCCAGACAGCGATTCCCGAGGCGTTGCGCGAGCAGGCCGCAATCGATCTGCGGCTCGCATGCGGTCGCAACCTGTGGGTTCACGCTACGCAACTCGAAGTCACCCTCCTACGCGATGGCGTCGCCCGGCGTGGGCTTCCTGAGCCGGCCAGGTCTGAACGCGCTGCGCGACGTCGACGCTCCGATCGTGCTCGCCTGATCGCCGAGAGGACGGCGCTGATCGCCTGACGTTGACGCGCCAGCCCAATGTCCGCACGATCTTAAGCAACCACTACGGCAACGTGACCACGCCACTGAGGCGGCTATGTCGTCGCGATCGTAAGGTGTATCGTGACGACAATGCAAGCTGCTGTAAGCTTGACTGACCGCACGAAAGGCGCCCACGGAGTCAGCTTTTCCCAAGTATTTCATGCGTACCCCATGCTGGTGAGGCGATGGACACCACACACGGATTCGACGCAGGTAGCAGCCTCCAGATTCTCTGCGAGGATGGCGAACGCATCTTGTGTCGGCAGCGGCTGCGAGACAGCAGCGTCAGCGTGCTGGTCGCGCGCATCGCCGGCGAACACCCCCTGCCCGCCAGTCTCGCGCGCCTCGCTCATGAATTCGCGCTGAGGGACCAGCTCAACGGCGCATGGGCAGTGCGGCCCAAGCAACTGTCGTGGGCGGATGGCCGAATCGTGCTGGTGCTCGAAGACCCGGGCGGCGAGCCGCTCGAGCGATTGACCGGTGCACCCATGGAGGCGGGAAATGTCCTGCGCCTGGCCGTCGGAATTGCTGCGGCGCTGGGCAAACTCCATCAGGCCGGCCTCGTCCATAAGGACGTCAAGCCGGCTCATATCCTGGTGAACTGCGCCCACGCCGAGGTGCGGCTCACCGGCTTCGGCATTGCCTCGCGGCTCCCGCGCGAGCGGCAGCCGCCCGAGCCTGCCGAAACCATCGCCGGCACGCTTGCCTACATGGCGCCCGAGCAGACCGGACGGATGAATCGTTCGATCGATTCGCGCAGCGACCTCTACGCATTCGGCGTCACGCTCTACCAGATGCTTACCGGCACACTGCCGTTCATGGCCACCGACCCGATGGAATGGGTGCACTGCCATGTCGCCCGCAAGCCGATGCCACCCAACACGCGGGTCAACACGGTCCCGCCCGGCCTCTCCGCGCTCGTCATGAAGCTGCTCGCGAAGACGCCGGAGGAGCGCTACCAGACAGCCGCCGGCGTCGAGCAGGATCTGCGCCATTGCCTCGAAGAATGGGAGCGTCAGCATTGCATCGAAGCCTTCCGGCTGGGCGCACACGACATGCCCGACCGGCTGCTCATCCCCGAGAAACTCTACGGGCGGGAGCGCGAGGTCGGGGCGTTAGTGGCCGCATTCAACAGGGTCATCAGCAGCGGCGCGCCGGAACTGGTGCTGATTTCGGGCTATTCCGGCATCGGCAAATCGGCGGTCGTCAATGAACTGCACAAGGTGCTGGTCCCGTCGAGGGGACTCTTTGCCTCCGGCAAGTTCGACCAGTACAAGCGCGACATACCCTATTCGACACTGGTGCAAGCGTTCAGGGGACTCGTACGGCCGCTGCTCGGCAAGCGCGAAACGGAACTGGCGATATGGCGCGACGCCTTGACGGAGGCCCTCGGACCCAACGCGCGGCTCATGACTGACCTGATCCCCGAACTCAAGCTGATCATCGGGGACCCGCCGCCAGTCCCGGAGTTCATGCCGCATCAGGCGCAACGCCGTTTCCAGCTTGTCTTCCGGCGCTTCATAGGGGTTTTCGCCCAGCCGGCACATCCGCTGGCGCTGTTTCTCGATGATCTGCAATGGCTCGACGCCGCGACGCTCGACCTGCTTGCGGACCTGCTCACGCGAGCGGACCTGCGTCACCTGATGCTGATCGGCGCCTATCGCAACAACGAGGTTGACGCCGCCCATCCGCTCATGCGCACGCTTCAGGCCATCAGGAACGCAGGCTCGAGCTTCGATGAAGTCGCCCTGGCGCCGCTCGCCCGCGAGCACGTCGAGCAACTGATCGCGGAGGCGCTTCGCAGCGCACCGGAACACGTCGCAGCGCTTGCGCAACTCGTCCATGAGAAAACCGCGGGCAATCCATTCTTCGTCATCCAGTTCCTGCACGCGCTTGTAGATGAGGGCTTGCTCGGCTTCGATCACGACACGGCGCGCTGGCTCTGGGACCTGCCGAACATTCATGGCAAGGGCTATACCGACAACGTGGCAGACCTGATGATCGCGAAGCTTGCCCGCTTGCCTGCCGAAACGCAGCAAGCGTTGCAACAGTTTGCCTGCCTCGGCAATACCGCCTCGATCGCCATGCTGTCAAACGTTCTTGAAAGATCGAGGCCGGAAATCCGGGGGTTGCTGCGACCGGCGGTCGAACAGGAGCTTATCGAACAACAGGAGGAATCCTGCCGATTCATGCACGACCGGGTACAAGAGGCCGCCTACTCGATGATCCCCGAGGCATCGCTTGCGCAGGCGCATCTGCGCGCCGGCCGGCTGCTCGCGGCGCAGACGCTGCCGGCCAAGCGAAAGGAGGCTATCTTCGAGATCGTCAGTCAACTGAACCGCGGCGCAGCCCTCGTTACGCTACGAGAAGAGCGCGAGCAACTGGCTGAGTTCAACCTGATTGCCGCCCAGCGCGCGAAGGCCTCGTCAGCCCATGAATCGGCGCTCACCTATCTCGCCGCCGGGGCGGCGCTCCTGACGGACGATTGCTGGGCGCGCTCGCATG
Source organism: Caballeronia sp. KNU42 (assembly GCF_053760385.1). Classification (NCBI taxonomy): domain Bacteria; kingdom Pseudomonadati; phylum Pseudomonadota; class Betaproteobacteria; order Burkholderiales; family Burkholderiaceae; genus Caballeronia; species Caballeronia sp. KNU42. The sequence goes on from NZ_CM132389.1 coordinate 76,324, forward strand.
AACTGATCTTCACGCTGGAGTTGAGCCGGGCAGAATGCGAGTTCCTGACCGGCCGGTTATCGGACGCACAAGTGCGCCTGAACCTGCTGTCACGCCGCGCCGCGAATGTCCGTGAACGCGCGGATGTAACCTGCTTGCGCGTCGACCTGTACATGGCGCTCGATCAGGCCAGTAACGCCGTGGCGGTCGGTCTCGACTATCTGGAACATCTGGGGATCGACTGGTCGGCGCATTCCGCGCAAGAGCAAGCACATAAGGAATACGAACGAATCTGGTCGCAATTGGGCGATCGCACGATCGACGAGCTGATCGACCTGCCGCTGATGACCGACCTGGAGTCGCTGGCGACGATGGACGTCCTGGTCAAGGTCATGCCCGCAGCGTTGTTCACCGATTCCAATCTATGGTCCCTGGTCGTCTCCAGGGCAGTCAACCTGAGCCTTGAGTACGGCAATTGCGACGGGTCTTCCTCCGCCTATGTCCGGCTCGGCATGATGGCCGGCGCGCGTTTTGGCCACTACAGGGTCGGATTTCAATTCGGACAACTTGGTTACGACCTTGTCGAACGGCGCGGGTTGAGGCGTTTCCGGGCAAGGACCTACATGCATTTTGGAAATGTCAATTTGCCTATGGCCAGGCATCTCAGGGATGGCCGGGAGTTGCTTCGCCGCGGGCTCGAGGCCGCAAAGAATACTGGCGACCTTATTTGCGAGGGTTACTGCTACACCCATATGATCACCAATTTGCTCGCCGCGGGAGATCCGCTCGCCGGCGTGCAGGACGAAGCCGAAGCCAGCCTGGCGTTCGCGCACAAAGCGCATTTCGGCTTCGCCATCGACGTCAGCGCCACTCAGCTTGGGCTGACCCGAACGCTGCGAGGCCTGACACCCGCCTTCGGCTCTTTTGACGATGAGCAGTTCGACGAGATCCAGATCGAGCGCCACTTCGTAGAAAATCCGGACCTGGTGATCGCCCATTGCTGGTATTGGATCCGTAAATTGCAGGCGCGCTTCTTTGCCGGCGACTACCTGGCCGCCGTGGATGCCGCGATGAACGCACAACGCCTCTTGTGGGCATCGGCATCGTATCTGGAAGAAGCGGAATATCATTACTACAGCGCGCTATCGTTGGCCGCGTGCTGCGAACCCAACACCGATCGCGAGTATCCGGAGTCTCTCGAAGCAATAGCCGCTCACAACAGATATCTGCAATTGCGGGCAGAAACTTGCCCAGAAAACTTCGAGAACCTCTCACTGCTGGTCAGTGCCGAAATAGCCCGGCTGGAGTGCCGCGACATCGACGCGATGCGCCTCTACGAGGACGCTATCCGGTCGGCGCGCGCAAGCGGCTTCGGCCACAAGGAAGCGCTTGCCGGCGAACTCGCGTCCCGCTTCTACGCGGCTCGCGGGTTCGAGAAAATCGCGCGCGTCTACCTGAGCGATGCCCGGCAAGGCTACCGGCGCTGGGGCGCGGAAGGCAAGGTTCGGCAACTCGAAGAGATGCACCCGTACCTCAGGGAAGCGGAGCAGGCGGCTGGGCCCACCAGCACGATCGGAGCGCCGGTCGAACACCTCGACCTCGCGACCGTGATCAAGGTGTCGCAAGCGGTGTCGGGCGAGATCGTTCTCGACAAGCTGATCGACACGGTCATGCGCACGGCGATCGAACAGGCCGGCGCCGAGCGCGGCTTGCTGATTCTTCCTGACGGCGATGAGCAATTGATCGCGGCGGAAGTCACAACCGACGGTGACACGCCGCGCGTGCAGCTACGCGATGTGCCGGTGAACGCGGCGATACTGCCCGAGTCGGTTCTCTACCATGTGCTGCGCACGCAGGAGAGCGTGATTCTCGACGATGCCGCAAGCGAGTCCACATTCGCCGCGGACCCGTACATCAGTCAGCACCAGACCCGTTCGTTGCTCTGCCTGCCCTTGATGAATCGTGCCAAGCTCATCGGCGCGCTGTACCTCGAAAACAACCTGACCACCCGCGTCTTCGCGCCGGCCAGGATTGCCGCGCTGAGGATGCTCGCTTCCCAGGCCGCGACGTCGCTCGAAAATACCCGCCTTTACCGTGACCTTGCGGAACGCGAATCCAGGATCCGGCGGCTCGTCGACGCCAACATCATCGGTATTATCGTATGGCGATCCAACGGCGACATTCTTGAGGCCAACGACGCATTCCTGCGCATGGTGGGCTACGAGCGCGAGGATCTCGTCTCAGGCCGCGTCCGCTGGACGGACCTGACGCCGCCGGAATGGCACGAAAGCACCAAACTCGCCTTGGCACGAATCAGCGAACTCGGGCAATTGCAGCCGGAGGAGAAGGAGTACCTCAGGAAGGACGGCAGCCGTGTAGCCGTCATGATCGGCAGGGTCGCTTTCGAAGCCGGTGGCAAGGAAGGTGTCGCCTTCGTGGTCGACCTGACCGAACGCAAGGAAGCGGAGCACCGCCTGCGGGAGTCGTACGAGATGTTGCGGGAGCTCACGTCCCGTCGCGAGACGGCACGCGAGGAAGAGCGCAGGCACATCGCGCGGGAAATGCACGACGAGCTCGGGCAGTATCTCACCGCGCTTCGCATGCGTGCGTCGGCATTGCGCATGCGCTTCGACAACGGACCGGCAGATCTGTTCGAGGAGACGCGAACGCTGATCGCACTAGTGGACAAAACCATGCTGGTTGCTCGGGGTGTCATCAAGTCGCTGCGTCCGCCGGTATTGGACGCCGGCATTGTAGCGGCGCTCGAGTGGCTCGCGGCCGAGTTCGACCGCAATGGTCGCACCGTGTGCCGGCTGCGCGTGCAGGACGAAAACATTCCCATGAGCGAGGACCACGCTATCGTGCTGTTTCGCCTCGTCCAGGAAGCGCTGACGAACGTAGCCCGTCATGCGGCGGCCAGCGAAGTGATCATTATGCTAGAGCGAACGACCGGCGGCTGCGTGCTGGAGGTTCGCGACGACGGCCAGGGATTCGACGCGCAGGCGATCAGAAAAACATCGTTCGGCCTCGCGGGGATGGAAGAGCGGGTCGTGATGCTGGGCGGTCAGATCCAGGTGGTCAGTGCACCGGGCGCCGGGACCGCGATCAGGGTGAGTTTTCCCGATCGTCAGACGGCGTCCACCTTGTCGTGATCGCATCGCTCACATACGCTCTGTCCGGCCCATTGCAACCAGCCATCGTGTTTGCCTGAACGGCCTCGCACGCAAAACACGGACCGGTCCCCCCTCACCCGCTGCGTTGAGCCGGGCATTCCCGCTCAACTCGTCAGCTCAACTCGCCAGTTTAAATTGAGCGACTGCCTCTGCCAGCTTTTCTGCCTGCTCGCTCAGCATGGCCGCTGCGGCCGCAGATTGCTCGACGAGCGCTGCATTCTGTTGCGTCGTGTGATCGAGCTGCGCCAACGCCTGGTTCACCTGCCCAAGCCCGGTGCTCTGTTCAGAAGCGGCCACGGTGACTTCGCCGATGACGCCCGCGATGCCGTGCACGCTTTCGACAATGTCGCCCATCGTCACGCCGGCCGTATTCACGAGGCTGGAGCCAGCCTCGATTTTCTGGACCGATGACTGGATCAGCTCCTTGATTTCCCTCGCCGCCTGCGCGCTGCGCTGGGCCAGTGCCCGGACCTCGGACGCCACCACCGCAAAACCCCGGCCGTGCTCGCTCGCGCGCGCAGCCTCGACCGCGGCATTGAGAGCAAGGATATTGGTCTGGAACGCGATGCCGTCGATCACGCCGATAATGTTCGCGATCTCGGCCGACGCTTGCGTGATGTCGTTCATTGTCGAGACGACTTCGTTCACGACTTTGCCGCCGTGCGTCGCCACGCTCGATGCCGACTCGGCAAGCTCGCTCACCTTCCTAACCGCATCGGCCGAATTGCGTGCGGTGCCGGCGATCTCCTCGACTGCCGCGGCTGTCTCCTCGAGGCTCGAGGCCGCGTGTTCGGTGCGGCTCGACAGATCCTGGTTACCCTGCGCGATTTCGGCGCTTGCGACGCTGACCGCTTCGCTGCTTTCGCGAATCTGCAGCAGGATGGCATTGACCTTCTGAGCGAACAGGTTGAACGCGTGGGCGATCTGCGACGCTTCGTCCTCACCGGTAACCGGCAAGCGCTTTGAGAGATCGCCACTGCCGCTTGCCACGTCGGTCAGCGCGTCGCGCACCTGCAAAATCCGCTTGAATGTCACATTCGTCAACGTGCCAACGATGGCTGCCGCAATCAGCGCCACCACGACGATAACGATCAGCGAGGTCGTCGCCATCGCGCGCATGCCGGCGGTCACGTCCGACTGGTCGACTGCGAGTACAAGGCTCCATTCGGTGCCGGCAATCGGGTGTGCCCGCAACAGCTTGGTCGCGCCGTCGATGGTCACCGGGAGCGGCGCGGCAGCGGCCCGCAGGGAGCCCAGCACGTCCCGCGTCAATGCGGGTGCAAGCTGGGTCGCCGGCTTCATCAGGAGCGTGGTTTTGGCGAGAGCAAGCAGATTGCCTTCCTTGTCGACCAGGAAGGCCAGACTCGACGGCGTCGGGTGGATGCCGGACACAATGTCGCTCACGCCTTCGAGCAGCACCCCGGCCGAGATCGCTCCCTTGAACTTGCCGTCGCGCATGGCCGGCGCCACGAATGAGAAGGTAGGCTTGCCGGTCCCTGCATCGAGATAGGCATTCGTCACCAGCGGATGACCCGCCGTTATCGCCTGCTTGTACCAGGGCCGCCCTGTAGGATCGTAGCCGTCCGGTAAATGGACGGATGAATAAGCGGTTTTGTCGGGCAAACCGAGCGTGACGGCAATGAAGTCGCCCGACCTGGCGACGAGCTTGAGCATGGGCACCGGATCGCCGTCCCCAATGGAAAGCGACTCGGCGAGCATCTGGACTTGCCTCGTCCGGGTGGAGATCCACTCGTCAATGGCCAATGCCTGGCCGTCGAGAACCGACTTCAGGTTCTCGTCGACCATCTGGTCATTGTGCCGCTGTGCGACGTTGTAGAGCACCCCGGCGCTAACAGCCAGTGCAATGACGACGATGGCGACGCACGTCACCAGGATGCGTGCGCGGATCGATGCAAGCATGATGAATTCCAAGGGGTGGTTGACAAAGCTTAGGATAGCTATCAAGACACGCTACAGTCCACGCGATGGAGATAAACCGGCAGCATGGCTACAGGCATGCTGCCGGCCAGATCACCCCACGCGTACTCCGGACAATCCGCTTCAGAAGAAGTGGCGCAAGCCGATCGTACCCACGAACTGGGACGGTCCCGATGAAGGTGTGGCATTTTGCGAGTCGCCGACCACCGCCACCGCGTTGACAATTGAAGTGCCGTTCGACGCGAGCGCCTTGCCGCTGGCGTGCTGATACGCCTCGAGGAAGTAGACGCAGGTCCGGGCCGACAGCGAATAAGTCTGCTCGAACGAGAACTGGTTATAACGCGCCGAATCCGAAATGCCATTCGACTCGCTCGCCCGCGTATAACTATATCCGGCGGCCAGATAGATCGTTGGCGTCAGCTGGTAGGTTGTGATCGCACCATAGGTGTTGAATACAGCCGTCTGCTGGAAAGCCGATCCCGAGCCCGGACGATAGACCACGTTCGAGTAGTTCAACCCGACCATCGCGTTGCCGAACTTGTACTGGGCGGCCGCCGCCACCATCTGGTTGGTTTCCGCGCTGGCGTAGGCAACATTGACGGGCGAGTTGTCGGCTACGGTGCCCACCGCGTTGCTGGTGGAAAGATTGTTCAGGCGATTGAAACCCACTGCGGCCTTGAAAGGACCCGTTTCGTAACGAAGCGCCGCGCTCAGCGTATTGCCTTGCGAGAAACTTCCGGCCACACCGCCTAAACCGTACTGCACGCTACCCTGCAAGCCACGAATCGACGGCGACGTATAGGTAAGCGAATTATTGAATCGCAACGTGGTGTCGAGCGCGTCCAGGTCACCCGGATGCGCACCGGTCGCACCCGTCAGATACCCGGTCGGGCCAAGCGCGCCGACGAAGTTGAAGTACGGCGTGTACTGGCGGCCCACTGTGAACGTACCGTATTGCTGATCGCTCAATCCTACGTATGCCTGACGGTTGAACTCATAACCGGACGAGCTGGCAGCACCCGTTTGAGAGTTGAAACCTGCTTCAAGCCGGAAGATCGTTTTTAGACCGCCACCCAGATCTTCCGAACCGAGAAAGCCGAACTTGCTTGCGTTCAGGCTGCCCTGACTCATGTAGAAATTGTGGTTACCCTTTTGATTGCTGCTGTAGGTAAATCCATTGTCGATAGCGCCATACAACGTCACGCTGCTCTGAGCGTGCGCCGCGATCGGAACAACAGACGAGACGGCTGCACACAGTCCCGTCACCACGCCTCGGTGAAGCGCTATTCTTTTCATCCTCATCTCTCCATCTCCTGTCGAAAAAATTAATACTCAGCTTGACTAAGTGTTAGCCAAAGTTTCTACGATCTGAACTCGCGTACTGCTTTAAAAATTACGTCGGCCCGGAAGTCTTTTTTTGTTAATTGAGTAGCTCGTCATGCTGAGTGTTAATCGATTCGAACGGTAAGGCTCCGCCATCCGGCAGATGATTCTTCAGCCGTCAGTACACCCCCCGCGTACGCGACAGGACGCGTATCACAAGCGGGTATCAGTACCCGCACATGCGATTGCTCGCTGGGCATCTGCCCCACCCGCGTGACGGAAAGAAACAGGCTTTGCGGCGTGGTTTCTATCGATACATTCCATCGCCCCTGCCCGCCGGTGCGCCATGCCTCGCTTTCGCCGTCGTCTTCAACACAGCCGCCACGCGCAACGCCCTCACCCGCGAACGGCACGACGATGAACGCGCGCTCATCGGCGGGACGGGCGAAGTGCTGTTCGGCCACATTCATCGCGATCACGCCGCCTTCACGAATCAGCATCACGGGTTGGTCGAAAGGCGCAGGCAAGCAGATGGTCACGCCGCCTTCGAATGCTTCCCCGCTCCAGTAGGAGACCCAGCGCGAGCCGGCGGGCAGATAGACTTCGCGCGTCGTCTGTCCTGATTCCACGACAGGCGCAACCAGCAGCGAAGCGCCGAGCATCATGTCGTCGCCATCGGCGAGGCAGTTCGGATCGCCGGGAAACTCCGCGAAGAGCGGCCGCAGCACTGGTTCGTAGGCGCTATGCGACTGCCACAGCAGTTCGTAGAGGTAGGGAATCAGGCGATACCGCAGCTTGATCAGATCGGACACCTCACGAGTGAGCGTCGGATGCATCCATGGCTCGTTCACGGTGCCGTCGTCGTTCCATGAATGGATACTGAAACGCGGCAGGAAGATGCCGAACGCCACCCAGCGCACGAACAGTTCCGGCTCCGGCGCGGGCCCCGAGAACCCGCCAATGTCATGGCCCGTGTTCGACACGCCCGACATCGCGAGACCCAGGCCCATCTTCAGGTTGTAGCGCAATGTCTCCCATGACGTGTAGTTGTCGCCCGACCATGTCTGCACGTATCGATGCATGCCAACGCCACCGGAGCGCGACACCAGGAACGGACGCTTGCCCGGTGCATGTTCGCGCTGCGCGTCCCTTGATGCGCGCATCATCAACTGGGTCTGCAGCACCTTCGCCTGCTGCGCCGGATATGACTTGCCAAAGCCATGCGCCATGGCGTCCGGCGTCCAGATCTCGAACTCGTTGTTGTCGTTCCAGGTGGCGGCTATGCCGTATTGCAGCAAGCTGTCCTTGACCCGCGCTTTCCACCAGTCGATCGCCGCGGGATTCGTGAAGTCGAGGTACGCGCCGACCTCGTCCCAGAACTGCACCCACGCGGGACTGCCGTCGCGAGCGCGAATGAGGAGCCCGGCTTCATCGACTTCCTTGAAAGCCGGGTGATCCTGCAGCAGGCAGGGCTTGATGTTGGCGCACAACCGCACGCCATGCTCGAGATAGCCGTTGACGAAAGCCTCGATGTCCGGAAACTTGTCGTGATTCCAGTTGAAGACGTAGCGTTTCGGGCCTATTGACGTGTAGCCCGAAGACAGATGAAACGAGTCGCACAGGATGTCGTGCTCGCTGCATCGCTCGATGAATTCGCCCATGCGCTGCTGGGCATCAGGTGCGTCGGTGTAACTCATGGTCGAGCCGGAATAACCGAGCCCCCACTTTGGCATCCACGCCGGGCGCCCCGTCAGCCAGGTAAAGCGCCGCACGGCCGAAAGCGGCGTGCCCGGGGACGCGATGAAGTAGTAGTCGAGGTCCCCGTGTTCGGCCACGAAATGCCGATACGCGCCGTGGTAATTGTCCAGCTCGCGGCCCATGTCGAAACGGCAGTCGGCGAGGGTGTCGTAGAACAGGCCAAATCCCGTGGCCGTTTCCGGCTGCCATGTCACGTAGAACGGGATGTGTTTGTAGAGAGGATCGGTCGTGCGGGCGCTATAGCCCATCGCGTCGATGTTGCGCATCTCGTAGCTCTGGTTCGCGCGGTCAAGCGACCCGGCGCGCTCACCCAGTCCGACGTACAACTCGCCGCGCTGGCGCTCGACGTAGTGATAGACGCGTGAGTCCCACCAGCCGAAGTTGTACGCCTGGGTTCGGCGATCGCTCAACACGCGATGCCACGTCCCGTCCTTGAGCACTTCCCACGAGCAGAATCCTCCGTCGTGCTCCACGCTAAGACGGATGCAGGCAGTTTCAACCACAAGCTGCTGCGCTGCGTTCGCTACCGTGTAGCGCGTTTCACCGAAGCCGCTCATGTCGCGGCGCTCGCGGCCTTCGACCGCCGTGTCTTCCAGCCCGGGCGCAATCGCCCAGGTGCGGGGTCCGCGAAGTTCGCCATCGGGTAGCACGAGCACGCGAATGATGTCGTCGGCAAGAACGAACAGTTCGATCCGGCAGCCGGTGTCCGCCGTCAATTCGAGGTGGTTGCCGCCGTGACCGGAAAGCGCAAAGCGGGGCCGAATGTTGAGTGCTGCCATCTCACACCTATGAGGTTGGATGAGGTTAGATGAGGTTGGACTAACTAAACGGCGGTACTCGCGCCGTGATCGCCCGGAAGTTGCCGGGATGTGCGCGCGTAACCGCGCATGAGGATCACCAGCAGCGTCACGCCGATCAGGTCGAATGCGCCCAGTGCGGCAAATAGCGGCTTATAGCCAATCGTGTCGGCGAGAGCGCCGACGAGCAGCGAGAAACCAAGCCCGCCGATCCACGCCGCCATGCCGGCGAAGCCGCTGGCCGTTCCCACTTCGCCGGGTTCAAAGACGTCCGCGCTCAGCGTATTGACGAGCGCCGAGATCATCTGGTGAGCGAAGCCGCCCACGCAGAAGAGCGCGATGGCCTGATAGGGAGAAGCGACCCATCCGATGCAAGCCGGCCCGATCATCATGAGTGCGCCGAGCGCGACGCCTGCGATACGCGACCAGATCAACGGCACGCGCAGATGCTTCATCAGGAACGGGGAAAGGTAACCACCGAACAAGCCGCCCATATCTGCCGCCAGGAAAGGTAGCCACGCGAACAGGGCGATCTCCTTGAGGTCCATGTGGCGTTCGGTGACGAGATAAAGCGGAATCCAGAAACTGAAGGTTTGCCAGGCCGGTTCCGCGAAGAAGCGCGCTTGAGCGATCGCCCAGAAGCGGCGCGTGGCGAGCACTTTCTTGATGCCGTGCTTGCCCGGACCAACAGCGCTCGTCTGCCCGCCAATGATATGGTCGCGTTCCTTCTGCGAGATCCTCGGGTGATCCGCGGGCGAGCGATAGAACAGGTACCACAACGCAGCCCAGACGAAACCGAGCGCGCCGGTTACCGCGAAAGCGGTCTGCCAGCCATAGCGAAGCGAGAGAAAGATGACCAGCGGCGGCGCCAGCAGCGAACCCAGCGATGTGCCCGCATTGAAGTACCCGACCGCGATGGACTTCTCCTTGTTGGGAAACCATTCGGCCACCACCTTCATGCCCGCCGGAATCGCGACTGCCTCGGACAAGCCCATCAGCCCTCGGAGTGCGGCGAGCGAAACCCAGCTGCCGGCAAAACCATGAAAGCAGCCAACCAGGGACCACAGGCAGGCGAATATGGCGAAGCCGATGCGAAGACCGATCAGGTCAATGATCACTCCGCATACCGGCTGCATGATCGTGTAGCCCACCTGAAACGCGCCGACGACATACGAGTACTGTTGCGTACTCATATGCAGCATGGTCTTCAACTGGGGGGCCAACACGCCGAGTGCGTTGCGCGACAGGTAGTTGACGATCGTGCCGAGACACACGAGCGCGATGATCCACCAACGCAAGCCAATTTTGTTTTTCAAACCCGTCTCCTTCCGTTCTGGTCCGCCGGAACAGATTTCTCCGTCCGGTTCACTGTGATGTTCGTATTCGAATATTGTTTCGATTTACGATTCAGTCATCGTACCACCAGAAAGCATCGTCCCAATAGGTAAAAACGTTAATTTTGTGGGGAAAACGACGATTTGTTACCGGAGTTTTGAAAGAATTACTTGATGAAACACGACAGTTATCGTACAACTTGCAGTTAGTAAACGATCGCTTAATGTTCGTTTTAGGTCTTTTCATGTCGTTTTACCAACAGCTTTGATATGCACGGCTTTGTCGTTGCGGGTCGCCCCTTTTCCTGGATCACAGCAAGTTTGTTGATGCTGCGAGGCGAATACTTCGCGGGGAAGATTTGACGGACGAACCGTGGCATCAACGGATACCGGGTTGCCAATGGGACGACCGAAGGTGAAATGGGAGTTGAATCAGGATGGTCAATCGCGGCTTGAATCGGCCATGCGTTCGCGCTTCATTCCGATCGTGTTGGTTGCACGTTCGCGAATTGCGCTGGCTGCGCGCTCACGTTAAGGCGTAGCCAGCGCTGGTGAGGAGCACGTGCGCCTGCTCAGAAAGCGGACGGATCTTGGGTGAGATCAGTCAAACGATGCCGCGCGGCTACGCTCAAACCGCTCCCCGCGGGATTGTCACCGGCCCGAAGAACGCTTCGCGCAATTTGCCCGGGCAGGCGAAGCTATACCTTGGCCTGCACCGTACGCGAATCCGCCGAAGTGCGTTCGCCTTGCTGCGGGCGCAGCGCAACGACGAGAAGCGCCGCCGCGAGACCGCTCGCCGCAAGCACGTAAAGCCCGGCCGCCGGCGAGTGGAACGATGTCTCCACCGCGTTTTTCACGTTCGGCGCGAAGAAGCCGCCGAGGTTGCCGATTGCATTGATCACGGCGAAGCCCCCCGCCGCCGCCGTGCCCCCCAGATAGCCAGTCGGGAAGGTCCAGAAGATCGGCTGAATTGTCATGATCCCGATAGTCACGAAGGACAACGCAACGATTGCCATCACAGGTCCCGTGTGTGCGGACACCACCAGACCGCCGGCAATCGCAAGCGCCGAGAGCACCGCGAAGCCGCGACGGTGTCCGGTGCGCACCGCAAACGCCGGATAAAACGCGCCGGCCACGATCGCACAAACCCACGGAATCGCCGATATCAGTCCGACGTGCAGGCCTATCTTCATTTGCAGCAGCGCACTCACTTGCGTCGGCAGATAGAAGGCCACGCCGTAGCCTGCTATCTGGATCGAAAAATACAGCAGCGCAAAATGCAGGAGTTGCGGGTCGGCAAGCGCGGCCCGAAAGCTCGTCTTGCCGGATGCCTGCTTTGCCCGCTCCTCTGCCGCGAGCGCACGGGCAAGCGCTTGTGCTTCGGCGGGCGGCATCCATTTCGCGTCTTCCGGACGATTGCACAGATAGAAATAGGCCCATACACCGACCGCGGACGCGAGCAGTCCCTCGACGAGAAACATGAGTTGCCAGCCGTGCAGGCCCAACAGGCCGTCGTGTTCGAGCAGCAATCCCGAGAGCGGGCCACCCAGCATCAGCGCAAGCGGCGATCCGAAATAAAAGATCCCAAGGATCTGCCCACGCGCGCGTGCGGGAAACCAGTACGTCATGTAAAGGACCGCGCCTGGGAACAATCCGGCCTCGGCTGCGCCGAGAAAGAAACGGATGAAGGAGAAGAGGAAATCGCTCTTCGCATAGATCATTGCGGCCGAAATCAGGCCCCAGGTGATCATGATGCGGGCGAGCCATGTCCGTGCGCCCACGCGATGCATGATCAGGTTGCTCGGCACCTCGAAGAGCGCGTACGCGATGAAGAAAATGCCGGCGCCGAACGCGAATGCCGCGTTGCTCACCCCCGTCGATGCCTGGTAAGCCTGCTTCGCAAAGCCGATGTTCGCGCGGTCAAGGTAAGCCAGCATGTACATCAGGATGAGAAACGGCACGATCCGCCACTTCGCTCGGCTGATCGCGCTTTCCAGCAATCCTTCTTCCGTTCGCACGTCGGCCTGTGGGTTCTTCAACATCTCGTCTCCTTTGATTTCCCCATATAGGGAGGGAGCGTCCCCGGTCTGTTGCCGATGATCGCTGGTGCTTGAGCTGGTGCTTGAGCTGGTGCTTCAGTTATGAGCGGTCAGACCACCTTGCCCGGGTTGAGCAGGTTGCGCGGATCAAGTGCGTCTTTCACGCGACGCATCAGCGCCAGCTCGGGTTCGCTGCGCGCATAAGATAGCCATGGCTTCTTGGAGACGCCGATGCCATGTTCGGCCGAAATCGTTCCGCCAAACTGTTGCACAAGCGTGTACACGATTGCGGCGATCTCCTCTTTCGGCTGGATTTGCGCGCCGGGTACACAGGCAACGATGTGCAGGTTGCCGTCACCAATGTGGCCGTAGAAAAGCGCCACCGCGTTTGCATACTTGTCCCTCAGCGCAGCGAGGCAGGCGCTCACGTACTGGTCCATCACGGCGACCGGCAGGCCGATGTCGAATGCCTCGTGCGTCCCGAGTACCTGCGGAAATTCGGCACACGCATCGCGCACGCCCCAAAACGCCTGGACGTCAGCCATGGATTGCGCGACCGCCGCGTCGGCCAGGCTCCCCTCTTCCATCTGGCGCTCGAGCCACGCATCGAAACGGGGCGCATCGAACGCTTCATCCATTCCCTGAACCTCGATCAGGACATAGCACGCGTGATCGCCTGACAATGGGCTGCTTACGCCGCGCACTTGCTGCGTGACTGTGCGCCAGTAGTCCGGCCACATCACTTCGAATGCAGACAGCAGCGGTCCCAGGCCGCGTCGCGCCGCACTCAGCAAAGCCACCACCTTGTCGTAACTTTCGAGCGCGCACAGCGCCGCCATGGTGCACCCAGGCTTCGGCGACAGGCGCAGCACAATCCGCGTGATGATCCCAAGCGTGCCTTCACTACCGATGAAAAGATGCTTCAGGTCATAGCCGGCGTTGTTCTTCAGCATCTTGTTCAAGCTGGTCACCACCGTCCCATCGGCCAGCACGACCTCGAGCCCCAGCACCATCTCGCGCGCCATGCCGTAACGGATCACGCGGTTTCCCCCGGCGTTGGTCGACAGATTGCCGCCAATCGCGCACGAGCCACGGGAGCCGAGATCCAGCGGCATGAAAAAGCCGGCTTCATCAGCCGCCTGCTGCACGATCTGCAGCGGCGTACCCGCCTTCACCGTCATGGTCGCCGACGCGGTATCGATCTCCTCGATCCCCACCATACGCTCAAGCGACAACGCCACCGCTCCCTCGATGGGCCGCGCGCCCCCGCATAGACCGGTCAATCCCCCTTGCGGCACGACCGGTACGCCGTAGTGCGCGCAAATGCGCATCGCTGCGGCAACACCTGCAGTGTCCGCCGGACGCACGACCGCAAGTGGCCGAACCGGCCCGAGCGTGCTCCAGTCCTTTTCATTGCGCGCGGGGATGTCCGCGCCGCTGAGCACAGTCGAGGCGCCCAGCGCGTCGCGCAGCGCCGCGAACAGCGCCTGAGCGGGACCGTCGACCCGCTCAGGCATGCAGAGCTCATCGTCCATGTTGTCTTCCTCCTTATCGTTGCGTCGCGTTGCGTCGCGCGCAAGCTTGTAGCGGGTCCAGTCCAGCACCGCCCGTGGCTTGACCGCCTTCGTGCGAAGGTCCGCACGCAGTCATATCAAACGGTGTCTCAAGGCGATCAGCCCTCTGCTTCCATCGCCGGCGTGACAAGTGCTCGCGGAAGCGAGTCGGCTGCACTTGCAGCGGCTGCAACAAGGGGCGCACGTACCCGGCGCCAACCGTCGTTCCTGTAGCGCGCGGCGAGCCATGCCTTGAGCAGCGGCACGAAATCCATTCCGCCGACTGCCCGCAGGAGTTCCGCAATGACCTCGGAGGATTCGCCCCCGGCACCCTCGTAACACGCTCGAACCTGATGCGGCGCGATATTCGCCAGCCCGCAGATCGAGCCGGCGCCACCGGCCGCGCGTGTCTCCCGAATCGTGTCTTCCGCACCGACGTAGACCTTCAGGCCCGGATGCTTGGCGATCAACCCCAGCGAATGTTCCAGACTCCCGCTGCTGTCCTTGATGCCCTCGATCACTGCGCCATAACGTTGGCGTAACGCGGCAATTGCCTCGTCGCTAAAGCCGACGCCGGCCACCTGAGGGATGTGGTAGAGGATGACCCGCAGTTGCGGATCGCCGACCGCGTCGATCACCGACCCGATCGCATCGACAATGCCGGCACTGCTGACGCCCTTGAAGAAGAAGGGCGGCAGGAGCAGCACGCGCCGGCAGCCCTGCGCGCACGCGTGTCGCGTCAGTTGGACTGTGTCGCCGAGCGCCGCAGCACCGGTTGCAACGATCATCTGGCTGGATTCCACGCCACGCGCAAGCAGTGCTTCCAGTGTCCCGCTACGCTCAGCTACCGTGAACGACGGGCCCTCCCCCGTCGTGCCAAACAGGGCGATCCCGTTCATCCCGCTTCGCAGGAGCGCTATCGAATGCTCCGCCAGCAATGGCAGATCCACGCGATTCGCCGCGTCGAGCGGCGTTGCGACGGCCGCAAAGACCCCTTGTCCCTCGGAAGGCATAGTCCGTTCTCTCAGTCATGCGCCATGGCGGCGCGAGATCCGCCCGCCTGTTCGTCATGACGCGGGCGGGGACCAATTACACACCAAACTGTGACTGACATGTTAGTTGAGAACTGGGAGGACGTCAAAGAGGAGTTTTGAAGTCAAGCTCCGGGCGCGGCTGTCAGCCCGGATCCTGCAAGCGCGCCTAAGCGTGTCTCACACGCCGAAGGTCCCCATCGTGCGTTGCCGTGCATTCGCAATATGCGTGCTGAGCAGGTCGACCGCTTTTTGCGCATCGCGCTCCTTGAGCGCCGCAATGAGTTCGAGGTGCTCGTACATGGTCGGAAGCACTACGGCAGGGTTCAAGACCACATGTTCGAGCCGGATCAGCCGAATGCGCAGGCTGTTGACCCGATAGATATTCGAAATGATCTCGTTGTCCATGGCGTCGATCATCATGTCGTGCAGCCCCCAGTCGACTGTCTGCGCGTCAACGAGCAGCCGGCTGTCGATCTTCTTTGCCGACGCGCGCCGGACAATGTCCTTGTGCGCCCGTTCGATCTTCTCCAGATCGGCGTCCGATGCACTGCGAGCGAAATTGGCGACAGCCTCCCGTTCGAGCACGAGCCGCACCTGGAAGGCGTTGCGGATCAGCCGCAGGTCGACATGGCACACCTGCAGGCCACGATTCGGTACCGTCTTGATCAGCCCTTCGGCCTCCAGGCGCGGCACCATTTCGCGGATCGCACCGAGCGGCATATCCGTCAACGACATCAATTCGCGCTGAGACACGAATTGCCCGGGACGGATATTGGCGTTCAGGATTTGCTGCGTGAAATTTTCATACGCGACGAGACGAAGCGATTTGCCTTGGCGATCATCAAGCTCAGTCACTTCCGGGGGCGACGTATTCATGGCCAATCTCAAGTACCTGCTGATTACATGGCAACATGTTAGCACGCACGGTTTTATGCCGCGAAGCGACGGCCGTGCTGTTGCGGCGCCATGTTTTATGGCGCCGCAACAGCACGGCGGCGATACGCCGATCCCGGCTCACTGCGGCTCATGTGGCGGGATTCGCGGACTCCGCATCCCATCCGCCGCCCAGCGCCTTGTACAACGCGACCAGGTTCGTCGATACCGTCGCGGTGCTGTCGACCCATTGCTGTTCGTTCGTCAGCAAGGTTTTTTGCGCCGTCAATACATCGAGGTAATTCGACAAGCCGCGGATATAGCGCTGGTTTGCAATTTCCAACGCGCGTCTTGACGCCTGCACGCTTGCGTCCAACCGGTCCCGGCGACGCTGTTCGGCTGTAAAACCTGTCAGCGCGTCATCGACTTCCTGGAACGCCGAGAGCACCGTCTTGCGGTACGTGATCGCCGCCTCCTGCTGCTGCGCCTCCCTCAACGCGAGGGTGGAGCGCAGGCGCCCGCCCTCGAAAATGGGAATCGAAAGGCTCGGCCCCGCGCTATAGCTGCGCGCGCCCCAACTGCCGAGATTCGTGAACTGCGTCGCCTGAATGGCGACGCTTCCCGACAGCGTGATCTTCGGGAAAAAATCCGCCTTCGCCGCGCCGATGTTCGCCGTCGCCGCATGAAGCTGCGCTTCCGCTTCGCGGATATCCGGCCTGCGCCTCGCGAGTTCCGATGAAAGCCCGATCGGCACGCGTGGCGGCACCACGGGCGCGTCCGGTGTTTCCTTCAGCTTCTCCGCGAGCGTTCGCGGATACTCGCCAAGCAAGACCCCGATCGCGTTGATCAGCTTCGCCTCCTGCTGCTCTTCCTGCGGAATATCCGCCGCGTTCGACTCGGCCTGGCTTTGCGCATTGGCGACATCGAGATCGGTAGCGAGTCCATGCTTCGCGCGTTCGTTCGTCAGCTGCACGGTACGCTCGGCGAACGCGAGATTTTCCTTCGTAATCCGTAGTTTCTGCTGCGTTCCGCGCAGGTTCAGATAGTCGCGGGCGACTTCGGCCGCCGTCGACACGATCGCATCATGCCGCGCTTCGTTTTGCGCATCGACGGTGGCGCTCGCGTTTTCCGCCGTGCGCCTCACGCGGCCCCAGAGATCGAGTTCCCACGATGCATCGAAGCCGTATTGATACAGGTTGAATGGCGGCAATGCGCTCGATGTCGCGCTTTGCGTCGGTATCCCGCCCTGTCGTCCGCCCAGCCCGTTGGTATCGGTGGCTGACGGTGACCCGCTGCCCCCGAGCAGGCCGATGACGCCATCGGCGCTCTGAAGCTCACGCGTGTAGGAGGCGTTGCCGTTCAACGTAGGGAGCTCGTCCGCTTTCGCTTGCCCGAACTGCGCGCGGGACTCGGCAATCCGCGCGGCTGCGATCTTGAGATCGAGATTGCTGTCCATGGCGCGCGTGACCAGCTCGGTCAAAAGCGGATCCCCGAAGCTGTTCCACCATAGCGGATCAACGGGCTCAGGCACCGCGACCGAACGAACTACATCGGTAGTCGCGGGGGCGTCAGGCCATTGCGCCGGCGTCTGCAATGCGGGACGCTGGAAGTCGGGTCCCATCGTGCAGGCGGACAGGAAGGCTACAAACGGAATCCATCGATAATCAATGCGCATTGACCTGTGCCCCCTTTGGCAGCTTCGGCAACAACAAACAAATGGGAGCCAGCACGAGCGAGATCACGCCCAGCATGATGAAGACGTCGAGGTAACTCATGACCGACGCCTGCTGCTCGACCGTCCCGGCGATCGATCCAAGCGAGCTGACAAAGCCGTTATACGGCGTGATGTGCTCGGCGAGCCTTGCATGGTGAAACTGTTCCCGCCACGCGAGCTGCGTCGTCACCAGCGACACGCCGAAACTGCCACCGAGATTGCGCATCATGTTGATCAGCGCTGACGCATTGTTGTTCTCTTTCGGCGGGATGCCGATGAACTGCACCGTCGAAAGCGGAATGAAGAGGAACGGCAGCCAGATGACCTGGTAGAGCCGCGACAGCGATACATCCCAGAAGCCGATGTTCAGGTCGAGTCCCGAGGTATGCAGCAGCGCGAATCCGGTGCCGGCGAGCGACATCATGACGAGCCATTTAGGCTGGAACAGGCGCCCGGTCACAATGCCCGCTATCGGCATGATGAACAGCGTGACGAGGCCGCCCAGACCCAGCGTCAGGCCCGCGTTGGTGGCGTCATAGCCCAGCAGTTCCTGCGTAAATTGCGGCAGCATCTGCGTCGTGCTGTTGATGATGAAGCCGAACGCAAACATCACGCTGCAACTGATGGCGAAAGCGCGTGACTTGAAAAGCCGCAGGTTCACGATCGGCTGCTCGGTGGTCAGTTCGCGAATCACCAGCGCGATGAGCGATACGCACGCGATCGCCGTGAACCAGCAGATGAAATTCGATGAGAACCCGTCCTCGCGCTCGAACTTGTCGAGCACGATCTGCAGGCTGCCGAAACCGGCCGCCACGAGAAAGAAACCCAGGTAGTCGATCCGCAGGCCTTTATCGAGCAGTTGCTTGCGTTCCTGCTGCACCAGCTTGCTGTCGCTCACGAACATCCACGTCAGCACCAGCGACACTATGCCGACGGGCAGGTTGATCAGGAACACCCAGTGCCATGAATAGTTTTCGGTGATCCAGCCGCCCAGCATCGGTCCGATAGCAGGCGCCGTGACGACCGTGAAGCCGTACAGCGCGAACGCCATCGCACGTTTTTCGGGCGTGAAGGTATCGGCGAAGATGCTTTGCTCCACAGGCGCCAGCCCGCCGCCGCCCAGGCCCTGGAGCACACGAAAGACGATCATCATCGGCAGCGTCGTCGCGAATCCGCATGCCACCGAACTGATCGTGAACAGCAGCACGCAAATCATGTAGAAGCGCTTGCGGCCGATCACGTTCGCGAGCCATCCGCTGATCGGCAGGACGATCGCGTTGCTCACGAGATAGCTCGTCGTGATGTAGGTGCTCTGGTCGAGGCTCGCGCCAAGGCCGCCGGCAATATGCCGGAGCGCCACGTTGGCGATGGTGGTGTCGAGCACTTCCATGAAGGTCGCGATCGACACGATGACCGCGATCAGCCACGGGTTGAACGGCCCCGCCGCCGACCTCGGCAATGCGGCGTGACCTGCATAGGTAGCGGCCATGGTTATCGCACCGTCACACGCGGGCTGACCGAGAGGCCGGGCGCGAGCGGCAGATGGCGCCAGTCGTCGCCGTCGAAAACGATCTTGACAGGCAGGCGCTGCACGACCTTCACGTAGTTACCTGTCGCGTTTTCCGCGGGCAGGCTGCTGAAGACGGACCCGGTCCCGCGCTGCAGGCTCTGCACGTGCGCATGAAGGACCTTGTCCGGATACGCATCGACAGTGACATCAACCGGTTGTCCCACATTCATGTGAACGAGCTGCGTTTCCTTGAAGTTCGCGGTAACCCACATCTCGTCGGGAACGACTGCAACCAGCGCCTGCCCGGGCGTGACGTAGTTGCCGAGGTTCACGGTGCGGCGCGTCACCTTGCCCGCTTGCGGCGCGAGCACTTCCGTGTAGCTCAGTTGCAGCTTTGCATTGTCGACATCGGCATGGTTCTGGCGCACCGACGCCTGCGCGGCGTCGATCTTCGTTTTCTGCGACTCAACCTGTGCCTCGCCGGCCTGGACCGCCTGTTTGGCGCTGTCGAGCTTGGCGAACGCGCTCTTGGTCGTCGCCTGGCTTTGTTCGAGCTGCTGGCGCGTGATGGCGGCGGGATCGGTTCCCGTGAACCGGGCCAGATCCTGTTTTGCCTGCGTCAGGTCTGCTTCCGCGACCCGCACTTGCGCGGCCTGCTGCGCCAGGTTTGCCGTCTGGTAAAGCAGGTCGGCGCGCGCCTGCGCGACTTGCGCGACCGCATTCGCTTCCTGCGCTTCGGCTTGTTCGAGCTTGACTTCAAAGTCGCGCCGGTCGATGCGCAGCAGCGGCTGGTCTTTCTCGACGTGCTGGTTATCGGCGACCAGCAGTTCGACGACACGCCCGCTCACCTGCGACGCGATCTGGCTCTGATTACTATCGATGAATGCGTCGTCGGTGCTTTCATAATGCCTGCCATGCAGCCAGTACCCCACGCCCGCAGCCACGCAGACCAGCAGCACCGCCCCGCCGATGATCGCGTTCAGGCGCTTGCGCCGCGGGTCCATCGGCTGGGCGTCCTGTTCCTGCGCTTCGCCCGTTTCCGCGCGATCGCCATCGGCTTTGATTCCGCCGGAGGGCGTGCTGTTTTCGCTTTCACTTCCGGCCATTGCACTCTCCAAAATAATATTGAGATGTATTCTACAATAGAACGGAACGGTATCGTTCTATTAAAAAAGCCTGCGATAATCCGGCCTTGAAATCTCGTGCAAGGAGCAGTTGTGGGACGTATTCCGAAAGGTGTTGATGGAGACGCGGCGTCCTGCCCGATCAGGTCGATGTTTTCACGCAAGAAAGGGCGGCCGTCGAACGCGATGGCGGGAGACGTCGAGGAGCGGATTCTCGACGCCGCCACGGCCATGTTCCTTCAGGACGGCTTTGGCGGGACGTCGCTCGAACGCATTGCCGAGGCGGCGGGCGCCGGCAAAGCGACGCTCTACAGCCGGTACAGCGGCAAGGAGGCGCTATTTTCGGAGGTGGTCAAACGGACCTGCGAACGCAGCCTGCATCTCATGTTTGAAGCGCCTCAAACGGTGGCGCTTGCGCCACGACTGGTCTCGGTGACGCAGACGCTTGTCACGAGATTGCTCAGCGACGAGGTAATCGGACTGATCAGACTGGTGGTTGCGGATGCGCCGCGGTTTCCGACGCTGGCGAAACTGACGAGCGACGCCGGCAGGTCGCGCGCCATAGAAGCCGTGGCGACGATGATCGCCGAGCACTCCGGGCGCACGCTCGATCCGCAGGCGCGCGCGCAAGCCAAGCGGCATTCGCGCGCCCTTGCAACCCAGATCCTCGACGCGATCGTCTCGCCGATGCTCATGAGAGCCTTGATGGGCGAAAATCTTGATGAGGTCCGCGGCGACATCCGCTCGCATGTGAAGCAGACGATCGCTCTCTTCGTGGCGGCCAATGCACTGGACGCCTTCCTGTAAGCGTCGCGAGCGTGGAGCAGTGCCGTCCACTCGACTCGCGAACGCCTGATACGTTGACTAGAAAAGATGCGCGATGCTGATTCCGACCATCGTTTGAGCGTCGGAACCCGATGGGCTCGTTGCGGTCGAGTTGATGCGAGCGAGCGCGCCCTTGCCCGATGCCTTCTGCCAGACATAGGTTCCGTACACCGACGTACGCTTCGAGAGACGGTAAGTCAACGTAGCATCGGCCTGGTTTGCGTGGACGCTATCGAGCACGTGATTTCCGCCCATATAGGTATAGGTCGTGGCGATATTCCAGAACGGGGTGATGTCGTAACTCACGGTTGCATCGATGGCGTCAATCTGCGCTCCAGTTCCTGTATTGCGTGAGATCGTCCCGAGCACCGACAATTCAACCATCGCCAACAGATACTTGCCGCCTACGCCGATGTTCCGGATGCCAGCATTACCGTTGTCGATCGTGGGCGGCTTCGCCATGGTATACGCGGCACCCACGCCGCCCGAACCGAACTCATAGTTGACGGTGAAACTCGATGAGCTGGAATTCCCGAATTGACCGGCAACGCCACCAAAGCCGTACATGGCTCCGAAAGTCACCCCGCTAAAATTCGCGCTCCTGAACTTGACCGCATTGTTGACGGCCTCCCCGTTGAGCCGGTCAAAGTCGTAAGAACCGCCGACCACGTAGGGTACGCCGAAGGTCGGAAACGGGCCCTGGTGAGCACCCCAGAGGCCCTGTCTAAAACCGCCCGCGTAGCCATGTATTGACATGTCGAACATGAAATCGCGCTGCTGACCAAAGGTCAGGGTGCCATATTGATTCGACAAGCCGACATATGATTCCCGGGAGAACAAGCTACCGGGCGCACCAAGGACCGTTCCCGTACTCATCGAAAAGAGACTCCCCAGATAGAAGAGAGCCTGCAGACCACCACCCAGGTCTTCCTTGCCCTGCAATGAAAACGAGTTTGGACGCGATACACCATTGGTCTCAGACACGACTGAGTGCCCTCCGACGTTGCTCGTGTACCCGACGCCAGCGCCCAGAAAACCCGATATATAAACACTGCTTTGCGCGAATGCCCCGGAAGAGCATCCCATTAGCACAAGGCCTACGCCACTCAACAACTTCACGTCTTTTCCAATTCCCACGCCAATCTCCTTGCCGTTCCAGTCGTTTATGTTTAGTGCTCTTGCTCTCGATCTCCGCCCGAGGTTGACCCGGTCGGCCTATGAATTCCCAGAAAAAATCGATCGATCTCTTGAGAAAAATTGTGGGCTCTTAAAGCGCCAATCTTTATTTAGTAATACATATTTATGTGTTGAACTGGAAATATCGATCATCGCGCGTTCTCCGTTCTCGCTAAGCTCCGCTCTCCGTACCGCTCGCAACGGCCTCAATCACATCAGCGAAGCGCATGGTCCGCCGCCCCTGCGAGTGGTCATGGACTGGCCAATGCGCCAACTGCGCGCCATTCGGATCGCCCGACTCGACAAAATTCAGCACGTATTCCCGAATGCAAGCCGAGAGCGAGCGAGCAACCGCGAGGTTGATCCCGTCCAGCATCGGCGCGTCAACCCAGTCGTCGAAGTTGCCGAATACGAACGGAAGCTCGAAGCAATGACCTGCGCCCACCTCCGGCTGAAGCGACTGGAAGTCGAACTGATACGCAAAGACCTTGCTTCCAGCCGATTCCATCTCGGTAGCGAACTTGATTGCCGGCACCCTGAACAGTTTGTCCGAACCCAGATCGACGAGGGTCGTGTACGGTCGGCCATTGAGCCGGCGCTTGAGTGCCCGCTTGTAGAACGACTTGCCTTGCTCGCCGAATGCTTCGCTATATTTCTTCAGCGCCTGCTCTTCGGTCGCGCCGACCATTGCGGCGTTACTCGCGAGGAAGCTGCCCATTTCCTCCCGGGTCCAGCCGATCATCAGCGGCTTGCCGGCAAAATTCTTACGAGCCTGCGTACCCGGGTTCGCTGGAACCTCGTTATCGCAAACGGTCCGGAACAGCACGGGCACCTCGGCGAACGCGCTTTGCGCGCGCAACATGGCGGTCTGCAATTCCAATATGCGTTCTACGGGCATCGTCAGCAGCGCGTCGCCGGACGGATCGATCCCCGCCATCGCACAAGACTGCTCGGCCATCGTCTGAGCGGCTTCGGGTGTCATTGGCAGAAGGCCCGGATAGCTGAGCATGATGCCGCCTTTGACCAGCGCACTCGTCGGCTTCATTGCAGCGAGCAGCTGCGTGAACCAGGCGCCCGCGGATTGTCCGGCCAACACGATTGATTCCGGATCTCCACCAAACCCGCCAATATTCGATTTGACCCACTGCAAGGCCATCTCCAGATCGCGGACGGCAAGGTTGCCTGGCGAGATCCCCTTCATGAAGAGATTGCCGAGCAGGCCAAGCCGATAGTTCATGGTCACCACAACGGCGCGCCCGCTTCTCGCGAGCTCGTCGCCGAAGTAGCACTGCAGCGAGCCTCCACCCGTCAGGAAGCCGCCCCCGTGAATCCAGAAGATGACCGGGAGTTTGCCGGAAAGTGCGGGTGTGAAGACGTTCAGACGAAAGGCGTCCTCCGACATTTGCGCGTGTTTGGCCGTTGGTCCCATCACAAAGTCGAGGCGGCTTGGCAACTGCGGAAAGACAGGTCCAGGGCGTGTGCAGTCACGCTCGCCGGGCCATGTGGACGGCGCGAGCGGAGGCGAGAATCGACCCGCGTCGGCCGCGTAGGGAATATCGAAGAATGTGTGGACTCCGTCGTCCAGCACGCCCTTGAGAACACCTTGCGCGCAATGTGTGCTGCTTGTTTTCGTCATTGATCTGTCTCGCTTGTCTTCATATAGCTGCGCGGGCACGTTGCGAACGAGTTTCGCGCGGGGGTATGCTGTCGTGCGTCGGTAGCGATGTTCATGCAGTTGCCGCGGAAACAAAACGGAAAATTTCGCTACTCCCCTTGAAGAAAATTCATGAGCCATCGACTATGAGTTCCTTGCAGCAGCGCCTGAAGCTTCGCCATATTTCGGTGGTGCTCGAAATAGCACGATGCGGGAGTCTGCAGAAGGCGGCGGAGGCGCTCATGGTGAGTCACTCGGCCATATCGAAGGCGCTGGCGGAGGTTGAAGCAATCACGGGCGCACAGCTGTTCGAACGCACGTCATCAGGAATGCGTCCGACCATGCTCGGAGAAGCCCTGGTGCGTCATGGCTACCTGATCGCCAGTGACGTGCAACGGGCCGAAGCGGAACTCGACGCGCTGCGCGTCGGCGACATGGGAACACTGTCGATCGGCGTATTCTTCCCGCTGAACTGGTGGGAAGTCCTGGCCGATTGCGTCGCCCAATTCCGGACGAGATCGCCCAGGATACGGCTGGGCGTTCGTGAGGATTCGATGGAAGCGCTGCTTGAGCGTCTTGATCAGGATCTTGTTGATATTGTCATCGGGCGTCTCGCGAGTGGTTTTGGCGGTGACCAGTACTCGCAAGAACTCCTTCGCGACGACCATCCACTGTTTGTCGCCCGGCAGGGACACCCGCTTACGCAGAAACCGGTCACGCTTGAAGACCTGCTGGGGTTTCCGTGGGTCTTACCCGAACAACCCAATATCATCAGACAGCAACTGGAGTTCGCCGTGCGCGACATGGGCCTGCGCTTTGGAGCGGATGTCATGTCCTCGCAGGTTTCGCCCTTGACGTTTCGGCTCGCGAGCAAGAGCGACACGCTAGTGCTCGCATCGCAATGCATTGCGCAAGAGTTGCACGTCCTGTATCGACTGCAACCCGTGCTCTGTGACTTGCCGCTTCATCTCGGCCCGCTCGTCGCTGTCACGCGCAGCGACAAGCCGCTCAGTAAGGCGGCATCCACATTCTTACAGCAGCTGAAAGACACGATCAATGTACGCGGTCCCGCACGGGAATGACGCGCATGGTCGTGGAGACGTCCCGGGAGCACGCGGTACGCGATGGCGTAGTTCCGCTCAGCATGACGGACTCGGCCCTATAAGAAGTGAAATCGACCGATGGTAATAAGGTATCCGAAGCGACGACCGCCGCGGGGTGCTTGGCGTCAGACACCCGAACCAAACGGCACGCGCACCTTGATAGAAGTGCCATGCCCCGGCGAACTGGCGACGTCGAGCGCGCCACCGAGCATCAACACACGTTCCTTCATACCCGCCAACCCAAACGACTTCCTGGGGATCGCCACGGGATCAAATCCGCGGCCGTCATCGCGCACTTCCAGCAAACAATCCTCTCCCGTCTGCCCCAGCGTAATGAACACCTCGTGCGCATCGGCATGGCGCGTCACATTGGTAAGCGCCTCCTGGACGATCCGGAAGATCGCGACAGCCCGCTCCTCTGCCAGCTCCGGACTTTCATCCGACACGCTCAGGCGGCAGGTCGTCTGGCCATGCTGCGAAAATTCGGCAGCCAGCCACTCGAGCGCCGCGGCGATACCCGCGTCGAGCACCGCGGGACGCAGCGCGGTCACGACGTTGCGTAGCACCTGCATCGTTTTGTCGGACAGGAGCAGTATTCTCTGGACATGCTCGCCGAGGTCCGGATTGTCATGGCCGAAGCGCAGGCGCAGGGTCGAGACGCCCATGCGAAGCGCGGTCAGGTGCTGGCCGAGTTCGTCGTGCATCTCGCGGGCGATACGCTTGCGCTCTTCCTCGCGAGCGGTTTCGCGCCGTGAGGTGAGTTCACGCAGCAACTCATAAGATTCGCGCAAGCGCTGCTCGGCTTCCTTGCGCTCGGTGATATCGCGCCAGATAGTCAGCACACTCTGCACTCCCCCATCCGCGTTGTACTCGGGCACAGCATGGGCATACCAGCACCTGGCCTCGCCGTGCCGGGTCCAGCTCACTTCGAATTTGGCCGCGACGCCGCTTTCCATGATCTCCTTGAGTTGCAACCCAACCCGCCGGTTTACTTCGTCCGCCGCACCCAATACGTCCGTAGGTTCACCTAAAAGCTGCTCGACCGTCGCGCCGGTCACGCGCACGAATTCCGGATTGACGTACGTACGGCGGCAGCTCCGGTCGTACCGGACAATTGCATCCGGCGCATTTTCCGCAAGCGTGCGAAAGGCCCGTTCGCTGTCGCGCAATGCCACTTCGGTCGTTCTCAGTCTGGTGATGTCGCGCCCAATGCCCAGCACGCTGACGACCTTGCCTTCGGCGTCCTTCTCCGGAACGTGCCGCGCCTCGAGCATGCGGACGCCCTCGACGGTTTGCCATCGCGTTTCATCTTCGTTCGATTGCCCCTCCAAAAACGCCCGCTGGATACCCTGCTCAATACGCTCGGTTTGCTTCGCGTCATCGGTAGGCAGCTCGCTTGGCCGCTTGCCGATCAAAGCCTCCTGCGGCAGGCCGTACCCCTTGGTTATGGCGGGATTGGCATAGAGAAACCGGCCGTCGCGGTCGAAGCGGGCAATGAAATCCGGAAAGTTCTCGGTCAGCGTGCGAAAGAGCTGCTCGCTACGCTTCAATTCGTCGATGTCGCGACAGACGGCGAGCACGCTGGCAACCTTACCGTCGGGCGCAAACTCGGGAACGATCAGCATATGCCCCCAGCGAATCTGGCCTTCGCCACCGCGCAGCCGCACCTCCTCTGTCACTTCGTTGCCGGTTTCAACCACGCGCCGCAACTGGTCCATATAGCGAGCAGCATCGACAAACGACGATAGTTGAGCCGGCGTCGTGCCAAGCAAGTCGCTGGCAGGCAAGCTCATCAGTTGGAGAAGCGCAGGATTCGCATAGACGCGCCGATAGTCGAGATCGTAACGTGCGATGTAATCGGGTGAATGCTCCACAACCGCGCGGAAGGCCTGTTCGCTCGCATAGAGCCGCTGCTCCGCCTCCTTGCGCTCGGTGATGTCGAGTCCCAGCGCAAGCGCGCCCACTATCTCGCCCTGCAACCCGCGCTCAGCGATGATCCGGATGTGATGATGGCGCGCGCCACTGCCAGCATCGGGCACAGTGACTTCGACATGACGCTCCGTGCCGGTTTCAATGACGCCTTCGAGCAACCCCTGATACTGCGCGTACCGGCCATCGGGCTCATGCTCCACCGGTGTCTTGCCCAGCAAATCCTGCAACGGTTTGCGCAGCGTCGCCGCAAGCCCTGAATTGGCGTAGACCAGGCGGCATTGCCGGTCATAGCGGCAGATGACGTCGAGCGTGCTTTCCGCCAGCCGGCGGAACCGGGCTTCGAGTTCCAGTTGGGTCGTCAGCAGCGATTCTGTCCGATGGTGGGCCGTCATGTCCCGTGCAATCCCGACAATCCGGTGAATGCGTCCGGACTCGTCGTGCACGGGGATCAGCGTCAAGTGGTAATGGTGGCGTCCGCCGGGCAGGTCGAGCGTCAGTTCGTTGTCGCAAGCCAAGCCGGATTGAACACATTGCCGGTATTTCCCGCGCAGGACCTCGGCTACCTCTTTCGGCAACGTGTCGTCGATGAATTTGCCAATCAATTCTTCCCTCAGGATACCAAACGATCGTTCTCCCTCAGGGTTGATCTCGAGCGTGCGGAAACGTCCTTCCAACGTTACTTCAAGCAGATAGAGCACATCTGAAACATTGTCGAAGACCTGGCGGTAACGCAGTTCGCTCTCCCGCAGCGCGAGCTTTGCACGCTCGCGCTCGGTGACATCGCGCGCGATCGCCAGGTTGTACTCCTTACCGTCATATTCGAAATGGCTGGCGTTAACCTGGACAGGAAACAGGCTGCCGTCCTTGCGGCGATGGATAGTCTCGATAACGGCCGCTCCCTTCTCGCGCAACGCCGGCCATGCCTCGTCCCATCGATCGGCAGTCCAGTCCGGATCGATATCCGCCACGCTCATCTGCAACAATTCGGCATTGCTGTATCCGAGCGTCCGGCAGGCTTCCTCGTTGACATAGACGAGGCGACCGGCTGCATCGAGCAGATAGGCCGCCTCGCGCACCTGATTGAGCGCAAAACTGGTCAGGTGCAGGAGCTCATTACGCTCGGCCAGCAGCCGTTCCAGATTATCGCGGTCCTGACGCAAAGCAGCATTTTCCCGCTCCAGCTTTTTCAGAATCGCATCTGTAGCGGCGTCGCGTGCGGATTCGTTCATACGTTGCCCACGAAAGTTCTACTCGACACGAAATTGCTCCCTCGACCAGAATTTCAATGCGCGCGCGCCGAGCCGTTGTTTCGCGATTGTCTTGCCGTTGGAGGCGCAAGTCCGGTTCGCACGCGCATTCCGAAGCAGGCACCGCGTGGAGAACCTGATTCGGCAGGCCTGATCACTACAATACGCCGTGGCATACCGGCAAGCCAGTTGAACTGCGTGGTCCACGAGTCAACTTCAAATCGATTCACCGTGAGGGCATCGATACCCCGGCAAGAGAACCTGACCCTGCCCGCGAACAGTGAGTCGTCATCTATCGCGCCTGACGCCTGCGCTTGCCGGCTATCATGCGCAGCAACACCAGGACCATGACTGCGATACCGGTACCGCTAGTCAGCGGAATGAATATCGCCAAAAAGGAATCGTATTTACTGGAGACCGTCCCTACCCAGTATTGCTCGATCAACGCTTCCAGCGTGGCCCCCAAGGAGAGCGGGAACAACACGGCTGCCAGGAGGAGCAACCCCGCAAGCACTGCGCTGACCATACCGCGAGGGGCGACTGTGTCTCGCCTGGATGCTGATGATTGCCCGTTGAGCGGAACTCGAGTGGTCATGGTGATTTCGCCCTATTCGTTTGTGCATTAAGGCACGGTACGGTGTGCACTTCCCCTGGAAACGCCAAAGGCGAAAAAGGCTTCTTTGCAGCGGCCGGAATCACGCAAAATGGCGCTGCGCCATTGGCAGACTAACCGGAATAATATTCGAACTCCATCCTGATCTCCCACTGCAAGAGATTTTCGATGCAGCGCTTCGCCTTTTAGTCAGGCCCGATTCGCCGAACCATTTGCAACCGGTATCGCGAAACGAAGATGATCGATTGATCGCATACAATGCGTATACCGTGCATTTAAAGCGAGCGAGACAACGTGACAGCATCTCCCCTGACAACCCCGGAAAAACTAGGCGAACTGGCCTACCAGGCCCTGCGGCGAATGATCCTCGACAAGGCCTTGCGCAGCGGCGGCCCCGTCGTCGAAGGGCGGCTTGCCGAGGAACTCAACATCTCCCGCACGCCCATGCGCGAAGCGCTGCTGCGGCTTGAAGGCGAGGGTTTGCTGGCCCGCGCGGGCGCCCGCTCCTATTCCGTGCGCTTCGTCGGCGCGCAGGAGTATTTCCAGGCAATGAAGGTCCGCGAACTGCTCGAGGCGGAGGCAATCGGCCTGGCCATCGGCAAGATCGACAAGAAGCAGATCCAGCAACTGATCAAGAAGATCAAGGCGCTGCGCAGCGGCCAGCAGGAGCAGGAACACTGGCAGGTCGACGACCAGGTCCACACCATGATGGCGCACGCGAGCGGCAACGAAGTTCTCGCGCGGATGATCGAAGTCGTGCGCACGAACACCCGGCTGTTCGAACTCTCGACGCCCTTTAACCGCATCGAGGAAGATCGCGCGGAGCATCTCGCGATCCTCGAAGCGTACGCAACGGACAACGCGGATGCCGCACGCAGCGCCGTTCGCGCGCACCTGCAAAACCTGCGCCGTTTCGTGCTCGAGCGCCTGAGTGAAGACAGCGGCACCTGACGCGGACCAGCACCGCACGTTCATCGGCTCGATGCCTATGCGCTTGCGGATCAATGCCGCAGGATCTTGCCGACGAATTCGCGCGTGCGGATTTCCTGCGGGGCATCGAGAACCTGCTGCGGCGAGCCGCTCTCGATCACATGGCCGCCTGCCATGAACACCACCTTGGACGAAACCTCGCGCACGAAACTCATCTCATGCGACACGATGAACATCGTGATTCCCTCCGACGCCAGCGCACGAATGGTGTCGAGTACTTCAGTGACGAGTTCGGGATCGAGCGCGGCAGTCACCTCATCGAGAAACAGTACATTCGGCTTTAACGCAAGCGCACGCGCGATTGCAACGCGTTGCTGCTGTCCGCCGGATAACTCGTCCGGATACGCTTTCAGCCGATGTCCAAGGCCCACGCGCGTGAGCAGCTTGATGGCATCCTCTTCCACCTGCTTGCGCGGCCAGCCCTTGATTTTGGTGGGCGTGATCATGACGTTGTCCAGCACGGTCATGTTCTGGAACAGGTTGTATTGCTGGAAGACAATCGCAATCTCGGAGCGCAACGCATGCACGGCCGCCTTGTCCGCGTAGTTCACGAGCTTGCCATTCAATCGTACGGTGCCGCGCTCCGGTGGCAACAGTCCCGTCAACACGCGCAGCAAGGTGCTCTTGCCCGACCCGGAAGGTCCTATCAGGCTGACGATTTCGCCCTTTTCGACCGAGAGGTTGATGCGTTCGAGGACCGTGTGCGGTCCGTACGATGCCTTCAGGTCAACGATTTCGAGTTGCGGCAAGTTTTCTCTCCAGGCGCTTACCCAAGCGCGACAGCGGGTACGACATGACGAAATACAGTGCCAGGACCGCGCCGTACACGAGCCATGCAGAAAAGCCCTTGTTGGTCAGCACTTTGCCGGCCGAGGTCAATTCCATCACGCCAATCTGCGAGGCCAGCGCGGTGTCCTTGATGAACATGACGAAGAAGCCAAACGTGGGCGGCACGACCACTCTCCACGCCTGCGGCACGATCACGAAGCGCAAGGTTTCGAAGGTCGAGAAATTCATCGTCTGTGCAGCTTCCCATTGGTTTCCATGTACCGATTCGAGTCCGCTTCGAATGATCTCGCCCAGGTAGGCGGATGCGATCAGGCAGACGCTCAGCGACGCTACGGCAAACGTCGAGAGATTCGCTTTCGACGACTGGCTCGCGAAGAACACGAGCATCAGCGTCACCAGGAACGGGATACGGCGGAACAGGAAGCAATAGGCGAATGCGAGCGCACGCAAGGGCGCCATCGCGCGGGAATGCGTGACGCGCACAACAGCCACGACGAAGCCCGCCAGGAACCCCGCGAAGCAGCCGAGCGCCGACAGCACAAACGTTGCGGCGAATCCTTCCAGCAGCAACAGCAGGTTGTAAAAGGAAAACAGCTGCGCGATTTCGGCCTGTGAGGAAGCGAACATCAAAAGACCCTGATTTTGGCGCGGCAGACATATCGCCCGATCATCGCGAGCGCGAAGGTTGCGATGAGTGTGATCGCGATATACATCACGGCGGCCACGCTGAACGCTTCGACTGAGAGATACGTTTGGGAACTGAGGTTGTACGTGCGGCCCGTCAGTTCTTCCACGCCGAAGATCGACGCCATCGACGTGCCGAGCGTCATGACGATGAACTGGTTCGACAGCGGAGGAAACATCACCTTGAGCACGTGCGGCAGAATCACGTGCCGCACGATCTGCATCGTGGAAAACCCGAGCACTTCGGCGGCTTCGACTTCCAGCAGGCGGACCGAATTGAAACCGGCGCGCTGGATCTCGCACAGATACGCGCCCGCATTGAACGTCGCCCCGATCAGCACTGCCGTGAACGGCGACAGGGTCACGCCGATCTCGGGCAGCGCGAAGAACAGGAAAAAAATCTGCACGAGTTGCGGCGTGTTGGTCGCGAAGGTCACATACGCCGTCACCACCCGGCGCAAGAATACCGGCCCGTAGCGCAACACCGAAGCGCATACGAGCCCGATGACCATGCCGAGCATGAACGCGAGCACGGCAATTTGCAGACTGAGCCATGCGCCGCCCAGCAGATAAGGCCACTGCTGGAGAATAGGCTCGAAGTGAGGGGTCATCGAATAGTGGCTCTCACCGGATGCGGTTACTGTGCGGTTACTGAGCAGGTGCGGCAGTCGGGTCATGCAGCATCGCACTGCCGAACCATTTCTTCCAGCTCGCGGCGACAAAGCCGTTTTTCTGCAGCGCATCAACTTCCTTGTTCAGCCGCTGCGTCAACGCCGTATTGCCCTTCTGCACGCCGATGCAGTCGTAGTCCACTTCAATCGGCGCGTCCACCACACGCCATTTTGTCGGATAGTTCTTCGTATAGCTCAGCATGAAGTCGAGCACATCGATCAATGCATCGGCGCGTCCCTGGGCGATCGCGCGCACCGCATCCGGGTAATTATCGAGGATCAGGAGTTGCGCCTTAGGCAGCTTCTCCTGGATCAACTGGATAGGCGTCGTGCCGCGTACCTGCACGAGACGCACCGCCGGATCGTTCAACTGCGTCCAGTCCGAATAGGAGGTCGCCTGTGTCGTCAGGACACCCAGCACTTCCGTGTTCACCGGATCGGTGAAATCGATCACCTTCAGGCGGTCAGCGTTGCGCGTCATGCCCCCCATCACCGCGTCGATCTTGTCAGTCATCAGGAACGGCACGCGATCATTGGAGCCGACCGGAACGATCTCAAGCTTGACGCCAAGCGAGTCCGCAATCTTCTTCGCAATGCTGACATCGAAACCGTCGATATTGTTCTTTGCGTCGTAGGTGCCAAGCGGCGGCAAGTTAGGGTTGATGCCGAACACGATCTTCTTCGACGCGATGATTTCGTCGAGCGTGCGGGCGCCGGCGCTCATGGGGCCAAGCAACGAGCAAGCGGCAAGGCCAACGGCGACCAGGCGGCTCAAGAGTATCAGGGATTTCATGCGGTAACTCCGTAAAAGGTTCGGGGCGGATTGCTCACAGTTCTGGCGTGCGGTTCGGGTACTCCCGGACCCTCTTTATTTTGACCAATTTACGTATACGAACCGTATACGATAGTATGGAAACATCGACGAAATTAGTTGTCAAGGGAGGCCGTCTCATGCTGAATGACGAGACCATGCGCATCGACAATTCAAGCCGCGCCACCACCATCCGGTTTTTCTTCGACGGGCAGCCGGCGTCGGCGCGCGTGGGCGAAAGCGTGGCGGCCGCCCTGTTCGCGTCGGGTACGAAGAGCCTGCGTGCGAGTCCGCGCGAGCACTCGCCGCGCGGCATGTTCTGCCTGATGGGGTCTTGCCAGGAGTGCCTGGTCATGGTCGACGCTCGCCGCGTGCTCGCGTGCAGGACCGCGGTCACCGATGGCATGCGAGTCGAGACGGTACCGGAGGCCGGCATCAATGCCTGACTTCGACGTCCTCGTGCTCGGTGGCGGCCCCGCGGGCGTGAACGCAGCGCTGGCGGCATCCGCGGCGGGTCTCACGGTTGCGCTGTTCGACGAGAACGCGGCGGCCGGCGGTCAGGTTTATCGCGCGCCCATCAGCAGCGCGATGCCTGAGACCGGGGAACTGCAGCCAGGCGACGCCCTTCGTCGCCAACTCGACCAGAGTGCGGTCATTACATACTTCAATCACGTGGTGTGGAGCGTCACTGCGGACTATCGTGTCGATGCTGCCGGCCCGGCCGGCCCCGTGCATTGCACCGCACGCGCACTGATCGTCGCCACGGGAACCACGGAACGCGTCGTGCCCTTCGACGGGTGGACCACACCCGGCGTAATAGGACTCGCCGCCGCGACCATTCTCCTCAAATCGCAAGGCATCCTGCCGGGACGCTCGACGCTCGTGGCCGGCTGTGGACCACTGCTCGGTGCCGTCGCGGCGAAGACGATAGAAGGTGGCGGCAAGGTCGAGGCCATCGCGGATCTGGCAGGCTTTGGCGACTGGGCACGCACGCTGCCCGCCATGGTGTCGCGCCCTGACCTGATGCGCGAAGGGGTCACCTGGTGGCGCGAGATCTTCCGCGCGGGCGTACCCATCCTTTCGCGGCACACCCTGGTCAAAGTCGAGCAGGCCCACGACGGGCTGCATGCAACGCTTGCGCCGTGCGACGCAGCGGGGCGCCCCGTCGCAGGAAAACAGCGCAGCGTGGTCGCCGACTGCATCGCGCTCGGTCACGGCCTGACCCCGTCAACCGAGATCACGCGCCTCTTGCGCGCGGAGCATCGTTACTCGCGGCAGGCGGGTGGCTGGATCGCCGTCGCCGACCAGGACGGCCGCACGTCACGCCCACGGCTCTACGTGGCAGGCGATGGCGCAGGTATCGCCGGCGCAGCCGCGGCGGGCCACCACGGCACGCTCGCCGGGCTCGCCTGCGCCATCGACCTGGGCACTGACTTAGGCACTGACGCCGCCCGGCTCCACGCACGCGTAGCGGGCGCCCGTCAGGCGCACGCCAAGGCTGCGCGCTTCGGCCGGTCGATGGCGCAATTGATGGCGCTGCGACCTGGGCACACTGACAGCATCGAGCCGCAAACCATTGTCTGCCGATGCGAAGACGTGACCCGCGCCGAGATCGACGCCGCCTGCGACGCCGGTGCGCACGACATGAATCAGCTCAAGGCGTGGACCCGGTGCGGCATGGGACCCTGCCAGGGCCGCACCTGCGCCGACGTTGCGGCGCAACTGCTGGCCGCTCGGGTGCATGGCGGCTTGCGCGAACCCGCTGGCTGCTTGTCGGCCCGCACGCCATTGCGGCCCATGACCGTGGAGGCGCTGACCGGCAGCTTCAGCTATGACGACATTCCGATCCCGACGGCGGCGCCCCTATGAACCAGGCGATGACAACCGCATTCGATGTCGCCGTGATCGGCGGCGGCGTGATGGGATGCACAACCGCACTATTCCTTGCGCGTGCCGGCATGAGGGTGGCGGTGGTCGAACGCGATTCGCTGTGCCGTGGCGCATCGGGCGTGAACGCCGGCACGTTGACGCTGCACATGACGCGCGCCGCGCTCGTTCCGTACGCCATGCGCGCGTGGGACATGTGGATGAACACCGATGCATGGCTCGGCCAGAGCGTACTTGCCACCGCCGCGCCCGGGCTCTCGCTCGCGTTCACGGAGCACGAGAAGACGTTGCTGCAGCAACGAGCGGTGGCAAGACGCAAGTACGGCGCCCAGATCGATCTGCTCGATCGGGATGCCGCGCTCGCCGTCGAACCCGGCTTGAATCCCTCCGTCCTGCAAGCCGCGTACTGCGCAACCGACGGTTTCGCCAGCGCCTACCTCACTGGCCGCGCCTTCCATGCGGCATTGCGCGAAGCGGGCGTGCATATTTTCGAGCAGACACCTGCCACGCGCATCGATCGGGTCGCCGGGATGTATCAGGTGAGCAGCCCGGACGACACCAACCATATAGACGCAACGCGTCTCGTGATGGCCGGCGGCGTGTGGCTGGAACCCCTGCTCGCCATGCTCGATATCGACATCCCCGTCAAGACGCTCGTCAATCAGCTGATCGTCACCGAACGCATGCCGCCCGTGATGCAATCAGTATTAAGCATTGCGAATGGATTGCTGTCGATGAAGCAATTCGCCAACGGCAGCGTGCTGATAGGCGGCGGCTGGCAAGGCGTTGGTGATCGTGTGCGCGGTGGAGTGGAGACGGTGCCCGACAACCTGATCGGCAATCTCCGGCTCGCGCAGCATGTGATCCCTGCGCTGGCCCAAGCGCGCGTGGCCCGCATCTGGCTCGGGCTTGAAGCCGAAACAGCCGACGCCATGCCGATGATCGGCGCGCTTCCCGGTCTTCCGGATGCCTGGGTGATCGGTTGCGTGCACTCCGGTTACACCAGTGGTCCCTACATGGGCAAGCTGCTTGCCCAGGCCATGCTCGGCGAGGAACCC
The DNA here is from genome assembly GCF_053760385.1 of Caballeronia sp. KNU42. Classification (NCBI taxonomy): domain Bacteria; kingdom Pseudomonadati; phylum Pseudomonadota; class Betaproteobacteria; order Burkholderiales; family Burkholderiaceae; genus Caballeronia; species Caballeronia sp. KNU42. The sequence goes on from NZ_CM132389.1 coordinate 111,913, forward strand.
GAGTTGCCCCTGTTCGATCCGGCGCGCCTCATGGCTCCTGCCGAGGCGCTTGCCCAACCTCATTGAGAAAAGACTGAATGATTCCCACGCATGCCGACCCATTCAACGGCGTTTATGCCGCCACGCTGTGCCCCCTCGACGCGGACGGCCGACACCTGGACGAAGCCGCGCTCGCGCGGCATATCGAAACAGTGGCGAACGTGGACGGCATTGCGGGCCTGCTCGTGAACGGCCACGCCGGCGAGAACTTCGCGCTCTCGGCGGCGGACAAGCGGCGCGTAGTGGAGCTTGCGCATGCCGTCTGCGGTGATCGTCTGATCATCGTGGCGGGCGTGAACTCCGAGGACAGCTATGAAGCGCAGGCCCACACCAACGATGCGCAGCAGGCCGGCGCCGACGCCATGCTGCTGTTTCCGCCGTACTCGTGGGCGCTGTCGACGGATATAGACACCGTCCTCATGCATCACCGGATTGCCAACGCCCAAGCGCGCCTGCCCATGATGCTCTACCAGGCCGGCGTCGCCACCGGAGGCATGGCCTACACGCCGGAGATGCTCACCGCGCTCGTCAGCTTGCCCGAGGTCGTGGCCATCAAGGAAGGCAGCTGGGAAACTGCAGCCTATGAAGCGAACCGCCGGCTCATCAAGTCGATCGCGCCGCATGTGGCCGTGATGGCTTCCGGCGACGAGCACCTCTTCACCTGTTTTGCGCTGGGCACCGAGGGCACCCTCGTCAGTCTCGCAGCGGTCGTGCCCGAACTGATCGTCGCGCTATATCGCGCTGTGGAACGCCGCGATCTCGGCCACGCGCAGCAGCTTCATGAGCGCGTCTATCCGCTTGCGAAGGCCATCTACGGAACCGCGCCCGGCTCGCACGCCAACGCGCGCCTGAAGGCATGCCTGCATGTGCTCGGTCACTTCCCGCATGCGTCGATGCGCCCGCCCATCCCGCTGCTCTCCCACGCAGAAATAGCGCGTCTCGAAGACGCGCTCGCCATCGCCACCAGCGTTTAACGGAGTGACTCATGAGCACCATCCTCATTAAAGGCGGCCGCATCATCACGGCCGTTGACGACTATGTCGCCGATATCCTCGTGGAAGGCGAGCGCATCGTCAGCATCGGGCTGCACCTCGATGCGGGACCGGATACGCGCGTGATCGACGCCGCCGGGCTGCTGGTGTTTCCCGGCGGCGTCGATTGCCATACGCACATGGAGAACACCTTCGGGCCATCGGTGACGGCCGACAACTTTGCTTCGGGCACGCGTTCGGCAGCCTTCGGCGGGACCACGACGATCATCGACTTCGCGTTGCAAACGGCCGGCACGAGTCCGCTCGATGCGATCTCGCGGGCGCAGTCAAAGGCTGCATCGGCGGCGAGCATCGACTACGGTTTTCACGTGATCGTGACGCAGGTGGACGAGCGCGTGCTCGGTGACATGCAATATGCGATCCGGCACGAAGGCGTATCGAGCTTCAAGATGTTCATGGCCTATCCCGGCACGGTCATGTCGGACGACGCCGCCATTTTCCAGGCCATGCGGATGGTCGGCCAGCACGGCGGCATGATCGCATTGCATGCCGAGAACGGCACGATCATCGACCTGTTGATTCGCGAGGCGCTGGCGCTGGGTCACACCGCGCCGCGTTATCACGCGTTGACACGTCCCGCCATCATGGAGGGGGAAGCCACGCATCGCGGCATCAAGCTCGCCGAACTCGCCGAAGCACCGGTCTACTTCGTCCACCTTTCGGCGAAAGAAGCGCTGAAGCATGTGATCGAGGCGCGCGACCTCGGCATTCCCGTGTTCGCGGAGACCTGTCCGCACTATCTCTTCTTCGACGACTCTGCGTACTCCGACGACAGCTTCGATCTCGCGCGATACGTGATGAGTCCGCCGTTGCGCTCGAAGGAGTCGCAGAAGGCGCTCTGGACGGCGCTCAAGACCGACGATCTGCAACTGATCTCGACCGATCACTGTCCCTATTGCATGAAGGAAGGCCATCGTGGCAACGTCAACCAGAAACCGTTGGGAAGCGGCGACTTTTCGAAGATCCCGAACGGCGTGCCTGGCGTCGAAACGCGCATGACCGTGGTCTATGACGGCGGCGTACGGAGCGGCCACATCACGCTGAATCGCTTCGTCGAGTTGATGTCGACTGCGCCGGCCAAGCTCTTCGGCCTGTTCCCGAAGAAGGGAACCCTTGCAGTTGGCAGCGACGCCGATATTGTCCTGTTCGATCCGAACGAGCCGCACACGATCAGCGCCGACACGCAGCACAGCGATTGCGACTTCACGTTGTTCGAGGGCCGCGAGGTCACGGGCCGGGTGAAGAAGGTGCTGCTACGGGGAGAGCTGCTGATCGACAATGGCGACTGGGTCGGACGGACCGGTCAGGGAGAGTTCGTCGCGCGCGGCGAACTTGGCGGCCACTGGTAGAACGTCATGCCGATCTACGAGCATGTGTGCGACACCTGCGGTGCATTTGATTCCATGCGACCGGTTTCCAAACGCGGTGAAGAAGCACCCTGCCCGAAGTGCGGTGCCTCGTCGCCGCGCGTCGCCAGCGGCTCCACGGTGCGGCTGGCAACGCGCGGCAGACAAACGCCGACCGAAGAAGGGGCCTATGGTTTCAGGCATCAAGGCGGCTGTGTTTGCTGCTGCTAGAGAACTGGCCGAACAGGCCTGTCCAGCCTGTTAGCGGCGGCACGTTCAATGAACGATAAGAAAGCAGCTGAGGAGTTTCTGGCTATTTCGACGTGCTCGCATCGGGTTAAGTGACTTCCTAACTCGGGCTCAAAGTAGTGCCATCCAATTCGCGTTGTCTCTGACTGAATGCTATGACGGGTTGATCCTCTTCGGCGCACCCATTCCCCGCTACCGCAGCCTCCAGGGCCGCCTCGAGTTCAACGAGTTGCCGCGCTTGTCTCCAGTATTCGTCAGCGCAGCCTTCGAGACTGCCGTCCTGCCGCCAAAGTTCATTGGCGCGGATCCGAATTCGCTCCGTCAGCGTATGCACATCCACATGAAACCTCATTGTTTGATGAATGGTTTTGCTCATATCTCTTCGCCAGGATCGATCGCGCTGCTCACCTCTGCGACAAGCGCGCCAGCCTTTCCAATAAAACAGCAGCGTGCTTCATCGTTGAAACGTTTGCGTTCGAAGAGCTCACCAGGACATGGATACGATCTCGCCAGTATTCCGGCCGAATGACCGGGCTTCGTTCCGTGATTTCCCGCTCGCCCGGCGCCTGGCGTTCGAGTTCTCGAATCATTCTCTCGATGTGCGAGAGATCCTGTTGTCGACGATCATCGAGGCTCATCAGCTCCTCCCCTCAGGTTCTTGTTTTCACCCACCATGCTTTGTGACTGTCGCCCGGTCACTTTATCCCAACGCCTGCAAGACGGACACGCCCCTCAGCTGGCCCGTTTCGGCCCGCAAGACGCGAACCCGTGAATACCGGCGGCGGTCACACTCAATGCCTGCGACGCATGACTTCCCAACATTGACGATGGTCCATCCGACGAAGCAGCCGCTTGCGCCGATGCTCCCGGCGATAGTGGGCAATGACCAGCATCGCTGCGCTCGCAAGCGCGAACAGACCGACCACCATACCCATCCACGCTGCACTCATGGCGAACCCCTTCTAGCGACTTCGACTGCCATTTAAACGTAGGTTAAATGCTGCTCTTCGCCTATCTAATTCTGTGCCACGCGAGGCGCTTCCCCGATGACGCGCCTGGTCGCGTTTGATGCAGTGCCCGTTGTTGCATGAAAGTTGCTTTGAGCAACCTCACCTGCATGCCGGGTCATTCGTCTAAGTACTTCGCATAACGTATTGGTTGGGGTGACTCGAAAATCCTTATAACACTTCGTTGAGCATTCCCGGTGAAACATCAGGATGTTTTTTTTGCGTGGCCGTGATTTGAAAAATATCTTCACTCGAAAACGGCAATCAAGTCCTGATAATCACGCACTTAATACGTAACACTAATAATATTAGTTGCTCCATGTCAGAGGTGCTCGAGCGGTTTGGCAAGAACGGCAATCGACGGGGGGAGGTACGGCGACCCTTGCCCTCCGGAAATTTTTCTCTAGCCCCAATTCTGCGTTTAGCCATTGTAATAAACAAGTCCTCTCCTTCTTTGGGCAATCGTCGCGGCGAAGCGTTCGAAATCAGCGGATTACGGACAGACCCACGGTCGAATTCCAGGTATCAGCCAAGCAATAACTCATTGAGCCGACGCATCCGGTCTTTCCATGCAAGCATGACGTCGATCGGCCCTTGTTGATCCGCTTTAACGTTTGCGTGCTTGCAGCAAATGATCGTTAGGCATCGCCCGGGAAGAGCCGCTGCCACGCCCTTTTCAAGTCAAGCAATTTGTTGCGTGACCGTCGCTAAAGAGTTCCCAAATAGGGCCGATATTGCGTGCAGAACACGTAAATATCGGCGAAACGCTTGAGTACCCAACAAACAATAGCGGGACCTGGCGTCAACACTTCGGGGGCTACAATGAATCAGGAAAGCTTGTCCAGACTGCGGGCTATTGCACCGGGCGAAGTCATTTACTCGGAAGGGTATATCGGCACCTCGGCGATCTATGTAATTGCTGAAGGAAAAGTCGAGATCTCGGCAAAATGCGACGACAGGCGTGTTGTCCTCGCGACCCTGGGCAAGGGAGAGTGCTTTGGCGAGTCGGCGTTGTTGCCGTCCGAGCCACGCGGATCGACAGCGAAGGCCCTTAGCTTCTGCCGGCTGAGCGTGATTGAAGCGAAGGTCGTGGAAGAAGAACTGGAACGCGTCTCGCCGCTCCTTCGCCATTTGATGCGCACACTGATTCGCCGCAACAAACGAAAGGACGAACTCCTCGCGACCTACACGAACGCTGACTTCCTGCCCGGCATAGTCTCCTACGCCCATGTGCTCAGCCTGATGGCGGGCGGTGAAAACAGGGAAGCGCGAGGCCGCCGGCTTCAATCCGATGAAGTCTCGATCGCACTTACTGAAGTCTGCAAGCGGTGCCAGGCAGTAGCAGGCCATCCGCGCGTGCATGTCATGGCCATGCTCAAACGCATGGAAAAACTCAACCTCGTCACGCTCGAGACCGGTCGCGCGGACTTTCTCGGCAATGTCCCCTCGCCCGCCGCGGACGACACGACCAGCCGCCAGGTTGTGACCTTCGATGCCATGCGGATTATCGAACGCGCTCAACGAGTCGGTGATCAGGAGCTTGATAATTCGATCGCCAGCGAACTGGAATTGATCGAGCTGTCCGACCTCGAGGCGCTGATCGGCGTCGAGAGACAGTTGATACTCGATAAGCTCTCGCGTGCGGAAATTGCCGAAGATATCTTCGCGTTCCGGCGAACCAAAGTGCTGACGTACATCGAAAAGAACGGCGTAGCTTATTTCTCCAAGAAGAAGGCGCGGCCGGTCAGCGAACTCGAATCGCTCACGGACCTCGATCTCATTGACGACCGGACGCTATTCGACGCCGTCAGCGCGTTCGATACCTACGATCTCGCGAAACTGCTTGCCTCGGCGACGGACCACACGATCTCCGAGCGGCTGCTTTCCGTCATGACAAAGGCACGGCAGAGCGAGACGTCGTGGATCATGCGGCGTGATCTCGTGACCAATCCTCTCGAGATCCAGGACATCGAAGAACGCTTCATTCAACTGGTCAAGTCGATAAAGGCCGGACCCGCAGCCGACGCTCCCGAACAGCTTTCGGTCGGCGCCTGACTGTCCTGACCCGTTGGGCAAATCAGCATAGAAAACAATTGCAGCCGTCAAAAAATAAACGAGAGATCGAATGGACATCCTAACGCTGTGCGGTGCGCTGATTGGCATTGTCGCCATCGTGGCCGGGTTCACTTTGGAAGGTGGCCGCTTCCTGACGCTCTTTCAGTTCGAAGCCATCGTCATTGTGGCGGGCGGCACGATCGGCGCCGTGATGGTCCAGAACACGTGGGCCAAGTTCTCCGCCGGGGTGAAGCAACTTGGCATGGTTTTCACCAAGGCCAAGCCGATCGATCGGGAAAACCTGACCATCCTGCTTGAGTGGGGTCATAAAGCGAAAGTGGAAGGGATGCTCGCATTCGAGACCATCAATCCCGAAGGCATCAGCCCCTTTGCCAAGAGAGGACTCGAACTGATCGCCAACGGGGTGCCGACTGCCGTGATTGAGGACGCGTTGCAAAGAGAGCTTGATGCGTACGAGCGGAACCAGATGGCTGCGGCGCGGATATGGCTGCAGGCCGGAGGTTATGCGCCGACCTTCGGCATCCTGGGCGCGGTGCTGGGCCTGGTTCAGGTGACCGGGCACCTCCTGGAACCTGCTCAGCTTGGCCAGGGTGTCGCGGTCGCTTTCATCACGACGCTGTACGGACTGGCGCTCGCCAATGTCCTGTTGCTGCCCATCTACGGAAAAATCAAGGCGAGAATCGACAGCGAACTACGCTTCAAGAAATTGTACTTTGACGGCCTGCTTGCCATCTCCCGCAAGGAGTCTCCGCAGTTGATCGAAGCGCGCCTCGTAGCAGATATCACTTAGACGCGTACGCAACAAGTAAAGTTGATGATGAAGCGCTCGCTCCAGGCCTCGATGGAATTCGCTAAGGATGACTGATGGCCTGGAGATGGCGACTCTCCGCCCCGTGCAGTACAGCCGCGAGTGCCCGACCCGGATACATGTGACCCCAGGCACTTTACAGCGCCAATTTCTATGTGAAGACTATGTCCTCGGTATCTACCAAACCCAATCCCAAGTTTGACGACGAGGCCGAGATACTGTCCGAGCGGTGGTTGATTTCGTACTCGGATCTCGTCACCACCCTGATGGTTCTATTCATCGCTTTGTACGCGATGCAGCTAGCCCAGCATCGGGAAATGGAGACCAAGAGTCTCACGCTCGCACCCTTGGAAAAGCGCAGCGCAAGCGCTTCAAATGTTCAAGCGCCCCGGACTGCGGCGCTTGAACAGGTCCAGGCGTCAAAGAAAGAACTGATCTCTGCATTGAAGGCCATGCGCGACAAGCAGGAAATCCGTGTGCTCGAAAGTGCACGAGGCGTCGAGATCGAAATCAATGCAAAAATACTCTTTCGCTCAGGCGAAGCCCATCTGATGCAGGATTCGAACGCAGTGCTGGACCAGGTGGCTACCGCGCTCAAAGAACACTCGGCACAACAGATCCTGGTGGAAGGACACACTGATTCCGTACCCATATCGACGGCAAAATACGAGTCCAATTGGGAGCTTTCGTCAGCGAGAGCCGGCTCGCTCGTACGATTCCTGGTTGATCGGGGCATTGAGCCGCACAGGCTCACGGCTATTGGACGCGCGGACAATATTCCCGCTGTGATGGGAGACGACCCGTTTGCCCGTGCAGCCAATCGCCGGGTGGTGATTGTCGTGCAATACGATGTTCCGACTGCCCCTCAGTAGACTCCATTGAGCCGCGCACGGTCGGATGAACGACCGATACGCCGCGCTCAGCCGTCATATCTTCACGACGCCACTGCACAGCGCAACAGAACCCTTGTCAGAGGAATTGTCCGCGCTCGCGGGCTTTCATATCGCGACGGCCCGGCTTGCACGATGATGTTGGTATGATTTCTCAACTAATCCGGGCAATCTGCCAGCATTGACCGATCGCGGAAGCTGGTGCGGGACGCTCGCCGGCAACGCAGGTGCTGGTCGCGCGAACAAAATGAAAACCCTGGCACCTTCATGACAAGCAGTTTGGCTTTGAGCTGACCCAAGATGGCAATCGATATCACCGGCCGCACGTTTGGCAGGCTGACCGCTGTAGCACGGGAGGACGGTTCCCGCTGGCTTTTCAGGTGCGCGTGCGGCGTCGAAAAGGTACTCGACGCTCAAAGCGTCAAGTACCGCAAGACTTTATCGTGCGGCTGCTTGCGTCAGATTGAAATCGCAGCCGGCCATCGCTTTGGCCAACTCACTGCGTCGCACTACGTGAATCACGGCAAGAACGGCGCACGCTGGTTTTTCCAGTGCGACTGTGGGGTCGGCAAGATCTTTGCATCCAGTTACGTACGAAGCGGCCTCCGAACGTCGTGTGGATGCCGCGGGCGGGCTGCCAAGGCCGTCCGCGTGGAACAACCGGTCGTGGACGTTTGGCCGTTCCCAAAGTGGCCCAGGGAACGTGGCGGGTAAGCGGCCCACAAGATAATCCCCCTACATGTGCATAGAGGGATCGTGACCCGGTGGCGCCGCCCGCTACCCGCCTCCAGCTTCCAGCCTACCGCCGCGACGAAAGCCTGCGCACGACCGACACGAGCCTGTCGACTTCATCGCATGTGTTGTAAAAAGCCAGTGACGGCCGCACGGTCGCCTCGACGCCAAAGCGCCGGAGAATCGGCTGCGCGCAGTGATGACCCGAACGCACGGCAATCCCTTCTTCGTTCAACGCCTGCCCGACCTCTTCCGTCTCATAGCCCTTCAGCACGAACGACAATACGCTGGCTTTATCCTTCGCGGTACCAATCAAACGTACGCCCGGCACGGGCTGCAATACGCTCGTCGCATACGCCAGCAGATCATGTTCGTAGCGTCCGATATTCTCGATGCCCACACGCGTCACGTAGTCGATCGCAGCCCCGAGACCTACTGCATCGGCAATGTTGCCCGTGCCTGCTTCAAAACGATTTGGCGGCGCCTGGAACACAGTCTTCTCGAACGTCACGTCCGCGATCATGTTGCCGCCGCCTTGCCATGGCGGCATATCCTCGAGCAGATCGCGTTTGCCATAGACCACGCCGATACCAGTTGGGCCAAACAGCTTGTGGCCCGAGAACACGAAGAAATCGGCGTCGATCTCCTGCACGTTCACACGCATGTGCGAGACGGATTGCGCACCGTCAACCACTGCCCGGGCGCCTGCACGATGCGCCATCGCAACAATCTCCTGCACCGGCACAACGGTACCCAGTGCGTTCGACACCTGCGTTACCGAGACGATCTTCGTGCGGCTGTTAAGCAGCTTCTGATATTCATCCAGACGGACCTGACCCGAGTCATCGACGGGAATCACGCGCAGCGTCGCGCCCTTTTGTGCTGCGAGTTGCTGCCAGGGCACGATGTTGGCGTGATGCTCGAGATGCGAGACGATGATCTCGTCGCCCTCGCCCACGTTTTGCACGCCCCAGGTCTTCGCGATCAGGTTGATGCCTTCTGTCGTGCCGCGCACGAAGATGATTTCTTCTGCCGATGCAGCGCCAATGAAGCGTCTCACCGTATCGCGCGCACCTTCGTAGGCGTCGGTCGCACGCCCGGCCAACGCATGCGCGGCACGATGAATGTTCGAGTTCTCATGCGCGTAGAAATACGACAGACGGTCGATGACCGATTGAGGCTTCTGCGTGGTCGCGGCGTTGTCGAACCAGACGAGCTGCCGTCCGTTCACACGCTCTTGCAAAATCGGGAAGTCACGACGAATAGCGTTGACATCAAATGGCGGATGCGCCGACCCCGTCTTCGGCACGTGCTCATTCGAATGCGGCGCACGAGCATGGTCGAGAAAATAGAACGAACCGTTGCGGTCGGGTTCACCGCCCGTCGATACTGAACGCTCCCGGCCGTTGAATGAACGCAAGTCATCAAGAGCCGGCAGACCGAGCGATTCAGCCGTCGGCACGTCATGACTTGGCAGTGGCAGCTCGCGGCTCGCTCCGGACGACGCGCCCGCGTCCCGCAAGAAATAAAACGGCGAGGACGCGGATTGATCTTTTTGCGTTGCATCAGGCACGCCAACGCCAAGCGCAGCGCCGCCAAAGCGCGGTTCCAGCGCTGGCGCGGCAGTCGTCACGGAGTCAGGCAGGTTGTTTTGCGAAACGGCATGCGGCGCCAGCGCCGGCACACGATTGCCCAGTGACAAAACGTGCGTGGGCGACGACGGCAGCAGGTTGGAGCCCGCCGCCTTGCCCTGCGGAAGGCTCAGGCCCGGCACTCCCGTCCCTGCACCGCCCGGCCCCGCAAACGGCGACCCGGGGGGCGCCGGATTGCTCGCGGACGCGAGCACAGGAGCCGCCACCGGCAGTCCTGCCGAGAGCGACTCGCCACTGCCGCTGCCGAGGCTGGCTAGCGCAGGCGTAGCGCTGCCGGGCAACGCCGTAAAGAACGCGGTAGCAAGACGCGACAACGTGGCAACGTCGGGCAAGCCTGCGGGCGCCACTCCTTGCGGAACATCGGACAACGAAGCGCTGCTCACTGGCTTACTTGTAGGTGTCAGGATAGTCATGGTACTTGGCGATCTCCACGTCATCCAGAACCGCCAGTGCGTCCGGCGAGTGCACTGCGAGCGAGCAATACAGCGAAATCAGGTACGAGGCGATCGCGTGGTTGTTGATGCCCATGAAGCGCACCGAGAGTCCCGGCCCTTGCTCGCCCGCCACGCCCGGCTGGAACAGGCCAACCACGCCTTGGCGCTTGTCACCCACGCGCAGCAGCAGGATCTTGGTCTTGCCATCGGCAACAGGAACCTTGTCCGACGGGATCAACGGAATGCCGCGCCACGTGAGGAACTGGGAACCAAACAGGCTCACGGTCGGCGGCGGCACGCCGCGACGCGTGCACTCGCGTCCGAAAGCCGCGATCGCCAGCGGATGAGTCAGGAAAAACGCCGGTTCTTTCCAGACGCGCGTCAACAGTTCATCGAGATCATCAGGAGTCGGTGCACCGGTCAGCGGGAACACGCGCTGTTCTTCGGCGACGTTCGCCAGCAGACCATAATCCGGGTTGTTAATCAGCTGGCTTTCCTGCAATTCCTTGATCGTTTCGATCGTCAGGCGCAGTTGTTCCTTGATCTGATCATGCGGACTACTATAGAGATCCGAGACGCGGGTCTGCACGTCGAGAACCGTGCTGACCGCATTGAGAAAATACTCGCGCGGGTTTTCGTCGTAGGGAACGAAAGTCCGGGGCAGTTCGCTTTCGTCTTCACGTTGCGTGCAAGCCGCCTTCACTTCCTCGGGATTCTTGACCTGGTTCAACCGGTAGATACCGGCTTCGACCGGCACCCATTGCAACAGGTGCGTGAGCCATCTCGGCGTGATGGTCGATAGCTGGGGAACGGTCTTGGTGGCATTGGCTAGTTGCCGTGCTGCGTTATCGCCGAGCGCCGTCTGGCCGCCCACATTTGCCGTCATGTGTTGCTCCGAAGTCTATAGAAGAAAAACGGGAATGCTTATCAGGAAGCGTCATTATGAAGACGGCGCTCCGGGTCATTCAACATGCTATAGACGGCATTTCGGAAAAAATGATCACCCTGGCCCGCTCACTGACAGAGGTTGCAGCAACTCCGCCATGGGAACGTCGAGCGCGCGAGCGAGTTTGTCCACCGTGATGATGGATGCCGTCACGCGGCCACGTTCAATCTCGCCAATATAAGAGCGGTTAAGGCCGGCGTGCTCGGCAAGCTGCTCCTGCGACCAAGCCTGCGCCTCGCGTAAAAGCCTGACGGCGGCGCCAAAGTTGCGGACGACTTCGGTCATGACACGCTCGCTGCAACGCGCGGTTGCACGCCGTCATTGCGCGAGATGGCCTGAGTGACGTTAGCGCCCGGCTCAACGTCGTGCGTGAGCCATACATTGCCGCCGATCACCGCACCCCGGCCGAGCGTGACGCGGCCGAGAATCGTGGCGCCCGCATAGATCACGACTTCGTCTTCCACGATCGGATGCCGCGCCAGTCCTTTCTCCAGATGCCCTTCCGAGTCGCGGGGAAAACGTTTTGCGCCGAGCGTGACAGCCTGGTACACACGCACGCGATCGCCAATGACCGTCGTCTCGCCTATCACCACGCCCGTCCCGTGATCGATAAAAAACCCTTTGCCTATTCGCGCGCCCGGATGAATATCGATGCCGGTTGCGCCGTGCGCCAGTTCAGCCACAATGCGCGCGAGCAGGCGAAGGTCGAGCTTGTACAGCTCGTGCGCGAGCCGATGATGAATCATGGCGAGGACGCCGGGGTAGCACAGCAGCACCTCGTCCACACTGCCTGCGGCCGGGTCGCCGTGATAGGCGGCAAGCACGTCGCTATCAAGAAGCGTACGGATCTCGGGAAGCCTGGCCGCGAACGCGCGAACGGCGACACCCGCACGAGCAGCGATGTTTTCGTCGTCACGCGACAGATGACGATCGCGGTACTGCAATTCGAGTTGCGCCTGGGCGAATAGAGCATGCAAGGCCGAATCCAATGCATGCCCCACGTAGAAGTTCTCGCTTTCCTGACGCAGGTCGTGCGGTCCAAGCCGCATGGGAAACAGCACGCCCTTCAAGGTCTCTACAATATTTGCCAGCGCCTCGCGTGCCGGCAGTTCGCGCCCGCCGGGTTCGAGCGAACGCTTCTGCGCTTCGCGCCATTGCTGGCGCACCGTCTGGAGCGATTGGACGATGTCGTCGATGTCAAATGCAGCCACAGTCGGAGATCCTTCGGCATCAAGCCATTAGAGTTTGATCAATCCTGAATCCACGGCAAACCCTGGAAGCGCCAGCCATCCTGCGCGCCTCGCCGCTGTTGCGAATCCAGTTGCCCTTCGAAACCCTCAAGAACATTGAACACTTGAGTAAGGCCTGCTTTCGCGGCGGCTTCCGCTGCAAGCGCGGAACGATTGCCGCTACGGCACAGCAGCAACACGATTGCATCCTTGCCGGTCTTTGCTTCCAGCTCCCGGACAAAGCGCGGGTTGCGGGTGAGCGACGTACCTGTCGCCCAGGCCACGTGGACGCTGCCAGGCACGTAACCCACGAACTTGCGCTCTTCGGTCGTTCTGACATCCACAAGCACCGCTGCGCCCGATTCAACCAGCGCAAATGCGTCGCGAGGTGAAACGCCTCCCGCGTAGGGCAGCTGATTCGCTGCCGCTGCTGCGCGCGCCGCTTCCAGCACCGCATGAGACTCTTCAGTTACGCGTTCTTCCAATTCAACTGCCATGACGTCTCCTTGTACTGTCACTTGAAAACTCATTGAGGCGAATCGGCTGCCAGAGGAAATGCAACCGTCTATAGCCATCAATTGACACTATGAAAGAGGCCGCTCAGAAGCTGAACCAATAAAAACGTATTTCTAAAGCAGGCTTTGCGACATCGGCAATCGTATGATGTTGGTGGACATTACAAAACTCCTTCGATCTTCGCGTAATTATTGAAAGCATACGAATGCTGAACGTCGAGCGCGGCTCGGTTTCAATCCGGCGACGGGACAATAGCCGCAGGGCGCGCACTTACGCGCCGCTCCATTGCTTGCGAACTTCCGAGCAGCAGGCGCGTCGCCAGCGCATCGAGCGATGTGCACAGGATTAAATAGACGAGGCCCACAAATAGGAAGATCTGCACCGGATAAATCATCAGCCGGCTATTGACCTGGTTGGCAAGAAACGCGAGTTCCGGCACGCCGACAATGTAGGCCAGCGACGTATCCTTGACGAGCGACACCCACTGGTTAATGAACGACGGCGCCATGATCCGGATGGCCTGCGGCAGCAGTACATGACGCATCGCCTGCCAGCGCGTCAGCCCCAGCGACAGAGCCGCCTGGCGCTGACTGCTCCCCACTGCTTCGATGCCCGCATGAACCGAATGCGACAGGTAAGCGCCGCCGATCAGCGATAGCGCGGCCACGACCGTCGCCAAGCCGGGCACGTCGATGTGAAGCAAGACCGGCAGCAGGAAGAAGGTCCAGAAGATCAGCATGAGGACGGGTATGGCGCGAAAGAAACCGATTACCGCCAGCAGGATCATGTGGCTCACGCCACGCGTCATGGCAAGGCCAATGCCGCCCGCCAGCCCGAGGATGGCGGATGACACGGCGGAGATCGAGGCCATCACCAGCGTCAGCGCCGCGCCGCCTAAGGGGCCATCGGGAAACGTGCCGACGAGCAGGTACGGCAGATTGGAAAGGATGGCGGAAAGAGCGTCGCTCATCGGCGCGCCGCTGCTCGTGAACCGCTACGCTGCACCACCACGAGCACCACTTCCAGCAGTGCGATGGTCAGTATGTACAGCACCGTTGCCATGCCGAACGCCTGAAATGTCTTGAAGGTTTCGGTATCGACCTGACGCGACGAATACGAGAGTTCCGCCAGCCCGATCGCCATGGTCAGCGATGAGTTCTTCACGATATTCATGTACTGCCCGAACAAGGGCGGGGTCGAGATCCGCACCGCCTGCGGCAAGATCACATGAACGAATGCGGCTAACGGCGTGAGTCCGAGGGCGGCCGCCGCGTTGTGCTGCCCCACGGGAACACCTGATAACCCCGAGCGGAATTCCTCGCCAATGAACGTGGTCGAATAGCAGGTCAACCCGATCCAGCCGGCCACGAATTCAAACGATGGCCAATGTAGCCTGAACACGCCGAGATCCACCGCATGCGGCGTGTTCAACCAGGTCATGAGCGCTTCGGGCAAGAGAGTCGCCACGCCGAAATACCAGAACAGCAATTGCACGATCAGCGGCGAGTTCCGAAATACCAATACATAGAGCGCAGCGGCACGACGCACGGGCGCCGCGCGCGAAGTGCGCGCAAGCGCCAGCAGACAGCCACCCAGGGTCCCCGTGACAATCACCGTCACTGACAACCCCAGCGTCATGCCGAAGCCCTGGAGCAGCCAGATCAGGTACTTCGGCGCGAGCCATCCATTCATTGGAATCATTCAGCTAGACACGAAATAGAAGATTTAAACGCCAAGCCCGGTTCAACCGATCACGGTCGAACCGGGCTTGGCCGGGCGGGCAGCGTTCAGCTCTTCTGCGGGTCGCCGATCTTGAACAAACGCGGCAACGGCGCGCGGCTTTTCGGCCCGAACCACTGGTCGTAGATGTGGCCCGCGGTACCGTTTGCTTCAAGACCTGTCAGCGTGTCATTGACGACACTCAGCAGGCGCGGCTCGCCCTTGGGGACACCCACGCCTTCATAGTCGTTCGATATGGTGAAAGCCGGGATTTCGTATTTGTCGCGGTCCGGCACGTTAGCGAGCAAGCCGACAAGTTTCGGACCGTCCTGCGTGATTGCCTGGACGTTACCCGTTCGAAGCGCGGCGAACGCAAACGGCGTGTCGTCATAAGCCACGATCGTTGCCCGCGGAAACTGCGTACGAACCTGTTGCTCGTTGGTCGTGCCTTTATCCGCGCCAATACGTAAATCGTTCAATTGCTCAGGCGACTTCAGCGTGCCCTTCTTGGCGATGAACTGCGTGCCCGACGCAAAGTACGGGGTACTGAAATCGACTTCCTTCTTGCGTTCGTCGGTGATGGTGAAGTTGGCGAACACGAGATCCACTTTCTTCGATGTCAGAAATGCAATGCGGTTGGCCGGGTTGGTCGGCTGGATGTCGAGCTTGACGCCGAGTTTGTCGGCGACCGCTTTTGCATAGTCAACATCAAGCCCGACTATTTTGTTGGTCTTTGGATCGACAAAGCCGAAAGGCGGATTGCTGTCAAAAGTCGCCACGCGAAGCACGCCGGCCTTCTTGATATCGTCGAGGCGATCGGCATGCGCCAGGCTCGACATGAACAGCAGCGACCCCATGAAAGCTGCGGTGAGAAGTTTGATTTTCATTATGTGTTGGTCTGCGCAGTTGTAGATAGAGCGAGCACCTAAGCGGTGCGTCACAGCCGGGAATGTAGCAGCGCACCGGGCCGTAACGAACCATCGATTCGTGTTGTGCTAAGCGCCAGACGGAATAATCAAGACGGTTAATCAGACCGGAACCTCACCGATTCACCCGACGCGTGGATTACTTCAGGCAGTTTCAACAGATCGTCGGACGTGATTTGCTGATCGTGGACCGGTGTCCGCAACCACACGCTCACCGCCCACGGCCTGAATGGCAACCTTGCAGATGTTTTCGTGGTTTAGCGCCATGCATTTGCCGTTGCGCTGAATATGCAAAGCAAAAATCGTTGATTGGTGAAAACGTGCGGAAGCTCAAGAATATGCGTCCAGCCATCCAAACCGCCCAACGACGTGGAGCAAACCAATGAGCAAGGCGAAGCGGCAGATCAAGCTAGGTGCTTTCCTGATGGAGACGGGCCACCATATTGCCGCCTGGCGTCATCCTGAGACGCATCGGGCGGGTGGGCTCGATTTCTCACACTACGCTGAACTCGCGCAGATCGCCGAGCGTTCGAAATTCGACGCGGTGTTTTTCGCGGACAGCGTAGGCATCCGGGATACGAATCTCGCATCGCTCTCGCGCACGGCCCGCGCCGACCACTTCGAACCGCTGACCCTGCTGGCCGCCTTGTCGGTAGTCACGAAGAACATCGGCTTGATCGCGACCGTATCCACCACGTTCAATGAACCGTTCAACGTCGCACGCAAGTTCGCTTCTCTCGACCACTTGAGCGGCGGACGCTCGGGCTGGAACCTGGTTACCTCCAGCAGCGAAACGGAAGCGCTCAACTTCGGCTTCGAGCAACATCCCGCTCACGCAGTTCGCTACGAACGCGCACGCGAATTCCATGACGTCGTCGCAGGCCTCTGGGACAGCTGGGAAGACGACGCTTTCATCCGCGACCGTGAAAGCGGGATCTATTTCGATCCTGACAAGCTGCATACGCTGGACCATCGCGGCCCGCATTTCAAGGTGCGCGGCCCGCTCAACATCGCCCGCTCGCCGCAGGGCTGGCCAGTGGTCGTGCAGGCCGGAGCATCGGATGCCGGCCGCGAGCTTGCCGCGCAGACCGCCGAGGTGATCTTCGTTGCGCACCAGACCCTCGATGAAGCCAAGGCGTTCTATCAGGACGTCAAGGGGCGGCTCATCAAATACGGCCGGCAACCTGAGGATCTGAAGATCATGCCGGGTATCTTCCCGGTCATCGGCAGGACGCTTGAAGAGGCACACGCGAAGTTCGACGCGCTACAGGACCTCATTCACCCCGATGTCGGCCTCGCATTGCTGTCGAAAATGACCGGCAGTGTTGATTTGTCGAAGTATCCCATCGACGGGCCGCTGCCCGACCTGCCGGAAACGAATGGCGGCAAAAGCCGGCAGCAATTGCTCTTCGATCTGGCGCGCCGCGAGAACCTGAGCATTCGTGACCTGTATCTGCGCATAGCCGGCGCTCGTGGACACCAGCAAGTCGTTGGCACTCCGGAGAGTATTGCCGATCAATTGCAGCAGTGGTTCGAGGAAGAAGGCGCGGACGGCTTCAACATCATGTCGCCATGGTTGCCGGGCGGGCTGACCGAGTTTGCCGAGCTGGTGGTACCGGAGTTGCAGC
The DNA here is from genome assembly GCF_053760385.1 of Caballeronia sp. KNU42. Taxonomy (NCBI): domain Bacteria; kingdom Pseudomonadati; phylum Pseudomonadota; class Betaproteobacteria; order Burkholderiales; family Burkholderiaceae; genus Caballeronia; species Caballeronia sp. KNU42. The sequence continues at coordinate 129,162 of NZ_CM132389.1, forward strand.
GGCGCGGCCTGTTTCGCACCGAGTATGAAGGCACGACGTTACGCGAGAATCTCGGACTGCCACGTCCGGAAAATCGCTACGTGCAGGCTATACAGAAGCGCGCAGCGGGCTGAACCACCCGGGCGCTCGCTATAGAACAGCCGCCAATCCAGCACTGCCGAGCACGATCGTAAACACGCGCGCCAAGGGGCTTTGCTAAAGCGGCCCGCTGGCGCCGCGTGACACGCGTGATGTACGCACTCGAAGCACCACGGCCAAATGCCAAACGCCGATAACGTTTCATGTATTCGTTATTGGATCGAGCCACCGCAGATTCCTATACTCAATTCCTGTTAGCACCCGTCTTCGAGGAGTGCTACTCATTCACCACAATTGGAATCCAACCATGAGCCTACGTCCGCTACACGACCGCGTGATCATCAAGCGCCTCGACCAGGAAACAAAAACCTCATCGGGCATTGTTATTCCCGAAAGCGCCGCTGAAAAGCCTGACCAGGGTGAAGTCATTGCGGTCGGTCCCGGCAAGCGTGATAGCGACGGCAAGCGCATCGAGCCCGACCTGAAGGTCGGCGAGCGCGTGCTCTTCGGAAAATATGCCGGCCAGCAGGTCAAGGTAGACGGCAACGAACTGCTCGTGCTGCGCGAAGAAGACATTGTCGCCGTAGTCACCCAACAATAACGGAGCTTCAGAAATGGCAGCCAAGGAAATTGTCTTTAGCGATAGCGCACGATCGAAACTGGTCGAAGGCGTCAACATCCTCGCCAACGCAGTGAAAGTAACGCTTGGGCCCAAAGGCCGCAATGTCGTGCTGGAGCGCAGCTTCGGCTCGCCGATCGTGACCAAGGACGGTGTATCGGTCGCGAAGGAAATCGAGCTGGCCGACAAGCTGCAAAATATCGGCGCGCAACTGGTTAAGGAAGTCGCGTCGCGCACCAGCGACGACGCCGGTGACGGCACCACTACAGCCACCGTGCTGGCGCAGGCGATCGTACGCGAAGGGCTGAAATACGTGGCTGCGGGTCTCAACCCGCTGGATCTGAAGCGCGGCATCGACAAGGCCGTGATCGCCGCTGCCGAAGAACTAAAGAAGATCAGCAAGCCCACCACGACCAGCAAGGAAATTGCCCAGGTCGCGACCATCTCGGCTAACGGCGAAGAATCGATCGGCCAGCGGATTGCCGAGGCGATCGATCGTGTCGGCAAGGAAGGCGTGATCACGGTCGAAGACGGCAAGTCGCTCGAAGATGAACTCAATGTGGTTGAAGGATTGCAATTCGATCGTGGCTACCTGTCGCCCTATTTCATCAACGATCAGGATAAACAGGTCGCCGTTCTCGACGAACCGTTCGTCTTGCTGCATGACAAGAAGGTATCGAATATCCGCGATCTGCTGCCGGTGCTGGAACAGGTTGCGAAGGCGGGACGACCGCTGCTGATCATCGCTGAAGATGTCGAGGGTGAAGCGCTCGCGACGCTCGTGGTCAACAATATCCGCGGCATCCTGAAGACAGTCGCGGTTAAAGCGCCGGGCTTTGGCGATCGTCGCAAGGCATTGCTCGAAGACATCGCGATCCTGACCGGCGGCCAGGTGATCGCAGAAGAAACCGGTCTCACGCTGGAAAAAGCGACATTGGCTGAACTGGGCCAGGCCAAGCGCATTGAAGTGGGCAAGGAAAACACCATCGTGATCGACGGCGCCGGCGACACGAAGAATATCCAGGCACGCGTCAAGCAGATCCGTGTGCAGATCGACGAAGCCAGTTCCGACTACGATAGCGAAAAGCTGCAGGAACGCGTAGCGAAACTGGCCGGCGGCGTAGCGGTGATCAAGGTGGGCGGTGCAACCGAGATCGAGGTCAAGGAGAAAAAGGATCGCGTTGACGATGCGCTGCACGCGACGCGTGCAGCAGTTGAAGAAGGCATCGTGCCGGGTGGCGGCGTTGCGCTCGTTCGCGTCAAGCAGGCAATCAGCGGCCTGAAGGGCGCCAACGCGGACCAGGACGCCGGGGTGAAGATCGTGCTGCGCGCATTGGAAGAACCATTGCGCCAGATCGTCACGAACGCGGGCGAGGAAGCCAGCGTGGTCGTCGCGAGGGTCGCCGAGGGTACGGGCAACTTTGGCTACAACGCGCAGACGGGTGAATACGGTGACCTGGTCGAATCGGGCGTGCTCGATCCGACCAAAGTGACGCGCACCGCGCTGCAAAACGCCGCATCTATCGCTGGCCTCCTGCTCACGACTGATGCAACGGTAACCGAAGCGCCGAAAAATGCAGCCCCTGCGGGTCCTGCCGGTGGACCGGGCGCCGGCGGACCTGGCTTCGATTTCTGAGGCTTTCTCACTTGTAAGCAGGCGGGCACGTCAGGGCGTCCGGTTTCAGACGCTTCGACGTGCGCTTCGGACTCGTGACGCAGCGGCTCGCCACGTTCTACGCTTGCTCGATCTTTCCTTCACGCAGTCCTTATCAATCCTTTCGCTCTGCATGCACGAGCGTGCCGTCCCTTCCCGTTCTGAAAACTCATGGTCACAATCGCCAGCCAGCTCGCCGAACCATTCAATGATGCAGTGCGCGCGCTGCTGCCTGATGTTCAGGTAGTCGGCATACCGCGCGGGGTGCCGGCCGAACTGCCTGACGAGACGTCCATCCTGATCGCCGCTCCAATCATCATACGGGGTGCGCAAGCACCTGAACATGCACCCGTTGGCTGGCCTTTCAATCTGCGCTGGGTGCAACTGGGTTCATCGGGGATCGACTTTTATCCGCGCTGGTTCTTTGAAGGACCGTCCGTCACCACCGCACGTGGCACCTCCTCGACAGCGATTGCAGAATTCGCGTTGGCAGCAATCTTTGCCCACGCGAAACGCCTGCCCGACATCTGGATTCACGACGCACAGCAATGGGCGTTGACGCCCCTCGCAACGGTGCAGGGCAGCACAGTCGGCATATTCGGCTTCGGTTCGATCGGTCAGGCTCTCGCGCAGAAAGCGCTCGCGCTTGGCGCCCGGGTCGTCGCGGTGCGGCGTCAAAGTTCCACCGCACCGGATCTGCCAGGCGTCACGCTCGTTGCCGATATCGGCGAACTGGTTCGAGAAGCGGACCATCTCGTACTCGCGGCGCCGGCTACTGCGGCAACGCGTCATATCGTCAGTCGGGAGTTGCTGGCTCAGGCGAAGCCTGGACTGCACGTGATCAATGTCGCGCGTGGCTCGTTAATCGACAATGAAGCGTTGCATGAGGCGCTTGCCAACGGGCTGATTGGTGGGGCATCGCTCGACGTCACCGAGCCCGAGCCGCTGCCGTCCGGGCACCCTTTCTATACGCATCCGCGCATCCGCCTGTCGCCACACACGTCGGCCATCGGTCCACACAATGCGGCTGAACTGGCCCGCAAGTTCGCGCGCAATTTCAGCGCCTTCACTCAAGGTACGACGCTGGAAGATCTCGTCGATATCCACCGGGGTTACTAAACCTTGCGTCCGACCTTTTCAAACCCCGCTTAACAAACTACGTCCGCCGCCTTTATTCGATCCAGGCATAACCTTCGACACCGTTGTGCTTTGTGAAACTAAACCCCCTTGTTACAGTCGCGCCAAAGCGTTTCGTCATCGCTCGTCGATGATGAAATAAACAATAGATAAACATTTAAGGAGTCACTCACATGAAGATTCTCAAAGCCATGCTGCTTGCCGGCATCGTCCAGTTGACCGCTTTATCAAGCGCCTTCGCGGCCGACGGTCTCGCAAGCATCAAGAGCGCCGGTGTCATCAAGATCGGCACCGAGGGAACATACGCACCGTTCACTTACCACGACGAGTCGGGCAAGCTGACAGGCTTCGACGTGGAAATCGGCCAGGCCATCGCAAAACGCATTGGCGTCAAGCCGGAGTTTGTTGAAGGCAAGTGGGACGGGTTGATTGCCGGACTCGATGCAAACCGGTACGACGCGGTCATCAACGAGGTCTCCATCACCGACGCCCGCAAGGCCAAGTACGATTTCTCGCAGCCCTATATCGCTTCCCATGCCGCCCTGATCGTGCGCTCGGACAACACGACGATCAAGACCTTCGATGACCTGAAGGGCAAGAAATCGGCCAATACGCTGACGAGCAACTTCGGCAAGATCGCGAAGGATCACGGTGCGGACGTAGTGGGCGTGCAGGGCTTCAATGAATCAATTGATTTGCTGACATCCGGCCGCGTCGATGCGACGGTGAACGACAGTCTCTCGTTTCTCGACTTCAAGAAACACAAGCCGGACGCCAAGGTGAAGATCGCAGCAATCGATAATTCGGCTGACAGCGAGTACTCGGGCGTCATCATCCAGAAGGGCAATCCGGAGCTTCTGGCCGCTATCGACAAGGCGCTTTCCGACGTCAAGGCAGACGGCACCTACAAGCAGATTTCGCAGAAATACTTCGGCAAGGATGTATCGAAGTAACATTGCGCTCAGCACCGCCCATAGCTAATCATCAGAGATCCGAAATATGCCGGCATGGCTCCACTTGATGGGCGAGTCGCTCTGGCCACTCCTGTACGCGGGACTCGTGTTCACGGTGCCGCTCACCATTGCATCGTTTGCACTCGGCTTGACGCTGGCATTTGCAACCGCACTCGTGCGGCTGTTCGGACCGCAATGGGCGGTCAAGATTGCACGATTCTACGTGTGGCTGATCCGCGGCTCACCGCTGCTCGTGCAACTCTTCGTGATTTTCTATGGCCTGCCCAGCGTCGGCATTGTGCTGGATCCGCTCACTGCGGCCATTATCGGCTTCTCGCTGAACGTGGGCGCTTACAACTCGGAAGTCATCCGCGGCGCTGTCGAATCGATTCCGAATGGACAATGGGAGGCCGCGTATTCCATGGGCATGACGCGCTCGCAAGCGCTGCGGCGAACGGTTCTGCCGCAGGCTGCCCGCGTCGCCCTGCCCGCACTGGCGAACTCGTTCATCGCACTCGTCAAGGACACGTCGCTTGCCGCAGTGCTCACGGTACCCGAGATCTTCCAGGCGGCTCAACGGATTGCTTCGGTAACCTACGAACCGCTGATCCTGTACACGGAGGCGGCGCTGATCTATCTGGTGTTCAGTTCCGTGTTGTCCTCAGCCCAGGTGCAGCTTGAAAGAAGACTCGGTCAACATGCGCTCTTCAAGGGGGGTCAGTGATGATAGCCCTCGATAAAATCCAGAAATCCTTCGGCGCCCATCATGTGCTCAAGTCGGTCGATCTCACGCTCGCACAGGGTACGGTCACGGCGCTGATCGGGCAGTCTGGAAGCGGAAAGAGCACGCTCCTGCGTTGCGTGAACCTGCTTGAGATTCCCGACACCGGCTCGCTCACGCTAGGCGACGAGCGAGTCGAATTCAGCAGCACGGAGAAGCCGTCTCGCGACGCGGTGCTCAAGATACGTCGCAAGACGGGAATGGTGTTCCAGAGCTTCCAATTGTTCCCGCACCGGACCGTGATACAGAACGTGATGGAGGGCCTGGTCACCGTGCAGAAATGGGACAAGGAGCGCGCGCGGGTTCGGGCGGGCACATTGCTGGAAAAGGTAGGCATCTCGCAGAAGGCCGATGCCTGGCCTGCCACGCTCTCCGGTGGACAGCAGCAGCGGGTAGCCATTGCACGAGCGCTCGCGCCTTCTCCGGACATTCTTCTTTGCGACGAACCGACCTCTGCGCTCGACCCCGGGCTGGCGGCCGAAGTGATCGACGTACTGAGCCAGCTCGCGAAAGAAGGCATGACCATGCTGTTTGCTACGCATGATCTGCGTCTGGCTGCATCGATAGCTCGCGAGGTCGTGTTCCTCAGCGGCGGCAGCGTGATCGAATCCGGTTTGGCCGACGACATCTTCAACCGGCCGAAACAGCCCGAAACGGCGAACTTCGTTTCCGTTCTCACCCGGCAAGCGTGATCGTGAGAGTGCGGCCGTGGGCAAGATCAACATCGGCCCGCGGCGAATGCGCCTGCCGGAATTTTTAATCTGCTAAGGAATCCGGAGCAGATAAAGGCGAGCCAATACACATTCAACTCTCAGCCCCCATCAGCAGCGCTGACGATGAACCACGGATCAGGACGTTCTGACATGGTGCGCCAAACATTCCGTTTCACATTCGTCGTTGCCTTGCTTCTGTCACTTGGGCCGCTCGCACTGGCGGGGCCGGGTTACCCTGACATCATTGATTCCACGGCCGGTTCATGTGGCGGACGCTGTCGTGCGAGTTCCGCAAGCGTTATTCGTGCCGGGCTGACCGTCAGCAAAAGCAGGACCGGCGGTTTAAAGGGCGACACGAGATTTCGAGTGCCGCAGGTTCCCGTGTGACGCTGCCCTCCCGTTTCTATGCGGCGCGTCCATGGGGCAGCGTCTCCAGAAGCGGCCTGGCGAGATGCAGGATCTCATAGCTTGTGCCGGCTTCGTTGCCGCTCGGTTCATGCTCGGTCAGCACGACGCGCGTGAATTTCCAGTTCTGAGTGTCCACACCGACTGCGGCGGCCACCGTCGTGGATCGCCCGGCGATCTCTCGGTTCCGCTCGATCTCGCTGGCGAACACAGCCGTCAAGTCGGCATCCAGAGGAATGTCCAGGTCCTCCTTGATCGCAAATCGAGCGTGGTGCGCTTGCCCCTTGCGCGCGTCGAGCGCAAACCGCGTCTGAATCTCGGCTCGCCCGAAAGCGTCTGTCACAACCTTGAAGCGACCGCTCAGCAGGAAATCACGGAATGCCTCGTCATGACGCCACAGATACAGCGACGAATAGTCATTCGCGATGGCGCCGTAACGGCCATTTTCCCGCAGCAGAAAACCTTTGAAGTAAAGCTCCGGAACGGTATCCCAGAGCGGACCGCGCTCCTTCGCCCGGGTGCGGATCAGTCCGGTGTCGTAATTGGCCGGCAGTCGATGCGAGTAGTGCGCGATGATCATGGCTAAGGCTCCTTGTGGTGTGGCGGATATAGACTCTCTCTCACTTGCCGCGTGCCTGGGTCTGCCAGATGCCCGCCAGCGCATCGCCGGCTGTTTGCAAGAGGTTGACGATTACCGTCCCGGCCTCGCGATGAACGCAAGCTTTTCCTGCCCATCAAAGCCCGCTGACTCGTAAAACTGGACGGTCGCTTTATCCTTTCGTCCCGTAAGCAGCATGACCTTATAACAACCAGCCGACCAGCTCGATGCCAACGCCTCGCAAAGCACTGCTTTGCCGTGGCCATTTCCGCGATGAGCGCCATGAGTCACGACATTCTCCACGACGCCATAGGGTCCGCAACCTCGTGTGAGATTGGTATGACATTCAGAGCACAGCTGGAAACCAGCTCGCCGTCCCTGTACCCACCGAACACCATATGGCGAGGGTCCGTCATGAGTTCGTTCCAGACTGAGCGAAGCGTCGATGCATCCGGCAACGGCTCATCTGCTGAGTGCAGGTGGCGATAGAGAAGCAGCAGTTGATCGGTGCAGCACGGCGCGAAACGCCGTGCGTTGCTGCGTCAGGCGGTCTTGGAGGCACGCGATGCCTGTGCGGCGGTATCCTTCGCGGCCTTCGACGCGGCGGACGTTGCTGCATCAAAACTGCTTTCAGCAATTTCGACGGCTTGCTTCGTTGCCTTGTGAACGGTGTCGTACGTGGTATTGGCTGCGGTGATCGTCGACTTCAACAGGGCCACTGCAGTTTCCGAGCCGGCTGGCGCGTTCTTGGTCAGTGTGTCGATGAAGCTCTGCGCGCTGTGGCTATATTCGGCAAACTGCGCTTCGGCGACCTTGAGGAATTCGGCCTGTGTGCCCGTCAGGATCTCATACACATGACGGCTGTATGCCTGGGCCTTTTCAGCGGCCGGCTGCGTCAGGGCGCTTTGAAGCTTGAGCAGATCCTGGGGGTCCTTCCCCGACAGCGTCTTCTGCGCGGTTTCCTGCGTCTCGGCAAATATCGACTTCGCGGCCTGCAAGTTCAGGGCGGTCAGCTTTTCAACGCCCTCGAACACCTTGTTCGTCAGGCTGAAGAATGTGTCGACATGGCTTTTTTGTCCTGCGGCGAACTGTTCCGGAGAAAACTGGGTCATTTCTATGCTCCTGGTTGGCGGACACTTGCGGGCAATAGCGGCGAATTCAAAAACATGCTGCGAACGTGGTGCGTCGCAACATGAAGCCCATTCTTGGTGCCGCGAGCAATGAAGTCAAATGACATATTCGTGATAGCAAATGCGGCGGCCGATTCTGACTCAAGCAGTGCGGCGGGCAAGACCGGCCATGAACGTATAGCGCCGGTTCGTGCCGCGATCGGCTGAAAGCGTTTTCATCTGAAATACGAGTCAGACGAGGTAATACAGGCGGTCATCCTCTTGCACCGGAGCCGGCTCGACGCTGTGCTGTGCGCAGTGGGCACACGTATTCGCATCCGCAATCAGGCTATACGCGTAACGTACTGCACGAAGCGTTGCCGAATAGCGCTCGTCCTCTTCAGGGAAGAAACGCTCGGGCGGATACCAGTCGGAGAACTTAAGATTGCCCAGCGCCACCTGCAACTCGGGACGCAGTCCCGCGAGCAAAACAATCCGGCCGTTGCTTTGACTCTCGCGCAGAAAATGCTCGAGCTTTTCTATACACACCACGTCTGGATTGCGCACTCGCTTGAGCCGCAAGATGACGTGGCGAATCCCGCGAGCCTCGACTTGCGCATTGATCGCATCGAAGTGACGATCCAGCTCCAGTGCGGCGCCGAAGAACAACTCGCCTTCCAGGTCGTACACTGCAACCGACGTACATTCCGGGTCGCTCGGTAATCGTTCGCGCACCACCCGCTCCGGACTGACAAACAATTCGGTTGCTTTCAATTTAGCCGCGCGCGGCACGAACAGCACAATCGACACTGCTACGCCGACGAGAATGGCGAACTCGACGCCAATCACAAGCGCCGACAGTGCAGTAATCAACACGAGCCCAGCATCGTAACGAGACGCCCTGAGCGCATAGCGGATCCGTTCGAAGTCGATCAGGCGGAACGCCGTAACCAGCAGAAGACCGGCAAGCGACGCCTTGGGAATATAGCGTGTCAACGGAGCCAGAAGCAGCACTGCAACAGCGACGATGACCGCCGTGATCACGCCCGAGAACCGCGTGACTGCACCCGCCTGGTAGTTGATGGCTGAACGGGAAAGAGAACCCGAGCCGGGCAAACACCGGAAAAAGCCGCCTGCCAGGTTCGCGAGTCCTTCAGCCATGCACTGACGGTTGTAGTCCAGCGGCTGGCCGGTCCTATGCGCTATCGATTTGGCAATCGAGAGCGCTTCAAGCAAACCAAGGAACGCAATAGCAACCGCCGACGACGAGAGCTGCCCAAGCCATGACCACTTGATCTCAGGAATATGCGGCTCGGGCAGGCTGGCCTTCAACGCGCCGATCACCGAAATCGCCGTCTTGCCTCCTGCCCCTGGCGTCGACCATCCCAGGGCAAAAGCGGAAAGGCTTATCACAAGCAGCACCAGCAACATATCGAATTGCGGCAGCTTGTAGCGACGCACGGCTTGGCGCAGCGCGAGTGCAAGCGCGACCGTGACAGCACTGATCGCAAGGGCTTTAAGGTTCACCGGGTCGCCATGGACAACGGTCAGCCACAGCCTGTAAAGCACATGCTGGTGGCCCGTTCCTTTCTCACGCACGCCAAGCGCATTGCCGATCTGCCCGACTGCCAGAAGCACCGCCGCGCCCGCCATGAAACCAAGGATCACGGATTCGGAAATGTACCGTGTGAGGTCGCCCAGACGGAACACCGCTATCGCTATTTGAATGATGCCGACCATCACGCCGAGCAGGAACATGGCTTCGTATATGTCCGCGCTTGCATTGGGATCCAGAAAAGCGAGCGCGCTGAATACCACGAGGGAAATGGCGCTGGTCGGTCCATTGATCAGGTGCGACGACGATCCGAAGATCGACGCCACCAGCGTCACTATCACGGCCGAGTACAAACCAAAGCGCGGATCGACGCCGGCAATCAACGCATACGCCATGCCTTGCGGCAAGGATATGGCGGCAACCGTGAGACCGGCCACCAGATCCCGGCGACCCTTTTGCGCGGTGTAGTTAAATTGGCTTAGGAGTTTCATGCTGGGTTTCAAGCCCCATTCTTTTGGATTGCGACGGCGCCGTTTTCGGCGGCCGCCGTGCCGGCAGGACCGATAACCGTATCGAGGATCCCGTTCTCGTCGAAGAACTTGTGATTGGCGTCGTCCCAACTTTTAGCTATGTCGGTCACGTTGAAAAGCTTGATAGGCCTTAAGCGGTCAGCGTATTTGCTGGCAATCGCAGGATTGACGGGCCGGTATCCCGCTTGCGCCACGATCTCCTGTGCAGAATCAGTGAAGAGGTAGTCGAGATAAGCCCGTGCATAGCGCTCACTGTGGTGCCTGGCGACATTGCGGTCGACCCACGCAACGTAGGGCTCGGCAAGAATGCTGACCGGCGGATACACAATCTCGAGTTCGCCCGGCGTGTCGGCAAGCTCGCGTATTGCTTCGTTTTCCCAGGTCAGTTGAACGTCACCTACCTTCTCGATGACGAAGGTGGTCGCGGCGCCGCGAGCTCCGCTATCGAGGCGCGTGGTGTGGTGGTACAGGGCCTCCAGATATGAGCGTGCGGCAGCGTCGGTGCCGCCACGCGTCGTCGTGGCGCCCCATGCAGCCAGCGCGCTGAGCTTGCCGTTGCCTGACGTTCGCGGGTCCGGCGTGATGATCTCGACACCGGGTTTCACGAGGTCGGGCCAATCATGAATGTCTCTGGGATTGCCCCGGCGAACCACGAAGACAATGGTCGAATAATAAGGCTGCGAATGATGCGGCAAGCGGTCCTGCCAACCATCGGCAATCAGGCCGCGCTTGCGCAGCGCGTCGATATCGGTGAACAGTCCCAGCGTCACCACGTCCGCGTCCTGTTCACCATCAATGACCGCGCGCGCTTGCCGCGAAGAGCCTCCGTGCGATTGTTTCACCTGCAGGCGAACGCCATTTTCACGCTGATAGTTGGCGACGAACTGCTGGTCGAGCCGAAGGTATAGCTCGCGCGTCGGATCGTAAGACACGTTCAGTATCTGGCGATTGACGTCACCCTGGACATTCTTGACACCGATCAGCGTGACCGCGACCGCAACGGCCGCTACCGCGCCAACACTCAACCGCGGGATGGGCTTCATAGGTCGCTCTCAAAGCGGTGGAATTACGTCGCCACGCAAACGGAGAATCGTGGACGCCTTGGGGCACATTCGGTAAAAGTAAAGACCGGTTGGTACCGGAGTGATCGAGGTGATCGGCGTTCGGGGGAGATAGCGCCAGGCCCCCCCGCAATGCCTCATCAACGCGCCTGCCCGGGTTCACTACGCGTCAAGAGGCTCAGCGATGTCCATCCAGCCCCGCGAGCGGGACAAAACACCGGCACGAGTGCCGTGCCGGCGGGAGTGCCAGCTCGACTTTATCGCTGAAATCTTGTTGATACTCTGCATTTGCCTGCAGCACTTCATCAAGAACGGACATGGCTCTCCTTTGCTTGGTCAAGTCACGAATTCACCGAAACTCGTCCAATGCTAGAGGGTAGGACTATCGGCGCAACGAAGTAATCACGATATGCATATATGCGTTTTTCTGGTCCACATACAGGTACAACAGCGCTGCTCGCCAGGGATGCCACTACCATCAATTATCGACCCAGCAATTTTTTAATACGCAGTCCGTTATAAATCCATGTTTTACAAATAAATTCCCTTGCAGCAAAAAGACCTTCGCGAGAACTAAGGCAACGGGATACCGGCGTTTCGGGCGCACCCATGAAAACCCCTTCCTGCAGCGGTGATTACTGGTCTCGTGGCGCGCGAGCGTCCCACGCTGCGCGCGCTGCTGCATCAGTTGGCAGGCGCGCGCGGGCATTTCACGGTCGCGGGCTCACCCGAGCGCGTGGCCGACGTTATCGAAGACTGGGTGGAAAGCCGGGGAGCCGGAAGATCCCGCCAGCGTCACACCCGAGGAACAGGAACGCCGCCGCAAGATTCTTTACAACCAGCGCGCACGTCCTGCGCCCGCGACTGAAGGCGGCAAAGCCCGCTGAGACATCCGGACCCCGTCGGCGCGTGAGACCGAGATTATTTGCGGTTGGATTGTTCGGGCAAGCGTTTATCGATGGCAGCGCGCTCAAATCAACCGAACAGGCTGCATTCGAATTGCGGCCGGCGAGGGGTCACAACCGACCGACGCAGCGCACACGCACTGCAAAGAAGCCGTACTGCTATCGATATACGAAAAAGTTAGTTCGGCGCCGCTGCACGATTGCGGAGACTAGTACTGTTCAAATCGACCCGCTGACAACCGCCATGAAGGGATTCGGATATCGCCTGCATCGAACGCTCGATGAAGGCACCGGAAACGCCGCCACGCCATCGGACCCGCAGCGCGTGTCCGTCAGACGGGCAGGCACCGTGCTGCTGGTCGCTGCGCTTATCGCGTGTATCGAAAGGGAAATTTCGGGCGCAACCAATGGGTCGCTCCTGGCCATTATCACTGGATACATTGGCGGCGATCTGCATCATCTCGTCTCGTTCCTGCTCAACCGCAGTCCATGACGCTACCGCCCAACGCACTGGATCGGATGCGCGCGAATAGATGCCGGTCTGAACGTTGAGCGCCCGACAGTTGACGCTCCCTCCTCCCTGGTCAACAGTCCTGCCCACGTCTTACTTATCATCCCGGGCTGTCAGTTCACGAACGAGCGGAATCACCTCTTGCGCGAATCGCTTCATATCCGCCTCGAACGGCTGGAACTGCAGCATGAACAATTCGATTCCGGCCCGATGGAACTCGACAATCCGCCGCGCTACCGTTTCGTAGCTGCCAACCAGCCCCGCCGCGGTCCCGCCATTCGATCCAACGCGCGCTGACTTGGCGAACGTCTGGTGCATGACCACCTTTGGATCGCTGTTTTCCTTCTGCACTGCGCGCAACGGAGCATCCTTCGCAGCAAGCGCGAACAGGTGATCGAGATGCTCCTGCGCCTCGCCGTCCGTTGGCCGCGCGATCACGAAAGCAGATAGCCCGAAGCGCAAAGGTGGACCAGTACGAACGCGCCCTCCTACGTCTTCGATCAATCGACGCACATCCGGCAACGGTTGGCCGTTGATGAACCAGACATCGCCGTGGTCGGCCACGAGCGCCCTCGCCGGCTCCGACTCGCCGCCTACATAGATGCGCGGTCTCTCCCGGAAACGGTCCGCAGGACGCAAGACATAGTCTTCCACGTTGAAGAAGCGACCCTTGAAATTGGTGCGCTTGCCGCGCATCAGTTCATTCACGACCGTGATCCATTCACGGCCGTATGCATATCGTTCGTCATGCTCCGCAAAACCGATACCGGCCTTGGCGAGTTCAGGACGATTCCACGCGTTGACCAGATTGATCGCGAATCGCCCGCCGCTGATGTCTTCAATCTGCAGGGCCATTTTGGCCAGCGTGACGGGATGATAGAGGTAGGGCTTGATCGCCGTGATGATCTCGATGCGCGTGGTCAAAGCAGCCAACGCCGCCGAAGCAGTCCAGGCCTCCAGTTGATCAAGCGTTTCATCATGCGGATTGATCGTATGCTGCGCGACGAGCGTCGAGTCGAAACCGAGTCGCTCGGCTTCGAGGACGAGCTCGCGGTTGCGTGACCATGACGCATCGTAGGGTTCGTCGGGATCCTGCAGCGCGGCACGGCTACCGTGCACCAGCGCCCAAATACCGAAGCGGGGAGTTGACGAAGGCATGAGTCGACCTGATGTAGATTGAGAGAGATAAGAATCACAACCTGCAAGCATGCGTCGAGCGCATTGCGCGGGTCAATGCCGCTCTTCCAGTTTGTTCGCATATCGATAGAAGGAAAACCGGAATGCAAATCCGATTCGCACGCGGCCGCTCCTGGTGAAAGTCTCCGGCCCTTCGCATGCTTTCCCTCCTTTATATCCGAACACGAAATCGCGTTGCCGCTCCATCGCGATAAGGTTCGGCCGATTTCTTGTTAGATCAAATCGTGCCCCGTTCTTATACTCGCTCACGCAACTGCTTGATTCGAATCGAGCCACTCAACGACTTCACCGCGCCGTTTCCATCGCGGCTCTGTTGAGAGACTAACCAGTGAGCAACTTGTGAGCGACTACCCATCATGACAACGCCGAACCCTCGCAGCGCAGACCATCCTATCGATCCGCAATTCGTCAATCGCTGGTCGCCGCGCGCCTTCAGCCCGGAACCTATCGACAATGCGACGCTGCTGACGTTTTTCGAGGCCGCCCGCTGGGCGCCTTCCTCGTATAACTCACAGCCGTGGCGGTTCATCTACGCAACGCGCGACAGCGAGCACTGGAAGCAATTCCTGGGCTTCCTGAACGACTTCAATCGCAGCTGGGCCCGCGAGGCAGCGGCGGTGGTCATCGTCCTTTCGAAGAGTACGTTTGTCCCGCCCGGCGCGACTGACGAAGTGACGTCGATCAGTCATTCGTTCGACAGCGGCGCCGCGTGGGGCTATCTTGCGCTGCAGGCCAGTCTGGCTGGATGGCATACGCACGGGCTCGCCGGAATCGAGCGAGACAAGATCCGCACGGAACTGAAAATCCCGGACACCTATTCGATTGAAGCCGCGATCGCGATAGGCCGTCTCGGCGACAAGGCTTCGTTGCCGGAGACGCTACAGGCGCGAGAAACGCCCAGTCCGCGCAAACCCCTTGGCGAAATCGCTACCGAAGGCCGATTCGCAGCCTGACTTATCAAAGGAAACGTTCTCCATGTCCGATCACGTCTACAAGCAAATCGAACTGACCGGCTCGTCAACGCAATCGAGTGACGACGCGGTGTCGGTGGCTCTGGCAAGAGCCGACAAAACCTTGCATAACATCGACTGGTTTCAGGTCATTGAAACCCGTGGTCATGTCGAGGGCGGCAAAGTTGCGCACTGGCAAGTGACGCTAAAGGTCGGCATTCGTCTCGACGACTAGTCGCGCATAGTGAAAGTCGAGGCTAACGCCAGGCCTTCGTGAATTCGCCGATGACGCGCGAAAGATGCGCATGCATCGCTGAGCGCGCAGCGGCCGCATCGCGCGCCACGATGGCCGAAAAGATGCGCTGATGGTCTTCCTGTGAAGCCGCCCGCAACGCGGGCGTATGGAAGTGCTCCTCAATCTTTTTCCACAAGGGGTCGGCGCGGGAGTTGTCCCACATCGCTGTCACCACGAACCGGAGGACTTCGTTTCCCGTCGCCCGCGCAATCGCCAGATGGAACTCCCGGTCAGCCGCCTCGTTCGCGGCCTTGTCGTCCATGTATTCGCGCATCGCGCGCAACGCGGCGAAGAGCAGGTCGAGGTCGGAATCCTTGCGCTCGGTCGCAGCGAGCGCCGCGATTCCGCTTTCGATCACCACGCGCGCGCGCAGCGTCTCGATCGGGCCTGGCCCACGCGGCAGCTCCAACGTGACGGAGCGCGCCGCGGGTGCATCGGCCACGTAAATGCCCGACCCCACACGCACCTCGACCACGCCCTGGATCTCCAGCGCGATGATCGCCTCCCTCACCAGCGTGCGGCTCACGCCAAAACGCTCGGCTAACGTGCGCTCGGAAGGCAGGCGGGCACGAGGCCCGACGCCGCCAGCCGCAATCAGGTCGTAGATCTGTTTCGCCAGCCCGACATAAGTACGGTCGGCCGCGTCCACATCGGCGGCCCGGCCGGCTGGCGTGTGCGAAAGATCGGCCATCCAGGATTCTCGAAATCGTTGAAGCCGCGCGGCGGCCGAAGGTCGAAAAAATGGTACACCAATTCGTGTCCGTCGCGCCTGTCCGCCGCAGGCTTGCCTTCGCCCGGCAAACGCGGAAACGACGTTGTTTCAGCCCGGTCAGGCGTTGCACCGGTGACGCTGGTAAACCACTATCGCGGGCGGATTGGTATGCCAGTACTGTCAGACGGGGACGCGTCCGCGTATGTCCTTCGTTTCGCTTCAAGCGGACGCCCGTGAAGAGGCCAGTCCGCTTCAGTCCCGCTGTAGCACATCCGCAAGATTCCCTGCGTTACGCACACCGTGTCGGCAATTCATGACGAGCGATGTGCGCCGGCAACCGGTAGGTTCAATCCAAAAAACAGGAGACGACATGCTTTCAGGAATCCAGGTGCTTCGAGCGGCGGCTGCCGCGACATTGGCGCTGTGTGCAAGCACGGCTTTCGCGCAGGCATCGATCGTTTCCGGCCCGCCGAGCGATCCCACGTGCATGGTCCCGTGGAAGAGCGACACGAAATTCGTCAAGTATCCTAAGAAAAACGGGCCATACCGGATCGCGCTCGTGAACGGCTATATCGCGAACACCTGGCGCATCCAGATGATCAAGACGGCCAAGGCCTATACGGCGCAACCGGCGGTTGCCGCCAAGCTCAAGGAATTCAAGGTCGTCTCGACGGGCGAGGACGTGCCGGCACAGATCTCGGCCGTCAACAACTTCATCGATGCCGGCTATGACGCGATCATCGTTGACGCGCAGAATCCCGCCTCATTCGGACCCGCGATCCGGCGCGCGAAGAAGGCCGGCGTCGTGCTGATCGCGTTCGACAACACGCTCGACAGCGAAGACGCGATCAACGTCGACGTCGACCAGTACGGGCTCGGCGTGCTGTGGGCCAACTGGCTTGCGACTCACGTGCCCAACGGAGGAAAAGTGCTCGAGGTCCGCGGGGTGGCGGGAACGTCGGTCGACACGGACCGGCACAACGGATTCCAGACCACGTTGACCGCGACCGGCAAGAAGTGGAACGTCGTCCAGGTCTACGGCAAATGGGATGACGGCGTGGCGCAAAAGGCCGTCGCCGACGCGATTGCCGTGCAGGGCCACTTCGATGGAATGTCGGCGCAGGGTGGCGACACGGGTGTCGTGCGCGCGATGCTCGACGCGAAGCATCCCTTCGTGCCGTTCGGCGGCGAAACGGAGAACGGCTTTCGCAAGCTCTGTGCGCAGTATGGGAGCCAAGGGCTGAAGTGCACGTCAGCGGGCAGCGGCCCCGGGCAGGTGGCCGTGGCGATCAAGACGGCGCTCGCTGCGCTCGACGGCCAGACGATCCCGGTCGCGATCAAGCTGCCGCTCGACGTCACCGACGATTCGAAGCTCAAGGCGGGCGTCAACTATTTCCCGGACGAGTCGGACAACTTCTTCGTCGGCAACTCGTTTCCGACTTGCGGCATCAATTTCTCCGCGCAGGAAATCATGAAGCAGGACCAGGGCAACCAGTGAGCGGGCTGGCCGAGTTGGCCGGCGACGTGACGGCAGGCATCTTGCATGGGATCGGAGACGAAGCATGGGGCAGGACGAAGAGCAGTCGTTCTTTCAGATGTCCGGCGTGTCGAAAAGCTACGGCGGCGCCATCGCGCTGGATCACGCGGACCTGACGGTGCGCACCGGCCGCATCCACGCGATCCTCGGCGAGAACGGCGCGGGAAAGTCCACGCTGCTGAAGGTGATGTCCGGCGTCGTTCAGCCCGATGAGGGCACGATGCACCTCTATGGCCAGCCAGTCGCGTTCGCATCGCCCGCCCAGGCGAACGCGGCCGGCATCGTCTGCGTGTATCAGGAGCTGTCGCTGATCCCTGACCTGAGCGTGGCGGACAACATCTTCGCTTCGAACCCGCCGCTACGCTTTGGCATGATCGACCGCCGGGCGCAGCGCCGCCAGGCCGAAACCGCGCTCGCCCGCGCGGGCGCGGCCGACATCAATCCGCTCGCAAAAGTCCGTGACTTGCCGCTGTCGCGCCAGCAAATGGTCGAACTCGCGAAGGGGCTTGCGCGCGAGCCGCGCATCCTGATCCTGGACGAGGCCACATCGGCGCTGACCGCGGCCGACGTGGCGCGCGTCATCGAGGTGCTCAAGCGCCTGCGCGACGAGGGGCTCGCACTGCTCTTCATCTCGCATCGGATGCACGAGGTGAAGGCGCTCGCGGACGAATGCACGGTCTATCGGAACGGTCGTCATGTCATGAGCTTCGAGGCGGGCACGCGCACCGACAATGAGGTGATCGAAATGATGATCGGCCGGACGTACCAGCATGCATTCCCAGATAAACCCTCAGACAAGCCCGCGGCTAATCCCGCCGACAAACCCGGGCACAGCCTCGCCGCCGCACCGGTTCTCGCCTGCCGTGATCTCGCGTGGAACGACACGCTGCAGGGCGTCAGCTTTTCATTGCAGCGCGGTGAAATCCTCGGGTTGGGCGGCCTCGACGGGCAAGGCCAGCGCGAACTGCTGCTCGCGTTGTTCGGCGTGTTGCGCGGTTGCGAGGGGAAGATCGAGATCGACGGCAAGGCCGTGCTGATTTCGAGCCCCGTGGCCGCGCGCGCCAACAAGATCGGTATGGCGCTGATTCCGGAGGACCGCAAGACCGAAGGCCTGATGCTGCCGATGTCGGTGCGCGAGAACCTGTCGTTTGCCGCGCTCGATCGCATGTCCACCGCAGGCGTGATTAATCGCGACCGCCAGCAGTCGCTCGTCGAGCGGATGATGGAGCTCCTCGCGATCAAGTCGTTCAGCGTCGACGCGCCCGTGGGCTCGCTCTCGGGCGGCAACCAGCAGAAGGTGGTGATCGCGAAGTGGCTGATCCGGCAGCCGAGAATCCTGCTCCTCTGCGACCCGACGCGCGGCATCGACGTCGGCACCAAGCAGGAGATCTATCAGTTGCTGAGACGCCTCGCCGACGAAGGCGCCGCGATCGTTTTCTATTCCACCGACTATGACGAACTGATCGGCTGCTGCGACCGCGTGCTCGTTCTGTACGAAGGCAGGATCAAGAAGGAACTCGCCGGCGCGGAGATCACCGAGCAGAACCTGATCGCAAGCGCACTGGACCTGCCCGTCGGGCAGATTTCGCCTTCCTCGGGAGTCGCGCCATGAGCGGGCTGCGTTACTGGTATGCGGAAAATCGCGGGACGATGTTCGCGTTCGGCCTGTTCGTGCTGATGTTCGCGATCTACCTCTTCAACTATCCGTCGGCCTTGTCGGCGAACGTGTTCCAGACGGCCGCGAACAAGGCGGTACTGCTCGCGCTGATATCGATGGGCCAGGCGCTTGTCGTGCTGACGGCCGGTATCGACCTGTCGATCGGCATGACGCTCGTGCTGACGAATTGCATTGGATCGTGGATCGTGACGGGCGACGCGCTGCACAGCACGCTCGGCATTCTTGGTGTGCTCGCGGCCGGCGCGCTGTGCGGCGCGCTCAACGGCGTCATCATCATTTTCGGCCGTCTGCAGCCGATCGTGACGACGATCGCAACCGGCGCCGTCTACTATGGCCTGGCGCTGCTGCTGCGCCCGGTTCCCGGCGGATCGATCAACGAGGACCTCGCCGACGCACTGACCGGCAAGGTCGCCGGCGGCGTGCCGGCAAGCTTGCTGATCTTGCTCGCGGCCGTGGCGATCGTATGGATTCCTTTCAAACGTTCGGTGGTCGGGCGCGCGGCGTACGCGACCGGCTCGTCAGAATCCGCGGCCTTTCTGTCCGGCATGCCGATCCGCCGCGCGAAATTCGCGAGCTATACGCTGGCCGGCCTGCTCGCCGCGATGGGCGGCTTGTTCCTGACGTTCTTCACTGACACGGGAGAAGCGAGCCTCGGCAGCGCCAACTCCTATACGCTGTTTTCGATCGCCGCCGTGGTGATCGGCGGCGTGTCGCTGCTCGGCGGCAAGGGCAGCGCGATCGGCGCGATCTTCGGCGCATTCGCGTTCCGCTCTATCGGCGACCTGCTGTTCGTGTTCAACGTCGACGCGCTGTGGCAGCCGCTGTTCCAGGGGGTGATTCTTCTGCTCGCTGTTTCGATCGGCGCGTGCGGCTTGTTCAGGGTGCGCAACCGTCTGGAGTGGTTCCAATGAGCGACGTTTCCGCGACCAGCTGGAGCGCGTTCTTGTCGAGGCTCACGCGCAAAATCGACCGGCCGATTGTTATCGCGTTCGCGTGCATCGTCGCGCTACTGCTCGTTGGCGGAATGTTTTCGCGCAGCTTCATGTCGCCGGAATACATCCTGCTGCAGCTGAAGGTTGGCGCGTTCCTCGGCATCATCGCGACCGGACTGATGATGGTGATCCTGCTGGGCCACATCGACTTGTCGCTGCCGTGGACGATCACGGTCGGCGCGATGATGGCCTGCGCCGTCGCCGGGCGCGGCGAACTCGGGGACATCCTCGCGATTCCGGTCGGGATCGGTTGCGGCGTGCTGATCGGCATCGTCAACGGTATCCTCGTCGCGCTCCTGCGCATTCCTTCGATGATCGCGACGCTCGCGACCAATGCGGTCGCGCAGGGCATCATGATCGCCTACACGGGGGGATCGTCGCCGCAGGATTCCGCGCCACACGTGATGCGATGGCTCGCTGCGGGCTGGCTGGTGCCGGGCGTGCCGAATGCCGTTGCGCTGTGGGTGCTGATCGGCGGCGCCACGATGTTCCTGCTGTCGCGCACGACCTTCGGCCGCACGCTGTACGCGATCGGCAACACCGAACGCGCGGCGTACCTTTCCGGCATCAATACGCGGCTCGTGACGGTGGCCGCTTTCGCCGTGTGCGGCGGGTTCGCGGCGTTCGGCGGCGTGCTGCTCGCGGGTTATGCGTCGAAAGCGGCGCAGTCGATGGGCGACGCCTACCTGTTGCCGGCAATCGCGGCGGTCGTGCTCGGCGGCACGTCGATTCTGGGTGGCCGGGGCTCGTACCTTGGCACGGTGGCCGGCGCGATCCTCATCACGCTCCTGCAGTCGATCCTCTCGGTCGCGCAGATGCCGGAGGCGGGGCGCCAGATAATCTACGGCGTGGTGATCGCGGCGATGCTGCTGCTGTACGGGCGCAGCAAGCGGGAAGCGTAGGAGTTCGACCTTCCGGCCGGCGACAGGATCCAAAGATGGGATGCGTATTGAGGGCCCTCGGTCTGTTCTTCGTACCCGAGCATCAACGCTGGCGGCATCAACCCTGATGCACGCCGGCACAGATGGTCGCCCGCGTATCGAACATGCGTATGTGCTGGGCGATGATCGGCATCATCGCATCCAGCCATGACGCGTAGCCCTAACGCGCTGCAGCCGCCACATTGGCCCGCGCCTTATGCAGTTTTTTGTAGCTGTCGATCAAGCGGTGGTGCCTGTCGAGGCCTTCCAGTTTCATACTCGTCGGCGTCAAACCATGGAACCGCACACTGCCGTCCACTGAGCCCATCACCGCGTCCATCCGGGCGTCGCCAAACATCCGGCGGAAGTTGACCGCGTAGTCGTCCAGTTCCAGGTCGTCATCGAGCAGCACCTCCAGCACCACATTCAACGCCTGGTAAAACAGTCCGCGCTCGACCGTGTTGTCGTTGTACTGCAGGAAGGCTCCCACCAGCTCTTGCGCCTCCTCGAATTGCTTCAAGGCGAGATTAACCAGCAGCTTCAACTCGAGAACCGTCAATTGCCCCCAGTCCGTATTCTCGTCAAATTCGATGCCGATCAAAGTGGCAATATCGGAATGCTCATCGAGTTCATTGTTATCCAGCCGCTCAAGCAGTGCCGCCAGGCCGGCATCGTCCAGGCGATGCAAGTTCAGGATATCGGCGCGGAACAACAGCGCCTTGTTCGTGTTATCCCAGATCAAATCCTCTACCGGGTAAACTTCCGAATAACCGGGCACTAAAATCCTGCAGGCTACGGCGCCGAGCTGGTCATGCACCGCCATGTAGACCTCCTTGCCCATGTCTTCGAGAATACCGAACAACGTTGCGGCTTCCTCGGCATTGGAGTTTTCGCCCTGGCCAGAAAAATCCCACTCAACAAATTCGAAATTGGCTTTGGCGCTGAAAAAGCGCCACGAAACGATGCCGCTGGAATCAATGAAGTGTTCGACAAAGTTATTCGGCTCAGTCACGGCGTTGCTTTCAAAGGTGGGCTGAGGTAATTCGTTCAGGCCTTCAAAACTGCGCCCCTGCAGCAATTCCGTGAGACTGCGTTCCAGCGCCACCTCGAAGCTTGGGTGCGCGCCGAACGAGGCAAAGACACCGCCTGTGCGCGGGTTCATCAAGGTGACGCACATCACCGGGTAGGTCCCGCCCAGCGACGCATCCTTTACCAGCACCGGGAAGCCCTGCTCTTCCAAGCCCTGGATCCCTGCCAGAATGCCAGGGTATTTCGCCAGCACTTCGGCAGGCACATCGGGCAATGCGATTTCACTTTCCAGGATTTCACGCTTTACCGCCCGTTCGAAAATTTCGGACAGACATTGCACCTGCGCTTCGGCCAGCGTATTACCGGCACTCATGCCATTGCTGACGTACAGGTTTTCGATCAGGTTGGACGGAAAATAGACCACTTCGCCGTCCGACTTCCGCACATACGGCAGCGAACAGATACCGCGCTGCGCATTGCCGGAGTTGGTGTCGATCAGATGCGAGCCACGCAACTCGCCATCGGGATTATAAATTTCGAGGCAATACGCATCCAGAATGTCAGCGGGCAGCGCATCCTTGCGGCCGGGCTTGAACCAGCGCTCGTTCGGGTAATGGACAAACGCCGCATTGGCGATATCTTCGCCCCAAAACGCACCGCCATAAAAATGGTTGCAATTCAGACGCTCGATAAATTCTCCCAACGCCGACGCCAACGCGCTTTCCTTGGTCGCTCCCTTGCCATTGGTGAAACACATTGGCGAATGCGCATCGCGGATATGCAGCGACCACACATTGGGGACAATATTGCGCCACGAAGCGATTTCAATCTTCATACCCAAGGCCGCCAGATTGGCCGACATATTGGCGATGGTCTGCTCCAGCGGCAGATCCTTGCCCACAATATAGGTGCTGGCGTCGGAATCGGGCTTTAGAATCAGCAACGACTGAGCATCGGCATCCAGGTTCTCAACCTCTTCAATCACAAAGTCGGGGCTGGCTTGCACCACTTTTTTCACCGTGCAACGGTCGATGAAGCGCAAAATGCCGCGACGGTCTGCTTCCGTGATATCCGGCGGTAACTCGACCTGAATCTTGAAGATCTGTTTGTACCGGTTTTCCGGATCGACAATATTGTTCTGCGACAGGCGGATATTTTCGGTAGGAATATTGCGATTTACGCAGTACAACTTTACAAAATAAGCTGCGCACAGGGCCGATGAGGCCAGAAAATAATCGAAGGGACCTGGCGCCGAGCCATCGCCCTTATAACGGATAGGCTGGTCGGCAACTACCGTGAAGTCATCGAATTTGGCTTCAAGACGTAGCTTGTCGAGAAAGTTGACTTTAATTTCCATGGGTGAATCCTAAAAACGGTGCTCAAAATGATGTAGCCGCTATATCCCTCGCCTGGTTCACTGGTTCAGTGGTTCAGTTGCACCAGACCGAAGCGCCACACGTTCATCCAGCATTCTCCGGAATGCGAGAACTACCAAGCGACTATCCGCAATACAAAGCGCTGTAAAAACAGGGCTTCAATAATCAATCAACCAGCAAAAAACGCTTCAAGGCGGGAATTCTACTCTCAGTCGATTGTCAATCCGGTGGCTGAACCCTGGCGAGCGTATGAACTGGACCCCGTGCCATACTTGCGGATCTTCTCGTCCATGGGTCAACGACCGTAATGACCGCCCTTTCCGCATCCATCGGCTTTAACTTCAATCCGCTCAACCGCCACTCCGACAAGCGGGACGACGACGCCTTCATCGAGCATCTCCGCAGTGCCCCGTCCGCGCGCTTTCTCGTCTTCGATGGCGACGTCCCCTTGCTCAAGCGAGCCGACGAGCACGACCCATGGTTCGTCGCCAGCGAGACCGCTGCCTTCGGCCAGCCGCTTCATAGCATCTTCCTCGGGGAAGACACCGACGGCAGCGGATGCTTCGCGCTCGGCTTCGCGCTCAAGGCTGCGTCTGAGGATCCATCGCCAGGCACCCATGAGCGCATCGACCTTCGCTCGCTCGCGCTGCAAGACCGCGTTGCCGCGGGAACGCTCGGCATACTGGCCGAGGCGAAGTCGATGCTCGACTGGCATCGCCGCCACGGCTTCTGCGCAAACTGCGGCTCTGCAAGCCGCGTCACGAACGCCGGCTGGCAACGCATCTGCGATGTTTGCGACGCCCGCCATTTCCCGCGGGTGGATCCAGTCGTGATCATGCTGGTGATAGACGGCGAACGGTGTCTGCTCGGACGCCAACGCCATTTCGCCCCTGGCATGTACTCGGCGCTTGCCGGTTTTGTTGAACCGGGCGAGACCGCGGAAGACGCCGTGCGCCGCGAAGTGATGGAGGAGGCTCGCGTGAAGTGTGCACAGGTCGTCTACTTCGCGTCGCAGCCGTGGCCGTTTCCTTCATCGCTGATGATCGGCTGCTTTGCGCAGGCGAGCGATACCGACATCGTCGTCGATACAAACGAACTCGAAGACGCGCGCTGGTTCTCGCGCCAGGAGGTTGCGGCGATGTTCGCGGGGAAGCATCCGGACGGGCTGTCGGCGCCCAAGCCGTTCGCCATTGCCCATCATTTGCTGCGGGCGTACGTCGAGAAAGGTAGCTCGCTATTACCCGGCTGAGCGTGCCGCAAAAAGGGCGCTTGCGATTGCACGGAATCGACCGGTGCGCGAGGCCGCAAGCGGTCTCTGAAAATGCAACGCCCCGGCGTCTGCTTTGTAGCAGGCCTGGGGCGTTTTCAATTGGCTCAAGTCATTCTGCAATGCGTTTAAAACTGACGTAGTAATCCTCGGTGTAGTAGCAGTCGCCGGTCTGCTTGCGCGTTCCACCGCATACGATGCGGCGCAGCCCGCGATCCGCCGCGCCAGGCGTGCGAACTGTATAGGCGTGGTAATAGCCGCGCGGATGCTGTGGCAGCAATCCGGTGCTGTTGCGGAACAAGACACCGTCCTCGCCAAAAGGGAAAGGGCCGCCCGCTTTGATCAGACGCAATGTTTCGGCAGCTTCCGCCGGTAACTGCGCCTTGGTGACGACGGCAGGTACGCTCTTCGTCTGCGCGCCCGATGCTGCCGGTGTGCCGCTCGCGGCCTGCCCTGGTGGAGCCGACGCCTGACTCGCGGATGCGCCCGCATCCTGAGTCGTGTTTTGCGATCCGTTCTTGCCGCATCCGCCGAGGATCGCGCTCAAGCCGAGGATGCAGGAGAAAGCCCATGCTCGCTTCACGAAACGGTTGCCTCCGGGTTGACCAGCATTCGACGCTCACGAACGATTTAAGGGTATCGCTAATGGCCGAGCGAAGCAATGTCAGGTCGCGGTCAACTCCGTTGGCGCTTGCTCCGCCATGGGGTGCCCGCTTTTTATAGCCGGCATCGGGGACTTTGCCACTGCAGGATCTCGCGGTGGCTCCATTGGTTATGCGTGAACGAGGCCAATAGCCTGCTGTGTCAACCGCTGGAGCAATCCGAATTCGATCACCCCTATCACCGGACTGGCTCGCATCGTATCTGCCGCGTCACCTAACCGTCGAGTTCTTGATGCAACGCCAGGTATTCCCGTGCGAGTTTGTGGCGTGGCTCAAGATAAATCATCGGCTTGGCATGCTGATGGCTCTCGCGGATTTTCACCGATTGGGACAGATAGGAACTTAGTACCGGCAGGCCTTCGTCAAGCAATTCCTGCACGAGTTGTTGCGGCAGGCTTGCGCGTGGCTGAAACTGGTTGATGACAATTCCTTCGACGCTCAGATCGGCATTGTGGTCATGCTGGATCTCCTGGACATTTTCAAGCACCGAATACAGCGCGCGGCGGGAAAAGTCATCGCAATCGAATGGGATCAGACAGCGTTCGACCGCGACCAGCGCCGAGCGCGTGAAGAAATTGAGGGCGGGGGGTGTATCGATATATACCGCGTCATAGCCCTCAAGACCCTTGAGCGCATCGCGCAGCTTGTAAATTTTATAGCGCGATTCAAGCTTGCCTTGCAAGGCCTCGAGATTGGGGTTCGATGGAATGATGTCGAGGTTTTCAAACGGCGTGGCGTGTATGAACGAGCCGATCTGCGGCTCCCTGAAACTGAAGCTCAAGGTCGCTTCAAAAAAATCGGCCAGGCTCGGCTGCGCGTCCCGCGCCTGCGCGCCCAACAAATACTGGCTTGAATTGCCCTGCGGATCCAGGTCGATCACCAGCGTGCGCACCCCCTGGGAGGCACTGATTGCGGCAAGGTTACAAACGATGGTGGATTTCCCCACCCCGCCCTTTTGATTGAATATCACTCGGCGCATTGATTTTTCGTCCCTAGCGAAGCACCCCGGCAGTCTATCTGATCGGCAGCTCCTTTTGGGCCGGTCGGCTCCGATGGCCGAGCGATCCGTCGAACTCCACGCTCATGCGGACATCGGCGGAGTTGTGAAGCAATCAACCGGAGAATAAAAACGACTCAATAAGAAAATCCGCAAGCGCGGGCATGGGCGGTGCTCTCGAAAGGTGGGACGCAAGGCAACCGCAGTTCAGCCGCACAACGGAGGCGTTATGCAACGGATAGACGGCAGCACGTTGCGGACCATCTCAGGTCATCCGGCAGACTTCATCGTACATACCTTGAAGGCGTTTCGCGCGAACCAAGGGATGCTGCTCGCAGGTGCGCTCGCGTACTACGCGCTGCTTTCGATCGTCCCGCTGCTCATCCTGGTGGTGATCGGGTTATCGCATCTGGTCGATCAAGGGGTGCTTCTTGATTCGCTGGCGCATCTGCTCGAGTGGCTCGTTCCAGGACAAGCGAAGGCCATTGTTCGGGAGCTCACGAACTTTCTCGCTCACCGGGCCGTGATCGGCTGGGTACTTCTCTGCACCATGATTTTCTTCAGTTCGTTGGCGTTCACCGTGCTGGAAAACGCGATGTCAGTGATCTTTGTGCATCGGGTGACGATTCACCGGCGGCATTTCCTGATCTCCGCACTGCTCCCCTATTGCTACAGCTTGTCGCTGGGCCTGGGGGTGCTCCTCGTCACGCTCGTTTCCAGTGCCTTGCAGGCGGTCGGCGCCGACAGCATTGACGCGTTCGGCTGGCACGTCTCCCTTGTCGGCGCATCGCGTGTATTGCTTTATCTGTTTGGAGTGGCCGGGGAAATTTTTGTGTTGACGTCGATCTATCTCGTGATCCCGGTCGGGCGCCCGACGTTCAGCCACGCCCTGGTCGGTGCAATCGCTGCGGCCTTACTGTGGGAAGCGACGCGTCACATACTGGTCTGGTACTTTGCAACGCTTTCCCAGGTCAGCGTCGTATACGGATCGCTCACAACCGCAATCGTAGTTCTCTTCAGTCTTGAAGCGCTCGCCACGCTCCTGTTATTCGGTGCTCAGTTGATCGCGGAATTCGAACGTCTCAGCGCCGGCACCATTGAAGTAACCCCAAAACCATTCCGAACGGGCTGACGGATCGGCACTTATCGCCACTTGATTCGCCGTCGAGAGCGTTCTCGCTGGCAGTGTTGTTTGAATCGACGTCGGCATACAGCTTCTTGCCGTCCTGGCTCGCGAGCAGCGCCGGTTTCTTCGCGAGATGGTTGGCCCGGCCGGCGTGAAATTCCTCGATGCGAGTCAGCGACGTGAATCGCCGCAATGCATGTCGTCGGTCGAGCGTCAGCAGTCCATCACGGTGTGAGCCTTGTGCAGGAGGAACTCGCGTTTGGCTGGCCTGGATTCATTGGACGAACAAGTGTACAGAATTAGCGCTTCAACCGATCGTCACACGATTCGCTCACTATCCGCGCCACCCGTGATCATCCGGCTCGTCGCACACCCCCGCGGCGAGTGCCTTAAGTCGTATCAACTTGCTGACATGGTCCCTTTCCAAAAGCGGCGTGCCCCCGGAAAATACCCGGCATGAATATGAAATCACCAAAATTCAATCGTTTTTGAGCTCGGTTACGCAGAACGTTCGAGCGAACTCCATTCAAAATTTGAGGAGAAACAGACCCATGAGTGATCAGCCGTTCGGACGCTCCCGTCGTGATTTCATGCGGATTGCCGTTACAGCAGGCACTACCGCAGCGCTGCCGTGGATGCAGGACCCCCACGCGCAGTCACCGGCCAGCTCCGCAACCACGGCAACCGCCGCTGGACATTCGGCAAAGGGCACACGCCTGATCCTGCTCGGCACCAAGGGCGGCCCGACACCGTCTGAGCTGCGCGCAGCCATTACCGATGCAGGCATTCGAAACCGCGCTGACCGTACTGCTCGGCTATCACGGCGAACGCATCCTGCGGGTCAAGGGGATCGGCAATTTCATCGGCGAATCGCGGCCTGTGGTATTCCATGGCGTGCAGCAGTTGCTGCATGAGCCGTTGCGGCTTGAAGCGTGGCCCGACGACGATCACGCATTTTCTGCTCGAAGCAGGGCTAAGCGAACTGGCGGGAGCCGATGAACCGTAACACCACCGCAGGAAAATCCAGCGAACTCGACGATTGCCCGCTCAGGTCCGCTTTCGATCACGAGTGTCAACCACTCGACGGAAATCGATCCGCCCATCGGGCTGCTTACGACGCATTCAGCGCGCCCGGATCAGCAGTTCATAACTCGCGTCCTGATCCGCGGTGGACCGCTCACCGCGTGCCCAGCCAACCGCGCTGCGATACGCGCCCATTGTCACCGGATCGGCCAGGACACTCTCCTGCGACCGGACCCTGTCAGCGAGCGGCGCGACAAAAAGCGCGTCCTCGGGGCAATACAATTCGCACATGAAGCAGGTCTGGCAATCGTCCTGCCGGGCAATCACCGGAATTCCGTTGGGCACCGCGTCAAACACGTTGGTAGGGCACGCGGTGACGCAGATATTGCATCCGGTACAGCGCGCGGCACTGACGATTTCGATCATGCGGCCGCCGCGATGGAAACGTCCTCGCGTTGCGGATAAGGCACCGCAAGCCGCCGCACCCATACCTCATCCAGCCCGCCGCTCACGAGCCGATGGCATTGCCGAGGGTCAAGGGTTCCATGTTCACGCCTGCGATGCATGCCGCGCGTCTCGGTGCGCTCCAGCGCGCTGCGATACATCCAGCGTGACGTCGCCAGCATAGCGGCCGCCTCGCGGGCACGCACGGCCTCCTGAGCACTCGCCGCCGGTGAGCAGCGTCTGAGCCTCTCCCAGAGGCTGTCAAGGCGCTGCAACGAGTCTTCGAGCAGGTCGGCGCTGCGCGTCCAGTTGCGCTCGTACGGAAAGACCTCGGCCTGCACGGCGCGGATAACATCGGCGCTATCGTAGGGGGCGCTTGCGCTATCCGTGTGCAGACCCACTCCGCCTGCGCGCATCAGGACGCGCCGCGCCGTGGCACGCGCGTCCCTCGAATGATCCGCCGCGCCCGCGCCCGCCCAGAACCCCGACGACATCGCCCAGGCCGCGTTATGGCTGCCACCACCGGTGAAGCCGCCGCATATCAATTCGCGGGTGGCTGCATCGCCCGCGGCGTAGAGGCCCTCGACCGAGGTTGCGCAGCTTTCATCGACCACGTGCAGCCCACCCGTGCCACGCACGGTGCCTTCGAGGCGCAAGGTCACGGGGAAACGCTGTTCGAAGGGATCGATACCCTGACGATCGAACGGCAGGAAGAAATTGGGCTGGGCCGTACGCATCCATTGGCGAATCTCGCTGTCGGCGCGATCGAGGCGCGCGTACACGGGCTGTGTCTGCAAGGTATGAGCGATGATGCCCCTGCCGCGAGCCGAACCGGCGCCCTCGATCACGGAGCCATCCTCGTAGTAGAAAGTGGCCCACGTGTAGAACAGCGACTTCGTCACCGAGGAGAACGCCGGCCCCAGTCCATAGGCGTTCGAAAACTCCATGCCGGACAGTTCCGCGCCCGCTTCGGCAGCCATCAACTGGCCATCACCTGTGAGCACGTTGCAGCCGAGCGCGCGGCTGAGGAACGCGCATCCGCCCGTCGCAATCACGACAGCTTGCGCACGCGCGAGCCAGGTCTCGCCCGTCTGCCGGTGCACGCCGGCAGCGCCCGCGACCGCGCCATGTTCATCGGTCAGCAACTCGAGCGCAGGACTGTGATCGAGGATGCGAGCGCCGGATTGTTTGACCCGCTTGCGCATGAGCCGCATGTATTCAGGCCCTTGCAGGGAGTCACGATGTTCGGTCCCGTTAGCATCGACCGGGAACGGATAGCCCCATTCCGCCAGATGTTCGGCATTGATCCAGGTCTGCTCGAGCACACGATCCATCCATGCGTGTTCGGCCAGTTCGCCGCCGAGGGTGAAGCGGCTCGCCTTGGCTTTCTCGCGTGACTGAACGTCAGGGGGAACGTGCCATAGCGCCGTGCCTGCGGGAGCCGTTGCACCCGACGTTCCGCAGAAGCCCTTGTCCACCAGCAACACCTTCGCGCCTCTGGCCGAGGCGCTGATTGCAGCCCACGCACCCGCCGGACCGCCCCCTATGACCAGCACATCCACCTCATGCTGCCCTGCCCCTTCCGCACTCGACACGATTTGTTTGGCTGATTCGACGTTGCTCATTGTGCCTCTTGCCTCTTTCTGAAGTCATGCGGTCAGGGCCAGCCGGCGAGAAAGCAACACGACCGGGACCCATGACTGTAACGAACGCAGACATCGATAAAAACCAATCATTTCTCGGTTTCTTATTCTTTTTTTTGGGGATCTTCCCGAGATCAACCAGGCGCCTTGGGGCGCGATTTGCTTTCCATTTTTTCTCTCAGAACCTTAGCCGTAAAACGACTTAGACCAGCGCTGTCTTCATGCTAGCGTCTTAAGTCCGTTCACCCTCCACCGCTGACTCATTTGCCATGCAGAACAAAAACTCCCGACACAGCAATGCCCATCCCGCAGTCATGCGCAAGCCGATTAACCGAGGTTTCGCGGGCGTGCTTGCCGGACTGCTCGCAAGCGTCGCGCTGGCAGCGCCCGCTCCCGCTCCGGACGAGATCCCGTCGTTGAAAGGAAAACGTATCGGCATCACGGTGGCCGGTACGGAACACTACTGGGACCTCAAGGCGTATCAAGGGCAGATTGACGAAGTGAAGCGCCTGGGCGGAACGCCGATCGCGCTCGACGGCGGGCGCAAGGACGCGCAGCAGATCGCCCAGATCCAGACGCTGATTGCGCAGAAGCCCGATGCGATCATCGAGCAGCTCGGCACATCGTCGGTGCTCGAACCATGGCTGCAGAAAATCCGTGCGGCGGGCATCCCACTCTTTACCGTCGATACCGCCAGCCCTTCGAGCATCAACGTCACCACCTCCGACAATTTCTTCATCGGCGAGCAATTGGCGCTCAAGCTCGTGAACGACCTGCATGGGGAAGGCAACATCCTTGTGTTCAACGGCTTCTACGGCGTGCCCGTGGTCGCCATGCGCTATGACCAGTTGCGCACGGTGCTCAAGTGGTATCCGAAGATCAAGATCATCCAGCCGGAATTGCGCGACGTGGTGCCGAACACGGTCCAGGACTCGTACGCACAGGTCAGCCAGTTGCTGAACAAGTATCCGAAGGGCACGGTCCAGGCTATCTGGGCCGCGTGGGATGTTCCGCAGATCGGCGCCACGCAGGCGGTGGATGCGGCGCATCGCACCGAAGTCAAGACGTACGCAGTCGATGGCAGCCCTGACGTTGTCGCGCTGGTGAAGAATCCGCAGTCCAGCGCGGCCGCGGTCGTCGCCCAGCAACCGTACCTGATCGGCAAGACGGCAGTCGACAACGTCGCGCGTTATCTCAACGGTGACCGCTCGTTGCCGCCCGCCACCTATGTGCCGGCAATTCTCGTGACGAAGGACAACGCCGCCGACATTGCGAAAACGCTGGGCCAGGCCGATGTCAAGTGAGCATGGGTTGCTCGAACTGCGGGCCATCTCCAAGCAGTTCGATGGCATTCCGGCATTGCGCCAGGTCTCGCTCGACCTGGCGCCTGGACAGGTGCATGGCCTGATCGGCCAGAACGGTGCGGGGAAGTCGACCCTCATCAAGGTGCTCGGTGGCATCCATCGTTCGGACGAAGGTGAGATCGCGCTCGATGGCAAGGCCGTTGCAATCAACAGTCCTTCCGACGCGCGCCGGCTTGGAATCGAGATCGTGCATCAGGACCGGCTGCTGGCGCCGACCCTGACCGTGGCCGAAGCGCTGCTGCTCGGCAACGAGCTTAACTTCGGATTCCTGCCGGTTATGAATGCGGCCAGCATGCGGCGCTTTGCGCGAACCGCCGTCCATGAACACTTTGGTGTCGATATCGAGCCGAGCCGGCTCATAGCCGAGTTGAGCGTTGCCGAGCAGCAGCTCGTGCAGATCACGCGAGCGCTGCTCAGCGCGCCTCGCGTGCTGGTCTTCGACGAACCCACCGCAGCGCTCGCGCGGCATGAAGCCGAGCAGTTGTTCAGCGCGATTCGCAGGCTACGCGAGCGCGGTCTTGCGATCCTCTATGTTTCTCACTATCTCGACGAGATCGAAGCGCTCTGCGACGTCGTGACCGTGCTTCGCGATGGCCGCGACGTAGCCCATGTGCTCGTGGCGGATTCAACGCCGCAACAACTGGTCGCCGCGATGATCGGCGGCAGTGCCGCCGCACTCGTCCCCGCTTCCACACGCAAGGCCGGCGCGCCGCTCCTGCGCGTCTGCGGGCTGAGTGCCGCCGCCCGCTTCGAAGACGTCAGCTTCAACCTGCGCCGCGGCGAGATTGTCGGCGTGACGGGGCTGCTCGGTTCCGGCGGCAAAGCGGTCGTGCGCAGCTTGTTCGGACTCGAACCCGGCGTGCACGGACACATTGAACTGGATGGCAAGGCGTACGTGCCGGACGATCCGCGCAATGCCGTGCGCCGCGGCATCGCGTTCGTGCCTGAGGACAGGCGCGCGCACGGTATCGCACTGGATATGGCCGTTCGCGAAAACATCTCGCTCGCGAGCCTCAAGCGTTTCGTGCGGCATTTCATGATCGATCTCCGTCGCGAGAAGGAACGGGTGCAGCAGCGCATGGACGACCTGCAGGTCCGTGCGCCAGGTACCGAAGCGCCCGCGCGTCAACTCTCCGGCGGGAACCAGCAAAAGGTGGTGCTGGCGAAATGGCTGGGCACGCACGCGAACCTGTACTTGCTCGACGAACCAACCGTGGGTGTCGATATTCGCGCTAAAGCAGAGATCTACCGGGTCCTTGACGAACTCGCCGCACAAGGCGCGGCGGTCCTGCTGTTTTCGACCGACCTGATCGAATTGCAGGGAATCACCGACCGGATTCTCATTCTCGCGCGCGGGACGCTCGTGCAGGAGCTGGTCTCCAAAGAGACAACCCATCAGGAAATCCTGGGCTGGGCGAGCGCAGCGGGTGCGAGCCGGAGTGAGGATTCGACGCACGATCTTGAAGTGGTGCAAACATGAGTCGGGTTCAAACCAGACGATCGCGTGGCAACGTGCTCGCTATCGCGAGATCCTTCAAACTGCCGCAATGGTGGCTGCAAAGTGGCGCGCTCCTGGTGATTCTCGGGGTGCTGGCCGTGTTCGCCGCAAGCTCGCCACTCTTCTTCACGGTGGGCAATCTCGCCAATGTGATGCAGCAGTCGGCTGTGATCGGCACGCTCGCATTCGGCCTGACGCTCGTCCTGATCGGGGGTGGCGCCAACGGCATTGCCGGCGGCATCGATCTCTCTATTGCGGCGAACCTTGGCTTCTGTGCAGCCGTTTATGCGACGTCGCTAGCCAACGGCGTCGCTTCGCCGACGGCAATCGCACTCACGCTCTCAGCCGGTACAGCGGTCGGCGTGTTCAATGCGTTCGCGGTTGTCGTACTGCGCATGCTTCCCCTTCTTGCCACGCTCACCACGATGAACATCGTGGCGGGGCTGGAATTGGTCGTGACGCGAAACTCAACCGTCTCCGCGACAGGCCCTACGCTCACGGCCCTTCTCGACAACGGCCCGTTCGCCATTCCGTGGCTCTCCTATGCATTTGTCGGCGTGGGCCTGATGTTCGTCTGGCTCGGGCACTTTACGCGATTCGGGCTACGGCTACACGCGTCGGGCAGTCATCCCGCAGCAGTCCGCGCGGCTGGACTGAGGGCTGAAGGCTACGTCGCGGCGAGCTATGTCGTGTGCGGTCTGTCGGCCGGCATCGCCGCCCTCGCCTCCACCGCGCTCCTGAGCGGCAGCGCACCCGGCGCCGGGGAGAATCTGCTCGCCGTGATCGCGGCCGTGCTGCTTGGTGTCGTGTTTTCGCGGCGGCTCGTGCCGACCATAGCGGGCACCTGGCTGAGCGTCGTATTCCTCGGCCTTGTCGCGAACGGCTTCCAGCTGGACAACGTGTCGAGCTACTGGATCAGCGGCGTCGAAGGCGCATTGATCCTGTTCGTCGTTTCGCTCACGGCGCTACTGCGCCGACGCAACCTGGAGAAGAGCAGTCATGCGTGAGCTCATCCTTCGTCCCTTCGCGCGCAGCGTTTCAATCAAGGGCTGGACGCGCTATGCGCTCGTCCTCGCCTTCGCCGCGGCAATCGCATTCTTCGCCGTGTTCGCTCCGGCGTTCGCCACGCTCTCGAACATCGACAGCGTACTGCTCAACACGGTCGCTCCGCTGGCGATCGTGGCGCTTGCCATGACGGTGGTGGCGTCGCTCGGCGCGGTGGATCTGTCGGTCGGCACGGCCGTCGATCTCGCCAGCCTCGTATTCGTGACGCTCGTGGAGCGACACGTCGGTTTGCCGATCGCGGTCGTCGCGGCACTGGGTGCGGCCCTCGCGGTCGGTTTGTTCAACGGTGTGCTGATTGCCTCATTCGGCGTGGAACCCTTTCTCGCGACGCTTGGGACGCTGTTCATAGGCCAGAGCATCCAGCAGCTCGCAACGGACGGCGGACAGCCCATCTACCTCTTGAACCAGGTCTTGCCGCAGGCTTTCTCGACGCTCGGTCACGGCCGTCTCTTTGGAGTCGCGCTGCCCCTGTATCTTGTCGTGGCCCTTGCCTGCATCTTGCATCTGCTGCTTGCGCGCTCACGGCACGGAAGGGGCATCACTGTGCTCGGCGTCCAGGCGGGCGTCGCGCGCTACTCCGGTCTTCCGGTGCGCGCATTGCTGTACCTCGCCTTCGCGCTGAGTGCGGTGATTTCCGGGCTTGTCGGCTTGATCCTGTCGTCGAACGTGAAAGCGTATGTGCCGCTCGCAGGCAACGGTTACTTGCTCAACGCAATCGGCGCCACGTTTATTGGCGCCACGCTTTCTTCGTCGCATCGTCCAAACGTGGCAGGGACGCTGGTGGGCGTTTTGTTGCTGGGCTTCGCAGCGAACGGGCTGCTTCTTATCGGATGGAACTTCTATTGGCAGCAGGTCGCAATCGGCATCCTGATCTTCGTCGTGCTCGCAGTCGGGACCTTGAGTTCAGCGCGCCGCTGATTGTCCGAGTGCGTGTGTCATGCAACAACCACCTCTAGTGCTTCGAGAAACGGCCAGGGGAAAATTCCCTGCGCGTGACCGTCGCTGAAGCTGAATTGCACGCCATACGCCATTGATTGAATGTCTACGACTGTGACGTCTTCGGCTGCCTGCACGACACTCCCGGCGATGCGGATACGACGGCACGCCGCGCATGGGCACGCACGGCGCAATGCGGCGTGACTGACACACTGAACCCGCGCATCTGGCCAGTGCAGCGTCAAGGTATGGGCGCGCGAATCGAGGTCGATGCGTTCGGGTACGTTCATGCCGGAAGACCTTCGATCTGTTGCAGCGCGATGCGAACAGCCTTGCGTACTTCCGGATCGGGATCGCCTTGCGCAGCTTGTAGCACGGGCAGCAAACCACGGTCGCCGAGTTCGCCGAGCGCAAGGGCCGCTTCCTTGCGCAGATTGCTGATGGAATGCGATAGCAGTCTGCCAAGCGCCGCCCCCGCGCCCGGGTCACGCAACCGGCCGAGTGCTCGCGCGGACTTCAACCTCACTTGCCAGTAGGGATCGTCGAGCGAGGCAATCAGCGCGTCGCGAGCCTGGCCTGCCCGCAGCTTGCCCAGCGTTGCAGCGGCCTCTTCACGCACTTGCCACACGTCGTCACGCAACGCACTCAGCAACGCATCGACGATGGCTTCCGCCGGCTCCGAACCCAGTCCCAGCGACCCCACAGCGGCCCGACGCACGTCAGGGTCGGCGTCACCCGCGGCGACCTGGGCGAGCGGCGCGAG
This sequence comes from Caballeronia sp. KNU42, assembly GCF_053760385.1. NCBI lineage: Bacteria > Pseudomonadati > Pseudomonadota > Betaproteobacteria > Burkholderiales > Burkholderiaceae > Caballeronia > Caballeronia sp. KNU42. The sequence continues at coordinate 165,245 of NZ_CM132389.1, forward strand.
CGCGCGCTCGTCCTTGAGCCACCCTGCAACACCGACGGCCTCAAGACGCACCGACGCAAGCGGATGCGAGAGTGCTCGCAGAGCAGGCTCCAGGGCATCGGACAGGCGCAACTCGCGCAGTGCACGGAGTATCGCGGCCTGCACGAACGGGTCCGAATTGGAAACCCATTTCAGCAGCACGTGCCCGGAGGTCACTTCCTTGAGTTCCGAGAGACTTTGAGCCGCAGCGAGGCGCACCGCCTCATCGCTGTCGAGAAGCGTATGGCACAACGCGTCGACAACCTCCGCCCCTTCCCAGGCAGCCAGCACGCGCGCCGCCTCGCGGCGGACCTCAGCCGAATCGTCATGGCGCAGCGCGTGGACGATCGGCGGCAACAGGTTCTCGTCCTCCAGATCCGCGAGTTCAAGGAGTGCGATGCGGCGAACCACAGGGTCGGCATCGGACAAGCGTGGCAGCAGGACCGCTGCTTCGGGATCAAGCGCGTCCGGATCGAAAGTCAGCGGGGAAAAAGCAGTCATGGGCAGGTTTTCTTTTGAAGCATTGAATAATCAGGATGACGATGCAAAGCAATATCACATCCCTTCGCGCAGCAGCGCAAGGCACCGGCGCTTGATGTCGATGAACTCGGCCGCGACCGTGCTCTCGTCATCGCGTGGACGGGCGAGCGGCACCGCGATATCGGCGACAATTCGCGCGGGCCGGCGCGACAGCACGAGAATGCGATCAGCCAGGAACAACGCCTCGTCTATATCGTGAGTCACGAACATGACCGTGGTGCGCATACGCGCCCACACATCGAGCAGCAGGCTTTGCATCATCCGGCGTGTCTGCGCGTCGAGCGCACCAAACGGTTCGTCCATCAGGAGGATGTGCGGCCGGTTGATCAGCGCACGCGCAATTTCCACCCGCTGCTGCATGCCGCCCGACAGTTGCACCGGATAACGCGTTTCGAATCCCTGCAAGCCGACCAGATCGAGCAGCGCACGCGCCTCGCGATGCCGCTCCGCGAGACCAAGCCCGCTCATCTTCAGCCCGAACGCAACGTTGTCGATCACCCGCTTCCACGGAAACAACGTGTGCTGCTGAAACACAAGACCACGGTTCCGATGCGGGCCTTCGACCCGTTCGCCATCCACCTCGATCTCGCCATGAGTGGAAGCCACATGTCCCGCGATAGCACCGAGCAAGGTCGACTTGCCGCAACCGGACGGTCCAAGCACACAGACGAATTCGCCCGGCGCGATGGTGAAATCCAGGCGGTCGAGCGCAGTAAACCGTTCGCTCGACAAACCCACGTCAACGCTCAACGAACGCACGTCCACACGGCCCAGGGTCGCCTCGCTTAGTACGGTGCTCATCGACGCGCCTCACTCAACCGATACCACGGCATCAGCATCAGCCCGAGCCTTTTCACCAGCACGCTGCTGCCCATGCCGAGCGCGCCGATCAGCAGCATGCCAACGACGATATCCGCATAGTTTTGCAAAGTGTACGACTCCCACGTGAAATAGCCGATCCCGTACTGTCCCGCGATCATCTCCGCCGTGATCAGGCAGAACCACGCGGTGCCCATGCCGATCGACAAACCAGTGAGGATGGCCGGCGCCGCGCCGGGCAGGATCACTTCGCTGAAGAGAGACAAACGTCGCGTGCCGAGGCTTCGCGCGGTGGCGACCAGACGTGGATCGACGCCTTCCACGCCATGAACGGTATTGAGCAAAATAGGGAACAGCGCGCCGATGAACGTGATGAACATCATGCTCATCTCCGACGATGGAAACATCAGGATCGCCAGCGGAATCCATGCTACGGCGGGAATGGGCCGCAGCACTTCCAGCGACGGCAGCACCGTATCTTCGAACGCCCGATACCGCCCGATGGCCAAGCCAAAACCGATCCCGACCAAAGCCGCCGCGCTGAATCCAACCAGCACCCGCACGATGCTCGCGAACAAGTGCATCGGCAACTTGGGTGAATGCAGCAGATGCCAGAACGCCTGCGCGACATCTGTCGGTGCGGGCACATTCGCCATTGTCACGAAGCCGAGCGATACCTTGAACTGCGTTGCGATCTGCCACAGACCGAGGCACGCGACAAGGGATACGCAACGCCAGATCGAACGGCTGACAGGCGTGCGGTTCGGCACCTTAGGCACCCCCGACGAACGCTGTCGGTCAAGCGCCGGCAAGTCGCGCCTTTCGGTGCTTTCGAACGAAGTGGCCATTATCGATTTCCTTTAGAAGGCGCCTGACCCGCTATGCGTCAGCGTGCGGCCACGGCCTGAGCCGCATTAGCACGAACTGATGCATAGTCCGAGACTTGGCTGCTAACTTTTTTTGCGTAATCATCTGCACTGGCGCGCAGAAGGAAGGCTGCAACCTGCGCGTTGCCAGAGCGGACATACCAGGCTTGGCCCGCCAATAGCTTCAGCCCGCTCGTGTGATCCTGTACAAACACCGCGCGCACTTTCTTGCCCTGTTTCGTCAATGCTTCCTGCGCGCTGAAAGCTTCTTGCGGTTGCGCGTAGCTGCGAACGGTGTCCTCACCCTCGACCCACACTTGGGCGACATCGTTGAAAGCAGTGATCCGCTTGCCCGTTTGCGCGTCATTGGCCGTCAGCGGCTGCTTCGCGTAATTTTTCAGCGCGGTGTCATAGTCGAGGCCGGACTGCTTGAACGCCTCGCGAATGAAATGCTCGTCGATAACGCTGTTCGCATCGAGCTCGACATCCGTCTTCTTCAGCAGCTTGAGTGTGTCGATCGCACTCGCCACTGCCTGGCGATACTCCGGCTTCCAGGTCAGGTCGCGCGTCTGCAAGCCGAGCGGCCCGTGATACAGGTAGTCGACAGGTGCTTCAACGCCTGTCACTTTCTCGATCAGCAGGCTGTACTTTTCCGGGTCCTGCGCCATCAGGCGATTCGCCTCGATGGTCGCGCGCAAATAAGCGACGACAATCTCCGGGTACTTCTTCGCGTAGTCAGCATCCACGAGCGCGCCATGAAAAGTCGGCGCGTGGCTTTGTGAACCGTCATAGATCTTGGTCGCGAAGCCGCGATACGGGAACAGGTCAGCGAACGGAACGAAGTCGGCATGCGCATCGATCTTATGCGCCTTGAGCGCACTGCCCGCCACTTCCGGCGCCTGCGTGATGATGTTGACGTCGGTTTCCGGATCCCAGCCTTGCGCCTTGATCGCGCGCAGCAGCATGCTGTGCGCAGTCGATGCGAACGGCACCGAGATTGTCTTGCCCTTCAGGTCGGCGAGCGAATGAATCGGCGACCCGGTCGGGACGACAATGCCATTACCGCTGCCCTCGGTGCTCCCGGACAGGACCGTGATGAACTCGCTCTGCTTGCCCGCTTTCTTGAATGCGGCCGCGTTGAGCGTGCCGGGAAAGTCGGCCATCGCGCCGAAATCGAGTTTGCCCGCCACCATTTCGTTGGTCAGCGGCGCACCCGATGTGAAGTCCTTCCACTGGATGTCGTACTGGACGTCCTTGTATTTACCGTCGTGCGGAAGGTATTTATCGAGCAGATGCAGCTCGCGGATCATGAGGCCGCCGGTCGCGCAGTTGATGGTCGTGTCCTGCGTGCCGATAGCCACGCGGATCGTTTCCGCCTGCGCAGCGCTCAATGACGCCATGAAGAATGTGAGCGCAGTGGAAGCCCGAATCAGTTTTCGAATGTTCATTACTCAACCCTGAATAAATAGTGACTACACCGCGAATCTGAACGCCGCGTCAGCGCAGCAAATAAGGAATGTCGACCTTGACCGCACCGGTCGGGCAGTCCTGTTCGCAAGGCATGCAGTACCAGCATTCGTCGAACTTCATGTAGGCCTTGCCTTTGGACACGTCGATCGCCAGCAGGTCGAGCGGGCACACATCCACACAGACGGTACAGCCCTTGTCAGCGATGCATTTGTCTTCGTCGACGGTGACAGGCGCCGTGCTGCGCTGGAAAATTTCATGGGACGTATAGGACATAGAGGCTCCGTTCAGGCAGATTCCGGCACGGCCACAGGCGCGGACACACGCTCGCCAATGCGCAACTTTTGATAGGCATCGCTTTCGTCGTTGTCGAGCGGAAGCACGTAGGGTTCGACCGCGCGTTTCGCGCTCGTCATCCTGCCGAACTCGTCCTTGAAGAGGTGCGTGTGGCAGAACCATTCGCTATCGTTGCGTTGCGGGTAATCCACGCGGTGGTGATAAAGCCCCCAGCGGCTCTCGGTCCTGAAGAGCGACGCACGTGCCGCCATTTCCGCACAATCACGGATCGCTCGAACCTCTGCGGCGCGCATCAGTTCGTGCGGGTTGTCAGCTTTCATCTCGCCGATATCCGCGCTGATCTCCTCGAACCGCTGCAGCCCGATCTCCATCTTTCGCGTGACCTTGGGCGGCTGCAAATAGTCGTTCACCATGCGACGCAGTTTGTATTCAACCTGCGCCGGGGCAAGCCCGGTTTCGCGTTCGAGCGGCGCGTAGATGCGTTGCCGCTCCGCTGCAATCTGTTCGTCGTCCAGCGGTGAAAACTCGCGGCCCGCGACATCGCCTGCCGCGTTCCACCCGGCGAACCAGCCGTAAGTGAACGCGCCGAGCATGTAGTTGTGCGGCACCGCGGCCATATCGCCCGCTGCATATAAACCCGCTACCGTGGTTTCGGCACGCTCGTTGACATACACACCCGACGCGCTATGGCCGCTGCAAAAACCGATCTCCGAGATATGCATCTCGACCATCTGTTGCCGGTAGTCGGTGCCTCGTCCCGCATGGAAACGCCCGCGGCTCGGACGCTCGTTGGTATGGAGAATGTCTTCGATCGTCTTGATCGTTTCCTCCGCCAGATGGTCGAGCTTCAGGAACACGGGCCCATTGCCGCTTTGCAGTTCCTGGTAGAACTCCCACATCATCTGGCCGCTCCAGTAATCGCATTCAATGAAGCGCTCACCCTTGCCGTTCGCGGTGAAGCCGCCAAGCGGTCCGGTTACATACGCGCACGCGGGACCGTTGTAGTCCTTGATCAAAGGATTGATCTGGAAACACTCAAGGTTGGAAAGCGCGGCGCCGGCGTGATAGGCCATTGCATAGCCATCGCCTGCGTTGGTCGGGTTTTCGTACGTGCCCATCAGGTAGCCCGATGCGGGCAACCCCAATCGACCCGCGGCACCGCAACTCAGAATCACGGCCTTCGCACGCACGACATAAAAATCGGCAGTGCGGCAATCAAAACCGAGTACGCCGCAAACGCGTCCGGTTGAATCGGTTAGAAGCCGGGTCGCGACAATACGATTCGTGATGGCGACACGAGAACGCTTAAGCTGGCGATAAAGCACCTTCTTGATGCTGTGCCCTTCCGGCATGGGCAACACATAGGAACCCATGTGATGCACCTTCTTGACAGCGTAATCGCCGGTGCTGTCCTTCTCGAATTTCACACCCCAGCGATCCAGCTCCTCGATCGTCTTGAAGCTATGCCGCGCATAGGCGTACACCGCCGACTGATCGACAATGCCGTCGTTCGCGATAGTGATCTCCCGCGTGTATTGCTCGGGCGTCGCGTGCCCGGGAACGATGGCATTGTTGAGCCCATCCATGCCCATGGAGATTGCGCCGCTGCGCTTGACGTTGGCTTTCTCCAGCAGCAGCACCCTCAGCGACGGATCGCGTTCCTTCGCTTTCACCGCGGCCATGGGTCCGGCCGTCCCGCCGCCCACCACCACGACGTCGTATTCGAGAACATGTGTATTCATCGCGCTTTCCTCGCATTCCTGCGTTTCTTTTCCCGGTCGATACGCATCCGGTACTGGAATGCATCGCCGCGAAAATAAAGGTATTCATAGTCGATAGGCGTGCCGTCAGCGCAGTGGGTAAGCCGTTCTATCCGCAGCACCGGACTGCCCTCCTCCACTTGCAGCGCGGCGCCAATTTCATCGTCGGCGAGAATCGCGTCGATCGATACATCAGCGTGACCGAGCGCGAGTCCGCAGTCGTTTTCGAGGATCAGAAAGATGTCGCGAGTCACGAGGTCGGCATTGGCCAGACGCTTTTCGAGCGCCTCGGGTACGTAGGTGATTTCCAGCGAAACGGGCGCCCGGTTGAGCAGCCGCACCCGATGGATTTCAACGACCCCCGAGCCCTCCGCAATGTTCAGACGGCTCGCCACATGGCGGTCGGCCTTGACGACCTTGAACGTGCGCAACTGGTTGACGATTTCATATCCCATCGATGACATCGCCTCTGCGAAACCCTGTAACGACGTCACGTTCTGAAAGGCTTTCGGCTTGGAAACGAAGGTCCCCTTGCCATGAATCTTGAACAGCAAGCCCTCTTTCTGCAGATCGCCAAGCGCCTGACGAACCGTGATGCGGCTGACCTCGAACATGGCGCAGAGCTCGTGCTCGGACGGCATCTGCCCATGCGGCGGATACGTCCCGTCAAGGATGCGGGCGCGCAGCACTTCCTTCAGCCGTGCATAGAGCGGGGCGGCTGACAGCGGCAGCAAAGTGGCAGTGGGAGCAGTCATTTCAACTTGTTATGACAAGATGAAATGAAGTCTAAACACGCGGATAAATCCAGCCAACGAAGATTTTCTGATATCGATCTAAGCAGAGTCGCGGATTACAGCAGGACGCGCTCTATCAGGAAACCCGACGAAGTCAGATTGCCGAGCGCTCAAGCATGAAAGTCTGGAACTGGATCAGCGTCGGATCGGATGTGCGCTCGGGATGCAGGCGAATGATGAACTGCCACGAACTCGGCAATTCATGCTCCGGGAACAGGCGGACCAGCCGGCCATGGGCCAGGTCGAAATCGATCAGGGGCGAACGGCCAAGCGCCACGCCCTTGCCCGCAATGGCAGCGCCAATGATCGGGTTAAAACTGCTCAACCGGACCAGGTTCTGCTCCTGAAGTACTCCTGCGCCGAGCAGCGCAAACCACGTCTGCCAGTCTATTTCACGACTCGATTCGTGGTGCTCCTCCTGCAACAGCCGGTGCTCGGTCAATGTCTGCGGCGTAGCGGTCCGTGGGTCCATCAACAGCGGGCTGCACACGGGGAACACAGTCTCGCGGAGCAGCGCCCGATCGCTCGGGTGTGAGTCCAGCTCATCGATTGACGAGTTTGACGAGCTACGCATAGGCACGCGCAGAATTGCTATATCGATGGTGTCATTCTGCCAGTCGGGCTCGTCGTCATACACCCTCAGGTTCACCGCAATCTCCGGATGTCGCGTCGAGAATTCAACCACATGCGGTGCAAGCCAGAGCGATGAAAACGGCGCATTGGCGGAAACCGTCAACGTGCGGCGACGCTTGCGCCGCCGCGTGGTCAACCGCTCGCAGGCTTCGCCCAGCGGAATCAGGCTGGCTTCGATAGCCAGCAGCAACTCCAGCCCGGCAGACGTGGGCTGCGCGCGTGAATTCGTGCCGCCTCGGTGCAGCAAGCTTGTACCCAGGGTCGACTCGAGCGTGCGCAATTGATGACTGATGGCGCTCTTGGTCACGCTGAGCTCTTCCGCCGCGCGGCTCAGGCTGCCAAGCCGGGCCACGGCTTCGAACGCCTTCAGGGCAGATAACGGCGGAATGTGGGGAGATAGTCTCGGCATGATGGGTAAAGTTTATCTCAACCCTGGTTGAGAAAGCATCGCTCGCGTGCAACCTGTGTCCATGCCACGATGATCCAATACCTTGAGGAGCTACCCGCATGTATTTCGATCTTCGCCTTTGGCAACTGACTAAAGGGTTACGCGGGCACATGGTGCTCAGCATCGTTGTCGGCTTGCTCGCCCTGCTGGCCGGCATCGCGCGCTTTGTGTTTCTCGGCCAGTTGCTCGCACTGGTCTTGCGAGGCAGTCCATGGCAATCGTGGGTGGCGCCCTCGGTCGCCGTGGCGGCTGCGATCGTGCTGCGCGCGTTGCTGGATCACTGGCGCGCGGGCATCGCCTGCCGCACCGCAGCACGAGCCCAGGAAACCCTGCGTGGCCAGCTGTACGACCGCATCGTGACGCTCGGGCCGGCCTGGTTCGCGGAACAACGTACGGGAGGCGTGATGCTGTCGGTCATCGACGGCGTCGAGCAGTTGCAGACCTTCTTCGGGCAGTATCTGCCGCAACTGGCCGTGGCGCTCTGTGCGCCGTTTGCCATCTTCGGGATCATCGCATTCTGGGACCTGCCCGTGGCTTCGGTGCTGCTGGTTGCGGCGCTCGTGGCGTTGTTCGGACCGATCGCCGTGCACATGCATGAACGCCGCACGAGCCTTGCGCGCGCCCAGGCGTTCAAGGAGTTCGGCGAAACCTTTCTCGATGCAGTCCAGGGCCTGCCGACCCTCAAGGCATTCGGGCAAAGCCGCGTGTGGGGCGAACGCCTCGCCACGCAGGCACGCGCGGTCTCCGACAACACCTTCTGGGTGCTCGCAGCAGGCCTTCTTACACGCGGCATCGTCGATCTTGGAGCGGCCGTGGGCGCAGCTCTTGCGCTCGTCCTTGGCGCGTGGCGCGTGACCCACGGGGAGATGGGCCTGACCACGCTCCTGATCGTCCTGATGGCGGGTACGGAGATCTTCCGGCCGCTGCGGGACCTGCGGAGTGTCTTGCACCAGGGCATGCTCGGGCAGGCCGCGACGGCAGGCATTCGCTCGCTGCTCGAGGCCAACCCGCCCATGCCGGAAGCCGGCACCGAGCCGTTGCGCGGCACGCAGGCGTCACTGGACTTCGACAACGTAAGCTTTGCGTATGCCGGCGGACGGGGGCTCGCGCACCGTGGGCTGACGTTCTCCGTGGCGGCGGGCGAGCGCATTGGCATCGTGGGACCGAGCGGCGCTGGCAAGTCGTCGATCGTTCGCCTGTTGCTGCGCCAGTACGATCCGCAAAGCGGCAGTATCCGCATTGCCGGTCAGGACGTGCGTACGCTGGACCCCGATTCATTACGCGCGAAGATCGCGGTGGTCGCGCAGGACACCATGCTGTTCGCGGGCACCGTTGAGGAGAACCTTCGGCTCGGACGCCCGGACGCCACAGTCGATGAACTGCAAGCGGCTGCACGGGCAGCTTATGCCCACGACTTCATCTCGAGCCTGCCTGACGGGTATCAGACCTCTATCGGCGAGCGCGGTGTGCAGCTATCGGGCGGCCAGCGCCAACGGCTTGCCATCGCCCGGGCACTGCTGCGCGATGCCCCGATCCTGATACTGGATGAAGCGCTTTCGGCCGTCGATGCAGAAAACGAGGCGCTGATTCAACGGGCGCTGGATCGTCTGATGCAAGGCCGCACCACGCTGATTCTCGCGCACCGTCTGTCGAGCGTGATCGGCGCCGATCGCATCCTGGTGCTGGACGATGGCCTTGTCGCGGAGAGTGGCACGCATGATGAACTGATGAAAAGGAGCGGGCTGTATCACCGCTTGATGGGAGCACAAGCGACGCCCGCCACAGTCTCTGCGTTACGATCCGAAACCGCCGCGGCCAGTCTCCAGGAAGGCGTGCTTAGCGCAAAGACTGCACCGCTTGCTGAGACAGAGGAAGACACCGTGCAAGGTCTGCGCGAGCTCGATGCGGACGCCAGGACCCTGGACTGGAAGGCTACCCTTGCTTCGTTAGTCTCTGCAATCCATCCCTGGCGAGTGCGATTGGTGCTGACCATTCTGTTGGGCGTGGGGAGAGTGACAGCGTTCATCGGCGTTGGCGTGCTGGGTGCGTGGCTGGTCGCAGCGCTGCGTGCCGGCAGTCCGCATCAGGCGATCGTGGCGTATCTGTTGCTCATCGCCCCGCTCGCTGCGATTCTTCACTGGCTCGAATCGTGGCTCGCGCACGACATGGCGTACCGGTTGCTGGCGGATCTTCGAATTCGCTTGTTCGGACAACTTGATCGTCTAGCGCCGGGCTACCTGATGCGCCGTCGCTCCGGCGACCTCGTGACGCTGGCTACGCAAGATGTGGAGACCATCGAATATTTCTACGCGCATACGGTGGCCCCCGCGATTGTCGCGGTGCTGGTGCCGGCCGCGGTGATCGCCACCCTCGCCACGGCCGCGTGGCCGCTTGCGCTCGGGCTGCTGCCGTTCCTGGCCTACGCCATGTTCTCGCCGGTGCGCGGGCGCAACCGTATCGATGTGCTGGGCAGCAAGGCTCGTGAATCGCTGGGTCTGCTCGGTGCACATATGACGGAAACCATCCAGGGTTTATCCGATCTCCTCGCGTTCCAGGCGACCGGGCGCAGGCGGGAAGCGTTCATGGCGCTGGCACTCGAATACAGCACGACCCGGCTCGCACTGCTGTCGGATCTGGCTCGACAAACCGCGCTGCTGGACGTCGCGACCGGTCTTGGTGGATTGACCGTCGCCGTAGTGGGCGCATGTCTCGTCACGGCCGGGCAGCTTTCGGCGGCATGGCTGCCCATGCTGATTCTGCTCGCTGTGGCAGCCTTCATGCCGGTGGCGGAGATCGCGCAGGTGGGCAGGCAACTGGCCGATACGATCGCGTCGGCTCGGCGCTTAAGAGTCGTGCATGACGAACCCATTCCCGTGCTCGATGGAGACAGCGACTTGCAACCATCGCCGGGAGGATCGGAAGTCCGCTTCGACGACGCTCGCTTCGCCTACGCCGAGCGCGCTCAACCCGTGTTGAATGGCGTGTCTTTCAGCGTGCGTGCCGGTTCCACCGCGGCGCTTGTGGGAGCGTCAGGCGCCGGCAAGAGCACCATTGCGAATTTGCTGCTGCGTTTCTGGGACCCCGATACAGGTTCGGTCCAACTGGATGGCGTCGACTTGCGGCGCTTGCGCCTCGACTCGCTGCGCTCGCACGTTGCGCTCGTTTCACAGGACACGTATCTGTTCAACGATACGCTCGAGGCCAACATCCGCCTCGCACGGCCCGATGCCAGCGCGCAAGCACTGCAACTCGCGCTCGCGCAGGCGTCGCTCGCCGACTTCGTGGCTACGCTGCCGCAAGGCCTTGCTGTCCGGGTGGGTGAACGAGGCGTTCAGTTGTCCGGAGGACAGCGTCAGCGTGTTGCCATCGCGCGCGCTTTTCTTAAGGATGCGCCGGTATTGGTACTGGATGAAGCGACGTCACATCTGGACGCCATCAGCGAAGCGCAGGTACACGCCGCGCTAAAGACCCTCATGGCGAATCGCACGACGTTGATCATCGCGCATCGTCTCGCGACGGTACGCGAGGCCGATCTCATCATCGTGCTGGACCACGGCTCAGTGATTGAAGCGGGACCTCATGCGCAACTGCTCGCGAACAACTCGGTCTATGCGCAGCTGGTCAACAGGCAACAGGTTGGCAACGGCTTGCAGCAGTCCGCGTGAGTTTGCAGGTGTATGCCGACGCTGCCGGTTGCCTACCGGCTCATCAGTGGATCTTCGGAAACCCGTGGCGCTCGGCGAGCAGATCCAGGATGCGACGCGTGTCGGTCACGAAGTGTTTGTCGCCGAGCGTCTGCACGTCGGCAGGCACTGGATGTTCGTCTCCGAGAATCAGGACGGGCAAGCTCTGGTGGTCCGCATCGAGCGCAGCGACGACTGCCTCGCGCGGGCGCGCAAACGGCAGTCGATGAACATCAAGGCGTGTGGTCTTCGACGGATCGCTGGCCAGCAGGCCTTCGATAGGCGCCCCATCCGGGCAGATGAAACGCTCACCAGGATATTTAGGATCGGTGAAACCCGGCTCCAGCAGCAGTAAAAGGTCTTGGCTCACGATTTTGTTAATCCTCGAAGAAGAGAGACGAATCGAGCGATTCCCGCTCCATGCGAGCGGGATCGTTGTGAATGAATCGACGACTTGAACCACTGTGCGCTGGTCTTGCCGGATGTCCTCGCGTGCGAACGAACGGCATGTCTCGCACCTCATAACACCTTTAGAACACGCGCCCTTCGGTCAGATGCGTGGTGTCGCCATTCAATTGATAACCGCCGATCACTCGCGCCTTGTGCAACAAAGGGTTGTGGCTGAAGATCGTGCGCAAGTTGCGCCAGTGGCGATCGAAATTGTGCACGCGCGACGTGGCCGACGCGCCGCCTGCCTCGAACAAACGTTCTCCCGCATGCAACGCCAGCTTGCTCACCACTAACTGTGTCTTGGCTGTGGCCAGCGCGCCCTGGAGCACCAGATCTTCGGCATTGTCATCCTGATTGCGAATGGCGTTGGCAGAGCGGTCCAGTACGCGCGCATTCTGCTGGACCAACGCATCGATTGCATGACTGTGTGCCGCGAGATCGCCCACCACTTGCTGGATGAAATGATCCTCGCGCGCCGATGCCGCCGGGCTGTGAAGCACCGGCCGTCCATGTTTGAGCACGTAGCTTTCAGCATCCGCGAGAATATTGCGGACGATCCCCGCGGCAACTGCGACGAGGTGCAACTGCCGCAACGCCCCGCCATGCCGCCCTGCGAGGGTTGAGTTGCAGCGCTGTGCGACTTCGTCCGCAAAGACTTGTACGTTGTCGAGAACCAGGCTGCCGCTGGCCGTCATGCGCTGGCCCATGCCGTCCCAGTCATCCAGTACCTGGATACCCTCTCGATTGACAGGAACCATGGCAACCACATTGTTGCCGTCTTCACCCTGCACGTTGATACGGGCATAGTCGGAAAACGCCGTTCCGGTCGAGTAGTATTTCTTGCCCGTGACACGATAGTTCTCGCCATCGCGTCGTAATATCGTGCCGATCTCACCAGGCCGCGATGTGCCGCGCTCAGTCGATGCGCCACCGAATATCGCGCCGTCCAGCAAGCGCTGGATCTGCGTGTCGTTGAACTTTGAACGCGGCGACAACAAGAGCGACTCGGTAAGATCGAAATGAATCCGCAGCGCATGGGCGACGTTCGACTCTTCGGCCGCGAGCGTGGCTATCACATGAAAGAGATCTTCCAGCGATCCACCCAGTCCGCCCCATTCGACCGGGAGTCGCAGCAAGCCGAGACCCGACTTGCGAAACAGTGCAAAGCCATCGAACGGCAACTCACGCCGCGCCTCGCGCGCCGCGGCGTCCTCGCCTATTTCATGGGCCAGCGCCGGCAGCGCGGCCAACGCTGCGTGGAGTCGCGACGCTGCGGAAACATCAGAGGGTGCATTCATATTCTTTCAATCCTTCTATTAGCTTACCGAGCCAGGAACGCGCAGCCGGCAAGGTGTCACCCGGACTGTTATGCCGAGCGTATATGTCACTGTGACAGCGCAATAATGTAGTCGTGGGTTCACTGCGTCGCTCTATCGATTTCAGCTTTGCATATGCATTGTTCTGTGAAGACCGGCGTGTTCGAGGATTGCGCCGACTCGCTTTACCTGATGTAACGACCTTAAAATAAAATCAAACACTGGTATCGCCAACCTCGATACCTCGATCCCCGGGTGGAACACTCAGCCGGCCGATGCCACCTCAAAACAAAGGAAAACACGCTGATGTTCAGCGCATCACTCAGACGACTAGTCACACTCGTTATAGCGGCCGCGATCGGCACATCGGGGATCGTTGCCGCATCGCAGCCCGTCATAGGCGACGGCGGTGTCCCCCCGTTCTACACATGGACGGAGCAGGTGCCGGCAACGCCCGGGCAAATGCTGCGCACCGAGCCGTTGACGCCGCAGCAAAGCCTCACTGACGCCGGCCAGAATATCCGGATCCTGTATACGTCGACAGACGGTCTCGACGACCGCACGCCGGTTGTCGTTTCCGGTGCGCTGTTTGTGCCGAAAGGAACGCCGCCCCAAGGCGGCTGGCCACTGATGGCGTGGGCGCACGGCACTGTCGGTAGCGCCGACGTATGTGCGCCGTCGTTCGCAGGCCGTAGCGGACGCGACACGCGCTATCTGAACTATTGGCTCGCCCAGGGCTATGCAATTGTAGCGACCGACTATCAGGGTCTCGGGACACCCGGCCTGCATCCGTACGGGCTCACACGCCCTCTGGCGTACGGCGTCCTCGACAGCATCCGCGCGGTTATCCGTGGCGGCTTCGACCTGTCGGCGCGGGTGGTCGTATTCGGGCAGTCGCAAGGGGGTCGCGCCGCGTTTGCAACGGCCGTCTACGCGAAGACCTATGCGCCTGAGTTGAACATTGTTGGTGTGGTCGCGACCGGCACACCGTACGCGGCCGTCCATGAGCGTGCGGATGACGCGGAGCTGGCGAACGCACGCAGGTCGGTCGTCCCGACCTTTGCGTACGACATGCTGCGGCTCAGCACCGCCACGCTGCTCGATCCGTCGTTCGTACCAGGGGACTACCTGAACGAGCGCGCCATGCCGGCGTTCAAAACCAGTCAGCGCGAATGCTTGCACGCCATTGAACAGAGGATCGTCGCGGACGGGCTCACCTTCGACGGCAGCTTCAAGCGCTCGCCGAAGCCGGCGCTCGCTGCGATCAACCGCGAAGCGGCGTATCCGACGCTGAAGTCGGACATTCCGATTTTCGTCGGCACGGGTGGCAAGGATCGCGATGTGTTCGTGCCCGGTCAGGTCGCGCTGGTCACCAACGCATGCAAGGCTGGCGACCGGATCGAGTGGCATCTATATCCGGCGCTTGACCATTCCGGAACCGTCAACGGCTCGCTTCCCGATTCCACGCAGTTTGTCGCAAGGGCATTTGCGGGCGAGCACATTGACGGCAATTGCGATTCCTTACCAAAGCCTTAGCGGGATTCATTCCTGGACGATGCTTGTTCCGCTCGCTCTCGGAATGTAACGACGAGCAAGCGGTTTCAAGAAATCGAATGGAACGCGCTCTCAGTGCGATGACCCCACATCTGCATGCACCGGCGCCCGCCATTTAAGTCCTATGACGACACCGAGCACGCAAAGTGCGGCGACGTACCAGGCGGGTGCCATGACGAGGCCCTGACGTCCCACCAAGTACGAGGCGACTGCCGGCGCAGTACCTCCGAAGATCGCGTAGGCGGTGTTGTACGAAAGCGCAAAACCCGTGAAGCGGACTTCAGGCGGGAAGCTCTTGACGATGATGTACGGTCCGAGCGTAATGGTGCCGATCAGGAATCCACCCGCAATATAGAGCGGCCACACCGCGCTGCTTCCGGAACTCAGTGCAAAGTAGAAAGCGCTCGTCACCGCCAGCATGGCAAGGCTTCCCAGAGCATACGCGCGGCCGCCGCCAATTTTGTCAGCAGCCCATCCCGCGGCTGTACTGCCGATGATCAGCCCGAAGATCGACCATGAGTTGTTGGTAAAGACAACTTTCGCTTCATAGTGAAACTGCGATTGCAGGAAGGTCGGCGTATACAGGAAATAGAGCACGAAGATTCCAGAGAACACCCATGTGGCGAGCAGCGATACCGCAATCGCACCCCGGTGATGCTTAAGCACCACCGACAGCGGCAGACGCGGGTCGGCAGCACGCTTGGCGCGAAGGGCCTCGAAAACAGGCGTTTCATGCAGATAGCGGCGCAGGTAGACCGAGATCAGTCCAAAGATCCCGCCGGCGATAAATGGCACCCGCCAGCCCCAGGTCTTCAGGCTATCCGCATCGAGGTTGCCCATCAGGTACTTTGCACTCAACGCGCCGAGCAGGATGCCCGTGCAAAGCCCTGACATCAGGAGCCCGCACGCAAGTCCCACGCGCTCACGCCGGACGTGCTCAGAGCAAAATATCCACGCGCCGGGCACTTCACCGCCGACCGACAGGCCCTGTAGTATCCGGCACAAAAGGAATAGCAGCGGCGCGATCATACCGAGCATCGCGTAACTGGGCAGCAGACCGATCAGCAACGTAGGGAACGCCATCAGGAACAGGCTGAGTGCGAACATTTTCTTGCGCCCGATCCGGTCACCGAAATGGGCGAAGAAGATGCCCCCTATCGGACGAACGAGGTAGCCCGCCGCGAAGATACAAAACACCTCCAATTGGGCAAGCCACTCCGGCGTGTGCGGGGGAAAGAAGACAGTGGCGAGCAACTTGGTAAAGAATACGGCGACGATGAAATCGTAGTATTCAAGCGCGCCGCCCAGCGAGGCGAGACCTAGCGTCTTGACGTCGCTCCAGGACATCGACTGCGGCCCCAGCGCCGCCTCGTTTGATCTGGCAGGTGTAGTACTCATTGTTGGCTCCAAACACGTTGAAAGTTGACGCTTGGCAAAATTGCCGAATCGCACTGATCAGCATACTGACAATATAAATATCGTTTCGATAACTAACGAACACGCTGGTCGATATCCTCGCGCAACGCTTGTTGAGTTAACTCTTGAACATAGGGGAATGTTCGTCTGTGAAGACGGTCTGGCAACTTGGCGGTAAAATCATCAGCTCACTGACAGATTAGTTTTTATCCGGAAAAAAAACCAAATGCAACAGTGGTTCTCCCAGGGGCTGCACGAACCGGAATGAGACGAAACCGTCGCTTCCCCACGCGGCGCTTCCTGCCGTCAGGCGAGCGCGAGTTACACTTGTCCCGGCTGACAGGACTTACTGGAAAGGATGAATATGGGCACAGTTACGGAGAAGAAGGCTACCGTCTCGAATCCGACGATCGAGACCGGTCACTTATGGCAGCGCCCGGGTTTCCTGATCCGGCGCCTCAACCAGATCCACATCGCGCTGTTCTTCGAAAGCTGTAAGGATTTCGCAATTACTCCGGTTCAGTACGGCTTGCTTACGACGCTAAGCGAGCGTCCCGGGCTCGACCAGACGTCACTGTGCGCCGAAGTCGGCGTCGACCGCACGACCATGGCAGACGTTCTCCGGCGCCTGGAAGAGCGCGGGCTCGTCAAGCGCGAGCCTAGCCCTGCTGACGGACGACAAAAGATTGCAAACATCAGCGTCAAGGGTCGACGCGTCATGAACGAAATGTACGAGAGCATGCGCGAGGCGCAGGTCCGGTTCCTGGCGCCGCTCGACCCGCAAGAGCGCGTCGAATTCGTCCGCATGATGATGCAACTGGTCGAAGGCAACAACCAGTACGGCCGCACGTTGCTCAAGCACTTCGACTAGAAAACCGGCTTCTTCAAGCGCCACCTCCGTTGCTGATCGGCGACTACCACGACTCTGGTATCGAGTGGTCGCCAGCGCGTTTAGCTGAATGACGGTCGAGACAACCGCGCCAGAGAATCTTCTGCGGCGAGTGAAAACTCGCTTCACTGCGAGATGTCCCGGCGGAACGTCTCGGGCACGAAGAGCACGCCGACTATCAGGGATACACCTGCAATCACGATCGGGTACCACAGGCCAAAGTACACATTCCCGTTTTCGACCGCCATCGCGGAGACCACGAACGGCAACATTCCACCGAACCAGCCAGATCCGAGATGGAACGGAAGTGAGAGAGAGGTGTAGCGAATTCGTGCAGGAAAGAGTTCAACCATGAATGCCGCCATCGGGCCGTAGATCATGGCGAGATACACGATCAGCAACCACATCAGGAAGATCACGGCAGGCGCGTTGATCTGTGACGGGTCCGCGTGCCGTGCCCAGCCAGCGGCCAGCAGTGCGCGCTCCAGATCGGCCCGGTCGCTACCCTGCACCGTCACGTCGCCAATGGCCGTAGCGCTCGCCTGCCCGGCCTCCAACGGCACTTGGCTGTACGAGACTCCCGAGGCACTCAGGAACGAGCGGATGCGGTCGCATTCGCTCCTGGGCGCGGCGAACAACGAAAAGTGGCAGTCATTCGCGTGAACGGTAACTGGCGAGGTTTGCTGGAACAGCTCGAGTTTCGGATTGGCGTAATGCGTCAGCGCGTGGAAGATGGGCTGGGTTGTTAGCGCGAGCAAGAGGCACGCGGTCATCATGATCCACTTACGTCCGATGCGGTCCGAAAGCCAGCCGAATACAAGGTAGAACGGAAAGACGCAAGCGAGCGCGATGGCCAGATAAAGGCTCACCGTGTCGGGTGCGACCTTCAATGTGTTCTGCAGGAAATACATGGAATAGAAGTGGCCGGTCCCAAACACGACGCCAACGCCGGACGCTGTGCTGAACAGCATGATGAGCACGTACTTGAGATTTTCCCACTTGCCGAAGCTCTCGCCAATCGGAGACTTCGACAATCTCCCCGCCTCTTTCATCGTCTGGAAGGTCGGCGACTCCGCCAGCTTCGTCCGCAGGTAAACCGAGACTACGAGCAACACAAGAGAAACCAGGAACGGCACGCGCCAGCCCCAATCCTGGAATGACGCATCGTCCATCGCGCTACGGCTTGCGCTGACCACCGCAATGGATGACAGCAAACCAAGCGTCGCCGTGGTTTGAAGCGAACTCGTGTAGAACCCGCGGCGGCCTGCGGGAGAATGTTCCGCCAGATAGGTAGCCGCCCCGCCCGTTTCGCCACCCAGTGCGAAACCCTGCAATAACCGCAGGCAGACGAGTAACACCGGCGCCAGGGTGCCGATTTTCGCGAAAGAAGGCAGTAGCCCGACACCGACCGTAGCAACACCCATCAGAATGATTGTCGCCATGAAGGTATATTTCCGGCCAATCCTGTCGCCCAGACGGCCGAAGAACAACGCACCGAGCGGCCGCACCAGGAACCCCGCACCGAAGGTCGCGAGACTCGCCAGGAAAGCCGTGGTGTCATTGCCGCTGGGAAAGAAAAGCGTACCGAATGTTCCCGCCAGCGCTGCGTAGATATAAAAATCGTACCACTCGAGCAATGCCCCGAATGATGATGCGATGATCAGCGCAAACTCGTGGCGGGTGACCGCACGCCGCGCTGGCTCTGACGTCGAGATATCCATTCTCACTCCTGGCGGCACGGTTCTCACCACGTTTCAGATTCGACGCTACCGGGCCAGAGTCAAACTACGCTTTGGTTGGCACGCCCTCATCTTCAAGCTTGCTACCAATCCCCGAGTACTTCGAGTGCTTCGTCGCGGGTCATGACGGCCGCATATTTTTGCGCCATGTCGAACAGGTTGGCGTCGTGAGGAGCAATGGCGCGGTCACCAACGCAGTCGGAGAGCACGAACGGACGCAAGCCGCACTGCATGGCGTCCACCACGCTTGCGCGTACGCAGCCGCTTGTCACGGCACCGGCAATCACAAGGGTCTGCACGCCGCGCAACGCGAGCCACGCAGCCAGCGACGTGCCGAAGAACGCCGACGGTACCGTCTTTCGCACTACCAACTCGCCCTCGCGCGGCGTGAGCTGCGGCACGATGGCGCTGTTGTGCGTGTGCTCCTTGAGCGCGAGCAGACCGGGCACCTTCTGCGTGAAGATATTTTCGTCGGCATCATCGTCGGCGAACACAATGCGCGTGTGGGCAACGGGCCAACGGCGCTCACGCGCGTGTGCCAGCAGCGCAACGGTGCGCTCGATGGCCGGCGCGATATTACCCCCGCCAAACACGCCGGGGTCCGCAAAGCCGTTGACGAAATCAACGATGAGCAGCCCCACCGGCGCCTTCGGTTCGAGCGTCGAGCCGAAGCTCTGGCGCTGGTAGGTATCAAGTTCATGGGACATGCCGATTCCTTATTTATTTATCCAGCACGCGGCCGTTGCGAACCACCGCTTCTCCATCGAGGAAAACGTCGCAGTGACGCAGCGGGATATCTATGTGACAGGTCGTCGTTCGCTTGCCGCCCGCTTCGTTGTTCGGTCCCAACGAGAACAGGAAGTTGCCCTCGAAGGCACGCGCATCCATGCCGATGGTTGCCTCGCGATCGTATAGGCCCAGCGTCGACCAGTGCGCGCGCGGTTGAAGCCCCCAGCCTATGTGCGAGATGGCGTACGCCTCGGAGTCCCCGAAGGTGCTCATGTATTCGTTGAGCAGGTCCGCGTCCATGCCTCCGTCGATCCGCGTGGCAAAGCCATTCTCGATATTCAGTTCAACACGGTCCTGGACGTAGCTCTTCTGCGGCAGCAGGATGTCGCCGCGGTCGATCACGATGCGCCCATAGGCACGGCCTTCGTCCGGGAACGTCAGTGCGAAGCCGCTGGGCCAGTGATCCCACCGTCCCGGCTCATCGACGAAACCATATTCCGCAATCGCCTGAAACTCGCCTATCGGGCAGTGAAAGTCCGTCCCTGCGGCTGAAACGATGTGCATCTCGCGGGCACGGTTGATACGCGCCTGGGCGGCCAGTACGCGCTCTCGATCAGCGAGACTTGGCACGAGCCGCATAAGCACCTCGGGCGGCTCGACCGCGAGCAGAATCTTGGTGCCGGTCTTCAGGATGTCGAGCTGCTCGGGTGAGAACAGCAGCGTCATCAAGTCCAGCACAAGGTCGCTCGCCTTGAGTGCGGCAATCGCTGCAGGGTTCCCCGTGAGCGGCGTCGTGCCGAGGTACGCGAGCGGGTCACGGCTGAGCGCCTTCTCGCCGTTCACCGGAGGCAGGTCCAGCCGATTGACGATCGCGCCCATCGTCTGCGTGGCGATCAACGCGGTCGAGAGAGTTTGTGGGTGCGTTCCCGCACTCGTGAGAATAGTGACGGTTTGACCCGCCTCAAGCCGCGAAAGCGTTAACACCTGCTTCCAGGCTTCAATCATCTGGTAGTCGCTGACTGGCATAGTGCTCTCCTCAAAAAAGGGGCGTCAGGCCGGGCCGTCACGCCGAACCGGCAACGGTGCGCCCAGGAAGTCACCGAACGCGCGATAGAAGCCTTCCACGTCGTCCCACGGAATCATGTGGCCGGCATCGGGAACATGGGCATGAGCGAGCTTGGGCATCAGCGTGCGGATCTCTTCCACATCTTCCGTGCGGACCACATCACCGCGCCCGGCAGTCATCAGCATCGCGGGTACACCGATGTGCGGCAGATCCGCATGGATATCGTCGGTATGAAAACCCTCGAAGCTCGCGATCACTGCACGCTCGTCGCATGTATGCAGCCACTCCGCGCGCAGTTGCCTCTGTTCATGCGTCCAGGTGGGACAAAACGTACGCATGCCTTCTGCATCCGTTCCTTCGCGCGCGAGCCGCATGGAATCAACGTACCACGGCAGTTGTGACGGATACGGACGGCGCCCCGGTCCGGACACAGGCGGGTCCACCATGATCAGGCGCGCCAGACCCGCAGGTTGCATGCGAGCAGCGCGTACGGCAATGCGTCCGCCCATGGAATGGCCCACCACGCTATAGCGCGCGAGCCCGATCGCCTGAGCGAACGCGATCAGGTCTGCAGCCTGAGCATCCAGGCTGTAGTCGAGCGTGTCGGATGCCGAGGACAGCCCCCGGCCACGGACGTCAAGTACGTAGGTATCGAACGTCGTGCCGAAGCGCTCGCCGACAAAACCCCACGTCACGGCCGGGCTGGTGATACCCGGAACGACGATCACGGCATCGCGGCCGGTATCCGCCAAGGCGCCGCCGCCGTAGCGCAGGTAGTGCTGACGGATCCCGTTTGCGTTGACGTTGCCGCCATACAGGAAGGTGGACGCTGTGCTCATGCGTGTCCCGGATCGATCGAACGCCGGCACGTCAGTAAGCACCCGATAGCAGCGCTCCGGCGCCCGGCACGACCGCTTCGAGACCAAGCTGCCTGAGCATCGCGTAGGTGGTGGCAATGGAGGCAGTGATGACCGGCTTGCCCGTCATGGCCTCGACCCTGGCCACGGCTGCCAGCGACGGCATCTGCACGCAGGCCGAAAGCACGATCGCATCGGCCTTCGATGTGTCCATCTGGGTCACGATGCCAGGCAACAGGTTCGGGTCATGACGGCCCACATCGAGGTTGTCGGGAATCTCGAGCGCACGGTAATCGAGCACCTCGTATCCTTCGTTGCGGATATAGTCGACCACCAGTTCAGTCAGCGGCTTCATATAGGGCGCAACGACCACGATCCGCCTGGCGCCAATGACCCTGAGCGCATCGACGAGCGCGCCGGCGCTCGTGATGACCGGTGCCGCCCCGCCATTCTCAACGGTGCGCGAGCGCAGGCGTTCCTGCGACACGCGGTGATAACCATGACCCATCGCCATGATTGCAACCAGGCACGCGTAGCCCAGCACGTCCACGCGCGCATCGCTCAGTTCTAGCGCGCAGCGGTCCGACTCCGCATCCATCGCAGCCAGCTCTTCCTTGACCACTTTCTTCATGCGCATGCGGCTGGAATGGAACGTAAAACGCTCGGGACGGATCGTCTGGCGGGCGAGCAGCATCGCCGGAATCTCCGTCTCCATTGTCGTGTTCGAACTCGGCACAATCTGGCCAATTCGATATTGCTTTGTCATTGCCAACTCCAGGTCCATTTGACGTGATGTGCTTATGCTCTTGCTCTTGCTCGTGCCGGCAAGCCCGGCGTCACAGCTTGAAAATGCGTTCCGCGTTACCGTGGCAGACAAGGTCCATGACGCGATCGTCGAGTGGCGCCTGCTCGATAAAATCAGCGGCAACCGCTGTCGATTCGTACGGGTAGTCCACTGAGAACATCACTGCCTCAGGACCCATCTCGCCGATCGCGCCAAGCAGCGAGGGCGCCGAGCACACACCGGATGTGGTGATCAGGATGTTCGTTCCGATGTACTCTGACGGCGCCCGCTCAAGACGAATGCCGTGCGAATAAACAGCAAAACGGCTATCAAATCTCCAGCGCAGATACGGCAAGCCTTCACCCATGTGGCCCAGGATGACCTTCAGCGCGGGGAAGCGATCGAAGACACCGCCAAAGAGGAGCCGCAACGCATGGCTGCCGGTCTCTACGCCCCAACCCCATGCAGCGCCCGTCAATTCCGGATGACCGTCGAACACCTTCGGCATGACATAGGCATCCGTAGGATGCAGATACAACGGCACATCCAGTTCCTGCATCCGCGCCCAGAAAACGTCGTATGCGCGATCGTCGTAGTACGTTCCCAACGTGTGTCCATTCACAAGCGCGCCTTTGAAACCGAGCTCAAGTACAGTGCGATTCAGTTCGTCAACCGCCCCCGGCGGCGTATGCATGGGCAACGTGGCAAAACCGCCGAACCGTGTTGGGTGACGCGCGATCTGTGTTGCCAGGAAGTCGTTGCTTTCCATCGCGCGAGTCATTGCCACAGCCGGGTCAGTCTCGGCCTGCACACTCGGACCGGTCTGGGACAGGATGGTGTAATCGATCCCTGCACGGTCCATCTCGGCAATGCGCTGCTCGTCGAAGTCCGCAAGACGGGCGGCGAGATCGGCCAGGACGTCAGGCGCAATGTGCTGGGTAAAGCTTTTCGAGTAGCCCTGGAAACCGGGTGTTGAAAAGTGTTCTTCCAGGGCAATTTTCCGAATCCGTTTGTTCATGAAAGGACTCCAGGTTTTTATTCAGCATACTGATAGGTTGAATACAACGCAGTGTTTCGACGAGTCCTGAAACCCGCCTCAGGCTATTGTTGCCAGCGGACTTATTCGCCTCGGCCAAAGAGACGTTTTATACGGCTCCATAGAACACCCCATACCAGACTACCGACGTTGAATCGGGTCGTCGAACCTGCTGAGGCAGGCAAGTCGGCGCCCGCCAGTTGGGCAGTGATCCGCGCACCAAAGTCGGCAATCATCCGGCGGACGAAGTCTTTAACAAGCCCCGACCGCGAGAATTGAGCCAGGGGTCCCTGCAACATATATTCGAGCGTGACCGCAACCCGTGTCTGCGTCCCATTCGATTCATCGCTCAACGCGTAGGTCACGTCGCCATTTGCTTTCGAGCGGCTGATGTTGTCCTGCCCGGCCCCACGCATCACCGCACGGTACGCGGCGTCATCGCGTTCGAGACGCGCAGCGCCAGCAAAATTCGCCGACATCGGACCAAACTTGATGGCGATCTTCCCCTTCACTTTTTCGGCATCGTGCTCGATCAATTCGGCGCCCGGGAGGCATGCGGTAACAGAGGGCAAGTCGCCCATGAACGCCCAGACCTGATCGAGCGGGAACGGCACGACAAAGCTATCGTCAATCGCGGTCCAGCCCTTGCGCGCACCAGTCGGCTGGACGTTCGAAACCGGCGACGCCGCTCCTTCCTGTGACGAGCGTGCAGGTGTATCGGAGGCCACCGCAGCGAACGTCTGAAATTCGCCCGCTGCCTGCGCCAGGGCTTTATGCGCGGGCTCTTGTCGAACCGGGGCAACGGGAACGTCGGTTGGTGGATTCTCCTTCAGCTCGACAAGCACGGCTTTGATCGCGTTGACGATACCAACGTACCCCGTGCATCGGCACAGGTTTCCCGAGAGCTCGAGTCGAATGCGCGCTTCATCAGCATCGGGAAAGCGCTGCACGATGTCGCGCGCGGTAATGAGCATGCCGGGCGTACAGTAGCCGCATTGCAGCCCGTGATGAACCGAGAAAGACCGGCGTAGGCGCTTCATCAGATCATCGTCGTCGAAGCCTTCAATCGTCCGAACCTTCTGATGATCACAGGCCACTGCGAACGTGATGCAGGAGCGCACCGGTTCACCGCCTATAAGGACCGTACACGCGCCACAAACGCCGTGCTCGCAACCAAGGTGGGTGCCGGTCAGGTTCTGATTGTCGCGAAGAAAATCGCCCAGATGGGTACGCGGCGCAACGTCGCCGCGGATTGCCCGGTTATTGATGGTGAGTTCAATGACAGACATGGAAATTCCTGTTAATGCCCGGATGAACCGAAGGCTTGTGCAAGACAGCGCTCGACGGTCGCTTCGTGCATGGATCGGTCGATAGCGTCCGCATTGGGCATCGCGCTCGCCACGCCCGCCGCAATCGCTTCCGGAGTCGCCGCGCTCGGTCCGTGTTGCGCTATCGACTGAGCGAGCGCTTCCAGCGCTGCGGGGGGACCATCGAGCGCGCCAAGCACCACGCGAGCCAAGCCGGTCTGCGCATCAAACGCGGCGGCCGCGCTTGCGTGAGCGAACTCACCCGTCTTGCGGCACAGCTTGTAATAGCCCCAACGCAAGGTAAGCCCCATCTTCGGCAACAAGACCGCCGAAATGATCTCGCCCTCCTCCAGCAGCGTCGTAAATGCGCCCAGCATGAACTCGCTGGCACGCACGCGGCGGGTACCGCTTGCCTTCGCGAGCTCGATCCGGGCGTCAAGAGTGGAAAGCGCCAAGGGCCAGTCCGCTGCAGGATCGGCGTGCGCAAGGCTACCGCCAATGGTTCCTCTATTGCGAATCGCTCGGTATGCAATACCCGAGGCGACATACTGCATAAAACCGTTGCTCAAGAGTTCGTACTTGCCATCCTCGATTTCCGCATGAGTGATGGCCGCACCCACACGAATAAGGTCGCCTGAAACGGTGACGCTGCGCAGTTCATCGACACGCGATACATCGATCACCTTCGACGGCCTTGCCAGCCGGAGATTGAGCATTGGCCCCATCGACTGGCTGCCGGCTATGGGTTTGACTCCCGCCGCGGAGGCGCCAAGCTCGCTTAGCGCTTGCGGCAGTGTCTCGGCCCTGACGTAGTCAAAAGCGGCGGCCTTCATCGAATCACCTCGTGTACAGGTTCTGCCGCTGCCTCTAGCTTGTCGCGTGCGGCGGCCTTCGCAGCTTCAATGGCCGTGAGCAACCTGCGCGGCGTGAGAGGTGTTTCGGAGACGAGTGCTCCCAGGGGACTCAGTGCGTCGTTCACCGCATTGAAAAGCGCGGCCGGAGGTGCGATCGCGCCCCCTTCCCCGACGCCCTTCGCCCCGAACTCGGTATAGGGCGAAGGGGTCTCCATATGGATGATAGTTAGCGGCGGAAGCTCAGTCGGCCCCGGCAACATGTAGTCTGCGAGCGTGGACGTCAGAGGCTGGGCGTTCTCGTCATACAGTGTCTCTTCATAGAATGCCGTACCGATTCCTTGTGCCGTGCCGCCAATCGTCTGGCCTTCGACGACCATCGGGTTGATCATTCTTCCGCAATCCTCAACAATGACGTATTCCAGGATTTCGACGTGCCCGGTCTTCGTGTCGACTGCAACGGCGGCCGCATGCGTTGCATAGCTGAACGCGCCGGTATCGACCTTCGGCTTGAAACCGTGAGTTGCCTCGAGCCCTGTCAGGTCGACGCCCTTGGGCAGACGTTCGGGCCGCAAGTACCAGGCGTGACCAATATCCGCCAGGGAAACCCGTCCCGTCGCGCCGATAACCTCGCCGGCCTCGAACCGGACTGCGTCCTCCATTTCACCCAGGATATGCGCGCCAATTTTTATCAGCCGCGGCACCAGTTCGCGGCAGGTTGCAGCGACCGCACCGCCAGCCATGACAATGCTGCGCGACGCATACGTGCCCGTTGAATAGGGCGTGAGGGCCGTGTCGCCGTGAACCACCCTGATCTTCTGGATGGGAACGCCCAGCACTTCATTGGCGATCTGTGCCAGCGTGGTTTCCATGCCCTGTCCATGGGAATGTATGCCTGCACGTACTTCGAGACCGCCGTCCGCCGTGATCCGCACGGTTGCCAGGTCGTAACCGGGAACGACCGGCAAACCCCACGACGCGAACACCGCCGTTCCATGAGCTGACTGCTCTGTGAAAGTCGCGAAGCCGATACCGATCAGCCTGCCGTCCGGCTCACCCTCTTTCTGGCGCCGGCGCCATTTGGCGACATCGAGTTGATCGGCCGCGCGCTTCAGGCTCTCCTGGAAATCGCCGCTGTCGTAGTGCTTTTTGACAACGTTGGTGTAGGGCATGTCTGCCCCGCGAACCAGATTGTCGTAACGGACTTCCCAGGCCTCGCGGCCGACCGCCCGCGCAATGGCGTCCATGGTCAGTTCGATCGCGAAACAGACCCCTGTACGCGCCACACCGCGATAAGGCAGAAAGCCCGGCTTGTTGGTCGCGGCGCACTGCGTACGACAGCGGTACCCGCCAAAATCATACGGGCCGGGCAGATTGCCAAGCGCCTGACCCGTCTCCAGCCCTATCGTAAAAGGCCACGCTGAATAAGCGCCGCCATCGATCAGCAGATCGCAGTCCAGCGCCAGGAGCCGTCCATTCTTGTCTGCATAGGCCGTCAACTCGTAATGATGCTGACGCGTGTTCGCCCCCGCTATCAGATGCTCACGGCGGTCTTCGATAAATCGGAAAGGCCGCTTGTATGTGAGAGCGAGCCACGCAATGCAAAGCTCCTCCTGCTGGAGGACGCATTTATATCCGAACGCACCGCCAACATCGGGTGAAATCACGCGGACCTGGGCATGATCGATTCCCAGGCATTGAGACAGCACCGTGCGGATCATGTGCGGCACCTGCGTCGATGTAATCACGACGAGTTGCGCCTGGGTATGGTCCCAGTACGCCAGCACCGCCTTGCCCTCCATGGGGACCATGCACTGACGGGCCAGATCAACCTTTTGCTTCACGACGACGGATGCGCCTTTGGAGCGTTCGTCGAAATTGATGTCCGCCTTGAGATCAAGGAAGAGATTGTCGGTCCAGTGGTCATGCACACGGACATCGGTGCGCTCGCGAGCCGCGAAGGCACTCGCAAATGCGGGCAGCTCATGCAGGTCAAGTTCGACCTCTTCTGCGATGTCCTCAGCCTCGGCGCGGGAACTCGCGAAACACATGGCTACAGGTTCGCCGACAAAACGTACCTTCCCCGAAGCAAGTGGGGGATGCGCTGACGGCTTGTACGTCGCCAGGCTGGAGTCGGCCACGATGTCGGTGGCGGTATGCATGTCTTCGCGCACAATGACCTGGCCGGGGAAGCGTTCCGGCTTGCCAATGTGCTCAATGCGCGCGTGTGCAAGCGGGCTGCGCAGGAATGCGACTTCCTGCATATCAGGAAACGTATAGTCGGCGACAAACCGCCCCTTCCCGTGCAAATGCCGCTCATCTTCGCGCCGCCTCACGCGGGCGCCGACGCCGCCACTTTCCACGGGCGCTTCCGTCGGTTCAGTACTGCTCATATGCGTCTCCCAAGTTCGTAGCCCGCGAATAACATTGTCTGATCACGCCCGTTCAAACAGGATAGGCCAGATCATTTGCGATCATGGCAGTGTCATAAATAGCCTGCCGTTCCTTCAGGAGAAGTTCCGCGCCGTTGCGCGCAAAGCGGTCAAAAAGCCGGCCGGCCTGATGCAGTGACGTCGCCCCTTCAACCAGCGTCTGCAGCAACATGTAGTTGCTCTGCGCCACGATCTCTTCATCGGTAACATCGAGAATGCGGACGTTGGTCACGAAATGCAGCATCTGCCTGGGCGCAAACATCTGTGTTCTCGAAATGGCTACCGCACGGTCGCGGAGCATGTTCCGGCCTTCCGCATAGACCAAACCGACCGGAAATCCATGAACAGCGTTTTCATACTCGGTCACGCGGTAAACACAGTTTTCCGTGAAAAACTCCGGCCACTGCTCGATGTCGCCACCATCGAGCACAGCGCAATATTCAGCATGAAAATCCTCCACGGCCGCGCGTGCTGCAAGCGCCTTGTCGTGTGCAACCGGTTTCTTCTCAA
Source organism: Caballeronia sp. KNU42 (assembly GCF_053760385.1). Classification (NCBI taxonomy): domain Bacteria; kingdom Pseudomonadati; phylum Pseudomonadota; class Betaproteobacteria; order Burkholderiales; family Burkholderiaceae; genus Caballeronia; species Caballeronia sp. KNU42. The sequence continues at coordinate 193,506 of NZ_CM132389.1, forward strand.
ATCCTGGCAGCATTTAGAACCCCATTACTTCACGATAGTGCCTGTACATCGCACGAATGGCCGCTTCGGAAATCAGGCTGTCCGCGGTCCCGATGTTTCCGCTGTCAAGCTTGAGAACGCTGCGATCCGTTGTGGAGCGGCGAACCCCTTCCTGGACAAACTTCATTGCTTCGTTATCCTCCAGACCCAGGAAACCCGCCGGTCCCATCAGGTTGCCCTGGCGGAGCCGGTGGCGCGTGGTCTCTTCGGTGTCGTCCTCGTAGCCGAACATGGTCCAGAGCATGATCATGCTGTTCGGGCCGTTCGGGACAATATGCCGTACACCCAAGGTGTTCATTTCGCGCTGAACAATCAGGTTCGGCCAGATCGTCTGCATGGTCACCGACCATTCGGAATCAAACTCCTTCACGTATTCAAGAAAACGCTCGTCCTTCAAGACCATGCCCTCGTGGAACGAGCGCATCTCCTTCTTCTTGTCGGCATCCACCGCGGCATAAAGCGAATCACTTTTCGCCGATGCCATTGTCCCGTGGACGCCGCGCTTGCTGTCGGCCACCATCGCCGACCGGTTTCCTGCTACCAGCAAGCCGAACACTACAAGGAACGAGTGCAGCAGGGTAGCGTGGTATGGGTCCTTCAAATTCTCGTGGTACATCTTCCAGTTGCACGGCAACTCGTTCTTGTAAAACCCGAGAATGCGCAATTTCTTGCCATTAAAGACAGTGTCGAAATCTTTCAGGATTTCGGGTGTCAGGTAGTCTTCAATCGGCTCCATGTCGTGCGCGAATGAAGCGAAGACCACACCGTTGCGCGCGGTGACAGCGAGCTTCTTGAGACCATGGTCCTCGTTGCGGAAGTCGCGCGGCATCCCGCCGAGCTTGTTCACGCCGCGCTTAAACGGAATACCTTGCAGGTTGCCTTTGAGGTCATAAGACCACTGGTGATACGGGCAGACAAATTCTGTATTGTTGCCGCGCGTATGGCGACAGAATTCTGCGCCACGATGAGCGCAGCGATTCTCGAACACGTGGATGGAACCGTCTTCCGCGCGCGACACGACCACCGGCGTCGGTCCCACGTATGAACGCTTGTAGTCCCCGCTATTCGGAATCTCGGCCTCGAGCGCGACGAAGTTCCAGGTAGGGCCCTGAAAAATCCGTTCTACCTCGCGGGCGTAAACATCATCGCTCGTATAGACCCAGTCCGGGATAGCCTGAAGACCCTCTTCCGGCCACACCAGTTGTTCAATGGGCTTATTCTTGACCCTCGGTGTACCGAGGCCAATGACTGTCTCTGACGAATACAAAATGCTCTCCTGAATGCGTTATGAGTGAGCTTGCCGGTCAAGCTGCCGCAACTTGACGCTCGGGTCTGCGAGAGCCTCTGAATCGACCTGGGTCACCTGCTCGACAAGTCGACGAATCGCCCGCAACTCACCTCCGTTATTTACCGCGAGTGCGTACACGATCGCGTTATCCCGCAAGCCCATGAGCAAGGTCTTGTCGACGGAAGTGCGACGCTCGATCCATTGATCCATTGGACCGTCGAGCATTCCCAGCATCTGGACGTTCCAGTCATACTGGTCGGTCCAGAACCAGGGATTTGGCGAATATTCGACCGACGCTCCCAGCATGTTGCGGGCGGCGATAATCGCCTGATCCTGTGCGTTCTGCCATGACTCCAGACGCAGACGCCGCCCGGACGCTCCAAACGGAAAATTCGCACAGTCGCCTGCTGCATAAAAACCGGCAACCGACGTCTGGCAATTTGTATCAACGTGTATGCCGTTACCTGTCTCAAGACCGCAAGCGCGGGCGAGCGCTTCATTCGGCTCCTGCCCAATGGCAACCACGACGAAATCAAAGCGCTCTGACGTATTCCCCTCGAACCTCAGGGTCGCCCCGCACGCCTCTTCCGTTGAGGAAACAAGCTTTGCGCCGAGCATGAACCTGACTCCGTTTTGTTCGTGCTTGGCGCGCAATCGCTCAGAGAATTCGCGCGGCAGCGCGCGTCCCAGCAATTGCTCAGCGGCTTCCACCACAGTGACGTCGATTCCGCGCGCCCGGGCGCTTGCCGCGAACTCCAGCCCGAGGAAACCTCCTCCGATAACAGCCACGGACCGCGCGCCGGTCATGCGCTCTCGTACTCTCATCGCGTCCTGAAGCGTACGCAGCGTGAAAACATGACGGCTGTCCGGCGTTCCGGGAAGCCGACGCGCTCGCCCACCGGTCGTGATCAGGCATTTGTCGAACGTGATGCTTCGCCCGCTACGGAACGTTGCCGTGCGATGCATCACGTCGAGTACTTCAACGCTATCCGCGATCCAGTCGATATTGCTCGTCTCGTAGAAGTCGCTCGAATGGAGCCATGCGTTGAAGCAGTCGTTATCATCAATCGCCGTCAGCACGGTCTTCGATAACGCCGGGCGCTCGTACGGCCGGTGCTGTTCATCACCAGCAAGCACTATCGAGCCTTCGAAGCCTTGTGCCCGCAGCGTTTCTGCGGCGCGTCCGCCGGCCTGTCCCGCGCCGATAATCAAGATCGTTTTCACTTTTGAATTCCTGGCTGAGTTACAAGGCCGGTCGCTCAAAGCTCGACCATCACGGCGCCTTTTTCGATCTGAACCTTGTAAGTCTTGATCGACGCGGTCGCGGGCGCGCAAAGCGCGGCACCGGTCTTCACATCGAATTTCCCCTGATGAAGCGGGCATTCAATGCATCCGTCTTCCAGAAAACCGTCGCTGAGCAACGCGAACTGGTGCGTGCATACGTTATGCGTTGCATAGACCTCACCGTCTACCAGGTACAGGGCTATCTGTTCGTTCTCGATCGTCGCCGCATAAGGTTCATCGGCGTTCAGATCGTCGAGGTTTGCTGCGAATTGGAGGGTCATTGCTTAGCCTTGGAAATTGCTCAGTATGCTGATGAATTAATCATAGCTCTAATCCGTGCTGAGTCAATATTGTCAAAATTATCGTTTACCCTTTGTGAGCGTCTTTACGGATAGGGGGTCGAATTGCAGGCCGACTCGGTTGATCTCTGCGCTAACGCCGCGGATGTAGAACAGGGTGTTCTGGGCGCATCTGCAGCGTGCCTTGGGAGCGAGGACCGTTTCCGTGACAGGTCGACGTGTCCTTCCAGAAGCACCAGCAATGAAGCACATGACCTCCTTCGCGCCGATTAATCAGACTATTGAAAAGCCACGTGGAAACCGGGGAGTGAAGCGGGACAGTGCGGTGTGGGGTGATGAGTTCGCGCTGGAGGCGCGGTTAGTGTTCGTTGTGGACCGGCGGGTTGAACGCCTTTCCAGGCATGGCGCGAAATCGGGCGATCCCGCGCAAGTCTTGTTATCGATAAAGCCGTTCGCCTTCATGCCCCAGACATAGCCTGGCGCCATACTGCGACAAAGCCCTGACCTGCATCAACTGCGCACAAACCGCGACGGCAATAGACGCAGGCGCCTTATCCACGATCCCCTCCACGCCGATGGGACAGGTCATCTCCGTCAATCGCGCAGGGTCCACGCCCCGATCGACTAATCGACGCTCGAACTTCACGCGTTTCGTCTTCGACCCGATCATGCCGAAGTAAGCGAAATCATTGCGTCGCATGATCCGGACCGCCAGCGAAAAATCGAGCGAATGGTCATGCGTCATCACGAGGAAGCATGTGCCAGCCGGCGCTGTATCCACGATCGCATCGGGTGTATCCGTCGCTTCGATCTCTACGTTGGCGGGCACTTCGTCAGGGAATAGTTCGTCGCGAGCATCGACCCACTGAACCACGCAAGGGAGCATGCCCAGCAACTTGACAAGCGCGTGACCGACATGCCCCGCACCGAAGAGGACGATATGCGTCGGCGGTTCAGCCGGCGGCGTAGGAACCCCGATACGACGGCCGATAACAATCCGTTCCTGGAGCATTTCCATAGCAAGCCTCGGATCAACGAGAGGCGGCAGATGCCGCCACTGCAGCGCGAACGGCGCCCACTGCTTTCAGGATTTCCTCGCTGGTCGCGGGCGCGTTCATCGGCGGATTCACGGTATTATTGCCGACGCTCGCCACTGCGTCGCGGATCGCGAAGAACACCGAAAACGGCAGCAGCAAGGGCGGTTCGCCGACCGCCTTCGACCGGTGGATGCTGTCCTCCACATTGCGGTTCTTGAACAAGCGGACGTCGAACACGGGCGGGCAATCATTGACCGTCGGGATCTTGTAGGTCGACGGCGCATGGGTCATCAGCTTGCCGCCCGCGTTCCACCACAGTTCCTCGGTCGTCAGCCAGCCCATCCCCTGGATGAAACCGCCTTCAACCTGCCCCACATCCAAAGCCGGATTGAGCGACGCGCCCACATCGTGCAACGCGTCAGCGCGCAGCACGCGCATTTCGCCGGTCAGCGTGTCGATCACGACTTCGGAAACCGCCGCGCCGTAGGAATAGTAAGAGAACGGCCGGCCCTGCATCTTCCCCTGGTCCCAATAGAGTTTCGGCGTCTTGTAGAAGCCGTCGGACCACAACTGCACACGCGAGCGATACGCCTGCATGATCACTTCGTCGAAAGGAAGCGCCTTGTCGCCGACCACGATGCGGTCATCGATGAAACGCACGTCGCGCGCATCGACCTGACCCTCGCCATAGTGCTCCGCGGCCAGCGCGGCAAGCCGTTCGCGCAATTGCCGGGCGGCGTCCTGCGCGGCCTTGCCGTTCAGGTCGCTGCCCGTCGATGCCGCGGTCGCCGACGTGTTCGCGACTTTGCTCGTGTCGGTGGCGGTTACCCGCACACGGTTGAAACGGATGCCGAGCTCGTGTGCGACTACCTGCGCGACCTTCGTATTGAGGCCCTGGCCCATCTCCGTGCCGCCATGATTCACGAGCACCGAGCCGTCGGTGTAGATGTGTACCAGTGCGCCGGCCTGGTTGAAGTGAGTCACGTTGAACGCAATGCCGAACTTTACCGGCGTCAACGCGAGTCCTTTCTTCAGCACGTCGTTGTTCGCGTTGAATTCGCGTACAGCCTCGCGACGAGCGCGGTAGTTGCTGGTGGCTTCGAGCTCGTCCAGCAATTCGTGGATCACGTTGTCTTCGATCGCTTGCCCGTACGGCGTCACGTTATGCTCGGTCTTGCCGTACAAATTGCGGCGGCGCACATCGAGCGGATCGAGGCCCACCGAACGCGCGACGTTGTCCATAATGTATTCGATCGCGAACGCGCCTTGCGGTCCGCCGAAGCCGCGAAACGCCGTGTTCGACTGCGTGTTGGTCTTGCCGCAGAATCCGTCGATGGACACATGCGGCAGCCAGTACGCGTTATCGAAATGGCACAACGCGCGAGTCATCACCGGGCCGGACAGGTCAGCCGAGAAACCGCAGCGCGATGTCATGTCGACGGACACGCCGTCGATCAAACCGGTGTCGTCATAGCCGACTTCGTACGTGTAGTGAAAGTCGTGCCGCTTGCCGGTGATCATCATGTCGTCGTCGCGATCGGGACGCAGCTTCACCGGGCACAGCAGCTTCCATGCAGCGAGCGCCGCGCAACACGCGAACAGACCCGATTGCGACTCCTTGCCGCCGAAGCCGCCGCCCATCCGCCTGCATTCGACCAGCACGTTGTGCGACGCGACGTTGAGCATATGCGCGACCATGTGCTGCATTTCCGACGGATGCTGCGTCGAGCACCACACATGCATGCCATCGTCATCTTTGGGCACGGCGTACGAAATCTGGCCTTCCAGATAAAACTGTTCTTGCCCGCCGAGCAGCATTTCACCCGCCTCCCGATGCGCGGCCCATGCGATCTTCGCACCGGCATCGCCACGCGCAAGCTTCATCTTGGGCAGCACGCGCGAGTCGGCCGCACGCGCCTGTTGCGGCGTGAGGATCGCCGGCAACTCTTCATACACGACCTCCGCACGGCGCACGGCGCGGCGGGCAATGTCGTGCGACATCGCGACGACGATGAACATCGGCTGACCGACAAACTGCACGATGCCATCGGCGAGGATCGGGTCGTCACCATGAATGATGGGACCGACATCGTTCACGCCGGGGATATCGGCGGCAGTGAATACGGCGACAACGCCCGGCACGGCCCGCACGGCATCGAACGACATCGATACGATCTTCGCATGCGCCTTCGCCGACATCCCGAGCGCGGCGTGCAGCGTGCCTGCGACCACCGGGATGTCATCGGTGTAGCTCGCGCGGCCGCTTACGTGCAAATGCGCGGATTCGTGCGGACGTGAAACGTGAACCTGCGTGAAGTCTGCTTCGAGCAGATCCTTCGCTTCCTTCATGTCCTTCAGGAACGGTTCGGCTTGCTGATTCATTATGTTGTTCTCCGTGTCCTTTGAGGTTCAGGAAGCAGTCACTGCGCGTACGTCGAGCGCCGCTTTCGGCAACGGATTGTCCGGACGTGTCTCGAGCCAGAAGCGATGCAAGGTATTCTTCGCGGCTTCGAGCCGGTAGTTGCTCGACGCGCGCATATCGGATAACGGTGCGTAATCTTTCGCGAGCGCGATCATAGCTGCCTGCGCGGTGGCTTCGTGCCAGTCGGCGTCTCGCAGCACGTCTTCCACGTGCGTCGCGCGCTTGGGCGTGGCGGCCATTCCGCCGAACGCAATGCGCGGATCGCGAATGATATTGCCGTCGGCTATAAACGAGAGCGCCGCACACACCGCCGAGATATCCGAGTCGAAACGCTTCGATAACTTATAAGTCCGGAACTGAAGATTCGCGCGCACGCCGGTGCGCGTGGGCACTTTCAACGCGAGGACGAATTCGTGCTCGGCCATGTCCTTCTTCTGATAAGCCAGGTACAGGTCTTCGAGCGGCATCTCGCGTTCGACGTCGTTTCCGCGAACGACCACGTGTGCGCCGAGCGCGATCAGGCCGGGCATGGAATCGCCGATCGGTGAACCGTTGGCAATATTGCCACCGAGCGTGCCGGCATTGCGGATTGGCAGCGACGCGAAGCGCTTCCACATTTCCTTCAGTTCCGGATAGTGCTTCGCGAGTGCTTCGTAGGCTTTTTCAACCGTGACGCCTGCGCCAATTTCAATCCAGTCATCCGACGTTTCGATCTTCTGCATCGCGCTGATACGCCCGACGTAGACGATGTCGCCGAGATCGCGCATGAGTTTCGTGACCCACAGGCCGATGTCGGTGCTTCCGGAAAGAATACGCGTCGATGGTTGTGCGGCCTTGATGCGCGCGAGTTCGTCGACGGTGCGCGGCGCTTCGAAACGCTGGCCCGCATGTTCGTATCGGAACGTGTCTTCGCGTTCGAGCGTGGCGAGCGTGCGGGACAGCGCGGCGACATCGACCGGTGCTTTGGGCGCCGGAATCTCGAACATCCGCACCGCTGCATCGACGATAGGCCGGTAGCCCGTGCAGCGGCAGAGGTTGCCAGTCAGCGCGTCGGATATCTCTGCGCGCGACGGAACCGTTTTGTTCGCACATGCATGTTCGTGGCCGTTTTTCTCGTACAGCGACCACATCGACATCACGAAGCCCGGCGTGCAGAAGCCGCACTGCGAGCCGTGGCATTCGACCATCGCTTCCTGCACGGGATGCAGCGAACCGTCCGGCTGACGCAAGTCTTCGACAGTGAACAGCGCTTTGCCATCGAGCGTCGGCAGGAACTGGATGCATGCGTTGACCGCCTTGAAGCTGACGCCGCCCGCTTCGTCCCGTTCGCCCAGAACGACCGTGCATGCACCGCAATCGCCTTCGGCGCAGCCCTCTTTCGTACCCGTGCAGAGCGCGTCTTCGCGCAGGTACTGGAGGACGGTGCGCGTGACGTCTGCGTCGCTGACTTCGCGGATCGCGTTGCGGTGGTAGAAGCGGATGGGCTGGCTCATGTCTCGGTGCTCGCGTTGGTTTGCGTTGCTGCTTTTCGGGGGCGTTCTGGCGTCGGGTCGTTGTTGCAGCGTCGTTGCGCGGGTTTTACCGGCCGGCCTGACCGCTGCCTCAGTGACGGTTCGAAAAGTATCATTGCCAATATTTAGAACCCATAGCGGGGAAGATATGGGCGTCATATCGCTGTGGCGATAAGTCACGGGACGTGAGAAGGATTGCGGTATGCCGAGACAGCTTTCAGGAATGCAAGGTGGACGACGGCCGCCGCCAGGAGTCGCGGCAACGGGCGCCGGCACACAGGTTCGAATCCGTGCTCCCACAGGCGAACCAACAATGACCCCCTCACGACCAGCGTCAACGCGCGAAACGTATTGCGACCCACGACCACCACGCCGGTTACACGCTGACCCAGTCCCGAGCGTGACGATCCTTTGTCCCCTGGCCGCGTCATCATCAACATTCGATGCAGGAAACTTTGCTTCGGGTTGAGTTCCGATACGGCTATCGGAGGGCAACATCTCCAGTGTTTGCTACGACGACGGCGAGTTCATCGACGTAACGCCGATCGTTTGTATCGCAATGTATCTGCGAGGCGCGTGGACACATAACGTTGCACCCCAGCGCTTGCGGGACACAAGCCAGATACTTCCGGGCGGTCTAATGCTTCCACGCCAGCCACGCTTCACGACGCACAAGAATCCAGTCCAAATGCAGTTCGACCTCGATTCAGCTTCCACCACTTAACACGCAAACCCATGTTTGCGAAAACAGACACTCAAGAGGAAATCATGAAACTCGTTCAATCGCTGATCATTGCCGCTGTCGTTGCCATCCCGGCCGTATCGTTCGCTCAATCGAACGAACCTCTCACCCGTGCCGAAGTGCGCGCACAACTCATTCAACTGGAAAAGGCCGGCTATAACCCCGCTGGCGACCAGACGCAATATCCGCAGAACATTGAAGCGGCGCAAGCGCGGATCGACGCGGCGAATCACGTAGGAGCAACGTCGTATGGTTCGTCGAGCAGCGGCACTGCTGCGGCAGGTTCACGCGCGACCGGGTCGGACGTGAACGGCCTTGGCTCGATCTACGCGCGTCCCTGAGTCAAAGGCTGCGCTGTCGCAGTAAAGAACGAAGCAGGGCCTTAACCATCGGAATTCGTGCTCCGATGCTTAAGGCCCTTTCCTTTTGTACTACATCGGGGTGCATGCATCCCCGAAGTACCCCAAGGAAATCTCGACAGTTCGGTCGCGAGCATGAAGCGCCTGAAATGCGCGAATACAGCCCGTTGCAACGCTACCTCGCGGATTTGTATCGCAACGTATCTGAGCGTCGCATCGATACAAAGCATTGGATTTCCGCGGTTTTATCGACACAAAGCAGATACCTGCAGGCGTTCTAATGCATCAACGCCGGATGCACCGGCACTGATCAAACCTTCTCAGGAGAGTGACATGAAACGTTCAATGATTGCTTTGGCTTTTGCTGCATTTGCAGTGTCGGGTTGGGCTCATGCCGCCGGCACGGCTGGGTCTGACGGCGAAGCGGCCAGCAACGTCCAGACACAGCAATGGTCGCCGAGCCGCGACAACATTGCCCCCAAGACCCGCGCGCAAGTTCGTCAGGAACTGGTTCAAGCGGAGCGCGACGGACAACTCGCCCGCCTTAACACCACGCTGTATCGGGGAGGGATGTGAGTAACCATTCATCATCGAATTATTTTTGTTAGTAGAACCTAGCTCAATAAATTTCATCGCATTCGACCAGTCAGAAAGATCGACTTGCGTTACTCACTACCGGAGGCTTCACCATGAACAAACATTTTATCGGCGCGGCAATCATCGCAATCAGTGCAGCAATCGCCGCCCCCGCATTTGCCAGCAGCGGCTACGGTCCGGCGCCTCACTACAACCCGATCGTCGGCGCCCCCTCGTCGCAACGTGGTCAAAGCGCACAGACGGTCCGCGCCGAATTCGCGAGCGCTGAGACCAACGTCGATATCGCCAGGCACTCGTTTGGCGGCGTAAGCGAAACCCGTTCGCAATCAGGTATGCGCGAACTGCCGAATGACACCCGTGCGCCCTATCTACATCATTGAACTCAACAGCAAACAAGGAGCCAACCATGGCACAAGTTGAAAAAGTACTTTATACCGGCAAGACTCACACGACGGGTGGCCGTGACGGTGCGTCCCACAGCGATGACGGCCGTCTGGACATCGCCCTTTCCGCTCCTGGCAGCAAAGGCGCCGGCACTAATCCCGAGCAACTGCTCGCGGCAGGCTGGTCCGCCTGTTTTATCGGTGCAATGGGTCTTGCGGCGGCCAAATTAAAGCTTGCCCTGCCCGCCGGCACGGCAGTCGACGCTGAAGTGGACCTCGGTACGATTGCGGGCGCGTATTTCCTCCAGGCGCGGCTGAATGTGAGCCTTCCCGGTCTGGACCGCGAAGTCGCCCAGTCTCTCGCCGATGCCGCGCACCAAACCTGTCCCTATTCCAAAGCTTTGAGCGGCAACATCGACATCGTGATCACGGTGGTCTGAGCCAGACGCGTTTCCCTTGCGGCGTCGCTCCGTGGTCAAGCCGGTTCGATGCCGCATTGCAACTCATGTCGCTCGGTCAGCCGAGCCCCTTTCCGCCCGTAAGAATTCGTGGAAATCCGGGCGGCATCCCCATTCCATTCAGCTTGCCGCCTGTACCGTCGTGCACGAACATGGCTTTTGCTATATTCCGTGTTTTCTCTGGCAACCTTTCAATCATGCGAGTCGGCCGCCCGGTTCAAGCCCTGCCTCATCCGAATTGCGACTATTGCGGCGCAAAGGCAACGCTTGTGCGGCCCGGAGAGGCCGATTACCCGTATCAGGACGGGCACGGGCCGCTATGGCTATGCGCACCGTGCGAGGCCTGGATCGGGATCTTCGCGCGCAGTACCCGCAACCTCCCGCTCGGCCGGCTGGCGAACGCCGAATTGCGGGAATCGAAGGCAAAACTCCACGCCGCACTGGAACCCATGGCGGAGGCAAAGGCCAGGCGCGACGACGTCAGCATCTTCGAGGCGAGATCAAAGGGCTATAAATGGCTGGCCGGGGAACTGAAAATAGAGCCAAAAGCCTGCAACATCAATTTGCTCGACCTCGACCAATGCAAGGCGGCAGTCAGCGTAATTGAACAATTCGAACAAAATCGCCGGACTGCCACCCCTTCAGAATAACCGCGACCTGTACGTTAACCTGTGGACAACTCTCCCGACGACTCCATGGCCCGACCCCTACCGTTTAACCGCAGCGCACAAGCAACGCGTGTCCGCCTGTCCAAAATGCAGCTTCTTCCGATGCCCAGGACGGAAGCGGACACCCTTTCATTGCACGCTCATTGCGCACTGCAGGCACTGCGCGACGGAACCGGATGGATCGCCGGAACCCAATCCCTTGCAGAAGTCCTGATCCTGACGGCGTACGTCGCCGAGGCCGGATACGGACAAATCAGCCGCGAAGCCTGGTTGCAGAGCGAGGCAGCGCTAAACGCCGCGTTTGCGCAAGGCCACGCTACGGGCGTCTGGAAACTGGACGACGCACACTGCGAGCAGCTCGCCGGCGTCGTGTGCGTGCACGATGCGCAACTCCACAGCGCGCCGCTCGGCGTACTCGCTGCAGCGAGCGAGCGGCTGGAGCGCCTGAAAGTCGGCGAAGCGGACCCGATGCCCAAACTAAAGAGGGCATGAACAGGAAATCCGAATTTTCCCTGGACTAGCGCGTGACGGATTCGCCACGCCATCAGCCAGGTATTTGCGTCGCTCGCAGGAGCGGGTTTTCACTGTGTCAAATCTTCACAACACTGCATGCGTCCTTCATGAAATAAAGTGACATAGGTCATATCGAAATGATTAAATTGACCAAGCTGATTCCGACGTGACCGGACTTGCACCGCGCACAGGGAGTCGTCTAGTTGTGGATTGGCATCTGTGAAGACCGGCCGGAGACGCGCCGGTCAAATCTAGCGAGAGCACTATGTCGCCTTGGTTCGCCGTCGCCTTGGGCGCTGGAGTTTTCAGCGCGGTCGTCAACGTAACTTGCAACGTGGTTGCTCGCAAGCGCAACGCAACGCGCAGCGCCGCCGGGCGTGTTCACGCCGGCCGCCATACCGCACTGGCTGCAGCCATTAGCCTCGAAGAGTTCGCCCACCGCTGTCAGGTGACCATCGATCGCGCGGAACGCCGTGACCTGTCGGAGCAGCGGCACGTTCAGATGGGTGACATAGAGATACCGCCCTTCGCATTTTCCAATGACATTCAGTGGCGTGACCTCGACGCCGGAAAGGCATCGTACCTTCGTGCCTTCAGCGCCGATCAAACGCATAACGCCGAGCGGATCCAATCGAACGATCGATGCCCGGATGTTGACGAGTTCGCCGCATACATCAAAGGGCATTGCGCTGAATTCGGGCGGCGAGCCTGGCTGATGGCGGTTGAATTGCGCGAAGAAAACGAATTGGGCGCGGTCAAGGATCACGACTACCTGATCGAATTCGACGCAGCTATCAGCCGGTACATCGCGTGGGAACAGCGCCACAAAGTCCGCAAGACCGAGCATGTCTCCACGCCTTCACACGTGACTCAAAGTCCGCACCGTTCTGGAAACAGAGGACGGGGACTCGTCATGGGCGGCCCGGCGTAGGTCTGCGTTCGTCGTTGGTGATCAATGCCAATCCGCGTTTGGCGTGGCCGTGTGCGGGCGCTCAGCCCGTGAGGTTAGGCTTCCCGTATATTCTCACCCGTAGCCGGAAGTCGTTCACTCCGCTCTTGTCATTGTCGAAACGAGCAACAACATTGTTTCGAATTTTTAATTCGCATGCCGAATTAAAACGACAATGAATAACGTGTGGTTCAGCCGATCGATCGCTGCCAACATCGCCCTTCGCCCTTCGCCCACATCGCGTACGGAATTGTCGGCGTAAGGTAACCGCGCTATCGTTGCGGCAATTCAAATTCATGAGGCGAACATGGTCCTGCATCCCGACAATCACCTGATTCCCGCGAAACTCGCCGCATTGCGGCCCACGCAGATGACGGTGGGTTATCGCGAAGTCATCGCAAAGCGCGAGCACTGGAAAACGCTCAATAAGAAAGCACGCACCGAGGCCATTGCGTCTCACTGGTTTCCCGCCGTGCTCGGTCCCGGGAAGCTCTACTACATCGTGGACCATCATCACCTCGGGCTTGCATTGCTCGAAGAAGGCGTGAAGGAAGTGAAGGTCGCCATGCTCAAGGACCTCTCGTGGCTGGACGAAGCCATCTTCTGGCGCATGATGGAGCACAACCAATGGGTCCATCCGTTCGGTGCGGACGGTTCGCGATACGATTTCGAACATCTCCCCAAGATAGTGACCGGGCTGACGGACGATCCGTATAGAAGTCTCGCCGGCGAACTGCGCCGCGTGGGTGGCTTCGCCAAGGACGCGACGCCGTTCAGCGAATTCCTGTGGGCTGATTTCCTGCGGCCGCGAGTCGCAGAGAGCAAGATTCGCAAGAGCTTTGCGAAGGCGCTGGATCAGGCCAAAGCCGTCGCGCACACGCCAGAGGCACGCTATCTGCCGGGCTGGTCCGGGCTGACCGAAAGCCCGTGACGGACCTGCGTCGGCACTGCACGGGCCGACGCAATTCATCGATAAACGGAATGCGGGCGCCCCGGCGCCGGCTCATTTGGACGCCCGTGCGCCGGGCCGCGACCGCAAACAAAATCTGCGCCAGAAATATTCGGCGCAGGTTCGTTTCAAGCAAAAATGCGACAATCACGCATGATTCATCTGAATCCACGAGTCCGATTACGGAACTGAAAGTATCTGGGGCGTCGTTAGTTTGCCGATCTTCCTCCGTGCAGGATTCCACCTGAATTCGCGGCGCTCCTTCCTGTCAAATAGAAAGCCGATTTCCGAAATGCATACTCCCATGAAGCTTTCACGTCGCGCAGTGCTCGGCCGCAGCCTCGCCATTCCGCTGAGCCTGAGCCTGTCGCCATTTATGGCGCTCCGTTCTGAAATCGCCAGCGCCGCCGAAGGCTCGCTGGCCATCGTGATGAATTCCGGCGAAGCCAGTGTCTCGGTCATCGACATGGCCTCGCGCAAAGTCGTTCGTACCTTACCCACGCTACGCGAGCCGAGTCACTGGGCGCTTTCCCAGGACCGTAACAAGCTCTATATTGCCGATGCCAGCGGTAATGCGTTGTTCATCGTCGATCCGCATACCGGTACCGCGCTCGGTCACAAGGTCATAGCCGATCCTTACCAGCTTGGCTTTACGCCGGATCATCGTTACCTCGTTGTCAACGCGCTGCGGCTCGACTATGTCGATGTCTATCGCGCTGACGACCTGAGTCTCGTCAAACGTTTCTCGCCCGGCTCCATGCCAAGCCATCTGGATTTCTCACCTGATTCGCGCTGGAGCTTCAATTCAATGCAGGGCGCGGGAACGCTTGTTTCGTTCGACCTGACGACCATGGCAATTCGCTGGAAGTCGAAGGTGGGGTCAACTCCGGCCGGCGTGCTCTGGCACAACGGTAAGGTGCTTGTCTGCGTCATGGGAAGTGACCATGTAGCCGAGGTCGACCCGGTCACGGGTGACGTGCTGCGGCGAGTCAAGACGGGAGTCGGTCCGCACAACATTTTCCTCTCGCCGGACGGCAGCACGTTGTATGTGTCCAACCGCATTGGCGGCTCTTTGGTGGCCCTCGACCCCACCACGTTTGCGATACAACGCACGTATCCGTTCCACGCTGCAGGACCGGACGACATTGGCATCGCGCCGGACGGAAAGTTATGGGTCACGTTGCGCTTTCATGAACAGGTCGCAGTGCTGGACCCGAAAAGCGGCGCTTACGAAACCATTAATGTCGGACGCTCGCCGCATGGCATTTTCCTTAACTCCGAGTTGAGCCGTAAGGGCCCGATCACCGCGGAAACCTTGTAAGGAACGTCATGCTGATATTCCTCGACAGGTTGTTCAACATCCTAGCCGGCGAGATCGACCAGTACCTCGTGCTGCCGTTGCTCTATCACTTCGGCTGGATGCAGTGGGAAGAGCTGTCGTTCGACTGGGTACTAGTGTGCGTGTACGGGATGTTCGCGGTCATCGTCACCTATGCCGTCTGCTGGCCGCTGGAGGCGCTGTTCCCGATCGAGCACTGGGAAGATCGAAAGACGGTGATGACGGATGCGTTCTATACGGTGCTCAATCGCGTCGGTGTATTGCCGGTCGTCAGCTTCCTGCTGTTCTATCAGGTGCAGGTGTGGGTGAACGGTTTTGTGGTCGCTCACGGCTATATCCCGCCCACGCTGGAGACTGTCGTGCCGGTGCTGCTCGGGCATCCGATCATCACGTTTTTTGCGTACGCCCTGATTCTGGATTGCGCGGACTACTGGCGTCACCGTCTGTCGCACTCATGGCGAGGCTGGTACGCGTTGCATGCGCTGCACCACGCGCAAAGGCAGATGAGCTTCTGGTCCGACGACCGGAATCATCTGCTGGACGATCTTGTTGCGGCAATCTGGTTTGGCGTGGTCGGTCTGGCGATTGGTATTCCACCGCTGCAGTTCCCGCTGCTATTCCTGTTCATGCGCTTCATCGAAAGCCTGAGTCACGCCAATATCCGCCTGTCCTTCGGCTGGCTCGGCGACAGGCTGCTTGTCTCGCCGCGCTTTCACCGTCTGCATCATGGGTTGCGCGCGGCCGGCCGTAACTCCTGCAACTACGGCGCCGTTTTCCCGATCTGGGACATCGTATTTCGCACGGCCGACTTCTCGGCGGAGTACCCGCCGACCGGCGATCGACGCGCGCCTGAATCGATGGCAAGCGGCGGTTACTTCGCCCAGCAACTGGGCGGCTTGCAGTTTTTCCTCGATGAAATCCGGGCGTCATCGAAGAAGGCGCACCGGGGTTCTTGACGGTCCTGGCATCGCCGCTCAAGCAGTCCTGCATCTGATAACCGATGCCGGACTGCAACTACCCCGCCCGCGGTGACCGCCAGCGAGCCTTCCACCCGCTTGCTAACATGCGGTTCGCCCAAGGCGCAGACGCAAGCGCGTCAAGCCTCTCTTACCCATTCCGACCTGCCATGTCTCTGCTCAGCCTGCTCGCCCCATGGGAACCTTCTTTCGGGCTCGTGGCGGTTTTCGTGATTACAGCCTTACTGTATGCGCGAGGGTCGCGTCACGTTCGTATCAGCATTACCCGGCGGATAGCGTTTTGGGTTGGTCTCGCACTCTTCTACATAGCGCTTCACACACGGCTCGACTACTACGCCGAGCATGAGTTCTTCGTGCATCGGCTTCAGCATCTGGTGCTGCATCATCTTGCCCCGCTGATCCTGATGTCGTCCTATCCAGGCAGTGCACTCCGGGCCGGCCTGCCGTTGCGCTGGCGCAGCGCGCTGCGACGTTGGCAATACCGCAGGCCGGCGCGTGTACTTGCTGCCGTGGTGCTGAATCCGACCTTCATTTCGGCCGCGTTTGTCATCTCGGTGGTCTTCTGGCTGATTCCATCCGTGCAGTTCGTCGCCATGCTGGACTGGCGCATCTACACGTTCATGAACTGGTCGGTCGCGGTGAGCGGGCTGCTGTACTGGTGGATGCTGCTCGATCATCGGCCGCATCCGCCGAGCCGCACGCGGCCAGGCTTGCGCGTGTTGTCGCCGGTTATCACCATGACGCCCCAGATCCTGGTCGGCGCGATCATCACCTTCTCGGCGCATGACCTCTATCCGATCTTTACGCTTTGCGGGCGTGCGTTCACATCGGTGCCGGCGACGCTCGATCAAAGCCTCGGCGGCCTGATCATGTGGGTGCCGGCCGGCGTGCTCGAGGCAATCGGCGCCATGATGGCCTTGCGCAATCTGTTGCGTCTGTCCGAACTTCCGGCCCGCGTGCCACCCAAGGCACGGCCTCAGAAACGGCGAGCGAAGCCGGCGCTTGGGAATTGAGCGTACGGCGAGATCCGCCCACGCGTTCCGTTCGACATCTTTAACGGGTTCTCATCATGAGCGTTCCCCGCTCTGTCGCCGCGACTAAAGCAACAGGCGTGGAATAGTTTCATCCCAGCTACGCTCGCGCACCACCCGGCCGTTCTCCTCGGCCTGCAGCGAACCCGTCAGATAGAAGTGCTCCTTATCCGAAGACATATGTACTTCGCTGCGCACGTGGATGTCCCAGCCTTCTCGTCCCATGCGCAATGATTGCGTGAGCGTATAGCGGGCGCTAAGCGGATCGTTGCCACGGATTTTCAGAGAGCGCTTCAGGTTGTGCTCAACGGTTGTATCGATTTCTGTGAACCGCTGCACGCCCTCCCCAAAGAGGCCACCGATACCCTCCGTAACGTACGTCCACTCGCCCGTGGTCACGTCATAGGACGAGGTGCGCGTCATACTGCCGCTACGCACTTGCTCTGCAGGCGTCGCGGGACCTCGCTCCGGTGAGTGAAATTCGACTGGCAGCTCAAAGCCTTTAGTCTCGCGCACCGGCAGATGAAGCGCCGTATTGCCGAGCGCCACCTCAATGGTCGCGTCTTCCGGCGCGGGCCAGATCAGCGGCCAATAGGTCGTCGACAACGACAACCTGATCCGGTTGCCGACACCAAATTCATGCGCGCACGCATCGAGCGTCAGCCGTACGCGAACTCTTTCGCCAGGCGTCAAGGCGGCAGGTTCAGCGGAACCATCACGATGCGTCAGGTTGAATACGCCATAAGAAACACGCGTTGCCGCGCCGTCCGGCATCACCTCGGAGAGCCGCGCGCACAAGTAGGCGACCGGCCGGTCACTCGACACATCGATCTCGAGTTCCGGCATGCCCAGCAGCGCCAACGGCTCGGTCAGCGGCGCGCTGTCGAACACCTTCGCAAGACCATCGTCGATACGCTGGTCGGCGGGTGACTCGCCTGCAACGCCTGTACCCATCCATTCGCCGGCCGCCACGCCGTGGCCCTGAAGCGTGTGAACCAGCACTCGAGCGGCCGTGTCAGGCGCGGTTCGTGTCAATGTTCCATCGCCAAGGTACAGGCGCTGCATGGCGACAGAGGGGCTCGGCCATGCCGCCTCCGAAATCCATTTGCCCGGCGTCGTGGCGTAGGTGGTCTGCGGAGCACGCGCGCTCTCCATCCACACTCGCAACGCCGGACGCTCAGGCGTCGAGCGTGGACCATCGTCATAGTCAGGACGCAACCAGCGGTTCCACCACTCCACGGCTTCCTGCAAGAAACCCACCGCAGGCCCGGGTACGCCGTCGTGCGGATAGATATGCGCCCACGGTCCAATCAAGCCTTGCCGTGGCACCTGCAAGCCCCCCATCAGGCGGAACACGGCATTCGTATAACTGTCGGCCCAGCCGCCGACTGCGAACACCGGGCACTGTATCGCGGACCAATCCTCGCATACTGAACCATGGCGCCAGTAGTCGTCGCGGTGTTGATGCTCCATCCATAACGCGGGAAAGAACGGCAGTTTGTCGAGCCGTTCGATCCAGGCGGACCGCCATTCGTCTCCGTACAGCAACGGGTCAGGCGGACGTCCCTGATAGGCGAGCATGATGCTGCCCCACCACAGGTTGTCGTTGAGCAGGCAGCCGCCTTTGTAATGAATGTCGTCTGCGTAACGGTCGTCGGTTGAATAGACCGTGATGATTGCTTTGAGCGCAGGTGGCCTGCGTGCTGCGATCTGCAGCGCATTGAAGCCTCCCCACGATTTCCCCATCAAACCGACCGCGCCGCTGCACCACGGTTGGCCGGCAATCCACTCGATCACCTCCAACCCGTCGTCCTGCTCCTGCAGTAGGTATTCATCGGCCATGAGACCGTCGGACTCGCCGCTGCCGCGCATATCGACGCGCACCGCCGCGAATCCGTTCGACGCGAAGTAGTGATGCATCGGTTCGTCGCGTGACCGGGTGCCGTCGCGCTTGCGATACGGAATGTATTCGAGAATCGCAGGCACGGGGGAAGCGCCAGTCCCGGCGCCGTCCGGCAACCAGATACGGGCCGCGAGCCGCGTACCGTCTGCAAGCGGAATCCAGACGTGCTCGATCACTCGCACCGCCGGCTCATTGTTGCGCTGCATACTTCAAGTCTCCCGTGAACGTGTTCGATTCAGCCGGCCGCGCGCTCTGCAAGAGGTTTTCGTCGAGCCATCCAATCCGCAACTCGGGCACCGAGGCCAACAGCCGCTTCGTATAGGCATGACTCGGCGCATTAAATACGTCAGCCGTAGCGCCCTGCGCAATGATCTCGCCCTGGAGCATCACCGCCACGCGCTGCGCAATGCGCCTTACCGTGCCCAGATCGTGGGTAATGAACAGGTATGACAGCCCGATGCGTTTTTGCAGCGACTCCAGCAACGAAAGAATGCCGTCGGCGACGAGGGGATCGAGGGCGGACGTGACCTCATCGCAAATCACCAGGTCAGGTTGCGCCGCCAGCGCCCGCGCAATGCAAATGCGCTGCTTCTGCCCACCGGACAGCTCCGCCGGTTTCCGGTCGATGAACGCTTCAGGCAACTCCGTCAGCCGTAACAACTCCAGTACGCGCTCACGTACTTTATCTTTATGGATACCGAAGTAAAATTCCACCGGCCGCCCGATGATCTCGCCAACGGTATGCATGGGGTTGAGGGCGACGTCAGGCGACTGGTAGACGAGTTGGATACGCCGCTTGAGCTCACGCGAACGCTCGGCCAGCCGATGGGGCAAGGGCTCACCGCCGAACCGCAACACGCCGCTCTGCTGTTCGATCAATCCGACGATCGCTCGTGCAACCGTGCTCTTGCCGCTGCCGGACTCGCCAACGAGCGCCAACGTCTCACCGCGTGCGAGCTGCAAACCAACATCCCGAACGATCGCCTTGCCGTGATAACCCGCGTTCAGTCCTTCGATATCAAGCAGAGGCTCCGCCACATGCGCAGGACTGGCGCGCAAGGTGTCAGCCGCACTTCGTTCAGCAACCAGACGCCGTGTGTATTCATCGCGCGGCGCGTTCAGCACCGCGTCCGTCGTGCCTTCTTCCACCATCCGGCCGCCGCGCAACACCATGATCCGGTCGGCGACCTGCGCGACCACCGCCAGATCGTGCGTGATGTAGAGCGCGGCAGCGCCGAACTCACGCACGATCCTGCGCAGCACGACCAGCACTTCGATCTGCGTGGTCACATCGAGCGCCGTGGTCGGCTCGTCGAGCACAAGGATTGATGGCTTGCACGACATCGCCATAGCCACCATCGCACGTTGCAGCTGACCGCCCGAGACCTGATGCGGATAACGCCGCCCAAACGTATCCGGGTCGGGAAGGTCGAGTGACGCGAACAACTCTCGCGCCCAGGCCCGCGCTTCGTCGCGGCCCATCAATCCATGCCGCAACGGCCCTTCGCAGACCTGCTCGCCAATGGTCAACGCCGGGTTGAACGCAGCGGCTGCGCTCTGGGCCACATACGCCACCTTCGTCGCGCGCAGCGCACGTTGCCGTTGCGGCGTTGCGCCCAGGATGTTCTCGCCGGCGAGCCACACTTCGCCACCTGTGATCCGGCAACGGCCGCGCGCATAACCGAGCGCGGCGAGGCCGATCGTCGATTTACCCGCGCCGGATTCGCCGATCAACCCGAGCACTTCGCCTTGAGCGAGCGTGACATCGACGTTGTCGACCAGTACCTGGCCGTTGGGCGCCTCTACCCGCAACCCGCGCATTCTCAAGACCGGGTTCATGCGATCACTCCCGCCTGCCCCACTGCCCGGACTGACAACAGCCAGTCGACGATCAGGTTGATACCGATCGTCAGCAGCGCGATCGCCGCAGCCGGCACCAACGGCGCAATGCCGCCGAAGTTGATCACCTGCGCGTTGTCGCGGACCATGCCGCCCCAGTCGGCATAGGGCGGCTGGATACCTAGCCCGAGGAAGCTCAGGCCGGCCACGAACAGGATCGTGAAGCCGAAGCGCATGCCGAATTCGGCCAGCAGCGGTGGCACTGCATTCGGCAGGATTTCACGGCGGATGATCCACGAGAGCCCTTCTCCTCGCAGTCGCGCCGCTTCCACATACTCTTGTACGGCGATGCCCTGCGCGACGAGTCGCGCGAGCCGGAACACACGCGTTGAATCGAGAATCGCGATCGTGCCGATCAGCACCGGCATCGACGTGCCCAGCACCGACAGGATCATCAGCGCGAAGATCAGGACCGGCATCGCCATGAGGGTATCGACGATTCTCGACAGCACCTGATCGACCTTGCGTCCCAGCACCACGGCCGCAAACCCCGTGACAATGCCGAGCGAAAAGGACAGGAGCGTGATCGCGAGCGCCAGGCCGAGCGTTGTACGCCCGCCGTACAACAGACGCGAAAACATATCGCGCCCGATGCTGTCGGTGCCGAGCCAATGACCGGCGCCGGGCATCATCCATACGTCACCGATCGTTTCGGTCTCTCCGTGCGGCGCAATGAGCGGCGCAAACAGCGACGCCATCGCGATGACCGCGACCAGCACCATTCCGATCACCGCGCTCATGGGCGCTTCTTTACCGAACACTTTCATTACCTCTTACCTCGCATGCCGCAAGCGCGGATTGGCCCAGACCGCTAGCACGTCGGACACGGTGTTCAGCCCGACATAAGCCGTGGCGAACAGCATTCCGCAAGCCTGCACCACCGGCAGGTCACGCTTGGATACCGCGTCCACCATCAACTGCCCGACGCCCGGATAGACGAACACGACCTCGACCATGATGACGCCGACGATCAGGTAAGCCAGGTTGAACGACACCGCGTTGATGATCGGCGCGAGCGCATTGGGCAGCGCGTGGCGCACCACAATCCATGACTTGGGCAAACCCTTGAGGATCGCTGTTTCGGTATAGGCGCTGCCCATCACCGCAAGCACGGACGCTCGCGTGGTGCGCAGCATGTGGGCGGCTACGACGAACAGCAGCGTGAGCGTTGGCAACGTGGTCGCGTAGATGCGCTCGGAAAACGCCATGTCGGGCGACACGGCGGCCAGGCTCGGCAGCACGGGAAACTTGACCGCGAGCAAGAGCAGCAGCACATAACCGACGAAGAACTCCGGCATCGATACGCTCGCAAGCGACAGCACGCTGGCGGCGCGATCGAAGAGACTGTCTTGCCATATTGCGGACGCTATACCGACGAGTACCGACAGCGGCACCGCGACAAGCGCCGCATAGCCCGCGAGAAACAGCGTGTTGTACAGCCTCGGCAGCAAGTCCTCGCTGACCGGACGTCCGTTCGTCAGCGACGTCCCAAGGTCTCCATGCAGGAAATGCAGCAACCATAGCCCGTAGCGTTGCAGCGCCGGGTGGTCGAGACCGAGCGACGCCCGCAGCGCCGCAACCGTTTCCGGGGTCGCCGACTGACCGAGGATGGCAGAAGCCACGTCGCCGGGAAGCAGTTCGGTGCCCACGAAGATCAGCACCGAGACAAGCCACAACGTCAACACACCCGCCAGCACCCGCTGCAAGACAAGCCGCTTCATTAGGACTCCAGCCAGACGTGTTCCGCGAGCCTGCCGCCCATGAAGTTAAACAGCGGATGCGGCGTGGCGCCCTGCAGCTTGCTGCTGGTTGCATCGATATAGTCGGCGAAGAGCGGGATCATCGCGCCGCCGCTGTCGCTCACCATGAGTTGCATCTCACGGTACATCTCGCGGCGTTTGGTATCGTCGAGCATCGCACGGGCTTGCAGCAGCAAAGCGTCGAACTTTGGATCGCGCCAGTGCGTGTCGTTCCATTTCGCGTCGGACTTGTACGCGGTCGAGAGCATCTGGTCCGCCGTCGGCCGGCCGCCCCAATAACCCATGCAAAAAGGCGCCTGCATCCACACCTTGTCCCAGTAGCTGTCGGCGGGCTGGCGGCGGATGGAAAGCTGAATACCCGCGGGCGCGCACTCGCCCTGGAACAGCGCAGCCGAATCCACTGCGCCTGCAAACGCTGCGTCGGACGTCGACAATTCGAGCTTCAGCTCGGACAAGCCAGCCTTCTTCAGATAAAACTTCGACTTGTCGGGGTCGTACGCATGCTGAGGCACATCCGCGGCGTAAAAGCGGTCGGTCTTCGGAATCGGATGATCGTTGCCGATGGACCCGTAACCGCGCAGGATGGTCGTCAATTGCTTCTGGCGATCAATGCCGTATTTGACCGCGAGCCGTACGTTGTTGTCCGCGAACGGCGACGCGGCGCAGTCCATCAAGAACGTAAAGTGCTGGCCACCTGCTGAACGCACGATGTTGACCGTCGGGCTGCGCTTGAGCAGGTCGACGGTCTTGAAGTCGACCCGGTTGATGGCGTGGACCTGACCCGAGATCAACGCGTTGGTGCGCGCCGTGGCGTCGTTGATCACGATCAGTTCGACTGCATCCACATAAGGGCCGTCGCTCTTCCAGTAGTGCGGATTGCGCTTGAAGAGCGACCGTACTCCCGGCATGAACTCGCCGAATACAAAGGGACCAGTACCGATCGGATGACTCCAGTCCTTGAAGCCGTTCGGCACCACCAGCAGGTGATAGTCGGACAGCAGGTAAGGCAGGTCCGCATTGCCGCTTTTCAGCTTCATCGAAATTTGCAGCGGATCGATCTTCGTGATCTCGGTCACGTCCGCGAGACTCGACTTGATCGCCGACTTCGACGCATCGCCGCGATGCAGGTTGATCGAATAGATCACGTCGTCTGCATCGAGCGTCTTGCCGTTATGGAACACCACGCCCTTGCGGACCTTGAGAATCCATTCTGCAGCACCGGGTTTCGCCTCCCAGCTTTCAAGCAATTCCGGCTGCGCATGCATCTTTGCATCGATCTCGACCAGGCCGTTCATGAGCATGTAAGCCTGGTTGAGCGGGACCCAATCCGGCAGCAGCGTTGGATCGATCGAGTCTGTCGTGTTACCGCCGCCCATGCCGAGCTTTAGCAGGCCACCGCGCTTAGGCTGCGGCGCGGCAAGCGCGCTGGCCGGGACGATCAGGCCAAGACCCGCGCTTGCGCCCAGCGCCGCAGCACCTTGCAAAAACTGACGGCGGCTTACCTGGCCTAACTGGCTTGGCTGACTTAACTGGCGATCCGGATTCTTATGCAGCGGCAGGTGAAACGAGTCCCCTTGATCGTCGAACGGCTTCATGCTTGAGCTTCTCCTCATGGTGTCAACGCGCGGGATTGGGGATGCGCACCGGCTTGGTCTTTCCAGGCGTTCCCTTATCGGACAACGGGGTCAGAGCGGCGACCTCGCGGCGAGTATCGGTAGGCAAAACT
Source organism: Caballeronia sp. KNU42 (assembly GCF_053760385.1). Classification (NCBI taxonomy): domain Bacteria; kingdom Pseudomonadati; phylum Pseudomonadota; class Betaproteobacteria; order Burkholderiales; family Burkholderiaceae; genus Caballeronia; species Caballeronia sp. KNU42. The sequence goes on from NZ_CM132389.1 coordinate 217,639, forward strand.
ATGCGGTCAACGCACTTTATTTTCACTCTCGCATAACAACAGGTAATATGAACGCCAGCCATCCGGACGCAAGTTGCCATGCGAGCAACTCACGCGAGTCCCTGAAGAACACTGGAAGCGCGAGATATGAAAGGATACCGACGCCTGATTCCTTCGCTAAACGCATTGGTCGACTTTGAAGCCGTTGCGCGGCTCAAGAGCTTCACGCTCGCAGCCGATGAACTCGGTGTCACGCAGGCCGCCGTCAGCCGTCAGATCCGCTTTCTTGAAGACGCCATGAAGCTGCAGTTGTTTCATCGGCTGCATCGCTCGATCGCGCTCACGAAAGAAGGCGAAGACCTCTTTTTTGTCACGTCGGAATCGCTCCAGAAGATCGCGGGCACCTTCGACAGTCTCAGCAGCAACACTCGGGAACAGGAGTTCGCGATCCTGGCGACCGCCGCATTTTCGCAATTCCGCATCTTGCCAAGGCTGTCGCTGCTCAAGCGCTCGCAGCCGCAACTCAAGCTGCGCCTGAGCACGCAGATGTTCACGGCGGACCTGCGTCATAACGAGGTGGATATCGCTATCCGCTACGGCTCCGGCAACTGGCGCGACGGTCACTCGACGCTTCTCTTCAACGAGGAGGTCGTGCCCGTCTGTTCGCCATCGTGGCTCGAGTCGCATGGCGAACCTCAGTCGCCCCAGGACCTGAGCGATGCCCCGCTCATTGCCTACGACTCCACGTCGGAGGGCTGGATGGGCTGGGAAGACTGGTTCGATACAGTGGGTATCAAACGCAGCCGGCTGAACTATGTCCTGCGTTGCAGCCTGTACACCGATGCCATTCACGCCGCGTTGCAGGGCCAGGGTGTCGTGCTCGGCTGGCGGCGGATGCTGGGCGACCTGCTTCGTTCGGGACAACTGGTGCCGCTTGGCGACGCCTGCGTGAAGATGACCGACGCGTATTACGCCGTCGTGCCGCACGGACACGCGGTTACGCCCGCGGTGGATGCCGTCATCGAATGGCTTCGCGAGGAAACAGTGGCATGAAGCGAAAGCGCTTCGGCGACCCGCCGTTGCCATTACTTATTGTTATGCGAGCGAGAAAATAAAGCGCGTTGACGCTTCGAATTGGCCTACTGATACTCCGTTCATTCCGTGACTCAGGTCGCGCCTGGCAACGTAGGGAATCAGATAAGGACCAGCGGATGTCGAGCATTAATGGCACTACGCACGGCGCTTTGTTTCGCAGTCGGGCTTCAGGTCACGGCATGCCCGGCGCCTTGTTCGGCCGGCAGGACGTCTTTGAGAACGACGTCGATGTCTTCTTCCACAAGCACTGGATCATGGCGGGTGTGATCGCCGACGTACGCGAGCCCGGCGATGTCTCGGCAGTCGATATCGGCCGTGCCTCGATCATCATCGTTCGCGACGATGACAACATTATTCGAGCGTATCGCAACGTGTGCCGTCATCGCGGCGCGCGCCTTCGCGAGCAAGGCAAGGGGTCCGTCGGCATGCTTGTCTGCCCCTACCACCAGTGGACGTACGGACTCGATGGCGGTCTCAAACACGCCGCGCACATGGGACAGGATTTCGATCGGACCTGCCGCAGCCTGATGCCTGTCCCTCTACGCGTGGCAGGCGGGTTGATCTTTGTGTGCCTGAACGACGAAGCGCCCGCGGATATCGCGGCGCTCGACGAGATCATGACGCCACGCCTTGCGCCGTTCGACCTGGCGCGCACGAAGATCGCGTACGAGACGGACATCATTGAAAACGGCAACTGGAAGCTGGCAATCGAAAACAACCGCGAGTGCTACCACTGCGGTGCAACGCATCCGGAGCTCACCGTATCGTTCCTGGCCGAGGATTTCGGCTTCTGCCCCGATGGCTTGAGTGAGGAATCGGAACGCGCGCTCGCTGAATATCGGGCGCGTAACGCGGCTTCGCTTGCGAGCTGGCACAAGGAGGGATTGCTCAGCGAAGCCGTCGAACGACTGGATGACGTAGCCACGCTGTTCCGGACACAGCGCCTGGTCATTGCCGGCAACGGCGAGTCGCAAACGATGAACACAAAGGTCGCCAGCACCAGGCTGCTTGGCGACAACACGCGACGCGATCTTGGCGATACGCATTTGTGGACCCACAACTCGTGGTCGCACTTCATGAGCGACCACGCGGTCGTTTCGTACCTGATCCCGCTTGCACCGGATCGAACGCTCGTTCGAACCAAGTGGCTCGTTCACGAGGATGCGATAGAAGGTGTTGACTACGAGCTGTCCGATCTGATCGAGGTATGGCAGGCGACCAATGCCCAGGATGCCCGTCTTGTTGCGATCAATCACCAGGGCACACAGGATCCTGGCTACCGGCCCGGACCCTTCTCACCTTTCACCGAGTCGTACCTGGAACGGTTTTCACGCTGGTACGCGGCGCGGCTGGAAGCGCACGGCATCTGATGCGCTGCGTAACGCCCCACGCATGATCCGGTGACCAACCGCGGTTGCCGGATCTTTTGGATACCCAGGCTGCGACCGCCACATTCGCTGGATGGCAAGCACCTGATTACTCCAGCCTTACAGCGAGCGCCGATCTATTGGCGATTGCTTCCCCATCCTGCCTTGCTCAACACACGCCCTCCATGCGGCAACACTTGCGCCCCGACATGCCGTCCAGCGACGTGCGCTGCGTCAGGCTAAAATAGCGAGCTAGCGCGATGCAGCCCGCACATGCGGGCGCTCAACGGCACTTGAGTCGACAGTGGGATCACGGGAGACATTCGTTCAATGAACGGCGCAGACTTACCAGGCATGCTTCCCGGGATGCTGCCGCGACTATGGGCGTTCGCGCTTCGTATTTCCGGTGATAAGCATGACGCCGAAGATCTCGTCCAGCGAGCCTGCGTGCGGGCGCTCGAACGGGCGCATCAATTGCAGCCCGACACGTCCCCGCTAAGCTGGATGTTTTCAATCGTCCATTCCACCTGGATCAACGAGTTGCGAGCGCGCAGCGTACGCAAGCGCTCCAGCCTGGAATGGGACGACGACTTCCTGGAAAACGTTGCAGATCCTGTCGACACAGGCCCGGAAGCCCAACTCATGCACGGTCAGGTCATCAGCGCCGTTGGGCGGCTGCCCGAAGCCCAGCGGGTCGTCATGCTGCTGGTCGCGGTCGAAGGCTTGAGCTATCAGGAAGCGGCTGATGTTCTGGAAGTGCCCATCGGCACCGTCATGAGCCGGCTCTCGCGCGCGCGTCAGGCCATTGGTGCGTTGTTAGGCACGTCTGCTTCGACAGCCAGGGCTTCGGTCACGCGCAAGGACTCCATCGCATGAAAACCGATGACCTCATGCTGATGGCGTATGTAGATGGCGAACTTGCCGCCGACGAGAGCCGGGAAGTCGAGGAGCATATCCGCGCTTCCTCTGAAGCCGCGGAGTTGGTGGCGTTGCTGCGAGCATCGCGTGTTGACTACAAGCAGGCGTTCTCTACGCAAAACTTGCCGCCGGTACCGGACTCGCTGACACAGAAGATCGAAGCAATATCCCGTGCACATAGCGCTAAAAGTGCGGCTCCAGGTGCAAATGACCCTTCGGTTCCTGCGCCCACCATTGCGCCAGTTCGATCACGTCTACGCACAGTTCCCACGTGGCTCGCGGCGGCGTGCGTCGCGGGCGCATTTTGTGGCGGGCTCTTTTTACGGCCTGGGACGTTCGCTTTTCTCAGCCCGGGCATGCCGAGTTCCAGCGGCGCCGCGATGGCAAGCTCCGGCCTCTCGCCGTGGATAACCGCAGCTGTTGGCTATCAGCAGCTCTACACGCGCGACACGCTCGCCTACGCCGACGACAATCCGGCAGCGACTTCAAAGATAGTCGATGACATTCGCCGGGAAGACAAACTCGCGCTGCGTATTCCCGATCTCAGCAGCGCCGGCCTGACTTTCAAGTCCGTGCGCCGCTTGCACTTCAACAACAAGCCGCTCGTGCAGATTGTTTACCTGCCTGAGACAGGACCGCCCATCGCGCTATGCGTGATGAAGGGCACGAAGTCGGATCAAGCGGTTGCGGCGCAGGTGGTCGACACAATGCATGTGGTCACATGGCGGCAAGCGGAACTTAGTTATGCGTTGATCGGCAAGACTGAAAGCGTCGATCTGGATGCACTCGGCAAGCGTATTTCGAACCGCGAGGTGGATCAGTTATTTAGCAACACGACTTCGGCCTTGTTCGCGCTAGCCGGGTAAGCAAGGACGGCCCTAAGCGCTAAGGCTCAGACTGCTTAGTCCGTCGAATCACGTCAGGTTGTGGGAAACGCACAGCTCCGCCGCTCGCCGGCGAAACGCGGATACACTTGGAACAGGGCTGATTTATCGATTTTTCACCCGTTCCGGCACTCCGAATTTCGACAGTCGTTTAGCGGCAAGTCACCGGTTAGCGAATCGGCGTACGAGAAAAAGCGAGAATTTAATCATCAGCGAAAGTAACCGCCCAGTCTTATGAAATCGGACGATATCCTGCTAATGGCCTACGTGGACGGCGAACTGCCGCCGCACCAACGCGAGGAAGTCGAGCGCGAACTGCGCACGTCTCCCGATGCGGCGGAGCGCGTCGCGCTGTTGCAGGCATCGCGGCTGCCGTATCGCGATGCGTTCGCCGCGCAAAAGCTGCCGCCTGTGCCGCCTAGCCTTAGCGCGAAGATCGAAGAAATGGCGCGTGCGGCTAAAGCAAAAACCGCCCAACCCGCTGTGAGTCCCGACATCAGTGTCAACGATCCCGTCGTTCCCCGTGCTCCGGGTAGTGCGTCTTCTTCGCCCATCCGCTCGCGGCTGCGTGTTGCGCCGGCATGGCTGGGCGTCGCATTCCTGGCAGGCGCATTTGCCTGTGGACTGGTGCTTCGGCTAGGCCCCGGCATGGGTCCGGCATCGAATACCGGTGCTTCGCTCGCGTCGGTCGGCACGGGCGTATCGCCTTGGGTGACGGCAGCGGCCAGCTATCAGCAACTCTATTCCCGCGAGACGCTCGCGTACGTGGACCCCGACGCCAACCTGTCGATCAAGACGGTCAAGGAAATTCGCGAGGACGATGGCCTCGCGCTGCGCATTCCCGACCTGAGCGCGGCCGGACTCACGTTCAAGCGCGTGCAGCGGCTGCGGTTCAATAACAAACCGCTCGTGCAAATTGTCTACCTGCCGGAGAAAGGCGCCCCCGTTGCGTTGTGCGTGATGAAGGAGGTCAAGCCCGATGCTGCGGTAGAAGACCAGCGTGTCGCCTCCATGACCGTTGTCACATGGCGGCAGGCGGAGTTGGGCTATGCGCTGATCGGTCAGCCTGAGGGTGTCGACCTTGCTGCGCTTGGCAAGCAGATAGCGGCAGGCGGAACCGCTCAGTTGTTCAGCCGTGAAATTTCATTACCGGCGGTTGCCGCCTTGGCGTCGCTAAACGTGGCGCCAGGCGAGGTTCTTCGCTCCACGCCAATTAATGAGGCTGGCGTGGAATAAACCGCTTGGCCTGGCTGTTCTGTTGATTGGGGCAGTCTTTTAGCGGTATGCGTGGAGTCATCTGAGCAAACAAGTCTCGCTGCGCCATCAGTAGATAACGATAGGCAGCGAATCCAAGGCTTCTGCGAATATCAGGCTCCCACGCGCACGCGTTCAACCTCCGTGCTCTTCACATCGTCGCGTTCCTTGAAGAGCGTGAAGTCGAAATCGATCAGCGCGAACTGGCCCTCGACTCCGTACGGTTTGCCTTCTGCCCCTTCAGCCTTTTTCAGCGCGGGTACGAGACCATCACGCGTGGCGAACGCGAAGTCATCCCACAGGTACGGATCACCATCGATGTTGATCTGAGTCGTCAGCTTGCGATGACCCGACGCCGACACAAAGAAGTGAATATGCGCCGGACGATGCCCATGACGGCCCAATTGATCGAGTAGTTGCTGGGTCTTACCTGCGGGCGGCACGCTGTAGCCCACCGGTACGACGCTCGTAAAGCTGTAGTTGCCCGCGCTATCGGTACGAATGCTCCGACGCAGATTGAACGCCGGTTGCGACGCGTCGAAGTATGAGTAGTTGCCCAGATGATTGGCGTGCCATACCTCAACCAGCGCATCCTTCAGGGGCGCGCCATCTTCGCCAATCACGCGACCGCGCATCACGAGCGTTTCGCCCGGATCGGTGCCGTCATCCAGGCGTGCATGCCCGACCGACTCCGGCGCGCCGGCCACATACAACGGTCCCTCGATCGTGCGCGGCGTGCCGCCTTCAATGCCTGCCTTGGCTTCCGCCTCGTCCATCCGCAAGTCGAGGAAATGCTCGAAGCCCAGGCCGGCAGCAAGCAGTCCGAGTTCACCGCTCTTGCCTGCTTCGCCAAGATAATTGAGCGCGGTCCAAAACTCATCGGGCTGCACATCAAGGTCTTCGATCGTATAAAACAGGTCTCGGATAACGCGGTTGACGATCGCCTTCGTGCGTGGATTGCCTTCGTTGGTGGCGCTGTCGTTGAACGTCTTGAGCAGTGCATCGATAGCTTGGTGGTTCATGTTTGTCTCCGTGTGTTGTGGGGGTCGGTGGTTGTCAATGCGGGATCGTGAGGTCAGCGCCGCAGCCGTTCGATACGTTCCCAGTCGAGCGTGATGCCCAGGCCCGGGCCTTGCGGCAGATGCAGCGAAAAGTCTTCATAACGCAGGGGTTCAGTGAGAATTTCCTCGGTCAGCAAGAGCGGACCGAACAACTCCGTTCCCCACTTCAACGCGCTGAACGTGCTGAAAAGTTGCGCCGATGCAATCGTGCCGATCGCCCCCTCCAGCATCGTGCCGCCATATAAATCGATGTGAGCCGCAAGCCCGATCGACGCAACGCTTGCAGCGCCCAGCAGTCCGCCGGACTGGGCAATCTTGACGGCGAAGACATCGGCGCCATGGCTGCTCGCCAAAGCGAATGCATCGGCGGGGCCATGCAGCGCTTCGTCGGCCATGATCGGCACGCGGGCCAGGTCGGTGAGACGCTTGAGGCCGGCGTGGTTCGTGGCGGCTATGGGTTGCTCGACAAGACTGACGCCGGCGTCGGCGAATCGCGGCAACGCCCAGATGGCGTCCGGCTCGCTCCATGCCTGGTTCACATCCACACGAACATCGCCACGCTCACCGAGTGCTTTCTTGATCGCCACGACATGCGCCACATCGTCGGCCACAGCATTCGAACCGATCTTCAGCTTGAATACGCGATGCCGCCGCAGGTCGAGCATCTGTTCGGCTTCATCGATGTCGCGCCGTGTATCGCCGCTCGCAAGCGTCCATGCCACTTCAACCGAGTCTGTTATGCGGCCGCCAAACAACTCTGAAAGCGGCACGCCGATTCGTTGAGCCTGGGCGTCGAAGAGCGCCGTTTCCACCGCGCATTTCGCAAAACGGTTGCCCTGGAACAGCTTGCGCAGCTTCGCCATGGCCGCACCGGGCCGGGTTGCGTCCATGCCTTTGAGCAAGGGTGCGAAGTAGGTGTCGATATTGACCTTGATGCTCTCGGGACTCTCCTCGCCATACGCGAGACCGCCGATGGTCGTGCCTTCGCCCACGCCGCTCACACCGTCAGAGCAGCGGATCCGGACCAGCACGAGGGTCTGGCAGTTCATGGTCGCGACCGAGAGGCGGTGCGGCCGGATCGTTGGAACATCTATCAGCAGCGTTTCCACGCTTTCTATTCGTATCGCTGCTTTTACCGTCGCTTTTACCTTTGTTTCTACCGCTGTCGCCATCGTGCATTTCCTCCAAGTGCACACATGGTAGAAAGAAACGAACCGGTAAGTCCAACACCGCTTCCGACTAGTTTCATACTTTGGAGGTATGAAGGGACGGACATCGGCCTGCCAGGAGATTCCGACGAGATGTCGATCGTGACGGTGGACACGCGCGTGTTTGCCGTGGAACTGGACTTCCGCGAGCGCGCAATCAGCCGCCCGCCCTAGCAAAATCAGACCAGGCCAGACGGCGAAGCGTTATCCACATGGGGAGAGGTGTACTACGCTGCAGACCGGTCTATGCGGCGACCATCAGGGGCCCCAACTGCGACCGTGCAACATCAACGAAAGCTTGCATTGCACTCGAGACATAGGCATCGTGCCGCCGGATAAACAGCGTTTCGACTTGCGCCTTTTCAGGCGATATAGCATGGATAGTGACGAGATCCTGTTGCGCTGCTGCCGAGACCACGCCTCGCGGCAATAGCGTGATACCAATACCAGCGGCAACGCACGCAATGATCGCGTCCATTGAGCCGAACTCAAGGGGCGCTGCCGTGAGCACCCCCATTTCGGCGAGCAACGCATCGAGCCGCTGACGGTACGAGCAACCCAAACGGAAGACTATTGTTTTGAGGTCCTGCACCGATCTGATCGACTCGAGCGAGCGCACGGTACGCGGAGTAACCAGAACCAACTCCTCATGAAAGACTGTCTCAATGTTAAGGGCCGGATGATCCAGCGGACCCGCTATAAATGCCCCATCGAGCCGGCATTCCGCGACGTCCGCAGTAAGACTGCAACTCGTGCCTGTCGTCAGGGACAGTCGGACTTGCGGATACATTCGCGTGAAATTACTTAAGATTGGAGAGAGCCTGAGCGCCACCGTTGTCTCGAGTGTTCCGAGCGTCAGAGTGCCGCTCGGTGCGCCGTCATCCAGCGCAGCTACCTTGGCATCCGCAATGAGCTTCGCAATCCGCGCGGCATACGGAAGCATGCGTTGCCCCGCAGGGGTCATGCTCACGCCGCGCACATGCCGCTGAAAAAGCGCGACTCCGATCTCCCGCTCCAGAGATCGAATTCGCGCGGTCACATTCGACTGGACAGTATTTAGCTCGGTAGCTGCCCGGTTCATGCTTCCATGACGAGCTACGGCTTCGAAGACCTTGAGGTCGGCAGCGTCCACGCTTTGCACCTCTATGAAATATCCACAACCTTGATAAAGCTTTCGCTGCCTGACCAACACGCTATCAACAACTGCCATTAATAATTTTTATTTAATCAGATGCTTGCGCGAGAACTCGCTGAAATTGAATCTGCACCTTCGGCAACTTTCCCGTGGCTCAAGCAGCACTGCAAACTTGTCTTGCATCCTACACCAAGAGAGATTGACACAACAGATGAGGATTACGCATCGCTTCGGGCGTTCACCGGCCCCGCGAATATCGGACGCCCTTGCGGAGCCGCGCTTCGCGCCCGGTCGGCATCCGCCTGTTTGCTGCGGTCCAGCACGGATACCAGCCAGCATGTCACGAATGCGAGCGGCATGGTCACTATGGTCGGTGGATCGATCGAGAACAGTGGTTTGGCATGTCCCATGACATGCACCCAGACCGCCGGCCCTGCGACGGTCAGCAATATGGCAGAGACCAACCCGACAGTTCCGCCTGCAACGGCGCCAAAGGTGGTCAATCGTTTCCAATAGAGGGCAAGTAGTAACACTGGGAAAGTTGAGCTGCAGGCGACCGAGAACGTAAGCCCAAGCATGTAGGCCACATTCTGTGTCCTGAATTCAATGCCCAATACAACCGCGATCACCCCAAGCACCAAAGTCGATATCCTCGATACGCGTACTTCATTGGCTTGGCTTGCCGTACCTTTGCGGAACACACAGGCGTAAAGATCATGCGAAACCGCCGAAGACCCGGCGAGTGTCAAACCCGACACAACCGCGAGGATGGTAGCAAATGCAACTGCCGAGATAAACCCCAGTAACGCGTTTCCCCCTACCGCCTTCGCAAGATGGACCGCCACCATATTTACCCCGCCGAGCGGTTTGCCTGCGGTATCCAGGAAGTCCGGATTTGAGGCAACGAGAGCGATAGATCCGAAGCCGATGACAAACACGAGCGCAAAGAAGATGTTCATGAATACACTGGCCCAAAATACCGAACCGCGTGCAGCCCGTGCGTCAGGAACCGTGAAGAAGCGCATGAGAATATGCGGCAAGCCAGAAGTACCAAACATCACCGCAAGGCCCAACGAAAATCCCGATACAGGATCCTTGGCCAGAAACTGAGGACTAAGGATCGCACTGCCCTTTGGGTGAATCTCTACCGCACGCCGCAACAGCTCGGAGAAACTGAAGTCGAAAGTTCGCAGGACCAGAAAACTCATCACAATCGTGCCAACCAGCAGCAGTGTCGCCTTCACGAGCTGCACCCAAGTCGTGGCGACCATCCCTCCGAAAGCCACATAAAACATCATGAGAGTGCCCACGAGAATTTCGGCATAAATATAGTCAATGCCGAACAGCAGCTTGATCAACTGCCCTGCCCCCACCATCTGCGCGATGAGATATAGCGAAACAATACATAGCGATGCGCAGGCCGAGAAGATACGAATCGGTTTCTCGCCAAGGCGCACGGAAACCGCATCTGCGACGGTATATTTGCCGAGCTTTCGCAGTCTCGCTGCAAGCAGAAATACGACGATCGGCATCCCCGTCGCATATCCAACCGCGTAGACAAGACCATCAAAGCCGTTACTGAACACTAAAGCGGTCAGGCCGAGAAATGCACCTGCCGACATGAAGTCACCCGCGATTGCAAGACCATTCTGAAATGCGGTTATCTCGCCTCCAGCCGCGTAGAAATCATCGGTCGATTTTGTTCGCTTCGCGGCCCAGTAGGTAATAGCGAGCGTCCCGAGGACGAAGGCAAGGAAAAACGCAATTGCTACGCCGTTCCCGCTACCCACGCCGCTTCCAGCAGCAAAGCATTCTGAGCTCACAACGCCCGCGGACGCTGACAGCGCGAGCAAAACGCCACATCGAAAACTAGTCATGACAGGTCACCAGGGAATCAACGGTTAACTTTCGGCTAAGCCGATACGAAAATTTCGCGAATCTGCTGCGTTTTCGATCAGGACATAGAGTCCGATAAGCAGCACGCTAGCGACCAGAATCACTATTCCGTACAGAAACGCGACCGTAATCCTCGACCCATCCAGGACTGGCGAAGCGAGCGTTGCTGGTGAGACGACGGCAAGCGTAATGAACCCAAAAAAAATTGACACTTCAATGAGCGTCAGAAATATTCCCAGGCCTGCCCTGTCACGTCCGGTATCGGCACCGTCGACCACCATCTTCGCTCCTTTCATATCTTCTCCGAATTATTTCGTATAACGTATTAAACGCTTCGAAAAACCTGCCTCTAAATGGACCTGACAAGGGCAAGCCTATGGCTTCCATCGTTATAGCGTGCATCCGGACACTTGGCGCCGGATGTGACACCGGGCGGAATTCAGAAGAAGAACTCAACCGGACTTTTCGTGCGGCTACGCCGTGGACTTCTTGAAGTCCTCCCCGTTTATCCGACTGGAAATACTGATGTTTTCAGCTGGATGTTCGTGCAGGATCACATTGATAATTTTCGGATCCGATCCGATCGAGTCGTGCGTGACCTGGATGATGTCCCTGATAAGTTGTTCACGTCGTTCTTGCGTAAGACCAATCTTGATATGGCATTCGATGAAGGGCATGATATTTCTCCGGCAGTTTTATTTAAGACGTTCAATAAGCTCTTTGTCGTTCGCCGCACCCTCAACGTATTCTGGAAGATGCTCGCCATGCTCGACGAAATTGATTCCGCGTCCTTCCCGAATCACGAAAAAAATGTCGTCCCTGGTTTCGCCTGTCGCGGCACTGACCACCCGGAGTAAGCCAGCAGCAAGTTGCCGCTTCTGTTCGTCGGTCCGGCCGAAACGCATGTCACAAGAAATGAGTGCCATTTAAATCTCCTAAAGAATTTCGTGGATTAAACCTGCCCTGACGCTCCTTCGCTGCCTGACGACTGTGGCTCCTCAGCAGCGACACCGGCACTTGTCATTTGCCACCGACGTCGGGCGCTGAGGCGACGTAGCCGTCTAAATTCAATAATGCAAATTCGCACTGTTTGAACCGAATATCAAGCGAAGGGATTACATACGGCTATCTATCTGAGAGATAGCCCAGCCACGCCGTAGCCTTGACTATCCGGTTGCTACGCCAGCGGAGCCGGCTACCGATTCCCGCTCATGTGCTTAATGAGTTGCGCTGTTTCCCATGGGTCAACTGTGTACGGAATTATTTCGTCGCTGGAATCGAGAGATCGACCTCGGCCGCGATCGAATCGGTTATTTCCGTGGTTGCATGCGCTAGCGGCTGTTGCATAGCCATATCCGAATCGCGCTATTTCTCAGGCCACCGATCAGTCTCATTGCTGACGGGTGGCCCCCTCCCGTAGCGATTAAGTTGCGGCGGGCACCATACGATTTTGCGCATAAAGCGAGTAGCCGAGTATCGCATCCATTTCCCTGACAATATTTCCGACTATCGATTTGGCCGGCAACACCTCGTGAACCAGGGCAGCTGATTCACCCGCGATCACGGCAGCGATGTCGAAGTCGTGATTTTCACGAGCGTTGATATACCGCGTCCGCTCTGCATGCAGATGCCGAAACAGTTCGCGCTCACGCCCAACCCACTCTTCCGAGAACTTGTTTCGCAGCACCCGGCCCGTGTACGGTGCCGGCCAGATGTTATCGCGCGCTATATCAAACAGGCTTCCACGGATGGTTTGCTCACCGCCCGTGCATTCGACTATCCGCCGTTTGGCGTCATCATGCCCGATCGCTTCCTCGCTTGCGTACATGCGGGTTCCCAATACGATGCCCGAGGCGCCAAGCGCAAGGGACGCCGCGAAGCCCCTGCCGTCGGCGATGCCTCCAGCAGCAACCACCGGCACTCTTCCACCCACTGCATCGACAACCGCTGGGACCAGAGAGATCGTGCCGCAGGCAACGCCGTGGCCGCCGCCTTCCGCACCTTGAGCAACGATAATATCCGCGCCCTGGCTAACCGCCTCCCGTGCCATTGCAGCAGTCTGAACCTGGCAGATCACGAGGATTCCGGCCTCCTTCGTTCGCTCGATGTGTTTGCTTGCGTCACCGAATGAAAACATGATTGCGGCTGGTGAATGTTCAATGCATACATCAATAAGATGCGGCTGCCGGGATAGACTCCAAGTAATGAACCCCACGCCGATCCGGGCTCCTTCCGCCGCGGCAAACTGCTCGCGCAGCCACGTCTCGTCGCCGTACCCACCCCCTATTATTCCGAAACCGCCAGCGTCAGTGACCGCTGCAGCAAGCGTGCCGCCGGCCACAAGGTCCATCGGCGCAAGCAGTATCGGATGATCTACACCAAGTATCGCTTTAAGTTGCTCGTATCGCTCAAACACTCTCGTCTCCTCGTTTATTGCTCAACGAATCTGTCTCGCCCGCATCTGAAGGTGTAAGACTGCTACTCAGATCGCAGCATCTGAAACGATTTGTTCTGATACCGGTGATCTCTCAATCAGATAGGAAAGCAGGTACGTCTTGATCGCGGCGATTTCCACCCAGGCAAAAAACGCAGACGCCGCACCGTGCTGCGTGCGACGCCCGATCACCTGTCGCAACCGCTCGCTTACTTCGCAGTAGGCATTGCGAATTCAGCGCCCTTTTCCGTGCTTTCCGGCCAGCGTTGCATGATCGACTTCTGTTTCGTATAGAACCGCACACCTTCTTCCCCATATGCATGCGTGTCGCCAAAGAGGCTGCGCTTCCAGCCGCCGAAGCCGTGCCAGGCCATCGGGACCGGAATAGGGACGTTGATTCCGACCATGCCCACTTCGATGCGCCGTCCAAATTCGCGAGCGATATGCCCGTCTCGCGTGTAGCACGCCACACCGTTGCCGAACTCATGAGCATTGATCAAATCGACCGCTTCCGAAAAGTCCTTCACGCGGACACAGGCAAGAACGGGTCCAAAAATTTCTTCCTTGTAGATTCTCATCTCCGGCGTGACGTTGTCGAACAGCGTACCGCCCGTGAAGAAACCGCCCTCGAAGCCGTCTACCTTGAGGCCGCGACCGTCGACAACCAGCTTTGCACCTTCGTCGATGCCAATCGCGATGTACCCTTCGATGCGTTCGAGCGCCTGTTGCGTAACGACAGGCCCCATTTCCGCGTCGGACTCCATGCCGTTCTTCACAATCAGATTGCGCGCACGCTCGGCAAGCTTCGGAATAATTTTGTCAGCAACATCACCTACGAGGACAGCTACCGAAATAGCCATGCAACGTTCGCCAGCGGAGCCGTAGCCAGCGCCAACCAGCGCGTCGACAGCCTGATTGATGTCGGCATCGGGCATGACCACCATATGATTTTTGGCCCCACCCAGCGCCTGCACGCGCTTGCCGGTCCTTGCACCGGTCTCGTAGATGTAATTGGCGATTGGCGTCGATCCAACAAAGCTCACAGCCTTCACGTCCGGGTGCGCCAGCAGCGCGTCGACCGCGACCTTGTCACCCTGGACCACGTTGAAAATGCCGTCGGGCAGTCCGGCTTCCTTCATCAGTCTAGCCATGAACAATGATGCCGACGGGTCCCGCTCGCTGGGTTTCAGAATGAATGCGTTGCCCGCGGCAATCGCAACAGGGAACATCCAGCAAGGCACCATGCACGGGAAGTTGAACGGCGTAATGCCTGCGACAACACCGAGCGCCTGGCGCGTTGTCCAGTTATCCATGCCGGTCGAGACCTGCTCCGTGTAGTCCCCCTTGAGCAGTTGCGCAATACCGCAGGCGAATTCGATCACATCGATGCCGCGTGCTACCTCGCCTTGAGCATCAGAAAAGACCTTGCCGTGTTCGGCCGTGATGATTGCAGCCAACTCATCGCGATGCCTGTTCATCAGTTCAAGAAACCGCAGCATGACGCGGGCTCGGCGGATCGGCGGCGTGTTGCTCCACTTCGGAAATGCAAGCTTGGCGCTCGCGACTGCAGCGTCAACATCTGCGATCTCGGCGAGCAGAAGTTTGCGTGGCCGTTCCCCGGTGGCGGGATTAAAAATTGCCTGGGTACGCACTCCCGACCCGCGTACACGCTCGCCATGAATAAAATGGGTGACGTCGGCTGTGTCATTGAACGCTTTCATCTCGGATCCTTGATTGATGATGGGGTTATTGAAGCTTAGGAGTCGCCATTGAATTTCCAAAGGCGTTGAGAATGAAATGATTGTTTTCAATGGTGAACAAAAGCGAACAAAGATATAGTACGCATAGCTAATCTTCAACCTGCCAAGCCGCTAATCAACGGCCGACTTTGCGCCGCTCCGGAGCGGCGCAGCATCAGCCCACGCATGCCCCACTCCGCCAAGTTTTCACGAGAACCCGGTAGATTTCGAAACGGATTCCCAAGCGTCAATTTCGCGACGCAGCGCAGCTATCTTGTCCCGGACCACGCATAACGCATCATCGCCCAGCACGAGGTGAACCGGCGGATCAACCTCGTCGATCAAGTCCAGCAGCACCTTCGCCGCTTTCACCGGATCCCCGGGCTGCTTGCCATCTTTTGCCATCCGGGCGCGGCGGATCGGCGCAAACACCGAATCGTAGTCGTCGATGTCATGCTCCGTGCGTACCATTGACCTTCCCGCCCAATCTGTTCGAAACGCGCCCGGTGCAACAGCGATTACCTTGATGCCGAAGCTGCGCACTTCCTGTTCCAGGGCTTCCGATATCCCTTCAAGTGCGAACTTGCTGCCGCAGTAGTAGGAGATGCCGGGAAATGTAGTCAGCCCCGCCATCGACGTGATGTTGATGATGTGACCCGTGCGCCGTATTCGCATCGACGGAAGCACGGCCTTGATCATGGCAACTGCGCCGAACACGTTCACGTCAAACTGACGACGCAGCTCCTCGAGGGGTGATTCCTCGAGGATTCCTTCATGACCATATCCAGCACTATTCACGAGCACGTCGATGGGGCCAACGCGCTCAGCCAGTCCTTTGATCGTCGCATCGACTGAGTCGAAATCAGACACATCGAGCAGCACACCGTGAGCGTGGTGCGGATGCAATCCCTCAAACTCCGCCTTCGCGGAATCGCTTCTTACCGTACCAATGACAGTATTGCCGGCGGCCAATGCTGCTTTCGCCAAGGCTCGGCCAAAGCCGGAACTCGCACCGGTAATCAAAAGAATCCGCTGGGCGGCTTTGCTCATGATCGAAACCTCGCTTTGGCTAATCTTTGAAATGCGGATCCAGCAGCTATCCGGTACTAAATCGGGTGCTGGACAAGAAAAAATCGTCCACACCAAGCGCTACCCGAACCCCTTCATCCATGACTCAGCCCAACTCAAGCAGGCTGAATTCGCGGATCAAAGTCGAACTCGAGTCTGATGCCACCCGGTTCAAACACCATTGTGTGACGCTTGGGTCCTTCACCCATGTCCTCCGGTGCGAACTCAACCACCACTCCTGGCCATCCGGAGACCCGGGCGAAGATCGCGTCAAGATCCTCTTTACTACCGACCCGTAGCGCCAGGTGGTGCAGGCCCACATTCGTCTTGCGGTCGAACTCCACACAATCTGCCGTATCCCCGACCTCCCAGAGTGTGAGCGTGACGTGCCCGTCGGACACAAAAGCCGCCGGATAGTTGGGCCGCGCCCCAACCTGTTGCCAGCCCAGGGCGTCGATGAAAAAGTCCCGGGTGATACTCAGATTGCGGACCGTCAGACCAACGTGGTCGATGCCAAGTGTTAGCGGTACATCAGTCATTCCCAAGCTTTCCTATTGAACTTATCCTTCGATGATCCGACAGACCCTATAACAGTGTTCCTACGTTCGGATTGTTGGCGTATCACTCAGGAACCAGCTTAGCAAGCTTTCCAGAACGGATGAGCGGTTTCTGACGATAGGGGTATCGTCAAAATAGATACCCTGGAACCGAATTTCGCTTAGCCACGACATCGCGCCTTGTACGCTACGCCGCTGCCATCAAAGGTCCAAACTCCAGGCGCGCGACCTCGACGAAAGCATGCATGGCGCTCGACATGTAAGCGTCATGCCGGCGCACGAAAAGCGTCTCCACCTGTGCTTTCTCAGGCGAGATCTCGTGGATGGAAACGATGCCCTGCCGCGCCGCGCCCGCGACTACGCCTCGCGGCAGCAACGTGATTCCGACACCAGCCGCAACACACGCAATGATTGCGTCCAACGAGCCGAACTCGAGCGTCGTCACGATAATCCCCATCTCTGCGAGCAGCGCTTCCAACTGCCGCCGATACAAGCAGCCCACGCGGAACACAATCGTCTTCAGGTCCGGGATTGACGTCAAAGACGCCGGCGAGTGTATGGTCCTAGGAGTCACCAGCACCAGTTCTTCATGGAGAATCGTTTCGCTGTGAAGCTCCGGGTGGTCAAGAGGACCTGCTATGAACGCCCCATCCAGACGACATTCCGCGACATCCACCGCGAGGCTGCAGCTTGTTCCAGTCGTCAGCGACAGCCTGACCTGCGGATATCTCCGAGCGAAGTTGCTCACTATGGGCGAGAGCCGCAGCGCCGCAGCGGTCTCCATGGTTCCCAACACCAGTGAACCGCTTGGAGGACCATCGTCCATGGCGGCCACGCGCGCGTCTGCGACAAGCTTGGCGATTCGCGCCGCGAAGGGCAGCATGCGTTGACCCGCCGGGGTCATGCTCACGCCCCGGACATGCCGCCTAAAAAGCGCAACGCCAACTTCCCTTTCCAGTGAGCGGATCCTGGCCGTTACGTTGGACTGGACAGTATGCAACTCTAAGGCGGCCCTGTTCATGCTTCCGTGGCGAGCAACTGCTTCAAATGCCTTGAGGTCTGCAACATCCATAACACTGTCCCATCAAAAAAATCGCCTTCATCAGCGGTGACTGTTTGCTTTTGATACCGGCCCAATGCACCCCAGGCGGTGCGCATCGAAGGTGCGGTCAATGCGCGTACGCGAGCCAAAGGTAACGTCGACATTCGCGCCGTGCTCGCGAAGTGCGGCCTGTAGCCTGATGGCGCGATACAAGCGCACGAGCCATACACGTGATAGCCGGATTGCGAACGCTTGCAGGATCGTTCCTCCGATCACAGCGCACCCGAGGCCGGAAAGTGCGGCTGGCACCTTGGTGAGGAGTTGAGTCGGCCCGGGTGCATCGAACGCCAGGCGAATGCACGCGGAATGTCCGGCAAGTCATCGGCTGAGCGGCCGGCGCTGCTGCCACAAGTCGTCGCAACGGACGCGCGTTGCGGATTAGAGTTCATGCGAATAGCCTGATAATCTCGAGAGACGCCATGACGTTTCCGTCGTGGTCGGGATAGCCGCTATTCTGGATGACCTTCGACGCGAAATTATTGCGCTCGGTCGCAATTCAGTTGTTCCTGTGGGTCACCCCAAGCAACAGCGCCGCGCATGCGTTGCTCGGGCTACGGACACGTGTTCCCACTGCTTCGTTTATTCTTCGCGTGTTGTCACCGGCATTGCGACCCCAGGACGTACGCGATGCAGTTGCAGAGACCGGCGTCGAGCCGATGCATGATGTCGGTGCGACAACGCTATCGACTGTCGTCGCACCGTCTGAGACCAGGTTCTACTCCGAACCTTCGACAATCCGAAAATCCCGCTCCACAGCGTCGCCGAGTACTTTTAGCGTAGCCTGGTAGGCATCGCCTTCAAACGTCGCGATTGCCTGTTCGATGCTATCGAATTCGACAACGACAGTACGCTCAGCGATGCCTGCACCATGTGCCAGCTTTGCAACGCCACGAACCAGAATACGTCCGCCGCCACTGGCAATCGCCGGCGTGGCGAGTTTCGAATACTCAGCGAGCTGATCCGGCTTCAGCACCTTGCGATATGACACAACCCAATACCCTTTTGCCATTTTCATCTCCATAGTCATTTGCGCCGCTTCGGTCCGTCAAGCTCTTGACGGGCCAAACTGCGGCTTCTGCCCACCATCATCTAATCGTTTTCAACGCGGCAAACTATAAGTTCGTAAGGAATATCCGCGGAACTCGAGCATGCGCCGAGGATCACAGAAGTCAAAATCATTTCGCTTGCATTCAACGGCGCGTCCTTACCCGATCGCCGTGGGCGGAAAACAGATTGCCCTCTAAGTATGCGCTCCCCGCTGACCGCACAACGCCCGCTCCTTGGAGCGCCTCCCATCCTCCAAACCTGTTCGGCATAGTTGAGTGATGTAGGGTCGTGCCACGACAAAGAGACCGCTGAGGCCGACAGGCGTTCGAGAATTCGAATAGTTGCACATGAGTCTCTGGTATTTCGCGCTGCCCATTCGACCTTGCCCCTGCTTGCCCTTGTCAGCAGGGATATTCGGCCACGAATCTGATCGAAATCTTCGTCGTTGCAATCGCTCGGTTTTGGTCCAGAACAATTGCTTAGCATTGCAAGAGTCTGCGCCCACGGATCCAGCTGAAATTCGTGCTTCATCTTGAGCTCACGGTCAAAGTGAGGCGGGGGTCCCGCGAACCGCGCCCCGTGTTGATCACTGCGCGAAATAAGCGACGCCGTAACAGGCACCGCGGCCAGTAGAAACTGTAAGGTTCAAGACGTCGCTGAATATAGGTCGCCTCACGAACAACACCTTTTGCGCGTGGTTAATAGAAACGTTGCGCGCTTGCCGATTCAATCTCACCACAGAAATATGGCCGCCATCGCGCGCGACTTAGGCGCTGGCCACGCGTGAACGTCAGTATTCGGTTAGGAGACTTTGCGTTGAATGTCCGCGAACGCCTGACTGTGCTTATAGAGGCCAGAGACAACATCGGCTTGGGTCATCATCCCGACCAGCCGGCCGTGGGAGTCAACAACCGGTATGTGGTGATGCCCGTGCTTCGCGAACATCGGAACAACCGTGACAAGTAACGTTTTGGCTTCGACAGTTTCCGGTGTCACCGTCATCAGGCTATGGACCAATGTTTCCTGGTCGCCGACAGTCCAGGACTCAAGACGCGGACTCCCTCCCTCAGCAATGCCTGTGGTTTCTTCAAGTCTGCGAACATCCGCCCGAGTGACAATGCCAATGACCCGGCCCGATTCGTCGGTTACCGGAAGAGCTTTAATGCGGTGTCTAAGCAGAATGTCACGAGCTGTGTTCAATGAGGTCTTCGGTGATATGCAGATGACCGGACGTGACATGACGTCACCGCATGTCAGCCCGCTAAAGCTGCGAACGTAAGCCAGCGTCTGTACTTCCTGCAGCAACGAGGCGAGATCATCGGTGTCTATATCGAGGAGTTCTCCGCGTCGACGCAAGGCGGACTCCAGCTCATCGCGGGAGATCTCCCGACGTGCCCTGCCCGGGTTATTTATCGCATTGCTCTCGTGGTTAGCATGAGGATAACGGTGACCGGTGAGCGCATGATAGGCAATCGCGCACGCCAGCATGATCAAGGATTGCACCGCGATGGGTGCCAGCACGTAGCCGTATCCGAGCGAGTGAATGCCGGGCCCTCCCAACACGGCCGTGAGTGCAACGGCGCCTGAAGGAGGATGCATGCATCTAAGCGTAAACATCGCCCACAGCGCAAATGCGATCGCGGCAGCTGCCGCTAGTACCGGGTCAGAAATGATTTGCGAACAGGTCACGCCAATCGTGGCGGAAATCAAATTTCCGCCAATGAACGACCACGGCTGAGCGATCGGACTTGCCGGCACGGCGAAAAGCAGGACCGCCGACGCACCCATAGGCGGGACAAGGAATGGAACGAGTCCACTGCTTTGGCCGAAGCTGCGTATCCCTATCCCGGTGATCGCTATGCCAATCAATGCTCCTGCGCACGAGCGAATGCGTTCGGACCAGCTTACTGGGATGGATGACGGAATGAGCCGGTTAAGCCAGTCGATCATGCGATATTCCCACGCCTACGGAAAGCGGTGGACTGCACGGGCGCAATTCCAGACGCCTGACAAGCTGCGGAATCCGCCCGGAATCGAAAAAATACGATCGACCTGCCATCAAAATTTACGCACCCCGCGCAGACGCGATTGCTTCTTCAAGCATCGGAGTACCAATCAATGCGCCGTGAATTCCGATAACGCTCGCTATCTCGATAGTCTCGATGATTTCCTCGGCAGTTGCCCCATGGTGAAGTGCATTACGCATGTGGATTTTGATGCCCGGCTTGTACAGGTGTGTGGCGGCGAGATCGAGCGCACAAAGCACAAGCTCCTTGACCTTCGGCTCCAGAACACCGTTGCGCCACGGAACCGAGGAAAATTCGAGGTACGCCTCGAAGAAATCCGGATCGAGTTCCAGCGTCTCGTCCCATGAGGGATCCCAGTACCCCTGCACTTCGGTGAAATGCCGCTTCAATTCTTGCCGGCGGTTATCAGCAGGCCCTGCCGGCTTTCCGAGACCCTCTTCCTGAAGCACCTCGGCAAGGATCGGCATGGCCACATTCGAAGCGTGAATACCGACCGTACTGGTCAGTTCAAGCACTTCCATCAGTTCTTCACGAGTAGCGCCAAAATCCACCGCCGCTTTCAGATGCATCTGGATGCCGGGGGCAAAGAGATGGGTCGATGACGCATTCACGGCAATGTAGATAAATTCCTTGACCTTGTCCTCCAGATGGTTGTGCCACAGCGGCACCGCTGAGAGTTCAAGGTAAGCATGCAGAAAATCACAGTCGGTGCGAAGAATACTCTCCCATTGCGGAGCCCAGGTATTGCGCACGCGAATGAACTCGTCCTTGATCGATTGCTGTCTGGCAGTTAGCGTCATCACTTCTCCTTTAAGGATAGACATACATAGTCTGACTAACCGTTAGAGCGGCCCGCGCTTACCCGGTGTTTCAGGGAAAGCCCATCACATCGTCTATGCGGTCAGGAGCATGATCGAGGTCATACGCTCGCACTGTTTAGTGCGCTCGACAAGCGAAGGGAAAATATACGGCTATCTGTTTGACAGATAAGGCTGCATCGGCACCGAACGAGGCGTGTAGATTGCACCACACTGCGCATGGAAATAGCGTAGGCGCGCTGCCTGTGCTTCACTTGGAAGGCGGACTGGCAATCAACGCCTACGGCACGGAAGCGACACGACTAGCCAGGCAGCTCATGTCTGGATTGCAGCTTAGACGAGCGTGAGTGTCACGTCGATGTTGTTACGCGTTGCGTTTGAATAGGGGCACACAATATGCGCCCTGTTTATCAAGTCCTGAGCCGCTTCGCGTGCCATGCCCGGCAACGATATCTTCAACTCGACTTCGATGCCGAAGCCATTGGGAATGACGCCGATGCCCACTATTGCGTTGACCGACACATCAGCCGGGATAGCGATTTTGTCGCGCGCAGCAACGAATTGCATCGCGCCGATAAAGCATGCGCTGTAACCGGCGGCAAAAAGCTCTTCGGGGTTTGTGCCTTTCTCGCCTTTACCACCCAATCCCTGCGGCCTCGTCAGCCTCAAGTCCAGTCCGCCTTCCGGTGCAACGGCGCGCCCTTCCCGGCCTCCGGTAGCCTCGGCGTGCGCACGGTAGAGAACGTTTTCAATCGACATTGTCAGCTCCTTATTGATGAATCAAATAGCGGGCGCAACCAGTGGCACGCCCGTAATGCCCTTAGTGCCCAGCGCTCTGGCCGCCGTCGACGTGGAGGATCTCACCCGTCACGAATGGCGCCGCATCCAGATACAGGATCGCGTTGACAATGTCGCTCATCTCGCCCATGTGGCCGAGCGGATGGAACGCGCCCAGCGCCTCGTGTGTTTCGGGGGCATGCATGGGTGACTTGATTATGCCGGGGGCAACCGCGTTCGCACGGATACCGGACTTCGCGTATTCGATGGCGAGGGACTTCGTGGCCGCGTTCAAGCCGCCCTTCGTCAGTGATGCCAGGACAGACGGCACCTTGCTGTTGGCGTGATCGATCAGGCTGGTGGTGATGCAAACCACATGGCCGCTCTTGTTCTTCTCCATTTCAGTGATCGCCAACTGCGTGATGTAGAAGAAACTGTTCAGATTCACGCCCGTCACCGCGGCGTAGTCTTCAGCGGTGTACCCGGTGAACGGTTTTGCGATAAAGACACCGGCGTTATTAACCAGCGTATCGATGCGGCCAAAGCGCGCCACGCCCTCGGAAATCACGCGCCGCGCCGTCGCCGGGTCAGCGATGTCTCCAGCGACCGTCACGATGTTGGGATCTTCCGACGGTTTGATGCTGCGTGCCGTTGCGACAATGCGATAGTTAAGCGCCCGGAATGCTTTGACGGTCTCGGCTCCAATGCCTTGCGATGCGCCAGTAACGACTACGACCTTTTGCGACGTGCTCATGGAAAACCTCGAATATTGGATTCGGCTATCTCGCCGACCGGGCCGGCGGCTCCGATGCGTGCCTAATCTAGGTGTATTTATGCTTCGAAGAAATACCCGCCATGGACAAACTATTTGTCGCGAGCGGAACAAATCGGATCACGGCTCGACGAATCAAGTCGACAGACGAAATATCGCGCGGCGCATGTGGCATGTCACTTTGCTTAAATCGACGCGAGTCCCGAGTCAGATCAACTGTATTGAGACACCCAGACTATTTGGCTGGATTGATACCAAGATTGTCGATGGAGACAGTAGTCGCCAACGCATTCTGTTTGTACAGTATGGCTCTCCGCATGAACCGATCACGCGGACACAGGAGAGCGAAGATGATCAGGAACGCCCTGGTGGCGCACGCCGATAAAATGTTGGCAATTCCCCTGTCGATCGAATCAATCGACGTCCTGGCCATGAAGAATCAGCTGACCAATGATCGTTTTTCCTGACGCTGCACGCGGTGCAAGAGCGGCGCGAACTCGACCATGACCTCCGATACGAAGAGTGGCGAGACATATGACCCACTGCCTCATCGCGGGCGATCCGTCGATGGCGAAGAAAAGCCGCCGGCCCTGGAAAATCGCGCGCTACAGAAAGGCAGCGTCGCTCCTGAGGATTACGAAACTGTTGAGGCGGCGCAGCGCACCCAGATAGAACGGCGCGTGTACCAGATGTATCCCCGTTTGACTGAGGCACGAATAGCCAAAGCCGCCCGCTTCGGGACGACGGAGCAATGGAAAGCCGGTGATGTTATCTTTCACGCGGGGGAACCGAGCGATGGCATGAGGATCCTGACCCGCGGGACGGTGCATCTGATCGTACGAAACGGGTTTGGGGAGTCACGGCTCTTCCGGGAGGTGGCCGACGGCCACTTCCTCGGCGAAACGGCAACGCTAAGCGGTAAGCCATATCTTGTCGATGCGATCGCCATCACAGACGTTGACCTGATCCTTGTCCGGCCTGAGCGACTCCGCGCGCTTCTGATTGCAGAAGCTCAGCTTGGATCGGAGATCATGCGCGCGTTCATCCTCAGGCGGGTTGGGTTGATCCAGGATGGCAGTGGTCCAATCCTGATCGGTTCCTCCACCGACCCCAAACTTATTGCACTTGCGGACCTGCTGCGACGGGTCAATCATCCGCATCAGGTGCTGGATCCGGCAACGAACGAGAAAGCTCGCGAGTTCCTTTCGAGAACACAGTACGCAAATGGACAGATGCCCCTCGCCGTTCTGGTTGATGGCTCGGTGCTGCAAAGTCCCGATGAAAAACAACTGGCCTCAAAGCTGGGTCTTCTTCGCGGCTTCGACGAGTCACAGACCTATGACACGGTGATTGTCGGCGCCGGTCCAGCCGGGCTTGCTGCTGCAGTGTATGCCGCGTCCGAAGGATTATCCGTGCTGGTGTTCGATTCAAAGGGGTTTGGCGGGCAAGCCGGCGCAAGCTCGCGAATCGAAAATTACCTTGGATTCCCAACCGGCATCTCCGGTCACGTTCTGGTGAGCCGCGCGTTTGAGCAAGCCGTCAAGTTTGGCGCAGAGATCGTCATGCCGACTGGAGTGGCAAGACTGCACTGTAATTCGTCACCCTTTCAGATCGAACTCCGCGATGGCAGACGCGCCCATGCAAAGACGGTTGTCATCGCAACCGGCGCAGCCTATCGCCGCCCTCAGATTCGCGGGCTTGAGGAGACATCCATTCGTGGCGTCTGCTATTGGGCGTCGTCGATCGAGGGTCGACTCTGTCAAGGCTCGGAAGTCGTGCTCGTGGGAGGCGGAAACTCTGCCGGTCAGGCAATCGTCTTCCTGGCGAGCTATGCGGCGCACGTCCACGTGCTGATTCGCCGCGAGAGCCTGCGCGAAACGATGTCAAGGTATCTGATCGATCGCATTGGCACGTTTGCCAATGTCACCATTCACCCCAGTTCGACGATCGAGTCCGTCCTGTCTGACGAAGACGGTTTGACGGAAGTTCATTTCCGGACCCGCCAGAATCAAGCGCACATATCGACGCGTCATCTCTTCCTTTTTACCGGGGCGGACCCCGCCACGGGCTGGTTGAGCGAGTGTGGAGTAGAGGTCGACGACAAGGGGTTTGTTACAACCGGATGCACCGACTCACTCGGGCGGCCTGCACGATCCGCTTTTCAGACAAGCGTTCCAGGAGTCTTTGCGATCGGTGACGTGCGTTCGACGTCGATCAAACGCATCTCGTCGGCTGTGGGGGAAGGCGCTGCTGTCGTATCCGGGATCCATTCGCTCCTAAGCGCCGAAGTGACGGCCGCTGTCGATAAGTCGTAGGAACTTCAACACGCGAATGCAAAAGAACCGATGCTTGGAAAGTACACCGCAGAAGCTGTGCCATCCCCCGTCCGGGAAAGTCTGTGCGCTGGTCGGGAACGTGGGCGCCTCGATATCAAAGCGTGCATTCCACCGGGGTCCGGTAACGGCTGTTTGCTATCTATTTCCACGATACCCGTATCGCCACAAATCGCCTATGCGTTGTGGAAACATTGTTAATCTATTTGCTACCTGATACGTCAACAATCCGAACGTGCGAACGCCGTTATAGCGTGCGCCGGATTTTTATATCCGCGACAAGTCCAGTCAGGGGACGTTCGCCTTGTGAATTTATCAGCGAGGTAGGAGATGGACCAGCTATACATGTTGCGGGCGTTCGTTGCAGTCGTACAGCATCGAAGCTTCAGCAAGGCTGCCGCGTCATTAGGCGTAACCACCAGCTCGATCTCCAAAGCCATCGCCAAGCTCGAAGAGAGCACCCGGACGCGGATCCTGCATAGAACAACCCGATCCGTTTCGGTGACAGATGCGGCACAGTCGTACTATCTGAGTTGCCGCCGTCTCCTTGAAGAGCTTGACGAAGCAAATCGTCGAATCATGCAGGAGCGTGAAGTCGACAGTGGCAGGTTGCGACTTGTTGTGCACCCAATGCTGATGAGCAGAACCTTCGCCAGACTTGCGTCGAGCTATCAGGCTATTGCTCCCAACGTGAACCTCATGGTTTCCGTTCAGGAGGAAGCGGTGAACCTGTATGACGGACAGTTCGATATGGCGATTCTTCCACCTCATCTTCTGGAGCAGTCTGCGGTAATTCGCCGTACGCTGTCCAGGTCACCGCACATTTTTGTCGCCGCACCTGCTTATCTTGAGCGATGCGGTATACCCCAAGCCGCTTCGGAGTTGGCCGGCCATTTCCTCCTGCTGAACCCCACGTCGATGCACAAAGGCATGGATTTCATCGATCTGCTGGAAAACGGCAAGACAGTGAGCGTGCTTCCCATGTCGTCCATGAACGGTAACGAAGCTCTGCTTCGAGCAGCAGCGCTGACGGGGACCGGCATCGCGACCTTACCTGAAGCCATGGTTCGTGAAGATATTGCCATAGGGCATCTCACGCACATCTTGCCTCAGTGCTCCACGTCGGAAGGTGGCGTCGAGATATGTCTTTTCTACGCGCACCGCGAACTGCTTCCTGTGAGACTGAGGACTTTCGTCGATTTCTGCACCAACTTTTTTCGCACGGTTCCCCCCCATATCCCCAATTCGATGGCGACGGTTTCACAACGCCTGGACCACGACGTAGATCACGTGCTAATAACAGTCTGAAATTTGGGCGACAGAGTCGTTCAACGGATACTGGTCATGCGTTATGTGCTGACGAAACCTTCAGTGTGTCAGCGCCGCTCGTGCAACTTGATACCTTCATTTAGTTCGGACTGGAAATTACATTATCACGTGGAGTGGCGGCCTCTTGTGCCACTGAGGGTCTGAGTCGACAGAACCAACCTGGTCTACCCCAGCGCGAAGATAAAGATTCGAATGGCGGTATTGATACCAAGATTGTCGATAGAGAGATTGTTCCCGAGCGTACTCTGTTTGTATAGTCTCACTCCGGAAGTCGCCTTGCTCGCGCAGCTTAAGGCAAAGCCAGGAAAGGAGGACGCGCTGGCGGCGCACCTCATTCAGTCGCAATCGATCGCTGTGCCGCTGCGCGGCAATCCGCCAATCCCCGACAACTAGAAGCAAAGATGGAGCACACAGATGAGCGAGCATGTCTATGAAGACGGGATTTATCCCTTCCCGGCTGTGATGCAGACGCGGACGATCGAAACCAACGGTACGTCCATCCATGTGCGGGTCGGCGGTCATGGTCCAGCGGTCGTCATGCTGCACGGCTTCGGCACAACGGGCGACATGTGGGGTCATCTGGCGAGCGCACTCATCGAAGACCACATGATCATCGCGCCCGACCTGCGGGGGTTGGGCCTCTCGGCGAAACCTGACGGCGGCTACGACAAGAAGAATCAGGCGGCGGACGTGTTGGGCGTCCTGGACGCGCTGGGTGTGGATACGGCCGAATTGGTGACGCACGATATTGGCATCATGGTCGGCTTCGCGGTTGCCGCCACCCAGCCCGAGCGCGTGAACCGATGGGTGGCGATCGATGCGCCGCTGCCCGGCGTCGGACCCTGGGATCAGATCACCCAGGATCCAGCCATGTGGCACTTTGGCTTCGGTGGTCATGACATGGAGCGCCTGGTCACCGGCCGCGAGCGCATCTATCTCGACCGCTTCTGGAACGAACTTTCTCGTGACCCGAAGCGGTTTGATGAAGCGAAGCGCCAGCATTATGCGGCGCTTTATTCACAACCCGGCGCAATGCGAGCGGGCTTTGCCCAGTTCCTGGCGTTCAGCCAGGATGCGGCCGACAACAGGACGTTCCTTGCGCAGGGCAAGCTTCAGATGCCGGTCCTGGCCTTGGGTGGCGAAGCTACATTCGGCCCCTTGATCGGCTCGGTGATACGGTGTGTCGCCGATAACGTCGAAGATGTGATCATCCCGGATTGCGGGCACTGGATCACGGAAGAACAGCCGGCTGCGACGACAAAACTTGTCGTCGACTTCCTGCATCGCCGTTCGTGAGTTAGCTGGCAATACGTAGTGCGGCGTGTTGAGGATTGTGGATGACCGCAGCGGTGACCACAAACCGCTTGACGCGACAGCTATTGCGATCTTCTTTGTTATTCATTCAATAATCCTAATAAATATCCAGCGACTCGTACGGTCGCCTTTCGTTTAATTGGAGCATGCGCGTCAGCGCTGTTCAAGTTAGCAGCGGGCGCAAAGCGGCCCATCATCGACACTCAAGGAGTCTGATTTGAACAAGCACCTGATTGCATCTGGCGTTCTCGCGCTGATCGCGGGATCAGCCATGGCGGCCCCGACGACATACAACCTTGATCCGAGGCACACCTATCCCAGTTTCGAAGCCGACCACTTTGGCGGGATTTCGGTGTGGCGGGGCAAGTTCACGAAAAGCAGCGGCGTCGTGACGCTTGACGTCGCGGCGAAGACTGGCACAGTCGACGTGTCGATTGACACCGATTCAATAGACACCGGAAATGTGCCACTTGATACGAAGGTGAAGTCCGCTGATTTTCTCGATGTCAGCAAGTACCCGAGTGCGATATTCAAAAGCAGCTCGCTTCGCTTTGACGGTGACACGCCGGTCGAAGTCCTGGGCGACTTCACGTTCCACGGGGTGACCAAACCGATGACGTTGAAGATCGATACGTTCAAGTGCTTCGTCAACCCGTTGCTCAAGAAAGAAGTGTGTGGCGCGGAAGCCAGCGCGCAATTTGACCGCGCTGACTACGGCGTGAGCTGGGGCACCAATTACGGTTTCAAGACGCTGACTCGCTTGCAGATTCAGGTTGAAGGCGTGAAGGCGGATTAAGCTGCAGGCGGCCATCGACAAGCCACCCGATGGCCCCACACGAACAGCGGTAGTGACGGGCCGGCAACAACGCGGCAGCCAACAAATTTCATTCGGGAGATTGCCTTGGCGCTAACCCAAGCATCGCGAACGACTCCACCACCGCTTGCTGGACCGCCAGGACTGCGGATTCGCGCGTCCTGATCGAGCGCCATCCCAACTCGACCGGATACTTGGGCAGTGCAAGCGGACAAGGCAGCAGACGCAATCCGGTGATCCTGGATATCGCTGCTGCCGCGTGCCTCGGTATAGTCGCTATGGCGTCCGATCCATGGAGTAAGTAAGGTAGCGCAGCGAAATGCGTCGTCGATGCGCAAACAATCCTCTTTCGCCCGATGTTCGCGAGCCCTTCGTCGACAATTCCTACTACGCCTCCGGACGACACGAGGATATGCGGCCGGGCCACGTAGTCCTCTAGTGTCAACTCCCCCTGCTGGTCTGAGAGCGATGCGGGGTCCACCAGACAGGCATATTCCCCTTCGCCTAGCGCCTGTCGGCTCAACCCTCGCGACGACAATCCGCCTGAGGCAATGGCGAGATCTATTTGCCGGTTGAGCAGCGCATCGGCAACAATGTGGCTGTGTGTCTGCCTGAAGATCAAGCGTAGCCCCGGTGCATTTTTCGCCACGGCGCCCATCACCCGATGTCCTACAGCCATTTCGAAGTCATCGGACATACCGATAGAGACTGAACGGCCTCGGTAGTTGCTGGTGTCGTCTACCGTTATTGCCAGTGATTGCCGGCATCGGTCAAGTGCGTCGGTGACAAGGGGCTTCAATTCGTCAGCTCGAGCGGTCGGCGCCAGACCTCGCCCGGTCCGTGTGAAGAGAGCATCCCGATAGACCTCGCGCAGCCGTCTCAGCGCCGAACTGACTGCCGGCTGAGTGAGCTCCAGCCGGATCGCTGCCCGCCCCGCTCCGCCTTCTTCATAAAGGGCCTCGAACACCTTCAAAAGGTTGAGGTCCATCTCGACGATATCAATTCGGCTCATATCACTTATACAGGGAAGGCAGTTGCTTCATTCTATCGGTCTGCCATGATCAACACATCCCTTACAACGTGTGGAGCAGGAAATGCCAAAATCGATCGTCGCCGCGCTTCAACTTGGCTCGTCCCCGTCCGGCAAGGCCGACACGCTCGCGGAGATCCTGAGCTATGAACAACGAATCATCGATTCAGGCGCGAGCCTCGTTGTCATGCCCGAAGCGCTCCTGGGCGGATACCCGAAGGGCGAGATCTTCGGTACGCGACTGGGTTACCGGTTGGCCGAAGGACGTGAGGCGTTCGCACAGTACTTCGCGAACGCAATTGACGTTCCGGGCGCGGAGACCGACGCTTTGGCTGACCTGTCCCGTCGAACCAACGCGAGTCTGGTCATTGGTGTTATCGAACGTGCAGGCAGCACGCTTTTCTGCACTGCACTATTTTTCGATCCGCAGGACGGCTTGGTCACGAAGCACAGGAAGTTGATGCCAACCGGCACGGAGAGGCTCATCTGGGGCCAAGGGGACGGTTCGACTTTGCCGGTCGTCGACATGCCAGTGGGCCGCGTAGGAGCGGCGATCTGCTGGGAAAACCACATGCCCCTGCTTCGCACGGCGATGTACGCCAAGAACGTGCAGATCTGGTGCGCGCCGACCGTCGACGAGCGTGATGTATGGCAAGCCTCGATGCGTCACATTGCGCACGAGGGACGTTGCTTTGTCATCAGTGCATGCCAGGTTCAACCGACGCCCCGTGCTTTAGGCGTGGAGGTGCCCGGATGGGACAGCGATCGTCTGCTCATTCGAGGAGGCAGCGTGATTGTCGGGCCACTGGGAGAAATCCTTGCAGGCCCCCTGGTCGGTGAGTCCGGACTCGTTGTCGCGAATGTCGATACCGACGAACTGGTACGCGCGCGCTACGATTTCGATGTGGTTGGCCACTATGCACGCCCCGATATCTTTTCGCTGCATGTGGATGAACGTGCGAAAAAAACAGTTGAATTCCAGCGTTGATGCTTGATCGGGGTAACCCGCTATTACGGGTCCACTCAAACGAGGGTGAATGATGAGTTTCTACCACGCAGGAAGTTCGGAACTTCAAGAGCGGTTCGATGGGACACGCCTGGCGAAACGTCTCGAGGACGTCCGTGTACATCACGAGTTCTGGCCCGACGAGATCGACCAGATAAACCGGGCACATTTTTTCTTCCTTGCGACTACCTACGGCGACAACGTGGACTGTTCGTATAAGGGTGGAGAACCCGGTTTTGTGCGGGTGACGGGCCCCAGCACGCTCGAGTGGCCTGACTATGACGGCAATTCGATGTATCGCTCCCTGGGCAACATAAAGCTGAATCCGAACGTTGGCCTGCTCTTTGTTCCGTTTGATTCAGTCTCGCCACGCTTGCGCATCAATGGAAAGGCCAGCTTTGTATTTGATCGGGACCGGGTAGCGGCCTACCCGGGAGCCAAGCTGATCGTCCGCGTTGACTGCAGTTTTATCTATAAGAACTGTCACCGCTACATACCGAAGATGGAACTGCTTGATTCATCGGTCTATTCCCCGAAGGACGACTATTCTCCACCGGAGCCGGAGTGGAAGTCCCGTGACTACGCGCACGACGTTCTGCCCTCCGTCGCAAGATCTCATGCCTGACTGCAAAGCTCAAGACGGCATTGTCCTAAACACATTATTCCGTGCAGCTGGCTCCGCCGCGACTCATCGCGATCAGAGTTGAATTTTTAACCCCCGAAACCAAAGGAAAGCCAATATGAGTATCGAGAGAATGCCCGCGCTTGTCGCGTCCGTTGATCTGTATTTTCAAGCGCTGCATGAGTGCGATCTGGATAAGTTCGACCGAGTCTTCCACTCGAGTTGCAACTTGTTTGATACCGACGACGGAAAACTGACTGTCGTTCCGATTGCCGATTACCGCCGCGTCATAGCAGAGCGTGTATCGCCAATGAGCAAGGGGCAAGCGCGCGACGACGCGTTGATCTCGGCGGACTTCCTATCAAACGGCATGTCAGTCACCAAGGTTCGCCTGCGCATCCATGACAAGGTTTTCATCGATCAATTGAGCTGGGCGTATGTCGACGGTTCCTTTATGATCGTGGCCAAGTTGTGGCACGACATCACAATCGCTTCCGCGTAATAGCCATCGCCCGGAAACGCCAGTCCAATTGATCTGCGCTCGCGCCTTTCAGATTCTTGCTCGAAAGGCGCCTGCGTTAATTTGACGGTGCCAACACGATTACTGCTTGCGAAGTTCCTCCGTAATAAATTCAACGAATGCTCGCGCCACTTTCCGCGCAGAGCGCCCCAGCGGGAAATAGGCGTGCACAGGGAGCCCTGCCGTCTTCCAGTCAGCGAGAATAGCCACAAGCGATCCGCGACTCAACTCATCCTGACAACCCCAAAGCGGCGCCGATGTAATTCCGAGACCGCCCGTCGCACACGCGATGGCGCCTGCGATCGAATTGGTCGAGATATTCGGATGAAGTTCGACGTTGACTTCCTTGCCGTCCCGCTCGAATTGCCATGAGGCCGCCCGCGTTGCGGCCGGACCTCCAACAATCCTGTGTTGCAGCAGGTCATCCGGTACCAACGGCATGCCGGTGCGAGCGAAATAAGCAGGAGACCCAACGATCACCCGTGGGATGGTCGTAATGAATTTCGATGTTCCCGACGCGTCCGGCAGGTTGCCGACGCGCAAGCCGACATCCACCGCCTCGCGCACCATGTCCTGCCATCTGTCATCCAGCAGCAGTTCGACGTGGAGATTGGGGTGGCGTTCCGTGAAGGGCGATAGACGCGGCATGACCACGCGAAGGCCCATGGTGGTCGTCATGCCCACGCGCAACAAACCCCGAAGTTCGCCGCTTTCACGGACGCTGTTTTCCGCGTCCTCCAGCGCCGCCAAAATAGGCTCCATCCGGGTCAGGAACTCCGTACCGGCTTCCGTCAGCACGACCGCGCGCGTACTGCGTGTCAATAGCTTCGCGCCCAGACCGTCTTCCAGATCAGCGACCATTCGAGACACTTGCGACTGGGCAAGCCCGAATTCGCGTGCCGCCGCGGAGAAACTGCGTAGGTGGGCAACGCGTGAATAAAGCTTCAGGCTCAGGATGTCTTTCACGAATCCGTTCCCTATATCGTGCGACGACTTCAACCGTGGCGCGGCCCATCCTGGCGGCCGCCAGCGTGTCATTGATGCTGGTTCAGCATAAATATTAGCAAAAACCAACGGCTACCGCCCGCTCCCGGCAAGCCCCATTCTTCATTCACCGGCAGCGAAGTGCTTCATATCACCAGCACCTCAGGCCGCTTTCACCGCTTGGACCGCAGTGAATCAAGCAGGTGAATCGACATGCAAGCAACCCTCTCTAACGCAAAAGGATGATTATCATGAACCGCAAAGTACTGATTACCGGCGCGACAGGTGACACGGGCCGCGCCGCCGTCAAGGAATCTATCGACGCCGGTCTGACGGTGCGCGCGCTGGTGCGCCGCATCGACGAACGCTCAGCCGCTCTCGAACAGCTTGGCGCACAAGTCGTGGTGGGCGATCTGCAGAATATTGATGAAATCCGCGCCGCCATGGAAGGCGTCGATGCCGCCTACCTGGTGTATCCGGTCGCGCCGGGCCTGATCACAGCGACCGCCTACTTCGCACAAGCCGCCCGGGAAGCGGGTGTCTCCACCATCATCAACCTCTCGCAACGCTCGGCGAGCCGCACGTCGAACAGCCCTTCGTCGAAGGATCATTATGTTGCCGAGCAACTGCTCAGCGCGTCCGGACTCAACGTCATTCATCTTCGCCCGACGTACTTTCTCGAGTGGCTTTTCTACCCGTGGCAGCTCCCGCTCTTCCTCGATAAAGGCGTCTTGCGCCTGCCGGTCGGCAAAGGCCGACATGCCGCGATTAGCGCGGAAGATCAAGGCCGGGTGATCGCCGCCTTGCTGAAAAACCCGGCGGCCCACATTGGTCAGACTTATCCGCTCTTCGGACCGGTCGAAATGGATCATGAACAAATGGCGGCGGAACTCAGCGAGGCACTCGGCCGCAAGATCGTGTTTGAAGATATCTCGATTGACGAATATCGCCGCTCGATGGAATCGGTGGGCGTGCCGGAATACATCGTCAAGCATCTGGTTGCCGCAATGGACGACTATCAGCGCGGTGTGATGTCAGGCATGAACGACAACGTCGAAAAGCTGACCGGCCGCAAGCCGATGAGCGTCAAGGAATTTGCACGGGCTCATGCCGACCGGCTGAATCCGAAGGCAGCGTAATCGCATAGCCCTTAGCATCCATGCGATGCAGCACACCAAACCAAACTCTTTTTATACTGGAAAAATCATGAAAGTCATGGCCGTTGGATCGCTGGTTCCCCTCACCCCGGAACAGCTCAAGCATTACATGCCTACTGAAGTTCCCGCCACCTTGCAGTTGTACCTCGACGGTAAGATGGAGCAGTTCTGGATGCGGGAAAATGGTGTCGGGGTAATTTTCCTGATGAGCGTTGATTCGGTCGACGAGGCGGATCGCCTGCTCAAGGCGCTACCTCTTGGCGTCGACAACCTGCTGAGCTTCGAGCTGTATCCGATTGTTCCGCTCGCGCCCCTTGGCACGCTGATCGGGCACTAGGTCGCACGACCGGGTTTCTGAAGAACATCATTCAAACACATTTATTTAGGATTACTACCATGTCGACAGTATTAGTAACCGCCGCATCCGGCGATACCGGCAGACCGA
Organism: Caballeronia sp. KNU42; assembly: GCF_053760385.1. NCBI lineage: Bacteria > Pseudomonadati > Pseudomonadota > Betaproteobacteria > Burkholderiales > Burkholderiaceae > Caballeronia > Caballeronia sp. KNU42. Next base: position 252,331 of record NZ_CM132389.1, read on the forward strand.
CCGTTGAACGGCTGCTTGAAAAAGGCTTAAGCGTGCGAGCGTTGGTCAGGAAGGACGATCATCGGGCGCAGAAGCTGCGTGATCTGGGGGCGGAAGTGGTCTTCGGCGACATGCTGAGCCTGCGCGATATCCGCGCCGCCATGCAGGGTGTCCAGCATGCTTACTTTTGCTATCCGTTAGCGGAAGGTCTGGTCGAGGCGGCGGTCATCTTCGCTCAGGCGGCGAAAGAGCAATCCGTCGAGCTGATCGTGAACATGTCGCACAAGCAGTCGCGTCCTTATGCCCGTAGCAAGGCAACGCAGAACCACTGGCTCTCCGAGCAGATCTTCAACTGGTCGGGCGTGCCGTCAACCCACCTGCGGATCACGTTCTTTGCCGAATGGCTGCTATATATCGCGCCGATGATCAGGTACGGCCGCTACATCATGCCGTTCAGCAAGGAAAGCCGCTTTGCGCCAATAGCCGGCAGCGATATTGCCAAGATCGTCGCCGGGATCATCGCGAATGCCCCGGCGCATGCCGGCAAGGTCTACGCACTGCATGGACCAGTGGAGTACAGCCATGAAGAGTTGGCGGCCGAAGTGAGCCGGGTGCTTGATACACCAATGCAATACGAACACGTTACGGTGTCGACGTTTCTCGAGACCTTCGGCCTTGAAGATGCCATCGCCATGCGCAAGCACTTCGAGGCGGTCACCATCGACCAGCAGGAAGGTCTGCTGGCGGGAACTGACAGCATCGGCAAGGAGATCATCGGCGCTCCGCTGACGACGGTGGAACAGTTCATCGCGGCGAACCGGTCGAAGTTTGTACTCGACTATCCGGCAACGGCAGCTTGATTGCATGACCGATGCGAGGGTGCCCGCTGGCAGGTGGTTGAAGGCCTTCAGCAACTTCGCTGAACGGTCTTGTCCAGGACCCTCAGGGCTCAGACCTGGCCGATGCCGCCATCGGCCATCAGATCCGCACCCGTCACGTACGAACTCTGGTCGGACGCGAGGAAGAGCGCCGCGCTGGCAATCTCCTCAGCCCGGGCGATCCGACCGATCGGGACCATGCTGTGGTACATCTTCACCAGATCCTCTCGTGTCTCAGTCTGAGAGTCGAGAATCGGGGTATCGGTTACGCCGGGACTGAGCGTATTGACGCGAATGCCGCGATCCTTGAATTCCGCAGCCCAGGTGCGGGCATAGGAACGCAGCGCCGCCTTGGTCGCCGCGTAGGCGGTGTGGCCAGGAATACCCATGCCGTGCATGGCCGATGAAACCAGAATGATCGACCCGCTACCTGTCATCAGCGGCAGCAGCTTCTGCACGAGGAAGACGGGGCCGCGGGCCATGAGGTTGAATGCCTTGTCGAAATGCTCAGGTGTGAGGGCGTCGATCGAGGCCTGCTTGGTAAAGCCCGCGTTCGATACGATAATGTCGACGGCACCCTTTTGCTCCCTTACTGCCGCAGCAACGCGGTCGAGGTCATCGAGGTTCGCAGCGTCAGCCTGGAGTGCCGTGACGTTGCGTCCGATCAGTTCGGCGGCCTCGTCGAGCTGTGCTTGCCGACGGCCGAAGATGAAGACGTGAGCGCCTTCGGCAACAAAGCGCTGGGCGATCGCTAAACCGATACCGGTCGTGCCGCCGCTAATGACGGCAATCTTGCCTGTGAGAGTGGACATTAAAACCTCTGCCTGTTCGTGAACGACAGGAAGATGGTAATTGCCGTTCCCGTCGATGATAATCCGCGGATTTCTTATAAGGTCTATTCTTAAAGAGAATGGGTCAAACGAGAGGAACGCAATGGATCGGTTTCACGAATTGAACGCCTTCATCGCCGTTGTCGAAGCGGGCGGTTTTTCTGCCGCGGCGCGTAGAACCGGCGATTCGCAGTCCGCTATCAGTAAGTCCGTCGGCGCGCTGGAGAAGCGTCTCGGCGTGATGCTATTTAACCGGAGCACGCGCAGCGTGACCCTCACGGATCAGGGGCAGCGGTACTACGAGCTGACAAAACCGCTGGTCGACGAGATGGACGAAGCCGACAGCGAACTGACGAGCGCTACGCTTGAGGTCTCGGGTCAGATCAGGATCGCCGCATCCGCCACTTTCGGTCGCCTCCACGTACTTCCACTCATACCCGACCTGTTGTCACTCAACCCCGGTCTTCAGGTAGATATGATTCTTTCGGACTCCATGCGAGATATGGTGGAAGACCGGATTGATCTGGCGATCCGGGTAGGCCCCGTCAACGAACCGGACGCGGTCGTCAGGCGCGTGGCCAGCACTCCCCTCGTATGCGTCGGATCCCGTCGCTACTTCGAGCAACGCGGAATACCAAAGACCCCCGCCGAGCTCGTCGATCACAATTGCCTGCTCTACGGCGGCCTGATGGAATCAGCGGATTGGCCGTTTGTCGGGCCGAAAGGTCGATTCAGCGTGTCCGTTCGAGGCAATCTTTCGTCCAACAGTGTCGAAACGATCCGGGCCGGTGTCCTGGCCGGTGTTGGGATTGGCCTGTTCGCCGGTGTCTCTCTTGCCGATGAACTCGGGCATCCGGACGTGATCTCGGTTCTCGACGAATTCATAGCCGACGCCCGCGACATAAGCCTCATCTGGCCAAGACGCCGGTATGTACCGGCGCGCGTGCGCCGCGTGACCGACTTTTTTGCTACGGCTCTCCCACAGCGTGTTTAGGCGAACGCAATCAATCAGCGCACCAAAGTCCGGATAGCCGAAAGACGCGAAGCGTCGCGGATCATCGACGCCATCGGCAAATGGCGGTGATCGCGGGTCCTGCACTTGGCGGGCTGTCCTACGCGCTGGGTCCAGGTGTCGCCTACGCGGGCTGCGGCCTCGCATTTCTGATGGCGATGGCAGCACTCGCTGCGCTCGGTGGCCGCAAGCCCGTACCGGTTCACACCGATCTGCCAACGGGGCGCATCGCGCGCATCACTGAGGGCATCGGGTTCATCCGTTCCCAACCGATCGTGGTCGGCGCCAGTGACATGGTCAGTGTCAACATTCGCTCGTCCCTGGTCCAGCTGGCGACCCCTGACGCCATGCGCAGACGGGTCTCGGCGGTCAACATGCTGTTCATCGGTGCTCCAAGCGAACTCGGGACCTTCGAGTCAGGCGTCGTCGCTTCAATGTTCGAGACTGTTGAAAGTGTCGTCTTCGGTGGCATCGGTACGTTCTTTGTCGCGGCGATATGGATGGCAGCATTTCCCGCGCTCAGGAAGGCCGACCGTGTTCACACGCTCACACAAGCGTCCGAGGCATGCTGCGAGCCAGTGGCAGACAGCTTGATCTAAGAGACGCGCACGCTGCTGAGCGTCGGCGACATCGGTGCGAGCGGTAACTGCGTGTTACCAATCTCGCAAGCCGGTTTCACTTGTGAGCGCGACCCACACATAGACTCCTGTCATCTGAAGGGCATTCGAGTCCGACCATCTTTTTGGAGTTATCAATGAACACACGGCATGCGGTCACTGCATTATCGGCGCTGACTTTACTTGTGGCTGTCGGCACGGCGCACGCAGAGGGATGCCTGAAAGGTGCGGTGGTGGGCGGCGTGGCCGGCCACGTCGCAGGCCACCATGCCGTAATCGGAGCCATGGGCGGGTGCATCGTGGGTCATCACTATGCGAAAGAAAAGGAGAAAGAGCAGGCGGCGGCCGTGCGCCAGCGCACTTCCGTCGCGCCGTCCTGATGGTTGAATGCAGGTAGCGCGTATCGAACGCGTAGATTATTGCGTCGTGCACGGTCCAATAGCCGTGTTGCGTCGCTTCGTCTCGCCTTGCGTCGACGACGGCCGTGTCAGCAGCTTGCACGGTCACCGCCTCACCATATTGGAGAGATCCATGCTGCGAATCCCTAGCCTTCGAGTTACCGCGCAGTTGGCAGACGCAGAGTTGTGCGCCGAGTACTGCGCGCAGACCGGACGTCTTCGTATCCTCAAAGATGATGCTCTCGTGCGCGAGTGGTTTCCGCCAAATTCGTGGATGGCCATTGCGTCAGTCGCCGGCGCCCGCAATTGGGGAACGCGGCCCGATTCGAATGAGCTTCGCGCGTTGCTGGAAAGCCAGATGTCGCTGCTGCATATCGGCTAGTCGTCGCCGGCGCCATGTCGTTTGCAGGTGAGGCTGGTCATCACACAAAGGCATGGAGTTCAATTCGCTCTCGGCCAACAATCATTTTTTGCAATCTTATCGTCGAGCATGACGACCAACGGAAAACGCCCCTCGGATTTTCGTCGCGAGGGGCGTTGTCACTTCAGAACACTTTCGCTTACAGCGCGGCGTCCTTCAGTTTCTTCAGCGGGCGCACCTTGAGCCGCACCGAAGCGGGCTTCGCCGCGAACCATTTGTCTTCACCCGTGAACGGGTCCTTGCCGAAGCGCTTCTTCTTGGCAGGCACATCTTGCGCGACCACCTTCAGCAATCCTGGCAGTGTGAACTCCTGCGCGCCCTTCTTGTGAATCGATGCGAGCACCGTTTCTTCAAGAGCCGCCAACAACGCCTTGGCCGCCTTGGGCTCCACGCCCGAACGCTCGGCCAGGTGAACGGTCAGCGACGCCTTCGTGAACGTATCCTTGATCGGTTTCAACGGAGCCGCCGCATCCGGCTTCTTTACTGCAGGTGCAGCAGCCTTCTTCGCGACAGGGGCAGCTTTCTTGCTGACAGCCGGCGCCTTTTTCGTAGCGGGCGCCGCCGCTTTCTTCGTAGCGGAAGCAGCGGTTTTCTTCGTAGCGGTTGTTGCCATGAATGCCTCTCTTCTATAGTCAAAGGTTGCCCAAGGCCTTTGCCTTTGCGCCGTCACCGACTAACGCAAAGGTACAAATTCTCGGGTTGGGCGCCAGCGTAACAACACCTACTTGAAGACGCAACGCCTGGGACCATGAATTGAGGGGTTTTTTGCATAAAAGTCACGAAAATGGTGACCTGTACCCCGCTTCAGGGAGGCGGTTTCAGCAAAACCCCTACCCAGCGAGGTTTCGAGCACGCATCGAAGATTCGTCGAATCAAACCACAGCCCTACTGCCCGACAATGACTGCTTTGAGAAAACAGTGCCTCAGGTGGCTGGTGTCGCGATGATCGGGCGTACACAAACGGTGGCACATAAACGCAAATCGCGAAGGCCCCCCACCCGGTCCAACGGCCATCGTTGGCTGCATCTGCGTAACGCGACGACCCTGCCGACACTTTCACACTATCGAGGCTCATGGCATAGTGCGGCCATGTCCATTTAAGGAGTTCACGATGCTCACCCTCGAACAGATCCAGGCAAAGATGAAGAAATTGCAGGTGCAAGCGGACACGTTGATTGCAAAAAAGGCGCAAGCGGCAGTCGATCAAATTCGAAAAATCATGCTGACGCACGGGTTGACCACTGACGACATCGAGGCCAAAGCGAAGGCAAAGCGCGATGCGAAAGCGGCGAATGGAAGTGCTCCACTCGTCAAGGCGAAGGTCGCCAAAAGTCTGAAGGGCGGTACCCCGCCAAAGTATCAACATCCGAAGACAGGCGCCACCTGGACCGGTCACGGTCGCGCGCCGGCGTGGATTGCGGAGGCCAAGGATCGCGCCAGGTTCCTGATTGCGAGTAGCACCGACGCTGTTCGTGCGGCGAGTGTGAGTCCTCTGAAGCCAGTGAGTAAGGCCAAGACTGCGGTCAGGAAAGCCCCGGTAGTTGCAGGCGCACTTGCTTCCAAGGGACAGCGTAAAGGCCCGCAGCCGGCAAAATACCTCGACCCAAAGACCGGAGCAACATGGAGCGGACGTGGTCCGGCGCCCGCATGGCTCGCGGCGGCGAAAGACCGGACGAAGTTTCTGGTTGACGGTGCCGGCAGCGGTGCGGCGGATGCGGGTAGCGCCAAGCCTGCTGGTGGAAAAACTACCGTCAAGAAGGTAGCGAAGAAAGCTGCCAGGAAGGCTGTGACCGCGAAGACTGTGAGTTAAATTGTTTCGGTGAGTGAGACGCGGAAGCCACTCGCTGCAAAGACACCGATGAAGAAGATGTCAGCAAAGAGCGTCGTCGCGACGACCCCGTTAGCAGTTCTCGAGACCTGTGTCGGCTCGACGACCTGAATGTGATTGACCCGGGTTGATCAGCTACTCCTGGCCACACGGGGCGAACGAGGAGTACGACGTTCTGTTTCTGCTGCGGTAAGGAACCGGTGCGAAGCCCTTCATCCACAGGCTCGTCCAGCGCTTCATCGTCATCAATTGCGCAATGCGTTGGAATTTCCGGATTCAGCCGAGCCTGCGCGCCATTGAAGGATTGTTGTTCGAGCGCGGGGTTGTCGTCAGCTACCCCCGAAGGAAGTCCCGTACGGATGAAACTGCCCGGCCGCCGGTGCAACAAATTCGGCGCGGGTTTCGCACATCGGGTCAGGGCGGGTTTCTGCAAGCCCGGCACCATGTGGCATCTGGACGAAGTATTGGTGACGCTGCGCGGCGAGCGCCGGGCGACATTGAACGCATGCGTATGAACCTCAAAGCGCAGATGAATCGCGCACCTGGACGCTATCAGTCAACCGCTGACCAATTCCACTCATCAGCAACGCAGGTCGTGCGGGCCATTGGGATCTTTTTTCGCTTCGCGCTCCTTACTGCAACAAAATCTGCCTCACGTCCATTGCAGGGCAGTTCTTTGCAACCATCGGCAAACACCTCTCGAAATGCCCCCGACCGCCAATCCTCCCTATTTTGATTGCGCGTGAACGATGATCGACCGCCGCTTTTCTGCGCCCAGCCCGCGGCGTTCGCGCCGCTCAATGAAGTTTCCCGAACGTTTGCTCTGGGAAAAAGATCGCGAAAACGCGTTCATCATGAGAGTCGTGCCCGCGAGGTTGGACGAAAATCCGGCCACCCAATGTTCTGTATGAGACGCTCCGTGGAGTCTTGCAGGCAACAGCGCTCGACGACCGTGAAAAAGCGCGCTGCGTACGACTGAAGTGCGACTGTCGAGCTTTTATCGCGGGGGTAAGCGCGATGCATTAAAGCAATCAGATCGCTTGCCGTTATCCCAAGTGAGGACGATGAAAAATTCGAGCACGCCTGGCGCAGGCCGATTCGGCGGCCAAGCATTCAACCAACGCGGCTCATTGATAAGCGATTGACGCAAATAATTTACTGAACTGAGAGTTCGTGGCTCATGAAAAAAAGCACGCCTAGCGAGTGCGCACGACCAATATCGAAGGTGACGCCGCCCGGGCTCCCTCGTGCAATTGCGCCAGAAAAACACGTCGGTCCAGGACGCCGTTTTATCGCCGGCTTTGTTCATGCACTGCACAAAAAAACGTCGTGCACCAAGGTCACCACCAAGTCGCTGGCGAGATTTCTCTCGGAAGACAGCGGGCTGATCGTGCTCGAGTACGCAATGGTGCTCCCGCTTTTTCTGGCAGTTGTAATCGGGACGTTCCAATTCGGCCTCATGTTCACCAGGCAATCGCTCATGGACAACGCTGCACGCGACGCCGCCCGGCTGATCCGTATTGGAACGCTTACCGGTGGGTCTAGCACGTACTCTGGCAGTCTCACAACCGCAGTCTGCAACGACCTGAACGTGAACGGCTATAGCCTCGTTCCGTCATGCACCACGAATATCCAGATTTACGTAGCGGCCGCAAGTTCAGGGACGACCGCCGGCGCAGGTTTTAAGACGCTGTCCGTCGCAAGCATCAACAACGGAGTCATGACGCAGAGCAAGGCTTCATTGTCGCCAAAGTACGACGTCATCCTGCAGGTTGGCTACAACATGCCATGGGTCGCGTCCCTCTTTTCGGGTACGGCAATGCTGGTGTCTACCCTCGCCTTCCAGACGGAGCCTTATTAATGCTACCCGGGCTTTGTAGATTCCTGAAAAACACGCGTGGTATCGCCGCGTTGGAATTTGTGTTTGTCCTACCACTTATGACAGCGCTCCTGTTCGGCATCTATGAGGTTGGGGAGTTCGTCAGGGTGAACATGCAGTTGGCCAACGCAGCTTCCTCCATGGCTGACCTGATCTCGCAACAAAGCAGTGGCGTCACGAGTGGTACGACCGGTGTGTTGGGCAATTTCTGCAAAGCGGGCAAGTTGATGATGACACCCTTTCCGACCGGAGCGACGACCGGTAATGGCGCGTTCTCAGTGGCGATGGCGAGTGTGACCAACTACACGATCGGCGGCGTTACGGTGGATTGGGAGAGCGACGTTTCGTGCGCCTCCACGGCAACAGCCTTGGGCAACGCCGCCACGACGCTGGCCACGGCGCCGACAAACCTGCTGCCAAACGCCGGCGCACCCGGCGACAGCGTCATCATCGTGCAGGCGACATATCAGTACAGCTCGGTCATCCAGTACCTGATCCCCACAAGCTTCACGCTGACGAAGACGGCGTTTGCCCGGCCCCGCAACAACCTGTCGATTGCATGCACCGTACCCTGTTCCTGAGGACCTCCGCATGGCGCCGTCAATGAAGCCCAAGTTCTTGCGTATGCCGACCCGCCTCATCACCGATGAGGCGGGTGGTATCGCGTTGTCGTTCGCGTTGCTGCTCATCCCAATGATCCTGATCGTGGGTGGCGCTGTTGATTATGCACGCATGGTTCAGTACCGCGCGAGCTTGCAGAACGCAGTCGATCAGGCCGCAATCGCGGGCGCGGCAGCCTTCTCCGATCCCAGTCAGAGCGCCATAGCAACTCAGGTCGCCACTAATTATTTTAATCGCACGATCCTGCCGTCGAGCCTTTCGATTACAGCACCGAACGTGTCGACAAACAGCAATGGCACGATCAATCCTGCGCTTGGCAGCGCGGCGGCCTACACAGTTACCGTCAGCGCTACCGCGACGGTTTCCACGACACTGTTGTCGCTGGTCATCCCGTCAGCCACCATTACAGCGACGGGCACCGCTGGAGACCCGGTTGTCGCGGCGAACCTGACGCTTGGTCATATAAACTCGCGTGCGTGCGACGGAAATTCGGTTTATCTGTACAAGGTGCCATTGAATGCGAGCGGGAACGGGTACGACTATTCCGCGGTACCGGCCTGGACGACCCCAGCGGGCCTTCCCACCAACAATTACTTCATGATTGGCAGCAGCTACCAGACTGTTCCCGCCGGCCAGGTCATGCCCTCATTTAGCGCCAACCAGCCGCTGGGCGTGGCCCTCGTGAACGTCACAGACGGCAACACCGGGAATTCGGGTTGCGGGGTGGGGGTGACAGGAGCGAACTCGTATGGCGCTCCGTATATGAACAAGCAGACGTTTTATTCGTCGCTTCTTCTTAACAATCAGTCACCAAGCGAAAATAGCAATAGCTCGTACACCATTACGGTGAACTCGACCAACAGCTCGCAAGGCTCCTCGATCACCAGTGTCTATAACGGATCGACGCTCGTGCCACCACCCACCCAGAGTTCCTACAACACCCTCTCGGCTTACCTTGGCGTCAATGCGCCCGGCTCTGGCTATTCCAACTGCACGTCCACATCATCTACGACGGGATCGAACACTACGACCATCTATACCTGCAAGACACAATATCTGACGACGAAGACATCGACAAAACCGAACTGTTCGCTGTATGTGCAAACCGGGGTGACGCAGAGCTACGTCAACGGTCTGTCCAACTCCAGTACCGCACCGGCAGCTGCGCTGTCCAACTGTTTTTCCACGACGGGTGGCGGAGCGGCCTATGCGGCACCAAGCTGCTCCCAGCTGTCTGCATTGTCAAACAGCTCTACAGGTATTGCTCCCGCTGTCGTATTTTGGTGGGATGACGCCGGCGGGGTGGGGCCAGGCGAGCAATACTACAGCCCGTCAAGTCATTGCTCGGCTACAAGCGCAAACGGCCCGGGTTACGGTGAAGACTGCCAATACAAGAATAATTTTTTCCCGGCGACATGTACAACGAACGGCGGCAGCGGCTCCGGCAATACGCAAGTCGTGTTGACCCAATAGACGCACGAGCGAGACTGCATCGGCCGTCATGCTCGTCGACAAGCAATCGGCTTGTCATACATCAGCCGGCGGGCGACGCCAGGTGCGTTCCCCTCGCCGACAACTGAGTCGCTAATGTGTCCAGGTACACGAACTCCACAAGATTGAGCGTTACAGCCGGGAAAAGGATTTTCCGACGCCAGCGTTTGTCATCGATCAGCTAGTGACCGGACCTGTGCAAAGTGCTGTCAATGAACACGCCAGGCAAGCAGTTACATGGTGGCAGGATACAAGGACTACATCAATCGCGACATCAGCGCGCACCGCATCAGTCTAGAAAACGTGGGCATGAACGAGGTATGGTCACCGGCTCATTCCACTTGGCATCGAGCAGATGAGTGAAATCAGCAAGACGAATCCAATCAAACAGCGCTGAACATCCGAACGTGGAATCATGGGAAGCCGCCAACCGGTGAAGTGGCGTGGGCTACCTGCCTGTCTGCAACGACCGGAAGCGGAGATCAAGGTTGCTTGCGATCCTGATCGCGAATCCGCAAATAAAACGCGGCGTACATGGAGCCGTACGAGGCCAGCCCCCGAGCACGCCACGCGTCTACGTCAAAATACTCCAGGTACGAATCGATACCGCACGCGCGCAGCGTATTCGCGATACCTCACGTCCTTGTTCAGCACTCGTTCCTCTCGCACGACACGGTAAATCTGCAATCCCCAGAGAAGCAGAACCACGGCAAGATTCTGCACGCCGAAATCAGACGAAAGAAAGCCGATCTGATTGACGAAGTACCCGAGGTAAATGGGATGCCGCGAAAAACGATAAGGCCCGCTTACAACCACCCCGCGATTCGCGGGCAGAATTCCGAATGAACGTCGCAAGGCAATCTTTGCACTGAGCTGGATAACTACTCCCGCGATCTGCAGACCGGCCGCAACCGATTCGGGGATCAAGTGAATCCCGGGCTCGATACGAAAGGCGAGAAAGTAGAAACTGGCGCAGGTGGCAATCACTACCGTCGCAGGGCGCCAGTCACGCTCACGCGGCACGCGCGTGCAGACAGCAAGCGCAAGCGTGAGCAGTTCAGAAAACGCAAGTAGCAACAACGTAATCCGCGAGGGATCTTTGTGAAACTGCGAGATCGTCGATGAGACAAACATTGAAAACACCACGACTGCAAGCAGTCGCATCGCGATCTCGGCCAACAACTGATCGCGGGTCAGGGAAACGCTCTTCCATGCCGGCGGTCGAATGAAATTGCGGGGAACAACGGGTCGACCAGTAGGCACTGGAATTATCGATTTCATGATTCGCTCTCGTCAAAGTGCGGATTCGCCATGGGAATATGCCGGGTCAGTCGAACGCTTCACGGGTTCTTTAGCTCATTCGTGGACGCCCCGGATTGCGGCTATCCGTCTGTAAATTTGATGTGGACCATCTCACTGCCACCTGCTCTGGAATAGTTATCCTGTCGTTTTGTGAGTATTCGTGCGCATCGGGCTCCTGCTAGAGCTTCACCATCAGTCCTGTTACTGGAGGAGGTTTGCGGCCTGTACGGACTGCGCCGGCACTGCCGTGACCTTGGGCAATGAAGCGGATGACACCGGCTGCGGCAAAAGACGTTGGCGCTGGATCTCGTAGTAGCGCAGGTTGTCCTGAACTGATGCCTTTGGCAGGTCCCGCCCGAGAATTTCGGCGGCGGCTTCCGTATTGCCGAGAAGACCGTAAGCCAGCGCGAGATCCTGGCGCGCCTGCGGCGGCGCTTGCGGATATCGAGTGACGTCGAGCAGAACGTTTGCGCCGTCACGGGGATCGCCTCCGAGGATCAGCGACAAACCGAGATTCGAACTCAGTACGGGATCGCCTGGATTGATCTTGAGCGCCGCGCGCAAAGCGAGCTGCGCGCCCGCGTGATCCCCGCTTAGGTCAAGCGCGGCGCCAAGCCCCGCCGACGCCAACGGGTCACCCGGTGTGAGCGTGAGTACGCGCTGATAGGTGGAGATAGCTTCGTTAAAACGACGCTGATGGATCGCAACTCGTGCAATCCCGATGAGCGGCGCAGTGTTGGTCGGATCGATCAGGCTGGCGCGCTGATAGTAGACACCAGCACGCGTGAAATCGCCGACTGCGTACAGTGTGTTGCCAAGCCCGGTCAGGCCCGCCACCGAGCGCGGATCGGCCGCCACTATCCGGTCGTATATGGTCGTTGCAACTTCCATGTTGCCCGAGTCCAGCGCGGTATCGGCAATGCGTAGCTCACTCATGCTGCTCGGCGAGGAATTGCGCGTGACAGGTTGCGTAGTGGTCGTGCGTTGCGTGGTCGTGGTACAGGCGACAGTCGTGCCGAGGACCATCACGCAGATGACAACCCGGCAAAGACAAAGGGCGGTCGATCCAGTGGTCAGGCGTTCGGCGATTGAGTGGTGATTATTTTTCATTGCTTTGAAATGAGGTCGAGAAGTTGGATAACCGCAGGACCGGCCGCAATCAACACTACCGCCGGAAGAATAAATAACATCATCGGAACGACCATCTTAGGGGCAAGCTTTGCGGCCTTCTCCTCTAGCGAAGCGATGTGTGTGAGGCGTTCCGTGCGAGAGAGCGTGCGTAGCGCTTGCGTGATAGGCGTGCCGTACCGCATGGACTGGACGAGCGTGGAGATCAGTGCCCGGATGGATGGCAAATCGATGCGCTCGGCAAGCCCTTGAAGTGCACGCGTGCTGTCGCCGGAAAGCTTGAGTTCGTCGGCAGTGAGTGAAAACTCGTCAGCGAGCGGTGGGCAAATAGTCCTGAGTTCGTCCGCGACGCGCCGGATACTCACACCCAGGCTGTTGCCTGCGTTAGTGCAGATCACCAACAGGTCAAGCGCATCGGGCAGACATCCGGCCATCTTCTTGCGGCGGCGCGACGCGCGAAATGCGACCACGTACTCGGGAACGATCATGCCAACGATAAACGCGAGCAACATCATTGCGCCACGCACCGCCGGGTATTGCCCAATCATCGGGATATTAGACCCCAGCATGACCGTGAGGCCGGCACAAATCAACCCTATGACAAACTTCACTGCAAGCAGCACTGACACCGCCATATTGCTGCGATAACCGCTTCGTGCCATTTCCTTTTTTAGCTTGAGCCGGTATTTCGCGTCGAACAGTGGGAGCCGGTCTCCGATACTCCCAAGCCGCCGCACCAGTTGCTCGCGCCACCCGCCCTGCCCCTCGGCCTCCTCTATCTGCACGCCTGCCGCTCGTTGTGTGAGCGCGACCTGTCGCGCGCGATCGGCAATCCTGCCGCGCCGGCCGCCGCGCTTGGTCGCCCACCAGATTGCGAGCCCGGCGAAGAGCGTGGACAGCATCAGCAGATTGATGAGAGTTTCGATGTACTCCTGTTTCATCGCGAGGCATCCAGTTTTGACATCTTGGTGACGACGACAATGCCTATCACGACAGAGATGGCCGCGTAGGTAAACAGCTTCTGGCCGCCGGGGGTTCCGAAAAGCACTGGAAGGTACGTCTTGTCCAGTGATGACATCGCCAACATGATGACCAAAGGGATCGCCGTGAGGATCTTGGTCGTGATGCGGGCTTCACCTGTCAGAGCTCGCGACTTCTGGCGAATTTCGCGGCGCGAACGCACGATAGTGGCGAGGTTCTCAAGCGTCTCGCCGAGTTGGCCGCCCGTTTCACGTTGCAGTACCAAACACACGCAGAAGAAAGAAAAATCCGCAATTTCGATGCGCCGCACCGCCACCGCGAGCACTGCCTCGAGATCCAGTCCAATCTGAAGCGAATCGCTCATCAGCTTGAACTCGTGACGCAGCGGTTCCTGAACTTCTTCCACGGCCGAGCCAATCACATGCGTCACCGGTACACCAGCGCGAACTGCGCGTACGAGCAGGTCAATCAAGTCTGGGAAACCATCGAGAAAACGCTCTCGAAAGCGGTTCACGAGAAAGCTGTAGGCGCGCATACCCAGCAGCACCGGTAGCACGGTCACGAGCAATGGAGGGGCGAAACGGGGCAGCGGCATGAACTTCGTCATGAGAATCGCAACCAGTTCTCCAAAAATGGTTGCCGCAATCACGATGCGCAGCCCCTGCGCGCCTGCGACCGTGCGAAGGCGCGCGAGCTTCGGGCCGAACCAGTGGCTGAACGCGTTGTCTTCCTTGCTAACTCTAAAGAGATCCGCGTCGACCTGGTCACGTTCCTTCGTTGCGAGCTGCTGGCCCTGCAACGAGAATGTGTCGGCCATGCGCGCGTGGATCTGCGCCTCGGGCCTCTTGCTGCGCAAGTCCTGCACGGTCAGATACATCACGCCGAGCACGATCACGCACGCGAACGATGCAAAGGTGAAAAGGTCGATGCTGCTCATAGCTTCATCGCCTCCATCAGGGCGTCCTCGAGGCCGTAGTACGCCGCGCGGGCCGAAAACGCCGGGCGCACCGAGGCGCACTCGAACACGCCCTTTACTTCCTCGCTGTACGCGCTCGCATCGTAGCGGAAGGTGAAAAGGTCCTGCGTGATGATGACCTCGCCTTCCATGCCGACAAGTTCAGTGATCCGCGTGATGCGGCGCATCCCGTCGCGCATCCGTTCGATCTGCACGATCAGGTGCACGGCGCTCGCGATCTGGCGACGGATCGAGAGCAACGGAAGATTGCCGTTCGCCATCATGACCATGCTTTCCAGCCGGGTGATGCCATCGCGCGGCGTGTTCGCATGGATCGTCGTCATGGAGCCGTCGTGGCCGGTGTTCATTGCCTGTAGCACGTCAAAGGCTTCGGGGCCGCGGGTTTCGCCGAGGATAATGCGGTCCGGGCGCATCCGCAGTGCATTGCGCACGAGGTCACGCTGAGCGACAGCGCCGAGTCCTTCGGAGTTTTCCGGGCGCGTTTCAAGGCTCACCACGTGGGGCTGCACGAGTTGCAGTTCAGCGGCATCTTCGATCGTAACGGTGCGCTCGCCGAGGTCGATGAAGTGCGACAGCGCGTTGAGCAATGTTGTCTTCCCCGAACCCGTACCGCCCGACACGATAATGTTGAGCCGGCAGGTGCTCGCGAGCTTCAGCACGTTCGCCATCGCCTGCGACAGGTTGCCCTGCTGCGCCATGCGGTGAAGCGTGATGTTGCGCTTGGAAAATTTACGAATGGAGATGACCGCGCCGTGGATCGCGAGTGGCGGCAAGACGACGTTGACCCGGCTGCCGTCGGCGAGTCGTGCGTCTACCATCGGGCTGCTTTCGTCTACGCGTCGCCCGACGCCCGCTGCAATTCTCTGCGCCACGTTCACGACGTGCGTGTTATCGCGGAACTTGTAGGGAGTAAGTTCAAGTCGGCCATGCCGTTCCACATAGACCTGGTCTGGCCCGTTCACGAGCACGTCGGTTACGGTTTCGTCGGCGAGCAGCGGTTCGATAGGGCCGAGGCCGAACATATCGTTGAGCAGGTCGCCGACAATCTGCACTTGCTCGGAGATCGTGATGTTCAGGCGCTCACGCTCGGCGATCTCCAGCACGAACTGTTCGACACTAGGCTTCATTTGCTCGCGTGTCTTGCCGACGACGGCGGACGCGTTCATCGAAGCGAACACGCCATCGCGAATGGTCCGGAAAAGGTCCGAGCGCACCAGCAGTTCATTGCCTTCCGACTGGCCGGCGCGTGACACAGCCGCCGCTGGGATCGCGAGAGCGACTGCCGGATCGAGCAAGGCGAGCGCGGGTGCGTCTGCGCCCCCCCCGTGCACCGCATCACCGACTATGGATGCGCCCTTCTTTTGTCCGAACATCAGTTTCTCCTCAACCTGAGCTTCTGGAAGAACGTGCGTTCAGCGTTCGAGTGCTGTCCGGTCAGGTCACTGCCAATGCGCGTGATTGTCTGGTTGAAACCGTTGGCCGTCTTGTCTTTGGGCGCTTCGCCCAGGTTTGCGGCGATCATTACCGCCTTTGCTTCGTAGGGAATCTCATGCAGCACGGTGCGTCCGACCGCCGACATGAAGTCGGCCGACTCGACCTTGCCCGCTGCCGAGGAAGTCGTGTTGTTGAGCAGGATCGAAGTGCTGGGATTGTTCTCGCGGTCCTCGATGAAGCGCAAACGGCGGATCGTCTCACGAGTCGAGTGTACCGAGCGATCCGCGACCAGATACACGCGTGACGAGTGGTCGAACGCGTCGGCTGCCAGCGGGTCTGCCAGGTCACCAACGTCGAGGATCACGTAATGAAAGTTGTCGCAAAGGAGTGCCAGCACGCGCCCGAGCGAGTTATCCGCGAACGACCGCGGCGCGCCATAGTCGAGTTCCGCTGACAGCACGAAAAGACGTGAACCCTTGGCGACGAGCGTGCGCTCCACGTATTGTGGGTCGAGACGGTGCACGTTCTGCAATACGTCGGAGAGACCGTTGTTGCTCTGGATGCCGAGCATGCTGTTGGCAGCACCGCCATACAGGTTCAGGTCGACGTAGGCGATCCGGCGGTGGGTGTCTTCGGCCAGATGGCGTGCGACGTTTAACGCGATCGTCGTCACGCCCACCCCGCCACGCGAGCCCGCAAACGCGACAGTCTTGCCTGCGCGCAGACGCTTTACCGGGCTCACCTTGCCGTCGGACACATTCAGCGTGCGCCTGAGCAACTCCACCGTGAGCGGCTTCACGAGATAGTCGCGGATACCGATCTGGAGCAAGGCACGGAACAGGCCGACGTCGTTGCGTTCGCCAAGCGCCACTACCTGCACGGAGGGCTCGCACACTTCGGCCAAGCGACCGAGATCGGAAAGCGGCATCACGGAGTCGTGCAGGTCCACGAGCAGGAACAATGGCGAACGCTCGAGCTTTGCCACATAGGCGATTGCATCGTTCACCCCGCCAATCGCGATGTACGTGTGCGGCATAGCCTGTTCAAGGACATAGCTTTTGAGGACCTGCTCAGTCTTCTTGTCGATGACGAAGGCGATGAAATCAGCGCTGCGGGTGCCAGCTTTGCCCTTCGCAAAATTGGACTCAGTCGTGCTCATGTTGTGCTCCCATTAGAATGCTCGCGTCATTTGGCATCGCGCGTCGTGCTCTTGTCGGTCGGAACCTGTTCGCCGGTTTCGTAACGGCGGACCGCGCTAGCCGCGACCGCGGCATTGGCCGGCCCAAGTGGGTGCGGCGCAACCACATCCTGCGGGTGTGCAATCTGTGCAGCGAGATTGGTATAGGTGGCGCAGCCCCACTCCATGCTGGGACGGTGCCAACCTGCGTCAGTCAATACCGACGGACGCGAAAGACCCGCGCAATCGGGCGGCACGACTGCGCGCCCATCAAAACCGAGGGTCGATGCGTCGGGCATGTCGCGCGGAGGCTTAAAGCAGCCGCTAAGGCCAACTCCGAGAGCACAGACGAGGACGAACGTGAGAGGACGTGCAGATTTCATGGCATTGTGCTCAATAAACGTATCCGGCCGCGCCGACGAGACGCGGTTGGCCTGCCGACGATCCTGCGCCGCTCGCCTGGTGATCGAAGCTGTACTCAATGTCATTGCTCGGCGAAACGAGCGACTCGAGCGGCGTGCGCAACTTAGCCGGGTCGGTCGGCTCGACAAGGTACGGCGTCACCATGATGACCAGCTCAGTCTTGTTGTTCTGGTAGTTCGTCGAGGAGAACAGCTTGCCCAGGATCGGAATTGAACCCATGCCCGGCACTTGAGAAATCAGGTCGTTCGTGGTGCTTTGCAACAGGCCCGCAATGGCGAAACTCTGCCCGCTGCCCAGTTCCACTGTCGTGTCCGCGCGGCGCACGCTCAAGCCCGGCACGGTGATGCCGCCGGTGGTCACGCTCACCGTCGGATCGATCTCGCTGACTTCCGGGCGCACCTTGAGGCTGATGCGGTTGTCGCTAAGCACGGTGGGCGTGAAGTCCAGTTTTACGCCGAACTGCTTGAAATCGACCGACACTGCGCCGTTGACCTGCGAAACAGGAATGGGAAATTCACCACCGGCGATAAAGCTGGCCGTCTGGCCCGAAAGCGCCACGAGATTTGGCTCGGCAAGCACGGTAAGGAGTCCCTCCTGGTTGAGCGCATCGACGAGCGCGGTGATATTCGTGTTGCCGGTCTTGAACTGGCCGAACAGCGAATACGCATTGTTGGTCGCGAGATTTACTGGGTAGGTAGTAACGCCACCGCTCGTGATGGGTTGAGCCAGGTTGTAGATCGCCCGGCCGCTGAAGATGCCGGCAAAGAAATTGCCGGCTGCATTGCCGATCGACTGCCAGTTAATGCCTAGCTGCTGCGTGACGTTGCGATCCACTTCCGTGATCCGCACGCGCAATTGCACCTGCAGCGGCCGGTCGATCGTCATGCGGTTGATCAGCACTTCCTTATCGGAAAGATAGGGTGTGACGGCCTGTACGACAGCGTCGGCGTCAGACGCGTTGGAAGCCTGGCCGGACAATTGCAGCGAGCCTTGGCCGCCCGTGATCTGCACATTCAGGTTCGGAAACCGCGCCGCAATCATTGCGCGCAGCGCCCCCATGTCGCGGGCGACCGTTACCGTGCGCTGCATGAGCGTCTTGTTGTTCGGGCCGAGCACGTAGAGCGTAGTAGTGCCACTCTTTTTTCCGAGCACAAATACTGCTCGAGGCGACGGCACGTGCACGTCCGCCACGGCCGGGTCGGCGATGAACACCGACGTCGCGTCTTCATTGAGCCGCACCAGCACGCCCGCGCCCGCGTTGACTTCGAGCGGACCCGTTGCGTTGGCGGGCAGCATCTGCTGCTTCGCATCGACGCCACCAGGCAACTCGGACCGCGCAGGTGCTCCGACTGTTGGAGCTGCGCATGCCAAGGCGCTCGCGAACGCCAAAGCCCCATGGAAAATCAAACTGAACCGCGTTTTCATGACACTTTCCTGATGAATGGACAGGTCCACCGGCTTGCTCACGGCGTTAATGCGCCGAAGCGACTGACGGCAGCGGAGGTGGGCCGTTTGTCGCGCCACCGCCTCCCTGTGCACTGGTCGCCGTTGAATCGCTCGAATCCGAACCTCGATAGATGACCACCGCGCGCGGTACGGCCGGCGCAGACGGAGCGCTCATAGTGTTCGCCTGCTGGACGCGTGACTTAGGCAGTTCGCGCACCGCCCGCGAGATGTCTCCCGCCCAGACGGGCGCTCCCTGCGAGGCGGCCACTACCGGCTCTGCAGTGGTCGTATCGGGGTCGCGCCGAGCGGTTGCAAAGCTGCGCAGCGCGAGCGACAGGCTACCCAGGCGCGCCGCCACCGAGACCACCTCCCCCATCCGCGGTGTCACTTCCAGCGTGACGGTGCGGGCGCGACTGTTCGCATCTGGAGCATCACTCGTCTTGGGCCGGCTGATCTCCGAGCCGACAGCGAGGACCCGCACTTGCTGCACCACCGTCTCGCTCGCAACGGCGAGGTCAGGAGAGTCCGTACGGCGATCCATTTGCTGGGTGAGCAAAAGGTCGACGTAGTCGCCCGGCTGGATCAGGCCCGCGTTACCGGACACGTCATCGACTGCCACCGAGATAGCGCGCATCTCGGGCTTGAGCGTCGCCGCAAGAAAGCCCGGCGAGCTCGGCAGGATGACATCCTCTGGAACCAGCACCGTTCCACTCAGCGCCGGGTGACGCAGGAGCGCGCCTTTCAGTTCGATGGCGTTGGGGGTATCGGCGACGATCGCGTTAGGCGGCACTTCAGCCACTGGCACGTTCTTCCAGCTAAGGTCGTCGTCGCGCAGAAGAAGGCCTTGTGGAAGATCGGCAGCGCTCACGCGAACCTTTTGCGTGTTCGCCGTGGGCGACGACGGGTGCGAAACGCTCGCAATGACCGTGCGCACAATTAGAGCGATCAGGAGAGCGCCTAGGAGGAGCAGCGCAATCTTAATAATTTTCGACATAGGGGCTCCGTCCTATCGCGTCAGAATCAAAGGCAGCAACGCAGGCAGCACGATCACTGTGCCGCCGCCCGCAGCAAGCGCCACGCCGTAAGGCACGCCGCGCGCGCCCGAAAACATGGCGAGCGCCCGCATGGTCGCCAGACGGTGATGCGGGTCAATGTTTTGGGTGGCAAGACTGATCATGGCCACGACTGTGCCGACCACGGAAATAAGGGTTAAGGCAGGCCAGGAAAGATGCAAGCCGGCCCAAAGGAAAATCACTGCAGCCAGCTTCGCATCGCCGCCGCCGAGCATCTTCGCGGCGAACAGTCCGGCGCAGACGAAAAAGACCACAAGAGCCATGGCGAGATGCAAGATAACGTCACCGAGCGAGATGCGAAGGACGAGGGCGTCGGCGAAGAAGAGAACACCCACTGCGAGCACGAGTTTGGTCGGCAGGCGTCGCGAACGAACGTCGATCACCGCCAGCCATAACAGCATACAAAGTACGGCGAGGCGAATGACGAGAGACAGTAGCTGCATGATGGTCGGCAAAATGGGACGTGGAGGGGCGGGAATTCGGACAGGAAGCCGAATTCCCGAACTCGAACGATTAGGCGCCAGTACCCGCAGCAGTGTTGATTTTCGTGAAGAGGGAGGTGAATAGATTTCCTAAGCTGGTGTTGAACGCAGTGCCGACGGCGGTCAGGGCGACTACCACGATGCCGGCCATAATTGCGTACTCAATCGCACTGACGCCACGTTCATTGCGAACAAACACTTTCAGAAATTTGGACATTTTTAGTATTTCCTATACGAAAAAGTAAGGTGTGGTTACGAAGTAACGACTCGCTTTTTTAATCGCAGGCCGCTACCCACGACCCCGGGACTGCTTGTACTCGTTTGCAACGGACGGGGTGTAGGTACACTTATTAACGGCAACCCCGGATGCATCTTTAGGAATACCAATCCCTAAATTTCAAATCGGCAAAAATCACTCGAAACATAAATTCAAGCAAACTTTCGAATGTCGCCTTGCGTTCAAACTGTTTACTAAAATCAAGGCCGCGATTTACGTGTCATAGTTTCTGTTGGCGCACGCCGCCCCCTGCTAATTGCGCCGCCATGGCCACAACAGCGCCTGCATGAGGTTATGCGGCGCGGCACCCGAGCCGAGTCCCACGTCAACGAACTCATCGCGCGCCGGTTGCCGCAGCGTGCCGAAAAGAATGTCCCAAAGCGGCAGCAAGTCGCAGAAATTCTTGTTGTAGTCGCGCTCGTTTCTGGAGTGATGCAGGCGGTGATATTGCGAATGACTGACTAACAAAGAGAAGCGTCGAGGAGAAAAGCGCCAGTTCATATGCGCAAGGTGATGATTTACCAGGAAGACAGTGCCAACCGCCATCCCGACGGTCGCCGGCACGTTGAATACAAGGCCGACCAGTGGATACAGCAAAGTCATCTTGAGTAACGGTTCGAACCAGAAATGCCGATAACTCAGCGTAACGTCGTAGTGCTCGGCGCTGTGGTGCAACTCGTGCATCCTCCACAAAACCGAGAACGTATGCTGCGCCCGGTGAAACAGATATTCCAGGAGATCTGTCATCAATAGCACTGCGAGGAAAGCACACGACCAGCCGAGAGCGCCGGGGGCGAAGGTGATATAACCCACATCTAGTGCGCGGGTAAACATTAATGGAAAACCAAGCAGGAAGGGCCTAAGCCCGGCAATTATCCCGAGCTGGACGACCGTATAGCGAATGTTGAACCACGCGTGTTCCCATGACGGCCGTCGCGCGTGCGGCACACATTTTTCCGTCGTGAGAGCAAGCAGCAACATCGAACCCGCCGTCGCCAGCGATATGAGGAGGTTGGTCGAAATGTCAGCGAACACGTGCGCCAGGTCGATACGGGCGTGCAGGATCCTCATAGCCAGGCCTTTGATGTCCGAAAAGGTAGCGGGATGAACTTCCCGTTGTTATCGGCATATAGCGGGGCAAACTATAGGGTTAAGCCAATCGTATGCCGGTTCGGATCCGTAGTTTTCCGCAGCAGGCGCCAGTCGAAATAAATATGGTGCGTTTTTGAGACGTGCAGTTAAGACTCGACAATGGAACTTTGAATTACGTCGGGTTCCGATTCAACCGCTCGCTGCAGGAATTGGAGAAAACGAACTATGTCCTCGACCTCATCAATGCGTGCCCTATAAACTGCAAGCTTGGTCGCCGGAGCACTAAACATCGCACTTCAACAGCAGATGGGCGCTTTAATCGCGTGCCGGCAGCGGCGAACGGCGTGAATATGCTGAAGCTGAATCTGGTCAAAACCCGTGTGGCGCTGTATCACCCAATAACTCATTTCTAAGTTCGGTTCTGACAAAGACTAAGGTCTTGAATGAAGACCCGACGGGACTTTGTCCTTACACTCGATTTACTGAACAACATCCGTCTGCGGGCAAAGACTAACACTTATCGCCCCCGTCAACGCATCGCGAACGCCCTAACCCGACACCCCCTATCGAGGCACCTCTCCGCCGCCCACATCCGCCGGCCAGCTAAACGGCTCCCTGACCAGTCGTTCCAGCTCGCTCGGCGAGATAGGCTTGCTGTAGTGATAGCCCTGGATTTCGTGACAGTCGTTGTCACGCAGGAAATCAAGTTGCCTTTCCGTTTCGACGCCTTCGGCAATAACCTTGAGATTCAGTTGCCGCCCGAGTGAGATCACGGCCCGCGCGATGGCGCGATTGTCTTCGCCATCAGGCAGGTCCCGCACGAACGACTGATCTATCTTGAGGCGCACGATCGGAAAGTGTTTCAATGCACTGAGACTCGAATACCCGGTTCCAAAGTCATCGATAGACAACCGCACTCCCATGGCCTGCAACTCGGTCATCGTAGCGACCGCGCCGTCGAGATCCTGCATGATGAGGCTCTCGGTCAGCTCGAGCTCGAGATACTGAGCGTCGAGCCCGCTCACGCTCAGCGCATGCGCCACCCGTGCGACCCATTCCTTCTGCTGGAACTGCCGCGCCGAGACGTTGACCGACATGGTCATTGGCGGCATGCCTGCGTCCTGCCAGGCCTTGTTCTGACAGCATGCCGTATGCAGCACCCAGTCGCCGATCGAGACGATCAGCCCCGTTTCCTCAGCCAGCGGAATAAACGTGGCTGGGACGACCGGACCCTCGGTCGGGTGATCCCACCGCAACAGCGCCTCCACGCCGAAAATCTTATTCGTGCGTAAATCGACCTGCGGCTGATACACCAGCCGGAATTCGTCATTCGCCAGCGCATGCCGCAACTGTTCCTGAAGGCGCAGTCTGTCGTGCACCTTGATGTTCATCTCTGCAGTGAACAACTGGTAGTTATTGCGGCCCATCTCTTTTGCGCGATACATCGCCGCGTCAGCGTTCATCAGCAGGGTTTCGGCGTCAGTGCCATCGTTCGGATAACTTGCCAGCCCCATGCTGCATGTGACTTGAAAGGTCTGGCCGTTCAGTTCGATCGGTTCGAGAATCGTGTCGCGAATCTTCTCGATGGCCGCCGTTATGTCTCCGTTGTTCTGCGCCTGGTCGAACAGGACGATCACGAACTCATCACCGCCGAGCCGCACCACGGTATCAGTGCGTCGCACGCATCGCACCATGCGCGTGGCCACCGTCTTCAACAGGTCATCACCGGCGCGATGACCGAGGCTGTCGTTGATCAGCTTGAAATTGTCGAGATCGATGAACACCACCGTCACGCCGCGCTGATAGCGTTGCGCATGCAGCAAAACCTGATTCAGACGATCCGAGAGCAAGGTGCGATTGGGAAGGCCCGTCAACGCGTCGTGATTCGCCATGTGGCGGATGCGTTCCTCTGCCTGGCTACGCTCGATCGCGATGCCGCAAATACGGGTCGCCATTGCAATGGCATGCGCCTCGCCGGCTGTTGGTTCATGAGGATCCCGGACGAATAGCGTCAGTGCGCCAAGCGCGCTGCCGTCGTGTGACAAAATCGGCAGCGCCCAGCAGGCGCCACGATCGTGCATGCCGTAGCCTTCCATCTGCTGGAGCAGGCTCGCGTCCTGTGTCACGTCCGAGATGTACACGGGCTGGCGCAAATGAATCGCGCGACCGCCCGGATCCGCGTCTGGACCAATCACCGAGCCATGAATCTGCTTATGGCAGTGCTCGGCCAGACTAGGCGCAGCGCCCAGCTTCAGGTGCTGGCCGTCTTCGTCGCGCAGGAGCGCGACGCACACCGAACCTGCGATCTGCGACTCCAGCTGCCGCGTCACATAGGAGAGGACTTCCTCGAGCGGCGTGCTGGTGGCGATCATTTCCAACACCCGGTTCTGCTCCGCGCGCCTGACTTCAGCGCGTTTGCGCGAGCTGATGTCGCGCACGATCGCAACCACGCCGTCTTCCACCCGCACGACCTGCCGCTGCAGCCATACCGATGACATCCCGGGTCTCTCGTGTATCCATTCGTGCTCCTCGACAGCAGCCGTCAGCGCGACGCCGACCAATTTGTCAAACATGCCGTCATCGCGACAATGAGGAAACGCAACATCGAGCGACTGACCGACTAACATGCCACGATGCCTGCCTGACAGTTCGGCGCCCCGGCGATTCGTATCGGTAAGCGAAAAATCGACGATCTGGCCGTTAGCTCCACGTTCGCTACGAAAGACGAAAAAGGCGTCCAGACTGGCCTCCGACGCCGCGTAGTAGGTCTCCTGCGCCCGGCGCGCGCGCTGCCGGCTGACAGCCAGCTGCCAGCTCAAGCGGCTCAGCACAAACGCCAGCATGACCAGCACCACGCTGCCGCCGCCGGCCCACAGCAGATAGCCACGCCGGTGCCGACGGAGCTGCGCGACCTGCTCGTCGTGGCCGAGACCCACCATCGCGATCAGCGGAAAGCCGTGCAGCGTGCGCATATTTGTGTAGCGCGGCACCCCGTGATCCCAGGGCTGGATCGAGGCCATACCGGTTGATGCTGCGGCGGCCGCGCGCACGGCAGTCAAAGAGAGGCGCTCGCCCCACGACTGTTGCTCACCCACCTGCTCGGCACGCATGACGCCATCGGTGCCGAGCAAGGCCAGCACGCCCTCTTTGCCCATCCGTGCGTAGTCATAGCTGCTCGTGAAATAGCCGGGGTCTACAGAGAGAATGACGACACCGGTAAAAGCGCCGGCCGCGTTCTGCAGCCGGCGGCTGAAGGTAATTTCGGGGGTCCCCGTGACGGGATCGCGCGTGACCTCGCTCACGAAGGGCATTGGGGCATCATCGACACGATCGCGTTGCGTCCGGAAATAAGGCTCGTCCGCTACCGTCACTGACGCCTGAGGCCGGGTTGCGGCGCCTATCCGGCCGTCAGTGCCGGCAATTGCCACCTTGAACACGATGGCTGGCGGAAGCAGCCCCTTGTCCCGAAGCTCCGGCAATCCTGCGGCCCCTTTCATCTCGTAGGCGTATTTGACCGTCTTTAGCGTCTGGTCGATAAAGACCAGATTGCGCACCATTTGCGCCTGGTAGGTATCAGCGAGTTCGCGACTCAACTCCGCCGCTGCACCCTGGGCAGCGACGTTTTCTGCGCTGATCAGATGGATAACGGTGGTCCAGGTGAGCACCAGCAGCATTGCTGCGAACAGCGGAAACAGGACATAGGCTTCGAGCAGGCGTCGCAGAACGGGACGCAGCGCCATACCCAATCCGATCAAACGGCCGTACGGGCCGCTTGATACGAACTGGGCGTTTGATTCGAGAAGGCTGCGCATACAATCCAGGTTTCGTGTGTCGACGTGCCGCCCCGTGACTGCCAGGGACGGCGTGCGACTAGTGAGGCGTCAGCACTGCCTTGACGCTGGCGTCCAGTTCGCTCCTGTCGATGTAGCCGATCGAATCCGGCTTGGCGACGATCGCTTTTTTTACGGCTGCGGCATCCGGTAGTTCACGCGGAGGCTGGCCCTGCCCTGTGAAGATCAGCTTCGACCAGTACGCTTTCAGTTGCGCCGCCGACTTGCCTGTAACCCTCCTGTAAAACTCTGCGCGGGTCGCGGCGTCTTCTGCCAGGTCGAGCGGAACGGCCGCGCCACCGTGCGGAAAATAGGCGGTGCGACCGAGGAAAATATCCGCCACCTGGCCTTCGCTGAGTTCGGCCAGCGGGTTCGAGGCGGATACGACCACGACCAGCTCGGCCATCGACGCCTGGGAGGTCAACCCAAGCACCAAGCCTAAAAGAACGACCCTGACGTGTTTGTTGGCGATGTCCACGAAGGCTCCGATCAGAAAACGAAGTCGAGAACGGCGCTGAACACGTTGGTGCCGCTGCCGAGCTGGAAATTCGGTTGGAGGTTGGTGAACGAGCCTGTCGAATTCGCGGGCAGCCAGACGTGATCGAATTGAACCTTCAGGTCCATGTTCTTCATGAAGTCCCAGCGCACCCCGGCCGAGATGTCTTTTTGCCCCATGTTGTAGTTCGGAACGAGGGTGGCGTGTCCGAGCGAGTGTGATTCGGAATACGTCAGGAACGGCGTAAACTTGTTGATCCGGTAGCCGCCGGTCACGTAGCCACTCATGTAGCCGGGGGTGAGCTGGTCGACGGTGACGCGTGCGAGTTCTCCTTGCACGAACCACGGCCCTGGGTCGTAATCAACGGCCATGCTGTAGACGTTCGCAGGCAGCTTCGGCTCCAGAACGGCGAGTTTCACATCGGCATGCAGGAAGCCAAAATGCACGGTGAAATCGCGATATTCAATCGTATCGAACGCGCCTACGATGCCCGTACCCGTGGTCCTGATCATTCCCGGATTCACGTGAAAAGCGCTATAGCCGTAGAGCACCCGCACCGTGTTGACCACGTCGTCGAGGCGAAATCGATACGACAGGTCGGCGCCGTCGCTATTCGTGATCGGCACGGTGTTATAGACCTCGGCCGGCACGCGTACCCACGGATTCGCATAGCCCACATCGCGATAGTCGGAGTTCAGGAACGTCGGCAGTTCGATCCTGCCGATGCGCACGCTGAAGTCCGGTGTGAAGGCGTATTTCAGGTTTGCCCACTCGATCTGCGGCACGAACGTATTGTCGTAACGGTGCTGGGACACGACTTGAACGACCGCGGAGAGCTTGTCGGTAAAGCGGCCAATAAGCTGTACGCCGAGCTTGGTGTCATCGGCGAAGTCGTAGGTGCGGCTATGTCCGGCGCCGTTCGGCTCGAACGCCGTGCTAATGAAGTCAGCGCTATCGAGGCTCGAATGTGTCATCCCAAGCGTTCCGAAGCCGCTTAGCGTAAACATGCCTGGCAAGGCAGAGGCGTTCGGCGCGTCGTCAGCGCGTGCGCTGGTCATGCAGGCCAGTGCTATCGCCGTCAGTGATGCGGCGCGTAACGACCTCCGCCCGTTACTGAAGCGCTTCTTCATGGTATTGCCGGTGATATGCGGAATGAATGAGCGGCGCCACCTGACAACCGATGGCCGGCCTGCTTTAGATATTCTGATTAACGGCCGCTGCTATTAAACCTTGAGACCCATGGGCTAGACGGCTCTGAGCGCCGTCCTGGCGGTCGGCGCCACCGTTGCGCGATCGGCTACGTGCCAGGGAGTCGCCTCGCCAAGGCGGAAATAACCACGGACTCCGTTAAACACCACTCCTGTTCTTCCAGCGACCAGAGCCTCGAATCAGGCTGCGACAGCATGCCCCAGCGTTTCACGCAGCACCGTGGCTAGCTCGTGCGCGACGAACTTGGAGATATACGCATCGGCGCCCACTTTTCTCACGTGTTCCTCGTTGGCGGATCCCGACAACGACGAATGGATCACGACCGGGATCGATCGGAGCGCGGCGTTACCCTTGATCTTGCGAGTCAAGGTGAAGCCATCCATTTCCGGCATCTCGAGGTCTGTCAAGACGAGTGCGATTTCGTCACTGACTGCGCGCCCCGATGCCTGTGCGCGTTTTTCGGCTGCGTCCAGCATGTTCCACGCTTCGAGCCCCGTCTTCGCCATGATGAACGGCAAGCCCATTGCAGTCAGACTCTGCTCAATCAAGCTGCGCGCTACACCCGAATCATCAGCGGCGAGAATCTTGGCGCCCCGCGCAATAGTGACGCGGCCGACGCTAGCCTCGGTAATGTCCGGCTCGCTTCCCGGAAGCACGTCGCGCAAAATCTGCTCGACATCGAGCAGTTGAGCCAGACGCGAGCCGTCTACGTTTCCATCGAGACGTGCGATGCTGGTCACGGTCTTGCCACTCGAATGCGCCTCCGCAGACAGCACCTGATCCCATTCAAGCCGCACGATGTCATCGACCTCTTCGACCGCAAAGCCTTGGGTCGTCCTGGCAAACTCCGTGACGAGCAGGATGCGTGGTTTTCCCTTCGGTGTACAACCCGTCAGCCTGGGCAAGTCGATGACAGGAATGATTTGCCCGCGAATATCAGCAATGCCGAGGATGTTGTCCGACGCGCCTGCGACGACCGTATAGGCCGGCATCTCGATGATCTCCCGCACCTTGAACACGTTGATGCCGTACAGTTCGCGCTGCGTCGAGTTGGGTGCTTCGCCAAGGCGGAACAGGAGCAGTTCGAAGCGGTTGTTTCCCGCCAGGTTGGTCCGTTGCTCAACGTCATGCTGGGAACTACTCATCTGATTCGCCTCGATTCTGTGCAGCATGACCGATTGTTCGGAGCACGCTTCGATATAGTTGATGACGCAGCTTTCTTCCGTAAGCAAGCGTTAGTCGAACTTCAAATTCCATTGTTCAGACGTTTGCCACTTAACCATTGCTTCATATGTGTTAACGACACATAGTCCGGCAGCTTGATTTTTGATTTTCTTAAGACCCCTCAGGTTTTCCCTATGAGGCGCCCTTGAGGGCTCGGCGTCTGGTTGTCCGCCATACCCACGTATTTCCGCCAAGCGGAGCACAACACCCGCATGGCCGCCCAAGGCGGTGAACTAAGCCACAATCGCGCCTCTCTTTGCGGCCTTGCGATTCCTGCACTAGGCTAAGCTCGGCTTACGCTGCATATGAAGGACCGGCAGCGCATTGAATTAAGGACGTGCTGCAAAAGGGACCTGCCTTACCCCGAAGCGACAAAGTACCGTTTTAGAAAATCGCGACCAATCAAATCAAAGGGCGGGAATGGGCCACGAAGAATTCATGTCTCAGGAGGAGGTCGATGCGCTGCTGAAGGGCGTCACCGGCGAGACCGACACGGTTGTCGAGCAAACCTCTTCGTCGGTCCCGCGTCCCTACAATCTGTCCGCCCAGGAGCGGATAGTGCGCGGCCGGATGGCAGGTCTTGAAATTATCAACGATCGCTTCGCCCGCCTCCTGCGCGGCGGGATCTTCCACTTGATGCGCCGCACCGCGGAGATATCGGTCGGACCGATCAAGGTTCAAAAGTACAGCGAATTTACGCGCAACCTCCCCATTCCGACCAACCTGAACCTGGTGCATGTCAAACCGCTGCGCGGCACTGCGCTCTTTGTGTTTGACCCGAACCTGGTGTTCTTCGTGGTAGATAACCTGTTTGGTGGCGACGGGCGGTTTCACGTTCGTGTAGAGGGGCGCGAGTTCACCGCCACTGAACAGCGCATCATTGGCAAGCTGCTCGACGTGGTGTTTGAACACTACATGGCCTCGTGGATCAACGTACGCCCCCTGACCCTGGAGTACGTTCGATCAGAGATGCATACGCAGTTCGCGAACGTGGCGACACCCAATGAGATCGTCATAGTCACCGAGTTTTCCATCGAGTTTGGTACGACAGGGGGAACGCTCCACGTTTGCCTGCCGTATTCAATGATCGAGCCCATTCGTGATTTGCTGTTTTCACCGCATCAGGGAGAGACGCTTGACGTCGATGAGCGATGGGGGCGCGTGCTCGCCACGCAATTGCAGGCGGCCGAGTTGGAGGTGACAGTCGATCTCGTCGACATACCGACGACGTTCGAGAAGCTCCTGAGCATGCGCATAGGCGACGTGATTCCGATCAACCTCGGCGAATACGTCACCGCCAAAGTGGACTCCGTGCCGGTCATGGAGTGCGGCTATGGAATTTTCAATGGCCAGTACGCGTTGCGCGTGAACAGGATGATCGCTTCAGAACAGGCATTGAAGGCGGTGGTGGAATATTAGCCCTGCTGATGATTCGACGCGTGGAGACCAGCGCGAGGCCTGAGAAGAGCAGCAGGAGCGGCTCCGTCCTCCGCGGGGACAGCAAAACATGCCTTTATTTCAGATATCCCGCCCTGCCGGTGTCTCACGGACAAGGTCGACTTCCCTGCCAGGCGCGCTGGAGCAACTCTCGAAGGGGAGCAGCCTCCACGGGACGCGGGTTCCAGTATGGATTCGACATTGCTATCTCGCACGCGTAATCGAGGTCGGCCTCGTTCAGTCCAATCTCACGTAACCCTCGTGGCACACCAAGTTCCTGGCTCAGTTCATACAACCCATCTGCGGCCGAGTTCACGTTGAGTGCCCGCGCAATTCGTGTCATTGCGTCCGCTGCGACGACGCTGTTGTAGGCGAGCGCATGGGGAAGAACAATCGCATGCGTTTCCGCGTGCGGCAGGTTGAACGTGCCGCCGAGCGTGTGGCACAGCTTGTGATGAAGCGCCATGCCGACGTTGCCCAAAACCATCCCGCAAAGCCACGCACCATAAAGGCACTCACTGCGCGCCGTGTTGTCCCTGCTGCTCTTCTTCAAGCCGCGAAGCCCATTCGCAAGCGCGCGGATTCCCTCTTCCGCCATCAGGGACATCACCGGGTTTCCGTCTTTTGCATACAGCCCCTCGGCAGCATGTGCAATGGCGTTAAGGCCGCTCACGAACGAGAGATGATCCGGCAAACCGACCGACAACTCCGGGTCGTAGAGGACCGTTTTCGGAAGAACCTTGAGGTCGCGCCCGGTCCGCTTTAGCCCACCCTCGGTTATCCCGTAGATCGGCGTCATTTCCGACCCCGCATAGGTCGTCGGAATGGCGATGATCGGCAAGGCCGACTGGAGCGCGATGGCCTTGCCGAGGCCGATGGTTGAGCCTCCACCGATCGCCACCGCACAATCCGCGTCAACCGCGTTCGCATACTCCCGTGCACGGCGGACGTTTTCAATGGGGACATGCATCTGCGCCCCATCAAAGACTCCGGCACTCGACGAACCGAGAAGGCCTGAAACAACCTCGGCCTGCGCTCTCTGCTCCGGCGTGCACAGAACCAGCGCCCTCCGCGCTCCCAGCTTCTCGACTTCCTGCTGGACGAGCTTCATGCTGCCGGCGCCGAACACCACCCGCGAGGCATGCGTCGTGTAGGTAAATTGGTACATGAGACTGGAGTTCCCTATCGTTCCCATTGTTTCATGGTCGCCGGATCAGAGGTAATCGACCTGGTGCCGGGCGATACGGCTGTCCCCAATCACCTGCTTGACCCGCAGATGTTCCGGATGAGAAGCGTATGCCTCCAGCGATTCAGTATCCTCGAACTCCGTGTAGAGCACGACGTCGCAGGCGTAGTCAACCCCGCTCACATCCACCCCGACTTCGAGTTTCGCCAGACCCGGAATTTTTCCGATCAGGCTTTCAAAGGCGCTCTTCACCAGTTGAGCCGTTTCCTTTTTTTGCTCGGGCGACTCGCCGCGAACATCCCACATAACGATGTGCTTAATCATCTCGATTCCGTGTTGACTGCTGAAGCCCGTATGAATTTTGCTTAGATATCCCTATTTATGGATGCTTCATTCGGGTTCGCCAGGTACTCTGCCGTTGAAATTGGCTGCTTCACGTCCGCACCAACTTTCTGCACGTTCAGAAGCCGAAGCTCAGGCCTTGTTCTTGTTGTAGACATCAACAAAGACCGCCGCGAGCAACACCACTCCCTTGATCACCTGCTGATAGTCAACGCCAATGCCCATGATGGACATTCCGTTGTTCATGACACCCATGATGAAGGCGCCTACTACCGCACCAACCACCCTCCCCACGCCACCAGAAGCAGACGCACCGCCAATGAAGCATGCTGCAATCACATCGAGTTCAAAGCCCGTTCCGGCTTTAGGCGTGCCGCTGTTCAAGCGCGCCGCGAAGATGAGGCCGGCCAATGCAGCCAGGACGCCCATATTCACGAAGGTGAAAAAGCTGATTGCCGGCACGCTGACCCCTGACAACCTGGCCGCCTTGGCGTTGCCACCCACTGCGTAGACACGGCGGCCAACGGTGGTGCGGTTCATCACGAACGTGTAAACACCAATCAGGACGCCCATGATGACGAGAACCGTCGGCAGGCCGCGATATGAGGCAAGGATGGTGCAGAGGAAAACAATCAGGCCGGTGAGGATGACGTTCTTCGCGACAAACATCGAGAACGACCCGCTACCCATGCCGTGTTTCGTCGCACTCGCGCGGTGTCGAAGCTCAATCACGAAAAAGAGCACGCCCACCAGGGCCCCAAGCAGGACGGACGTGATGTGCAGATTCTGCCCGTGAAAGACGTCGGGAATGAAGCCTGAACTAAAAGCCGCGAACGCGTCGGGGAAAGGCCCAATGGATTGCCCCTGCAACACGAGGTTTGTCAGCCCGCGAAACACCAGCATGCCGGCCAGCGTGACGATGAACGATGGCATCCGCCAGAACGCAATCCAGTAACCCTGGACGGCGCCAATCAACGCACCGGTGAATATGCAAATGACGGTGGCCAGCACGTAGTTGACATTGAACTGCACCATCAGCACCGCTGCGAGTGCGCCCACCAGTCCGGCGGTCGAACCAACCGAGAGGTCGATGTGACCCGCAACAATCACCATCAGCATGCCGAGGGCCATGATGACGATGTAACTGTTTTGAAGTACCAGGTTCGTCAAATTGAGCGGCTGCATCAACACGCCGCTCGTCGACATCTGGAAGAACGCCATGATGACGATCAGCGAAATCAGCAGTCCGTATTCACTGGCGCCCCGCTTGAGCACCCGGACGATTTCGCCATGTTTGATCCCGGCGTCCTGCGGCGCCGCCGGTGAGAGTGTCTTACGCATTTTAGATGCCTCCATTTCGCATGATTGCCCGCATGATCTTCTCCTGCGAGACTTCCTCTGCGGTGAACTCGCCGACGAAGCGGCCTTCGTTCATGACATAGACGCGGTCGCACATGCCAAGAAGCTCCGGCATTTCCGAAGAAATCATGACGACGCACTTGCCCGCTTCAACCGCTTGATTGATGATGCTGTAGATTTCGTACTTCGCTCCCACATCAATACCGCGCGTGGGCTCGTCCAGGATGAGGACTTCGGGTCCGGAAAACAGCCACTTGCTCAGCACGACTTTCTGCTGATTGCCGCCAGAAAGATTGGCCACAACATGGGTTCCTCCCTGGGCCCGGATACGGAGCTTCTTCAGGAATTCCCCCGCGACCCTTGCTTCTTCGTGTTCGTTGATAACGCCGAGACTCGACACACCCGCGAGATTCGCCAATGTGATGTTTCGCTGGATGTTGTCGTCAAGGAGCAGGCCGTTTCCCTTGCGGTCTTCGGTCACATACGCGAGACCCGCCTTGATGGCCTTCTGTACCGAAGAAACGTCTACCGGCTTCCCGTGCATGAGCACCGTTCCGGAAATGTCCTGACCGTACGTTCCGCCAAAGACGCTCATCGCAAGCTCGGTCCGTCCGGAACCCATGAGACCGGCAATGCCCACGATTTCACCCTGACGCGCCTTGAGGTTGACACCCTTGATGACGGCGCGCTCGCGCTGGGTCGGATGCTGTGCGCGCCAGTCCCTGATTTCGAAAATCACCTCGCCGATCTTCGGCACACGCTTGGGATAACGGTCAGACATCTCACGCCCGACCATCGCCTTGATGATGCGGTCTTCACTCACACTTTCGGCCTTGCAGTCGAGCGCATCGACGGTCGAGCCGTCGCGGATGACCGTTATGCCGTCGGCCACGCGTGAGATCTCGTTCAGCTTGTGCGAAATGATGATCGACGTCACTCCACGCGCCTTCAGCTCCAGCAGGAGAGTGAGCAGCGTGTCGCTGTCCTTTTCGTTGAGGCTTGCCGTAGGCTCGTCCAGGATCAGCAGACGGACCTCTTTGGACAATGCCTTGGCAATTTCCACAAGCTGCTGTTTGCCGATGCCGAGCGTGCCCACGGGGGTATCGGGCGAGTCGGTCAGACCCACCTTCGCCAGCAGGTCGCGGGCAATGGACCGGGATCCCTGCCAGTCGATAACACCGCGCTTCGACTGTTCGTTCCCCAGGAAGATGTTCTCGGTAATCGAGAGCATGGGCACGAGTGCGAGCTCCTGATGGATGATGATGATCCCCACGTGCTCGCTGTCGGAGATATCCGAGAATGCACGATCTTCACCGTCGTAGACCACATTGCCCTCGTAAGAGCCGTGTGGGTAGACGCCGCTCAGGATCTTCATCAACGTCGACTTGCCCGCGCCGTTCTCGCCGCATATGGCGTGAATCTCGCCTTTGCGGACTTTAAGACTGACGTTGTTCAGGGCTTTGACCGCGCCAAAGCTCTTCTGGATTTCGTTCATCTCCAGAATGGTTTCCATCGTCGTACTCCTCGGGTTGCTCGTGTGCACAGCGTGTCTGTGTGGTGCCGGGCGGCTGCCGCGCGCCCGGCGCCCACGAAGTTCAAGACACGGTCACTTCAACTGCGCCTGCGTGTAATAGCCGCTCGTGACGAGCTCCGGCTGCCAGTTATCCTTATCGACGAGGATGGGCTTCACGAGATACGTAGGAACGATCTTGGCGCCGTTGTTGTAGCTCTTCGTGTCGTTCACAGGCACGGGCTTGCCAGTCAGCGCGTCGTCCACGATATCGGCCGTGACGCTAGCCAGCTTGCGCGTATCCTTGAACACGGTCGTCGTCTGGTCGCCGCGTATGATTCCCTTGACGTTCTGCAGGTCCGCATCCTGTCCCGTGACGATCGGCATAAGCTGTTGCGCCGAACCATACCCGACACCCTTGAGCGAGGAAATCACGCCAATCGCGATAGCATCATTCGGTGTCCATACTGCATCGAGCCTGTTGTTGCCATAGAAGGCGCTCAGCAGATTGTCCATGCGGGCCTGGGCCGTGGCGCCATCCCAGTTGCGCGTGGCGACTTTTTCGAACTCCACCTGCTTGCTTCGAATCACGAACTTGCCGCTGTCGATATACGGTTTCAGTACCGACATCCCTCCGGCATAGACCATATGCGCGTTATTGTCGTCCGACGAGCCGCCGAACACCTCAACGTTGAACGGGGTCTTGCTTCCCTTCTTCTGCCAGGTAGCGACAATGCTCTGAGCCTGCAGGACACCCACGCCGTAGTTGTCGAACGTGGCGTAGTAGTCAACGTTCCTGGTCTGGCTGATCAGGCGGTCGTACGAGATGACCTTGATGCCCTTCTGTTGCGCAAGCGCCAGGGTGTCGGAAAAGGTCTTGCCGTCGATCGGCGCAATCACAAGCGCTTTGACGCCCTTGGCGAGCATGTTCTCGACCTGATTGACCTGGGTCGGGACGTCATAGTTGGCGTACTGGAGATCGGCGGAATAGCCCTTCGCCTTCAGCGCGTCGACCATGCTCTTGCCATCGGTAATCCACCGCGATTCCGTCTTGTCCGGCAGCGAAATGCCAATCACACCCTTGTCCTGCGCGTAGGCGGATACGGACACCGCAGACAATGCAATCGAAGCGGCCACGGCCACAGCGACGTTCTTGATGATGTTCATGGTGTTGTCTCCTAATAAGGATTACATAATTTACTTCTGACTTTCTGCAGCCAGTATTTGGTGGCCGGCCCCGAAAAGGAGGCCGGCCGCGACCTTTCTACCCGATAAAGATTTCTGCACCCGCCTGTTTCGACGAAGCGAACATGGTCTCGATGACGCGGCTGATGTTGTACGCCTGCGTGGCGGGAACAACCGATGGCGTGCCGTTACGAAGCGCTTCGAAAAAGGCATCCGATTCACGGTCG
The DNA here is from genome assembly GCF_053760385.1 of Caballeronia sp. KNU42. Lineage (NCBI taxonomy): Bacteria > Pseudomonadati > Pseudomonadota > Betaproteobacteria > Burkholderiales > Burkholderiaceae > Caballeronia > Caballeronia sp. KNU42. The sequence goes on from NZ_CM132389.1 coordinate 288,081, forward strand.
AAGTAAACCGGGTTGCCGATTTCAGCAATATCGGGCGAATATTCGGTCTTCTTCGTGGCCCATATTTCGGGGAAGCTCGTTTCCTGCCATTCGGTCCATCCTTGCGGATAGGCGCCCTTGCCCGCGTCGTAGATCTTGTAGCTCGACGGCAGCGAACGGGACGACATGATGCCTTCGGTGCCGTATGCCGTGATGTCCCAGCTTTCGGTCCACGGCAGCACGTCCCACGACATGAAGTCGATCACCACAATCTTGTCTTCGTAGTTCAGCACCGCGCCCGCGGCATCCTCGCGCGACTCGTCGCCATGGAAGTTCGGGAACTTCGTGATGCGCGCGTTGACACTTCGCGGCATGCCGAAATGCAGCAGGATGCGGTCGATCAGGTGGCAACCGATGACGAACACGGCGCCCCCGATATCACCGGGCTGGGTCATGTGAGCCGTACCCGCCTCGTCGTGTGAGCAACCGCCGTGCGCACGCACCTGCACCACTTTCCCGAGGCGGCCGCTCGCAAGTGCTGCCTGCATGGCGTCGACCGACGGAGCAAAGCGCCAGCAGTAGCCAACCTGTACGAGACCGCCCGTGCGCTCGACCGCTTCGACGATCCGTTTGGCATCCGCAGAGCCGCGCCCCGCGGGTTTCTCGCACAGGACCGACTTGCCTGCCTCAAGTGCTTCAATGGTCAGCTCGGCCATCTTCTCGCTCTTCGAATGCACGAGCACGACATGCACATTCTCGTCAGCCAGGATGGCTTCTTTCGTCCGCGCTTCGAGGCCGAGCGCATCCACGAACGGCTTGAGCAGCGGACTGGTGTCCCATGCGCCAAGCATCTTCGCGCCGCGGCGGCGCTGGATCGCCTTGACCCGTCCGGATGTGTGGGGATGGGTCACGCCAAGACATGCCACGCCTATCGTTTCGTTGGGGTCGATCTTTCGCGTCATGATTTGTCTCCTCCTGATGATGAGTTACACCTTGACCGATTTCCCTGATACCGCGGACTCAAGCGCACAGTCGGCCAGGCGCAGCGCCTTCAGGCCGTCCTGCACCGATGTCGGCAGGGGCGAATTGGTACGCAGCGCTTCGACAAACGCTTCGAGTTCACCCTTGTAGGCAGCTTCATAGCGCTCAAGGAAGAAGTTGAGCAGGGGTTCGCGCACATCGGTCGCCTCCTTCGTCCAGCGACGGATTGTGGAAGGCCGAAGGTTCTCCTGAAGGAGCATGCCCTTGGAGCCTGAGACTTCCATGCGCTGGTCGTAGCCGTACACAGCCTCGCGACAGCAGTTGATATGGCACTGCTTGCCCGATGCGGTCCGCAGCTGCACCATGACCGTGTCGAAATCGGAGAGTTCGACGAGCGATGAGTCGACGAGCCGGCTCGCGAACGCCATCACTTCCACCGGCTCTTCGCCAAGCAGCCAGCGGGCCATATCGAGGTCGTGGATCACCATGTCGCGGAAGATGCCGCCGGAGTGTTCGACATAGTCGCGGGGAGGCATGCCCGGATCGCGACTGGAGATGACAACCTGGCGCACCTCGCCCACATCGCCTGCGTCGATCGCCTTGCGGAAGGCCTGGGACGTCGGGTCGAAGCGGCGGTTGAACGCGAGCATCACGCGGCCGCCGAGGCGCTCGACCTCGCTGGCGGCTGCGAGCGACTTTTCCATGTCCAGGTCGATCGGCTTTTCGCACAACACAGCCTTGCCGTTCGCCACGGCTTGCAACATGAATGTGATGTGCGTGTCCGTCGGCGTGCCAATCACCACGGCATCGATGTCGTTGCGCTCGAGGACAGCCGAGCAGTCCGTCGACGCTTCGCAGCCGAGCCGTTCGGCGAGCGACGTGGCTGCCTCCTCGAAAGGATCAGCGACCACGACCAGCTTCGCGTTCGGGCTAGCGGCAACGTTGCCGGCGTGAATACGGCCAATGCGGCCGGCGCCGAGTACGGCGATTCGAATCATGTCAGTCTCCAGGAATACTTTGTGGTTTAGGGTCGGGAGCTTCAGGCGGAAGTCGCGCTTTTTGCCGAGAACTGCGCAATGGTGGTGTCGTAGGCGCGCTTTGCCATCTCGTCGAGCGGCAACTTCCGGTGCGACTCGGAGATCAGTTCCACACCGTAGTAAGGAAGCGTGCAGCCAGCTTCCTGCAGCGCATTAATAAAGGCGGGGCAGTCGCCTGCACCTTCGCCACAAAGCTGGCGGTGAAAGCTTGAATCCTCGAACAGCGTCCCTTTAACCTGCGCGCCTACGTCGTCCAGCTCTACTCCCTTGATAAAGCGCGCCGGGATTCGGGCGACCTCGGTGTAGGGGGTGCCTGCGCGTGCTACGTGCCAGTAGTCAACCATCAGGCCACCGTTGGGTTGGTCGGCGCCTTCAGCAATCGTCAGCGCGTCTGCGATATTCCGGATGCGGGAAAAAGGCATGAACTCGATTGCGACCGTTGCTTCAACCTTCGCCACGTCTTCGCAAAGTTTCGCGAATTCGTCGGTCATGCGTTCAAAGTCGACCGGACTTTCATCGAAGGGGTTCGCGCCTATTTTCAAATTGCGCATGCCAAGTTCGCCGCCCAGTTCGATGACACGGCGACGGCACGTATCCGATTTAACGCGCGCCTCGCCGTCGAGGTACCAGTCCATGAGAATTTCGAGTTCGAAGTACTTCATGCCCGTGTCGTCCAGAATCTTCCTGACGCCGGAGAGCCCGTATTTCTCGATGCTGTGCTCCAGGTCATCGAGGATGAGGCCGATGCCGCTCCAGCCCGCACGCGATGCCGCTTCGCAGCGCTCTCGCAGCGGGAATGGACTGATTTCAACCGGTCCACACGGATAGACGTCGCCGGCAAGAGTCCAGTACGCCGCTATCAGTTCGATATCTTTGCCGCTCATTTCAGTTTTCTCCCGTAGTTCAAGTTCGTTCAGGACGTTCGACGACGTGTATTACCGCGAGCTGCGCAATCATGCGATTGGCAGCGCCGGATTCGTGGAGGTCGCAAGAGTAAAATCCCACGTCACCGACCAATAGGGCGCCTTGAAGCCGATTTCACGCGCGGCATCCGGGTCATCAATCTTGATGAATTCGGCGATGAGTTCGCGCTTGACGCCGAAGACCGTGTCCTCGGCGAGGTACGGGCAATCCGGTGTGAAAATATGAGTGATGACGGGGTCAAAGCCAGGCGCGGTCACGATGAAGTGCAAGTGAGCAGCCCGGTTCGGATGTCGACCGATTGCGCTCAGGAGCTTTCCGACCGGCCCGTCCGACGGAATCGGATAGTGGCGCGGCTTGACCGACTTGAAGCAGTAACGGCCCTCGGCATCCGAGCTGAACACACCGCGCAGATTCGAGTCCGGCTGGATCCCTTTTTGCTGGACGTCGTAGAAGCCTTCATCATTGGTCTGCCACACCTCGAGCTTCGCGTTCGGAATGGGTGTGCCCTCGATGTCCGTCACGCGACCGGCCACGACCAAAGGTTCACCCTTTGCGTCCAGGCAGATGTTCGCGCCGTTCTCATACTCAGGTGCATTCGCGACGTAAAAGGGCCCGAGAATCGTATTGGGCGTCGCCCCGCTCGGCCGGCGGTGATTGATTGCGTCAACGAGCATCGAGACGCCGAGGATGTCCGACAGCAGGATGTACTCCTGCCGCCAGTCGGTACACATCTGACCGGTTTCGGTAAGGAACCGGATCGCGGCAAACCAATCTTCGTGCGTGGGTTCGATTTCCTTTACCGCAGCATGCAGATGCTTGACCAGGATCGTCATGACCTTTTGCAGCCGTTCGTCAGCACCCTGACCCATGCGAGCATTGACGATTTCAGCCGAACGCGTTTCATCGAAATACGATGATAAGGATGGCGAATCAAATGCCCTTGAATGTTGCATGAAGCGTCTCCTTCAATATTGTCACCAGCTTTGAGACAAGTCTATATTCCCCGAAGTCGGCAAAACAGAGCTGAAAAGGGAATCTCTTTCGCGCAGACTGGGAAAGTGCGAACAGGCAGGCGGCATTGCCCACTCTCCCGCGCGCGCATCACGCGGTCCAGTGCCGCTCGTACTCGTTCTGCTGAAACCGCTCGACGAGCGCGTCGATAAAGAGGCGAACCTTCACCGGCATATGCGCCCGGGTCTGGAATGCAATATTGATGGTGAGGCGTGGCAGGTCCCAGTCATTGAGCACCGGAACCAGGCGGCCGGCCTTGAGGTCGTCATACACGATGTACTTGGGCTGCACGAGAATGCCCATACCGTCGAGCGCGGCGACCCGAAGTATCTGGCCGTCGTTGGATTCGAGAAGAGGCTTGATCTTGACGAGAACCGACTCTCCCGGCCGGCAAAATGCGAGCTCACGCGGATTGTCGGCGAGTCCGTAGTTCAGTACCTTGTGCCTGGCCAATTCAGCCGGCAAGCGCGGCGAACCATTTGCTTCGATATACGAAGGAGTCGCAACCAGTATTCGCCGCGTTGCAGCGAGCCGCCTGACCGTGATGTTGCTGTCCGCCTCGAGCACCTTGGTACGGACGGCGACGTCGATGCCATTCTCGATGATATCGTGGTACCTGTTCGCCGCCACAACATCCACCGTGATCTCAGGATAACGCGCTGTAAACTCCGAAAGCATGGGTGCGATGTGCAGCATGCAGAACGAGAGCGATGCAGTGACGCGAAGTACACCGCTCGGTCGTACCGTAGCATCCTTGATGACCGACTCGGCTTCGCCGAGATCAGCCAGGATGGACTTGCATCGCCTGTGAAACTCTGCCCCAGCCTGTGTGAGATAGAGATTGCGTGTCGTCCTGCGCACGAGCTGGACAGCAAGCCGGGTCTCCAGCGAGATCAGGTAACGGCTTGCCGCGGATATGGAAAGATCTACAGCCTCCGCAGCCCGGCTGATACTGCCCGTTTCGGCAACCTCGACGAACAGCTGCAGTTCCTTGAACTGATCCATCCTGTATCACCCTACTTTTCTGCCAGGTTCCGTCGCGCGACGAATCGCACAGGCGCGCAATTATCAAGAACCTCGCTCGGCCGCCTGTTTGTCTTTGACAGGCAACAATACGGCGTTCCTTCAATCGCTGAAGGACACAAAGACATCAAAAAACCATCAACCAAGGCGTTTACCCGAATCTGGCGGGAGTCTAGGCCGTGCCGCTTCGGGAGGCGTGATCGTCGAGCGCCTGCGTGAATCTGGCGGGCTCCCAATCCTCATCAAGTGCGCGTTGCATGAGCTCCCGCTGGCTTTCCGGCGCCAGCCCGCCGACCGGAGGGTTGCGGTCGAGGTCGGTAGGGAACGGGTACCCTTCAGCGCAGGATGCAATTGCCGCAGTGGCTTCGGCGGCGCTCATTCGCCCCAGCGCGCAACGCTCGCGCAATACCGGGTACACCGCCTCGCACATGCTTCTACGGTCGAGCACTTCCATTGCCCGGCCATAGGCCGACGAGACCTGCAGGAGATTTGCCATGCGCTGGACATCCGCGGTGCGATTGGCCCCCGCCGCATGAAACAACGCGGGATTGAAAAACACGGCATCGCCCTTCGAGAGCGGCAACTGGACGAAGTGCTCCTCGAAGTATTCGCGGAAATCCGCACGCCGCCATGCCAGGTATCCCTCGGCATATCGCTGTGAATACGGCAGGAGTTTTGTCGGTCCGCTCTCGACAGGCATATCGGTGTGCGCCACCGCCCCCTGCAGCGTAAGAAAGGGGGACATCCTGTGCACGTGCGCGGGGTAGCGTTCAGCCGCGCTGACAGTCTGGAAACCCAGGTGGTAGTCGCGATGTGCCTGCTGAGCGTCGCCGCCGGGCCGAACCACATTGACCTGCGATGTCATCTGGTAACACGGGCCAAGCCAGGCTTCCGACACGGCCAGAAGCATCCGGTTCGAGAAATATTGCGCGAATACGTCCGGCGCCCGTAGGCAGAGCTTTTCCTGCGCATTCCAGATCCGGTCATTTGCGCCCGCCTTCGCGAAATGGTCTGCTGGACCTGCGCCCTGCTCCTTCTCACTCCGGATAATGGCTTCGAAGACGGCCGTGGCGGCATCGATGGATCGTGTATCAGCAAATGCCCGATGGAGCACCAGAACGCCCGCACCGCCCTGAAGGACGCTTGCCCATTCCGCCTGCAACTGCGCTCGGCCTGACGCATCGTCCATGACGCCATCGAGCTGATCGCAGTCGTATACGGGGATTCCCTGCCTGATATCCGCCGCATGACGCGTCGGGCAGTCGTCGCCTGCTTTGAGCTGATCCGCAAAGTCAGCCAGTGAGCAATCACGCTCGCTAAACCACTGCTGCCCCAGTTTCTCGACACATCCTTCGCGCTGTTTCATATCGCCCTCCATCGTGAATCCAAGCATAGCCTCCAAAATCAATATGCGGTTATCATAAAACCATCAAAAACACATCAAAAATGGAAGCATGAATATGGCGCACCGCTTTCTGATCAAGGAGATAGCGCTTCAGTCCGGCGTCGGGGTGGCAACAGTCGACCGGGTGCTCAATGGCCGTGCCCACGTTCGTGAACACACACGCAAGCGCGTGGAGCAGGCCATCAAGGAACTCGAAAAGCAGGAACTGCAGTTGGCGACCGTCGGGCGAAAGCTCATGATCGACGTGATCGTGGAAGCGCCCGTACGCTTTGCTGACGAGATCAAGGACGCGCTTGAAACGGAACTGACGGGCATGCATCCGGTCATCATTCGGCCGCGCTTCCTGATGCAGGAAACGATGACCACGGCCGAGGTTGTCGATGCGCTTCAGTCGATTGGACGCCGGGGTAGCCACGGGGTTGTCCTGAAGGCGCGCGACGTTCCCGAGATTACCGAAGCGATAGGCGATCTCCAACGTCGCGGCATTCCGGTCATCACGATCTTCACCGATATCCCGTTGTCCGGACGCCTCGCTTATGCCGGGCTGGACAACCGGGTCGCCGGCGCCACCGCTGCCTACCTTGTTGCGCAGTGGCTAGGCTCACGGCCTGGCAACATCCTGATAACCATGAGCGATGAACGGTTCAGGGGCGAGGAGGAACGCGAAATAAGCTTTCGGCGTGCGTTGAGAACCCGCTATCCGCAGCTTACGTTGATCGATGCCAGTGGCGGCCACGGCCTTGACACATCCACCGAAAAGCGAGTCCTCGATGTCCTTGCCACAGATACCAGGATCGCCGCGGTCTACTCCATGGGAGGCGGAAATGCAGCCATTCTCCGGGCGCTTGGAGCGCATCAGCAATCCCCCATCTGCTTTATCGGGCACGACCTGGATCGTGACAACGTGCGTCTGCTGCGCGAGGGAAAGCTACAGGCAATTCTCCACCACGATCTGCGTCAGGACATGCGCTCGGCGTGCCAGCACATCATCTGTTTCCACAAACTCCTGCCGGCGTCGGCAGTGTCGCCGTCTTCATCGGTCGTGGTCGTGACGCCCGAGAATATTCCGGAGCATATAGCGAGCCGGTTTCGTTGATAGCGACTCCGATGCAGGCGCTGCAAGCCGGCGTGATCCGAGCCGGGTTCGGAATGGGAACTCATTCCGAACCCTCCCGCTCTTCTTAGAACTGGGTGGCGATTCCCGCGATTACGCCGAACTGACTCTTGCCGTAGTTCGGGTTCGTGCTGGACGCGGCGCTGCTCACCGGATCGTTGTTCGTGTTCGCGCCATACAGCCCGCTGTCGAGCCCAAGGTTGGACGTCGAACTATTGCGAACGTAACCGAGCTCGGTGTAAAGGAGCGTGCGCTTGGACAGCGAATAGGTCGTGCCCAGCGTGTATAGCGTCGCGTTGCCATTGCCGTGATTGGCGTTCGCGTGATACACCGCACCAGTGATCGAGAGCGCCGGCGTAGTCTGCCAGATGGCCCCGATCCATTCGTGATTGACTGCCGTCGGCAGCGATGTACCTGCCGGCAACGTGGTTGGAGTGGCCGTACCGAAGTAGCCGGCATCGGATGCGCTGGGTGCGCTGAGGTGCTGATAACCGAGATACGCGACCACTGGTCCCAGCGTATACGTCGCACCTGTGAGTGCCGAGCGCGACGCCAGGTACACATTGCTGAACTGGCCGTTCGGATCGCGGGTCTCGTCATAGGTCGCTTGCCAGAACAGACCCCCAGTCTGATACGACAGCTTGATGCCGTCCGATCGCCCCTGAGCACTACCGAGTCCACTCGATGAGCCCAACTGGCCCGGCGCACTTCCCGGAGTTCCGGCGTTCCATTTTGTCGAGTTCGTCAGGTCGTATTGCCCCTGCAGCGTAAATCCTGCGAGCGTCGGCGACAGATACTCCGCACCGTTACCCGCTTGCGAAAAGATCCGGCCGCGCACCAGCGTGCCAATCGCATATTTCTTCGTCTGCTGGGGGTCGACGTCGCCCGAATACTGACTTATTTCGGCTGAGCCCATGTTGCCGAGTTTCAGTTGGCCCCATGTATCGTTGTGCAAACCTACCGTCGCCTGGCCCTCGAAGAAGCTGCCGTTGGCCACGCTGCCGTTCTGTGTGTTCAGGCGCGACTCGAGCTGGAAAATAGCTTTGGTTCCGCCACCGATGTCTTCGGCGCCTTTGAGGCCAAATCGCGACTGGGCCCATCCCCCGCTCTGCGCGCCGACCACGTGCCCCTTCGGCATGCCAGTCTCGTATTCAAGCCCATTGTCCACGATGCCATACAACGTGACGCTGCTTTGCGCGCTTGCCGATGCCGTGGCTGTCATTGCGAGCAACCCGAACAGAACCTTTCTCATGTCATCTCCTGTTTATGTTATGTAGTACTGCTGTATATAAGTGTTGCGGTGAAAGTCGCGCTGTGGCGATTTGATACGTCCGCAGGACGCGTTACCCGGCAATGTCCAAAGTTGGGCCATTGCCGTCCGGTAGTCACGGACAAGGGGCGCTTCAAACATCCGTCAGAAAGTTCGAATGGTTTCCGGGTGTGTTGACTTTGGAGCCGCAAGCCTTGCGGCAACCACGTGACTCAATCGGCTGATGCCAGCGTCGGCTCAGCGCACTTCATCAAAGTACGGGGAATTGCGGAGAAGAAAGCTGCTCGTGGCATGGTGTCTCTAACGTTGTTCTTGTGGAACTTTGGCCCGAGTGTATATTCGCCAACGATGGAGACACAGAGCTGAAAGAGGAATCTCTTTCGCGGAAATTGGGAAAATGGCAGCCACTAAGCCGCGGCGGTACCTGACTGCGAATCATGGCTTTGTCACCCGGCGCTGACCTGATATTTGGCCTGCGCTCAGGTTCGGGACGCACATTCCTCACGCAAATGGTCAACGTATGCGATGCCTACCCCGTCGCCCTGCACGAACCCTCGAATCAAGAGTAAATACGGTTACTCCAGCGGTTCATGCGTCGAAAGCGCCTTCCAGCAGGCTGCCGTAGTGCTTCGGTTTTTGTGCGATGTTCAGCGTCTTCAGGCAATACCAGAGCAAGGCGGCATTGCTGGCAATCACGGGCTTGTTCAGGCGTGCTTCAAGCTTTTCGATGACACCGGCGAGCCGGATCCCCGCGCAACTGATGACCAGCGCATCGAACGGTCCCTCGAGCGTGGCCGCCAGTTCGAGCCATCGCTGTGGATGCAGCATCCCCTGATCGTAAGGCGTGGTCTGCGGCAAGCTTCTTTCCGTAGTTATACGCAGACCCTGTTTTTCAAGGAACGCGGTCTCCGCTTCCACCACTTCACGCCGATACGGCGTCATCAACGCAATGTTGGTGGCCTTCACCGCCGCCAACGCCGCCATGACTGCCTGGATCGTCGTGACCGACCGGATGCCGGTCGCAGCCTGCACGCGGCGGTTGATCTCATCCGGTCCGGCAACGACGCCCGCCGCGGTGCAGTTGAGCGCGATCAGGTCCACGCGGGCATCGGCGAGCAGCATGGCGTGCGATTCGAGATCGTCTATCAACGCCTTGTCCGATGCGATCGACGTATCGCGAAACGGCAGACGCGTGGTAAGAAACTGCACGCCCTCGGGCGCCATCATCTGCACTTCATGGTCGCAAAGACCACCTGATGGATACAGATGCCCAATGCGCGCCACATCGCCGAATCCACAACTCATGGAAGGTCCTGTGATTGCGGTTTGACTTCGAACGACGCGCATCGCGCATCGCGCACTGCGGTACGGTCAGCGGAGAAGCTTCAGCTTTCCAGCGATACCGCGCCGTGGGTCATCGAAGCTGTGCTCCAGTGCGGGCTGCGCGTGAGCGCAATCGCAGCGGCTGCCACCAGCGCGGAGCCGGCGAACGCGTAGAAGTTCCACTGGACATCGGCGCCTCGCGAAGCCAGGTACGCGCCGACCATCGGACCGCTCATGGCGCCGAACCGGCCGACACCCACCGCCCAGCCCGTGGCGCTCGCCCGAGCATGCGCACGATAATAGTTGGCGATGAAACCAAGCTGCACCATGGCTACGCCAATACTGCCGAAGCCCGCGAGCGCCACCAGCACGTAGTTCATGATGAGACCGCTCTTGATCGCGAGACTGGAGATGGCGATTGCGCCGATCACATAGCCACCCACGATGGTCTTGCGCGTGCCGAGAAAGTCGCTGATACGCCCGATCAGTATTCCGCCCAGCGCCGACGAGAGCATGAACACCGCGAGAAACGAGAGGCTCGGACCCAGGTCGTAGCCCATCTTGCGCATGAGTTGCGGCAGCCATGTGCCAAGCCCGTAGATCACCATCACCGCGGCCACCTGCGCCACCCACAAGCTGATGGTGGCGAGCGCATTCTGCTTTGAGAACACTTCGCGGAACACGGCGCCAACGCTCGGTTTGGGCAGCGGATCTCTGACGCTGCGCTCCAGTTCGGCGGGCGCAATGCCGAGCTTGCCGGCAAGCGCCGCCGCTTGCGCATGACGGCCGCGTGCAATCAGGAAGTCGAGCGATTCGGGCAACAGGTAGAACAGGAACGGCACCGCAAGCAACGGCGCGGCGCCGAGCGCTACGACGAGGCGCCAGCCATGCGAGCCGAGAAACACCATGCCGATCACCGCGGAGAGCAACGCGCCGATCGAATAGCCGGAGTACATCAATGCGAAGTTGAGGTTGCGCTTTTCAGGCGGCGAGAACTCGATCGTCAATGCAGCGGCTGCCGAAATCACGCCGCCAAGACCCAGTCCGCCTATGAACCGTGCGATCGAAAACACCATCGGCGTGGGCGCAAAGCCAGCACCGATCATCGAGAGCGAGAAGAGCGTCACGCAGCCAACCAGCAACAACTTGCGCCCGACCAGGTCACTCACGACGCTAATGAAATACGACCCGATGAGCGTACCGAAGAGCGCGGCGCTGCCCATCGCACCGATCTCGATAGGCGTAAGTTTCCAGTTGGCATCGGCGAGAAGGGAGGGAACGATCGTACCCATGACGCCGATGTCATAGCCTTCGGCCACGATGGTGAGAAAGCACAGGACCAGCACCAGATACGTCGTTCGCGCGGGGGGATGGAACGCGTGGGACGCTGCGCTATCGGACAAAGCCGCCATGAAGCCACCTCAAATATATTTAGCAGAGCAGATAATGAAGACCAGGATCTTCAAGGCGCGACCGTTCCGCACGACCGTACCCGACACTCCGGTTTTCATGCCATCGTGAAGTCAGGAAGCTATGTCGAAGGGCGGGTCGATCCGCGTGTTCATCTAAATACAGAATGACATTCTTTATTCGAGCATGTCAAAAGATTTTCAAAAATCCGCTCTGCTTTCTTCTGACGAAACGGAAAATTGCAACGTGCTCGATGCGCACCAGCGCACCGCAGCAAAGTCATCACGTGCCCGCCTCGGCGTCGGGTTCGGTACCGCCCAGCAGGAGATCGGTCATCACGCTGGCGATCTGGTCGATATCGCGCACGTCGCCAATGCGGTGATTGATCACGAAGCCGTCGAACGCCATCCAGATCACGTGCGCGATTATCTCGCCCTGGACCATCACCGAGCGCTCCGGCGGCAACGCGTCGCGCAGTAATGCGCCGATAAACGCATCGACGGAATCGATCAGCTTGAACGGCTTGCCCTGGTTCGGAGGCGCGCTTGCGAGTGCGTCGATCAGCGCGTTGGCGAACGTGTGGTCGGTCGATGGAATGTCGGACCAGAGGCCGACCAGGATGCGCTTGATGCGCGCCCTCGGCGTATCCAGGCTCATCACTTCGTCGCGCAGCAGGTCGAGCTGCTTCATGAGCCAGGGCTGGTAAATCTCATAGAGGATAACGAGCTTCGAGTCGAAGTAGACGTACAGGTTCGCCACCGTCGTCTGCGCCAGACGAGCGATCTCGGTCATGGTCGTCGCCGAATAGCCCTTGCTGCTGAACGCCGAAAACGCGGCCTTCAGGATCGCCTCCCGCACTTCTGGTTTCTTGACCTGCGGCACTGGGTCTCCTCGAACTGGATGATGTGCGGGTAGCGCCCGGTACTGGCGTCCCTACTTATTTAGCCCGCCAAGTCGAGCGCGGGCGCCCGCCATTCTAGCAACCCCTATTTCGATCGATGAACAACGCGGCACGCATAACGCTTGACAAGCCATTTTTTTGAAAACAGAATGCCATTCGTTATTCGCAGATATCTGCTTTCCTATCGAGGACGATCGCATGATCAACGCTCCCGCGCCTGAGGGCACGCTCACCGGCCGCTATGCCGAGCTGGGCACTGGACTGATTCCCGTAGAGCCGTACATCTCGGCCGACTACTTTGCGCGCGAGAAGGCGCATATCTTCAAGAAAACGTGGCTGCAGGTCGGCCGCGTGGAAGAAATTCCGCAAGCCGGTGATTATTTCGTCAAGACACTTGCTTCGTGCGATACGGAAATCATAGTTGTACGAAATAAACAGGGGCAGATTCGCGCGATGCACAATGTCTGTTCGCATCGGCTGAATCAGATTGCCTACGAGAAGACCGGTCACACGCGCAAATTCTTTTGCAAGTTCCACGGCTGGGCGTACGACCTCGATGGCAACCTTACCGGCGTGCCCGACGAACAATGCTTCTTCGGCCTGTCGCATGCGGACTATGCGCTCACGCGTGTGTCGTGCGACGTGTGGCAGGGATTCATCTTCGTCAACATGGATCCGTTGCCCGCGCTCTCGCTGGACGAATTCATGAAGCCGATGTACGGCGACATCGAAGGCTATCCGTTCGACAAGATGACGGTTGGCTTTGCGTGGGAAACGGTTGTCGATTGCAACTGGAAGCTCGCGCTCGACGCGTTCCAGGAGGCGTATCACGTGGCCTACGTGCACGGCAATTCGATTGCCGACGCTATCGACAAGAGCGAGGGTGGCAGCATGCCGCCGCTCGACGCGCTGTGTGGAGAATTTCATCGGCGGCTCTCGCTCGCGGGCAACCAGAAGTCCGTCTATGGCAACCCGAAGGCAGTCACCTCGGGCGGGGCGGCGGCGAGCGAAGCCTTGTCCGATGCAAGCGCGAAGCGGCCCATTGCGGCGGCTGCATTACGCGCGGGCATTGGCAGCGCGCGCCATGCGTTTCCGCTCGAAGCGTTGCCCAAGGGCGTGAACTGGACCAAGAGCCCGAACTGGCTCTTCGACATCAATGTCGTCTTCCCGGATTTCTATCTTTCGCTGCGTCCGAACTATTGCCAGGCGTACAACTTCCGCCCGATCGCGCACAACAAGACGCTGCTTGAAGCGCGCGTGTATTACCCCGAGATGACGACGCCCGGCGGCCGCTTCTTCCTCGAATACATGAAGGTCGCGCTCCGCGACGTGCTGCTCGAGGACCTGAGCACGCTGGAACGCACGCAGCGCGCCGCCGAAACCGGCGTGAAGAAGTTCATGGTTCTGCAGGATAACGAATTGCTCGTGCGTCACAGCTATCACGTGATCGAGCGCCTGCTGGCCGAAGCTGAAGCTGAAGCCGGAGTTGAAGCGAAGCAACAAGCCGTGGCGGCCGCCGCCTGAGGAGCATGAACATGGAAGAAAAAATCATCGTGATGGCTGGGCGCAGTCAAATTTCAAACACGATTCCTGCGACTGTTTCGGCGACTGTTTCGGCGACTGTTTCGGCGACTGTTCCCGCGACTTTGCCCGACGAATTTGCCGATCTTCAACCGTTCGTCGAACGCTGGGCGCTGGCAACGGAAACCGGGCGCAACACGCAACGTCATGCAGTGGGCATGGAGGCGATCCTCGCGTTCAAGGACGCCATGCTGCCGCGCGTGGACGCCGTCGTGCAGTGGCTCAACGAGTTTCCGCTCAACGCGTTGCCCGATGCTGCGAAGCCGCTTATGTACCTGCTGCTGTCGTTCGCGGAGATCGCGCCCGCAGTCGAGTTCTACAAGCAGCCGGCCGTTATCGACGGATACGATCCGCGCCGCTTCGTGGCCGATGAAACGTTCACGATGCGGCCCGCCATCTGACTTGTCGCAGCATTCACACAGGAACAACACCATGCCCAAGTGCCGCATTTTCGGCATCGACGACGGTCTCAAGCAGGTCGTCGCCAATGGCCTTTATATGAAGACCTACATCGGCGAATCGATCAGCGTCGCGGTGATCAAGTTCGTTGAAGAGGCTGGACGCGAACTGCCGGCGAAGGCGCACGACCACGGCGAGGAAGCGTCGCTGCAAGTGAGCGGCAGCTGCTCGATCTTCGAAGTGCGGCCCGGCGAAGCCGATGTCGAGCGCATCATGAATGCGGGCAGCGCGGTGATCATTCCCGCCGGTCTGAGCCACTATGGCGTGAACCGCTTCGAGCCGGCCGGCATCAGCATGCGCCTGAATGTGGTCACGCCGCCACGCGTCGAGTATGGCGGCGGCGCCGAAACGCCCTACTATCCGCTCGCGGATCGGGAAGGTGCGCGATGACCACCCTTGACACGATGTCCTGCCGGCACGTCTCAAACGACGATCGCGTGGACGGCGCGGCGCTTAGCGCCAGCATCCAGACGCTGCGTCACAACGAAATCATCGATGTTGAAGCGGGTACGCTCGGCGAGGAAGTCGGCGCGATTCTCTCGGGCCGCATCGACGTTGTTGCCGCAGGCGAGCACTACGTTCTGTGCGCGGGCGAAGCCATTGTGATTCCGGCCGGCGAAGCACGGCGCTTCACGTGCCTCTCCGAGCGCTGCGAGCTGTATCGGGTCACCGTCCGCGCGTATGACAACGTGCCGGAGCGGGCATGAACGCGCACTCGCACGTGGCGATTGTCGGCGCGGGCCACGCGGGCGGACGCGTGGCGCAGCATCTGCGTGCGCTCGGCCACGGCGGCCGCGTGACGCTGATCGGCGCCGAAGCGCATGCGCCTTATGAGCGGCCGGCGTTATCGAAGGAAATGCTGCTTGGCACGACATCCAGCGAAAACCTCGTGCTCGCGCCGTCGGCATTCTGGGTCGGTGACGCGCTCGCGGGCATCGGCATCGAGCGCGTGCATGCAACGGTCGAATCGCTCGATGCCGATGCGCGCCGCGTGCGCCTTCATGACGGACGCCATATCGGCTTCGATCAGCTTGTCGTGGCGACGGGCGCGGCGGCGCGGCGCCTGCCGGTGCCCGGATGCGACCTGCCGGGCGTACACGTGTTGCGCACGCTCGATGACTGCATCGCGCTGAAGGCCGCGTTTCCGGCGTGCCGCGAGCTCGCGATCATCGGCGGCGGCGTGATCGGCATGGAAGTCGCGTCGAGCGCAACGAAGCTCGGCATGCGCGTGACCGTGCTCGAAGCGGGTGGCGCGATCATGAACCGCTGCCTGCCGCCGCTCGTGTCCGCGTGGCTCGAAGCGCGGCATGCGGAACACGGCGTCGTGGTGAAGAAGAACGCACGCGTGGAGAAGATCGTAAAGACGGGCGAGCGGCTGCAGATCGTAGCCAGCTGCGGCGATGAATCTCTGCTGACCGATGCCGATTGCGTGCTGATGGCGACCGGCGCCGACTGCCATCCCGCTTTCCTGCGCGGCACGGGCTTGGCGGACGCGCAAGGCGTGCAAGTCGATGCCCATTGCCGCAGCCCGCTTGCCCCGTGGCTTTATGCAGCCGGCGATGTCGCCTGCCTGCGCGACGAAGAATCCGGGGTCGCGTTGCGCCAGGAAACCTGGCGCAACGCCGAGAACCAGGCGCGTGCAGTCGCGGAAATGTTGCTTGGCCGCAGCGAGCCGTATCGCGAGACGCCGTGGATGTGGACCGATCAGCATGGCTACGCCATTCAGGTGACCGGCACACCCGATGCCGCGCATGAGTGGATCGTACGCGGCAGCCTGGAGACGGCGAATGCGACCGTCGTGGGACTGCGTGACGGCTGCGTGCATGCGGGCGTGACGATCAACCAGAGCCGCGAGCGACGTCACATTGAAGCGCTGGTGAAAGCACGCCAGGCGGTGGACACGCTGCGTATCGCCGATACCGGGCACGCACTGAAAACGTTCCTCTGATCATGACGACCTTACCGGCTTTGCTTTCACTTGAAGAACGCGTGGCGCGACTGGAGGCCATCGACGCCATTCGCCGTTTGAAAGCCCGCTACGCCGCGCTCGCCGACGCCAAATACGCGAGCGACTGCACGCGTCAACCCGACGCCGTCACGCACGACGTCGCGCGGCAACAGGCCGAGTGCTTCACGCATGACGCGGTCTGGATCGGCGGCTCCGGCTTCGGCAACGACCTGACAGGACGCGAAGCGCTGCGCGACTGGTTCCATCGTTCACCCTGGCGCTTCGCCATGCATTACTACACGGGCGAATCGATCGATGTCGATGTTCGCACGGGCACCGCACACGCAACCTGGCGGCTCTGGCAACTGGCGTTACGCGATGACGACGCTCACGCCGTCCTCCTCGGCGCGATCACGGAAGAAAAATATGCCGTCGATGGCGCGGGCCAATGGCTCGTAAGCGAGATGCGCTTCGTGCAACTGAAGATGTTGGAGCCGAGTGCGTTGTCCTTCCCCATCGCCAATGATTTTGGCGCGCTCGCGGCCATGCGAACGCGCGCTACAACCCTCACGGAATGAACATGAACGATTTCCCCATGGCACCCACCACACCCACGGCGGCCAAGGTCATCGCCTTTGCGCCTGGCCGCTGCGATACACAGCCCGCATGCCACGACGAGACCTTGTCGATTGCCGAAAACATCTGCACGGTGCGCTCGAACGACTGGGTCAACCCCGAGTACAAGCACTTGGTGCTGAGCGCACCGGCCACTGCGCTCACAGTCGTTGCCGGCCAGTTCTTCCATCTCGCATGCCCGCCGGGCCCCGATGAAGCCGCGTACCTGCGCCGCCCGATGAGCATCTACCGAGTGGAGCCGGACGATGAACGCATCGAGTTCCTTTACAAGGTGCAGGGCGTGGGCACGCGCGGCCTCGCGCGCCTGGCTCCGCGTGACACGCTCGACGCGCTCGGCCCGCTCGGACGAGGCTTCACGCTGCCTGCCGTCGCGCCGGGCGAACGCGCGCACGTGCTGCTGCTTGCGCGCGGCGTGGGTCTCGCGACCATGGCGCCGCTCGCGCAGGAAGCCATCCGCAGCGGCGCCCGTGTGACCGCGATCCTAAGTGCGCGCAGCGCGTCGCTCGTGATGTCGGCGGACTATCTGCGCGAATCGGGCGCGGAAGTCCTTGTTGTCACCGACGACGAACAAACCAGCGACGTCGTCCAGATCGAACGCATGATCCGCCGCGTTCACGCGACTCAGGCAATCACGTTCGCCACCACCTGCGGGTCGAACCGCCTGCTTTCGACACTCCAGCGCCTCACGGCCGAGTTCGGCATTCCCGGCGAGATCGCGCTCGAACAGCACATGGGCTGCGCGATCGGCGCCTGCTACGCGTGCGTGCGTCCGTTCAGGAAGCACAGCGGCTCGGACGAACTCACTTACCGGCGCGTGTGCTGGGAAGGCCCCGTCTTCGATCTTCAGGAAACGACATCATGGTAGACCTCAGCGTCAACATCGGTTCGCTCGCGCTTGCGAATCCGGTCATGCCCGCGTCCGGCACGTTTGCTGAAGGCACGGCGCAGGTCTTCGACCTCGACTGCCTCGGCGCGATCGTGACGAAGACAATCACGCACGACATCCGCGAAGGCGTGCCGCCGCCGCGCGTGGCCGAATTCCGCGACGCCACGCTCTTCTCCATCGGCATTCCCAGCAAGGGCAGCGACTACTACATCAACGAGACCGTGCCGTTTTATAGACGATACGCACCGCCGCTCGTGGCGAGCATTTCGGCCAATAGCATCGAGGAGTTCGGCGAACTTGCCGCGAAAATCTCGGTGCCGGGCGTCAGAGCGATCGAGGCGAACGTCTCATGCCCCAATCTCAAGAAGGACGGGCTCGCGTTCGGCATGGATCCGGAAGCCACGTACCAGGTCGTGAAAGCGATGAAGGCCGCGGCCAGCGTCCCCATCTGGCCGAAGATGACGCCCAACGCGGGCAACGTGGTCGAAGTGGCGCGTGCGGCGGAAGAAGCCGGCGCGGACGCGCTGGTCGTGAGCAACGCCATCCTTGCGATGGCGATCGACGTCGAAACTTTCCGGCCGCGTCTGGCGAACGTCATGGGTGGACTGACCGGCTCCGCGACACGCCCCATCATGCTTCGGATTGCGTATCAATGTGTGCAGGCCGTATCGATTCCGGTGATTGGTTGCGGTGGCATCGGCAGCGCGTCGGATGCGCTCGAATTCCTGCTGGCCGGATGCAGCGCCGTGCAGGTCGGCACGGCAAACTTCGTCTCGCCGACCACCATGCCGCGCCTGATCGACGACCTGATGAAATATTGCGAGCGGCATGGCATCACGCGCATTGCGGACATCATCGGCGCGGTGCGCATGCACGAACCCATCCAGCTTCAAAAGGCGGCGGCGCTATGAACACCATTGTGATCCAGGATGCATCGGCCATGACGAACTTCTCTCTCGTCGATGGCTGGTACGAAATCGGTGCGATCGCCGAACTCTTTGCCGAACGCGATTGTCGCGGCGTGGAGCTCGCGGGCGAGAAGATCGGTCTCTTTCAGGTCGATGGCGAGGTGCACGCACTCGACGACATCTGCACGCACGGTGCAGCGCTCCTGAGCGACGGCGACATGGAAGACGGTGAAGTGGAATGCCCGCTGCACGCAGGCCTCGTGGATGTCCGCACCGGCCGCGCGCTGGGCGCCCCCATCACACGCGACACGCGCCGTCACGACACGAAGATCGTGGACGACCGGCTTTTCGTGAGGCTGCAAGCATGACGCCGACGCCAAACGCAGCCGCGAAACGCGCGCGGATCGCGGTGATCGGCACAGGCGGCACGTTCGCCATGCACGGGCGGCATCGCTTCGACTGGATCGAATATGCCGATAGCGGCGTGATTCATCCTATAGACGATCTGCTTGCCACGCTCGGCGAACTCGCGCCGGATCTCGACCTCGTGCCAATTCCATTTCGCAGTCTCGGGAGCGTCTCGATTGGACCGGCCGACTGGCTCGAGCTCTCGGCGCTGATCCGGCGCACAGCGGCAGCCGATCCTTCGCTAACGGGTTTCGTCGTCACGCACGGCACGGCGACGCTTGAAGAAACGGCATGGTTCCTGGACCTGACGCTCGCGCTTGATCAGCCCGTTGTCGTGACGGGCGCGCAGCGTCCCGCCAATACCGATGGCAGCGACGCCAGCGCCAACCTGCGCGCGGCGCTCGCGATTGCGGCGTCGCCTGCGTCGCGTGGTGCGGGCGTGCTGGTGACACTCGGGGGGCTCTTCTTCGCCGCTCGCGATGTGACGAAGGCCGCGAGCTTCGAGCTCGGCGCGTTCGAAGCGCCGCCGTTCGGCCCGCTCGGCCGCGTGGATGCGGACGCGAGCGTGGTCTGGCGGCGCCGCATGGCCGAACGTGCGCCGCGCCATGATCTGCCGCTTGATGTGACGACACTGCCGCGCGTCGATATTGCTATGTCCTATGCGGGAGCGGACGGCGTCGCGATCGATGCGTTCGTGGCCGCCGGCGCGCGCGGCATCGTCTCGGCGGGTCTTGCACCGGGACGGCCGGCGTCGAAGGAAACGAGCGCGCTCGTGCGTGCGGCGCAGGCGGGCGTGGTCGTCGTGCAGGCGACGCGCGCGCCGCGTGGCACTGTGCCCGTGCAACGCTTCCTCGCGGCCGACGGCCTCTTGGCAGGCGGCGACCTCGCGCCTCCCAAGCTGCGCATTGCGCTGATGCTCGCGATCGCGGCCGCCGACGCGAGCGGCGGTATCGACTTGCCGCGTCTTCAGGCGCGCCTGCTCGCACTCTGACGCGACGTGCAATGAACACGGCGCTCTTCCCTCTCAGCCATTGACCCGATCATCATGCAATTCTCCTACCTCGTCACCTTCACGCATCCCGACCCGGACGCGCGCATCAGCGCACGCGATCTGGAGACGATGACCACGCGCATCGACGCAACGCCGGATCTTCGCCGCGCGCGCCTCTACACGCCGCAGCATGCCGAGGACTACTACACGAATGACGGTCCTTCGCCCATCTTCGCGCTGCAACTCGACTTCGATACCCTCGCGGCGCTCGAAGCGTCCATTGCCGCCAATGGTCACTTGCAAAGCATCGCGCACCGCGATTTACCGAGCCTCGCGGCGTGCGCTGTCGAACAGCAGGTGATGGCACGCCGGCCGTTCCCTGTGCTCGACCCTACGCCGCGCGTGCCCGATGGCGCGCTGCCTTGCCAGTTCCTGGTCCACTATCCGGGCCGTGCGGAAAATCTCGACGAATGGCTCGCCTATTACCTCGCGCATCACCCGCAAATCATGAAGTTCTTCGACGGCGTGCGCGAAATAGAGATCTTCACCCGCGTGGACTGGATTGACGCGATGCCGTGGGCACGGGTTCACTACATGCAGCGCAACAAGCTCATGTTCGACAGCGCCGAAGCCATAACCGCGGCAATGAATTCGCCCGTGCGTCATCAGATGCGCGCCGATTTCGAGCGCTTTCCGCCGTTTGAAGGCAGCAACATTCACCATCCGATGTCGGCGCGGACGATCGTGAAGTGAGGTGAAGTGAGCTCGCCGGGTTCGGCATCGCAACGTGCCGAACCCGCTATTTCCACTACTGCGTTGGAACAGTGGAAACACCCTGAGCAGCGCGTTTGGCATCGAGGCGCTTTTGCGCTGCAACGAGGTCGTTCGGATAGTCATACCGGACCAAGTCGGGCTGGTATCCAACGCCGATCAGTTCCCTGAGTTCCTGCGTCACCTTCGTCCGGGTGACAGAGCCGTCACTCGATGTCTGCGCGAACGCGACCGCGGGGAGAAGAACGAGCGTAGCGGCAAGCGGCGCCATCATTCGAGGCATGTTCATGATCCACACTCCTGGCGAGGCGCTAGATGAGGTTGGACCAGCCTCGCTCAGCCAAGTATAGGTGTGAATCCGCAGCAACCGAAAGGTGTGGAAAGCAAAATGCGTTGCCCGAAATACCCGAAAGGTATCCGCAAGCGTCGCTCAAGCATCAAGCGAAGACTCACACGATGAATCACTCGAAGACTTGCCGGACAACGCGGCATTGATGGCAGATGCCAGGCCGGCTGGATTGTCCCGCATCATGAAGTGCCCTGCGCGATGCACGATATCGACCGCGACACCTTCCTTCGGCAAGCTGACGGCGTCGGGATGTGGCAACGAGTGCTCGCCGAAAATCACTGAACGCGGCATGGGTAACCCGAACAGCAATTGTCGCCACGGCGGTGATCCGCCTTGTACCAGCGATGTCGCCGCACGATGGATTGCCTTGGGACAGGACATCGAAAGAGTAGCCGCCCATCCGGGATCGCCTTCTCTCGACGCGGTCGCGACCGTTTGCGCATGGCCGTACAGCACGTAGTCAGATTCGGAACAGGCGGCAATCTTGCGACTGAACAATCCTCCACCCGCGTCAAGATTCGGCTCCGCGAGAACCAGCCGGCGCACCTTGCGAGACGCCATCGTGGCAGCGACGATAGCAACCGCCCCGCCCATGCTATGACCAAAGAGATCGACTTCCAGTTCGAGACTCAGAATGAGTTCGACGACAGTTCGAGCATGGTCTTCGACGTGATATCCAAAACGCTCAGGCCTGTCGCTATACCCGGATCCCGGCAAATCGACCAGAATGCAGCGCCGCCCGATCAGTGCCGAATCCGCAATCACTTGCGGGTAGTCGCGCGAGGACGCGCAGCCAAGCCCGTGGATAAACACCAGCGGCGTCCCCGAACCCGGAACGTCGAGGAAGCGCAGCATCGCATCTTCGCCGGAGAGCTTGAAATCACGCATGGATGGTTCCCGGGTGACAGGCCCGACGTGGTGCGCTCAGGCGGTCGCCAAAGTACGCGCCGGCGGCGGCAGGACGTCGGACGGAATCGGGCAATCATAGGGCTTGTGCCCGCGTTTCCTGTCGAGTTCCGCTTTTGCCGCGCGCAGCACATCCGGTTGCCCCGCCAGATCGATGGCTGTCGCCGCCAGCGTCTGCGCGGCGAGCAACATGCCGCGGTGGGCCAGCGTCGCCTTTCCCTGCGAGACCATTTGCCACGAATGAAAACCCGTTCCCCACGCGAAGCACGACGTCAGGCATTGCGTGGTCGGGACAACCCAGGTGACATCGCCGACGTCGGTCGAGCCTGTCACCGGCCGTATCATGTCGGCCCGATACGGCTGGATTTCGGTCACGATCGGCCGCGGGTCGCGCAGGGCTGCTGCGAAATGACGGGCGCTGTTCTCGAAATCGCCAGGCGAAATGGTCTGCTGAATCTGCTTCGCGAACTCGATGTCGCGATCGCTGACGTCGAAGCCGCCGAGCGCCCGCATGTTCGCATCGAGAACCTGATCGAGCGTATCGTTATGCAGCACGTTCGAGCATGCCTTGTCGAAAACGATCTCGAGGCGCGTGCCGGTCATCAATGCGGCGCCGTGCGCGATCTGCTTGACGCGCTCGAACAGATCGCGCGCTTCTGCGCTGTGAGGTGCTCGCACCGTATAAAGCAGTTCGGCGAGCACCGGCACCACGTTGGTCGAAATACCGCCGGAATTGATATAGGCGAAATGCACGCGCGCCTGATCCGGCATATGCTCGCGCAAATAGTTGACGCCGATATTCATGAGCTCTGCGGCGTCCAATGCGCTGCGCCCAAGATGCGGCGCCAATGCAGCGTGCGCCGCCTTGCCATGAAAGCGGAAATACGCCTGGACGTTCGCGAGCGTCGCGTTCATGAACACCGAATTGGCTATCGACGGATGCCAGCTCAACGCGACGTCGAGGTCGTCGAACAGGCCATCGCGCGCCATGAACGTCTTGCCGGCAGCCGCTTCCTCGGCGGGGCAACCATAGAACCTTACCGTGGCCTCCATATTGTTTGCGGCAAAGTAATCTCTCGCTGCAACTGCGGCGAGATGCGCGCCCGCACCAAGCAGGTGATGACCGCAGCCGTGTCCGTTGGTGTTGACTCCGTCCGCGGCCGGCACGCAGGTCAGCGCTCCGCTCTCCTGGCTCAGTCCGGCCAAAGCATCGTACTCACCCAGAAATCCGATGACCGGGCCACCGCTGCCCGACTCTGCCACAAACGCTGTCGGCATTCCGGCTACGCCACGCGTCACGCGAAACCCTTCCTCCTCGAGCAGCACCGCATGCAGCTCGGCAGAGCGATATTCGCTGTAGCGCATCTCGGCATGCGCCCAGATTTCATTGGCCAGTTCAAGGTATCGCTGCTGCTTTGCCTCGACGAGACGCTTCACCTGTGCTGCGTGCTTCACATAACCTCCATTCGTTCAAGATCGGTTGTCGATAGTCGGTTCCGCAAGATTCACGGCGGCGAGCGCCGCCCATCTTTCGGCTTTCTGCTGGCGTAGAGTATGTCGACAGATGACCCGCCAACACCTCAATGAAAGTGTTGCTGTTGACTCCCGGTTGTCTCCTCCTCACAAAATTTGGCGTCATACATTGACCATGAAGCTACATCAGCTCCGCGCACTTGTTGCAATCGCCGACACCGGCAGCATCCGGAACGCAGCCCGCGCCACGGACCTCTCGCCAGCCGCCATTACGAAGGCGATACGCGAGCTCGAGGAAGATCTGAATGTCACTCTGATCATCCGCGAGGCCACCGGTGTGACGCTGACCGAGGCAGGCCAGACGCTGCTCGGCCATGCAAGGCTGACAGTCGGGCAATTGGCGCGTGCGCGACAGGAAATGGAGCGCTTATCTGGAAAGAGGGACGGCACCCTCTCGATTGCAGCAGTGTCGTGGGTCGGTCTAACGTTGCTCGGAGAGGTTGTCGGCCTGTTCCAGACGCGTATGCCCGAGGTAAAGATCGAATTCTTCGAAGGATTGGCAACCGTGTCGATACCCAGATTGCGTGACGGAACACTCGATATCTCGATTGGAAGGGCCAGCCCCGTGACGCAAACGGAGGAGTTCACCCACGTCCCGCTGTTTCGCACGGGCTACGCGGTGGTCGCCCGGGCAGAACATCGCCTGGCCGCGTGCAGGTCGCTGCATGAATTGAAGGACGCCGAGTGGATCCTGAATCGCGACTCCTCCGTCGACGAGCTCGCCGCGGACAATGCATTCACCGAATACTGCCGTATGTATGAACCACGCATCCACATATCGCATTCCAGCGCCATCGCACTTGGGCTGGTCGCAAGCACCAATATGCTGACGCTGATGCCCTGGCCGCTCGCTGAACTGCTGGTCAGCAAGGAACGCTTAGCAGTCCTCCCGCTTGTCGACTCGATTGCCGAGGCCGAGGTCAGTCTCATCTACCGGCGCGGCGCGCCGCTAAGCAATGCCGCCAAATACTTCGTGGAGTGCCTGACCAGCGTGATCCGCGCTTCCATGACCTCTGAAGATCCTTTGAAGCGCCGGCTCTTTCACTCTGTCGAGTGCCTGTTGTAGGCGGCAAGCATCCGGTTTCGCAGCGAACGGTTTCTCACGACGCGGCCCATTCGCTCCATGCCGGACAAGCATGGCGCCGGATTGCTTCGCGGGTACTTCCTGAATGATCGACGCTCAGGAAAGGCACGTGAGACCCCATGAATTTCGACTCGTAGACGGCAGTAAAGACGACCTACATTATTTTTCCACCGCACGGCAACAGCGCCGGCGCTAACCCAAATTCGGAGACGGGTGTGTCAAATCAAGCAAACGGGTGCGAGCACCCGGCAGTCCGCACTACATCGGCTCGCGACTTCATCGCGGTGGTCGTGGGCAACGCCCTGGAGTTCTTCGACTTCACGGTTTATGCCTTCTTTGCGGTGTTCATCGGCAAGGCCTTTTTCCCGGCGTTTTCTCCGGCGAGCCAGGTGATCGCATCGGTTGCCGTGTTTGGCGTCGGTTTCGTCGCACGGCCGATCGGCGGTCTGGTGATTGGCGCCTACGCGGATCGTTCAGGCCGCAAAGCGGCGCTGTCTCTGACGATCGGCCTGATGGCGCTCGGCACCGCGATCCTCGCGTTCACGCCATCGTATGCAACGATCGGCATGGTGGCGCCGGTCCTCGTTGTCATCGGCCGCTTGCTGCAAGGATTTTCAGCCGGTGGCGAAATGGGGCCCGCGACCACGTACCTGCTCGAAATGGCGGCGTCGAACCGGCGCGGCTTCTATACGAGTTGGCAGCTTGCGACCCAAGGCGTGGCTTCGCTGCTTGGCGGCCTGGTCGGCTACGTCGTGTCGTCGATGCTGTCGCCGACTGCGCTCGCGGAGTGGGGGTGGCGCGTACCGTTCGTCGTCGGTCTGCTGATCGCGCCGGTCGGACTGTATATCCGCAAGCAACTGAGCGAAACCCTCGATCTCGAGTCCGCGGTCAAAGGGACGAGTGAGCTGGTATCGGTCATTGTCAACAAGCACCTTGCCGATTTGCTGATCTCGTGCGCCGTGCTGATCGGGCCGACGATCACGGTGTATGTCGTCGGCTACTACATGACGACCTACGGCTTGCGCGTGTTGCACCTGCCCACGTCGACCTCGATGCTGGTCGGACTTATCACGGGCGGTGTGGGTATCGTCGCATCGCTGGCTGCAGGCCTGCTCTACGACCGCTTTCCCAATACGAAGTGGATGCTGCTGCCGCAGCTTATTACCGTGCTGGCGATCGTGCCGTTATTCGTCTGGGTAACCCAGAACGGCACCGCCGCTACCTTTCTTTCGATGGTCGGATTGCTGACGTTGTTACGCGTGCTGATGGCGCCGTTCCAGCTGTGCTTCATCCCCGAGATATTCCCTAATGCGATTCGCAGCACCTGCGTATCCATCTGTTTCAGCGTGCCGACCACGATCTTCGGCGGCAGCGCGCAAGTGGTCGTTGCATGGCTCGCCGCCAGGACCGCCGATCCGATGTCGCCGGCCTGGTACCTGCTCGCAGCAAATGCAATCTCGCTACTCGCCGTCCTGACGCTCTACATGCGGCATCGCGCAACGCTCGGCCGCAACGGCGCATTCCACGCCAAGGCGGGAATCTAGCGGCCTGCAGATAGTGGAACCACCCTGATCAATCATTGATGTTCGTCATTCGGATGCAAGGCCTCACATGTCGTTTCGATTACGCGTCGAATGGCACGGGGCTGCGTGTTTCAATCAAAAGGGATAGGTAGTGAATTTCGATCAACTCGATCAAGAGATTGCCGCGCGGATCGAATCGTACCGTGAGGTATGTGTTCACCTGAGCGACCGGCTGTGGGATCTCGCCGAGACTGCCTACGCAGAGTACGAGTCGGCTGAACTGCAAATCCGCGAACTCGAGCGCCATGGCTTTCGAATCACGCGGGAAGTTGCGGGCATCCCTACTGCGTTTGTCGCCGAAGCCGGCGATGGCGGCCCGGTCATCGGTTTTCTCGGCGAGTACGACGCGCTGCCTCACCTCAGCCAGGTCGCCAACTCCGCCAGCCGGCAAGCGGTAGCAGATGCCGGTAGCGGACATGGTTGCGGCCACAACCTGCTGGGCGGCGCGACACTGATGTCCGCGTTCGCCATCAAGGATTGGCTGCATGCGTCCGGCTATGCTGGCCGGGTCCGCTATTACGGTTGTCCCGCCGAGGAAGGCGGAGCCGGAAAGACGTTCATGACGCGAGCCGGCGCATTCGCCGACCTCGACGCCGCACTCACCTGGCATCCCGCAAGCGTCCTCGCCATCGACGCGATGGCAACCCTTGCGACGCTCCACGCACGCTTCACGTTCAACGGTATCGCAGCGCACGCGGCGGCGGCGCCTCACCTGGGACGCAGTGCACTCGACGCCGTCACGCTGATGAACGTTGCCGCGAACTATCTGCGCGAGCACATGCCGAGCGACGCCCGCCTTCACTACGCGCTGCACGATACGGGAGGGAGCGCGCCCAACGTCGTGCAGGCTCGCGCCGAGGTCGTCTATCAATTGCGCGCACCGGAACTTTCCACGATCCATTCGCTGCTCGAGCGTCTGCGAAAGATCGCGGACGGCGCCACGATGATGACCGACACCACTGTGGCGTGCCGGGTGGAAAAGGCCATGTCGAACATGAAGCCCAACAAGGTGCTGTCCGGCTTGATGTACGAGCGCATGCTCGCGATAGGTCCGACGCCGTTCGATATCGCCGACCACGATTATGCCGCGCGCATGCACGCCGCGATTTCACCCGCCGAAGCGAAAGCCAGCTTGTCGATTTTCGGTGCCCATCGGCTCGCGGGCGTCCTGCATGACGGGGTCCTGCCCGCTGAATTGATGCCGTCGTTGTTGCCCGCATCGACCGACGTGGGGGATGTGAGTTGGGTCGTGCCGACCGCCCGCTGTCTCGGCGCCTGTTTCGCGCTCGGCACGCCGTTTCACTCCTGGCAGTTGGTCGCACAAGGCAAATCGTCGATAGCGCACAAGGGCATGCTTCATAGCGCAAAGGTGATAGCTGCGACCGCCGCAGCGCTCTACGCGAGTCCTTCATTGCTTGAACAGGCCAAGGCGGAGTTGCGCGAACAAGCGGCTGATGAAGCCTACGTCTGTCCCATTCCGGACGATGTGCTTCCTCCTGTCGCCCAGGAAGGCCGAACGCAAAGAGGCTCGGTGCGTGGGTCGTTTCCAATCCAATACGCAGGAGCCGGCGCATGAAGCGTGAAGATAGCCAGAGGCTTGCGCTCATCGAGCAGCTCGTTGAAGCAAAGCGCGATACCTATATTGAACTTGCGGATCGGATCTGGGATCTTGCCGAGACGCGTTGGGAAGAATTTCGCTCAGTCGAAGCGCAGATCGAGATACTTGAGCGCGAAGGATTTCGGATCACGAGGAACGTCGCCGGCCTGCCGACGGCGTTCGTCGCCGAGGCCGGGGATGAAGGACCCGCCGCCGGCTTCCTGGGCGAATACGACGCCTTGTCGAACATGAGCCAGCAAGCCGCGGCCGTAGAAGCTTGCCCGGTCTGTGCCGGGGGCAGCGGACACGGATGCGGCCATCATCTGCTCGGTGTCGGTGCGATGCTCGCCGCAGTCGCCACGCGCGACTACCTCGTTTCGCAAGGTCTGCCCGGGATCGTGCGGTATTTCGGATGCCCCGCCGAGGAAGGTGGCGCGGGCAAGACTTACATGGCTCGCGAAGGCGTTTTCAACGAACTCGACGTCGCGTTGACCTGGCACCCCGGCCCTTTCTCGGGGATCTTCAAGTACAAATCGCTGGCGGTGATTCAGGCATTCTTCCGCTTTTCCGGCGTGGCGTCGCACGCCGCGGCGTCACCCCATCTGGGACGCAGCGCGCTCGATGCGGTTGAACTGATGAATGTCGGCGTGAATTTCCTGCGCGAGCACATGCCTGCCGAGGCTCGCGTCCATTACGCGATCACCGACGCCGGCGGTCTCGCTGCGAACGTTGTCCAGGCGCGTGCCGACGTGCTGTACGTCGTCCGCGCGCCGGACATCGAGCAGGCGCGTGCGCTATTCGAGCGCGTCCGGCGAATCGGTGCGGGCGCTGCGCTGATGACTGAAACGACCGTCGAGGTCGAAGTCGATCGCGCCTGCTCCGAGGTGCTGCGCAACGAAACGATCGAGGCCTTGATCATGGATAACCTCGAGCGTCTCGGTCCCCCTCCCTTCGACCAGTCCGACCGCGATTTCGTCACGCGGCTCGCCGGGAACATCAGCGCGGGTGATGTGCAGGAATGCCTCGACGCGTATCGAGGACCCGCCAATGCGCATGGTCTCGCCGATACGCCGCTCCCATTGAACGAGAAACCCGGCTCGTTGACGGGATCGAGCGATGTCGGAGACGTGAGCTGGATCGTGCCGACAACGCAATACCTCGGCGCATGCTACGCAGTGGGCACCAACATGCACACGTGGCATTTGGTGTCCCAAGGAAAACTGCCCGCCGCACACAAAGGAATGTTGCATGCAGCAAAGGTGCTCGCGGCGACCGCGGTGGATCTGCTGACGGAGCCGTCTTCCATCAGCTCAGCTCAGGCAGAACATGCGCGCTTAACCGGTGGACGCGCCTACGTCTGCCCTATTCCCGAAGCGGTGCTCGCGCCGCCACTGCGTAAAATTAAAAGTAAAAAGACGGGATAAAGAAATCTTGCCTGCCTACAAACCGCACGTCTTGCACGCACCTGAGCTGATTTGATCCATGACATTCTCTTACTTCATCACGGCGACCAACGAGCACGATCCGCACGCGCGGATAAGCGCGGCACATCATGGGCTCATCGAGGACGCTATCCGCGCGACGCCTGACTTATTGAAGGCCGAGCTCCATACACCCGCCCAGATCACGACTTATCACGACGACGGGCATTCGCCCCTGCTCGCGCTCAGACTGGAGTTCGCCAGCATCGAGGCGCTCGAGGCGCAAGTCGCCGAGGGCGGACATCTCTGGCGGCTTGCGCACTCGGATGACTGGCGCGCGACAGGCGCAAGTCTCGTCACGCATCAAGCCATGCTCACCCGTTCGTTTTTACCTCTCACAAGCACGATCGCGGAACCGGCGTTGTGCAGCTATCTCGTGCATTACCCCGGCGCCGCGGAAAACTTCAACGACTGGCTTTCCTACTACGTCGCGCATCATCCGCAGATCATGCTCGACTATCCGAACGTACGGCAGGTCATCGTATTCACCCGGATCGACTGGTGTGAGTCGATGCCATGGACGCGCGTGAACTACATGCAGCGCAACATGCTGAGCTTTCCTTCACCGCAACTGCTCGCCGAGGCGCTGACCTCGCCCGTGCGTGCGCGAATGCGGGAAGACAACGGACAGTTTCCGTCGTTCTCAGGACGCGCTTGTCACTACCCGATGCTCACCACCGTGATCGCTCCAGACAACGGGAAAACCTTGGAAACGCCACCGTCTCTCGCACGCTGACATAAAAGGAGAAAACCAGAGGAGAAAACCAGGCCTGAAGAGGCTTCATTCAATATCTCACATTGCACGATCCAATATTAGCAATACTAATTATAAAAAATAGTCCGTCACGTTTGGAATTCAACTCCGTCAACTAATCGCCCCAAAAAAATCGAGCGTCAATAAGAACATTTTTGGGCGATCTATGCAGCACTTTAAGAGGATGTTTAAAATGCGTAGGAAAGTTCTGGTCACCGCTACCCTGCTCGGCTCCATTGCAGGCACCGCACACGCGCAAAGCAGCGTGACGTTATATGGGCTTGTCGATTCGGCCATCGGATACACGAGCAACATGGGTTCGACCAATGGCCACATCAATCACGGCATTCAGGCGCTGCCGGGCGCCATGTCGGCGAACCGCTGGGGCTTGCTCGGCTTCGAGGACATTGGCGGCGGTACGCAAGCCACCTTCAGGCTTGAAAACGGCTTCAACATTCAGAACGGCGCGCTTGGACAAGGCGGCCGGATGTTCGGCCGCAGCGCTTATGTGGGCCTCGTCAACAACACTTGGGGAACGGTAACGGCAGGCCGCCAATACATGCCGTTCCAGGAAGATGTGGGCAACGAAATGGCCGCCCTCTACATGTCAGGTTATACGTTCCACCCGTATGACAACGACGACATGAACTGCACATTCCGGCCCAACAACGCGATCAAGTACACGACGCCTACCATCGCCGGTTTCACCGCGAAGGCCCTGTATGCGTTTTCAAACCTCCCGGGTCAGATCAATACCAACCGCCTATGGAGTGGCAGCGCCGACTATGTGAACGGTCCCGTCCACCTCGATGCGGGTTTCTTCACCGTCACCCAGCCAGGCTACAGCACGGCCGGTGCGGAAGCGTCCGATAACACCTACGGCGCACTTCCGACGATTGCCGCCGGCGGCATTGCGAAGCACACCGTATGGGGCGCCGGCGGCACCTATACGTTCGGCTCGGTCCTCGCGAGCGTCATCTATACCAATGCGGCCTTCGACGCGACCGTCGGCGGCGCACTGAAGTTCAACAACTATGAAACGAGCTTGCGCTATCAGGTCACGCCCGCTACGGTGCTGACCGCGGCCTATCTCTACACGACTCAAAGAAGCACCGTTGCCACCGGTGGAAACACGCACTACAACCAGGGTGCGTTAGGTATCAACTACTTCCTGTCGAAGACGACCGACTTGTACAGCAACGTTGTCTACCAGAGAGCCGCCGGTGCGGCCCATGCGTGGATTCTCAACGGAACGGCGGCGTCCAGCAACAACAGCCAGTTCATGGCCCTGGTCGGGATCCGGAAGAAGTTCTAGAAGCCCGGATGAGCTGACGGCACTGTGCCGGAGGATGCGCGAATTTGCCAACGCGCATTCCAGCAGCCGGAACGCTAACGCGCCATCGACGGTGCGGTGACTTCGGCCACCGGTGCAGCCACTGAACCGGCATCAGGCGCCACATGAGACAGCTTCATCACGCGCGGCTGAAGCAGCAACGCAACGAGCCCACTCCAGCCGGTCTGATGCGAAGCACCGACGCCGCGTCCGTTATCGCCATGGAAGTACTCATGGAACAGGACGAGATCCTGCGAACGCGGGTCGGCCTGCAGCATCGGATAGGCCGCCATGACAGGCCGCATGCCGTATGCATCCTTGAGAAAGAGTGTGGTGACGCGCCGCGCGAGATCGTCAGCAATCTCGCTCAGTGAACAGTCGTTGCCCGATCCCGTCGGATATTCGACGCGAAACTCATCGCCGTAGTAGCGATGGAACTCGTACAGCGACTCGATCAGCAAGTAGTTGACGGGCATCCAGATTGGCCCGCGCCAGTTCGAATTGCCGCCGAACGAACGCGAATCCGATTCCCCCGGTTCGTATTTGATGCAGAAGCTCGTGCCGTCATGATCGAAGAGGTACGGCGCATCCCGATGCACGCGGGACAAAGCGCGTATGCCGTGCTCGGAGAGAAACTCGTCTTCATCAAGGGCGCGCTGCAACAGCGCTTTCATCCGGTGTCCGCGCAACATCGACAGCAGCGTAGTGTTACCTTTGCCGGGTTCGGTCCAGCGCGACACCAGCTTTGCCAGGTTCGGCCGATGCTCAAGGAACCACGCCAGCCGCTCGCGCAATCCCGGTAGATGGCCGTACACCCGCTCCTCGAGCACGTGAACGGCGAAGAGCGGAATCAGCCCGACGATCGAACGAATGCGCATGGGCACACGGGTACCGTCCGGAAGGCGCAATACGTCGTAGAAAAATTCGTCTTGTTCTTCCCATAACCCGGTGCTGCAGCCTTCGCTGCAACTGACCGCTTCCGCGATATACAGGAAATGCTCGAAGAACTTCACCGCGATTTCCACATACGCGTTGTTCGTCATCGCCAGTTCGAGACCGATCTGCATCAGGTCGAGCGCGTAGGAGGCCATCCATGCCGTGCCATCGGCCTGGTCGATGTGGCCACCGGTCGGTAGCGGCGAAGACCGGTCGAAGATGCCCACGTTGTCGAGCCCGAGAAAACCGCCCTGGAAGATGTTGCGGTCGTCGGCGTCCTTGCGGTTGACCCACCACGAGAAATTGAGCAGCAGCTTGTGGAACATGACTTCGAGAAACGCGTGATCGCCAACGCCGGTCACCTCCCGGTCGAGTTCGTACACACGCCATGTTGCCCACGCATGAACCGGCGGATTCGCGTCGCCGAACGCCCACTCGTAGGCAGGCAATTGCCCGTTCGGATGCATGTAGCGCTCCTTCACGAGCAGCAGCAATTGCTGCTTCGCGAAGCCGGGATCGATCATGGCGAACGCAGCCGCATGAAATGCGAGGTCCCACGACGCGTACCATGGGTACTCCCACTTGTCGGGCATCGACACGATGTCGCCATTGCACATGTGCCGCCAGTCCGCGTTGCGCCCGCGCCTGCGTACTCTCGGCGGCGTGGGTTGGCCGGGGTCGCCGTCGTGCCAGCGCGTCACGTCGAACTGGTAGTACTGCTTCGACCACAGCATGCCGGCTAGCGCCTGACGCTGTACGAGCCGCGCATCGGCGTCGGTGATGTCGTGCTGAAGCGCCGCATAGAATTCGTCGGCCTCTGCTTGCCGGCGCGCGAAGAGCGCTTCCATGTCGAGTGGCGCGGCATCCTGAGCCGCAGTTGCAGACGCTTCGGGACGCCACCGCAAATACACCACCGAGCGCTCATGAGGCGCGAGCTCCAGGTACACATGCGCAGCGGCACGGGTGCCCCTGTCGCGCCGGATTGCCTGCTCGTCCGCGTCGATGAGGTAGTCGTTGATGCCATCCTTGAATGGCCCGGGGCCCGCTCCATCGAAGCCGAAAACGCGGCGCATATTCGTTTCGTTTTCGCAGAAGAGCCACTCGATCGTCTGCTGCGCCGACGCCGTCACGATCATCGTTCCCAGCGCGGGGTTGCGTGCAATGACACGTGCGCCCTCCCGTGCGTTCGGCTCCAGTTTGAGCGACGGCTTGCCGGGCTTGCCCGACCACGCCCATCTGTTACGCGCCCAGAATTGCGGCAACACATGAAGCGCCGCGCGGTGATCCGCACGGTTTTCGACGGTAACGCGCATCACGATATCGTCGGGTGTGTGCTTTGCATACTCGATGCAGACATCGAAGTAGCGGTTATCGTCGAACACGCCTGTATCGAGGATTTCATATTCGGGCTGATCGGCGCCGCGCCGCCTGTTTTCGTCGATCAGGTCCTGGTATGGGAATGCGTAATGAGGATACCTGTACAGCATCTTCATGTACGAATGCGTCGGCGTGCCGTCGAGATAGAAGTAAAGCTCCTTTACGTCCTCACCGTGGTTACCCTGCTCATTCGTCAGCCCGAAGAGCCGCTCCTTGATGATCGGATCGTGCCCGTTCCAGAGCGCGAGCGAGACGCACCAGTCGAGCGGGTCGTTGCCGAACCCGCCAATGCCGTCCTCACCCCAGCGGTACATGCGGCTGCGCGCATGATCGTGCGGGAAGTAGTCCCATGCGGTGCCGTATTCGCTGTAGTCCTCGCGAACAGTGCCCCATTGCCGCTCGCTCAAATACGGTCCCCAGCGGCGCCATTGATCGAGTTCCGGACCATGAAGCCGGGCGCCTTCCTTCGACTGGAGAAGATTGACTGCGCGTAGCGGTTGCATGGAATCTCCCGATTGCGTGCTGGAACCCGAGGTGATGGTTGATCGAGGCACTCCGGCCGCCTCCTTCGCAAACCATACCCTGCATGATGGCCTGCTGTGGAAGAGTACCCTGCCGGCGGAACCTGCTCAACTGCGCCGGCAACCCATTCCCCTGCCGGCTGCACCGACCAAAATAAACCCGATTGATATCACTATCGATTTATTATCGATTTGGCCTATCTTTGATATGCCTGTATTTTCCAATACAGCGCGCTCCGGCCAAATCCCTCGTTCCCGTTGCACGCGTTAATCGTCAATCGAAAAGCAGCCCCACACACCATGAACTCTTCCGTCATCACCGTCTGCGTCGATGCTGTGCGCGACGAAGCCCCCGGTATCCGCTCCTACGTCATCTCGCGCGTCGACGGCGCGCCGCTCGACGCATACGAGCCGGGCGCTCATATCGATGTAACCAGTCCCACCGGTGTCACCCGTCAATATTCGCTGTGTGGTGACCCGGATCTGCGGGACCAGCATCTTTTCGCGGTCAAGCGTGAAGACGCTTCACGGGGCGGATCGAGTTCGCTGCACGACCACGTTGAGCCGGGCGCGCATCTGTTGATCGGAGCGCCGCGCAGCCTGTTTCGCCTTGACCCAGCGGCCACCGAACATATCCTGATCGCAGCCGGGATCGGCATTACGCCGCTACTGAGCATGGCGTACCGCCTGGTTCGACAGAATGCTTCGTTCAAGCTGCATTATTTCATTCGCGACCAGGCGAGCGCTGCCTTCATCCCGTTGCTCTCGCAGCCTCCTTTCGCCGCTAATGTGGTGCTCCATTGCGGCGTCGAACCGGATCGCGTCGATGCGGAAGTTAGCGGGTGCCTCGCAGGCATCGCTCCGGGCGCCCACGTCTACACATGCGGCCCGGGCGTGTTCATGAATCGCGTGGTGAGCGTGGCGGAGCAACACGTCCGCGCTGAATCGATCCATCTGGAACGGTTCGCCGCCGATCCCGATCCCGATGCGGCCACCGCCCCCGCTCTCGATTCCTTCGACGTGGAAATCGCCAGCACAGGGTCGAGAGTTCGGGTGAGCGAGGGCATGTCGATCGTGCAGGCGCTCGCGTCCATCGACATCATCGTCGACACGTCCTGTGGTGAAGGCGTCTGCGGCACCTGCATGGTGGATGTC
Organism: Caballeronia sp. KNU42; assembly: GCF_053760385.1. NCBI lineage: Bacteria > Pseudomonadati > Pseudomonadota > Betaproteobacteria > Burkholderiales > Burkholderiaceae > Caballeronia > Caballeronia sp. KNU42. The sequence goes on from NZ_CM132389.1 coordinate 323,656, forward strand.
GTCAGCGGCGAGCCTGAACATCGTGATCATTGCCTGAGCAAATCGGAACGCGCTAGCGGCACGGTCATTTGCTGCTGCGTCTCACGCTCGCGGTCTCCCGTGCTGGTGCTAGACCTCTAGGCCTCCGCCAGCGGAAACTGATCGAAGGTCTGCACCCTCTCGCTGAGCAATTCACGCAGCCAGGCATTGCCTTCATCGTTGTTGAAGTTCTCGTGCCAGTGCATCGATACGGACGCACCGGGTAACTGGACCGGCAATTCGTAGACCTTGAAGCGGCCATCGCGGTTAAAGATCTGGGCGAGCCGGCGTGGCAGCGTCGCGTAGTAATCCGTCACGCCGAGCACGCTGGGCAACGCGACGAAGTGCGGCAATTCCAGCAGCGTATTGCGCCCGACGCCTTGCGAGCGGAACGCGTCTTCCAGTGCGTGGTGACTGTGCTCGACCGACAGGATCTGCACGTGCGGCGCTGCGGTGAACGCGGCCAGATCGATCTGCGCGCCGCGCGGCAAGCCGCGACGCTTGCGCGTCATGCACACGTAAGTCTCTTCGAACAAAAGCCGATGGCACGTTCGCGCCGTGAGTTCCGGCAAATTGCCGATCGCGAAATCCAGCCGGCTCACCCTCAACGCTTCTTCAATCTCCTCCACGGGCGTCGGCTCTATGCGCAGCTTCACGCGCGGCGCGAGCCGCTGCAAGGCCGCGCAGATCGGCGGCAAATACGCCAACTCCCCCGCATCCGATAACGACAGCCTGAAGGTCCGCGTACTGATGGCCGGATCGAACCGTTCCGCATAACGCAGGGCTTCGCGCACCGTATCCAGCGCCCGCGCCACGATAGCCGCCAGTTCGAGCGCGATCGGTGTCGGCTGCATGCCGACCCGCGTGCGGATAAAAAGCGGGTCGTCGAAAAGCGTGCGCAGGCGGCCAAGCGAATAGCTGACCGCCGGCTGCGACAACGCGAGGCGCTGCCCCGCCTGCGTCAGGCTGCGCTCTTCGATGATCGCGTTGAAGACGCGCAACAAGTTGAGGTCGACGTGGTCGATCGAGGTCATGATATTTGCCAGATTGATGGACGCACCGATTTTAGATGAATTTGACCTATAAGCGCCATCGGCCGACACTTCAATGCATAACTAGCACTAGCGCTACGGCCCACCCTACATTACTCAGGTCATTGATGAGCGATATCCATCCCACGGCCTCTCAGGTCATCGATACAAGCGCGCTCTACAAACGCGCGGAAGCCGACCGCGTTTCGCCGTCGCTTTATAACGATCCGGCGATTTTCGAAGCGGAACTCGAACGCATCTTCTACAAGACATGGATCTGGGTTGCGCATGAAAGCGAGCTGCCGAAGCCGGGCGACTTTCGTACGACGACAATCGGACGCCAGCCAGTGATCGTGGTCCGCGACAAGAGCGGTGAAATCAATGTGCTCGAGAACCGCTGCCGCCATCGCGGCGCAACCGTCTGCGAGCAGCACAAAGGCAACGCGCGCGGGTTTACCTGCCCGTATCACAGCTGGACGTACGGACTCGACGGCGCGCTGCGCGCATTGCCGTATGGCGATGGTTACGAGGGTATTGTCGACAAGACCGAACTGCCGCTGAAGAGCCTGCGCGTCGGCATCTATCACGGACTGATTTTCGCGAGCTTCGATCAGTCGATCGAACCTCTGGAGGACTTCCTGGGCGGAGCGAAACCGTGGATCGACCTGTTCATGAAACAGGGCGCGGGATTTCCGGTCAAGGCGAACGGCGAACACAAGTTCAAGTTCAAGGGCAACTGGAAGATCCAGCTCGAAAACACGACCGACCTGTATCACTTCCCCGTCGTCCACAAATCGTGGATGAAGACCATCGACGACGAAACCGCCGCTGCGATCACCAGCTTCATGACCAGCGACAAAGCGTTTTGCCGCTCGCTTGGCAACGGCCATAGTCTCGCCGTCCTGGTTCCCGAGATTGTCGACCTGGACGAAGACAACGGAGCGCCGATCCCGATGCGCTACGAGGCGCTGGCGGAGTCTTTGGCCAAGGACTATCCGCCCGATCAGGTGAGACGAATCGTGCGCTCGCTGATGGGCGTCGGTTTCAACCTGAACCTGTTTCCGAACCTGGCGTTATCGATGGCATTTTTCCGCGTACTGCGGCCCATCTCGGTGGAAGAGACCGAGATCCGTCATGTGGCGCTCGGCATGGACGGCGGTCCCGAAGAAGCCAACCGCGCACGCTTGCGGGTGCATGAACATTTCCAGGGCCCATTCGGTTTCGGCAGCCCCGACGACGCCGAAGCGTGGGAGCGCGTGCAGCGCGGCTCGCATGCGGGACCCGACGTACCGATCCTCGTCAATCGCGGCTTGAACCGCGAAACCACCGCGGCGAACGGCGAGAAAACGGCACACGCCACCGACGAAACCGGCATGCGCGCCGCCTACGCGAAATGGCGCGAGCTGATGGAGCAGCAATAACATGGACGATACCAACGCCCTCCTCATGCAACCCGTGTTCGCGAAAGCCGTGCAGTTCATCTGGCGTGAAGCCGAGATTCTGGACCGGAAGGATTATCGTGCGTGGCTCGATCTTTGGTCGCCCAAGGGGTTCTACGTGGTGCCCATCGACCCGCTTGCGACCGACTTCGCGGACACGCTGAACTACGTTTATGACGATGAAACGATGCGCGCATTGCGCGTGCAGCGGCTGAGCTCGGGCTATTCACCATCCGTCACGGACGCCGCGCGCACGGTACGCACCGTGTCGCGCTTTACGATGTCGAGTGACTCGGCGGACACAGTCGACGTACGCAGCGCTCAGGTCGTGGTCGCCTACAAGCGCGGTGTCAGCGCGCTGTTCGCGGCGGACGTGGAGCATCGCATTGACCTGTCCGGCGGCGAGCCGCGCATTGTGCAGAAGGTCGTAAGGCTGATCGATTCCACCGACGCGCTCAACGCGATCGGGTTTTTGCTCTAGCTCGCTACACTGGCAATCCGATAAAAATTTCAGGAGAACTCCACCATGGTGGACGACGTATCGTTGCCTCTGCGGGTACTGTTTTGCTGCGGCGTAACGCAGAATTTCTTCGACCTTCCGCGCGAGCAGATCGGCACGGTCTGGCAGGCCTATGGTGCGATGCTGAAGAGCATCGAGGCCATGGAAGGGGTCAAGGTCCTCGGCATCATGGACGACGACCGCGTAGTGGTGGGTCAGTCCGCCGGCGCGCCGTGGACCTTCTACATCATGGCCGATGTCGACAGCTTCGACACGGCGGCGGCCGTCTGCAACCTGTACCGGACCACGCCCGTGGGCGAATACAACCTGTGGCGCTACGGCAAGATAGAAGCCCGCATAGGCCGGGCGCTGAGCGTGCCGAACCCGGCATGAACGACACCTTGGCCAATCTCACTGCCCGGCTCGCCGTGCTCGAGGCCGAGCGTGCGGTGCGCCGGACCATGATGCGATACATGGCGCTCTGCGATGTGCCATCGGGTGGCCGGCCGTACGAGACGCTCGCTGAGCTATTCAGCGAAGACGCCATATGGCAAGGCGTCGGCCCCCAGTACGCAGAAAAGTTCGGCGCGCTCACCGGCCGCGAAGCGATCGTCGCGATGCTCGCGCGCTACCTGCCGCCTACGCCGCATTTCAGCGTGAACACGCACTTCATGGCATCGGAGACTATTGATGTCGATGCCGCCGCAACGCATGCCACCGGGCGCTGGATCATGTTGCAGGCATCGGGCTATGTAACGGGCGGGGCCGAGCTGGTATCGGCGAGACTTGATGTGGATTTCGTGCCGGCCGCTGACGGCCAGCGCTGGCTCATCAAACATTTCCGCACGCAACGCCTGTTCGATGCGCCCTGGCAAGTCCATCCCTCCACACCCAGCCCTTAGGGCCGCTTAGGCAATGAACGAATTCATCAGCGAATTTACGCTTGGCGACGCCGACGGCCCGAGCATTGCGCTCAAGGACACCATCGACGTCGCGGGATATCCGACCACGGCGGCAAGCCGTGCGTTACTGGATACCCCGCCGGCGCAAAGTCACGCGGACGTGGTGGACCGCTTGCTTGCGCAGGGTTGGCGCGTGGTCGGCAAGACCAACATGCACGAGCTGGCGTTCGGCATGACCGGCATCAACGACTTCACCGGCACGCCCGAGAATCCGCAGGACGAGACGCGGATTCCGGGCGGTTCGTCGAGCGGGTCAGCTGCGGCGGTCGGGCTGCATCTGTCGTCCGCGGCGCTCGGCACCGACACCGGCGGCTCGGTGCGCGGTCCCGCTGCCTGCTGCGGCGTGATTGGCATGAAGCCGACCTTCGGTCGCGTGTCGCGACGCGGTGTGGCGCCGGCACGAAGCACGCTCGATTGCGTCGGACCGTTTGCGCGCGAGATGCTGACGCTGATCGACGTAATGGCTGCCATAGCACCTGGCTTCGATGAACACGTAGCGAACACGATGCCGTCATCGATCAGGATCGGCGTAGTGTCCGCCGATGCAACCCCTGAGATCAGCGACGCCGTGGCAAACGCGCCGTCGCTCGCGGGCTTCACATCGCAGGGCATCGAGTTGCTCAACCTGCGCGCCGCGTTCGATGCAGGCCTCACCGTGATCAACGCCGAAACGTGGGCCGCGTTCGGGCACTTGCTCGAGACGGGCAAGCTCGGTGCGGATCTGGATGCACGCTTGCGGATGGCGTCGAAGACGACCGAGGCTGATCTTGCCGTTGCTGAAACGGTGCGGGCGCGCTTTACCGCCGAGGTCGATCATGCATTGCAGAACGTCGATGTCATCGTGCTGCCGACACTCCCCGCGCTCCCGATTACACTGGAGGCGGCGAGGAACGGTACGCCGGTGATCGCCATGTCGTCGTTGATCCGGCCATTTAATCTCAGCGGCCATCCCGCGCTCAGCCTGCCCTTGCCGATTGCCGGTTCGCCCCTGCGAGCAGGTTTGCAGATCGTCGGACGCAAGGGCGAGGATGAACTCGTTTGCGCTATCGCCGCTTGTTTTGAAGCTTGTTTTGAAGGTGCGTTCGTTCAATGATTGAAGACAGCATGACGGACAGGGTAGTCCTGGTGACGGGCGCGGCGCGGGGTCTGGGCGCGGTCATCGCACGGCGCTTTCACGCATCGGGATATCGCGTGGCGATCGGCGATATTGCGTTCAACGCCGCGCAGGAACTGGCGAGCGAACTCAGCGCCGATCACTCGAGCGCGTTTGCATTGAATCTCGACGTGACATCGAAGGCGGATTTCAGCGCTGCACGCGATGCGATCCTGAACAAGTGGCAACGCATCGATGCACTGGTCAACAACGCGGGTGCATCGAAGGTCGTGCCGGTGATGGACATCACGGCGGAGCAATTCGACCATGTCATCAACGTGAATCTACGCAGCGTGTTATTCGGATGCCAGGTCTTCGGCCAGCATTTCGCCGATGCAGGTACGGGACGCATAGTGAATATCGCATCGCTTGCGGGCCAGAATGGCGGCTCTGCAACGGGCGCGCACTACGCGGCATCGAAAGGCGGCGTGATTACGCTCACCAAGGTGTTCGCGCGTGACCTCGCCTCACGCGGCGTCACGGTCAACGCCATTTCACCCGGCCCGATGGACTTGCCCATCGTTCATGAAAGCGTGCCCGCCGACAAGTTGAACGTAGTCATTGCGAGCATTCCGGGCGGACGTCTTGGCTCGGCCGATTACGTCGCCGATGTGGCCGTCATGCTGGCCGCAGAGAACGCTTACTTCGCGAACGGGGCGTGCTGGGATGTGAACGGCGGCTTGTTCATGCGCTGAGGTGTGTGCTTTTAAGGCGATGGAACCACGTGATGCCATCGCCCTTCCTCATCCCTTTCCGCGTTAAACCGGCTTGCCTTCACTCGATGCCCAGTTCGGCATCAAGGTATTCGTCGGCAAGGTTTCATCGACCATCTTCTTCGCGGTCTGAATGCCCGCGACCGGCAAGCCTGTTGGATCAAGCGCGCCGATCTGCACCAGCACCGACGCCTGGTCCCAATAGATATGCTCGTTGTACAGCTTGTCGCCGCGAAAGCAGATGACCGCGAGCATGGGCACTTCGAAGTATTTTCCAGTCGGCTTAAGCCCAGGCAACAGCCAGTCGATTTCCCGATCATGCGTCGCGCAGAACACGAACTCGTCGACCACGCGATCCGAGCCGATCGTGCGCGACACTGGAATCAGGCGCGTATCCGCCGGATTCGAATCGACGAAATGGTACTTGTAGAAACGCTTGAGCTGGTCATGGCCGACACCGCCGGTCATCGTGGGAACGTGGTTGACGTAAGGCTGCGCCACCATGGTCGGCATCACGGCGTTGACGTCGCGCGTGCCGAATTCGTAGTAGCAATGCATCTCCCAAAGCTGGTTCAGGTCGTACACGGGACCGAGCACTTTACGCAGCAACGTCATGGTCCGCGAATACGCCATCATGGCCGCGGGTTTGTCGAAGTGCTCGCGCTCGGGCGTCGCGAACGCGTGGTCGCAACCCGGATACACATAGGTTTCAATCGACGCTTTTTGCTTGAGCGCCGCGATGATCTTTTCACGCGATGCCGCCGGCGTCATCACGTCGTTCTCGGCGAAGTGGAAGATCATCGGGCAGTGGATCGCCGGGATCTTGTTTATGTAGGCTTCGAGTCCCACGCCGTAGTAGCTCACGGCGCAATCCACGTCGGTGCGCGCGGCTGCGAGCATCGCGAGGCGCCCTCCCAGGCAATAGCCGATCGTGCCGACCTTGCCCGCCTGCTCAGGCAAGGCACGGATCGCGGCGATGGTCGCGGCAATGTCGTTGACCGCGTTCTCTTCGTCGAGCCTTTCGTTGTAACCGAGCGCTTCCTTGAAATCCGCTTCGCCGTAGCCGAGTTCCACGCCCGGCTTCATGCGCCAGAATAGATCCGGAACCAGCACCACGTAGCCTTCCTCGGCATAACGGTCGGCCATCGACTTCATGTAGCCGTTGATGCCGAATATCTCCTGCAGCAACACGAGGCCGGGACCCGACCCTTGCGCCGGCTTCGCGAGATACGCCGCGAACTGGCCGCCGTCTTGCGCTGTCACCTGGATTGTCTGACCGCTCATTATCTCTCCTCCGTCCATGTTCAAAGATAGCCCGCGAACTGCTTCTGCACCGCATCGCGATCGGCTGCGAGACCTGCACTGACGCCTTGCGCCATCGCGCCAACATACACCTCGTCGGGACCATTCGCGAGCGCGGCGAACACGGCGTCGACCACCTCGGTCACCGATAGCTTCGGCGGCGGAAAGTCACGGCTCATGTCGGTATCGATCGCACCGGGCAGCACGCCGAGCACGCGCACATGATGTTCCGCGAGTTCCGCGCGCAGGCATTCCGTCATGCGTAATGCCGCCGCCTTCGATGCGCACAGCGAACCCATCATGGGCAAGCCGACGCGCGCGAGAATGGACAGCATGTTCACGACCGCGCCGCGATTGGCGATCAGCGCGGGCGCGAACGCACGGCACATACCAAGCGTTCCGAAGTAGTTCACTTCCATTTCGGCGCGAGCGGCCGAGTCGTCTCGGGAAAGAATGACCCGATCGAGCCGGTTGATGCCGGCGTTGTTGATCAGCAGCGTGACATCGCTTGCGGTTGCCGCGGCTTGCGCCACCTGCGCCGGGTCCGTGATGTCGAGCGTGACCGGGATGATCCGCGAGTCGCCCGTCGCAACGGCGTGGCCATCGCGTGCGGCGGCATACACCTTGCGCGCGCCGCCTTCGAGCAGGCTCGTGACAAAGCGCGCGCCTAGCCCGCGATTGGCGCCTGACACGAAGGCGACGGAATCTTCAATCTGCATCGCATGCTCCTTGGTTGATGGGGCCTAAGCTGAGGGACTCGAATCGAGGGACCCGGGTCACTTGCGCTTGTATTCGACGGGCAGGATATAGCCGCTATCGAACGTCTTCACATCAATATTCGATCGATACGCAATGGTCGTCACCGCCTGCAGCAAGGGCACGACCCACGACTTCTCCGATGCTTCCTGACTCAGCGCACGATACCCCGCCATGCGCTTGTCGTCATCGACTTCAGTCATCAGGGCTTCCACGCGCGGCGCGAGTGCGTCGTCTTTCCACGCGGAGAAACGCAGACGCGGATCGAGAATGCGGCCCGTGTAGTTCTCGGGGTCGCCGGTCGAATTGGCCCAGCTATAGAGCAGCACGCCGCTCATCTTGGTCGCCTGGATCTCGCCGATGACCTTCGCCATGGTCGTCTGCGTGAGGTCGGCCTGAATGCCCACGCGCTGCCACATGCCGGCAATGGCGCGCGCCATGTCGTAGTCGCTCGGGAACGTGCCGTTGGTCGTGAGGAACGGCACCTTCACCGGTTTGTTCGGGCCGTACCCGGACTTCGCAAGCGCCGCGAGCGCGCGTTGCGGATCGAAGCCGATCTTGAAGCCCGGCACGTCCGCGGGCGAACCGGGCGTGGCCGTGACCGACAACGGCACCGCTTCGCCGCCGTAGAACGCCTTGGACAGCGCAGCGGTATCAATGGCGTAATGCATGGCTGCGCGCACGTTTTCGTCGTCGAACGGCTTGACGTAGTTCGGCATGCGCAGCATGTAGATCTCGCTGTACGGATAGATCTTTGTCGTGATGCCAGGCGTCTTCGCCAGGCGCTGCGCCTCGCGCAGAGGAATCTGCACGGCCACGCCCGCGCGGCCGGACTCGACCGCGGCCACCCGCGCCGATGGTTCCGTCGTGATCTGGAACGTGACGTTCTTGATCGCGGGAACACCGCCCCAGTATTTATCGAAGGCCTCGAGCACGATGCGCGAACCGCGCTGATAGTCGACCAGCTTGTAGGGCCCGGCGCCGATCGGCTTCGCCAGGAAACCGTCGATACCGACCTTCTCCATGTACGCCTTCGGCAAGATATATCCCGCGAGGAACGCGAGATAGATCGGCGCGGCCGGCGTCGGCTTGCTGTACACCAGCACAGCGCGCGTGGGCGAGATGATCTCGACGTCCTTCAGCGTCTGGAACATGCCGCCGACAGCCAGTTTCTTGTCGGCGGACGGGCGATCGTGAAGGCTGTATTTCAGGTCGGCGGTCGTCAGCTTCGAGCCATCATGAAACAGGATGTCGTCGCGCAAGGTGACTTCGAGGCGCTGGTCGGTCTGGTCCTGCCACTTCCATGCCGTGATCTGGCGCGCTTCCAGTTTCAGCTTGGGCGAGTAGCGCAACGGGGAATCGAAGACCGTTTCGTAAATGGATTGCGCCTGCGGCACCGTGATCGCCGTCGGGTCCCAGGTGGGCACGTCCGAGATGTATGCAATGTTCAATACGTCATCGCTGGCCGTTCCCTGCGCACGCGCCAATTCCCACGGCAGTATCAGGCCGGCCCCTGCGGCCAGCGAGCCCAACAACCATTGCCTGCGCTTCGCGTCGATCTCGAAACTGTCCATCGAAACTCCTGTGTCCCGGCATCTCGCCGGATGAAGATGCACGAAAGCGTGCCGCGACCTGACTCGCGGCACGCGTGAAGATGAATTATTGACGGTCAGAAACGATGACGCAGCCCCAATCGCACTTCAATCTGGTTGGGCGTGCTCGATCGCTGCAAAACCGGCGCGAGATCGGCGTATTGAGCGTCACCCGCGGCGTGCATGTAAGTGGCCTGCAAGTAGGTATCGGTACGCTTGGACAGGAAGTAGTCCACGATCGCATCGAAGTTGTGATACTTCGGTTTCTGCGAAGTCGCCGAGACCTGGCCTTCCGTATAGCTGTATCCAGTGCCGAGTTGCACGGAGGGCGTCACGTAGTAGCTCGCCACGACTTCAAAAATGTTAAACGATACGTGGCCGCTGATGTTGGCGCCGACCGTCGGGTCCAGTCCGAGGAATTTCGTGTTCGTATAGTCGGCGCTGATTTTCGCGTTACCGAACGAGTACTGCCCGCTGATACCGAACGACTGGTACTTCGACGCAGCCAGCCCGTAGTTGCCATCGACCGTGTTGGTCGCTGTCCACACGCCTTCGGGCACGGCTTCGGACGGGTGATCGATCGATGTATAGGCCGCAGCCAGCGCGATCGGACCGCCCGCGTATTTCACGCCGACCGACTTGACCGCGTCGCGGTTGGTCGCGCCCGCCACGTTGCCGAATCCGTATAACGCTGACGCCTGGATGCCCGAGATGATCGGCGAGGTGTATCGGACGGCATTGTTGATGCGGAAGTCGATGCCGGTGTTGTCGAGATCGCCCGGGTGCGGGAACAGGATGCCCCAGTTGCCGTTCGCGGTGTACAGGCCCACGTAGTCGCCCATCATTTCGTTTTGACGGCCGAGCGTGACCGTACCCAGGGTCTTGCTCGACAAACCAACATAAGCGCCGCGGCCGAACTCGCGGCCTTGTTGCCCCAGCTTGCCCGAGTTGATGTCGAAACCGTTCTCGAGCCGGAAGATCGCCGACAAGCCGCCCCCCAGATCCTCCGCACCCTGAAGCCCCCAGCGGCTGCCCTGCGAAATGCCGCTTTGCATCTGATACGCCTTCGAGCCAAGCTGATTGTTCGAGAAGGTCAGGCCTTCGTCGATGATCCCGTACAGCGTCACGCTGCTTTGAGCGCACACAGAGCCACTCGCGCACAACGCGGCGAGCGATGCAGCAATAAGAGGTGTTTTCACTTGGGTTCCGTTAAAGATCGTGGGTGGTTGACGAGATTTCTTGATGTCGCGATTTCGTTTGCTCGTGACTTCGGACTTCGGGGTAGAACTCGCCGCGCCACGCAGGCCTCTGGAGCGGCAGCTTCCATGACACGTGAATGTCTATGTCATCATCAACATTCTGAATTCAGATTATTTCAGCAAAAATTGGACGTCAAGAACTTGCCAAAAATGTTTTTGCGGAGAAAGTGCGGGAAGAGCTGGGATGCTCAGTCAATGGATCGGGATTGTTCGCATCTATCGCCGTGATCTGTCTGAAACGGACTATGATGAATGCGATTTTTGCCAGAGGTCGGGGTAACGTCATCGCAGCATGGATTCAATTAAAGTGCTGCCTGCAAGCGTGCTTTGCACCTGAACAGCGCTTTTTACGATCCAGCGGCCTTGGCTACCCCTTGTGAAACCGCTGGCTTCGAACCTGCGAAGGCCGCCGACAAACCTCGCTGCACCGCGGCGAATTTTTCCTGCGACCGTCCATGCACCGGCACGAGCGGTTTTCGCACAAGCGCAACGCATTGCACATGGTCCTTGACACGCGATTTTTCTGAATTCAGTATTCTTCAATAACCGCCCTCGATCTCAAGGAGCATGTCTTGACCGAACTCACCGCGAATCCAATGCGACTCGCTCACGCGTTCAAGCTCGGCGTCTTTGCAGCCAACGCGGACCGTGGCCTCTCGTTCACGACCGTGCCCGAGCAATGGCGTGCGACATGGGACGACGTGCAGCGCGCCGCCATCGCGGCAGATCTTGGCGGCATGGACTTTTTCCTGCCCATCGCGCGATGGCGTGGCTTCAACGGCACCACGCATGTTCGCGAGTGGTCATTCGAGACCTTCACGTTCGCCGCTGCACTTGCCGCGGTGACGCGTCGCGTTGCGTTGTTTTCAACGGTTCACGTGCCGCTCGTGCATCCGCTGTACGCGGCGAAAGCGCTGGCGACCATCGACCACGTCAGTCATGGCCGCGTGGGACTGAACATTGTGTGTGGATGGAACCCGGACGAGTTCGACATGTTCGGCGTGAAGCTGAACCCGGAGGCTTATAAACAGGCGGCGGAATGGTCCGAGATCCTGATGAAGCTCTACACGTCGGCCGAGCCCTTTGATTTCGAGGGCGAGTTCTATCACCTGAAAGGCGCTATTTCACGGCCCGTGCCATTGCAGGCGCCTCGTCCGGTCACGATGAACGCCGCGTTCGGTGCGCCGGGACGCGACTTCGCGGCACAGTATTGCGACTATCTGTTCACCACGTTTTCGGAACTCGACGCCGGCCGCGAACATGTCGTGGATATTCGCAGCCGCGGACAAGCGGCGGGACGCGATATTGGCGTGTACACGGTGGCGCATGTGGTGTGTCGCGAGACCAGTCAGGAGGCGCAGGATTACTACCATCGCTATTCGGTGGAATACACGGACGAAGCCGCGCTCGACTATCACATGAAGCAGAAGAAGGGCTTCAGCCACAGTCACGACGACCGTGCGTTCACTGAGTATCGGCAGCGTTTTGCAGCCGGGACCGGGAGCTTTCCGCTGGTCGGCACCCCGGTGCATATAGTCGATGAACTCATCAAGATCCATGAAAGCGGGTTCGCCGGCGCGGCCCTCACCTTCGTGAATTACGCCGATGAACTGCCCTTTTTCTGCGAGCAAGTCATGCCCCTGATGCGCGAAGCGGGTTTGCGCAACGACACCGACTGACTCTCTGCTTTAGTTAAATACAGCGCTTCTGTCTGAACGAACGTTACGCGCTCGTTCGGAAGCGCTCGTCCAAACGCTTTACATCACTCCCACCCTATGACATTGACCTCTCCCTATCTCGCGTTCAAACAAACCGCACTGCAGTATCCCGGCAACGACTTTCTGCACATTCCCGCCTCCGCTCGCAAGCTCTACGCAACGCCCGAACCGCTGACGCTGAAATACGGCGAGACGCTGGCACAAATCGATGAACAGGTCGAACGCTATCGCGATGCGGGTTATCGCGCGGGCATGCGCGTGGCGTTGTTGCTCGAGAACCGGCCCGAGTTCTTCGTTCATTTCTTCGCGCTCAATGCGCTCGGCATCAGCGTGGTTCCGCTCAATGCCGACTCTCGCCCGCACGAAATGGCGTATGTGGCCGAACACAGTGAGATCGCGCTGGCGGTGGGCATCGATACGACGACGCCGCTCCTGCATGCCGCACTCCACGACAAAGTCCCCGTTGCCGATGCAAACGCCACCGTTCTGCCGAAGATCGAAGGCGCGGGCCGGACGACGAACACACCGTCCCTGGACGATGAATGCGCCATTCTTTACACGTCCGGTACCACCGGCAAACCCAAGGGCTGCATTCTCGACAACCGCTATTTCTTGTCCATTGGCGATATTTACATCACGGAAGGCGGCTTGTGCGAGGTCCGTCCGGGCGTCGAGCGCCTGATTACACCGCTGCCGCTATTCCACATGAATGCGCTCGCCTGCTCCACCATGGCGATGGTGTTGTCGGCCGGCTGCGTGATCCAGCTCGACCGGTTTCATCCGCGAAGCTGGTGGGCCGATGTGCAGACAAGCGGCGCGACGATCGTCCACTATCTTGGCGTCATGCCTGCGATCTTGCTAAGCATGGAAGCCGATAAACCCGTCACGCATTCGGTCCGGTTCGGCTACGGCGCGAACGTCGATCCGAAACATCAGCAGGTGTTCGAGCAGCGCTTCGGCTTTCCGCTCGTTGAAGGCTGGGCCATGACCGAGACCGGCGGCGCCCTGGTGATCGCATCGAGCCGCGAACCGCGGCACGCAGGCACGCGATGTTTCGGCCGGCCGCGCTCAGGCATGGAAGTGAAGCTTGTCGATGCCGAGTACAACGAGGTCGCGCTCGGCGTGCCGGGCCACATGCTGGTGCGGCGTGAGGGACCCCATCCGCGTCTCGGCTTTTTCCGCAGCTATCTGAAAGACGATACCGCAACAGAAGCCGCATGGCAGCACGACTGGTTTCATACCGGCGATATCGTGCGTCGCGGCGAAGACGGCAGCCTTCATTTCGTCGACAGGCAGAAAAACATCATCCGTCGATCGGGGGAAAATATCGCGGCGCTGGAGGTGGAAGCGTGCCTGCTCGATCATCCCGATGTCCGTCAGACCGCAGTGATCGCCGCGCCCGATTCCTTGCGCGACGAGGAAGTGATGGCGTGCGTGATCGTGTCGCCGGGAACCGTACGCACTGAAGCGACCGCACGCGCGTTGCAGGCGTGGTGCCTGGAACGGCTCGCGTATTACAAGGCGCCGGGTTATGTCGCGTTCGTGGATGCGTTGCCGGTAACATCGACGAACAAGGTGCAGAAAACGCAGCTTGCCGCGTTCGGTGCGGACCCGTTGAACGCGCCGGAATGCTTCGACTTGCGCTCGTTCAAGAAGCGGGTGAGTTAGTCGCTGGAACCGACAATGGCGCCGTCGCTTTCGACGCGAAGCGAGACGACGGTGCCCGGTTCGAACAAGCGCTCAAGCCGCGCAATGACACGCGGCCCGGCTTGAGTCAGCACCGTCGCAATGTACGCGATATCCCCGCCCGCCTTCCCCGCCCGATGATGCAAAGCCGTGACGTCTTCAACGCGGCCTTTGCAAGCCTCGACCTCGACGAATTCATCGCACCCGCACGACGGGCACAGCAAACGCCGGGGGAAATCTACCTGAGCGCACGCAACGCAAGCGAATACGTTCATTGCGCGCCTCCTCGTTCGAGCACGACGGCATTCGCACACATGCCGTATCGATACTGCACCATGCCGTATCCGCTCACCGCCGCGAAACGCGCGTCGTCCACCTGGCGCACGCCGGCTTCGTGACGCAACTGGATGATCGCTTCGACCAGTCCGTGCATGCCGGCAGCAGCACCCGCCTGTCCCGCCGACAATTGCCCGCCCGACGTATTCACAGGCAAACGGCGTGGCGCAATGCGGTCGTGGATCAACGCGCGCAGGTTGGGCTGGTCGTCGGCGAAACCGAGGTCGATGAGTTGCGCGAGGATCATCGACGGATAATCGTCATAGACCGAGACGAGGTTCATATCGGCGGGCTGAAGGTTGGCGTCGCGCCAGAGGGAATCACGAATGCCTGCAAGACCCGTGACAAGTCCGTCGCCATGCTGATGATCGATGTTATACGCCGCGCGCAGCGCGCGGATACGAACCGGTAAATGCTCAGCATAACGATGATTCGATGAGGTCAGAACAATCGCATTCGCCCCCGAGACCACCGGCACGCAATCGAAGCGACATAGCGGTTCTGCTACGAGCGGCGCGGAAAGATAGGTGTCGAGCGTCAACGGCTCACGATAGACAGCCAGCGGATTCATCGACGCCCACTCGCGTTGCGCGATGCACAGCGCCGCGTAATCCTCGCGCGTCAATTGCGAAGCGCGCATCTGGCGTTGCGTGAGCATCGCGAACAGGGGGTTTGGGCCGCCCGTGTTCAACGGCCGCAGATGCGTGCGCGTGGTCACGTTGTAGTTCTCGACGAGCGACGTAAAATCCGCCGCCTCGAAATGGTCGCCGCTGACCAGCACGATCACGCTTGCGTCGCCGGCCTGGATCGCGCGCGCCGCATGCTGCAAAAGATTGATCCCGCTCGCGCCGCCGTGACAGTCGTCCATGCACCAGCCCACGCGCAAACCGGCGCGCCACGCGAAGTCGATAGCATGATCAGGCGGCAAGGTAAACGAAGCAACGCCAAGGCCATCGACTTCATTCGTCGACAATCCGGCCTGCACAAGCGCGGCCTTCAAGGCCTGGGCAAGCAAACCCGCTGTGCTCGTGCCGGCCGCTGCGTGACGCGTATAGGGCACTTCGACCGCGGCAACAATCGACACACCTGCAAAGTCGTTCATCGCGTGGGCGCGTCAGACTGCATTGTCACTGTTGAGAAAATACTGCTGCTCGGCGTCGTCGATAAAAGCCTGGGTCGCCGAGCGCACCTTCACGGGATCGCGATCCACGAAGCCTTTCAACAATACCTGCATGCCGTCGGTGATCAGCTTCATCGTGCCCGGTTTCGTCATGGTTCCATGACGCACCTGGCGCGTGTGATCGGCGAAACGCAGGATCGTGCCTTTCAAGCGCATGTTCAACACGCCTTCGAGCCAGATCGCGCGAAACTCGACATTGGCCTCGGTCATCAACGCAATGTCCTTGCGCTCGAACGCGCGACGGCATTTGCGATAAGCCGCGCCCATGCCGGCGAGTTGTTCATCGGTAAGCACGGCGGCCGCCGCCGCGGCCGCGCCCGGCTCGAGCATGCGGCGCACTTCGAAGATCTCGCGGACATCCTCGCCCGTCAGCACCGGAGTGACGAACCCGCGCGTGGTGCCGACCAGGTATCCCTCGTTCACGAGGCGCAGCAGCGCCTGACGAACCGGCATGCGCGTGCACTCGAATTCCTCGGCGATCTCGTAGTCGAGCACGCGGTCATCGGGGCCGATCTGACCGCGTTGCAGGCGGCCCAATACTTCCTGATACACCGACTCCATCAATGTGGCCGGGCGCAGCGCAGTCCGTCGCGGCTGCTTGATAACCGTCGGGTCGGCGGTTGCCATGGTTCTCTCCGTTGTCTTGTTTCGCGATTTCGTCACGATTCGTATGCCGCCGCGAGGGCGGCAGTGTCACGCTATCAATAATTGTACCGGCTGGAATCCGGCCAGCCCCTCAAAGCTCGCAGCGCTCATTGCTCATAACCTTCACGCCGCTTCCTCCAGCCCGGCGGGCGGCCATGGCGTTCCCGCATGATCGCTCGGCACCGCGTCGATCAGCGCGCGCGTGTACGGATGGCGCGGCGCGGCGAACACCTCCTCGGTTAGCCCCTGCTCCACCACTTCGCCGCGACGCATCACGAGCACGCGGCTGCACAGGTAGCGCACCACGGACAAATCGTGCGAGATCAGCAGCAGTGCAATCTGCCGCTCGCGGCGCAACTCCAGCAGCAGATTCAGGATCTGCGCCTGGACGGAAACATCGAGCCCTGACACGATTTCATCGGCGACAATCAATTGCGGCGATGCACACAGCGCACGGCCAATATTCACGCGCTGCTTCTGACCGCCTGACAACTGCGTGGGAAAGCGGGTGAGGGTATCGGCGGGAAGACCCACGTCGCGCTGCACCGACTGCGCGCGGGACAGCCGCTGCTTTGCATCGAGCGGCGCCACGCCGGCCGCTTCCAGCGCCTGCGTCAGGAGCCGTTCGACCGAGCGGCGCGGGTTCAGTGCAGACTGTGGATCCTGGAAAATTATCTGTACCTGCTCGCGGGCGCGCCGCACGCGCTCCGCGCTGCCGTGTGTCAAGTCTTCGCCGCCGATCATCACCCGCCCGTCGGTCGGCTGTTCGATACCCATCAATAGCCGCGCCACCGATGTCTTGCCACTGCCGCTTTCCCCCACGATCCCTACGAACTCCCCGGGGAAAATCTGCAACGACAACGGCTTTACGGCATGGAACGAAGTCTTGTGCTGCCCGAACACTCCGCTGCGGCTCGTGTAAGTCAGCGCCGCCTCGCGCAATTCCGCCACCGGTTGCGCGCCCATGACGGGCGCAGGCGGCAACAGCGGCGCCTGCGAATTGTCTGCCAGCGGCGCATGCTCGCACGCCTCGCTGCACGCGACCCGATGCCCATTGGGCGCCACACGGTCATGCAGGACAGCGGCGCACGCGGCGCCGGCGCTTGGGCAACGCGGCGCGAAACGGCACCCGGCGATTCCGGCCAGCGCGGACAAGCCCGGCATTTGCTGAGCGAGTACCGGCAAGCGGCGCCGCGGTCCGGTGAGATCGGGCGTCGCGTATTTCAACGCACGCGTGTACGGGTGGCGCGGTTCATCGAGGACATCGCGGGCCGGGCCGTACTCGACCAGATCGCCCGCATACATCACGGCGACGTCATCGCAGACATGGGCGGCCAGCCGCAGATCGTGCGTGATCAGCAGCACGGCGGTCGAATGCACGCGCTGCTGTTCCGCGAGCATGCGCATCACGCGGGTTTGCGTGACGACATCGAGCGCGGTCGTGGGTTCGTCGGCAATCAGCAGCGCCGGGTTGCTCGCGAACGCCATCGCGATCAGCACGCGCTGGCATTGCCCTCCCGACAACTGGTGCGGATAGCGCTTGAGCATGTCAGCGGGTACCGGCAGTTGCACCGATTCCAGCGCCTTGCACGCAGTCTCCCAGCGTTCGTTCGACGGTACGCCGACTCGCGCGAGATGTTCATTGAAGGTATCGGCGATCGTCCACAGCGGGTTCAACGCGGTCAGCGGTTCCTGCGGAATGAAGGCAATTTTCCGGCCGAGAAGCGCGCGGCGTTTGGCCTTCGACATCGTAAGCATATCCTGTCCGTCAAAGCGCATGCTGCCGCTCGTTACCGTGAATCCGCTTGGCAACAAGCCCGAGATCAGCCGTGCCAGCATGCTTTTGCCCGCCCCCGATTCACCGACCACGCCCAGCACGCGACCCCGACCTATCGATAACGTCAACTCCCGCAACGCCGCGACCGGCTGGCCTCCCAGCTTCGCGGTCAGCGTCACGCCATCCAGTTGCAGCACCGTTTCAGTGATTGGTGTCGCCATCATCATTCTCCCTTGCTGCGCATGCGGGGATCGAGCGCGACACGCAGGCCGTCGCCAAGAAGGTTGCAGCCAAGCACGGTGATCACGATGGCAAGCACCGGAAACAAGAGCCCGGACAACGAGTCATGCATGGTCACGCGTGCATCCGCGATCATCACGCCCCACGCGGTTACATTGGCCGGCACGCTCAAGCCGATGAAACTCAGCAGTGCCTCGACCGTGATCGCGACCCCCATTTCGAGCGAGAACAGCGTGATCATCAACGGCAGCGCAGCAGGCAATATTTCGCGCAGCATGATCCGAAGGTGCGTGAAGTTAAGCAATTGCGCGGCGAGCACATAGTCACGCTGACGCACGACCATCACTTCAGAACGGACGACGCGGCAAAAGCGCGTCCAGTCCACCAGCACGATCGACAGGATCACGTTCTCTATACCCACGCCGAGACTCACCATCAGCACCAGCGACAACACGACCGGCGGAAACGACATCCACAGATCCACCAGATAACTGATGCTGCGATCGACCCAGCCACCGAAATAACCGGCGAGAATCGCCAGCACGCTGCCGACAATGCCCGCACCAAACGCAGCAATCACCGCGACCGTCAGCGCGATACGGCTGCCGTATAACAAGCGCGATAACACGTCGCGGCCGAGGCTGTCCGTGCCAAGCGGGAACGCGGCATCGCCGCCGGCCATCCATGCGGGCGGCGACAGCATGTGCAGCAGATCCTGATCGAGCGGATTATGCGGCGCGAGCCACGGCGCGAACACGGCGCAGAACAACACGCCCAGCACGATCGCGCCGCCAAGCCACAGGTTGACGGCAGGCTTGCGACGCGCGCGCGCCGATTTGCCGATGACTGCCGCAACCGGCGCGGCCGCTTCCGGCGATGGATCGACTGAAGTGGAATCGTGCAGCATGTCAGCCTTCGTATCGTGCTTCGAACTGTGCTTCGAACTGTGCTTCGAACTGTGCTTGGAACTCAGCGGGGTCGTGGACATGTCGTGTGTGCTCAAGCTGTTTTGCGCAAGCGCGGATTCATGATCACGTACAGCGTGTCGACGATCGCGTTGATCACCAGCATCAACGCGCAGAACACGATCGCGATGCCCTGGATCAACACCAGGTCGTTGTTGCGCACCGCCTGCACCATCAAGTTGCCCACGCCCGGAAACGAGAAGATCATCTCGACGAGCAGCGCGCCGCCGAACAGGAAGCCGAACTGCACGCCGATCATGGTCAACGCGGGCAACGCCGCGTTCTTCAGCATGTGACGCCACAGGATCCGGCTCTCCGACACCCCGCGCAACCGCGCCACGCCCACATACGATTCGTTGCGCTGATCGAGCAGGCTCGAGCGCAGTACGCGGATCACGAGCGGCGCGAAACCAAAAGCGAGGGCCAACGACGGCAGCACAAGATGACTCGCCGCGCTCAGCCAGTCGCTGAATTCGCCCTTCACCAGGAAATCGATCAACAGGAAGCCGGTGAGATGCGGCATCGGAATGCCGTCTCCTACACGCCCCGAGAACGGCAGCACGGGTAAGTACACACCAAGCAGAGCGATCAGCAACAAGGCCCACAGGAACGACGGCACGGACTGCATCAACACCACGGCGAAGCCGACCGGCAACTCGCCGCGGCGATCGGTGACGGCATACGCAAACACGCCGCCTGGCACGCTGATGATCAACGAGATGACGAGTGCCGTGAGACAAAGTTCAAGCGTCGCCGGCAAGGTCGAACCGATCAGCATGGCGACCGGTTGCTGGAACGAAATCGATGCCCCCAGGTTGCCGTGCAGCGCATTCACGAGCCAGATCAGGAACTGGCTGGGAATCGGTTTATCGAGCCCGAGTTGATGGCGCAGCAGCGCCGCATCGGCGGGCGTGGCGTTGGGCGGCAGCATCATCGCGAGCGGGTCGGCCGGGATGAGCCTCAACACGACGAACACGATCAGCGCGAGCATCAGCAGCGTGGGGATCGCGGCAATGAGCCGGCGCGAGAGAACGGTAGAGATCAGCCGCAGCATCACAGCGCTCCAGTGGCGCTCAACGCGGCCGGCGCAGTGTCAACGAACACCTTGCCGGGGTTGAGCAGATTTAAAGGATCGAGGGCGCGCTTGATCGCGCGCATGGCGCCAATCGCGCCGGCGTCGCGGGTGTAGCTGAGATACGCGCGTTTCTTGCCGCCAACCCCATGTTCCGCGGACACCGCGCCATGCCATTCACGCGTGAGTTCGTAGACGGCGGCATCGACGTGTTCGTGGAGATCGGGCGGCGCATTCTCCAGATGGGCGATGACGTGCAGGTTGCCGTCGCCGAGATGGCCGTACACAAGAGTGCGCATATCGGGCCAGCGCGCATGCAGCATGGCTTCGCATTGCTCGGCAACCTTGCCGATATCCGCAATCGCAAAGCTGATGTCGAAGGCGATGAGACCCGGCAGGAGAATCGGGAATTCAGCGGGCGCGTCGCGGACAGCCCAGAAACGGGCGGCATCGGCGGCGGAACTGGCAAGCGATGCGTTCTCGATCACGCCGGCATCGAGCATCTCGCCAAGCATGGTTTCGAACTCTTCGGCTTGTCTTTCGGCATCGGAACCCATGCTTTCCAGCAGCACATAGAACGCATGCGTGGTGTCGAGCGGCGCGCGCACGGTTTTGATATTCGCCAGCACGTAGTCGTAGTAGCTCGGCCACATCACTTCGAACGCCGAGACCCCGCCGGACATCCGCGCGCGGGCATGCTGCAGCAAACGCGTGACGGCCGCGAAGTCAGGCAGTCCGCACCACGCCGTCGATACCCCCAACGGCTTCGGCGCCAGCCGCATGACCGCCCGTGTGATGACCGCGAGCGTGCCTTCGCTGCCGATCATGAGGTTCTTCAGGTCATAACCGCTGTTGTTCTTGATCATCTTGTGGAGGTCGCTGACCACGGTACCGTCGGCGAGAACCGCTTCCAGACCCAACACATGGTCACGCGCCATGCCGTATTTGATGACGCGATTTCCCCCGGCGTTCGTCGCGAGGTTGCCACCGATCGTGCAACTGCCACGCGCGCCGAGATCGAGCGGAAACATCATGCCGGCAGCATCGGCGGCTTCCTGCACGGGTTGCAGCACCGCGCCCGCCTGCACGGTGATCGTGCCCGAGACGGTATCGACTTCTTCGATCGCGCTCATCCGTTCCAGGCTCAGCACCACTTCGCCGCCGAACAGGTTGGCGCCGCCCGCGAGACCGGTCAGCCCGCCCTGCGTGACGACCGCTTGCCGGTTGGCGTGGCAGAACGCGAGCGCCCGCGATACCTCGCTGGTCGAGCGCGGCCGGATCAACGCGATGGGTTCAGCGCCCGGCGTTCCGCTCCAGTCCCGCACCCGCCGTGTGCCGAGATCGGCGCCGGGTGTTACTACGTCGGCGCCCAGCTCGGCCACCAATCGTTCGACGAAACCGCTCGTAGATGACGTCATGATCGGCTCAGTCTTTAAGGGCCGTGACGGCTTGTTCGAAGCCGGCGCGCACCACTTCAATGTCGCTTGCAGCCACGACGAAATCGAAGCCTTGCGCGCGAGCGGCAAGCGCGTCCTGCGTCGAGCCGGTGTAGATGCCGCAAGGAAGATGGTTCGCGCGGGCGGCTTGCAAGATGCGCGCGCAGTCCTGTGCGATCACGTCCGGCGCGACATCGCCTCGTGACAAGGACAGGTCGCCGGTGCCGATGAACAGGTATCCCAGACCTTCCACAGCGGCAATCGCTTCGACCTGCTCCACGCCCGCGACCGTCTCGATCATCACGCCAATCGAGATCCGCTCGCCGTCGTTTTTCATCGCTGCCATCCCGGCAATCAGCGGCCTCACGCCGCCCGCCGAACGCTGCCCGAAGGGCGGATAACGGCCAAAGGAGACGGCGCGGCGGGCTTCATCGGCGGATTCGATCAACGGAACCAGCGCCGACGCCGCGCCCGCATCCAGCGCTTCGGCAATCGCCTGAGCCGAGTTCTCGCCCACGCGCACGATCACCGGAACCTGATTCCGCACCTGACCGATCACCGCTTCGAGCGCGGTGCGCTCCCACAACCCATGCTGCCGGTCGATCACGATCAGATCCGGCGCGGCCGTCATGCCGATTTCCACCAGCGGCGTGCTGCCCATTGCAAACCACACACACGACAAAGCGCGTTTTTCCGCGAACGCTGTTTGCATCGACTGGGGCACCGGGCGGACATCGGGAATTTTTTGCATCGTATAGTGGCGAGGACTTCTTCAGAAACGGGGTTGGAACGCGTGGTCGACACTCGATCAATCACCTGACCTGAAACTGCGTTTACGACATTCTGAATTCAGATTATTGGGTTAAAAATTGGGCGTCAAGCGATTTCATCCTCCGGCCTCCATGTTCAGCACGATCCGGCCGCGCGAGACGTGGCCCGCTTCGAACTGGCGGTGCGCATCGGCCGCGGCGGCGAGTGGGAGCGTGGACATCACAGCAGGTGTTAGCACGCCTTCGGCAGCGAGTTGTGCGACGGCGTGGAGCGCTTCCGGTGCGTCAGAAATCATCGCGCGGGTGACGGTGACGCCGTATTTTTCGGCCTGGTTCTCAAACGACGCCGCAGTCAGGTAGACGAGCTGGCCACCCGCTTTCAGTACCTGATATGACCTCGCATGCGTCTCGCCGCCAATCAGGTCGAACACGACATCGATATCACGCAGCAAGCCGAAGTCATCGCGGTCGTAGGCCACTGCCCGATGCGCGCCGAGCCCCAGCACATAGTCGATATTTTGCGCGCGGCAAGTCGTTGTCACGTCAAGCCCGAGATGGCGCGCGAGCTGGATCATTTGCCCGCCGACGGCGCCCGAGCCGCCATGAATCAGCACGCTCATGCCTTCTGAAAGCATCGCGGTTCGGCACATCGAGAGCCATGCGCTGACGCCGGGCTGAAGCAATGCGGCGGCTTGTGCCGTCGATAGATTGGGCGGCTTTTTCACCACGCGTGTTGATGCACAAACAATCGCTTCGGCGTAGGTCCCGCTGCGTGTCGGATCGGCCGCGACGCACACCTCATCGCCTATGGAAAACCCTGCCACCCCCTCACCGATTTGATCGATGACACCTGCGCCGTCACGTCCCGGAATCTTCGGAAATGTCAGTGCAAAATGCGCTTGCAACGCACCGGAGCGCAGCTTCGCATCGATCGGCGATACCCCCGCGGCCTTCAGGCGAATACGGACTTCATTCGGTCCCGCGACAGGGTCGTCGAGCGTAACGAGTTCGAGGACATCCGGCGAGCCATAGCTTGAATAACGGATCGCTTTCATGCCGGTGCAGCGTCGCCGTCGCGGCCCGATTCAAGCAGCGCCCGGATCAGGAACATCTCGGTTTCGTGCGTCGAACAGATTTGCGCCCATGCGTCGTCGGATTGTGTGGCGAGCCGCCACGTGAAAAGCGTGACGACCGCCGTGCCTGGCGGATGTCCTAACGTCGGGCCATCGAATACGCGCGCGGCGTTGCGAAACCGCAGGCCGTCTTCATTGCCGCCGACTTCGTAATCGATCGTCAAGGCAACCGGATCCGCATGAATCCGGACCCAAGTGTCGGCGCCTGTGAAGACCGACTCCCCGACGAACGTCTGCGCCCCAACCGCTCTGCGCTTCCAGCTTCCCAGCGCCCATCGGCCTTGGCGCTCGCCGTCGGCCATCAGTAAAAATGCTCGCTGGGCGTCAGCCTGAACGCGAATGCTGCTGCTATGACAATGTGCGTCGATCACCTTGGGTTCCCGGACAGTTTTCACAAAATGGCATAAGTGCCAAAAATCAAGCTCAAAGCTTTTTGCAACATTCTGAATTCAGATTATTATCGGAAACAGGGTTCGTCAAGCGACGTTTCCAAGTTGTTTCAACCTGTCCAACCGGAAGCAAAACTCATGGATGTCTGCCTCTTTCTGATTGCGGCCGAGCGTGCCACGTCCGACGTGACTCAACCGGTCAACGCCCAAGGAATTCACGATCTTGCTGCGAGCTTCCCCGGCATCAGGCGCGCCGTGGTGCACGTGCCTGTGGAAGGCGGCGCGAACGACCCGTACCTGCACGCGGAGAAACCGCCGCGTTGCACGCTGCAGTTCTATTTCGACAGCATCGATGCGCTCGAAAACGTCTTGCGCGAAGGCGGCGGCGCCCATGTGCTATTGAACCTGACAGGGTTGAAAGAATGCGACCTGACGCAACAGGTCATGGCCGTGAGGCGCTTTCCGGTGCCCGACATCGGCACGCAACCGGCCGATGACCCTCGCTGCACCTACCTGGTCAGCTACGAGGGTCCTGCCGACGATTTGAACGCGTGGCTGGGTCATTACATCGATAGCCATCCGCCGATCATGGCGCGCTTTCCCGGCATTCGGGAGATCGAGATCTACACGCGGATGGACTATCGCGGCGCGCTGCCGGTGGCACGATCGAACGCGATGCAACGCAACAAGGTGGTCTTCGATTCGCCCGACGCGTTGAACGCCGCGCTGGCGTCGCCGGTGCGCCACGAGATGCGCGCGGACTTCAAGAACTTTCCGCCGTTCAGCGGCGCGAACCTGCATTTCCCGATGATCAGCGTCGCGCGTGACTTCAGGTGACTTCACGTGACTTCGCGAACGGCTGACCGGCGCGCGAGTGTTCCGATCGAACCGCACGCGTTCAGCAAGCAACCGGCGCCCTCGCCACCCGCGCCAGCCGATGAAAATCGCGATCGAAATAAATCAGGCCGTCGCCATCGTGGCGCACGACCATATCGGCGATTTCCACGAACATCACCGAGTGCGACCCGACGGTCTTGCGCTCGACAATCCGCCCTTCCAGGCTTGCGAGCGCATCGGTCAGAACGGGCGTGCCAAGGAGCCCCGCGGTCCAGGCCTGCTGCTCGAAGCGGGCGGCCATCGGCAGCCTGGTCATGCCGGCGAAGTGCCGCGCCAGCTCCTGCTGATTGCCGGGCAGCACATTGATGCAAACCTGCCCATTCCCTGCGAACACCGCGTGCGCGGCGCTCGACTGGTTCACGCAGACGAGCATGGTAGGCGGGCTATCCGTTACCGAACAGACCGCGCTTGCCGTGATGCCGCAGCGGCCATGCGGGCCATCGGTCGTAATGATGTTCACCGCCGCCGACAGATGCGCCATGGCTTCGCGGAACAGCTTGCGGTTATCGACTTCGTTCATGCTGTCTCCCGGCTTACGGATACGGCGTGATCGTGGGCGCGATGCCCGCGAAAATGGCGCCGGCGCCGTCATAGGTCGCTTCGCCCAGAAAGGCGTGCTGCGTGACGACCATGGAGTCGCGAACGAGCTGCTGCATCCGGTGGTTCCGGTAGATTGCCGCGACACCGGCCAGCCGGTAAGCGTGCTGGACCACGTCCGCGCACACATGGGCGGCGTGCGTGGCGCTCAGGCGCAACAGGCTCGTTTGCTCGGGCGTAACCGGGTTGCCTGCGACGATCGAGTTCCAGGCATCTTCAGAAGCTTGATAAAAGAACGCGCGGGCGCTGCGCCATTGCGCTTCGGCGCGACCCAGCTCGATGCGGAAGTACGCGCGATCCGCCAGACGCGGCGCGCCGGTCGTGGTTTTCGTGCCGCCGGAAATCTCCGCGGCCAGGTCGAGCGCCGCGCGCGCCAGTCCGACGTTGACCGCGGCATGGACTTCCGCCTGATACGACACGGCCGGATATTTGTACAAGGGTTCATCGATCACCGCGCTGCCGCCGCGCACGAACGTCCACGCATCGGCGACGAATTTGTCTTTCAGGCGCAGGTCGTGGCTACCCGTGCCCTGCATGCCGACCACGTTCCAGTTATCGACGATCTCGACTTCTTGCGCGCGAAACACCGCCGTCAGCGGCTTGCCGGCGTTCGGACTATCGCTGCCCGCGGGCGCCCCGCCAATGCCCACGCCGATCCAGTCCGCGCCCTTGCAGCCGCTCGCGAAGTGCCATTGACCGCTCACGGTCCAGCCACCCGCGCCGGCGACGGCGGGTTGCACCGGGTAAAGACCGCCGGCGAATACCTGATCCGGGCCGTCAGCATAGATTTCACGCTGGATTTCAACAGGCAGCGCCGCGAGATAGACATTGGCCGAGCCGAACGCGGCCACCCATGCCGTGGATCCATCCGCTACCGCAATGCGTTCCAGCATGCGCAGGAAATCAGCGGGTGCGAGCGCGTCGCCGCCAAAACATTTAGGCGTGCTGGCGCGGAAAATCCGGGCGCGCTTCATGGTCGCGATCATGTCGCGCGGAACATGCGAGAGCTGATCGAATTCATCGCGGCGCGCGGCGATTTCCGCGATGACATCGTCCAGCGCGAGCGGATTGGCGATTGCGCTCGATGCGCGGGTAAGGGTCGCAAGCTTGGGATCGTCTACGAGGTTCATCGGGGCTCCGGCGTGTGTTGGTATCGGTGAAATGGCGTGTCATCAAGATAGAATCACCCCACCCATGCGTCAAATTCGCACCAATAATGGATGCCATGAACCAGACGAATAGCGGCCTCACCGACCTCAACCTGCTGCGCGTATTCCTGGCGATCTGGGACTTGCGCAGCCTCACCGCGGCTGGCGAACGGCTTGGTTTGACGCAACCTGCCGTGAGTCATTCGCTGCGCCGCCTGCGCACGCTGTTCGACGATCCCCTGTTCGTGCGCACGCCGCAAACCATGGTGCCGACGGAGGCGGCGATCCGCCTTCATGGTCCGCTCGATGAAGCGTTCGGCATCATCAGCCTCGCGATGCAGGCGCACGGTCACTTCGATCCCGCCACCGCGTCACGGGTGTTCAAGATATCGATGTCGGATATGTCGGAGTTCTACTTCTTGCCGCCGTTACTCGCCGCGCTGGAAAACACGGCGCCGAAGGTTCGCTTCGAGATCGTGCAACTCGCGTCCGAGTCCGCGGGCGCGGCCATGCGTGCGGGCGAGATCGATCTCGCGCTCGGCTACGTGCCGGGGCTTGAAGAAGGCTGCATAGGCGACACGCTGTTTTCCGACGAGCACGTGTGCCTGGTTCGCGCGGGACATCCGCTGAAGGGGAAGAAGGCGTCGAAGCAGGATCTGGCCGGGTTGCGATACGTCTATGCAAGCACGAACGCCACCGGGCACCGGATGATCGAGCAATGGCTCGCGGAACTCGGCATGGAGCGCGAGATCGTGCTGCGGCTGCCGCATTTCATCGTGGCGCCGGAGATTGTCCGGACCACGGATCTCGCGGTGATCTTTCCACGCAGCATTGCCGAGCGCTTCAATCGTGGTCATGCGTTCCGGCTGCTGGCGTTGCCGTTCGATTTGCCGGCCATCGAAGTGAAAATCCACACGCATGTGCGTTTCTCAAGCGATGCCGGCATCCAATGGCTGCGCGATGTCCTCATGGATATGTTCGCCGTGCAGCCTTGAGGGCTTGCTGCCGATAGCGTGTCTTCACCCCTTTTTGTAAAGAGGAGCGGCTATAAATCCACTGTCCGACCCAGGTCTTGCATGACAAACCTGTCGAGCAAGATTCAGCGATCGATGCTGCGCTGTTGCAAGTATCGAATCCTTAATGAGAACGCCGATGACTCGGGTCAGACGCTCTGTCGTACGGGAATCCTGCGGCAAGACAGAGGGAGAGGGAAATGAAACGTCTTTTGACCGTGACCTGCGTTGCATGTTGGTTGACAACTTTCGCGCACGCCCAAAGCCCCGACGACTACGACGACGGAATCGCAGCAGGGCAGTTGGGTACTGCTTTGTATAACTTAACGAATCCCGCCAGGCCGCTGCCAATGCCGATGCCCGCTGGCGACGTAGTGCAGGATCCCGGCGTTGCGCCGCGACCCGCCTCGGAACCCCGTTCAACCAGCTCCACTATCAAGCCAGCCGCACGCGTCGAACCTCGACATTGCGCACCGTGTAATTGAAGTGCTACTGAAAGCGGATACGCTGGGATGTCCGCGGCCAACGAGCCAGCTTGAACAATGTCTCCGTCCGTTCATCTGCCGTCCGGGCCGCGAAGCAAATGGCCGAGCCGTTTTAATACACGACGCACGGCGGACTGACTCTCGCCAATAGCACCCTCCTCCCCCGCTTCCAGGCGGTCTCAGTGGCTTGCCACGCCTACCCTGAATACACCCACGGCTTCGCGCAAGCTCTTGGCCTGGTCGGCCATTGCTTGCGCAGCCGCCGTTGCTTGTTCGACCAACGCCGCGTTTTGTTGCGTCACTTCGTCCATCTGCCCAACAGCAAGGCTGACTTGTTCGATGCCGGTGCTTTGCTCTGACGAAGCGGCCGAGATCTCGCCCATGATGTCGGTCACCTGTTTAACCGAGCTCAACAGTTCGTTCATGCTCTTGCCGGCTTCGGCGACCAGGCCCGAGCCCGTATCGACGTGATCGATCGACTCGCCAATCTGATCCTTCACTTGCTTGGCTGCGCTCGCGCAGCGTTGCGCCAGCGTACGCACTTCGCCGGCCACGACCGCGAAACCGCGCCCTTGCTCACCTGCTCGCGCAGCTTCAACAGCCGCGTTCAGCGCAAGGATATTGGTTTGAAACGCAATGCCCTCGATCAGCGTGATGATCTCACCGACTTTCGAAGCGCTAGCCGATATATCCCGCATCTTCGTCACCACGCGTTCGACCACCTGTCCGCCTGCCGTGGCCGCGTCCGACGCGCTCTGGGCAAGCATGTTTGCCTGTTTCGCGTTATCGGTATTCTGTTTAACCGTAGACGTCAGCTCTTCCATGCTCGCAGCGGTTTGTTCAAGCGACGCCGCTTGTTCCTCCGTGCGTTGCGACAAGTCGACGTTGCCCTGCGCCATTTCATTGGCCGCGACTGCGATCGAATCGGCGGATGTCTTGATCCCCGCGACGATGCTGCTAAGTTGCGCGCGCATCGTCTCGAGCGACGCCATCAAACTCCCGCTTGCGCCGCGTGCAATCACCACCGGCACGCTGAGGTTTCCATCCGCGATCTCGCCGGCTACACGTTGCGCTTCGCTGGGCTCCGCACCGAGTTGCTTCAGGATGCTGCGCGTGATCAGCAATGCACCGATCACGCCAACAATTAACGCGGCAAACGCGGCGCCGATCATCGCGACCCTGAGCTGCGCATAGCTGCTCTCGGCCTGGCTGGCCTTGTCGTGCATCGTGGTTTTCTCAAGCTCGATCAACGATCGAAGCGTGCCGCGCCATTGAGTTTGTTTGGGCACGACGTCTTGCAGCAAAGCCTTGCCGGCCGACGCTTTGTCATTTGCAAGAATGAGCTGAACGACATTGGCCATGAGCGGCAGCGTGGACGCTTCATCGTCTTTCAGCTTGGCGAGCAGTGTTTGCTCCGCATCCGTGATTGCGCCGCTCGACACAAAGATGTCATTGACGGCGCGCGACGCGTCCGCATAGATCCCTTCTTCGTGCTTTATTTTCTCCACGATGGCCTTGATGCCGGCGTCGTTATCGACCAGCATCATGTCGCGCAGCGCGATGGAACGTTGGTCGAGCGAGGAGCGCATGGTCTGGGCGAGCGTCATTTCCTCCGTGGTGCGGTCGACAATACTGGTTAGCGCCTCGTTGATTCTTGACATGCCGAACACGCCAACGACGGACACTACGCCAAGAAGGACTAGTAACGCACCGAAAGCGACCGACAGGCGGGTCACAACTTTGAACTGGCTCATCAAAATGACCTTGTAGATTGAAATTGATAACACGCGATTTCTGCTTTGGCGGACGATGCGACGACAAAGGAAATTCTTGATTGCGGTGCAAATTCGAGGTTGAACAGCCAGGCTTTCAAGCAGTCGGCAAGGTGTCCGCCTACGTGATGCAGCTTGCCCACCGTCCATTGGATTGCTTGCTGAATCGCTTGCCAGATGACGGTTGGAAGAAAAATGCAAACTTCCCCTATTTATCGGCGCACAGCGGCTTATCTTTAGGTGTTTACGCGTACCGATCGCCCGCCTCACTTGAAAACGACAACGCAAAGGTGCCGGGTACTCGCGATACCGGTATAGCCAGCGGACTGGCTGTGCCCCCGCTCACGCCGTAGGATCCGGGTTGAAGCCCGCCCGCTTGCTCACTTTGCGCCAGGCGGTTGCTGCGGCCTTCACGAAACCGCCGGACAACCCTCAACCGCCACGCTGACTCGGACAGAATGATGGACAAACAAACGGCAAGCGCCCGTCAAGACAATCCTTCGCAAGCGGAGGAGTTCACCCACTGGCGGCGCAACCTCATCGTCTGCGTGTTCGGATCGTTCACGACCATCGTGGCCATGACGCTCATGTTGCCGTTCTTGCCGCTTTACGTGGAGCAGCTGGGCGTCAAGGATCACGCCGCGATCGTCCAGTGGTCCGGCGTCGCGTACGGCGCGACCTTTTTCACCGCCGCATTGACCGCGCCGCTTTGGGGAAAGCTTGCCGACCTCTACGGCCGCAAGCCGATGCTGATCCGCGCCAGCCTCGGCATGGCCATCATCATGTCCCTGATGGGAATGGCGCATAACGTCTGGCAACTCGTCGGCCTGAGGCTTCTTGCAGGGTTGCTTGGCGGCTTTGCGTCGGGCTCCACCGTGCTGGTCGCCACCCAGACGCCGAAAGACCGATGCGGCTGGGCGCTCGGCGTCCTGTCTTCCGGCATCATGGCCGGCAATCTGGTCGGCCCGATCATTGGTGGATCACTGCCGCCGCTGATCGGCATACGGTCGACCTTTCTCGCCTCGGGCGCGCTTATTTTCATCACGTTCCTGGCGACCGTGTTCTTCGTCAAGAACGAGCGTCACCCGGGCTTGAACAAGAAGGGAAAGCGGCGTGGCAGTTGGGGAGAAATCGCGGACAAGCGGCCGACTGTCGCCATGCTGGTGACCGGCATGCTCCTGATGCTGGCCAACATGTCGATCGAGCCGATCATCACGGTCTACGTGGCGCAAATAGCCGATGTCCACCAGGTCACGTTTGTCGCGGGGCTGGTGATGTCGGCGGCGGCGTTGGGCAGCATTCTCTCGGCCTCGTACCTGGGTAAGCTCGCCGATCGCGTCGGGCATTGGAACGTGATTATCGGCTGCCTTGCGGTCGCGGGCATCCTGCTGATCCCGCAAGCGTTTGTCACGCAGGGCTGGCAACTGGTGGTCCTGCGCTTCCTGATGGGCCTGGCGCTTGGCGGACTGTTGCCTTGCGTTGCAAGCGTGATCCGGCACAACGTGCCGGCGTCGGTTGCAGGCAATATGCTCGGTTATTCGACGTCCGCGCAATATACCGGGCAGGTGGTCGGACCGCTTGCCGGCGGTTTCGTCGGAGGGCATTTCGGCATGCGCGAAGTGTTTTTCGGCACCTCGGCATTGATGATCGTCGGCGCGATTTACAACTGGATCCTGAGGACAAATATTGTCGATAAAGCCCCTGGTCCGTTGTCAAGCGGTGCGGTCAATCAAGCCGCCAAGGAACGTTGATCGGAAGGTTCAGCAACGGCCACGGCAGCGAATGCCGTGCGTTTAAGGACTTGAATCCACCGCGCGCCCATCAAGCACGCCATGCCGGCAGACGCCTTGTTTGCCGGTTCGCTCATTGACCATGCCACAATCACGGCCTGTGCGCCGGTGAAACGCGGGTGCCTGACATCTTCCATTGCAATCTTCGCAATATCGCTGGATCTTTAACCGTTTGAGGTCTGCATGGAGCTGCGACAACTCCGCTATTTCATTGCGGTAGCGGAAGAAATGAACATCACGCGCGCGGCCGGTCGTCTGCACATGACGCAGCCGCCGCTTAGCCGGCAGATCCAGCAGATAGAAGAAAGCGTCGGGTTGGCGCTGTTCGAACACGGTTCGCGGCCCTTGCGCCTGACCGAAGCGGGCCGTGTTTTCTACACGCAGGCAAAGCGCCTGATCGATGAAAGCGATGAGCTCGTCCCGCTTACGCGCAGGCTCGCGCAACTCGCGGAACGCATTGTGATCGGCTTCGTGCCGTCTACGCTTTATGGTGCGCTGCCGCAGGTCATCCGTGCATTTCGGGAAGCTGCTCCGCAGATCGAATTATCGTTGATCGAGATGTTCACGCTCGAACAACTCGGCGCTTTAAAGGGCGGCCGAATTGATGTCGGCTTCGGACGGCTGCGTTTCGACGATGTGCAACTGACGCGCGAAGTACTCGTCGAGGAACGGATGATTGCAGCGCTGCCGGAGGATCATCCGTTAGCGGACGCTTCGGTAGAGCTGACGCTTGCGGATGTGGCTCGCGAGACGCTGATCGTGTATCCGAGCTCACCGCGCCCGAGTTATGCGGACCAGCAGTTGTCCGCGCTGCGCGATCATGCGCTTGAACCCGCCGCCGTACACGAGGTGCGGGAGTTGCAGACAGCGCTTGGGCTCGTTGCGGCGCAAGTGGGCGTGTCGCTGGTACCGGAGAGTGTAGATGGGTTAAGGGTGCATGGCGTCGTCTATCGGCACCTGCCCGAACCGGGCCCCACGTCGCCGATCATCATGAGCCGCCGCCTTCAGGATGAAGGGCAGACGACGGCTCTTTTCTGTTCGATCGCGCGTGATCTGTTTCGCAGTAGCCAGGCTTTTACGAGTCGCTAGTCGATACGCTGCCGGCTGCGGAATAACCGGCGCGCAAAAAAAAGTCCCACCCTGGCGAGATGGGACTGAAGCACGACGAGGATCACCTTCGTCGCGGGACACACCCTCGAAAGGGTGACGCTAGTGTCACCGCATTCGCGCCGAAAGGAAATAACGCTGGCCTCGATTTGACAAAATTTGACGATTCGTCTCTGAATAGGCGCCCCGTGTCAAACGATGAATTCGCCCAAGGGCGCCGATGGCAACGTGATCAGGAACCGCGCGCCACCCGAAGCGGACTCTTCCAGCCGCACCTCGCCGCCATGCACCAACGCGACGCGCCGCACAATTGCCAGCCCAAGCCCGAAGCCGCCGGTGTGCCGGTCGCGGCTTGCATCCAGCCGATGAAACGGCTCAAAAATACGCGTCCGTTCCGCAAGCGGAATACCCGGACCGTCGTCGTCCACGATCAGCACGAGCGCGCCCGCCGGCCCCAGACACGCGCTCAGCGAAATGGCGCGCTGCGCGTAGCGGGTGCTGTTGCGGATCAGGTTCAACAACGCCCGTGCGACCAGTTTCGGATCGCACACATGGCTCGCCGGCGCGCCGGACGTTGTGACAGAGAGGCTCAGCCCACGGTCAGCGACGTCGTTGGCCATGCTTGCCGCCACGCTGTCCAGCAGTTCGCTCACCGATACCTGCATCAGCACCCTATGCGCCGCGCCTTGTTCAAGCCGGCTTAACGTGAGCAGTTCGGTGACCAGTTCATCCAGTTCACGCACGTCGCGGCGCAGCGCAAGTTGACGTTCGCGCTGGCGCTCCGGCGATTCGGGCGACTGCAACAAAGCGAGGCCGAATTCGAGCCGCGCAAGCGGTGTTTTCAGCTCATGCGAGATCCCGTGCATCATGTCGCGCTGATGCAAAATCGACGCTTCGATCTGCCCGGCCATTTCGTTGAATTGATTCGAAAGATCGTAGATATTCGATTTCTTCGATAACGCCGCGCGCGTCGACAACTGACCCCGGCCAAACGCGCGGGCAGCGGCCTCGAGCTTCCTCAAGTCACGCCAGTGATAGTGGACCCACAGGACGACGGACAACAGCGTCGCAAGCGCGACCACGGCATATGCCAGTGCCTTGATGTCCAGGTTGCCGGGCTCATCGGGGTGGGCGTGGACGATCGTGCCATCGGGCAACGGCAGGTAGTAATCCTTACCATCCATGCTGAGCACCAGCTTGCCGTCGCGCAGGTCGCGCAACTGCTCACGGTCGAGCAGCGGAATCACGTCTTTCATCGTGAGCAGGCTGAAACCCTCGTCGCCGTGTTTTTGCAGTTCGGCCAGCGCGGCTGCCCGCTGCTCACCGGGGTGGCGTTCCAGGTAATCGGTAAGCACGAACGCATACGCTTTCACGTTCTCGCGTTCGTTCGCGGTAACCCTCTCATGGAAGAGCTGCGAGAAGTACTCATTGACGAACACAATGGCGACGCCGCCGCCCAGCAGCACGATCAAATACAGGCGGATCAGTGAACGCAGCATTCAATCCTCCCACGCCGACGGGCTGAACAGATAACCGCGGCCCCAGATCGTCTTGATCTTGTGCGGCTCCGGCGACGCGTCTTCGAAACGCCGCCGCAGCCGCGAGATTCCCGAGTCGACGGTACGGTCGAGCCCGTCGAATTCGATGCCGCGCAATTGCTTCAGGATATCGTCGCGGCTGAGCACGGTGCCGGCGGCGCGCGCGAGGATCACGAGCAGGTTGAACTCGGCGGTCTTCAGGTCGATGTCCTCGCCGCGCCACGTCACCGTGCGATTCGGCGGTGAGATCACCAGTTCGCCGAACGTGAGCGTGCCGGCCGCCGCGGCCGGCGTCATGATTTCCTCAGCCGGCTGCGACCGCCTGAGCAGCGCACGTGCGCGCGCCACCAGCACACGCGGTTCGATCGGCTTCACGACATAGTCGTCCGCGCCGGTTTCCAGTCCCGCAACCTGGTCGAAGACATCGACGCGAGCGGTCAGGATCAACACCGGCACGCTCGAAAAACCGCGAATACGCCGGCACACTTCCATACCGTCCATGTTCGGCAGCATCAGGTCGAGGATCACCAGCGCGGGCTTGTGCTCGCGCACGGCGGCGACCGCAGTATCGCCTCGCCGCACGATAGTCACCGCAAATTCATAGCTGCCCAGATACTCCCCGATCAGTTGCGCGAGGCGATCGTCGTCCTCGATCAGCAACACGTTGTACTTGGGTGAGACCTCGTTCATTTGTTCTTCTCCGCACTTGGGGCAGCACTAGCAGCCGCCGATTCTATCCTCGCGCGCAAAGGTCGGGGCCGTGCGCAACACTCGCGGACACTTGAACACAATTGAGCACAATTTAGCGAAACTTCAAAACAGACACCGGTCAACCGCGTCCCTAGACTGCGGCTTCTCTCATAGAAAAAGACCTGACCGTGCGCAAACGCCTCTCCTATTTGTGTCTCCCGCTGCTTGCCCTGACGTGTTCCTCCATCGCTCATGGCGAGAATTTCTATACCTTCGGATTGGGCACCGGTGTTGCGCCGCGTTACCTCGGCAGCAAGGACTATCGTGGCCTGGTCGCGCCAGTCTTCTCCGCTGAGTTTTCCAACGGCTTTTTCATCAGCCCGTTCGAAGGCGCCGGGTACAAGAAGACTTTCGCGAACGGCATCTTCGTCTCGAGCGCGCTCGACTATGACTTCGGCCGCAGCGACAGCAATCGTGCAGACCTGCCCGGCTCCAACTACCTCAAGGGCATGGGCCGCATTCCCGGCTCGCCGATGATGCACTTCCAGGTCGGCGCCACGGTGTTCGGCGATACGACCATCAGCGTGACGCTCGACCAGCCGCTCACGCACACCACGCGCGGCGTCAGCGGGCATCTCGATGTGAGCACGCCGGTTCTGCACACCGCCACTAACGACATCAGCATCACGGGCAGCCTGCACGCCGGCAGCGGCCGCTATACGCAGACCTTCTTCGGTGTCACCGACGCGCAGTCCGTAAGCAGCGGCTTCCGGCCGTACTCGGTGAAAGCCGGCATCGACCAGGCAACGGTCTCAGCCGCGTGGATTTATTCCTTCACGCCGAAATGGTCCGTGCGGACATCGGGCGGCGTGACGCGAATTCTCGGCTCGTCGGCGGACAGCCCGATCGTGCAGAAGAAGAACGCTTTTTTCGCTACGACAGCAGTGATGTATCGGTACTAGATCCGGCGCTATTAAACCCGGTGATATCAGGCGCGTCGCGGGCGCGGCGCCAGCCGCTCCCCGCTGTTACCCGCTACCCATTTTTCTTCTGCACGGAGAACGCTATGTTTGCATGGCAAACCCCTTTGTCCACCGCCTGGCAAGACAGCCTCACGGCGTCCACGCGCATGCATGTGGTGGGCATCGATCGACTGGTGCTGACCGGTGCTACCGGTTTTATCGGCGGCACGGTGCTGGTGACGCTCATGAATGCCGGCCTGATCGAACGTCTCGTGTGTCTTGTGCGCGCGGCGAATGCGCAGCAGGCGCTGACCCGCCTGCGTGCCTCCGCCATACGTTGCGGCCTGCCGTATGTTCGCGCGCAACGGCTGACCGAGGCGAACGTGATCGTGGGCGAGCTGGGCGGCGATTTTACTGAAGCGGACCTCGCGCGATTGACGCAGGCATCGCATGTGATCAACTGCGCCGCCATGGCGTCGTTCTCCATGAACTCGCAAGTACTCGATATCAACGTACGCGACACGCTGCGTTTTGCTTCGCACTTTGCCGACAGTAAAGTGCTGCGGCGTTTCCTGCACGTCAGCACGGCCATGGCATGCGGTACGCAATGCAGTCCGGTCGTACCCGAGTCCGCTTTCGGATTTGGCGAGAACGAGAGCGGGAACGAGGACGGGAACGAGAGCGGGGACGGGAGCAAGACGAACCACCTCGTGCCCTATACGCAAAGCAAGCGCGATGTCGAGCGGCTCCTGCGCCTCTACTACCCGTCGCTGCCGCTGGTCGTGGTGCGGCCATCGATTGTCGTCGGGCATACGGTGCTGGGCACGTTGCCTTCGCCGAGCATCTTCTGGGTGTTTCGCGTGGTGCATGCCGCGCGGCGCTTCAGCGCAAAAGCGATGACCCGGCTCGATGTCGTCTCGGTCGACGATTGCGCCCGCGCGCTGGCCTTGCTCGCCGTCAAGCCGAAGCTGGCGTTCGACACCTACCACGTATCGGCCGGCTCGGAGGCGCCGACCATTGGCCAGATCATCGGCGCGATGGATGAGGCCACGGGTATATCGGGGAAACGCTACTCCATCTGCGCGCCGCGCGATTTCCGCAGGATCGCATGCGATGTGGTCGGGCGTCAGCACCGGGCCGCGGCGCGGTTGATCGAACATGCGCTGGGTATCTATGCCGGGTTCGCCAACCTGGACTACCAGTTCGATAACCGCCGCCTGCGCGACGAGATCGGCTTCGAGCCCTTGCCGTTTATCGACTATGTCGGCGAATGCGTGCGGACCTCGCGCGGCGTTGGCATCGTCGAGCAGATGCGCTGGGATTTTAAGTAAGCAGCGCACGCGCTTTCTTCGTCATCGCACAACGAACGCCGCCCATCGCGCGGCGTGTTCATCGTCAACCTCTGTTTCCGGCCAGTGCGCCCGCACTGTTGGCCCCGCCGAATAACGCAGTCAGATAGCTTGCATTGCTGCTCATATGCGCCATCAGCGTATTGAGTGCAGTGAACTGCGCGTTGTAACTGTTCGTCAGTTGCGTGGCGAATGCATCCAGCTTCGTGCCCTGGACCTTGATGTTGGCGAGGTCCTTGTTGAGCGACGTTGTCCTCGTATCGAGCAGGCCGTCTTTCTTGAGAAAGGTCGTGAGGGTTTTGTTCATCTCCGCGCCAAGACCGGATTTCGAATTGAACAGCGCGTTGACGGTGCCGGGCTTGTTGGCCAGCGCCGCGGTCAACGCGGTTTCATCGATCTTCAGCGTGTTGTCCTTTTGCAGCGTGATACCGATAGACCCCAGGTTCACCATCCCCTTGTTCCCGTCCGCCGCGCTCGGGACGCCCTTGCTGATCGCGGTTGCAAGCGCGTTCCTGACCGTGTTCATCATCGAGTCGCCGAGCAAAGGACCGCCTTGCGAACCCTTCGGTTGCGACGTATCGAACGAAGTCAGCGACGCAGCCATGCCAATGAAGTTGTTATACGCCGTGACGAAGGCCTTGATCGAGCTCTGCTGCGCGCTCGTGTCGGAGCTGATGCTCAGCGTCTGGGTCGTGCCCACGGACTCCGAGGTGAGGTTGATCGACAACCCCGCAATAGCCGATGTCACGCTGTTGCCCGGGCTGCTGACCTGCGTGCCGGCCACCGTCAGCAACGCGTCCTTGCCGGCCGCGGTTTGCTTCCAGTTCTCCGATGTCCCGATGCTCGTGTACGGCGCCACGGTCTTGTCCGGGTCCGAGGGGTCCACCGTCGATGTGGACGAGCTGACATTGAGCTTCGACAAGCCGGTGTTGTCGCCCTCGCCGCTCGGTGTGACCTCCACCGAAATACCGTTCGCCACACCCGTAGTCGACGAGTGCAGCACAAGATGCGCA
This sequence comes from Caballeronia sp. KNU42, assembly GCF_053760385.1. Lineage (NCBI taxonomy): Bacteria > Pseudomonadati > Pseudomonadota > Betaproteobacteria > Burkholderiales > Burkholderiaceae > Caballeronia > Caballeronia sp. KNU42. The sequence goes on from NZ_CM132389.1 coordinate 362,088, forward strand.
CCGTCGGTACCGGTGATCACCGTCGCGCTCACGCCCGGATTGCCGGAGGCGGAATTGATCGCGGCGGCAATGCCGCTCAGCGTGTTGTTCGACGAATCGATCTTGATCGACACGTCCGAGGCGCCCACGGAAAGTTTCAGCGTGCCGGCGCCGAGCGCTTCCTTGGCGCCGAACCCGCTGGAGGTGATGCTTTGCGATGTCGCGATGTTGGTGACCTGGATCGCATAGCTGCCCGCGGTGGTGCCCTTGCCTGCTGTAGCCGTGATGCCCTTGCCGTCGGCCTTGGCGGTGACAGCGGATAACGCGGTGCCGTCCGACAGCGACGCCAGCGCGCTTTGCAGCAGCGACATGACCGATTTCAACGAACCGACAGCGGTCAGTTGAGCGGTGCTGGTCTTCTGTTTTGCGGCGTTAGCCGCGTTAAATCCGGCCACCCGCGCGTTGACGATAGCCGCGACAAGCGCGGGTACGTCGGTGTTCTTGCCGGTCGAGCCGTTGATTAGAGATTGTCCCGCGGACTTGATTGCGTCAGACATGGAAACTGGAACTCCCTTGGTTTTTCTCCGGGTTGGGATGATCGGCATCTCTATTGTTACGATCAATTACCTTTATATTACGGTACGCCTACACAATACTTTAGAGAATATTTCAGTTATTTATCAGAGGAAAGCCGCACGCTTACCCGCTTTCGTATTAGCGCGCGCATCGCGGTATTGCCCCTCTTCCAGCCCGCTTAAAAAACTCAAAGATCGAGCGACGGATTTCCCGGAAGCGCGCGTTTAAGCACTCGAGAGCATTGGCATCGAGCGTCTTGAGCGTCTTATCTACTCCGGGGAACCGTCATGAAAACATCAAGAGGATGGGCTTCGCCCACGTTCGCGGTAAAAGCCGCTTTGGCCGTCGTCACCGCGCTGGCCGCGCTAGCCAGTGCTCCGGCATGCGCGCAAGCGGTCATCATCGCTCCGTCGGCGCCACCGCCGATGCGCACGGAAGTCGTACCCGTCGCGCGTCCCGGTTATGTGTGGGATGGCGGCCACTGGCGCTGGGCCGGCCGCGGCTACGAATGGGTGCCGGGCCACTGGAGGCCGGTACGGATCGGCGCACATTGGGTGCCTGGTCACTGGGTGCAACGCGGACCGAACTGGCGCTGGATCGAAGGTCACTGGGCACGCTAGAGCGGACCCGGCTTTGTTGACCATAGCACCACGTAAAAGGCAGGCACCCATGCTTAAAACTCTAGTCGCCATTGCATTTGCGGCCGCGGCACTTTCTGCGTGCGTCGTTTATCCCGCGCGGCCGGCTTATTATCGGCCGGCGGTCGTCGTGTATTGAGCAGTCCCCACGCTGGCGCGCCGGGCCGCAGGCCAACCCGGCGAGAAGCTGTTGAACATGTGCTGCGAGATCAGCGAGATCAAACACATTGAACGAAGAAGACCCGGACGCGGAGTTGCTCGCGCGTATCGATGGCAGGGAACCCGGAGCGGTTCGCGAGATGGTCGCGCGCAAGCTGCCGCGGCTGCTCGCGCTCGCGACCCGGATGCTGGGAGACCGTGACGAGGCGAGCGACGTGGCGCAGGAAGCGTTCGTGCGGATCTGGAAACAGGCGTCGCGCTGGCAGCGCGGCCAGGCACGCTTTGACACCTGGCTGCATCGCGTGGCGCTCAACCTGTGCTATGACCGTTTGCGGCGCCGTCAGGATGTCATCTCCGATGACGACGCCCCCGAACCCGTCGACCAGGCGCCGCTGCCGGAAGATCAACTCGACGAATCCGCGCGCAGCGAGCGCATTGCCGCTGCGCTCGCCGCGTTGCCGGCACGCCAGCGCGAGGCACTGGTATTGCAGTACTACCAGGAACTGCCGAACGTCGAGGCAGCGGCCTTGATGGGCATCAGCGTCGAAGCGCTGGAAAGCCTGCTTTCGCGCGCCCGCCGAACGTTGCGCAGCCGCCTTGCCGGCGAGCGCGGCGAGCATGTCTTTGGAAAGGAACGCCGATGACCCCCGAACGCTTTCGCCGCCTCACCGAGGCTTATGGCGCCATGCCGGAACACTGGCCGGCAGCCGAACGCGCAGAAGCCCAGGCGCTGCTCGACCAACGGGACCCGGCTGTCCTGGCCGCGCTGGCCGACGCCCGCTCGCTCGATCTCGTGCTATCGAGGCACAGCGTGGCCGTGCCCGAATCAGATCTGGTCCGGCGCATCCTCGCATCCGCGCCATTGGCGCCGCCACGTCAGGAATCCGTATGGAAGCGGCCGCAATGGTGGCTCTCGGGCGCGGGTCTCGTGGGGGTGGGCGTGGCTGGCATTGCCGCGGGCGTGCTGGCCATTTCGTTGACCGGATCTTTCTATAACTCGCCATCGAACCCGCCGAGCCTCTTCGATCAAACCGGTGAAAGCACCGTATTCAGCAGCGCGACGGCCGACTGGAGCGACCAATGACCATGCCGACAACCCGGCTCAAGACACTGCTGATCGTGTCGCTGGTGCTCAACATCTTCCTGCTCGGAGCGATAGCGGGCGGAACGTATCGATGGGTGGCGAAGCAGCGGGCCGACGTGCTCGCACAGCAACGCGGCTTGCGTTTCGCCGCGGCAGAACTGCCCAAGGATCGTCAGGACCAGCTGCGCCAGTCGCTGCGGCAGACACGCCGTGAGAGCCTGCCGTTGATCACGGATGCCCGCGCGGGCCGTATCGATGTGGTGCAGGCGCTCGCTGCGCCGCAATTCGATCGCGCCACGCTCGACGCTGCGCTCGCCCGTACCCGCGCAGCCGATGTCGCCGTGCGTGCACAGGTCGAAGCAACGGTGGCTGAGTTCGCCTCCACGTTGACGCCCGATGAACGGCTCAAACTCGTCGATGCCCTGGAACAGCACGGCCCGCTGCATGTCGGGCCGCCGCCCAAAAAATAAACTCGGGACGCGCCGACGGATTCACGCAGCCCCGCCGTTTAAGCAACATAGCAACTCGATTCGTGGGAACTGCCATGGCAGACGTGACATCTGTGACATCAGTAACCCCTGCCGCGATCGCGCTGAATCGCTTCGGACTCGGTGCCCGTGCGGGGGAAACAGCCCCGTCCGATCCAAAGGGCTGGCTCAAGAGCCAGCTCTCCGGTGCAAGTTATCAGGCGATGCCGCAAGCGTTAGGAGACCAACCTTCAAGCAGTGCGCTCGCGGCCGAATTCGCCGACCGCCAAAGCGCCATCCGCAACGCCGGCACCGACGACAAGCAGGCGGTGCGCAAGTCCTATAACGAAAAACTCCGCGATGTTTATCGCGCAGCGGTCAATGCGCGGTTCGTGAGCGCGCTGCAAACGCCCACGCCTTTCGTCGAGCGGCTGGTGGCTTTCTGGTCGAATCACTTCGCGGTATCGGTGGAAAAACCGCCCGTGGCCATGCTTGCCGGCTCGTTCGAAACTGAAGCCATTCGTCCTCATGTACTGGGCCGTTTCGAGGACATGCTGGTCGCGGTCGAACGTCATCCGGCCATGCAGATTTTCCTCGATCAGGCGCGCTCGGTGGGCCCCGATAGTCCGGCGGCCGAACGCGCCGCCATGCGCCACCCCGAGCGCAAGCCCGGCCTCAACGAAAACCTGGCTCGCGAGATCATGGAGCTGCATACGCTTGGCGTGCGCAGCGGCTACGATCAAAACGATGTCACCGAGTTCGCCCGTGCGCTGACGGGCTGGAGTATCGGTGCAATGGGCGGCATGGGCGCGGGCGCCCAGCGTAATGACGCCGCCGCGCCCGGACAATTCGTGTTTCGCCAGCCCCTGCACGAGCCGGGGACACGCACAATCATGAACCGGCAATACGATCAGCCCGGTGAGCAGCAAGCCCTCGCCGTGCTGCACGATCTGGCCGCTTCGCCCGCGACCGCGCAGCATATTGCGAGCAAGCTGGCCCGGCATTTTGTCGCCGATACCCCGCCGCCCGCGCTGGTCGATCGTTTGGCCGGCGTGTTCAGCGCGACGAACGGCGACCTGCCCAGCGTGTACCAGGTGTTGATCGATTCGCCTGAAGCGTGGTCGCCAGTCGACGCCAAGTTCAAGACGCCTTGGGACTGGACGGTATCGTCGCTGCGGGGGCTGGGCCTCAACACTTTAGGCAACATGCAGGTCGCGCCCTTGTTGACGCAACTCGGCCAGCCCGTGTGGCGGCCGGGGTCGCCCGCGGGCTACGACGACATAGCCGCAAGCTGGGCCGCGCCCGACGCGCTCGTGCGCCGGGTGGAGCTGGCACAGCGTTTTGCATCACGCGTCGGCGATACGCTCGATGCGCGCACACTCGGCAACCAGTTGCTCGCCGGGTCGCTGAGTGATGCTACGGCATCCGAACTATCGCGTGCGGAAAGCGCGCCGACCGCGCTCGCGCTGCTGCTGGTTTCCCCCGATTTCCAAAGGAGATGACACGATGACCACGCGTCGGAATTTCTTGTGGTGCGCCGGTGCAGGCGTCGGTGCAATGCTGGTCGGGCCACGCATGGCGTTCGCTTCGGTGGAGTCGGACCGGCGGTTTGTGTTTGTGATCCAGCGCGGTGCCGCCGATGGTCTCAACATCGTGGTGCCGTACGCCGATCCCGCTTATGCAAGCCTGCGCGGAGCGCTTGCTATCGATCCGTCTGCGGCAACGAAGCTTGACGGGACGTTCGCGCTGCATCCGTCGCTTGTCGAAACGGCGAAGATGTACGCCGCCCAGCAGGCGCTGTTCGTGCATGCGGTTGCATCGCCATACCGAGATCGCTCGCACTTCGACGGCCAGAACGTGCTCGAAACCGGTGGCGCTGCGCCTTACCAGATGAAGGATGGCTGGCTGAACCGGCTGGTGTCGATGCTGCCTGCCTCCAGGGCCAACGCGATCGCGCTCGCGCCCACTGTGCCGCTGGCGCTGCGCGGGAATGCGGAGGTGACGTCATACGCGCCGTCCGCGCTGCCGCAGGCGCCCGACGATCTGCTCGTGCGCGTCTCGCAACTCTATTCGGGAGACCCGCAGCTTCATGCGCTCTGGAGCTCTGCAATGGACGCTCGCGGGCTCGCTGCCGATGCCGGCGCGCGTCAGGACCCGGCGAGCCTTGGCAAGCTTGCCGCGAGCTTCCTCGGCCGTAGCGACGGCCCGCGTATTGCGATGATCGAGACCGGTGGATGGGATACGCATAGCGCGCAGAACCAGCGGCTCGGCGCGCAACTAAAGGCGCTCGACACAATGATGGCGTCCATGCGCGATGGTCTTGGCGAGCATTGGGCCAACACGACCGTCCTGGTTGCGACCGAGTTCGGGCGCATGGCAACGGCGAACGGCACGGGCGGCACGGATCACGGCACGGCGTCCGCCGCGATGCTGCTGGGCGGAGCGGTGAAAGGCGGCCGGATTCTGGCGGACTGGCCTGGGCTCGCGCCGTCGGCGCTGTATCAGGGACGGGATTTGCGGCCGACGCTCGGGCTCGACAGCCTGATTGCCGCTGCGGCAGGGGAGACCTTCGGTCTCGATCCGGCTCAGGTCAGGGCGACTCTGTTCACGCAGAAGATCGCGAGCCCGATGTCCAGCCGGTTGCTGCGGACTTAGCAGCGCAACGGCTGACAAGCAGTCACGTACCTAACTTCACCAGGGAAGAGTTAAAAATGAAACATGCATTAAGCATTGTACTACTTAGCGTTTTGCTGAGCGCTTGCGTAGTGGAACCCGCACGCCCACCGCGGCCGGAGCCGCTTGTTGAAGTGGTGCCGGCGCAACCCGCGCCGGGTTACCACTGGGTGAAAGGACACTACAGGTGGGCGGGAAACCAGTGGGTATGGGAGCGCGGGCATTGGGCAGCGTACTGATTTCGCCAGGGACGGTTGTTGTCCCCGCTTAAGCGCACACGGCCGCCCCTATCCTGCGAACCTGGGCTCGGGCAAACCTTTTACGCCCAGCCCGGTGATGGCGAACAAGCCGCCCTTGTCGCGCTCCTTCTGCGGAATGCCCCACATGGGCCGGCCCATGGTAGTGACAAACAAGATGTCCAGGTTCGGACCGCCGAACATCACGCTCGTCAGGTTGCGCACAGGAAACTCCACTACGCGATCAAGCTTGCCGTCTGGCGCAAATCGCAAGATCCGTCCGCCAAACACGAGCGCCGACCAGAGATAGCCCTCGGCATCGACCGTCGCGCCGTCGAACGTACCCGCCAGATCGTGTGCCGATGCAAACACCCGCCGGTTCGCCACCGCCCCGGTCTCGATGTCGTAGTCGTATGCGTACATCTTCCTGTCGTAGGAATCGGTGAAATAGAGGGTGCGGTTGTCCGGGCTCCAGCAAGGACCGTTCGAACACATGATGCCGCCATCCAGACGCGTCACCGCACCATCCGTATCCAGCCGATACAACCCGCCGCTGCGGGTCGGACGCTGGCCGCGATCGGCGTCATAGCGGTCGAAGTCATACGCCATCGTGCCGGCGATAAACCGCCCTCGCCGGTCCACCTTGCCGTCATTGAATCGCGTCTCGGGGTCGTCGCTCTCCGGGTCGGCAATGAGCTTGACCGATTGCGTCTCGAAGTCGTAGAAATGCAGGCCGTTCGCGAGCGCAACCACCGCACCGCCGCGCTCCCGCAACGCCATCGAACCAATGTGGCGCGGCACGAAATAGCGCCGTATGTCGCTGCCGTCGGCGCGGCAACTGCTGATTTCGGCAGCAGTGCTGTCGATCCAGTAGAGGCGCTGTTCCTTCACATCCCATAGCGGTCCCTCGCCGAGATGATTGTTGGCATCGACGATCAGGCGGGTTTCAATCATGGCTGTCTCCGGTTATCAACTGTTGTCGTCATCGGACTTCGACGTTGCGCGGCGATGCGCGAGCAACGCCATCAGCCGCCGGTCGCGCCAGTGGCTACGGTTTTCTATCTCGTCGAGCGGCAACGCCTCGCGACGCTCGGCATCGAGTCTTGCGATGCTGTCGGGCGACCAGTCGAACGGCACGCTGTCCTTCGTGAACGAGCGGTACATCGCGCCATAACGCGCGGCGTAATCCGTCACGCCGCCGGGCGCGTTCAGGTCAATGGTTTCAAACGGTCCCATGAACGACCAGCGCAGTCCGAGGCCGTCGCGCATCACGGTGTCGAGATCGGCGGCGCTTGCATAACCTCGTGCGTAGAGGCTCAATGCTTCGTCAAGCAGTACACCTTGCAGCCGGTTCAGCAGAAACCCCGGGATCTCGCGTGCAACGGTCACCGGCTGCTGACCAGCTTCTTCGTACAGCGCACGCGCACGGGCCAGCGTGTCCGGCGATGTCCACGGCGCCCCGCATAGCTCGACCAGCGGCACAAGCGAAGGCGGATTCACGGGGTGCGCCACAAGGCACCTCGCGCGGCCCTCCAGTCCTTCGGTGAACGTGGAGGCAGGCAAGCCGGAGGTCGAACTGGCCAGCAGCGTATCGGGACGTGTCAGCTTGTCGAGTTCGGCAAACAACGTGCGCTTGACCTCCACGATCTCCGCAATGTTCTCCTGGACCAGGTCGACATCGCTCACCGCGACCGCTAGCTGTTCACATGCCGTGATACGCGACACGATCTGTTCTTCCGGCTCGTCGATCAGCCCATATTCGGCGAAATCCGACACACTGCGGCGGATAGACGGAATCGCGCCGTCGAGCATCGCACGGTCGGCATCATGCAGCCTGACCTCGAAACCCGCACGCGCGAACACGATCGCCCACGCTCGGCCTATTCGTCCCGATCCAATCACTGCAATGCGTCTGGTCATGTGTTGCTCCATCGATGATCAAGCTTTTTTATCGCGCAACGTAATCACGGCAGCCAGTACGACAAGGCCGTTGATGATGTCGCGCACGGCCGGCGGCACCGTGGTGCCGGCGAGTAGCGTACCCAGCGCGGTCAGCAGCAACGCGCCGCCGAACACACCGAGATAATGACCCCGGCCGCCGGTGATCAACGCGCCGCCCACGACCACGACAGCAATGGACGGCAGCAGATAGGGATCGCCCATGCCGAGGAACGCCTGGCTGCTGAAGCCTGCAAGCAACAACCCCACAATGGCGGAACACAAACCCGAGAGGCAATACACCGCGATCAGGGTGGCGCCCACGCGTACGCCCGACAGCTTCGCCGCGACCTGCGAATTGCCGACCGCATAGATGCGTCGTCCGAACGCCGTGCGATGCAGAAGCAGTAACGCCAATGCAAGGAACAGCGGCACGCACCAAGCGGCAAGGGACAAGGGACCTACACGCCCGTTTGTGAAATTGCTGATCGCCGATGGTGCCCAGCCTTGCGGCGAACCGTTGCAATAGATCAGCGTGATGCCCTGCAGCAAGCCGTTCGCAGCGAGCGTGACCACGATCGGCGGCAAGCCCAGCACCACTACGCCCACACCATTGAACACGCCTACAGCCAAGCCCGCGCACAGCACCAGCGGCACGGCCCACGCCGCGGCTTCGTTGACGCCATGTGTCAGCCCGGTCAGCAACACGCCCGATAGCGTGATGAGCCAGGGCACGGAAAGATCGAGTCCGCCGGTCAGGATCACGGCGCCTTGCCCAAGCCCCAGAACAGCCAGGAACAAGGTCAGCGTCAGCAAGCTCGTATAGAAGTTGGCGCTCACGAGTACACCCGGCCCATAGACCAGGCCCGTGATCGCGACCACCGCGAAGAACAGCAGATACGCCGGCACGATGTACTTGACCCATTCGCGATTGCGTTCGATCCAGTCCCCCAGCACGCGCCCCTTGAGTTCCGTGTTTTCTATCGGACGGAAGTTCTCCACTTCGAACTTCACGCGCCGCGCGCCCTGGTCATTGCGTGCACGCGTTCCGGTGGTCCACGCGGTGAACCATCGTCCGGCGTAGCGCGCGCAATGATGCGCCGCCGACTGCTTGCCGACCGACGACCCGAGCACCGCCAGGATCAGGATCACCGCTTCAGCGATGGTCGTAAAAAACGCGGATACGTTGAGCACCAGCAGGATATTGACCGTGATCATCAGGGTCATCGCGGCGAACACCGTGCCCACGCAGCCGCCTCGACCGCCGCCTAGCCATGTGCCGCCCAGCACGACAGCCGTGAACATGGAGAGCAGCAACGGCCGGCCCACGAGCGGATCGGCGGAACCCGTCTGCGCCGATACATACAAGCCCGCTGCCGCGTAGAACATGCCGGCGAGCGCGTAGGTCGCGATCCGGTAGCCTCTGACAGGCATGCCGTTCGCATAGGCGCCGTCGGGATCACTGCCGAGCGCATAGAGGCCAACGCCGAAGCGCGTGCGTTTGACGAAGGTCCACACAAGCAGCGCGACGATCAGCACCGCCGCTGACATGGGGACTTTATCGGGCACGAGATCGGAGGTGATGAACGCGCCGAACTGATCGCCAATAGTTCCGCCCGGTTTGTTCTGGATCAGCAGCGTCAGGCCTTGCACCATGAACATGGTGGCAAGCGTAACCACGATCGACTGCAGCCGGAACCATGCGATCAACGCACCGTTGACGAGTCCGATGCCCCCGCCAATCGCAAGAATCAGCGCGACGCCTCCCCATTGTTCGATCGGCGTGCCCTGCACGAAGCGCACCGCGAGCACGTTGGACAACGAAACCACCGCCGACGCTGACAGATCGAAGCCACCGCTCAATACAACGATGGTCTGTCCAATCCCGGCGAGCGCAAGCGTCGTGCTGCTGGAGATCACCGAGCCGACGTCGTACAGCCCGACCGGCGTGGCGGACAGCGACACCCACGCGATCATCATCGCGAGCAGTGCGCCGATTGCGATGATCAAGCCACGATAATGATCCACACGCGCTCGAAAACCGACGTGCGCACCGGGCCGCACGACCTCGCTGTCGGGCGGCGCTATTGCAATTTTCATGATCGACCTCTGATTGCTTGAACTAGCCTCATACCGAACTTCATAAGCCCATCAAGTTGAAAGCATCTTGCGCATCACGTTCTCTTCGGTGAGCGTCTCGCCGGCCAGCTCCGCGACATTGCGCCCGCGATACACCACCGACACGCGGTCGCACACATTGACGAGTTCCGGCACGTCGGTGGAATAAAACAGTACTGAGCCGCCGGCCGCCGCGAACGCACGCATCAGCACGAAGATCTGGTGCTTGGTTCCCACGTCAACGCCGCGCGTGGGGTCGAACATGAGCCACACGCGGCTTTGCGTCAGCAGCCATTTCGCCATGGCGATCTTCTGCTGGTTACCGCCCGAGAAAGAAAGGCATGGCTTGTAGACCGCCCGCGGATTGACTTCCATTTGCGCGAGCGCCCGCTTGACGGCGGCCTGCTCGCGTTTCCTGTCGATCAGGCCGAAGCGCGAGAAGCGCTTGATGACCGGCAGCGAGATGTTCTCCCCACCCGGCAGCCGCAAGAACAAACCCTCGGTCTTGCGATCTTCCGGCAGGAAACTCGTCGATACCCCGGCCTTCAGCGAATCGGCGGTCGAGGTCAGCGTGACTGGTTTTCCATCGATCAGGATCTGACCCGCGTCGATAAACTCGGCTCCGAACAACGCCTCGAAAATCTCGCGCTGTCCCATGCCTTGCAGCGCTGCGACGCCATGCACTTCGCCTGCCTTCAACGTCAGGTCGAAGTCGTTGACCACGCCATCCACCTTGATGCCGCGGGCTTCCATCGCCGGGGTTTCCGAAGTTACCGGCGTGGCGATCTTCGGTGGATATTTGGCGTCCATCGAACGGCCGATCACGAGACGGATGACTTCGTCGTCCGAGATCGAATCGGTATTGAAAGCACCTACGTCACGGCCGTTTCTATACACCGTGAGGCTGTCGCAGAACTCGCGCACTTCCTGCATCCGGTGCGTGATGAACACAAAGGTCACCCCACGCGCCTTCAATTCCTCGATCCGTCGCGACAACCACGCAACGTCACGTCCGGAGAGCGCGGACGTGGGTTCATCGAGCAGCAGCACTTCAGGCTGGCGGACCAGCGCCTTCGCAATCTCGATCTTCTGGCGCACGGGTAACGCGAGATCGCGGATATAGGCGCCCGGGCGGATATCGCCCAGTTCGAGCTGTTCGAGCCATTGCGCGGCCTGCTTTTGTGATTCACGTTGCCGGATCCGGCCAAACCAGCCAGTCGGTTCGTAGGCCATCAACAGGTTCTGCGCGACGGTCAGGTCCCGCACCAGGGTCATCTCCTGGAACGCCGTCTGCACGCCCGCACGATGCGCATCCTTGGGACCGCGCATGTTCACGTTGCGGCCCATGATCGAGATGCTGCCCGCATCCGGCTGCATGAGACCTGACAACAGCTTGACGGTCGTCGACTTGCCGGCGCCGTTCTCGCCGAGCAACGCATGAACGGCGCCGCGCTTGACGCGGAACGACGCGTTGTCGAGCGCGACAGTAGCGCCGAACCGCTTGGTGACCTTCGAGAGATCGAGCGCCCAACCATGGCTGCCCGCGCTGCTCGCGTTTTCTGTCCCTGCACTCGACATGGCGTATTCCTCCACCCTTAGTCCGGCTTGCCGGTCAGCGCCGCATTGAAACCAACTTCAGTGGTCTCGGCCGAATAAATGTCCGCAAACCAGCCCGGCGGCACCTTGTCCGGCATGAACGCGGTGCATCCGTTCTTCAGTTCCTCGATGGAACCGGTCGCGCACAGTTTCGATTGCGACGTCAGGACCAGCGGCAGCTTGAGCGTCACGTGTGCCGGGAAGTCCTTGCCGTCGAGCTTGTCCACGGCCATCTTCAGCGCCAGCGCACCGGAATAAGGCGGCGAGCCATACGAGATGGACCGGTAGCCAATCGAGCGATAGCCCCCGTCGCCCTTCACCGTCCCGGGCGGCAGCATCTGCACGCGGTGCCCGTTCGACGATTCACCCGCGCACGGCTTCACCTTGTCGTCCGCTATGCCGGCTTCGAGCTGCATGGATGCCGCGGTGAAGCAGCCCACCTGCATCCATAAGCCGTCGATCTTGTCCCAGCTATTGGTGGCCAGGATCTTCGACAACTCCGTCTTGGCCGTTGCCTGACTCCACATGCCCGTGCCTTCCGCCACGATCTTGATCCCGGGATACTTCGCAAACACGGCCTTCGCGGCCTCGGTGCGCGCACGATCCACGGACGTGCCCGGCACGCCGTTGATCAGCACGATGTTGCCCTTGCCGTTGATGGTCTTCGCGAGCCATTCAGCAGTGACGGTACCGGCTTGCTTCTGGTCGATCGTCACGTTGTGGGCACACGGTTCGGTCACTTCGCCGTCATAGGCTGCCACCACCACGCCTTTGGAACAGGCGTTCTTGATGGCGCGATTCAACGCGGTCGGCGAGATCGGATAGATCACGATGGCCTTGGCGCCCGCCTGGACCATCGAGTTGATCTGCTGGATCTGCTTCTGGGCGTCGGTGCCGGCAACCTGTACTTCCAGGTCGACCTTGTCCTTCAGCCCCGGCGTGGCGGCCATCGCCTTGACCATGTTGGCGGCTTCGGTTTGCCAGTCATTGCCGACATAACTCATCGACAGGAAAATCTTGTATTTATCCGCCGCCGAGGCCGGTCCCGAGACGGCCAGCGTCGCGAGAAGCGCGGCGCCCAGCGCGAGCCGAGCTCCCCGACGGATGGTGTTCGTCAGTGCGTTCATGTCTTCCTCCGATTCTGCGTATGGTTATATGATTCGCTTCGTTCAACGCTCGTAGTACTAACCTTCCACGTGTTTCAGTCGTGCACTGGCGGGCAGTTCAATGCCCGCTGAACCCGCCACGACATTGGGGTCGTGGCCCGGAATAACAAAGTCGGCGATCTGCCGGATACGCTTAAGCGACGCCAGCTCGGCGGCCGTTTCATGGACAATCCCGACCGGCACCAGATCGACAATGTTTTCCATGCAGCTCGCGCAGTCGCCGGCAATCAGGACCACGCCATCGGCTGTATCGACGGCAACCGATTGATGCCCCGGCGTATGTCCCGGCGTTGGCACAACCCGCACGCCGGGCGCGATATCGGTGACACCGTGCACGAATTGCCATCGAAAATAGGCAAGCGGTTCACGGCCGATCAAGAACTCCTGATAGAACGTGGACTGCGTCGGCAAGGGCCGGCCCGCGTATTCCCACTCGCTTGCCTGGACTACGAAACGCGCGTTCTTGAAGAGCGTATTGCCGCCGGAATGGTCGTAGTGGAGGTGGGTATTGATGACGATATCCACGTCGTCCGCGTTCCAGCCCACATACTCTTTCAGCGCACGTTGAAGCCGCTCTTCCGGCGCCTGCTCACACGGACAGATGAAGCTCGACACCCAGCCCGGATCGTGAATCCCGGTATCGACCACAATCTTCTTGTCGCCGCCTACAATCGCCGTCGACCACACCGGGACCTTGATCTGCTGGCCATAGTAGCGGCCATAGATCTGCGATGAACGGTCGACAGTCAGCCAGCCCGTAGGCATTGCCACGACCTTGAGTTTCGACACAGCCACGATGGTCTCCACTGCCAAAGGTTGAAGGAGTTGCGTCCTTTAAGACACTTCAGAAATTCGTGTTGTCCGCGCCCTTGAGTCCGAGCATTGCACGCGCCTCGTCCGGAGTCGCAATATCCAGGGATAGGCCTTCGATCACCTGCCGAATCTTCACGACCTGCGCAGCGCTGGATTCAGCCAGCTTGCCCGCCTCAATCCACAGCGAATCTTCCAGCCCGACCCGCACGTTCGATCCCTGCGCCACGCCGAGCGTCGCCAGCGGAATCTGGTTGCGTCCGGCACCGAGGATCGACCAGACATAGTCGCTTCCGAACAGACGGTCGGCAGTGCGCCGCATGTGCATCAGGTCTTCCGGATGTGGCCCGATGCCGCCAAGCAGACCGAATACGCTCTGCACGAAGAACGGCGGTTTCGCGAGTCCTCGGTCAACGAAATGCGCGAGGTTGTACAAGTGCGAGATGTCATAGCATTCGTACTCGAAGCGCGTACCGTTCGCGCCGCATGACGTGAGGATGTATTCGATGTCCTTGAACGTGTTCTTGAAGATCAGGTCGCGACTATTCGCCAGATGCTGGCGCTCCCAGTCGTGCTTGAATTCCTTGAAGCGGTCGAGCATGGGATAGAGGCCGAAATTCATCGAGCCCATGTTCAGCGACGCCACCTCCGGCTTGAAATGGTGAGCCGGCTTTAGCCGCTCCTCCACCGTCATGTGCGGGCTGCCGCCGCTCGTGATGTTGATCACCGCATCGGTTTCAGCCTTGATACGCGGCAGGAATTGCTGGAACACGGCGGGATCTTGCGTGGGCTTGCCGTCGTTGGGATCGCGTGCATGGAGGTGCAGGATTGCCGCGCCCTCTCGGGCGGCAGCGAGTGCCGCGTCGCCGATCTCTTGCGGGGTAACCGGCAGATACGGTGACATCGACGGAGTGTGAATCGCGCCCGTGGGTGCACAGGTAATAATAACTTTACGCTTCGTTGTCATGCTGTAAGCCCTCGTCGGATAAGAAAAGCGTTCAGAGCACTTCGACGTTGCCGCACACGGAAATTGCCTGCCCCGAGATGCCGCTGCCGCCCGGTGAACACAGGAACAGCGCGGTCGCCGCCACTTCTTCCGGCGTGGTCATGCGGCGCAGGGAAATTTTCGCGAGGTACTCTTTTTCCATCTGCTCGTAGGAAAGACCCAACTGCTGGGCCCGCGCGGAGATCACCCGTTCAATGCGCGGCCCTTTCACAATGCCTGGCTGGATGGCATTGACGCGAATGTTGTCCGGTCCCAGTTCGATGGCAAGGCTCTTCGTCAGACCGACGACCGCCCATTTGGTGGCTGAGTACGGCGTGCGGTACGCGTATCCGAGCCGGCCCGCCACCGATGACAACGCAATGATCGACCCTCCGTCGCGCGCCTGGCGCAGCAGGGGCACCGCACGACGTGCGAAGTAGAACTGAGCATTGAGGTTCACGTCGACGGTCTGTTCCCAGTCACCCGTGTCCATCTCGTCAATACCGCCCGTGGGACCCGCGATCCCCGCGTTATTGATCAGTACGTCGAGGCCGCCGAGCTGCGCGTCCACGTCGTCGAATACACGGTCTACCGCCGCACGGTCCGACACATCCGCGAGCGTGTACGTGATCGCATTCATCTCTGCGCTTTGCTCGGCTTCGTTGAGCTCGTCGATAGCTTGCCGGCTCGAGTCGCAGACATGCACGCGCGACCCGGCGTCGACGAAAGCACGCGCGATCACAAGACCGATACCCGACGCGCCGCCCGTGACCAGCACGCGCAGCCCTGCGTGCGGTTTCAACATCTGTAGAACCGACATGTTTGTCTCCGTTGTTTTTTTGGTGCAGCTCACAGGCTTAAGTCACAACCTCAGGCCCTGGCCGCTTCCCTGCTCTGCAAGCGTTCCCGCAAGTCCGCAGCGGCGCCGCCGATGTCCTCCTCGATGCCCGCGCGCGCGCCTTCACCGTCACGCTTCCAGAGGGCATCCACAATCTTGCGGTGCGCCGCCATCGACAACCTCATATGCGGGATGTCCGGCGCTACAAGGTTCAGGAACGGGCCAATACGCATCCAGAGATTCTGGATCGTGGCGAGCGTCAGGTCGCTTGCGCCATGCGTGTAGATTGCTATATGGAATTCGAAATTACTGCGCAGGTACGCGGGGACATCCCCGGCTTCCACGTGCGCATCCATGGTGTCGAACACGGCTTGCAGCGCGTTCAAATGTTCCTTGCTCATCCGCGATGCCGCCCGCTTTGCCACGCAGCCTTCAAGGGCGATGCGCACGTCGCGCAGTTCTTCGAGCAGGTCGAGCGTCATGGGCGGCACCATCAGTGCGCGGCCCGGACCGTCGATCAACGCGCCCTCGGCTTGCAGCCTTGTTAGCGCGGCGCGCACCGGCATGGTCGATGAGCCGACTGCTTCGGCCACCCCGCGCAAGCTCAGCGCCTGGCCGGGTGCAAAGCGCCCTGTCATGATCGCCTCGCGCAGCTGGGCGTAGACGCGCCCCGCCATGGTCTCGCGCGCCACCAACTCGAGCGGCAGCGCGTCCGTGCTCGTTTCACGTGTTGCCAATTAAACAACTCCTTACGAGATGTGTGACCTGTGATCACACCGTAGGAAGAAGTTTGATTCCGATGCGGTTGTTAGTCAACCTTCGAGTCGTAGGGGAAAACGCGACTGGGGCGGCGGCGGCTTGAGTCTGACGCGCACCTGCTGCGAATGAGCGTGACGATTATCGAGCAGCCGGACAGCCCGCAAACATGGGAGGAACTGGTAGCGGCAGCGACGTGGTCGGTGCGGACCGCGCGTCGTCAGGGTCCAGAAGGGTCCGGAAAGGGCCGGCGCTGTCAGCCGGGCCGCTTAAAGTCCCACCGCAGCCGGATTCATTTCGATGTGCAGCACCACCAGCCACAACTTCGGACAATCGGGCGCGATCTTGAGCGCCGGGTTGGTCTTGTCCACGGGCGTGATACAGCCCTTCTCGCGCGCCAGCAAATACGCGCGCCTTGCATCTGACTGCAGCCATATGCTCACGAGACCGCACGTCAGGAAACTGAAAATGGTCGTGATGAGTGTGGGAGCACTCGGGTCCAACTGCTGCACCACATAGGCAAACAGGGTAGTCAGCACCTGGTTCGCCACGATAGCGACGCATACCACCTTCGCCGTGCCTCTGATCCGCATGGCCGTATGAAGCTTCAACACGATTTGTGTACTCTTGACTGAACGCTGATGAATGTTGGTTGGCTTATCGTTACGCTTACCTAATGAACCATCGTCACCGGTGTTTGCATGCTCCGCCACAGCTTGTTCATCACCCACCAGCGGGTAAGAAAGCCCAGGTGACTGGCATCGACCAGGACTATGTCCGAGCGTTTCTCAGCCGCACGCGCTGCGATGGTTCCCGCCATAGGCCCGAATACCCGCGACCAATGATAAGGCACGCCCGCATCGTCCAGGATCGCGCGGGTCTGGCTGAGCGCGCTCAGCATTGCGCGCTTTTCCTGCAAGCGCAACGCACTACGGGAATGAAACGCACTGACGCGCCCCTGGTCCGGAGGCTCGAGCACCTCCATCAACTCGACCTCGGACACGCAGTGCTCGGCGAAAAGAAATGCAGCATGCCGTGCGGCCTGAAGTGCGCCTTCCTTGCTTATCACCGGTATCAGTACCCGTAACATGAGCATCCCCGTTTCATCTGTCACTACAACTTGATTACAGCAGGTCCCGTGTTAAACCCGAGCAGAGTTTCGGGCCCGCCGTGTAAAAATTGTGTCAAGGCGACCCTGCAAGCGCGACCTTGGAGGCATCGTCAGAAGGCGTGTGCAGACTGGCCGAGAACTGCTTCATGCGAAAAGCCACGCGTTGGGCGTATCCCTTGCCGCCGCCGCTGTATCGTTTGAGCGCGACGCCCAAGTCGCCGCCCGACGCATCGAGATACTCACGCAGGATCGAAGAACCTATCCGCACATTCTCGGCGGGCTCGGTCATATCGTTGCCCGATGCAAATACCTGCGGATGCGCTGCCGGGAGGATCTGCATCAGCCCCTGTGCGCCGGCAACGCTGACCGCCTGCCGGTCGAACCCCGACTCGGTTGCAATGACCGCGAGCAATAGTGCAGGTGACATTGCATATTCGTTTGCCGCGCTGATGACCGCGCGCGCAATCAGCGTGGCCTCCTGCCGGGCCACTCGGAACTGCCGCCATAACACGCTCGCTACATCGGCCACCTGCGGCGATTCGCTGGATGAGGCTTCGATACTTGCCGGTATTTTCCCGTCAGGCACCGGCCGGTCATTGGTTGCATCGGTTGCATCGGCTGCGTATGCCGCGCTTGCGGCCATGAACGAAAATGCGCAGAGGGCAAGTTTCACCCGCGAGTGTCGTCTTGATGTCTTTAACTTGTTCTCATGCATCACGGTCCCTTCTCGTTTGCTTCCGGGAAGGCTACGCCGCGCGGCGTATCGATCGGGATAAAAGCTGACGATGCCGTATCAAGAACACGTCAAGAAGTGAGCGCTCAGCACCAATTTGATGAAAGCTATACGCTCTCCTATGCTATTTAAACACCGTCATTGCACGAGCCGGGCGACACTTTTGGTCTCCCTCAAGAGAGTCGACACCATGCACGCCCTGATGTTCTGGAAGCGCACTCCCGGACAAAACCAGCCGGATAACAAAGGCACACGATCGAACATCGCTGGACAACAAACGCGTCGGCGAACGCTGCTCGCCGTATCGCTGGGCGGTACGGTGGTTGCAGCGATCGCCATAACTTTGGGGCTGCCCGCGACCGGTCTGGCGGTTTACATCGCGGCTACGCTGCCGTTTGCGCTTTTCCCTTAAGCAGCGTTTGCGTCGCTAATGGTGCGCAGCGCTAGTGTCCTGAGTTAGAGATTCGCAAACAAAATCGTTCGATGCTGGCCATGATGTCGTCAGCAGATTTTGTCCACATGAAGGGCTGCGGCTCAGCGTTGTAGATGTCGAGATAGTGGCGAATCGCGTCTTCCAACTGGCGTGTTGAACGATGGGTTCCGCGCCGGATTTGTTTTTCAGTCAGTGTGGCGAACCAGCGCTCCACCTGATTAAGCCAAGAAGCCGATGTTGGAGTGAAATGGATATGAAAACGCGGATGACGAGCAAACCAGGCGCGCACGGTCGGTGTCTTGTGAGTCCCATAGTTGTCCATCACCAAATGCACGTCCAATTGAGGAGGAACGTTGGCTTCGATCGTACGCAGGAACTTCAGGAACTCAGTGCCGCGATGGCGCCGATGCAATTGGCCGATGACTTCTCCGGTGGCGATATCCAGGGCCGCGAACAACGTCGTAGTGCCATGGCGTTCGTAATCGTGCGTACGGCGCTCGGCTATGCCGGGGGCCAACGGCAGAATCGGTTGAGTCCGGTCCAGTGCTTGAATCTGGCTCTTCTCGTCCACACACAACACCATGGCCTTGGTCGGCGGATCGAGATACAAACCGACGATGTCACGCGTCTTGGCAACGAACTGCGGATCGGTGGACAGCTTGAAGGTTTCCTGACGATGAGGCTGCAGGCCAAACGCACGCCAGATCCGACTCACCGCCGTCTGCGACAGACCACTTTCGCGCGCCATGGTGCGCGTGCTCCAATGTGTCGCTTTGGTCGGTTGTTCTTCCAGCGTCTTGGCAATGAGTGCATCGACCCGAGCATCATCAATGGTGCGTGGCGCGCCTGGCCGGGGTGCGTCGAGCAATCCATCGAGTCGCTGCTTGAGAAAGCGCGCACGCCATTTCGTTACCGTCTGCGGCGTGACACCAAGCGTGTCGGCTACGACTTTGTTGCTGATGCCGCTGGCGCAGTTCAAAACGATGCGCGAGCGCAGGGCGAGCGCCTGAGCTGTCTTGCGCCGACGCGACCAGGCCTGCAACTGCTCACGTTCCGATTCACTCAACACCAACTCCGCTTTCGGTCGACCTCTCATCGCGCCTCCGTCGTATCGAACCAACTATACGACGGACAATGCGGCGATCGAAAAATTCCATGAATTTCTAACTCAGGACACTAGCGCACCATTAGCGACGCGCTACTGCGCACCCACAAGCCGGTAGCCAACCCCCGTCTCCGTCAAGATATGAACCGGCTGCGCCGGATCAAGCTCCAGCTTATGGCGCAGATGACCCATATAAACCCGCAGGTAATGCTGGTTCTCCACATAAGCCGGTCCCCATACTTCGCGCAGCAATTGCTGATGCGTGATCACTCGCCCGGCATGACGCACCAGCGTAGTCAGCAGCCTGTATTCGATCGGCGTGAGATGAATCACCGCACCGTCACGCGTAACGCGCCTCTCCGACAGATCCACCGATACCAGCCCAAACCGGACCTGCGGTGTCTCCTGCTGCCCGCCGCGATTACGTCGCCTCAGTTGCGCACGGATTCGCGCGAGCAGCTCCGACACACCAAAGGGCTTCGTCAGATAGTCGTCCGCTCCCGCATCCAGCGCAGCAACCTTCGCGTCTTCGTGGGTGCGTGCCGAGAGCACGATCAACGGTTGTTCGGTCCAGGTACGCAGTTCGCGAATCACATCGATACCGTCGGTGTCCGGCAAGCCTAAATCAATAACGATCAGATCCGGCAGCCGAAAAGCGGCTTCGCGCAAACCCTGTTGCCCGGTTTCGGCTTCGAACACAGTCATGCCCTGCGCTTCAAGCGTGCTTCTTACGAAACGGCGAATCTGCTTGTCGTCTTCTATGACGACAATGGTCAACGTAGGCTCGCTCATGGCGCATCCGTCTGCAAGTCGCCATCCTCCTCAGGAAGTGTCTCGAAAGGTGGCGCCTGATCAGCCGGCAACGTGAACCAGAACCTTGCGCCCAACACCTTCCCTTCACCATCCACCCTGTTCTCAG
The DNA here is from genome assembly GCF_053760385.1 of Caballeronia sp. KNU42. NCBI lineage: Bacteria > Pseudomonadati > Pseudomonadota > Betaproteobacteria > Burkholderiales > Burkholderiaceae > Caballeronia > Caballeronia sp. KNU42. Next base: position 382,408 of record NZ_CM132389.1, read on the forward strand.
CGCCTATCTTTCCGCCATGCGCTTCCACGATCGCCCGGCAGATTGCGAGACCCAGGCCAATCCCCGGCATGGCGGATTCCTTCTCTCCGCGCGTGAATTTATCGAAGAGCGTTTGCTGTATGCCCGCAGGCAGGCCCGGGCCGTTATCGTCGACGCAGACCCTCACGTAGCGCTCGCCCGAAAGCTGCTCGACCGCTGCGTGGATCGACAGCGATGAATCGCGCGGCGTGTATTTCGCGGCGTTTTCGAACAGGTTGGCGAGCAGCCGTTCCATCAGGACCGCGTCCAGCTGGATCAACGGAAGATCGGCTGGAACGCGAACCTGCACCGTGTGCCCGGCGAGCGTGCGCCGGCATACGGCCAGCGCCGCGCCCACCACCTCTTCCAGCATCAACCACTGCCGGTTCAAACGGATGCTGCCCGCCTGGAGCCGGGCCATGTCGAGCAGGTTCGTCACCAGCCCGCTCATGCGCAGCGCTTCCTCGTGGATCGCGTGAACCAGCTCGCGGGCGCTGTCGGGCGAGCCGTTGGGAATGCGTTGCTGCTCCTCCAGCACCGAAGCGAATCCGACGATCGAGGTCAGCGGCGTGCGCAGGTCGTGCGAGATGGCCGACAACAGCGAGTTGCGCATGCGCTCCGACTCCATGTTGACCAGCGCATCCTGCGCGATCTCGACGTAGTGGACACGCTCAAGCGCGAGCGCGATCTGGGAAGCGAAGGTGTCGATCATGCGTTGCTGTTCAGGGACCGCCAGCTCGGCTGCGTGAGCGGTGATGATAGCCAGGACACCGCGTGTACGCATGGGCGCCTTGAGCGGCAGATACAGAGCATTGCTGGCCGGCAGCGTGTCCGTGCCGCGTCCTGCCGGTTTTTGTTGGTCGTATACCCATTGGCCGATGTCGAGGTCGAGACTGGCGGCATCGAGCGTGAATTGCGGATTCGGATCGTCGACTTTTTGACGGATCTTTTCCGCGCTGTCGGGCAGCAGGATCGCGACCTTGGCCTGGAAGATCTCGCCTACGTGACGAGTACCAATTTCGATGATCTGTTCGGTCATCAGCGCGCCGCCCAGTTCGCGCGTCATGGCGTACATAGCGCCCGTGCGCCGCTCGCGTAGCGAGGCTACCCGCGCCTGACGCCGAAGATTCGACGTCAGGTGGCTGATCGTGAGCGAGGTCAGCAACATCACGAAGAAGGTCAGCAAGTACTGCGTATCTGAAACGGAAAAGGAAAATTGCGGCGGCACAAAGAAGAAATCGAACGCCGCGACGCTCACAAACGAAAGCAGTACGCCAGGACCCCGTCCGAGCCGGACCGCGGCAAAGACGACCCCGAGCAAATACAACATCACGAGGTTCGTGAGGTCGATATGACGCGACAGCAAGCTCGCCAGCGCGGTGATTGCAACACCGATTGCAGCCGCATAAAAATATGCGTTGGGCGATGAGCGGGCTTCGTTGCGGACAGCCGCGAACACCGGCTTGCTTGCATCACGCTCGCGGCCTTCCTTTGCTGCTTTCACGCCCACCAGCGTCACGTCGATATCGTGTGCATGGTGCACCAGCGCTTCGGCAACGGGTCGGTCAAACACACGCCGCCAGCCGGGCGCGTCCGACGCGCCCGCCACGATCTTGGACACGTTGCGCATGCGCGCGTACGCGACCAGCGTGGCGGCCGCGTCGGCGCCGTCGAGGGTCACTGTCTCTGCACCCAGCTCGGACGCAAGCTTGAGCGCATCCAGGGTGCGTTTGCGCCATGCGTCAGGCAAGCGCTGCAGCTTCGGCGTTTCAACATAGACCGCGAGCCAGTCCGCCTTGAGGCTCGCAGCAAGACGCGCGGCGGAGCGCACCAGCGTGGCGCTTTCAGGCCCGGGCCCGATGCACGCGATCAGTCGCTCACGGGCCTGCCAGATCCGGCTAATGGACTGATCGGCACGATACTCGCGCATCTGCGCGTCTACACGATCAGCAGTCCGACGCAGCGCCAGTTCGCGCAACGCAATCAGGTTCCCTTTGCGGAAAAAATTCTTGACCGCGTTTGCCGCTTGCTGCGGCATATAAACCTTTCCGTCCCTCAACCGGTCGAGCAACTCTTCGGCCGGCAGGTCCACGAGCGTGACTTCATCGGCGAGATCGAACACGCGGTCAGGCACGGTTTCCCATACGCGAATACCCGTGATCTGCCCGACGATATCGTTCAGGCTCTCAAGATGCTGGACGTTGACGGTTGTGTACACGTCAATACCGGCATCGAGCAACTCGTACACGTCCTGCCACCGTTTAAGGTGACGTGCGCCCTGCACGTTCGAATGCGCGAGCTCGTCGACAAGGATCAGTTGCGGCTTGCGTGCAAGCGCGGCGTCGAGGTCGAATTCCGGCAGCTTGCGGCCGCGGTATTCATACAGCGTCAGCGGTACGGCGTCCAGCCCTTCCACCAGCGCAAGCGTTTCCTTGCGGCCGTGTGTCTCGACAATCCCGACGACCGTATCGATCCCTTCCTCACGGCGACGGTGCCCGGCCTGCAACATGGCATAGGTCTTCCCCACACCGGCCGATGCGCCGAAGAAAATCTTCAGCCTGCCACGCTGCTTTTTCTCCTCGTCACGCTGGATCTTGTCGAGCAGCTCGTCGGGATCGGGCCGGTCCATCAGCTTGCGGGCTTCATGTTGTCAAGCGCCAGGTTCAGCTTCAGCACGTTCACGCGCGGCTCGCCGAGAATGCCGAACTGACGGCCGACCGTTGCCTGTTGAACCAGCGCATCGACATCGTTGTGCGAGAGCTTGCGGGCCTTCGCAACACGGTCGATCTGATAGGCGGCGGCAGCCGGGCTGATCTCGGGGTCCAGTCCGCTGCCTGACGATGTGACCAGGTCGACCGGGATCGGCGCCGTATTCGTCGGGTCCGCATCGTGCAAGGCGCTGATGCGTCCTTTCACTTCATCGGCGAGCGCCGGGTTCGTCGGGCCAAGGTTCGAAGCGCTCGAACCTTGCGGGTTATACGGGTTCGGCGACGTGGCCGACAGACGGCCCCAGAAGTAGCCGGGGGCATCGAATTGCTGGCCCAGCAGTTCCGAGCCGATCAGCTTGCCGTCCTTCTCGATCAGGCTGCCGTTTGCCTGGCTCGCAAAGGCTGCATGCGAGACGGCGGTGACCACGATCGGATAAACCAGTCCGGTCACCACAGTCAATGCCGCGAACAGCACGAGCACGGGACGAAGGATATTTTTCATGATGATTCAATCCAGTTAGATTGTATTGAGACCCAGGGTGGCCGCTGCCGGGTATGCATCTCACATACCCGGCGCACGCTACGCGCAGGTCAGGCCCAGCCGCATGCCGTCAGAATCATGTCGATGATCTTGATGAACGGGAACGGCAACAAGATCCCGCCAAGGCCGTACACCAGCAGATTGCGGCGCAACAGCGCAGCAGCCCCCAGCGGCCGGTACTTCACGCCCTTCAGCGCCAGCGGGATCAGGAACACGATGATCAACGCGTTGAAGATCACGGCGGACAAGATGGCGGACGAAGGCGACGTCAGGTGCATGATGTCGAGCACGCGCAATTGCGGGTACGTCGATGCAAACGCAGCCGGGATAATGGCGAAGTACTTGGCCACGTCGTTGGCGATCGAGAACGTCGTCAGCGAGCCGCGCGTCATCAGCATCTGCTTGCCGATCTCGACGATCTCGATCAGCTTGGTCGGATTCGAATCGAGGTCGACCATGTTGCCGGCTTCCTTCGCCGCCTGCGTGCCGGTGTTCATCGCCACGGCAACGTCCGCTTGCGCAAGCGCCGGAGCATCGTTGGTGCCGTCGCCGGTCATCGCAACCAGGCGCCCTTCCGCCTGATAACCGCGGATGGTCGCGAGCTTCGCTTCAGGCGTAGCTTCCGCGAGGAAGTCGTCAACCCCCGCTTCAGCCGCAATCGCCGCAGCGGTCAGGCGGTTATCGCCCGTCACCATCACGGTCTTGATACCCATCTTGCGCAGCTCGGCAAAACGTTCTTTGATGCCGCCCTTGACGATGTCCTTCAGCTCGATCACACCCAGGACGCGCGCACCTTCTTCGCGCCGGTCGGCAACCACCAGCGGCGTGCTGCCGCGACGGGCGATTTCATCGACCGCATTCGATACTTCCTGCGGATAACGGCCGCCATGACGCTCGACGTAGGACTTGACCGCGTCGGCCGCACCCTTGCGAATCTCGCGATCGGGCAAGTCGACGCCGCTCATGCGTGTCTGTGCAGTAAAGCCCAGGAAGGTCGCGTGAAGCGATGCCATCTCGCGCTGGCGAATGTTGAAGCGCTGCTTGGCGAGCACGACGATGCTGCGCCCTTCAGGCGTTTCATCGGCCAACGACGAGAGCTGGGCAGCGTCGGCCAGGTCCTGCTCCGAGAGACCCGGAGCCGGCACGAAGCTGGATGCCTGACGGTTGCCCAGCGTGATCGTGCCGGTCTTGTCGAGCAACAGCACGTCGACGTCACCCGCAGCTTCCACAGCACGGCCGGAAGTCGCGATCACGTTCGCCTGCATCATCCGGCTCATACCCGCCACACCGATAGCCGACAACAGTCCGCCGATGGTCGTCGGGATCAGGCAGACCAGCAAGGCGGCGAGCGCGGTGATCGTCACCACGTGGCCGGCCTTCACTGCGGAGACCGAGAACATCGAGAACGGCAGCAGCGTGGCGGTCGCGAACAACAGCACCAGGCTCAGCGCCACGAGCAAGATGGTCAACGCGATTTCGTTAGGCGTTTTTTGACGCTTGGCGCCTTCCACCATCGCGATCATGCGGTCGAGGAACGCCTCGCCCGGATTGACCGTCACGCGCACCACGATCCAGTCCGACAGCACGCGAGTACCACCTGTCACCGCGGTAAAGTCACCGCCCGATTCGCGGATCACCGGCGCGGATTCACCCGTAATCGCAGACTCGTCGACCGATGCCACGCCGTCGATTACCTCGCCGTCCGCCGGGATCACGTCACCCGTTTCGATCAGCACGATATCGCCTTTGCGCAGCTCCGTTGCCGTTGTAATGCGCAACGGCGACTTCGGATTCGCGTTTTCCAGCTTCTTCGCCATCACGTCGCGCTTGGCGCTGCGCAGCGACGCTGCCTGCGCCTTCGAACGGCCTTCGGCCAATGCTTCGGCGAAGTTCGCGAACAGCACCGTGAACCACAGCCACAGCGAGACCGCGAGAATGAATCCTGCCGGTGCTTCAGCCTGGCCCGAGAGGGCCGCGAGCCACAACACCGTGGTCAGGATACTGCCGATGTAGACGCAGAACATCACCGGGTTGCGCAGTTGCGTACGCGGGCCCAGTTTCCTGAACGAGTCCGCGATCGCCGGTACGACAATGGCGGGGTCGAACATCGAACGGGCTGCCGAACGTGAATGGCCACCACTCGGTTCCGGTGTTTTTTCCGGCGCCTTGTTCGGCGTTTTCACTGGCGGTTTGACAATTGTGTTCATACTTTCCTCTGTATCAGTGACCGCTTATTTGCCCGAGAGCATCATCAGATGCTCGACCACGGGACCCAGCGCGAGCGCGGGCACATATGTCAGCGCGCCTACCAGGACGACCGTGCCGAGCAGCAACACGACGAACAGCGGACCGTGGGTCGGCAAGCTGCCGGCTGTCGTGGCAATACGCTTTTTAGCGGCCAGCGCACCGGCAATGGCCAGCACCGGGATGATCGAACCAAAGCGGCCGAACCACATGGCAATGCCGGTCGTGATGTTGTAGAACGGCGTGCTGACCGTGAGGCCCGCGAAGGCGCTGCCGTTGTTGTTGGCGGCCGAGCTATAGGCGTAGAGAATCTCGGAGAATCCGTGCGGCCCGGGGTTGGATATGCCCGCTGTACCCGCCGCCGTCAGCACGCCGATCGACGCACCGAGCAGCACCAGGAACGGCGTGAGCAACACGACGATCGCGACCATCTTCATCTCGTACGACTCGATCTTCTTGCCGATGTATTCAGGCGTGCGACCGATCATCAGGCCGGCGACGAACACCGCGAGCATGGCGAAGACCAGCATCCCGTATAAGCCCGAGCCCACGCCGCCGAAGATCACCTCGCCAAGCTGGATCAACAACAGGGGGACGAAGCCGCCCATTGGCGTCAGCGAGTCATGCGCGTTGTTCACAGCACCGCACGATGCAGCGGTAGTCGCGACCGTGAAGATGCCGGATTGCGCAATACCAAAGCGTGTTTCCTTGCCTTCGGTGTTGCCGCCTGACTGCATTGCGGATGCGCTTTGGTCCACATGCAGCGACGCGAACAGCGGATTGCCTGCCTGCTCGAATGAGATCTCACCCCAGCACGCGATGGCAAACGCAATAGTCATTGCAGCGAGGATCGCGTAGCCCTGCCGCTTGTCGCCCACCATGCGTCCGAACACCACGCACAACGCCGCCGGAATGACGAGCATCGCGATCATCTGGACGAAGTTGGAGAACGGCGTCGGGTTTTCGTACGGATGAGCCGAGTTGGCGTTAAAGAAGCCGCCGCCATTCGTGCCGAGCATCTTGATGGCTTCTTGCGAGGCAACCGGGCCCATCGCGATCGTCTGCTTGTCGGCCTTGTTGTCCACCATCACCGGGTTGCCCTTGGCATCCTTGACCGGATTGCCCTGCGCGTCCGTCTTCGGCGTCTGGTAAGTCGTCACCTGAAGCGTGCCGACGTCCTGGTACGACTGGAAGTTCTGGATCGCGCCCTGGCTCACGAAGACCAGCGCGATAACCGTTGCCAGCGGCGCAAGGATGTACAGCGTGATACGCGTCAGGTCCACCCAGAAGTTGCCGATGGTCGTGGCGGTATGCCGTGCGAAGCCGCGAATGAGCGCGACGACAACGGCAATGCCGGTAGCAGCCGACAAGAAGTTCTGCACGGTCAGGCCGGCCATCTGCGAGAGATAGCTGGCGGTCGACTCAGGCGTGTAGTCTTGCCAGTTCGTGTTGGTCACGAAGCTGACGGCCGTGTTGAACGCGGCGTCCGGGGTCATGGCGCCGAAAGCCTGCGGGTTGGACGGCAGCCACTGTTGCAAGCGCATGAATCCGTACACGACGAGCACGCCGAGTGCGTTGAACGCAAGCACGGCGAATGCGTAGTGCTTCCACGACATTTCCGACTTTTCGTCTACGCCGGCAAGCTTGTAAAGCAGCGCTTCGACCGGACGGCCGATGCGTCGGACCACGACTGACGAACCATCGAGCACGTTGGTCATGTATCGGCCGAGCGGAATCGCGAGCGCGATCAGCACGACGATATAAAGACCCGTTTGAAATAGGGTATTGGCGTTCATTCCAGATCCTCCGCACGCAGTAGTGCGTACACGAGGTACACGAACAAGAGCAGAGTCGAAGCACCTGCCAGCAACAGCATCCAGGTGGTCATGGGCGACCTCCCGGGGCGCGACGCAGCTTGTCGCAACCGATGGCAAGAGCCGCGCACACTGCCCAGAAGGCGATGATGCCGGCGATATATAACAGGTCCATTGTTTTGATCTCCCGTAGCGGATTCGGACGTGCTGAAGGTTAGTTGATCGCGCGTAAACGGCCGGAAAAGAGAACTGGCGGGGGTATAAAGAAAGTGTAAAGACGCGGGGAGCGACAGGTGGAGCGCGGGGGCGTGTGAAGGGCTTGCGGGTCTGCCGGCGCGTGGAGTCGCGTTTGGCTGGCAGCGCTCTTGTCAGGCGCGGCATGACCGATGAAGGCGCAAAGGAGGAACAAGACTGGCGTGGTAACTTACGCGTCGATAACCGTGTATGACCAGGGCGTCAGCCCATTGGGAGCAGTATGCAAACCGTCAATATTCACGACGCCAGGACGCATTTTTCGATGCTTGTCGATGCCGCGGCAAACGGCGAAGAAATTACCATTACGAAGGCCGGCAAGCCCGTCGCCAGACTGGGGCCCATTCAGGGTGACCGGGCTCCGCGCCGTTTTGGTGGTTTGAAAGGAAGGGTGAAAATAGCTGACGACTTCGACGCGCCCTTACCCGTAGACATGATTGCTGTTTTTGGGGGCCGTTGACGCTTCGCCGGGAAGGCTGAGTTTTCGCAGCCGGCTTAACCGGCTGCCCTTCGATCGGGAAGAACTGGCGCCATGTGAAAACAAGCCAAGCCGAATTAAAGCGCCTGGCATGGTCAGTCTGGATTCGGTGCGTACACCAGCACTTTTATACCCCGCGGCTGTGCGAATCCACAAAAATCAGATCATTTGATATCGAGTCAGCGACGGCCTGACTTCAAGGACATCCGCCGTATCCCTTAGCGCCATGCCAAGAAGAGCGGGACAACAACGACCCCTTCCCGAAAGCCTTCTGATTTCAGCACTAAGCATATTGAAAGAAATTAACAACGAGAATACCCAAAAAAGCTGAAACTGTGCTTTGATTGCTTAACGCGTTAATCTGCCGCCGAGTAAAGCAATTAATGCATTGCATGCGACACCGCCATGGCGACCGCAATCCGGTCCGCGCAAAGCGATCCATTTTCTCTAACGTATTGAGCCAAGCAATGGATGATCGCGTCCGTCCGGAAAACAGCCGATCAATGAGCGACAGTACGACTCTCGCCATGCGTGAGGTGCTGGAAGGCCGCCGCACGGGCTGGTCGGTGCTCCTGCCCTTTGCCGGACCGGCAGTCGTGGTCTCCGTCGCCTATATGGACCCGGGCAATTTCGCGACCAATATCCAGGCCGGCGCGCGATATGGGTATGCATTATTGTGGGTTGTGCTGCTGGCCAACATCATTGCGATGTTATTCCAGTCACTTTCCGCAAAACTGGGCATTGTCACCGGGCGCAATCTCGCTGAGCTATGCCGGGATCATCTGCCCAAGCCGCTCGTTTATGTCATGTGGGCAGTCAGCGAAGTGGCAGCCATGGCCACCGACCTCGCCGAGTTCCTGGGCGGCGCAATCGGCCTGAGTCTGCTTTTTCACATGCCCTTGTTGATCGGCATGATCGTCACGGCAGTCGTCACATATGGCTTGTTGTTCTTCGAGAAAGCGGGATACCGGCCCCTGGAGCTGATCATTGGCGCGCTGGTCGGGATCATCGGCTTGTCCTACCTCGCCGAGCTGTTCATTGCGCCGGTAGCCTGGGGGCAAGTCGGACTGCATCTGTTCAAGCCGGACTTGCCCGATGCGCAAGCGGTGACCATCGCGGTGGGTATCGTCGGGGCGACGGTCATGCCGCACGCACTCTTTCTTCATTCGGGACTCACCCAGGGCCGGCATCCCCCGAAGACTGAGGGCGAACGCAAAAGGCTGCTCACGTTCTCTAACCTGGAAGTGATCATTGCGCTGACCATTGCAGGCCTGATCAATATGGCCATGGTCATCATGGCGTCGGGCGCTTTTCACTCGGGTCATCCGGAAGTGGCCGAGATCGAAACCGCGTATCACACGCTGGCGCCGCTGCTGGGCATTGCGGCTGCGGGCATTTTCCTGCTGTCGCTGATCGCGTCGGGCATCTCCAGTTCGGTCGTGGGAACCATGGCCGGTCAAATGATCATGCAGGGGTTTGTCGGCTTCCGCATTCCGCTTTGGCTGCGTCGCGCGATTACGATGGTGCCGAGTTTCGTCGTGGTCTGGCTGGGTATGAATGCTACGCATGCGCTGGTGATGAGCCAGGTCGTGCTCAGTCTTGCGCTGCCGTTTCCAATGGCGGCGCTCGTGTGGTTCACGTGCCGCGAGGATGTCATGGGTTCGTACAAGAACCGGACACTGGTGAGAACCACCGCCATTGTTGCGGCCTTCGCCGTGCTGGCCCTCAACGCGATCCTCTTGCTGCAAACATTCGGCGTGGACATTCCTGGCCTGCCAAGCGTTTGAGCGGCTAAGGCCTCGCGTGGGGCAATACTTCTGCTCATATTCCAGTAGTGCAACCGAGAACGCTCACGTCAGGCACATTGATGCCGCATGACGATTATTGTGTTTTGAAGCGCCTGACAAGTGATTAACGCGTGGCATAATCGGCGCCATATCATCGACTGCCCGGTGTTGATCAGAGCATGTTCCGTCGTCGCTTACTGAAGATAGGAAGTATCCTGGGATTGCTAGCAATCCTGATGACTTCTATCGCGCCGACGGTCTCGCACGCGCTAGCCTCGCATGACCGGCTAGGCCAGGCGCTCAGCACCTATTGCTCGTCTGACCCGGCCTTCAGCGAAGCGGGTGACAACGAAGCAGGCAACGGCGACTCCTCCTCGCACTCCGGTGCACTGCATTGGCAGGCTTGCGGCTATTGCGGCCTGCTCGCTCATTTTCCCATCCTGACCGGTTCGACGGTGGCCTTTGCCGCCGCTGTGTCGGTGACCAGTGCCCCGCTTCCCGTGGTACGCGCAGCCGTTCGCGCAGTGCCGCTTTTCACCGCTGCCCAGCCGCGCGCGCCTCCCGTCGTTTCCTGACTCTTTCGTATCTATCGCTCGCACCGCTGACCGCGGCGCGATGCCGTCACGCGCCAAACGCGACGGCGTGCAATAGCGCGCTTAAAACGATCATGACAAAGGAAACACAATGCGTACGCTTCTAAAGCGGCATGCGGCGCCTGCACGCGCCGCGCTTATGTGGGCGGCTGGAGCCGCCTGCCTTGCGGGACCATCGCTTGCCTGGGCGCATGCGGTGGTCGGCGACCGGGTCTTCCCCGCGACGATGGCCGTTGACGATCCCGGCGTCGGCGATGAATTCGACTTCCAGTACGGCCACATCAAAAGCCCGACCGACGATGGCGACAACATGAACGTCAACACCGCCACGTTCGAATGGGACAAGCTGATTACGTCGAATCTGGCGTTCAGCATTGGCAGTGCCTACGTCACGCAGAATGCGCCCAACGGCGGTTCTGCGAAGGGCTTCGACAACGTCACGCTCGGCCTGAAGTATCTGGCTTATTCCAACCCGCGCCATGAGTTCATGGCATCGGTTGGCGTAAATGCGGAACTGGGCGGCACAGGCGCTCGCGCGATTGGCGATTCGTCGTCCACCATCACGCCGACGGTCTATTTCGGCAAGGGCTTTGGCGACCTTCCTGAGAGCCTCGGCTTCCTGAAGCCATTCGCGATCACGGGTGAAATTGGACCTAACCTGACGACGTCCCGATCGTCACCGAACTCGCTCGACTGGGGCACGACGCTGCAGTACAGCATTCCGTATCTGCAGCAGCAGGTGAAGGACCTCGGCTTGCCGCAGCCGCTCGCCAACCTGATTCCGGTGGTCGAGTTCCCGATGAACACCTGCACCGCGGGGCCGTGTTCCGGCCATACGACCGGCACGATCAACCCCGGTTTCATCTGGCTCAACCGCTATGGTCAGCTGGGTATCGAAGCGCAGATTCCGGTCAATCGCGCGACGGGCAGCCATGTCGGAATCCTGCTTCAGGCGCATCTTTACTTCGACGATATCCTCCCTAACTCTGTGGGCAAGCCCCTCTTCAAGCCATGAAAATCGCCCTTTTGAACCCTGCCACCGTGCGTACTTTGATCGCCGCAGCCGCTCTCGCGAGTGCGCAGCTCGCTCACGCGCATGCCTATCCACAACATCAGGAGCCAGGCGCCGGCGCCACGGTCTCGACCTCGCAAAAGGAAGTGGCGATCGAATTCGACGATGGACTCGAACCCGCGTTCAGTTCGATCGCCGTCACCGATGCACAGGGCAAGCCCGTCACCAGCGCAAAGTCAGTGGTTGATCCGGCGGACAAGAAGCACATGTCGGTCGCGCTGGATGCGTTGACGCCCGGTGTTTATTCGGTCGCCTGGATTGCCGTCGCCGACGACGGGCATCGCACCCAGGGGCATTACAAGTTCACGGTCAAGTAGGCCAGGACCGATCGCCATGGCGAGTCACGCAAGCGCGTGACTCGCGATCGCTTAACCGGACCGCGCTGCGATCACGAGCACGCGGCCAGATGCGGCTTTAGTTTTGCCCGACGCCCTTGAAGAACGTATAGCAAAACACGCCATCGTCTTGCGTGGTCCTATGCAGGTCCCTGATACCGTCATCGAAATCTTCCGGCTTGATCAGCCCGGCCGATATTGCCGATGCACGCACGCCCTCGATCATCGCGGTAAAGGTTTTTCTTGTGAATCCGTCCACCAGATCGGGCCGGCTCGAGTCTGCGTACACCATGCGCGGCGAGACGCGAACCTGATCGAAACCTGCCGCGTTCATCAGCGGATATAACTGCCTGCCGATAAGCGCATTGCCGCCCGCTTGCTGTTGCAACGTGATTTGGCACTGAATGGCAGCCCGGGCCGCAAGACTGTCCGGATGAAAATAGGTCGAGCCATGATCCCCTTCAATGACCGTCATCGTGCCGCCGGGCTTAAGCAAGCGCTTAAGCCGTATAAGCGCTTCCATCGGCTGCGCGAGATGCTCCAGCACGAAGCAGACAAAAACGTGGTCGAAAGACTCAGGTTCGAATGGCAGCGAAAAGATATCGGCTTGCCGGAACGTGACGTTCTTCAGTCCGGCAGCGCGGACTTTTTGTTGCGCTGCGTCGATAGACTGAGCACTGATGTCGATAGAAGTAAATCGCGCAGCCGGGCTGCGCGCGGCTAGCGTAACCGTCTGCGCACCGACGCCGCATCCGGCCTCCAGCACGCTGTGACCGGCGGGATAAAGCGTGTCGAAGTGGAGCAGGTCGGTTAGCGTTCGCGCCTGGTTTTGCAGGCGCTCGTTCTCGTTCCACTGATAACCGTGTACATACGCATCCATGAATCCAGACCTCCTTCAGGCAGGTGGCCCAGTGTCACGATTCACCCGTTGCGCGTCTTGAACGTTATTGCAGCGCACGCACGGCAGCTTTCTGCCATGCACCGGGCGTGAATCCAAAGTGACGGATAAAAAGCCGGGTCATGTGGCTTTGATCCGCGAAACCACAAGCCGCCGCCGCTTGCGCCAGGCTAAGTCCTTGGCGGATCAAACCTCGCGCCTGCTCGGCGCGCTGTAGCAGCAGCCAGGCATGCGGCGGTACACCATAGGTCTTTTCGAAGCGGCGCAGCACCTGGAATTTACTAAGGCCGGACATGGTGGCTAGTTCAGTGAGCGTTGGCGGATCAAGCAGGTCATCGCCCAGCCGTTCGCGAACCCGTCTCAGGTCGCCCCCGATCTCCTGGACCGGTGAAGTGGTGGAATGGACGTTCAACAAGAGCGCACAGGTCTGCACCAGGGATTCTTCACACGCAAGAACATGGGTGTTGGTCGAGTGTTGTCCGGCGCCGCAATTCTCCACGCGGTGAAACAGTTCCCGCAGCGCAGCACGGAGTCTCGCGTCTTCTATAACGGGACGCGTGAGCGCTACATCCGCAGCAGCGCGAGACTGAGGATCGCCCAACATGGAAGCGATCACCGCGGGCTCCAGGTACACCATGCGCCAGCGACGCGAAGCGCCGCCAATCGGCCGGCCGTCATGCACTTCACCGGGGTTGGTCGTGATCAGGTCGCCTGCGTAAGCCTCGACCTGTCCCTGACCGCTAGCGGAGCTCTGCGCACCGCTCTCCAGCAGCCCAAGGCCAAACGTTGCATGCCAGTGTTTGCCGTAGTGGCGAGCGCTGTTGATGTCCGTGCAATAGACATCCGCCCAGGGCGAGCCGAAAACGCGACAGGTGTGATCAGGATTGACCTTCATGTCCCGAAGACTACCGCAAGTCGGGCGGCAAGTTGAGCAGCGAGTGACAGCACAAATACGATAAAACCATCCGCTGACAGCCCTGAATCGATTTCAAGCCGGGTTTACCAGAAACGAAATGATAGTTACATCGAAAGATACGATCATCACATTTCAACGGTGTTCATCACGCCCTCACGCCCGTAAATGTTATTGACTCGCCATTTGGGTGATGAGAAGATCACAACATCGTTTTGCGATGAAGAGCAAAAAAATCGCAAAAACATAAAATAATTTCGTCATGCAGACGAAGGAGACAAGCGAGATGAGTGAGCCGGTTGCGGCCGCATCATCGCCTCAGGTTCCGTTGATCCGTGTCGCGGGCGTCACCAAGCGGTTTGGCGGCGTGCAAGCGCTTCGCGGGGTCAATCTCGAAGTACTTCCCGGAGAAGTCCATGCGTTGCTGGGCGAAAACGGAGCCGGGAAGTCAACGCTGATCAAGATCCTGAGCGGTGTTCATGCTTACGACGAAGGGTCCATCGAGATCGCGGGCGAGAGAGTCGCGTTCGACTCCCCGGCGCAATCACGCGCCGCCGGTGTTGCCGTCGTCTACCAGGACCTGAGCCTGGTCGAATCCCTGTCAGTCGGGGCAAACCTGATGCTGGGACGAGAGCCGCGCACGCGGCTGGGGTTCGTCAAGAAACGCCAGCTCATGGCTATGGTCACCGACTTTCTTCGGGCCCACGGCATTCCACTCGATGCACGAACGCCTGTGGGTTCCCTCCCCTTTGCTTATCGCCAGATGACGGAGATCTGCAAGGCGTTGATGGGAGACGTGCGCATACTGATTCTCGACGAACCCACCTCGGCGCTGACCGGTGGTGAGGAACAGATTCTCTTCGACGCCATCCGCACGGTCACCAGTCGCGGTGTGGGCGTCATCTACGTGACCCATCGGTTGAACGAGGTCTTTCGTATTTCGCAGCGCGTCACGGTTTTCCGTGACGGCATGAATGTCGGGATGTTCCCAACGGCGCAAACCGACATGAAGCAACTGGTGGCGGCAATTATCGGCCCCGGCCACGCGGCCTTGCATGCGCGGGAGAGGACCGCCGTGGGCTCGGCGAGCGATTTGCCTACCCAGGAGAAGAAGAACGTTGCCGTAGCCGCCCAGCCCGTCCTTACGTTGTCCAGAGTGTGCAACGACCGGCTTCGCGATGTGGACCTCACCGTCTGCAAGGGCGAAGTCCACGGACTCGCGGGATTGATCGGCAGCGGCCGTACCGAGATCCTGGAAACCGTCTTCGGACTCAGGGCGGTAGACACCGGCAGCATCGTGATCGACGATCAGGCGATGTCACGAATCACACCGGCCCAAGCCATCAAACTTGGCGTCGCGCTCGTGCCGGAAGACCGCCATGTGCAGGGCCTGGTTCTCGATCATTCCATCGAACGAAACCTCACTCTGCCGCGGCTGCCGCAATTTTCGCATTGGGGTTGGCTGCGCAGCCAGGCTGCCGTGCAGCAGGCGCAAAGCTCGATGAAAAAGCTCGCTGTCAAAGCACCCGGATCCTCCACGTACGTCAAGTTCCTGTCCGGCGGCAATCAGCAGAAAGTGGTTTTCGCCAAGTGGGATCACCCGCGTCCCAAGCTTCTGTTACTCGACGAACCCACGGTCGGCGTCGACGTCGGCGCGCGCGAGGAAATCTACGGCGTGGTCCAGGACGCCGCGCGGGCCGGAACAGGTGTTCTGGTCGTGTCGTCGGATCTCGATGAACTGCTGCGCTTGTGCGACCGGATCTCGATTGTCGTCGATGGCCGCATAGTCAATACCCTGGATCGCGCTCATCTCGGCAACGCCGAAGCGCTGCATCACCTGATTCAGCTTTCCCGTTCTACCAACGAGTCCCCCAAGGGGACTTCCTTCGGGGCGCACGCAACATGAACGACTCTGTCTCAACGCCCGCGACTGACGAGCAGGCAGCCCAACAGCGGCGCAGCCGCAAGTGGCAGTTAGTGCGGCTCCTGTTGCAAGGCAACCGGCCCTACGCGCTGTATTTCGCGTTTGCAATCTTGCTGGTCGTGTTCAGCTTTGCGTCGCCGTGGTTCCTCTCCATCGACAACTTCCTGAACATCGGCCGCCAGACCGCGCTTGTGTCCATCATCGCTATCGGCATGACGTTCGTGATCATCGCCCGGCAGATCGACTTGTCCGTGGGGTCCGCACTGGCGTTGTCCGGCATGTCCGCCGCACTCGCGATGGCTCATATTGGCGACAACTGGATCATCGGCGCCATAGCGGGCATTGGGACCGGCGCAATCGTGGGGGCGATCAACGGGTTCGTCGTCACAAGGCTGAATATTCCTTCGTTCCTGGTCACGCTTGGGACCCTCAGCGCGGCGCGCGGGCTGGCACTGCTGGTCACCACGACCCGGCCGGTCATCATCACCAACGACTCCTTCGTCTCGATCTTCGGCGAAGGTGACATCTTCGGCGTGCCGGTGCCGATCATCTGGACCTTGCTCGCCGTGATCGCCGGCATCCTGCTGCTTCACTACAGCGTCTTCGGCCGGCAGATCTATGCGGCCGGCGGCAATCCGACCGCCGCGCTTTATTCAGGGATCAACATCAGGCGCGTCACCACGCTCGCGTTCATCCTCACCGGCATGCTTGCCGGGCTCGCCGCGCTCGTCCTGTCCGCGCGCTCTCACGCAGCGCGGCCCGATGTCGTGCAGGGACTCGAACTCGATGTGATCGCCTCCGTGACGCTGGGCGGTTGCAGCCTGTTCGGCGGCAGGGGGTTCGTGCTCGGCACGCTGCTGGGCAGCCTGATTATCGGAACGCTGAATAACGGTCTTGTGTTGCTGGGCGTGAGTTCTTCGCTCCAGCTTGTCATCAAGGGGGCGATCATCGTCGCGGCGGTCGCCTTTACAAAGAAGTGACGCAGCAGGCAGGGGACGAAGTACATCAAAACCAACGGAGGAGAATCATGAAACATCGTCGTGGCTCAAGAATGGTGTTAGCGGGCATGATGGCAGCGGCAGGCGTTGCGGCCCTGTCTTCTTTGGACGCCAGCGCGCAGTGCGTGACCGGACTGCCAGTTGCATCGATAGGACCGAAGACAATCGTCGGGCAAGGACCGAACGGCGAAAAAGCGGCGTCGGTGGATACGGTGAAACTGAGCGATGCTGACGTAGCCAAGATCAAGGCCGGTAAATTCAAGGTCGGCATTTCGATGCAGACCATGAATCTCGACTGGTCGCAACTGCAGGTCCAGGGCATTACCGACACGCTGAAGAAATACGGCGTGGAGGTCATTGGCACGGCGTCGGCCGAGTACCAGGTCGACAAGCAGATTGCGGATATCGAGAACACCATTCAGCGCCATCCGGACGGCATCATCTCCATTCCCGTCGATGGAACTGCGACCGCCGCAACGTACAAGAAAGTGTCGCAGGCCGGCATCAAGCTGGTGTTCATGGACAACGTGCCGGCCGGCCTGAAGCATCCGGAACAATACGCGTCCATGATCTCCGCCGACAGCGAAGGCAACGGCCAGATCGCGGCGAAGGTTCTTGCATCGTGCGTAGCCAAAGGCTCGACCATTGGACTCGTGAATTTCGGCGTGGACTATTTCAGCACGAAGGAACGCACCAAAGCGGTCAACGACTGGATGGCGAAGAACCGGCCCGACCTCAAGATCAAGCAAGTGGACTTCACCGACCCGTCGAAAGTCGGGCAAATTGCGGGCGACTTCCTGACGGGTAATCCGGACGTCAAGGGACTGTTCGCCGTGTGGGATCAACCGGCGCTGGACACGCTGACATCGATGCGCGCGCAGGGCGTGAACATCCCGGTGACCACGGTTGACCTCGGCCTTGAATCCGCGATCGAGATCGCCAAGGGTGGACCGCTGAAGGCAACCGGTTCGCAGCGTCCCTATGATCAGGGCGTAGCCGAGGCAATGGCCATGATGAAGGCGCTCATTGGACAGACGCCGCCGGCATGGATCGGCGTGCAGTCGTTGGCGGTGGTTCAGTCCAACGTGCTCGAATCGTACAAGACCGTCTTCAAGAAAGATCCGCCGGCTCAGTTGGCCGACGCTTGCACGAAGGCGAAGCCGGCTTGCGGCTGATGTGATGGTTGAGTGATGCTTAAGTGATGCGGGCGGAGCGCGCTTGGGTGGTGCGTGCTTCGCCAGCGACCTCTCTGCTGCCGCTGGATTCGCGTGGTCGGCCAGCCAGGACCTAAAGCGCGCGAGAGAGCCGCGTCAGCGTATCAACAGGGTGCCAGCCGGCCTTTTCCCAAAAGGCCATGGCCGCGCCGTTATCAACAACGACATCCAGATGCACCCATCCCAGGTGATGTTCCCGGAGACGCTCGATACATATATCGATCATTGCCTTGGCGAGACCCTGATCGCGCGAAGCCGGTGCGACCACGACGTGCTGGAGGAATCCACGGCGGCCATCGTGGCTGGCAAGGGCGCAGCCGACCAGTTCGCGATCATTGACGGCAACGACGCTCAGACCCGGGTTTCTGGCGAGCAGACGTTCAATCCCCTCGCGGCTGTCGGTAAGGGGACGAATGTCGACCCCTGGCGTGCTCTTCCACAGAGCAACGACAGCGTCATAGTCAGCCAATACCATTTCTCGAATCTGTGCGCCCATCATCCATCCTGTCAAGATCGGTTGTTTAAGGTTGGGGATTGCGGCTTGGCCGGAGCCACCAAAGCAATCTGGCCGATCACATCTATCACCGCTTACCCACCGCCATCAACTGGTGGCGTGCATCATCAACTCGTCTGCCCTCGACAGAAATAGCTTCAGGACGGGAGAGGTGTTCGACTTGCTGTAGCCGATAACAAGATCGATCGTCGGTGTCTCACCTTCAAGAGGACGGCTGACGACCGACCACGGCAAGAGGTTGTTTGCGTACTCCGGCATCAACGCCAGCCCGCGCGTGGATGCCACGAGCGACATGGCCATCGCCAGATTGTCGACGCCGTGCTCAGGCGTGATGTTGACCCCGTTCGCTTCCAGATACCTCTCGATCACTGCGTGCAGCACCTTCGCCTTGTTCGAAGCCATGATGAAGGGCTTGCCCACGAAGTCCTCCGGACGGATCGTTTTTTGCTCGGTAAGCGGATGATCGCTTGGCATCAGTGCAATCAGCTTTTCGCGGCTGACTACGCGATAGTCCAGATCAAACCCCGGTTCGGCACGCAGAAATGCGAGATCGAGCTTGCCGCGTGCGAGCGCATCGGCGAGGTCCGGCGAATAATGGCTCGATACCGTCACGTCGATATTCGGCAGTTCATCGCGCAGCACCTGCATCGCGCGCGGCAGCCAGGTCATTTCCTGACCGGTCAGGAAGCCGAGCGCGAACACCTGCTTCGTCGGTTGCGCGGCACGGCGCGCAGCCTCGACCGCGGCATCGACTTGTGTAAGCGCCAGCCGTGCATGGTCGAGGAAAGCCTTGCCCGCAGCCGTCAGCTCGACCCCACGCGCACTACGGTTGAACAGTTCCGCTCCAACTTCGTCTTCCAGGTCACGGATTTGCCGGCTCAGCGACGGCTGCGACGTGTGCAGGCGGCGCTCAGCCGCAACGGTGAGGCTACCGGTCTCCGCGACGGCCAGGAAGTACCGCAAATGTCTGAGCTCCATACGCTTCCTTCAATTTAGTCATGCCTGACAGGCATGTCCGCCAGCCTACAAAGTCTTTTTACTCTGCGCAAGACCCCACTACATTACCCATCAGGCAGCGACGAAACGGCAACAGCCTCTTCATCGCAACGACTCGACATCCAAGCCGCTCCATGCCTTTCATCTATATCGGAGAATCGCCATGACCAGCCACACCCACCAAACCGCCCCGACGCAATTCGTTGATGCAAACGGCATCCGCTTCGCCTATCGGCGCTTTGGCAAGACAGGCGGCGTGCCGCTCGTGTTGAACATCCACTTCACCGGCACGATGGATCACTGGGACCCGGCTGTCACGAACGGTCTTGCGCAGGGCCGCGAAGTGATCCTGTTCAACAACGCCGGCATCTCCAGCACGTCAGGCGAAGTACCGCAGTCGATTGAAGAGATGGCTGCCAATGCCGCCGCCTTTATCAAGGCGCTCGGGCTCACGCAAGTCGACGTGCTCGGTTTCTCGATGGGCGGCCTGATCGCCCAGGAACTGGCGCTGGCTGAACCGAAACTCGTACGCCGCCTGATATTGGTGGGAACCGGCCCCCGCAGCGGCGAAGGCATGGCATCGCTCACGCCGGAAGCACAGGAGATTTTCGGCGCGAATTACGACGAGCCGGATCACTTGTGGCTGCGCGTGCATTTCTCGCCGTCGGATGCGAGCCAGGCAGCCGGCCGTAAGTTCCTGCAGCGCTTTCGCGAGCGCACCGAAGGCCGGGACCCCGAAGCCAACGACAAGGTCGCGCCGGCGCAACTCGCCGCACTCGGCAAATGGGGCGCGCCGCGCGAGAACCCTTTCGATTATCTGGCAGCGCTCGCTCAGCCCACGCTCGTGATCAACGGCGATAACGACGTAATCATCTACTCGATCAACTCGTGGATCCTGCAGCAGAACATTCCGAATGCGCAGCTGATCATTTACCCCGATGCCAATCACGGCTCGCTGTATCAGTACCCCGAGCGCTTCGTGATGCATGTCGCGCAGTTCCTGTCCGAGAGCGACGAACACGCGTGAGCCATCGCTCATGTTCGTGCACTGAAATCGTCAGATCGTTTTCAATCAACCTGCAGGAGTCTGATCATGACCAACCTCACCGGAAAGACCGCTCTCGTCACAGGCGCTTCGCGCGGCATCGGCCGGGCTAGTGCCCTTGCACTGGCAAGCCAGGGCGCGCAAGTGCTGGTTCACTACAGCAGCGGAGAAAAAGAAGCGGACGCCGTGGTTGCCGAAATTCGTGCAGCCGGTGGCAACGCTCAAAAGGTCGCTGCGAATCTGCGCGATGCGGACGGCCCGCATACGCTCGCCCAACGTGTCCGCGCCGTGGTGGGCCATCGACTGGACATTCTGGTGGCCAACGCCGGTGTTTCGAAAGCGGCAAGCATCGAGGAAACGACTGTCGAAGATTTCGACAACCTGTTCGCCGTGAATGTACGGGCGCCCTATTTCCTCGTGCAGCAATTGCTGCCGGTGATGTGCAAAGGCAGCAGCGTGGTTCTGTTGTCGTCGCTCGCAGCGCGGTCGGTGGTCGGCAAGCTGCCCGCATACGCCGCGACCAAGGGCGCGGTCGATACCCTCGTCAAGCATTTCGCCTCCGCACTTGGCGAACGCGGTATTCGCGTGAATGCGGTGGCGCCCGGTGCGGTCGCAACCGATATGTCGAGTTTCATGAAGACTGACGAAGGACGCGCGGTTGCGATCGGCATGCAGGCGCTAAAGCGCGTCGCGCAACCGGATGACATTGGTAGTGCGGTCGCGTTTCTCGCATCGGATGCGGCGCGCTGGATTACCGGCGAAACGCTGAACGTAGACGGCGGCTCGAAGCTCTAGGCGAACCAGATCAAGCAGATTTCCAGCGCGGGTGAAAAATCATATTGATTAGGTATCCACACTTAAATTAAACGCAGCACCGGAACAAAACAAACTCATTTCAGGTTACCTCTTAAAGGAAAGATCATGGCTCACTTGTTCACACCAAAGAAAGTTGGCGCCTATACCGTCTCGCATCGTGTCGTCTTGGCGCCGATGACCCGCCTGCGCACCATCCAGCCCGGTGACATCCCGAGCCCGATGATGGCCGACTTCTACGGCCAGCGTGCATCGAATGGCGGGCTGGAAGTCATTGAAGGCGTCAGCATCTCGATCCCTGCCCGCTCGTACCTTGGCGCCGCGAGCTTCTATCACGACGGGCAAGTGGAAGGCTGGAAGGCGATCGCCAATGCCATTCACGCCAAGGGTGGCCGCGCCTTCATGCAACTCATCCACGGCGGCCGTCAAAGCCATGTCGAGATGACCGGCGGTGTTGACCCGCTTGCGCCTTCGGTCGTGCCGTTCGATGGCGTCGCGCTGACCAGGGACGGCTTCGTTCCCGCTTCACCGCATCGGGCGCTTGGCATTGAAGAAATTCCGGGCATTGTCGAAGAGTTTCGCGTCGCGGCGCAACGTGCGCTGGATGCCGGTTTCGATGGCGTCGAGCTTCACGCGGCGAACGGCTACCTGGTGGATCAATTCATCCAGGACGGCTCCAACAAACGCACCGACGCTTACGGCGGCCCGATCGAAAACCGTGTCCGCTTCCTGCGCGAAGCCGTTGAAGCGCTCATCTCCGTGTGGGGCGCAGACCGCGTTGGCGTACGCATCTCGCCGTCAGGCGAATGGGGCGGCGTTTCCGACAGCGATCCCGAGGCAACCTTCAGCTACGTCGCAAAGGTGCTCGACGGCTACAAGATTGCGTATCTGCATGTGATCGAGCCGCGCATCAAGGGCGATGAAACGCTGCATGAAGGGCAAGCGCCTGTTGCAACGAAGTATCTCCGTGCGCACTTCTCCGGTCCGATTATCGCGGCCGGCGGTTTCGACGGCGACAGTGCTGAAGCGATCGTGGCCTCCGGCGATGCAGACCTGGTCGCATTCGGCCGGCATTTCTCATCAAATCCGGATTTGCCGTATCGTCTGCAACACAAGCTGCCGCTGACACCGTATGTCCGCGCCGCGTTCTGGGGCGGCGATGAAAGGCATTACTCAGATTTCCCCTCTTATTCGCCTGCTGTTGAAGCAGCGGAAACCGTGTGAACCCAGCGGCGCTTAGCTTGATGAACTCCGCTTGAACCCCGCTTGAACCCCAATTACTCTGGAGCGTTTCATGTCACGTACGATCAAATTTGCTAAAGCCGGCGGTCCCGAAGTCCTTGAATTCGTCGATGCGGAGGTCCCCGCTCCGGGCCCAGGCGAAGTCCGCATCAGCGTCAAGGCGATAGGCATCAATCGCGCCGAGGCGATGTGGCGCGTGGACGAGTACATCGAACCCGTCAAGTTCCCGGCCGGTCTTGGGTACGAAGCAGCGGGTATTGTCGACGCGGTGGGAAAGGACGTGACCGGCTTCGCGCCGGGCGACAAGGTCAACCTGATTCCGTCGTTTTCGATGAACCAGTACCATACGTATGGCGAAATCGTCATTGCGCCGGAACACGCGGTCGTCAGGCATCCGGAATCGCTTTCGTATGCCGAGGCAGCATCGGTCTGGATGATGTTCGTGACGGCTTACGGCGCGCTCATCGAAGATGCGAAAGTAAGCAAGGGCGATTTTGTCATCATCCCGGCAGCGTCGAGCAGCGTCGGACTCGCCGCGATCCAGATTGCCAACTACGCCGGCGCGACGTCGATCGCGACAACGCGCACGGCAGACAAGAAACAGCAGTTGCTCGATGCGGGCGCGGCGCACGTCATTGTCACGGACGAGACCGATCTGGTCGAAGAAGTCACGCGCATCACGGGCGGCCAGGGTGCACGCGTCGTGTTCGATCCGGTCGGCGGTCCGAACTTCCCGAAGCTGATTTCGGCGCTGTCGTTCCAGGGCATTGCGTATATCTATGGCGCGCTTAGCCCGAGTGTGACGCCGTTGCCTGCGCTTGACATGATCGCCAAGATGATCACCGTCAAGGGTCACAACATCTGGCTGACAAGCGGTGACGCGACACGTCGCAAGGCTGCGGTGGAGTACGTGCTCAAGGGGCTTGAAAGCGGTGCGCTCAAACCGGTGATCGATCGCACCTTCACGTTCGACGAAATGGTCGAGGTGCATCGTTATCTGGAAACCAATGGTCAGTTCGGCAAGATCGTGGTGACCGTGTAAACGAAAACGCCAATGCCCGGTCACGGACACTGGCACCCCGTTCAACGGCGGTGCGATCAGCATGACTTGCTTTCGCGCTGCCCGATCAAGGATATGCAAACGAAATGTCTAACCATCCTGTTGTACTTATCACGGGCGCGCTGACCGGCATTGGCCGCGCCGCCGCCTTTGCATTCGCCCGCGACAATGCGCGGATCGTCGTATCGGGCCGCCGCGTTGAAGAGGGCCGGACGCTCGCCGCAGAACTGAGCGCACTCGGCGTAGAAGCTGAATTCATTGAGGCGGATGTCCGTTTCGAAGACGATGTCCGCAATCTCGTCGACGGCGCCGTGGCCCGCTTCGGCCGCCTCGATGTGGCGGTCAACGCCGCGGGCTCCGAAGGCGAGTCCGCGCCTGTGACGGAGCAGACGCCCGAACGCTACGCCGCCGTCTTCGACACCAACGTGCTCGGCACGCTGCTGGCCATGAAACACGAACTGCGCGTGATGACTGCGCAAGGCAGCGGCAGTATCGTCAACATCTCGTCGACGATGGGCGCGCGTGGTGCGGCAGGCGCATCCCTCTACGTGGCCAGCAAGCATGCTGTCGAAGGGCTGACGAAATCCGCGGCGCTCGAGGCTGCCGCGTTCGGCGTGCGAGTCAATGCCGTCGCCCCCGGTCCCGTGGAGACGGCAATGCTGAATCGGCTCCTGGCAGATCCGCAACGCAAGGCGGCCTTTCTCGCGGCCGTCCCGCTCAAACGGGCCGGTACGCCCGAGGAAATCGCGGACGCTATTGTGTTCGTTTCGTCTGACAAGTCGAGCTTCATGACCGGCGAAGTGCTCAGGGTCAACGGCGGACGAACCGCGTCGTAACTCATTTTTATTGCCCAGGAGATAACCGATGCTTTACGAAATCCGGACCTACACCTTCAAACCTTTGCGCGCTGCTGAATGGCTTGCGTTGTACAAAAGCGAGGCCCTGCCGCTTCAGAAGGAATTCCTCGGCGAACTGATCGGCTTCTTCACGACCGAGATTGGCGACATCAGCCAGATCGTTCATATCTGGGCGTACAAAAGCCTGGACGACCGGCTTGAGCGCCGCGACAGGATGGCTGCCGACAGCCGCTGGCAAGCATTCGGCAGCAAGGTGAAAGCGCTCGATATTCTCGTCAGCATGGAGTCGCGGATCATGCGGCCAACTGACTTTTCGCCGCTTCAATAACGCAACCAGTCAGGTTCGTCTTGCGGACCAACGCCACTGCCCACCATAGCGATCGTGAACACCATGTCTACTCCGCTTTTCGATGATCTCCCCACGCCGCTCAAGAGCGTGCAAACCCGCCCTCTGTTCGTCATGCGACTCGACGTCAAGCCGATTGTGATTGTCGGTGAAACGCCGGGGTCATTTCGTCGCGTGGGAATCGTGCCGTCAGGAACGTTTGCCGGCGAGCGGCTGTCGGGCAAGGTGCTGGACGGTGGCGCCGACTGGCAAACCGTGCGCCGCGACGCAAGCACCACGCTCGACGTGCGCCTGATCCTGCAAACCGACGATGGCGTGAACATCACGGTGGCGTATCGCGGCGTGCGACACGGCCCCGCTGACGTCATTCAGCGATTGGAAAAAGGCGAGGAAGTTGATCCGGCAAGCTACTACTTCCGGATCAACCCGATGTTCGAAGCGCCTGACGGGAAGTACGACTGGCTGAACCGGATCATCGCCGTGGGCACGGGACATCGGTTCGCAAATGGACCGGTCTACAGCGTGTTTGAGGTCTTGTAAGCAAGACGCTCGACCTGGCGGGCGCGCCAGGTCGCCGCTAGCCCCCAGGCAACGCTAGCCGGCGTGCGGCCACAGCGTGCGGCCGAAGAAGGTCAGCGTCCGGTCCCACGCCAACTGCGACCACACCGGATCGAACTGGGTCCTGGCAATACGGCCCGGCCCGACCGCTGTCTCGTTGGCGAACGCATGATGCGCGAGGTAGCGATGAAACTCGACATCGACCTTGGCCTCGGTCAGCTTGCTCTCCAATGCGTCGACCGTTTCAGCGGGGAAGAACGCGTCCTGGTCGGCCCAATGACCGAGCACGGGCGCCTTGATCTTCGATGCGTCGATGTATTCGAGCGGCGGGAAGCCGTACCACACCACGCCGGCGGATATGTCAGCCACGTGACTTAGCGCCAGCAGCGTCAGCGCGCCGCCCATGCAATAGCCGGTCACGCCGACCCGATCCGACTGCGTCTTGAGGTACTTCACGGCGCCTGCTATGTCCTGGCCGGCGGCATCGGCGAAATCGAGTGCGCCTAGCAGGTGGTTTGCCTCTTCTTCCTCGACGGTCGTTTTTCCGCGGAACAGATCGGGTACCAGCACGATATAACCAGACCGTGCGAACCGGTCTGCCACGCCGCGAATCTGGTCGTTCAAGCCCCACCATTCCTGAATCACGACAATGGCGGGCGCGCCTTCGAGTTTCTGCGGTTTGGCGAGGTAACCCTGGACGTCCTTTCCGTCAGGGCGCTGGTAGGTGATCATCGATCCTGGTGACTGTTTCATGACATGGTCCTCGGTTGGGCGGAACCGGTAGCATAGCGCCAGCGGCGCGGTCTCGCTTACCCGCCTGCCGATTGCACAGTCCGTCACGCACTGCCTTGGCGAAGCGGGCCAACCGGTTGATCGTATCCAGCTTCAATTTTTTCGCAAGGATAGGATTCCTTGCTTTTAATCGGCGACGCCCGCTCCCAGGTAAAACGGAATTGCAGGGTCCCGGTGTTCGGTCACAAGCAGGATCGCTGCCTGGAACAGACCATCTGTGCCGAGCCGGCGATAAGCCCCATGCCGGGGTCGAAGGGCAACCCGCCGACGAACCCCCTATCAGCCTTGACCGGACAATTTGGCCTCTGCATCAGGGCGGCCGACCAGGTCGGCATCTGGTGCGTTGTAACGAACGAACAATCGACACACGGCCCGTGCGTCGACACAGGCATGCAGTTGCTCGCGGAAGTGGTGGTCGCAGAAGCGCTGCGCTACATCGGCCAGCAGATGCAGATGCATGCTAGTGGCCGATTCCGGGACCAATAGCACGACCACGTCGCCCACGGGATATCCGTCGGGCGCATCAAACGGAATCGGAGCCGTCGGACGAACATATAACGTGATGGCGTGACGCAGCCCCTTGATTTGACCGTGCGGAACGGCGACCCCCTGACCCAGCGCGGTCGAGCCTAACGATTCGCGGGCCTCGAGGCCCGCGATCACGGTCGCCGCCGGCAGCCCGAAGCGTTGTTCACAGAAACGCCCAAGATGGGCGAAAAGTGACTCCCGGCTCGCAACGTCCAGGCCGAGCAGGACGTGATCCTGCGCGAGCAATTGCGCAAGAGAGTCGTTTCCAGCAGCCATTTCGTCCGATTGATCGGGCGGGCCAGCACTCGGAGGGGACGCGAGCTGCATCAAATCCCGCCAGGCCTCGGTCGGGGCATGAGGGACCTCAAACAGTTGCCCCAGCTCGGCAGTCGGCGCCAGATGCGCGACTCGCTGCATCGCCCCGCTCACAGCCTCCCTGGGGAGATATAGCGATAGACGCACGCGGCCCGTTCCGTACAGCGGCACGAGACGAATGGTCCACGGCTGACCGGCGCAATCACGGATCAGCGCCTGACGCAAAGGGGTCGCATGTTGCGCGTCGAGCGTCACGTGCATCATCACATTGCGGCCAGGCGCGGGAGGTGACCGGCGGTGCGCGTCGGGCTTGCCCGATGTGAAAAGAGCCCGCAGAGCCCCCAGTGTGTGCGTCATACCGCCCTCGTTTTCCGTTGCTTACTTCAAGGCTATCAAAAGCGGTGTTAACGTTGCGTAAAAAATCGCTGCCTCAACAATCGAAACTGACATCGCGAAGCTGGATACGGAGACCGCAATAGGCGTCAATTCGGGTTCGATTCGTTATGCGACAGACATTGTCATCCCACGTTCATCGGCAACAGCACCATCTGCTTGCCCAGCTGATGCAGGCGCGTCTGGATTTCCACCGGCGTCTGGTTGTGCAACCACGCTGTCAGGAAATTGACACGCTTGAAGATCAGCTTGCTGGCAAAGCAGACGCCGTTTGGAAATTCGTCCAGCGTAGCCTCGGCGAGCTTCATGAATTCGCCTATCGGATGTGTGCCGAAGGCAGTCCGGTATTCGGCCGGAATGCCATGCCGGCGGCAATACGAAACGTAATACTCAAGCGATGACTGGATCGTTTTCTGCAGACGTTCCAGGTGCTCAGTGCCTTCGTAACTTTGCGCATCGACTTCGCCCACAGCAAGGAAGATGAAGTTCTTGAAGTGGCCCGGGAACAGACGGTTGACCCACAAAAGCGCATGCATGCTGGCCCCGCGATGCTTGCCGACCAGCAGGATCGCGGTAGGTTGGGACGGGTCCGGCTTGGGTACGTCTGGCTCAGTGGCGATGGCAGGCAAGTCCGTGAAAAGTGAATCTTCGCGGGCGAGTTGCGAACGCGTGTCGCTGTAATGGCGCTTGATCAGGAAACACGCGGCGATCACCGCACTGGTCACCAGCACCGTCAGCCAGCCACCGGCCGCGAACTTCTCGATCAGCGTGATGACCAGCACAGTACTCGTCACCGCGAGGCCCAGCGCCGACAGCGCGAACGGCCTTACCCAACCCTTGCCGTCGTGACGATGGCGCCACCAGTACGTGCACAAACCAAGCAGCGACAGGCTGAACGTCAGGAACACGTTGATGCTGTAAAGCACGACCAGGATGTCCACATTGCCGTGCGTCCAGAACAGGATCGCGAGACTCGCGATCCCCATGACCACGATGCCGTTCTGCCTGACGAGGCGCGTGGACAGGTCACGGAAATGGCGCGGCACCCATGAATCGGAGGCCATGTTCGACAACACCGCCGGGCCATCCAGAAAGCCCGTTTGCGCACCGACCAGCAACAACCCCGCTTCAAGCGCCAGCACGGCCGCGAGCAATGCATGACGCGCGAACGCTGACCCAAGTCCGAGATGCTCGATCACGCTGCCGAACACCACGGCGTTAAGCGTCTGGCCCTCGACCGGCTGGGCATGCCACAACATGTAGAGCAGGATGATGCCGCCCGCCGTGAACGCCAGCGACGTCGCCATGTAGAACATGGTCACCTTGCCGTTCGGTACGCGCGGCTCGGCCAGCATGTTGACGTTGTTCGACACGGCTTCCAGCCCCGTGTAAGTGCCACCACCCAGCGAGAACGCACGCATCAGCAGCGCGACCACCACCAGCGGCCCGAGCGTATGCGACATGGTATGCGCTTCCGCCACGGCGCCCGGCACGACGGCCGCCAGATGATCGCCGTGCACGGCTACGCCATAGATGATCAGCCCGAGATGGAGCACGACAAAACCGAGGAAGATCGGCAACAGCACAAGGATCGATTCCTTCATGCCACGGAAATTCAGGCCAGTCATCAGCACGATCAGCGTGAGCTCGGTCGCGAGTTTGAATGCCTGCGCGCTGACCGGCAATAAACTGAAAAACGCATCGACACCGCTCGCCAGCGATGTCGCGATTGTCAGCACGTAGTCGACCAGGAGCGCCGCACCGGAGACGAGCCCCGGGCTTGACCCGAGTAACGCAGTCGCCACGCGATAGCCTCCTCCGCCAGTGGGAAACAGCTCGATGACCTGGTTGTAGCCGAGCGCGATGATGAAGACGGTGGCTGCGGTCGCCAAGGCAAGGATCAGCGCAAGCGACGTGTGCTGACCCAGCGCCAGGAATGCTTCTTCGGGACCATAGCAGGAGGACGACAGGCCGTCGGCGCCCAGGCCGACCCACGCGAGTATGGGCGTAACGGCAATGGCATGGCGCGTGCGCGGATCGAGAGGATCCAGCGGCTTGCCGATCAGCACACCCCAGATCTTTTGAACGGCATTCATGGCGTCTCCCGGTTGATCGAGAAGCGGCAATACCATTGCGGATGAGAACGTTGAGGCCCGGTTTTCTTTCTCTTTTCTTACTGTCTGAGCGAGCGCACACGCTGGCTCATATGCTCAACGAGAAAGATGTGGGGCCGGTCCATATCGTACGCCGGCCGCTGCTGCGTGGACAAAAGATCTGATGCGCCAATGCTTCCGCTAACTCATCCGGGCCTTGATGAAATCGATGAACAAGCGAGTCCTTGCAGGCAAGAGCCGCGTGTCGGTAATCGCGTGCACCTGGACCGGCTTCAGACACCAATCCGGCAGTACGCGCCGCAGGCGGCCCGACGCCACATCCTCGCGCGCAAGCTCCGTATCGAGCACGGCGATACCCACACCCAACATTGCCAGCGCACGGCTCAGGCCAACGCTGTTCATCCTGAAGCGCGACGCAATCATCACGTTGACCATCTCTTCCCCGCGATAAAACGTTCTCCGAGTCTCCTCTTGGCTGGTCGCGCCTTCCCCAATGCACAACACATGTTTCGTCAGGTCGTCGGGATGAGTGAGCGGCGCAGCCGCCTTGAGATAGTCGGGCGATGCATAGAGATACCGTGTCAACACCGCAATCTGCCGGGCGACAAGCGTTGACGGAGTCGTCGGCGGCGTCCCGATGCGAATGGCGAGATCGAACGGATCGCTCTGCAAGTCCACGGGACGCGGCGTCAGGTCGAACTCGAAACTGATCAGCGGATAAGCCTTGGCAAACTCGCGCAGGATGGGCGCGAGATAACCGGTCGCGAGATCGGCCGGCATCGATACCCTCAGCGTGCCGCTGGGCCGCTCCACCACATCGAGCAGGGATTCGTGCGCGATGCGCGCTTCTTCGACAATGCTCTGGCAGCGCTTGAAATACACCTCGCCCGCGGCGGTGAGTTCGACCTTGCGCGTCGAGCGATGCAGCAACTGGAGGCCAATCTTCTTTTCCAGCTCCGATATATGGCGCGACAGCGTCGAATTAGGCATATCCAGCGCCTCGGCCGCGCCCCTGAAACTTTTGGTCCGCGCCACCTCCACGAACACGCGCATATAGCTCAACAGTTCCACGATGATTGCTCCACTAGTGGATCACTGTTTTCAATTATATCTATTTATCCCTTGAATGGATCAATGCAACATGTCGATACACCTCCTCAACCAAGGAATCGACATGAACCCGCTCTTCAGCAATACCCGGATTGGCCGCCATACGCTTCGCAATCGCCTTGTCATGGCGCCGATGACCCGCTCACGCGCCGATGACACCACAGGCGTGCCCTCGCCCTTGGCGGTGGACTACTACAGCCAGCGCGCCGGCGCCGGCCTGATCATCACGGAAGGCACCTATCCCGCGCCGATGGGCAAAGGCTACGTGCGCACGCCGGGCATTCATTCCAGCGCGCAGATCGAGGCCTGGAAGCATGTCACCGACGCCGTGCACGCCAAGGGCGGCCTCATCTTCCTGCAGCTCATGCATACCGGTCGCATCTCTCATCCGAGCCTTCTGCCGAGGGGTGAAACGCCGGTTGCGCCTTCGGCCGTCAAACCCGCCGGCACGGTTTTCACGGCCACGGGACCGCAGGAGTTTGTGCAACCGCGTGCGCTTGAGACCGACGAGATAGCGGATATCGTCCAGGGGTATCGGCTTGCCACGCGCAACGCGTTGCTGGCTGGCTTCGATGGCGTTGAATTGCATGCAGCCTCGGGGTATCTGCCCGAGCAGTTCCTGTCATCGGGGACGAATCAGCGGACCGATCTTTACGGCGGCTCGCTTGCGAATCGCGCGCGCTTCATCCTGGAAGTTCTGGGCGCGATGTCGCAGGAAGCGGGCAGCGACCGCGTGGGTATCAAGATCGCGCCTGAGATGGGCTTCAATGATGTGACCGATGCAACACCGCAGGAGACCTATCGTTACCTCGTGGAGCAACTCGCTGCACTCAAGCTGGCGTATCTGCATGTGGCGAAGACCCGGAGCGAAGTCGATTACCGCGCGCTGCTGCGCCCATTGTTCGATGGCGCCTATCTGGCGGGCGGCGGGCTGACCGGCGAAAGCGCGCAAACGCTGATCGAGCAGGACAACGCCGATGCAACCGTGTTCGGCAGCCTGTATCTCGCCAATCCGGATTTGCCGCAGCGCTTGCTCGCCGATGCACCGTTCAATGCGCCTGAACGTGACACGTTTTATTCGCCCGGGCCGACTGGGTATATCGACTATCCCGCACTGGAGACAGCTCAATGAACCGCGCTCTTCGTATCCATGCTTATGGCGGTCCTGACGCCCTGAAGATCGACAGTATCGCGATGCCGACCGCCGCATCAGGCCAGACGATTGTCCGCGTCAGGGCTGCGGGAATCAACGCGCTTGACTGGAAGATCCGCGACGGCTGGTTGCAAAACGATTTCCCGTTGCCCCTCCCCGCCACGCTCGGCGTTGAACTCGCTGGTGAGGTGATTGAAGTCGGTCAGGACGTGAACGGGTTCACCATTGGCGATCGGGTCATGGGTCCCGTGATCGGACTTGGCGCCTATGCCGACTTTGTAGCGGTCGAAGCGAACACATTGGTTAGGATACCTTTTAGTTTGACTGACGAACGTGCCGCGGCCATCCCGGTGGGCGCGCTGACCGCATGGCAGGCGTTGTTCGAGGCGGGAGAATTGAAACGCGGCCAGACCGTATTGATTCACGGTGCGGCCGGTGGCGTGGGAAGTTTCGCCGTCCAGTTCGCGCGGCGCGCCGGAGCGCGTGTGATAGCGACCGCTCAGGGCATCAACGCGGGTTATCTGCGTGGGCTCGGTGCGGATGAGGTCATCGACTATCGGACTTCCTTGTTCTGGGAGCAGACCCGGGACGTCGATCTGCTTCTTGATCTGGTGGGTGCTTCAGTGCTGGCCAACTCGTGGCGAGTGCTAGCCCGGACGGGAAGAATCGTGAGCACGGCCGCGCCGGATATTGCAGCGCAGACGCCACCTGGCAAACACGGTATCTGGTTTCAGATGCGGCCCGATGCAGCGCAGCTTGAGGAGATCGTGGCCATGGTCGATCAAGGCGTAGTTAAGGTGGAGGTATCGGAGGTCGCCGGATTGAGCGACGCAACCGCTGCAATCGAGCGCAACAAGACGGGGCACGGACCAGGGAAAGCGGTGATCCTGTTCCAATAAATAATGACTTCGCTGCGGGGAATCGCAGCGAAGTCATTATCCCTGGGCACTATGCAGAACCCGGCTGGACCGGTCAGTGCGCCAGGTTCGTCACGCGCGGGTTGCGCTCCTCTCTTACTTCACAGCCGCTGCCAGCACCGGCGAATCAGCCGGCGCGGCCCAGCTCTTGCGGCGCATGTGATGGATGATCAGCGGAACCCCGCCGAATACCACAATACCCAGCGTCACCAGCCCGATATACATAGCCGGCGAACCCACCGGCAACTGGTCGGGCGGGAAAAACGACACCACGAAGCTGAACACCACACCCGCCAGGCCCACGCCCGCAAAAATCCACATCCCCACAATGCCGCCTGGCACCGTGAACGGACGCTTGAGATCGGGGGCCGAATAGCGCAGTTTTATCGCTGCTGCGTACATCAGCATGTAAGCGATCAAATACAGTGCGATAGTCATTGCCGAGATCAGGAAGAACGCCACCGATACGTCCTTGATGACGAAGTAGAAGCAGGACATCAGGGTAACAATCACGCCTTGCACCAGCAGGATATGCGTGGGCATTCCTTGCTTGTTCTTCGCCTGCAGCAGCGGAGGAAGTTCACCTTCATGAGCCGTTTCAAGCAGTCCGCGTGAAGGGCTGCCAAGCCACGCCAGCACACCGCTTATAGCGCCCACGCCCACCAGCAGCGACAGGACAGACACCAGCCACTGCATGTGCCAGATGTCCGTGATGACCGCGGCGAAGGTATCGAATACGCCGGACTGTAGCGAGATCTTTTCGTAAGGAAGAATGCCCGCGATCGGCAGCGCGCCAAGCGCAAAAATCAGGATCGAGATGATCGCGCCCAGACCGATTGCTGCCGGGTAGCCACGGCTCGGGCTGCGCATGTCCATCACATGCACGGCCTGGACTTCTACACCCGCGAACAGCAGCACAATACCGGCGAGAAACGCGATGGTGCCAAAGCCATGGATCGCGGGCCAATAACGCGCATGGCCTGCTTCGGAAAGCGCCGGGTCCTTGATATGCTGCCAGCCGAGTGCGTGCCCCGTATGGATCCAGTACGCCAGCAACGCGAGCAAGACGAACCCCGGAACGATCGTGCCGATGATAAATGTCCAGTTGGCGATCCTCGCGAAAACTTCCACGCCTTGCAGCACCACCCAGGTAGCAAGCCAATACGCAACGATGCAAAACACGCCGACATAGACGCCGTTCGTCGCGAGCTCCGGACGGCCAATTGTATAAGCGATAGCCGCTGCGCCGAACGTCAGCGCGACCGGATACCACACCACGTTTTGAATCCATTGCAGCCAGATTGCGAGGAAGCCCCATCGATTGCCGAATGCCTCGCCCACCCACGTATATATTCCGCCGCGCCGGTCGGCGAATGCGCCGCCAAGCTCGGCGGATATCAACGACGCCGGGATCAGGTAGAAGATCACGGTGAACGCGAGATAAACGAACATCGTCATCTCTTCCTTCGCCAGCAACGGCAAGCCGCGCAAGCTGGTCACCACGGCGGCCGCCGTCATCAGGCCGATGGAAGTAGCACTCAGGTAAGTGCCTTTCTTTGCTGTCGCAGTCATATCAGACCCTTGGTCGTTAAGTCGTCAACTGAGTCGTCAACTAAATCGTCAACTAAGCCGTCAATGTCAGTCATGGTGAAAGCCCGGTTTCGCCTTTGAATTCGGCATTGGGTTTTCCAGCAGATGGGCGATTGCTGTCTTGATGTCGTTCAGCAGCATTACCGCCATGTCACGCGTGATGCCGCGGCGAATCAGGATGCGCTGGACGATTGTTTCCTCACGGTCAGCGGGAAGCTTGTAAGAGGCGATTTGCCAGCCCCGCATGCGCACACGATCCGACAAATCGAAAAGCGAAAAACCGGCGGTATCTGGGTGGCGTAGCTTGTAGCAAACCGCAGGCAGCGCACCGCGGCCGTCGTACACCATTTCTATGGCGCTGAGCTTGGCGAGGCCATCTGCCAGGAATTGCGCCGTATCCGCACATTCCTGCTGGATGCGCCTGTACCCTTCGTGACCTAGCCGGAGCAACAAGTAATATTGCGCGATGATCTGTCCCGCCGACCGCGAAAAATTGAGCGCGAACGTGGGCATGTTGCCGCCGAGATAGTCGACCATGAAGATCAGGTCGTCCGGCAGGTCCTTCACGCTGCGCCATACCACCCAACCTACGCCGAGCGGCGCCAGACCATATTTATGGCCCGAGCTGTTAATGGATTTCACCCGTTCTATGCTGAAGTCCCACTCGAGATCGGGTTGAATGAAAGGCGCGACGAATCCGCCGCTGGCGGCATCGACGTGGATGGGGATGTCCAGGCCAACATCTCGTTGCAAAGCATCCAGGGCGCCGGCGAGAGCCTTGACGGGTTCATAAACGCACGTGAAGGTAATGCCGAGGGTGGCGACCACACCGATGGTGTTTTCATCGCAATAGGCGGCAAGCTGCTCTGGTTGCAAGCCAAGCGAATCACCGCTCAGAGGGACCTGGCGAAGCTCGACATCGAAATAACGGGCGAACTTGTCCCAGCACACTTGCACCGGTCCACACACAATGTTGGGCTTGTCGACCGGTTTGCCTTCAGCGAGGCGACGCTTCTTCCATTGCCATTTGAGAGCGAGTCCGCCCAGCATGCAGGCTTCGCTTGAACCGGTTGTCGAGCATCCCGTTGTCTCCCACGAACGCGGCGCATGCCATAGGTCCGCAAGCATATGGACACAGCGTTTTTCGATCTCGGCGGTCTGCGGATACTCGTCCTTGTCGATCATGTTCTTATCGATCGACAGATCCATTAAACGACGGACTTCATCGTCTGCATAGGTCGTGCAGAAAGTGGCCACGTTCTGACGCGAATTGCCGTCCATGAAAAGTTCGTCGCGAACCAGATCGAACACCGCATGTGGCTCCGAGGGCATTTTCGGAATGCGATATTTCGGCAATGACGCACCAGAGATAGTGGTCGAATACTCGTCATTGTTCGCTTCGGCGCTGCTGAGCGCGGGCTTAAGAAATGTCATTGACCATTCCGATGGAAAGATTGAGCGGAGATGCCGGGCGTGCGGTGCCTGGAGCCAAGTGGCTTCGTCGCGAAGCTACGCGGTTGATTACAACCGCGTAAAGAAGCAAAGAAGGGGGAGTCTTGCGGCTGTGAGGAGAGCCGTTCAAAGATCAGGCTTGCGGTTCAGGCGGCAACCGTTTCGCGCGGCTTAGTACCGTT
This sequence comes from Caballeronia sp. KNU42, assembly GCF_053760385.1. Taxonomy (NCBI): domain Bacteria; kingdom Pseudomonadati; phylum Pseudomonadota; class Betaproteobacteria; order Burkholderiales; family Burkholderiaceae; genus Caballeronia; species Caballeronia sp. KNU42. Next base: position 418,174 of record NZ_CM132389.1, read on the forward strand.
ATATCCCGCTGACCCGAGCGATCGTTGACCTGTGTCATGCGCATCGCGGGCAGGTCTTTAATAACTGAAACCGGTTTAGTCATGCGTGACCCGCGGTCATGCGCGGTTAGGTGCGATTGCGTGCGATTGCGTGCGCCTTTCAAACATGCTGACGGGCGCCGCCATTCATTCGCGACGACATGAATCAAGCCAGGTTGCAACGCCCGGCTCAATCAACCATTACATCGCGGAAATCATCATCGAATCGTCGGTATGATCTTCAACGCGCTTGACGCCCGGCACCTTCTCCGCTGCGATGCACATGGCGCGCGCCTGCTCGGACGAAGCAACAGCACCCCATAAATGAACAGAGCCGTCATTCACAATAACGTTCTCCGCCGCCACGGCCCAACGATGACTGCCAAGTTCCCGGATGACCGCGTCGCGCAACGTCTGGTCAGTGTCCGGCGTGGTCATGCCAGCGTCGTTTGGAACGCTCGCCAACGCCTTCACCAGATTCGCCCGGCTGACGATTCCCATCAGTTCACCGTCGTACAACACCGGAACGCGCTTGATCCGATGCCGCTCCAGAAGATTGGCTATTTCACTCAGCGGCGTGGTCTCCTTGACGATAATCACCTTGGGCGTCATGACGTCCTTGACCAGGCGTGCGTTCTCCTTGATATACGTGGCGGCAAGATTTTGCGTCGATGCAAACAATTCAAGCCACCATGACCGTCGCCGGGCTTGCGTGCCGATCTCGGCCCTATGGATCAGGTCACCCTCGGTGAGCATGCCAAGCAAGCGGCCCTCATCGTCCACTACCGGTGCACCGCTGATGTGATTGTCGGCAAACAGGCGCGCGGCCTCTCGCACAGTCGTGCCGGGTCCCACGGTAATGACCTTCCTGGTCATGACATCGACGGCTCGCATGGTCTTCTCCTCAATGTGATTGGGCGAGCGCCTGAACAAGGGTCGAACTTTCCCTACCACGACTTGCCTGCGCAGGACTCGCCTACATTAAGAATGCTAGTGAAGGATCGCGCCGCGGACTTGACTCAGATCAAGCGCGCCGCCATCAGAAACGCATGCCTACGCCGAGGCCGACTACCAGCGGATCGATCTTGAGCGACCCAAGCGATGCGCCGTCCACCGACGCGCTGGTGCGCATCCAGATTTTCTTGATATCGAAGTTGACGAACAGATTGCGGGCGACCTGCACGTCGACACCCGCTTGCAGCGCGGGGCCGAAGCTCGAGTTCTTGATCGATACGGGCGTATCCCCGGCGTGCAGCCCGTTGTTATAGAACAGCGTGTAGTTCACGCCCGCGCCAACGTAGGGACGAACCTTGCCGGCCGCGTTGAAATAGTACTGAAGCAAGAGCGTGGGCGGCAGGACGTTCACGCCGCCAAGCGCCCCGGCGTTCGACGTCACCTGATGGCGCGACGTGGCAAGAATCAACTCGATGCCAATACTCGGGCGCACCATATACACAAAATCGAGCTCGGGAACGATGCTGTTGTTGACGCCCGTCCCGATGCTTCCCAGCGTGCCGCCCGCGGAGACACTGGGCTGGATGCTGATAGCCCTGACGCGCGCAAGAATGTCGCCTTGATCGGCTTGTGCGGGCACACATACTGCCGACAAAGCCGCGCTAAACAGCGCGGCCGCAAATAGTGAATGCTTTCCCACGGATTTTCCCCTGTTTTTTCCGGTCGCGAATGCGTTTTACCGTATCGGGATTTTCCGAATGCAGCCGGTGCTGCGCCATGATGTGGATCAGCAAACCGGCATAACACGGGTGTGGCGTATTGCGCTTTCCGCGTGAACTGCACCGTCCACATCAATACCCGTATGCCCGGCTCATTGCGTGCTGGCTAACCGGTGCGTACCTCACCGTATACAATCGGTCCCAGGCAAACACGCTCTCCGCCAACTCCACGCTTCGCGCGCGGCAGCCCGGAGGATACGAACGACCCGAGCAATTCGAGCCGGAGAACCACGTGCCAAGCGACCGACCTTCCTCACCTCTGCCAAGCGGCTCGCAGCCAGGCGACGAGCTCGCCAGCAGCGCATTTCCTCTTACCCTGAGCGACACCCATTTCGGGGCGCTTATCGACGCGATACAGGACTACGCCATCTTCATGCTGGATCCGGACGGGCGTGTTGTGAGCTGGAACCGCGGGGCGCAAAGCATCAAGGGCTACACGGCCGGCGAAATCATCGGGCAACATTTTTCGGTTTTCTATACGCCCGACGATGTTGCGGCGGCCAAGCCGCACATGGAACTGGCGCTTGCTGAATCGGAAGGCCGAATTGAAGACGAAGGCTGGCGTCTGCGCCAAGACGGTTCACGCTTTTGGGCCAACGTAACCATCACCGCGATCCGCGCACCCGACGGCACGCTTCGCGGCTTTGCCAAAGTGACCCGGGACATGACAGATCGCCTGCGGCTGGTCGAGCTTCAGCATGCGAGCGCGTTGTCCTCGCACGTGCAGAGCGCGCGCGAGGAAGAAAGAACCCGGATCGCACGCGAGCTTCACGACGACCTCGGCCAGCAACTGGTCGCACTCAAGATGGATGTCGCCTTGCTGAACCAGGCCGCGGCGGAAGACGGCAAAACCGCCCGCCATACCATTGCGCAGACGATTGCGTTGCAAGCGCAAATTGATTCGATCATCGCCTCGGCCCGGCGCATTGCGGGTGGTCTGCGTCCGCCCATGCTCGACGACTTGGGCCTCGGGGCTGCACTCGAATGGCTCGCGGCGGAGTTTCGCAATCGCTACGGGCTCGCCGTCACCGTGCAGGACGCGGCAGATCAACTGGCGTTATCGCCGACGGCTGCAACCGCCATTTTTCGCATCGCGCAGGAAGCGCTGACCAACGTTACGCGTCACGCCGAAGCCACGCGGGTACACGTTCAGATGCGTGTCGAGCAAGATGAATTCCGGATGCACGTTGAGGATAACGGCAAAGGGACAACGCTCGATCGCAATCGGGGCAGAGAGAATTTTGGATTACTCAGCATGCAGGAAAGGGTTCGCCAGTTACATGGACGAATAACATTCGACAGCGCACCGGGCGACGGTTTTCGAATCGACATCTCGTTGCCCGTCGACGCGGTCAAGGCGAACCAGGACGACAACTAAGCCATTGCGCACCGCCCTATAGATGAATCGTATCCGCACGCTTCAGGCGGATCCACACCGCGCCCTCACGCAAGCCGTCGAGTATCGAATCACACTCGGCGGAACGCCTTCAGCTTCCCTACGCTTCGATAATCACCTTGAGCGCATGCGTATCGGCTGCCTGGGAGAAGGTCTCATACGCATTCAAAACGTCGTTCAACGCAAAGTGATGAGTGATGAGTTTGCCCGCGTCCAGACGCCCGGAACCTACGGTCTTGAGCAGCATGGGTGTGCTGACGGTGTCCACCAGCCGCGTCGTGATCGTAATGTTGCGGTCCCACAGGCATTCCATGTGCAGATCGACCTTCACGCCATGCACGCCCACATTGGCGATGGTGCCCCCAGGCGCAATGATCAATTCGCATAGCTCGAAGCTGGCCGGCACACCCACCGCTTCGATTGCGCAATCCACGCCAATGCCCCCGGTCAGCTTCATGATTTCAGCCACCGGGTCGCCACTTGCATTGTTCACGCACGCGGTCGCGCCGAAGGTTCGCGCCACTTCCAGCCGGTTCGCATCGCGGTCGATCATGATGATCTGCGCGGGTGCGTAGAACTGCGCCGTGAGCAGCGCGGCAAGGCCAATAGGACCCGAGCCGACAATGGCGACCGTGCTGCCCGGCTGCACTTTTCCGTTCAGCACGCCGCACTCGAAACCGGTCGGAAGGATGTCGGAGAGCATGACGAGCGCGTCCTCGTCGGCGCCGGCGGGAATGGGGTACAAGCTCGTTTCCGCGTGCGGGATACGCACATATTCGGCTTGCGTGCCGTCGATCTTGTTGCCAAGGATCCAGCCACCCGTCGTGCAATGGGAATACATGCCGCGGCGGCAATAGTCGCACTTGCCGCACGACGTAATGCAGGAAATAAGGACGTGGTCACCCGGTTTGAACGTCGAAACCGCGGCGCCAACCGCCTCGATGACACCCACGCCTTCATGTCCCAGGATACGGCCCGGTTCGCAGGTCGGCACATCGCCCTTCAGGATATGCAGGTCGGTGCCGCAAATGGTCGTGCGCGTGACCTTGACGATCGCGTCCGTCGCCGAAAGGAGCTTCGGCATGGGTCGGTCGTCAAGGGATTTAATGCCGGGGCCGTGATACACGAGTGCCTTCATCGTCAATCTCCTTTTGCTTGGGACATGCCTGGAAACGGGGCTTCCACAACAAAACTCTAGGCTTGCGAACGCGGGCACGGTTGACCTGTATCAACCGATAAGAGATGGACGCGCAAATTTCGGCGATGACCATGACAGGGCCACGCGCCATTGGCGGGAAGACGGCGGGAAGACGGCGGGAAGACGGCGAGAAGACGCACGCGGATGCGGCTCCTTGATCTGCATCAACGGAAAAACAGCGCGAACTCATAGACTTTTTATAAGCGCCGGGCGATCCGGACCCCGATTCCGGGACCGGTCAAGGAGCAACGCCAGCCGCTCACTGCGTCACTGACGCCAACGACCCATCAATGGAGCATCTGCGATGAGCTACAAAAGCATCGTCGTTCAACTCGACATGAGCGCGCGCGCCCATACCCGCCTCGAATATGCGTTGCGTCTCGCCAGGCAATTCGACGCGCACCTGACCGGCGTGTTCTCAGCGTTCAGTCCGGATCCGCGTTCTTTCTATGTCATGGCCGGAACGGCGGACTACTACGAGGAGCACCGCAAGGCCCGTCAGGAACGCCATGGCGCACTCGAACGGATCTTTCACGCGGAACTGCTTCGCGCGGAAGTGAGGGGCCAGTGGGTGGACTACCCTGATTCCCAGGGTCAGGCGATCCCTCGCTATGCCCGTTACGCGGATCTGGTCGTGGCGGGACAGGAAGATCCGGATGACCCGGAAGGATTTATCGCCGATTACTTCCCTGAAACGCTCGTCATGACCTCGGGCCGCCCTGTGCTGTTCATTCCCTACACCGGGGTGTTTCCGACGCTTGGCACGAACATCATGGTCGCGTGGAACGGCAGCCGCGAATCGGCCCGCGCCGTTCAAGACGCCATGCCGCTGCTGCAACGCGCGGAAAAAGTCACCGTCGTCAGGCTCAACGAACTGAAAGACGAGCCGGGCACCCACCACATTCCAGGCGCCGACATTGCGCTCCTGCTGGCACGGCACGACGTCAGGGCCGAAGTGGCGGCGCTCGATGGTGTCAACGACGTCCCGATGGGCGACATGCTGATCTCGCGTGCATCGGACCTGGGTGCGGACCTCGTCGTCATGGGCGCGTACGGTCACTCGCGCTGGCAGGAACTCGTGATGGGCGGTGCGACGCGCACCATGCTGGAGTCCATGCCCATACCCGTATTGATGTCGCATTGATATTGCTTTGATGTTTCTTTTGGACCAGGGAGGTTCTTCATGTACAGCCGCATTCTCGTTCCTATCGACGGTAGCGAAACGTCAGCGCACGCCCTTGACGCGGCCCTTGAACTCGCTCACGAACACGACGCGGAACTCAAACCGGTTTACGTGGTGGACGTGCCGCAATTGGTGTATTCGGGGCCGGCCTGCGATCCGTCGCTCGTGCGCGAAGCCTTTGTCAAAGAGGGTGCGCTCGTGCTGGCCGACGCTGCCGCCAAGATGCTGCGCGCAGGTGTCAGAGGCTCGACGCTAGTCGTTGAAGTGGATCCCCTGGGTGACGATATCACCCAGAGGATCACGGCCGCCGCGAAAGACTTCGGCGCCGATCTGGTCGTCATGGGCACGCACGGGCGGCGCGGCTGGCGAAGGCTCGTGCTGGGCAGCGTGGCCGAGCGTTTCCTGCGGATTTCGACCCGGCCAGTGCTGCTGGTGCCGCTGCATTGCGCAGAAAAAAAGGAACCACGCAAAGTAAGCACCGTAAGCACGGAGAGCACGCCGGACGTTGCGGGCGCGTCCATTTAAACAGCGGGACGGTCCCGATCCGTCCCGACGCTTGCGCGCCGCCGGTCGGGCCGTTAGTCGATGCGCTGGAGCGCGAGTGCCGCACCGTGTTGATCATCGAGCTGATCGTCCCGAACGGTGAGGACCGGAACATGAGTCGAACGCAACACCGTTTCCGCGACGCTGCCGATCAAATGCCGGCGCACGCCACGCGGCCCATGCGCGCCCATCACGATGAGATCCGCATCGAACGCCTGGGCCGCCTGCATCAGCGCACCCGGGATGCTTGCACCGTGTGCATCGATGATCTGAGTAGTACAGCGTACGCTGCTGCATTCGCACAAGCCGCGCACATGATCGAGTTGCCACTGCGCGCCGGCATCGCCCGCCTCCTTTCCAATCACCCCGCCGACCAGATCGCAAACGTCGTGCGAGACAACGCACGCCACCATCAACATTGCATCGGCCGCGTGCGCCAGCTTGAGCGCCTCTTCAAGCGCAAGGCGCGCGCTGACGCTGTCGTCGAGCGCTACCAGAATTCGTTTGTACATGACCGGTTCTCCGGATTGTCTCCATGCTTCAGTGTCCGCGCGCAGGCCTGCCGGTCACTTGATCCACATCAATTCACGCGGCCAGGAGCACGCCGCACCGATCATGTCAGGAGCCGCGCGGTATGATCCGCACAAGCTCGACAACACAAATTTCCACACTTTTCCGGAGACTCCATGCCCGCGCCCCGGCGTAACACGGCATCGCAGCGCGGCACCCGTCGACAGCCTCGCTTCACGGGCATGCTTGGCATGGCCGGCGCCCTCCTGCTCACCGCAAGCGCCGCCGTCATGACGTTCAGGCGCACAGGCACGCAGGCCGCAAAGACCGCAAAAGTCACGAAGCCCACGCCACCGGCTACACCCCGGCTTGACGAAGCGCGGCTGCTCGGCGTCATCCGGTCGTCCATGGAGGCGATCATTTCCATCGATGAGAACCAGCGCATCGTCATGTTCAATCCGATGGCCGAACGTCTGTTCGACTGCCCGGCAGCCGACGCGCTCGGTACCTCCCTCTCCCGTTTCGTGCCCGAGCGCTTTCGCGCCGGTCACGAAGCCCATGTGCGCCAATTCGGCGTGACGGGCGTGTCCGACCGGCAAATGGGCGGGCGGCGCATACTGTACGGCCTGCGCGCAACCGGCGGCGAGTTCCCGTTCGAAGCATCGATTTCGCAATTCGGCGATGAAAACGGCAAGCTGTACACCGTGATGCTGCGCGACATCAGCGCGCAAGTCGCCGCTGAACGCTCATTGCAGCGCTCGCATGAGGAACTGCGGGAGCTCTCCGCGAATTTGCTGAATATCCGCGAGGAAGAAAAGTCGCGTATTGCAAGGGAGTTGCATGACGACCTGGGCCAGCAATTGACCGCGCTGAAAATGGATATCTCCTCGCTCGAACTGAGCGCCGCAACGAGCGCCGAGGCCCGCGTGCAATTGCGCGGCATGCAGCGCCTGATCGATGCAACCGTGGCCTCGATGCGCCGCATCGCCGCCGACCTGCGCCCGGTAATGCTCGATGACCTGGGCCTGGTCCCGGCCATCGACTGGCTGGCGATCGACTTTACGAACCGCTACGGCATCGACGTCGAGCGGCGCATCGACGCGAGGCACACCATTTTCAGCCGCGACGGCGCGACCGCCGTGTTCCGGATCGTGCAGGAAGCGCTGACCAACGTGGCGCGCCATGCGCAAGCGAGCCGTGTCGATCTGGCGTTGTACCTGGAAGGTGACCGCTGCGTCCTGCGCATTGCCGACGACGGCATCGGCGCCCATGAGCGTGCCGATGCCGGGCGCAAGTCGTTTGGCCTGATCGGCATTCGCGAGCGGGCGCACGGGCTGGACGGTTCCGTCTCTATCGAATCCGGCATCGGCCAAGGGTTCGCTGTGACCGTGACATTCCCGCTCGCGACCTTGCAAGAGGACGACCCTTTCTCCGGCTATCCGGAAAACACCGAGGAAGAACCGCTGCAATGACCCGAGTATTGATCGCCGATGACCACGCCCTCGTGCGGGACGGGCTGCGCCATATCCTGCTCAGCGCGAACGGCCTGGAAGTCGCTGGCGAAGCCAGCGACGGCGCCACCACCATCGCGATGATCCGCGCCACTCCGGCGGACGTGCTGGTCCTCGACCTGTCGATGCCCGGCAGGAACGGCGTCGAACTGCTCAAGCAGATCAAGGACGAGAAACCGGCGCTGCGCATCCTGGTCCTGACGATGCATGCTGAACAGCAATACGCGGTGCGTGCGTTCAAGGCTGGGGCATCGGGTTATCTGACGAAGGAAAGTGCAAGCGCGGAACTGGTCACAGCCGTGAGCAAGGTCGCGGCGGGCGGCGTGTACGTGAGCCTCGCCATGGCCGAGCGGCTCGCACAAAGCCTGAACGAACCCGCCGATGACCTGCCGCACCGCCGCCTTTCCGACCGCGAATTCGAAGTCTTCCGGCGGATCGCCGCGGGTGAAACGATCACGCAGATCGCCCAGGCGCTATCAGTCAGCGCCAAGACTGTCAGCACCTACAAAACCCGCATCCTCGAAAAAATGCAGATGCCGCACGACACCGCACTGGTCCGCTACGCCATGCGCCACAAGCTCTTCGACGACGACTGCGACGCCTGACAGCCCGCCCGTACACAAGCAGCAAGCAACAAGCGTGTAGTCCGATCCCTACAGCCCCTCCCAAACCCCTACATCATGTCTGGCCGCTCGCCGATTTTATTTTGAGATAGCCCCGGCCATACTTCGAGGCATGAACTCAAACGGTTGCGCGCCATGCTGAAGATCTTCCTTGTCGACGACTCGAGCCCTGTGCGCCGCCGCCTCTGCACGCTGATTGGCGCGCTGACCGGCGTGGTGATCGTGGGCGAGTCGGAAGAAGCGGATACGGCGCTGGGGTGCATCCGCATGACCCGCGCGGATCTCGTGATCGTTGACCCGCATCTGGCAGGCGGCAACGGCATGGGGATCGTCGAGTCGCTGACGCGTGCCACGCCGCCCGTCCTGACCATGGTGTTGACCAATCATTCCGGACCGGCGTTTCGTGCCGCGTGCCAGCGCGCCGGCGCCCGCTTTTTCTTCGACAAGACCTGCGAATACGAACTGGCTCGCGACGCGATTCAGCAGATGGCCAATGCCCCCCGCGCTGAGCCAACGCCGTGCGAGCCGGCATGACCGCGTTCAAGTCGATCCGCGCCCGATCCGCACAGCTCGTCAGTAAATCCATTCAGTGATCGTCCGACTCTTCTGGAGACAGGCATGACCTCAGCTACCGCTTATGAGTCCGCTTATGAGTCCGCTACTGCGCACGCTTCAGCGACCGTGAATCCTCTCGTGTACATGGCGCGTTCCGCCACCACGAGCCCGCCGCCGGCTGCCGTCGCGGGCACGAATTGCTCCGACTGTTCATTGCACGCCATCTGCATGCCGGCTCACCTGAGCACGGCGGAGCTGGCGCGGCTCGACGCCATCGTGTGCTCCACGCGGATCGTACGGCGCGGCGAGACGTTATACCGCGCCGGCGATAAATTCAAAAGCATCTACGCGGTGCGCGTCGGCTGCTTCAAGACGGTCATCACGCATCGCGACGGCCACGAACAGGTCACCGGTTTCCATATCGCGGGCGAACCGCTCGGACTCGACGGCGTGTGCTCCGATGAACAGAACTGCGATGCAATCGCGCTCGAGGACAGCAAGGTGTGTGTCATCCCGTTCGACTTGCTGGAAGACCTTTGTCACGACGTGAAGGCGATGCAGCAGCATGTGCATCGCATGATGAGCGGCGAGATCGTGCGTGAATCCGGGCTCATGATGATGCTCGGCACCATGACCGCGCAGCAGCGCGTGGCGGCTTTCCTGCTCAACTTGTCGGCACGGATGAAGACGCGCGGCTACTCTTCCGCGGAATTCAACTTGCGGATGACGCGTGAAGAGATTGGCAGCTATCTCGGGCTGAAACTCGAGACCGTCAGCCGGATGTTCTCCAAGCTGCAGCATGCAGGGGTGATCGATACGAACGGCAAGCAGGTACACATTCTCGACAGCGAGAAGCTCGCCGGAGTTTGATCGAAGCGAACGGACATGCCCATAGAGTACCTGCGAGGTTTCGCGCGGCCGCAGCGCACCGACCAGAACAACCGGCGCCTTGGGCGCTGGCTTGCGTTTATCGCAGGCGCGGCCAACGCGGGCGGTTTTCTTGCGGTCGGACAGTACACCTCGCATATGTCGGGGATCGTATCGGCACTCGGCGATAACCTCGCGGTAGGCGACTTCGGCCTTGTCATCGCAGGATTGAGTTCACTCGCCGCCTTCACGACCGGCGCCGCCACCTCCGCGATTCTGATCAACTGGGGCCGGCGCCGGCGGGCGCAAAGCGAATACGCGCTGCCGTTGATGCTGGAAGCCGTGCTGCTGCTCGTATTCGGCCTGCTCGGCTCGAACCTGGAAAACAACCGGTTCCTGTTCGTGCCCGCGACGGTAGGGTTGCTGTGCTACGTCATGGGCCTGCAGAACGCGATCATCACGAAGATATCCAAAGCCGAGATCCGCACCACGCATTTGACCGGCATCGTCACGGATATCGGCATTGAACTCGGCAAGCTTTTTTACTGGAATGTATCTGAGTCCGGGCCCGGCGTTACCGCTGTCCGGGCGGACCGGTCGCGGCTGCGGCTCCTCGCCTCGCTGCTCGGCATGTTTTTTATTGGCGGCCTCGCGGGCGCGCTGGGTTTCAAGTATGTGGGGTTCATATCGACCCTGCCGTTGTCAGCCATGCTGGTCGTGCTGGCAGTCGTGCCGCTGCTGGACGATCTGGTCGGGCAGCGTAGGTAGAGACCTTGCGGCTCGGCGGACCGCAGTTTCAGGCATCTGCAAAAAAAATGTGCCATGCAATGGGTCCGCTGCGCCCGCAGCTTCTGACACCAACTCGCCGCTTGTCCTAAACTTCTCAGGCGACGTGCCTGATTGATGTCATCACGCAAACCCGATACCCGCCGTCGCGACGCATCAGTTCAGACGAAAACTCCTTCCACTTTTATTTTGGGTCTGAAATGAAATTCAAGGACTATTACGAAACCTTGGGAGTCGAGCGCACCGCGACACTCGCGGACATCAAGAAGGCGTACCGCAAGCTCGCTCACAAATATCATCCCGACGTCTCCGCCGAATCGGACAGCGAAGCGAAGTTCAAGGACGTTGCCGAAGCCTACGCCACGCTGAAAGACCCGGAAAAGCGCGAAGCCTACGACAACCTCGGCAAACATCCGGCCGGCGAATCGTTCACGCCGCCGCCGGACTGGCAGCAGCATTTCCATACGGGCGATGCCGGCCTCGACGACGTCGACCTCGCCGATCTTTTTGCAGCCTTTGGCCGTGGCGGTGGCGCTGGCGGGGGCACGCATCGCAGACAAAGCTTTCCGGTCCCCGGGCAGGACTACGAGATCGCCGCGCCGGTAACGCTCGAACAGATCCATCGTGGCGATGAGATCGAGCTGAGCGCCGAGCTTCCCGAGTTCGACGCCAATGGCCTCGCGCATCGCGTGCCGCGGACCTTTCGAATCACCATTCCCAAGTCGGCAGCGAACGGCCAGCGCCTGCGGCTGGCCGGCAAGGGCGGCCCGGGCTTCAATGGCGGACGGCCCGGTGACCTGTATGTGTCGCTGCAGTTGCAGCCGCATCCGCTTTATCGGGCCGATGGCCGCGACCTGTATATCGACCTGCCGCTCGCGCCCTGGGAAGCCGTGCTGGGGGCGAGCGTACACGTCCCCACCCTCGCGGGCACGGTGGAACTCAACGTGAAACCCGGCACGAGCGCCGGGCAAAAATTGCGGCTCGCCAAACGCGGACTGGCATCGGCCGATGGCAACGTCGGCGCGCTGTATGCGGTGGTCAGGATAGAAGTGCCGAAGACGGTGAGCGCTCGTGAACACGAGTTGCTGGAACAACTGAAGGCGGCATCGAACTTCAACCCGCGCCAACATTTCGCGTAAGGAGAAAAGCCATGAGCACACCATTGAGCGAGTCGGTCTGGCTTAACGACGTGGACGTTTGCCAGGTTGAATATCTGGCCGAGGTCTCGGGTTTATCGGTTGAAGAAATTGAAGACCTCATTGATACCGACGTCATCAAGCCGGTGGACACCGGCACACCCACGCGCATGTTCCAGCTACGTTATGTTGTCACCGTGAAGACGGCACGGCGGCTGCGTGATGACTTCGAACTCGACCGGCGAGGGCTTGCGCTGGCGCTGTCGTTGTTGCAGCGCATAGATGAACTGCAAGCGGAAATACACGCAACGAAAGCGCGCCTCGGACATCCGCGATGACGTCGCGACGGGCTTGAGTCCGGTTCATGGCGGATAGCCATGAACCGGACTCAAGCCGCTGGCGCTAGGAGAAGTCTTTCGGATTCCCTGCCGTCGTTAACCGATCGCGTTCCGCAACATCGACAGCAACCACCGGCGGAGGTTCGTTCATCCACGCTTCCAGGAGCGTCGACGCCACCGCCAGGATCACCGGGCCGACGAACAAACCGACTATCCCAAACGCGAACATGCCGCCCAGCACGCCGGCCAGGATCAACAGCATCGAGAGATTCACCCCTCGCCTGATCAGGACCGGCCGCAGCAAACTGTCGAGCATGGCGACTGCGACTGACCAGATCAGCAGCAGGATGGCGGCGACGGTTGCGTCATGCATGAAAAGCCATGCGACACCGCCGAGCAAGGGCAGCAATGGGCCGATCTGCGCCAGGCACAACATCAGCATCACCGCGGTCAGGATGCCGGCAGCAGGGACGCCGGCGATCCAGAGACCGATCCCGCCCAGCGCGGACTGCGCCACCGCTGTGACGACAATCCCGAGCGCGACTGCGCGAATCGCCAGCCCCGCCAGCTTGACCGCTGACGCGCCGCGCTGAGCGGCCAGACGGGTTGCGAAACGCGTCACGAAGCGGCCCGCTGCTTCGCCCTGGGTATAGAGAATGCCCGCGATGATGATCGTGACGAACATGTGGATCACGAACACGCCGACAGCCGCTGCATGCCCAAGCATCCAGCGCGCAACAATCGTCAGGTACGGTTCCACCTTCGCCAGGATGCCGCCCGGCCCGGCGTCCGACAGGGTTTGCCATTCATGCGCGACGCGTTGTCCGGCCAGCGGGATATCGCCGACCCAACCGGGCGGTGGCGGCAGTGCATAGCTGGGTAGAAGCTTGATGGTTCCCATTATCTCGGTCGCATGCAAGGCCAATGTCGAAACGGCCTCGTAGAGCGGTAGTGCAATGACGACCAGCAGGATGAACAGCATTATCACGGTTGCAATCCACCGGCGATTGCCGACGCGGCGCTGCACCGCCAGCATCACGGGCCAGGTAGCAACTACAATAGTAGTCGCCCAAATAAGCCCTGGAATAAAAGGCCGCAGAATATAAAGGCTGCCGATCGTCAACGCGGACAGGATGACAATAACGAACAGAATGCGGGCAATATCGACTGGATGACGCGGGGTCGTTTCATTCATTTCGTGCTCCTGACAAGAATATCCTGGCTGTGCGTGAACGCGCGCGCCGGACACCCTGCATTGGACCCGGCCGCACGAGCCGCACTGCGAGCCCGATGCATGATCTAGTTTACCGGCTATTGGTTTGCAACAGTGTGTCCGGCCTGGACACGCGCTGCCGACTGCTTGCGCGGGGAGCAAATCATCGCATGCGCGCGGCGAAGCGACTTTGACAGGCTTCGCCCCGGATGTCGATATGTCTCAGGAGCTGAATGCGGACATGGTGTCAAACTTCATTGCATGGACTGCGACGGCCGGCGCGTTCGCATCACCCTATACAGGAAATGAGACCGCCATCCGGTGATGCCGCGAATCACGTGCTTGCCACGCGTCAGCGGCAGGTACAACAGGAAATGATCGTTGGACACACTGATGAGCTTATCTACGCTGTCGAACCTGGAGTCGAGCCGGTTTGCGCGATCGTCGCCGGCGCCATAGTCGATATTCACGACGATGGGCTGACGTTAACAGCTCACACGATGAGCGTTAGTGAGAGTGAAGATCGTCAACGCATACGATTGCGAATACCCTGGACCCGACGTGGCGCCCTTCATGTAAACGTCAGATGTTACAAAAACTTAAATAAAACATGACACACGATGTCGTGAACCGACGCCTCAGGCTTCAGCGGTCGACACCTTGTTGCGGCCCGTCGCCTTGGCGTAGTACAACGCTTCGTCGGCGGCCTTGATGACCGTCGTCAGTTCGTCGTCCATCTGCGGCTCACGGCTCACCGCGCCAATACTCGCGGTCACGCATCCATACTCGCTGCCCACGTGCTCTATATGACATGCGCAAATAGCGGAGCGGATCTTCTCCGCGATCAGCGAAGCGCCATGCGCCGAGGTATCGGGAAGCACGACGATGAACTCTTCTCCTCCATAGCGCGCGGCGCTGTCGGCCGGACGCCGGATGTTGTCGGCAATGCAGCGGGCGACGGCCGCCAGGGTATCGTCGCCGGCCTGATGACCGTAGGTGTCGTTGTAAGCCTTGAATCGATCGATATCGACGAACAGAAGCGACAGCACGCTCTGCGAGCGTTTTGCACGCCGCCACTCGAGCTCAAGTATCTCGCCAAGACTGCGGCGGTTGTTCAGTCCGGTCAGGCCGTCCGTTCTCGCCAGTAATTCCAGCTCCGACTCGGCCCGCACGCGCCGCCGCAACTGCGCGCCAAGCAAAATGGAGAGCCCGATGAACGCCGCGCCGAACACGGCCATCAGCGACCCGATCGTGAGAGCCCGGCGCCGCCAGGAAGCGTAGATATCCTCCTCGGACGACGCCGCCATGATGATGAGAGGCGCGCGCGGAAAGTTGGCAAACCAATAGAGCCGGCGACGCCCATCGATTGACGACTTTTCGCTGAAGCTCCCCTCCGGCGCCAATAAAAACTGCTTGAACGTGGCGGCGTCCTTGATGTTTCGCCCGATTACCTTGGGATCGTAAGGCTGCCGCATGAGCATTGAGCCGTCTCTTCCGATCAGCGAAAGCGATCCATGGGGCCCAAGCGTCAAACCGGCGAACAAGTCGTGGAAGTACGCAATATTCACCGCCAGCAGCACGATCCCCGCAAACGATCCGTCCGGGTTGGAAAGCCTTCTGCTCAGGCCGATGCTTGGCGTGCCGTTGCGCAAGCGAGACAGATACGGGTCACTTATATAGAGACCCGCGTGGGGGTTGTCGCGTTGAATCGTGAAATACGGCCTGTCGCTGAAATTACCGGATCTTGGCGTGTCGCTGCCGGAGTCGATGACAACGTTGCCTTGCGCATCCATCACCAGCATGGAGCCCAGATATTTCGCGCTGGCCGCGCGGTCGAAGAGTACCTCCCGGCGCATGTGCGGCGGCAAGGCCATTACGTCCGTTTGTTGAAGCCCGTCGACCACGGCTTGCAGCGACAGTTCGTAAAGTTCGAGATTGCGTTCGATATCGCGCTGTGCGATGACTGCGATATCGCGCAAAGTGTCGCGGGTATGCTCCAGCGCATCCTGGCGACTCTGATACAGGACCACACAACACAGGCCCACCATGACAACTGCCGTAAAAACGCCAAACGAAACGACGACAACCGACGTCGACAGCCCTCGTTTGATGCGGCTCACGATGCCGACGCAGCTGGATTGCTCTGCTTTTGTCATTGTGGTTGCGGTCTTTTGTACTTGATAGGAGACGGTTCTCGTCCCTGGTCCCGCCGGATCAGCCTCGACGCATCCGCGGATCTCTCGTTCAACTAATGTCTGACCGACATCCCGCCGCCGAACCTCCATTCGAAAGGCATCTTTACCCGGTTCACCCCTCGCGTCACTATCAGTATTACTACTAGCTATGGCCGGGCCGTTCATTTGCCATGCCGTTATGCACACGCCATTATTGGCGAGCGGATTTCCAACGGAGAATGTGCCACGCAATGTTTTACCGGATGTGTCACCCCCGCCGTTGTTTCCCGCGTTATGAATCATATTCCATCGACCCCGTATCCGGTGTGTTCGTGGAAAACCAGGCCCATAAGGAGGCGTCGATGTTCCAACGGCTATATCCAGTCCATGAAGTGATGCAAGAAACCCAGGTGCTGGCGACCGCCCGCAAGATTGCGGCGATCGTCGCAGCACTAACCATTCCCACCATTGCACGCTCAGAGCTTGCTTGCCGCACCCTGCCCGTCGACCTGGAAGCAAAGCTGGTTGGTTATCTCCAGGGATTCTGCGGGCCGATTTGCGCGGCGTGGCAAATTGACGATTCCGATGTTCCGCTTGCAGCCACCGGCCTCGTCATCAATTTGATTTTTCCCGATGGCCACGCATCGCTGACCCATACGATCGACAGCGCGATCGTGAGCTCGGAAGCTTTTGGCAAAGGCATGGAGGCAGGCTGCCGCGACGGCGAACTTTATCGCACCACCGGACGCAAAGGCACCGCGCTATTGCAAATCCTGGCGAACGATTTCCGGGAGTTTTGCGACTATTCAAAAGTTGCCGCCGGCGTACCCGCGTAAGACGGTGTAATCCTTCGCGGTTATCGGGAGTGGCGCTCGGGGAGATCGAAGCATGGACGATGCTTCGAGGGATGGGTGTCGCCCGCCGAAACAATGTTGATCGTTGATTGCCTGCCCATTTAGCAGGCGCGCTGCAGACATCACGCCGTCATGGTTTCGTCGCGGGGCATAGTGGCTCGCCTGTGCCGGCCGTCATCGTGATTCACGCAACGCTCACGCTCTTTTCATCCAGCAAGGCATCGATGAATGAACGAACTCTTGGCGGCATCATTCGCGCGCTGGACGTCAACACGCTGACCGGCAGCGGGGCCGGACGATATCCAGGCAACTCCTCGACCAGCGCTCCTTGCCTGATGTGGTCCGCCACCATGTGCTCGGGCACCTGCGCGATTCCGGCACCCTGCACGACCGCTTCGACCATGGCGTCTCCATGACTCAGCGTAAAACGTGATGGTGGCCGGAGTTGAATTTTCTCCCCGCCATGCAAGAACTCCAGCGGGCGTTCCCGGCCGGAGGTAGGCATCCGGAACGCAATGACCGATCGCGTCTCGACCTCCTCGACACTACGCAATGCGCCGTGGATTCTTATATAAGCGGGACTGGCGCAAAGCACGAGATGCTGACGGTCGAACTGGCGAGCAACCAGGCCGGAGTCGTCCAGCGAGCCTATGCGTATCACCGCATCCAGGCCTTCGGTCACGAGGTTCACACGCTCGTCTGTGAGGCGCATATCGACGTTGAGAGCGGGATAAGCTTGCAGCAAGCGGTTCAACACCGGGACAATCCTGCGTGTTCCGTAACCTATCGGCGCACCCACGCGTAACGTACCTGTCGGCGCTTCGGCCGAGCGTGCCGTCGATAGCTCCAGCGAGTCGATCTCTTCCAGGACCCGCGCGCACTTTGCAAACAGAGCGTCGCCTTCCGCCGTGAGCCGGACTGCGCGCGTCGTTCGATGAAACAGCCTGACGCCAAGATCGCTCTCCAGACGCGCCACGCTCTTCGCGACCGATGAGGGTGCAAGACCCAGTTCGCGGGCGGCCGCCGCGAAGCTGCTATTTCTCGCCACCGCGGCAAAACTCAGAAATTGTTTGAGATTTTTCATGGTCGACGGTCGATGATGGATTCACGGCATGTTGCCGTGAATGTTACGGCATCGACGCATCTTTTTCTCGAAAGATCATCGATTTATAGTGATCGCCCAAGCCCATGATCTGTCGAGGAATGCCATGTTTGTATTGAACACCAACCCGCCGGAATATAACTTTGCCGGTACGCGGATGCGTTTGCTGATGTCCGGGAAGGAGACCGGCGGCGCGTTCTGCATGATGGAATTTTTCGGGCCGCCGAACCGGGCTACGCCACTGCACATGCATGAGCGCGAGGAGGAAACGATCGTTGTGCTTGAGGGGGTGGTCGACGTTACGGTCGATGGAAAGCTTGTCAGCGTGCATCCGGGCGAAACAGCCTTGCTGCCGCGAAACGTTGCGCATCGGCTGGCCAACAATACCGACTTGCCGTCGCGGTATTTGCTCGTCTGCACTCCCGCCGGATTCGATGACTTCGTCGACGCTTGCGCCGACGCACAGGCAGGACCGGTCACGCCTGTTGCGCCGTTGCCCGAAGATATCGGGCGCATGCGTGAAGCTGCGCCGCGCTTTGGGATCAGGTTGTTGCCGGATGGGCAGGTTCTGCGTTAGCGGTTCTGCGTTAATGCCGGGTTACCTGCGCGGGCCGACGCCAACCCGGCATTGGTCACGGCGCGCTTATAATCGTGCCCGGCACCGGGCTGGGTGCAGCGCTCCGGCTAAGCCACGCGGTTTTGCTCCGAGGCGACCTGCGTCGCTTGATGCTTGCCGCATGGGTAAGCGCGTGGCTAGCCGGTTCGATCACCCATCCGGAACTGTCCCGAGACTAAACAAGACAAACAAACCGCCGCGGTCTTATTCGCGCCGGCAACCCCCATCGACTGAAAGAGTGATCATGACCATCTCCATGTACAGCACGTCCGTCCCGGTTTTCAAGCAGATGCTCACCGCCCTGTCCGACGTGCTCAGGAAAGCGGAAACGCACGCGACAGAGAAGAACATCGACCCGAACGCGCTGCTGCAAGCACGCCTGTTCCCGGACATGTTTCCGCTGGTGCGCCAGGTACAGATCGCCGCTGACTTCAGCAAAGGCGTGAGCTCGCGCCTGGCCGGCGTGGACGTGCCGTCGTGGGCCGATACCGAAGTCACGTTCGCCGATCTGCAAGCACTGGTGGCGAAGGCACTGGCTTACATCGGCACGCTCGATGCAGCGCAATTCGAAGGCAGCGAAAACAAGGAAATCGTGCTGCGCCCGGGTACGCCGAAAGAGAAGAAGCTGGCCGGCAGCGCCTATCTGCAACACTATGGCCTGCCCCAGTTCTTCTTTCACGTGACGACCGCGTATGCAATCCTGCGCCACAACGGCGTGGATATCGGCAAGCGCGACTACATGGGCGCTTATTGATCGATCCAGATGCATCGAGCCAGATGCATCGAGCCAGATGCATCGAGCGCAAATGCATCAAGCCGGCTGCTAAGGACGCGACACAGTCCGTTGCAGCCGGCTTGATTTCAACCTTCAAACTTCCCGCTTCAAGCTTCCCGCTTCAAACGCTCAGAAGGTCTGCCATTCCGGATCCTTGCCGACGACCGGCGCAACCCGGGGCGCAGCAGCCGGCCGTTTCGCAGGCTTGGTCTTGCTCGCCGGACGCGTAACTGCCGAGGTCGCTTTCACCGGCGTGAAGGTCTGTGCAACCGGATCGGAAGCACTGATCCGGAACACCGAGACAAGCTCGCGCAAGGTGCCTGACTGAGCCGCCATCGACTGCGCGGCGGCGGACGCTTCTTCAACCAGCGCCGCGTTCTGCTGCGTCACCTCATCCATCTGCCCGACCGCCTGATTGACCTGTTCGATGCCGGTGTGCTGTTCACCCGACGCCGCGCTGATCTCACCCATCAGGTCCGTCACGCGTTTGACCGACTGAACCACTTCGCCCATCGTGCGTCCGGCTTCGTCAACCAGCTGCGAGCCCACATTCACCCGCTGCACCGACGCGCTGATCAGGTCCTTGATCTCCTTGGCCGCCGACGCGCTGCGCTGAGCCAGCGTCCGCACTTCGCCTGCCACCACCGCAAACCCGCGGCCCTGCTCACCCGCACGCGCCGCTTCAACTGCCGCGTTCAGCGCAAGGATGTTCGTCTGGAATGCAATGCCTTCGATCACCGTGATGATCTGGGCCACCTGTTCCGAGCTGCTGGAAATTTCGCTCATCGTCTGGACCACGCGATTGACCACCTCGCCTCCGCGCACAGCCGTCTCCGACGCGTTGGCAGCCAGCGAATTACCTTGCAGCGCATTCTCCGCATTCTGCTTGACCGTCGCGGTCAGCTGCTCCATGCTCGCCGCGGTTTCTTCCAGCGAAGCCGCCTGTTCTTCCGTGCGCTGGCTGAGATCCGTGTTGCCTGCCGCAATCTGCGCGGAACCGGTGGCAATGCTGTCGCTGCTACTGCGCACCCGGCCCACTACATCGACCAGCCGCTCGTTCATGTGACGCATCGCGGCCAGCAACTGACTGGTTTCGTCCTTGCCCGATACCTCGATGTTCGCCGTCAGGTCGCCCAATGCGACGGTCTCGGCAATCACGACAGCGCGCCTGATTGGAGCGGTAATGGAGCGCGTGATCAGCCAGCCGATCGCAATGCCCGCAAACACCGCGACAGCGATCAAGAAGCCCGTGCTTATCATGGCATTGTCATATGTCGATGCCGCGCGTGCGACTTCCTGTTCCGCACCGGTGCGGTTGAGCTCGATATCCGCTTCGATCAGCTTGAGCATGTCGTTGAACGCGGTGCCGGCGTCGCCGCTCGAGAGCGCACGGGCGTCGTTGAATCCGGCGTCGCCCTTGTCGGCCAGGTCGAGCACTTTAGCGTCGATAGCCGCGTAACGCGCCCACCCGCTTTTGATGTTGTCGAAGATTTGTTGCTCTTCAGGCGATGACACGAGCTTCTCGTATTTCGTGAAAACTTCCTGAAGCTTCACCACGGCAGCGTCGTGCGCTGCGCGCTGTTCCTGCTTTTCCTTCGGGTCGACCGCCAGGATCGAGCGCAACGACGTGCGACGCGCATCGTTCGCATACGCTTGCATTCTGCCTGCAGCCTGCACGCTGGGAAGCCAGTCGTTGCCCAGTTCCAACGTGCCGGCATAGATGTGCGACGCCTGCCAAAGCGTCAACCCGCCAACCGTGCATAACAACAGCAGAATTGCCGCGAAACCCGCGCCAAGCCGGGTGCCTATCTTGAAGTTACTCAAATTCATCTCATGCTCCAGTGTGATCAACAATGAACACAATTACGGAGCAATCACGATTTCCTGAAACAACCTTTCAGTTTCCCACATTGGGCCGAAAACATATGAAGAATAAGGTGAATTTTTTAAGTAGTTGATTTTGTTAAGTAATTTTTTGACGTAGTGGAGAGAGAAGCCACCTGGATACTTGAGGTTTTTGTAAAAATAACACCTTCAGTTCGAAAAATAAGCTGACTTTGGTCATTTCTACCCTGAGTTTTCTGTTTCCAAGTAAATTTCACTTAATCACCCTACGCGCAAAATAATTCGAAAATCCTTACAATGACTTGTCATTTACACTATTGGAACCGCAAAAACTTACGTAATATTTCGATTGATTTCCAATTGCCAGCCAATAGCGCTCGTGCGGGCGCACGATCGTTCAGAATCTATCGATCTCCGGGGGCGCCTGGGCGAATAATTGCGCGCATAGCTCGCGGCCCGCTTCGCTCAACGCAGCCGTGGGCGTATTCGGCGTGTTTTCACCATCGGAGTCCGGGTTATCCGGATTGGCGCGATCCAGCAAAGCCGCGTCCGACAGCGCGGTCAGATGACGAATCAGGCTGCTCATCGGCACACCCGATTGCTTCGATAACTTCGCGAGCGACCACGCCCGCCCGGGTGTCTCCTGCGCCGCCCGCCATAACTGCGCGAGGATCGCGATCATTGCCGGATCGATTTCATCGTCCATGTTTTGGGTCCCTGTCTTTAGTCTCTAATTGGTCGCTGATTAGTCTCTGATTCCGTCGCGCGCCATGCCGGCCACCAGTTCACCCAGCGTCTTCACCGCGGCTTCCGTCTGCGTGCTCCAGGGATAACTGTAGTTGAGCCGGATGAAATGACGGAAAGCATCGCGCGATGAAAACATGGTGCCCGGCCCGATCGTGATCCCGAGCGCGAGCGCTGTTTCATAGAGATCCATGGAGTCGACATTGCCGGGTAACTGGACCCACAGCACATAGCCTCCCACGGGCGTCGACATGTGCGTGCCGGCGGGGAAGAAGCGCGTGACCATTGCAATCATGAGCCGCGCCTGCTGCCGGTACACCTTGCGCACATGCCGCAAATGACGGTCGTAACCGCCCTGGCGAAGGTAGTCGGCCACCGCGACCTGCGGCACAGAGGGCGTGGTCAGCGTGTTCAGGAACTTGAGTTTTTCCACCTCGCGGCGATAGCGCCCGGGCATCGCCCAGCCGATCCGGTAAGACGCCGTCAAGCTCTTCGAAAACGACGCGCAATGCAGCACGAGGCCCTTTTTATCGAAGTTCTTGAGCGCCGACGGACGGGCTTCGCCGTAGTACAACTCCTGGTACACATCGTTTTCAATCACCGGGATTTCATGCGCGGCGAGCAGGCCGACAAGCCGCTCCTTGTTGGCGTCCGACATCACGAAACCGAGGGGATTCTGGAAGTTCGGCATGACCATGCAGGCGGCGATCCGGTGCTCGCGAATGATGACCGCGAGTGCGTCGATGTCGATGCCTTCAGCCGGATGCGTCGGCACTTCAATCGCCCGCATGCCGAGGCGCTCGATGGCGTGGAGCATCGCGTAATAGGTTGGCGACTCGACCGCGACGGTGTCTCCCGGTTTCGCCACGGCCTGCAGGCTCAGGTTGATCGCCTCGGTAGCGCCAACGGTGATGACGATCTCGCCGGGATCGACGGGCACACCGTTCTCCGCGTAACGCCGCGCGATCTGACGGATCAGTTCAGGATTGCCGGGCGGCAGGTCGTCCATCAGGTTCCAGCTTGAATGCCGCCGCGCGATGGCGTTGGCCAACTGGTTGATGCGACGCCACGGGAACAGCGACGGATCCGGATAGGGCGACCCCAGCGGCATGGCGTCGTGTGAGCGGATGGAGCGAAGCGTGGACAGGACGAGGCGGCTGACATCGACTTTCGATGCCACCGGCGGTGGCTGCGAGGCAACCGGACTGACCGCCTGTGGCGCCGGCAGTTCGCGCACGAAGTAGCCCGACTGCGGGCGGGTTTCCAGCACGCCGCGGCTTTCCAGCAGCGCGTAGGCATGCAGGACCGTCTTGATGCTGACGCCCTGCTGGGCGCTCGCCTGACGCACCGACGGCACACGCTCGCCCACGGCGAACACCCCGCGCCGCACGGCTTCCTCGATCTCGGCCGCCAGTTTTTCGTAAAGCGTCACGGTGGGTGGATAGGCAAAAGAGGAGGAGGAACAGGCATGAGGCCCGGGGAGGCGTCAACTGTACTCCTCGTTTATCTATTTTTCTGTATACCGCGTCATATTTGGAACACAGTAGTCTTGGATCATTGGTGAAACCCTCATGAATCCGCGGCAGGCACTGTGAAAAAACCCGAACCTCGCATTGAACCGTACACGCACCCTGCAGCCGGCTGGGGCGCGCTCAAGTATGTCGCCCTCAATCTCCTCAAGGAGAAGGTCTCGGGCGGAAATTACCGCACGCTGTTCGGCCAGAACCAGCCTGACGGTTTCGATTGCCCCGGCTGCGCGTGGCCGGATCGCGAGCACGCGTCTACGTTCGAATTCTGCGAGAACGGCGTAAAAGCCGTGGCCGCCGAGTCCACCAGCAAGCGCGTCACACCGGCGTTCTTCGAAGAACATACCGTCGAACAGTTGATGGCGCAGTCGGATTACGAGCTTGAACAGCATGGCCGCCTGACCGATCCGCTGGTCTACGATGCCGCGCGTGACCGCTACGTGCCGATTGCGTGGGACGACGCGTTCGCGCTGATCGCGGAGCACCTGAACCGCCTCGATGACCCCGACCGCGCCGCCTTCTATACGTCGGGCCGCGCGAGCAACGAAGCCGCCTTCCTGTATCAGTTGTTCGTGCGCATGTACGGCACCAACAACTTCCCCGACTGTTCGAACATGTGCCACGAAGCCACGAGCCGGGGTTTGCCGGGAACCGTGGGCGTCGGCAAGGGAACCGTCACGCTGGAGGATTTCGAGCACGCGGATACCCTGCTGCTCTTCGGCCAGAATCCGGCGACGAACCATCCGCGCATGCTGGGAGAACTGCGCGAATGCGCGAAGCGCGGTGCGACGATCGTCTCGATCAACCCGCTGCGTGAACGCGGTCTTGAGCGCTTCGCGAGTCCGCAGCATCCGGTCGAGATGCTCACGGGCGGCAGCACGAAGATCAGTTCGGTGTTCATCCGCCCGAAGATTGGCGGGGATTTCGCGTTGATCAAGGGCGTGGCGAAACGCGTGATCGAACTGGACGATGCAGCGCTGGCGGAAGGCTTGCCGCGGGTACTCGATATCGCGTTTATTGCTGAGCATACGGTCGGTTTCGATGCCTTCGCCGAGGACCTGCGCGCGGAAAGCTGGGATGCGATCGTCGCGGAATCGGGCGTGCCGAAAGATGAAGTCCTGCAACTCGCCGATATCTACGCACGCGGCCGTGCCGTGATTTCGACGTGGGGCATGGGCCTGACGCAGCACAAGAATTCCGTGCCGACCGTGCAACTCCTGTCGAACCTGATGATGATGCGCGGGAACATCGGCCGGCTCGGTGCGGGACTGTGCCCCGTGCGCGGGCATTCGAACGTGCAGGGCGACCGCACGGTCGGTATTGAAGAGCAGCCTACGCAAGCGTTCCTCGAACGCCTCGGTGCTGCGTACGACTTCGAGCCGCCGCTTGAACATGGCTACGACGTCGTGCAATCGATTGAAGCGATGCTCGCCGGCAAGTTGAAAGTGTTTATCGGGCTGGGGGGCAATTTTTCGATTGCGACGCCGGATACGCCTCGCGTGTGGGAAGCGATGCGCTCATGCGAGCTGACCGTGCATATCACGACGAAGCTGAACCGCAGCCACCTGATTCACGGCCGCGATGCGCTGATCCTGCCGACGCTTGGCCGCACTGAAATCGACATGCAGAATGGCGTGGCGCAAGGCGTGAGCGTGGAAGACTCCATGAGCATGGTGCACATTTCGTACGGCATGAACCGCCCTGCTTCGGCGAATTTGTTGTCGGAGATTGCGATCGTCGCGCGCATGGCGCTGGCTACGCTCGGCAGCGCGAAGGTGGACTGGCTCGCGCACGCGAACGACTATGCGCTGATTCGCGACGGCATTGAGAAAGTGATCCCCGGGTTCGAGAACTATAACGAGCGGCTCAAGCATCCGGGCGGGTTTCATCTGGGTGTGGCGTCGCGTGATCGGGTGTGGATTACGCCTAGCGGCAAGGCGCAGTTTTTGGTGCACGGCATTCAATTCGATACCCCGATTCATCGTGCCCGGACGATCCATGGCGAGCGGTTGATGACGCTCATGACCACCCGCTCACACGATCAGTACAACACGACGATCTATGGTCTCGATGACCGGTATCGCGGTGTGTATGGTCAGCGGAGGGTGTTGTTTGCGAATCAGCTCGACATCGAGATGCTGGGGTTTGAAGCAGGTCAACGGGTGGATATCACTAGCGTTTGGGATGACGGCATCACCCGGCGGGCTGACAGTTTCCTGCTTGTGGCGTATGACATTCCGCGTGGTTGTCTGGGTGCGTATTATCCGGAGACGAATCCGCTTGTGCCGTTGTCGAGTGTTGCCGATGGCGCGGGGACGCCTACGTCGAAGTCTATTCCGGTGTTGTTGTGTGCGTCGGCTGTGCAGCAGCTGGAAGCTGCTTGAATCGAGGGTGTTTTTTTCGCTCGCGCCGGTGGACGGGTTTTGGTTGGATGGGGGGGTGGGGTCGGGGTCAGTGCTGGGGTGCCAGGTTCTAGCGTTAGCGGTCGGAGTCGTTGCCGGGTTGCTGCTTTCGGGGTTAGGGGTCTGCGTGAGTGAGCTATTTTCTTTATCACTATTAGCCACTGCGCGTGGCGGCGCGTCATTTCTTTGTCCAAAGCGACAAAGAAACGAAGCAAAGAAAGCGCTTTCAAAACGCGGGCTCGTAAGTTGACCTAGCGTGCACTTTTGTGCGTTTTTGGCACCCCAAAAGCACGGTGCTCGCAAGAGCAACCGATGTTTGAACCCCTCCTTCTCGCGAATTCTTACACGCACACGCTTCGCCCCGTACGCTCTCGGGCAAGCACACTTGCCAAGGAAACCCGCACGGCCTCACGCGCATTTTTTGCCTCATTTCCGAATGTGTCGGTTACGCGGTCCGGATGATTATTTGCGTTGGTCACGCTCACGGCATCAAGTGTATAGCTGCTTCATTTTTGTGGGTTGATTACCTGGGCTAGACCGCGGTTGCGTTGGTTTGGGCCTCGCATATTTTTAAGGCTTTGTTTGTTGGCGGGTTGGCTATGTGGTTCGTAATCCGTACAAATTCGGTGGTCGGTTTTTCGCGGATAGCGCGGGGTGCCCCTTGGGCAGGTTCAGTCACTGGTGGCGAAGCGTGTGGGTATCGGTGTTCGGAGAAGGAGGGTTTCACACATCCGTCGCTCTTGCGAGCACCGTGCTTTTGGGGTGCCAAAAACGCGCAAACTGCACGCTAGGTCAACTTACGAGCCCTCGTTTTGAAAGCGCTTTCTTTGCTTCGTTTCTTTGTCGCTTTGGACAAAGAAACGACGCGCCGCCACGCGCAGTGGCTAATAGTGATAAAGAAATGAGCCAACGCACGCAGACCACTAACCGTGAAAGCAGCAACCCGGCATTGACTCAAACCGCTAACGCTAGAATCTGGCACCCCAGCATCACCCCCGCCCCCTACCCCCACAACCTTCCCCCCACCACCATCAACCCCGTCCACCGGCGCGAGCACCCCTCCCCTTGATCATGTCGTAAAGCGCTTGCGCGGCCGGCGACAGTCGCGCGGTCTTTCGAACCACCAGCACCAGCGCACGCGACACCACCGGATCCACAAGTTCAATCGTGCGGATATTTGGATACGCCCCCTTTTGCACAGCAAGCCTCGGCACCACTGCCGCAGCAATACGCTCGGCCACCAGCCCGACCGCGGTCGAACTCCGCTGCACTTCGTAGAACGACTGCAACCCCAACCCATTGGCGCCCAGCGCCGTATCCAGCAAAGCACGATTGCCGCTGACCTGTCCCGCGAATATCAGCGGGTACGGCAGCAATTGCTTCCACGCCACCCGGCGGCGCTTGGCCAACGGATGATCCTCGTGACAGATCAAAACATACTGGTCTTCAAGCAACGGCATCGTCACAAGTTCGGGATGATGCGCGCCCGCAATATTGATACCAAACTCCGCTTCGCGGCGCAGCACCGCATCAGCCACCGCCGACGACGCATGATCCAGGATCTTGATCCGGTTATTCGGATACCGCGCCGAATACTCCTGCATGATGCGCGGCAAATACTGAACCCCGACCGTAGGCACGCATGCAATCGATACATCTCCACGCTCGGCCTTACCCGTCTCGCGTATCTCCAGCAACGCGTCCCCCAACTCCTCCAGCAGACGCCGCGCTTGCGGCAGGAAATCCCGGCCGATCAGGCTGAGCGCAATCGAACGCGTCGTGCGCTCAACCAGCGTCACACCCAGAAAGTCCTCGAGCTTGCGCAAGCGCTGCGTAATCGCCGTCTGCGTGACATGCAACGAGTCGGCAGCGTTCTGAAAGCTGCCTTTATCGGCGATGGCAACAAACGCCTGAACACCAAGGATGTCGATTTTCATAAGAAAAATGAACCAATCGGAATAATAAATTCATTTTACGCAGACATCGCCGATGCGCAAACTGGCGGCACCCCACACCCCTTCCCGCAGAGGAAACCACCATGTCCGCTCTTGACGACTCCCCCGTTGCAATGGCCGCGCGCCTCTATCCCGAGATGGCGCGCAAACTCGAAATCGTGCGTCGCCGTCTCGACAAGCCGCTCACACTCGCCGATAAAGTGCTGCTCGGTCATCTCGACAACCCCGGCGATCAGGAACTCATCCCCGGCCGCAGCTACCTCAAACTACGCCCCGACCGTGTCGTGTTCCAGGACGTGCTCGGGCAAACCGGCATGCTGCAGTTCATGCAAACGCTGCGCGAACGCGTGGCCGTCCCGACCAGCATCCACTGCGACCACCTGATCCAGGCCCGGGTTGACGGCGCTTCGGACCTGCGGGTATCGGTGCTGGAAAACAGCGAGGTCTACGATTTCCTGCGCAGCGCCGCAGCCAAATACGGTGCGGGCTTCTGGGAACCGGGCGCCGGTATCATCCACCAGGTCGTTCTGGAAAACTACGCATTCCCGGGCGCGTTGATCATCGGCACCGATTCGCACACGCCGAACGCCGGTGGACTGGGCGCCTGCGCGGTGGGTGTCGGCGGTGCGGATGCCGTAGAGACCATCGCCGGCCTGCCGTGGGAAGTGCTTTATCCAAAGCATATTGCCGTGTACCTGACCGGCTCCTTGAACGGCTGGACCGCGCCCAAGGACGTCATCCTCAACGTGGCAGGCCAGCTCACGGTGTCCGGCGCGACTAACGCTATCGTCGAATACATCGGCCCCGGTGCACGCACCATCAGCGCAACCGGCAAGGCGACCATCACCAACATGGGCGCGGAACTCGGTGCAACAACGTCCATGTTCCCCGCCGATGAACACATGCTTACCTACCTCAACGCAACGGGCCGTGGCGACCTCGCGCCGTTGATCAGGCAATACACGTCCGCTTTGTTCGAACCGGATGCAGCAGTCGAAGCCGACCCGGAGCGCTACTACGATTGCGTGATCCGCATCGACCTGTCCGCGCTGGAACCGTACATTGTGGGACCACATTCGCCCGATCGTGCACGACCGCTTTCGCAACTCGCGGCCGAACTTAAAAGCGCCGGCAACACGATTCCCGAAGCCATTTCCGCCGCGCTCATCGGCAGTTGCACGAACTCGTCTTACGAGGACATGAGCCGCGCCGCCGATGTCGCCGCGCAAGCTCGCGCCCATGGGTTGAAGGCAGTCGTCCCGTTCCTCGTGACACCGGGTTCGGAACAGGTCCGCGCGACGATTGCTCGCGATGGCCAGCTCGATGAACTCGAAGCGCTCGGCGGCACCGTGCTCGCAAACGCGTGCGGTCCTTGCATCGGCCAATGGCATCGCGACCCGCGCGCGACGGCTGCGCCGAACGCCATCGTCACGTCATATAACCGCAACTTTCCGCGTCGCAACGACGGCTCGCCGGCGACCATGAACCTGATCGCCAGTCCGGAAATAGTGACAGCGCTCGCGCTGGCAGGCCGGCTGTCGTTCAATCCGGCCACGGACTCGCTCACCGGCGCGGACGGCAAGCCGTTCATGCTCACAGCGCCGAAGCCCGCACCCGAAGTGCCGCCGACCCGCTTCGCGCCCGGTCGCACGACCTACGTCGCGCCGCCCGCGGATGGCCGCGATATCACGCTGAGCGTCGACCCAGTCAGCGAGCGCATCCAGTTGATGAAGCCGTGGGCAGCATGGGATGGGCACGACTACACCGGGATGCCGGTCGTGCTGAAAACTCGCGGCAAGACGACGACCGATCACATCTCGCCCGCCGGTCCATGGCTGCGTTTTCGTGGACATCTGGATAAATTCAGCGACAACCTGCTCAACGGCGCGACCAACACTTATACGGGCGAAATCGGCAAGACGACGAATAGTTTCACGGGTGAAGGTGGTCTCACGCCTGCGCAAGCGGCCCGTCAGTATCGGGCGGCGGCGCAACCGTGGGTGGTGATCGGTGATGCGAATTACGGCGAAGGCAGCAGCCGCGAGCATGCGGCGTTGTCACCACGGCTTCTGGGTGGCGCGGCGGTCATTGCCCGCAGCTTCGCTCGCATTCATGAGTCGAACCTGAAGAAGCAAGGCCTGCTTGCACTGACATTCGTCGATTCGGACGACTACGACCGGATCCTGGCCGATGACCGGATCGACTTGCTCGCGCTTGACCGTCTGGCGCCGGGAGAACCGGTCGAGTGCCGTATCAACCACGCGGATGGACGCAGTGAAACCGTGTGGCTCAAGCACTCGTATAGCGACCCTCAGTTGCAGTGGTTCCGCGCAGGGTCCGCACTGAACGTTCTGCACGAGTCGGCAGCATAGTACGGAGTGCTGGCTTTCCGAATGCAAGTCGCCGCGACTGGAGCATCCCCCCGACAGCGCGCGGCGGCTCGCAATCCTCATGACGGGCAACCCATGCTCACCAGAAAAGAACCTGCGAGCGGTTGCCCTCATGTTGTACCTTAGTCAAATCGCGCAGAAGCCTGAACATTCACGCCTGCGGTTTCCGGCTTATAAAACCCGTCAGAACCGCATTGCGCTGTCATTCATCTATTGAGGCCTTACACAATGAGCTGGTCTGCCAAGCAGTATGTAACCTTCGAAAACGAGCGTAATCGTCCCATACGCGATCTGCTCGCTGCCGTTCCGGACATCGATGCGCGCACGGTCGTGGACCTAGGATGTGGTCCCGGCAATTCCACCGAAGCGCTCATGGCGCGTTTTCCCGCCGCTACAGCGAGCGGATTCGACAGCTCACCGGACATGATCGAAGCTGCCCGCAAGCGGCTGCCGCAAGTTCACTTCGATATCGCCGATATCAAGGCATGGAATGCCCCCGGCCCGTTCGATGTGATCCTCGCCAACGCGGTGTTCCAGTGGTTGCCCGATCACGCCAGCCTGTTTCCCGCTCTCGTCGCGAAGCTTTCGCCTGGCGGCAGTCTCGCGGTTCAGATGCCGGACAATCTGGAAGAGCCCGCCCATCGGCTGATGCGTGAGGTTGCGGCCGACGGCCCTTGGGCGAGCAAACTGTCCGAGGTTGCAAAGGCCCGGACACCGATGGCAAGCCCAGCATGGTATTTCGAACTGCTTCGCTCCTGCGGCGCGAAGCCCGATGTCTGGCGGACTACTTACCATCATGCGCTGGCGGGTGGCGCGGACGCGGTCGTCGAGTGGTTCAAGGGAAGTGGCCTGCGGCCGTTTCTGGAACCGCTTACTGAAGATGAACGGCTGACGTTCCTGGAACGTTATAAGGCAGCGGTCGGACTGGCTTATCCGGCGTTACCGGACGGAACGGTTCTGCTGCCGTTTCCACGGTTATTCGTGATCGCCGTCCGCTAGGGCCGGCACTGGAATTGACGCTTGGGTCGCGCCGGCAGATCGCGTGCCCCATCGGCGCAAACCCAGGCCAACCGCATATAGAACCGCCCCTCGAAAACCCTCGCGCGGGCCGTCTCAAAAAAGCGTATATACTGTTTATACCTTTACTCATCTGGAGACTCCATGCCCGCACCCTCTACGAAGGCCCCGAGCAAGAAGGCTTTTCATTTCCCCAAGACTGCAGAAACGGCCGAGCCGGCAGTAAGCAAACGCAAGGCAATCGCCAAGGCAGCGGTCGAGGCGGCAAAGGAAAGCGAAGGCAAGGCGGTGCAAGTGCCAGCCAAATCGAAGGCTAAAGCAGCGCCCGCCGAGTCGGTCGCCGCCGAAGAGAAAGTCAAACGGCCGAAAAAAGAGAAGGTCGTCCGTGACAGCTTTACGATGCCCAAGTCCGATTACGACAAAATCGGCCTCCTGAAGCAAAAATGCCTCGCCAATGGCGTGCACGTCAAAAAAGGCGAGCTCTTGCGGGCAGGTTTGCTCATACTTGAGCGCGCTAACCTAGAGCAACTCACTGCGGCTGTCGCCGCTGTGGAGACAGTCAAAACAGGAAGGCCAGGCAAGTCCTGAGCTACCCCAAGCGTCTTCAGGCGGCCAATAGTGTTTCCGGCCGCCTGAAGATGCATCGAAAAACAGGCCGCGGGCATGAGACCATTAAGCATAACCTCCGCAAGCTTCGCGGAGTTCGATGACCTCAATGCCATCCTGGCGGCCGGCTGCGCGCGCTTCGAATCACGCACAGTGGGCGAAGTGCGCGCCGGCGGACACTCCTTCCCAATTCTTACCGCGGCGATCGGATCGAACGATCCAAAAGCGCCCGCCATTGGCTTTTTTGGCGGCGTGCACGGCCTGGAGCGCATTGGTACACAGCTGATCCTCGATTACATGCGCGCGCTGCTTCGGCGTCTCGAATGGGACGAACTGCTCCACGAACAATTGCGCTCGGTACGGCTGGTCTTCATGCCCATCGTGAATCCGGGTGGCATGTGGGCACAGACCCGCTCGAATCCGAACGGCGTCGACCTGATGCGCAATGCCCCTCAAAGCGCTGAAGGACGCGTCCCCTTCCTGGCGGGCGGTCAGCGTATTGGTTCGTGGTTGCCCTGGTATCGCGGTCCGGTCCAGGGTTCCCTGGAACTCGAGAGCGCAGCCTTGCTCGATGTCGTGAAGCAGGAGTTGATGACACGCCCGCTGAGCCTTGCACTCGACTGTCATTCAGGTTACGGCTGGGGCGACAGCATCTGGTTCCCCTATGCGCGAACCAGGCAACAAATGCCCCATCTGCCCGAGATGTACCAGCTCAAGACCATGTTCGAACAGGCATATCCGCATCACGGTTACGCGTTTGAACCGCAAAGCCATCAATACCTGCTTCACGGCGACCTCTGGGACTGCGCGTATGACCAGACACCCGCGCCCAACGTGTTCCTGCCGATGACGCTGGAACTGGGCTCCTGGCGCTGGATCAGGAAAAACCCCAGCCAGATCTTTTCCCGCCTCGGCATGTTCAATCCGGTCAAGGCGCACCGGGTTGAACGCGTCTTGCGCCGTCACGCCAACTTCCTGGATTTCCTGACCCGTGCGGCGTTTGCATCGAATAGATGGCTCCCCAAGGGGGACGTCAGAAAACAGATCCTCGAGCGCGCCATGGAACACTGGCAGCGCACATCCTCACAATGAGCACGTGGATCTTGTTGCGCGGACTCACGCGCGAAGGTCGCCACTGGGGATCGTTTCCCGAACAACTGCGCGTTGAAGTAGATTTTGACGGCAGTGCGAACAACATTGCGCTCATCGATCTGCCCGGGAACGGCCGCGAGAATGCGCTGAGCGCCCCGCTCAACGTGGCGGACATGGTGCAGTTCGTCCGCTCGCGTGCGGCCGACGCTGGGCTGTTGCCGCCGTATCGGCTGGTCGCCATGTCGCTGGGCGGCATGGTCGCGACCAGCTGGGCGCAGCGCTATCCGGACGAGGTCGAACGGCTGGTCCTGATCAACACCAGCATGCGGCCGCACAGCGCCATGAACGAGCGTCTTCGACCCCAAATCTGGCCTGCTCTCATGCGCGTCGCTGCTTCATGGGCGGATGCCATGAAGTGCGAGACGATCATCCACGACCTGACGTGCAACCGGCTGGATACCCAGTCTGCCGACATCACCGCCTGGGCCGCCATCAGGCAAAGCGCCGGAGTGAGCGCGGCGAACGGTCTGCGCCAACTGTGGGCGGCGGCGCGCTTTCGCGCCGCCTATGAGGCGCCCGCTTGCCCTACGCTGCTGCTTTCATCGAAGGCGGACCGGTTGGTCGATCCGGTCTGCTCCACGCGCGTAGCGGTTCGCTGGGGTGCTGCGCGCGCGATGCATGTGTGGGCCGGCCACGACCTGCCTCACGACGATCCCGTCTGGACGAGCAAGGCGATTGCCAACTGGCTGCGTACCCTGCAAGAACACACGCACGAGCCGCCGGTTGTGTCCGATCGAGGCTCGGTTCTCTAGTGGACCGGGCCGGGAGACAGCGGTATCACCACGTTCGGCTTGAACCGGATGCGGCCAAGTAAGAACACATCAAACGATCGCCGCAACCGGCTGGAAGGCTTATTCCGCGGACTTCCGCTAAAGTCTCGCGCCCAGGTGCCGATAGCATTAGAGAGCGGTTCAGGAGGGTGAATTCGGGCACCTTTCGGTGTGCCGCAAACAGGACACCTGCGCACCAACGACATCATCATTTGGCTTTCCTATGCGGCAAATAAATAAAATATTCGCGCTCACCGCCATCATGCTCGGCGTGTTTGCATCGGATGTCTCACCCACGGAACTGACTACGCTATCGGTCAGCCTGGTGGTGCGGGGAAGCTGTGTGATCCAGTTGGACGCCGAGGCCGCGGTCGTCGCGAAGCCTGGCGTATCGTGCCCGCATGGCCAGCCTTACGACATCACGTTCATCACTCTCGATCCCGTCCAGCCTACCTCTGCGGTGGAGTCCACCACTCGCGTCAACAAGCAATCCAAGGCGTGGATGGTGGACTTCTAGGCATCCGTTCGAGCAGGCTTCCAGCCTCGATACTAGGCTATCCTTAGCGTATTTAACACGTACCTGCGCCCGCACATCAGGTCGGAAGCCTCAATCACGCCGGGCTTTCGTCTGTGCGGCGCGGGCTTGCCGCCTACCCTCGATGGCATCACGCATGATCGCGAATCGCTCGGCAAGCGAGAATGTGCGCTCTTGCGCCATTCCCTCTCTGGTCCATTCCGGGTTATCCGGGTCCGCCGCAATGCCCCGCATGACCGCTGCGTTTTCCCCGATCGCGTTCCGAACCAATCCGGTTCGCGGCGGCTTTGGCGGGCCGAAGGCGCTCGGTTTCGTTTCGCAGTTAGTCTGCGATGTCAAATATCGAAACGTCTTCTGTTTTGGTTGGCCCGCTACGTCGATACGGCGGGCGACCGGCTTACGCATGGCTCGCCGCTTCAGCGTTGATTGCATCCAGCGCAGCGCTCACTAGAAAGCCGCTACGCGTCTGCCGATGCTTGGCCGCGTGTGCGTCAATGCGAACGAGCACGAAGCGCGGCAAGCTGATATTGACGCGCTCCTGCTTGACGTCGAACTTTGCCGGATCAACGTCTACGAAGGCCCAAATTGCGCCCTCATAATCCGGGTCCGCGCGCAAGGCCTCGATGGCGCTCGGCTCGAACCGTACTTCGTCGCCTGCCTCGATGGAAGTCTCGACCCATCCTTCGATTGCTTCGAGCGTGCTTTCAAGGGCTTGCTCGATAGTGTCGCCCCCTGAGTGGCAACCGGGAAAATCGGGCACGCTCACGCCGTAGCTGCTGCCGGGGTCTTTATGGATTGCGACGGGAAATTTCACGATGTTCACTCCATTGAACGTGAAGGGTAAAAATCCCCGCTGACTTTACCGGCCAGCGAGTTTCAAGCCTGCTTGCTTCTCGATGCTTTTCAGCGTCCCTATCGGTATGTCTCTGTCGGGGTGCTTCACCGTTGTCGTCCCCGGCTTGGCGGGGTGCCTGAAGTGGTGGTGACTCCCCTTTATGCGCGCCAGAACCCAACCGTCTTGTTCAAGCATCCGAATCACTGCTTTTGAATCCATCGTGGTCCCTGTAGTGCTCATGTGTATTCTATCCACACTTCTGGCAAAACCAAAGAAAAATGTGTATTTGAGTGTGTAAAAACAATATGACGAACCCCTTACGCTTCATTCCGTGAACGCATACTACTTTGGTCAGAGACAACGACAACGAAGGGAGCACGCAATGCGTACACCGATGAAATGGGTACGCTCGATGACGTTCTTGAATGTCGCCGTCTCCAAGTTGTAGGTGTCGCCCTTCCCGCCATCGGCGAGATATTCCGCCGCTAACTCTCGTCTCTCTTCAATCGAGAGCGCTTTGATGGCGGCGGTTGTCACCTTCGTGCGCGCATCCGCTGCCTCTTCAATGTCCTTGCGGCTTCGTTCCGCAGCTTTCTGACGCTCCTCACAGACCCTGGCTTTAGCCCTTGGATCAGCCGCTCAATCGCCATGCAGTTTCAAAAGCTGATCGCGGCGGTAATCGTGTCTGTATAAGTGCCCGGCGCGGGCGTGGTTTGTGCGCTTTGAAAATAACGAGCGCCATCCGCCGCCAAACAAATCCGGACGCATAAAACTCATCTGTTATTCAAGACCCGCCAGCAAATCGTCAATCGCGCTGTAGACGCGCTCCACCACTTCCGGCCCTACCGTGCGCTCCAGCTCCCGGTATCGCGCCTCGAGATCCTTCGAGATCACGCGGACAAGGCCAACGCTCTTCTTCGTCAATGACACCAAAATCCTGCGCTGATCATCGGCGAAACGCTCCTTCGTAATGAGCTCCAGAGCCTCCATTCGAGCCAGCACGCCCGCCATGCTCGGGCTGGAGATGGTGCAGATGTCGGAGATCTCGCGCGGCTCCATTGGGCCGTTTTCGGTGAGCGCGCGAATCACGCGCCATTGCTGCTCAGTCAGCCCGTTCTCCGTGAGCAACGGCCTGAACCGTTCCATCATCTTTTCTCGTGCGCGCAGCAACAGCATCGGCAGGTTTCGATGAAGCTTTCGAGTAGTGGCTTTTGCGGACATGGCGGAGAAAAAGTACGAGCGGCCGGGCCAAGGAAGCACCCGGAGAATGGCTAGGGAAAACCCAGGAACATAAGGGAATTTATTGACCCTCAATGATATCAAGCAGCACAATACTCACATGTTAGTGTTTTATACACGAGAACAGTGATTATGTTTGCACTTGCTGACTACTTGACCCAACTGACTGCACCTGCTTCAGTAGTCTGAGGAGACACCCTGTGACCGCTTCCGAACGTAACGAACGAAACACGCCGCCCGCACCCGCCTGGTGTTCGCCTGACGAATGGCAGGCCAGGCTCCAGCTCGCCGCAACGTATCGCGTGTTCCAGATGCTCGGCTGGACCGAGCTGATCTTCAATCACATTACGTTGCGAGTACCCGGACCGGACAAGCACTTCCTGATCAACCCTTTCGGACTGGCTTACGACGAAGTCACTGCTTCCAACCTGATCAAGATCGACTTGACCGGGAGGATCCTGAGTCCGTCGGATTGCCCGGTCAACCCTGCGGGTTTCGTCATTCACAGCGCCATTCACGAGCATGTGGAAGACGCACATTGCGTCATGCATACTCATACAACCGCCGGGCTTTCGGTTGCATGCATGGAGGACGGTTTGTCGTACACGAACTTCTACTCCGCCCAGCTGCACAACATGGTTGCATACCATCCGTTCGAGGGCATCACGGTCCACGACGAAGAGAAGTCGAGGCTTCTGAGCTCCATGGGCAACAAGCGCCTGCTGATCCTTCGCAACCACGGGCTGCTCGCGCATGGAACCACGCTTGCTCACGCGTTCGCGTTGCTCTGGACCCTGAACCGCGCGTGCGAGATTCAGGTCGTCACGCATTCCATGCGCGGAAATACGCTGCCCATCAGCGATGAAATCGTGAAAAGCACCACGCGGGATTCGCTACAATTTTCGCCTGCGCATGGCGCTGGGGAGAATGTCCTTGCCGCACTTATCCGACGCGTCGATCGCATCGACACTTCGTACAGGGGATAGATTTGAATCAACAAGCCATCAAGATCACCGTGGTTGGCGGGGGCGCCATTGGCGGTATCGTCGCGGCTCGCCTGGCGCGTGCCGGCGTAGCAGTGAACCTGCTGGCGCGCGGGCCGCATCTTGACGCCATACAACGCAATGGCCTGAGCGTCGTGGAGGGCGAGGACCGGTATGTCGCCACTATCAACGCGACCGATCAGCCCGGCACGCTCGGCGCGCAAGACCTGCTGTTCATCTGCCTCAAAGGGCCGGCGCTGATACAGGCAGCCCAATCACTGGCGCCGCTGGTGAACGAAGGCACGCATATTGTCTCGGCCATGAACGGCGTGCCCTGGTGGTTTCTCAACGCGTTTGGCGGACGTCTTGAAGGACAACGGCTCGAATCGGTCGATCCGGAAGGCGTTGTATCGTCTGCGCTGCCGCCGTCGCAGGTCTCCGGCTGCGTCGTGCATCTTTCCTCGTCAATCGCCGCGCCTGGCGTGATTAAAAAGGGCAATGGCAACCAGCTTATTGTCGGTCCCGCCGCTGCGGGGGTCACCGATCACGCGGCTCGCGCTATCGAATTGCTCCGCCTCGCTCAATTCGACGTAACGGCATCGAGCCAGATTCGCAGCGATATCTGGGCCAAGCTGTGGGGCAACATGACCATGAATCCCATCAGCGCGATCACCCGTTCGACCGCCGACGTGATCCTCGATGACCCGCTGACGGCGCAGCTTGTCGTCGCGATCATGGAGGAGGCACGGTGCATAGGCGAGGAGATCGGGATCGAACTGAACATGACTACCCAGGCGCGCAACGCGCAAACCCGCAAGCTTGGCGCGTTCAAGACATCGATGCTCCAGGACGTGGAAGCAGGCCGTCAACTGGAGATAGAAGCGATCCTGGGTGCACCTCATGAGCTGGCGGTGAAGGCTGGAATCCCGGCGCCGTTTCTTAGCGTGCTGTATGGGCTTGCCGGGCAGTTGAATGCCAATCTGGCCCGCCATGCCGGCGCACCGACGCGCTAGGCATGGACCCTTCCGGTCAACGCCAGTCCCAGTGCGTTCGCGAAGAGGCGCCTTCTGCGGGCGCCCGTGTTCTCATCAGAAGATCTTGCCCGGATTCATGATGCCGTGAGGATCGAAGACCTTTCGAATTTCGCGCATCAGGCGGATTTCCAGCGGGTCTTTATAGCGGCTGAAATACTCGCGCTTGAGTTGTCCAATGCCGTGTTCGGCACTGATGCTGCCGCCATATCGCGCCACTTCGTCCAGCACCTCCGCCGTCAAGCCCTCTCCGTGAAGCTTGAAGAAATCGCGTGGTGCGCCCACCGGGCGAGAGAGATTGTAGTGAAGATTGCCATCGCCGAAATGACCGAACACGATCAGGCGAACGCCCGCGTGATGTTTGTCGATGCGCGCTCCCGCCGAAGCAATAAACGCGGGAATGGAAGCAATCGGCAGCGAGACATCATGCTTCACATGCGGACCATCGGCACGCTGCGCTTCGGAGATTTCCTCCCGGAGCCGCCACATGCTGTTCACCTGCGCAATTGATTCGGATACCGCAGCATCCACGCACAACTCGCGTTCAAGCGCCTCGCCGATCACCGTTTCCACAAGCTCGCGCAACGCGGCTTCATCGACGGTATCGGCTAGTTCGATCAACACGTAAGCCGGATGACGTTCGGCGAACGGCGCGCGCATGCCATCGACTTGTTCAAGCACCATGTCCAGGCATTCGGCCGTGAAGAACTCGAACGCCTGCATGCGCGGGCCGCCGCGTTCGAACAGGAGTTCGAAAAGATCGAGCGCCTGTTGCGACGAGTTCACGGCCGCCAGCACGACCACGCGCACGTCGTTGCGCGGATACAGCCGCAGCGCCGCAGCGGTGATGACGCCGAGCGTCCCTTCCGCGCCGATCAGCAATTGCTTCAGGTCGTAACCGGTGTTGTCCTTGCGCAGCGTGCGCAGGCCGTGAAAGATCTCGCCGTTCGGCAGGACGGCTTCAAGTCCGAGCACCAGTTCCCGCGTCATGCCATAACGCACGACATTGACGCCGCCCGCGTTCGTCGACAAATTGCCGCCCAACTGGCAAGAATCCTCGGCGGCGAGGCTGAGCGGCAGCAGGCGATGTTCTTGCGCTGCTGCCCGCCGCAGGTTGCCGAGAATGCAGCCGGCTTCAGCGACCATCGTGTTGCCGATCGTATCGATGCTGCGAACTGCATGCATCCGGTCCAGGCTCAGGATCACGTTTGCGGGACTGGCATCAGGCGTGGCGCCGCCGCACAGGCCCGTGTTGCCGCCGCGCGGCACGACCGGCACACGAGCGTCCGTGCAGAGCGCGAGGACTGCAGCAACGTCGTCTGTGCTCGATGGGCGCACAACCGCTTGGGCGTGGCCGGTGTACATGCCTCGCCAGTCCGACAGCCACGGTGCGATTTCGTCAGGAGTCACGATGACAGCGTCAGGTCCGAGCTTGTCGATCAGGCGGCGGGGGAAAGAGAGGTCGGTCATTTATCGTTCACGTGTTCGTCAGGGAGCTTAGGTTCGCCGCGCCGGTGAGTGCTTCGCGGCCAGGAATCGTGAGGTTCAAGCGGGCGGCCGCGTTCTGCAGATGCGAGGTTGCAGCGATGCGCGCGGCCACAGGATCGCCCGCACGGATCGCTTCGAATACGCGCACGTGTTCGCGGTGCACTTCGTCAGGCAGACGCTGACGCGCGAGCGAATGCGTGCGGGCCGTCTGCACGGCCTGGCGGATCTGGAGGTTCAGGTACTGGAGCAGATCGACGTAGTAGCGGTTGTGGGTGGCATCGGCGATCGCGACATGGAACGCGATGTCCAGCTCCACCGCGTGGTCCGGGGTGTAGAGGTGATCGGCGAGCGATTTGAGAATGGCCGCCAGTGCGTCGACGTCAGCTTCAGTCCGGCGCACGGCAGCCAGCGCCGCTGCTGCGCCTTCCAGGTCGAGCCGCAGCTCGTAGACGTCTGCGAGGTCCGCCCGATCCGCACCGACCGCGTGGGGGACGCGGAAACCGCCTGTTTCCGTACGCGCCTTCACCGTACAACCCGCGCCCTGGCGGCTGTCGA
The DNA here is from genome assembly GCF_053760385.1 of Caballeronia sp. KNU42. Classification (NCBI taxonomy): domain Bacteria; kingdom Pseudomonadati; phylum Pseudomonadota; class Betaproteobacteria; order Burkholderiales; family Burkholderiaceae; genus Caballeronia; species Caballeronia sp. KNU42. The sequence continues at coordinate 458,378 of NZ_CM132389.1, forward strand.
TCAGGCCATTCGAGCGCAAGCGCTCCGTCACTTCACGGATGACCGACTGGCTGACGCCGAAGCGCGCAGCCAGATCTTTGCCGGACGGGAGCTTGGTGCCGACCGGGTAAACCCCGTCGCGGATATCGCCGGTCATTTGCTGGGCGACTTGCTGGGTCAGGGTTAGCGCTTTTGTCACGTAAAGTCCGGGCCGTCATTTTTAGGTTATCCGGTTTGCATGTTATATGAAAACTTTCGGCGCGTGAATGGCAAACGAAGCGATCAAGGCCGTCAGGATCGCTACCCAGGGCGCTATTGAGGTCAGCCTTGGTCGCAGGAATGCGATTCGATGATAGTGCGAACGCTCCGTTCCCTACGCTGTGCTTTCGGTCGCCCAACGCCTCCAAAAAATTCATATCGCCTTACAGCCGAGATAGAGCACTCGGTTGTGTCCCAACGTATCTGGATTCCCGCCAGGTACAAAAATACATAAATCGGCAGGAGATCGACAAATCCCGGATACATACGCCGAACACAGTACTGCCAAGCGAGCACATGACCGAGATCGTTCGCGACTGTCTTTCCGTACATCAAGTTCATAGGAGAGCATCCATGTTTGCAACAGACCGTCCGGCCGCGTCTTTCCGTAACAGCGCCAGCAGGGCATTCACGATGGCGATCGGCGCTATCCTGCTCGCCTGCGCAGGCTATCTGCAACCCGCATACGCCGCCGATGCTGTGTCGAGTGCTCCGGTGGCGAGCGCGACCATCGACGACAGCATTCGCCCGTTTCAGGTTCACGTTCCGCAAGCACAACTCGACGACCTGCGCAGGCGCATCGCGGAAACGCGGTGGCCGGACAAGGAAACCGTCAAGGACGATTCGCAGGGCATCCAGCTGGCGAAAGTTCAGGAGCTCGTGCGCTATTGGGGCACCGATTACGACTGGCGCAAGGCCGAGGCTCAACTCAATGCGCTGCCGGAGTTCGTGACCAACATCGATGGGGTCGACATCCAGTTCATCCACGTCCGTTCGCGCTACCCCAATGCGTTGCCGATCATCCTGACTCATGGCTGGCCGGGTTCGACGTTCGAGTTCATCAAGGCGATCGGCCCATTGACCGATCCCGTGGCTTATGGAGGACGTCCGGAAGACGCATTCGATGTCGTGATTCCATCGATTCCAGGCTATGGCTTTTCGGGCAAACCCAAGGACCTGGGCTGGGGACCCGACCGTACCGCAAAGGCGTGGGACGTGCTGATGAAGCGCCTCGGATACACCCAGTACGTCTCGCAGGGCGGTGACCATGGCTCCGTCATTTCCGATGCGCTGGCCCGTCAGGCGCCCCCCGGTCTCCTCGCGATTCACCTCAACATGCCGGCTACCGTTCCGGGCGACCTCGTGACGGCCATCAATAGCGGCGCCCCGGCTCCGGCCGGATTGGCAGGTCCCGAGCGGGAAGCATTCGATTCGCTGAGCACGTTCTTTGGCAGAAACGCGGCATACGGCGCCCTCATGGTCACGCGCCCGGAGACGATCGGGTACTCGCTCGCGGATTCGCCTTCGGGCCTCGCGGCCTGGATGTATGAGAAGTTTGCGCAGTGGAGCGACAGCGGCGGGGTGCCCGAGCGCGTCCTGAGCAAGGATGAGATGCTCAACGACATCACTCTCTATTGGCTGACCAACACAGGGGCATCGTCGTCAAGGTTCTACTGGGAAAATAACAACAACAACTTCAGCTCCGTCGCGCAGAAGACCAAGGACATCAAGGTCCCCGTGGCGATCAGCGTGTTTCCGCATGAGATCTATCGTGCGCCGAAGAGCTGGAGCGAGCAGGCGTATCCTTCGTTGTACTACTATCACCAGGTTTCCAAAGGCGGTCACTTCGCGGCCTGGGAACAGCCGCAACTCTTTGCGCAGGAGTTGCGCGCGGCGTTCAAGCCAGTGCGTCAATCGGTCACGAAAGCGCAGTAGCAAGGACAGGTTGCGCGCACAATCCCGCCGCCGAACCGATGCAGCCTTTTCATCGCTGGCTTCAGGGGCCGGTCGGGTGGCGTGAAGGCGTCCCAAGCGCCAGCCAATAGCGCGGCGCGAGGGAAATGCGCATGGTGATTGAGTTCACCATGCGCTCCCGCTTACGCTGCGACCGTATCCTTGTCATAGAACGGATAGTCCGTATAACCGACGTCCGTACCGCCAAAGAAGCTCGGACGGTCATACGGATTCAATGGCAATTGGCGGCGCAGGCGTTCAGGCAGATCCGGATTGGCGATGAAGTCGCGGCCAAATGCGACCAGATCGGCGTCGCCCGCCTGCACGATGGCTTCGGCCGTGTCGCGCTTGAAGCCGCCAGCGGCAATGATCACGCCCTTGTAGTGCTTGCGAATCAATTGCGCGGCAACCGGGTTCTGATCCTTGCTGTCGTCATCCACATTGCCAAGCACACGCGGTTCGATCAAATGCAGGTAGGCCAGATTCAGTTTGGCCAGTTCCTCTGCCACATAAGCGAAGAGACCTTCCGGGTTGCTGTCGGACATATCGCCCCAAGTGCCGCTCGGCCCAAGGCGCACAGCCACGCGTTCGCTGCCCCAGACCGAGATCACGGCTTGCGTCGCTTCGATCAGGAAGCGGGCACGATTTTCGAACGAACCGCCGTAGATATCCGTGCGCTTGTTGCTGCCGTCCTGCAGGAATTGATCGAACAAGTAACCGTTGGCGGCGTGCAGTTCAACGCCGTCGAAGCCGGCCTGCTTGCCGCGAATGGCTGCTGTGCGGAAGCTCTCGACCAGATCGGCAATCTCGGGAATCGTCAGCGCGCGGCTCGGCGTGTTCGGGACCCATCCCGCTTCGGTGTAGGCGACGCCGCCATGCGGCACGGCAGAAGGCGCTACCGGCTGAGCGCCACCCGGCTGCAACTGGCTATTGGACTGGCGGCCGGCGTGATAGAGCTGCAGGAAGATGCGGCCACCCTTGGCGTGCACGGCTTCGGTCACCTGCTTCCAGCCGGCAATCTGACTGTCGTCGTAGAGGCCGGGCGCACCCAGGTAGCCGTTGCCGTTGGGCGCAGCGATGGTCGCTTCACCGATCAGGAAGCCGCCTTCTGAAGCACGCTGCGCGTAGTACTCGGCCATCAACGGACCGGGCTTCGCGCCTTCTTCGGCGCGCATGCGGGTAAGCGGGGCGAGCACCACGCGATGGGCAAATTCGTAAGGACCGACTTTGATGCTGGAGTGAAGTTTGGACATGATTTCCTCAAGATTCAGTGGCTGATGAAGTTCGATCAACAGCGGGTTTTTAACCTTGAGGAGAGTGTATGGACCGACCGGCAAAAGAAAAATGGGCTAAGGTTCCGAATATATCGGACACAAATGTCTTTAATTTATCCCGGGACGCTGCAATGGATAGCCTCAGTGGTATTTCGATTTTCGTGCAGGTGGCGGAGACGCGCAGTTTTACCGAGGCGGGACGGTTGCTCGGCGTATCGTCGTCGGCGATCGGCAAGAGTATTGCGCGTATAGAGGATCGCCTGGGCGTGCGACTCTTTCACCGCAGCACGCGCAGCATCACGTTGACGGCCGAAGGCACCTTGTTCCTGGAACGGTGCCGGCGCATCCTGGGTGAGCTCGAAGCGGCGGAAGCCGAACTCTCCGGCGCTGTCGGCAGCCCTCGCGGCAGGTTGCGGATCAGCACGCCGCAACTGTCCGGCCTGATCATGCCGGCGCTGGACGGCTTCATGACGCAATACCCGGATATCGAAATCGATGTCGATTTTTCCGACCGCATGGTCGATATCATCGAAGAAGGCTTCGATGCAGTCATTCGCACGGGCGAGCAGCTTGACTCACGGCTGGTATCGCGGCGGCTGGGTTCCTGCGGACAGGTACTGGTCGCCTCGCCCGGCTATCTCAAGCAACATGGCGTTCCCACCCACCCGTCCGAACTCGTTCGGCACGCCTGTTTGCTGCATAAGTTCCCCGTCACCGGCAAGCTGGAACGCTGGCCATTCCGGCTCGCTGCATCGGAAGCCGAGCCTGAGTTACCGCAAACCTTCGTCAGCAACACCATTGAAGTCCTCGGCTATCTCGCGCTTCAGGACAAGGGCTTCGCCCTGCTGCCAACCTTCCTCGTGCGCGATGCGCTGGCGAGCGGTGCGTTGCAAATCGTGCTGGGTGATTTCATCGACCAGACCGTCACCTTCTGGATCTTGTGGCCGGCAAGCCGCTACGCCTCTCCCAAGCTGCGTGTTTTCATCGACTATGTCAGCGCGAATCTGCGGATATAGATCGAACAAGGTGGTGTGCCGGGTGCGAGCTTGCGCCGTCGTGGCTGATCACGCCTGTCGTGGCAGCGGACTCAGATGTCCGAAATGATCGGAAGCCGAAGCCATTTATCTTCACCGCCCTGATCCCTATCATTCCGATGTCGCTGAGCAGCGGGTACGCTCAGCCTTACATTGGAGAATTCTCTTGAACAGCATCGCAACGCCGGGCAACGGCTCCGGCAAAATCAGGGTGGGCGTCGTCGGCCTGGGTCATTGGTCGGAATATGGGCACGTTCCTTCGCTGAAGCTGCTCCCGGAATATGAACTGACGGCCGTGTATAGCCGCAGCCAGGAAAAGGCGGCATCGCTGGTCGCGCGCCATGGGTTCAAATACGCGGCAGCCTCGCTGCAAGAACTGGTGTCGCACCCGGAAGTCGATCTCGTCCTCGTGTTGACGCCCGCGTTCCAGCACGAAGAGGGCATCCGCGCCGCCATCGCGGCGGGTAAAGATGTCTATTGCGAATGGCCCCTGACGCCGAGTACTGCATTGTCCAGCGAGTTGCTCGCGTTAGCCGGCAAAGCAGGCGTGCGTACCATCGTCGGTCTGCAACGGCGCCTCAATCCGGGCTACCGATATGTCCGCGACTTGCTGGACCAGGGCGAGATCGGCGAAGTACGTTCGGTGCGCTTGCACGTGAGCGTCGAGTACTTCCAGCGTGAACGGCCCGCGTCGCTTTACTACACGATCCCCGAAGAGAATTTCTCCAGCCTTCTTTCGATCTATGGCGGCCATTTCCTGGACGCGTTGTTTTCGACGATGACCGGCTATCCGCAGAACTTGTCGGCGGTGACGGTCAATCAGTTCAAGGAAGTCACCCTGGTGGAAACCGGTGAAACGCTGCCCCACACAAGCCCGGACCAGGTCGTGCTCGCCGGCACTTTCGCCAATGGCGCCGTGCTGAGCGTCCATCTGGAGGCGGGTAAACGCAATAATTTCGGCGTACAGATCGATATCACCGGCAGCAAGGGTGATCTGAAGATCTCAAACACTACCAGTTTCGGCGATACCTTCAACCGCATCGAGATCGCGCGGGGTGACGCACAGCCGCTGACCACGCTCGCTATTCCGGCGGAATATGAATGGGTGCCGGAGGGAGAACTCGGAGCGAGCGTGGTCGAATTGGCAAACCTGTATGCCGCCTATGCACGTGATGTAAAGACGGGTTCAACGCTTGCGCCCACTTTCACAGATGCTCTGCGCACGCATGAACTGATCGAACAAATCGTGGAATCGAATCGTTCCGGCAAGCGGGTCGAACTCTCCTTCGGCACGCCGGGCTAAGCCGCGCGTCCGGCTGATACGTCGACGGCGCTGGTGAGATCAGCGCCGTTAGCAATCGTGATGCAGAGGCTGATGCGCATCACCATGCCGGACGGCAAAGTCCGATCGCGACGACTACTCGTCGTCGCGATCGGACATGCCGCGTTCAGCTTCCCTTTGGTTGCGTAAATCAACCTCCAAACATTGCCTTCGCCTGCGTGTTGAAACCATTGACCAAATCGTGCTCGCCCGGTCCCGGGTTCGCGCGCATCGGTTTGGCTGCTTCGACCAGGATCTCGTTCGCATCCGTGCCGAGGGCCTTGATTGTTTCATCGATGAACTGGTCGAGCGGCATCGCCATTTCGGCCTCCGTGCTGTTCATCAGTTCGGTACGGACCCATGGTGGCGCAATCTCCAGCACGCGAACTGTCGTGTCCTGCAGCATGAACCGTTGTGACAGTGCGTAGGAGTGCAGCGCCGCCTTCGTCGATGAGTACACCGCCGTCACCGCCATTGGCACGAAGCCCAGGACGGAAGTGGTGTAGACCACCACGGCGTCGCTCCGGGTCTTGAGATGGTCGATCAGCGCAGATGTCATCCGGATCGGGCCGATCAGGTTGGTCGTCACGTGGGAGACCATCAGCGCATCGTCGATCCTTGCGTCGACTGCATCAGGTTGCATGATGCCCGCGTTGTTGATCAGCACGTTGAGTTCGGGGTGATCGGCGACAAGCTTCGCCGCCACCCGTTCGATACTCTCCGGGTCGGAGATGTCGAGTTCAATCGCCTCCATCCCGTGGTTGGCCGCGATTACCGCGTCGAGATGACTGCGCCGCCGGCCTGAAATGATGACCTTGTTGCCAAGCTTGTGGAGCGCTTCGGCGAGGCCTCGGCCGATACCCGAGCCGCCGCCGGTGATGAAGATGGTATTACCTGTGAGTTTCATGGAATGCGTCCTCGATGGGATAAGTGATAGAGAGTTCAAGCGGAAAGCCGCTCATTGACTTGAGGCTGGCCACTTACCGAACTGCCCGGGTCGTTCCGGTTTGTGGAGCTAAAGATAGGCCTCTGCCACGCGCGGCGGTAGCCCCTGCATCCCGCTATCTTTTATGTATTGCGCGCATTAATTGGCAGAGTCGGAAACGATTCATAATGCGTGGCCGTTTGAAGCTTTCTGAAGATCGACGTTGACCCATGAGGACTCTCCCCAATGCCAACCAGGAATTGGGCGTGAACCTACATTCCTCCTATCAATCCTGTGATCAATGTGAAAAATACATTTAATGAGCGAGGGACATGGTTCTGCGGAGGTCGCTCAACGCAACGACGATATTCCGACCCGGCTCCGCTTGGGGAAACCTGGTCGCCTCGTTTCAATCCATTAAGGAGTGTGTGATGCAGCGGATTGGTTTCGTCATCCTACCTAATTTCCAGATGCTGTATTTCGCTGCCTTGTCGGTGTTTGAGTTTGCCAACATCAGCGCGGGAAAGCAGTTGTACAGTATCGAGTTGCTGTCCGAACATGGCGGCTTGGTACGCAGTTCGCTCGGAACGATGACCGACACCATGCCGTTCGGGGAACCCGCGTTCGATACCTTGCTGGTCGGCGGTGGAACTGCGAGCGTGACTGCATCGCCAGCCGTCGTGGATTTCGTGCAGCGTGGACATCGCGCGTCGCGCCGGGTTGCATCCATCTGCACCGGTGCGTTCGTTTTGGCTCAAGCCGGCATCCTCGACGGCAAGCGCGCGACAACGCATTGGATAGCCGCAGGCGAGCTAAAGGAGCGCTTTCCCCTGGTCAAAATGCAGCCGGATCGCATCTTTATCATCGACGGATCGGTATGGACGTCGGCCGGCATGACGGCCTGTATCGACCTGGCTCTGGCCATGGTCGAAAAAGACCATGGCGCAGACCTCGCGCACTCGGTCGCGCAAAAACTTGTTGTCAATCACCGTCGCGGCGGTGGTCAATCGCAGCACTCGGAGTTGCTCAAGATCGACGCCAAATCTGACCGCATCCAGACCGCGCTCGAGTATGCGCGCAGAAACCTGAAATCCCAGCTCTCGGTTCAGGAACTTGCCGAGGCGGCGTGTTTGAGCCTGCGTCAGTTCAGCCGGGCATTTCGCGCGGAGACAGGTCAGTCTCCTGCTAAGGCGGTAGCCAATCTGAGGCTGGAGGCCGCGCGTCTCTTGTTAGAGCAAAGCCGTCATCCCGTCGACGTGGTCGCGACAGAGGCCGGCTTCGCGGACTCCGAGCGGATGCGCCGCGCGTTTGTGCGCGCCTTCGGTCATCCCCCACAGGTCATACGAAACAATGCGCGGGCGGAATTTGCTGCTGCCTGAGCGAATCCATGAGCACATCCGTGCGAAGGTGAAGTGGATGGCGGGAGCCTTATCTACCCCGGCATCCACGTCAGCGCTGTTCAGCCTGCTGCTTGCACGATCAGTTTCGCGACTGCATCCGGCTGGGAAAGCATTGCCACATGACTTGCCGCAACGGTGACCGTCGTTGCTTCAATCCGCGCCGCCATCTTCTTTTGAAGCTCGGGATGGATGGTGTGATCTTCGCTGGCGAGCAAGTACCAGCTAGGCTTTTCTTTCCAGGCAGGCGCCGTGACTTCACCGCCCAACGCAGCACCCGCCAGCGGATTTTGCGTTGCAAAGATCAACGCGCGCTCGGCTGCCGTCAGATCCTGGGCAAATACTTCATCGACGCCTTCGCGCGTGAGTTTGAAAAAATGCTGCTCGTCAGGGCGGACGACCTCCAGCAGGCGAGTGGGTGGCCCGCCGGCGCCAAGCGATGCCGCCGACTCGCCGACATCCGGCGCGAATGCCGCGACATACACCAGACCCGCCACTTTCGGATCGGATCCAGCTTCGGTAATGACGGCGCCGCCGTAGGAATGACCCACCAGCAGTAGCGGACCGTCGATCAGCGCAATCGCCCGCTTAACCGTCGCCACGTCATCGGTGAGCGTCAGCGAAAGCGAAACCGCAGTACCTGTGAGACCGGCAGCATCGATCAACGGCAGGACTTTCTCCCAGGCCGACGAATTGGCCCAGGCGCCGTGAACGAAAAGGATATTTGATACCTTCGCCATGATTGTGGTCCTGTCTCTAGCGACTGCTGTCGCGGTGTATGTCGGGATGACAAAGAGCGATTGTCGGTTTGACTGCCGTCACCGTGAGGGCGAAGATCCCACCTTTTCTGCCATTCTGCGGCTACGGCCCCAGGGAAGCGAACCCTCATGGTTTGATCCGCGTCACTTTTCGAGCACTTCCTTAAGCGTCGAGTGGGTGGTCTTGAACGTCATCATCACGACCACGCTGAGCGCGGCGAGCAAACCGCCAAAGCGCATTGTCGTTGCAATGCCCAGGTGGTCCACTAGGGCGCCACCGGCAAGCGAGCCGAGTGCAATCGCGATCTGCACGGTACTGACGAACATCGACGAACCGGCTTCCGGGCGATCAGGCGAACTCAACTGCATCCAGACGCTCAAGCACAGCGGAATCGCGCCGTAGGCAAGTCCCCACAACCCTACGGCGGCGATCACCCCTGCACGGGAAGCCTGCAGCATGGGCAATGCAATCAGGGCGACCAGCACGAGCATGCCCAGCGACAGTAACGACACCTTCAGATGGCGCGTGACGATCGATGAAACAGCGAAGTTCGCAACAAAGCCGACGACCCCGAAGCCGAGCAGAACGGCGGTGATCCATGAAGCGCCGAATGCAGCATTGCGTTCGAGGAAGGGGGCGATATACGTATAGGCTGCAAAATGTGCGCCGAAGAGAAGGCCGACCATCAAAAGGCTGCGTCGGACGTTGGAGCGCGACAGCATCGCCCGGAAGTCCTCCGTGCGCATCGCGGCCTTCGGTGCGAGCGAAGGCAGGAACACGGCCTGCGCCGCCAACGCGACAGCGGCGAGCATCGCGGTTGCGACAAAGGACATGCGCCATGAGCTCAGGTTCGCGATCAGCGTGCCGAGCGGCACGCCGATCACGGTCGCCAGCGTAATGCCCATGAAAATCGTTGCGCTTGCACGGGCGGCCTGATCCTCGCGGATCAGTTGCCCGGATGCGCCAAGCGCGACGGTCCAGAAGCCGCCAAGGCTGGCGCCCAGCAGTGCGCGACCGATGAGCATCACCGCAAAGCTGGGCGCGATGGCGGAGATGAGGTTCGATGCGAGCAGCAGCACCGCCAGCGTCAGCAGGATCAGGCGCCGGTTGATGCGTCCTGCGGCGAGCAGCAGGACTGGCGCCGAAATGGCGGCGATGATGCCAGGCGTGGTCACCATGAGCCCGGCGGTACCGGACGTGACACCGAGGTCCCGCGCGATCTGCGGCAACAGCCCGACGGGCATGTATTCCGTCGCGACGAAAGCGAATGAACCTACTGCTACTGACAAGACCGCAAGCCACGACGGGCCGCGCGATGCGGGCTCACGGGAGGGAATGGGCGCGATGGACGACGCGCTGTCGTCTGCAAGCGACCCTGAAGGGCTCCCCGCAGGGCAGATAAGTTGCTGGGCATTCATTGACGTTCTCCGGTTCGGCTGACAGCAAAGTGCCGGCGTCTGGTTGCGCGGTGTGCGTGCATGACAGCCAGTCACTACTGCCTGGTGACCCGAAGAATAGGAGCTTCGATGGGGAATGTGGCTCCCCATGAACGCGACGCGCGGGCAACGGGATATGATCGAAGCGCTTTGCGCCGGCACGAGTCAACGAATGCTGATCGAAAAAACAGCGGCGGCCTGCGCACCGGTTTCGAGGGACGAGCGCTTGTGTAACGCCGTGGCGATCGATTGCATCGACGACCTGTTCGATATCACGCCTGCGGTTGAGCGCAAGCCGCGTAAGGGCAAACGCTTCCTGATGTGTGGGCTTACGCGGACTCCGCGAAACTCGCTTGAGAGGACATTGACTTGGCACCAGGAAACTTCAACGATATCGCGACGTTCGTCTCCGTGGTCAGGGCTGGCAGCTTCACGTCGGCGGCGCAGCAACTCGGCATCACGCGCTCCGCAGTGGGCAAGATCATTGCGCGCCTGGAGACTCGCCTGCAGGTCCGCCTGCTCCACCGGACCCCGCGAAGCCTCGGTCTCACGGATGACGGAGCCGTATACTTCGCACGTTGCACGCAACTTCTGGAAGATCTCGAAGAGACCGAGACGGCGATGGCGGTACGGAGTGCGACGCCCACGGGCACGCTGCGCATCAGTGTGCCGATTGCGCTTGGTCATCGGCAAGTGCTCCCCGTCATAGAGTCGTTTCTCGAGAGCTGGCCCGCAGTGACGGCCGAGGTCAGCTTCACGGACAGATTTATCGACCTGGTCGACGAGGGATTCGATATCGCGATCCGGGTCGGCGAGCCCAAGCCGGACTCCCGCCTGATCGCGCGCACCGTAGCGACACAGAAGCTGCTGACCTGCGCTTCGCCGGATTACCTCGCAAAGCGAGGCATACCCGCCGCGCCATCCGACCTGACAAATCATGAATGTCTTCAGTTCGTGAGCGCGGGACGCCCTCAATCATGGTTGTTTGCCAATGCCGGGCAAGAGACCGTCAACTTGAACGGCCGCTTGAGAATGGACAGTGCTGAAGCGCTCGTCAACGCGGCGGTCCGTGGCGCAGGCATTGTCAACATGCCCTCCTACCTTCTCGCGGCTGACATCTCGCAAGGACGATTGCAGCCCATCCTGCAGGCGTTTGCGGTCGAAGCGCTGCCCATTCGTGCGATCTATCCTTCCCGGCGACATCTCGCGCCTAAAGTTCGCCGCTTTATCGATTTCCTGTTTGAGGCCTGGCAACCGTTGCCGCCCTGGGAGCGAGAAATCGCATAGGGAGGGCTGGCAATGGGCTGATCGCGAGGAATGGCTATCCGCTTTGTCGCGTCCTCTATTGCTCTGGACATCCCGGCATGTGTTTGATACCGTTACCGGTAACATGCACGTGACCATAAACTCATCGGCGCAGCTCACGATGTATTCTGGAATGAGCCGTCAGTCGAACTCGACAACGGCGTGCTGCAGCCGCACAGATCCAGCGCGACAGTAGAAACCCGTACGGCAATGGCCGCCCTCGTTCGAGACAACGACCAAGCGGTCTCCAGCGGCGAAGCACTGCTCACCGAATACACGCGCTACCCGCCAAGCTGTGCCCCTACAAAACGAACCTGAGACATTCACGTTTATGAACTCATCCAACCCCACCGATACACACGATACCGACGACTCTGCAGCACCGCGTCTGCGCAGCCGCCGCTGGTTCGACGATCCCTCCAACCCCGGCATGACCGCGCTTTATCTCGAGCGCTACATGAACTACGGCATCACGCGCGAAGAACTGCAGTCGGGCAAGCCGATCATTGGCATCGCGCAGACGGGCTCAGACCTTGCGCCGTGCAATCGCCATCATCTCGAGCTCGCGAGCCGCGTACGCGACGGCATCCGCGACGCAGGCGGCATTCCGCTCGAGTTCCCCGTTCACCCGATCCAGGAAACCGGCAAGCGCCCCACCGCCGCGCTCGATCGCAACCTCGCTTATCTCGGTCTCGTTGAAATCCTCCACGGCTATCCCATTGACGGCGTGGTCCTCACCACCGGTTGCGACAAGACCACGCCTGCATGCCTGATGGCCGCCGCCACGGTCAACATTCCTGCCATCGTGCTGTCGGGCGGACCGATGCTCGACGGCTGGTATCACGGCAAGCTCGCGGGCTCCGGCACGGTCATCTGGGATGCGCGCAAGCGCTTGTCCGCCGGTGAGATCGACTACCCCGGCTTCATGGACATGGTGGCGGCTTCCGCTCCGTCGGTCGGGCATTGCAACACGATGGGCACGGCCCTCTCCATGAACTCGCTTGCCGAAGCACTCGGCATGTCATTGCCCGGTTGCGCGGCAATTCCCGGGCCGCATCGCGAGCGCGGCTGGATGGCGTATGCCACCGGCAAGCGTATCGTCGGCATGGTGGCGGAGAATTTGCGCCCATCGGACATCATGACCAAGGGCGCATTCGAAAACGCCGTGGTCGCGGCAGCGGCGCTCGGCGCTTCATCCAATTGTCCGATTCACATGATCGCGATCGCGCGCCACATGGGTGTCGATCACACGCTGGAAGACTGGCAGCGGCTTGGCCCCGAGGTCCCGTTGCTCGTGGACTGCCAACCCGCCGGACGTTTTCTTGGCGAAGCGTTTCATCGTGCAGGCGGCGTGCCGGCCGTGATGAAGGAACTGCTGGATGCAGGCAGGCTCAACGGCGCCGTGCGCACGGTGACGGGGCGCACGCTGGCTGACGATCTCGCCGCTGTGCCAACGCCCGATCGCGAAGTGATTCGCGCGTACGCGAACCCGCTGAAAGAGTCGGCCGGTTATGTCGTGCTGTCGGGCAACCTCTTCGACAGTGCGGTCATGAAGGTCAGCGTGATCGACGAGGCGTTCCGCAAGCGCTTCCTCACTGACCCGGATCATCCCGATGTGTTCGAGGGCAAGGTAGTCGTATTCGAGGGTCCTGAGGACTATCACGAGCGGATTGAAGACCCGGCAACGGGCGTCGACGAACGCTCGATTCTCGTGATCCGCAATTGCGGTCCGGTAGGCTTTCCGGGTGGCGCGGAAGTGGTCAACATGCAGCCACCGGCAGCGTTGCTCAAGCGCGGTATCGATACCTTGCCGACGCTCGGCGACGGCCGTCAGAGCGGTACGTCGGCAAGTCCGTCCATCCTCAACGTGTCGCCGGAAGCGGCCGTTGGCGGAGGCATCGCGCTGCTCGTATCGGGTGACAGGATCCGCATTGACCTGAAGACGCGCAAGGTCGACCTGATGATCCCCGAGGCTGAACTTGCCCAACGTCGCGCGGCCTGGAAGCCGCCCGTGCTGAAGAACCTGACACCGTGGGAAGAGATTTATCGCAGCATGGTCGGACAGCACGGCAGCGGCGCGTGCCTCGAACCGGCCACGCTGTATCTCAACATCGTCGAGGCGCGCGGCGAATCGCGACATAACCACTAGGGCGCCCTGACGCCTGAACACCATCCTTCTGGAGACGCACAACATGCCTCACGCTTACCTCCCCTCCGACCTTGACGACGCGCTGCTGATCGGCCGCGTCTGGCGGCCCGCGCCTGTCAGCGGACCGTCGGTGATCGTCGTGCGGCGCGGCGAAGTCGTCGACATCACATCAACAGCCGCTACCACCGCCGATCTTTTCGATCGCGACGATGCCGTTGAGATCGCGCGCCATGCACCGGGCGAATCACTGGGGTCAGTCGATGCGCTGATCAGCGCGTCGCTCGATGCATCCACACATGTCACGCATTTGCTCGCGCCGTGCGACGTGCAAGCGGTCAAGGCATGCGGCGTGACCTTCGCGGTAAGCCTGCTTGAACGCGTGATCGAAGAACACGCGGGCGGCGATGCAAGCAAGGCGCAGGAAACGCGTTCGATGATCAACGAGTTGATCGGCGCGGATCTGTCGAAGATAAAACCCGGTTCCGAGGCGGCGGCCAAGTTGAAAGCCGAACTCGAACGGCGCGGTGCGTGGTCGCAATACATGGAAGTTGGAATTGGTCCGGATGCCGAAGTATTTTCGAAATCGCAACCCATGTCGTCGGTTGGATTCGGTGCGGACGTGGGTTTGTATCCGACTTCGAAGTGGAACAATCCCGAGCCGGAAATCGTGCTGGCGGTGAACAGCGCGGGCACAATCGTAGGTGCGACGCTCGGCAACGACGTGAACCTGCGCGACATTGAAGGCCGCTCCGCGTTGCTGCTCGGCAAGGCGAAGGACAACAACGGTTCATGCTCGATCGGCCCCTTCGTGCGCCTGTTCGATGGAACGTTTACGCTCGACACCGTGCGCGAAGCGAGTGTGTCGCTGCGCATTGAAGGCGCGGACGATGGCTTTGTACTCGACGGCGTCAGCCACATGCGCGAGATCAGCCGCGATCCTGCTGACCTGGTGGCGCAAACGCATGGCGCGCACCATCAGTACCCGGACGGCTTCATGTTGTTTCTCGGCACCATGTTCTCGCCGATCAAGGATCGCGACACGCCCGGCGGCGGCTTCACGCATCATCTGGGCGACGTGGTGACGATCTCTACGCCGTCGCTGGGCTCGATCGTAAACACCGTGCGGTTGTCGACGGAAATTACGCCCTGGACGTTCGGGGTACGTGCGCTTTACGGCAACCTGGCGGCGCGCGGCATGCTTGGGAGCACGCACACGTCCTGAAGATGAATCGATACGGCGCACTCGCCTGATAAAGATCGGACGAAACTTAAGCGCCGCTCGACTGCGTCCTTGCCCGCACATGCTGCAAGGACGCGTTCGTCATTCTTACTGATTGACGAGGTCTTTGAACGCTTTACCGGCGGTAAACTTGACCGTCTTTGCGGCAGCGATCTGGATGGTGTCGCCAGTCTTCGGATTGCGGCCCGTGCGCGCGGCGCGTGCGCCGGTGCTGAAGGTGCCGAAGCCGACGAACTGAACGCTGTCGCCGCTGACAACGGCTTGCGTGACGGTGGAGATGAATGCATCGATAGCTTCAGCAGCCGCGGCCTTGCTCGTGCCGGTGGCTGACGCCACGGCGTCAACGAGTTCTTGCTTGTTCATTTCTGTTTTCTCAAAGATGGGTACGACGCACTGCCCATGCGGTTTGCATGGCGGAAGCGTCACCTTACCGGACACGCACGCTAGAGGCAAATCCGTTTTCTTGCGGATAGGCAGCCGGTTTGATCTGGGTTTGCGCTTCTCACCGCCAGCGATTTCGCACTTCGGGGTGTCGCAGGCGGCGGTAAACCCGGGCGTCATGGAATGTAAATGCGAATTCAATGGTTTGCAACACGCTGAAGCTGTGTAAGCATTCTCGCTGCCTTTATCGTTGAAACGCGGCTAAAAGTGCTTTATATAAGCGGTTTTCGTTGACTTCGTTCGCGCCTTTTCTTCAGTCCCTCCCCTCGCGCACCACTCCCATGAGCAAGAAAAAGATCCTCCTGAACGCGTTCAATATGAACTGTGTCGGCCACATCAATCATGGCCTGTGGACGCATCCCCGAGACCAGTCACAAGATTACCGAAAGCTTTCGTACTGGACGGATCTCGCGAAATTGCTTGAACGCGGACTGTTCGACGGCCTTTTCATTGCGGATATAGTGGGGACGTATGACGTTTATCAGGCGTCGGTCGACCTGACGCTGAAGGAATCCATACAGTTGCCCGTCAATGATCCCCTGATGCTGGTGTCCGCCATGGCGGCCGTCACGCAACATCTTGGTTTCGGCGTCACGGTGAACCTGACTTACGAGGCGCCCTATCTCCTGGCCCGGCGTTTTTCCACGCTCGATCATCTGACCGAGGGGCGGATCGGCTGGAATATCGTGACCGGCTATCTCGACAGCGCCGCGCGCGCGATGGGCCTCACCGAGCAGATTGCGCACGACGAACGCTACGATCGTGCAGACGAATACCTCGACGTCACGTACAAGCTCTGGGAAGGCAGTTGGGAAGACGACGCCGTCGTGCGCGACCGCAGCGCACGCGTGTTCGCCGATCCGCAGAAGATCCACAAGGTCAATCATCACGGCCGCTACTACGACGTAGAGGGTTATCACTTGTCCGAACCCTCGCCGCAACGCACGCCCGTGTTATTCCAGGCGGGTTCGTCGGGCCGGGGTCAGGCGTTTGCGATCCGTCATGCCGAGTGCGTATTCGTATCGAGCCAGAGCAAGGCTGGCACGCGCAAACTCGTCGATGCATTACGCAAGCAAGCGGCCGAGGCAGGCCGGGACCCTGCTGGTCTCAAGGTTTTCATGGGCGTCACTGTGGTGGTGGGGCGCACGACGGCCGAAGCCGAGGAAAAGTTCGCCGAGTACGCGAGCCATGCGAGCGCCGAAGCGGGACTTGCGCACTTTGCGGCGGGCAGCGGTATCGATTATTCGAAGTTTGGTCAGGATGACGAACTCGAACCGCCGGGTGGTCACAAGAGCCGCGGCATAGAGTCGTCGGTGCAGCGGGTGACGGACGGACAATCCGGCTGGACCGTGCGGCGCCTGCTCGATGAGTTGAAACTCGGCGGGCGGTTTACGACTATCGTCGGCGATCCGGTGCAAGTGGCTGACGCGCTGGAGTCTTGGATGGATGAAGCCGGCGTCGATGGTTTCAATCTGACGCGTACCGTCACGCCCGAAAGTTACGAGGACTTCATCGACCTCGTGATTCCGGAGTTGCAGGCGCGCGGTGTGTACAAGACCGCTTACGCCGACGGAACCCTGCGCGAGAAGTTATTCAACCGCGGCGCGAAGTTACCGGATGAGCATACGGGCGCGTCATTTCGCCGGGACCGCCATGGTTAAATAAAAGCCAAATTTGACAAATTAGCTATTTTTGCCATAATGGCGTTATTCGCCATTGGCAGGAAATAACACCATGCTTACCGAACTGCCGAACATTCAGGAACTGCCGCGCCAGAACGCCTCCCAGGTAAAGAACAAGTGGGCGGATATGGTGCGCCTGGTGCGTGAGTCAGGCAGTGTGGCCGTCACCAATCACTCGGCGGTCGAAATGGTGCTGGTCGACGCGAAGGCTTACCAGCAACTCACTGAAGAGATTCAGGCAATGAAGGCGCTGGAGCAAACCGCGCTGGATGAACTGACGAACCGGTTCAATGCGCGCCTCGCGGTGCTGCAGCAACCCGATGCCTCCCGCAAACTCAATGCGCTGCTTGACGCAAAGGGTGCGATAAAGAAACGGCCCAAGGCCGGTGCATCTTACTGATGCCCGCAGTTGATGACCGCAAGCAGTACAGCCGCGCGACCTTTCATCTTCGTCCTTGCCGGCGTCAATGGCGCCGGCAAGAGCTCGGTCGGCGGCGCCATGCTGGCCGATCATGGCCTCACCTGGCTCAACCCCGATAGCCTTGCGCGCGAGCTGAGCGCTCAATTCAACATGACTCCCGCCGAAGCAAACAGCCGCGCGTGGGAGACCGGCCGTGCCCAGCTTGAAGCGGCCATCGCGGGCGGCCAGAACTACGCGTTCGAAACCACTTTGGGTGGCAGGACTATTTCCGACATGCTGGCCAGCGCCGCGCTTACCCATGATGTGGTCATGCTGTTCTGCGGACTTTCGTCCATCGAAAAACATATGGAACGCGTGCGCTTGCGCGTCGCCAACAAAGGTCACGCCATCCCCGAGAATAAGATTCGCGAGCGCTGGGTCACCTCTCGCGCAAACCTGATCAAGCTATTGCCCTCTCTCAGTCGTCTGCAGGTGTTCGACAATAGCGTCGATGCCGCTCCGGGCCAGGACATTCCCGATCCCGTGCTGGTGCTTGAGATGACTGGAGCCCAGGTGATGTTTCCCGATCAGGATGATGCAGCCGCGTTGGGCGCCACGCCGCAATGGGCGCAGCCGATCGTACAAGCCGCCCTGGAATTCCAGCACGGATAGCATTGGCGAACGTGTTCGTATTTTTCACCAATAATCTGCATTCCGAAATAAATAGCCACCAGCACCCCCGGTTTCAATCCCACCAATCCTCACAAGCTTAGCGAATTTCAAGCTTTGCACAGAGTTCACGCGGCGTATTGGCTGAGGTATCCTCGACGCTCCAGCATCATGAGCACTCTCTTGAACACTTCCACACATACCCCCTTGAACATCGTCGTGATCGGTGGCGGCTTCACTGGCGTCGCATTCGTTATTCATGCCATTCGCGCCTGCCCGGCCGGCGTCGATCTCGACTTCACCATCGTGGAGCCGTCGGCGGAACTCGGCCGGGGTATCGCCTATGGAACGTCGGACCCGCTGCATCGGATCAACGTACCGAGCGACCGGATGAGCCTGTTCGCCGGCGACTCCACGCATGCCACGCGCTGGCTCAAAGCGCATGATGCAATCGATGCCGGCAGCAGCGACGGCCAGGGCAGCTACTACGTGTCGCGCGCGCGATACGGCGAGTATGTCGCGGCGACCCTTGACGATGTAGTAGCTGACGCGGCATCGCAGGTGCGTGTGCAGCATCGGCGAGCAAGCGCCACCGGCGTGCGCAAGATCGAATCAGGTTTTGTGGTCACGCTGGACGATGGTTCATATCTCGATGCGCATCGCGTTGCGCTATGTTTCGGCCATACGCCTTCGAAACCGCCCGGGCTCATCGACGAACAGGCTTTGCATGATCCGCGACTGATCACGCATCCGTGGGCGACGGACGCGTTGCAGGCGATCCCGCCGGACGCGTCCGTGCTGCTGGTCGGCACCGGCCTGACGATGGCGGACGTAGCCGTCACACTGATCGAGCGCGCGCATACCGGCCGCATCACGGCAATTTCCCGACGCGGTTTGCGTGCGCAGCCGCATGGACTTTTCTCCGATGCCGCCGATTTCCTCGATAACGCCGCCCCACCCGCCAACGCCCTTGAACTCGTGCGCAAGCTCAGGCAGAGAGTCGCGCGCGACGGGGCCCGCATCGGCTGGCAACCCGCCGCCGACGCCCTGCGTTTCGATCTTCCCCGGATCTGGAACGCGTTGCCCGCCCACGAACAAAACCGCGTGGTGAAGAGGCTGCTGCCGTTCTGGGACGTACATCGTTTTCGCATCGCGCCGCAAATTCATGCGGCTATTGAACGGGCCATCGAGAGCGGTCAGATGAGCGTTGCCAGCGCGGGTATTGTGGGGATCAGTCGCGTGGCGGGGCGCCTGAGCGCCAGCCTGCGGCGTCCGGGCGGCACGCATGAAACGCAGGCTTTCGATGCGGTGGTTTTCTGTACCGGACCGGCACGCGATATAGACCGGAATCCGCTCGTGAAGTCACTGCTGGAGGGCGGGTTGGCACGGCTGGATGCGGTGCGGATCGGACTCGATACCGACCTGCGGAGCCAGCTCAGGAATGCTGACGGCGAGGTGTCGCCGGGCTTGCTGGCCTTCGGTCCAATGACACGCGGAAGCTTCGGCGAAATGACCGGCGCACCCGACATCGCGCGGCATCTCGAGCGGGTGCTTCAGGACGGCAGCCTGCTTGCTTATACATCGCGTTGACGTCGCGTTGATGTCGCGTTGATGCGTGCCACCGGGCAAGCTCATTCGTGCAAAACCGATGAAGAAAACCAGACGTGCTCGTAAGCGACCGCCGCTGTCTTGTCCGGTGCGCGCTCTGAGCTCAGCCACGCCGACCTGACGGACCATGCCGTGGCGAGATCCGGCGGACTCACGAATCCATCCGCAGTCGATGCTCCGCCAACGCAAGGAATAAACCACGAGCTCATGAGTGGTCTCGCTTCATAACCCGCGTCGGTTCGTGTGATCAGCAAGGTAAGTCCGACTTCATCAGACGGGCGCCACGGAAAAATCAGGCGGCCGCCCGGACGCAGCGCCTGTAGCCACGAACGGGGCGGCGCCAGGACGCCTGCGTTCACATAAATCAGATCCGACGCGGGCAAAGGCAGCTTGGTTGCGTCGCCTAGCGTCAGGGTTACGCCCTCGAACGCTTGCAAATTCTTGCGCGCCGCCTCGAACAATTCCGGTTCGATTTCGAACGCTTCCACGCGACCGCCGGGTAGAGCCAGCACAGAAAGAATAGCGGTGTAATAACCCAAACCGGCGCCAATATGGCAAACCACGTTGCCGCGTTGCGGCGCGGCGGCGCCGAGCCATGCTGCGTGAAGGAACGGCTCGCCATTGTTGATTCCCTTGGCTGCATCGAGCGCAACCAGGGCGTTCTGGTAAAGATAGACAGGGTCCGCGCTGGGGGTTTCGAAGTACTCGTTGTCCACCATGATCTTCCACGGCCCAGGCGGCAAAAACGCCTCGCGCGGCACGAGCTCGAACACACGCTCGAGCCTTGGATCGTCGGACTTGCTTGCGGCAGCCATGAGCCTGGCGTAGGACCTTCTGGCTTTCGCGATATTGGCCTTTTCCTTCATGACAACCTGCCTGATCGTGCGGTTCGAAGCGGCTCGCTTTAGTCTGCCGGTGCTGCCGATGGTGCGCTTGCTGACGCGGCGCGGCAAGCCTGCATCCGCACTCACCTCGTGCGATAAGAAACGGCTTCCGGACGGCTCAATTCCGTGAATCCGATGATCTCAATACGTTCACGTCGATAAAGAAAGTCAGCATGAAAACCAAACAGCTTGCCGGGTGTTTAGCCTTGAATGCTGCCAATATGACGGGATATGCACCAGCATCTCAGGCGCAATTTTGGTCGTCGGTAACGGGAAAGCGACCGGTCAACCACACATCGATCCTCAACCCTTATTGCACACTGCACGCAGAATGAACTCTCCGCCCGTACCCGGGACGACAACCGCCGGCGCGTCTTGCTCCGGCGGCAGGGAAGCAAGGACATTGCCTTGCGCATCGTAAAAGATCAGCGCATTCACGAGCAGTGTTCTACCCTGACAGTCCGCAATGTATTGCGTCTTGACCGCCTTCGCGGGACGTCCGAGCTGCACGTCCGTCTCTACCGCCAGGACCGTCTGAGTCCACGCGTTGACACTGTCACCGCTGCGAGTAATGGAGTCTGAATCAACGCTTATGGCCTCGGCCGGGTTCGCAAAGACCTGGACCCAATCAGAGGCTATCGCCAAGGTCGACGAGACAAACAGAACTGCGCCGATCATAAGCATTCTTTTCATGTTTCTTCTTTAGATTTTAGAGGTCCTGCCGGTTGGCGGTAAAGGCATCGGTGCGCTGACTCATATCACAACACCACTACGCTGCTCGCAGCGCTTACGCGATCCGCAGCACATTAGAGGGGAATTGTCCGCAAGTTTTAGACGATACCGTCCCGTTCCAGTAGCCGCGCAGCGCATTCTGCCAGTGAAGCGCTCCGCGCCCGACTTTTCGTTCGTACGAATCGCGACAACCCCTTTCCCCGTGCATTCATGAACCGCCATACCTGCTGCGCACGAGCATTGCCGCCTTCACTGACGCGGGTCTGCCGTGGCAACGGCTTAGTCTGGCCACAAGAGGCCTTGCAATCCCGCAAGCTGCTTGAAAAAGCCGTGCAATAGCCATTCTTGTTGCAGTAAAAACGCCATTCCACCTTAATTTCGAATTGATCCGGTAAAGTCGGCCGGGCATGACGCCGGAAGCGAATTCCTGGCGGATAAAATTACTTTCAATCCAGCGACACTCCATTATCAACGCGCTAAAGGACCTTCAGAAAGCGATCGCCAAGCGCATTTGCGCGGGCTATTCGGCGACCGCTCGTTCGGCCAATCAGGGAAATCCCTTTGTCCAGACAACACTGGACAGGCGCCACGAAGCCTTTCATGGTCCATTATTTGGGCGCTTCACGCGCCCATAACTGACTGAATTTCGCAATCCGCAAGCATTGCGGCTTTTCCGGTTTGGAAAGCTTCAATAATTATTGGCACGGCGTACAATTGATTCGCCATAATTCCAAAAGCGCATATCGCCGCAGCGGCTGTTTGTTACGGACGCGCTCATGGACTTAGAGAAGTCTTGTCACAACAATGCAATGCGACGCGGCTCGGCGCTCTGGTTTTATTCTCACTCGTTAGCTCTAAATTTTGGATACGCTCATGGCAACCGGTACGGTCAAATGGTTCAACGATGCAAAAGGCTTCGGCTTCATCACACCCGATGACGGCGGCGAAGATCTGTTCGCTCATTTTTCGGAAATCAAGGCAGAAGGCTTCAAAAGCCTTCAGGAAAATCAGAAAGTAACGTTTGAGGTAAAACAGGGCCCCAAGGGCAAGCAGGCATCGAACATCGTGCCGGCCTAAGCTTGATCCGGCCGTCGCGGCGGCTGGTTTTCATCCGTCATACGGATGACGCCGGGGCGTGACCATCGATGGCCACGCCCCGTAGTAACTTTTTGCGTGCCGACAACCGCGGCAACGCGTAATGCATCAGCGACAATCAAGGCCCCCTGGACCCCGACCTTCGCTCTGTCTCTTCGCTCTATCTGCCTGTCCTGGCGAATGCATCCTCCTGCACCAGCGGCGGCTTTCCTCCCTGCACCGCGCCTTGTTTGAAGGCGCCCACAGCCGTATCCGCCGCGGAATGAGAAAGACTGAATCGTTCCTCGGGCGCGGTCCCATTCAGATGATAATTGCCGACCGCAGCCTCACGCTGGATCGCCGGATTGTGCGAAGCAATGACGCGTGCGTTGCGCCAGTGGCGATCGAGCCGGCGTGCTTCGCTCGTCGCCGACGCGCCGCCTACTTCGAATAGCAGCGTGGCGGCCTCAAGCACCTGCTCGAGCACGATCTGCTGCGCCTGGTAAGCCTGGATATCGACGGCAATGTAGTCCGCTGTCGTCGCCACGCCCGCGTTGCGCGCCTGATGCACCCTCTCGAGCGCTGCAGCTACCGACTCGACCAGCGCTTCAGCCGAGTACGCGAGACTCGCGAGGCGCCCCACGACGCGATGCACCAGCGGATTGTCACGCGGGCTCGACTGCCCCGCTACGCCAAACGTGCGGGTACGGCCCTGAACGAACGCCACGCCATCGCGCAATACAGCGCGTGCAATACCCGCGAGCGTCGCCAGGTGCACAGTCTGGTAGAACGCGGTCAGCAAGGAATTACGGCGCGGCTCCGACGCCTTGTAGCGCGTCAGAATTTGATCGACAGGCACGCGGACGTTATCGAAACGTGTGGTGCCGCTAGCGGTCAGACGCTGGCCGAAACCGTCCCAGTCGTCGGTGCGGGCCACACCCGGTGCATCGCTTCGAACCAGCACGTGGAGATCGGTCTGCGCGTCGTGGGCGGCCACGTTGATCCATTCCGAATAGAGCGTGCCCGTGCTGTAGTATTTCTCGCCGTTCAGCAGGACGAAGCCCGCGTCCGCGTCGGGCGTGACGGTCACGCTGTTGTGCGTGGAGCCGGTGCGCTCCGAGGTAGCCGCTCCAATCGTCTCACCTTTCGCAATGCGCCCCAGCCAGCGTTCGCGTGTTGCGTCATCGCCGGTTTCCAGTTGTTGCTCGATGAAACCGGAATGCGCGCGAATGATCTGCGGCAGGTTCGAGTCGGCTTCGCCCAGACGCGTCAGGAGACGGAAATACTGCGGTAAAGAAACGCCGCTGCCGCCATATTCGCGCGGCACCCGCAAGGCGGTAAAGCCGCTGTCTTTCAAACTCTGGACGGCATCGCGAGCGAGTTCACGGCCCTGCTCACGTTCTATGGTCCCTTGGCCGATGTGCTCGAATATCTCCGCGAAACGCGCGTAAAGCGCAGCGTCCGCCGGTGCTGACGTCGTCATTCACTTCTCCACTATTTGAACAGGTGCGAGCCTGTGAGGATAAGTGCCGCGCCAAGCCGCCGGCAACGAACGATAGGTGCTAACCATATGCTCACGCCGGGTTTCCTTGAATCCTGTTCTCTACGCCATGAAGCGAATGCGGTTCAGTTCTTTAGTGCTCTGACGTATATCGATCGGCGGATTTATTCGTCGCTTTGCGGGGCTGTCCGGTCAAGAATCCGAAGTCAACTAATGTCAGTCAATGTCAGCTGATTTCAGCTATTAAGCGCTAGAGCAAGATGACCCAACCTCCCAATACGCCGCCCCGACAACTTCACCTCAACGTCAATATCCTGCATTCGGGTTTTGTTCCCTCTGCATGGCGCCTGCCCGATGCCGATCCTCAAGCGTTCATCGACGTTCGTCACTACGTGCGGGTCGCGCAAATTGCGGAGGCGGCCGGCTTCGACGCCGTGTTCCTCGCCGACAACGCCTCGATCGCCGACCAGATCGACTTTCGCCCGATCACCGCGCTCGAGCCGACCATCCTGCTTGCCAGCATCGCGGCAGCGACTTCGCATATTGGTGTGATCGGCACTGCGTCCACGAGTTACAACGAGCCGTACAACATCGCGCGCCGTTTCGCCACGCTCGACCATGTCAGCGGCGGCCGGGCAGGCTGGAACGTCGTGACGACCGCTGACCTGGGCTCGGCACGCAATTTTGGGCGCGATGCGGTGCCCGATCACGCCGAGCGCTATGCACGTGCCGCGGAATTCACCAGCGTCGTCAAGGCGCTCTGGGACAGCTGGGAGGATGGAGCGGTTATCGGCGATAAAACGAGCGGACTATTCGTCGATACCGCCAAGGTTCATCCCGTCTCGCATCGAGGCACGCATTTCTCGGTGCAAGGTCCTTTGAATGTGCCGCGTTCGCCGCAAGGACATCCGGTGCTGGTGCAAGCCGGCGCTTCGGGCGATGGCCGCGAGCTGGCCGCACGGCATGCCGAGGCAGTGTTCTCGGCCTCGCAATCGTTCGATGAGTCGCTAGCGTATGGACGCGATCTGAAAGCCCGTGCAGCAGCCTTTGGACGTGGTCCCGACGCCGTGAAGGTGCTGGCGGGACTGACCACGATCATCGGCGCAACGGAGGCCGAAGCCTTGCGCCGCCGCGATGAACTGGTTGACCTGATTCCGTGGAGCTATAGCGTCACGCGGCTGGCCGGCACGCTCGGCGTGACACCGGATCGACTCAAACTGGATGAGCAATTGCCGGACAACCTGACCTTGCCCGGCCAGGGCAACGGCAACCATACGTTCTTTCACGCCACGCTGGCACAAGCCCGGCAGCACGGTTATACGGTGCGTCAACTCATCCGGGCACTTGCCGGAGGCGGGGGGCATCGCGTCATCGTGGGTACGCCGGAGCAGATAGCCGATGACATCGAACGCTGGTTCAAGGCCGGGGCCGCCGATGGCTTCAACCTCATGCCCGATACCTTGCCGGGCGGATTGCAGGACTTCGTTGATGGCGTTGTTCCAATCCTTCGCCAGCGCGGCATCTTTCGCACCGGCTACGAAGGCACGACGCTGCGCGAGCATCTCGGTCTGGCGCGTCCCGAGAACCAGAGCTTGTGGCGCAAAAGCGCCTGAACTTACGTCAACACCGAGCGGACGCATGCATCACAGCGTCCCCTTTCACGAAGCATCCCGACGATCCCACACACCATGGCCAAGCGAACCGGACAACTGCGCCTAGGCGCGTTTCTTTACCCTGCGGGACATCACATTGCCGCGTGGCGGCATCCGGATGCCCAGGCAGACGCGGGAATAAATTTTCGGCACTATGTGCAGCTCGCCCAGGCTGCGCAAGCGGCTAAATTCGACCTGCTGTTTCTCGCCGATGGCGTAGGCACCCGAGGCGATAACCTCGACTTCCTGAGCCGCACCGCGCACAGCTATATCGCTCAGTTCGAGCCGATCACTTTATTGTCCGCACTGGCTGCCGTGACGGAAGACATCGGCCTGGTCGGCACGGCGTCGACCAGTTTTAACGAGCCGTATCACATCGCGCGCAAGTTCGCGTCGCTCGACCATATCAGTGGCGGTCGTGCGGGATGGAACCTTGTGACTTCATCGAATGAGCATGAAGCGAAGAACTTCAATCGCGATCGGCATTTCGAGCATGGAGAACGCTATGAGCGGGCGACCGAGTTTGCGGAAGTTGTCGACCGGCTTTGGGATAGTTGGGAGGACGATGCATTTCTGCGCGACAAAGAGCAAGGGCGTTTCTTCGATCCCGCCAAGCGTCATGTCCTCGATCACAAGGGACGCTTTTTCCAGGTCAAGGGGCCGTTGAACGTAGCGCGCTCACCGCAAGGTCAGCCCGTGGTCGTGCAGGCGGGTTCGTCGGAGGCCGGCCGGGCGCTGGCCGCCCGTACCGCAGAGGTTATCTTCACGGCGCAGCAAACCCTTCAGGACGCAATCGATTTTTATGCCGATGTCAAAGGCCGCCTGGAACAACACGGGCGTCATCCGGATGAACTGAAGATCATGCCCGGCGTAATGCCTATCGTCGGACGCACCGAAAGCGAGGCGCGCGAGAAATTCGAGCATTTGCAATCGCTGATCGACCCGGCGGTGGGACTTGCGTTGGTCTCGGGACTTACCGGTGGTTTCGACCTGTCGGCTTATCCGCTCGATGGCCCGATCCCCGAACTCCCCGAAACGAACGCGAGCAAGAGCCGTCAGTTGCTCACACTGGAATTGGCACGGCGCGAAAACCTGACGATTCGCCAGCTATATCTGCGCGTGGCGGGCGCACGCGGACATTGGCAAGTGGTCGGAACGCCTGAGCAGATTGCGGATCAACTGGAAGAACGCTTCGTCCACTATGGCGCCGACGGCTACAACATCATGCCCGCGGTGCTGCCGGGCAGCCTGACGGATTTCATCGAACTGGTGTTGCCGGAATTGCGCCGCCGTGGATTGTTTCGGACGGAGTATGAGGGCCACACGCTGCGCGCGAATCTTGGCCTTTCACGCCCTGTTAATCGGTACTCGGTGGAGAAGGCCGATACGGTTGCTGCTTGAGTGGAAGCACGTGTGCGAACGAGTCGGGCGGGTCGGTTCGCGCCCCAGGCCGGTGAGCACTTGACCCGTGCGGACGGCGGTATGTCATTGGGCCGGACCATTGCGTCAAAAAAGCGGCAAACTGAACAAGGAACTCGCGTACCCACTAAAATCCTCGGAAGAGACGAATTTTCCAAGGTGGGCATCTGGCCGAGCATCAACAAGGTTTTATTCTGACGCGTCATTGGCGGGACACCGCCAATGGGACGGAGGTCGAATTCTGGCTGGCGACGGACGACGGTCCCCGCCACCTGCGTTTGCGTCCGCAGGACTCGGTGGCGTTCATTCCAGCCGAACAACGCGAGCGCGCTGAAACCGTCTTGCAGCGCGAGAAGCAAGTGGAATTGCGTCCGCTGGATCTCGTTGACTTCAACCATCGGCCGGTGTTGGGCTTGTATACGAAGCAGTATCGGCAATTGACGGGGCTGGAGAGGCGCTTGAAGCAGGGCGGCGTCGATGTGTACGAAGCCGATGTCTTTCCGCCGGAGCGCTACATGATGGAGCGCTTTATCACGGCGCCGGTCGTGTTCACTGGCGAGTCTCATGGAGACGGTCCGCTTCTGAACAGCGAATTGAAACCCGCGTCGGGTTATCGGCCGAAGCTGAAACTGGTGTCGCTCGATATAGAAACCAGTGCCAAAACCGAACTCTATTCCATCGCGCTCGAAGGCTGCGGCGAGCGCCACGTTTATATGCTTGGACCGCCCAATGGGGATAGCAGCGGCATCGACTTCAAGCTTGAATACTGCGAAAGCCGCCCTCTCCTGCTGGAAAAACTCAACGAGTGGCTTGAGAAGCATGATCCCGATGCGATCATCGGCTGGAACCTGGTTCAGTTCGATTTGCGCGTATTGCAGGAGCACTCGCAGCTGTATCAGATTCCGCTGCGATTGGGTCGCGGTGGGAGCGTAATGGAATGGCGGCAGCATGGTCTCACTCAAAACCATTTCTTCGCGGGCGCGGCGGGACGATTGTTGATCGATGGTATTGAAGCGCTGAGGTCGGCAACATGGAGCTTCCCTTCGTTCAGCCTCGAGTATGTCGCGCAGAGCGTGCTCGGCGAAGGCAAAGCCATCGATAATCCCTACCAGCGAATGGACGAAATCCAGCGTCGCTTCGATGAAGACAAGCCCGCTCTCGCGCGCTACAACCTGAAGGATTGCGAGCTGGTCACGCGGGTCTTTGCGAAAACGGAGTTGCTGCCGTTCCTGCTCGAGCGCGCAACGGTCACGGGTCTTCCCGCTGATCGCAGCGGTGGATCCGTGGCCGCTTTTACGCACTTGTATATGCCGCGCATGCATCGGCAAGGTTTCGTCGCGCCCAATCTTGGCGATGTTGCCGGTGCGGCAAGTCCCGGCGGATTCGTGATGAATTCGCGGCCGGGTCTTTACGATTCCGTCCTGGTTCTCGACTATAAAAGCCTGTACCCATCGATCATTCGCACCTTCCTTATTGACCCCGTTGGATTGGTCGACGGTCTCCGACATCCGGACGATGAGCATTCGGTGCCGGGGTTTCTTGGCGCGCGTTTCTCACGTACGCGTCATAGTTTGCCGGCTATTGTCGATCAGGTCTGGAAGGGGCGCGAAGAAGCGAAGCGCGAGCACAACAAGCCGCTCTCGCAAGCGTTGAAGATCATCATGAACGCGTTTTATGGCGTGCTGGGTTCAACGGGATGCCGCTTCTTCGACCCTCGCCTGGCATCGTCGATAACCATGCGCGGTCATGAAATCATGCGCAAGACGCGCGAGCTGATTGAAGCCGAAGGCTACGAAGTGATCTACGGCGATACGGATTCCACGTTCGTCTGGTTGAAGCACGCTCGCAGCGAAGAAGAAGCGGCGCGTATTGGCGGCGCGCTTGTCGAGCACGTGAACGCGTGGTGGCAGGATCATGTGCGAGAGCGCTTTGGCCTGCAAAGCGCGCTGGAGTTGCAATTTGAGCGGCACTATCGGCGGTTCTTCATGCCGACCATTCGCGGCGCGGAAGAAGGCAGCAAGAAGCGTTATGCCGGCCTTAGCCTTCTGCCTGACGGTAGCGAAGAGGTGGTTTATAAGGGACTCGAAACCGTTCGCAGCGACTGGACCCCGCTCGCGCAGCAGTTCCAGCGAGAACTCTATTTGCGAATCTTCAAGGGTGAGCCGTATCAGGACTATGTACGCGACTATGTACGGCGCACGCTGAGTGGCGAATTCGACGAGTTGCTCGTGTATAGGAAGCGCCTGCGCCGGCCACTCGATGCGTATGAGCGCAACGTGCCGCCGCATGTCCGCGCGGCTCGCATGGCCGATGAGTTCAACCGCGAGCGGGGGCGGCCGTTGCAGTATCAACGCGGCGGCTGGATCAGCTATGTGATGACAACCGCGGGACCGGAGCCGCTTGAAACCTTGCGGGCCGCCATTGACTACGATCACTATCTGACACGGCAGTTGCAGCCTATCGCCGATGCGATCTTGCCGCTTTTGCAAAGCGATTTTCAGACGTTGGTGTCTGGGCAGCACGAGTTGTTTTAGCGTGCGAAGATATCCACAGAAATTGTTGGCAAGGCTGTGGACAAGTTGCGGGGAGGTTAGGC
Organism: Caballeronia sp. KNU42; assembly: GCF_053760385.1. Lineage (NCBI taxonomy): Bacteria > Pseudomonadati > Pseudomonadota > Betaproteobacteria > Burkholderiales > Burkholderiaceae > Caballeronia > Caballeronia sp. KNU42. Next base: position 487,847 of record NZ_CM132389.1, read on the forward strand.
AACGCGTTGATTTGGTTGAGTCTTGCTACCCTGCTTCGTTATGAACGACGCAGGGCGGCCTGGCAAGAGTTGTTCAACAGAATGCCTGGATTTTTCTGCGCCATAGTCAACTTCCCCCTGTGATCGCCAGATCCTGGTTAGGCGGACGCCACTGCCGGCGCCGGTTATATCCGCTTCGGCGCGTGCCTGCGCGCCTGCCAGAGATCGTAGTCGAGCTGCATACCAAGCCAAAGATCAGCTCGCCCACCGCGCTCCACACCCGCCACTGTTCAATGCGTAGCGCCATTTCGGGAGTGATCCCGCCACGCTCGTTGAGCAGACGAGACAAGGTCACTCGGGACACACCAAGTTGCTCAGCAGCCTCGGTAACCGTCAGGTTCAGTGCAGGCAGCACATCTTCCCGGAGGATTGCCGCAGGGTGTGGCGGATTGAACATGTTCGACATAGCTTTCGTCAATATGAAGACTTCAGTGTAATGCCCGATGCAACCGGGCTACGCGATTTGAGCGTTCAGACAATCTTTTAGTGGTAGTCCCTGTAGTCAACGAGGATTGCATCCTCACCGTCAAACATGAACGTCAACCTCCAGTTGCCGTTCACCGTTACAGACCAGACTCCAGCCTCCTCACCCTTAAGTGGATGCAAACCCCAACCCGGCTGATTCATATCTTGATGTGATTTGGCCCTGTGTAGTGCTGTCAACTGACCAATCAACCGCGGCTTATGTGCTGCCTGAATCACTGCTGCTGTACCGGTTTCAAACAAGGGTTGCACACCTTTATGATTGAACGATTTGATCATCGCGCGCTGTTTTTGTTGCTACCAGAACAGTGCATCATGCACTAATACACTTTACAAATCCCAAGCGCGTTTTCCACCGCACTCGCCAGCGCCAGAATCACCTCATCCTGACCATGCAACCCGCCGATGCTGAACCCCACCGGCACGTCCCCCTCCCGATAACAAGGCACTGAAACCGCACAGCCATCAAGAAAATTCACCACGCTCGGATTGCGCAGCACCAGCGCGTTCGCTGCGGCGAACGCGGCGTCATCGACTTCGAGCGCGGCAATCGATGGGGGCGCGATAGGCACGGTCGGCATGACAAACGCATCGAAACCAGCGAAGAACTGCCGAGCCGCCGCGATGGTCGCACGCCGCGCCGCGATCAGATCGAGGTAATCCGCCGCCGATGCCGCCTCACCCCGCCTGATCCGCGCCAGCACGCGCCGGTCGTACATATCGGCCTGCGTACCCAGCCGCGAGCGATGAGCGGCAAACGCTTCTATCGGAGAAAAGCCGAACGCGTTGATCGCAGGCAGTGAATCGAGCGGCGCGAAACGAACTTCCGTGAGCAAGGCTCCAGCATCAGCGAGCCTGTCCAACGCCGCTTCATAGGTTCGCGCGACTTCCGGCTCGATGCCATCCATCACATAGTTGCGCAGCACCGCCAATCGCGCGCCCGCAAGCGGCCTTCTTGCACCGAACGATGCACCCGAGAGCACGCCGTCCATCATCGTGCAGCAGGCGACGCTCGGTGCAATGGCGCCCACCACATCGAGCGTGGGCGACAGCGGCACAACGCCCTCAGTCGGCACACGTCCCGCGCTCGGTTTGAAACCCGTGAGCCCGCAAAACGCGGCGGGAATCCGCAGCGATCCGCCCGTGTCACTGCCAAGGCCCGCTGCCGCCAAACCATCGGCCACGGAAGCCGCGGCCCCCGACGATGACCCGCCCGCCACATGTCGTTCGCTCCGGCGCCACGGCGACGCAGGCGTGCCATAGTGCGGATTGAGGCCCAGCCCCGAGAACGCGAACTCGCTCATGTTCGTGCGCCCGATCAGCACCGCGCCGGCTCGCCTCAACCGGGCGATAGCGGGCGCGTCGGTACGAGCAGGCGGCGCATCGGCGAGGACGCGGGAACCGGCGCGGGTCGGCTGGCCTTGTACATCGAAGAGATCCTTGACCGATACCGGCACACCCGCCAGCGGCGAGAGACGCGTGCCGGCGCGGCGTAGCGCATCGAGAGCATCGGCCTGGCGGCGAGCGCCGTCAGCGTCCACGAAACAGAACGCGGCGCCCCCATTGCCGCCATCGGCAGCGATGCGTTCCAGCGCGGTTTCAGTCAGTTCGCGCGAGGTCGTCGTGCCAGCGTCGAGCATGGCGGCGAGGTCGGCGAGCGGAGTCTTGGGAGCGAAGAGCGTCATGGAGGATATCCAGTAAAAGTCAGGCGACGACCGGCAGCGAAGCCACCGAATACCGATGTGTCAAAGTGCGTTCGAGCACGGGATCGTGTATCTCGAGTTCGAAGGCATCGCCCGAGGACATCGCCGCGATCGCGCCGTGCACAGAAAGCGTACCGCCGAACATCGCGCTCTTCGCAGGCAGCGTCGGCGCACCCGCAAACCTGCGCCATAAATCAGCCGGATCGAGCAGCCCATTGACCGCACCCGATTGATAAAGACGGCGCTCACCGTCGGCGCTACTCAGCCACGAGCGCATCGTCAACCGATCCCAATGTCCGGCGACATCGGCATAGAGCCAGGCATCGCGGCCAAGCGGTTTTGCGCAAACCTGCTTCGATACCGCCACGCCATACGCCTCTACTTCGCGGTCCGTATGATCGGAGCCGATAGCGACCAGCGTCCCGAGCGGGCTATCGAGCAGCACGCATTCGACCTCGCCCCCCGAGTGCGCACCGAGCACGGTAATGCTCTCGTCCTGCGTGAGCAGATCGGCGGCCAAGCGATAGAAACAAGGCGTCGTGGATGGCGGCGCTACACCAAGCGCCGCGAGTTCATCGATATGCGCCTGAATCGCGGCGGGGTCTCGCCCTGCCCAGCCCGCGATCACGAGGTCATCGATGTTGGCAGTGGTCGACACAGGCTCGGCGCCGAGGGGAAATACATTAAAGGAAAGCGTAGTCATTGGGGAGCTTGAGTAGATGAGCGTAGCGCGGAGACAGGTAGCGCGTTAATTTTCCAGCGGCCGTCGCGCAGTCTCACGCGCGACGATCAGCGAGATGCCGGTGACAATCACTGCAACGGCCACATACACCGACACCGCCAACGTGCTGTTGTAATGCTTGAACAGAGCCACGATGATGAGCGGCGCGAAGCCGCCGCCGAGAATGCCGGCCAGCGTATAAGCGAGCGACGATCCGGCATAGCGCACACGGGTAGGAAACTGCTCGGTCACGAATGCGGCTTGCGGCCCGTACATCACGGCATGGATCACAAGCCCCACCACGACGGCGATCACGATCTGCCACGGCTGCGCGCTATCCACGAGCACGAAGAAAACAAACGCCCACACCAGCGCGGCACATGCACCCGCGAGATAAACCGGCCGACGCCCGAACCGGTCCGACAGCGCGCCAAAGAACGGCACGCTCAACGCATTGCACGCGGTGCCGATCAGCACGGCGGTCAGAGCTGTCGTACGCGAGAGATGCAGGACGGTCGTGACATAAGTCAGCGTGAACACGACCAGCAACGCGTACAGCACGTCCGATCCGATCCGCGAACCGCCCGCAATCAACAGACGCCGCCAGTGCTGCGTGAGCACTTCAACAACGGGCACCTTAGCCGTAGCATGGGCGTGGCTCAACTGTTCGAACTGCGGCGTTTCATCGACTCCGCGCCGTACCCACAGGCCGAAAACCACCAGCAGCATGCTGGCGATAAAGGGCAAACGCCAGCCCCAGGCGAGGAAGTCATCGGGGGAGACCAGGAGCGTGAGGAGCGCGATGAGACCCGTCCCGAGCAAGGTGCCAAACGATGGCCCGACCTGCGTCCACGACGCGCTCAGGCCGCGCTTGTCCTGATCGCCATGTTCAATCGATAGCAGCACGGCTCCTGCCCACTCGCCGCCGAGCGCGATGCCCTGCACGAAGCGCAGCGCGACGAGCAGGATCGGACTATAGATGCCGATGGCGGCGTACGTCGGCAGGAAGCCCATCAGCGCCGTGGTGATGCCCATGAGCACAAGCGTGAGCATCAGGACCGCACGACGGCCGATGCGGTCACCCAGGTTGCCGAAGATCACGCCGCCCAGCGGCCGCGAGATATACCCGACCGCGTAGGTCGAGAACGCGAGAATGGTGCCCGCGAGCGGATCGACCGAGGGGAAGAACAGGTGATTGAAAACAAGCGCGGCGAGCGTGTTGTAGATCGTGAAGTCGTACCACTCAAGCGACGTGCCGACCATGCTCGCCGTCGCCAGACGGCCGCGTCCGACGTGCGGTGAACCGATATCGGATTGCTGGGCAAGTGTATTCATCGAGAACCTCGGATGATGAAAGCGGGATGACGTCGGCTCAGGCGGAAATGCGCCAGAGCATCTGGAACGTACGGACTTCGGCGCCTTGCGCGAGTGTTTCGGCGAGCGCGCGGGTAACTTCGGGATCACTGCCTTCGACCAATACGAGCGCATCGGCAGCGGGCAATGCGGATTCCTTCGATGCCGTCAGCGATACCGACAACGCAGGCGCAGTGCAAAAAAGCCGGGCGGCATGAATGCCGGGCTGACGTAGGTTTGCTTCGAAGCGCGGTTTTAACAACGCCGCCTCAACGCGTTCTGGCGGGAGCACAAACAGCGCGAGAAACGCGCCTTCGCCGTCACCCGTTTCAAGTGTCAGTTCGCCTACGCGTCGCTGCGTGCCGGTCATTCGCGCAAAGTTGGCGAGAGACCACGGAGTTTGTTGAGTGAACGCGCGTTGATAGGCGTCGCTGCGGAAGACGGCGAGCGACTCGGTCACATAGAGCGCGAGATAGCGGCGCGGGCCGCCGTCGGTGGCCTTGAAGCGGCGGGCGTAGCGAAAGCCGGGGATCGCGACGCGTTCCTGCATGTGCTCGCGGTCGTACCACGCGTTGAAATCGGCTTCCTGCACCGGATCAGGATCGGTGTCTGTCCAGATGCAAAGCTGGCCCTGCGGTTGTGATGCGCTCATCGATTGTTCCCTGGCGAAAGTGGATTCGTAGTGGGAACAGTGTCGCGAGCAACGGGGGCTTCGGTCCAACAAGAAAACAAATACGGCGTGAATAAGTTTCCTTATGACTTGCTTGGCGGCGACTTGTTCGTGCGACCCGGCTTGCGCGTGTTGACCATTGGCGACAACGTCCGCGCGTTGCCAGTCTTGCGGACGCCGCGTTTAGGCGATGCGTCTCGCACGGCCTCAGTCTTCGCAACCGGTACCGGCTCAGCGTGGAGCGCTGTTTCGAACCCGCTCGCGGCTTGCCGTGCCAGATCGGCGATACGCGCGGCGAGAGGGTGACTTTGTGCCCTGCACGTCGCCACCAGCGGCAGCGATGGAAACTCGGCACTTACATCGAGGACCTCGAGCGTCCCTTCGCGCAACTCACGCTGGATGATCGCGGGTGGCAGCGCGGCCACACCGAAACCGTCGGCAACCAGCCGGATCATTGCCGCCACCGACGTGATGCAGTTGATCCGCGCAGGTCTCTCGACCGCCAGTGCGAACAGTTGTTCGAGCGTCGCGTGCGGGCCGGAATGGCGCGAGAAGCTGACGATGGGGAAGTCCGCGAGGTGCGCAAGATCGAGTGTCCGGCCTGAGAGCCCGAGCTTGGGACTGGCCACCCAGCGGACCGGGAATTCGCACAGCGGCAGATTCGTGAAGTCGGGGCCGGCGATTGCATCGGTCTGCAGGATCAATTCGATCTCACCGCCACGCAGCAGGTTCGCCAGGTGAATCGTGGTGTCGCTGGTGACTTCTATTTCAAGCCGGGGATAACGCTCGCGCACGAGCGCCATCAGCGCCGGGAACCAGCTATGCACGATGGATTCGATCACCCCGATGCGGATCAGGCCTGCGTCGGCGTCTGCGTCGTCGACTTCCCGGCGCATTTCCTCGCCAAGGCGGACGATGCGCTCTGCATAGGCCAGCATCTTGCGGCCAGCCGGCGTAAGCGTGGCGGAGCGCGAGTTGCGATCGAACAGGCGGACGTCGAAGCTCTCCTCAAGCGACGCGATCCGGCTTGAGACCGCCGCTTGCGTGGTGTGCAGTTTCTCAGCCGTCAGGCGGAAATTCTGGAGTTTGGCAAGCCAGACGAAGGTTTCGAGGAAGCGGATGTTCACGGCAAGGGTCGCAAGTCATGACGAACGTGCATGGTAACGCGTCATGGCGGATGGGCCGTTCTGGCTGGCTAAGGTTGCTCCAACGCGCGGACGGATCGATCCGCATGCATAGGTGTTTTTGGTGGATATATTTACTGTATAAAAAATTGCAACGACGAAACGATTTCCGATATTAATTCTATTGCTCGTTTAATTCTTGATGTTTTGCCAAATGACAATGCTTGATATAACCTCCTACTCTATTAAGTCGGCTCCTTAAAGCAAGGACGACAAAGCCTGCTCGCGAAGTCCTCAGAGTCGAATCTGTCGATGATCGATAGCTTGTCACATGTACGGTGCAACGCCATCCGAGCCGATCTGCGTTTTGCGCATGCTGGTCATGTTCCAGACGTGCCAGCGATCGTCTTCATTGGTAATTTTTCCTGAATACTCCGAATAAAGACATTAACCAATCAATCGTTTTAGAAAACATCTATAGGTCAAGGTTATTTGACTCAATCAATTAACTCGCGAACGAGAACGTATTTCAAATTGAAAACGTCAACCGTCATTACCACCGATAAAGCGCATCTACCCCCAGGTTGTATTCAACCGGACACAACCGAATTGCAAGCGGAGTTTGACCTCATGATCCAATGCATCAGACTGATCCTCGCTACCCTGCTCTTGTTGTTGGCGACCTCCTGTTCGACTTCGCAAATACCTCCGACAAACGCGGTCGACCCCGATCTGGAAGCAAAAGCGCGCGCGGCGCTACAGCAGTTGTACAGCACGACCCCCAATGCAAAGTTGCTCCAGTCCCGAACGAAGGCCGTGCTCGTATTTCCGGAAATACTCAAGGCGGGTTTGATCGTCGGTGCTGAGGAAGGCAACGGCGTGATGTTTGGCGCGGATGGGAAAGTGATGGGCTACTACAACGCGACCTCCGTTTCGTATGGTCTGCAAGCCGGCGCACAATCGTTTCAGGAAGCCATGTTCCTCACGACCGATTCCGCAATCAAGTATCTGCAGACTAGCGGCGGCTGGTCGATTGGCGCGGGGCCAAGCGTTGTTGTCGTGGATTCCGGCACGGCTCGGTCGTTGACATCGACCACGTTGCAATCAGATGTCTACGCGTTCATTTATGGCCAGCAAGGGTTGATGGCCGGGGTAGGTATTCAAGGGCAGAAAATCTCGAAGCTTAGTCCGTGAGCGGGTGGTTATGCAGATGACTTGCGAGTGAGCCTCTGGTTCACCGGGCGCACGACTATCATGGCGCCCTCAATGAACTATACTTGCATAAGCTAGCTTTTTCTTATTATTTCGTCGCGCGATAAACGACTGCACCCGTAGTTGGATCAATGTCGAATAGCAGCACATGCAAGAAGAATCCAAGCGCCAGCCCGATACTGTAGGTAGCGAACATTGCGCCTCCCCGATCAAAAAGGGCAGTAATGGCAGCGCCTCCGACGCTGCTAACAATGGTTCCCAAGCTACTCACCGAAATCTCCTTCGAGTGCGCCAAGACATAGCGCAATGTCCAGCCAATAACAGATCCAAAACAACCGGCACCGAAAAGCTGGAGAAGGTTCATCGCTTTATCCTAACGTTCGGCTACCGGCCGTGCGGAGCGCTCACGCGCAGGGTCATCTCCTTGGTTCTCCCGCTGGGATTCGTCAATGATCTGACCTGAGATCCAGCAACAGCGTCTCAATGGCGCTGTGTAGCCCGGGCAAATCATTACGCACCGTGTTCCACACGATATCGAGATCGACGTTGAAATAGCCGTGTGCTACAGCATTGCGCATTTCGTAGGCGTCGGTCCACGGAAGTTCAGAGTGCGCTTCAGCAAAGTCGCGGTAGTACTTGTCAACGTTATTACTTGCTTCGCCAATGATTTCGACGTTACGGATCACGGCATCGCATACAAGCTCATTCGCCTTAAACGCAGCCTTGTCCATATCGACCGTGTACCTTCCAATGCGGTCAATTGCATCGAGAATGTGCTGCAAGTAATCCGGCAAGCGTTGTTTGTCACGACTCATACGGGCACCGCCTCGGCGACCACAACCTCACGAAATTTTTCGGGAAGTGCATTCGGAGTCAGCACGTCTACCGATACGCCAAGCAACTGTGCCAATTGGCGCCGGATCGAACCGATATTCAACAGGGTCATTCCTGGTTCCGGGTCAACCAGGATGTCCAGATCACTCTCTTCAGTATCTTCCCCGTGCAAGACGGAACCAAACACGCGCGCATTGACGGCACGGTTTGCTTCGACAATCAGCCGGATTTCCACGCGGTGCGCATCGAGTGCAATAGAAGGCTTCATCGAACGAACTCCTCGACTGTTTAAGGTCCACCGGGCGCTAAGGCGCGCACCGAAACACCACTTTACTGCATGCTCTTCGCCGATTCACCCTACTCGCCGATTGCCATATTCATGTCCTCTATCAGAACCGATTCTGCAGGTTTGAGGATGATTCCCTTGAGTGCGGTCACTGAGCGTTCAGCAAGCGCGACTTCGTAGTGCCCGGTTTCGTCGTTGAGCATGAACTCTATGCGGTCCCCGGTTGCGAGCCCGAGCTGGTTACGTACTTTTACAGGAATCGTTACCCGCCCTTTAGATGTCAAAGTTGCCGATGTCATTGCTTCTCGTATCCATCATGCATTAATTTGCTCCCTGTCAGCGGGGCAGCTTCTTCGTGCTGCTGCCTGTACGCATCATCAGTTCCAGAGTCGCCTCGAGACGAATCACACGCTCGGTCAGTCCCTCGATCTTTAGCTGCTGCTCTTTCACCGTACCGGCCAGCGACACCACCTTGTCATTCATTTTGATAACGGTCGTAAGCGCGTCCCACACCTTGTCGGTCACACCCATTACTACTTACCTCCTGTCATTGCAGCGATGCGCTTGTTCGATTCCACAACAAATGACAACGCGTCATCGAGTGCATCATTCGCTTCCTTCGTGGACGCGTCCACGCGCCAGATCAGCGCATTGATATCCTCTTCATCATCCGACGGCGTAAAGCCCTGCGCCGCTTGGCGCATCAATTCGCTCACGTTGAGCCCGAGACGCTTCGCGGTGCTCGCAATCGCACGTTTTTGAACCGGCGTCACCTGGACGACAATCCGTTCCGTTGCAGCGGCCATTCTTAGGCTCCTATGTACATGAACATGATATGTACATATTATGCCCTTTCCGGTACCGGTCAAGTGCTTTTTACCGCATCAACGGATTCGACCGATTCCAGCAGCGCTCAAAACGAAATCTCCGCCCGGCCCCACCAACGAGAACGGCCCGCTTCCGCGGGCCGTTCTCACATCATCACACACCCCGCACCAACTTAATCCGCCGCCCTCAACTTCGCCACTTCCGCATCGGAAGGCTGGACACTCGCGCCATCGATATACCGAAAGTTCGTCATGATGCCCTTGCCGTCCTTCACCGCCGTCGTCCCGACGTACGCACCCATCGTCGACTGGTTATCCTGCGCGCGGTACGTGATGGGACCAAACGGCGTCTCAACCTTCAAGCCCTTGAACGCTGCCGCAAGCTTCTCCGGGTCGGTCGACTTGGCCTTCTTCAAACCATCGGCAATCGACATCAACGCCGAATAACCCACCACCGATCCAACCCGCGGATAGTCGTGATACTTCGTCTCATACGCCGCGACGAATTTACGATTGGCAGGTGTATCGATCGAATACCACGGATACCCCGTCACGATCCAGCCGACCGGCGCCTCGGACCCGAGCGGATCGAGGTATTCAGGCTCACCCGTCAGCAGCGATACCACGGAAACGTCCTTGAACAAGCCGCGCGTATTGCCCTCACGCACGAACTTGCCGAGATCGGCAGCGAACTCGACGTTGAAGATTGCATCGGGCTTCGCGTCCGCGAGCGCTTGCGTGACCGCACCGGCATCCAGCTTGCCAAGCGGCGCCGCCTGGTCAGCCACGAACTCAACGTCAGGCTGCGCCGCTTTCAGCAGACGCTTGAACGTCGCCACCGCCGACTGCCCGTATTCATAGTTCGGATACACAACCGCCCAGCGTTTCTTGTGCAGCTTGGCGGCTTCAGGTACGAGCATCGCGACCTGCATGTAGGTCGACGGACGCAACCGGTACGTGTACTTGTTGCCGTCCTGCCAGACGATCTTGTCGGTCAGCGGTTCGGCAGCCAGGAAAAAAATCTTGCGTTGCTTGGCATAGTCGGCAAGCGCCAAACCTGTGTTCGACAGGAACCCGCCGAACAACAACGAGACCTGTTCGCCCGTGACCAGTTCCTGCGCCACGCGAACCGTATCGCCCGGATTGCCGTTGTCGTCGCGCGAGATGACTTCGAGCTTCTTGCCATCGATACCGCCTGCCGCGTTGACCTCGTCGAGCGCCATGTTCCAGCCGTTCTTATACGGGCCGAGGAACGCAGGCTGCGCTTTATAACTGTTGATCTCGCCAATCTTGATGGTCTGGGCGGCAGCGCCGGCCGACACCAAAGCGGTGGCCAGGGGCGCAACCACGAAAGCGGCTAAGCGCAGCAACGATCCAACACGCGTGGTCATAGTTTTTCTCTCCGGATAAGGCTAGGTAAGGCGGCTAGGTTGAATGCCAAGTGACATGGCTAAGGTTGCCTGAAGGATACCCTTGGTCGATCTGTACTTGAATTGAACACGCTTAAACACTCAGGTAAGCCCGCCGCACCGCTTCGTCGCGGGCGAGCTCGTCTATCGTGCCGCTAAACCGTATCTGCCCTTTTTCGAGCACATACGCGCGGTCACTGACGAGCTCGGCGAAATGCATGTTCTGCTCGGATAGCAAGATGGACAGCCCTTCGCGCTTCAACTCGAGAATCATGTTCGCCATCTGTTCAACGATGATCGGCGCCACGCCTTCCGACGGTTCATCGAGCAGGACCAGCGTGGGATTGCCCATCAGCGTACGCGATACGGTCAGCATTTGCTGCTCGCCGCCGCTCATCTGGCTGCCCGGACGATTCGGCATCTCGCCAAGATTCGGGAACAGGCGGAACAGTTTTTCAGGCGTCCAGCGGGGCGCGTCCTCGCGTGGCGGCTGGCGGCCGGTATCGAGATTCTCCATCACAGAGAGATCGCCGAACACGCGCCGGTCTTCCGGCACGAAGCCCATGCCAAGCCGCGCGATACGGTACGGCGGCAACTTCGCGATATCGTGTCCGCAGAAATTGATCGCTCCCTGCCGCGACGGCAGCATGCCCATGAGCGCTTTCATCGTGGTCGACTTGCCCGCGCCGTTGCGGCCCATCAGCGCGACCACTTCACCGCGGCCGACTTCGAGTTCAACGTCGTACAGAATCTGCGCGCGGCCATAGAACGCATTCAGGCCGGAAACTTTCAACATGGTCTTGTCTTGAGTAGACGGGTTCATTACGCGACTCCGTCGGCTGCGAGTGATGCACGCGGCGTGAAAGATTTTCCCGTGCCGAAATACACCTCGCGCACACGCGGATCGTTGCGCACGCTCTCCGCATCCCCCTCGCCAATCAGCTTGCCGCGAGCGAGCACGATCAGCTTGTCAGCGTAGGCGAACACCACGTCCATGCTGTGCTCGGTGAAAAGCACGCCGAGCTTGTGGTCGATCACCAGCTGCTTGGTCAGCGCCATCAGGTCGTTGCGTTCCTTGGGCGCCATGCCCGCTGTCGGTTCGTCCATCAGCAAGAGCTTAGGTTTGTTGGCAAGTGCAATGGCCAGTTCGACGCGCTTCACATCGCCATAAGCAAGCACACCGCATGCGCGCTTCGCATGCGCCGCCATGCCGACTTGTTCGAGCAGCGCGATCGCTTCATCGGCGTGAATGGACGAGGTCGGTTTCCACAGGTTGAATAGCTGGCGGTCCCGCGAAACGAGCGCCATCTGAACGTTTTCAATCACTGTCATCGAATTGAAGGTCGCGGCAATCTGGAAAGTACGGCCAACGCCGAGACGCCAGATATCGCGCGGACGTTTGCCCGCGATCTCATGGTCGTCGAACAGGATCGAGCCCGAACTCGGTCTCAACTGCCCGTTGAGCATGTTGAAGCAGGTCGACTTGCCCGCACCGTTCGGACCAATCAGCGCAAGCAACTGCCCCGCGTGCAAGTCGAAGGAGACGTCGTCGACCGCTTTCACGCCGCCGAACGACTTCGCGAGATGAGAGACGCGCAAAAGGGTCACAGGGCCTCCTTGGCGGGTTGCGGACTCACGCTGTTATCGGAATTCTTGTGCGACCCAAGCTTGTCCCGCACGAACCCCACAATCCCCTGCGGAAACGCAATCACCAGCACCAGGATCGAAGCACCCAGCAGCGCCTCCCAGTAGTCCGTCTGACGCGCGACCGTATCTTGAAGCCAGGTGAACACTGCCGCGCCGACAATCGGGCCGGTAAGCGTCTGCAAGCCACCCAGCAGCACCATGACGAGGCCGTCGACCGAGCGCCCGACGCTGATCACTTCCGGCGAGATCGACCCCTTGGAGAACGCATACAGCGATCCCGCGAGACCACAGAACAATGACGCGATGATGAAAGCGACCCACTGCACGCGCTTCACGTCGATACCGATTGCTTCGGCGCGAAGGGTTGAGTCGCGCGAGGCGCGCATGGCATAACCGAGTGGCGAGAACAGCATTCGCCGCAAGAGCCACACACCCAGCACCGCGAACACCAGGGTCACGTAGTAGTACGCCACGGTCGAACTAAGCCAGGTCGACGGCCACAGGTTGAGAATACCGTTGCTGCCACCGGTCACCGCGTCCCACTGGAACACGATCGACCAGACGATCTGCGCGAAGGCCAGCGTCAGCATCGCGAGATAGACACCGGACAAGCGCACGCAAAACCATCCGAAGACGAGTGCCCCGATACCTGCAAGCAACGGACCGAGCACGAGCGCGGCTTCCATCGGCAGGTTCAGGACCTTCAGGAACAACGCGGCGCCATAGGCGCCGAGGCCGAAATAGGCGGCATGGCCGAACGAATGCATGCCGCCCGGACCCATGATGAAGTGCAGGCTTGTCGCAAACAAAACCGCGATCAATATCTCGACCAGCAGCACGGGCATATAGGGGAACACGCCTGACAGCAGCGGAGCCAAAACAAGCACCGCGAGCACGACAGCAGCAAATATCTTCAGGCGGCTATCGGCGGGACGCAGCGGCGTTTCAGCGACGGCCATGGTGCGAACCGCGGCCTGCGCGCGACCGAGCAGCCCCCACGGCCGCACGACGAGTACGATCGCCATCACCACGAACTCAGCCACCAGCGTGAACTTGCTTAGCGAAAACACAACGCCGCCAATGGTCACGTCACCTATTCCAATGCATAGCGCCTTGATCTCCGCGATCAGCAGCGCCGCCACGAACGCGCCCGGAATCGAGCCCATTCCGCCCACCACCACCACGACGAACGCATTGCCGATCGTATCGATATCAAGCGACAGGTTCGCCGACATGCGCGGCACCTGGAGCGCACCGCCAAGACCCGCGAGGAATGCGCCGATGAAAAACACGCCCGTGAATAGCCAGGCCTGGTTGATACCGAGCGCACCGAGCATTTCCCGATCACCGGTCGCCGCGCGCACAAGCGTGCCCCACCGCGTTTTAGTCAGACCGAACCAGAGGATAGCCAGTACCACGGGACCAATCACGATCAATGCAATGTCATAGGTGGGCAATGCGTGGCCAAGCAGGTTGACCGCGCCGCCGAGCAGCGGAGCGCGCGGTCCGAACAGGTCTTCCGGGCCCCAGATATACAGCGCCGCGTCCCGAAAGATCAGCACCAGCGCAAAGGTTGCCAGCAGATGAAATAACTCGGGCGCCTGATAAATGCGCCGGAGCACGATCACTTCGACCAGCGCACCAAGCACGGCAACCACGAGCGCTGCCGCAAGCATCGACAGCCAGAAACCGGCGACGGTTGAGCCGAAGCGGCTGGCGATGCTATAGGCCACGTACACGCCAAGCATGTAGAACGAGCCGTGCGCGAAGTTGACGATTCGCGTCACGCCAAAGATCAACGACAAACCGGACGCGACAAGAAACATGGCGCACGCGTCCGCTAGTCCGTTGATGAGTTGTATAGCCAGATTCGAAAGCATCGATGCCTCTATTGCTCAGGTTTCATCAAGGTGTTCGTGTCGGCAAGCGCGCCTTTTACAGCGATACTCATGTCTGCCGATACAAATGTACACACTTTAATTCTAGTCTTCTATGCAATGACCATGCCCACTTTATATCTAGTGACTTGTACTAGGTATGATGACTCTTCACCCTTGTTTTAAAGGGTTTTACGACTAACGTTAAGCTGACATTCAGGCAATCGTGCGTGCTGTGCTGCACCTTATAAAACCAGCGTACACACCACAATCGCTTTTCCGGTGCGAAGGTCCCGCTATTGGTGCAACGCGATTGCGGTGGCGCTTGCCGGTGCACCAGACGAAGCGGCTAATTAATAAGCGTGAGCTTAGCCACAAAAACGCACGATAGACTGATTGCGCTTATTCGGAATCCGGCGCGCTTAACTTGCGCAGCAAATACAGCACGGCCACTCGCTCCGCTTCGTTCAGCTCGCCCATGGTCAACTCACTAATGCGAAAGGCGGTTGGCGTGATCTGTTCGACCAGGCTTTCACCTGCCCGCGTCAGTTGCACCGTCACCTTCCTGCGGTCGTCGGGATTTGTCTGCAACTCGATCAACTCGCGTGCCCTCAGACGTTCAATTATGCCGCGTACCGTTGCGGCATCTATCGCGGTCGCCTTGCCCAGGTCGCTCATCGAAGACGGTCCAAGCCTTCGGCTGGCGCTCAATACTGCAAACTGCACTGCCGTCAGTTGAGGATCGTCGATGGTCTGGCTGAAGATCGCGAGATGGCGCTGATAAGCCTTGCGAAGAAGATGCCCGATCTGCTCCGACACCTCATAGCGGGACACGGCGTCCTGTGCAGAGTGCGATGAACCGGAAGGAAGCTTCGAAGGCGCCATGATAGTTCGAATGTCGGAAGGGTGGGATGTGGTCAGACGCTCGCCGGCGGCGGCGCCATTCATCAAAGGAGCCGCCTGCCCGCCGCTAATGCACGTGCTTTCGAATTCGCGCCGACGCCTGCGCCAGGTCTTTCCACGGTGCTTCATTCGGCGCAAAGGTCGCACGGATATAAGTCACGAGATCGGCGATCTGCCGGTCATCGAACGAATCCTTGAAGCCGGGCATGTAACCGAGCGCATCGGTAGCGGGGGCATCGATGCCATTCTGGATGACGTTCAGCAGATTGTCCGGCGTGCCTTCGCTCACGCTGGTGTTCAGCGAGAGCAGCGGACGCACCCCGAAGTTGCCCACACCGCCGGTCGCGGCATGACAAACCGCGCATGCGCCTTCGAAGATCCGCCGGCCGCTGTCGAGTCCTTGCAGCGTCACTGTGCTTGTCGCGAGAGCGTGTGCAGGCTGGGACAGGGGAAGAGCAACCGGCTGCGGCGACAGCGACGCCACGTAATGCGCCATCGCGCGCACGTCCTCTTCCGGCAGCATCGACAAGCTTGCGACGACCGGCGCCATCGGTCCCGCCGCGACGCCATGTTCATGCGAGAAACCGGTCTTGAGATAGTCGTACAGCGCCTGCTCGGTCCATCGCACGGGCGCTTTCGAATTGGCGACGAGCGACGGCGCCACCCAGCCTTCAGCGCCGCCGCCAGTCAGGTACAAACGCCCGCCCTTCTCCGCCCCGAATGCATTGCGCGGCGAATGGCACGCGCTGCAATGTCCGGCGCCATCGACGAGATAAGCGCCGCGATTCCATATCGCCGAACGCGTCGGGTCAGGCTTGAACTCGCCCTGCTTCAGGTAGAGCGCGTTCCATCCGGCGACCAATGCGCGCTGATTCAGCGGAAATGGCAGGCGCGTGACAGGCGGCGCATTTTCGACTGCCGGCTGCGACATCAAATACGCGTATAGCGCGGTCATGTCGGCCTCGCTCATCTTCGTGAACGCGGTATAGGGAAACGCGGGATATAGATGATGGCCGTCGCGTGAAATGCCCTGGCGCATCGCGCGATCGAATGCAGCGAACGACCAGTTGCCGATGCCCGTCTTCGGATCGGGCGTCAGGTTGGTCGTGTAGACCATGCCGAAAGGTGTTTCAAGGCCGAGGCCGCCCGCGTTGACCGCGCCGCCGGGCGCCGTATGGCAAACCGCGCAATCTCCGAACTCGGCAATCTGGCGACCGCGGGCGATGGTGGCGTCGGACCACGTCGATGCAGCCGGGCGGGCAATCGCTTCAATCGGGGCACGCAAGGACCACGCCGTGCAGGCCAGTCCGATCAGGCTACCTACGCCGCCGGCCGCGACCGCGGTCCAGAGCGAGCGTTTTGCGCGCCTCAATTTATTGCCGAGTGTGTTTGTGGCAGGGGTTCCGCCCAACGCCGCGAGCACGCGCTCCGGCGTGAACGGCGGCGCACGAAAGCGCACGCCGGTCGCGTCGTAAAGCGCATTCGCGATAGCCGCAACCGCCGGAGAGACATCGATTTCCAGGCGATCGTCCGCAGCGCTCTGCGTTGCAATTTCGCCCGATACCGCCGATGCGGGAGCAAGTTCATGCGATACAGCTTGCACGCCCGGCGTCTCATCGTGCGAGGGCCGCGCGGTGAGTTGCAGACCCAAAGCGCGCGAAGCCGCAGCAGCGATTCTCCGGGCCGGAACACCATTCAACCGTCCAATCCTGCGGCGGCCGCTTGCACGCCCCGCCACCACCCGCTTAAGCGCCACGTCACCGGTCAGGCGATTCACATCGAGATCAACGATCCACGCTGAATAGTCGGGCGCCGGGTTGTCGCCGGATGCTGCATCGTGTTTGTCGAACGCGAAACCACGGCCATGGGCGAACTCGTTATCCGCGCGGCGCGTCTTGCGAGTTTGCTTCTTTGTGTTCCACGCTGCCCGCTGCGCCACAGTATCGATCAGTTCCCTCGCGCCGCCATACTCCACCGGATCGAGGTGATCGAGACGAAACGACACCGGATCGCGATGATGATCGCGCGCGATTTCATCGACGAAAGACTCGCGTGCGAAGGTATGCGCCGAGCCGGGAATCAGCGCGGCGGGATCATCGACGAAGGACGTGGCGCGGGATGAAGAATAAGGACCCGGATCTTGCGCGATTGCTTCGCCGCTGGTCAGGCCCGGCGTTCGCGCCATGTAGCGCCAGTCGAGCAGCGCGCCCTCGCCATCCAGCGACGCGGCGACAGAAACTGCCGCCTCCTTGACCTGCGACGCCGCCATATAACCGCCGACGCATATCGTCCGGCCGGTCTCCGCCGTCAAGACAACCGCGGCGAGCGCGGCATGCGTGGCGATCTGCGGATCGGCGCGGCCATCGGGTGCGTCGAGGGAATGCAACACAAAACGGTCGGGCGACAGGCCCGTGACAGCGGCAAGCTTCGCCCGAAGATCTGCCGCCTCGGGAGCAATGCTCCAGACCGTGATACTGCCGGCGTCGACACACGCAATGGCCTCGCACGGCATCAGCCTGTCCGCCGGAATCGGCCATGTGTAATGCGCTTCCTGCTGCAAGCCGGAATGTTGCACGGGTAAAGAAGGGGTATCACCGGCATGCTGCGGACGGGCCGATAACACCAGCCGGCAAGCAGCGTCGCGTGCCTGCTCGAAACGCTCGGCCACGAACGCGGCGACGTTTCCCGCGACCACCCAACGCACGCCTGCTTCCACATGCAACTGCAGCGCAGACGCGCGCAGCGCGGCGTCAGCCTCCCCCAGCACGCACGCGTGAAGCATCGACTCGGGCATCAGCACGGGTCCGCCAGAACTTCCTTCGTGCACGGCGTCCATTACATCGGGTCCATTACAGGGCGTCCATCTCATGGGGTCCAATGAATCAGCTTTTTTGTTCGCGTTTCAGGTACTCGGCCGCGCGATGCACCGCCTTCATGATTTCGATGTGCGTGCCGCAACGGCACAGGTTGAAGCGCAGCGCGTCGCGGATATCGTCGTCATCAGGCGCAGGATTGCGATCGAGCAATGCCTTCGTGCTCATGATCATGCCGTTGAGGCAGTAGCCGCATTGCGCCGCTTGTTCATCGATAAAAGCCCGCTGGATCGGGTGCGGCGCGTCCAGCGTTCCAAGCCCTTCGAGCGTGAGTGTCTCGCGTCCCATGGCTGCTGCGACCGGCACGACGCATGAGCGTGCAGGACCGCCGTCCAGCAGCACCGTGCAGGCGCCGCACTGGCCGAGACCGCAGCCGTACTTCGGCCCGTTCAGCTCGAAGTCGTTGCGCAACACATACAGCAAGGGCGTGTCGCGGGTCACGTCGACCGTGCGAGTGCTGCCATTGACGGTCAGCGTCAATGGCCCTGAAACCGGTGTGGCGGAAGCAGACACGCTCATCTTCTAGTCATTGGATCAAGACCGCGCACGGCAATTTATGCAGATACTGCCGCACGCGCTCGGGTCGAAACATCACGCGGCGGCAGTCGTTGCCTGCTTCGCCGACGGCGACTTCAAAGGCTCGTTGAACACGTCATAAGCGAACACCCATGCCGGATCTTCGTTAGTGCGCAGCCACGTGTTGTTATGCGAGACCAGTTGCACCTTCGACGCACGCTCCGCACGATTCGCCTCATACAACGCGAACGCGCCGGCGTAGTCGCTCGCCCCGACTTCGTCCAGGCAGCGAGTCAGCATTGCCGCATCTTCAATCGCCATGGCCGCGCCCTGCGCCATATGCGGTTTCATCGGATGACATGCGTCGCCGAGCAGCACGAGGCGGCCACGGCTCCACAACGGCAGCGGATCGCGTTCCAGCAGCGGCCACTTCGTGACTTCCGGCGTGGCGTCGATCAGCTTCTGCACCGACGGATGATAGCCCGCGAAGACCTCGCGCATTTCGTCGCGGCTGCTGGGCGCAACCGACTGCCCTGCCGGCCACTCAGCCTGCGGAACGCCGGTCACGTAGTAGATTTCATCGCGCTTGGACGTCACGTAATACACCATCATGTGCCGGTCTTCCGACCACCACTTTACACACAGATCGAAAGGATCGGCGCCGAGCAGCGACGCGGGAAATACCGCGCGATGAGCGACGTAACCCGTGTAACGCGGCGGTTCAGCGCCCAGCAGATGGTCGCGAATCTTCGAGTTCACGCCGTCCGCGCCAATCACGATGTCCGCGGTCTCGACGCTGCCGTCGGCAAACGTCAGACGCACTTCGTTGTCCACTTCTTCAATCTTGCTCAGGCACTTATTGAACTCGATGGTGCCCGGTGCAACCGCTTCAGTCATCAGCGCATGGAAGTCACCGCGATGCACGGTCAGATACGACGCGCCATATTCCTTCAGCGCGAACTCGCCCAGCGGAATCTGCGCGATGGCTTCCCCGGTTTTCCAGTCGCGGCTGTACCAGTAGTCCGGGTGCGAACCCATGACGTTCAGCGCGTCTTCGCAGTCCATGCGGCGCATGATCTTCATCACGTTGGGGCCAAGGTGAATGCCCGCGCCGAGACGCGAAAAAGCAGGAGCCTGCTCGTACAGACGAACCGAATACCCGGCGCGCTGCATCAACGCCGCTGCCGCCGTTCCGCCAAGGCCCGCGCCAACGATCGCGATACGGGGTTTGCTCATGATGATCTCTCCATGTCTGGCGCTCGCCGAAAGAAGTCGTTCAGCCGAGCCTGTTGAATGAACTGATATTGAGTGTACACATTGAATTTTTTTGAGTAAAGAAAATTTGCATTGTGTCGATTCCAGTGCGTTTTATCCCTATATACGTGCATTTAATTAGGGTTTTCACCAATCGAAAGCACGCTTGCACCATTAAAAAATGTTTTCAGCATCTTGTTAAATTCCAATGTGTACACTAGACTTTATCGAATCAAACTGCTGCAGCATTTGCCGGACCAACAGCGCCGCCGCGAGCGGCCCGAGACATACACCTACGGAGTCGACCAGATGACCAAGACCTTTCGCATCGGCCAGATCGTGCCGAGCTCGAACACGACGATGGAAACCGAAATCCCGGCCATGCTGCTCGCCCGCCAGAGCATCCGCCCGGAGCGTTTCACGTTCCATTCCAGCCGCATGCGCATGAAGAAGGTGGTCAAGGAGGAGCTCGCGGCCATGGACGCGGAATCGGATCGCTGCGCGCTGGAACTCAGCGACGCGCGCGTGAACGTGCTCGGTTATGCGTGCCTGGTCGCAATCATGGCGATGGGACATGGCTACCACCGTGTGTCGCAGAAGCGCTTGCACGAGCGCACCGTGGAGAACGGCGGTTCCGCGCCGGTCATCACCAGCGCGGGCGCGCTTGTCGAAGCGTTGAAGGTCATTGGAGCAAAGCGCATCGTGGTGGTGGCGCCCTATATGAAACCGCTGACTGAACTTGTAGTCGACTACATCCGTAATGAGGGTTTTGAAGTTGTCGCCTACCGAGCGCTTGAGATTCCCGACAACCTGGATGTCGGCCGCCACGACCCGCGCCTGCTGCCTGACATCGTGAAAACCCTGCCCTATCAGGACGTCGATGCAATCGTCTTGTCGGCCTGCGTGCAGATGCCATCGCTTGCCGCAGTGCCGCAAGTTGAGGCAATGACAGGCAAGCCGGTGATTACCGCTGCCATTGCCACGACCTACGCCATGTTGCGCGAACTGGATCTCGAACGTGTGGTGCCGGGCGCTGGGGCATTGCTGTCCGGCGCTTATTGATCACGCTTATTGATCACGCTTACCGATTCCTTTCGATCCATCCACGGACTCCGCGATGACCACAACTTTCCTCTACGGCGCGAACGTCAACGCCAACGGCATTCGCCAGCATTACCTCCGCTACGGCGGCACGGAAGGCGTGCGTGAAGGCCGTCCCGCCGTGATCGTGATTCCTGGCATTACCAGCCCGGCCGTCACGTGGGGTTTTGTCGGCGAGACGCTTGGCCGCCAGTTCGATACCTACGTGCTCGATGTACGCGGCCGCGGCTTGTCCGAAGCATCGCCGACGCTCGACTACAGCCTCGACGCACAAGCCGCCGACGTCATCGCCTTCGCTCAGGCGCTCGGCCTTCAACACTATGCGCTTGTCGGCCACTCGATGGGCGCACGCATCGCAATCCGTGCTGCCCGCAGCGCGCCGAAGGGCCTGACGCGCACGGTGCTGGTCGACCCGCCCGTGTCCGGTCCGGGCCGCCGCGCGTATCCGGCGAAGCTGCCTTGGTATGTCGATTCGATCCGCCTGGCTGTGAAAGGCATCGACGCCGACGGCATGCGCGCTTTCTGCCCGACCTGGACTGACGAGCAGTTGCGCGTGCGCGCGCAATGGCTGCATACCTGCGATGAACGCGGCATGCTGACATCGTTCGAAGGCTTTCATACCGACGACATCCACGCCGACCTGCCCCTGCTTCGCGTGCCTTCTTTGCTGATCACGGCCGCGCGCGGCGACGTGGTGCTGGACGTTGACGTGCAGGAGATGCAGACACTGGCGCCAGGACTGCTGCATACGCGCGTGCCGGATGCGGGCCACATGATTCCGTGGGACAACGAAGCCGGCTTCTATGAAGCGTTCGGCGATTTCCTCGGCGCAAGGCTCGTCTAAGGTCCTGCACAAGCGACCCAAGACTAGCCGACACTGACACTCATTCTTCAGGAGTCAACATGCCAATCAGCGACTACGAAATGATCGCCGCATGGAAGCAGGTACTGACGTTATCGAAGCTGCAGGCCGGCCAGACCGTCACCATCCTCACCAGCGCGTCCACGCATCCGCAGACGCTTTCAAGCGCACTGATCGCCACGCAGTCGATGGGCGCGATCGTCAACCGGCTCGACCTGCTGCCGGTGAACGGCGAGAAGGCGCTGAGCCGCGACTCGCTCGCGTATCTCGGCACCACGCCTCTCACGGGCAACCTCGCCGCTATCGCCGCGTTGAAGGCGAGCGATCTCGTGCTCGACCTGATGACCTTGTTGTTCTCTCCCGAGCAGCACGAGATCCTCGCGACCGGCACGAAGATCCTGCTCGCGGTTGAGCCACCCGAAGTGCTCGCGCGCCTCGTGCCGACCGAAGCCGATCGCACGCGTGTGAAAGCAGCGGCCGAGCGGATCAAGGCATCGCGTGAAATGCGTGTCAAGTCGAAAGCGGGCACGGAACTCGTGTGTCCGCTGGGCGAGTTTCCCGCTATCTCCGAGTACGGTTTCGTCGATGAACCCGGCCGCTGGGATCACTGGCCAAGCGGTTTTGTGCTGACCTTCCCGAACGAAGGGCAAGCGAGCGGCCAGATCGTGATCGATCGCGGCGACATCCTGCTGCCGCAGAAAAAGTACGTGAACGATCCGATCACGCTGACGGTCGAGAACGGTTACGCGACGCGCATCGATGGTGGTGTCGATGCTGACTTGCTGAGCGACTACATGGCCTCGTTCAACGATCCCGAAGGTTATGCGATCTCGCATATCGGCTGGGGTTTGCAACCTCGCGCGCGTTGGTCGACGCTCGGTCTGTACGACCGCGAGGCAACCATCGGCATGGATGCCCGCGCGTTCGAAGGCAACTTCCTGTTTTCGCTTGGGCCGAACAACGAAGCAGGCGGCAAACGCACGACGACGTGTCACATCGATATCCCGCTGCGCCATTGCGACGTGTCGCTCGACGGCGTTGCCGTAGTCCGCGATGGCGTTGTGATGGACCGATAGAAATCTATATGCGGAGAATCTGAATGAGCGACATCCAGAGCCACGCCGAATCCGGCGTGTACAAACAGCAGGGATTCGGTACGCCGTTGCCGGTGCAAGGCAACATCGGCTTGCTGATTGTCGACTTCGTCGTCGGCTTCGCGGACCCGAAGACTTTCGGCGGCGGCAACATTGCGCCCGCTATCGAACGTACGGTGCATCTGCTGGCGGCCGCGCGCCGGCATGGCTGGCCGGTTGCGCATAGCCGCATTGTGTACGCGGCCGATGGCAGCGACGACAACGTGTTTTCGCTGAAAGTGCCGGGCATGGCGACGCTTACCGAAGGTCATCCGAACAGTGCAATCGTGCCTGAACTGACACCGGCGCGGGGCGAGCTGGTCGTGCGCAAGACCGTGCCGTCCGCGTTCTTTGGCACGCAACTCGCGCCGTGGTTATCGCAGCGTGCGGTGCAGACCTTGATCGTGGCGGGTGCAGTCACGAGCGGATGCGTGCGCGCAAGCGTGGTCGATGCGATGTCGCATGGTTTCCGTCCGCTGGTCGTATCCGATTGCGTCGGCGATAGAGCGATCGGTCCGCACGATGCAAACCTCTTCGACATGGCGCAGAAATATGCCGCTGTCATGACGCTCGATGAAGCCCTTGCAACGATAGAACAACGCCGTTCCTGAGCCCTCGATCGTCCGCTTCTAATCCTCTCCGCTGCATGAAAGCATCCTCCGGGTCCGGCCCGCGGGATGCTTCATCACGTTCGCACTAAAAACACTAACTCATTGATTTATATAGGATTTTTCTCATAAAAATCTTGCTTTCCTGATTTTGGTTTCGTAACTTTGAGGGACCGAATTTCGAGGAGACACGACTTGTCGACCCCATTGACAGACACTTTGCGCGGCACGCTGCACACCGACGCACAGGCCGAACGCGAGCTGTACAAGAAACTCACCTGGCGGCTGATTCCGTTCTTCTGCCTCTGCTATTTTTCAGCGTACCTGGACCGCGTGAACGTGGGTCTGGCGAAGCTGCAGATGCTCGATGCGCTGCACTTTAGCGACACCATCTACGGCCTCGGCGCAGGCCTCTTTTTTGTCGGCTATATCCTGTTCGAGGTACCGAGCAACCTGATCTTGCAGAAGGTCGGCGCGAAGCTCTGGATCGCGCGGATCATGGTCACGTGGGGCATCCTTTCCGGCCTCACGATGTTCGTCAAGACGCCGGGCCAGTTCTATACCCTGCGCTTCCTGCTCGGCGTCGCGGAAGCCGGTTTCCTGCCGGGCGTGCTGCTGTACCTGACGAACTGGTTCCCCGACGCGCGCCGCAGCAAGATCATTGCGCTCTTCATGATGGGGCTGCCGTTGTCGAGCCTGATCGGCGGGCCGTTATCGGGCTGGATCCTGACCTTCTTCGACGGCATGCACGGCTGGCAAGGCTGGCAGTGGCTGTTCGGGATCGAAGCGTTGCCGTCTATCGTTCTGGGCGTGCTGGTGTTTTTCTACCTGCCCAATACGGTGGAATCGGCGAAGTTCCTCAATAGCGATGAACGCCTGCGCCTGAAGCACGACCTCGCGCAGGAATCTCACGACGGCAAGAGTCATCGGCTGCGTGATGCGTTCACGGACCCGAAAGTTTGGGCGCTGGGTCTCATCGACTTGTGCGTGTTGCTCGGCACCTATGCGATCAGCTTCTGGCTGCCGAGCATCATTCGCGATTCCGGCGTGAAGAGCGCGCTCGAGATCGGCATGCTGACCGCCATACCGAATGCGCTGGCCGTGATCATGATGCTGGTGACGGGCGCGAGTTCGGACAAGCACCGCGAGAGGCGTTGGCATATCGTCGTACCTTTCGCGTGCACCGCGTTCGGACTGATTGCGAGCACGTTTTTCAGCGGTAACACGGCCATTACCGTGATCCTGCTGTCGATTGCGAATGCAGGGGTGGCCGCAGCCATGCCGGTGGTCTGGGCGCTGCCCTCTACGTTCCTGCGCGGCACGGCGGCGGCGGCGGGCATTGCTTTCGCCTGCTCGATCGCAAACCTCGGCGGCTTTGCGAGCACCTACGTACTGGGCTGGATGAAGGACTGGACCCACAGCATGAGCGCCGGCTTGATCACCTTCGGCATCTGCATGCTGGCAGGTTGCCTCTTGGTATTGGCGATGCCCAAGCGTATCGTTAATCGTTGAACATGGGCGTTGAACCGGTTTAGTCGAACCAAGCGGCATTTTCAGGAATTGTCATGCCTACTGCAGCAGCGCTCACCCGAGCCGAACTGCTCGCGCGCAGCGGCTGCCTGACCATCGTCAGGCAGCCGCTCGCGCCGGTCAAACCCGCTCCCGGGCAACCGGGCAGCGGGTCTTCCTACGTTCAGGATTCGCCGGAAATCTTCGTCGCGATACTGGACGATGGCAGCATCCTCGCGTTCAACGGTCACGTCGATCTCGGCACGGGCATCCGCACGTCGCTCGCGCAGATCGTGGCGGAAGAACTCGACGTGCCGGCCCCGCGCGTCAGGATGATCCTCGGCGACTCTGCTCAAGTGCCTAACCAGGGGCCGACCATCGCGAGCGCGACCATCCAGATATCCGCCGTGCCGCTCAGGTTTGCGGCGGCGCAAGCGCGGCTGGTGCTGATCGGGCTCGCGGCGCAACACTTAGGTATCGATGCCGCCCTCCTCGCCACCGACGATGGTTATGTCATCGCCCCGGACAAGACCCGTATCGGCTTCGGCGAGCTGCTCCAGGGCCAACGGATCTCGCGTCCCATCGACTCATCGGTTGCCGTGAAAGACCCGTCAAGCTACCGGATTGTCGGGCGGGCAACCCCGCGTGTCGATCTGCCCGCCAAGGCCACCGGCGCCCTGACCTTCGTTCACGACATGCGCGTGCCCGGCATGCTGCACGGACGCGTCGTGCGGCCGCCCTACGCGGGACACGATTGCGGAGCGTTCGTAGGCAAGACGCTGATCGACGTGGACCGAACATCCGTCGATACGTTGCCGGGCGTGCGAGGCGTGGTTGTCGTCGGCGACTTCGTCGGGGTGGTGGCCGAGCGTGAGGAACAGGCGATCCGCGCCGCGCGTGCGCTACGCGTCCGGTGGCGCCCGCTGCCGCCGCTCCAGTCTCTCGATGACCCGGCAGAGGCCATTGTTCAAGCTCCGGCCCAGCGGCGTCTGCTGCTGGAGGAAGGCGACGTGGAGAGTGTGCAGGGACAGCCCGGAACAACCACGCTCACGCGCAACTATGTCTGGCCATACCAGATGCATGGCTCGATCGGGCCGTCATGCGCGCTCGCGGACTATCAGGATGGACGCATCACGGTATGGTCGGGCACGCAGAACCCGCAGACATTGCGCTACGACTTGTCGCGCTTGGTCGAGCGGGACGAAGCCGATATCGATGTTGTCCGCATGGAGGCCTCCGGATGTTACGGCCGCAATTGCGCCGACGACGTCGCGGGCGATGCGCTCCTGTTGTCGCGCGCCATGGGTCAGCCGGTGCGGGTCCAGCTATCACGCGCCGACGAACATCAGTGGGAGCCCAAGGGCACGGCGCAAGTCGTCGATGTGACCGGCACGGTGTCGCGCAGCGGCGAGACGCTGGCTTATACGTTCGCCTCACGCTATCCGTCGAACGACGCGCCCCTGCTCGCCCTTCTGCTCACCGGCGCGACGCCGGCGGAGCCGCGCGTCTTTGAAATGGGCGACCGGACCGCGGTGTCGCCCTACACGTTCGCGCATCGCCGTTTCGTTTGCCATGACCTCGCGCCACTGGTCAGGGCGTCGTGGTTCCGAGGGGTATCGGCGCTGCCAAACTCCTTCGCCCATGATGTATTCATCGATGAACTCGCGTTCGAGACCGGCGCCGATCCCCTGGCTTTCCGGCTCCGTCATCTCGAGGACGAGCGGGCGGTGGCGTTGCTTGAGGCAGTGGCGGAACGCGCAGGCTGGCAAGCCCGTGCCGGACGCCGCCCGGTTCATAACAAGGGCGAACGTGTACTCCAAGGACGCGGCGTGGCGTATGCGCGATATGTGCATAGCCGCTTTCCCGGTTTCGGAGCAGCGTGGTCGGCATGGATCGTCGACCTGGAAGTCGATACCGTCAGCGGAGACATCCGCATCAAGCGCGTGACGGTCGGTCAGGACACGGGCACCGTGATCAATCCGGACGGGGTGCGCCATCAGATCCACGGCAACGTGATCCAGACTCTGAGCCGCACGATGAAAGAGCGTGTGCGCTTTACCGACGGTCTGGTCGCAAGCAAGGAATGGGGCAGCTATCCGATCCTGACATTCCCCGAGCTGCCCCCCGTGGACGTAGTGCTGGTGGACCGGCAAGGCGAGCCGCCGCTCGGCGCCGGAGAGTCCGCTTCGCTCCCCGGTGCGCCCGCTATCTCCAACGCGTTGTTCGATGCAACCGGCGTGCGGTTCCGCGCGCCGCCATTCACGCCAGACGCTGTCAGGGCGACGCTGCAGGCCGCCGCTGCGCTCGCGCCTGCCGAGCATCGATGAGCGCGTAGCAGCGGCCTGCAGGCGTCCATACGCAGACATAGGCATACATAGGTCAGTTATCTTCCGCCTGCGCCATGGCGCGAAGCAGATACACGATAGCGACGCGCTCCGCCGGATTCAGCCCTCCAAAAGTCTGCTCGCTCACCTGCTTCGCAAACGGCACGGTCTGGTCGATCAACGCCAGGCCTTCCGGCGTCGTGCGCACGAGCAGCTTGCGGCCGTCGAGCGGGTCGGGCGAGACCACGATCAGCGAACGCGCCTTCAAACGCTCGACGACTCCGCGGATGGTGGCCTGGTCGATCGCGGTCGCCTTGACGATATCGTTGAGCGAGCACGATTGCTTCTCCTTGACCGCGCATAGCGTGACGAACTGGGCCGCGGTCAGGTCGGAATCCGGTATGGCCGCCTGGAAGATGGCGACGTGGCGCTGATAAGCGCGTCGCAGCAGATGGCCGATCTGCGCGGAGAAGTGATACTCCTCGCTGTCTGCAACAACCGGCGGTGGGAAGGGCTTTTTGGACATGGGAAGAATTGTAGGGCACACGTCATATTACGCTGCGATCAGCGTGGCGCACCGTTTTCTTCAGTCCTGCCATGCCGCCCTTTTCATCATGGTCCACGCGGGTGTTCCGGGGCGTTGTGAAGCCCGCGAGGAGCCATCGCCCATACCCTTCCCTGATCCTTACCCGGGCGTCCGGTGCGTCGAAGGCTGTCCTCACGCATCTAATCGCGTTGGCGGCTTCGTTCCATCATGACGCGACCGGCCAGATCGGAAGCGAAGGTGTCGCGCCCGTCCGCGTCCGCATTGCAGCCGTTGGCGACGCACCAGTCCAAAAACACATTCGGATCGATATATGCCTGGATCACGCCAATGCCCTGGCGGACACACTGTTCACGGAAGCGCTCGACCTGATTTTTCCAGTCCATGTACGAGGCTGGCAACACCTCCCCATCGACGAACATGGCCCGGCATCGGTCGTAGTGCTCTTGCGTGTACCACGCCACGCCCAACAAACGGAACTGCGAGTTCATGGATTCCTTTTATACATGCGAGCTCGCGAGGGAGCGGGAGCGCCGGGCGCGAGTCATGCGCGAGTCATGCGCGAGTGATGCCCGAGTCATGCGCGCGGATCGACGCGAAGGCCGCCGCCAAGGATGAAACCGTATCGGCCATACCAGGGATGCACTCGACAGGACCGGATGGAGAAACAGCCGGTGGATTGGACTACCAGACTGACACCGGGCAGCCGCGCTCAGCGAAGCTTCTTAAACAAGCTGCTTGACTGCGTAGTACAAACTCCTGCCGAACCTCACGCTCATCTTCGCTTGCAGGGTCCTGAGGAACTCACTGCGGAGTATCTCCACTTCGCGGCTTGCCCGCGGAGGCAGAAGACCTACCGCCTGAATGAAGTCGTCCACCTCATGCGTACCCATGTCGTCTTCGAGCACGATCATTCGATGCCCAGGCTCCGCCGACATCTCATCCGCATCGCGAGCATCTGCCGCGCAAGGCAGTGACCGCGATGCCCCGATGTCGCCCGCCGGCATGAGCAAGACATCGGCGGCGTCGAAGTCGCACGCGCCGTTGGCGCACGCGCCCATGATCCGTACCCGCCCGGGAAACGTTGCCGACAAATCGGCGAGCCACGCCGCCGCCGGTTCGTTACCGACTCCGGCTATGAGTAACCGCGAGCTTGGAGCCTGCATCAATGCGCGAATTAATGCAGCTTGCCGGGCGATGCCGGCAGATGAAATGTCGTCACTGACCACCGCCAGCGCGAACTCGTTATCCGACACGTTCATCCTTGCGCGAGCGCGTTGTCTTACCGCGAGCGGCACCTCACCGCGGCGAGGGTCCGGTAAGACTTTGACTGCGGCCGCTCCCACTGCCCCCGCATCGAAGCGCGAATCGAACGTAAGCAAGGTCGCACGCGACGCGAGAGAACGGCGCGTACTCCATTCGCTGTCGACAGGCGACGCTTGAGGATTCTCCCGGCGCATGTCCAACGCGAACACGGAAGCGGGCCCGAACCATCGCCTTAGCGCGAACGCACATTCGGCGAACGCTTCGGCATAAGCCTCGACACCCACGAAGACATAAAGATTGCCGGCAGCGCCCGCATGACTGCCCGCATGTGCCCGTTGCACCATCGCAAGCAGGTGCGCCGAACTGATGAGCGTTGCGCTTTGCGAGCCCCCGCGCAGCTCGGCGTTGATGAATTCGACTCCCGCAAAGCTGTCGACTCCTACGCCCCGCCATAGCTGCATGGACCTGGTCAGAGGGGCGACCACCTTGATGCCAACGCTCGAAACAGAGCGAATTCCCTTTACCGAATCGCAAAGGATTTTTATCGATGCGGGATGCATCACTGGAGTTAACAAAACGATAGACGAATGCAATGCCGTCTCAAATAGTATGATGAATTATCACCAAGCTGAATGGTGGTTTAGCTCTTGATAAACAGTGTAATTAGAGGATTTCTTATTGCTTATCAATGACCAATTATTTACGATTTTTTTCTGATTATAGATACATATTCTTAACTAATTCGGACAATACATATCCTTTTTTAGACAGTCGGTAAAGGAGCTTTTCTTTGTTAGCTAGAATGTTTTTAGGGCACACACTAACGAGAAAAAAATGAACTTAGAGGTTGCAAGATCCTGGGAGAACTCGAGGCGGGTAGTCTCCATCGAGCAAGGGCATCGTCGGCATGGGCACGCGACCAACAAGCGGATCGCCATCCTGGTCTACGAGAACTGCTCTTTCGTGGAGGTCGGACTGATTGTCGAGACCTTCGACCTCGCCAATCTGGCCACTGCGACCCAGTACGGTCAGGCCCCACATTATTCGATATCCTTATTATCAAGCCGGGGAGGCCGCGTCCAGTGCTCCAACTCCATCAGCATGGACACGGACTCTGTCGACTCGTCGAATCCATCCGGATACGACGCCCTGTTCATCGCGGGAGGCGAGGGTGCATCGGCGGCGGCCAACGACGGCCGGACAACCGAGTGGCTCAAGCGCGTGTTCCAGACCGTGCGGGTGGTGCAGGCGGCGGGCAACGGCACGTTGTTGCTCAAGGGCGCTGACCTGCCCAACGCGCGCGGCATGATCATCCCGATACGGCCGTCGGGCAGGCAGCACATCCAGGGACCGGGAAACGATGTGGTGATTGACGTCAATGCCGGTTCGCCGGTCATCACTGCCCTCTCTCTCATCAAGAGCGACTTCGATTATGAAACAGCAGAGGGCATTGCCGAACGCCTCATGCCCTTTCCCGGACGCTGGCTCGAACCGCTGCTCGGCGACCCGCCCAACGCAAACGTTGCATCAACAATCAAGGAAGCGACTCGCTGGATAGAAGAACATTGCGCCCGCCCGATCACGGTCGACGACATTGCGCAGAGCGTGTCTATGGGCGAGCGCACATTTCTCCGGCATTTCAAGGCGGAAACCGGAATGCCGCCTTCCGAATACTTACTGCGTACCCGCCTTGATATTGCGTGCCGGTTATTGATCACCACGACTTTACCGATCGATAAGGTGGCGCGGCGATGCGGAATGCGCAGCGGCACCCGGCTGGCGAAAATCTTCAAGCGGCGCCTGGGTATTTCCGCCAGTGACTACCGTAACTGCGCGCGAGCCGACTTCGGCAATACCTGAATCCCCGGAGTCCAGTGCCGAGCCCCGATCGCGGGCTTCGGCACTTTTCAACCCGCTGCGCTTTTCAGCCCTGATTCCAGGGTTATTTCTTGAATACCCCGACAATGCCCGCGTGATCGACTACGAGTAGTGACGTGATCTTGTGCCGCTCCAGCAGCGCGAGCGCGTCTTCCACCCTCGTGCCGATCCGCGTGGTAACCGGGTTGCGCGACATGAACTCGCTTGCCGATTTGCTGAAGGCATCTTGTCCATGCACCTCGATCACGCGCCGTATGTCGCCATCCGTCACGAGACCATGACCTTCCCCGGTCCTGACGATCGCGATTCCCAGCTTGCTCTTCGTCATGACCGACACGACTTCCATCACCTTCGCGGCAGGGTCGATGAACGGCAACGCGTCGCTGATCATTTCATCCTCGACCATCCGCAAAAGGCGCCGGCCCAGCGACCCTCCGGGGTGAAACCGGGCGAAACTCTCGGGCCGGAAATCGCGGGCTTCCATGAGCGTGACGGCTAATGCATCGCCCATTGCGAGTGTCGCCGTGGTGGACGCGGTCGGAGCCAGCTGCAACGGGCATGCTTCGCTTTCCACCGCCACATTCAGGTGGCAATGCGCCGCGTTCGCGAGCGTCGAGCCAGGCTTGCCGGTCATCGCGATCACGGCATTGCCGTTCTGCCTGAGGAACGGCAAGAGCTGGATCACTTCATGCGTCTCGCCCGAATTCGAGATTGCGACGAACACATCGTTGTCCTTCACCATGCCCAGATCGCCGTGATAGGCCTCGCCGGGATGCATGAAGAAGGCCGGCGTGCCGGTGCTTGCCAGCGTGGCGGCAATCTTTCGACCGACGATGCCCGACTTGCCCATGCCGCAGACGATCACCCGCCCGCTCGACGCCAGGATGGTGCGCACCGCCCGCGAGTAGTCCTCGTTCAGGCGAGCCGACAGTGCGGCCACCGCGCGTGCTTCTATGTCGAAGACGCGTCCGGCGGACGCTATGAATGTGGCATCGTTCATGAATGTGCTCCGTTACCGGCAATTAGAAAGTCGGATACGCGCTTCACGTCGTCCCATGTGTCAACGCCGTGCGGGGGCGCTTCAGGCCAGGTCATCACCTTGATCGGAATGCCGAGCCAGATCGCGCGCAACTGCTCGAGCTTCTCCCATTGCTCGAGCTGGCACGAGGGCTCCCGCGCAAGCGCGCCAATCACCGAGCGGCGATACGCATAGATCCCGATATGGCGCAGGAAAGCAGGCAACGGCCATTGATCTGCCGGAACATCCCGGCAAAACGGAATGGGCGAGCGAGAGAAAAGCGCCGCGTCACCCGCTGCGTTGACGACAAGCTTCACGATGTTCGGATCGCGCAGATGCGCCGGGTCAGTGACGGACGTGGCGACGGTGGCCATGCGCAATTGCGGATCGGCGTTGCAAAACGCGATGAAGCCGGTGAGCAGCGCAGATGGCAGGAGCGGTTCATCGCCCTGTACGTTGACGACGAGATCATCGGCGTGCCAGCCGAGACGCTCCGCCACTTCCGCGCTTCGATCCGTACCTGAGCGATGTTCCGGGTCGGTCAGCAACGCCGGCACGTTGTAAGCGTCGAGCACGGCGGCGATGCGGTCATCGTCGATTGCCACGATCACGTCAGTCTGCTCATTCTCATCATCCAGCGCCTCCAGCGCGGCCCTGACACGCCGGTACACGCGCACGATCATGGGCACGCCCGCGAGTTCGATCAGCGGCTTCGCGGGCAGCCGCGTCGAGCCGTAGCGTGCGGGAATGACTACATGAATCCGCGAGCGGTCATTGCCTGACGTCATGTCGGCTCCATTCATCGATAAGAGGCGCGTAGGCGGCGTCCAGCGACAAGCCGCCCAGCGCGAGGAGATGGTCAGCCACATCGCGGGCGACACCGTGACCGCCAATGCATGGCGTGACGTAGGCCGCAGCACGCCGCACGAGCGGATGGGCATCGGCCGGTGCGCAGGAATAGCCTGCGATGGCCATGGCCCCGAGATCGATCACGTCGTCGCCGACAAACGCAATCTGCGCATCTTGCAGTGCGCGCTGCGAGCGGATGCGTTCGTAGGCGGAGCGCTTGTTGTCGCATCCGGCGACCACGACATCGAACTTCAGTTGCCGCGCGCGCAACGTCAGCGCCGGGCTCGAGCGCGCGGACACAATGCCGGTCGCAATGCCGTGCGCGCGCAGCAACGCGACGGCGACACCGTCTTTCACGTTGAACGGCTTGATGCATTCACCTTCGCCGTCCAGGTAGATCGATCCGTCCGTCAGCACGCCGTCGACATCGAACAAGACGAGCCGGATGGCCCCGCGATAGCCGCTGTTCACAGGAGACCTTCCTCGATGGGCGCGAACGACTTGACCAGGTCATCGACCGCTTTCATCTGAACCAGGAACGCTTCGAGCAGCGCGAGCGGCAATGCGCTCGGACCGTCGCAGCGCGCCTGGTCCGGGTTCTCATGCGATTCGAGAAAGAGTCCGGCCACACCCGCGGCAAGACCCGCGCGCGCCAGTTCAAACACCTGTTCGCGGCGCCCGCCAGACGCTTCGCTTCCGGCGTCGCGGCGCTGCAGGCTATGCGTGACGTCGAAGATCACGGGGCTTCCACCCGACGCTTCACGCATCGTGCGAAAGCCAAGCATGTCGACGACGAGATTGTCGTAGCCGAACGAACTGCCGCGCTCGCACAGCATGACGTTGTGATTGCCCGCCTCATGGCATTTGTTCACCACATGCCTGACCTGTGCCGGACTCATGAACTGCGGTTTCTTGATGTTGACGGCGCGTCCGGTCCGGGCGATAGCCACCACGAGATCCGTTTGCCGCGCAAGGAATGCGGGGATCTGCAGCACGTCGACCACTTCCGCCACCGGCTTCGCCTGTTCGATCTCGTGCACGTCGGTCAGCACGGGAACGCCAAAGCGCAGCTTGACCGCCTCGAAGATCCGCAAACCCTCGTCGAGACCCACGCCGCGGTATGAATGCATCGACGAACGGTTGGCCTTGTCGAACGATGCCTTGAACACAAATGGAATACCGAGGCGTTCCGTGACGTCGACATAACGCGCGCAGGCGGCCAGCGTCGAATCGAGGTCTTCGAGCACGTTGATGCCGCCGAACAACACGAACGGCGCTTGATTGGATACGGTGATGTCGTTTGAAATCACTAACGGTTGTTGACTGGCAGTCATGGCTGTTGTCCAGGTGGCTTGGCATCGGGACCCGTCGTGGTGACGGGCAGGATTGACGGGCAGATTTGACTCAAAGGCATAACGTCGAGCAGCGTACAACGCACAATGTGCATTTCGTTCACCTCACTTGCTTAAACAACCGGCCTCTTGCGTGGAGCCGCACACCAGGTTCGCGGCCGACGTCGCTTGCCATACATCGACGCAGCGTACGGTCATGGGCTGCGCACTGCCGCTGCCGAGAATCAGCACGAGGTGATCCTTGTCGAGCACGCTGAAGCCGGCGGTCTTCATCTCGGTCTCAGGCGATCCGTCACCGGCGCGCACCCAGGTCATGGGTTTGCCGACCGGCTTGCCATCGAAGAAAAATTGCGCTTTTCCCGGCTGATTGGCGTTCGCCGGAATCCACAAGAATCCGTATCGGTGATAACGGCTGAAGTCCGTGCCGGCAGGCGTGCGCATGCGCACATCGAGGTTCGCGGTCGAGCGGGCGCAATAACCCGAGGGGCAGGTATGCTGAAACACGCCGTACCAGTCATGCAACGCGCTTCCGTACAAATCGCCCGGCAATCCGAAGCGCCGCAGATCGTATTCAAAGATGTCCACTTCAATGAACCGCCGGTAACCCTGCGGCTGCCCCGGCCACTGTTCGCCGGCCAGGCCTGCGAGATGCTCGATCGCCATGCTCCAGAACGCCGGCCATCCGCGCTGCGCTGTCGAGCGCGAGGCCGCGGGGTCGAACTTGAGCTCCGCCTCCATGTACGCGCCGCCGCCAAATGCCGTGCCGATCCATCCGGGCCCGCTCAAGGCGGGTGCAGCAGTCGCCACGCCATAGTTCGCGCGGCCGCTGTCGCCGAGCGTAATGCCCTGCTCGCCCGAGTCCGGCTTTGATAGCGCAGAGCGCTCCAAAGGCGGGTAGCCAAAAAACCGTCCGCGGAACCATTGGAACTTCGCGTTGCGCTCGTCGTTCCAGTCCACGCTCACCGGGTCGAAGCGGCTGCGAAACGTGTGCGTCGTGTAGCCCGCGCTGCGTGCCTGCGCAGGCACGGTATCCGTGGTCGTCTGGGCGGAAGTTTGCACGGGCTGCGCTGCGGCGAGCGCAAACACGGGCAGGAAAGCCAGCCCGGCGCACACCCGTGCGATCATGGACATCACACCCGTTCGCTTATTTTTTTGCATCGCTTTCATACGCGTAGGCCGCATAGCGATAGGCGCCGTACTTCGATCCATAACCGTATTTCACATGCTTGAGGTTCAGGCCGTTGAACAGCACGCCGGTGGGCTCGACACCCGCCTGGGCCAGCCGTTTCACTGTCTCCGTGATTTCGCCCATCTTGGTCACCGTGGCCCAGGCGACCAGAAACACCGTGCCCGCGGCCGGCGCGAGAATGCCGGCGTCGGCGGCGACCAGCACGGGAGCCGTATCGATCACGACAATGTCATACGCTTCGGACACGTCTTTAACGAGCTTGAGCAAGCGGTCGTTGAGCAGGAGTTCAGCCGGGTTGCGCGGCTGCGCGCCCGTCGAAATGAAGTCGAGGTCCGGCACGACGCCGCGATGCACGGCCGCCTCCACGCTGGTTTGGCCCGAGATGATCTCCGACAGTCCGACACTGCGTTCGAGCCCAAAATACTGGTGCAGATAACCCTTGCGCAAGTCGGCGTCGATCAGCAGCACGCGTTTTCCGGCCGTCGTCAGCACGGTCGCGAAGTTCGCCGAGACAAATGATTTACCCACCGATGGCGCCGGTCCCGTGATCAGCACCACGTTGTTCTTTGCGTTGAACATCGTGAACTGAAGCGCGGTTCGAAGGCTGCGGAAACTCTCGATGGAGGGATCCTCCGGTGCATCCAGCGCCAGCAGCTTCACACCCGGCGACTTGGCGCGAATGCGTTTGGACAACGCCGTTTGATGCTCGCTCAACGGAATGGTGGAATACACATGCAGTCCGCTGCGCCGCTCGATTTCATTAGGATCACTGATGCCACGGAACAGCATGTTCCGGACGAACGCCACCACAACGCCCAGAAACGCGCCAGCGAGGAATGACCCGAGCACGACCAGCAGCCGTTTTGGTTTCACCGGATCTTCAGGCACGATCGCCGTGTCGACCAGGCGCACGTTGCCGGTCTTGCCCGCCTTGACCAGTTGCAACTGCTGGAAGTTGTTCAATAGCGACGTATAGAGATCCGTATTCACCTGGACTTCGAGCATCGTGCGGACAATGTCCTGCTGTGCGTCCGGAAGCAGCTTGAGCTGCGCCGCGGTGTTGTCGGTAAAACGCTGCAAGCTCGCCAGTTGTTCATCAATGGCGCGAATGGCCGGATGCGTCGGGCTGAAACGCAGCAGCAGCTCTTCGCGGCGCTGCTGCAACTCGAGCAAGCGCGTCTTGGCATCGGCGGCCTGCCCGAGTGAGAGCTTCGCTTCCTCGGTCATGTCAATCGATCCGCGACGGTCACGCATCGCGGTATAGCGCGCCTGTGCTATCTCGAGCCGCGACTTGATCTGAGGCAACTGGGTATCGAGAAACTTGAGCGACTGCGCCGCTTCCGCGGACTTGCGCTCGACGTTCTGGGCAACATACTGCGTGGCGATCGCGTTCAACAGATCCGACACGCGCCGCGCGTTCGTATCCTGCAATGCGGCGATCAGGATGCCCGACTGCTTGACCTTCTCCTGCACGTCGAGATTGTCCTGCAGGTTTTCGATGGTCTTGACCTTCGAATAACGCTTCAGGATGAACTGCGCGCCCGGGTTGCCGCGCACGCTGTTGACCAGCAGGCTCAGGTTGCCGTACGGCGAGGGAATGGTTTCGAGCCGGCCGACCTGACCCGTGAACGGCTGGTCCAGCTCGCTGCCCGACAAACGGTAATGGGTGGCATCCGCGACCGTCAGCGTGAATCGTTTGCTCTCGAGGTCCTGCGGCACATCGAAACGTTGGACGTCGATACGTTCGCCGCCCCATCCGTAACCGCCGAATCCGAGCAGCCCCGGTGTGGACAGATCGTCGTTCTTCCTTGCCAGCCAGTTGCCGATCACCGGAAAGCGCTTCGGACCCGCATCGATATAAGTCCGCAGCTTCTCGACCGCCCGCGTGACCACGAGCCGTGACGCCAGGATCTGGCTCTCGGCGGCGGCGGTCGACTTCACGTCGAAGAGGGACGATACATCGCCGAGCATGCTCTTGGCCGCCGAAGAGTCGGGACTTTCCTCGACCTGGATCATGATGTCCGTCTGATAGACGGGCTCGGTGGCGAACGCGTACAGGAGGCCGAGCGCCAGGCAGGCGCCGGTCACGAGAGCGATCAGCCAGCGGCTCTCGATCATGACATCCAGGATCGTGACGAGATCGAGATCTTCTTCTTTATCGACCGGAGGCGATGGAGGACGTGTCATTAGATTCATTCAATTGCGCCAAGGTAAGCAATGCGCCAGCAAGGAAAAAGTACCTGACGAATCAGGCCGTGAGGGCGATGCGTTGCGCCCATTCGTCGACGCCCGCTTCGATCAGCGCAAGGCATTGCTCGAAGTCGGCACGGCTGCCGCCGTAGGGATCGAAGATGTCGCGATCCTGGAACTCGCCCAGGCGAAACACCTTGCCGCGGGTCGCCCGATAGGTCTCCTGGATCACGCGCTTCTGGTCCGCATCCATGACGAGGATCATGTCGACGCCGGAGCAATGCGATGCGCTTAGCTGGACCGCGCGATGCGCTTCAATGTCGATGCCGCGCTCAAGCAGCAACTGGCGGCCCAGCGAATCTGCCGGCATGCCCGAGAGCGCGCCCAAGCCCGCCGACAGCACCTGGAACTCGGGCAGGCGCGCGCGCAGGAGGCCTGCGGCCATCGGGCTGCGGCAGATATTGCCAATGCAAACAGTCAGGATCGAACGGATCATGCGTCAGTCGCCTCGTGCCGTGCGTTGCAGGTAATAGGCGCCAGTCGTGCTGCCGACGAGCGGAGTGATGAAGCGATCCCAGCGGATCACGCCCGGTGCGTCGACGTACACCACGTCGTCACTCCTGAGCTGGAAGCTGCTCGCGAGCGACATGGCGGAGGGCGACTTGCTGTCGAGGTGATACACGACCGGCAGCGCGCCATCCACGTGGCGCCGGATCACATAGATCTCGCTCGCGTCGGCGGTGACCTGGCTCACGCCGCCGGCGTCGCCCAGTGCGTCGCTCAACGTCAGGCGGCCGTCGCTTCGGAACGGCACCGGGCTCGGCTTGCCGACTTCGCCCATCACGACCACGCGGTGTTCGAGCAACGGCGGCACGCGGATCACATCGCCATTGCGGATCGCAATGGCCGTCGTGTTCAGCCCCTTCGCGTGGAGCTCGCCCAGGTCGATGTCGTAGGTGGTCTCGCCGCGCGTCAACTGGATGCGTGACCGGTCTCCAGTCGGTGCGATACCGTCGGCCTGGTTCAGCATCTCCGCGAGCGTGGCGGGAATGTCAGTGATCGGCTTTACGCCGGGCGTACGGACTTCACCCTCCACGTACGCTTTCTGGCTGCGAAAACCGACCACTCGCACCGTGACTTGCGGATCGGTGATCACGCCGGTCAGCTTGCGGGTCACCGCGTTCTGCAGATCCTGTTCGCTGAGCCCTTCGGCACGCAGACCCTTGACGTAGGGAAACTGCAGCAGCCCGTTCTCATCGACGACATAACCCGGCACGCTTTGCGATGCCATGCCGGCGCTGCCGGGCATGGCGCCGTTGGTGCGCTCGATGTCGTAGGTCAGGTTCGGCATGACCAGTTCCGGGTGATCCCATACGATGATCGACAGCACGTCGTGCCGCCCGATCCGGTAGGGTTTCGGTTTGCCGAGCAACGGCGCATAGCGGGTATCGGCCGTGAGCTGTTCACGCTGGTCAAGCAGGTCCCGCTGGATCAGCGCGAACGTGATCGGCGTGACCACCGGGACCGAGTTCGGATCGCTCGGATCGACCGGTTTGGACGCGTCGAACTTCATGCCGGGAGCGAGCATGCAGCCGCCGAGCAACATGCAGGCAGACGACAGGACCGCGATCAGTTTCGACGACACAGCAAATTTTTTCATAGTCAACAAATTGGATGGTGCAACCGATGCACGCGGCCGATCGACCGCGCCTCGCATCGGCGATCGAACCACGTGCGCTCTATTCCGGACCAGTGGTCGCGGGCGTTGGCGGTGAGAACCACAAGTTGCGTGGGTTGCTCTCGTCCGTGAGGTCATACAGCGGGAACTGGCGCGCGAGCTTGGCTCCGCCATCGCGGGTAAGCGGCGACCAGCGGATCGCCGCGACCCCGGACGTCGAATGCGTGAACAGCGCATCGAATGGAATCGTCACGTAGATGCCTTTGTCAAAACTGCCTTCACCGAACTCGCTGCTCGACACGTTGGTCTTGGTTGCATAAGCCCCTATGCGCACGCCGTTGCGAAACACGCGGCTGATATCGAGCGTCGCGCCGCGGTCCTTCGCCAGGTACTGTCCAACGCTCAGGTCGACCTGCACGCCGTGCCAGCCGGTGTCCCAATACAGCGTCACGTTGCCGGTGGTCACCGAGTAATCGCGCAACGCAAAGTCCTGCCGGAAATCGCGCTGCCGGACCCGGTTCACATCGACGCCGAGTGCCAGCGGACTCGACCATGGCCGATACAGCCACTCGCCGCCTACACCGGCGAACATGCTCTCCAGATAGCCGCCATAGACGCTGTAGTACTGGTCGCGGCCAAGCGCGCCCACGTGCGTCAGTTGCAGCAGCGGCATGGTGAAGCGCGATGTCGTCAGGTACTCGCGAAGGTAGGTCCGCACCCGCGGCAGCGAACTCGGCGCCGTGTAGGTGAACTTGTCGTAGTTGTCGACGAGCCCCAGGTTCAGGTCACCGGCAAGCCACGTATCGCGGCGCAGGCGTGCTTCGGCATACGCGTTCAACGACAACTGGTACAGCACGAATCCATTCGGGCCGCCGAGCGTCTGCTGATACGCCGGCCCGACCGACAAGGTGAAGCGCCTTGGCTCCTGCCGGTAGATGTCCGTATACATGTCCCTGGGCGCCGGACCATCCGGCATCGCGGCAGGCGGCATCTTGAACACGGCCTGCTGCCGGTCGACAGGCGCGAGCAGGCTCGCGTGGTTGCGCACCCAGGTGTCGCGCTCGATCGCATAACCGGTCACGGCCAAGCCGCGCGACACGAGCGTCACGCGAAACGCGCGAACCTCCGGCGGTGCATCGCGGTTCAACACGGCGGCGATGCGGTCAATCTTGTCCGCGAGGTAAAACGCATCGATCTCGTCGAAAGCGACGATGAGCTGCGAACCGTCGCGATAGATGCTCTGTACCCGGAAGCCGGTTTGTTGCTCCAGGGCTTGTGCGGTTCCACGCCAGTCGGTCACAGCCACCGCGGGCGCTGCTTGCTCAATCAAGGGCTGCACAGCGGGCTGTGCGACAGGCTGCACCACGGGCTGCATCAAGGCCGGCAACGGCGTTGGATCGCTGACCTTCGGCGTGCCGATATCCGCCAGCTTGCCGTGCAGCGTGATACCCAGCATTGCCCGGTTGCCGCGTTCCAGCGCGGCGCTGACATCGATGTGGGACGACACGCGATACACCGCGCCAATGTTGAAACTCGACCGTGTCGTGAAGTGCTGGTGAAACGGTTCGTCTTGATAGTTGTTGCCGTCGTACTCGAGTTTCAGCACGAGCGGCGTCCAGGGCGTCTGGTATTGCACGCCGCCAAACAACGACATCGGTCCGCGAAAATACGCCTTGGAAAAAGTCCCCGAGTTGACCACGTTCGAGTCCGGCGCGGGACGGGTCTTGAATTTGTCGCTGATGATCGACAAGGGGTTATCGATGTTGCCGCGCGCCCCCAGGTAACCCCAGCCCAGACCAAGGCTCCAGTCGAAGTCGCCGGTGCGTTTGTTCGCCACCAGGTACTCGCCCGAAAACAGGCCCGTGCCGCCAATATCCCTCATCCCCAGCGCAACCGCCGGCCGCATCGCCGTCTCGGCTAACAACCGGACCTTGAAATCGATGCTCTTGTCCTTGTAGCTCTGCGATCCGCTCAACGACGCCGGTCCATACTTCTCCGAGCTGATGTCTGTATAGCGGAAACCAAACTCCAGCCAGTCGAGCGGCTGCAGCATCACATTCACCCGCGTGTACGGCGAGGTCGTGGAGATACCGATCGACGCTTCGCCCGCCTCGCCCATGCGGGCGGTCGGGGTCTGCAACAAGCCGATCGTGCCCCAGTCGCTTGCGGTAACGGGCAGATCGCGGTCATGAAATTGCGCCGCGGCCGGCGACAGCTCCTCGTGTGAGTCAGGCAGCGGCGCAGCATCGCGCCCTGCGTCGTCGAGTCCCGACGGGCCCTGCGTCGCAAAGAAGCTCGCAAGACGCACAGACAAGGATTCAGGCCACCCCGCCGACCTGTCCGGCGCCCAGATCCATGCGCCGGGCGCAGGCGGCTGCTGCGCCGTCCGGTTCCACAACCCGACATTCACCTTCTGCACCACGCCGTCGGGCTGCACGACCCACGCGTCGTCAGGCGCCGCATGCGGATCGCAGCTTCGGATGTAATAGCTCGCTTCCGCTTGCGCCACATGCTTTACTTTGCATAGCGAACCATCTCCACGGATCACGGTGACGCTTGACGGACGTTCGGGAATCGCCACCGCGTCGCCCGCATTCAACACCGGGTCCTCCGCAGGATTCGCCTGCAGCCAGCGCGGGTCCGCCTCCTTGAGCACCACGCGCCCCGTTGCCGGGCGCGCGGCAATCAGCGCGCTCACCCCATCCCGGTCCGGTTGCGAGGGCGCAGCCGGACCGGCCAGGTAGCGGATCTGGTCCAGCAGCGTTTGACGTGCGCCCTGTTGCAACGAACGCTCCCGGGCCGACTGCCACTGAATACCTGTGACATAGATGTCCCGTTCGCGCTGGGCAGGCAAGGCCAGTTGGCTCGCCAGCCAATCGCCCAGGCGCACAGGTGCACCGATGGTCACGGCCTGCGCTCCAAAAACATGTACCGGTGTGCATGACAGCAAACAATAAAGCGCATAACTTCTTCCGCGATCGAGCGCGTCCCTGACTCCAGTCGCCATAACGTCAGACTTCGGCCGGCCAGCGCTGCCAGCTCAGACAGAGCCGGTCATCGAGACATTGTTCGCCGTAGACGACCACCGCGTGGCCGTCCCTTTGCAATACGCCATAACGCGAATCGCGTAAGCCGATGCGTCCCTGCGTGCGCTCCGCAAACCAGCGCAAGGCCGATGCTTTCGGCCCGCTGTAGCGCGTGTTCGCGGGCATGTCGATGGGCGTCACGGTGACGACGTCGGCTTCGCCGAAGTCATAGGCCGGCATCACGTCACGGCGGCGTGCATACGATGCCGGCGCGCTGATCGAGAGCCAGTCCGGCGGCGCCGAGAGACGCACATTCAACCACTCGGTCGCCGTCCCCGTCGCACCGATCAGGCGGCCGTTCTGAATCCGCAGGACTTCGCCCGCGCCCGAGTACCACACCTCGACCGGGCCGGCCGCGTTCTGCTCCACGTTACCCAGCACGAGCAGTGCAGAGCGGCCTCTGGACGACACCTTCAGGTACTGATGTTCCTTCGCGAGAACGGTGCGATCGATCTGCGCGTCACTGTTCTGACGCACAAAGGAATAACTGTCGGAGAGCGCCCGCATCGGTTCCGAGCACGCACCCAGCAGGGTCATCGCGGCGCAGGCGAGGCAGCGTGCGAACGCCGGTGAAAACAGCCGATGCGGTGCATGGCCGCGATGGCTGTCACGACGCGAGTGGACACGGGACACGGAATCGAGCGCGCGCAAGGGTTAGCGAACCGTGCCGCTGGTTCCGGTCGTACCGGTGGTGCCGGTCGAGCCCAGCCCGTTGCCACCCCCGCCGGATACCGCCGCTACCACGAGCGCTGTCGCCACCACGCCGCCCACCACAAGCGCGGCCGTACTGATGCCACCGGCGCTCGCGGCCGCCACCGCGGCAGTGGCGCCCTCTTCGCCCTGCGCATGCGACAGCGAAGGCATGGCCAGCGCTGCTACCGTCATCAAAACAGGAAGAGCTTTCATACGTCACCTCGTCAGGGCGCGGCGCAAGCCGCATGAGAGAAGCAAGACCTGTCCCGATGCCCGGATCCAAACCGGGGCGATGGCCGACATGCTCTTGAGAAATCGATAAATATCTCAATGGCAAATCACGACAGATAAAGCTGGCTAAATTCAAGGCGGATAGTACATTTGCTGCATCGCAGTGACTGCCCGTGACTTTAAACGGCACGACTTTGACGCGAATGGGAATGCGCTATTGAATTGACATGAATGTCGTCTGATCAATAGCAGCCCCGGCTGGTTCTATTTATTGACCCGCTCCGTCAACATCGTGTTCTTTTACGCCAGACAGGTACCGTCCGCTTTTCGCCTATGTATGATGCAACGCAAAAGACGGGTGGCATGCCTCTGGTTATTTGTTCTGGTTATTTGTTTAAGGCATTGCCAGGTAATTAATATTTTGAAATTCGCGTTTCGAAGCGAATGCCGCTGCATTTCCTGATTCGCATCATCCATCGGGCGTGGCGAGGCGCTTTTTTAGCACCGTGCCAAAGACGGTGTGCGGAGCCTTGCCCGCTCTCCGGGGAAGAGCATCCAGCAGATGTAAACGATAGCACCGATTAAATAAAATGCGGTTGAAGACCAGTCACGCTATTCATTGGGGAATAACATGCAATCGGCTCGGCTTCTTGA
This sequence comes from Caballeronia sp. KNU42, assembly GCF_053760385.1. Taxonomy (NCBI): domain Bacteria; kingdom Pseudomonadati; phylum Pseudomonadota; class Betaproteobacteria; order Burkholderiales; family Burkholderiaceae; genus Caballeronia; species Caballeronia sp. KNU42. The sequence goes on from NZ_CM132389.1 coordinate 531,743, forward strand.
AACGGACGTCACTACGTACCGGCTTGGATTCTTATCGCGCACAGTAGACGCCTGCATGATTCTGATTGGTGCGGCGATAGCTTTTGCGTTGCGTTTTGAGGATTTCCATTCCTGGAGCGCGCCTATTGTCATTTTGGTCGCATTCAACGCTTTAATGGTCGCGAGTTTGTTCCCGGCACTCGGATTTTATCGCACATTCCGGCGTGATTCTTTTCTCAAGACTGCAATGCGCGTGACAGCCGGCTGGACCACCGTATTCCTGCTTGGCATTGCATTCATGCTGTCCGTCCAGCAGATGTCCCTGATCTCGCGCTTGTGGTCCGGTGCATGGTTCCTGATCTCACTTGCGCTGCTGATCGCGGCGCGCACGGGAGGGTACCGGTTGTTCGGCGTCGCGCAATCACGGCGCGAGCGGGCGAGGTCCGTCGCCATAGTGGGGGCCAGCGCCTACAGCATGCGGTTGATCGAAAAACTGCAGCGCTCGGCAAGCGGCGCTCTTCAGCCCGTCTGCGTATTCGACGAACGCCCGGACGCTGCAACCTTCTCCTGCGGCTTGCCGGTCGTACGTTCGCTTGGGGCACTCGCGGAAGCGGTCAAGCATCGGGCTATCGACGAGTTATGGCTGGTGCTGACCTTCAAGGAAGAAGAGCGGATCCACGCAATCTTGCGCGAGTTCAAGCACGAGTTCCTGAATATCCGCTTCATCCCCAACGTCCACAACTTCGCGCCGTTCACTCACGCCATAGACGGAATTGTCGGTGTACCCGCGATCAACCTGCTTGCTTCGCCGCCTGCCGACCACCGTTTCGTGCCCAAGGAAATCTTCGACCGTCTGTTCGCTGCGCTGGTGCTCGTGTGCATTCTGCCGCTGATGCTGGCAATCGCGGTCGCGGTCAAGCTGTCCTCGCCGGGGCCCGTGTTTTTCAGGCAATCGCGCAAGGGCGTCAACGGCACGCCGTTCCAGATCTACAAGTTCCGGACCATGGTCGTGCATACGGAAGAGCCCGGCCAGCTCACGCAGGCGAAGCGCCGCGATCCGCGCGTGACGAACGTGGGCGCGTTCCTGCGACGCACCAGCCTGGATGAATTGCCGCAATTCCTGAACGTGTTGCGCGGCGAGATGTCGGTCGTCGGCCCTCGTCCTCATGCGCTGCAGCACGACGAACAATACAAGGATGTGGTCCACGGCTACATGTGCCGGTACCGGATCAAGCCGGGCATTACCGGGTGGGCGCAGATCAACGGCTACCGCGGTGAAACCGAGGCTATCGACAAGATGCAGGGCCGCGTCGAGCTCGACCTGAACTACATCGAGAACTGGACCTTCGGCCTCGACCTGAAGATCGTGCTCATGACGATCGTGCGCGGATTCGGGGGGCTGCATGCGTATTGACGAGATCGCATGCGAGCGGCAATCGCCCCTCCGTTGCGGGACCGAACCCACTCGCCCACACCACGCGGGCAGTCCGGCATCGCGTGTTTTTCTTGAGGCATTTCCCAGCATGAGAGTGACATGACCGTCCCAACCCGCGTTGCCCGGAAGGGTTTGATCCTGGCCGGCGGCACCGGCTCGCGCCTGCATCCGCTGACACGTTCCGTCAGCAAGCAGCTCATGCCCGTGTATGACAAGCCGATGATCTACTACCCGCTCACCACGCTCATGCTGGCGGGCATACGAGACATCCTGATCATCACCACGCCGCAGGACAGCGAATCCTTCATTCACCTGCTCGGCGATGGGTCGAGCTGGGGTCTTAACCTGTCGTATGCAGTGCAGGCGCGTCCCGAAGGACTCGCCCAGGCGTTCCTGATCGGCGAAGATTTTCTCGGCAATAGTCCGGCCGCGCTGATCCTCGGCGACAACATCTTCTATGGCACCGGTCTTTCAGTGCTGCTGCAAAACGCGTGCTCGCGCGAGGACGGCGCAAGCATCTTCGGGTACTACGTTCGCGACCCGGAACGCTACGGCGTCGTGACGCTCGATCAGCACGGCAATGCCGTCGACCTGGAAGAAAAACCCCGTCATCCGCGTAGCCACTATGCGGTGACGGGCCTCTATTTCTACGACCGCGATGTCGTGCCGATGGCGCGTGAGATCAGGCCTTCGGCACGCGGCGAACTCGAGATCACCGACCTCAACCGCGCCTACCTGGAGCGTGGCGACCTCAAGGTCGAACTGATGGGCCGCGGCTACACGTGGCTCGACACGGGGACCCATGAATCGCTGCTGGACGCGGCCAACTTCGTCCATCTGATGCAAGTGCGCCAGGGTCTGCAGATCGCCTGCCCCGAGGAGATTGCATGGCGGCTCGGGTGGATCGGCAGCGAAGACATGCAGCGTCTTGCGTCGCCACTGCTGAAGAGCGGCTACGGAAACTATCTGGTGGACTTGCTGCGTCGCGAGGTAGCGCTGTGAACCTGGTCGAAACGCGTCTTCCCGGCGTCCTGATCCTGCAGCCCAAAGTCTTCGGCGACGAGCGCGGCTTTTTCGTCGAGACCTTCCGCGAAACCTGGCTCGCCGATGCCGGCGTGAACGCCCGCTTCGTCCAGGATAACCAGTCCCGTTCGGCGCGCGGCGTCTTGCGCGGGCTCCATTACCAGCGGCGCAATCCGCAGGGCAAGCTCGTGCGCGTATCGCGCGGTGCGGTCTTCGACGTGGCTGTCGATGTCCGGCTTGGCTCGCCCTCCTTCGGCCAGTGGGTCGGCGTGACACTGGACGACGTGCGCCACGAGATGTTGTGGATACCACCCGGCTTCGCCCATGGCTTTTGCGTGATTTCTGAACAAGCGGACTTTGTCTACAAATGCACGACTTACTACGATCCCGAGACCGACGCGGGTGTTCGCTGGGACGACCCGGCCATTGGCATCGAATGGCCCGAGCTCGGCGGCGGCGCAGCGACGGCAATGTCCGCCAAGGACTTTGCGTTACCGCTGCTGCACGAGCAGGAACCGGCCAGGCTGCCGCGCTTCGGGGAGGTCGCGGCATGAGCTTGCGCGACTTCGCAGGGAGCGCCACGCGATGACGATTCTCGTAGTCGGAGCCGGCGGCCAGGTGGGCCGCGAGCTCGTGTTGCGCTCTCACGGCCGCGAACTGATCGGACTCGACCGGCAAGCGCTCGATATCACCGATCACGACGCGGTCGATCGTGCCCTGAGCGAGTACGACGCGGAGCTGGTGATCAACGCCGCCGCGTACACATCCGTCGATAAGGCGGAGAGCGATGCCGAACAGGCGTTCGCGGTGAACCGCGACGCCGTCGAGATCCTGGCTTGCGCGTCTGCGCAAGCCGGCATCCCGTTGTTCCATCTGTCCACGGACTATGTATTCGACGGCAACAGCGCGACGCCCTACGAACCGGGCGATCCGGCTTCGCCGCTCGGTGTGTATGGCCGCAGCAAATGGGCCGGCGAGCAGGCCATTCGCGCGCTGCTTCCGTCGCATCTGATCCTGCGGGTGTCGTGGGTGTTCGGCGCGCACGGCAACAACTTCGTGAAGACGATCCTGCGCCTTGCGCGCGAGCGCCGCGAACTTCGGATTGTCGGCGACCAGTACGGCGCACCCACGCACGCCGGGGCAATTGCCGAGGTGCTGCTGTCGCTCGCTGACCGGTACCTGCGGGCGCCCGGCAACCGCTCGCTGCCCTGGGGCACCTACCACTACACGGGGAGCACCGTGACCACGTGGTGCGCTCTGGCGCAGGCTACGGTCGCGCAGGCGGCGTCGCGCGGCATGCTCGACCGGCCGCCGACCGTGCGGCCGATCACCACGGCCGAATACCCGTTGCCGGCGGCCCGTCCCAGGAACTCCGCACTCGACATGCAAACGACCCGCAACCTGCTTGGCCTCGAGCCCCGGCCGTGGCAGGAAGGCCTCGCCGAAGTACTCAACTACTGGGCTGCAAACTGATGGACTATCGACCCTCTACCGTCCTCGTCACGGGCGGCGCCGGATTTATCGGCTCGAACTTCGTGCATCACCTGCTGCGCGCCGATCCCCGCGTGCGGATCATCAATCTCGACTTGCTGACCTACGCCGGGTCGCTGGACAACTTGTCGAATCTGGCGGACCCAGGCCGCCACACGTTCGTGCACGGTGACATTTGCGACCGTCCGCTGGTGGGCCGGCTCCTGGACGAACATGGCGTTGATACCGTCGTCCACTTCGCGGCGGAAAGCCATGTCGACCGCTCGATCAGCGACCCGCGCGAGTTCGTTCGAACCAATGTGGAAGGCACCTTCACGTTGCTCGAAGCGGTCCGCGCCGCCTGGTTCAGCACCCGCACGGACGCGGCCCGCGAGCGGCGCTTTCATCACATTTCGACTGACGAAGTGTTCGGCTCCCTGGGTCCGGGCGACCCGGCCTTTGTCGAGACCACCCCTTACGCACCGAACTCGCCTTACTCGGCGAGCAAGGCCGCGTCCGATCATCTGGTACGCGCCTATTTCCACACGTACGGGCTACCGGTCGTCACGACGCATTGTTCGAACAACTACGGCCCGCGCCAGCACGCGGAGAAGTTCATTCCGACCGTGATCCGCAACTGCCTCGCCGGCACCCGTATCCCGGTTTATGGCGACGGCCAGAACGTGCGCGACTGGCTTTATGTCGATGATCATTGCGACGCGCTGCTGCGTGTGCTGACGAAGGGCAAGGCCGGCGAGACGTACAACATCGGCGGGTGCAACGAGTGGCGCAACAGCGACGTGGTCGCACTGATCTGCCGCCTGCTCGACGAACGGCTGCCCGAACGCGCGCCGCACATGCGGCTGGTCGAGTTCGTGACTGACCGCGCCGGGCACGACCGCCGCTATGCAATCGACACGGCAAAAATCAGCGATGAACTGGATTGGGGTCCTGCGGAAGACTTCGAAACGGGCATCGCCAAGACGATCGACTGGCAACTCGGATTGACGCTATGAAAACACTGATCACCGGCGGCGCCGGTTTTATCGGCAGCTCGCTTGCCAAAGCGCTCGTGGCGCGCGGTGACGCCGTTACCGTGCTCGACAACCTGTCCCCGCAGATTCACGGCGCAAGTCCGCACGAGTCGCCACTTCTTGGCGAGCTTCCGGCAAGCGTGCGTTTCATCAAGGGCGACGTACGCCACGCCAATGACTGGGCCGAGGCGCTCGAAGGACAAGAGGCAGTGGTGCACCTCGCCGCCGAAACCGGCACCGGCCAGTCGATGTATCAGGTCGACCGTTACGTGGAAACGAATATCCGCGGCACGTCCTTGCTGCTCGATCATCTGGCCCACCAACCGCATTCGATCCGCCGCGTGGTGGTGGCATCGTCACGCTCGATCTATGGCGAGGGTAAATATCGCGGCCCGGCCGGCGACGTTTATCCCGGCACGCGCAACGCCCGTGACATGCGTGCCGGCGCGTTCGAATGTCTGTCCGCGGATACGGGTGAACCGCTTGAGGTGGTGGCGACGGACGAAGCGTCCAAGACCCATCCGAGTTCGGTCTATGGCATCACCAAGCTGGTTCAGGAGCAACTGGTCCTGATGACATGCGGCGCCATGGGTATTGGTGCGGCGGCGCTGCGGTTCCAGAACGTATATGGACCGGGACAATCGCTTCGCAATCCCTACACAGGAATCCTTTCTATATTTTCCACGCTGCTGCTGCAGGGCAAGGACATCAATATTTTCGAAGACGGCGATGAGACGCGAGATTTTGTGTACATCGACGATGTGGTCGAGTCCATCGTCCTGACACTGGACGCGGAGCACGCGCAGCAGGTGGCTTACAACGTTGGCTCGGGCGTGGCGACGAGCGTGCTTGAGGTCGCGCAAACACTGAAACGGATCTATGGCGCTGCGGGCGAACTGAAGATCACGGGCGATTTCCGGCTGGGCGATATCCGTCACAACTTCGCCGACGTCAGCAAGATTCGCAACGAGCTCGGCTTCCAGGCAAGCGTCTCCTTCCGCGAAGGCGCCACGCGTTTTTGCGAGTGGGTCAGGAGCCAGACGATTGAAGACGCGGGTTATGAGCGCTCGGTTGCTGAAATGCGCGCCCGGGGTTTGATGAATTGAAGCATTGCCCAGGCAACGCAGAGACTGGCGCCCGTGCTTTCCAGAGAGGATCGAGACAATGAAAATCGGCATCGTGACCGTGCTGTTCAAATCGGACGACGTGATCAATGGGTTTATCGACAGCATGATCGCCCAGACCTTCGATAATTTCCATATCCTCTTCGTGGAGAACGACGTGAGCAATCTTCATTGCGAACGCGTGATCCGCGCGGAGTTGAAGACGCCGTTCACGTTCGTTCGCAACTACGAAAACACCGGCGTGGCGGCGGGCAATAACCAGGGGATCGACTTCTTCCTCGCCGACCGGTCCTACACGCACCTGCTGTTCCTGAACAACGACATCGAGGTCGGTCCGGACTTCCTGCAGAAGCATGTAGAGCTTCTCCAGCTGCACCCCGAGGTCGATGCGCTCGCGCCGAAGATGTTCTATTACAAGCCCGAGGACAAGGTCTGGTATGCCGGGGGCAAGCTGAGTTACCTGAAGGGCGGCTGCAGGCATTTCGGTCATAACAAACCCGACCGGCTGACGACGGACGAGCTGTATCGCGTGGACTACGCACCGACCTGTTCGCTGATCGTGAAGATCTGGCCGTTGCGCGACGCCGGTATCCGCATGTGGGAAGAACTGTTCGTGTACTACGACGACACCGTGTTCTGTCACGAACTCAATCAGGCCGGATTCAGGATGTATTTCACGCCGACCATTCATCTGCGGCACAAGATCAGTTCGTCCACAGGCGGCGCCAAGTCTGACTTCTCGCGCTATTTCATGACGCGCAACTGGCTGTACTGGGGGCTGAGGAGACGCAATCTTGCCGTGCTCACTTCAGCACTGGCGCTTGGCGGCTTTCACTTCGCGGCACGCAACAAGGTTGAGATCCGCGCAATGCGCGACGCCCTTCAAATGGCACGCCCGCTTGCGCAAGAGGTGCAGCAATGAGCCCGAGCGCCGCGCCGGCTTTGCGGAGACAGACATGACTTACCGATACCACATGCGCGGCAACAGCCTGATCAGGAAGCTCACGCTCGTCATGAGCGAGCGTGAGGAGGACAGGATCATCGAAGCCATGCAGACCGCGCGCAAGCCGATGGTGGTGTCGTTCCTGAACGCGCACGCATTCAACCTTGCGTGGAAGGAGAGCGATTTCAGGAGGAGCCTGGTCGAGTCCGACCTGCTGCTTCGTGACGGTATTGGCGTATCGATCCTGCTGACGCTGCTTGGCATCCGGCCGGGCCTCAACATGAACGGCACCGACCTGATTCCGAAGGTGCTGAAACGCTGTCTCGGAAGCGTCGCGCTGCTGGGCACCCGGGACCCCTACCTATCCATGGCGGCGGCGAAACTGCGTGAGGCAGGTTCGGACGTCACGATCACGCTGGACGGCTTCCAGCCGGACGCGCGCTACCTGGACGCGGTGCGAGCAAGCCGGCCCACGATCGTCATCCTGGCAATGGGTATGCCCAAGCAGGAGCGCGTGGCGCTGGCGTTAAAGGAGGCGATCACGTGGCCGTGCCTGATCGTCAATGGCGGCGCGATCCTTGACTTCATGTCGGGCCGGGTAAGCCGCGCGCCCGGCATGCTGCAGACGCTTCATCTCGAATGGCTGTTCCGCCTCGCCCGTGAGCCACGGCGTTTGTGGCGCCGGTACGTGCTCGGAAACTCGGTGTTCCTGTTTCGCTCGCTGCGAATCTGGCGCTCATTGAGACCCGAGCGCAACACCGGACGAACGCTGATCTAGCGCTGCGCTTTCGCGGTTCCCGACGACCACATGGCCGCTCGCGCCCCCACTCAACGACTCATCCGAAAGCGCATGACAAAAATCGTAACGCTGGTCTATTACCACTCAATGGCGCGTTTCTTTTGCGGCATAGAAGATGCATGGAAGCAATTCGAGCCCGATGCCGAGTTCCTGCATCTCGCGGTATTCCCCAGCGCCTGGGCTTACATGAAGGTGCATGGACGGCAAACGGCAGCGCTTTCCTGGCAGTCGTATCTGGGTGCAAGCGTCAGCACAAAGGGTATCGCCAGCGTGCCCGGACCGGAGATCGAGGCCATGATCCGGTTCCATGCATCGGACCCGAACATCAAGCCGACGCAGACAGTCGCGCTGCGGCGCCAGGCGCAAAAAATGCTGCGCGCCTGCCGCTCGATCGTGACGAAGTTCGATCCGGACATTGCGATCATCAGCGGTGATACACGGCTTCCCGCCGAGTCGCTGATTCGCGCGCTAAAGAACCGCAAGACTGTGTCGTGGTATTTCGAGCAAGGCCCATACCGCACGACGGTGCTCGATCGCCAGGGCGTCAACGCGAACTGCTCGTTTCGCCACGAGCTTGCCCGGCTCGAGGCGTCCGGGCCATCCCTGCCGCCTCGCGTAAATTCAGCCCGCTGGACCAACAAGCTCTATACGTTGCTGGACCGCGTCGCGTTCGCACAAGCACATGTCACGCGCCTGATGCCACCCGACCTCCTGCCCTACACGCTGCACAAATGTCCACAGGCACGCTATGCCAGACTGCGTTCGACGGTGCTGCTGCAGTCCGATCCGCACAAGGTCGTACTGGTCGCCATGCAGGTCCCGGAAGACGCGAACAATATTTACCACAACCCCCTCGGTCTCGACGACGTCGGCCTGCTCAAACTCGTGCTGGACAACGTGCGAGCCGGCGTGACCATCGTGGTTCGCGAGCACCCGCTGTACAGGCGAAAGTATTCGCCGGCCTTCTATGCGCTGATTGAAGCGTCGCGCAACGTGGTCCTGAGCCAGGCTTCGCTGCAGCAGGATCTCGACAGGAGCAGGACCACGATCACCGTCAATTCGCTCACCGGACTCGACGCCTTCGCGCAAGGGCATCGCGTGATCTTGCTGGGGGAGTCGTTCTACGATCATCTGCCGGGCATCGACACGCTCCGCTCCGGCGTGTCGCTAGAGACGTTGCTGACGCGAGACCAGCCGCCTTGCAGCGATAACCCTGCCTCGTTGCTTGGCCCGTTGATCGACAAACATTTCTTCAAGGGACACTTCAGCGACGTGGACTTGTCATTTACCCGCACGATCGCGCAACAGATCGCCAATGACTCGCGAGCCGCTCGATGAGCCGGATGCGGTTCACGCAGATGGCGGCGTTGATCAAGCGCAATACGATGCTCAGGCGCATTGCGTCAAGCCTGTTCTCCCGCGTGCTCGGAGCAGTCGTCAACTTCACGCTGGTGATCTATCTGGGGCGGTATCTCGGCGCGGCGCAGACCGGTCTCTACATGATCGGTTTCGGCGCTGCGACCCTGCTGTCCACACTGGCGCGTCTCGGGCTCGAACAGATCATCATCCGTGAAGGCGCTCCGCTGATCCGCGATGCCCACTGGCACGCACTGCGGCGTCTCTATCGGCGAGCGTTGTTCACGTCCCTGTGCGCGGGCGCATTGATTGCAATGGTCATGTTTGCGCTCGCCCGCGTGATTGCCGTCTACATCTTTCACAAGGCGGAACTGGCCGACGTGCTGCCATGGTTCGCGCTCTCCATCCTGCCGCTGACTTTTGCATTGATCCACGTGCCGTTCCTGCAGATCGCCAATCGTCCGGAGAGCAGCATCGCCATCCTGAGCCTATGGATACCGCTCTTCTCGCTGCCCGCGCTCTTGCTGGTTCACCCGCATTCCGGCGTGACCGGTGCTCAGATCTTTCTAGCGGCTTGCACGGTCAATGCATTGATTGCGTTTGCGCAATGGCGGCGCTTCATGGCTCATAAAAGTGCGCAGAACACGAATGCGGCGGCCTTGCCCGACCCCGCGTTGCTCGCACCCGCGATGCCGCTTCTCGTGGGCAACGTCTGCCAGATGGCGCTGCTGTGGATCGCGGTTTTTGCGGTGGGCATCGCCGCTTCGCCTGATGCCGTGGGCGCGTATTCGGTTGCGCAACGCGTTGCGTTGACGTTGTCAGGATTTCTCGTCCCGCCTATCGATGCGCTCGTCGGACCACGACTCGCGATGATGCGTGGGGACAAGTCACGCGAGGAAATCCAGTACCTGATCCAGAGCATCTCCTCGGTGCTGTTCGTCTCTGCGACGGCCGTGTTTGCCGTGATCCTGCTCTATGGCTCCGAGATCCTCAGGTTATTCGGCGGTGATTTCCGCGAAGGCTATGGTGCACTCGTCTGCCTCAGCTTCGGGCAACTCGCGATTGTCGCGAGCGGTTCAATACGCCCGCTGCTCGTGGTCTACGGCCTGGAGAAAATGATCCGGAATACGATGATGGGGGCTGCCCTCTGTTGTGTCGTGTTGTGCGTGGTGCTGATTCCGCTCATCGGTCCGTTAGGCGCCGCGATCGCGACCTCGCTCGCACTCGCCGGAGAGAAGGTAATCGAAGGACTCATTGCCCGGCGCATGCTCGGCATCTCCGTGTTTCCGTCGCCCGGCTTCTATGCGCAACACGTCAGGCTCTGGCTTGATCGCGACAGCGCACAACGGCGAGGTAGCTGAACCATGGAACTCGGCATCTGGTTCAAGGTTCGCAACCGTCTCAGCACATGCCTTCAGGGTGTGCTGCTGCCTTTCTTCTTCGCCGAATTCGGGCGTGGCGCGAGGATTCTCCGCCCGATCCGGATCAGCGGCTCCGACAATATCTCGATCGGACGGGATGCGTTCATCAATCATTTCGCATGGCTCGAAACCATCGCGTGCTTTGACAGCAAACCCGCGCTGCGGATTGAGCGCGGCGTTTATATAGGCAACAGTGCGCACATCATTGCGACGCAATCGATTGTGATCGAAGCCGATGCACTGATCGCGGACCGTGTGTATATAGCCGACTACGCTCACGGCTATAAAGATGTCCGCATGCCCGTGAAACATCAGGCGTTGACGCCCCGCGCGCCCGTCAGGATCGGGACCGGTACGTGGATTGGTGAGAATGCAGTCTTGATTGGATGCACGATCGGGCGCAACTGCGTAATCGGCGCCAACTCAGTGGTGCTCACCGATATTCCCGATTATTGCGTCGCCGTGGGAAGCCCTGCCAGGGTCATTCGCCGATGGAACCCGCAGACCGAAGAATGGATAACCGCGTGAAGATGACCGGACACCCACTCACTTCCCCCTTCATTCGACCACGCTTTTTCCGCCATGAAAATACGCTTCAATAAACGCATGCGATATTCGCTCCTGCTGCTCGCCATCCTGCTGGCAAGCGGCGGCTGGATCGTCGTCGTGCGCATGGGCAACGGGCCGCTGATCGCGGCCATCACGCTGATCCTGTTCTGCGGTTTCCTTGCCTCACCCCGCATTCCACGTGCGGTCGGGCTCATGTTTGCGCTGCTCATCGGGCTGATTTTCGTTGTGAGTTTCGTGCAGGACTGGACCGTCGACGACAAGGAGTTGTTTGTCATTCTTAAAGCGTTGATCGCGCTCTTTGCATGCATTCATTTCAAGCGCTCCGGTCTGGATTTCCGCGAGTTGTTTGTCGACGTCATGTATTACACGGCCATCGTCTCCCTGGTCCTGTATCCCCTCGCGTACGTGGCGCCCGGAATCGCCCGCTTCATAGACGGCGAATACAGCACCGTGTTCGGCCTGCTCTATGTGCGCTCGTCCGACCTCGAGCGCTTTCATCATTACCGCAACCAGGGCTTCTTCTGGGAAGCGGGCGTGTATGGCGTGATGCTGACGCTTGCGTACACGTACAACGTGCTCAAGTTCCGCAGGCGGCCAAGCGCGGTCTTCCTCCTGGCGGCTATCACCACGCAATCCATGGGCGCGCTGTCGATCCTGTTTCCGTTCGCGGGATTTTGCTACATCTACGCGCGCCAGCCAAAAGTGGCCAAGCTGCTGGCGGGGACCGTCGTCGTGCTGGTGGTCCTGGGCGTATCCGCGCCAGGTATTCTCGGCGATGCATTCTCCGTGCTCTTCGGCCGCAACGTCCAGAACGACGCCAGTATCCTGGTGCGCATCAACGACCTGACCCTGGGTCTGCGCGCAGCCTCGGACAGCCTGCTGCTTGGCAGGCCCAGCGGCGATATGGACGCGTACAACGCGCTCGCTCTGGATGAATTCGGCTACGTCAAGGTGGAGGACAGCGGCATATCCAACTCCATGACGTGGCTGGTCTACAAGTACGGGGTGCCGGTTGCGCTGATGTACTGCCTGGTGCTGTGGATTCGCGTCAGAAAGGACTTCGGCAACCTGGCGCCGCTCGTCTTCCTGGTGTTCTCCGGCTTGATGATGATCGAGCCGCTTGGCGTGTCCATCTTCGTGTTTATGTTGCTGGGGTATAGGGATGGCGTCGAGGTTGAAACGCAGATGTCAGCGCCGGTTTCCGACGCTTTGCCCGCGCCGGTTGGCAGCCGTGTCGCCGGTGCCGGTGCATGAGGGAGTCAAGTCCGCGACACTCGCGCGGGCTCTGTCGAACGTGCCTGACGGCGACGGCCATTGATGAGATCGCCAGCCACACCCGTGCGGTCGATAGCCCAGGCAATCGCCGCCAGCAAAGTGGCCTGGATGGCGAACGACAGCAACCAGTGGTTCGCATGAACGGCGTCGAGCACATGGACGACCGTCGCGTTCACCAGATAGTTGAAGCCAAGGATAGGTAGCGTATGCGTTCCGAGCCAACGCAAAAACCGGGAGTCGGGAAGCGCCATGCAGAGATGGCCCAGCATCAGCGTACCGGCGAGCGCCGCCGCAACATCGAACGTGAGTTTCACCGGAGTGGAGCCGTAGATGCTGTCCGACATATTGAGCGCATCTCCCGATCTGTTCACCAGCACAGCCCACACCATTGCGACACTGACACTTAGGATCACGCGGCGTAGCGTGGAGCCATTTTCTTGAAAATCAAACCATCGCCTTCTCCTGACGATGTGTCCGATCGCGAAGAAAAATGCTGCGGATGTTGCTATGTCAAGGTCGAACGGAATGAACGGCAAATGCGCCGCGCCCGCTATTCCGGCAATGCCAATCACCATCAGCACCGGCACCATCGCTTTGCCGATCACGCGCGCGAGGCACGCGGCGGCCGTCTCCAGGCTGAACAGGCAAAACAGGAACCACAACGGTGTCGAGAGAAAATTACCGTCGGCGCGTGGAAAGCCGACCGCGGTACCCCACGCCAACCCGAGGAATGCTGTTAGCGTGAGCCTGTGGAGCAGCAGCTTGGCGACGAATCCCAGTGCGCATACAGCGCCCATGCACCACGCGGGAATGATCAGCCGTTGGAATTTTCCATTGGCAAACGACCCAGGCGAACGCTGCGCCTTATCGACCTGGAAGAGATAGCCCGACAGGAAAAAGAACGCCGGCATATGGAAGGAATAAACATACCGGTGGACTTCTTCCGGAAGCCCTGCGGTATGTCCAAGCACCACCAGCAGAATCCCAAGGCCGCGGAACAGGTCGATTTCCGGGTTGCGTTCTGTGCTCATTCTTAGCGTTTCCTCAGGAGTGCGCAGGCTGACTGGCGAGGTTTCAAGACGATCCTTTGGCGATCGCACATGTCAACATGATCAGCAGCGCCAAAGCGGCCAGCCGACGCAGTCTCAACAAAAGGATCAGGCGCCGCGGCGTCCACTTGCCGAACCTGCGCCACTTCGCCGTGCCATATTCAATGTGCGCATAGACGCCATAAAACAACCGCATTCGAATAGCTGAGGCGAAGGAAACAGCCACATAAACGGCGATGACAACGGCCGCTAAAAACATGATCCCGGATAGCATCACACCCCCGTGCGCTGGTTGGGATTGGCAAAACATTTGCAACTGGTCTTGTTGATAACCGCACTGTGCCGGCGGCTTTGAAGGAGTCGATTGTTTCACCAGGCGCCGGTTGGCATCAGTCAAAACAAGCCGCTTTTCTGACACGAGAATTACTCGCGTAACGATTGCTGGAACAGTGCTGTCACACGGATTCAGCGTGCTTATCCCGGTACGTCAAAACCATACCTTTTTTCGCAAGTGTTTTTTATGGCGTGGACGACGCCCCTATGATTGGTCCGCTTGCACTCTCAGGGCAGGCAAAAACCTCGGAACTTGCCTGCTCATCCGCTTAGGGTGAGCAGGTTTTTTTTAAGTTCGACGCAATGATTGAGATGTCAGACCGATTCAAAATGGCGAGTCTTCTTAAAGACAACCACGGAAGGCAAGCACGGTCTCACCCCTTACCTCTCAACGCCGGATCAAGCACCGCAGCCAGCTTTTCAAACGCCGGCTCGATTTCCTTTTCCGCCACGCATCCGTACCCGATCAGCAACCCCGACATGCCCTCTGCAGGCCGCAGGAAATAACCCGACAGCGGCCGCACCACGATATTGACCGCGAGCGCCGCTTTCGCCACCTCACGGTCATCCACGCCATCGGGCAAACGCAGCACGAGATGCAGCCCGGCATCGCCACCGACAATCTGCAACGCGTCGCCATAACGCTTCCTGATCGTGTCCAGCAGGATCTGGCGACGCTGCCCATAGATCCCGCGCATGCGCCGGATATGCGATGTGAAATGCCCCTCCGCGATGAACTCGGCCAGCACCGCCTGCTGCAACAGCTGACCCTCTCGATACAACTCGGCGGAAGCGGTCGCAAAGCTCGTCGACAAGCCCTCGGGCACCACGATATAGCCAATCCTCAGCCCGGGGAAAAGCGTCTTGCCGAAGCTGCCTACGTAGATCACCTGACCCGATGTATCGAGTCCTTGCAGCGACGCGAGTGGCCGGCTGCCGTATCGGAACTCGCTGTCGTAATCATCTTCGATGATCCAGCAGCCGTTCTGCCGCGCGAACTCCAGCAGCATGCGCCGCCGCGCGAGGCTCATTACCATGCCCAGCGGATATTGATGCGACGGCGTGACCAGCATCAGCTTGGGTGGCGCGGCAAGATCATCCGCGGATGGATTGATGCCCTCTGCATCCACGGGAATGGCCTTGAGCGATAGCCCGGATACTTGCAACACGCTACGCACGCCCCAGTAGCAGGGGTCTTCGGTCCAGATGACATCGCCGGAATCGGACAGCAGGCGCACGGCAAGATCGATGGACTGATGAATCCCCGTCGTCACGATGATTTGTTCCGGCGTGCAATGCACCGAGCGCGAGGTCCGCAAATAATCGGCGAGCACCTGACGCAGCTTCGGCAGCCCGCCGCCGGGCGCATAGGTCAGCAGGTCCGGCGGCAAGCGGCGCCAATATTTGGATTGCAGGCGGCTCCAGACAGCCGCCGGGAAGCGCGAGACATCGGGTACGCCGGGCATGAACGCGCCGCCTTGCCGCTGCGACACACCCGCCCCCTGCAGCAACCGTGCGCCGCGCGCGGACAGTACACGAGGCTCCGCCGGGGGCGCATCGCGCGCCGCGGATTGCGCGCCCACGATCTCATCTGGCGCGCTGTCCGAGACGAACGTACCCTGCCCCGTCGCCGACCACACGTAGCCTTCCAGCGCGAGTTGCTCATACACCTGCGTGACCGTATTGCGGCCGAGGCCCAACTCGCTTGCGAGCAATCGCGACGACGGTACCTTGGTCCCCGCCGGCAATTCCCGCGACAGGATGGCCTGCTGCAACAGGCCATACAACTGCCGGTATATCGGTTGACCGCCTGTTCTTTCGATCCGCTGAGCCAGCCAGTCGGACAACATGCTTGCGCGCATCGCTGAAATGGCTCCTATAAAAACACGGAAATGGCTCTGATTGAAAGAGCCAAATCTTACTATAGTCGAGCTACCGCCTAAGAACCGACAAGTAACGATCAACCCTCCAAGGAGCCATGCCGTGAGCCAGACCCTGAAGAACGCCGACCTTAAAGCCCGCAAGGATGCAGCGACGCCGCGCGGCGTCGGCGTGATGTGTGATTTCTACGCTGAACGTGCCGAAAACGCCGAGCTGTGGGATGTGGAAGGCCGCCGGTTCATCGACTTCGCGGCGGGGATCGCGGTATGCAATACGGGACATCGGCATCCCAAGATTGTCGCGGCAATGCGCGCGCAACTCGAGCGCTTCACGCACACGGCATATCAGATCGTCCCTTACGAATCGTATGTTTCGCTCGCCGAGAAGATCATCGCGCGCGCACCCGGCGACTATGCAAAGAAGGCCGCGTTCTTCACGACCGGCGCGGAAGCCGTCGAAAACGCCATCAAGATCGCGCGCGCAGCAACGGGCCGGCCGGGCGTGATCGCATTCGGCGGCGGGTTCCATGGCCGCACGTTCATGGGCATGGCGCTGACGGGCAAGGTCGCGCCGTACAAGATCGGCTTCGGGCCGTTCCCGTCGGACGTATTCCATGCACCGTTCCCGAACCCGGTGCGCGGCATTACGACCGAGGATTCGCTGCGCGCGATCGAGCAACTTTTTGCGGCGGATATCGAAGCAAGACGTGTTGCCGCGATCATCTTCGAACCGGTTCAGGGCGAAGGCGGTTTCTATCAGGCGCCCGTGGAATTCGTTCGCGCGTTGCGCAAGCTCTGCGACACCCACGGCATTTTGCTGATCGCCGATGAAGTGCAAACCGGCTTCGCGCGCACCGGCAAGATGTTCGCGATGCAGCACTACGATGTGGCGCCGGACCTGATGACCATCGCCAAAAGCCTGGCGGGCGGCATGCCGTTGTCGGGCGTGGTCGGCCGTGCCGATGTGATGGACGCGGTCGCACCCGGCGGTCTTGGCGGCACGTATGCGGGCAACCCGATGGCGGTAGCGTCGGCGCATGCGGTGCTCGAGATCATCGATGAAGAGAAGCTGTGTGAGCGTGCCGTGCGGCTGGGCGACAAGCTGAAGTCGCGGTTGACGACACTTAAGGCCGACGTTCCCCAGATCGCCGATGTGCGCGGCCCCGGCGGCATGGTCGCGGTCGAATTCTGCAAACCGGGTACCAGTGAAGCCGATGCTGCTTTCGCCAAGCGCGTGCAGACCTTGGCGCTTGAACGCGGCCTGCTTTTGCTGATCTGCGGCGTGCACAGCAACGTGATCCGGTTCCTGTTTCCGCTGACCATTCAGGACGCCGTGTTCGATGAAGCGCTCGCCATTCTCGAACGTGTCCTGACAGAAGAAGTGGGTGTCGCAGCATGAGCACGCAACATTCATCGATGCAGTTGAAGGACCCGGCGCTGCTGCGTCACGAAGCGTTCATCAACGGCGAGTGGCAAGGCGCCGATGATGCCGCCACCTTTGAGGTCATCGACCCGGCGAACGGCCAGTCGCTCGGTCATGTGCCCAGGATGGGCGCGGCGGAAACGCGGCGGGCGATTGATGCGGCGAACACCGCGTGGCCACTCTGGCGCAAGAAGACCGCGAAGGAACGCGCGGCCGTGCTGCGTCGCTGGTACGAGTTGATGCTCGAACACGCCGACGATCTCGCCATGATCCTCACCCGCGAGCAAGGCAAGCCGCTCGCCGAAGCGCGGGGAGAGATCGTCTACGCGGCATCGTTTATCGAATGGTTCGCGGAGGAAGGCAAACGCGTTGCCGGTGACACGCTGGCGTCGCCCGCCGCTGACAAACGCATTGTGGTGACCAAGGAACCAATTGGCGTCTGCGCGGCGATTACGCCGTGGAATTTCCCGAGCGCGATGATCACGCGCAAGGTCGGCCCGGCGCTTGCAGCCGGTTGTTCGATCGTCGTGAAGCCCGCCGAGTCCACCCCGTTTTCCGCTTTTGCAATGGCCGTTCTGGCCGAACGCGCGGGGCTGCCCAAGGGTGTGCTTAACATCGTGACCGGCGACCCGAAGGCGATCGGCGCCGAGCTGACCGGCAATCCCATTGTCAGGAAGTTATCGTTCACGGGATCGACGCAGGTCGGCCGTCTGCTGATGGCGCAAAGCGCACCGACGGTCAAGAAAGTGTCACTGGAACTGGGCGGCAATGCGCCGTTTATCGTTTTCGACGATGCCGATATTGATGCCGCAGTGGAAGGCGCGATTGCATCGAAGTATCGCAACAGCGGGCAGACTTGCGTGTGTACGAACCGGTTCTATGTTCATGACCGGGTGTATGACGAATTTGCCGCCAAGCTGGGGGCGGCCGTTGCGAAGCTGACGGTGGGCAATGGGTTGGAAAGCGGTGTGTTGCTCGGGCCGCTGATTAACGATGCCGCCGTGCAGAAGGTCGAATCGCATATTCACGACGCGCTGGAAAAAGGCGCCCGGGTTGTGACAGGCGGCAAGCGGCATGCGCTCGGATTTGGCTTCTTTGAACCGACGGTGTTGTCGGGCGTCACTTCAGAGATGAAGATCGCCAGGGAGGAAACGTTCGGACCGCTCGCACCGTTGTTCCGGTTCTCTTCCGATGAAGAAGTGATTCGGATGGCTAACGATACCGAGTTTGGACTGGCCGCCTATTTTTATAGCCACGATATCGGGAGAGTTTGGCGGGTCGCGGAGGCGCTGGAATATGGCATGGTCGGGATTAATACCGGGCTCATTTCTAACGAGGTCGCGCCGTTTGGCGGCGTCAAGCAGTCGGGGCTCGGACGGGAAGGCTCGCGGTATGGGATCGATGACTATCTGGTGATCAAGTATTTGTGCATGGGGGTTTGAGGGCGTACGCACTTGGGGATGTGACGGAGGTTTGAGAGCGCAGCGAACGAGGTCAAGACCGAGCTGTGCGTGAAATGGGACCGTTTATAACGGTCCCATTTCGTTTGACTTCTTCGCGTTATCGCGCGAGGAGCGAACGGCGTGGCTGCTTGCGTTTCGCGGTGACCCGGTAACGCTGCGTGCTGACGACTTCTTCGATTCGTTCGGAAGCGCGAGGATATCGAGCAAGGCGAGTTGCGCGCGCTGCACTTTTAGCAAGATGCGGTGCATTTCGCGATTGTCGGACGACGCGGCCCATATATAGCGCGCAACTCGGCGAGTGTCGGCGGGGAAAAATCAAGCAGCGACATACCGTCGACCGCTGTATAAAAACACAGCGAGGGTCGAATAGCGCGACTCCGGAGCGTTCGCTTTCGGACTAATCCTATAGCCGGGAGATTTTTGGCATCGGACTGTAGTCGCCTTTAAGCGACTCTCTCTGACCAACCGCCCCTTAGAACGTCCCCGCAAAGGTCGCCCATAATTATGTTCAAGTGCATTCTAGGAGTAATGGTCGGTATAGGTCTCTTGATTTGCGCGGCTCTGGTCGCCTCAAATACAAACGACTTCCTTAAATCTTCCGTCGTTGTTTCGGGCCGGGTTGTCGAGCTTAGCCACGGTCCAAATCATCCAACAATCGCATTTGTAACTCAGAGTGGAGAACACATTAGCTTTCCAGATGGCGGATTTCTGCCCTCACTGGGCATCGACGACCAAGTGCCGGTTCGATACAAACCGGATGCACCTCTGCAAACAGCAAAGTTAGATTTTTTTGGTCCGATCTGGGGTAACGCATTAGTCCTGCTTGGCTTTGGTTTATCCAGTTTGCTTGGATCACTCCTTAATTTTTATCTGCAAAATCGTTCTGAAAAAAAGTGTAAAATAAAATGAGCCAATTTCTGAGAGAAAGTAAGTGGAAATACGATACTGGCGCGACAGGCGGAATGGGTACGGCTTTCTTAGCGGCTTCAGGCGGGACAATCAGTCTTAAAAATCCAGATAGTCAAACTCAAGAATTTTCATACGCTGGGTTTGGCCTCAGTGTCTTTTCGGTTTCCATTCCAAAAATCAAGATACCTAATATACCCATAGTGAACCGTTCGATTGGGGCGACTGGTGCCGCAGAGTCTTTTGATGGTTCTGGACTGGTTTATATGACCGATTCATTTCATGGTAATGAGCTTTCAAAATCAGACCTTCAAGGCGGCACTGTCTATTTTGATGCTGCCGCCGGACTGTTAGCCGGATATGGTGCGTCTGTGATGTTGCTAGGCATCAATACCGCATTTATAACGCCATGGCTGCTCAATCCGGGACTCGGTGCGAACCTCGCGGCAAATGCTATTCAACACGCGCCCGCTTTGTTGGTGATGCGCGGACAATCTGAAGGGCTGATCGCAAGCCTGTTCGACCTCAGCGCAATGATCGGATACCTTCATTAATAATTTATCGAAAACGGGATTTTGATGGCACAGGACATTTTTTTGAAATTAAATGGTATCGACGGGGAATCGCAAGATGCCACGCATTTGAACGAAATCGACATAGCTACGTGGACTTGGCAAATTTCACAGGACTCGGCGATGATGTCCGGGTCTGGTGGAGGTGCGGGAAGAAGCACTGTCGCAGACATTTCGTTGACGCATAAGATGGACCGATCCAGCCCGAATTTGGCTAAATACTGCTTTACGGGAAAACATATTCCCGAAGCGATCCTAACCATGCGCAAGGCGGGTGGCACCCCCTTTGAATATGCGCGGATTACCATGTCTGACGTGGTCATTAGTCACTTTGCGCCAATTGCTACCGGATTGGTCTGCCAAGAAACGTTTCGTTTATCTTTCGCGAGAATGAAATACGAATACATGCTTCAAAATGCGCTTGGCGGTAGCGGAGGGGTGGTGACCTCCCTAATAGATGTCAAGGAGAACCGCTCCTCGTAGCAAGATCACGGAGCTCCGCAAAGCGCGAAGCGTGCACTGGCGGTCAATTTCGTGCGTCCATTTTTATTTAGCCCTGCATTCGTCGTCGCTCGTTCGTCGTAGTGCTCTCAAAGCTTGCCTCAACTCAAAAGCACGTTGCTCGCCAGAGCCACCGATGAAGGCATGCTTAGTTCGCCCTGAACAATCCGTTGGAGCGGGCGACAATCGAGACCGACTTGAGGCCGAAGGTGACGATCGTGGATCGCAGCTACAAGGGCGTCGAGATCGCTCACGTGAAGATCTATCACCCTGCCAATTGTGAGCTTGGTGCGCTCGGGAGCAAGCCTCGGTGGTACATGCGGTGCGTGTGCGTCGCATGTACCGCGGGTTCAAACCTCAACTGCAACCCGCTCCGAGTTTTCCACCGCAAACGCCGTACCGAGTGCCGCATGCAACAACGCCGAATGCGCCCCACCCGCATCCAACACGATCAAACTCTCCGCAAACGCCCTCTCCAAAGAAACCCTGCCCTCGATCACCGCTTCCATCGCCACTTCCGTTGCAATAAAAACCACATCCCGGTCCTCCTGCTTTTCCGCGGTCACTTCCGGCGGCTCCGGACTGCAATCAGGA
The DNA here is from genome assembly GCF_053760385.1 of Caballeronia sp. KNU42. Lineage (NCBI taxonomy): Bacteria > Pseudomonadati > Pseudomonadota > Betaproteobacteria > Burkholderiales > Burkholderiaceae > Caballeronia > Caballeronia sp. KNU42. The sequence goes on from NZ_CM132389.1 coordinate 552,893, forward strand.
TCGAACCCATTCTCCGTCGCGTGGAAAAATCCCCAGGTCCCTATTTCAATCAGCAGCACATAGAAATCCGGCAGCGCCATCAACTCGTTAACCGGCATGGACGACTCCAGCCGGCGTTGCAACGCCTTCAGCGTATCGATCGCCGCCACGCGCAACTTCACGTTGGCTAGCGGGCCATCGAAAACCTTGTCCGGCAACACGCCCGCATCGATCGCTGCCCGCGTAGCAACAGCCACCGTCAGCGATCCGGGATGATCCACGTTAAATTCAATCTTGAGGTCGCAGATAGAGCACATTGTCTTGATTCCTTTGCAAGCGTCGGACCAACGTCATGAAGCTCAAGGCGTCACGATGTTGAACCAGAAGTCGAAGTTATCCAGCCAGGAAACGAACTCACCCAGCTTCTGCGTGTTGCCCGTGATCTTCGCCTTGCCCGCAATAATCTGCTTCTGCATGGTCGTGACGCCCATCATCACGTCGTTGAGATCGGTCCGGGACATGCTCACGGATGCATCGGCCGCGTCCGATGTCTTGCCCTTCGAATAATGCAGCGCCGAATTCTCGACTCCGACCAGATAGTTTTCTTTCGTGTCGGTCATGATGAAGTTGAACGAGATCGACTTGCCCGCCGCCCGGTCTGCATTCAAGCGAACACCCTGGTAATCGAGGAACATTTCCAACGGCATCGCCTTGATCGTGTCAGGACTTTGTGAACTGCCGAACGGAACCTTGTGCACGCCGTTACGAAGTTCCATGGCGCCCGTCAGGTAGAAATTGCGCCAGCTCGAAGCTTCCGACTGGTACCCAAGCTGTTCATAAGCGTCGGCCAGCATGTGCTTGGCGGAAACGTTCTTCGGATCGGCAAACACAACGTGGTTCACGACTTCGGCAACCCAGCGGTACTCGCCCTTGTCGTAATACTTCTGCGCCTTCTGCAAGACAGCATCTGCGCCGCCCATGAACTCCACGTAACGCTTGCCATTTTCGACAGGCGGCAATCTATGGAGATTCGCGGGCACCCCGTCAAAAAAGCCCAGACGCAGGTTGTATTGCGCGACCACATCATGGAAAACTGTGCCGTAATAGCTACGGCAATACCATTGTTTTGCCAACGTATCCGGCAGCCGCAGCATCTCCCCGATCTCGAGAGGCGTGTAACCGGTATTGGCCAGGCGCATGGTCTGGTCATGCAAATAGCGGTACATGTCGCGTTGCGCCTTCAGGAACGCAATGATCCGCTCGTTGCCCCACGTCGGCCAATAATGCGACGCGAACAGGACCTGCATGTCGCTGCCGAACATATCAATCGCTGCCTGAAGGTACTTCGACCACAACAACGCGTCCCGGACCTTGGCGCCGCGCAACGTATAAAGGTTATGCAGCGTGTGAGTCGCATCCTCAGCCGCGCAAAACGCCTTGTACTTCGGAATGTAGAACATGAACTCGGACGGCGCTTCGGATTCCGGCGCCATGATGACCGTCATTTCAACGCCATCCATGGTCAGCTTCTGCCCCGTCTCGGTCGCAAAGTCGGTCGGCACAAGCAACGTGATCGCACCGATGGACGTGGTCTTGCCCAGCCCGGCGTCCACTACGCCATCAACTCCTCGGGGCAGCAAATTGCCGTACATATAAGCCGCCCGCCGGCTCATCGCGTTCCCGGCAATGACGTTTTCGCCCACCGCGGCCTCGGTGAATCCCGCCGGCGCGTAAATCTTTACCTTGCCCGCTTTTAAATCGGCTTCATCGACAATTCCCCGAATGCCACCATAATGATCCGCATGGCTGTGCGTATAAATAACGTGCGTAATCGGCCGATCGCCAAGGTGCGGTATGACCAATTGCTTCCACACAACGACAGATACATCCGCAGTCATCAAAGGATCAATAACAATCCAGCCAGACTCCCCACGGATAATGCTCATGACTGAAAGGTCATAACCCCGGACCTGCCAAATCCCATCGACCACTTCGAACAGACCGTGATTCATGTTCAGCTTGGCATTTCGCCACAAGCTGGGATTAACGGAATCCGGTGCATTATTCTCCGGGCCACCGCTGATAAACGAGAACTGCCCCAAATCCCAGGCCGCACCACCTTTCGAGCTCGGAATGATTCCGGGGCTCGGCAACGTGGCGATCAGCCCACGGCTCGCATCCTGGAAATCCTGTGTGTCATTGAAGGCCAATTCGTGCGCGTACACCGCGTTCGCTTCCAGGGTCGCCTTGGTCGGCGGCTTGGAACCAATGCCCGTGGGCATGGCAGGCGGCGTCCCTTGCGCCAACGCATCACCGGCTACCGCGCCAAGTCCCGACGCCACGCCGACAGTGACAGCACCGACTCCTCTCAAAAACTCTCTGCGTTTGGTCAGGGAAGCCGGGATTTTTTCATCAGACATAGGTCAATACCTCTAGGTTTCCAGTTGTTCTAAAACGCTGACAGCCCGATAAGAACGGGGATCAACGTGTCCTGCAGCCATTGCTTTCAATCTCATCCGCTACAATCTGAGCAATTAACTCATCGTCCGAAACATTTAGTGCCAGCTCGAATTCTGAAGTGCCACAAAATCGGCTCAATCGTTTTCGATAGAGTCAGTAATGTGAGTAACTTTACAAACGCGTGGCCAACAAGATGTCTCAAACGGCATTAATTCAGCTTGACCAATATCGGTTTTCACAGCGCTTGGGTGGAATTATCGAAAAATTTTTCCGCTTGATATTTACTGCGATTTCGCTTATGTCCCGATGCGATTGCTGATCGCCCGCAAGTGTTCGATCAACCCATAATCTATAAACTAATTGCGGAAATGTTTTAATTCTTGCAATGCTGCAGGCAACTACCTCGCCGGTCTTTGGAGGTTCATCGAGGCTCTTCCTTCCCACACTCAGCACTATGTAAAGCATTTTTGATCATTTGCATTTCGCATGCTAGACGCGCAAGAATGCGTTTTATGCATTCATCGATCTAATCGGTCGGCCGCCGCGTACCCATGGAAATTCGTCAACTGGAAGCGTTCGCCGCTGTCATGTCCGCCGGAAGCGTCACCGCCGCCGGGCGTTTGCTCGGGCGCTCGCAACCCGCGGTATCGCGCTTGATCCAGGAACTCGAAGCCGAGATAGGCTATCCGCTGTTCCAGCGTTTCGGGCCGCGCGTCGCGCCCACACGCGAGGCATCCGAGCTTTACCAGGACGTCGAACGCTCACTGACAAGCCTGCGGCAGGTGAAAGCGCGCGCCGAGCAGATCGCGCGGCAAGCGCCGCCTCCGCTCACCATTGCTGCAACCTCGGCGCTTGCCGCCGGGCTCGTGCCCCGCGCGCTGGCTTTGCTTAACGAGGACCATCCGCTTGAGTCCGTGCATTTGCGCAGCGCCGCGCCCGAGCAGGTTGTCGACGCCGTGCTGAACGGCATCGTCGATATGGGCGTCTCAAGCCTGCCGCTCGAACATCGCGGCGTGCTCGTGCACTGGATTGGCGAGGCTGCGTGTGTTGCCGCCGTGCACGCCGACGATCCGCTCGCGCGAGCACCGCGCATCGCATTGAGCGACTTCGCGAACCGTCGTCTCGTCACGATGCAGAACCCCTACCGCCTGCGGCCACGGCTCGATTCTGCATTCGTGCAAGCGGGCGTACGCACGGCCGGGGTGATCGAAACCAACTCGTCATTGAACGCCCTCGGCGCGGTGCGCGCGGGACTCGGGCTCGCCGTGCTGGAACCGGTGACCGCGCTCGGATTGCCCGTCGATGGCGTGGTGATCCGTCCATTGGATATCCGCATCGCGTTCCTGTTTGGCGTCATCACCCCCGAATTTCGTCCGCCCAGCGCTGCGACCCAGGCCGCGGCAAAAGCACTGGCGCAAGCCGCCGCCGAGATCCTGCCCGACTTCGTCCTCCACGACGCAAGCCAGCACAGCGCGATTCTTCAAGCGCTCTACGGCGAGCCCGACGACATCCTCAATCCGACCGAAGAGCCCGCCACGTGAGCCTCGACACAACAGTTCCATCGATACCCCCTACCGGCCTCGCGGCGCTCGAAGCGCGCCTCGCGGAAGACCTGTCCCTGCTCGAATTGCCCGCGCGCGAATGGGTGCCCGGCAAGACCCACAATGGCAGCGAAGTGCTGGACGTGGCTGTGATTGGCGGTGGCATGGCGGGGCTGGCAGCGTCCGCCGCGCTCAAGTTGCTGGGTGTGCGGGCAACAATCTTTGACCGCTCGCCGCAGGGACTGGAAGGCCCCTGGGCCACGACGGCCCGGATGGAAACGCTACGCTCACCGAAGCAACTGACGGGCCCTGCTTTAGGGTTGCCCGCGCTGACGTTTCGCGCGTGGTTCGAGGCTCAGTTCGGCACCGAAGCGTGGCAAGCGCTCGACAAGATCGACCGCCTTCAATGGATGCAATATCTGATCTGGTATCGCCGCGTGCTCGCGCTCGATGTCCGCAACGGCCACACCATTGAAGCCGTGACGCCCCGCGCGGATGGTCTCGTCGTATTAAGCATTCGCACGTCTGATCGTCGCTTTGAAGTTTATGCGCGACGCGTCGTGCTCGCTACCGGGCGCGACGGATTGGGTGGCCCCGCATTGCCGGGGTTTGTTGAAGGATTGCCGCGGAATCGCTGGGCGCATTCATCGGATACGACTGATTACACTCAGCTGGCCGGCAAGCGTGTGGCCGTGGTCGGCGGTGGTTCGTCTGCCATGGATAGCGCGGCCACGGCGCTCGAAGCAGGTGCGACCAGCGTCGATCTGTTGATCAGGCGAGCCGCTCTTCCGCGCGTCAACAAGGGCAAGGGAGCCGGCAATCCAGGGCTGACGCACGGCCACCAGACATTGCCTGATGAATGGAAATGGAAGATCCGCCACTACATCAATACCGTCCAGGTGCCTCCGCCGCGTGGCAGTACGCTGCGTGTATCGCGTCATGCGAACGCACGTTTTAACCTTGGGTGCCCCGTGTTATCGGTTGAAAACACGGCGAACGGTCTCTCGATCCAAACCCCCAAAGGCACCTTCGCGGCCGACTTCCTTGTGGTCTCCACGGGCTTCAAGGTCGACTGGTCGGTGCGCCCGGAATTCGCCGCATTTGCGCCGTACATCCGCACTTGGGCTGACCGTTACACGCCGCCAACCGGCGATGAAGATGCCGAACTCTCCGACTCGCCCGATGTCGGACCCGCGTTTGAATTCCTCGAAAAATCCCCCGGCGATTGCCCCGGCCTGTCGCGCATCCATTGCTTCTGCTACCCCGCGTCGCTCTCGCAAGGCGCCGTCTCCGGCGACATTCCCGCGATCAGCACAGGCGCGAAACGGCTCGCCCAAGGCTTGGCGAGCCTGCTGTACAGCGAGGACGTCGAGCAGCATTACGCAGCGCTGCAAGCGTACGCCGAACCCGAACTCTACGGCGACGAATGGCAACCGGCCGAAGCGCCGCCCCAGTACGCGGAGGACCAATGAGCGGCTGGCTCATTCGCCGAATCGCGCAAGCGGCGTTCGTCGTGCTGCTGATGACGCTGATCGTGTTCATCGGCCTGCATGCGATCGGCAACCCGATCGATATTCTCATCGGGCAGGATGTCGATCAGGTCGACCGGGCGCGCATCATCGCTCAACTCGGCCTCGACCAGCCGCTTTGGAAACAGTACCTCGCGTTCCTCGCGGGCGCCATGCACGGCGACCTCGGCAACAGTTTCGTTTATAACGAACCCGCGATCCGCCTGATCCTCCAACGCCTCCCCGCAACCCTCGAGCTCGCCGTTTCGGCGCTGCTGCTGGCGCTGGTGATTGGTATTCCGCTTGGGCTTTTCGCCGGGCTGCATCCGCGCAATCCGCTCTCGAAGATGCTGATGACAGGCAGTATTGTCGGCTTCTCGCTGCCGACATTCTGGGTCGGCCTGATGCTCATCATGTTGTTCAGCGTGAAGCTCGGCTGGCTGCCCGCCAGCGGCCGCGGCGCGACTGCGAGCCTGTTCGGTGTCCAGTGGTCGTGGCTCACGCTCGACGGCCTGCGTCACCTTATCCTGCCCGCGCTGAACCTGTCGCTCTTCAAGGTGTCGCTGGTCTTGCGCCTGGCGAGTGCCGGCGTGCGTGAAGTGATGCCGATGGAACACGTACGGTTTGCTCGCGCCAAAGGTCTTTCGCCCACGCGCGTCGTGCTCGTCCATATCCTGCGCAATACGCTGATTCCGCTTGTTACGGTCATTGGCCTGGAGTTCGGTTCGACCATCGCATTCGCTGTCGTGACCGAGACCGTATTCTCGTGGCCGGGCGCCGGCAAGCTGATACTCGACAGCATCAACGCGCTCGATCGTCCGGTGATCCTGTCGTACCTGATCGTGGTCGTCTGCATGTTCGTCTCGCTGAACCTGTTCGTCGATATCCTCTACAAGTTCCTTGATCCGCGAGTGCGGCTGGAGGGTGCACGATGAGCACGACTCCGCTGATCCCCGAAACAGGAAAGCCCGTGCGGACTGCGCTCAAACGCCGTCAGTCGCCGTGGCGTCAGCTCGTCGCTGACTTTGGCCGCTCGCCCGCGGCGATGGCTGCGTTGATCGTCGCAATCTTGCTTGTGCTGGCGGCCATCTTTGCGCCGCTGATCACGCCGCAAAATCCCTATGACCTGTTGCAACTCGATGTCCTCGATGCCCGCCTCCCCCCAGGCTCGATGAACGGCGCGGGCACGCATGCGTACTGGCTCGGCACCGACGGCCAGGGCCGCGACCTTTACTCCGCGATGCTCTACGGCCTGCGCTTAAGCCTCTCCGTAGGTCTCGGCTCGGCGGTGATCGCGGGTGTAGTAGGCACTGTGTTCGGCCTGGTCGCGGCCTATGCCGGCGGCAAGGTCGACAGCCTCATCATGCGGCTCGTGGACTTGCTGCTCGCGTTCCCGTCCATCCTCGTCGCGATGATGCTGCTCGCGTTCCTGGGCAAGAGCGTGACGAACGTCGTGCTCACGCTCGTGTTGATCGAGTGGGCGTATTACGCACGCACCGCGCGAGCGCAAGCGCTGGTCGAAGCGCGGCGCGAATATGTTGAAGCCGCGCGCAGTCTTGCGATTCCCAACTGGCGCATCGTGCTCGTTCACATCCTGCCGAACTGCCTGCCGCCGCTGATCGTGGTCGGCACGCTGCAGGTCGCGCGCGCGATCACGCTGGAAGCAACGTTGTCGTTCCTGGGGCTCGGCGTGCCGATCACAGAACCATCCCTCGGCCTGCTGATTGCCAACGGTTACCAGACCATGCTCTCGGGGGAATACTGGACCAGTGTGTATCCAGGTCTTGCGCTGCTGGCCATACTGGTATCGATCAACATGGTCGGTGACCGTCTGCGCGAATTGCTCAATCCGAGGTTCGTGAAATGAGCGACGCCGCTTTGCATGATTTCCACACCGCGGACAACACGCTTGAAGTCCGCCATTTGCGCACGCGCTTCTTCACGCGTGAAGGCGAATTGCCCGCTGTGGAAGACGTCTCGCTTACGCTCGCGCGTGGTCGCGTGCTGGGTCTGGTCGGCGAGTCGGGATCGGGGAAGTCCGTGACCGGCTTCTCTATCATGGGACTCATCGATGCCCCCGGCCGCGTAGTCGGCGGCGAGATATTGTTCAAGGGCAAAAACCTTGTCGGCTTGCCCGAAGCGCAGATGCGGCGCCTGCGCGGCAGCCGTATCGCGATGGTGTTCCAGGACCCGATGTCCACGCTCAATCCGGTGCAACGCGTGGACGCGCAGATGATCGAAGCCGTGCGCGCGCATCGCGACGTCAGCCGGAGCGCCGCGCGCGAACAGGCGAGCGAAGCGCTGGCGGCCATGGGTATTGCAAGTCCAAACGAACGGCTGCGCGCGTATCCGCACCAGTTATCGGGCGGCATGCGCCAGCGTGTGGCAATTGCGATTGCGATGCTGCACAAGCCGGACCTGATCATCGCCGATGAGCCCACTACCGCGCTCGATGTCACCATTCAGGCGCAGATCCTGTCCGAAGTGCAAACGCTCGTGCGCACGCAAGGCACGTCGCTGATCTGGATCACGCACGACTTGTCCGTAGTAGCAGGTCTCGCCGATGACATCGCCGTGATGTATGCGGGCAGGATCGTTGAACAGGGCACCGTGGATGCGGTGCTCGACCGTCCGCAGCATCCGTACACGGCGGGTCTGATCGACAGCTTGCCGAGCCTCAACACGCGCGGCAAACGACTCACGCAGATTGCAGGCATCACGCCCGATCTGCGCTCGTTGCCGCCGGGCTGTGCGTTCGCTGCGCGTTGCACACGGGCCACGGCGGTCTGCTCGACGCCTCCGGCGCTTGGGCCCTCACCGGCCGCGCAAGCGTCCGAGCATGGCACGCATCTGGTGCGTTGTTTTCATCCTGGCAGGCAAACCGATGTCCGCACGGAGACGACCGCATGAGCGAGATCAAAGCAGGCGCGCTCATTGAATTGCGCGGGGTCAGCCAGCGCTTCGGCGAACGCGACGAGAACGCCGCGACACGCTGGCTGCGTGAGCGAAACGTGCTCGCGGCGCAAGCGGTCACGCGAGCAGTCGAGCATGTCGACTTGGCGATCACACCGGGCGAAGTGGTCGGGCTGGTCGGTGAATCCGGCTGCGGAAAGTCGACGCTCGGACGCATTGTTTCGGGTCTCATCACGCCGACTGAAGGCAACGTGCTGGTGGATGGGCAGGACCGCGCGGCCATGTCGCCGGCGGCGCTGCGCGACGCACGGCTGGCAATCCAGATGATTTTCCAGGACCCGTATTCGAGCCTGAACCCCAGACGGCGTATTCGCGATATCGTCGGCGAAGCACCGCTTATTCATGGCATGGTCGAGCGCAGCGATCTCGACAACTACGTGGCGGCGCAGTTAAAACGCGCCGGCCTCGATCCGTCCCTCGCCGATCGCTATCCGCATGAGTTCAGCGGCGGCCAGCGGCAGCGCATCGGCATTGCGCGAGCGCTCGCGGTCAACCCGTCCATGCTCGTCTGCGATGAAGCGGTCGCCGCCCTTGATGTATCGATCCAGGCGCAGATCCTGAATCTCTTCATGGACTTGCGCGAGCAGCTCAATCTCACGTACCTGTTCATCAGCCACGACCTCGGCGTGGTCGAACAGTTGTCGGATCGCGTGGTGATCATGTATCTCGGGCGAGTGGTGGAGAGCGCGCCCGTCGAAGAAATATTCCGGCATCCGAACCATCCTTACACGCAGACCTTGCTGGCGGAAATTCCCCGTATAGATGCACGCAAGAAACACTTCACCGCCATTCGCGGTGAGATGCCGAGCCCGCTTGCGCCGCCTTCGGGTTGTCACTTTCATCCGCGCTGTCCGCACGCCATGCCGCGTTGCAAGACCGAAGTGCCGCGCTTGCGCGGCATTGCCATCGAGCATGCCAGCGCGTGTCACCTGAACGACGCTCACTAAATTTCAATCCAGAACACACACATAAAAAGGAATTGCATCGTGAAACGCCTGGTCCTTTCCACGCTGACCGCCGCGCTTGCCAGCGCAGCGTTTTTCAGTTCCGGCGCGTCGGCGCAGACGCTCAACATTGCGTTCGCCGATCCGCTCTCGTCGCTCGATCCGCAACTGAACAACTACGCGGGTGACCGCTCCGTCGACCTGCACTTCTGGGATCTCCTGGTCGAGAATCACAACAATGTCCTTGCGCCCGGCCTTGCGACAAGCTGGAAATCGACCGGCAACGACACGTGGGAATTCAAGCTGCGCCATGACGTCAAGTGGCAGGACGGCACGCCGTTCACCGCGGACGATGTGATCTATTCGTATCAGCGCGCCCGTAACGTGCCGGGGACCATCGCCACTTTCGCGGGGTATCTGCGGACCATCGCGACCGTCACTGCGCCTGATCCGTACACACTGATCATCAAGACCAGTTCACCGACACCGGACCTGCCTCTGAACCTGACGTCCGTTCATATTGTCAGCAAGCATGTGGGCGAGAAGTCGACGACGGAGGATTACAACTCCGGACGTGCGATGGTGGGCTCCGGGCCGTACAAGTTCGTTTCGTACACGCCGGGCGACCGCGTGGTGATGACGCGTAACGACGCTTACTGGGGCGCCAAGCCGATCTGGGACAAGGTGAACTATCGCTACGTGAGCAACGCGGCGGCACGCACGGCGGCGCTGTTGTCGGGCGACGTGGACATGATCGACAAGGTCTCCGTCTCCGACCTGCCGCGTCTCAAGCAGTCGCCCAAGGTATCCGTGTTCGCGTACCCGGGCCTGCGTGTGCTGATACTTCAGCCGAGTTTCCGCGAAGGGCCGAGCCCCGACATTACCGATAACGCCGGCAAGCCGTTGGCGAAGAACCCGCTGCTCGATGTGCGCGTGCGCCGCGCATTGTCGCTCGCGATCAATCGTCCCGCCATCACCGACCGCATCCTGCAAGGCGCGGCCACGGTCGCCAACCAGTGGATGCCGGCCAAGACCTTCGGTTATAACCCGGACGTGAAGGACATTCCCAACGACCCCGCGCAGGCGAAGAAACTGCTGGCTGAAGCGGGTTTCCCCGACGGCTTCCAGTTGACGCTGAGCGTGCCTAACGATCGCTATCCGCAGGCACCAGAAACGGCGCAGGCCGTGGCGCAATTCTGGACGCGCATTGGCGTGAAGACGAAGGTCGAGGTCATGCCGTGGGCCGTGTACGCCAGCCGCGCGAACAAGAACGAGTTTGCGGTGAGCATGATTGCGTGGGGTAACGGCACGGGAGAAGCAAGCTATGCTCTCGTCAACATCCTCGGCACCGTTGATCCGAAGACGGGTATTGGCGCATCGAACTGGGGCCGTTATAGCAGCCCGGCTGTCGACCATGCACTCGAGGCCGCCACAGCCGAGTTCGATACCGCAAAGCGCGAAGCCATCCTGCGGCAATCGGTGAAGGTGGTAAGCGACGACGTGGGGATCATTCCGCTCTTTCACTACGAGAACATCTGGGCCGCGAAGAAAGGCTTGAAAGTGAGCCCGGCGGTGAGCGACCGGACGACCGCGATGATGGTCACGCGCAGCGGCAATTGAGGTCATCATGATCGACATCACGGCTACACCTGGCGATGATCTGATCGACGTCGCGCGGCGCATCGCGGTGACCGGTGCGCGCGCGGGCGCATTGTTGACCCTTCGCACACAGACGGTTCGTGGCGGCGGCACGGTCTGGACAAGTCGCGCAGTTTTTCGCGCCGATGACCACGGCATCATCGACCTTTCGCGCGATGCGCCTGTCGAAGGCGACTATAGCGGTGTATCCGCGATGGGACTCATCTGGTCGCAGGTTCCGGTCGAAGCGGGCAAACGCGAGGTGTTTCCCGCTGATGTTTCCGACGCGTTATCGACCTGCATCGAGGTGATCGATGAACGCGGACAGGTGCTGAGCGCTACCCTGCTGATCCAGCGGCTGATGGCGCCCGGCGTACAGCGCAAGGACATGCGCGTCGACGGCTGCGTGGGCACGTTGTTCCTGCCCGCGTCACCCGGACCGCATCCCGTCGTGCTCGTGCTCAACGGATCGGGCGGCGGCATCAACGAACCGCGCGGCGCGCTTTACGCATCGCGTGGCTATGCCGCGCTCGCGCTCGGTTACTTCAAGACGCCGGGGCTGTCCGACTACATCTCCAATACGCCGCTCGAATACTTTCGCCGCGCGCTCGACTGGATCGCACGCGAGTTGCAACCGGCGTTCGGCTTCATTGCCGTAAGCGGACAATCGCGCGGCGGCGAACTCGCGTTGCTGCTCGGCGCAACGTATCCGGACCGCATCAAGGCGGTGATCGGTTATGTACCGGGCGCGGTCGTTCACAGTGCGCAGAATGCCGCCGACCCGGCGACCGGCCGCGAAGGTCCGACCTGGCTGCTCGACGGCAAGCCGCTCCCGCACCTGTGGGAAAACAACCGCACGGCCAGCTGGAAACCCTTCGACGATGGCCCGCCGCCGCATCGTCACGAACGCGCGATCCGAACCGCGTTACTCGATAAGGACTCGGTAGAGCGAGCACGGATTCACGTCGAGAATACCGATGGGCCGGTGCTGCTGCTCTCCGCTACCGACGACGGTTCGTGGCCTTCCTCCGACTACTCGCGCATGGTCGTGGAGCGGCTTGAACGCGAGAAGCATGCGTATCCGGTGCGCCATCTCGACTTCGATAACGCCGGCCACGCGATCGTTTTTCCGTACGTGCCGACGACGCAACTCGTGTATGCGCATCCCGTTTCCGGACGTATCAGCACGGGCGGCGGCGAACCCGCTGCGAACGCTCGCGCGGATGAATCTTCGTGGCGCGAAGTGCTGGCTTTTCTCGACGCGGCCGTGGATTCCCGTGCATCAAAAACCGCTGGCAACACTTTCAGGCAGGAGCATTCATGACAGACACCTACGATCTCAGCACCGATATTGTCGACCGGATTGCCGGCCTCACGCCCTGTTCGCCGGCCTATGTGACGCGACATAAACGCGATAAGGTCGCCGCCGCAACGCAGCGCAGCTACGAAGCGTTGTTCGATCCGGCACTGCCCGATTTGTCGCTGAGCGACCGCTTGCTTGTGGCGTTATATGCCTGCACGTTGTCGAATGCCCCTGCGTTAGCGACTCATTATGCGGAGCGGCTTGCTTCGATCGATGCGGACCGTGCTGCGATCGACCAGATCGCGCAGGGGTCGATCGACGCTCAGGAGCCCCGCTTGCGTGCAATGCTTGCGTTCACGCGCACGCTGATCGAAGCCCCCATAGAGGGCGACAAGGCCGCGCTCGAACGCCTGCCCGCTGCCGGCATTCCGACGCCCGCCGTGGTCGCGCTTGCGCAGTTGATCGCTTTTCTTTCTTATCAGATTCGCCTGACGGCCGGTTTGCGCGCGCTGCAGGTCTTGAATGCAACGGAGGCAGCATGAGCCGGGTAATCGAAGCGCATGGCTTCACGAATCGCGTGCTGGGATGGGACGCGTGGCTGGATGTGGTGGAACTCGCCGATGCCTCGCCCGAGCAGGTCACCGTGCTGGAAGAGAGCCATCCTAAAGCGAAGGAATCCGACTATTACCTGTTCCTTGTGCATCAGCCGGAGATCCTGCGGCAGCGCTCGGCGGCTTTCAACGCGATCATGTATGCACCGGGCGGCTTGCCGCGTGCGGAGCGGGAACTGGCGTCGACGGTCGTTTCGCGGATCAATGGCTGCGTGTATTGCGCGTCCGTGCATGCGCAGCGTTTCGAGCAACTAGCCAAACGCGACGATGTGATCGAGCAGGTTTTCAACGATCCGGCTACCGCCGGAACGTCGCCGCGCGAGAGAGCGATCGTGCTTGCGTCGATCGACCTGACGCTCACGCCGGGCCAGGTCGAGCCGGCCCAGTTACGGGCGCTGCGCGATGTGGGATTGAGCGACGATGAGATCCTCGACCTGATTCATTCCATTGCCATCTTCGCGTGGGCCAATCGTCTGATGCTCAATCTGGGCGAACCGGTTGGATGAACCGGCAGGCGTCGGCCGGGGTCGCGCTCATTCGTTTGAACAGCCGCCGCCTGAGCGCGCCAGGCGTTTCTTCCTCGCCTACAACTTCCCCTATAAACTCTCCACTAAGTCAGGTTTGCCCGGGCGTGGGACTCCTGGGTCTCCTTTAAGGCGCGGTCGTTGCTCCGTTCGAGCGCATCCTGACCAAGGCTTGATGTCATTCCTAAAAGTGTGAGGCTTTTCCCCTTGGGGTCTCATGAAACTACATCGCCCGCAGCTCCCGCGTTCCCTGCACGGCCACTCGCATGTAGCCTGGCGCGATCTTTCGTTGACGTCGGCACCCTTCGCGCTGTTTTTCATCGTGATGATCGGCTTGATCGTCTGGCTGGCGGACCCGGCTCCCCCGAGAACCATCACGATCAGCGCGGGTCCGAAGGACAGCGCACTGGTCAATACCGCCGAACAATACAAAAAAATCCTGGCGCGCAATGGCGTCACCCTCAAGGTGCTCGAATCCGATGGTTCGGTGCAGAACCTGCAACGACTCATGGACCCCAAAAGCCATGTCGATCTTGCGCTGGTCCAGGGGGGGGTGTCGGATGCCGCAGCCAGGTCGTCGCTCATGTCGCTTGGGAGCGTCTTCTACGTTCCTCTCGTGGTGTTTTATCGCGGCAAGGGACTCACGCAGTTGTCGGACCTGGAAGGCAAGCGGATTGCGATAGGCCGCGAGGGCAGCGGCACCCGCCGGCTGTCGCTCAGCCTGCTCGAGGCCAATGGCATAGCCCCGGGCGGCAGCACGCAACTCGTGCCGCTCGACGGCATGGAGGCGGCGAAGCAACTGGTGGCAGGCGACGTCGATGCGGCCATGCTCAACGGCGACTCGACCACGCGCGGGCTCATGCTCAGGCTGCTTGGCATACCGGGCGTTTCCTTCATGGATTTCGCGGAGGCAAGCGCCTATACGCGGCTCTTTCCGTATCTGGATGAAATCGACTTACCCCCGGGCGTGCTCGATCTCCGGCGAAAAATACCGCCGCAGACCTTGCATCTGATCGGCCCGACCGTCGAGATCCTCGCGCGGCAGACCTTGCACCCGGCCATATCGGATCTGGTCATTGAAGCGGCCCAGGAAGTCCACGGAATGCCGGGGCTGCTGCAAAACGCCGGGCAATTCCCCAGTCCAATCGCCCGCGAATACCCCATCAGCGAAGAAGCCACGCGCTACTACAAGTCAGGGAAAAGTTTCCTCTATCGCGTGCTGCCTTTCTGGCTCGCGAGCGTCGCAGACCGGATACTGGTACTGCTCCTGCCTGTCGCCGTGCTGCTGATCCCGGCCGTGCGGTTGATTCCTGCGTTGTATGCGTGGCGCGTGAGATCGCGGATCTATCGGTATTACGGCGCGCTGATCGCAATAGAGCGCAGCGTGCTGAACAGCTCGACGGATGAGGAGCGTCAGGCGCTCATCACGGAACTCGATCAGATCGAGGAATCACTGAACACCCTGCGGATGCCGCTCGCGCACGCTGATGCTTTTTATGTACTTCGCGAACACGTTGGATTCGTGCGTGCGCACCTGAGCGAAGCGTCGCGGCAGAAGGTGTACGGGTAGGGTTCCGGTTCGCGCCCGGAGGGGCCGGAGAACGGTCGGAGAACCGTCGGACAACGAAACGCCGCACGCTCGCCGCGCCCTAATACACAATTTCGGATTTAGAAATAGCGAATCGGTATTGGCGCGAGTCGCCCACGCCTGCCAATAATCCGATCGTGGAATTCCCTGCATTGCGGTGCTCTCGGCGAATCGGAGCCGCCACCGCAGAGCCCGATACCGGCGAACCTCCACGGACCACGCAAACACCTTCAGTCTCCATGCCGGTGGACGTAGCGAGTACCGTCCGTGCTCGCACGCACCTGCTTTATAACAATTTCGGGGCGACGATGAGCGATACACCCACCACTCCAGCATACGAAGCGCAACAGCGGCCCGACCGGTCCAGCAGCGGTCCCTTTAAAACGGAAGATTGGTGGGCCGTCTGGATCGGCCTGGCAATCATCGTGATCGCATACCTGCTATTCGCGTCGGGCACGAGCATCAAGTGGCTGGCCGTCGCGCCCGCCAAGTGGTCGAGCGGCGCCCAGGCAGCGGCCGACCTGGGACATCACCTGCCGAACTACATCGCACTCTTTATCGTTTTCGCCATTCTGTTCGGCGTCGCGGTGGCGGCGCTCGGACAGCGGATCGTCCAGTTCGTGCCGGGCTTTCTCGTTGTGTTCGTGATCTCGACGCTGATTTTCTTCGCCGGCGCGTGGACGAAATCATCGACGTACAACCTTGAACCGCCGTTGATCGCACTCGCGCTCGGCCTGATTGTCTCGAACCTGACGCGGCTTCCGGCATGGCTCACGCCGGCGTTGCGCGTCGAGTTCTATATCAAGGTCGGAATCGTGCTTCTCGGCGCTACGCTGCCCTTCACGCTGCTCGTGTGGGCCGGTCCCGTTGCAGTCGGCCAGGCGACCGTCGTTTCGCTGGTCACGTTCTTCGTCATCTTTCTGGTCGGCCGCGCGCTCGGACTCGACAAGCGTTTTGCAGCCGTGCTCGGCGTCGGCGGCGCGGTGTGCGGCGTATCGGCGGCCATCGCAATCGCGGGCGCGGTGCGGGCCAAGCGCGAACAAGCGTCGGTGGCTATTACGCTCGTGGTGGTCTGGGCAATCGTGATGGTGTTCGCACTGCCGTTCGTATCGCGTGCGCTCGGCTTGCCGACCGGCGTGGCCGGTGCGTGGATCGGGACATCGGAATTCGCGGATGCCGCCGGCATTGCCGCCGCGCAGGCATACGGCGATCTGGCGAAGCATGCCGGCAGCGCGATTGCCGGTGCGCCGGAAGCGTCGCTGCAAGCTTTCACGCTGATGAAGGTCGTCGGGCGCGACATCTGGATCGGCATCTGGGCATTCGTGCTTGCGATTGTCGCCACCACACGCTGGGATCGCGACGAACCCGGGGCCGTGAAAACGCAGACGACCGCGCGCGAAATCTGGACGCGCTTTCCCAAGTTCGTGATCGGCTTCCTGATTGCTTCGGCGCTGGTTACGTGGATCGGCAGCCATTACACGCTGGCTGAATACCGGAGCGTCGTGACGCCCGCCTTCGTCGCGCCAATCACCGCACTGCGCACCTGGGCGTTCACCTTCTGTTTTCTGAGCATCGGCTTGACGACGCGGCTCGGCAGCCTGTCCGCGACGGGTGCGAAACCTTTCATCGCTTTCACGGCGGGCGTGGCCGTGAACGTGGTGATTGGCTATCTGCTCTCGGTGCATGTGTTCGGGGCTTATTGGGCCTCTCTCGGACAATGAAGATGAACAATGCCGACAAGCTTGATCACGCTAGTGCTTTCCGCACCGTTTGCGCGGCTTGCCGGCATTGCGAACACGACCGTCACGTACTCGAAGCGATGATTCCCGGGCTGACTTCGTTCAGTTCGGGATTCGGAGCGAGTGTGGGAGAGACACGTCTTTGCCGACGGCATGATCAATTGATATCGCCGGGTGACTCGTGCATTGAATTCGAGGCCGGGCCCAAGAGTCGTGAGGCCGTCACGACTCGTTGAAACCCGTCCTTGTGTCAGGACAGGGTGAAGCGTGAAGCCGCTAGCCACACCATCGAAACGCGGCTTCGGCATGCGGACAGGTAGTTAAGGAGCGTTGACTATGCTGTGGCGAAAACAATATCCGATGGACTTCCAACCGCCACATAGGTGCCCGTAAATCGAAGCTTGCCGCTGGGTGCATCGACGGCAAAGATCGCGATTTGATCGCTGCGTTGATTTAGTGAATACAGGAACCGCCCCGATGGATCAAACTTGATCACTCGCGGATAGTCGCCGCCGGTCGGCGTTTCGCCCACACGCGTCAGGCGGCCGTCCGTGCCCACGCGAAACTGCACGATGGTGTCATGAAGACGGTTCGCCACGTAGATAAAGCGGCCATCACGTGAAAGCAGAAGCTCCGATGCGAAGCTCGTGCCCTGGTAGGCGGCTGGCAGCGTCGAGACGGATTGCAATTGCGTCAGCACGCCGCGCGCGCTGTCGTATGCGTAGCAGACCAGGGTCGACGCTTCCTCGGTGACTTCGTACAGATACCGGCCGCTCGGATGAAAGACCACATGTCGAGGTCCTGCGCCTGCAGAAGCGGCGACAAACGGTGGGTCGTTCGGCGACAACGCGCCAGTGGCCTCATCGAACTTCCAGATATAGGTGCGATCGACGCCGAGGTCGGTCGAAATCACAAATCGCCCGTCCGGCGAAGACACAATATTGTGCGCATGCGAACCGTCGTGGTCGCTGACCGCGAAGCTGCCGGGAACACCTTCTGCCGCATGTTGCGCGCCCGCCGGAGCCTGTGGCTGTTGCACGGAACAGGCGTCGCCCAGCACGCCGTCGCTTGCCACCGGAAAAACCGCGATGCTTCCGCTGTTGTAGTTCGCGACCAGCAGGAAGCGTCCGAACGGATGCAGGCTGAGATAGACCGGTCCGGCCCCTTGAGAATTGACTGTGTTGATCAGATGCAATGAACCGGTGCCGTGTTCGATTGCATAGGCGCTGACCGAACCGTTCGTGGTGCCGCTGTAGTTCTTCACCTCGCTTACGGCAAACAGGAAACGCTGTTGCGGGTCGACGACGAGGCAACTCGGATTCTCGATGCCGCGGAGCGGCTCGAGCGGATCAAGCTTGCCGGTGTTGGGGTCGACCTGGAAGCGATGAATCCCAAGGCCGTTCGGCGTGTAGGTGCCCACATAGGCGAATAGCGGCTCGCCCGTCCGCGCTTTGATCGCCGCTTGCGCGGGACGAGCCGCTGAGAGTGAACCGATGGCCGACATGGCTGCCAGCGCGCCCACGCTTTTGAGCCAGACACGTCGCGACTGCGATGCATGGACTTCGAGGTTTCGAACTTTGCTCATTGCTTGCCTCCTGGATGATGACGGACAGCACTCAGGTGAATATGAGCGCCGTGACAGAGATGACTTCCTCGCATACGGTTCAAGTCTTGAAAGTTTGATCCACCGATTCAGCACTTCACGTGAGAGCATCAGATATCGCCGCTTGATCGCGCTGTTACCACTATTCGAGTCGGCCATCGCACCGGCAATGCCTCGCTTGATGACCTTCATGCCGCGGCGAATGTCGCCATTCCGGATGTACGCTACTCCGTGTTTTCACACCGCACGATGCCCGCGGTCAGTCCGACAAGAAATTGCTACGTGTCTCCTTTGTTTTATTCCCTAATTGTGGAATATATGTTTTAATTGAAGATTATTCTAGCATGCAATGTCCGCGCGTCAACTGGACAAAAACTCTCTTTGTCAGAGGAGCAGTGCGAGTGGTTTTCTGTAACTCAATTAGCATTCCGATGTACTTATATCGTCCACTGTTTGCGCTGTTTTCCGGCATCGCGAACACGATCGTCATGCATTAGAAGCGACAAATCCCGGGCTAACTTCGTTCAGCCGGGGATTCGGTGCGAGTGTGGGAAAGACACGCTTTTGCTAACTGCGTGATCGATTGATCCCGCCGGGCGATACGTACGGCGAGTTCGAGACCGCGTGTGTGAAGGTCGTGACGGCATCACGACCCGCTGAACTACATGCTTGCCGTCAAGCCAGTGCGAAGCGGGACGATCGACGTATTGCGCGTCCACCCGCTCCATTCGCCGCACCGAGATAAGCCTCCGTCAGCACATCGAGTTGTTCAAGTTCCGAAGGTGTCCCTTGCGCCACCACACGTCCGCCTTCGAGCACATAGCCGTAAGTTGCATATCGCAAAGCCGTGGCCGCATTCTGTTCCGCCAGCAGAAAGCTCACCCCGTCCTCACGATTAAGCGTGGCGACGGTCTCGAAGATCTCTTCAACAATCTGCGGCGCAAGTCCCATTGAAGGCTCATCCAGGAGGATCACCGATGGCCGCGCCATCAACGCGCGGCCGATTGCGACCATCTGCTGCTCGCCGCCCGACGTCAACCCGGCGAGCGACTTGCGGCGCTCCTTCAGGCGCGGAAAAATTCCATAGATCCGCTCAAGGCCGGCGTCGACTTCACGCACCGACGGACGAAGAACGTACGCACCAATCCGCAAGTTCTCTTCAACCGATAAATGCGCGAAACAACGCCGCCCTTCCAGCACCTGGACGAGACCGGCCTCCGCGAGCGTCCAGGGGTTCGCACGCGTCACGTCCTTGCCGCGATACGCAATTCGCCCGGCCGTCAGCTCGCCTCGCTCGGCGCCGAGCAGCGCTGAAATAGCCTTGAGCGTAGTGGTCTTGCCCGCGCCGTTGCCGCCGAGCAGCGCGACCACAGAACCCTGCGTCAGCTTCAGCGACACCCCGCGCAATGCCGGGATGAGCCCGCCATAAGTGACGGAAATGCCCTCTACATCGAGAACCGTGGCTTCAGCCATTGCTACAGATCCTTGCTGCAGTCGCGCGGTGTGATGCCCTTCTCTTTCGCATACGCATTCGCCGAATTTTCGATAATCGGACGCAGCAGCGCTCGATCCGCCTGCACCCAGTCGCTGATCACCTTCCACTGCTGTCCGTCCCATTGCTGGAATCGCACGGCGCCGCCGCCTTCATGGTCCGAGCACGACAGCTTGAGCGGTTGCACCAATCCGTACGCGCCCAACTGTTTCAGGCGAGGGTTGTCGAGATCGAGGTGTTCAAACCCCCAGCGGACCTGTTCGCCCGTCAGCGGCTTGTTGCCGTATTTCGCCTGAGCAACGCGCAATGCTTCGACATTGAGAATCCCGTTCACGACACCCAGGTTGTAATACACCGTCCCGAAGCGCGCCGGATCGCTCAGGTTGCCTTTGCCCGGCTTGATGACGTATTGATCGATCGCCTGCAGCACGGGATAGTTCGTACCCGACGGATGCGTGGTGATCGAGATGAAACCCTTGGCGGCGTCGCCCGCAGGACGCACGTCTTCTTCCGAGTTGCTCCAGATGTTGCCAATGATGTGGTTCGCCGGGAAGCCCACCTTCTGCGCGGACTTGAGCGCTACCGGATTCATCACGCCCCAGCCTCGCAGGATGACCCAGTCAGGGTTGATCCGATGAATGTTGAGCCACTGCGAACCCTGTTCGTTGCCCGGATGCGGCACCTCGATCTGCGTCAGTTCGAAGCCGTACTTCTTCGCGAGGATATCGAGTACGGGAATGGTCTCGCGGCCATAAGGCGAGCCGTGATAAAGCACCACGATCTTCTTGCCCTTCAAACCCTGCAACCCGCCTGACTGTGTCCCGATGTAATTGATGATCGCGGACACTTCGCTGTATGGGTTCAGCTGCAGCGGAAACACGTAGGGGAACACGGCGCCATCGGTCGAGTCCGTGCGGCCATGATTGATCGTGATGAGCGGCAGCTTGTCCGCCGTCGAGCGGTCGATGGTTGCATACGCTATGCCGACCGAGAGCGGATTCGTGGCGGCCGCCGGTGCGCCGTTGAGGCCGGCCTTCAGGCGCTCGTAGCATTCCACGCCCTTCTCCACCACATATTCTGTTTCGCATTCGCTCCACGTCAGCTTGACGCCGTTCACGCCGCCGTCACGGGTATTGATGAGCTTCATGTAGTCGATAAAACCGCCAAAGAAACCGGTGCCTCCCGCCGCGTAGGGTCCTACTCTGTAGCTCTGCAAGGGGAAATACTCCTCGCCCCCTGCGTACGCATTCGACGTGGTTGCAACAACGCCGGCGGTGAGCAAAAGCGATACGCCGGCGATGCCAGCCACGCGCGACCGGGTCGCGCGAAATAAACGTGATAGTGAGAGATTCATGCTGAACGGGTCCGTGTCTGCCTGGATTGAGATGAAAGATTGATGACTGTCTCTGCGAAAACATTCAGGCCCGCAGCGGCCAGTTCCTGAGACGCTGCCGGGCGATCTGCACCAGTCGCGCAAGCCCGTCCGGCTCCTTGATGAGGAACACGATGATCAACGTGCCAAAGAGGATCTTCTGGAGGTTCTGAAGTTGCCCGACGTCCACGCCAATAGCGGCGAGCGCACCCGCCGTGTGGGACAGCGCAATAGGCAGCAAGACGATGAAAGCAGCGCCGTAGAAGTTGCCTGCAATGCTGCCCATCCCGCCGATGATGATGATGAACAGCACCTCGAACGACAGGTTCAGGTCAAAGCCATGCGGCTCCACCGTGCCGAGATAAGCGAACGCCCAGAGCGCTCCCGCAATGCCGATGACAAACGAACTGACAGCGAACGCCAGCAACTTGGTGCGGCCAATCGGAATGCCGATGACCGCCGCTGCCGTGTCCATGTCGCGTACTGCCATCCAGCGCCGGCCGAGTTCGCTGCGCACCAGGCTGGCGGCCACTACGAACACCACCACGGCAACGCCGAGAACGAACTGATAGCGCGACACCGGTGTGGCGATGGACCAGCCGAAGATCGACAGCCGGGGAGCGCTCAGGACACCGGACGTATCGTCGTTGGAGAACCAGCTCACTTTGGTGAGAAGCCATTCGATGAAAAACTGCGCGGCCAGCGTCGAGGCAATCAGGTAAAAGCCCTTGATGCGAAGACTTGGCAGGCCGAACAACGTGCCGATGATCGCCGTGATCAAGCCGCCGAGCAGAAGGTCCGCCAGCAGCGACAAGCCCGGTACACGGACGGCGAAGTTATAGGTCGCGTAGGCGCCTACGGCCATGAACGCCGCAGTGCCCAGCGACAGTTGACCGGCATAACCCGTCAGCAGATTCAAGCCGAGTCCTGCCAGGGACAAAATCAAAAACGGTGTGAGCACGGCGCTCAGCCAGTATTCGCTGGCTACGCCCGGCACAGCCGCGAGGAGAGCCAGGCCCACGGCTATAACGAGGCTGGGAGCGACCGGCGTTACAACGTTCAGCCTTGCGTGGCGAATGACGATGTTCGACATAAGCGTCCTCATACCCGTTCGACGGCGGGTTCGCCGAACAAGCCCGCAGGACGCGCGAGCAGGAACAGAATGGCAAGCACATACGGAAACCAGTTTTCGATGCCACCGCCCACCAGCGAGCCCAGATACACCTCGGCCAGCTTCTCCGAAGCGCCGACCAGCAGACCACCCACTATTGCTCCACCGATCGACGAGAAACCGCCGATGATGAGCACCGGCAGCGCCTTCAGCACCACCAGCGACAGCGAGAACTGCACCCCGAGCCTTGCACCCCACAGCAGGCCGGCCACGAGGCTGACGAACCCCGCCAGTGACCAGACGATGGCCCAGATCCGCGGCAGGCGGATACCCACTGCAAGCGCGGCAAGCGGATCGTCGGCCACGGCGCGCAGCGATAAACCCAGCCGCGTGCGATTCGTCATCAGCGATAACGCAATCACCAGCACACCGGCGGTGGCTGCCGCGAACAGATCGAACTGGCTGATCATCACGCCGCCCAACTGAAGCGGCTTATCGTCGATACCCAGATCCAGTCCATGCACCTGCGCACCCCAGAACAACTGGGCGGCGCCTTCGAGAATGAAGCTCAGGCCCAGCGTCGCCATGAAAAGAACGATAGGCGTGCGGTTCACGAGCGGCCGAAGCACGGATCGTTCTATCGCAATCGCAATCAGCACCAGCACGGCAAGCGTTGCGGCAAATGCGAGCCAGGGCGCCACGTGGCGTTCGACCAGGCTCACGAACGTCAGCGCGCCGAACAGCACGAGCGAGCCCTGCGCAAAATTGAACACGCCCGACGCCTTGTAGATCAATACGAAGCCTATTGCGACCAGCGAATACATCACGCCGGCCAACAGACCTCCAACCAGCACTTCGAGGAAGAAACTCATGGATGCAGCCTTTGGGTGAATCGGAGAAGTAAGCGAACGCAGCAAGCCTAGTGACGCGTGCCCAGATAAGCCGCCAGCACGGCGGGATCGGCACGCACTTCGGCGGGTATCCCGTCGGCAATCTTCTTGCCGTAGTCGAGCACGACGATGTGATCGGAGAGATCCATCACCACGCCTATGTCATGCTCGATCAGCACGACCGTCACGCCGAATTGCTCGTTGGCGTCGACGATGAAACCGGCCATCGCGCGTTTCTCGTCGGCGTTCATGCCGGCCATCGGTTCATCGAGCAGGAGCAGACGCGGCTCGGCCGCCAACGCGCGGGCCAGTTCCACGCGTTTCTGAACGCCATACGACAGCGTGCCTACAACGCTATGACGCACGCGTTGCAGGTCCAGCGCTTCGATCACGACCTCGGCGTAACGACGTTGTGTCGCTTCGTCACGTTGTGCCCGGCCAACTCGAAAGGTTTGCTCGATCCACGTGCTGCCGCGATGCAAATTGCGCCCCGTCAACACGTTGTCGAGCACGCTCATGCGCCGGAACAACGCGATGTTTTGAAACGTGCGTGCAATGCCACGATGCGCCGCGTCATGCGGACTCATGCGGCGGCTCTCGGCGCCGTCGAAACGCACGGTGCCCTGCTGCGGCCGGTAGACGCCATTGATCACGTTGAGCAGCGAACTCTTGCCTGCGCCGTTCGGGCCAATCAACGCGCAGATCTCGCCTTGGTGGACGTCGAAGCTGATGTCGGTGATCGCCTTGACCCCGCCAAACGATAACGAAATCCGGTCGAGTGAAAGCAGCGCTTGCGAGGCGATTGGTAAGGATTGCTCTTGAGACGTCACGCGGGTTGTCCTTGTACATCGGCTGCTTGCTGAGCCGTCAGAATGGGCTCAGGCAAACGCTGCCATTGACCATCGTCCGGCCATGTGCGGACATCGATTCGCAACGCCTTGAACAAGCGCGCTGCGTCATCGTCCAGGGCGGCGCCGGCGACCAATGCGGCATGGGTTCGCCTGAAGCCGATCACCTCACGCAAGGGCCGCGCGACAAGCCACCATGCAACGAGGCGCAGCAACCCGGACGATCGCTCATCGGTCAGACGATCGAGCAAGCGGCGCCGGACTGAATTCGCCCCAGGCAGCCTTGCATCGACGAGCCGCGCAACACGACCATAGGTCTCTCGCGTTCCCGCAACCAACGTGGGCGAAAGCTCACGCCGGTCGTTATCGCGGGTCTCCAGCGATTCGGGAAAATTCAGGCGAAAACCGGTCAATAGCCACGGTGCAACGAGATAACGCGCCTGCGCCGCTGTTGCAAATGCCCGAGCCGCGAACGCATCATCGGCCGGATGCAGGTGTTCCTTCGCCGCGATCAGCCGCGCCTCGCGAACCAGCGTTGCATGAGTGATGCGCTGCTCTTCGATGCCGTGCCCGGCGTCATCGCGATAGAAGATAAAAGCATCCTGCTCGGGTCGCGCAACAGCGTCAGCTCCCTTATCCGGCGACACCAACGTGCTGTACTCAATCACGTCAGCATGCGGATGCGGCCGCAAGCCGCGCGGATTCGCGTCTATCACCCACTGCGACAGCGCAAGCAAGCGGTCGACCTGCCGATCATCGTCGGCGAAGGTAAACAGCGGCGCCAGATGCCGCACGATGCGGCCAAGCGTTTGATCCGATACGGAAGGCTCGACCGGCACTGCAACGCCTCCGCGCCATTGCGCGGCGAGCGACAAACACAGCGCCTCTTCGCGCGGCTGGCTAACGAGCAGCAGCGCATCGCCCGCACCGAAGTCATGCGCCGCCAGGCCGGCCGCAAGCGCCTCGACCTTCTCAGCCAATGCGTGCCAGCTTAGCTGCTCCCACAGGCCCAGCCGCTTATGCCTCAACGCGGGCGCGTGAGGACGATGCCTTGCCTGTTCGGCAAGCCATGCGGGCAAAGTGTCCGGGAGCTCCGGCGTCGGCGCTGCCATCTCATGCTGCCTTGGCTTCGAGTTGCGCGGCCTCTTCAAGCTCCCGCACGAGCGGCAAGACCCGTTGCCCGAAATACTCGACCTCTTCGATGAAGTGCAGGAAGCCGGCCAGCACCAGATCCACACCCACCGACTTAAGCTCCACGATCCGCTCGGCAATCTGGCGCGGCGTGCCGATCAGGTTGGTGCGGAAACCATCGTTGTATTGCACCAGGTCTTCGAATGTCGATTTGGCCCAGTTGCCCTCGCCCTCAGGCGATGCGCTGCCGGCCTGCTTCGCGGCGTCGCCGAATGCATGAACCGCTTCCACGTGCGCATGCTTGATGATGTCGGCGAGCACGGCCCGGGCTTCTTCCTCGGTATCGCGGGCGATCACAAATGCATTCACGCCAATGCGCACCTTGTGGTTATTGACGGCGGCCTTGGCCTGGATATCGTCAATCTGCAGCTTGAGGTTCTCGGGCGTATTGCCGTTCGTGAAGTACCAGTCCGACACACTTGCGGCGTTGTCGCGGGCTGCGCGCGAGCTACCGCCCTGGAAGATTTCCGGGTGTGGCTTTTGTACCGGCTTCGGACTCAGCGTGTAATTGTTGAACCGATAAAAATCGCCCCGGAACGTAAAGTTGTCTTGAGTCCAGATGCCCTTGAGCGCCTCGATGAATTCGTGCGACCGGCGGTAACGTTCGTCGTGTTCGAGCCACGGTTCACCGATCGCCGTAAATTCGCCTTTGAACCAGCCGCTTACTACGTTAATGCCGATCCGCCCCTTCGAGATATGATCGATGGTCGCTATCTGCTTGGCGACAACCGCTGGACTCCACGGTCCCGGCAAGATCGCGGCAAGCACTTTCAGTTTGGTGGTTGCGTGCAGCAACGCCTGGCTGAAAGACACCGACTCGTGTTGATTGTCCGCGCCATAGCCCGCCGTAAAACGGATTTGACTGAGCGCGTATTCGAAGCCCGCTTTCTCCGCGGTCTGCGCAAGCTTCTGGTTGTATTCAACGCTCCAGTCGGTGCGCTGCTCTATCGTGCTGACTACCAGGCCACCGCTGACGTTGGGAACCCAATAGGCAAACTTTAGCGCGTCCTGCGTCTCGTCCTGATTCCCGTCTTGCTGCTCGCTCATTGCGATCTCCTGATTAATTAGCATACCGATGCACTGATGTCGTGCATCGTCGTTGCGATTTCTGCTCACGGATCCTGAATCTATTTCAGCCAGCCGCAGCCACCCAAGCAATTTATTCAGCTATCCATATGCGCGGCGGCCGGCTTAGATAAGCAGCAGCAACGGAACGCGACGCTCAAACTGCGGTATCGGCGCAATGCTGTTGGGAGGCAGCGGTGATGCGCACCGGGACGATAAACATTGCGGAAAACGATCTAACGCGAGTGAAGTCGATGGGCTAGATTGAACAGTCCTCGTGCTCGCATTCGGCCGCCCACGACTCATCATTCACAACACCCAAGGATTCTTGACATGACACAACTGCCGCCTGTAGCGCTATCGGTTGGAGCGGATTACGAAAGCGTCGCCAGCCGCTTCAGACCCATCTTCGAGCGCATTGCTGCGGGAGCTGTCGAACGCGACCAACTCAGGACCCTGCCCTACGATCAGATCGAGGAGCTCAAGCAAGCGGGTTTTGGTGCACTACGCGTGCCGGTGTCGCATGGCGGTGCAGGCGTCTCCGTCAAACAACTGTTCCGCTTGCTGATCGAACTCGGCGCCGCCGATTCGAATCTTCCGCAGGCGTTGCGTGGGCACTTTGCTTTCGTCGAAGACATAGTCAACGCACCCGCCAGCGCCGAACGCGACCAGTGGTTCGCGCGTTTCGTGCGCGGCGACCTGTTCGGCAATGCGTGGACGGAAGTTGGCAACGTCGCGCTGGGCAGCGTCATCACCAAGGTAGAGAAGCAAGGTGACGGTTGGGTCTTGAACGGCGAGAAGTACTACAGCACGGGCAGCATTTTCGCGGACTGGATCGATGTCTATGCGCAGCGTGCTGAAGACGGCAGCGACGTGATTGTCGCGGTCGCCGCGAAGCAGCCGGGCGTGACGTTGAGCGACGACTGGGACGGTTTCGGTCAGCGCACCACGGGCAGCGGCACCACGGTATTCAAGGACGCGACGGTTGAACCGGGTCATATCGTCGACTTCGCGCGGCGCTTCAAATATCAGACCGCGTTCTACCAGCTATTCCATCTGGCGACGCTGGCCGGCATCGCCCGGGCGGCCGAACTCGACGCCGCGGCCGAAGTGCGCGCCCGCAAGCGCATCTATAGCCACGGAAACGCGCCGCATGTGAGCCAGGACGTTCAGATCCAGCAAGTGGTTGGAGAAATTGCAGCGTGGGCGTATGCCGTGGAGGCTATCGCGTTGCGCGCGACGGAACCGGCGCAGCGGGCATATGAAGCGCGTTTTGCCGATGATATCGACGCCGAGAACCGCTTTAATATCGAGGCTGAAATAGAGTCCTCCAAAGGCCAGATCGTTGCGACGGAACTTGCGTTGCGCGCCTCGACCCATCTTTTCGATGCGCTGGGCGCATCGGCCATTGGCGGCGGCAAGGCGCTTGATCGTCATTGGCGCAATGCACGTGCGGTCTCGTCGCATAACCCGATCGTGTACAAGTCCAAACTCGTTGGCGACTGGTCGATCAACCGGAAAGAACCCATCTATGTCTGGCAGATCGGAGCAGGACTGGGACCCGTGTCCACGTAAGTACTCGGTCGGTAAACCTGCCTGTCTGCGAGGCGAGGCGAGGCGAAGCGAATCAACCTACCCGCCGTTCGTGTCCAGATGACCCTTGAGCGCATCGATAAACACACGCACCTTCGGCACCGGATAACGTGCCGAAGGAAAGATGCAGTGAATACCCGCGGGCGGCGATGACCACGCCGGCAGCAAGCGCACCAGCCGTCCCGCTTCAACGTCCTCTCCAATCGAGAAATTCGTCAGGAACGCCACGCCGCCGCCGGCCAATGCCGCTGCGCGACAGGTAGGCGCGGTATCGGCGAGAAAACCCGCGCTGAAGCGCACAGTCCGCTTCCCGCCGCGCGTGCTTTCAAGCGGCGCAACCAGCGGCTTCTGTAACACCGACATGCCGATGAACGGCAATTTCGCGACCGCTTCGAGCGTAGCCGGCTTGCCCCAACGAGCGACGAACCCGGGACTTGCGACAAGCCATTTGACGAAGCCGCCGATCTTCACTGCGCGATGACTCGAGTCCGCCAGGCGTCCGAGCCGGATCGCGACATCGACTGCTTCCGCGACCAGATCCACCTGACGGTCAGCCGACACGAGTTCAATATTGAGCTCCGGATGGCGTTGCTGCAACTCGACAAGCATGGGCGCAATGACGCTCGCCCCATAGTCGATAGGCGTGGCGACACGCAGCGTTCCCCGCAGCACACCCGACTCCTGCGCCAGTGCAGAGATTGCTTCTTCGGTCGCGCTCAGGATCTGCCGGCTCGCTTCGTAGAAGGTCCTGCCCGCCTCCGTCACGCTGACCCGGCGCGTAGTGCGCATGAGCAGGGTCGCCCCGACCTCGGCCTCGAGACGCTGCATATGCGTACTGACCATGGTCTTCGCGATCCCGAGACGGTCGGCCGCGGCCGTTAGCGAACCCGCCTCGACCACCGCTGCAAAAACCACCAGGCGGTTGAGGTTAACCGCGTTAAGGCTGGTCATGGATTGTCCACTTTAAGAGGATTGTCTAACCATCATTATCCGTCTTCTCATGCCCTGTGCGGCGCTTTATGCTTACTCCATCCAAACACCGGTTCAACCCCTTTCAGAGTATCCATCGTGCCTACATTGCCCAAGCCGCTCCAACCCATACGTCTGCATACCACGTTGCTTTCCGGCCACGGGCATCGGGCGAAGCTGTTCCTGACGCTGCTCGATCTGCCTTTCACCACGATCGAACTGAACATGGCGGCAGGAGATAACCGCCAACCGGCGCATCTGGCACTGAATCCGTTCGGCGAGGTGCCGGTGATCGAAGACGGCGATATTGTCCTGAGCGATTCCAACGCGATCTTGGTCTACCTCGCGCGCAAATACGGCGATGCGTCGTGGCTGCCGGACGATCCTCTCGGCGCCGCGGCGGTGCAACGCTGGCTGTCGCTGGCGGCCGGAAAGATCGCGTACGGTCCCTGTGCCGCACGTCTCGTGACTGTGTTCGGCGCGCCAAAGGATTACGCTACTGCGAAGAAGATGGCGGAAGACCTCTTCGCGATCATCGAGCCCGAGTTTCGCGACAAGCCGTTCGCGGTCGGGCAGACGCCGACCATCGCGGATATCGCCGCTTATTCGTACATTGCGCATGCACCCGAAGGCGGCATCTCGCTCGAGCCGTACCCGAATTTGCGCGCGTGGTTGAAGCGCGTCGAGGCACTGCCGCGTTTCCTGGCAATGCCTGTCAGCAAGGCCGGTTTGCTCGCCGAGACCACGTAATACTTCATACGGTACCCGCTTCTCTCCTATAGCGAGAACATCATGTCCACTCCCGCACCTGTCCGCGTCACCACGCCGCCTCCCGGTTGGCGTGCTGTGGAATCGCCGTTCCATGCCGGTGAACTCGCCGCGCAGGAACGTGCGGGAGTGCGCGAGCGGATGGATGTGGACGCGCGTCGCGGGATTCGCGACTACATGCCCGACCAGCATCGGCGGTTCTATGCGGAACAGCCGTTCATGGTGCTGGGTGGAGTCGATGAAACGGGGCAACCGTGGGCTACGCTGCGGGTCGGCGCGCCCGGTTTTATCTCGACGCCGGATGAACGCACGCTGCGTATAGCAGGACGAAGTCTGGCAGGCGATCCGCTTGGCTCGGCCTGGCAGGTGGGATCGATCGTGGGCGGTCTTGGCATTCAGCCCGCTACTCGGCGCCGTAATCGTGTGAACGGCGTGATCACCGCCATCGACGATCAGGCGATCACCGTTGCCGTCAGCCAGAGCTTCGGCAACTGCGCCAAGTACATCCAGAGCCGTACGCCAGTCGAGTTCAACGTGGAAGAAGGGTCGGCAGCGGCGCCGATGGTTTCAAATCGTCTGAGCGATGCTGACCGCGCGCTGCTTGCCCGGGCCGATACGTTCTTTGTCGCCACTGCGAACACGTCAAGCGAAGCGGGCATGGGACGGGGAGCCGACGTATCGCATCGCGGCGGCGCGCCGGGCTTTATTCGCATCGATGAAGACGACACGCTGACCACGCCCGATTTCAGCGGCAACCTGTTCTTCAATACCATCGGTAACCTGATTCAGGATCCGCGCGCCGGGTTGCTTGTGATCGACTTCGATAGCGGCGACCTGCTGTATGTCGCCGTGGTTGCCGAGATCATCTGGGAAGGCGCGGAACTCGCTTCATTCGCCGGCGCCGAGCGCCTGATCCGCTGGCATGTGCGTGAGGTGCGTCGCACGCCGGGCGCGTTGCCCATGCGCTGGTCGGGTGTGCAATACGCGCCGCAACTGGCGAACCTGGGTAGCTGGAAAGTGCAAGACGCTACGCCGGCAGTCGCGAGCGCGTGGCGCCAGTTGAAGGTCTCCGACGTTCGCGACGAGGCCCCCGGCGTGCGATCGTTCTATTTTGAAGCCGCCGATGGATCGGCGCTCCCGGCATACGAACCCGGCCAGTTCCTGCCGATCCGGTTGAACGGTGAAGGGCTTGAAGCGCCCTTGATCAGAACCTATACCCTCTCCGATGCCCATCAAGGCCGGCGCTATCGGATCACGGTAAAGCGCGAGGGCGTGGCGTCAACGTGGCTGCATGAGAACGTCAAGGCAGGAATGCAGATCGAGGCCAAGTCGCCGGGCGGGGCCTTCGTACTCGACCGCACGAGTTCCCGCGCGGTGGTCTTGCTGTCTGCCGGCATCGGCATTACGCCTATGGTCGCCATGTTGAACAGCTTGCTCACCGACACGAGCGAGCGCACACAGCCTGAGCACATTTATTTTATCCATGGTGCCCGGCGCTCCGGAGAACACCCGTTCGCTGATGAACTCAAGGCTGCTGAGCAAGCGCACTCAAACCTCTCGGTGTATCTGCGCGACAGCCAGGCAGGGGCAGGTCCCGCGGGGCGTGTTGATATTGCTTATCTCAAGAGCGTGTTGCCGTTTGGCGATTACGATTTTTACCTCTGCGGTCCCGGCGCATTCATGCAGGACATGTACAGCGGTTTGCGTGCACTCAACATTGCCGACGACCGGATTCGCTTCGAGGCGTTCGGACCGGCGAGTGTCAAGCGGACAGAAATCGCTGTGCCGGCGAAGGCTATCGCTGAGCCTGTGGTTCCCCGTGACCCCGAGCGGTCGTCGAAGGTCGTCTTCATGCGTACGCATCGCGACGCGCAATGGTCGCCGGAAGACGGAAGCCTGCTGGATTTTGCAGAGGCGAACGGCGTGTCGGCTGCATCGAATTGCCGGTCTGGAGTGTGTGGCACTTGCGCCACGCGCGTGTTGTCGGGGGACGTGACGTACCCCGTACCGTGCGAGGCAGAGATCCCGGCGGGACACGCGTTGATATGCAGCGCAATACCCGCGAGGATGGGTTCAGGCGAAGAGTCGGCGGTGGTACTGGATTTGTGAGGGTAACGTACCGGTCTCGGTGATCAGAAGAAAATGAAGTCGTCGTTGCTGTCAGGGAGAGCGCTTAACATGCGCTGAAAGTGATAACCGCCGACCACTCCCGCCAGGCCGATGATGAGCGCAAGCCACACTCGCGTAGTGCGACTGGTATGCATCGCTTTCTGCTGCGTTGAGTTGCGCATTCAGCTGGCCACCGTTGCAGCGTCCGGCAGCATCGAGGCCAGGACATCGGTGAATTCGGTCGTACCGAAACGCCGTTCGCCCACTCCCTCTTCCACGTCGATGCGGCCCGCGTTGTGGGTATCGTAGAGATCAACAATGAGCTGTGCATGGTCTGCGCCAAGGCCGGCGCGCAGCAGCATGGCAGGCCATTCGTCGCGCGGCACTTCATGCGCGCTGATCTCGCGCCTGCTCGCCTCGCTCAGTGCGCGGGCGACATCGAGCGCCGCGATCCGCCGCGGACCTTCAATGCTGACTATCCCGCGCGACTCCCCCAGCAACAACTCTGCCGCTAGCAAGCCCACGTCCTGTGCCGCCACCGTCGGAAAGCGCTTGGTCAGCGGATGATGCAAGCTCGGTAACCTGCCCGTTGCCAGTGCGACGGGTATCACGCGTGCCCAGTTCTGCATATGTTCCGCTGCGCGCAACAACGTCAGGTTCTGCACCGCCGTTTGCAACTGCTTTTCGAGGGCATGAAAGAGCAAGGTGATGCCCGTACCGTGGTCCAGTTCCGCGCCATAGTCGGACAGCGCTAGTACATGAGAGGGTGGATTGGCTCGCAACGCACTGGTTGCAACTTCAATCATGCGATGCATCGTGCTGCCGGGATGTGCGTCACCGATCGGGACAGGGCACAGGATCTGTACTGCATCCGCGCCTTCTATTGCCCTTGCGACCGATGCCGGGTTCAGCAGATCGGCGAGCGCGATCTCGCAGCCCATCCTTGCAAGCTGCTGGCCCTGCGCTTCGTTTCGTACCACGGCTCTGACCGCATGCCCCGCATTGCGTAGCGATGCAGCGCTCATGCGCCCTACTTTGCCTGATGCTCCGAATATCACGAACACGTTCGACTCCTTGTTGAAATGGATGTCGTCATCGTAGGGAGGTTGAGCGTTCCGGGCGCGCAGGGAAGGATCAACCTGCGCAGATACGGATGATTGTTTCGCCGCACTGCCGCAAGACGATCAGGTTCAGGGCGTCGCCCGTCACGACATCGAGCAAATTGGCGGAAAACCCAGCACAATGCTCGCTTGCCGAGCTCAGCGAGGACCTGCCATGAATGCCGTGACACCATTGCCCATGCCTCTTTCAGGCTCGCGCGTCAATTTGCGCTCCAGCAGCGGTCGAGGCTGGAACGGCTTCGGTGCGGCATTGCTCGGTATTTCGGCGGGCACGCACCGGATTCCGGCCATGCCGCATCACCGCATCGGCGTGCATGTCGGCGCGCCGGTCATGGCTCGCTGCTTATGCGAGCAACGTCGCTATGCGCGTGTTCAGGCGCATGGCGACGCCGATGTGATCCCCGCGGGACTCAACGGTCAATGGACCGATGAAGCCGACTGCACGATCCTCAGCATCTGGATCAGCGAGTCGTTCACGCGCAAGACGCTCGAGCAGCTCGAACTGAAATCATCCGAAGCCGGGATCCGTCCGCAACTCCAGATGCGCGATCCGCGTTTTCAGCATCTGGCGTGGGCGCTGCAGGCGGAACTGGAAGCCGGCGATGCGTCCGATCCGCTCTATGCAGAGAGTCTTTGCACAGCAATGGTGGTCAGGCTGATCGACAGCGGCGGCGGCGTCTCCACGCTCGAAGGGCGCGGGCGTACGCTGGCGCCGCGAACGGCTGCAAGAGTGACTGACTTCATCGAAAGCAATCTGGATCAGCGGCTGACGCTCGACGAACTCGCCGCGCTGGCCCAGCTAAGCGTGCCGCATTTCAAGGTACTGTTTCGCGAAACGCTTGGCACGCCGGTGCATCGATACGTCGTGCAGCGACGCGTCGAACGCGCGAAGGCCTTGCTGTTGCAAGGCAGGCTCAGCACCAGCCAGGTGGCGCTGGAAACGGGCTTTTCGCATCAAAGCCACATGGCGCACTGGATGAACCGGCTGCTTGGACTGACGCCGCGCGAGCTTGTGAAGGACAGTGGGCAGACGATCCAACTCGCTGCGCCAACGTCGGCACCAACAACGAGCACGACACAAAAAATTTCACGATGAGTCGATGACCGATATTTCAGGAACTCCGCTTGCCCCCACGTCCGTGCGATCCACCGATTACGGTTTGTGGGCGCTGACATTCAGCTACGTACTGAGCCAGTTTTACCGCAGCTATGTGGCTGTAATTTCCTCCCAGCTCATCGGGGATTTTCATTTCACTCCGCAGATGTTCGGCTGGTTCTCCGGCGCGTTCTTCCTGGTCTTTGCCTCAGCGCAGATTCCGGTTGGATTCATGTTCGACCGGTATGGCGTGCGTTATCCCGCAGCGGTCCTCATGAGCGTGGGCACGCTCGGCGCCGCCGTGGTGTCGCTCACGACCGATCCGCGTCTCGCGATCATCGCGCAGGCCGGAATCGGAATGGGTTGCGCGCCAATCTTCATGGGACTGCTCAACTACGTGCTGCGTCATGGCGCGGGGCCGCGTGATGTGCGCTCGATCACCACCGCCAGCGCCATTGGCATGTCCGGCGGACTGCTCGCGGCGTTTCCACTAAGCTGGGCAACAGCGAGTTTTGGCTGGCGGCCGGTCATGGCGTTGTCCGCCATGCTGGTGTTTCTGGCGACGCTCGGCGTCATGTTCTTCGTACGCCCACTCGACGAAAAGCCCTTGCCTGCCACCCCGCAATCGCGAGCATCTTCCGGACGGACAACGTCTCCCGCCCGCACGCGCGGCGGCTTGTGGACCTTGATGCCGGTTTGCCTGGCGATGTCGGTGGGCGGAACATTTCGCACGTCCTGGGGTGGACCGTATCTGGCCGACGTATTCGGCTTCGACATCCTGGCGCGCGGCAATGCGATGACCGTCATGAGTATCGCGGGCATAGGCGCATCGTTCTGCATCCCGTTTCTCGTCCGGCGATGGTCTCCCAAGTCGTTGTCGCTCGGCTGGCAGGTGGCAGGCGTCCTGGCGGCGCTCTTGCTCGCAGCCGTGCCGCAGCGAAGCCCGCTCATCAGCGTCGCCGCGATCTGCCTGCTGTTGTCCGTGGGCTGCATTCATCCGCTGGTCATGTCTCAAGCGCGGGCAATCATTGCGCCGGGCAAGCTGGGGCTTGGCCTGGGTTTGCTGAACAGCCTTGTATTTTTGGGCGTGGCGCTGGCAAGCAGCATCTTCGGTCTGATCGCGGAGAAAGCACGCATGACGGGCGTATCGAATGCGGACCTTTACTCAAGGTTGTTTGTCGTGACGGCGGTGCCGCTCGTGGTCGGCGCGATCGCTTATTGGTTCAGCCCCGGAGGCGCACGCAAATGATGCATCCGGGTGGCCGGATCCGCTATGCGGCGAGGCGATAGTTCGTCATCGACGGCCGTGAGCTTGCGGGAGGAAACACAGACCAGCTGCCGTCGTCGTGGCGAAAGAAGAAAATGGCGTGAGAACCGCTTGGCGTCGAGGCTTCCACACGCACGTAGCGACTGTTGGCGAAACCCGTGCGGCCGAATTGAATGACGTGGATCCCCCTGGCCGAAGTGGGCGCAAGCCATTTTTCAACGAGGTAATGCAAGGACTTTTCGGCGATATTCATCTCAACCTCCTTGCACCCAAGCTAGCGGCGCCAGGCACTACACGGAAAACATTCAGCGATTCGATTTAGGCATGCCAAACATAACGGGTGATTTTTATATACGAAATCGTCGTACTTGAGCGCTTAGGGGAAACTTCAAGTCCCGCATAAAATCGTCAGGCGTGCACTCATATAACTATGGATGAGCACGATTTATTCCCGAAAGTGTCCACGGGGAATAAATCCGCCAGGCCGCCGGTTTCGTTGTCAGGTCTCGTGGACGCGGTTGCGCACGCAATGACAGTTAGGTACAACGTACCCGTCCACGTTCGACGTCAGAGGAATGGAGATGCAATCGATTTCGCGTCATCTGCAGCTTGGGTCGGGCGTGGTGCTGCTGATCTATTTGTTCCTCCATCTGGTCAACCATGCGCTCGGCGTCTGGTCGCTGGATCTGGCGGGGCGCGGGCTGATGCTCGCCATCAGGCTCTGGCATAGCACGCCCGGTACGATCCTGCTCTACGGCGCGGCCACGCTCCATTTTTCGCTGGCCTTGCGCACACTCTACGGGCGTCGTCACTGGGTGCTGCCCGTTACCGAATGGATTCGTCTCTGGGCGGGACTCAGCCTGCCTCTCCTGTTGATCCGTCATGCAGTGGGAACCCGTCTTGCCGCTACGCTCTACGGCTTTGAACCGGACTACGAAAAAATAGTGGTCGCGCTGCTTTCGAGCGGCACGCAGGGTTTGCAACTTGCGCTGCTCGCGCCGGGCTGGGTGCACGGCTGCCTCGGACTCTGGCTACGTTATCGCCACCACGATTTCATGCGCCGCGCGAAGCCCGCGCTGATCGCATTGCTGATCGGTTTGCCGCTGCTGTCGGCGGCCGGCTTCATGCACATGACCCGGACCGTGGAGGCGGCCCATGTCCATCTCCCTGCTCCCGATCCGAAGATCCAGTCGCATGCGGTCACGCTGGACGAATGGCGCCACAATCTCCTGGTGCTCTACGCGTGCCTCGTCATCGGCGCTGCCGGCGCTGGGCTACTGCGCAATCGACTCGAGCGCCGAGGCATCGTCAAGCCATCGATCGATGCCTGAGCCAGGGGACAAGCGCAGGCGCCTGCGCTAATCACGTTGCGTAGCTGATACGTCCCCCTGACGCCACGCGAAATCCACCGCAATCTCTGGCCCGTGCGCATCGCACGATGGCATCATTGTCCCTTCGCTTCTTCCACGAGCCTTTTGCGAACATGTCGAATCTGATCGTACATGGCGGCGTCCCGCTACGCGGGGAGATCACGCCGTCTGCCAATAAAAACGCTGTCCTCCCTATTCTTTGTGCCACGCTGCTGACGGATCAGCCGCTGCGCCTTATCGGTGTACCTGAAATCACCGACGTCAAAAAGATCCTAGAGATTTTCCGCACGCTCGGCAGCAACGTGTCGATGGACTTTTCCACCGGCATCCTTGAACTGCATCATCACGCAACCACCTTCGATCCCGTCGCGCATCACCTGCCCGAGGAGATGCGCTCTTCCATCATGCTGGTGCCGCCTTTGCTCGCGCGTTTCGGCGTGGCGCGACTGGAAAACGACGTCAAGGGCTGCACGCTGGGCGTTCGCGAAATCGATCCGCATGTCGAGGTATTCGAACGATTCGGTGCGAAGGTCGAGCGCACGACCGACTCGCTCATCGTGCGAACCGCTTCACAGATGACCGCGAATCACCACTGGCTCGACTATGCCTCGGTCACCACCACCGAGAACTTCGCGCTGTGCGCGGCAGCGGCGAGCGGTACGTCGACGCTCGTGAACGCGGCATCTGAGCCGCATGTGCAGGAGTTTTGCCGTTTCCTCGCCATGCTCGGCGTGCCGATCGATGGCATTGGCACATCGCGCCTGAGCGTGACCGGCATCACCGGCGGCCGCAAGCTGAGCGGCGGTGAGTTTCGTTTCAGCGAGGACTTCCACGAAATCGCGACCTTCCTCGCGCTCGGTGCGATCACCGGCGGCAACATCGCGGTGAGGAATACTGCGCCCGACCAGTTTCCGCTGATCGACCGGACCTTCGCGAAGTTCGGCGTGAATGTGGTCCACAAGGACGGCTGGTCGCGCGCGTTCCAGGACGGTCCGTTGCGCGTGCGCCGGCCGTTCACGCAGAACATCCTCACAAAGGTGGAAGCGGCGCCCTGGCCGTATCTGCCGGTCGATCTGTTGCCTATCTTCATCGCGCTCGGCGTGAAAGCCGAAGGCAGCGCCATGTTCTGGAACAAGGTCTACGACGGCGCCATGGGATGGTCGGTCGAGCTATCGAAGTTCGGCGCGCACGTGTTTCTCTCGGACCCGCATCGGCTGATCACGTTCGGCGGCCTGCCCTTGAGCCCTGCGAAAGTGGAAAGCCCGTACATCATCCGCGTGGCGATCGCGTTGCTGATGGTCGCGGCGAGCATCAAGGGGCGTTCGGAGATCATCAATGCACTGCCGATCCGCCGTGCGCATCCGCGCTTCGTGGAAAACCTGCGCTCGGTCGGTGCCGACGTGGAATGGACCAGCAGCGAGTGAAATAGAAGCGAAAAAGCGTCGCGGCCGGTAGCCGCGACGCCAGAAGGCTCGAAGCCTGCCGGAGAAAAAAACATCCGCCGGCACGCCTTTGCTTCAATCAATAGCCGAGCGCGAGTCCCGAGTTACGACGCGGATCGTTCGCGCCATAGAAACGATTCTTGCCGACCGGCTTGCCGCCCAGCGACGGCGCGCCCACCAGAATGGCCGCTACGTGGTTCGCCGGTTGCGGACCCGCGAACTTCTGTCCCCATCCTTCAAGGATCTTCTGCGTGTCGGGGCTCAGCGTGAAGCGCTCGATATTCGTCGTTTCCGGCAGCCATTGCTGATGGAAACGCGGTGCATCCACAGCCTCCTGAATGTTCATGCCGTAGTCGATCACGTTGAGCATGGTCAGGAGCGTGGCGGTAATGATGCGGCTGCCGCCCGGCGTGCCGACCACCATCACGGTCTTGCCGTCCTTCGTGACGATCGTCGGGCTCATGGACGACAACGGACGCCGGCCCGGGCCAATAGCGTTAGCCTCGCCCTGCACCAGCCCGTACATGTTCGGCACACCGATCTTGGACGTGAAGTCATCCATCTCGTCGTTGAGCAATACGCCCGTCTTGTTCGCCATCACGCCCGAGCCGAACCAGTCGTTCAGCGTGTAAGTCACCGAGACCGCGTTGCCCCATTTATCGACGATCGAATAATGCGTCGTGTTGGTGCCTTCATGCGGCGCCACGCCCGGCTTGATCTCTTGCGACACCCCCGCCTTTTGCGGATCGATTGCCGCGCGGATCTTGGCCGCGTAATTCTTGTCGAGCAGACGGTCCAGCGGATTTTTCACGAAGTCGGGGTCACCCAGATAGCTGTTGCGGTCCACGTAAGCGTGGCGCATGGCTTCGATCTGATACTGCATGGCCTGGGCTGAACGGAAGCCGAGGCTTTGCATCGGGTAGCCCTCGAGGATGTTCATGATCTCGCAGATAGCGACCCCGCCCGAGCTCGGCGGCGGCGCCGAGACCACGTGGTAACCGCGATAATCGCATTCGACCGGCGCGAGTTCGCGCGTCTTGTACTGGTCGAGGTCGGTCTGCGTGATGATGCCCTTGCCGGCTTGCGTCGAAGAAACGAGCGCAGCGCCGACCCAGCCCTTGTAGAAGCCATCGGGACCCTTGGCGCTGATCTCGCGCAAGGTCTTCGCGAGGTCTTTTTGGACCAGCCTCTGGCCGACCTGGTACGGTTCGCCGTGGTTCAGGAAGATCGAACCGGAGCCGTGCGGGTCGTTCTTGAAGTCGTCCGTCGCGGTCCCGAGGATATCGATGTCGCCCTGGTCAAGCACGAAGCCCTCTTGGGCATATTTGATTGCCGGTGCGATGACATCGGCGCGCTTCATGGTGCCGTATTTGGTCAACGCCATTTCCATGCCGGACACGGTACCCGGCACGCCGACCGCCAGGTAGCCCTTGGTGCTCAGCTTCGGGATTACGTTGCCGTCTTTATCGAGGTACATGTTCGCGGTGGCGGCCAGCGGCGCCTTTTCGCGGAAATCCAGGAAGGTTCGGCGGCCATCGGCGAGCTGGATCGTCATGAATCCGCCACCGCCTATGTTGCCGGCCGCAGGGTAAACCACCGCGAGGGCGTAGCCGACAGCAACGGCCGCATCGACTGCGTTGCCGCCGTCCTTGAGCACGTCGACGCCAATGCGCGTGGCGAGATGCTGGGCTGTGACGACCATGCCGTTTTCGGCGGCAACCGGGGCTTGCGAAGCGGCCTGGGCGCCGGCATAGCAAAGGGCGAGCGCCGCCGCAAGGAGCGACTGGGCAAGGGAATCGAATTTCATTGTTTGAATGTCCGTTGCTGATTAAAGGTACGTGCGGTATGTGCGATAGCGTGCGAGAGAGCACTTGGGGCAGCGGTGAACGGGCGGCCCGTTCACCGCGCACAATACCAACAAAGATTACAAACGGGAACCGGCAAAACCCGCAGTAGAAAAACCGCGCCTACCCTGCTTTGGATAATTGGGCGCGCAGCTCAGTCAGCGATTGGCGTTGTCCACCTTCTGCGTCGAAGTTCTCCGGCGCGAGCCATTGTTTGAATGCAGCACCTACTGTGGACCATTCGCTGTCGATGATGGAGAACCACGCGGTATCGCGTGTGCGTCCCTTGTAGAGCACAGCTTGCCGGAAGATGCCTTCGAACTGGAAGCCCAATCGCGCCGCCGCTTGCCGCGAGGGCGCGTTCAACGCGTCGCACTTCCATTCGTAGCGGCGATAGCCAAGGTCGTCGAAGGCATGTTTCATCAACAGGTACTGGGCTTCGGTGGAGATCGGTGTGCGTTTGAGCAGCGGCGAAAACGCCACGTTGCCGACTTCGATAACCCCATTGGCCCGGTCGATCCGCATCAGCGACAGGGTGCCGATCGCGGTTCCTCCCTTCAAGTCGATGACTGCATAGTGTTGGGGATCGGGACTGACCGCGGCCCGTTCGACATACTCGCGGTAGCTCGCTGCATCGTCGAACGGGCCTACCGGCATATAGGTCCAGTCACGGCCATCCGGGGCCTGGTTGAAGGCATCGAACAGGTCGGCCGCGTGGTGCGGCTCGAGCGGCTCCAGCCGGCAATACTGTCCTTCGATAGGCGTGCGCGGCGGGTGAACACGCGCAGTCCAGTGAGGCACGGACTCGCCGATGGGCTGCTGATACTGGTTCAAGGTGCTGGGCATAACGGTTCCTTGCGGCATGGGCGGTGATCTAGCGGGAGCCTGGGCTAAGCATAGGCGGAGCATGTGCTAACGTACGCCCATCATGGAACCTTAAAAAGTGCCACATTCCCGATTTTTCATGGCTCCACGCTCGTGGCTCCGCCGGGTCGCGAGCACTTTC
Source organism: Caballeronia sp. KNU42 (assembly GCF_053760385.1). NCBI lineage: Bacteria > Pseudomonadati > Pseudomonadota > Betaproteobacteria > Burkholderiales > Burkholderiaceae > Caballeronia > Caballeronia sp. KNU42. The sequence continues at coordinate 593,858 of NZ_CM132389.1, forward strand.
CCATTCTGCTTATGACAACCGCTGCTTCGTCGACCGTGCCGCAAACCCTGCTCGAGGCGCCGCTCGCCAGAGGGCCCGGCGCCGCGCCCATGCAACGCCAGTTGCATCATCGATTCAAGGAAGCCATCCTCGGTGGTCACCTCGCGCCGGGAAGCCGCCTGCCGGGCTCACGCGCCCTGGCCGAGGAACTGGCAATCTCCCGCAACACGGTGACCGCCGCGTATGACCTGCTGGCCGCGGAGGGATATGTGCAACCTGACCGGCAGGGGACGCGGGTCGCGACGTTGTCGCGTCCGGCGTCACCGCAAGGCAAGCGCCAGGTACCGGCGGCGCCCCCCACCTCGCAGCGGCTGACGCGCATTCAGGCCGCCGCGCCGTCGGCCGAGGGGAACGCTGCATTGCGTCCGGGTGTGCCGGCCTTGTCCCATTTTCCGCTGGCTGCGTGGCGCCGTGCGATCGACCGGGCCATTCGAAAGGCGGGGCCATCGGCTCTGGGTTATGGCGATCCTCGGGGTGAGCCGGCATTGCGCGCGTCGATTGCACGGCATCTCGGTATAGCCCGGGGCGTGCGATGCGAGCCGGATCAAGTCGTCATTACCGAGGGGGCGCAAGAAGCGCTATCGCTTTGCGTGCGCTTGCTGACCAATGCCGGCGATACCGCGTGGATCGAGGACCCGGGTTATCGCGGAGCGAAGGCGGCGATGCGCGCAGGCGATCTACAAATGGTGCCGATGCGCGTTGACGCCGATGGTCTTATCGCCGATGAAAGCGACTGGCAGTCGCAGCCGCCGCGGTTGATCTACACCACGCCGTCGCATCAATATCCAGCGGGTGCGGTGCTGACTGTTGCGCGGCGTTTGGAGTTGATTGCGAAGGCGCAGCAGCATGGCGCGTGGATCATCGAGGACGACTACGACAGCGAATTCCGTCACGCGGGTGAGCCTATCGGCGCGATGCAGGGTTTGGTGACGCAAGCGCCCGTGCTGTACGTGGGCACGTTCAGCAAGACGATGTTTCCGTCGTTGCGCCTGGGGTTCCTGGTCTTGCCGGCGACGCTGGTAGAGCAGATGCGCGCGCCCCTGGACGATATGCTGCGAGGTGGTCACCGTTATGAACAGCTCGCGTTGGCCGAGTTCATCGAGAGCGGTCAGTTCAGCCGGCATTTGGGTCGCATGCGGCGTTTGTATCGCGACCGGCAGCATGCGTTGAGAGAGGCGCTGATCCGGCATATGCCGGTGACACATGTCATTGAAGGGGGATATTGCGGCTTGCACCTGACGGTACGGTTGCCGGCGTGCTATCCGGACCGGGAGATCGCCGATGCAGCGCGCAAGCATGGCTTGGCTCCCACGCCTCTATCCAGCTTTGCGTTGGAGCCCACGCCCGAGGACAACGGACTCGTGCTCGGGTATGGGAACACGTCGGCGGAGTTGTTCGAGCCTTTGGTCCGGCTTCTGGCTAAGCTGGTTCGGGGGGTGAGGGTTTAGGGCGGTGGTTTTTCGCTCGCGCGGGTGGACGGGGTGGGGAGTTATGGGGGTCGTGGTTGGGGTTGCGGTTGGGTTGCTAGGTTCCTGCGGTAGCGGTCTGAGTCAATGCCGGGTTGCTGCTTTCCAGGTTAGTGGTCTGCTTAGGTTTGCTAATCTCTTTATCACTATTAGCCACTGCGCGTGGCGGCGCGTCATTTCTTTGTCCAAAGCGACAAAGAAACGAAGCAAAGAAAGCGCTTTCAAAACGAGGGCTCATAAGTTGACCTAGTGTCCTGAGTTAGAAATTCATGGAATTTTTCGATCGCCGCATTGTCCGTCGTATAGTTGGTTCGATACGACGGAGGCGCGATGAGAGGTCGACCGAAAGCGGAGTTGGTGTTGAGTGAATCGGAACGTGAGCAGTTGCAGGCCTGGTCGCGTCGGCGCAAGACAGCTCAGGCGCTCGCCCTGCGCTCGCGCATCGTTTTGAACTGCGCCAGCGGCATCAGCAACAAAGTCGTAGCCGACACGCTTGGTGTCACGCCGCAGACGGTAACGAAATGGCGTGCGCGCTTTCTCAAGCAGCGACTCGATGGATTGCTCGACGCACCCCGGCCAGGCGCGCCACGCACCATTGATGATGCTCGGGTCGATGCACTCATTGCCAAGACGCTGGAAGAACAACCGACCAAAGCGACACATTGGAGCACGCGCACCATGGCGCGCGAAAGTGGTCTGTCGCAGACGGCGGTGAGTCGGATCTGGCGTGCGTTTGGCCTGCAGCCTCATCGTCAGGAAACCTTCAAGCTGTCCACCGATCCGCAGTTCGTTGCCAAGACGCGTGACATCGTCGGTTTGTATCTCGATCCGCCGACCAAGGCCATGGTGTTGTGTGTGGACGAGAAGAGCCAGATTCAAGCACTGGACCGGACTCAACCGATTCTGCCGTTGGCCCCCGGCATAGCCGAGCGCCGTACGCACGATTACGAACGCCATGGCACTACGACGTTGTTCGCGGCCCTGGATATCGCCACCGGAGAAGTCATCGGCCAATTGCATCGGCGCCATCGCGGCACTGAGTTCCTGAAGTTCCTGCGTACGATCGAAGCCAACGTTCCTCCTCAATTGGACGTGCATTTGGTGATGGACAACTATGGGACTCACAAGACACCGACCGTGCGCGCCTGGTTTGCTCGTCATCCGCGTTTTCATATCCATTTCACTCCAACATCGGCTTCTTGGCTTAATCAGGTGGAGCGCTGGTTCGCCACACTGACTGAAAAACAAATCCGGCGCGGAACCCATCGTTCAACACGCCAGTTGGAAGACGCGATTCGCCACTATCTCGACATCTACAACGCTGAGCCGCAGCCCTTCATGTGGACAAAATCTGCTGACGACATCATGGCCAGCATCGAACGATTTTGTTTGCGAATCTCTAACTCAGGACACTAGCGTGCAGCTTCGATGTTTTTGGCACCCCAAAAGCACGGTGCTCGCAAGAGCAACCGATGTTTGAACCCCTCCTTCTCGCGAATTCTTACACGCCCACGCTTCGCCCCGTACGCTCTCGGGCAAGCACTATTTGCCCAAGTACCAGCACGGCCTCACGCATATTTACCGCTTCAGGTCTTCATGGGTTAGCTGCTTGGTCAGCGTGATTGGCGGGGTTACATTCGTTGGGTGCGGCCTCGCATCTTCGTGGCCTCGTTTCGAGGAAGGTTGCCTACGAGGTTCGTTGCGCGTACTTACTTGGTGGTTGGTTTTTCGCGGATAGCGCGGGGTGTACCTTGGGCAGGTTCAGTCACTGGTGGCGAAGCGTGTGGGTATCCGTGTTCGGAGAAGGAGGGGTTCAAACATCCGTCGCTCTGGCGAGCACCGTGCTTTTGGGGTGCCAAAAACGCGGAAACCGCACGCTAGGTCAACTTACGAGCCCTCGTTTTGAAAGCGCTTTCTTTGCTTCGTTTCTTTGTCGCTTTGGACAAAGAAATGACGCGCCGCCACGCGCAGTGGCTAATAGTGGTAAAGAAATGAGCCAACGCAAGCAGACCACTAACCCCGAAAGCAGCAACCCGGCACTGACTCCGACCGCTAACGCAGGAACCTAGCAACCCGGCACCGACCCCGACCGCTAACGCAAGAACCTGGCAACCCGGCACTGACTCCGACCGCTAACGCAGGAACCTAGCAACCCCCACCCCATCCACCGCCCTAAACCAGCACATCCGAAAACACCCGGTTAGCGAAGTGATTAGAATCCGTGCCGCTATTCAACACCCCCACTGTCTTCAAGTCGTCCGCGTACAGCGCGATTTCCTTCTTGAACGCGTCGCCGATCGGATGATGATGATCCGTGTGACTCTTAAGCATGGCAGTCAATTGCGCAACATCCGCCTGCGGTGCGTATTGCGCAAAGATAGCAGCCGCATCCGCCGGATGGTTCGCCGTCCATTCCGTTGCGTCGAGCAAGGCCTGTGTCAATGCCTGCGCTGTCGCACGATCCTTCCTCACCAGCGTCCCACGCACGCCGAGCACACAGCACACGCGCGTCTGATACTCGCCGCACAGGTTGTTGGAGACCTCAACCAGATGATCCGATTCCCGCAGCATCCAGATGGTCGGATCGCCGTCCGCAACCGCGTGCACCTCGCCCTTCTTCAATGCCTCGCCCAGGAGGTTGGCGGGATACTGACGCCACTGAACCTCGCTGTCCGGATCGATGCCGAGTTTCTTCAGCGTGATAGCGAAGAAGTTTTTCGTCGGACTCGCCATGTCGCTTACGCCGACTATCTTGCCGCGCAAGCCGGGCAGATCGACAATTCCCGAACTGCGCGTCGCGAGCAAGCGCATGCAGCCGCCGTGAATGCCGGCGGTGAGCTTGACATCGAAGCCCTGTTCCAGCGGCTTGATCCAGCGTAGCGCCATGCCGACTCCGGCATCCGACTTGCCGGTTGCAATGGCTTCGAGCAACTGATCCGTCGACCCGGCAAAGTTGATCAACTCAACGTCCAGACCACGCTTGCTAAAGAACCCTTGCTTGACCGCCACCGGTACCGGCGCCGTACAAATCGCACCGGCATTCCACGATAACTTCAACTGTATCAACTTGCTGTCATCGGCACGGGCAGGCAGTCCGGCAAGGCCAAACGATGCCCCGCCAAGTGCCGCCGCTCCGGCAGTCCACACAGTCTTTCGCAACCACTCGCGGCGCGACAGGCTCTCCGGCAAGGCGGCTCTTTCGCCACCATCGGCATCAGGACGATTCATCAAACATTCTCCACGGGTCGGTCGTTATAGGTGTTTTGTCTATCGGATCGGTTGGGCGATTCCCTCGCCAACTCAAGCAACCAGGCCAAGTAAAGCAAGCACTTCGCGCCTGAGTTCAACCAGCTTGGGATCATCGCGATGACGCGGATAAGGCGCGTCATTACGCACTTCCGCAGTCACCCGTGCCGGACGCTCGCTGAACACGATCACCCGGTTCGCGAGGAACAACGCCTCTTCCACATCGTGCGTCACAAGCAGCACCGAGAAGGGCGCGTCCAGCCACAACTTCACCAGTTCGCCTTGCATGCGCAGCCGTGTGAGCGAATCCAGCTTGCCGAACGGCTCATCGAGTACGAGCAACTCGGGATCGTTGACAAGCGCCCGCGCCAGCGCAACACGCTGCGCCATGCCTCCGGACAACTGATGCGGGTACGCCGCCTCGAAGTCGGTCAGACCGACCAGTTGCAACGCAGCGTCTATACGCTGTTCCGCCGAACGCTCGCCGTCGGCAAGTGGCTCGTTCGAACGGGCCCGGCTCCACGGAAACCGTCGGCGCCTTCGCTGCGCCTCAGGTCCAAGACCGACATTGGCCCGTACCGTGCGCCACGGATACAAGGTCGGATCCTGGAAGACGACGACCCGCGAAGGGTCCGGTCCACGGATAGCGACCCCGTTCGATGACACCGTGCCAAGCGCGGGCGTATCGAGTCCGGCAACCAGTCTGAGCAACGTCGACTTGCCGCAGCCGCTCGGGCCGAGCAACGCGACGAACTCACCCGGAGCGACCGAGAAGCTGACGTCGTCGAGAACCGGTAGCGCCGCACCGTGCAGCGAGAACCGATGACTCACGTCACTGACATCGATACGCGCACCAGTGGTCGCGGACTTGAATGCCGATTGCGACGTTTGCGACGATTGCGCGATACCTTGCGTGCTTACCATTTCAACAACCCCTTCTGCCACGCGAGTAACCGGTCTCTAAAGCGGAACAGCAGCGTGATCAACCCGGAACACATCAACGCCATCACCAGCAACGCCGCGTACATGTTCGAATAAGCCGCCCATCCCTGTGCCCATTGCAAATACCAGCCGAGTCCTGCCTTGACGCCCATCATCTCGGCCACGATCAGCACCGAAAACGACGCCCCCAGTCCCATGAAAAGTCCGACGAACACGGACGGCAATGCGGCCGGTATCGCCACCTTCAGGATCAGGAAGCCGGGCCGTGCGCCCAGCGTGCGCGCGATGTCGTAGAACGTGCTGTTGACACCCGCCACGCCCGACCACGTGAGCACCGCCACGGGAAAGCCGGTAGCGAGCGCAATCAGGAACACGCTGGCGCTGAAGCTCGACGGAAAGAAAAAGAACGCCAGCGGTAACCAGGCGGTAGCGGGCAATGGACCGATCAGGCGCAATACCGGATGCAGCCAGTACCCCACCGCCCGTGACCAGCCAATGCCAACGCCCGTCACAAACCCCACCACCGCTCCGATCACATAACCATAAGCAAGCAATCCGAATGAATGCGCGACGCTTGAACCGAGGCGCGGAAAGTCATCGAAATAAACGGCGATCAGCGCTTGCGGAGGAGCGAAAAACGGCCGGGGCAGCCATTCGAGTTTCGCGGTGAGTACCTCCCACGCGCTCACGCCCACCGCGAGCGCGACAAACCACGGCATGGCAGACAGCCAGCGTTCGGCGCGTGACGGAGATGCGTCGGGCTGGCGCGCCCGGATGCTTCTGCGCGCTGCCGCGCCTATCAGCAGCGCCGTTGCTGCAAGCAGCAGCTTGAGGACCAGCAGATGACCGGTGTAAGGCCAGTCATCGGCGTCTGGCCACCAGCGTGTCAGGCCCGCGCTTGCAAGCCAAGCCAGCGCTGCCAGCCACGCCGGCAGCAGGCTCGCCGCCGCCTCGCCCGAATACGTTGCGCTCACGCGGGCAGGTTGTTTCCGGATGACCGTCGCAGGCGATTGGAACCCGACGCCGGGGTGTCCGGACGCTGGATCGAAATGAGGAGTGCCGGACATGATGGGGAAGGCCTTCGTTACGTTGAGAGAAGCCCCGTGCGCACGAGGAATTTTCCGAAGCGCTTCGCTTCGCTGCAAACCCCAAGACTAACGACGCTTCGGTCTCTTAACAATTATTCGTTTGCGATATGTTTATGAGCCTGCGCGCTTTATCGATTGCATGATGCTTCAGACGATGTCAGCCTTCTCGCCTTGCCACACACTATGCGCATAGAGCGTCTCGTTGAAATCGGCAGGCACCTCGCCATTCAGGCGCGCCTCGTGGCGATCGAGATCGGCGAGAAACAGATCGCGGCTGATCCGGCTCACCACCGACGGGATATCGCGCTTCATGCTTGGTACGTCGCCCACCGGTACGCCGAAGCTGACGAGGCCCGCGGGGTTGTACACGTGAAGGTTCGCCAGATGAGGCGCCGTTCCGGGGATTTTCTCCAGATACTCGAGCGCAGCGCCTAGATACGGATGCGCGCCGAGATAGTCATCGCGCTCGCGATCCTCGGGAACATATCGGTCGCGCCACAACAGGATCTCCTTCGATACTGCTGAAAGCTCGGGGCGCACAGCCGGGTCGACAAGATAGCCCGTGCCCGCGATCGCAAAGTCGAACCGGAAGTGCTCGTTGCCTACCCGGGCTGCAATATGCCCACCCTCCGCGCTTGCCTGGCTCCAGGCCGCGCCAAGATGCAGGTGGAAGTTCGGATGCTTCGTCACGCGTTCCACGGCATCAAGCGGCGGTGTCGAACCTGCCTGCCGGAAGCGCAATGCCTGACGCCAGCGCACGGAGTCAGGTAACGCGGGATAGTTGTCGTACGCACCCGGATAGGCGCGAGTACGCGTAATGGGGATGGCGGGAATCGCCGAGCGGCGTACAAAGAGATGCACCTGCGCGGCGCCCGCTTCCAGTGCGGTAGCGGCCGCGTCGAAAGCAGATGCCGCACCGCCGATCACCGCTACCGCTTTCCCCTTGAGCGCATTGAAATCGATAGCCTCGGAGGTATGCGCGTAGAGCGAGCGCGGCAGGCTCTGGGACAGCACGGCCGGTATCTGCGCAGCGCCGTTACCCGCGACGCCGTTGCAGAGGATGACCTTGCGTGCAGTCTCGACATGCTCCTCACCCGCAGCATTGAGCAGACGCAACCTGAAGTGCGAGTCCACCGGTTCGATTCGCGCGAGACGCGTGGCATAGCGAACCGGAACCTTCAGGAAGTGCCGATACCACCCGAGATATTCCGCCCAGCGCGCACGAGGAATCCGGTCGATCTCCGCATAGGCCGCCGCGCCCCAACGCGCTTCGAACCACGCCTGGAAGCTCAAACCCGCGATGCCGAGTTCAGGCCCGATCAGCGTCTTCGGCGTACGCAGTTTGTTCATGCGCGCCCGGTTGAGCCAGACACCCGCGCCTGCTTCGTCGGCTGCCGCATCAATCACCGACACCTTGCCGATACCCGCACGCCGCAGCGCGAATGCGAACGCGGCGCCGGTCTGTCCGCCACCGACGATCAAGACGTTATGGTCGATACCCTCGCGCTCCGGCACCCAGTTATCCGGGTCGGGACCTAACAGGCGCAGCGCGTCGAGAGCGTTGGCATCGGGGTTGAAGATGGTTGTCATTGCGCGGGTTCGATCAGGAAATGGAGGGATGATCGAGATATTGAAAAGAGACGCGCGCGCTGGCAACCAAGCAATTCAACTTTGCTTAGCCGCTTTTTAAGGAACAGCCGGAGAAGCAACCGCCCCCGCCTTATTTCGACGAATACTCCTGATGCCACGCTAGCAATTGTTTTGACGGAGGCATGTGCCACTTGTTGCCTTCATCGATGAGAAAACCGCTCCGGTGCCACTCCTTCACGATTTTGTCGAGCGCCGCGACAGTGTCGGTCTCGCCCTTGCGCACCCATATCACCGATGGCGACGGAATCAGTTGATCGGGGATCGGTGACTCATAGTCCTGCCACTCACCCGAGCTATTGGCGAGCCTCGCCTGAATGCCGGGCGTCACGTGGACCGACGCCACGCAGGTCCCGCCGCGCAGCGCCAGCAGCGCTTCGGGCATGCCTTTGAAACCCTTGACCTGTGCCCCGTATTGTTCAATCAGCGGACGCGTGTAGTTGCTGCCTTGCGAGACACAGACAGGCTTCCCGCGCAGATCGCTCCAGTCATGAATACCTGCTCCCTTGTGGACCATCGCCGAGCCGCCGATCTCCTCGAACGGCGTAGGCACATAACTCAGTATCTCGTCCCGCTCTTTTGTGTACTGCATGCTCGCGATCAACGCATCGACCTTGCCCTGCTGGAGGAATTGCACGCGGTTCGGCGGGGTGACTTCCACCGCTTCAAATTTCACGCCGAGGCGTTTGGCGAGGTCTTGCGCGAGCTCGACGTTATAGCCGACGGGCTTGCGCGTCTGTGGATCGAGTGAACCGTAGGTGCCGTCGAGCACGACCCCGACCGTGAGCGTGCCACGGGACTTGATCCGGTCGAGCGTGGCATCGGCGTGAACGGTTTGCGAAAGCGCAAGCGCGGTGAAGCTAACGCTTAGGAAGGTCGTGAGGCGAAATCTCATTGGCTGGGACTTTCCGTGGCGGGTGCATCGATACGAAAAACAGCCAGTTCATCAGGCGCACACTGCGCGATCAGGCCGGTCTCCCAGTCGAGATATTGGCGGGCGGCGTCGAGATTGCCATCGTGGCGATCGTGGACAAAGAACAGATAGTCGATACGCGCCGCATCGGCGGGAACATCGGGCGTCGATGCCAGCGGCAAGCCCTCTTTTTTCCAGGTATCGATTCCATTCGCTGCGAGATAAAGCGAAGTGAAACCCAACTCGCGCAGGTCTGTTGCCGCGATGCTTGCTACAGACGGTTCATCCGCGAATAACAGCAGCGTGTCGCCCGGCGTCGCCTTGAGCGCCGCCAGCGTTTTGGAGAGTTGCGGACGAATCGACCAGTGCGCACCGGCAGCATGTTCCCGGCGGTAGGCTGCGCTCGATCGCAGATCGAGCAGCAACACTTGGCCCGTCGAGGCTTCGCGCAACGCCGCTGTGTCGAGTAGCGGCAAGGACGATCGCGCCGATGCAATCTGCCTGACAGGGCGCAGCGCAGTTGCTTCAGCTGCATCGATCAACGCGGTCTCAAAGCCTAACTGCACGAGCCATGTAGCAATCACAGGCGCGCGCACGCCGTCGTAATCGACCAGCAACACGCGGGCACGCCGAACGCCGATGGTCTGGTCGGTCGCTTGCACCAGTTGCCCTCCCGGAGCGTGGACGGCGCCTGGCAGACCGTCGTGCGCGAATTCTTCCGCCGTACGGACATCGATCAGGAAGGTGGTCCGGTGCGGATCAGCAAGCCATTCTTGTGCGGCCGGGGCATCGAGCGTTGCAATGCGGAAGCGCGCAGCAAGCCTGGCTGCGAGCGTCTGCGCCTCAGCAACCGCCGCTTCGTTCAAAGCTTCAGGGTAGCGGCGCTCGCTGCCTTGTTCGAGCTTGAGCCCCGCAAGCGCCCAGCCTTGCGTGCCATTCTCCAGCGCGATCACCGGATTCGGCACGCCGAGATTGCGCAAGGTCTGCGCTCCGATAATGCTTCGCGTACGCCCGGCACAGTGAATCACGATCGGCGTGGCAGGGTCGGCTACCAGCGTTCCGATCCGATACGCCAACTCGCCGTTCGGTACGGGAATCGCGCCCGGAATCGTCATCTTGCGATGTTCATCGAGTGTACGTCCGTCGAACAACGCATAAGCACCTCCTCCTTCGATCAGCGCCACCAACGCTTTGGGCGACAGATGCGGCGTTCCATGCGCATGTTCAACGAGTTCGCCGAAGGTCTTCGATGGCAGGTTAACCCCTTTAAACAGCGTATAACCCGCCTCCAACCAGCCGCGGGCGCCGTCGCGCAGCACAGAGACCTTCGTGTAACCGAGCGCTTTCAGGCGACGTGCAGCCTTGAGCGCAACACTGTCGTGTTCATCCTCGTCAAGCAGGACGATCCGCGTGTCGGGTCTCGGCACCAGTCGCGGCGCATCTATTTCCAGGCGGCTATAAGGCAACGGGACCGCGAAGAACGGATGCCCTTCACCGAACTGCCCGGCTTCACGGACATCGAGCAAGGCAATTTCAGCTTCGTCGTTGAGCCATGTGCGGACGGTGGAGGCATCGACGAAAGCTACATCGTTTCGGATTGAGGTCATGGGTGAAAAGCCGGAATGAGGGATGGACAGCGTTCAGGACAGCACGCTGCGAAAGGCTTGTGCCAGGTCGAGGATGAGATCGTCCGCGTCTTCCAGCCCGATGTGTAGTCGAACCACCGCTTCCGGTCCCTGCCAATAACTATGGGAACGCAAACGCCGCGGTGGTGCGATCAGGGCAAGGCTTTCATACCCACCCCACGATGCGCCAATGCTGAATAGTCGCAACACGTCGATGAAAGCAGCCGCCTGGCTCGTATCGGCGTCGCGCAAGGCGAACGAGACCAATCCGTTCGAGCCGTGGAAATCGCGTGACCACAATGCATGCCCGGGATCGGTGGCCAATGCCGGATGGAAGATGCGTGTGACCTGCTTTACGCGCTGCAGATACGACGCAACGGCAAACGCGCCGCGCGCGTGTTGCGCAAGGCGTACGGGCAACGTACGGATGCCGCGCAACGCGAGGTAAGCATCGTCGGCGCTGATGCTCAGGCCCAATGCGTCGTGAGCGTCTCGCAAGCGTTGCCCGATAGCTGCATCGGCGGTTGATACAGCGCCCTGCATCAGGTCCGAGTGTCCGCCCAGATATTTGGTGACGGCCTGGATGGAGACATCCGCGCCTAGCGCCAGCGGCTGATAGAGCAAGCCCGCGCCCCACGTGTTGTCAGCGGCGAGCAAGACGCCTTGCTCGTGAGCGAAGTCCGCAAGCGCCGGCAGATCGATGATCTCGTATAGAAACGAACTCGGCGACTCTGCGTAAATCAATCGCGTGTTGGCTTGGAGCAGCTTATGCGGCAAACCGTCCGCTGCACTGAAGTAGGTGAATGCCACGCCCAATCGCGTAAGCAGCGGTTCGATCCGTTCGCGCACGGGCCCATAGACCCCGTCATGAACCAGCACGTGATCGCCCGGCGACAACAAGCCGATAAACACCATTGAGATTGCCGACAACCCTGAAGGCGCAAGCAGCACGTCACGCGCCCCTTCCAGTTCGCCGATGGCCGCTTCCAGCGCCCGGTGCGTTTGCGTGCCATGCCGTCCGTACGTGCTGACCGCCTCGCCCGCCGCGCGCCGTTTATGCCGCGCCGCGTGACTCGACGTGTTCTCGAAACGCACCGTGCTCGTGCGTTCGACGGGCACATTGACTGGCGCGGCGCCATCGATGAACGCCGGCGCACCGGCCCGCATCAGGCGCGTCGCTTTACGCGGCAGAGGCGGACTCATCAGCCAACCGCCTGCGTGCCACGGTGCATGTGGGTCGTGTTGTAGCGCACCACACGCCCGGTGTCGAGTTCATAACCGAGACGGCCAGAAAGTGTTTCCAGCGGTCGGCCATAGAGATGAAAATGCAGCGTGGGTGCGCCGCCCGTTACGTGGATGCTATGAATGTCCTCGGGCAGGAACGCGATCGGTGTACCCGGACGCACCACGACCTCCCGCTCGATATCGAGCGTCGCGCGTTCGGGATCGGTACCGTCGTCGGTACGCTTATAGACACGATTCAGCTCTTCGCCTTCGAGCGCCGCGATGACCGCCCATGTGTCGTGGTTATGCGGAATGGTGGTCTTGCCGGGCAGCAACGAGTTCAGATAAAGCGCGAAACCATCCTCACGGGGATTCAGCCGATATCGCGTCGACGTATCGCCGCTGCCCGATTGCGGCGGCGGAAAATCCTGTGCAGTAAACAAGCCCGCGCGGTCTGCTGCAAGCGCCTGCAAGCGCTCGCTGATGGCATCGAGCGCGGCGCGAGTCACGCCCTGGTTCGCCACAATATGACGTACATGGTCCAACAATGCGGAAACAGCGGCCTGGCGTTCGCCAATCTGATCGGGTGTCGAGGTTGCGGTCATGTAGGAATGGGTTCGTAGAAATCAGGGAGTAGCCAAAGCGAGAGCGGCACCGCTTCGCGAGCGTTTGCGCAGCGCGTGCCGGTCATCGCCGCGTGCGCGTTGCAGGAACAGGCGCGTGCGTTCGTTCTCCGGTGAGCCGAAAATCTGCGACGGTGCACCGTGTTCGAGAATCACACCGCCTTCTGTGAAAAACACTTCGTCGCTGACATCTTCGGCGAAACGCATTTCATGCGTGACCAGCACGCATGTCTGGCCGTCGTCGACGAGTTCGCCAATCACGGTGAGCACTTCGCCCACCGTTTCCGGATCGAGCGCGGATGTCACTTCATCGAAGAGGATCAGGTCGGGGCGCATCGCAAGTGTCCGTGCAATAGCGACACGCTGCTGTTGCCCACCCGACAACTCGCCCGGATACGCATTGGCCTTGTCAGCCAGTCGCACCTTCGCCAGCAGAGCGTGGGCGTCGTGCTCGGCTTCGGCACGGCTGCGTCCGAGCACGCTCATGGGTGCGATGGTCAGGTTCGCCAGGACGTTAAGGTGGGGGAACAGGTTGTATTGCTGGAACACAAAGCCAATGCGCTTGCGCAACGCTATTTTCTGCGCGTCGGTGCGTTGCGCGCGGACATCGATTCCGTCGACATGCACTTCGCCCTGCTGCGGCGCAATCAGGCCGTTGATGACACGCAGAAGCGTCGACTTACCGGACCCGGACGGCCCGATGATGGAAACGGCCTCGCCTCGCCGCACACGCAGGTCGATACCCTTGAGCACCGGCACCGAGCCGTACGAGAGGTGGACATCGTGCAATGAAACCAGCACGGGATCGGCGCTGCCGGTAACGTCTGGTCGTGCCGACGCATGGGCGAGTGGCAATTCGTCCTGAAGCGGATCGAGCGCGAGCGCTATCAAACTCATGCGGCCTCCACGGGTGGTATTGGGGGAGCGCTAACCTCACGTTTCGACAGGATCAACCGAGTCATCACGGGGTTCCTTCTCAAGCGCAGGAAAACATGCTGGAGCGAAGATTTTAAGAACCGCGCCCCTTTTCGAGAACAAAGCATTCGTCGAATCGATAGCAGTCCGCTTGCTAAGGTTTTAACGCGCTCCGCACTTTATTTAAATCCTCAATCCACCGCTCTTGTGATTTGCTTAGCAGATTCGCTTCCTTGGCGACGCGCTGACGCTTACTTATTCTGTCAGGCTCTCCCGCCGCTATTCACCGCTATGACCCTGACGAACCTCCGGCGCCTGCTATCGCCTGTCGTGCTGGCATCGGCCATGACCGCATCTCTCGCCGTGCATGCGGACGCAACACTCGACAAAATCAACTCCCGCCATGAACTCACGGTGGGGGTGTTGATCGGGGGCAGTCCGTTCGGTTCACTCGATCCCGCGACGCAACAGCCGCGTGGTTTTAACGTGGACCTGGCTAACGAACTCGGTAAACGGTTAGGCGCGAAAGTACAACTCGTGTCCGTGTTGCCTTCCACACGGGTTCAGTTCCTTCAGCAGGGCAAGGTCGACATCCTGATCGCAAACATGGAGTACAACGCTCAGCGCGGTGAGATCCTGGACCATGTGGCGACGCCCTATTATCGCGTCGGCGGAACAGCAATCACGCTTAAAACAAGCGGTATTACGCGCTGGGAAGATCTGCGCGGCAAGCCGGTCTGCATTTCGCAAGGCAGCAGTTACATTCGTCCGATAGTGGAACGCTACGGCGCGATCCCGCGCGCCTTCCCCGGTTCGTCCCAGTCGCTGCTGGCGTTGCGCGGCGGAAGTTGTGTTGCAGCCGTCCATGACGCTGCACCGCTGCTTTATCCGTTGCTGCAGAGCGACCCTGAATGGCACGACTACCGGGCGCTGCAACCCGAGATAGAACCCGCGCCGTCGGTAATCTGGGTGCGTCAGGGCGATCACGATACCGCTGCAAAACTGGATACTTTCGTGCGCGACCTGCATCGCGACGGCTGGTTTATTGCAACTGAAGCGAAGAACGGTCTCAACCCGCCGTCGCCCGCGCTCGCCGAGTGGCATCGGCAATTGCCCGCGGAGAACTAGCATGGACACGCTGCTGCGCGGATTCATCACGGCGACAGCGCATCTCGGGCTCGACTATCGCTTCCTGCTCGACGACTATGAGCGCGTGCCGTTCGTGCAGGGTCTCGGCGTGAGCATCGAGATCATTGTTTCAACCATGACGGCCAGCGCCGTTGCAGGGCTCGTGTTGCTGCTCGCGCTACGCGGGCGCAACCTGCTTGTCGCCGGGCTGGCGCGCGGGTTCATCGAAGTCACCCGTAACACGCCCACGCTCGTACAGCTCTACTGCGCGTTCCTCGTGCTGAACATGCTGATTACGCAGTGGCTGCATGCACGCGGCATCGATAACCCGTTCAAGCCGTTCTTCTGGGTCGTGCTTGTACTGTCGCTGCACAAGGCCGCGTTTCATGCAGAGGCGCTGCGCGCCGGCTTTGACGCACTGCCTTCTCAAACGCTCGAAGGGGCGGCCTCGCTGGGCTTCAGCCGCACCACGCGTTTCTGGCGCATCGAGTTGCCGCTCGCGCTGCGCGCGGCCTTGCCTGCGCTCGTGAACAACATGGTGGAACTGGTGAAAGCGTCGGCGGTGGCATCCGCTATTGCAGTGGGCGACGTGACCTACCAGTCCATCATGATCTGGACCCAGCGCGACAACGTGCTCGCGTTGATGCTGCTGATTCTCGCGTTTTTCGGCGTGCTGACCTGGCTGGTCACGCTCGGCGGTCGCTGGCTCGAACGCCGCTACAGGATTCCCGGTTATGGCTACTGATTCGGCTGCCGCCGCGGGCAAGCTTGCTGTCACGCGCTTGCCGCCCGGCATCTATGGCGTGCTTGGGGTGCTCGCCGCAGGCGCCGCGTTGTGGTCGCTCGCGCCCGACACCGGCTCGCGCGGCGAGACGCTCGCACGCCTCGTGGAATGGGCGCCGGCGCTGGCGCACGGCTTCGCGATGAACGTGCTTATCAGCATCGGCGCGATTTTTATAGGCACGGTGATCGGGCTGCTTGCGGGTGCGCTCGCGATGTCGAAATCGTTCGCGGGGCGGCTGGCCCGCGTGTGGATTGTCGCGTTTCGCAACGCGCCGTGGCTCGTGCTGATCTACTTCACCACGTATGTATTTCCCTTCGAGATCCATGCGTTCGGCGCCATCGTGCCATTTCCCGACTGGCTCAAAGTGATGCTCGGGCTCGCTCTGCCCGCCAGCGCAAACATAGCGGAAGTATTTCGCGGGGCGGTGGCGTCCATCCCGTCCGCGCAGTGGGAAGCGGCCGCTTCGCTTGCGTTCTCGCGCTGGCAGATCCTTCTGAAGATAGTCGTGCCGCAATGCGTGCGCCGCATGCTGCCGCCGTGGATGAACGTGTACGCGATCATCACCATGGGCACCGCGCTGTCATCGCTGGTCGGCATCCACGACCTGCTCGACACTGCGCAGATCGCCAGCAGCACGGTCGCACGCAGCAGCTTCACGGTGCTGACCTACGTCGCGACGCTCGTGATCTTCTTCGCCTATTGCTATCCCATTTCGTGGCTCACGCGCGCGTTCGAAAAGCGCTTGAGGACGGCATGAAACGCCGGCTCGATGCTTCCAACACAACGTGCAAAGCAACGCTCGAACAACGTCATTTGCAACGCACGAATGCTTCTAACCGCTTGAACGCGGATTGCTTATAGTCGAAAGCCTCTCACGATAAACACTTGAACCAGGGCTTCCGATGAAACGCTTTCTCTCCTCCCTGCGCGCGTGCGCCGGCGTTGCACTCTTCGCTGTGGCCGCTAGCGCCGCTCACGCGCAGTCGCGCGAAGTCGTGATCGGCTACCAGGACATGGTCGTACCGTGGCGTTACGCTCAAGTGAGCGGCGCAGTCGAAAAAGCGACGGGCTATAAAGTGACGTATCGCAAGCTCGGCAGCGGCGCCGACGTAATCCGTGCACTTGCATCCGGATCGATACAACTCGGTGAAGCCGGTTCCAGCCCGATCGCGGCCGGTCTCTCGCAGGGCGTGGACATCTCGCTGTTCTGGATCCTTGACAACATCAACGACGCCGAAGCACTCGTTGCGCGCGACGGCTCCGGCGTGACCAAAATCAGCGATCTCAAAGGCAAGAAGATCGGCCTGCCGTTCGTCTCCACGTCGCACTTCCATGCGCTCGTCGCTTTGCAAAATGCCGGCGTCGATCCGTCCAGTGTGAAGATACTCAACCTGCGGCCGCCCGAAGTGGCCGCGGCGTGGGAACGTGGTGATATCGACGCGACCTATATCTGGGACCCCGTGCTCGCGAAGGTCAAGAAGAACGGCAAGGTGCTGATTACATCGGGTGAAGTGGCGAAGGAAACCGGCAAGGCGACCTTCGACGGTTTCGCGGTCAGCCGCAAATTTGCACAGGATAACGACGCATTCGTGACGAACCTGGTCAAGGTGCTGGCCGCCACCGACGCGCAGTATCGCGACAACAAATCCGCGTGGACAGCCGGGTCGAAGGAAGTCGAAGGCGTCGCGAAGGAATCGGGGGCGACCGCCGCCGAGGTGCCTGCCAGCCTCGCGCTTTACGCCTTCCCGACGCTCACGGAACAGGCTTCACCGGCCTGGCTTGGCGGTGGTGCTCAGTCGGGCGCCGCGAAGTCGCTGGCAGCCACTGCGGCCTTCCTGAAGACCCAGGGCACGATCCAGAACGTGCTGCCTGACTATTCGGTTGGCGTCGACTCACGCTTCGTCCAGCAAGCATCGCGATGAGCACGCTGGACATTCGCGGCCTCGGCGTGACCTATGAGGGCGCGGCAACGGCCGCTCTGGAGGGTGTCGACCTGCAGATCGACAGCGGCGAGTTCGTGGTTGCGCTTGGCGCCTCCGGATGCGGCAAGACAACGCTGCTGAACTGCCTCGCGGGCTTCATCGATCCGACTGCCGGCGAGGCGCGTCTGAACGGTGAACCGATCGTCGGGCCCGGCGCCGAACGCGGTGTCGTGTTTCAGAAATATGCGCTGATGCCATGGCTCGATGTGATCGACAACGTAGCGCTCGGGCTGCGTTTCCAGGGCGTGGGCCGGACGCGGCGTCGAGAGATAGCGCGTGAAACGCTGGCTCTCGTCGGCCTGGAAAAGCATGCGAATGCGCGGGTCTATGCGCTCTCGGGCGGCATGCAGCAACGCGTGGGAATCGCTCGCGCGCTTGCCAGCGATCCGCAGGTGCTGCTGATGGATGAACCGATGGGCGCGCTCGACGCGCTTACTCGCGAGACCATGCAGGAACTCGTGCTCGATGTATGGGGCCGCACCCGCAAGACCATTTTCTTCATCACGCATAGCGTGGAAGAAGCGTTGTTCCTCGCGACGCGGCTGGTCCTGATGACACCCGGTCCCGGCCGGATTGCCGAAAGCCACACGTTGCCGTTCGCGCGGCAGTTTCTCGAATCGCGCGACGCACGCGCGGTGAAGTCATCGCCGGCGTTCATCGAATGGCGCGAGCGGCTGGTTCGGCGACTGCATGGCGGGTCCCACGCTACGCTGCAGGAGGTGAGCTCATGAGTTCGATCGACTCGCTGCCGGGCGCTGCAAATGTCGCGCAGGTCAAGCGCCGGCGCAAGCCACGGCGTGGCCTTCCCGGCGAAGGTCCGACCGCTGCCCTGAGCGTTGTATCAGTCGCGGCGATTGCCGCGCTCTGGTGGGCGGCGACGTCTTTTCATTGGGTGGCGCCGCTTTTCCTGCCTTCGCCGCAAGCGGTGTGGAGCGCATTTATTGACGCGTGGAATGGCCGTATCCAAGGTGGTCTGCCACTGTCCGAGCATTTGCTGTGGAGCGCCATTCGCGTGTTCGGCGCGTTTGCGTTGGCAAGCGTGACGGCTGTACCTGTCGGCATCCTGATGGGGGTCAGCCGCGTCGCGCGGGGCCTGCTCGATCCGCCGCTGGAGTTTTACCGGCCGCTGCCGCCGCTCGCGTATCTACCGCTGGTCGTGATCTGGTTCGGTATCGATGAAACCGCGAAGCTGATCGTGATCTATCTCGCCTGCTTTGCACCCATTGCGATGGCCGCACGGGCCGGCGCCCGTAGCGCTACCGCCGAGCAGGTGAACGCGGCGTATTCACTTGGCGGGAGCTTTGTACAGGTCGTGCGTTTTGTCGTGCTGCCGGCCGCGTTACCCGAGATCCTGACGGGCTTGCGGATCGCGATCGGGTTTGGCTGGACCACGCTCGTCGCGGCCGAGATGGTGGCGGCAACGGCGGGACTCGGGCAGATGGTGCTGAACGCATCGAGCTTTCTCAGAACCGATGTCGTGGTCATGGGAATCGTATTGATCGGCTTGATTGCGTGGACCTTCGATCTCGGTATGCGCGCGCTGGAGCGACGATTGGTGCCCTGGCGCGGGAAGGCTTGAGGCGTGTCTGCCGCGGGCGAGATGATTCAGAAGAAACCCCGTCGCCGTAGTTGAGTCCCGGTGTATTTTTAAAAATCGTGATAATTTATGTTCCGTTCACTAAGAACGAGTTCTCGGGGCGGGGTGAAACTCCCCACCGGCGGTAATCGCGTAGAGCTTCTGCGCGTAGCCCGCGAGCGTTTTGTGTGTTGCCCTGAATTTTCTTGAAGGCATGGCGAAACACTAAGGTCAGCAGACCCGGTTTGATCCCGGGGCCGACGGTCATAGTCCGGATGAAAGAGAACGGGACGGCGTGTGTCCTCGTGCGCGAAAGTATTTGCGTTTGGGGAGCGTGCCGTCCTTCGCCCTGTTCACACAAACAGGCTTATATTGATGACGCTCTCCACTACTCTCGAAAGTAATCCCGCCGTCGATAAGACAACGACAACGGCAGCGAAGCCGCGTGCCCGTATCGCATTCATTCAGGCGTGCTGGCATCGCGACATTGTCGACCAATGCAAAGCATCCTTCCTCGATGCCATCCAGGCACAAGGATTCAGCCGCGACGATATCGATCTCTACGAAGTTGCCGGCGCCTTCGAAATCCCGCTGCACGCGAAGCTGCTCGCTCAACGTGGCGGCTACGCGGCTATTGTTGCCGCAGGGCTTGTGGTGGATGGTGGCATCTACCGGCACGAGTTCGTCGCGCAGGCTGTCATCACCGGCTTGATGCAAGTGCAACTGGAAACCGGCACGCCGGTCTTGTCCGCTGTATTGACGCCGCATCACTTCCACTCGGGCGACGAACACACGAAGTTCTTCCGCGAGCATTTCGTCGTGAAGGGTGTTGAAGCAGCGACCGCTTGCGCCGATACGATCCGCAAGGTGGCAGCGCTCGCGAACGTGAGGTAGCGTCAGGCGGATGCAAAGAGCAGAAAGCGCCACTTGGTCATTTCGACCCACGTCGTGCTTTTTTTGCAAGGATCGCGTACTCAAGATGTGAAAGCCGCGCGAGCTAGCATAGGCACTGAATAGATTCTCTTGCGTCCACTCACAAAAAACACGACCATGCATCGCAATTATGATGCATGGAGTGTAAGTGATGAAAACAGCAACTTTCCCATCGGTGCGGGTCGAGCCAGAATTGCGCGAGGCCGCCGAACGCGTCCTGGAGGAAGGCGAGAGTCTCTCGGGTTTTGTCGAGCAGGCGATCCGAGAAAATATCCTGCGTCGCCAGCATCATAGTGAGTTCGTTGCTCGAGGACTCGCGTCCCGTGACGACGCAAAGCGCAGCGGCAACTACATTTCGGCTGAAGAAATGCTCTCGCGCTTGAGCAAGCGGTTAGACCCCGCAAAGGCGCGGAGCAAGACCCGCCGATGACGTTCGAGATACGCTTTACCGCTGGTGCCGCAGAAGATCCCGAACGACTTTACGACTTCATCCCTACACGCGATAAGCTCGACGCATCGCTCGCCGAACGCGCTCTTCACGCAATCTCCGAGGGCATCGCCACGCTTCGTGCCTCGCCCTTTACCTGTCGAAAAGCGCAGTCAAATCTTCCGTTTCTACGAGAACTGATTATCCCTTTCGGGCGATCCGGCTATGTCGCGCTCTTCGAAATAGACGATAGCGATACGGTGACGATCCTGGCGGTACGGCATCAGGTGAAAGACGACTATCACTAATCGTCAATGACGAAACCGATGGCGTAGCAGAACGTAAGCGCAAGATCCGGGGCGTATCGCGCGCCTCCTCACACCATGATGATCGGGCCACCTCCCAAGGAGTCCCCCTTCATGCACCCCACGCGAAACCAGCGCATCACCCTGCCGCCCGCATTTCATCGTTTAGCCTGGTCGAACTTGCTCGCACAGTCCGCTGAGCAGATCAGTCTTGCCGCCGCGCCACTCGTTGCAGTGTTCCTGCTGGGCGCAAGCGCTGCGCAAACAGGCCTGCTGCAAACCGCCCAGACGTTACCCTTCCTGCTGCTCTCGTTGCCTATGGGCGTCTATGCCGACCGTCACTCCCGACGCGGACTGATGGCAAGCGCAGAAGCCGTTCGCGTACTGGCAATGATCACGATCCTCATGCTGATCGGAGCCCACCTCCTGACACTGCCGATGCTTGCTGTCTGCGGTTTTATCGGCGCGGCGGGTACGGTCGCTTACAGCGTTGCAGCACCCTCGCTCGTCCCTTCCCTCGTACCTCGCGATGCATTGCCCGCAGCCAATAGCCGCATCGAGTTGGCTAGAAGCGTTGCGTATTCGGCGGGGCCGGCGCTAGGCGGGGTGATCGTGGGCTCCGTGGGCGCGGGTTGGGCCTACGCGTTAGCGACGATGCTATCGGCCGCCGCCGTTGCGCTGCTGCGCGCGTTGCCCGTCTCAGCGCATCCGCCCAGGACCGGCCGGCATTTCCTCGCCGAGGTCCGGGAGGGCGCCGCTTTCGTATTCCGCGACCCGCTGCTTCGCCCCATTCTCCTTACCGCGGTTTTCTTCAACCTGGGCTATTTCGTATTGCAGGCGGTCTACGTGGCTTACGCGGCGCACCGCCTGCATATGTCGTCATGGGTGATCGGCGTGAGCCTGGCGGCCTATGGTGCGGGCATGGTGGCTGGCGCGCTGGCGGGACCCGAAGTGTCCAGGCGAGTTTCGTTTGGCCGGACACTCGTGATCGGCCCTGCGTGCGGATTCCTGGCATCGGTGCTGATGAGCGCAACCTTGTTTTTCCCGCATGTATGGATGGCCTGCGTGAGTTTCTTCTTGCTCGGCGCCGGTCCAATACTATGGACGATCGGTTCAACCACATTGCGCCAGGCGATCACACCTCACAACATGCTCGGCCGCGTGTCGGCCATCATGAGCACCGCAACCTATGGCGCGCGTCCCGTTGGCGCTTTGCTTGGCGCAGCCCTCGCGACGCAAGCCGGAGTGAGCGCATGCCTGCTGATGTCGACCGCGGCTTTTGCAGTCCAGTTAGTGGTGATCGTTCTGTCTCCGGTCACGCAACTGCCGGCACTTCCCGAAGGCGCGGCGTCTTGAGCGGTAGTAGCTTTCAGGACACCGTGCCGCGCCTCCGCCAAAACCTGATGACGCTGATGTGTTTTTAAACCAGCGCGATATCTTCCAACTCCGCGCGCGTCGCCTATCCGGAATGATTTTTGCGTTTGTTCATGAAGACATGAAGCAACGACAACCAGGAGAAAGCGATGCGAAAGGAAACTTCGCCCCCGTTGCACCCGGCGGACCCGACGCACCCGTCGCAGTCGTCAACGGACTCGATGGACACCGTCCCTGACACATTGAGTCCCGCTTTCGCGACCCGTCACCCCGTCACCCGTGCCTTCGATATCTTCGCGAGCGCCGTGACCCGCTGGACCGGCTCCCCCGTGGCATTTGGCCTTGCCGTCATCAGCATTTTGGTCTGGGCCGTGACCGGGCCGGTTTTCCACTACTCGGAAGACTGGCAACTGGTGATCAATACCGGGACAACCATTGTCACGTTCATCATGGTGTTCCTGATCCAGCAAAGCGCGAACAAGGACAGCGTGGCGCTGCACCTCAAACTCAATGAGTTACTTGCGTCTCACCGGCCTGCGGACAATCACCTGATCGGGATCGAGGATGCTTCTGAAGAGGAGCTTCGAAGCCTGGCAGCCGCTTATCTCCGGAAGGCGTCCGCGAAGGAGCAGGCACCGGCCGCGAATGCCTAGTCTCAGGCCAAGGGTCGTCAGGCCAAGGATATTGCTGCGTTTCTCAGCGAGGATGACCGGCAGTCGACGCTGCCGAACCGGATGTCCCGAGCCATGATCCGTGCGGGCCGGTGCGGGCCGGTTTGCATTCCGGCAACACGTTCAACGGCGTGGCGCAACGCCTGGCTGCAGTCATCGAACCTGTTGCAAGACCGCGGCCATGCTTGCTGTGTCGTAGGGCTTTCGCAAGACAAAGTATCCGGATACTTTTGAAACATGATGGTCGCCGGTTGCAAATATGACAGCCACGTCACGACGCAAAACGCGTGCTTGTTGGGCAAGCTCTTCGCCCGACATGCCGGGCAAGCCGACGTCCGTGATGAGCAAATCCACCGCTTCTTTCTGAATCAGCATCAAGGCGGCTTGTGCGTTCGCGGCCTCGTGGACCACGTGCCCCATTGCCACGAGCAACTCAGCCGTGTTGGAGCGAATCAAGTCATCGTCTTCAACGAACAGGATCTTCAGCGCGCGTCCGGCAGGCGCGTTCGGCCTGACTGCCGAAGCCACTCTCAAAGGCGCCGGCGCGACCGTGAGCGCGGCATGCTGGGCTTGATTGGCGAGCACGTGCCTGATCTTTCTTGCGAGCGCCTCCCGCGTGTAGGGCTTGCCGAGCAGTTCGACGCCGGCATCCAGCCGGCCGCCGTGAACAATCGCGTTTTCCGTGTAGCCCGACGTGAACAGCACCGCCATGCCGGGAATGAGTTGCCGCGCGCGACGTGCTAATTCGGGGCTTCGCAGCGGCCCCGGCATGACGACGTCGGTGAACAACAGATCGATTGACACACCGCTTTCGATGATCGCAAGCGCGCTGCCGGCGTCGTTCGCCTTGAGCACCCGATATCCCAGTTCAGACAGCATCTCCACCGCCGTCACCCGGACTTGCTCGTCGTCTTCGGCTACCAGGATGGTCTCGGCGCCACCGAGCACCGGTGTGCTTTCCATCACTGTCCCGAGATCCTCCTTGTCGTGGGTCCGCGGCAAATACAACTTGACCGTCGTGCCTTGACCCGCTTCGCTGTAGATCTTGACGTGTCCGCCGGACTGCTTAACAAAACCATAGACCATGGAGAGCCCCAGCCCCGAGCCCTTGCCCTCCGGTTTCGTCGAGAAGAACGGTTCATAGGCCTGGGCCAGCACTTCGGGTGTCATTCCGCAGCCGGTATCCGTCACCGCGAGCATCACATATTGCCCAGGCGTCACTTCGGCATGATCGAGCGCATAGCGCTCGTCGAGGAGAGCGTTGCCTACTTCAATGGTCAGCTTGCCCGTGTTGTCCATGGCATCGCGCGCATTGATGGCGAGATTGAGGACCGCGTTCTCGACCTGGGTCGGATCGACGAATGTGTTCCACAGGCCGGCGGACACTACCGTCTCGATCTCGATGGCTTCGCCCAGACTGCGCCGCAACATGTCTTCCATGCCGGTGATGAGCCGTCCGATCCTGATCGTCTTCGGATCGAGCGCCTGGCGGCGGCCGAAGGCCAGCAACTGGCTCGCCAGCTTCGCGCCGCGGCTCACGCCGGCAAGCGCATTCGCCAGGCGCCGCTCTGCCCGCTCGCTGCCCGCGACATCCGACGCAAGAAGTTGCAAGTTGCCCGAAATAACCTGCAGCAGGTTATTGAAATCGTGCGCGACGCCGCCGGTGAGCTTGCCGATCGTCTCCATCTTTTGCGCCTGCTGCAGCGCGAGTTCGGTACGCTGCAGCGCGTCTGCCGCTTCGCGATCCGCGGTGATGTCGCGGCCCACGGCATGGATGAAACGCTCATCGGGCACAGCCGTCCACGACAGCGTCACATACGCGCCGTCCTCTCGTTGATACCGGTTGACGAACTTGAACGTGCGGATGCCCTCGCTCAGTTCGCCCAATTCGGCGAGCGTCGCGACCCGGTCATCGGGATGCACGAACTCGAGGAATGAATGGCCGATAAGGTCCTTCTCATCCCGGCCCAGGATCTGCCGCCAGGCCGGGTTCACCGCCACAATATTCGACTGGAAATCGGCGACCAGCATCATGTCGGTAGAAAGCCGCCACATGCGGTCCCGGTCGGCAACACTTTCCGCCACCTGCTGTTCGAGGGTCTTGTTCAGGCGTTGGAGGGCGCGTGCTGCGGACTTCTGGTCCTCGATGTCGGTATTCGTGCCAATCCAGTGAACGATGCGCCCGGCGTTGTCGCGAATAGGCAGCGCCCGGGCGATATGCCAGCGGAACACGTCATCGGCGCGTCGAATGCGGAACTCGCATTCGTAGGTCGTGCCCGATGCCACCGCGTCGGCCCACTGTGCGGCGGCGGCCTGCAGATCATCGCGATGAACGATCTTGCCCCACGCCTGGCCGTCCAGGCTGCCCCGCGCCGCGCCGCTGTACTCGTAGACCCGCTCGTTGAACCAGTCGAGTTCACCGTCGCGCTGCGCCGACCAGACCTGGTTGGGCATGGCCTGGGCGAAGGTACGGAATTTCTCCTCGCTCTGGTGAACTGCGCGCTCCGCCGCAAGGCGGTCCGTCACGTCGGTTCCCTGAATGAAGATGCCGATCACAGCGCCGGCTTCGTTACGTACCGGCTGATAGACGAAGTCGACGTAACGCTGCTCCGCAGGCGCCCCGGGGAGCCGATTCAGCACGATGGACTGCGCACTGCCCGAGACGGGCATTCCAGAGGCGTAGACCTGATTCAGTTTCTCTACAAACCCCTGCCCGCGCAGTTCGGGCAATCCTTCCTGCACCGGCTTGCCCAGGATCGTGCGATCCCCAACGAGCTGCGTGAAGGAAGCGTTCGTCAATTCGATGACGTGTTCGGGGCCGGTCAGCATGGCCATGAAGCCCGGAGCCTGTTCGAACATCCGTCGCAAACGTTCGCGCTCGCCGCTCAGCCAGCGCTCCGCGCGCACCTTGGCGGTTGTCTCCACCACGATCGCGATCACCGCGACCGGAATCCCCTGCTCATCGCGAATGGGCGAGTAATCCAGGTTCATCCACACTTGCTCGCCCCGGCCGTGGCGGTGCAGCGTCAGTTCCTGGTCTTCGTATCGCAGCGTTCGGCCGGCCAGGCCGACCTTCATCACGTTGTCGTTGAAATCCGCGACCTCGGACCACCCTTCCCGCACCTTGGAGCCGAGAAGCTGAGGATGCCGCCCACCGGCGAAAACGGAATAGGCGTCGTTGTAGAGCATGACGCCATCTACCCCCCAGAGCGTGACGATCGGGACAGGCGACTGCAAAATCAGGGCGATGGTGCCGGTCAGCGTTTTAGACCAGCCGCCGACAGGTCCCAGTGACGAAGTGGACCAGTCTCTGGATGCGATGATCCTGGCGACTTCGCCGCCGCCGTTCAGGAAGGCGTAATCCAGGCCAGCGGGTTGTCTTTCGTTCATGTGCGTGGATCGATAAGCAACGCCCAACCGTACGACGCACCAAGCGTTGCAGAGTTTGAAACGTCAGGAGACAGACGGGCATTTTACCTGCCAAAACCCCACTCGCAGCGTGCCGCCGAGGCTTCCGGCGCGCGCTTTCCAGGCCCACCGCCCGGGGACAATTCTTGCTGGCAGTGGTCTCTTGGCCCTGTCTTCCCCGCTCCCGGCCATGTTGAGAGTGAACCCCGCAAACGCCCTTAGCGGGCATCGCTATCGCGCAGCAGGCTGATCTCCCCATTGCGTTCCAGCGTAGCCGCGCGCACTCCGGAGAGGTCGTCGGCGCCAAGTTGCTGCCGCGCCGTTTCGAATAGATCGGTTCGCGTAATGAGCGCTGCGGACATCTGCTTCTCGTCGAAGCGGCCATCGCGGTACAGCTCCCGTTCAGTCCCGCCCACGAGGCGCTCCAGCGCAGGCGAATGTACGCAGCCCCATGCAAGCACGCGGTGTAGCACGACGATTACAAGCGAGGCGATCACTGTCGGGATCGCTGGCGAAGCACCCACGATTACACGGCTCAGCGTCGCGCCAAGCAGTATGGCGACGACATAGTCGAACGGAGAACGCTGGCCGAAAGAACGTCGGCCGGAGATTCGAATGCAGACCAGCGCGCCGATAAAGGCCGCGGCCGCGCGAGCCGCCATCTGCAGCGAATCGAGGTCGTGGCCGCTGCCGAACACTGTGATGAGGGCGTCCATGTGCTTTCCTTTCCTGCCATTTCGTATCAGAGAGCATGGCTTCTCTTGAGCCGAAGCACGCCCGGGTTGCACGCGTGCCGGCGCGTGTTCGCCGGCTCGAGGCTCAAGCGGCGTGCCGGGCTCGTCCAGACACCGTGGATTTTTTGGACAAGCGGAGCATTCTGGCCCCGGTGCGTTTCGTCATCGGCCAGCGCCCTGTGCCTGCTTCCAGCTCCCACGCAAGAAGCGTACTTCGAACGCGGACTGGTAATTGCTGATCGTTGAGTACATGAAATTTCAGTGAACGTCGTGATGTGCCCCAAGCCCGGAAAATTCGCCCGTTTCAACGCTCGACCGGACGCACCACGCCCTTATGCGCTCACGATTGAAACACGTACAAAGCCATGAAAAAACCGAAAATTGTCCTATCCATGACCCAGCTACAGGGCCGGCGATTAGGCGAATGCATGCGCCCTGAGGACTTCGCGGTGTACGCGTCGTACCAGATCAACGCCGGCGGATTGTTTGTAGGAACGCTAAAGGTTATTAGAAAGACCGACGGCCGCCTGTTATTCCCGTTCCAGGGAGCACCGGTGCTCGGACCGTATCCCTCACGCGAAGAAGCGCGCGAGGCGGCAGTCGTGCACGGCGAACAGATTGTCGCCAGTGATATCGCCAATCCGGAAGATTGAGAGTAGCGCTAATTGCGGACCGGCGTCGCGGCGTTTGAATGCTGCGTTGCAATGAGCTCGCTCGATGTAGTCGTATCAACCTGGTCTTTGCTATGAAAAAGCCGCCGGAACAAAGCCGGCGGCCTGACCCCTTACGCCGCAGGGAGAGCGGAGGAGCGTTATGCGATCGTCTGCGTGGCGACTTCATCCACCGCTTCGCGCACGATACCGACGATCTCGTCCACGTCCGCCCGCGTGGTCACGAGCGGCGGCGCGAAGCCGAGAATATCGCCGTGCGGCATGGCCCGTGCGATCACTCCGCGCCGCAATGCGGCGGCCGACACCTTCGGCCCGACCTTCAACGCTGCATCAAAAGGCTTGCGGCCTGGCTTGTCCGCCATGAATTCCAGTGCGGCCAGCATGCCGGTCTGGCGCACTTCACCCACGAGCGGATGCTGGTCGAATGCGGCATGAAGTTGAGCGCCGAGATAAGCGCCGACATCGGCCGCGTTCTGCGTGAGGTTCTCGCGCTCCAGAATGTTCAGGTTGGCAATAGCGGCAGCCGCACAAATGGGGTGGCCCGAATAAGTCCAGCCGTGCCCCATCGCACCATGTTCCTCTGACCCTTTCTCGATCACATCCCACACCCGTTCGCCCACGATCACGCCCGACAGCGGCGCATAAGCGCTCGTGAGACCCTTCGCGACGGTGATCAGGTCGGGCAGCATGCCGTAGTGCTGCGAGCCCATCTTCGAGCCGAGGCGGCCGAAGCCGCATACCACTTCATCGGAGATCAGCAGGATGTCGTGCTTCTTCAGCACTTGCTGGATCGCGGCCCAATAACCTTCCGGTGGCGCGATGATACCGCCCGTCCCCATCACCGGTTCGCCAATGAATGCGGCAATGGTGTCGGCGCCTTCTCGCGCGATCAGCTTCTCCAGTTCTTCCACGCAATACGCGACGAACTGCGTTTCGTTCATGCCGGGCGGCGCCTGCCGGTACCAGTGCGGACAGACCGTATGCTTCACGCGATCGACCGGCAAATCGAAATGCTGATGGAAGCTCGGCAAACCGGTCAGGCTGCCCGTGACGATGCCCGAACCGTGATAGCCCCGCTGACGCGAAATGATTTTCTTCTTGTTCGGACGCCCGAGCACGTTGTTGTAGTACCAGACGATCTTGATCTGCGTTTCGTTCGCGTCCGAACCGGACATGCCGTAATACACCTTCTTCATCCCCGCCGGCGACCAGTCGATAATCCGCGACGACAGTTCGATGATGGTGTCAGTGGAATGACCCACATACGTGTGGTAATACGCGAGCTTCTTGGCTTGCTCGTAGATTGCATCGGCCACTTCGGTGCGGCCATAGCCAATGTTCACGCAGTAAAGACCCGCGAAGGCGTCTATGTAACTCTTGCCCTCGTGATCTTCAATTCGAATACCCTTCGCTCCCCGAATGATTTTTCCGGGCAGCGCGCCGCTCGCGTGATCGTGCGCATGGGTCGACGGATGCATGAAGTGTGCACGGTCTTCGTTGAACAGTTGCTCGAGTTGCTGTGTCATGAGTTGCTCCCTAGGTTCCTGTTATTCAATCAAGCCGTGGCGCTCAGCGGCAAGCCGAGGTTGCCGAGGCAAAAATATTTGGTTTCGACGAACGGCTCGAACCCTTCCGCTCCGCCTTCGCGACCGAGGCCAGACGCCTTCATGCCGCCGAACGGGATGGGCGCACCGGTAAACTTGACGCCGTTGACCGAGATCATCGCGAAGTCGAGTCGGCGCACCAGTTGAAAGATCGTGTCCATGCGCGTGGCGCAGATGTAAGCAGCCAGCCCGTGCTCTGTGTCGTTGGCTTTGGCCACCACTTCGTCCAGCGTGTTGAAGGACGATATAGCCGATGTCGGAGCGAAGTTCTCTTCATCGTAAATACGCATACCGGGCGCGGCGTCCGCCACTACGGTCGGCTCGAAGAACCATCCGCCCAGCGCATGCGCCTGACCGCCCACGGTAATGCGTGCGCCCTTCGTCCGGGCGTCGGCTATGCGCTCGGCGGTGGTATCGAAGGCAGCCTGATGCATCAACGGTCCCACCTCCACGTCCGCCTCGAAGGCCGGTCCCACCTTCAACGCTCGCACCGCCTCGCTGTATTGCTGAACGAACTGTTCATACAGCGGCGCGGCCACGAAGATGCGATTCGCCGCGCAACAGTCCTGTCCCGATGTCTGGAACTTCGCGCCAATAGCCACCTTGACGGCCTGATCGAGATCAGCGTCTTCCGTGACGATGAACGGCGCGTTGCCGCCCAGTTCCAGCGCCAGTTTCTTGATGCCGGACTCGGCTGCCGCACGCGCGACGAGCCCGCCTACACGAGTGGATCCGGTGAAGCTGACCGCTCGCACGCGCACGTCGCGCACCAGTGTTTCCATGGCCATTTGCGGCTCGCCCAGCACGACGTTGAACACACCCGCGGGGAAGCCCGCCTCTTCCGCCAGTTGCGCCAGCGCGAGCGCCGAGAATGGGGTTTCGTGCGCAGGCTTGACGATCGCCGTGCAACCGGCGGCCAGTGCGGCAGCCGCCTTGCGGGTGATCATGGCAACCGGAAAATTCCACGGCGTGATGAGCGCGGCGACGCCGACTGGTTCCATCACAGTACCGAGGTGAGCGCCATTGATGTGGGTGGGAATCGTGCGGCCGCAGAGGCGCTTTGCGTCGTTGGCGTACCACTCGACGAAGCTCGCCGCGTAGGCAATTTCTCCCCTCGATTCAGCCAAGGGCTTGCCTTGTTCCATCGACAGGATGCCGGCGAGATCATGTTGATGCCGCAAGATCAGTTCGTACCAGCGCAGCAGGATCGCGCTGCGGCGCTCTTGCGGCGCCCATCGCCAGGATTCGTATGCCCGGTGCGCCGCGCCGACCGCTGCTTCTATTTGCGCGCGATCCAGCATGGGCACGTGACCGATCACCTCCTGGTCGGCGGGATTCTGCACCGCGATGGTTGCCGCGCTGTCGCTATGAATCCAGCGGCCATCGACATAACAAAGCGACTTGAAAAGGACGGGATGACCCAGCAACATGAGAGGCTCCTGATTGCATCGTATGAGGTCCATTTTCGCTTTCGCCGCCGTGCGATTTTTTCGATGTGGCCCGGAATGCGTGGCGTTTTTTCTGTCTTGCGGGGTGTTCTCGCGATTTTTTCTTGGGCGGGGGGTGCTGGGGCGCCAGGTTTTGGCGTTAGCGGTCGGGGTCAATGCCGGGTTGGCAGGTTCCTGCGGTAGCGGTCGGGGTTGATGCTGGGGTGCCAGGTTCGTGCGTTAGCGGTTGGGTTCATTGCCGGGTTGCTGCTTCCCAGGTCAGTGGTCTGCTTAGGTTGCCTAATTTCTTTATCACTATTAGCCACTGCGCGTGGCGGCGCGTCATTTCTTTGTCCAAAGCGACAAAGAAACGAAGCAAAGAAAGCGCTTTCAAAACGAGGGCTCGTAAGTTGACCTAGCGTGCAGTCTCCACGTTTTTGGCACCCCAAAAGCACGGTGCTCGCCAGAACCACCGATGTGTGAAACCCTCCTTCTCCGAACACGGATACCCACACGCTTCGCCACTAGTGACTGAATCTGCCCAAGGGGCACCCCGGATCCAGAACACGATCGAGGCCCCGCTACGGGTGCTCGGCATGTCCAGGCGCGATGCGAACGAGCGGGGCCGCGAGCTGCTGTCCATGGTCGGGCTCGACGACAAGTGCAATCACTATCCGTCGCAATTATCGGGCGGGCAGCAGCAGCGCGTGGCCATTGCGCGCGCGTTGGCCATGCGCCCGAAGGTGATGCTGTTTGACGAGGTGACGTCCGCGCTCGATCCCGAGTTATGCGGTGAAGTGCTGAACGTGATTCGGAGGCTGGGCCGCGAGCATGATCTCACCATGCTGATGGTGACTCACCAGATGGGATTTGCGAAAGAATTCGCGGACCGCGTGTGTTTCTTTTCGCAAGGCAAGATCATCGAGCAGGCGCCGCCGCAGCAGTTTTTCGGAGCACCGCAACACGAGCGCACGCAGCAGTTCCTGCGTGCTGTCCGGGAGGCGACCTGATGTAAGTCCGGTCATTCCACCGAGACCGGCTCAATCCTGATCGTCTCGCCCGAGGATGGATCGAGGATCACGCCGAGGCGGCAAAGAACCCGAGGTAATCGAACGCGGGCGCATCGGCTTTGACGAAATGGATGCCGGTTGCTCCAATGGACGTGAGCGTGTCCACCGTTTCGCGACGGTTCGAGACGACCTTCCACTGCGGCACGGCTTCATCATCGTCACGGTGCTCGCGGGCACGTTTTAGCGCCGCTATGGCAAGCTCGACAGGCGGCGAGTGGACCACCAGCCCCTCGTTGGCCAGCGCTGCCGCATCGATGTCCAGATGAGCGCATGCGCGCGCCTTGGCCGGGGCGTCGCTGACGTCGGCCGCACGCGATTGGGCGATCAACGCGAATGTCTCGGGATCGACCACCTGATGTGCGCGCATCAGGAGCCGCTTGTCCGAGCCCCACGCTTCCGGCGGACATTGCTTCTGCTCAGGTTTCAACTCAATGAACGGATTGATCTCCGCAGGGTAAATCCGGCAGACAGCCGGGCGTTGCTCATACACGCCGCAAGTCAGGCTCGCCTGCAAGTGCGGACACGCGCCCTCGAACGATGCCGCCAGGACCACCACGATCCGCACAGGCAGTTCGCCGCTGGCGGCGGCGAACGACCGGCGTCGCTTGTGCTGCGCCTGCAGGTTATCGGCAGGCGGCTCATCGGGCCAAGGCACGGCTTCACAGAGAAACTGCACATCGCCGCCACGCTCGAGCCACATGAGCGCTTCATCGATGCTCAAGGGCAGCTTGAGGTCGTGGCAGCATTTGCCGCACATCGTGCATTCGAAATTGATATCCATCGGGTGACGCTTCTCCTCGAAAGGCATCTGTAATTGTCATCGAGCGCTGTCGCGGTGTCGGATGATAAAAGGGCGACCTGTATGCTAGTTCGGCAATTCCAGGCAACGGGTTACATGCCCCGGGTTTCTCCGGCACAAATCTTCTGCGACCGCGCAACGAATGACCGTTTGTGCGCCTTGATCGTTTGATGCGGGCATCGTGCGTCAATCGAAACACCGCTGGAGCAGATTCTATTCTCTTTGGCGGACCAAGGAATTCTTCGGCAAGGCGAGCGGGTCATGGCTGGTCGCATGATTTGGCTTCTTGCAGTTCCATGACGCGAGATTAATCGCCTATCCATAGCAAACCATTCTCGCGAGACGCGTCTATCCAAGGTCGATGTTTGAGGGTACGGATTCGGAATTCATGTAGGATCCGGTTTTAAATCCACCTGGCTTGCGATGCTCGCGCTAAAGCTGACACTGGTCCCCTTCTTTCTCCTGGTCGTTTCCATGTCGGGCAAGTGGTGGGGGCCTACCATCGCAGGCTGGCTTGCAGGATTACCCTTCGTTGCCGGGCCAATCCTGTTCCTGCTGGTCCTGGATCACGGGCCGATTTTCGGAGCACATGCAGCTACCCTCTCGCTGTCCGCCATACTCGCCTCCGAGGCATTCAACTTCGCTTATGCATGGACCTGCCGATCATGGTCCTGGCCCGTTGCCCTGACGGCTGGACTGGCAAGCTGGCTCGTAGCGGCAATTGCGCTGGCTTCAATGCCGGCATCGCCGGCCTGGGCGATCGCGGCCGCGCTTATCGCCGTCGCGTTTGGACAGACGTTCCTTCCCCGCAGCAATGCCATTGCAAGGGTTGCACCGCTTAGCCGCAACGACCTGACCGGACGCATGATTGCAGGCGCCGCGCTAACGGTCGCGGTCACCACGCTATCGTCTGCGCTGGGGCCCAAATGGAGCGGACTTCTTGCGGTGTTCCCGCTATTGGGTATCGTGCTTTCAGTCTCGTCTCATCGGGCGCATGGCCCTGACTTTGTCGTGTCGCTTTTGCGAGGCATGGTACTCGGCCGGTTCTCATTCGCCGCGTTCTGCCTCTGCCTTGTCTTCACGCTTCCGAGACAAGCGGCTTCCCTCGCATTCGTCGAAGCGGCCATCCTGGCAATGAGCGTGCAATGGACCACCAAACGCCTCGCGCACGCACAGCACGCGCGTACCGGCGAACCACTGACCGTGCCGGCGCCGCGAGAATGATGCGGCATTAAATTTGTCTTAAGCCACCGTTGACGGCACTCTCGCCGCCCTGAATGTCCTGGAACAACACACCAGGCTTGACGACCGCTTGGCGGGTATTCCCGACAATTCGCAAAGCCGGAATCCGCAAAAAAACCCAGTCGTGCAAGCCTTGTTGTTAATGCGCTTGACTACGGGCGCATTTGCAAACGCCCTCGGCTGTCTCATGGAAAACCCCGGCACATTCATCGTCCCGGGACATCGGATTGCGATCACACTGAGCGGTATCCTGAATCAGCAGTGGCGCTCGTGTTGCCGCGCTGCCCATGATTCCGGAAGACAATGAGCTACGCACAGCCAACGGCAAAACATACAGCTCTACACACCAAAAAAATCTCGCAGAGAGCACCGTCAATGCACGGCGGCGACCGCCCTGGCTTGCAGTAGTATCACCCTTGGCGGCTGCGGATCGCCTGGTATCCGCGTACAAGGGTTCGCTTGGGCGTCCATGGCCGCGGACGCCGGCACCGGACTTCCCTGGAGGAGAGTGCATCATGCTTATCGGTCTGCCGAAAGAAATCAAGAACCATGAATATCGGGTCGGGCTGACGCCCGCGGGCGTTCGCGAGCTGGTGTCTCACGGGCACGAAGTTGTCGTCCAGACCGCGGCGGGCGCGGAGATCGGTTTATCGGATGACGCCTACAAGGCCGCGGGCGCCGCTGTGGTCGATACAGCGCAGGATGTCTTCACGCGTGCGGAGATGGTCATCAAGGTAAAGGAGCCCCAACCTGCCGAATGCGCAATGCTGCGCGCGGGGCAAATCCTCTATACGTACCTGCATCTCGCGCCTGACCCGGATCAGACACGAGCCCTGATCGACTCCAAGGCCGTCTGCATTGCTTACGAGACCATCACGGGCCCCGGGGGCGGCTTGCCGTTGCTCGCTCCCATGAGCGAAGTCGCCGGCCGCATGTCGATCCAGGCAGGCGCGGCGCATCTGGAGAAATCGAAGGGAGGGATGGCGTTGCTGCTCGGTGGTGTTCCCGGCGTCGCGCCTGCACATGTGGTGATCATTGGTGCAGGCGTAGTCGGTACCAATGCGTTGCAGATTGCGGTGGGCATGGGCGCCCGCGTGACGATAATCGATAAGAACCTCGAGCGTCTGCGGGCACTGGACGTGATCTACGGCAACCGCGTCACCACGCTATGCTCGAACGTGCAGACAATCGAAGAGTCGGCGCACGCCGCCGACCTGCTGATCGGCGGCGTGCTTATCCCCGGTGCTGCCGCGCCGAAGCTCGTGACCCGCGACATGATTTCGCATATGAAGCCCGGCGCCGTCGTGGTCGATGTCGCCATCGATCAGGGCGGTTGCTTCGAGACGTCGCGGCCTACCACCCATACCGATCCGACTTTCATCGTGGACAATATCGTGCATTACTGCGTGGCCAACATGCCGGGCGCGGTTGCGCGAACCTCGACGTTCGCGCTCACGAACGCGACGATCGGGCACGCGCTGGCCATCGCGAACAAGGGCTGGCGACGCGCGTTGTCGGACGATCCGCATCTGCGGGCCGGCTTGAACGTATGCGAGGGGCAGGTCACTTACAAGGCCGTCGCACGCGCCCTCGGTTATACCTACGTGCCTGCGGAAAGCTTGCTTACCTGAGTTGGAACTGGAAACCATAAAAGCCAGTGCCTCGCGTTCAACCGCGAGGCACTGGCTTTTTGCTGACGGGCTATGCAGTCGAGCGGCCCGTCAGGTTCGATTTCATTTCAAGCGCATCTTCTGCTGCAGTAATACCTTTACCTCTGCCCACTCGGAATCAATGATGCTGAACCGCACCGAGTTGCGCTTGCGGCCGTCGGGCATGATGCGCTCGTGCCGGACAATGCCCTCCTGTTTGGCCCCGATGCGCAGGATCGCGGCCCGGGATTTTTCATTCAGCTCGTCCGTCGTGAATTGAACCCGCACAGCATTCATCACTTCGAACGCGTGAGTCAGAAGAAGGTATTTTGCTTCAGTATTGACACCCGAGCGTTGCGCCGAGGCACTCAGCCAGGAGTGGCCAATTTCGAGCTTTCTATTGACGCGATCGATTTTCCAGAACCGGGTGCTGCCCACCACTTGCCCGGTCTCTCGCTTGACGATAACAAACGGCATCACCGTTCCGCTCTGCTGACCTGCCAGCGCAGTGGCAATGTATTGCGCTGCCGTCTCGGGACCGGGAACGACCGTCACTTTCATGGTCCACAATTCACCATCTGATGCAGCGTGCACCAATGCCTCCTGGTGCGATGACTGCAAAGGACGAAGCTCGATGGTGGGACCGGTCAGCGTGGGCGGGATAGCATGGGAAGCGTCAGGAATCATGGCCGGTGACTTTGCTTTTATGGGCCTCAATCATAAGTCAAACCCGCACAGCGCATTCCGGTCTGGAGCAATCACGAACCCCCTGAATCAAGGACGATCATGCGTTTTCTGCATCCAGTCCACAATGCCATCGACTACCTTCTCTTCTATTCCATAGTACCCGTGCGGAGTCAGTGAACCGCAATCATCCTGGGTACGCTGCGTGCCGCCGCTAACAGTCAGGACCGTTGTTGGAGCGTGGCGAATCGATTGCGCGATTGACTGCGCCATGGAGGGCGGCGCGACCTTGCATCGGTCATCCACGTTTGCGACAACAAGCGAAGGCACGCGGACATCGGCAGGATGTGCATCGAAAACCGTTTCGTGCGAGCCGCCGAGAATGGACACGGACTCGGTCAGGATCAAACCGGCAAGAGGCGTTCCTCCGGCATGCGATGCAGCGTTCATGGCGGCAATGGATCCCTGGCTGGTGCCAAGCACCCATACAGGGACATTCGCTTGCGCATGTGCAAACTCAATGATTTTTTTGGTGACCTCTGCGTATGCGGCGCCACTGCGCTGCCCTCGCATGGACTGGTGATCCAGCGCATCGACCAGGACAACGCCATAACCCCGGTCACGCCAGAGATCATCCGATCGCACGACAAAATTCTTCGCGTTCTTGACGTGTCCGCTCTTCTCGATGTCGATCTCGCCCGTGCCGCCCGGGAACATCACGATGATGCCCTTTGTTTCGCGCCTGGCGGCGGCATACGAAACACGCTCGGAACCTCCGTCTTGCAGAGGCAGGTCTTCTACAACGCCCTCACCCGCCGACGAGCCCTCCACAGCCCGAACACCGTCCCGCGATGAATGATGCAGCGCTATTTCGTGTCCGAAGGCGTGCGTGCCGGAAACGCAGCAAATGGCTGCAAGCGACATGCGCAGCAGAGGGTGATGCAGCCAGGGTTGAAACATTCAACGCTCCTGTCAGGCTAAGACGCCCAAGTGAATTTCCCCGGGTGTACCGACTTGATAGACCGGAAAAGCGCACAGAGTACAAAGCGTTGAGCGGAATGTAAAATATATTCTAATGGTTACTGCCATACGCAGTAGATATGCCTTATCAAAGCAAAAACTTCCGCCCGTTCAGCATCGCCTTACCCGTTCAACTTGTGTCCACCGCAGCGACCCTCACGCAAGCACTAAGTTCCGCGCCTTACATCCAACTCCTCGATCAACCGTCTCTAGTAAGCAACATTCCGTTCTTAGTCCGAACGACTTCCCCCGCGATTTCACCCGCGTTCCAGCGCCTGCCAGATAACGATTGACGTAAAAAGTACGTCTTATCGACTCGCAAACGTTTGCATTTCCGAGTGAGTTCAACCGGTCGAATGCGCAAGCTGGGTAAGGATCTGTAACCTCAACATCGACATCGGGATTTTTTAAATTTGACTCAGTTTTCGGTGGATTATTACGATATATTACGACCGCGACAGAATGTTTACGTATTGCCTGGGAGCAGCGAACAGATGAAAGCATTGCGCATACTACATAGCGAGTCGTCCGGCGGTTGGGGCGGCCAGGAGCACAGGACGCTCAAGGAAATGATCGTATTGCGCTCCCGCGGTCACGCTGTGGAAGTCGTCTGCCCGGTCGATGCCCGCCTCGGAGTGCGCGCGAAGGAGGAAGGTTTCACCGTCCACCACGCGAGGATGAAAGGCGGTGCGGATGTCGCGTCCATGCTGACGATCAAGGCGCTGCTGACACGCCGGAACTTCGATGTCCTTAACACCCATAGTGGTCACGATAGTATTGTTGCAGGCACTGCGGGACGGCTCGCTGGCACGCCGCTCGTGGTTCGCACGCGCCACCTCGCCTTGCCGATCAGTTCGCTTGCCACCTACACGTGGATTCCGCATCGCGTCATTGCAGTGAGCCGTCATGTGCGCGAGTACCTGATTTCAGCGGGAGTATCGAAGAGCCGCGTTGAGACCATCTACGACGGCATCGTCAAACCCCCGGCCCTTTCGCATTCCACGTTGCGCAGTGAACTCGGGCTTGGACCGGAGGCGATCATCGCCGGCATGGTTGCTATCGTGCGCGATAAAAAAGGCCACGAGGATCTGATCGATGCGGTGCGGCCCATGCTCGCGCAACGTCCGGACCTGCACGTCGTGATGGCCGGGGACGGGCCGTGGTTTGGCAAGATCAAGAGTATCGTCGACGGTCTCGCGATCAGCGACCGTGTCCATCTGCTCGGCTTTCGCACGGACATTCCAAATGTGCTGCGGGGCTGCGACTTCTTCGTGCTGCCAACGCATCAGGAAGCATTGGGGCAGTCCTATATAGAGGCTATGGCAGCAGGGTTGCCGGTGATCGGTACGGACGTCGATGGCGTGCCGGAGCTGATCACGCATGGCGTGAACGGCCTGCTGGTGCCGCCGCACGACATTGAAGCGCTGCGAGCGGCCATCGCCCGCCTGATCGACAACCCGAGGCTGCGCGTGCAACTCGGCGTGGCAGGACGCCTCCTGACCGATGCCAGCTTTACGGTCGACGGCATGGCAGACGAGACCATCGACTTCTACGAGCGCGGTATCAGCGAACGGCGGCTTAACGCGTGAGAGGGCAAGGAAAAGCGCAAGCGCATGCGGTGCCCGTGCTGATGTATCACCACATCAGCACGTCACCGGGAATGATTACGGTCTCGCCCGATCACTTTGCAGCTCAGATGGCCTATCTCGCGCAAGCGGGTTACCGGACCGTTGGTGCTGCACAGTTGAGCGCGTATCTGGCCGGCGCATCGTTGCCAGCGAAGTCGGTCGTGCTGACCTTCGATGACGGTTACCTCGACAACTGGGTGCACGCCCATCCTGTGCTGCAGCGCTATGGTTTTACCGCCTTGTGCTTTCTGGTTACGAGCTGGCCCGGCGACGGCGCGCCACGCGTTCACGCGCACTCCGGCGGCGAACTTCCCGAGCTGCTTGGTCACCATGAAGGCGACCTGGCTATCGAGAAGGGCGAAGCTGATCGCGCCATTCTGCGATGGTCCGAGATCGATGCCATGCGTCGCGCGGGGACGTTCGAATTTCACAGCCACACGCACAGCCATGTGCGCTGGGATAAGGTCGCGCGCAACCGCGAAGAGAAATGTACGGCGTTGAGACACGACCTGCTCGCGGCGCGTGCGGCCCTCGAGACTCGCATGGGTGAAGCCTCCGACCACCTGTGCTGGCCTCAAGGCTTCTACGACGACGACTACCGGCAAGTCGCCCGCGAGACCGGTTTTAAACACTTCTACACGTGCGAGATGGGCCCCAACATTCGCGGGGCTAAAGACGCGGACGAACGATCGATATACAGGCTGGAGGTGCGGGACCGGCCGCCGTCGTGGCTTGCATCAAGGTTGTGGGTGCATAGCCGGCCGGCCCTGAGCCGCGCTTATCTTGCGGTAAAGCGGTGATGGCTTGATCCCGTGCTTCGTACGACGGCTTGCAACAAGTGAGTGAGCGCGCAATTTCGTAGCATGCTTCACCTTGAAGCCTGATAGCCGCAGGCCGGGAATTGCTAGAATCGGGGCTCACACGCAACGTGGCGCCCCATGAAAAATTACCGCTGCCCACCGCCTGGCGTTTTATCGCTGGTGTTCGCCATCATGGCGCTCGGATCGGTTCCGGCCTGCGCCGCTGACGATCAAGTTGAAACGATAGTCATGGTTCGGCATGGGGAGAAACCCACCGCCGGCCTCGGCCAGCTTAGTTGCCAGGGTCTGAATCGCGCGCTCGCGCTGCCTCGGGTCATCGAAAGCAAATACGGCAAGCCGGACTTCATTTTTGCGCCCGATCCAGCGAAGGAAAAGAACGATAGCGGCATCAAGTACGACTATGTCCGTCCGCTGGCAACGATTGAACCCACTGCAATCTATTTTGGTCTGCCGGTGAACGCATCGATTGGATTTTCCAGGACCGACGACCTGCATGCGACTCTGCTGGCTCCCCAATACAAAAGCAGCCTGGTGGTAGTCGCCTGGGAACATAAGATTATCGAGACGCTTGCCCGCAAGATTGTCAGCGACGCCGGCGGCGACGCGGCGAGCGTGCCCCATTGGGCTAGCGCGGATTACGACAGCATTTACGTCCTGCGTATTACGCAAAGCGCTGACAAGGTCAACGCAGCCTTCAGCGTTGACCATGAAGGTCTGAACCATCGCCCCTTGACGTGTCCGGGCACCTAGCCAAATAACTGTTCAGACATGCTGCTCAGATATTCAGAAACCCGAGAATCGACACGCCGATCCCTGCGATACCCGCCAGCCCGGCGACAACAAACAGCTTGCGGCTGCCCGTAAGCGACGTAATTGCCGCAAGCGAAATGGCGACGCCGATCAACGCGAGCGCCTGACCGAACATGTGTTGCGGATGTTCCTTGCGCTCGGATTGCAGGTTGGCTTCTTCCACCTGCTTTTCCATGTCATGCGCCTTGGCCTGGATCTCTTTCTTTCGAACCTCGTATTTGGCGATCTGGTCGCGGTAGTACGCCTGCTTGTCCGGACCGGACAATTCAGCGGCAAGCTCCATCAAATGCCCTTTGCTGGATTGCGCCTGATACAGGTTCCATTGATCGCTGGTTTTGCTTTGCAGCAGTACAGCGTCGTTCTTGAACAGCAGGGCCTGCGTTTGCAAGACGCCTTCCTCATAGTGCAAGAGACCGGAGAGCGCAGCAAGAATGGCGGTAAATACAGCAACCCAGCGGGACAACGGATCACCCGAATGCGCTGCATGTTCAACCGCGTGCTCGTGGGGGGCGCTTTCATTCGACATGGGTCAGGTTTCCGCCGTTAAGACTCGTTATTTGTGTGGCAATGGGAGTTTAGTGCCGGTCCCGCAAGGACGCTTGTCCCGCCAAGGAAGATGGTGGATTATCGCAGCGCCAGGCCGCGCGACAAAAATACGTTGCGGCCAGGGGCCTGGACGCTAACAAATAGGCTTATGGATTCGCGCCTGGTGTTATCTATGCATTTAGCGGCTAACGCGCGGTCGCGATATCAACCAAAGGCGTGTCAGGCACCACGACACGGGCCGCAATTGGCGCCCGCCCCGACTCAACATGCACGCCGGTCATGTTCGCTAAGGCGAACATGACCGGCTTCCAAACCATCGGCCAATCACAAGCTCACTTCGGTTGCTCGTCGTGATGCTCGCCACCCTTGGCCGCCGGCGGATGCGGTTCGGAATGCGCTTCGGGACGCGGATGCGGCTGCTCTTCCCGATGGGCTTCCTGCTGGACCGGCGCACGAGCGGGCTGCGGCCTTTCTGCATGCGATACCGGCGGCTCGACCGGAGGAGCATGCTGCACTTCATGCTCCTGCGGACGCGGTGCGGCTTCCGGCGCGGCATGCTGTTGCGGAGCGTTCGGCTCGCGCATGGCTTGCTCCTGCCGTGGCGCTTGCGGCGCGTGCATGGCTTGCTCTGGCTGTGGCTCTTGCGGCGCGTGCATGGCTTGCCCTTGCTGTGGCGCTTGCGGCGCGTGCATGGCTTGCTCTTGGCGTGGCGCTTGCGGCTCGTTCTGAACCGGGCGCTCGGCATGAGCCGCGGGCTCGTGATTTTCTGCCGCCGGTCGTGGCACTCCATTTTCAGCGGCTAAAGGCGCGCGCTGCTGCACGGGTTCCGCGGGGCGCGCACCCTGCGGCGGCCGCACTTCTTCACGCGGGGCATTCGCTTCGACGTTCCTGGCCGGCGCGCCTTGCGCCCCGACAGGACGTGCTTGCGCCCGGTTCACCAGACGATAGCCTTGCGGCGAGGGCGCCGCAGACGCACCCTGGTTCAACGGACGCGTGAAGGCTGCGGGTACGGTAGTCCGCACGATCGGCTCACCCGCGCCGGCGACGCGGGCTCCGCCGCTGGCGAAGTGCTGTGCGAGCGTGTCCCGGTATGCCGCAGGAACAACCGGTGCGCGGGTAGCGACCACTTGACGTTGCATCGCCATCGCGGGCGCACCTGCGGAAGCGGGTCGCATCCCGCCCGTGAAGCTTCCTCGTACCGGTGCGATACCGGGCATGCCTGCCCCAATTTGCGCGCCGCCAATTTGTTGCGCCGTCAGTCTGCGCGATGCCTGTGCCACCTGCTGGCCCTGCACGAACGTGTTCGCCGGCACGGCCGTAATGGCACCGGGCACGCGCTGGTTGATATAGGTGTTATGAACGTTCGTGATGTTGTTGACGATGGTCGTGTTGTGCACATTCGTGATGTTCACGTTGTTGACCCGGTTGTAATAGCTCGGGCTATAACCCGCGCCCGGATGCCACGGTTCGTGCGGACCCAACGCAAACCATGCAACCCCCACGCCCACGGCGCCGCCGATCGCGAGGTCGACACCCCAGTGCGAACCGCCTCCGCCTCCTCCGCCGACAAACGCCACCAGCGCCGGCGCATATACCGGTTGCGCGACGACCACCGGCCCCGGGACCCACGCCCACGCGTCGCCCAGATGCGCCCAGCGACCGTAGTGGAACGGCGCGAAGCCCCAGGGAGCGTCGTCTATCCAGGTCCAGCCCCACGGCGCAATCCACGTCCAATGGCCCTGGTGATAAGGCGCCCATTGCGCAGTGACCGCAACGGTCGGAACCCACACTTCGCCGTAATTCGGATCGCTGCGCCACGTGCCGTTCGCATCCAGGTCTTCGTAACCGGGAATCTCACGCGATACATATCGTGCGGAGGCCGAACCATCTTCCAGACGATCACGGCTGATGACCCATTGATCGAACGCGTCCGGACCGGGCGCAGGTCCGCCTGCCTGTTGCTGGAGATTCACGCCGATGAAGGTGACCTGCTGGCCCGCGGTCATCTGAAATACGCCACCGTCGCCATAAAGATTAGCGGTGCCGCTGCGCAGCGTCACGGTGGTCGAGTTACCGTCGGGCGCGACGTCTACCCGAAATTCGCCCGGACTCGACGCCTGCATCGCGACATTCGGCGTGTCTATTTCAACAGTCTGTCCAGCGGGCAATGCTCTCACGCGCGTGGAGAGCGTGCCTTGCGTGACCTTCAACTGCAAGTTCTTGTCGTCTATATCGACAATGCTCAAGGCCGTCTGCTGACTTAGCCGCAGTGCAGTCGAGCCAACATGCAGTTCGCCTCGCGCGCCGCTGTCTACCCACAACTGATCGCCAGTGGTGAGCGGACGATTCAATTCGGCGTAAGACCAGTCGGTTGCACCGGCGGGCTCCAGGGTCACGCTGCCGTCGAAGTAGTTAAGACGCGCGACACGGCCCGGCGGATCAATTGCAGATGCTGCCGATGCTGTGGGTGACGGAACGGATTGAGCCCATCCTGGCATGGGGACCACTGCTGACAATGCAATGGCAGAAAGTACGGCAGCATGGGTGCGGCGCAAGCTTACTTTCATGGGTGCAAAACCTCCGGTAGTTTTCAGTTTGTCAGGTTAGCTTCGACCTAAGACACGCACTGTCTAACGCAGGTTTGCCACCGGTGGATGACACACTTCACATTACATACATTCCGTTGCAAACGATGACGTGACATTTACAAAGAATGCATGGCGGACTTAAGACTCCAAGGCTATTGAACCTAAATAAAATGGATTGCAAAGTCGCTTGATTAATATTTGTAAGGACAGCATTTGCAATGGGTCGATTGCCAGCTCAAAGCTTATACAGGGTCAAGCATTGAGCTGGCAAAGGTGTGCGTCGAGGTCCTTGCGAACGATACCGCTAGTCGAATTGAAAGGTTTGCCGGCGTACGCAGCCATTAGCGCGCTTCTTTGACTTCCCTTCTTCTTTGGTTAGCCGGACTTCGTCAAACACGCGTCTTTGTAACTCGACGAGTCAGCAAAACCACTAACGCAAGCGCTACGGCGAAACGTGCGAACAACCATGCAGGGGCCGATTGCGCGCCAGCGACGGATTTCTCGATGCTTTACGTTTAATGCGACGTGCTTGCCAGGATGTTCTTGCAAACGGGCAAGCGGATTGAAGCGCCGCACCCTTTCAACGCTTTCAGCTGCACGCACGACTGCTCATTTTAATATCCGCATGCCGGGGACTCGGTAGGCATCGGCTCAATCCATGATGTGCAAGCTTTGTTTAACGCTCAGGGAACTGCATGAGACTAGCGATTTTATTTACCTTGCTATGCAGCGTCGCATTCGGCCTGACGGTGCCCCACAAGGTCAGTGCTCAAGCCATAAACGCGCCCACGGCAATCTCCACGCTTGTCCCTGACATGCAGAGCCCAGCCGAACACCGCGGATCAACCATACCGACTGCCTACGATCCAGACCGCAAGACGGGCCCAGGCAAGCCGGTCCGAGCTACGCCCGACCAGCAGTTCGATATTGAAACAACATCCGGCAATGGCAGCATTCCGGTGTACTCAACCATTCCGCTGAACGCTAACGCTGCGGGTACGGAGCGAGTGGTCATCATCGTGCATGGGGAAAGCCGCAACGCGAAATCGAACTGGTCCTCGACCGTTGAGGCAGCGAGGATGGCGGCCGTGACTGGAACAACCTTGATCGTCGGCCCTCAGTTCCTGGTCCCGCAAGACATCGCTGCCCGAGGCTTGCCTGC
Organism: Caballeronia sp. KNU42; assembly: GCF_053760385.1. Taxonomy (NCBI): domain Bacteria; kingdom Pseudomonadati; phylum Pseudomonadota; class Betaproteobacteria; order Burkholderiales; family Burkholderiaceae; genus Caballeronia; species Caballeronia sp. KNU42. The sequence continues at coordinate 638,629 of NZ_CM132389.1, forward strand.
CACCGTGTTGCGCTGGAAAATGCATGACTGGTCGCGTGGCGGGCCGGCGTTGTCGCCAGTTCCTGTGAGCGGATTCGAGGTACTTGATCGTCTGCTCGACCACTTTGCGGACCGTAAGCAATACCCGGACTTGCGCACCGTTGTACTCGTGGGCCACTCGGCGGGCGCGCAACTCGTGCAACGATACGCAGCCGTTGGACACGGCGAGCAGGCATTGACCGCGCTGGGAATACACACCCGTTACGTGGTGGTGGAACCCAGTAGTTTTCTTTATTTCGACAACCTCCGGCCATCCGCCTCAGGCGGCTTCAAGGCGGTCGATCCGGCTGCCTGCCCTGGCGCCACGCAGTGGCGTTATGGCCTGGATAACGCACCGCCTTATGTGGGAGATCGATCCGCACAAGCCATTGAGACGGCGTACGCAGCGCGCGACATTGTCTACCTCGCGGGAACCGCAGACAACGACCCGAACCACAGTGAACTGGACCGGTCTTGCGCGGGTGAACTGCAAGGATCCGACCGCCTTGATCGCAGCGTTTCCTACATGAACTACATGCGCATGCGGCACCCGGCTAATTTGCAGGAAAGTCTTGTGCTGGTGCCGGGTGCGGATCACGATTCGAAACACGTCCTGGTGAATCGCTGCAGCTTGCCGGTGCTCTTCTCCGACAACCACGAATTCCCGTGCGCATCCAATCCGTGACCGGAATCGCTTGATGCGATGATCGCTTGGCATCGAAACGTCGCGGGACTCGACATCGCTCACCGCGGGTTCCGCCGCGTTGACGGGCCGTGAAAAGCCCTTATGCTCTCTTCAGCGGCCCGGCCTCAGGGAGACAACCATGAAGAAAGCCCATGAATCTGAAGGTGCCGGCGTTATTCGCCGGCATCAATCGACCCTGGTCGCGGAAATCGCAATCGCGTTCCCTGCGACCATTGCTTTGTGGCTTGGCGTTTATTACTTCCTGCCGCCGCTTGGCGGCATGGAGGAGCCGCTCGCCCGGCTCGTGTTTGCTCTCAAGTGCTGCTGCATCGCAATCCTCCTCTGCTTCCTCTCGGGCATTGAAGCGGTTGCGCATGAACGCTTGCGCTCGCCGGCAATCGATCCACTGTCGGGTTATGAAACGCGTCGCTTGACGATCAACCTGCGCTACCTGCAAAACACACTCGAGCAACTGGTCCTGTTTGTCCCCGGACTCTTCGCGCTGGCTTTCTACTGTGACAACGGACACTCGATGCGTGCGATCGTCGCAAGCACCGTCGTCTGGATCGCAACACGTTTCGCATTCTGGATCGGATATCACTATGGGTCACAGCATCGCGCGGCAGGCGCTCCCGGCATGATGCAAAGCATGCTGGTCCTCCTTTACGTTTGTGCGAGGATTGGCTATGAGATTGCCGGACCAGCAGGGGCTATCGCTCCTTTGATCATTTTTGGCTGCCTGGAAGCTGTTCTTGTGCGAGCGACAAAACCGCTTGATGCTTGAACGAGAGCGGCGGCGGCCAGGCAAAGCCACGCTCGACGAACTCGCGCTATGGATTGCCATCGGACAGTGTCGGCGAGATCATGATCGCTTGTCACCCACCGTTAAGGAACGGCCAGATGTTTTCGCACATCCATGTAGGTGTCACCGACTTTTCCCGTGCTTTCCGTTTCTACTCGCCGATCATGGAAGCGCTGGGGCTGCCATTGAAATTCCGCGACGACGATAAATCCTGGGCCGGCTGGGTTGCGGCCGACGCACCGCGCCCATTGTTCCTGATCGGACCGCCATTCGATGGCAACGCTGCCAGCCCCGGCAACGGACAGATGACTGCCTTTCTTGCACACGACCGCGATACCGTCGATCGCTGCCACGCCATCGCACTCGCGAACGGGGGTATGTGCGATGGGCCGCCGGGCTTGCGGCCACACTATCACCCGCATTACTACGGCGCGTACTTTCGTGATCCGGACGGAAACAAGGTCTGCGTGTGCTGCCACGATCCCGCGTGAGCGCGACGTCGATCCGTACACGTTTTGCGAGGCGGATCGTGCAGGAAAGGTCAGGTAGTCCCAGGCCACCGATAGCCCAGCACCGACGCCAGCGGATAGTCAAGCTCGCGTACTTCGCCAAGCTGATTGCCGCCGAAAAGATAAATAGTTTCCGCGTCGTGGCGAAGATAAAAGCTGACGTGCCCCTTCCAGCTGGCGGGATCGTCACGGGACAAGACAACGACGCACCCATAAACGGGAGCGTCGAGGGCCCGGCCCCACTCAAGCCAGGAACGCGCAAGCGCGGACCCCGTGCCACGCTGGCCGGCATTCGCCAGACACCAGTTCAAGAACGACGAGCACCACGAAATTTTGTCGTCATAGCCCACCAGGTTAGTGTGCGCGTTGTATTCGACAATACGCGGATTGCTCTCTCCCGGCCCGAAGCGCCGGACCCCACGCTCGGCGAATGCGAGGGACAACCATGCGGGTTCATCTATTTTATTAGCCATACCCTCGATCAATCTCCCCTGTGTAGCGCGCTCAACAGCGCTACTGCAATGCCCTCTTCCTCAACGAACCCATTCACGTTCTAATTGCTTCTCTGAGACACATTCTGCCTCATCGATCCACCGCCTACACTCTGCCCGGCGTCGCGAGCAACCTTGAAGTAGCCCCAAACGGAGAGCAGCGTCAGCAAGCCGGCGAACAGGAATGCAAGCCGGAAATCGTCGAGGCTGAAATGCATGCCTTGCACACTGGCGGTCTCTCCGTTAAGTAGCGCGGCGGCCCGCAAGGCCACGGCGCCGAATGCAATGCCCAGTCCAATGGTCATCTGTGCAGCCGCACTCCACAACGTGCTCGCGGCGCTCATTTGCGGGGCGCCCACGTCGGCATATGCGAGGGTTGCCAGCAAGGAAAACTGCATGGACCGCGCCACGCCATAGACGAATACAACGATCAGCACACAAGCAAGCGGCGACAAAGGCGTAAGGAGGCCGCATATGATCGTAAAGATGCCCGCTGTCGCCACGGCGACAATCGAGACATACCTGAAGCCGAAACGCCGCAGAATTCGCGTGGTCAGCGCTTTCATGCCGAGGTTGCCAAGCGCACTGGCAAGCAGCAACAGTCCCGACTTGAAAGCGGAAAGACCAAAGCCGATCTGGAACAGCAACGGCATTAAATACGGCACGGCGCCAATGCCGATACGCGTCAGCGAACCAGTGAGAACGGTCACCGAATAAGTCGGAATCTTCAGCGTCGAAAAATCGATCAGCGGATGTGGATGACCCGCTGCGTAGCGAACCGCGACGAAGCCAATCAGAAGGCCGGCCAGGACCACACTCCCTGCAATCCATGGATTGCTGTCGGGCTGGCTGGCAAGTTCCGCACCGTAAAGAATGGCGGTCAGTGCTGTGCCGCTAAGCACGAGGCCCACCATATCGAGCGGCTTGCGCTCGGCGCCGCGCAAGTTCGGAACAAGCATGGCGACCGCTACCAGCGCACAGATTCCGAACGGAACGTTCAAGAGGAAAATCCAGCGCCATGACGCATACGTGGTGATGAAACCGCCAACGGGCGGCCCGACCACCGGTGCGGCAATAGCCGGCCAGGTGATGGTGGAGATAGCCTGCATGAGACGGCTTTTCTCCGTGCTTCGGACTACGATCAGCCGCCCTACCGGCACCATCATCGCGCCGCCGGCGCCTTGCAGCAAACGCGCCGCGGTGAACTCGGCAACCGAGTTCGACAAGCCGCATAACACCGAAGCAATCACGAACACGACGATCGCGCTAAAGAACACCGTCCGGGAACCGAATCGATCCGCGACCCAACCGCTTACCGGAATGAAGATCGCCAGCGCCAGCATGTAGGCCGTCATCCCGATGCTTAGCGCGTTCGGGCCGACACCAAACGAACGGGCCATCTGCGGCAACGCTGTCGCGATGACAGTCGTATCCAGGTACTCCATGAAGAACGTTCCCGCGACTATGTAAGGCAGCCAGCGAACGGCAGAGGATATTGGCGACGAACTGCTGCTCATGAAGAAGTCCAGGTTGAGCGGCGACGTTGCTTTGAGCAACGCGCGATAGTTGAGAGTGACGTTATTGCAGCTTCATGGATCCAGCAACTACGCATGGCCTTGCCCAAGCGCCTGCCGCATTTGCTTCGTGCCAGATATGCGGTTGGATGCGTCCTAAGTCGCCCCGCATTATCGCGTAACACTTAGCGCTATGTCATGGGCCATGCGCCGCGATCCGCTAGCCGGCATCAAGCCGAATCCAGCCTTTCAATGCCGAAAGCTTACCCGCGAAAGCTTTTTGCAAAGTCATCCGCATTAGCAAATTCATGACGCGCCGCACGATCACCGCGCCTTGACAGGGACGGTCCGCATGAAGAATAGTGTGTCCATAAAACGATAAATATATCCACAATATGGACAAGGAGCTAGCTCATGGCAGGTGCTAATCCCGCGGCGGACGCAATGACGCCGTATCAGCTTCCATTCCCAAAGGAAGCGGCTAAGGAGATCGTGGTTGAATCGGCGATTCCCAAAGACGAGCGCCTTTGGGTCCCTCAAGCCGAGAACGTCTGGTTCCGTCCCCTGTGCCTGAATGTCTCGACCGGGTACTGGATGAATCTGCTGCGCGTGCGCAAATCCGGCGTGCTGAGCCGGCACCGGCATCCGCAAGCGGTCCACGGCATGGTCCTCAAGGGACGCTGGCGTTATCTGGAACATGATTGGGAAGCCACCGAGGGCAGCTATGTTTTCGAGCCGCCGGGCGAAACCCACACGCTCTATGTGCCTGAAGACGTGGAGGAAATGATCACCTACTTCCAGGTCAACGGCGTGATGTTCTATTGCGATCCCTACGGCAATTACACCGGTTACGAAGACGTCTTCACCAAGGTCGACATGTGCCGCAAGCACTTTTCATCGGTAGGCCTGGGAGAAGATTTCGTCGACCAGTTCATCCGTTAAGGCGTAGCGACACCTGACATCCGAAGCACCTTCCACGCAGACTCTCAACGAGCACCGGAGGAGACACCATGTTGCAGAAATCACCGCGCCTCAAGCGCATTCAGGTGGTTGCGATCACGTTCCTGACACTGGCCGGGATCGTGAATTATCTCGACCGGAGCACGCTTTCCATCGCGAATCATTCGGTTAGCCAGGAACTTGGGCTGTCCGCATCGCAGATGGGCTTGCTCCTGTCGGCCTTCTCATTCGCTTATGCGTTTTCGCAGTTACCCATTGGCATTCTGCTCGATCGTTTCGGCGCGCGCGTGATGCTCGGCCTGGGCATGTTCTTGTGGTCAGCCGCGCAATTGTGCGGTGGCCTGGTGACGAGCCTGTCGCAATTCCTGGTCGCGCGGGTCGCGCTGGGTCTCGGTGAAGCGCCGAATTTTCCCGCCGGTGCAAAGGTGGTCAGCGAATGGTTCGGCGTGCACGAACGCGGCCGGCCCACTGGCATCTTCATCACGTCATCCACTATTGGACCCGCTCTTGCTCCGCCTGTGCTTACCGTGCTCCTGCTGGCCTTCGGCTGGCGCACGATGTTCATCGTCATGGGCGTGCTTGGCATTGCGGTGTCGATTGGCTGGTACCTCGTCTATCGAGATCGCCGCAACATCGCCCTCGAATCTCAAGAGGTCGCGTTCCTGACAGCAGGAGAACCGGAGCAGCGCGCCGAACGCCGCATGACCATGCATGAATGGCGCGGGTTGTTCCGCAAATCGACCACCTGGGGCATGATCTTCGGCAACATGGGCGTGATCTACATGGTGTGGCTTTATCTCACCTGGCTGCCTGCGTACCTCGAGCATGAACGCCACCTGAGCATCGCGCATACGGGCTGGCTGGTGTCGATTCCGTATCTCTTCGGCACGCTTGGCATGCTGTCCAGCGGATTCGTAGCCGATGGCCTGATGGCGCGCGGCATGGCGCCTATCAGAAGCCGCAAGTGGCCGATCTGCGTCGGTTTGCTGGGCGCCGCGCTTTTCACGGTACCGGCGGCGTTCACCCCGAACCTGACGCTTGCGATGATCTATCTTTCTGCCGCCATGTATTTCGTGAACATGGCGAGCGGCGCGTGCTGGGCACTGGCGACCGTCGCAGCGCCCCGTCACATGGTGGCTTCCTTGGGCAGCATTCAAAACTTCGGCGGGTATTTCGGCGGTTCTTTTGCCCCATTCATCACGGGCATCGTCGTCGATAAAACGCATTCTTTCGTCAACGCGTTCCTGATCAGCGCGGCCATCGCATTCGCTGCGGCGCTGGTTTATATATTCGTAGTACGGACGAAAATAGAGGATAGCGAGACCGTCGTTTCAACTGTTCCCCTATCCGACTTTCATTGACTTTCATTGACCGGCCATGACTTTCCAGACTGATCTTTTCAAAGGCAAAACCGCCGTCGTGACCGGCGGCACGCAAGGCATTGGCGCCGGCATCGCTCAATGCTTCGCCGCGCTCGGCGCGCGTGTCCTCGCGGCGGGCATCGCACCGACCGAAGCTCAACGCGAGGCGCTTGGCTCCGCCATCGAAGTCGTCGAACTAGACGTCAGCAATGACGCGAGCGTAGCGTCGCTCATCGCGCGGGCCGACTCTATTGATATGCTCGTCAATTGCGCGGGCATGATCCGGCGCGGTGACGAACTGGCCATCGACATATTCGAGCGCGTGATCGCGGTCAATCTCAGCGGGACAATGCGTGTCTGTGCTGCGGCACGCGAGCGATTGAAGGCTAGCGAGGGATCGATTGTCAACACGGCGTCGATGCTGAGCTTTTTCGGTGGCGGCCTTGTACCCGCTTACAGCGCCAGCAAGGGCGGCGTAGTGCAATTGACCAAGTCGCTGGCCATTGCCTATGCCGCCGACAACATTCGCGTCAATGCGGTCGCGCCCGGCTGGATTGCTACGCCGCTTACCCAGGCGCTACAGGATAGCGACGATCGTTCGCAAGCAATCCTTGATCGCACGCCAATGAAGCGATGGGGCCAGCCCAACGACGTCGCGCAAGTGGTGGCGTTCCTTTGTTCGCCGGCAGCGGCTTTCATGACGGGGGCGGTAGTCCCTGTCGATGGGGGATATCTGGTTGTGTAGAGCGCATTACTATAAGCTCCCGCGCCTTGATCACTGCATTTCAACACCACCGGGACACCATGCCAAAACCACTTAAGCGCGCAATCGACCGCTCTAAAGGGCAGTCCCTGACAAACGATGCCAAGCCGACCGGCACCGCCGCGTTCTCCAAGTTCCTGGTGGTGCTTCAGTGCATCGCCGACGCACCGGCGCCCCCCGGCATCGCCCAACTGACGGCCGCGTCCAACTATCCAAGACCAACGGTTTACCGCATCGTCGGCGCCTTGATCGCTGAAGGCCTGGTGGTCGAGACACTACGCGGCGGCAGTTATTCGCCGGGCCCTCGCTTGTTATCCCTGGCAAGCCGGAGCTGGGAACGCTCCGACCTGCGTGTGGCCGCCAGCGAAGCGTTGCAGACCTTGCGCGACCTGACCCGGGAAACCGTTCACCTGGCCGTGCGCAGCGGCTCTGAGATGGTCTACATCGAGAAGCTCGAAAGTCCGCACGCCGTGCGCATGGCATCGCGAATAGGCACACGTGTCACGCTGTATTCAAGTTCCGTCGGCAAAGCCTATCTGTCGTCGCTCAAGCGCCCGGACCGCGACGCGCTGCTTGCCGCCCTGCACTTCGAGCGCTTTACGCCGAATACGATCATTGAACGCACCGCACTCAATGCTGAGCTCGATGCGACCCAGGCTCGCGGTTATGCGGAAGATCGCGAAGAAAACGAGGAGCAGATTTTTTGCTACGGCAGCGCGATCCTGGGAGCCAATGGCGAGCCAATCGCATGCATCAGTATCAGCATTCCCCTCTACAGGAAAAGCTCGACGCCGCTGGAAACCTACATCGCGCCGTTGAAGGACGCTTGCCGCGCGATCGCCGAAGGGGTCGGCCCTGGATCACGCTAGGGAAAAGATTCGTGTCGACAGACGCGATATTATTCGATCGAACCTCTCTCCCTGAACGGACACACCATGATCACCTGCTACCTTCGCTATATTATCGATCCGTCGAAACTCAAGGAATTTGAAGCCTACGGAAAGCTGTGGATTCCCTTGGTCGAGAAATTCGGCGGCCAGCATCATGGCTATTTCTTGCCGTCGGAAGGCGCGAACAATGTTGCACTGGCGCTGTTCTCGTTTCCGAGCCTGTCAACGTATGAGGGCTACCGCCAGCAATCGCAGCTTGACCCGGAATGCCAGGCAGCATTCAAATATGCGGAAGAAACGCGGTGTATCGTCAGCTACGAGCGCAGCTTCTTTCGTCCGGTCTTCAGTTAACCGTGGACTGAAATTGAAAAAGCCGGGAGGACGTCCCCGGCTTATCAAAGCTTGCGGCCAAGCGTACCGCGCTAAGTCGCGGCCTTCCGGCTCATCATGCCATTGGGCGCGTGCGTTCGGTTGGCAGTCGACTTAGAAATCGACTTAAAAGCGGGTACGCAAGCCAATGGTCGCCGCAACCTGACTATTCGTCGACGAGGCAGTCAACCCGTTGATGTCGGCGGTCAGGCCTGAATCACCCGTACCGTTCACGTGCTGATACACGCCTTGCAGATAGACGTCCGTGCGCTTGGACAGCGCGTACGCCGTCTGCAGGGTGACCTGATTGTATTTCGGGCTTACCCCGTCCAGGCTTGCATTGGTGAACGTGTAGGCGCCCGACAGCGTCCACGCCGGCGTAAAGTTGTAGCGGCCATTCACTTCATAGTTGGTGAAGCGTGCGCTGCCGCTTGCCAGGGTAATGCCGCTTGTCGTACCCGAAGCCGATGCACCAATGCCCGTCAGGCTGTTCAACTGGGTCTGCGAGAACACGAATCCGACATTTGCTGCGCCGAACGCGTAGTTGACGCCTCCGCCATAGGTGCGTTGACGTCCCGCTGCGAACGTCGCATCGGCGGTTACCGCGCCCGACGAATTCAACGTTGAGCCCGCGCTGTTGAGCTGCATGTAGCTGGCTGCGGCGGTCAAAGGACCATAGTTATATGACGCGCCAATGCTGTAGGCACGGTTGTCGGAGAATCCGCCGGCATCGTTCGAGAATCCATACAGGCCGCCGAACTTGAAACCGCCGTAGTTGACGCTCTGGTACTTGACCGAGTTGTTGACGCGAAACGAGTTGTCGAGGTTGTCGTTGTCGAACGGGTGAGCAGCCTGTGTGCCGCCGAACTGCGTGCCCGTCAACGCGAGTGGTCCGACGTAGTCGACCATCGAGTCGTACTGACGGCCGAGAGTGATGGCGCCTGCCCGGTCACTCGACAAGCCGACGAACGCCTGACGTCCGAACTCCAGGCCGTTCTGGCCTAGCTTGCCGCTGTCGATATTAAAACCATTTTCCAACGTGAAGATGGCCTTGAGACCACCGCCCAGGTCTTCGGAGCCACGCAGGCCCCAACGGCTGCCGTTGACCTGGCCGCTGGTTGCCTGGACGTTCTTGGCTCCGCCCTGGTTGTTTGTGTAAGTGATGCCCGCGTCGATCAGGCCATAGAGGGTCACGCTGTTCTGAGCGTGTGCCGCTCCGGCGAAGGTGCCGAAGACACCGAGAGCAAGAAGGGATTTCTTCATTTCAAATTCTCCGAAAATGCGATTGAGCAACGCTGTCTGCTTGGCCCATTGCCAGGGTTTGCAAACACCGCGATCTCGTCAGTTAGACGTGCATCGCTGCGCGTACTGATCGACGTCGCCGTGCGTCGATCAGACGGGCACCATTAAACAGCAGTGCTTTGTGCGGGCTGTTGGAAGCGGACCACAGGCATCGTTACCAAGCGTTGCATGAGGCCGAAACGGTAACGCAATGGTTTGCGTCCAACAGGGGCGCCGGAGTGGCTGCTGTGGACCGGTCAAGCGTTCTGTGGAAAGGCGTGTGCGGGTCTCACCATGCAACGGCCGGTGAGACGCAGGGCACGGTCAATAGGCCGGCGCGTACTCTACGGTCATGAAGTGGAATATTCTGGAACAATTTGGTGACGCATAAAAAGCGGCCAGGCGGCGCTTCATGCAAGGGGAGAAAACGGCATCGCTGCGTGCAACAGCATAGTCGTTCAATAATTAAACCAACATGAAACATAAGCAGGGGATCGTCCTGAGGAGGTTGGGCCCATCGCCTGGGTGGCTGAGTTAAGTTGAGCCAAGCCGCTCTGATTCCTCACCAAGCATTTCACTGTATATCCGTGCACGCACTCTGTATCTGTCATGGGCGCCTCTCTTAAGCTCTTTTCTCTTGTGAGAAAGAGCCGCTTGGGAATCCGGCAAACTTGACCAGAGGCTTTTGCCACAAGGCTGAACGGCCAGCCGACCCATCGCGCCCTTCCATGCATTCCCGCCGATCAACCAATGCACCCCCTATTTCCGGTGAGAAATGCGGTAATGAAGCCGTAACGCACTTCGTCATATAGCGAGCTACTTTAGTGACTCGTCTAGCGACTTTGCACGCGAGGGTAGCAACCATGATGAAGCACATTCTTTCCGCACAAGTTCTTGCAGCGGTTCTGCGAGCCAGTTCAACGCCGTTGCTTTCGGAAATGCTCGTTGCCATGTCAGCGAACCGGGAACGCGCCGCTTTCTTTCGTGATGGCGCCACCAGCGCTGCCTCCTTGCGGCGAAGCAGCGCCCGCTAACACCGGAGAATCTCGAACGTTCGCTCGAAGACAAGGAACCGAGGTTCCTGCTTGTTCTCGAATTCGTCCGTAATCAAACAGCAAGGTAGCCAGCTCGTCACAGGGTTGCTGCCTGTCCCTTCAATACCTTGCACAATAAATAAGGATTACAAAATATGCCATTGGTGAAAGAAAAGATCGATCTCAAGCCCGATCCGGTCCGGGCTGGAGGGACTGAAAGGAACGACCTGCCGGAGTCCGTGCGGGTTGCTTCCATCGAGCGCATTGAGCTGGAACCCGATGGCCAACATATGGTGGTGCATAGCGACCGGTCGACCCTGGCGTTCCATTACTCGGTATTTCGCGAACTGCTCGCTGTACTGCCAGCCGCGATCATGCAATCCGAGCGAAAGCTGCAGCGAACGCCCCACGTCAACTTTGCGATGGGCTGCGAAGGATGGGAGCTCGGCGCAATCGACAACGGCAAAAGCCTGGTCCTTACATTTCGTCTGCAAGGCGGCGCCGACGTTTCCTTTTGTCTTCCCCGGGAGCAGATCCCTCCGATGGTCGACGCGCTTATATCGGCCGCGCGACTGGTTCAGATTCCGGCCCATGCAAGCGGTCCCCTGCAATAACCGGCCAGCGCAGCGCAGTTCCTGAGCGGCCGGAACACGCAAGTCCTGGCCAGGCACGGCACCGATCACGTCCGATACGACGCGGATACCAGGGCAATACATTCGGGCCGATATGCTCGTCAATCACATCAAATGAAATTCAACTTCCGAACTCTACGCACGTTACGCACCGCTCACTCAGCCGTCGCCATCGCATTGAACGTGTTCCTGGCTCCTTCCGTTTATGCGGCGGCCAGCACCTTTGTCATCAAGGACATACAGATCGACGGCCTGAAGCGTATCGAGCCCAGCTCGGTCTTCGCCTATGTCCCGCTCAAGCGAGGCGACGTCTTCTCGGACGACAAGGCATCGGAAACCATTCGTGCCCTCTATGCAACCGGCTTCTTCGACGACGTCCAGGTCGAGACGCGAGGTAACGTGGTCGTCGTGAAAGTACAGGAACGCGCGGCCGTCTCGTCAATCGACTTTGCCGGTATTCACGAGTTCGACAAGGACAATCTCACCAAAGCGCTGCATGCAGTCGGCCTGTCGCAAGGCAGCACTTACGACAAAGCGCTTGTCAGTAAAGCCGAACAGGAACTGAAACGCCAATACCTGACGCGCGGTTATTACGCCGCCGAGGTGACCACCACGGTCACGCCGATCGACCGCAACCGGGTATCCATTCTGTTCTCGGTAGCGGAAGGTCCCAGCGCGAAAATTCGCCAGATCAACTTCATGGGCAATCAGATTGCCAGCTCGTCGACGCTGCTCGACGAAATGCAGTTGTCGACCCCTAACTGGTTCTCCTGGTACACGAAGAACGACCTTTACGGGAAGGACAAGCTGACGGGGGATCTGGAAAAGGTGCGCGCCTATTACCTGGACCGCGGATATCTGGAGTTCAACATCGACTCCACGCAAGTATCGATCTCACCTGACAAGAAGGACATGTACCTGACCATCACTATTCACGAAGGCGAGCCGTACACCATTTCGAGTATCCGGCTTGGCGGCAACCTGCTCGATCGCAACGCCGAACTGCAAAAGCTGATGTCGATCCGCGCGGGCGAGCGTTTCTCGGCCGCGAAATTACAGGCCACCACGCAGGCACTGGTCGACAAGCTCGGGGAGTATGGCTACGCGTTCGCGCAGGTCAATGCCCAGCCGGAGATCGACCAGGTCCATCATACGGTCGCATTGACGTTGCAGGTCGATCCAGGACGCCGCGTGTACGTGCGCCGCGTGAACATTGAAGGCAACACCCGCACGCGCGACGAAGTGATACGTCGCGAAATGCGCCAGATCGAAAGCTCATGGTTCGACAGCAGCCGCCTGAAGCTCTCGAAGGAGCGGATTGATCGGCTGGGCTACTTTACGAACACCGACGTCACCACGGTTCCGGTTCCGGGCACGACCGACGAGGTCGACGTGAACGTGAAGGTGGAAGAGAAACCCACGGGAGCGATCACGTTAGGCGCCGGCTATGACTCAAGCGATAAAGTCGTGCTGTCCGCCGGAGTGTCGCAGGACAACGTGTTCGGCTCGGGGACCACGCTGGCTGTCAACGTGAATACAGCACAGACATACCGGACCTTGTCGGTGACGCAAACCGATCCCTACTTTACGATCGATGGCATCAAGCGCATTACCGACATGTACTACAGGACCACGTATCCGCTTTACAACTTCAGCGACACGAGCTTTCGGATTACATCGATTGGTGCGGACATGAAGTTCGGCATACCGTTTTCCGAATCGGACGTGGTTTATTTTGGCGCCGGTTTCGAGCAGGACCGGTTCAACACGGACTCGTCGACGCCGCAAAGCTACCTGGACTACGTAGCCGAGTTCGGTCGCGTGGTGAATAACGTTCCGGTGACGGTGGGCTGGTCGCACGACGCACGCGACAGCGCGCTGATACCCAGCAAAGGCTATTTCCTCCAGGCCAACGGCGAGGTGGGAACACCAGCGGGAAATACCCAGTACTACAAATCAGATGTTCAGGCTCAATACTATTACACGCCCGCGCGAGGTTTCATTCTCGGCCTGAATTTCCAGGCGGGCTATGGGCACGGCATCAACGGCGACGCCTACCCGATCTTCAAGAACTACTATGGCGGCGGTATCGGCTCGGTGCGGGGCTACGAGTCCGGTTCGCTCGGACCACGCGACGCCACGACCAACGATCCGATCGGCGGGTCGAAGATGATTGTCGGCAATATCGAAATGACCTTCCCGCTGCCGGGTACGGGGTACGACCGGACCCTGCGCGTGTTTACCTTTTTGGACGCCGGCAACGTCTGGGGCAACGAGGGCGACAGCGTGGGCGCCAACGGCCTGCGCTATAGCTATGGCGCCGGACTTGAGTGGATCTCCCCGATCGGGCCGCTCAAGCTGGACGTCGGTTTCCCGATCGTGCGGCACGCTGGAGACCAATACCAGAAGTTCCAGTTCCAGATTGGCACGTCGTTCTAACCCGTGCGGTCAGCAGAAACACCCATCGGGGTCACGCCACGCATGCGTCACGTCGCCGTCGCGGCGGCGATCGTCATGTCCCTCGCACCTTCGCCGGCACGCGCGCAACTCAGCGGCGCCGCGGCGCAAGCGGAACCGATCGACCCGCCCTGGGGTCTTCGATTCGCGCCTGAGGTGACGGAACATCCAGTGCCGGCAAACACGTCCCCGGCTGCATTCGGCATCGGCGATTCAGCGGACGGCGACGAGGACCGCGACGTGTCGCTCAAGGGCCATGGGGAGCTTCGCCGCGACGCTACCATTGTCAGAGGCGACGCCGTGCACTACGACATCGACCGTGATGTGGCCGATGCGTACGGCCATGTTCGCGTAGTCGACAACTACGACGTCTTTGTCGGCCCCGAAGCGCATCTGCAGGTCGAGGCCAACGAGGGCACCATGACGACGCCGACCTATCACTTCAATCTGACGGGCGGTTCGGGGAGCGCCGACAGCATTGACCTGATCGACAACGAACGTTCGGTCGTGCATCACGGCACCTACACCGCGTGCCAGTGCGAAACCGACCCTGCCTGGTACCTCAAGGCGACAAGTTTCGACATGGACCAGGGGTCGAACGAAGGCATTGCCCACAATGGCGTGCTGTTCTTTCAGGGCGTGCCGATCTTCGCGAGTCCGTGGTTGTCGTTCCCGTTGTCCAGCGCTCGTCAGAGCGGCTTTCTTCCGCCAACTTTCTCGCTGAGTTCGACGAATGGATTCGACCTCACCGTCCCGTACTATTTCAACATCGCGCCTAACTACGACCTGACGGTGACGCCGCGCTACATGTCCAAACGCGGCGCGATGCTGACAACGAACTACCGCTATTTGTCGCCGACGTATTCGGGCTCGGTGACTATTTCCTATCTGCCCGACGACGCCCTGACCAAGACCAACCGCTATTCGATCAATATCCAGCACAACCAGAACTTTGGCGGCGGCCTTGCTGCGTATGTCAACTATTCGCAAGTGTCGGACGTCAACGTCACGACGGACCTGAATTCGAATACCGCATCGCTGGTCAACGGGCAGGACATCTTCCAGCAGGAGGCGGGTGTGACTTACAACAACGGGCCGTGGTCGGTGCTGGCGCGAGTGCAGCGCTGGCAATCGTTCAGCACGTCACCGCCTTACAATCGTGCCCCGGAACTGGACGTCAAATACAATCAGTACAACATGGGCGGATTTGATTTCGGCGCCGAAGCCGACGTCACGCGCTTCACCATCTCCACGGCCGACTCCACGGAGGGCAGCCGCTTCACGTTCAATCCGTACGTCAGCTACCCGCTGTCCGGTCCGGGATGGTTCATCACGCCAAAGGTTCAGTGGCACTACGTGGCCTACGACTTGTCTTCGATCGGCAGCAGCGCGCCAACGGGACAACCGAAGAGCTTTTCGTTCAATGTGCCCACACTCAGCCTGGACTCGGGGCTCGTATTCGAACGCAGCATTCGCCTGTTCGGGACGGACTATATCCAGACGCTGGAACCACGGCTTTATTACGTCTACACGCCTTACCGGAACCAGACTTTCGCACCGATCTTCGACACAGGCGAGGAGGACTTTGGACTAGCCCAGATCTTTACCGACAACACCTTCGTTGGCGGCGACCGGGTTGCTGACTTGAACCGTGTCACGGCCGCCTTGACGACCCGGTTCATCAATCAGGCGACGGGTGATGAGCGGGCTCGCTTCGTGGTGGCCCAACAATACTATTTCACCAATCCGCAAGTGACGCTGGATTCGGGGGCGTCGGTGACCGATGTTCGCGGCAGCGATGTCATTGTCGGGGCATCGCTTAAGATAGGCCCGGGTCTTACGACCGAGCAAGCGGTCCAGTACGACGAGCAGCGCGACCAGTTGGACCGGGGTACCTCCGGCTTCACGTGGAAACCGGGAGACCGGGAAGTAGTCAGTCTTGCTTATCGGTATACCAGAGCCGATGAAGACCTGGATAACGAAGCGGAAAACCAGATCGTGGCGTCCGGTCAATGGCCGCTGAGCCGCAGGCTCTATGCTGTAGGACAGGCCAATTTCGACATGGTCGCGCATCACTTGGTGGCGGGATTGCTCGGCATTCAGTACGACGCTGATTGCTGGGCGCTCAGCTTCGCGGTGCAAAAATATACGAATGTGTCCACCACCACGACTGCGGCCAGCAGCGCGACGCGTGTCCTGTTGCAGCTCCAGCTTAAAGGGCTCACGAAGATCGACAACGGGCTGTCCGAGCAATTTAAAGCGAGCATTCCGGGCTATACGCCGTTGCCTTCGCCGCCCGAACCCGAGTCGCGGTTCTCGGACTACGAATGACAACGGGCCGTGGCGCCGGTGCGTTGCACGCATACGGCGCTTCTCTGTCACAGTGGAGGTCTGCAAGCCAGTCCACTACTCACTGACGACCCGATCTTCATGACTCTTCGCAACAATGGCGTTCCGCCGGCACTCGAATGCCGCGGTTTGAGCAAGGCGTACGGCGCAGGCCGCGTGTTACTGGCAAGCCTCGACTTCTCGCTTGATCCCGGGGAGTTCGTGGCGATCATGGGCGATTCGGGCGTCGGCAAGTCGACGCTCCTGAACCTGATCGCGGGCCTCGATCATGCCGACAGCGGCGAAGTGCTGATCGACGGTACCGTAATTTCGAGTCTCGACGATAACGCCGCCACTCGCCTTCGGCGGCAAAAGCTCGGCTTCGTCTTCCAGGCATTTCACGTCCTGCCGCATCTCACGCTGGTTCAAAACGTCGCGCTTCCGCTATTGCTCAACGACACGCCACCGGCCCGCGCGCTCGACCTGCTGGAAGCCGTCGGCCTGGGTGGCCGTGGCGACGATTTCCCACGGCAGCTATCGGGCGGGGAGTTGCAGCGTGTAGCGATCGCTCGCGCGCTTGTGCATCGGCCCACGCTGATCCTGGCTGACGAACCAACCGGCAACCTGGATCCCGAGACCGCGCACGAGGTGCTCTCGTTGTTTCGTGCGGAGATCAAGGCGAATGGCGCCGCAGCAATCATGGTCACGCACTCCATGGCGGCAGCGGCCAGCGCGGACCGGATACTTATCCTGAGCGAGCATGGCTTGCATGCAGGGGAACCGACGCGGTCAGCTGGTGAACGCCAGTGAGCGGGCTCGCGACAGAACCCTCGCGGCAGATTGCAGGCGGCCAGCTACTCGCGCGCTGGCTGCTCGGCGCGGAATGGCGCAGTCATCCGGCTCGGGCGATCGTGGCCATGGTCACCATTGCGCTTGGCGTGGCGCTCGGATATGCCGTGCAGCTCATCAACAGTGCCGCATACAACGAATTTTCCGCAGCCGCCAAGAGTCTCTCCGGCGAGGCCGACCTGCAGGTCCGCGGTGCACAGCCCACCTTCGATGAACACTGGTACCCGCGTCTCGCAACAACACCGGGCGTAGCACTTGCCAGTCCCGTGCTGGATCTGGACGTGACCGTGCCCGGGCAGAGCGCTGCGTTGAAGGTGCTTGGCATCGACGTCTTCAGGGCGAGCCGCATCACGCCGGAACTGATCGGCGTGCCGTCAGCTCAGCGTCCGCTCGATACGCTCTCCGACGACGCCATCTTCCTCTCACCCGCTGCCCAACAGTGGCTTCACGCGGCTCCCGGCGAGCACGTTTCGCTGCTTAGCGGTACGTCCATTGTCCGTCTTCGAGTGGCCGGCGGCCTGGTCAGGACGCGGCCGGGACAACGCGTCGCGGTGATGGATATCGCCGCTGCGCAGTGGCGTCTCGGATTTGAAGGAAAACTCTCGCGCGTCGATTTGCAACTGCAACGCGGCGTCGATCGGGAACGCTTTAAACACGAGTTGCAAGAGCGGTTCGGCAATCAACTGATCGTCGCCGAAACGCGCGACGATGAAAGCCGTACCGACCGTCTCTCGCGCGCTTATCGCATCAACATGAACGTGCTCGCGCTGGTGGCGCTTTTCACCGGCGCTTTCCTGGTGTTTTCGACGCAAGCGCTAGCGGTCGTGCGACGCCGCGCACAGTTCGCGATGCTGCGAGTATTGGGCTATACGCGCGGCCAGCTTTTGCGTCAGATCCTGATGGAAGGGGCGCTCCTCGGTGTAGCCGGTTCCATGCTCGGCCTCGCACTGGGCTACGCGCTGTCGAGCATCGCGCTGCGTTTCTTCGGCAGCGATCTCGGCGGCGGCTACTTCCCAGGCGTGCAGCCTCATGTCGGTTTCGAACCTGTTGCAAGCGCCATATTTCTTGCATTGGGTATCGGCGTGTCCGTGCTCGGCAGTCTCGTCCCGGCGCTCGAAGCGGCGCGCGCACGACCGGCTGCGGCGCTTAAAGCGGGCAGCGAAGAAGGCGCACTGGCGCGGCTGTCGTCGCCCTGGCCGGCAGTGATTTGTCTCGCGGTCGCGGGAATACTGGCGCTCCTGCCGCCCTTATTCGATGTCCCCATCCTCGGCTATCTGGCCGTTGCGCTGCTTCTGGTTGGCGGTATCGCGTTGATGCCGCGATGCACGGCGATTGTGTTCACCCGGCTGAGCCGATGGCATGCCAAACGCCGTACGCGCGCCGTCACGACGCTGGCGCTTGCCCGCCTCGCGAATGCACCCGGGCAGGCATCGATCGCCATGGGCGGCGTTCTGTCGAGTTTTGCGCTGATTGTCGCGATGGCGATCATGGTCGCGAGTTTCCGTGTATCCGTCGATGAATGGGTGACCCGCCTCCTGTCGGCGGACCTGTACGTTCGAGTCGCGGCCAACGGCAACACCGCGAGCCTGAGCCCCGGCCAGCAAATGGCAATCGCCGCAACGCCCGGCATCACGCATGCCGCGTTCAACCGCACATCGCGTCTGACGCTGGACCCTGCCCGTCCCGCGGTGACGCTGCTCGCGCGTGACATCGATGCAACCGATCCTGGCGTCGCCATGCAGATGACCGGCCCTGTGCTTCCACCGTCCGCCCTGCGCGACGGCGAGACGCCGATATGGGTCTCGGAAGCGATGGTCGACTTGTATCGATACAGGCTGGGGCAAAGGCTCAAGTTGGCGATCGGCACACAGGGCGGGACGTTTGTCGTAGCCGGCGTGTGGCGCGATTACGCACGGCAAACGGGGGCGGTCCAGTTGCGGCTGGCGGACTACCGTCGCCTCACAGGCGACACAGGCGCCACCGATGCCGCCATCACCGTGGACCGAAGCGCAAGCGTGGAAGGCGTCATAGCGCGCTTGCGCAAACTGCCCTTCGGCGCCGCGTTGGAGTTCGCCGAACCCGGCGACATCCGCGCGCGGACGCTGACCATTTTCGACCGGAGCTTCGCGGTGACCTACCTGCTGGAAGCGGTGGCCATTGTGATCGGGCTGTTCGGCGTGGCGGCGACGTTCTCGGCCCAGACGCTCGCTCGCGAGCGCGAGTTCGGCATGTTGCGGCACGTTGGCGTGACGCGTCATCAGGTGCTCGCGATCCTCGCGGCGGAGGCGGGCATGCTGACTGCGCTTGGTATTGCGGTGGGATCGATCCTTGGGTGGGCGATCAGCCTTATCCTCGTATTTGTAGTTAACCCACAGTCGTTCCACTGGAGCATGTCGATGCATATCCCATGGCATGTGCTGAGCACGGTGGCATTTGTCATGCTGATATCGTCGTGTGCAACAGCGGTGATTGCGGGACGCAAAGCGGTCTCTGTCGATGCCGTGCGCGCGGTCAAGGAGGACTGGTGATGATGCGTGGTCTTCCAAGCTCCCTGAATCAGGCGTGGCGATGGGTCATGATGGCGTGCGTTTGCTGCCTGCTCACCACACCCTCCATGGCGGTGGAGTTCGCCACGGTCACGCCGGATCATCCGCTGGTTTTTCCGCAAGACACAAGCGCACATCCGGCCTTTCGCACCGAGTGGTGGTACGCAACGGGATGGCTTAATCAACCGGATGGCAAGCCGCTCGGTTTCCAGATCACGTTCTTTCGCTCGGCGACCGGACACGATCCCGCGGACCCGGGTGCGTTCGCGCCGTCGCAGTTGATCATCGCTCATGCGGCGCTTGGCGATCCTTCATTGGGACGACTTGTGCACGATCAGAAGATCGCGCGCCAGGGCTTCGGTCTCGCTTATGCAAAGACAGATCACACCGACGTCAAGCTCGACGCCTGGCATCTCGTGCGTGCCGCCGATGGTCATTACATCGTCACAGTAAACGCCGCCGATTTCACGCTGAACCTGTCGCTTACGCCGACTCAGCCACCGCTGCTGCAGGGCGACAACGGTTACTCGAGAAAAGGTCCGCTCGCCACGCAAGCGAGCTATTACTACAGCGAGCCGCAACTACATGTAAGCGGCGAGGTCACGCGCGCTTCCAGCGCGAACGGCAAGGACGGCCTGAGCGCGGCCGTCACCGGCTCGGCGTGGCTGGATCACGAATGGTCAAGCACGGTGCTTAGCAGCGATGCCACGGGATGGGACTGGCTCGGCGCCAATTTGTCGGATGGATCGGCGCTGATGGCTTTCAAGGTGCGAGGACGAAACGGCGGGTCCGTCTGGTCACACGCAGCGCTTCGCGATGCAAGCGGGCATGTGAGCGCATTCGATGGGGATCAGGTCAACTTCACGCCGCGGAGGACCTGGCGCTCGCCGCGCACCGGCACGTCTTATCCGGTATCGGAGACGGTCAGGACCGGCGCGCTTACGTGGCAACTCGATCCATTGATGGACGATCAGGAGCTCGATTCCAGCCAGTCGACTGGCGCGGTGTATTGGGAGGGAGCGGTTTTGGTGAGTCATGACGGTAAAACGCTAGGTCACGCTTTTCTGGAACTGACGGGATACGGGAAGGCGTTGAAGCTTGAGCGATAACACGCCTCTTTCATAGCGCGATATCGTTCAAAACAATATGACAGGGGCATGACGCCGCCCAGTTTTAATAGTTGCAAAATCATGCTGGCACGCCTGCCGTCCTGTCATACGTATGTGAACGCCAACGCGCGCCAGCCGTCGCCGCAAGGGCGACGCGAAGCTTAGCCCTTCAAGCTGTCCGGCACCTTCCCGCCATTGGCCGCGAGCTGTTCCATCACGGCTTTGTGCAGCCAGATGTTCATCGATGCGGAATCGTTGGTGTCCCCCGAGAAGTGCAGTTCGCCGGCCAGTTCCTTGCGAGCGCCGAGGCTGCTGTCGAGGCCGAGCAATTTCATCAGGTCGACAATCGATGTCCTCCAGTTCAATTGCTCCGACGTATTCGCCTGCATGTCGGTCAAGACCGCTTCGACATCCACCGGTTCAGCGGCTGCGGCCGGTGCGGCAGCGGCGTCAGGTGCTGCGCTTGGGTCTGCTGCGGGGGGCGCGGCCGGATCGGCAACCGGTGCGGGCGCTGTAATAGCAGGATGGCTTGAAGGGAAGATCTTGCTCAGGATCGTGCCAAAAATGCTCATGATGTTTATCCCTTGGTCGACGTAGTCAACAACGTTGTGAAGCAGCGCGTTCGCTGCTTCATGGAGCCGCCGCGCAAGACACGTTCCCGAAACATTCAATGCCATGTCGCGAGTCCGGCCACGGCGGCCAGGAACATTGTAGGCGATCGATCGCCTTAAAAATGCCCTGACATGGAGAAGCCGCAACGCATGCAGGATACTGTTCCCACAACACGCGTATAACACTGCATTTGTTTCTCCTAAACGAATGCCACTGGACGATCATCCTTGCAGCCGCGGAAACGAAGATCATTCATGCGATGATTTGTCCACCAGTCCGCCTTCCACCACCCATGTCCGACTATGACAACAAAACATCACCATGACTCCGCTCGCTTCGTACACGGCTCGACCTTGCGCCACGTCGTGGTCATGGCAGGAACCGGGGCGATTGGATTGATGGCCATTTTCGCAGTCGATCTGGCGAATCTCTTCTATGTATCGCTGCTCGGCGACACGTCGGTTGCCGCGGCGGTCGGATTCGCCGGGACCGTCAACTTCTTTCACACCGCCATTTCCATCGGCATGACCATAGGCGTGAGCGCAACGGTTGCGCGGCTTCTTGGTGCGGGCCAGCGAACCAAAGCGAGGCAGGTGGCATCGGCGAGTCTCGTGCTGATGATCCTCATCACGGTCATGTTGAGCGCGGCCACGCTGCTCTTGCTCGACCCAATTCTCAGCGCGCTCGGCGCAGCCGGCGAAACGCGCGTGCTCACCCGCGGCTTCCTGCTGATCACCGCGCCTACGTATGTGTTCCTCGCTATCGGCATGTGTACGGCTGCGCTGATGCGTTCTGTCGGCGATGCCCGGCGGGCAATGACCGTCACGCTGACCGCAGCGCTTGTAACAGCGGTCCTCGATCCGATCCTCATCTTTGGGTTTCATCTCGGGCTGACGGGTGCGGCCATATCGAACGATATTGCACGGGTCGCGCTCGCGCTTGTCGGCCTCTATGGAGCGACCCGGGTGAACGATCTCATTGCGCGTGTCCGCGTTGAACGCTTGTGGTCCAACAGCCAGCCGGTCATGAAAGTGGCACTGCCCGCCGTGCTGACCAACCTCGCCACTCCCGTTGCCAGCGCATACGTCACCCATGCAATGGCGCGTTTCGGTGCTGCCGCCGTGGCGGGGCAAGCCACCATCGACCGCATCACGCCCGTGGCCTTCGCGGTGATCTATGCGCTGACTGGCGCGGTTGGTCCGATCATCGCGCAGAATCTTGGCGCGGGACGCGCGGACCGGATTCGGGAAACTGTTCGCAACAGCCTGGTGTTCGTGTTGCTGACGGTCGCGGTTGCCTGGGTCGTGCTGGCGCTCGCCCAGGGCGGTTTGATCCGCGCGTTCTCGGCCCGCGGCGACACGGCCGTCATCATCACGGCGTTCTGTTCGTGGCTGGTGGCGAGTTATGCGTTCGTCGGCTGCCAGTTCGTGGCGAACGCGACCTTCAACAATCTCGATCGGCCGTTGTTGTCGACCCTGTTCAACTGGGGGCGCGCGACCATCGGCACGGTGCCGTTCGTTGCGGCCGGGATGCGGCATGGACCGGTGGGCGTGATGATTGGACAGGCGGCCGGTAACGCGATCTTCGGCACGATGGCCATGGTGGTCGCGTACGCCGTGGTCAAGCGCTTGCCAATGGGCGATTGCGCCGCGCTGGCGAGCAAGGGCAGTAATCAGCTTGAGCAATCATTCGTCAATGTCCCTGCTGCTGCCGCTGGGAATACGATGGCGCCGGATGTGGAGTTGAAGGAGATGCCGGTGGAGGGTGGTTAGATCTTTACACTGCCTAAGCCGCCCTGCATTGCCTCTTAGCGGTCAAGCCTGATTCAGTGGCTTTCCTTAGCAATATCACGCCCTATTTTCTTAGCGAATTCAGCAACTACCCACCGCGTCCAATTGTTCATTTTGTGCGGATTCTCTATTCCCCTCTATCGGTACAATATTTCGATAGTGCGCGCATATACTCCATTCCATCGACGCAGCGCACCAACCAGCAAGACCGCTGCGTAGCCCATGAAATGAAGTCACTGATACGCATCGGAGCACATCATGAACAAGTCCCTCATTGCATCGTTGTTAGTCGCTGTTTCCACCGCCTTAGCAGCACCCGCGTTTGCCAGCAGTGGTTATGGTCCGGCGCCGTCGTACAACCCGCAAGTCGGTGCACCCTCTTCGCAACGCGGCCAAAGCGCGCAAACCATTGCAGCGGAAAATGCGGCGACCAATGCGGGCGCAAGCGCTTACGGCGGCGTGAGGAGCACCGTCACGCAATCCGGTGATCGCGCCCAAGCTAACGACACAAGCTCGATTTCTTCACATAACTGATAAAAGCCGAAGCTTGAAACCTGCAGGAAACCGATGCCCGGCGAACTAAAGTTCGCCGGGCATCGGCGTTTGGGGATCTTCCTGACATGCACGACCATCAAGCGGTGGATACAAGGCAGAGCACTTTGATGCATAGTTGAGAGCCGACGACGTAGCCAACGTCGCCGCCACCGTCCACTACGAAGGAAGATCCTCATGTCTGAGCAAGCGCAATTCGAACTCTTCGCGTTCTGGCGCTCGTCCGCCGCATTTCGCGTGCGTGTCGCCCTTAATCTGAAGGGCCTGAGCGCGCACGAACAAAACATCGACCTCGATGCAGGCGAGCAACGCAGCGCCGATTTCCTGAAGATCAGCCCACTAGGGTCGATTCCGGCGCTGGTAGAGGAAGGGCACGAACCGCTGACGCAATCGCTGGCCATTCTTGAATTTCTCGATGAACTTCAGCCTTCGCCGCCCTTGTTGCCAAGTGATTTATATGGCCGCGCACGAGTACGCTCCATTGCCTCCATGTGCGCAGCCGACACCCACCCGCTAGTCGTGCCCCGCGTGAAAAAGTATCTTCAGACAACGGGCGGATTCGACGATGCCGCGTGGCGCGCATGGCAAATCCGCTGGCTGGTAGCGGGCCTTGCTGCAATCGAGGAGCGTCTTGCGGGCGCGCCGGAAACGGGCAAATTCTGTCACGGCGATGAACCCACCATGGCGGATATTTGCCTCGCGAGCATCGTCGCGGTGACACGCGTGTTCAAGATTGCGATCCCCGATGTGCCGACTATCGACCGGATCATGGCCGTGTGTGACCAGCATCCGGCGTTCATGAAGGCCGACCCTAAGCGGCAAGCCGGGGCGCCGACGTAAGACACCAGTGGCAGGGCGCGATGGCCAGGGACCATCGCACCTTTACCTTTAATACCCCGCGCCGCCCGTTGCCGCTTGTCCTGCCATTGCGCCGGCATTCTCCGCATACGCTTCGGCCACTGATGCAATGATGCCAATGGCTTCCTGAACCTGCGCTTTCGTGATGTTCAGATACGGAATCGCGCGCACGCCGTCGGTGCCGGAAGGCAGCACATACAGACCTTTCTCGTACAGGCGCTCGACAAACTCACCCGCGGGCAAGGACGTCACCGCGAACCGGACAATATTTGTCTCGACCGTATTTACATCGATCTCGATACCCGGCAGCGAAGCAATCCCTTGCGCCAGCAGACGGGCGTTTTCATGATCTTCGACCAGTCGCGCCCGGTTGTTTTGCAGCGCATAGAGCGCACCGGCCGCGATGATCCCTGCCTGTCTGAACCCGCCGCCAATCTGTTGCTTGAAGCGCCTTGCACGCGCTATGAATTCGCGCGATCCCGCGAGAGCCGATCCGACAGGCGCACCCAGCCCCTTGGAAAAGCAGACGCTGACCGTGTCGAAATGCCGGGCATATTCACTCTCCGCAATACCTGTCGCGGCCGTGGCATGCCAAAGCCTTGCGCCATCCAGATGCAGCTTCACGCCGCGCACGCGTCCTGCATCGCACACGGCCTTGAGTTGTTCCAGTGGCCACACCTTGCCGCCGCCAATGTTGTGCGTATTCTCGAGACACAGCAGCCGAACGGGGGCGGGAATAGTGGCGGGAAAGAACCGGTGAGGCACGCCGATAGCCGCTTCCACATCGCTTGCATTAAAGATACCGCGCACGCCGGGTAACAAGCGCGGCAGCACGCCGGCATACGCCGCAGGCGCACCGCCTTCGAGTATGTAGACATGAGCGTTCTGATCGAAAAGCACGGCGTCGCCCGGTTCGGTGTGCGCCCGGATAGCCACCTGGTTCGTCATGGTGCCGGTCACCATGTAGACCGCGTCTTCCTTCCCAAGCAGATCCGCGACCTCGCGTTCAAGTCGTTTGACTGTAGGGTCGTCGCTATAGACATCATCACCGACTGGTGCTGTCGCCATCGCGTGACGCATGGCTTCGGTCGGTTGACTACAGGTGTCGCTGCGCAAGTCGATCATGGTTTTCTCCATTCAATGAACCAATGGAACCAAGTCTGACCGACAGCAGAGCGAGCGCCTTGAAGAAAATTGCGGTTCTTTCCAACGAATTTTCTAACGAATCGCCGTGCTGGGCGGGACGCCATAAAAGCGCCTGAATTCGCGGCTCAAATGCGATTGATCGCTGTAACCCACCTCCATGGCGACCATCCTCGGCGCATGACCTTTCAGCAGCAAGCGGCGTGCTTCATGCATACGACGTTGCACAAGATACGCATGAGGCGGCACGCCGACCGCCTTCTTGAATTCGCGCAACAAGTGAAAGGGACTCATGCCCGCCGCGCCGGCGATATCGTCAAGTGACGGGTTCGCCGCCACGCTTGCATCGATAAACTCCCTTGCACGTCGCACCGCGCCCGGCTCCGCGCACGGCAGTTGAGCACGCGGCACGCCTTGACCATGCCGCGTCATGAGCTGGCGCAAGGCGTGGATCAGGCGCGATGCTTTCTCGAGTTTCGAGGCGTCAGAAGACTCGGAGCACACGTGTGCGGCATACAGTGCCTGCAAGGTGTCAGGGTCGTCTATGACCGACTCCGCGAAGAACGGCAGGTCTTGCACGCTAGCGGGCTCAGAGCCTGCCAGGGCCATCGCGAGGCCCTCGGGCGGAACGTAGATCATCCGATAGTCCCAGCCGGTCTCGGTCGCGCCCCTGCCCTCGTGCAGTTGCCCGGGATTGATCACGCAGATCGTGCCCATCGGCATGATCAGCCGCTCCTTGCGGCCACGCGTATAAGCCTGCGCACCACGTTCGATAAAACCAATCGCGTATTCGTCGTGTGCGTGAGGCGGGAATTGATGCGTCCGATAAGCCGCACGGAGTAATTCGGCATTCGCCAGCGCCGGCTCGCGCCAGATCCTCGCCCGGTTCGCGGGCGGGTTCGGGGTGTCTAGCGTGGATGAAAAAGCAGTAGGCGAAGACATGGTCGATTGAAGCGCCAGACGGGTCACGGGTGCGGAGTATCAGACCTCGCACGCGCTGCGCTTACGCGCGAGCATTCAATCTAGCAGAAAAGATTCAGCGTCACACGAAAGTGTTCGAGGTACTTGTGTCACTTCTCCTGCGCATCGATCTCCTGCCGCTTCTCGATCCGCTCGGTCGGCCCAACCACGGATATACCGTACGGATCCCTGCCAACCGAAATGGTCTCGCCGGTGACATCGCCTAAACCGGCTAGCCGCGCATGCAGCATTCCAGCACGGGATCGACCGCATCTATCGCTTGCGCGAGTTGCAGCAGCCAGGGCGGATAGTATCCGCCGCGCTTTCTCACCTCATAGAGATACTCGCGGCTCACCAGCGTACGCGCAAGCGCGAGGCAACTCGATAACGGCGCGTCCATCAGTTGGGCGAGGATCGATTGACGTGGTCCTCGCGATGCAATCGCGGTTTTTCAATTTAATCATTCCTGTCAGCAAAAAAATTGCACTTGCGCGAATACTCGACGTCAAGATGAATCGGGGAAACACTTAACCGGGAGCGCTCCGACTCGTGTCGGCGAAACCTCGCAAACGAGCCGCTTCAATGGCCATCGTTTCGTTGGTGAGATCGAGAAAAGCCGTCACCAGCGGGTTCGGGTGCTGCAACTGAGGACAGACCGTGAAGCCGCGAAACATCACGTCCGGCGAGAACGGCCTGAACACAATACGGGCCGGATTGGTATCGGTGGTGGCCAACGGATTTACCACGCCCACCCCCAGGCCACGCGCGACCATCGCGCAAATGGTGGCGCCGTACGGCGTCTCGATCGCCGGCACCTGGTTCACACCGGCCTGGCGCAACGCGCGATCGAGCGACGAGCGGACGTCGTCGGCGTAGGACGGCAGGATGAGGCTCTGATCCTTCAAGTCACGCGCATGGATGCGCTTGCGTGCGGTGAGCGGATGTTGGGCGGGCAACGCGCAGACCCCGGCCAGTCGATACAACTCCGCGCTGGTGACGCCGAACGCGTCGGGCGTGGTGGTGGCAAAACCGACATCGCAATAGGCCGACGAAGCCCAGCGCTGGATCGTGCCCTCGCTGCGCATTTCCAGCGATATCGCAATGCGCGGATACGCCGCAAGAAAGCGCTCGATCACAAGGGGTACGAACGATAACGCGAGCACCGGCGGCGCCACGAGACGCAGCCGGCCACTGCCAAACTGACGGATCTCCCGCGCTGAATGCCCGAGTTTTTCGAGTCCCACGAAACTGCGGTCGACCTCGCGATAGAACGCGGTACCGGCGTCGGTAGCCTGGATCCGGCCGCCGTTGCGCGTGAAAAGCGCCAGTCCCGTGGACGCCTCCAGCTCCGCAATCAGGCGGCTGACGCTGGGCTGCGAGGTGCCGAGTTCTTCGGCCGCGGCCGTCATCGATCCCCTCAGCATGACCAGCCTGAACGCTTCGATTTGCTTCTGGTTCATGTGTGCCCCTCTCCCTTGATTTGCCCGGCCCGCACGCAAGCTTGTCATATCAAAATTGAATAGCAGACGTTTTTGGCCGTATTTGACCGGATTACGGAAGCGCTCCTAGACTGGTCGCAACTAGTCACTCCCCACGAACCATGCGAGCCGACGCACTGCTTTTCCACGATGACTTTCGCATCACGCCGTATTGGTGGGACGCGGCGCCGCCCGAAACTTCACGCGTTGCGTTGCCATCGAGCGTGGATCTGGTGATCGTGGGGAGCGGCTATTGCGGGTTATCGGCGGCGGCTGAAGCGGCTCGGCAGGGTGCAACGGTTGCCGTATTGGACGCCGCCGAGATCGGCGCGGGCGGCAGCACGCGCAGCGGCGGCATGGTGTCGAGCGGGCAAAAACTGGCGCTGACCGACGCCATTCGCGGGGTATCGTCGGAACGGCTGGGCCGTTTGATGGCGGAATCCACGGCGAGTTTCGATTACCTCAAACACCTGATAGCCAGTGAATCGCTCGACGCCGATCTGCAAATAACGGGCCGCTTTTTTGGTGCGTTCACGCCCGGGCATTTCGAGCGGCTGCGCCGGCAAGGCGATCTGCTAAGCGAGAAAACCGGCGTGACCGTGCACGTAGTGACGCGTGCGGAGCAACGCGCCGTGGTGGGGTCGGACTACTACTACGGCGGCATTCTCGTCGATGAATACGGCGGCCTGCATACGGCGAAATATCACCGGGCCCTGCGCGAGCTTGCACGGCGGCGCGGCGCGAGCCTGCATTCGCACGCGGCGGTGGAACGGATTGAACGGACGGGCGCGCGCTTCGCTGTGCATACGGCGCGCGGCAAGATCGATGCAAAGCAGGTGCTGGTCGCGACCAACGGATATACCGGGCCCTTGCTGCCATTTCTCTCGCGTCGCGTACTGCCGGTCGCGAGCTATCAAATCGCCACAGAACCGCTTCCGCCTGGACTCATGGATATATTGAATCCGGGTCGCCGCATGATCAGCGACTCCAAGCGCAACCTGTTTTATACCCGTCCTTCCCCCGATGGAACGCGCATGTTGTTTGGCTCGCGGCCATCGTTTCGCGAAGTCGGTGAACGCGAGGCGGCGCGAATCCTGCACAGGAAGATGGTGCAGCTCTGGCCCGCTTTACGCGACGTGCGTATCACGCATGCATGGAAGGGATACGTCGCGATGACCGGCGACAAGCTCGCGCATATTGGCAAGAGCGACGGCGTGTTTTACGCGCTCGGCTGCAACGGCAACGGCGTCGCGTTGATGAGTTATCTCGGGCAGCGCATTGCAAGAACACTATCAGGCCTCGATGCCGCGCCCGGCGCATTCGGCGAAGGTCCGTTCCCATTGAGCCCGGGCGGCATGGCGCGCAGCTTGAGCGTGCCGGTAGGCACCGTGCTGTATCAGCTCGACGATTGCTGGAACGGACGCGTGCGTGGCGCGCTGTCCTGACGCCTGTTAGTGACTCTGCATCGACCCGTTGTATTTTCAATTCATTGCTGGTTATCCCTGGAGCAACATCATGCGGTTTCGACACTTTCTCAGCCTCGTTTCCATCGTCGCTTCCTTCTCGTTGATGGCCGCGACCAGCGCCCATGCCGATGATCTCGGCACGCTTGCACCAGGCAAGCTGATGGCCGGCGTGGACGCCAACAACAAACCTTATTCCTACATCGATAACGGCAAGATGACCGGCTTCGACGTGGAGTTGCTGCGCGCGATTGGCGCGAAGCTGGGATTGAGCGTCGACTTCCGCGCGCAGGACTTCAGCGGCTTGCTGCCGAGCGTGACGAATCAGCAGATCGATCTCGCGGCCGGATCGATATCGATCACGACGGACCGGCTGAAGATGGTCGATTTCTCCGAGGGTTACCTGACCGGGCTGCTTAGCGTGGCCACCCTGCCCGATAGCGCGATCACAAGCGACAAGGCGTCGGTCAAGGACAAGCGGATTGGCGTGGTGCAAGGTACGATTGAAGACACGTATTCGGACAGCTACTTGCCGGGCGCGCAGATCGTGCGTTTCCCTAACGTGAACGCGGGCTTTCTCTCCCTGCGCTCAAAATATATCGATGGTTTCTTCATCGATAAATCGCTCGTCGACGGTCTGCAAAGCAAGTACCCGCAGTTGAATCTCGCCGACCGGCTGGATATTTCCGCGATCAACCTGCCGGCCGGTTTTCCGATGCGCAAGGGCAATGCCAAGCTCGAAGCCGCAGTCAACAAGACGCTTAACGAACTGGTTGCGGATGGCACCTGGATGAAGCTCTACACGCAGTTCCATCCCGGTTATCCGAAGCCCGCCAGCTTGCCGCCGTACGAGATGAAAACCGGTAGCTGACCTTGTCACCGACCTGATCCGGAGAGCGCCATGAACGCATTCCTGCAGAACTTCCTCGATTGGCAGTTGCTCACGGGATCGCTGCCTGCGCTGCTCGAGACCGGGCTCGTCAATACGCTCGTGCTGTCGCTGTTCTCGACTTTGCTCGGGATCATCGCGGGCATGGTGCTGGCGTTGATGGCTGTCTCCCACATGCGCTGGCTCGAAGCGCCGGCGCGCGTGTTCGTGGAAGTCTTTCGCGGTCTGCCGGCGGCGCTCGTGATCCTGCTCGTGGGGCAAGGACTCGCACCGGTTGGGCTTGCGGTCTTCGGCCCGAATCCGTATCCGCTTGCGATCGTGGCGCTCGGGCTGATTTCATCGGCGTATATAGCGGAGATCTTTCGCTCGGGCATTCAGAGCGTGGGCAAGGGGCAACTCTCGGCATGTCAGGCGCTCGGCATGACGTACTGGACCGCCATGCGCCATGTGATCGTGCCGCAAGGCGTCCGGCGCATTCTGCCCGCGCTCGCGAACCAGTTCATTTCGATCGTGAAGGATTCAAGCCTCGTTTATTTTCTCGGCTTGCTGACTTCGCAACGGGACCTGTTCACCATTGGTCAGAACACGTCGGTGAATACGGCGAACCTGTCTCCGCTGGTCGCGGCCGGCTTTGTCTACTTGCTGATTACCGTGCCCCTTACGCACGCGATCAATCATATCGACCGCTGGACCAACCGCCATTCAAATCCGCGTTACGGCGGCGCAAGCACGGCCACCACGCGCAAGCAACTCAAGCGTCAGGCGGCTGCAGCCGCACGCGCCGGCATGGCCGAACAACACAACTAAAGGCAGGGAAAAACCACTTTATGGGACCACCAGTCGAGACCGTCACCGACGACACCACCTTGCCGGACGAAGTGGATGTCGTGGTGGTCGGTGGCGGGATTATTGGCGTGAGTACCGCGCTGTATCTGAGCGACAAAGGCCTGCGCGTTGCAGTGTGCGAGAAGGGCTATATAGCGGGCGAACAATCCAGCCGCAACTGGGGTTGGGTGCGCGTCACGCATCGCGACATGCGCGAGTTCGAACTGAGTATAGAAAGCCTGAAGCTGTGGCGCACGCTTGATCAGACACTTGGTATCGACACCGGTTTCAAGCAATGCGGCATCCTGTACATGGCTAACGATGACGCGAAGATGGAAGGGCATCGCGTATGGCTTGAGAAAGCGCGTGCGTTAGCCGGAAACGATGCATTCGATACCCGCGAGGTCGATCCCAAGACCGTTGCGGGTTTGCTTCCTGGTGCATCGAGGGCTTTCAAGGGCGGCTTGTACACCCCCGGCGACGGCCGGGCCGAACCGCAGAAAGCCGCACCGGCTATGGCAAATGCGCTGCGCAAACGCGGCGTGAAAATCCTCACGCCTTGCGCGGTGCGCGGTGTGGAAACAAGCGCTGGACGCGTCAGCGCAGTGGTGACGGAACTGGGAACCATCCGCTGCAAGAGCGTGGTAGTCGCGGGTGGTGCGTGGTCACGTCTCTTCTGCGGGAATCTGGATGTCAACGTGCCGCAGTTGATGGTGAAGGCTTCCGTGTTGCGGACATCGCCTATAGAAGGTGGTCCCGCGGTGAGCGCCAGCAACAAGGAGTTCGCATTCCGCAAGCGCGCGGACGGCGGTTATACGATTGCGTTCGGCTTTCGTACCTACACGGATATCACGCCGGACTGCTTCCGCTTATTGCCTCAATACATCCCCGCGCTGAAGAGTCAGTTGGGCGCATTGCGGATTGGCTTAGGCGCGCGTTTCTTCGATGAACTGCGCCGGCCGCGTCATTGGGCGCTCGATCAGCGGACCGCCTTCGAGGACGTTCGCACGCTCGACCCGGAGCCTATATCCGCTTATACCGATGCGGGATTGCGTGAGTTCGTGAAGGTCTTTCCGCACATGAGCGGTGCGCGTATCGCGCAGCGCTGGGCGGGTCTCATGGACGTGACGCCGGATGCCATTCCGGTGATATCGGACGTTGAAAGCGTGCCGGGGCTTTTCATCGGCACCGGGTTTTCAGGGCATGGTTTTGGCATCGGTCCGGCCGCAGGGAAATTGTTGGCGGATCTGGTGACCAACGACACGCCGCTCGTCGATCCACACATGTTCCGGCTAAGCCGTTTCAGTGACGGCACGAAGATCGTTATCGACGCGGGCTTTTAAAACCAAGGACCTGGAGCATGAACAAGGTAGCGATGATCTCCGGCGCGAATCGCGGCATCGGCCTGGCGGTGGCGACGGAATTGCACCGGCGCGGTTATCGGCTGTCGCTAGGCATGCGCGACCCTTCGTCGACGAACGTTCCCTTCGATGCATTCACGTTCGCCTACGAAGCACGCGATCCGCTCAGCGGACAACGCTGGGTCGACGCAACCGTCGAGCATTTTGGCCGCATCGATGTCCTGATCAACAACGCGGGAATCTGCACGCACATCACGCTCGAGGACGGCACGAGCGAGCAACTCGAAGAAACGCTCGATATCAATGTGAAGGCGCCCTTCCGCCTGATCCAGGCCGCGTTGCCGCATCTGCGCAAACCCGGCGATGCGCGCGTCGTGCAGATTGCGTCGCTATCCGGCAAGCGCGTGAAGAACCTGAACGCGGGTTACCAGATGTCGAAGCACGCGGTGATCGCGTTGAATCATGCCGTGCGGCGAGCCGGCTGGGACGACGGCATTCGTGCAACCGCTATCTGCCCCGGCTTCGTGAATACCGACATGGCGGTGGGCATAGCCGACCTGGAACCTCAGGCGATGACCCAGCCTGAGGATCTGGCCTTGCTCATTGCTAACACCATTGCGATGCCCAATACGGCAAGCGTCGCAGAGATCCTCGTGAATTGCCGGCACGAGGATTTGTTCTGAGCTTTTGGTAAAACCCTACGATTGCGGACGCACGTTCCATTGCTTCAGCGCCCTGGTTTCGCGATCGAAACCCAGCACGCTGACCGACGCGGTATCGAGCAGCAGATGTGCCCCTAGCGCCGCTGAATCGTTCATCCAGCAGGCACCCAGGACCCGCAGGAAATGCGCATGCGAAAACAGCGCGATGCGCCCTTTCGTGGCAAGCAGCCGCTCGATCAGAGACTCCGCCCGCGCCTGAATATCTTCGACGTTTTCGCCTTCCGGTATCGGCGACGTCCACACGGCCCAATCGGGATCTTCAGCGCGGATATCGTGCGTCGTACGGCCTTCATAGATGCCGTAATTCCATTCGCTCAGGCGCGGCTCTTCCTCAGCCTGAGCGCCAAGACCCGCCTCGGCGCAGGTATCTCGAGCGCGAGACATCGGGCTGCACAACACGAGGTCAAACGGCTGTGCTGCAAGCACCGGCCGCAACAAACGCGCTTGTTCGCGTCCGTGGTCCGTCAGAGGGATATCAGTGCGGCCCGTGTGCTGGCCGGACAGGCTCCATTCGGTTTCACCGTGACGGATCAGCCAGATCTCGGGTTGGTTCACGTGATTTTCGGCGGCGGTAGCGTTCATTGGCGTTCGCAGGATAAGGGTCAAGGTTGGCTCAGGGCCGAAACGAGCGGGACTTGCTTAACGTCGGATCCAATTCTACGGGGCTATCGACAAATTTTCAGAGTAGCTCCCGCTTGCTTCATTCAAACCGATTCAAAGCGGTCGGCCCTGAACGGCGTGACATCGACGAACGGTTCCTCCCCCGTCATCATGGACGCGATCAGCCGCCCGGTCACCGCGCCGAGCGTCAGCCCGTGGTGCGCGTGTCCGAACGCGAACCACATGGTCTTGTGACGCGGGGCGGGGCCAATGATCGGCATCATGTCGGGGGTACACGGACGCCGGCCCATCCACGGTTCGTCGTCGACCCGCTCGCCTAGCGGGAACAGCTTGCGCGCCAAGGGCTCGGCGCGCGTCAGTTGCACGGGGGTCTTCGGCGCATCGCGATCCGCCAGCTCGACACCCGTCGTCAGCCGAATGCCGCGTGCCATTGGCGCGAGCAGGAAGCCGTCGTCCACGGCCAGCACCGGATGATTCAGCACGGTCCCGGGTTGTGCCGCGTAGTGCATGTGGTAACCGCGCTTCACCGCCAGCGGCAGCCGGTAGCCGAGTGCCGACGTCACGTCTTTCGCCCAGGGTCCCAATGCGATCACCGCCGTCGACGCGCTGACCGGACCGTCCTGCGTCATCACGCGCCAACCATCACCCTCGGCTTCCAATGTGGTGGCATCGCCCGTCAGGAAGCGGCCGCCCAGGCGCTCGAAGTACGCCGCGTAACCCGCGACCAGCGCGCCCGGATCGGTGACCGCCACTGCATCCGTGTAATGCAAACCGCCCACAAGGGAATGGTCGAGATGCGGCTCGGCGAGTTGCAACTTTGCCGGATCGAGGAGCTTGTATTGCACGCCAAACTCGCGATGCCACCGCTCGGCGTCGCGCAGCTCGCCATCCTGAGCGGCGGCGCTGCGGAAGACCTTGATCCAGCCCGTTGGCCGCAGCAACGACTCAACGCCGGCTTCCTGCGCGAGGATCTCGTGCTCGGTGACGCAATGTTCGATCAGCGTGGCGTACTGGCGCGCGATGGCGGCATGGCGCGCGGGTTCGGAATTGCGCCAGTACGCCCAGAGGAAGGGCGCGAGCGCGGGCAGTGCGTCGCGGTGGTAATGAACGTCGATGGACGAGTTGCGCGCGTAATGCATCAGCGTGCCGATGTCGCGGGGAAGCGCGTAGGGATAGACGCCTTCGCGCTGCAACAGCCCGGCGTTACCGAACGAGGTTTCGAGTCCGGGATGCTTTCGGTCCACCAGCGCGACCGAGCGGCCACGCTTTTGCAAATGAATGGCGATCGATACACCCACGATGCCCGCGCCCAGCACGACTGTGTCGAACTTCATGCGTCAAATCTCTCCTCTACGTCCAGTTTGTTCGCGGCGTTTAGCGGTGGACGGGTATCCGCCACTGCTTGTTCGCAGCTCCAGAAACTTCCAGACGTAGATCATACCCGCGCGCTTCTCAAGCTTTCCGAATAAGCTTTCATTTCGACTTAGGCCTCCTCCTGTCAAGACAAGCCTCTATTTGAGCAGGGCTTTAAGCGGCGTATCCGGATCGGTGAGACGCGCGTGGTCCACTATTTTTCCTGCAGCCATCAACCGCCGGCACACGGCCATTTCCCGGCCGCAGTTCACCGTCACCGCAGCCTCGAGCCTGTCGTCCTCGCCAAGCGCCAGCATGCAGAATGCATCGCCTTGTGGGTCGTCGCGCTTGAAGACCGATTGATGCGCCGCAAAAACGCCGAGCGTCTGCACGTTGCAGTCATATTGATCAGACCAAAGCCACGGCATCTCGGCGTAATGCTCATTGCCGCCAAGCATGTTCGCGGCTGCCACGGCTGGCTGGTTCTCCGCCACTTGCCACGACTCCACGCGCACATGCCGTCCCAGCAGCGCGTTGAAGTGGCTCGTCACTTCGCCTGCCGCGAAGATCAGCGGATCTGCGGTTCGACAGTGCTGGTCCACCACAATGCCGTTATCGACCAGCAATCCTGCAGATACGGCAAGCTCCACGTTAGGCACGACGCCTATGCCGATCACCACCACGTCCGCCGGTACGTCGCCGCGATCGGTCTTGACGAGAGCGCCGGTGGGCGTCTTGTCGATAGAAACCGGCGTGGTGTCGAGCTGCATATCCACGCCATGACCTCGATGCAAGCCGAGCATGAACGCACCCACTTCAACCGGCATGGATCGCTGCAACAAGCGGCTTGCAGGCTCGATCACCGTTACCGTGCAGCCACGCGATACCGCCGACGCCGCCACTTCCAGCCCGATAAACCCGCCGCCCAGCACCGCGACCCGAACTCCCGGCGCGAGCGCTTCGCGCAGCGCACGGGCATCGGCGATGGTACGAACGTAGTGCAGCGCCACGCCCTCGTCGACCGGTCCGCTGAAACGCCGCACGCGGGACCCGGTCGCGATCAGCAAACGCTCATAGGCGACCCGCGCGCCATCGCTGAGCAACACGCAGCGCTGTTCACGATCGATCGCGCTCACCCGCACGCCCAGCCGCATCTCGATACGCTGCTGCGCGTACCAGTGCGCATCGCGGATAAACGCGCGTTGCTCGCCTTCGATGCCAAGCAACGCATCCTTCGATAACACCGGCCGGTCGTAAGGCAGTTCCGCTTCCTCGCCGATCATCAGGATGCGGACCTCCGGCGACTTCAACCGGAGCGTTTCGGCGGCGCGCCGCGCGGCATGTCCCGCGCCGACGATCACATAGGCTTCATTCGACATGGATCTCGACGCTGCCCTCGTTGATGCGAACCGGATACGTGCGGACCGCTTCCACGATAGGCGCGCACTGCGGCGCGCCCGTACGAATGTCCACGAGCCCTTGATGCAGCGGACATTCGACACAACCATTCTCAACGAACCCTTCCGATAGACGCGCGTGGCCATGCGTACAAAGATCATGCAGCGCGAATATCTCTTCTCCTAAGCGGAAAACCGCGATGGGTTTGTTGCCCGCAACAACAGCGACCGGTTCACCTTCTTCGAAGTCATCGATTGCGCCGACCGGATACCAGGCTTGAGCCAACTGGTTCATTCTTATCCCCTTCAGATCGGTGTGGCGAGCAGGGTCTGCACACGCGAGGTGTCATAGATCACGCGCTTGGACTGGTAACGCAAACCGGCGTCGGTACGCACCACCTTGTCGTAGTACTTGCCCGCCTGATACACGTTCGATTCACCATCGGTGCGCGTCTGGATCACCACGTAATTGCTTTCCGTCTCGATCACGCCGTCCTTCTCGGCCATCACGCAGAGCCCTGACGTCATGTGCCGGTAGCTGTGTTCCTCGAAGATATTGGCATTGCGCAGCGACACCACGCGGTCGCGCAGCATCTTCTGGTTGGTGCAATAGATGATGCCGATCGGGAGGCCCATGTCGGCGTTTTCCTTCGGGATGATCTCGTAGAGACAGTCCTCGGTGAACAGCGTCGGCCACGCTTCGAGACGGTCGTTGTCGAGGTTGTTGATGTACTGGTCCTGCAGCATGTGCAGTTCGAACCACAGCTTCATTGCTTCCATGATCTCTTTCCTCGACGTTCAATAGCCCATCAGTTTCTGGTAACCGACCCAGAACTTGCGGATCAGGCTTTCGGTGATGACCGTGTCCTGCTGGTCCGGATTGCCACGCGACATTTCGATCACCGACGTCGCGCCGGCGTCGCGGATGGTGCCGCGTTGAACCAGTTCGGTGGCTTCCGTGTCTTCCATCGAGATATAGCCTGCAGGTCCCACCAGGTTCGCCTGCTTGATGCGCAGCTCGCGCATCTCCGGCGTGTCGTCGGTATATCCGAAGAAGTGGAAAATCAGCTCGAAGCTGTTGGGACCTTTAGGCAGCAACTGTCGTGCAACCAGCGTGTTGTGGATCTGCTGGATCACGAGTTGCGGGAAGATCGGCTGGATATGATTGGTCGTGTCTTCTTCGTATTCGGAAATCAGGCCGAGGATGGAATCGTCCTCAAGCGCGAAGCCTTCATCGAAGGAGCGAATGTTCTGCTGCTTGTACGCGGCCGATGTGTCCTCGCCCGTCTTCGTCACCGTGATGATGCTGTGCAGTCCATGGGTTGCATCGGGTATGGAACGCGCCTTCATGCCCACACGGAAAATGTTGAACGTCGTATGGAACAGGTGCAGCATGCTCGCGTGATACGGGTCCTTCACATTCTCGAAATAGAGCTTCCAGTTCGACCTTGAGAACTGCCGCGTGCAGCCAAGATATTCAATCGGCTTGTGGAAGATCCGATCGATCCAGGGCCGCATTTCCGCGCCAAGATACTCAGGCAAGGGAGCGACCGTCTCACTGAAACTCGCGAACACGAGCCCGCGATAACTCTCCACCCGAAGCTTTCTCAAGCTGTGATTCTTCGGATCGAAGTCGGCGGGCATGCCGGTCATGCCTTTCTGGCCGCGCCGGAACGGCACGCCCAGCAGGTTACCGCTCTTGTCGAAACTCCACTGGTGGTACACGCACGTGTGCGAGCTTGCGTTGCCGCGGGACTTCCTGCACACGGACGCGCCGCGATGCGCGCAGCGGTTCACCCACGCCGCCAGCGAGCCGTCGTCGTTGCGCGTGACGACGACGGGCGTATCGCCGACAAAGGTGCTCTTGAAGTCGCCCGGATTCAGGATTTCCGCTTCCAGCGCCACGAAATTCCAGGTCGGCCCGCGATAGATCCGCTCCTGCTCGCGCTCATAAACCGCCTGCGAGCTGAAGACCTTGTAGGGCACGCGTGAGCCGTCGTCACGCGGAAAAGTTACTGCGTCGGAGTCGAGCGGGTTCATCGGGCGAAGGGGGAATTCGGCCCTTGCATCCGGTGCATCGGGCGCGTCCGGGGCGCATGTCGCATTCGTTTCCAAGGCGGTTTCTCCTTTTGTGGGGGTTGGTGTGCTGCGATTTTTGGTGCGCCAAAATAGCGGGTCTATCCGATAACGGCTGCGCGCCAAGCCCCGCTATCCACTTCCGGCAGGTTTTCGCGGGACGAAGGGTGTTGGGCGGCGCGGGCCTCGGGCAGAACTGCGAACTGACTTACTATCTGCCTTAGCATTCGTCGTGAATGTTTTCACCGACCGGTACCGTCCATGTCTCAAGGCGCCTTTCGCGCTGACGCGTTGCGGGGCTATCGATTATTCGAATCGACTGACCTCGATGAAACCCGCGAACTGATTTCGCGCGTGATGCAGCCGCACGCGCTCGTGCCCTCGGGCACGGGCCGCGGCCGCTCGCACATGGATTTCGTCAAGCTTGGGGGGCTGGGTCTCGGCACGATCGCGTTCGGCGACGCCATGCGCGTGAACGTCAAGTCGGTGGACGGTTATTACCTTCTGATGTTTTGCGTGACCGGCGACGCGGAAGTCCGCACGATGGGACGTTCCATGCAGGTGAATCGTCACCAGGGCGTTTTATGTGCGCCAGGGCAGGCGTTCGACGCACTGCTGTCGCCTGGCTGCGAGCAGTTTGTGCTGCGGATCGATCCCGTGGCGCTGAACGCGCAGGCGGGCTTGGTTAAATCGAATTTTGCCGCGCCGGATTTTGCCGCGCTGGTGCCGGTGGGCAGCGCGCATTTGCGCGGCTGGATGCAGCAATTGCAACTGGTCGCGAGTTCACCAGAATTACTTGCGAGTGCGCGCAGTAATCCGCGTGTCGCGGCGCAACTCGAAGGTTTACTGATCGATTTGTTCGCCACGGGTCACGTGAGCAATGAAATAGAGTCAGGCTTCGCTTCGAAGCGTTCGCTGGTGTCGCCCGGTTTCGTGAAGCGCGCGGAGGCGTTCATCGAAGCAAATTGCCGTGAGCCGCTGGAGTTACTCGATATTGCCAACGCCGTCGGCGTCTCGGCTCGCACGTTGCGCGACGGCTTCCAGCAGTTTCGCGGCGTAAGTCCCATGCAGTACGTGCGGCAATTGCGGCTGGAACGCGCACGCGATGCGTTGCGCGCGGCGCCGTTGGATGTGAGGGTCGCTGAGATCGCCCTCGATTGCGGCTTCGCGCATCTCGGGCGATTCGCGATGGTCTACAAGGCGATGTTCGGCGAGTCGCCATCGGAAACGCTGCGGGGACGGTAAGCGTGCCCGCAGCGTTCGTCACAGGGGCAAGCACGGCCCCGCGCGCGTCGCGCCCGGGTTCCGACGCGCTTAGCTTGCGCGAAGCGCTGGGGCGCCCCATGGCGCGCCGATCGTGCCGCCATCGACCACTATCTCCGCCGCCGTGATTCCGGACGCGCCATCCGACGCAAGGAACGCAACCGCCGCCGCGACTTCTTCGGCGGCCGCGAAGCGTCCCATTGGAATAGCCGACGACAACGCTTCTTCCGTGCCGTCGATCGTCGCGCCCGCCCGTGCACCACGCGTCCAGATCGGCGTGCGGGTACCGCCGGGGATCACCGTGTTCACGCGAATGCCGCGTTGCACAAGCTCGCTGGCGAACACTTTCGCCATGCCGGTAATGCCGGCCTTGGACGCCGAATACGCCGCCGTACCCGCCCGGCCAAGCTCGCGCATGACCGAACCATTCAGCACGATCGATCCCCCCGCCGACATCAACGGCAGCGCTGCCTGAACCGTCAGGAAGACCGCAGTCACGTTGGTGCGCAGAATGGCCTCGAACGCCGCAGCAGTCGTGCCGCCCAATGGCGTTGGCCCTGAAATCCCCGCGTTGGCGAACACGATATCAAGCGAACCGTAAGCGTCGCCGACTTGCTTGATGACCGCATCGATTGCAGTGGGATGGTCCAGATCCGCCTGAATGCCGAGCGCATTGGCGCCCAACTCGGACACTGCCTCGTCGAGCTTCGCGCGGTCGCGCCCCGTGATCGCGACGCGCGCGCCTTCGGCAATCAACAACTTCGCTGTCGCAAAACCAATACCGCTGTTTCCGCCCGTAATCAGGGCAGTTTTATTACTGAATCGCATGAGTCCTTCTCCTGTGCTGGTCGCCGCCTGGTCGCGGCTGAAAAAAAGCATCGGCTATTACGATGCGCCAATAAACTGAATGTTGAACATAATCCACAAATTCAGTATTATCCTCGTCATGCAGATTGTCAAGCGAGGATTGCGATGGGCTTTTCACAGGCGCAGAAGGCGGAGAGCAGGCAACGTGTGCTGGATACGGCCGCACGGCAGATTCGCGAACATGGGCTGGAGGCGCTGGGCGTGGCCGACTGCATGCGCAGCGCCGGGCTGACGCACGGCGCGTTCTACGGACATTTTTCATCGCGCGATGCGTTGATCGTCGCTGCGCTGGAACAGGCCATGACACGCGGCGAGAAGCGCGTGATGTCGCGCGCGGCCAATGCGGCGGAACACGCAAAGACACCGTTCAAGGCAATCGCCGACGCCTACCTGCACCCCGCTCACGCGGAAAATCCGGGTACCGGATGCGCATTATGTGCACTCGCCGGCGATGCGGTGCATGCAACGGCGGACGTAAAAGCGCTCTACACCACGCACTTGCGGCGGCTTGCAGAGCAGTTGACACAAGCGGCGGGAAGCGAAAGTAAAACGCTGGGGCTGGGTGTAGCGGCCACGATCGTGGGAGCAATCACGCTGGCGCGCGCGGTAGATGATCACGAACTGGCGCTTTCAATTCTTGACTCGGCGCATGCCCTCGTCATGACGCAGGACAGCAATGAACCTGTGGTGAACGGCGGTGGGTGTTAATGCAGGTTCAGTGGTTCCCGGCAAACTCACGAGTGCAGAAACGATGCAACTGCTGCAGTAACTCGGAGCCTTGCGATGTCAGGCGCGGCGTGGCCCGGCCGTTCGTGCTCGCATCGATGCTGACGAGGTGCTCGTGCTCGAGACTCGCCACGTCGGAACATTGAGGTTCCACTTGCGACGGCGAGTGTTGGATCAGCAGCAGTGTCGACAACTCGTGAGGGCTGAGCATGGGAATCTCCTTGCATGAATGAACCGCATGGGTTTGCGTTCATGCATCCTAGAGAGCCGAGTCTACATTCACGCTACAGCCATTTTTCACGGCATTACGCAGTTACATTCTCGCAATGAGCAAACGCCTGCACGGGCCGTATCCGTTGCCGGCAGAAACTTCCTGTTGCAATTGCCCGGTCAACCGAAGCGGCATCAAGTCTTTCAGCGGGTAAGGAAGCGCATGCCGGCCGTCATATAACTTGACGCAGCTTACGCCAACGTCGCTTTCATCTGCGGGGCTTAGTAAAGTCCCGGAATCAGTCTCGACGTACGGGCGCGATAGGCATCGTATTCGGCCCCGAACTGCGTGTGCAGCAGCGCTTCTTCAGATCGGATGCGCGCGACGAGCGGCGGGATTGTCAGCAGCATGAGCAATACGCCGACTCCTGAACGAAACGCGAAAGCCCATCCCAGTGAATTGACGAGCAGGCC
The DNA here is from genome assembly GCF_053760385.1 of Caballeronia sp. KNU42. Classification (NCBI taxonomy): domain Bacteria; kingdom Pseudomonadati; phylum Pseudomonadota; class Betaproteobacteria; order Burkholderiales; family Burkholderiaceae; genus Caballeronia; species Caballeronia sp. KNU42. The sequence continues at coordinate 680,867 of NZ_CM132389.1, forward strand.
CAGATAGCTGGGATGCCGGATGACACCGTACATGCCGGTCGTGACCAGTGTATGGCCGGGCTGAATGGCAACCAACCCGCTGAATCGATGGCCAAGTACAAAAACTGGCCATATCCGCAACACGCCGCCCGCGATGAACAAGACCACGCCAAGCCAGCGGAGGCTGTCGCCGTCGAATGTCCAGAATCCCTTGCGGTCCGTGTAAGCCGGCAGATACGCTTGCACTAGTCCCAGTATGATCAAGGCGAAGATAACCCATCGGTTGTCGCGGTCCTCGCGCTCACCCGAACTCAGGTTGACGCGACTGAAGATCGTCACGACCGACAACAGCAGCGTCACGATAGCCACGACGCTCAGCGCCGGGTGCGAGAAGAACGCAGCGAAGCCACCCCATCCAAGGACCGCAAGTCCGAGATAGACCAAAACCCCCGACACGGATGCGAAGGCAAGCTTGGGTGTAGGTATCATGGCAGTCTCGCTTGGTTGGGCGCTCTTTTCAGTTTAGGACGTTGGTCGATGGCCTGAGCGAATTGAATATCTTTGGCCAGGCACTGCTCTGTCGCAAGCTTGCGGCGTCACGCTGTTGTTAAGCTGTTGTCAAGCCGTTGTTACGCGGCCACCCACCCTTATCTTCCCTGCTGTGCGAGAGGCGCGAATCACGCAAGGGTTATCCAGATTCTGCCCTTGATATACCGTTATATCGGCATTCAACCTGACACTCAGTGCCCCAGCGGCGACACCGGTCGCAGCGTCTTCCAGCGTTGCATCGAGATGATTGAAGTTGCGCCCGGCGTACTGGTTCGGACTTGCGCCCATGCGTGTAAAGGCGAAGCAACCATTGACGCCATTCGTTCGCCCCCATTCCGTGATGCCCTCGAGATCCGGGCGCAGAGAATACAGAACATCTTCGCCAGCCACTTCCACGAGAAGCTTGGGACTGCCTACGGAAGCCACATCGGGAGACGATACAAGCACACCCGCATCACAGCGCAATAACGTTGCTACGTCGGAAATGGAAACCTCGGGGAAATGTGTCTGCTGTATCTCGACCGATACGAAGATATCGTCGCCTGCTCTATCGAACGCGAGCGCTTGCTTTTTCATGCTCGACGTCAGCAGCAGAACACCACCGTGCTGCCCGGTCTTCCAGATATGGTCGGCGGCCGCTAGCGACGCATGCAGACACAAAGGGCTCCGCGCATGCGGGTAGTAAAAATCCAGCGTGAGCGGGCCGCTTGCCGAATCATGCGAGTCAACAAAAACACACGCGTGAGCATGTTCGTCGATGGTGAATTGTTGCCGGTCCTCAAGCGACCAGCCTGATAGTTCAGGACCGGAGACAACCACCGCATCGTTGCCATTCTGCGCTGTTGCTCCAAAGCATCTATACCGTTCGATGTTCATTTAGTCACCTGAAATAGCAATTGTCGTCATAGTACGGTCATGGTCTGGTCTAAGCCAAGCACAACGCTGTCGCCAAGCGGACATTGCGAAAGGAGGCCGGTCACCAGCCCAAGCGAAGACCTGGCGCGCTAACCGCTGCTCATCGGAATTCCGGCGGATACCGCCGTCAGGTAAGCTTCGCTGACCGACGCTCCGAAGGCAACTCCATGTCCTCCGTCTCCGCATTCAAGCTCGTCCTGCTCTCGCTCATCGTGATGATCGGCTTGCAGTTGCTAGCCAAGCGTCTCAAGTTGCCTCCGGCCGCCGCGCTGCTGATAGGCGGCATTGCCATGGCATTCGTGCCAGGCATTCCGCCGGTTCACCTGGACCCGGACCTGGTGATTGTCGTATTCCTGCCGCCGCTCCTCATGGACGGCGCCTACTTCTCCGTGTGGGAAGAACTCAAGCGCAATCTCGGCGGCATCCTGCTGCTCGCCATTGGCGCCGTCGCGTTCACGACGCTTGCCGTCGGGGTGGTCACCCATCTGGTTGTCCCCGGGCTGCCGTGGGCTGTCTGCTTCGCGCTCGGCGCCATTGTGTCGCCGCCCGATGCCGTTGCAGCCAAGGCCGTGCTCGAACGCCTCGCGTTGCCACGCAAGCTGATGGTGCTCCTCGAAGGTGAGAGCCTGCTCAACGATGCCGCCGGCCTCGTCCTGGTCCGCTTCGCCGTTGCAGCAGCGCTGACCGGAACGTTCAGCATGGAACATGCTGCGGCGAGCTTCGCCTTCCTCGGCCTGGGTGGCGTAGTGGTCGGAGGCGTCGCAGGCTATTTGATCGTGCAGATCGTCCGTTGCCTTGACGACGACTATCTGATCATCACCACCAGCGTATTGACTGCATGGGTAAGCTACATTGCCGGCGAAATGCTCGGTGTCTCCGGCGTGATCGCGACAGTCACCGCCGGACTGACATTCGGCTGGTATCAACACGAAGTCTTGAGCGCTACCGTTCGCATGCGCGGCATGGCATTCTGGCAAGTCGTTGTCTTTCTGCTGGAGGCGCTCGTATTCATCCTGATCGGGCTGTCCCTTCGAGGTGTCATCGCCCGGTCCGGCGGCGCCGGTGATGCACTTTTCACGCTCGCGCCAGCGGTAGCCGCGGTGCTCGGCGCAGTGATCCTGTCACGCTTCGTGTGGGTCTTCGCCACCGGGTTTTTCAACATGTCATGGCGGCGCTTGACTGGCCGCGAGCGCGGGAGCGTGGCGCTTGATTGGCGCACGGCAACCATAACAAGCTGGGCCGGCATGCGCGGCGTGGTCACCCTCGCGGTTGCGCTGTCGCTTCCAGAGACCTTGCCCGGGAGGGATTTGATCCTTGTCGCGTCGTTTGCCGTCATCCTGGTGACCGTGTTGCTACAAGGAACCACCATTGGCCTTCTCATCCAATGGATCAACCCTGATCGCAGTTCGGATGCCAGCGCTCAACATCTGACCGAGCCGCAAGCGTGGGCGAGACTGGAGGCGGCGCAACTCGCCGCTATCGAGCCGCTTGTACGCGACAGCGAGGGCAAGGTGATTCATCCCCGGCTGCTCGAGCAATACACCTACCGGGCGACGATCACCAAAGCATACGGCGACCGGACAGACTTCCCGCATGAGGAACGTACTACCCATTTCGATGTCATCCTGGCGGCCGTTGCCGCCGGGCGCAAGGAGTTGCTCCGTATGCATCGCTCAGGCGCCATTCACGATGAGATGCTGCACGTCCTTGAGCATGACCTCGACTTGCAAGAGGTGTCTGCGCGGCATGGACGTGGCTGATGGTGTTCGCTTGTCAGCATGAGCGTGCCGTGAAGAGTGCTGCGTCTTGCGGCTCCGCTTCAGCAAGGCGGTCAAGCTGAAGGCACATTCGGATTGGTACAATCGGTCCACGTTCCTTGTCCCCTCTCTACTACATGTCCGAAACACACTGGTTGTCCGAACCCAGCACCGCGTCCAAACGCATCATCTTCGCACGCCACGGCGAATATCCATGCAATGTCCGCGGTGTTTGCAACAGTAATCCCCGTACCGGCTTTTATCTGACAGAGAAAGGCGAAGTGCAAGCCAGGGCCTTGGGCGAGCGCCTGAAGGACGAGAAAATCGAGCTTATCGTGACCTCGGAATTTCTGCGTGCACGCCAGACCGCGTGGTTAGCCAACGAGGTACTGAAGGTACCGCAAGTCGTTAATCGGCTAGCGAACGAAAACCGGGTCGGCGCCGAATTTGAAGGAAAGTCAGGCGATGAATTTCAGCGATTCATTGCTCGCGCGCCGGCGACTACCGCGATGCCGGACGGTGAACCCTTCACGGGAATGCTCTCGCGTGTTCAATCGCTGATCGCTGACCTGAGGCTGAGCAGCCCCCAGACCGTGCTGGTCGTCACACACGGCTGGACCCTTCAGGCGGTGCGAGTCATCCTGAACGAAATCAGTATGGATGACGCCGCTCGATGCGTGGACATGCCGTCAAATTGCGAAATTATTGAAGGATGGTTTTAGCTCCCGCTGTAGCACACCAGCATGCAAGCACGCCCGGTAAGTCACTTGAACGCGTACGCGACCCCGACGCCGTAAGTGACTTGATTCCGGTTTCCGCGCTGCGTGACGATCGGACTGTCGGCCGCTGAGCCTGTTAGCCGCTGGTAGTAAATCATTGCTCCACCGAACCAGTGTTTGTCGATCCGGTAGATCGCGGCGAGCCACCCGGTCATCTGCTCAAGTCCGCCGGAAGGACTGAAGGCAGGCAGGCCGCTGCGCGCCGAGTCCTCCTCCGTAACGCCGTAGTACACCTGATTGAATCCCTGGCTCACCCAGCTCGCGCCGACTCCGGTGCCCACGAAGATGCGTTGTCGCACGGGAAACCACAGACTTCCGTTCATCGATACCCGTGCTCCTGGGTACACAATGCCCGCGTTGGTCACGACCGTCACCGAACCCCTCAGGCGATACGGGAAAGCGCCTTGATTGTCGTACTCGTAGCCTATAAAGCCACCCGCTTCCACGGTCGTGTGCACGTCGTGGACCTGCGAAACGACAGGGTCGTCAACATGACTTCTTCCCAGGCGCAGCTCCACGGATGGACCATATTGCAGCCCTGTCAGGCCGCCAAAATCGAATTGGGCATAGGGCCCATATAGCTCGAACAACCGGCCGCCATCCGTCACATAGCGTATTCCCGGGACGACGCCAATAAAGCGGTCCTTGGCCCCCGCATAGTCCGTCGTTGACCCGACGCCCGCGCCGACCATGCTGGGAATCTCGGCGGGAAGATCGACGGACGACGCCCGGCTCCCCTGTGCGATGAGGAAGCATGTCGCGAGTAAAACGACGCGTGCGCTAGCGTGAATCGAGTGGTTTTTCATTGGCCGGCCGGTGAAATAGGAGCGCCTCGGACTCAGGTTCAGGTCTTAGCGCCAGGCGCTCCCGACCTGAACATAAAATGCGTTTTGGCGGGGGCCGCGCGCAACGTCGATACCCATCGTCAGACCCAGCTTGCGGGCAATCAGATAACGAAAGCCGGTTCCGAATCCATAAGCCGTTGGTGCATCTGACAGCGAGTGCAGGTTGCCGTACGCTTTGCCCGCCCCTCCAAAACCGAGGACGTACCAGCGCGGTGCCACGTTCCACCTGAGCTCGAGTTCGCCAGTCAGTTGATTGCGGTCCTGATACTTCGCGTCTGACACGCCGCGTAACGAGACATAAGGCTGTGCAAAGAACGGGATATCGCCTTGAGAAAATCCGGTGTCGGCGCGCATACCGAGGACCCACGATGGAGCGAGCGGGATCCAGTGATAACCCTTTGCCGTCTCCATCTGAAAGTTTGAAGAACTGCCTAGCCCACCCCTCGCGATTTCTGCTTCCAACTCGGCATAGGTTCCCTTGCCCGGGAAAAAGAAGTTGTCGCGGGTATCGTAGTCAACGGCCACGCCGCCTTTGGCAACGCGTTGTTCGTTCTTGAAATCAAGCAGTCCGTTTGGAAGAACGGGCCCGAAGCGCGTGTTCGAATCCAGGAACGTGTAGCGCGGGCCAACGTACCATGGACTATTGCCCAGGCGGAACAAGAGCTGTTGAACAACCGCCACGCCACTGAGCTGGTACGCGTGAGAACCGCCGTCCGCGCCGTAGTAACTCAGGTGCAGGTTGATCTTTCCCACGATGCCGAGATAGCGAATCCGGTCATCGTCCCACGTGTGAAAGTGCATCAGGCCCACGCCCCAGCTATGCGTACCTGTCGCAAAGCCGCCCAGGCCGGTGATGTTCGGCGGCGCTGAGCTCTTCACCTCGCTCTGAGGCGCGTCCGCATCATGCTTGGGCATGGTGAAGTAAAGCAGGCCAAGACCGAGCCCGTAACCCACCGCAGGTTCCGTGACAATGGTGGGTACCGGCAGGACTCCGCGATGCGACAGCAACATATCACTCAAGTCGAACATGCCGTCTTCAGCGTCTGTGAATTTTCCTTCGGCAGACGCAACACCGGTGAGTGATGCAGTAAGCACGACGCAGCGTAGTAACGGCCTTATCCTTCGTCGCCATTCAAGTACAGAGCTCAAGTCTCGCTTGCATAATTTCATCAATACGAATCCCGTCATGCAAGGTTTGTTTTATCGCTCGCAAGCGAAGACACATGGTTAGGCGCCGAAGCTTCGAAGCTTCGTTACGCGTTTGAGCATGGAACAGGCTTGTCGGCATTCCCCGATAATTCAGTCAATCGAACCGTACCGGCGCCGTGGTTCGAATATCGATCGATTGAAATGAAAACCGTCTCATCACGGTGCGGCGTTTTCTTTCGTGTGCCAGCCAGAGCAAAAACTTTGCAGATGCGCTTTCTGCAACTCCCTACGCTCAAGACCCGGCTCGGCTTGTTCGGCTTATTCGCTCGACCGATATCAGAAACGTAAAGGGAATGCAATGATGGACGAAGGGGCGACCATCGCCCCAAGCCAAGACGCTGGTTAGCGACAAATCAGGCATGCACGGGAGCGGTCAAGCGTTGATTTGACTGATTGCTTCCTGCCAAATCACGGATGAAGTGAGGGTGATTGAGATCGCGGTGCTCGATTACACACCGGATATATTCCGGCGCGCGCCGGTCGTGCCAGGGACCGGAACGCTTTCGCCGTTGCGCGCAGGAGACCTGCGCTTAGCCGATAACTTCAGTGAACCTGCTGCACCACTCAGGCCACCCGAAGACGCAGCTCCCCGTTGTCTTCCGAGACGTGTACGCCTCGAAGATCGTGAAGATAGCCTTGCGGGCCCAAGGCATCGATCCGTGCCACGGGTAAAGTTGAAGTGATCGCGATGACCAGCGATCCTGCAGCCAGTCCCGCTGCAATTCCGGCCGCCGAATCCTCGAATACGACTGCGCGCTCGGGAGCAGCGCCCAATGCTTTCGCGGCCACGATGAAGCCATCGGGTGCAGGTTTCCCGCGTGCGATTTCATCGGAGGTGAACAAGATCTTGGGTATGGGCAATCCAGCGGCTTTGAGCCGCCTTAGCGCAAGAGGGCGTTCCGCCGACGTGACCACGGCCCAACGATCCTCAGGGATTGACGCCAATAGATCCCGAGCGCCCGGGATTTCCACAATGCCTTCCACGTCATCGAGCTCGACCTGTCTTAACGCCGCTGCGTCGGCTTCAATATCCGTTCCGGGCGGAGCTAGCGCGCGAACGGTGTCGATCACGCGTCGGCCCTGACATTCGCGCAGGACCATCTCTGGGTCAAGCCCTCGCCTGAGCGACCAGTCCGTGTACGCGCGGATCACGGGCGCATGTGAATTGAGCAAGGTTCCATCCATGTCGAACAGAAGACACGATACGCGAAATTCGACTTGAGTAAGCAGCATGAGCGGCAGCGGACCGTGTGAGTAATCGGGCAACCATTTTAACGGAGCCGGGCGACGTCGCTGTCTACGGCCTCCTCCACGCTAAGCGTAATCGATTCGCCAGGCTGCAAAACGACCAAAGGCCCATGTGACTCGATCTCGAAGTACGGCAGTTCAGGCGCGTTGAACACTTCAAGCGCTGCGCCATGGGCATACTTCGCGCTCGGGGTAACCGGGAAGCGCCGCCGTAACGTACGCTTGCCTTCCGGCAAATCGAATTCGACAAGGATAACGCCGGGTGAATTGTTTATACCCAGCTTGAACTCGACCGCCTCGACGCATTGCGTCGTGACAAGACTGCTCGAGCCCGTCATGAATGCTGATTCGCGTACGTCGCCCAAGGGGCCTTTGCCAGGAAATGGGATCACCGATTCGCGCCAGTGCTCTTCGCTCTCGATCGCAACCTCGACCTTTCCTGGCCTGCGCAACATCAAGACGTCCCAGATCGCGCACTGCCGCGCCAACTCGCCCCGGTTATACAGCTCGTGCGAGATTGTCCATGCGCCATCGCGCGCAGACAGGACAATGCGGCGCCGGATCTGCAGGCCGCTCTGCCGGCAAAGCGCGCTCAAGAGTTCAATGCCCATGGACCCCGATTCGAACCACGTACTCACCACTTCATAGTGTCCGCTGTCGAGATCGCGCTGCGGCGCACCGTCGGGCCATTCAGCCTCGGGCGCCACCCAGGTCTTGCCGCCGCCCCATAACGGAAAACCCCATTCGCCACAAAGTGTTCGCCACTGGGCGTCGCTTCCGTCCGGTACATGTCCCGCCAGGGCGTCGTTGATATACGCGAGCTCAACGGTCTCATGCCGGATGCTCATCAGCCTGCCGCCGATTGCAGGAACGACGACTAGTTCAAGCGGGCCTTGACGCATCGACAGCGCCATCCACCCGCGATATTCAATCCAGTTGAGCGCACGATGCGTGTCGGCAATACCGGCGAAGTGCGATATACGGCTGAGCATCGTTTAACTCTTCGCCACTGGCTTGCTGCGCATCAGGCCGACCGTTTCTGGCTGCGCGACCTTGCACATCACTGGCGGCAAACCGCGCGCAATCAGTTCGATATCTGCCAGGGCGCTTCTGCCAATGTCCCTCAGTACAGCGCCAAGCGCGCCGGCCTGGTGCGGCGAGAGCAGTACGTTGTCGACCAGGCGCGCCCGATGCCCCGGCGCGAGCGGCTCTTCAGGGAAGACATCCGTAGCAACGCGGATGAGACCCGCCGCGGCTGCGTCGAGCATCGCATCGAAATCCACTACGCCCGCACGGCTCACGAGTATAAAAGCGGCGCCCTTGCGCATGATTGCAAATTCTTCACGCGTGAGGAAACCCTGATTTTCCGACGTGACGCCTGCCACCACGAATACGATCTGCGACTCGCGCAACACCGTATCGAGCGATGCAGGTTCACATCCGAGCGATTCAATATAGGCCGGAGGCAGCCAGGGGTCGAACGCCCTCACCACGCCGCGAAACGGCGCTACGAGCGGCAGGATCGCGCGCCCCAGGTCACCCATGCCGATGAAGCCCACCGGCGCGTCATACAGCGAGAACGCGTCCCGGTTCGCATCGAGCCCATATTGCTCGGTGCCGCGCCGAAAACGCCTGTCCGCATGGCTGATCCCGCGGGCAAGGTCGATCGCCATGCCCAGCGCCGCCTCGGCCACGGGTTCAGCAAAGACCGGGCTCACGTTGAGGACGCGAATGCCCTGCCTGAAGCACTGGGCGTAGTCCACGTTCGGAAGAAAATTCCCTTCCACATTGACGATCGCCCGCAGGTTGGCTGCACGCGTCAGCCGCTCGGCCGGCATGTCGAACTGACCCACCATGATGTGGGCATCTGCCGCGTGTTGCTCGAAGATCTCATCGGTCACGGGACCGTCTTCATGGATGAACACTTGCCCAAGCGCGCGGAGCCGATCGAGATCGGTTGGGCTGAAAATATCCGCAACGGTACGCGGGGCAGGTGCGATGAACAGACGGATTTGTTCTACGGCTTGAGTCATGGGTACTCCGGGGGCGGCTATTGGAAGCGGCGCCGCACGTCAGTGCAAACATGCAGCGCCTGCAGATTGATTTACCGGGACTTGCGGGTGAACAGCTTGTCGGCGGTGACCGCCGCAATAATGAGTGCGCCCATTACGATCTGCTGGTAGTAGGTCTCTACATTCATGATGTTCAGGATGTTGTTGATCACGCCGATGATCAACCCGCCTATGACCACGCCCGTGACTTGTCCGCGTCCGCCAAAGAAGCTTGTCCCGCCGATAATCGCGGACGCAATGGCGAAGGTCTCGAAGCCCACTCCGGCGTTCGGTTCCGCAGCGGCGGTACGGGCGGTTGTGACGATTCCGGCAATGCCCGCGCACGTTCCCGCAATGATGAAGACAACCATGGTGTGCAACTTCACGCTGATGCCCGAATAGAACGCGGCTTGCGCGTTGCCGCCGAGTGCGTAGATGTTGCGGCCGAGCTTGGTGAACTTGGTCAGGAACATCAGGAATCCCGCCACCACGACCGCAATGATGATCGGCACCGGTACGCCGAGAACACGGCCGGCGACGACATCGGTAAAAGAGCGGTCAAAGCCGAATACGGACCGTGAGTCCGACACAATCAGCGTAACGCCCCGGTAGATTGCGGCCGTGCCTAGCGTAATGATGAACGGATGCAATTGCGTGAGATTGACCAGTGCGCCGTTGACCGCGCCGAGCAACGCCCCGACCCCTACTCCGCCAATGAGCACCGCGAGCCACACTGGCAAGCCGGCCATCATCAGCTTCGCCATCACCATGCCGGAGAGCGCGAGCACCGACCCGATGGACAGGTCGATGCCCGCGATCAGGATGGTGAAGAAGACGCCGCAGGCAAGCAGGACCATGACCGAGCTCTGCAAGAGCACCTGCACGAGGTTGTCGCGTGTCAGGAAATACTGCGGCGACGCGATGCTGCATAAAATCAGCAGCACCACGAGAATGCCGAATGTGCCATACGTCTGCCATATCGTGGCGAAATCCCGGCGCGGTGTTGCCGCAAGCGGCGCGCCGGATGTGCTGGACTGGTTCACTTTGCCTCCTTCGTTGTCGCTCATGAGGTGGCGACTTGCATGATCGATTCTTCCGTGGCGTCGGCATTGGCGAGCGTGCTCGCTATCGTGCCGTCCTTGTAAACAGCAATGCGGTCGCACACCGCAATGAGCTCCGGCAACTCCGACGACACCATCAGAATGGCCCGTCCTTCATTGGCGAGCGCACGCATGATCGAATAGATCTCGGCTTTCGCACCAATGTCGATGCCGCGCGTGGGTTCATCGAAAATGAAGAGATCACTCTTTGCCGCGAGCCACTTGGCGACGATCGCTTTTTGCTGATTGCCACCCGATAGTTCCGTGATGTTCTGCGTGGAAGATGCGCATCGAATACGAAGCCGCTCCTTGTAGCGCAAGCCGAATTCACGCTGCTGCGCGCGGTCGATCAGTCCGAGCGAGAGTGCACGCCGCGTACTGCGCAACGCGGGCGCAACGAAGATGTTTTCTTCAATATTCAGGTTGTGAAAAAAGCCCGTTGCGCGCCGGTCCTCAGTCACGAATGCCAGCCCTTGCTTGACCGCCTGATACGGCGAGTCGATCGTAATCTCGCGGCCATTGAGCGTCATCAGGCCGGCCGACTTTCGGCGTACGCCGAAGATGGTCTCCATCAACTCGCTGCGCCCTGATCCCATCAAGCCCGCAAAGCCAAAAATTTCTCCTCGATGAACGTTGAACGAGACATCGCGCACCCATCCATCGCGTGAGGAAAGATGATCCACCGAGAACACGACGGCGCCGTTTGTCGCATCCACGCCGTCCGGTCGTCCGTGAACGATCTCTCGGCCGACCATCAGTGCGACGAGCCGGTCAGTCGAGGTTGTTTTAGCGTCGTACGTGCCGACGTATTTGCCATCCTTGAGGACCGTGACGCGATCGCCTATCACCGGAATCTCCTTGAGCTTGTGGGAGATATAGGCCACGCCAACGCCCTCGCGCTTGAGGTCCCCAATCACCGTGAAGAGCTTCGCGACTTCAGTATCCGTGAGCGATGAAGTAGGCTCGTCCATGATGATGAGCCGCGCCTCGCTCGCCAGTGCCTTGGCAATTTCAACTTGCTGCTTCTCCGAAATGCCCAGATCGCCAACCAGCGTTCGGGGATCGCGTGCCAGACCGACCCGGGCAAGGACTTCAAGCGCCTTGCTGTGCATGGTCTTGCGATCGACCACAGGAACACCGAAACGCCTGATGGTAGGAATGCGCCCGACGAACAAGTTTTCCTCGATGCTCAAGTAGTCGATTACACTCAGCTCCTGATAAATCAGGCAGATGCCAAGCTGGGCCGACAGCGTAGGCGACAACTTCGAGTATTCACTTCCGCCGGCCACAATAGCGCCCGACGTCGGCTCATAAATGCCGCTGAGAATTTTCATCAGCGTCGATTTACCGGCGCCGTTCTCGCCGAGCAGCACATGCACCTCGCCTGCGCGAACGTCAAAACTCACATCGCTGAGCGCGGTCGTGCCCGGAAAGATCTTCGTGATGCCGCGAACGGCTACCAGTACATCGTTCATCTGATCCTCCCTTAGTGCGTCAGATTCGTCAGGCACGCGGGCTTACTTCGTGATCAGATGGGATTCAACCGGTATGAAGACCGGCGCCACGGCCGGATTGATCGCGGGCTTGTTCTTCAGCGCGTCGAGCAGGAGATCCACGGACTTGGCGCCCATTGCTGCGGAGTCCTGTGCGATGGTCGCTGTCAACTCGCCGCGCTTGACCGAGTCGAGCGCTTCGGGAACGCCGTCGGTGCCGACCACGATCACCTTGCCGAGCTTGTCGGCGTTCTTGACCGCTTGCGCCGCGCCGAGCGCCATGGTGTCGTTCGCCGCGTAAATGGCCTTCAGATCGGGATTGCGTTGCAGGATATTGGTGGTCACGTCCAGCGCTTTCGAGCGATCCCAGTCGCCTGGCTGACTCGCCACGAGCTTGATGGACGGCACCTTGGCAAAGGCCTGCTTCGCGCCGTCGCGACGGGCGTCGCCGGAGACGTTGCCGGCCTTACCCTCGATAATGGCCACGCTGCCGCCTGCGCTGCCGAGCTTCTGGGCGATGAAGTCGCCCGCCTTGTTGCCTAGCGCCACGTTGTCGCTGGAGATGAAGGCGATCGCCGAACCGCCCGCTGCCTTCAACTGGCCCTGATCAATTTTCTCGTCGATATTGACCACATAGATGCCCTTCTTCGTGGCCGCCGCAACAACCTGGATCAGGCTCACCGGCGAGATGGGCGCGACGCCGATGGCCTTGTAATTCTTGTTGAGCACGTCCTCCACAAGACGCTGCTGGCCCTGGATGTCATCTTCACTGTTGCCCGCAAGGATGTCGACGGTTACGCCCTTCGCCTTGGCTTCCTTCTGAATACCGTCGCGCATGGCGACCCAGTAGGGATTGGCCAAGGTCTTTAGCACGATCGCGATATCGGCGGCCTGCGCCGGTGTCCACGCTGCCAGCGTTAAAGCCAATGCCGCGATGCCTGTAGTCGACTTGAGCAACTTTTGAACCTTCATTTTCGTCTCCTGGTGTTCCGCGCTAAGGCGGGTTTTTTAATAGATAACCAACAAATGACCAACGTGGACTGCAACTAGATCTGCTCCCATGCCCGCGCTTTCGATGAACGAAGCACCGCGTCGATGATCTGTGCCGAGCGATACCCGTCTTCGAACGTCGGCAAGCCTTCACGCGCTTCACCGCGAATCACCGCGTAGGTATCGGCGACGAATGCTTCAAAGCATTGCGCATAGCCCTGGGCATGCCCCGCCGGCAGCGTGGCCAAGCGTCGTTGTTCAGCGCTGCCGCGTGAGGGATCGCGCACCAGCAACCGGGTCGAATCCCGTTCACCCAGCCACAGCCGTTCCGGCTCCTCCTGATCGAACACGACGCTCGCGCGGGCGCCATCGAGTTCGAACCACAAGCGGTTCTTGCGGCCGGCCGACACCTGGCTCACGGTGAGCGTTGTCAGCACGCCTGTCCTGGTTCGCAACAATGCGCCGGCGACGTCCTCGGTCGTCACCGTCTGCCTTTCCAAAGATGCGCCCGGAGCAGGAGTCGAAAACGTCTCGACCGTGCCGGTCGGACGGTCGGGCGTGGTTGTCTGGAGCGTTGCGACCACAGCCTCGAATCGTTCTCCGCTGATCCATTCGATCAGGTCGCACCAGTGGGACCCGATGTCGGCGAACGCGCGCGACGGACCGCCGAGCGCGGCGTCCACGCGCCAGTTCGTATCGTCGCGCCCAAGCAGCCAGTCCTGCAGATAGCTGCCATGGATGAGTTGAAGCGGCCCTACAGTGCCGTCCTGCACGAGCGAGCGCGCTTCGCGCACCATCGGGTGATATCGGTAAACGAACGGGACCGCCGCAACGCGCCCGGCTGATTGCGCGGCCAACGCGAGCGCCTTTGCATCGGCGAGACTGGTTGCAAGCGGCTTTTCGCACACCACATGCTTGCCGGCGGCCAGTGCTGCCAGAGCGATCGGGTAATGCGTGGAATTAGGCGTGCAGATATGGATGACGTCGACGGCGGGGTCGGCGATCGCCTCATCGGCGTTCGAATAGGCGCGCTCCATTCCCAGATAAGCGAGACGAGCCGCGGCCTCCTTAGCGCTCTGCGGGTTCGACGCCGCTATGCCCTTCAATGTCGCGCCGGCAAGCCGGCTTGCCCTGGAATGAACCACGCCCATCATCCCTGCGCCGACGATTGCCACACCGAGTGTCTCAGCCATTTTTTTAAACTCCATTGGGTTGACTGGACATTACCGAGACCCGGCTAAGCCCGATATTTTGTATTATTTAATTCGATTTCCGACATAAATACTTTGCCTATCGTCCCTACAATCACGCTTGTGGCTTGCGGACGGATTAAGTAAGCTCGAACGACCCAGGCCTTGTCATGAATACGCCAATCCATCTGCCCACCCCTTCTCGCCTCGCCACTTTCGACCGGGCTTTCCGGCTTGAAGAGTTTGAAGTCCAGAGCAAGCTGGCAAGGCTGATTGCGTCGTCTCAGGGGATCAGCCGCGCCGACCTGGCGCGCAACACGGGATTCGCTCGCTCCACCGTGTCGCAATTGATCCAGCCGTTGATTGATTGCGACCTTGTGAAAGAGCAAACGCAAAGTGCGTCCGCCCGGGGACGGCCCGGTACGATGCTCGTGCTCAATTCCCGCGCCGGGCTGATTCTGGTGGCCGACATGGGAGCGACCCATGGACGGCTCGTCATCTCTGACCTGGCTCAAAGGCGGCTGGCGGAGAGAGTCTTCAGCATCGATGTTGCGCTTGGACCCGAGATCGTCCTCGATTCGATCGTCGACCAGTTCCAGCAATTGTTGCGGGAGCATCGGCTTCTCGATCAATCCGTGCGCAGCGTGGTAGTCGGCCTGCCGAGCCCCGTGGACTTCAGTCGTGGCGTTTGCGTGAGGCCACCCATCATGCCGGGATGGGACGGATTCCAGGTGTCCGAGTACCTGCAATCTCGCCTCAAGGCCCCGGTGCTCGTGGACAACGATGTCAACCTCATGGCGCTAGGCGAGGCCCGTACCCGGCCTGCCCATCAGTCGCCCCTGCTGTTTGCCAAGGTGTCGACCGGGATAGGCTGCGGAATCATCACGTCCGACGGCATGTTGCACAGAGGCGCCGACGGCGCGGCGGGCGACATCGGACATATCAGGGTGCCCGGGCGCGACGATGTCATTTGCCGTTGCGGAAATATTGGCTGTGTTGAAGCGGTGGCTTCGACTAACGCCGTGCTTGCAAACCTGCAGGCGTTGCCCGAGGCGGGAGCCAAAAATGTGGATGATCTGGTGCGGCTGGTTCGCTCGGGTGACCATCAGGCCGTCAGGCTCATTCGCGCCGCGGCTGCTGAAATAGGCGAAGTCATCGCGATGCAGGTCCACATGTACAACCCGGCCGCGATTGTCCTTGGCGGCCGGATGGCGAGAATCAGCGACGACTTGCTTGCGGGCGTTCGCGCGGTTGTCTATAGGCGCGCATTGCCGCTTGCGACCAGAAGCTTGCTCATTGAAAACACCGCGCTCAACCAGTATGCCGGTGCAATCGGCGGGGCAGTTCTCGGGATTGAGCGCGCGCTGTCGTCGAAGGGAATTGCTTCAATCCTGCATTCAGTTCCTGGCTCCATTTAGTCGCGCTCTCGTTGCGCCTGCTTGCTTGACCGTGATGTTCCCTCCCGTCCTCCACTCTTGGACCACGGCTGCTCCTTCTCCGGGTTAACAATTATTTGCCAGCTATTTTGGCGCGGTATATTGCATCAACGAATACGTGTATCCACTATTACAAACATTACGTTTTACCTCTTTTTCAAGCAGACTGACGCGGTCCCTTTCGTCATTACGCCATTTGGAATACATGGAAACTCACGTTCAGCCCTATCACTCCGCGGTGCCTACTACGGCGGAGGAAGAAGCCTACGCATTCATCCTCTTTCGCATCCGCATGGGCGCGTACAAGGCGGGCGACCGGCTTATTCCTGAAGACATTGCGGCAGAAATCAACACCAGCCGCATGCCCATACGAGAAGCGTTCCGAAGACTTGCTAGTGAAGGACTGCTGACTATCCGGCCCAACCGGGGCGCAATCGTGCGCGGCCTCGATGCCGTCGAGATGGAGGAAGTTTTCAGCATGCGAGCGGTCCTTGAAGGATTGGCCGGACGTATGGCGCTGCCACGCATTGGCTCTTCACATGTGGCCGAGCTCACCCGGCTTGTCGATGTCATGGAGCGTAACGAAAACGACGTGCCCGAATGGGTCACGGCACATCGCAATTTTCATGAGTACCTTTGCCAACTCTGCGGCCGAAGGAGACTCATTGCACAAATTGCCGCCCTGCATGCCGTGGTCGAGCCTCACATGCGGCTGTGGCTCGAGTTTGCTGAGAAGCCGATGACCTCCCGTGACGACCACATGAGCATTGTCGCTGCCATCAGGCAGGGGAACGCGTCGGACCTCGAAGCAACGATTCGCGAGCATATTGAAGCAACGGTGCCAGCGCTACGCAACTGGATGACAGCCGGGAAATAGCAGGAAACCATCATCGATACCGATTTTTTAGTCAGACAATAAGTTGTCCTATAAGCGTCATTCGTCAATGGGACTGACTAGCCGTGTTTCCTGGAATGAGTTTCTCAACAACTTTTACCACTACTACGCTATGACACTTCGAATCAGACGTCTTGCCGTCCTCCTGGCGCTTTCGCTAGGCGCAACAATGGCTCACGCAAAAGAATGGAAGGATATCCGCATTGGCTTCGAGGGAGCTTATCCGCCGTTTTCCTCTATACAGCCGGACGGCACGCCTGTGGGGTTCGACATCGACATGATCCACGCCTTGTGCACGCAGATGCATGCGAACTGCACGCTTGTCCAGGTAAGTTGGGATGGCCTCATCCCCGCCCTTCAGGCAGAAAAGATTGATGCGATCGTGGCCTCTGTTGCCATCACCGCCGAGCGAAAGCAGAAAGTCGATTTCACGAACAAATACTACAACTCGCCCAGGCGGCTTGTTGTTTCGAAGTCGAGCTCGATCAAGGATGCCACTCCGGCTGAATTGAAGGGCAAGCGCGTTGGCGTTCAACGCGGAACTCTGGGTGACAAGTATGCGAGTGCGTATTGGGTACCCGACGGCGTGCAGCTCGTTCGTTATGCCACGCAGGACGAGGTCTACCTGGATCTGCGCTCGGGACGAATAGACGCCGCGCTGCAGGATTCGACCCAAGCCTTCACGAGCTTCCTGAACAAACCGGAAGGCGGGAATTTCAAATTTGTCGGGCAACCTATCCTCGGTACAACGCCAGAGCAGAAGACGCTTCTCGGCGAGGGCTACGGCATTCCGGTGCGCAAGTCCGACGACGACCTGAAGCAGCAGCTCAACCAGGCTATTGACGCGATCCGTGCCAACGGCGTTTATCAGTCGATCGAGAAGAAGTATTTCAACTTCGACGTGTACTGATGGAGGCCAGGCCACCCCTGTCACGGTTAAGCGGCGGTGTGCTTCGGCTCGCGGTCGCAGGACCGTATTCTCTCGGTCTTAAGGTACCTCATGAAGGTACGCCATTGAAGGTGCGTGATGCCGGAACTGCATGAATACTTCCCTGCGCTTCTGCGAGGCGCCCGGGTAACGCTTCTCCTCGCCGTGCTTTCGGTGCTTTTATCCGTTTGCCTTGGACTGGCCGGCGCGCTCGCCAAGCAGTCGGGCTCGCGCGTGCTGGTATCGACGGCGACCGCTTACACCACGCTGATACGCGGCGTACCCGAATTCGTGATGATGTTGCTCGTTTTCTACGGCGGGCAGATCCTGATCAATCATATCGCGGCGGCCCTCGGTTTTCACGCCCCTGACGTCGATGCATTCGTCACTGCCGTTCTCACGATCGGTTTCATTTTCGGTGCGTATTACACCGAGACGTTCCGCGGCGCGATGCTGGGGGTGCCTCGCGGTCAGATGGAAGCGGCGCAAGCGTACGGCTTCTCGCCGTGGCTCGCATTTCGTCGAATCCTGTTCCCTCAAATGATGCGGCTCGCGTTGCCAGCGGCCGTCAACAACTGGCTCGTCCTGCTCAAGACGACGGCTATTGCCTCGCTCATTGGCCTGCATGACGTGATGTTTGTCGCCGATCAGGCCGGGCGGACCACTCAGGCTCCCATGACGTTCTATCTGGCCGCGTGTGCGCTGTACCTGGCGCTTACAACAGGGTCGACGGCATGCCTCTCTCGCGCCCGAACTCGCTATTCGAAAGGCGTTAGAGAAGGGAGGCTGCAGTAATGAGCTATCAGGAACTCATACAGGCGTTTCCAGCGTATGCAAGCGGACTGTGGATCACCATTCAGCTCACCCTGATCTCGCTGGCGCTTGGCCTGCTCCTTGCCATTCCACTTGCAATTTTGCGTGTCTCGCCCAGGCGCGCAGTGTGCGGGCCGGTAGCCGCTTACACGTGGTTCATACGCGGGACGCCGCTGCTGGCGCAGTTGATGATTGTGTATTACGGGTTTGGTCAGTTTGAGTGGCTACAGGCTGCGTGGCAGAGAGGAAACCCGGTCTTGCTGTTGTTTCGCGACCCTTTCTATTGCGCGCTCTTCGCGCTCACAGCAAACACCTGTGCTTATACAACCGAAATCCTGGCAGGCGCATTCCGCTCCACACCATTCGGCGAGATTGAAGCGGCGCAGGCCTATGGCATGAGCCGGCTGACTGCATGGCGCCGCATCCTGTTGCCGTCGGCGTTGCGACGATTCATTCCGGCCTACAGCAACGAAGTCATTCTGATGCTGCACGGCACATCGATTGTCAGTGCCGTGACCATTGTCGACCTGACCGGCGCCGCGCGAGATTTTTACGCGAACTACTACGCGCCGTTTGAAGCGTTCATCGCAGCCGGAACCGTCTATTTCGGGCTGACGACCATCCTCGCTTTCCTGATTCGAATGACCGAGCGCAAATACCTTGCTCACCTGCGGCCGCATCGAGTGGCCGTCCCGGCAGCTTCCTGAAGAGAACAACCATGAATGGATTGAGCGTGGAGAACCTCCACAAGCAGTATGGCGACAACCAGGTTCTCAAAGGGGTCTCGTTGAGGGCCAAGCCGGGTGATGTCATCAGCATGATCGGGTCGTCGGGGTCCGGGAAGAGCACGCTGTTGCGATGTATCAACTTTCTCGAGGCGCCATCGTCGGGCCGCATCTGCCTGAACGGAGATGAAGTGAAGACCTCCACCGACCGCGGCGGACAGATTCGCGTCTCAAACCAGGCTCAACTGCAGAAGATGCGGACAAAGCTGGCGATGGTATTTCAGCACTTCAATCTCTGGGCGCATATGACGGTCATGGAGAACATTGTCGAGGCGCCCCGTCACGTACTGAAATTGTCCAGGCAGGAGGCAACGGAACGCGCTGAGCGTTACCTTGACCAGGTTGGCTTGACCAGATTCGCCAACGCTTATCCCGCGCATTTATCAGGAGGCCAGCAGCAACGCGTTGCCATCGCCCGCGCGCTTGCGATGGAGCCGGAAGCGCTGCTCTTCGACGAACCGACCTCGGCGCTCGACCCGGAACTGGTGGGCGACGTTCTCAAGGTGATGCGCGACCTGGCTGAGGAGGGACGAACGATGATTGTCGTGACCCATGAGATGGGGTTCGCACGCGAAGTGTCGAATCACGTCGTCTATCTCCATCAAGGTGTGGTGGAGGAGGAAGGTCATCCGAAGGACGTTTTCAAAGCGCCCCAAAGCGAGCGTTTGCAGCGATTCCTTTGCGGCGCAATGAAGTAAGGCGGAGGCGCCGCAAGCAATAGCGCTATGGCACGTGCTGAAGCGCAAAAACAAAGAGACGAGGCAACAGATGCAACACACTCAGACACTGCAGCAAAGCGATATCAAGCATTATCTTCATCCGTACACGAATCTTAGCGCGCACCGCGAAGTAGGGCCTATGGTGATCGACCGCGGTGAAGGCGTCTACGTCTATGACGCAGAAGGAAATCGCTATATAGAAGGGTTGGGAGGCCTCTTCTGCGCTTCTCTCGGCTTTAGCGAATCACGGCTGGCCGACGCCGCCGACAGGCAAATGCGCAAGCTGCCGTTTTATCACGCCTTTGGTCATAAGTCCTCCGAACCGTCTATCAGGCTGGCCGAGAAACTCATCGACATGGCGCCGGTGCCCATGTCCAAGGTCTTCTTTGCCAACTCGGGCTCCGAAGCCAATGACACCGCGATCAAACTGATCTGGTATTACAACAACGCGCTGGGACGCCCGCAGAAGAAGAAAATCATTTCGCGCACGCGTGCGTACCATGGTGTAACCATCGCATCGGCTAGCTTGACCGGGCTCCCGAACAATCACCGTGACTTCGACTTGCCGATCGACCGCATCCTGCACACGGTCTGCCCTCATTTTTATCGTTACGGCCTCCCCGGCGAAACGGAAGAGGCATTCGCCACGAGATGCGCCGAATCGCTGGAGCAACTCATCCTGGCGGAAGGCGCGGACACCATTGCGGCGTTCTTCGCGGAGCCCGTCATGGCGTCGGGTGGTGTCATCGTGCCGCCCGCAACCTATATGGAGAAGATCCAGGCGGTTCTCAAACGTCACGACATCCTGCTCGTCGCCGATGAGGTCATCTGCGGATTCGGACGCACCGGAAATATGTTTGGTTCGCAGACGTTCGGCATGCGTCCGGACATGATTACGCTGGCCAAGCAATTGTCGGCAGGTTATCTCCCCATTTCCGCGCTGATGGTCAGCAACGAGATATACGAAGCCATGGTTCGTGAAAGCGAAAAGATCGGCACGTTCGGGCATGGCTTCACTTACAGCGGACACCCGGTGTGTGCAGCCGTAGCGCTGGAGACCCTGAAAATCTACGAGGACGACCGGATTCTCGACCACGTCCGCGAAGTGATTCCGCACTTCGAGCGGCGCGTGGCCGAATTGGGTCAGCACCCGCTTGTCGGCGAAGCGCGCGGGTCGGGATTGATCGCCGCGCTCGAAGTCGTTGCGAACAAAGAGACAAAAGAATCGTTCGCGCCGAGCGAAGGCGTCGCCTCCTATGCGGGCAACTGCGCTCTCAAGCATGGCGTAATCACGCGTGCGCTGGGTGACACCGTCAACTTCTGCCCACCGCTCATCATTACGCGCGCGCAGATAGACGAACTTTTCGATGGCACGCAACGAGCGCTTGACGACACGCTGGAATGGCGCAAATCGAAGCGCGCCTGAGCCTGAAAGGAGAACATGCATGCGTAACTTTGAATTGCCCGGGCGCTCCCTTGTGATGGCCAGGAATGGGATGGCCGCAACCTCTCATCCTGCCTCCACGCTGGCGGCCATCAACGTGCTGGATGATGGCGGAAACGCAATGGACGCCGCAATTGCGGCGTGTGCCGTCCAATGCGTGGTCGAGCCGGGTTCGACGGGGATCGGCGGAGACTGTTTCGCCCTGTACTCACGCAGGGGAACTGACGACATCGTCGCCTTCAATGGTTCGGGATGGTTGCCCGCGGCGGCTTCTGTGGAAGCGTTCGACGCCAAGGGAATCTCGGCAATCGAGCGTCACTCCGCCCATGCCGTTACGGTTCCTGGAGCGATTGACGCATGGACGACTCTGGCGCGTGACCATGGGACGATGTCGTTAGGGAGGTTGTTCAGTCCAGCGATATCGCTCGCGGACAACGGCTATGTAGTCGCTCCGCGAGCCGCATCGGATTGGGCGAATCAGCTTGAACTGCTCGGCATGGACATCAATTGCCGAGCTCACATGCTCGTTGATAGTGCGGCACCGGAAGCCGGCACCGTCCATCGTCAGCCGCTGTTGGCCAAGACGCTTCGAACGATATCTGAAGGTGGCTCGCGCGCCTTTTACGAAGGGGCCATTGCCGAAGATATCGTCAGCTATTTGCGAAGTAAAGGCGGCCTGCACGCGATCGAGGATTTCGCGGAATTTCACGGCGAATACGTCAAGCCCATCAAGTCGGGTTTCCGCGGCTACGAAGTTCACGAGTGTCCGCCTAATGGTCAAGGTCTGATCGCGCTGCTCATCCTGAAGATACTTGAAGGCTTCGACGCAAACGACGATCCACTGGGTCCTGACCGCTTGCATCGGGAAATCGAGGCGACCCGGCTAGCCTATTCCCTCCGCGACGCGTTGCTTGGAGATCCCCGCAACGGTCCGGTCGATGTCGACTGGTTCTTGTCGGACCGGCTGGCGGACGAGCTGCGTTCCCGCATAGACCTTGCGCAACCGATGGCCGATCTGCCCTCGTTCAAGCCGGCCGACCATAAGGATACGGTGTACATCTGCGTGGTCGATAAGGATCGTAACTGCGCAAGCTTCATCAACTCCCTGTTTCACCCGTTCGGTAGCGGCTTGATGGCGCCGAATTCGGGCGTTCTGCTGCATAACCGGGGACAGAGCTTCACCGTGGAACGCGGGCACCCCAATGCCGTCGCTCCGCGCGCGCGGCCCATGCACACCATTATCCCTGGCATGGTGACGAAGAACGGCAAGGTCCAGTTGAGCTTCGGCGTCATGGGCGGCCATTATCAGGCGATGGGGCATGCGCACTTTTTATCGAAGGTCCTGCACTATGGCCTCGACATGCAAGCAGCCATCGACATGCCACGCATCTTCCCTCGTCCCGGAACCAATGTGGTCGAAGCAGAGAGCACCCTCCCGGCGTCGACCCATGCTGAACTGACACGTCGGGGGTTTCGTCTGGTACCACCCAACTGGGCAATCGGCGGTGCCCAATCAATTTCGATCGATTGGGAGCGCGGTGTGCTGGCCGGTGCGTCGGACCATCGGAAAGACGGATGTGCGTTGGGTAATTGACGGGTTGAAGCTTCGCATTAGTCAGGATAACGAACGCCATGAAAAATCTGGAAGTGCTTCGCGGAGACGGAGCCATACGACGCGAATCTCTGTATGGAGCATCAAGAGAAAATACCTATGCCGGCGTGACTTCGTTCATGCGCCGAATTTACACCAGGGATCTGACCGGCGTGGATCTGGCCATCACGGGCGTACCGCTTGATATCGCTACGACGAACCGGCCGGGAGCGCGCCTCGGCCCGCGCGCCATACGTGCGGCCAGCAGTCAACTCGGCGTATTGCTGCCCTATCCCTGGGGTCTCAATCCCTTCGACGACTATGCGGTTATCGACTACGGCGACTGCTGGCTCGACGTCCACAATCCGTCGACCATCAAGCAGACGATTATCGAGCACGCCCGCGCGATTCTTGATTCAGGCGCGCGCATGCTGACGCTGGGCGGTGACCACTATGTAAGCTACCCGCTGCTTGTGGCGCACGCCGAGAAATACGGACGGCCACTTTCGCTGATTCACTTCGACGCGCATTGCGACACCTGGCCTGACGATCAGCCCGATAGCCTGAATCACGGTTCGATGTTTTACAAAGCGGTCAAGGAGGGATTGATCGATCCTGCTCATTCGGTGCAAATTGGCATTCGGACCTGGAACGACGATTTCATGGGGATCAACATACTCGATGCGCCATGGGTTCACGAGAACGGTGCCAAGGCCACCGTCGAGCGCATCCTGGCGATTGTGGGCAACCGCCCGACCTACCTGACGTTCGACGTCGATGGTCTGGACCCGGCGTATGCGCCCGGTACGGGGACGCCAGTGCCGGGAGGGCTCACGACCGCCCAAGCTCTCGCAATGATCCGGGGACTTACCGAAGTCGACATGGTCGGTGCGGATGTAGTGGAGGTCGCTCCCGCCTATGACCACGCCGACATCACTGCATTAGCCGCCGCCCATATTGCAAGCGATCTCGTTTGCCTGTTCAGACATGGCGCCAGACGCAATTCTTTGCGGTAGGAGACTTTTCATCTACCCTTCCGCTATCACTTGCATGAGTTCCGCACTGCGTTACGCGGACGCGTCAGCAACAATAGCAGCAGTCGGTTTGGTTTTTAACAAGCCTTCCACCATTCGCGTTTCGGCCTTGGCGATGCTATCCAGGGATGCAACAGACAACTGGCGGCCGAAAATCTCGAACGCTACGCATAACCATGCGTACTCGACATCGCCCATGAGCCAGACACCCTCTTCCTTCCTGGTAGCGTCGATATGCACCATCGCCGCAAGGGCCTCACGTATGTCCGCAATTTCGTCTGACTGATAGCCGATGAGGCACAGCTCCTCAGCAACAAGCAACTGTCGCCCCAGGGTCGTGAATAGTTCGCGCGAACCGTGGCCCCGTCGAAATGCATCCAGGCCCACATAGCACTGCAGGAGCATGGCCTCGGTGACGGGTTCATGTGCAGCATGACTATATGTCAATGCCCGCAGCAGCGGCGACATCGCCGCATGGGTATGTTTGCGCGTTCTCGATTTGTTAAGCATGTCTGATTCAACTCCCCTCAGTAACTCCCGGTATCGCCATCGATGCGGGTGGTTAAACAAGCGCCCTTAGACACTTGTTTGCGTAGCTATAGTGGCAACCAAAAATTAAAACGGGCTTAAACGGAATCGTCAGCGCAATCAAGACTTGCCCGTGACAAAAGTACGGAAAACGACGCATAACCCGGCGACCACGAAGCGCTTCCCCGTTGCCGGCCTCACCAACCCCACATGACGACGTTTGTCCGATGCCGGGCAATTACCTGGTTGACATCCCAAATTTTGATCTCCTACACTGCATACATCATTGCACACATCAAAGCACGCAGCATTGTTTTAGATAAGAGTCGTCATCTCCGGAATTACCCTAATTTGAGAGGTCAGAATGGTCCGCCTGTCTCGTTTCACCCGCCAAGCCCTTCTGTGGCTGGTAGCCGCTGCTTCACTGTCTGTCACCGTGCAATCACGCGCAGATGACGCAAATGCCTGGCAAAGCGTCAAGAAAGCAGGGGTATTGCGCTGCGGCGCCGCGGTGGCACCGCCGTATGTGATGAGAGACCCGAAAACCGGTGCGTATAGCGGCTTCTTCTCGGACCTTTGCCGCGATTTTGGGGAAAACGTGCTGAAGGTGAAGGTCGAGTTCGTCGACACGACATGGGACAACATCGTTGCCGGACTGCAGTCGGAGAAGTGGGACCTGTCGATGGCGCTGAACGACACGCCTGAGCGTGAAAAAGCAGTTGCGTTCTCGTCAGGGGCGACGGATTACAACGTTTCCTTTGTCTACAACAAGAACAACCCGAAGATTCCACAGGCCGTGCGCGCCATTGCCGACATCGACAAACCGGGTGTGACCATCGCGGTGATGTCCGGCACCTCGCAGGACAAGGCGATTTCAGTGGTGCTCAAACAGGCCCAAATCATGCGTTTGCCGGGCAACGACGAAACGCGCCTTGCGCTGATTTCCAAACGCGCCGACCTGCTGGCGGATGCAAACATCACGAACATGCTTCTGACCGAAGCGCACCCCGAGTGGGCGGTCGGCTTCAACCCGACGCCACCGCTCGCGCAGCAGGAAGTCGCGTTCGGCCTACGCAAAGACACGCCCACAGCGGATGTCGACGTCCTCAACAAATACCTCGGCCAGCAGGTCAAATCAGGCTCGGTTAATCGCCTCATCAAGACCTCCGTTCAGGCGATGCTGGTTACCAACAAATAACAACCGGTGCGGCGCTCCTGACGGTTTTATGAAACGGCAAGGTCTTCTCGAGTCCGGAAAATCTGCATGAGAACGAGCGGCTCAAGTACCAGCCGCTCTCGACGAAGAGCCGCGCACGACCGTTCAGCAGACCTTCTCAGGTAAGCCACTGAGAGCCGTCTGGTTTCGATTGTCGATTCGTATATCAAGCGCCTGATACGCGCCCCGTGGGAGAGATTGCGCATGTTGTCACCTCAAATCGCGGCGGTTCAGCCGGACATCAAATCGACTGCCTGTGGGACGTCGCCAATTGCCGCAGGTGACTTCGTGCAGCTCCGTGATGTGTACAAGTCATATGGCGAAAACCTGGTTGTCATGGACCAGATGAGCCTGAACATGCGAGCCGACGACCGGCTGGTCATCATCGGCCCAAGCGGCAGCGGCAAGAGCTCGCTACTGCGTGTGATGATGGGACTGGAAGGAATCCAGGACGGAGAGATAGGGTTTCAGGGCAAGCCCTATATCCACGGCGCCAACTCCGCTCGCGGAAAACGAATTGACCCGGCGTTGCAGAAACAGATCGGGATGGTCTTTCAGCATTACACCCTGTTCCCCCATCTGTCTGTGCTTGGCAATCTCATCCTTGCTCCTGTCAAGGTCGGTGGTGTCTCCAAAGGAGAAGCTACAGAGCGCGCAAGAACGTATCTGGCGCGCCTTGGACTCGAGAGCAAGCTGCACGCGTACCCGAGTCAATTGTCAGGCGGTCAGAAGCAACGCGTAGCGATCGCTCGCGCCCTGATGCTTGATCCGAAACTCATGCTGTTCGATGAAGTCACGTCAGCCCTCGACCCTGAAATGGTCATTGAAGTCCAGAACGTAATGCTGCAACTGGCCGAACAGAAGATGGCGATGATCATCGTCACCCATGACATGCATTTCGCGCGTGATATCGCGACACGCGTGGTCTTCTGTGCGAGCGGAAAAATCGTGGAAGAAGGCGTACCGGCTGAGATGTTCAAGCGGCCCAAGGAAGCTCGCACCCGCGAGTTCCTTGAAAAAGTTCTACATCTCGATTGAGGCCGAAGCCATGAACTACCACTTCGACTTCAGCTTTCTTGCCGGTAGTGCTGGTGCTCTGCTCGGTGGTCTGAAGGTGACCATCGAGCTCGCTGTCGCGGCGAACATAATGGGCCTCATCCTCGGTTTCCTTCTATGCCTTCTGGTCATGAGCCGCTGGGCAATCATACGGTGGCCAGCGCAACTCTTCGTCGAATTTTTCCGCTGCACGCCGGCGCTTTTGCAGATCATCTGGTTCTTCTACTGCATCCCGATGATGCTCAATGTCTTTATCGATCCTATTACGATGGGTGTGCTTGCGCTCGGATTGAACCTGACTGCGTTCAACGCCGAAGCGTACCGGGCCGGTGTCCAGGCGGTGCCGAAGGAGCACCTCGACGCATCGGTCGCGCTTGGGCTTCGGCCTTGGCAACGAACTGCATACGTTGTTCTTCCGCAGGCGTTGCGCAGTTCGATGCCCGTGCTGATGACCAACGGAATTGGCAGCCTGCAGCAAAGTGCTCTGGTCGCTATTGTTGCGGTAGCGGACCTGATGTATGTGGGCAAGAGCCTGGCCACCGAAGCTTACCGGCCGCTCGAGACTTACTCTGTCATTGCGCTTATCTATTTCGCGCTCTCACTGCCGATTGCGAAACTGGTGAATTTTGTTGAGCGTCGTCAGGACGCTGCGGTGCAACGCTGAGGAAAAGGCCATGAATCTCGATTTCTCGGTAGTACTACCTTACTGGCTGGTCCTCGCAAAGGGTCTCGGATTGACGCTCGCATTTACGACCAGTTGCGCCCTCATTGGAAGCCTCGCGGGATTTTCCCTGAGCTTGCTGCGAATGTCCCCTTCGCGCTGGTTGAAAGCGCTGACGACCTTCTATGTGGAGTTCTTTCGCGGCACGCCTTTGCTCATTCAACTGTTCTGGGTGTTCTTCTGCTTCCCGGTGGTATTCAGGTTGCCGATACCGCCGTACCTCTCAGTGCTGATCTCGCTGACGCTGTATATGGCGGCTATTACCAGCGAGACTTTTCGTGGCGCGCTGAAGTCGATATCGGCCGAGCAGCACGACGCCTGCATCGCGCTAAGTCTTTCGCCGCAGGCAAAAATTCTCTATGTCATTTTCCCGCAAGCGCTGCTGCGTGCCATTCCGCCTTTGCTGTCGAATATTGTGAGCCTGTTCAAGGAAAGCGCGCTCATTTCGTCGGTCGGTGTCGCGGACCTGATGTTTGTCGGGCAAAACATTTCAAACAGCACTGCGCGGCCTGTGGAATTCCTTACGACCGTTGCAATCATCTACTTTCTTGTCGCTTTCCCGCTGACCCGTCTGGTCGGTGTGGTTGAGTCGCGGATGCTCAGGCGCTATGCCTATTAATGTCGATCACTGTCGATTAACCCAACTAGTTCATCGTAACGCTGGAGAAAATTCATGCAATTAAAAGGTATCTTGCCCGCTCTTGTTACTCCGTTCAATGCATCGGGCGCAGTGGACCACGACACGCTCGCGTCCATTCTCGACTATCAGC
Source organism: Caballeronia sp. KNU42 (assembly GCF_053760385.1). Classification (NCBI taxonomy): domain Bacteria; kingdom Pseudomonadati; phylum Pseudomonadota; class Betaproteobacteria; order Burkholderiales; family Burkholderiaceae; genus Caballeronia; species Caballeronia sp. KNU42. The sequence continues at coordinate 708,908 of NZ_CM132389.1, forward strand.
TGAAAGCAGGCGTCAGCGGCTTCGTTCCCCTCGGCTCTACGGGCGAGTACTACGCGCTGACAAACGAGGAACGTCGCGCGGTGCTGAAGACCGTACGTGAGGTCGTCGGCACTCGCGGTCTCCTTATTGCCGGAGCGAATGGTTCGTGCACCCGTGAGGTGATCGAGCAAGTACAGCAGACCCGCGATGCGGGTTACACCACCGTACTGATTGCCCCGCCGTACTATGCGCTGCCGTCGCAAGAAGAACTCATTGGCCACTACGAAGCGATCCTGGCCGCAGTACCGGACGTTGAAGTGATTCTCTACAACTATCCGGTCCGGACAAACGTGGAAGTCGGCTACGGTGTGCTCGACGCGTTCAAGGACAATTCACGCGTCATCGGCATCAAGGAAAGCAGCGGCAACCTGCTGCGTGCAATTGAAATCGGTGGCAAGTACAAGGACCACTATCAATTGTCATGCGGCTCCGATGATCAGGCGCTCGACTTCTTCCTTTGGGGCGCAAGCAGCTGGATTTGCGGACCGGCGAACTGCTTCGCCACGCAGGTCGTCGACTTCTATAACAGGTTTTCGGCGGGTGACCTCAAAGGTGCGCAAGACGTCATGCGCTTGCTTTTCCCGGTCATGGCCAGCATGGAATCCGGCAAGTTCATCCAGAAGGTGAAGTACGGCTGCGAACTCGCGGGCTTCAAAGCCGGCAACGCGCGTATGCCGTTGCAACCACTCACGGACGCGGAAAAGGCTGAATTCCGTGCGGTCTTCGAAGCCTCACAAGCCTGACGTGTTTAGCGCCGGCGCCTTTGCGTGCCGGCGCGACCGCAATGAGACAACATAGATGACGAGACACAGCTTCAAGTGCATTGAAGGCCATACCGAGGGTATGCCGGTACGTATGGTGATTGACGGCGCGCCTGCCCTCGCCGGCGCAACAATGAACGAGCGCAGAAGGTATTTTATCGAGCACTACGACTGGATACGCCGCTCGCTGATGCTCGAACCCCGTGGCCACTCACACATGTCAGGAACAATCCTGTATCCGCCGCTGAGCGCGAACGCAGACTTCAGCCTCCTGTTCATCGAGACATCAGGCTGCCTCCCGATGTGTGGACATGCGTCGATCGGCTCGATCTCGTTTGCGCTGGAAACCGGTCTTGTCGTTCCAAAGCAATCGGGAACAGTAGTCGTCGATGTCCCGGCGGGGCAGCTTACCGCCCGCTATGAATCGAGCGGCAACCGGATCACCTCTGTCCGGTTCACGAACGTCCCCAGTTTTTTGCTGCACCGTGACGTCGAAATCGTCCTGCCGCAACTCGGTCGGCTGTCAGTCGACATCGCATACGGCGGTAACTTCTACCCGATCGTGGAGGTTCAGCCTAACTACCCTGGGTGCGAACACTTTGCGCCTGAACAGCTATTGGAGTGGGGTCGCGCAATGCAATCCCTGGTCAACGACGCAGTCCACGTCGTTCACCCGGACAATCCGGACATACGTAGCGTCAAACATTGCATGTGGACTGGGCGTCCGTTAAGCGAAGACGCCGACGCGCGCGCAGTCGTGATTGCGGGCGACAGCCTCATTGACCGTTCACCCTGCGGCACGGGAAGCTCCGCGCGCGTCGCGCAACGCTTCGCGCGAGGCTTGTTGAAAAAGGGGCAGGTGTTCCGGCATCAGAGTCTTATCGGCAGCCGGTTTATTGGCCGTGTCGAATCAACGACTACACTGGCAAGTGGCATCGACGCCGTGCTTCCCAGCATCGAGGGGCGCGCATGGATCACCGGACGCGCGGACCACTACGTCGATGAATCGCAACCCTATGCGCACGGCTTTACTCTGCAGGAGTTCGTCAATTGAACGCCGTTCCTCGAGAACATATCCCCGCAGCGCATGCTCCCTTTTCCCAGGAGCATGTCGTTGTGATCGGCGGGGGAATCGTAGGCGTGTGCTGTGCGCTCTACCTCCAACGCGACGGATACGTGGTCACGCTGGTCGACCCCGCCGCGCCGGGCGATAGCACCGCGAAATGGAGCTGCGGCCAGATGGCAGTCAGTGAAATCATTCCGCTGTCGAAGCCCGGCATTCTGATGAAAGTGCCCGGATGGCTCATGGACCAGAAAGGCCCGTTGGCGCTGCGGCCTGGCGCGCTGCCAGGAATTTTGCCGTGGTTTTTCCGGTTCGTCGCATCGGCGAGGCACTCAAAAATCGTCGATATCGCACAGTCAATGGCAACGCTCACGCGCGACGTGTACACAGACTATGCACCCTTGCTCGACGCCTGCGAAAACAAGGCGTTGATGGGCGAGCACCCAATCCTCGAAGTATTCGACAGCGCATCCGGTATCGAACACGAGCGTCCCTATCTCGAGCTTCGTGAATCCCTCGGGTTCAAGTCTCGACGCCTCACCGCAGCTGACATCGGCGACCTCGAACCCGCGTTGGCCGGTCGCTTCGCGAACGGCCTGCTGTTCCCGGACTGGCGCGCGGTCAGTGACACTGAAGGGTTTATTGCCGCACTTGACCGAAGCTTTATAGCCCAAGGTGGCCGTCGTGTTCGCGCAGAGGCCGCAAGCATCGATGAATCGTGCGGACGTGCAACGGGCGTGACGCTCGTCAATGGCGAGCGAGTTCCCGCCAGCCATGTCGTTGTGGCCGCCGGTAACGGGTCGCGCCGCTTCTTCCATGCACTCGGCGTCAGTATTCCGCTGGAAGGCATCGCCGGATATCAGGTGCTCCTGCACAACCCCGGTGTCGAAATCCGGCATTCTGTTATCTACTCGGACGGCGGGTTCTGCTTCACTCCGATGACGCGAGGCCTGCAGATTGGTGGGACGATTGAATTCGCTGGCCGGGGTGCCGAGCCGAACTTTCAACGCGCCGACATTATCCTCGAAAAGGCGAAGCGAATCCTGCCCGAGCTTCGCACCGGCAGTCTGGAGTACGGTGTGGGTTATCGACCCTTCCTGCCTGACACGAAGCCGGTGATCGATCGCTCGCGGCGCCTGCAGAACGTTCTCATGGCGTTCGGTCACGGACAACTTGGGCTCACGCTCGGCGCCACGACTGGACGCCTTATTGGCGAAATGGTTGCGAGCCGTCCGACGAAACAGAACCTGACACCATTCAGCGCTTACCGCTTTGCCTGATAGAGAGACCCTCATGAAATCGTACGACCAACTTTTCATCAACGGCCGTTGGGTGGCGCCTGTCAAAGGCGGAACCTTTGAAACCATCGACCCCAGCAACGAGTCAGTTCTTGCGAACGTCGCTGCCGCAACCGCTGAAGATATCGACCTGGCCGTCAATGCGGCAAGGCACGCATTCGATGACGGCCCGTGGCCGCGAATGAGCGGTGCGCAGCGCGGCGTTGTTCTGCGCAGGATCGCGACGGGAATTCGTGAGCGCCTGCCCGAACTCGCCGAGATCGAGGTGCGTGACAACGGTAAACCGCTGCCGGAAGCACTCTGGGACCTGGGCGACGTGGCCGGCTGCTTTGAGTTTTACGCGGGCCTTGCGGAACAGCTGGACGGCAATGCGGAGAGGCCGGTCGCGCTGCCGGATGAGCGTTTCAGCTCGGTGGCAAGAAAAGAGCCGGTGGGCGTCGCAGCTGCGATCATCCCGTGGAATTTCCCCATGCTGATGGCCGCCTGGAAGGTCGCGCCCGCGTTAGCTGCCGGATGTACCATGGTCCTTAAACCCTCCGAGTTCACACCGCTGACCGCTCTCGAGCTTGCGGATATCGCCCTTGAAGCCGGCCTGCCAGCCGGCGTGCTGAATGTGGTGACCGGCTCGGGCAAGGATGCCGGCGCGCCGCTGAGCGAGCACCCGGATATCGACAAGCTCGCATTCACGGGCAGTGTTCCAACCGGCAGCCGGATCATGCAGGCAGCGGCGCGTGACATCAAGAATGTCAGCCTTGAGTTAGGCGGCAAGTCGCCCTTCATCGTGTTCGACGATAGCGATATCGAAGCGGCGGTTGAATGGATCATGTTCGGCATCTTCTGGAACCAGGGGGAAGTCTGTTCCGCCACATCGCGGGTTCTCGTGCAACGAGACCTCTACGAACGGCTAGTTGAGCGACTGGAGCAGGAGACGCGCAAGATCACGATAGGAAATGGTCTTGAGCAGGGCGTGCTGCTCGGTCCTCTTGTCAGCCGTAGCCAGTACGACAAGGTCCTCGCGGCGGTTGTACGCGGCAAGGAAGACGGGGCGCGCCTGGTCACGGGCGGAAACCGCCCGGCAAATCTGGACAAAGGTTATTTCATGGAACCCGTCGTGTTCGCTGACGTACCCGAAGATAGCTGGATCTGGCGGGAGGAAATTTTCGGTCCTGTCGTCTGCATCCGTCCCTTCGACGACGAGGCTGAAGCCGTGCGCTCGGCAAACGACTCGCGCTTCGGTCTTGCGGCCGCCGTCATGTCACGTGACATTGAACGCTGCGAGCGGGTAGCGCGTGCATTGCGAGCCGGGATTGTGTGGATCAACTGCTCGCAGCCGACCTTCACGGAGGCGCCGTGGGGAGGCTACAAGCAGAGCGGCATTGGACGCGAGCTCGGCGAGTGGGGCCTCAATAATTACCTCGAGACCAAGCAGATTACGCGCTACAACAGCGACAAGCCGTGGGGCTGGTACATCAAATAAGGCAGGACAATCATGCGCTGGAAGAAGACGCTGCAGCTCGTCGATGTGCATTGCGAAGGTGAAATCGGCAAGGTCATTACCGGTGGAATCATTGATATCCCCGGCAAGACCATGCTCGACAAGATGAACTACATAAACGAAGTTGACGACAGCCTTCGACGGCTGGTCGTCCTTGAGCCGCGCGGTTGCCTGCAAATGTCAGTCAACCTGCTCTTGCCTCCAACATGCCCCGAAGCCCACGCAGGTTTTATCGTGTTGCAAGCGGACAAGGCACACCCGATGTCCGGCAGTAACGCCATCTGCGTGGTCACTGCGCTTCTCGAACTCGGAATGGTACCCATGCAGGAGCCGGAGACCACGGTCGTGCTGGACACCCCCGCAGGACTCGTTACGGCCCGTGCCGCCTGCGAGGACGGGCGATGCCTCGGCGTCTCGCTGGATATGGTGCCTGCGTTTGTCGAGCGCCTCGACTTCGAAGTCGAAACAACCGAGTTCGGGACAATCAGGGCAGACATCGCTTTCGGAGGCGTGTACTACGCGCTTGTGGACGTAAGCCAGATTGGGCTCGACATTGCGCCGGAAAATGCCCGGCAACTGGCCGAGTCCGGCGTCAAGCTCAAGGATGCAATCAATCGGCAAATTCAGGTTCAGCATCCACTGTATGAACAGATCAATGACGTGGCGTACGTCATGTTCCGCAATCGCGTGAGCGATGAGCTCTACCAGACCTGCACCACCTTGCCTCCCGGTCGCGTTGACCGGTCTCCGTGCGGCACGGGTAGTTCGGCGAATCTTGCAACCCTGGCCGCACGAGGCCGGGTCAGCACGGGCAGTCGCCTTACCTCGCGTTCCATCATTAACGGGGAGTTCAAGGTCGAGTTGTTAGGGTGGACCGACGTTGCCGGCAAGGCCGCGGTCCTCCCGCGTATCCAGGGTCGCGCGTGGATTTACGGAATCCAGCAACTCGGAGTCGACCCGGACGATCCGCTGGCCGCCGGCTTCATGCTGAGCGATACGTGGGGCTCGGGCTTCCCGAGCGCTTGATGAAAGGTGCGCAATGGTAAACTTGAATGCACGTCCGTCTTTCCGGGCCCACGACGAAGGCGGTGAATCGATGAGCAAAAATGCGGCTGAGACGGAAGCAGGTGGTCGCCGGCATGGCGGGCGATATATTTACGAGGAACTGCGCAAGCAGATACTCACCCTCAAGCTCAAGCCGGGCGTCCAACTGGACGAGGTCTCATTGGCAGCACAGTTCGGACTGTCGCGTTCGCCAGTCCGGGATGCGCTCGCGCGACTCATCAGTGAAGGACTGGTCACCATTCTGCCCAACCGGACCACGCTCGTCACGCCGTTCGAAATCGAGGAGTTTCCAAAATATATCTCGGCCCTCGACCTCATTCAGCGGGCAGTCACCCGACTGGCCGCCACGCAGCACACTGCGTCGGATTTGGCCCGCATCCGCCACGCGGACGATGTCTACATGGAGGCCATCGCCAGTGGCGACTTCCAGGCGATGTCCGAGACGAACAAGGCGTTGCACATGGCAATCGCGCATGCAGCGAACAACCCGTATTTCCTCGGGTATTACGAGCGGCTTCTCGGGGAAGGGCAACGCCTGCTTCACCTGCATTTCGACTTCACGGTGAGCTCGCCTACCGCAACGAAGCTTGGGCGCGACCACGACGAGTTGATCGACGCAATTGCGAGGCGAGACGCTAACGCAGCCGAGAAAGCTGCCCATGAGCACACCATGCTTTTCCAGAAGCGATTCCTCGACTACATGAAGCAAAACCTGACGGAGTCGATGGCGATTCTGTAGCAGCACCCGCGTCGCGGAATCAATAGGTCTGTGGTTGAATCAGGTCGAACACTTCTTTGGACTGGTCACCAATAAAGCGATCCGTCGGGGCTGGTTCGATTCGATCAGCCTGCCGGTCCGACGCATCGATGAGTGCCTTCCGCCCTACAACGAAAGCGGTAAACCGTTGATGCACCCAGGCTCATTTCTCCGGCGATAACGCCCGCGGATCCAGCAGATTCGCATTGAAATCGCAGCACTTCTGCGCCAGTTGCGCGACCTGATTGCTAAGCGAATAAGCGTGCTCTGCTCGGTGGAGCGCCACGTAATGGACCGGCGGAAGAGCGGGCTTCGTTTTGATAATCTTCAGGATACCCGCCGTGACCATATAGTTAAGACAGGTCTTCGGAAGGTAGCTCACGCCCATTCCCGAGACTGTCAGCCCGATCTGAGCGACCAGGTTGTTTGCCACCAGGATTTTCGCCGTGCTCACCCCGTTCTCGGACAAGAACTGCGAGTAAGTCAGGCCAGTCCCTGAGAGATTGCCCTGCAGAAGCAAGGGAAGCTGGGCAATGTCCGCGATGGGGATTGTCGCTTTGCCGGAATGAAGCGAGGGAGAACACATCCAGGCATTTTCCACGGTGCCGATCGGGAGGCTGGTAAAACGCTCGCTTGCTGTACCCTGCGGAACAACGATCAGGTCCACGGTATCGTTAGCGAGCCGGTCCCTCAGCGTGGCGCTCAGCTCGACCTCAGCTTCAACAAGGACCTTTGGATAGGTTTCTTTAATAACAGATATCAGGCGCGGTAACCACGTAAGCGCCGTGAGTTCGGTGACCCCTATTCGGACCCGCCGAACGAGCACCTCCTTGGCGCTTACCCGCTCGACAATTTCGTCCCGCCGTTCCAGCAACTCCTTCGCATACTCGAACAGCTCATTGCCCTTTTCGGTAAGCCGGGCGCTACGCGACGTCCGGTCGAATACCAGGAAGTCGAATGTCGACTCCAGTTCATGGATCCGTTTCGATATCGCCGACTGGCTCGCGTTCAATTTGCCCGCAGCGGCCTCGAAGGATCCCAACTGGACAATCCAGTACAACGCTTCCATCTGTTTGAAAGTAAGCATGCCGGTCCGGGTACAAGTGCAGAAGAGATGTTATCGGCAACAATAACATCTCTTTTTAGACTCATTTCACCCTTCGCAAATTGCCGGCTGAAACGGATCTGCAAACCAGCCACGAAGTTACGCGCTGACGCGTTTGACAGCCGCCTTCTCGGCGATATCGGCAGTCACCTGGAGAAATGTATCTATGTCTTCGGGCGAATTGCAGTGCAGGGGCGAGATGCGGACCGCGCCCGTCAACCCGAACGATTCGAGCATCCGCTTCGAGTAGATGCTGGTTGAAACCCGCTCATAGACAATGACGCCCCGGTGCTCGTATTCCCTGACCGCATCGACCTCGGCAAGGTCTTCGAACGCAATAGCGAGAATCAGGTCGCGGCGGGTCAGGTCACCGTGGTCCAGTAATACCTTGACGCCCGGCAGGCCGCGAAGCCCGCGTACTTCTCTGCTTCCGTTGAGCATTCTTGAAAGAAGGGCACGCTCGTGCAATCCGATAGCCTTCATGCCCGCCGCATATTGCGTCCTGCGATCAGTCGAATCCACGCACTGAGCTCCGAGCCAACATACATAGTCCACGATCTCGGTCACGACGGCGAACTGCGCCGGCGCCGAACTGCCCAGGTCCCAGTAATCTTCCGGTTTTGCGGCAAGCTTCTGATGGGGCAACCTCGCCGCGCGGGCAGAGAGCCACGAGATACCGGACCCTCTGCATCCAAAAAATTTGTAGGGTGCAAAATTGATGCCGTCAACCGGTGTCTTTTTTACATCGATCAAGCCGTGCGGCGCGTGCTGCACGGCATCGACAACAATGTACAAATCCGGTTTGATCGCTCTTGCTTCCCGCACAATCCGCTCGAGGTCGATTTTTGCGCCCGTGATGTTCGAGGCATAAATAAGACTAAGCAGGCAAGTCTCGGAATCGATCAGACCAAGCACCTCCTCGACATCTATTCCGCCTGTAACACGATTGCTCTTTGCCACACGCAACTCTTTACCCAGTCCTCCCGCGTATAGGGCCATGGCGTCGTATGAGGACGGATGCTCCAAAACCGTCGTCACCATGTTGGTCCCGGGAACGGCTCCCGCAATCGCCTGGACCATCTGGAACATGGCGCCCGAGGCGGTCAACGAGGCATAGATGGTTCCATCTGTCGCGTTCAGGATCAGGCGGGCATCTTCGGCCCCCTTCTTTTGTATTGCCTGCAACGCACGGGCGACTTCATGGATGCGCTCCGGATTATCCGGAATCAAGTCGACTTCGGCGTATCGCTCGACTGCCCTCTTCAGGCGATACGAGCCGCCGGCGTTGTCAAAGTAGAGCCGTTTGCGCCCCGTGAAGTCCGAATCAACATAGTGAAACCTCTCCCTGACAACGCGCATCAGCGCGTCGCTGAAAAGTTGCCCGTCGGCGCTTTCCATCGTCTATCCCTTTATCGTCGTCATTCGCAAGACACTCTCGCGACATTTCGGGTCCACGATAAGTCTCGTAAAACTAGACGAAAAGCGATTTTTTTTGATGTTTTACCATCGCTTTATTTCCGGTCACTTGATGAATAAAAGCGATGCAACACTATCTAAAAATATCACTTTTTAACGGATTTTCTGCGTGGAAGAATGATTTCCAACAGGGTCGCACGGTACTAGGCAATAACCCTTAAACCCATACGCCGACTCAACTCTCGTCCTTTTGGAGAACTCTAGTGAACCGATACAAAACAAGCATCGCGGTAGCCGCGGTCGTCGCTCTGGTGACCGGCGCGAAGGTTGCGAACGCCGACCAGCTTGCCGACATAAAGGCACATGGCACACTTGTATGCGGGGTTCTCAGCAACGGCGCACCCTTTGGCTTTCAAGACCCCGATAGCCGCGAAATAGTCGGCTATGACGTCGACTTCTGCAAAGGCGTGGCAAAGGAGCTGGGCGTCAAGCCCGAACTGAAAGTCCTGTCACTGGACGCACGCATTCCCGAACTGACGCAAGGACGCGTCGATATTCTTGCCGCTGTTCTCGGATACAACGCGCAGCGTGCGCAACAGATTACTTTCTCGGACACCTATTTCGTCAGCAACCAGGTGATTGCCGCATCCACAGGAAGCGCTAACAAGACACTCAACGACCTGGCAGGCAAACGTATCAGCACAATCAAGGGCTCGAGCAACATACCCATGGTCCAACGCGCATTGCCTACCGCACAAATTGTCAGCTATGACGACGCGCCATCCGCGTTCATGGCCCTGGCCCAAAAGAAGGTCGATGGATACGTGCTGTCGGAGAGCCTCATGCACCGGTTCATCGACAAGCTCGGCGCTAACGCCAACACGATCACCATCCTGAACCCGCCGGTCGGCCGCGAATATTGGGGGCTCGGAATGAGGAAGGATGAACCCAAGCTAGCCGATGCAGTCAACAGCGCATTGGTGAAGATGCAGGCGTCCGGTGAGTCGCAGCAGATTTTCGACAAGTGGCTCGGAACCGGTTCGCCCTTCAAGATGAAGCGCGATTTCACCACTGCACCCATTCCCGGCTAATCAAATATGGATAGCCAGCGAGATCTGACAGAAGGAGCGATGCATGTCTGGACGCCTTGATTTCGACCCGATCTTTGCGGGACCCTTTGCACATCTGCTTGTGTCGGGGGCAATCAAGACCTTCGAGCTGACGGCAACGAGCTGGATCCTGGCGGTAGGACTCGGCGTGGTGCTCGCAGTGCTGCGCGCATCCGGCATTCCCGTAGCAACTAAAGCCGTTGCCGCATTCGTTGCTTACCACCAGAACGTTCCTATGCTCGTGCAGATTCTGCTTTGGTATTTTGGGGTCCCGACACTTCTTCCAGACGCCGCGCAGTCATGGATCAATGCACACGATGGAGAGTTGATTTTTGCGTCGATTGCAGTCGGCCTGTGCATGTCGGCGTATTTCTCTGAAGACCTCCGCAGCGGCCTAAGGTCGGTGCACCACGGTCAACAGGAAGCGGCACGATCCCTGGGTCTGAGCTTTTTCGGCACCATGCGTTATGTGACGCTTCCACAAGCCATTAGAAATGCGCTGCCGACATTTATCAATCACACCGTTCTGCTGTTCAAGAACACGAGCCTGGCGATGACCATTGGCGCCGCGGAAATGACGTACGTCGTTCGTGAGATCGAGAACGAAACGTTCAGGACGTTCGAAGCTTACGCCGTTGCGACATTGTTCTATCTCGCCGTTTCCCTGGGTCTGATGGGACTGGGCGCCCTGGTTGAAAAACGTATTCAGAACCAGGCGAGGTAACCCATGCTCGACATCATTCAAGACAACTGGTTGCTTCTGCTGGTCGGACAGTATCCGAGAGGCCCGCTTGGTGGCCTTGCCCTGACGCTCATTCTTTCCGTGATGGGCCTGGTTCTGTCTTTCCCCATCAGCATTGCAATCGCACTATGCAGGACCTCGCCCATCAGATTTCTCTACGCGAGTTCTACCGTACTGGTCTACATCGTGCGCGGCGTTCCCCTGGTGATGTTCGTTTTCTGGGGATACTTCCTTGTACCCGTCCTGGTCGGTCACAGCGTGACCGCGTTCACGACGCTTATATGCACGCTCATCGTCTATGAGTCGGCCTATCTCTCCGAGGTGGTACGCGCAGGCATCCAGGCGCTTCCGAAGGGACAGGTCGAGGCCTCGCGCGCGCTGGGAATGGGATATTGGAAGACGATGCTGTGGGTGATCATGCCGCAAGCGCTCTACAACATGGTGCCCAGCATCATCAGCCAGTTCGTCTCGATCATCAAGGAGACATCTATTGGGTACGTTATCAGCGTGCAGGAACTGACCTTTTCGGCAAATCAGGTGAATAACAATTTGCTGACGCGCCCATTTCCCGTTTTTCTCATTTTGGCCATCACTTACTTTCTCGTGTGCTTCGTGCTCACACAATGCGCTCAACACCTGGAGCGCACCATCACGCGCAAGCGAACCCCCAAGATCACGCAGCTCAGGAGCATTGCAAATGATTCAGTTCTCGATGGTCAATAAGTGGTACGGGGAGTATCAGGCGCTCACGGACGTCACGGCCGAAGTAAAGAAAGGCGAGGTCGTCGTCATTTGCGGCCCATCCGGTTCGGGGAAATCCACGCTCATTCGGACCGTCAATCGGCTCGAGGAGATCAAGTCAGGTGTTATCCAGGTGAACGGACAGGATATTCATGCACCCGGTCTGCGAATCAATGACTTTCGCAGCGGCATCGGCTTTGTGTTTCAGTCGTTCAACCTCTTTCCGCACTTGTCTGTGACCGAGAATGTCTGCCTGGCGCCCGTCCGCGTATCGGGACGGAGCAAACGTGAAGCCCGGGAGCAGGCCGTGGCTTTGCTCGACCGGGTCGGGCTCGCCCACAAGGCAAACTCCTATCCGCAACAACTGTCCGGCGGACAGCAGCAACGAGTCGCGATTGCGCGAGCGCTCGCCATGAACCCTCCGGTCATGCTGTTTGACGAGCCGACAAGCGCGTTGGACCCTGAGATGGTGGGGGAAGTCTTAAGCGTCATGAAGTCGCTTGCCAAAGACGGCATGACCATGGTCTGCGTGACGCATGAAATGGGATTCGCGCGCGAGGTAAGCGACCGGGTCTGGTTCATGGACCGAGGCGTCATTCTCGAAGAAAACGCTCCGGAAGCATTCTTTACAGCGCCCCAGCATGCACGGTCCAAGGCTTTCCTGTCCGACCTGAGGGCGCATTAGCTTTGTCTTTCCGACGCTCACGGGCGTTGTATGCCTTGCGCGTTCACGTTAATACGGTACAGGGACGTGGAAGCGACAATAAACATCTGGTCGCGGTTCTCCCCCCCAAACGTCACGTTCGCCACAATTTCCGGTACATGAATGAGCGCAAGCCTGGTGCCATCGGGATGAAAGACCTGGATTCCGATCGCGCTGCTGCTGAAGACCCAGCCCCGGCTGTCCAGCCGAAACCCGTCGGACAGTCCCTCGTCTTCAGCAATCGTAGCGAAGATCCGAGGGTTGGCGAGCGTTCGACCGTCTACTACATCGAATACGCGGATGTTGTGAAAACCCTTGTCGCCGTACGGAACCTTCGACGTATCCGAGACGTAAAGCAATGACTCGTCCGGCGAGAACGCCAAGCCATTCGGGCAGATGAGAAGGTCAGTCACTACATCCAGCGCCTTGTTACGCGGGTCAAATCGAAACACATGGCAACCGCGCATTTCCTGAGCGGCTTGATGCCCTTCGTAATCCGACAAAATGCCATACGGCGGATCGCTGAACCAGATCGTCCCGTCGCTCTTGACGACTACATCGTTGGGTGAATTCAGTCGCCGGCCATGGTAGTTGTCGACAACGACTTCATCAACAGGCTGACTGAGATTCGGGCCAAACCGGGTCCGGATGACTGCGCGTTGACCGTGGGAGCAATGCAGCAGGCTCCCGTCCGCTTCACGAGTGTGGCCATTGGTATATTCCACCTGATCGCGCCAGACGCTCCCGCCCTCCTCAGGCTGCCAGCGCATCATGCGGTTGTTCGGAATATCGCTCCAGAGCACGGATCCATCTTCGTGCATCCAGACTGCACCCTCGCTCCAGATACATCCGGTTGCAAGCTTCTCCAGCGTCGCATCGGCGCTCAGGAGATCGCGGGCACGTTCGTCAAATATTTCGATAGCAGGATTATTCATTTCGATTTCCTAACGAGTTTTCCGTCTTCCACTCAGCGCCGCCACCATCACGATAATAACGCCCCACCCCAGATGCCGCCAAAGACGCGCGGCAGGATGGCCGAATATGAAATTCTGCTCCTACCAACTGCTTGCGTCAGCCTCGGCCAACGTAAGGCATATGACTAGCCATGACCGTCATGAACAGGACGTTTGCGTCCAGTGACAAGCTATCCATGTACAGGATTGCCTTGACCACGTTATCCATCGACATGCGTGGCTCCACCTTGATCGAGCCGTCGGCCTGGAGCGTTCCTTTCGCCATCAACTCGCTCATGTCGGTCACCACATTGCCGATATCGATCTGGCCACAGGCAATGTTGTAAGGCCGGCCGTCCAGGGCGGATGCCTTCGTCAAGCCGGTTATTGCGTGCTTGGTCGCGGTGTAGGGGGCAGCTTTCGGGCGCGGTGCATGCGCTGAGATTGAACCGTTATTGATGATTCGGCCGCCTCGTGGCTGCTGTTTCTTCATCAGCCGGAAGGCGCCCTGCGTGCACAGGAAGGCACCCGTCAGGTTAACGTTGACGGCCTGAACCCACTGTTCATAGCTGATGTCTTCCAGTGAGTTTTGTGGCGTGAAGGTGCCGGCGTTATTGAACAGCAGATCCAGTCGGCCGAACTTATCTTCAAGCTGAGTGAACAGCCGATTGACGGAGTCGAGGTCGGCAACATCGCAGCGTATTGCATGAGCGTCGGCCGCGTGCGAACCGGCCATATTTACTGTTTCAGCTAACGCGCTTTCGTTTCTTCCCGCCAGCACAACGGTATAGCCTTCACTTAGCAAGCCCAGTGCGACGCCACGCCCGATTCCTGAACCTGCACCCGTGATCAACGCAATTTTTCCTTTCATTGTCACCTCTCCCTGTTGATGGTTACCGGTAACTAATCAATTGACTCTAGCATGAGGAGATAGCCTGTACAAGGTGGACTGACTGGTGGAAACCCGATCATTGGCGTGAGACTTAAGACATAAGCGGGCGCCTCGCGAGTCACTATGTGCTCTCGCGCGGCACCACTTCGTAGTGAATCTTGATGACCGACGGCTGCGGTTTTCGCTTCGCTGCTACAACCGTTTCCGTGCCCCGGGTCTTGTCCGGTTTGCCCTCGCCTTCCGCCTCATGGAGCGCCGCGAGAAGCGACTCGCCGGTAGCGTGCCCAATGCCATAGGCATCGACGGATACGGTCGTGATCGTCGGATAGCAGTGCCTGGATACTTCGAAGTCGCCGAACCCCGCCACCGCGATATCGCCCGGCACCGACAAGCCAAGCCGATGGCACGCCATGACCGCGCCGAACGCGTGGATGTCGCTCGCGCACATCACGGCGTCGGTGTCGGGCCAGCGCTCGAGCAACTGTTGCAGCGCGGCTGCCCCGTGAGCCATGGCGACGCCGTGCGCCATGGTCGTCGTCCAGGCGCTCTTCGTGATATCGCGAGGTTCGCAGCCTGCCGCCCGGACTTCCTTCAGATATCCGCGCCGGCGGTCGATACCGCGCCGGTCGAGTTTTGATGCACTGCTCACGAAAGCAATGCGCTCATAACCGCGCTCATACAGATGGCGGATCATGGCACGGGACGCCTCCGCATTCGAGAAGCCGACGACACGGTCGATAGGATGCGCCGGCATATCCCATGTCTCGATGACGGGGATGCGCGCGCGCGCCAGCAACGAATGGGTCTCGGCCGTGTGGTGACTGCCGGTCAAGACGATGCAACGCGGTTGATATCGAAGCAGCGCACGGACCAGTTCTTCCTCGCGCGGCAGGTCATAGTCCGTGTTCGCCAACAGCATTTGCATGCCGGCGGGTTCGATCACGTCGTTGATGCCGCGAACGGTATCGGAGAAATTCGAACTCGAGAGCGACGGCACGAGGACCGCGACAAACGAGGAACGTCCCGACGACAACGCGCCGGCAGCGGCGTCCGCGACATAGCCAATTTGATTGACCACATCGATGACGCGCTCACGCGTGGCCGCGCTGACGGGCCTGCCCGCAAGCACGCGCGACACCGTCATTTTGGAGACCCCCGCGATACGCGCCACGTCGGCCATGCGAGGAGGCGCGGAAGTCAAAAGCTTGTCGTCGGGCATCGTGCTCTTCATTAATCTGGTGCGTCAATGATACTGGATGAGTGATGTCGAGACCGCAATGTCGACCGCGTTCGCGAAAGGCAATCGCTATACATGGTGCGGGCGACAATGGGGTCTGGACATACCGTTATCCTGACCGTACATGTATCGGAAAGCTGTTTGTCAATGTCCCCTCCATCTATCGCAGCGTCTGGCCAGCGCAATGGGTGACCTGAGCAGCCTTGCTAAAAGACGCCGTTGTGCTATAAAAAATTAACTACCATGTCTATCGGTCTTCCGGCCGAATAAATGGGTGGCTCCACTGGAGCGAGCGCGACAGTCCATGAGTCTCTTAGAGCTCAGAGGGGTTTCCAAACACTTCGGCGCCATTCACGCCCTGACCGACGTGACGTTCAGTCTTGAAGCGGGCCAGGTGGTCGGGCTCATGGGAGACAACGGGGCTGGGAAATCGACGCTGGTGAAGGTCATCGCCGGTAACTTTCCCCCCTCGCACGGTGAAATCCTCATCTCCGGGAAACAGGTGCATTTCAGCAAGCCGGTCGACGCTCGCGCTGAGGGGATCGAAGTCGTCTATCAGGAACTCGCGCTCTGCAACAACCTCACGGCGGCCGCAAACGTCTTCCTCGGCCGTGAGCCACGGATCGGTTTCGGGCCCATCCGCATCCTCGATCACGCGACCATGTACCGGCGCGCCGGCGAACTCTTCAAGGAACTGAAATCCGAGACGCGTCCCCGGGATCTCGTCAGACAGATGTCGGGAGGTCAGCGGCAGGCCGTGGCGATCGCTCGCACGCGCCTCTCCGAGGCGCGGCTCGTCATCATGGATGAGCCGACGGCATCGATCAGCGTCCGGCAGGTGGCGGAGGTGCTCAGCCTCATCAGACGCCTGTCCGAACAAGGAATTGCCGTCATTCTCGTCAGCCACCGCATGCCTGACGTTTTCGACGTCGCCCACCGCGTGGTCGTCATGCGGCGTGGGCGCAAGGTCGCGGACAAGAAGACCGAGGCGTCCTCTGCGGAAGAAGTAACCGGCCTCATCACCGGAGCCATCGCCGCTGCCTGAATCTGCCTCGCACGGCCATGCATGGGGTCGCACTGAACGCTCAAGCGCCAGGTGCGACCGACAGGAGACCGAAATTGAACGATGCGCCGGAAAGGCCCACGCCAACGCCGATATTGCTTGATGATCCGCAAACCGCGAAGACCCACACTCGCTGGAGCGGGCTGCTCGCGAGTCAGGTCTTCTGGGTAGTGCTTGCCACTATAGTCGCCTGCATCCTGCTCTCGTTCGTGACCTCGACCTTTGCGACGCAGCAGAACCTGTTCAACGTCACGCGCAACTTCGCCTTCGTGGCCATCGTCGCGCTCGGCATGATGGCGGTGATCGTCACGGGCGGCATCGATATTTCGGTCGGCTCGACTATCGGCTTGAGCGGTATCGTCCTCTCGGTCGTCATGAATGCCGGCTACTCGATCTGGGCCGGCATCGGCATGGGGCTCTTGACTGCCGGGCTCGTCGGCCTCGTGAACGGCCTGCTCATCGCCTATCTCGACATGCAGCCCTTCGTCGTAACGCTCGGCATGCTGAGCGTCGGCCGTAGCCTCGCGCTGGTGTTCTCCGGCAGCCGGACCATTTTCGATTTCGGTCCCGACGGCGCCAGGCTCCTTGCGCTCGGGGGCGGCAAGAGCTTCGGCATCGCCAATCCGGTGTGGTTCCTGATCGTGCTCGCCGTGATTTTCTGGTTTGCGTTTGCCTGCACTCGCTGGGGCCGCTACGTCTTCGCAGTCGGCGGCAACCGCCATGCGGCGAATCTTACCGGCGTTCCGGTGCGCCGCATCATCTGCTCCGTCTATGTGCTCGCCGGCCTCATGGCGGGCGTCGCAGCGATCCTCGAAGTCGGCTGGCTCGGCGCAGTGACAACGGGCCTTGGCACCGGCGACGAATTGCGTGTGATCGCCGCGACCGTGATCGGCGGCACCAATCTGATGGGCGGCATAGGCAGCGCGTTCGGGACCGTCGTCGGCGCCGCATTGATCGAGGTCATCCGCAACAGCCTGATCCTGCTCGGCGTCGACGCGTTTTGGCAGGGTACGGTCGTGGGCACTTTCATCATCATCGCCGTGCTCTTCAACCGGCTCGGCGGCGAGCGGCAGGGAAATTAAGAAGTCTTCGGACGCAGGGATTCACAAGAAACGCGAGGCTCCGCGGGAAGGCCAAAGCTCGAACGGCCTTTCCTTGCGATTGTTACGAAAATCGTTCGGGCAAACATGGGCGCCGCAGAGCCGGCGGCGATAACTTTGTATGAGACCGGAATAAGCGTCATGGGACCGGAGTAAGCGCTAAAGCGCCGACTCTGGTCGACACGCTGACGCCGGTCGACACGGAGGCGACAATGAAGAAACTGTTGATGTGTCTTGCTGCGATCGGAGGGCTTTCCATGCTGACGTCCCCCGCCTTCGCAGCCGATAAGACCCTGGCGCTGGTGGTGAAGGGACTCGACAACCCCTACTTCGACTTGATGCATCAGGGATGCGAGCGGGCGAACAAGGAGCTCAAAAGCCAAGGCTACACCTGCATCTACACCGGCCCCGCGACGGCCGCTGACGAGACCGCCGAAGTGCAGATCATCGACGACCTGCTGACCAAGGGCGTGGCGGGCATGGCTATCTCGCCCGCTAACGCCCCGGCCGCCGCCGAAGAGTTGCGACGCCGCAATGTGACGATCCCGGTCATCACCGCGGATGCCGATTTGCTGCCGAAGGACGTCTCGCTCCGCAAGAGCTATGTAGGCACTGACAATTACGAACTGGGCGTCAAGCTCGGCGAACAGTTGAAGTTGCTGATGCCGAAGGGTGGCAATATCTGTCTCGTCATGGGCAATCCCGCCGCAGAGAACATCAATCAGCGCGCCCAGGGTACGCGCGATGCGCTCTCCGGCAAGAAGGGAATCAAGAAGCTCGCCGGTGATAACGGCTGGAAGGAGATCAGCGCCTGCCCGCTCTACGTGAACGACGACGCCGCCAAGGCGAACCAGATGATGCAGGACACGCTGACCGCCAACGCCACGGGTCTCGATGCCTTCGTGCTAGAAGGCGGCTGGCCGCTCTTTGCTCCGCAGGCCTATTCGCAGGTCGTCGCGCCGATCATGGATAGGATCCAGAGCGGCAAGTTCGTCATCGTCTCGGCCGATACGCTCGGACCTGAACTGCAAGCGCTCAAGGACCACAAGGTCAATGTCCTCGTCGGACAACGGCCCGAGGAAATGGGCTATCGGGCAGCGATGGTCATGCGCGACCTCGCAGAAGGAAAGTCGGTGGAGCCGGTCATCCACACCGGCCTCGACACCTGCACCTGGAAGAACGCCGACACTTGCCTCAAGCATTGAAGGCGGGCAGGAAACATTGCAAAGATGGATGCGGGCCGATCCGCGAGCCGCACGCGGATTTCGTGACTGAGTGTCCGCTTCCGCGATGCCGGCGGCCCGCGTGTCGTTTATCGCCCCTGCCTCGCCCCCGGCAAATTCATCACGCGCGAGTCGGTGCGATCGCGTTGCGCGGCCGCAGCGTCGCCATGATCAGGTACATGCCGCCGCCGATCACCACGCCGAAGAACCATCCGTAGGTGTTCCACCAGACTGGCAGCAGGTTGGTGAAGTTCGGCAGGAAAGTCGAAAACACGCTGCCGACCGCCGCGGAGACCACCGCGTTGACGTTCCAGCCGCCTTCGTAGCGGTACTCGCCATGCTCCTGGTAGAGCGCTGCCACGTTGATGTTGCCCTTGGCGACCAGATAGTAGTCCACCAGGATGATCCCCAGCAGCGGGCCCATGGTGGCGCCTATGGCGTTGACGAAGTGCGCGGCGTTGCCTTCCCACGGCGCGAACGGATAGAGCACCAGCGCGATGGCTGCGGCGATGTAACCGCCCTTCTTGAAGCTGATCACTTTGGGAAACGTGTTGGAGATGTCGAACGCAGCCGAGACGAAATTGGCCACCACGTTGATGCCCAGCGTAGCGACCGCGAAGGTCAGCGCTGCGATGAGCGCCAGCACCCAACTGTCGAACTTGGCCGAGATCTGCTCGGGGTGCAGGAGCACTTCGCCGTACACCTTGAAGGCAGCGATGGTGGTGACGCCGGCGACCAGCGAAAACGCGATCAGGTTGACCGGCAGGCCCCACAAGTTTCCCTTCTTCACGGCGTCGCGATTCTTCGCGTAACGCGAGAAATCGCAGAAATTCAGGTACAACGCCGCGAAGTAGGTGATCCAGGTCGCGCCCACTGCCATCAGCGCCCAGAACGAACCGGGCGTGCCGCTGATGCCGGCGTCCTTGGTCTTCTCGAGCATCACGTCCATCGGAATGCTGCTGGTGAAAGAGAAACCGCCGGCCTTCACACACAGGCCGATCGCGAGAAGCAGCATGGCGATCCACACTGCCGGGCCGGCCCAGTCCTGGAACTTGCGCACCGTCTCCATGCCCTTCTGGATGATGAGCAACTGCAGCGCCCAGATGATTACGTAGCAGATCACCTCCAGCCCCGAGTGGCCGAGGAACTGCGTGCCCTTGTGGAACGCCATCAGGCTGTCGCTGCGGATCAGCAGCGCGACCATGGCGCCCGAAGCCGCGGCTGTCTGCGCACCGTACCAGAAGCAGGCCACCACGGCGCGCACCAGCGCCGCCAGGTTTGCTCCCCACACGCCGAAGGAGGCGCGCGCCAGCACCGGATAGGGCACGCCGGTCTTTTCGCCGGCGAAGCCGATCAGGTTCATCAGCGCGAAGATCACCAGCGAGCCGATCCCGATCGCGAGCACGAAGTTGATAAAGCTGCCGCACAGAAGGAACAGGCTGGCGGCGAGGTAGTAGCCCCAGAGGCTGTGAACGTCCGAGGTCCAGACGTTGAAGATGCTGAAGGCACCCCAGTTGCGCGCGCGGGCGGGCGCAAGATCTTCGTTGTAGAGGCCGGGGGAAGGATCGCGGATTTCCATCTGTCATCTCCTTTGAGTTCGTGGAACTACGGAAAGACCGTCAGACGCCCCTAGGCAGAAATGCCCCCGCATCTGAAGCAAGGTGTATGCAAGAACTGTAGATACTTTGCCGCACAGTTCCGAATGGGTTAACCCTAATCGCGAAGCTTGAGGGCACAAATCGAACGCACGCATCGAGGTGAAGAAAGCGTTCGACCGGGCCGTCGCGAACGGCATTCAAATTGCAGATGGATTCAAAGCGAGACAAGGAGTACCGTTTATTCGCGAAAGCAGATAAACATGAGGGAGGTCGCTATGCCTGACGAAGCTACTCCATGGCGCGTCTTCGAATACGAAGGCTTCGACATCCATGTCCAGGCGCAATCAAAGTCGATGCCTGCTCACGCGGCGCCGCAAGCAAGCGACCGATATGTCTACATCGGCTTTATCTGCCGGCACGGCGCGCACGCCGACGCGCCGCGTGAAGCCCTCCACTTCCACGCCGGCGGTGACGACGAATTCAAAAGCGAGGACGACGCCGTGCAAGAAGCGCGGCACATCGGGCGAAGTATTATCGATGGCACGCATCCGGATATATCCGTCTTACCGCTCGTTTCCCATCATCATTCAGGCTGACAGCGGCCTTGGTCATTGGAGCACACCAAGCGATGAATTCGCCCCCTGCCGGAACCGAGCCGGTGATCGAAGGCTTAAGCGCCATCACGTTGTCCACGCGCGATATGCCTCGCGCCGTGCGCTTTTACCAGGCGCTGGGGTTCCCGATATTGCACGGCGGCGAAAACGAACCGTTTACTTCATTCGCTGCGGGCACGTCATTCGTCAACCTGACTGCGGAGACGCACGGTCCAGCCAGCTGGTGGGGCCGGGTGATCATCTATGTGTCGGACGTCGATGCGATGTATCACAAGGCACTCGCGGCCGGGTTCCAGCCAGAGTTCACACCGCGCGATGCGCCGTGGAACGAACGCTATTTCCATGTCAAGGACCCCGACGGGCACGAACTCAGCTTCGCCCGGCCATTGAGCTGAACGCACAATGGGGCGATGATATTGACCCTATGAAGGCGCCCGATAGCACGGCGAAACCCCATCGCCTTTGCCCTTCATGTTTAGTGACATCGCGTAAACACTGGTTCTGAAAACGGGCTGCTTCCCGCAGAATCGACACCCACGCGACTGAGCGATAAATGGGCTGTCACAGATAGGTGACGTGTTCCTGTGCAAGCGATTTCGCCTCGGTCTGACGATGCAAGACACCTTCGCAACGACGAAGGGTAAAAGATTGGGAGACACGCCACATGGAAACGGTTGTTTCGATATTGCCGCAAGGATCCCGCCCCATCGACAGCGCACGCCTTGTGCGCTGCGCGCTCCACGCCGCTGACCTCGTCACCGAGGATCGCGACCACGCATTGACCTGAGCGCCCCGCTCGGGACGCATTTGAGGCGGCACGCGAAGACACGAACTTCGCCGCGCCTCACCATCCCTATTGCCAGGTGAACGAACGGAGACCCCATGCGCGAAGTGCCCGTCATTGAACGCGAGTTGTACACCCAAACAAATCCAACGCTGCGCTTTCTCGCGCGGGACTCGAAGGACCCTGTCATTGCCCTGGTCTATTGGCTCGGTGTGACAAGCCCTTCACGCGAACCCAGCTTCTATGACGCGATGCAAAAGTTCAGTCCGCTGATGCAGCTCATTCTTCCGGACGAATGCCCCGGTGTATTTGTGAACCGGAGCGCCGTGCTCTGCGCGCAAGACTTGGGAATCGTAAAACGCCTCGTGTTTAAAGACCGGACATCGCTCGATGTTCGTTATGCCGGAGCGTGTAGTGATCTCTATTTTACGTAGACGGAATCCTTGCGGCATTGCTGAAATTCAGTCGTACTACGAAGATACGTCTGAAAATGAGCCGGTCAGGGCTGACGGCCTGCTTAGAGTGACGATGATCGGTGTAGGTCAATCGACGGCGTTCAGACACACCATCTCAGCGGCACTTCAACGCGACTATTTGGAGCGCGAAGCGCGCTGGTGCTTGAGCCAGACAAGGCCGAACAACACAACGCTAATAGCGGTAAGAATGGCGCCCGCGACCATACAAATGGGGGTGAGCGCAGGAAAGAAGTCTCCGCTCTTGTCACGCATGAAAGCCCAGGCGCCGGCATCAAGCATCAGCCCGCAGAATCCAGTGGCGACCGCAGGTTCGATGCCACTAGACCCGGTTGGCAGTTTTCGAGGCAAAGCAGGTACCGGCTCGCGTCTGAATGGTGCCGGGTTTTTGTGCGGCTTGTCAGCAGGCTGTTCTTCAGGCATGGCGTAGGCGACTTTGATTAGAGTGGCAGTGTATAGCGCTAGCGGCATTTTCGCGCGCTCCGCAACGGGCGCTAAAGTGATGGTCGTCGCTGCTGAGACGGTCAAGACTTGGCGACCGGCGCAGACAATGGCAAGCGAAACAAACGTCGGCTGTTCTCGGTGCAAGCTTGCGCGACTGCGTCTTCGCTGATGCCTTTCAATTCTGCGACGGCACGAGCCACCCACATCAAATTCGCAGGTTCATTGTATGGCCGGCGCTTCCTGGCATTCTTGGGTCCGAGATACGGAGCGTCCGTTTCGAGATGCAGTCTGTCGAGCGGTAGGTCTCGCATTGCGGAGCGTAAGGCGCCGCCACGCTTCTCGTCTGTCACCCAGCCAGTGATGCCGATATCCAACCCTATGTCGACGAACGCTTTGGCTTCGTCGGCAGATTCCGTGAAGCAGTGAACCACTCCATGTGCGCCAGCCTGAACCGCTTCTTTCGTCATTGCATAAAAGTCTGTGAACGCATCACGGCAATGGAGGAAAAGAGGCTTTCCAGTCCTCACGGCGGCGGACAGTTGAGCTGCAAAGGCTAAACGTTGATTCATCGGGGTCGAAAAATTGCGATTGTAGTCGAGCCCGCATTCGCCGACAGCCACGCAAACGTCGTCCTGCCACAGCACCTCAAGAGCGTTCAGCATCTCGGCGGACCACGCATCTGCCGAATGTGGGTGTACACCTGCTGTGGAAAATAGGTATCCCGGGTACCTGTGGGCCAGAGCCAACTGGTCATGACTCGATTGTAGCGACGTACCCGTAGCCAAGATTGCGGCTACATCCGCCGCTTTTGCTCGTTCGATGAGACCGTCGGTCAGGCCATGCAACTGCTTTGAGTGAAAGTTGACGCCGATATCGATGAGTTGCATGGGTTCATGTAAAAGGGATACCGCTTAAATGAAGGTATCTAAACGTTGGCCAATAATACTTGTAGAGGGTTGTAGAGGGCACCTTTCCTGAATGCGCATTTTCAGCAAGTTTCAGAAACACCAGCTTACTCGGGCTCTTTCGTGCTTGACGTACGGTGCGCCGGGTCGGGACACTCATTCACGCCCATCGTGGCGACAAGTGGAATGCTGCTGTCGCTCACGAATAATCAGGGTGTCCTGCGCGTCGACCGGGGGCGAACCGGGTGACGGTCGCCGCCGGCACGAAAATCAACGCGCTTACTCGGCGCCTGAAGCAAGCGGGAGTTTGACCTCGAGCTGGGGTCCAGCCTCTCCGCGTCGGTCTTCTTGCCTCGCTTCACCGGTTTCCCGTCAACCTTCAGGCCTAACCGCGACTTTCCGGCGCCTCCCTTCTTCCAATCCTGGTCAGCGGTGGCGTTCTCGTGAGCACATCGCGGCCGTGAATGACCTTGGTTTTAGGGTTAGCCCGCTTACGGTGCACTGACATCGAACTCTCAAAGCCGATGGCGAGCCGCTACGGTGAGCGCGCATCGCCAGAGCAGTTATTTCGACCAAAAATCGAGCAAATTAAATATTAAAAACTGCCTTAATCTCGATACTATTTAGCATTCCACTGCGATTTTCGCAGTCTGACGGTATTCCACCTCTGTTTAAGATTTCTTTGGTCCCGGAGTCGATTGCTATGCGAGTCGTGGTATTGGGAAGTGGGGTCATTGGAGTCACCAGCGCGTTCTATCTCGCGCGGGCGGGCCACGAGGTGGTAGTCATCGAGCGAGAACAAGGTCCTGCGCTTGAGACAAGTTTCGCGAATGCAGGGCAGATATCGCCCGGCTATGCAGCGCCGTGGGCTGCGCCGGGCGTCCCGCTCAAAGCAGTGAAATGGATGTTTCAGAAGCACGCTCCCCTTGCAATCAGGCCAGACGACGAAGACAAGCAGTTCCAACTCCAGTGGATGTGGCAGATGCTGCAGAACTGCACCGCGGAGCGCTATGCCATCAACAAAAACCGTATGGTTCGATTGGCGGAATATAGCCGCGACTGCCTGAAGGCGCTGCGCGCCGAAACAGCAATTCAGTATGAGGGTCGGGCGGGTGGCACTTTGCAGGTTTTCCGGACGCAGCAGCAGTTTGATGGCGCCGCTAAGGACATCGCTGTTCTGAAGGAGGCGAATGTCCCGTATGAGCTGTTGACGAGAGACCAGCTCGCTCAGGCAGAGCCGGCGCTTGCTGCGACTTCGCATAAGTTGACCGGCGGGCTGCGCTTGCCTGGAGATGAAACCGGTGACTGCCAATTGTTCACCACGCGGCTCGCGGCGCTTGCTGAGCAGGCAGGCGTCGCCTTCCGCTACAACACGCTGGTGGATGGTCTCGTGGTCGAGGGCGGAAAAGTCGTCGGCGTGCGGCATGGCGCCAAGCTAATCCATGCTGATGCGTTCGTCGTTGCATTCGGGTCGTATTCGACGAACTTCCTGTCCGGGCTGGTCACCATTCCGGTCTATCCGCTGAAAGGGTATTCCATCACGTCGCCTATCGTCGACGAATCACGCGCGCCGGTTTCAACAGTCCTCGACGAAACGTACAAGATTGCCATTACACGCTTTGACAAGCGCATTCGCGTCGGCGGCATGGCTGAGATTGTAGGGTTCGACAAACGTCTGCGCGAAGCGCGTCGCGAGACCCTGGAGATGTGCGTGAACGACCTCTTCCCAGGTGGCGGCGACACATCGAAGGCTACCTTCTGGACAGGGTTGCGCCCCATGACACCAGACGGAACGCCAATTGTCGGCCAAACCGCGATGCCCAATCTTTACCTCAACACGGGACACGGCACGCTCGGGTGGACCATGTCGTGCGGCTCGGCCCAACTTCTTGCGGACCTCATATCCGGAAAGCGGCCCGCTATCCAGTATGACGACCTGAACGTGTTCCGCTACGACAAGGCCCCGCAGGTACCGGCTGATTTCTCCCTTAATTGAAGCTGGAAGCAAGCTGGTTGTTGGAACGCTTTCTTTAAACTGAAGTCGTGCCGCGCCCGATTTATCGTCGCCGCCAAGCTCACGCGATCAATTGACATCTACCTCAAGATGGAATCGGGAATGAATCGGCTCGGCTTTCACTCCTGAAGGGCCGTACAAGCTTTATTGGGTAGGTGCAAAACTTATTGTTTGTCGTCAACGACAACAAGTACAATTTGCCCCTCACTCCACCGTCACCGACTTAGCCAGATTCCGTGGCTTATCAATATCCGTTCCCCTCGCCAACGCCGCATGAAACGCCAGCAATTGCATGGGAATAGTATGCAGGATGGGTGATAGCAAACCATAGTATTCAGTAAGCCGAATCACTTCGATACCCGCACTTGGCGAGATACCACAGTCCGCATCGGCGAATACAAAAAGCTTGCCGCTGCGCGCACTCACCTCATGCATATTCGACTTGAGCTTCTCGAGCAACCGGTCGTTAGGCGCAACAGCTACCACCGGCATCTCATCGCTAACCAGTGCAAGAGGACCATGTTTCAACTCGCCGGCGGGGTACGCTTCGGCATGGATGTACGAGATCTCCTTCATCTTGAGGGCGCCTTCCAGCGCGACCGGATAATGCATGCCGCGCCCAAGAAACAGGATGTTCTGCCTTCGCGTAAGCTGCTCGGCCCAATCAATAATCTGCGGCTCCAGCGCAAGCACTTTTGTCATCGCATCGGGAAGATGACGAAGCGCGCGAAGATGGGTTTGTTCATCCTGTTCACATAACCGCTGACGCGCCTGAGCCAGCGTCAACGCCAGCAGGAACAACGCGACAAGTTGCGTGGTAAAGGCCTTCGTCGATGCCACGCCAATCTCTATTCCCGCCCGCGTAAAGAAGGTCAGAGCGCATTCACGAGCCAATGCGCTCGTCGGCACGTTGCAGATTGCGAGCGTGTTCAGCATGCCCTGCTGCCTCGCGACCTGCACCGCGCCCAGGACATCCGCCGTCTCTCCGCTTTGCGACACCGCGACAACCAGTGTCTTCGGATTCGGAACGCTTTCGCGATACCGGTATTCACTCGCAATCTCCACGCTCACCGGCAACTGTGCCAGGCTTTCTATCCAGTACTTGGCTGTCAGCGCCGCGTGATAACTTCCGCCGCACGCAAGGAGCAGCACGGAATCCACGGAATTCAGCACGCGCCAGGCATTGTCTCCAAAGAGCTCCGGCATGATCGATGTAACGTCTTGAAGCGTGTCGGCCACTGCCTGCGGCTGCTCGAAAATTTCCTTCTGCATGTAATAGCGATAAAGCCCCAGGTCAGCCGCTCCGCTATGCGCCGCGACGGTATGCACGCGGCGCTCGACACGATGGCCATCGGCGTTTTCTATCCGATGCCGGTGAAGCTGGATATCCACGACGTCGCCGTTCTCCAGGTAGGCAATCTGATCAGTGACGTTCGACAACGCGATGGCGTCCGACCCCAGGAAGTTCTCGCCATCGCCTATGCCAACCACCAACGGCATGCCATCGCGCGCGCCAACAAGCCGATGCGGTTCGTCGCAGCACAGCACTGCAATGGCATAGCTCCCACGCAGTTGAGTAACGGCTTCCTTGACGGCCTCGAACAAGTCGCCGTTATACAAATGATCGATCAGATGCGCGATCACTTCGCTGTCAGTCTGGCTAGCGAAGACGTAGCCGCTTTCCTCTAGCGCCGCGCGCAACTCCTCGTGATTTTCGATAATCCCGTTGTGCGAAAGCGCTATTCGCGGCGCATCCGCGTTCGGCGAAAAATGCGGATGCGCATTCGCGGTAACCGGCTTGCCGTGCGTCGCCCAACGCGTATGAGCAATCCCCGTATAACCAGACAAAGCCTCGCTCAAGATCACGTCTTGCAGGTGCGCGACGCGATCGACGCTACGAGCCCGCACCAATTTCCCCGCCTGATATAACGCGACACCGCATGAGTCATAGCCGCGGTATTCGAGACGCTTAAGCCCATCGACCAGATTAGGCAGGATGTCGCGTTGCGCGACCGCGCCAACAATTCCACACATGATGTTGTTCCTTAGGCGGCTCCCCTTTGGAACCGAAGCAGGAATGTTAAGGTCGACTCGATGGAATTTAATTTCATAGTTTCAGACGATATGAAATTTTTCAGCAACCAGAAGCTTTGATGAAATTTTATTTCACGCTAAGCTATGCGCGAATTATCCCCCTTAGCGCACAACGCGGAGCCCAAAGTGCCCGGAATTTATCTGGATGAACTCGACCTTCGCATCCTCGCCATCCTGCAAATTGATTCGTCTGTCTCCAATGTAGAGCTTGCGGCCCGCGCGCATGCATCACCGCCTACGTGCTTGCGCCGGGTAGGTAAGCTCAAGGAAGCCGGAGTCATCCAGCGTGAAGTGGCCATTCTCGATTACGCCAAAATCGGGCCGACATTGACCGCGATTATTGAAGTGAGTCTTGATCGGCAAGCGGCCGAAGACCTGGACGCTTTCGAAACTTATATCTGCGCGCAAGCCGTGGTAACCCAGTGCTATCGCGTGTCACCCGGGCCGGACTTTCTGGTGGTCGCCGAAGTCGTCGACATGCCCGAATACGATGAACTCGCGCGCCGCCTGTTCAAGACGTCTTCGAACATCCGCAATGTGCGCACATTCTTTTCGACGCATCGCGCCAAGTTCGAAGCCAATGCTCCGGTAAGGATCGTGACCGATCGAGCCAGATAGATAGGAAAGCCGAGACGACCGGCTGTGCGAACTGTCGTCTCGACAGAGTGGCGCTTCTAACGTTTATCCCGAAACCACAAGAGCGGATTCTTATTTTTGCTGCGCACGGCCGACGTTCCATGGCGAGAAAGCGAATCTAATACTGCCTGTCACGCCAGGTTGAGCGGGATTGTTGAACGGAATTGAAATCTCGCCCGGGACGTCTTCGGTCGCTGCTGGTACGGGCAGAATCTGCGGAGGTATTGTCGGGTCCTCCAGCCACTCATATACAACCGAAGCCCCCAGACCGCCGGCGGGAGGAGATAGCCGGATGATAAGTGTCTTCCTGAAGAGGTACCCCCCTTCGAAGTGTTCTTTCATCCAGAGGACGCCATCGATCTCGTAGTCGGGCACCCGAATCCCGAGCGTGACCGAATAAGCTAGTGTCGGGTCTTTCGGGTCCATTTTGGCGAGGTTCGAAAGAAAAACCGTGGACAAATACATGGACTTCGTCCCCGGCGTTGCCAACCAGTCCTGGTGCGACAAGCACGCAACGGAGTCCTCCTCGGCAATCCTTCGAGACAAATACCACGGCTTGCCTCGAGGAGAGGCCAGCAACTCAAATTGGTAAAGCGCATCGACGTTCTTTCCGCTAGCAGCGGCGGACACGACATCGGGGGGCAACTGAAAGGCGTCGATGTCGATCCAGATATCGACCCGCAGATCGCCAAACAGGAAGCGAGTCAGATTTTGATAGGATTCCTCCCCGTTGATAATTCCGAAGTAGCCGGAATGTGACCGGTAGGTAAACGCCTTGGCGCAGGGTACTCCCGGCTTATTGTCTGCGGTTATGCCGGACAACGTGGCATTCTCGATGCGCACGAGGCCATCGCTGCCGTGACCGACAAACGTACGTGACGCGCCCATCGCGGCTTCATAATCGGAACGGTTGGTTCCGACCATGCAAAATACCCTTTTCGGAGACAACGGTCCCACCGGCAGCCAATCGACCCTTTGCGTCGCCGCATACGCTGCTTGCAGATTCAAGTATTGGGCCATGACACCGCGATTGAAATTGTTTGCCGCGTCCGTCGACAACCATGGGGGCACGTTGAAACCCGCTACCTCAATGCCGTTGTGCGGCGTCGCATAGGTGAAAAATTTGTCAACGTGTCGACGCAGGTCCTCTGCCCCGTCCGCCGGCTCGTTTTGCAAAAAGGCCCGGCAAACCAGTCCGCCCATTGAGTGCGCCACCAGATAGCAGCGGAAATCGTCTGCCGTATCGACTCCACTATTCGGGGCGGCCAAAACGCTATCGCGGAGTTTCAAAATCAGCGCCCTGAGCTGGTCGGCGGCGTCCGGTATGTTAGGCGCGGCGTTTCCCCCAAGAACCTGCGCGGAGCTATCGTAATAGCGCAAGATAACGACGCACCGCAACGGCAGCCCGGTAATCGGATTCGGCTTCCATTCATCGTCCGAAATTTCGTATCCATCGGAATAGGTGGTGCCGTACCGGTAGTCTGCTGATAACCGCACTACGGGCGACTCGAATATAAATCGTCTCGGGTTTTTGCCTGGGTCCGCTACAGCTCGAAATATGGTCGAGCCAACGTTATATCCGCAGAAAGGGTCCGCCGCTGTCTCGTCTATCGCACCCTCCGTCATGGCGTACCCTCTGACGTAAATGATCGGGTAAAACGGATAATTGCTATTGGGCATTTCGACTCCGCAGCGTTATTCGTTGGAATTGTTGCTCGGCCCAGCTTCCAATCACGGCACAATTTGCAAAGTGCAGCCGTTGCTTCACGGTCAAGCCACATAACGTTGTTTCAAACCGACTCGCGAGCAGGACACGCTCAACGCGTAATAAATTAATGCCAAAGGAATATAGGTTCGTTTGTTCGCGGGCAACCCTGCGTAGCGGACAAATTGCCTTCCGAATCCGCCAGCCCGCTTTCGGTCAGCCTTTTGTTCTCCTCTCTCTTAGCTCTGGAACGTCTCGAGTTTGCAAGCTCGGACCCTAACAATACTCGGGAGCGCAGGCAAACCTGCGGGGTCGTGACGTCACCGACGTATTGGCCCCGTCCCGTAAGCTATCGGCACGTTTCCAGCACTTCGTCTGTCGAAAGAACCGTGCAATATTCGCCGTGCAGATTCGCTAGCGACATCGCATGAACCTCGTCCGCGCTTCGCGCTCGGCCATCCCAATCAAGACGCCCGAATGTGAAGCACCCATCCGCGACCAGATAGGTATTGAAGCCGAGGTTACCGGCCATGCGAACAGTTGTCTCAACAGAATTGTTGGTGATCACGCCGGCGACAACAAGGCTCGTATGTCCGCCCTCGCGTAGCCGCTCTTCCAGTCCTGTACCAATGAACGCATTGTTCGTGCGTTTCGCGATGACCGGCTCCCCCGGCAAAGGGGCAACCTCAGGCTTGAAGTCGTGTCCCGGTTGACCCGGGCGATAGTGGGAAGCGGGCTCTGAAGAATCATGCCGCACATGCCAGACCGGCCAGTTCTCAGCGCGCCAGTGCGCTAGTAGACGGCGGATTTCATTTTCGGCCGATGGGTTGTTGCGAACGCCCCAGTCCGGATGATCAATGGCTTTTTGCAGGTCGATTAATAGAAGCACCGACCTGCGAATAGACGACGCATGCATAGGCTAATCTTGAGTGAGTCAATCGCACCAAAGTATAGCCGGGACATATTTTCCGGGCCTAAGCCAAGCGGAACACATTGACGGTGTCGCGCAGCAACTGGGCCTGCTCCTGCATCGACTGGGCCGCAGCCGTCGCCTCTTCCACCATCGCGGCATTTTGCTGGGTCGTTTCGTCCATTTGAGCAATGGCGATATTCACCTGCTCGATGCCACGGCTCTGCTCTTCGGACGCCACTGAAATTTCGCCGATGATATCCGTGACACGCTGCACGGCCTGAACCAGCGAGTGCATCGTCGTGCCGGCACGCTCGACCAGCGCCTTGCCGTCATCGACCTTGCCGGTGGACTCTTCGATCAGGCTCTTGATCTCCTTGGCCGCGTCCGCGCTACGGCGTGCGAGATTGCGCACTTCGCCCGCCACTACGGCAAAACCGCGTCCTTCCTCGCCCGCGCGCGCCGCCTCAACGGCCGCGTTGAGCGCGAGAATATTCGTCTGAAACGCGATGCCTTCGATCACGGAGATGATGTCGACCACGCGCGTGGAGCTGGCTGCAATGCTTTGCATCGTCACGACGACCTGCTGCACGGCCGTCCCGCCTTCGCTTGCGATCAGCGATGCATTCGCCGCCATCTTGTTCGCCTGATGCGCGTTCTCCGCATTCTGCTTAACAGTCGCGGTGAGCTGTTCCATGCTCGCCGCCGTTTCGCTGATCGACGACGCCTGCTGTTCGGTGCGGGCGGAGAGATCGTGATTGCCCGCCGCGATCTGCTGGGCAGCAACGGTAATGGTTTCAGTGCCGCCGCGAATGCTCCGCACGGTATGCGCGAGCCGTTGCTGCATGCGTTGCATGGCGGACAACATGCTGCTTTCATCCGATCCGATCAGCGCGACGTCGTGCGAAAGATCTCCATTAGCGATGCCCTCGGCGACAATCGCGGCATACGCCGGTTCGCCGCCCAGACTGTGCTTCACATTACGAATGATCAGCACCAGCGCCGCCGAGCTCACGCCGCCAATCAACAGGATCACGATCAGGTATTGCACCAGGCTGACTTTGAACGCGTCGTTGATATCGTTCACGTACACGCCCGAGATCAGGTACCAGTCCCAAGGCGCAAACCGCTTGACGAAACTGATCTTGGGCACGTAGTCCGATTTGCCCGGCAAGCGTGCCATGTACGGCACGAAACCCTGTCCGTTGGCCTGAGCGAGCTTGACCATCTCGACGAACAACAGCTTGCCGTTCGTATCCTTGTAGTCGCTCACGTCCTTCATGCGCAGGTCAGGAAGCACCGGATGCATGATGACCACCGGGTGCGCGGTCGTAATGAGCATGTAACCGTTGCCGGGATATCGCATGGCGGCAAGCTTCGCCTTGGCCTGCTGCTGGGCTTGCTCGAGCGTCAGTTGATGGCTCTCGACCTGGGCGGCGTAGTCTGCAACAACGCCGTAAGCCGACTCGACCACGTTTTCAACGCCGATCTTGCGATCCGCTGTCATGGTTTCGCGCGACTGCCACGCAGCCCATCCGCCGAGGAACACGAGTCCCAGCCATGTAATGAGGAGCGCCAGCGATAATTTGGTGTTCAAGCTGAGACGGTCCAATCTACTCTCCGATGCGAGGCACAGTTCATGACTCGGCGCACGTTACGCCCGTCGTTGTGTACATATCGGCCGTCTGGGGGGATTCTGAAGTAAGGGAAACAAGGGGCGGTCTGAATGTGAACGCGAATAGCCCTGGGCATAGGGAAGCAACTCACATCGCTTGAGAACCCTGCTTCACACCGTTCATTAAACTTTTACTGAAAATACCAGCGTGTCGCGCCACTTGCCCCTGATCAACACGTTCCTGCGATAAAGATCCACTTGCCGCATCCCGAGTTTCTCCAGCACATGAATGGAGGCGAGATTCTCCGGCCTGCTGGTCGCGAAGATTTCGCGCACTTTCAACTCGCGCGCCAGGTAGTCGACCAGCCGTTTCGCCGCTTCGGTACCGTAGCCCTTGTTCCAATAGCGAGGATTGAGCGAGTACCCAATCTCGGCCTCCATACCATCTTCCGACAAGGTTGCGCGATAGCTGCCTATCAGGCTGCCGTCGTTGAGCACGGCTGCCAGATCCAAGGTTTCTTTGTCGGGTATCGAATTCCCCAGCACGCAGCCGGCAACGAATTCCCTCGTCTGCTCGATCGTGTTGGGTCCCCATTCCTGATGCAACACGACATCGAGTGAGCTTGCATATTCATGAACTGCATCGACGTCGGATGGCTCCAGATCCCTGAGATAAAGACGCTCGGCGATCAGTTTCATATCGATGCAACCCCATCGCGCGCAACGATCCTTCCGCGTGCAACCACGAGCTTGCGAGCCGGTCGGGAAACAACGGCTTGAGCCACTGTCTCAGCGTCTACCAGAACAAGATCGGCCAGCGCGCCTTCGTGCAGTCCATAGTCCTTGAATCCACATGCCCACGCACCCAATGTACTGACGCAATCAAACGCAAGAGCGAGGTCTTCGTCGCGCCGGAGGTCGTAGCGCATGCCAACGAACATCGCTCGCTCGAGCATGTCGGGTTTGCCAAAAGGCGTCCATGTATCGCGTATTCCGTCGTTGCCCGCAAATAGCGTTACGCCTGCGTCGATGCAAGCACGCATCGAAGGAACTGCTACGGATGGGGGCGCCGTAGTCAACAGCGCGACATCGAGATCCGCGATCCTCGCCAACAATGCGTTACGTTCGCGATCAGGAAGCTGCCCCAGGCAGAACGCATGACTGACCACTACACGCCCCTGCATGCCCAACGCCTTGACGCGGTCCAGCAGCAAGTTGAAGGTGAACGCGCCCACCTCGCCGGGTTCGTGAAGATGGATATCGATAGGCTTCTGATGACGGTTCGCAATCTCGAACGTGATGTCGAGCGAAGCAACCGGGTCCTGGTCGATGAGTGCAGGATCAAGCGCGCCAAGCACGTCGGCGCCGGCACTCAGCGCTTCGCTCAGGAGCGCGTCGGTCCCTGGGCGACGCAGCATGCCTGACTGCGGGAACGCCACGACCTGTATCTCCATGACATCGGCCAGCGTTTCGCGCGTCGCCAGCACACCGTGCAAATGCCTGAGCCCGGCGTCCGTGTCTATATCCACGTGCGTTCTAAGCCGCGTCGTTCCCGCTGCAAGAAAAGCCCGCGCGAGCGCCAGCGACTGCGCGCCTGCATCATGCCCAGTGCTTGCGCGCCACGATCGTTCGTTCTCGATCCTGTCGACAAGCCTCGGACCCACTTCGTTGCGATACCACGGCAAGCCCCAATTCGTTTTGTCGAGATGCGTATGGCCTTCGACAAACCCCGGCAGGACCAGCGCACCCTCGCCGTTTTCGCGCACGACGTCAGCACCGCGCTGCAGGTTCGGGCCGATCTCTTCGATCCGTGCGCCGCTGACAGCAATATCGACAGGGGTGCCGTCCGGCAGACGGACATGGGTGATCAACAAGCTATCGAGCACTTGAACTCCTGGAAACAGAAAAGGCAATCAGCGGACTTCAAAGATCGCATCCACCTCTACCGACGCCCCCGCCGGAAGCGTCGCCACGCCCACCGCGGTCCGCGCGTGCCGGCCTCGTTCGCCGAACACCGCGAACATGAGATCGGAGGCGCCATTGATGACTTTCGGCACGTCAGGATAACCCGGTGTGCAATACACAAACCCGCCCATCCGATGACAACTGACCACGCGATCGAGGTCGCCATCGAGCGCAAGATGAAGCGCTGCGAGCAGATTGAGTCCGCAAATTTGCGCTGCCCTTTGCCCCGCTTCAAGATCCTGCTCCGTGCCGACAGGACCGGCGTATCGGACTTCACCTTCCCATTCGCATATCTGTCCGGCAAGAAAGATCAGCGAGCCCGAGCGTGAGAAAGGCTTGAACGCGCCGCGAGGCGCAGGCACTTTCGGCAGCACGAGTCCAAGCGCTTCAAGGCGCGTTGCGGCCGAATCCGGGTTGGCTGGAATGGGCGTGGATGTCATTGTCGGACCTCGATTTAGAAAGATATTGCCTTAAGCGAATCGACGGATGAAATGAAAGCATTCGCGTCGATTACCCAAGTGTGTCACAACATGCTGCGTGAACAAAAGCGCATGGCTGACGAGGCTTTACACGGCAATGGAGACAACGCCGCGTTGCCAACACAGACGCCTCTGGGGCGCCCCGGGTTCAGCGAACATTTCCATCGAGGTGCATACTCTTCTATGGCCGCGTCATCGCGACCGCATCACGCGTCGCAGCGCCAAGACCCTGCGACTTTGTCCGCGCCCCTCATTACAACAATCTCCATGTCCCGCAGCCCGCAATCGTCGCGTCCTCTTGTCATTGCAGCGGTCATGGCTTCAATGGCAATGGTCGCCATCGAAGCCACCATCGTGTCCACTGCCATGCCGCAGATCGTCTCGCAGCTTGGCGACCTGCATCTCTATAGCTGGGTCTTTTCGTCCTTCCTGCTGACGCAAACGGCTACAACAGTCATCTTCGGCAAGCTCGCGGACCTGTATGGCCGCAAGCCCGTTGTTCTTGCCGGCATTGCGATCTTCCTGATCGGCTCGATACTCGCCGGCTTCGCCTGGTCAATGCCCGCCATGATCGCGTTCCGGCTGATCCAGGGAGTAGGCGCCGGCGCGATCCAGCCGGTCACGCTGACGATCGTCGCCGACCTCTATCCCGCGCGCGAACGCGGCAAGGTGCAAGGTTATCTGGCAAGTGTCTGGGCCATATCGGCGGTGGTCGGGCCCATGGTCGGCGGGCTCATCATCCGCGATTTCTCGTGGGCCTGGATCTTCTGGATGAACGTGCCGATCGGCCTCGCATCGGCAGCGGGGTTCATCGCGTTCCTGAAGGAATCCGAGCGGCACGCGCGCCCTTCCATCGACTTCGCGGGCGCTGCGCTTTTCATGGTGTCGATCGCCGCGCTGATGATGTCGCTGACGTATGCAGGCAATGACGACATCACGAAAGCCTTGATCGCGGGCGGGTTCTTTATCGTGTGCCTGCTGTTCTTCCTGATGCAGGAGAAACGGGCAACCGAACCCATGATCTCGTTCGCGCTCTGGAGCCGCCGGCCGATCGCCGCGTGCAACGGATCGACCGTCCTGTCCGGCATGATCCTGATGGGTGCTACTACGTTCCTGCCGATGTACGTGCAGGGCGTCCTGCATCGCTCGCCGGTGATCGCCGGTCTGGCATTGACCATGATGATGGTCGGATGGCCCGTCGGCGCGACACTGGCCGCCAAGTCGTTTCATCGCATCGGGTTGCGGCGCATTTTGATTGGCGGCAGTGCGTTTATCCCGTTGGGCGCAGTGTTCCTGATCGTGTTGTCGCCGGACAGTTCACCGCTCATCGCAGCGTGTGGTTCGCTCATCATGGGCTTCGGTATGGGGACCGCGAGCGTCAGTTCTCTCGTGCTGATCCAGGAAATAGTCGATATTGCGCAGCGCGGCAGCGCGACTGCATCGAATCTGTTCTCGCGAAATCTCGGCAGCACGATCGGCGCGACCTTGTTCGGCGCCGTGCTCAACTTCGGTCTGAGTCATTCGAACGGCGCGGCAGCGGTTACATCGGATCAGTTGAGGGCCCTGCTTCAGAATCAGGTGACGAACCTCGGCAGCAGCGATGCAATCCGTCAGGTGCTGCATCAGTCCCTTCACCTGACGTTCCTGTCGATTTTCGTGATCGCGATTTTCGTCGTCGGGTTTCTTCTCTTCGTCCCTGCGATCACGTTGGGGCACGAGAAGCAGATGCCGCTTGAGGCGTTATCGCCGATCGAAGACTAGGCACGACCGGCCATCTAAACCATCATTTGCCAGCCGAAGAACACCGCCAGCGAGACCGCAATGGTCAGCAAGGGCTTGCGCGTAACCGCACACACAACCACGGCGACCACCGCCGCGATCAATTGCGAATTGCGCCAGGTAAGCTCGGCGGCGCCGCCGTGAGGCGCAAACGTCATGGGTACGATAATCGCCGTCAGCACCGTCACCGGCACGAAATTGAGCCCCATGCGCACGATGGGCGGAAAGCTCAGGCGCTCGCCGAATACGAAAACCGCGGAGCGAATGCCGTAGGTAATCACCG
Organism: Caballeronia sp. KNU42; assembly: GCF_053760385.1. Lineage (NCBI taxonomy): Bacteria > Pseudomonadati > Pseudomonadota > Betaproteobacteria > Burkholderiales > Burkholderiaceae > Caballeronia > Caballeronia sp. KNU42. The sequence continues at coordinate 745,968 of NZ_CM132389.1, forward strand.
CCATGCCCAGGATCAGAAGAGCGTATTTCATTCGGCGCGCTCCATTTCCGCAGGACGTTGGCGACGTTGTGCCGGGCGTCGCGCGGAGTCCGTTGAGTCTTTTGCACGCATCGACAGCAGCATGCCCACCGCCACTCCGACCACGACTGCAGCAAGCAAACCGAGCTTGTAAGGCCAGTCATTCCACGCAAACGACAATATGCCGGCTGCAAGCGCCGCCGCCACAAAACGCAACGCAACAAGCTGCGGCACGATGATCGCAATGAACGTGGCGACCATCGCGAAGTCGAGTCCCTTCGACTGGAGACCGGGAAACGCCGACCCGAACAGCAGCCCGGCGACGGTCCATATCTGCCAGTTCACATACATGGAAACGCCCGAGCCAAGGAAGTAATACGGCCCGGTTTCGCCCGGTGCCCGGCGCTGATAATGCGCGTACGAAACGGCAAATACCTCATCCGTCATGAACGCGCCGAGCGTCCAGCGCCAGCGCGCAGGCAAGTGCGCGACGTAAGGCGCGAGCGTTGCGGAGTACAGCACGTGACGCAGGTTGACGATGAACGTGGTTGCCCAGATCACCGCAAAACTCGCATGGCCGGCAATCAGTCCAAGCGCAATGAACTGCGCGGAGCCGGCAAACACGGCAAGCGACATAAGTTGCACCGACCACGCGTGCAGCGGACCGGTGGCGGCGAGCGTGCCGAAGATCACGCCAAATGGCGCGGCGCCGACCATCATGGGAATGGTGTCGCGTGCGCCTGCGCCGAATTCGGCGAGGTTACCCGGCTGATGGACCTGCTGGTCCTGATGCGATGAGTTCAATGTCTCCTCCGTTGATAGCGAGGATAAGACGCGCCGCGTTTGTGCGCTTGTACGTTCTTGCGGTCGGGTTACATCAACAGGATGCGCGCGCTAGCGCCAGCGTCCGGGCGACACGCCGAAGGTCTTTTTAAAGTGCCGCGTGAAATGGCTCTGGTCGGTGAAGCCGCTCGCCGCCGCCACGTCCGTCACTGGAACGCCCGCGCGCAAGGCATCGAGCGCGCGATTGACACGCATCTGGTTGCGCCACGCATGAGGGGCAAGCCCGGTCTCACGCGTGAACAGGCGCGCGGCGTGGAAGGTCGAGAGTCCCACCGTCTGCGCGAGTTCGGCAAGCGTTAGCGGCTCGGTCAGGTCATCGGTGAGGCGGGCTTTCATCGTATTCACACGCGCAGTGTCCTGATGCATGCGCTGTATCTGCGGCCGCTGTCCGGCGTGACGCGCAAGCAGCGTGGATACCGCGTCGAGCAACGCGTGCTCCGCCCCGAGCGGATCCAGGTTGGCTTCCATGGCCTGATGCGCAATCTGCACGCGTTGGGCGAGATCGGGGTCGCGAATGACATCGGCGGAGAACCACGGCATGGGCTGGGCGCGGCCGGCCACTTCGTTAGCGACGGACTGCACGAAATCGACCGGCAGATAAAACACGCGATACCGCCAGCCCAGATCCACCGCCCGCGCACCGGTATGGAGTTCGCCCGGATTGATGACCGGCACCGATCCCGCCTCGGCCACGAAATTCGATCCGCGATAGTCGTATTGCTCCGCGCCCGCTTCAATGACGGGAACGGTGTACGCGTCGTGCCAGTGGGGCGTGAACGTATGATCGTAATACTCAGCCGTGAGCATTTCCGCGCCGGGCACGAGCGGCGAGCGCCAATAGCGCGCGGAATTGCTGAAACGGGAGGCGGTCATGGCTTTGCGATGCCGGGGGAGGAAATCGCAAGTTTAGCCCGGACCGCGTTTTCAGCGGACTTTGAATAATCCGCTGATTTTCGTCTTGCCTGAATGGCCTCGATCAGACCGCGGCGGCCGGCGACTTGGCCTTGATGAAACTCGTCAGCTTCCTTCTGAGTTCCTGATCCGCTCGCGCGAGCAGCAAGGCAAGCACGATCGAGATGCCAGCCACGACCAGCGTCTGGGCGACCGGGTTGAGCGCCCGGATATCGAACGATTCGAACACCAGCCGATAGACCGGAAAATGGATCACGTAAAGCGGATAAGAGAGTTCGCCCAGCACCTGGCAGACCCCTTTGCCAATACCTTCTATCGACACGGAACAAAGCAGCGCAACCGATAAAGGCACGAGAGTAAGTGAATTAACGAATGCCACCTTGGGATTGCCAATCGCAAAGCATGCCAGCGCCGCTATTGTGATCGTCGCGGTAAACACGATGTGCGGCTTTTTAAACTGGAGCCCCGCCGAAAAGATGAAGACCCCGGCGAAGAACTCAGCAATAACGCGCGGGAATCCCAGGAGAAAACTCTCCGCCCGCCAGCCTGGATTGATTTGCCGAAAGATTATCGTGCAGGCGATAAACGCGATGAACGCGAGTAGCGAATATCTGGCGTTCGGGAGTTTGCGAAACTTGTACAGGTAAGCGGCGAAAACAACGTTGACGAATAACTCGAAGAATAACGACCACGATGGATCATTCAACGGAAAGGTCGCGCCGACGATGGCGTCCGTACCAAAAGGCCAGCCGATATTATTGAAGTACGGCAGCCAGGCCGCGCCCAGCACAGTGGCGGTCGCGAGTTGCGTGCCCGATATATGCGGCGTGCCGGTTTTTGCCATCGACAGCAACACGGCGCATACGCCGAGCGCGAGCCCAAGCAGATAGAGCGGCGCGAGCCGGACGAGCCGCACGAATGCGAATTCGCGAAACGACATTCCGTTCAGGAGTTTCTTGCTGTAACTGTGCGCGATCACGAAGCCGGACAGTACGAAGAACAGGTCGACTGCAACCCACGCTCCGCCGAACCAGTCCCAACCCGTATGCTGCGTGTAGTGGTGAAGCATGACGGCGATTGCTGCAACACCTCGCAAGCCGTCAAGTAAATCGAACCTGGTGGACTTTATGGCGCTCATTGTGTCGGACCGTCATTATCGAGCGCTCAGTGTAGGGTTGAAAAAAAGCAATCCGGATGTGGAAAAATATCCTTTCGAGTCGCCAAGTCGAGAAAATATTAGAAAATAATTCGATAGAAGTTTTTAGCCCGTCGAATTCCAAGGATGAAATGCGCGGTAACCAAACGCAACAGTAGGAAAGCGATCCGGATTCGCGGCTTTATTAGAAAGGCCAGACGGCCGATACTCCAAACTATGGAAAATTGATCTCCGATAATCTCAGTCAAAGATCCAGGGTTAAGTAAAAAGTAAGGTTGCGATCATTTCCGCAGGCTGCGAACGCTTGGGCGCCGTTGTCGGGCCAGACTGACGTCCCGACGAGAATTATTCGACTTCCAGCGAGCGACGCGGCGCCCCCTTGATACCCGGCTGGCTACCGCCGAGATTCGCATCTGGAACATACCGCAGTGCAGTGACATCACGCGGAATCGAAAGAGCGGACATACTTGCTCTTTCTCACGAACGTTTGATTGCCATGGACAACGAGATTCAAAGCCGCCTCACCCAGCACGGCCTCCAGTTACCTCCACCGATCAATCCGCTTGGATCGTACCGGACGACGGTGACCTTGGGCGACCAGCTCTTCGTCTCAGGCCTGGGGCCGTTCAAGGACGGCAAGCCCGTCGTGGGAATCGTGGGAACCGATCTCTCGATCGCTGAGGCGCAAGAAGCGGCGCAGCGGACCATGCTGCTGATTCTCGCGTGTGTGGAAGAGGCGTGCGGGCTCGAGAATATCGAACGTTGTGCGCGCCTGACCGTTTATGTTCGCGCGGAGAGCGGGTTCACGGCGCATCCGAAGGTGGCCGATGGTGCGAGTGATTTGCTGCTTGCGCTATTCGGTCCGGACCGGTTGCCGGCGCGAAGTGCTATCGGCGTTTTTACATTGCCGATGGGCATTCCCGTGGAAATCGACAGCGTGTTTCAGCTCAAGAGATAACACTGCCGGTCCATAACGTTCGCACCCGGATTGGAACTGGAGAGGCGCTGGTTGAACTGACACACATCAATCCAACCAACCTCCCTCCTGTCAAGCCATCAAATCGACTTCTGGAACGGCGCGCCGGAATGCTCGCGCAGCTCGTTGAATACGATCTTCGGCCAGGCCTTCTTCGCGACATCGATTTCGGAAACATGCGACGCGAGATACGTCGGCGCGTTCGACGCATCGAGTGCAATGCGAGCGGAATACGCGTCGGTAAAGCGGCGCAATTCAGCGGCATCGTCGCACGTCACCCATCGCGACATGCGATACCGCGCCGGCATGATCCGCACATCGACTTTATATTCCGCCGATAACCGGTGCGACACCACTTCAAACTGCAACTGCCCGACAGCGCCCAGAATGGTCGACCCGCCAAGCACCGGCCGGAAGACCTGGATCGCACCTTCATCGCCGAGTTGCCGTAGCGCTTCACCCAGCTGCTTCGCGCGGATTGGATCGACCACTTCCACCGTCTGGAAAATTTCCGGCGCAAAGAACGGCAAGCCGACGAACTGCAACAGTTCGCCTTCAGTCAAGGTATCACCAAGACTCAGCGTGCCATGATTCGGAATGCCGATGATATCGCCCGGGAACGCTTCACTCACCGTCTCGCGGCGTTGCGACAGGAACGTCACCACGTTGTTCGCGCGGAAAGTCTTGTTGGTGCGCGACACCTTCAGCGCCATGCCGCGCTCGAAGTGTCCCGAGCACACGCGAATGAACGCCACACGGTCACGGTGCGCCAGATCCATGTTCGCCTGCACCTTGAAAACCACGCCGGTAAAACGCGGCTCTTCCGGCAACACCGGGCGCTGCACGGACATGCGCATGGACGGCGGCGGCGCGAGCTCGACGAGCGCGTCGAGAATCTCCTTCACGCCGAAGTTGTTGATCGCCGATCCAAACAACACCGGTGACTGTTCGCCCGCAAGAAACGCAGCGCGATCGAACGCGGGCGTGGCGCCCGTGATCAAGTCGATTTCCTCTTTCGCGCGCGTCCAGCTCGGGCCGAAACGACGCACACCGTCGGCATCGTCGAGCGCACGCACGGTCTCGACCGCGCCGCCGGCCGTATCTTGCCCCGCGCGGAATACCCGCACCTGATCGTGCGCAATGTCGTAGACGCCCTGGAATTCCTTGCCCATGCCAATAGGCCAGGTGAACGGCACAGCGGCCACACCCAGGTTCTGCTCGATTTCATCGAGCAGGTCGAGCGGTTGACGCACCTCACGGTCGAGCTTGTTGATGAACGTGAGGATAGGCGTGCGGCGGCTGCGGCAGACTTCAAGCAACTTGAGCGTCTGCGCTTCAACGCCGTTGGCGCCGTCGATCACCATCACGGCGGCATCCACCGCCGTCAGCACGCGGTACGTGTCTTCAGAGAAGTCTTCGTGGCCCGGCGTATCGAGCAGGTTGATGACGCAATCGCCGTATTCGAACTGCATGACCGAGCTCGCGACCGAAATGCCGCGCTGCTTTTCGATTTCCATCCAGTCCGACGTCGCATAGCGGCTGCTCTTGCGCCCCTTGACGGTGCCTGCAATCTGGATCGCGCCCGAAAACAGCAACAGCTTTTCGGTCAGCGTGGTCTTGCCCGCGTCAGGGTGAGAGATGACCGCGAAGGTGCGGCGCCGTTTGAGTTCGGAGATTGACATCGGTACTGGAGAGAGCTGTGGGGTTGAGCATTCGGGCGGAGGGTTGGTCTGAAAAAATGGCCCGAAAAAGCCGCGTGGTGTGAATGATACACGAGGGGGGGTCTGCTCGCGCCGGGGACGGCCTGCCAGCACGAACCAAACGAAGCCGAGCGGAAGCCGAGCGCAATGAAAAAAAGCCCCGATTGGATCGGGGCTCTTCTCGACGACGCTAAAACTTGAAGCTTGCTAAAGCTCAACCAGCTTAGGGCTTCGGTGCCGACGACGGGATCGTCGTAGCCGTACCTGCGTGCTTGTGATGCTTCTTGTGATGATGCTTCTTCGCTTTCGTGGCGCTAGCCGGTGCTGCGTCGGCAGCCGTTGCAGCAGGAGCGACGGCCGGAGCCGTTGCCGAAGCTTGGGCGAATGCGCCAGCGGAGAACAAAGCGACGAGCGTCGCGGCAACGAGTTGCTTTTTCATGGCAGTGAGACCCTTGAGGTTGGTTGACAACTACGCGGCGACGACGTCGCGTGTACCCGTTTAACGTCTCATCGCGAAGTGTGTTGACACGAACCCAAAGAAAAAATGACGGTAAGCAAACAATTTTCTCTGCAAAGGATTTCTTCGGTTAGCGCACAAAGTCCTACCCTGTACCCCGTTTATTCCGCTTCATGAAATTCAGCGCCAGTACATAACGTTGTTTGACAATTGATGAGACCGCTAAGCCGCTGCGAGTTTCACGACGTTCAAATCGTCGAGGTCGAGTTTGCATTGGCGACCGCTGAGGGCGCCTCGATTTCACCTCGTTGCCCGAGCCAGATCCAGACCATTCCCGCGAGCAACGCGCAAACGGCCATCACACCGCTCATCGAAAAAATGCCGAGTACTGGAAAGAGAAGCGCAACGAACGAACTCGACGCCGCCCCGCACAGCATCTGTATGGATGTCAGCAAGCCGCCTGTCACGCCCGCCAATTCCGGAATGGGATCGAGCGCGCCGCGTGCGGCACTGGGAGCCGCGAGCCCGAAGCAAAAAGTACTCGCCACGAGCCACGGCATGATGGTGAGCAACGAGGCGTGATGCACTACGCTCAGCGCAATCAAACCGAGGGTCGCGACGAGCGTCGTGCAAATAGCGGTGGCGAGAATGCGCCGCGATTCAAAACCGCGCGCGGCGATGAAACCGTTTACCGTTGCACCCGCGACAATACCGGCGCCGGTCATCGCGAACATTGCGGCATAGATGATCGGCCTGACGTGCAGGACATGCAGCAGCACCAGCGGCGAACCCGCCACGTACGCAAACATCCAGCCGAAGCCCAGGCCGTTGATGAGGATATGGCCCATCACTGCGCGATGTGTCAGCGCGCGTCTATATCCATCGCGTAGCCCGGACAGTGCGAAGCCACTGCTGCGTGGCGGCGCCGATTCCGTCAAGCCTGCCCACGTAGCCAGCGCCGCCACCAGTCCGCAGATGGCCATGACGCCGTATATTCCTCGCCATTCAATCGCTGCCAGCAAGCCGACGCCAATGGAGGGCGCAACAATCGGCGCGACGTTCGCGACCACGGTGATGGCCGCAAGACGGTGCTGCATCGCGTTGCCTTCGAACAGGTCGCGCACGATCGCCAGCGCAATCGTCATCCCGGCGCCGGCCCCAATGCCCTGCACCAATCGCGCGCCGAGCAACACCGCGATGCCAGGCGCGAGCGCTGAAATAATTCCGCCCGCGGTGAACAATGCAAGACCGAGCAGCAAAGTAGGCTTGCGGCCACGTGCATCGGAAAGAGGACCGTACACGATCGGACCCACCGCAAAACCCGCCATGAACAGACTCAGCGTGAGCCCGGCCTGACTCGCACTCGCGTGCAACGTGTTTGCGATATTGCCAAGCGCAGGCAAAGCCATATCGATGGAAATGGGCGGCAATGCAGCCAGCGCGCCAAGGAAAACAGCGAACAGGATGGATTGCGGCGCGAGTCGCCAGCGTTGCATCGCGTCAGCTCCGTTTCGTTTGCGGTGTCAGCACCACGCGGCCCTTCGTGCCCTCGGCGACCGCTTGGTAGGCGGCTTGCGCGTCCTCGAGCGTGAAGGTGTGCGCGATGGCCGGCGCCTTGTAGCTACCGTCTTCGAAGCCGGGGCGCAGCGCTTCCAGCATGTGCGCGGACGCAACCAGATCGCGCTTCAACGTATCGACGCCAATCAGGCGGCTCTCGTTGTGATAGAAATCCGCGAGGTTGAAGGTGACTTCGCGACGATCCGATGCCGATATCTCCACCAGCCGTCCGCCCACCTTCAGCATGTGCAAGGCCGTTTCGAACATCGATCCGCCGACGGTATCGAATACGACCGCTGCGCCGCCGCCCGTTGCTTCACGAATTCGCGCGATGGCATCGGGGGCTTGCGAATCCACCATTGCATCGACGTAAGGGCTCGATGCAGCCGCTCCGCGCCCCACGCCCACCACCTTCGCTCCGATCCGTTTCGCGATTTGCGAAGCCGCGCCACCGACGCCGCCCAGCCCGATGATCACGATGCTCTCACCGGCCTGCAATTGCGCCGCCTCGACCACGGCGCACCATGCCGTGATGAAATTCACGCCAATCGCCGATGCTTCCTCGAAGGTCAGATTGACCGGCTTGCGACGCAGGCTCGCAACCGGCACGACGACCTGCTCGGCATGCGTGCCGTCGCGCGTGAAACCCACGTCGCCGCCCGAGCCCCACACCTGGGCGCCCAGCCACTCGGCGGGACCGGCAATCACCACGCCCGCATAGTCGCGGCCGGGCGTACGCGGCAGCGTCGTCTGGCTCATGCGCCCTTGCACGTTCTTTACGTCGCTCGGATTGATCGATGCCGCGAAGACCTGGACGACGGCTTCATCGCCGGATGGCGCAGGCTCCGGCAAATCGCTGGAAAAAAGGACCGATGGATCGCCGTGCTGGTTGAAGCGCAGTGCTTTCATGATTGTTCCTCCGTTGTCATGTGCGCATTATTGCCGCGTGCGGGCGTGGCGAAAAGGCATCCGTCCGCATAGAATCGTTGCGTCAAGTGGAAAGATGAACCGAATCAAGATGGACTCAGTCGATGCCCGATGAAATCAACGACCTGCGCGTGTTTGCGCAGATGGTGGAGGCCGGCAGCCTCTCGGCGGCGGCGCGCCAGACCGATGGCTCGACCGCCGCCATGAGCCGGCGGCTGGCAGCGCTGGAGAAGCGCCTTGGCGTGCGCCTCGTCACGCGGACGTCGCGGCGCTTCGACCTGACGGTGGAAGGCGCGCTGTTTCATGAGCGCGCGCTCGCGATCCTGCAAGCCGTCGACGACGCCGAGGCCGAGATCAGCGCTCAGGCGCGCGTACCGCAGGGTTTGTTGTGCATCGGCGCGCCGTCGGAGATTGGGCGCAAGCAGATCGCGCCGCTGATCGAGGCGTTCTCGGACCGGTACCCCGAGGTCGAGGTGCGGCTCGTGCTGTCCGATATCGGGCTGGATGTGATCGACGACAATCTCGACGTGGCGTTGCGCATCGGCTTGCCGGCGGACACCGGCGTGATTGCGAAGAAACTGCTGTCGAGCCGGCGTATTGTGTGCGCGGCGCCAGCGTACCTGGCGCGGCACGGCACACCGCAAATGCTCGCCGATCTCGCCGCGCACGATTGCCTGCGGCTCGTGCGCGGGCAGCGTGTTTTCGACAGGTGGTTATTCGTGGAAGACGGCCGGCGCCGCGAGATTCAGGTACGAGGTACGCTCTCGACCGCCAGCGGCGAAGTGCTCCACGACTGGGCGCTCAAAGGACGCGGCCTTGCGTTGAAGGCGCTGTGGGACATAGAAGACGATTTGCGCGCGGGCAGGCTGGTTGAGTGCCTCGCGCCCTATCACCGCGATGAAATCGAGTTGTACGCGGTGTTTGCGAACCGGCGGCATTTGTCGCCGCGAGTGCGGGTGTTTCTTGATTTCGTACAAGGGGCGCTCGGCGTGAAAGGCCCGGCGTGAGCGCCTTTCTTAAGACGTTAGCTGGAAGCGAGCGGCATCCAGGGGTCGTTGCCGGTCGCCGGATACATGAGCGAAACCTCTTTGCTCACGCGAACGATTTCATGGATGTTATCCCTGAAGTTCGGGCTCTTTTCGTAGCTGATAAAGCCGGCGTCCGCAACGGCGGACAAGGTCAGCAACGCGAAAGCGATGCGCTCGACGATCATAAAGCGGCGGGGCATTTCCAAAGTTCCTTCAATCTTTAACTTTGGGAATTATAAGGGTTTTTACCTACTTTTTGCCAGCTGAAATTTAAGACGGGTGACGGAAAACGACACCGTCCGATGCACTGCTTAGGAAATTATTGCTTCTTTTCATCACACGAAAAGCCGCCTTTATTTCGTCGCTGTATCGTTGTCGTCTGGTTGCTGCATGGCAGTTAAACACGATCGCGAAGGGGGAATTTACCGCTTATGGCAATAGACGCCGAGCACCGCGCCACGGCGCAATTCCCGCCGGAAGGCATGAAAACGGAGCGGGTCGTGATACGTCCGGCCAGCAGTCAGCACACCGGCGCACTGCTGATCTACCGGCTCGCCAATCGCGCGCACCTCGACCACTGGGAGCCGTTGCGAGAAGACTCCTTCTTCACCATGCAGGCCGCGAATGAACGCATGGCGTTAATGGAAGATGCGATGGCCGCCGGTACCGCGCTGCATCTGCTGATTTTCTCTGGCGAGCGCCGTCATGCATTAATTGGCGACTGTCATTTCACCAACATCGTGCGGGGGCCGTTCCAGGCGTGTCATCTCGGCTATTCCATCGATCAGCATTACGAGGGACGCGGGCTGATGCGCGAGGCGCTTGCCGCAGCGCTGGGTTTTATCTTCGATGCCTACGGGCTGCATCGCGTGATGGCGAGCTATCGGCCGGAGAACGATCGCAGCGCGCGCCTGCTGGCGAGCCTCGGATTCGAGCATGAAGGCGTGGCCAAGGCGTATCTCAAGATCGACGGGCAATGGGCGGATCATGTGCTGACGTCGCTGGTGAATCCGAAGGATTGAGCGTTGGCGCGGGCCGGTTAGTCGATCAAGCTTCCTCAGCCACCCGCACCAGCACCTTGCCGAAATTACGGCCATCGATCATATCGAGGAACGCTTGCGGCGCATTCTCCAGCCCCACCGTGACGTCCTCCAGATGCTTCACCTGACCCGCACGCAAAAAGCCGCCGACATCGCGCAGGAAAGCGTCCCGATACTCGGGCAGGAACTCATAGTTGATATACCCGCGCACCGTCAGGCTGCGCGTCAGAATCGCGCGCATGGTCGCGGCGAGGCCATCGTCGGCGCCTGCATTGCTGCCCGACGTCTGCGACATTAGTCCGCAGACGGGCACGCGGCCATATTGATTGAGCAAAGGCAACACCGCCTTCCACACCGCGCCGCCAATGTTCTCGAAATACACGTCGATACCCTTGGGACACGCATTCGCCAATTGATCGGCGAAGTCGGGCGCGCGATGGTCGATGGCGGCATCGAAGCCGAGTTCGTCCACCACATAGCTGCACTTCTTCGCACCGCCGGCAATGCCCACGACACGGGCGCCAGCGATCTTGCCAAGCTGCCCCACAAGCGAGCCGACCGGGCCGCTCGCGGCACCGACCACGACCGTCTCGCCGCTCTTGGGCTTGCCGATCGCCGCCATGCCTGCATAAGCCGTGAAGCCCGGCATACCGAGCACACCAAGATACGCGCGCGTCGCAATACCGTCTGCGGATAGCGGAATCAGGTAGCGGGCATTGGCCACCGCGTGGCTGACCCAGCCCGCGTTTACGAGCACCTGGGCGCCTGTCGGTAGCGCGGTGTTATTTGATTCGATTACCGTCGCCACGCTCTCGCCCGGCATCGCCTCACCGAGTTGCGCAGGTTTCGCGTATGAACGTGCGTCGTTCATACGGCCGCGCATGTATGGATCAAGCGATAGATAGTCGATGCGCAGCAGAACCTGCCCTTCACCCGGCACGGGCATGGTCACGTCTTCAAGACGGAAATCGGAGAGCGCGGCGCGGCCGCTGGTGGGACGCGAAGCCAACACGATTTGTCGAGCGGTAGCTGAGGTCATGCGGTTTCTCCAGGATGCATCGCGGGGAAACTGAGCATATACGCGCTTGCGAAATCGCGCTTAGCCGCGCGGTGATACTTGCTTGGTTTGCTTAATCATTCGACGCAATAAAAGCATCGATTTCCGCGGCATCCGGCGACGTTGCAGGTCCGTGTCGCGTCACGGAAATCGCTGCCGCAGCGTTCGCGCGACGAGCTGCCGTTCGTGCATCGGCGCCGGTCGCGAGTACGGCAAGGAACACGCCGGCGTGGGCATCGCCGGCGCCGTTGCTATCGACTGCCTTTACCGTGAAACCCGGCACATGGTCGCGTGCTTCACCCACTCGCAGATGACAACCGCAGGCGCTATCGCGCACGATGGCAAGCGCGCCGCTTCCTAACCGCGCGATGATCGAATCGAATGCTGCATCGAAATTGTCGGTCTTGGCGAAACGCAATGCTTCTACGCGGTTGCTCGTCCATATCGACACGACGGCTAGCATACGCGCGAGCAAAGTTGCGTCGATAGCATCAACCAGCGGCCCCGGATCGAACGCCACGCGCGTTCCGGAAGGTAGTTGTTCAAGCCAGTCGACAAGCACTGCGCCCTTGTCCGCAAGCATCAGGCTATAGCCGCTTACATAGACGATGTCTCGCGCACTCACCGAGAGCGCGTCGAGCACGTGCCGCTCAAGCACGCTTTCCGCGCCCATGTACGAGACGAATGTGCGCTCGGCGGATGCATCGACAATGGCGACGCACAAGCCGGTATCCTGTTGCGCGACCTCCGGCCCTGCGATCTCCACGCCTTCCTGCGTTAACGCTTCGCGCGCCATATCGCCGAAACGTCCATGCCCATGACCGCCCGGATACACCACACGCATGCCGCTGCGCCGTGCCGCCGCCATCACGTTGAAGCCGCCGCCTACTTCGAAGCATGTGCTGTGCGCAAGCACGTCGCCGCCGGGCGGGGGCAGCGCATCGATCTGCATGACCAGGTCGACGATCACCTGCCCCGTATGAATCAATCTGGCTGGCTGCTGTGAGTCTGCTTGCGTCATGCTGTCTTCCAACGTTTAGCCGTACTGCGCGCACCGCCTAACAATGCGTACACGCCTGCCGCCACTACGAATGTCACGATCCATCCAAGACCATTGCGTCCAAACCATGAGTCAGCAAATATGCCGTGGATCGCACCTGTGGAAAGGAAGCAAAAACCGAGCACGATCGCGAGCGCCCATGCACCGAACGCACGCCATTCAATGCCACCTTTGTACCAGTACGCGCTGCGCGGGGAGACATCGAGCAAGTCCGTCGGGGAGTATTCCTCGCGATGGATCAGATCCACCACGAAGATACCGACCCACGCCGTGATAGGCACCGCCAGCAGCGAAATGAAGCCGATGAACGGACCGTAGAAGCTTCCCGCAATCAGCATGAAGTAGATCGAGCCCGTGAAGATCACCACGACGTCGACCACCACCGCCTGTACGCGCTTCACCTTGAGGCCGAGTGTGAGCGTCGTCAAACCTGCGGAATACACGGACAGATAATTGGACAGCAACAAGCCTCCGAACGCCGTGATCAAATACGGAATAGCCATCCACGTAGGCAACATTTCGCGGATCGCGGCAATCGGGTCCGTGGCCGACGCGAGATGATCGTTGCCCACCGAGAGCAGCGCACCAAGCGTGACGAGAAGAATCAGCGGAATGCCCGCGCCGAACGCAGCGGATGCCACCAGCGCCGGTCCCTTGACCGTAGGCGCCTGATAGCGCGACATATCGGCGCCTGCGTTAGCCCAGCCAATCCCGGTACCCGCTGCAATCGTGCCAATGCCGATGATCACCGCGCTCAACGGCGCAGGCGCTGCGTTAAAAACCGCATGCCAGTTGATCGCTGTCACGAGAAATCCGGCCACCAGCAAGTTAAGCACGCCGAAGACATACGTCGACCATTTCTGGATCACGAGCAGCGTCGCGTGACCGAGCCCCGACACAATCAACGTCAGCACCACGAACACGGCGATGAACACGAGCGTCAGCACCGGCGCGTTCTTGGCTTCCGCGGGCGTGCCGAACACAATGGTCGCAAGGGAAAGCAGCACGTACGCGGCGGTGGTCGTGTTGACCGTCTCCCAGCCGAGCCGCGATAACAGCGAGACGATGGTCGGCCCAATGTTGCCGCGCACGCCGAAGATCGCACGAGACAGTGTGAGACTCGGTGCATGCCCGCGCCGCCCGGCGATGGAGATCACCCCGACAATGGCGAACGATCCCGCCGCGCCGATCACGGCCACAAGCGCCGCCTGCCAGATCGCGAGATGCTGGAAAGCAACCAGCGTCGCGCCGAGCGGCAGTCCGAGGATGCTGATGTTGGCCGCGAACCAGACCCAGAAAAGCTGCAGCGGATGCCCATGACATTCGCCTTCCGGTACAGGTTCGATACCACGCGTCTCGACTCGGCGAGCGCTGTTTGACGTGCGTGACGAAGCCATCTGAGTCTGATCTCCAGATTAAAAGGATACTGCGGAAAGTGCGTTAAACGCGTCAGGAAGTGGCGGCGCGCAGTCCAAGCAAACGATCGACCAGCGGCTCGAGATCGAGCGAATTCACGCGTCGAATGGTCTCGACGGGACCCGCCGGCAGCGCGTCATAACCCGCGCACGCACCAAGGATCGCGCCGAGCATGGCGGCGATCGTGTCGGTGTCGCCTCCCAGGCTCGCTGCAGCCCCCAGGGCGGCTTCGATCGTGCTGTTGCGTGCGTCTGAGTCAAAGGCCAGCGCGAACGTCGCCACGACTGATTCCTGCGATGCCACCGACGTCCCGATCACGTCGTAGATCGTGTCCGCCACCTCATGCGCGGCGCAATTGCGCATCAACTCACGGGCATGACGGATACGCGGCGCAATACGCCCGCCGGCGACCCAGAACCCTCGGCTCTCGGCGGCCTCGGCCATAGCAATACCGGCCTCGAGCGCTTCGGCCAGGCTCGCGCCGTTCAATCCGGCCGATACCGCCGCTGCCACCGCCGCCGCGCTCGAAATGCCAAGCGTGGTGTTATGCGTCACGACGCACGACTGCACGACGGCATCGATAAACACATCGCCGCGCCGCAAGTCGAACGCAATCCCGACCGGCGTCACGCGCATGGCCGCGCCATTGGTCGTACCAAAACGGCCCGTGCGCAGCGGGTCTTCACCGGCGGCAATGCGCTCGATAGCCTGTTTCGTCGATGGCCCGAGCAAATCGAGCGAACCACGCGCCTTCATCGACGCTTCCCATTCGATCAACGCATGCGCGAACGCCATCGGTTCGATCTTGCCTTGGCCGTCGGCCAGCAAATGCGCAACGAGAACCGCTTGTTCGGTATCGTCGGTGATGGAGCCGGCCCGAAGACCCGGCGCGATCGGTTGATCCGGAAACGCGTTTTCCAGCTTCTCGATACGTCCGAACTGCTCAACGATGCGCTCCCGGCTGAGCGACTGCGTCGGCATGCCGAACGCATCGCCGAGTGCAAGACCATAGAAGGCGCCGCGTGCGCGATCCGCCAACGTGGGGTGATTCAAAAGCAAAGACGAAGACATCAGAATTCCAGGTGTAGTGCAAAAAAAGCCGGGTCCAGCAAGCTCACGACATACTCGATAATCCGTTCATCCCGGTCCCGCGTGACGCGCCGCGAACGCAGGAACGAGGTACCGGCACGACGCTTGAGCAGGCGTGCATCGGCCGCTTCAAGGCCGACCACTTCGGCCCACTGCTCACCGTGATGCGGCACCATGCCATGCTCGATCAGCGTCCGGTTCAACGAGCCGCCTACGAGCCCCTCCAGCGGCAACGCGGCGAGGTCGTCGTTGAACGGCAAGCGGCTGCGTTCAAGCGAAATGCATTGCGCTTGCGCGTCAGCGCCAATCATGCGCATCCGGTCGATCGCCACGAAGGTCGTGCGCTCAAGCTTCAACTCTTGCGCAAGCGTCTCGTCTTCAACCAGCGCGATTTGCAGCAGACGGGTCTGCGCGCCGCCCGCTTTTTCTATCGCGGTGGTCCAGCCGAGCGTCCCGTCAAGCGCCTGACCGTTGAACGTCACGAACGAACCAATACCGCCCTTGCGCGTAATCAAGCCACCGCTGGTCAGCAGGTCGAGCCCCTTGCGAACGGTGTTGCGGCTGACTGCAAAACGCTCGACCAGTTCGTTCTCGCTTTCGAGTTGCTGCCCGAACGGCAGACGCCCGGTGAGGATCTCCTGCTCGATCGTGGCGGCAACCATATGCGCCTTCGAGCGCCCGACCTCTGCGGTTTTTACTGCTCGTTTAACCATGGTGCGACTCCTGTGCCTATGAGGATTGGAAGGTCCAGTCTCTTCAAAAGCACAAGTATGCACATGTTTTTCTAAAAAGCGACGGTCGAAACCTGATTGAAAGCTTCAGTGGTTCGTAGAGGCTTCGTCGCCGTTGCTTGTTCTTTTTATGCACTTTTATAAAGTACATGTAGGAACATGTACAGAATTTAAGGCGTCATATTGCGATGGTCAAGCGGGAATTAATGAGGGGAAACCCTTGGGAATGGCTGCGATGAGCGTTTCGGTTGGGAAGAGCCGGTCGCGGCCCTTCCCATTTCTACTACCTGGCTTCGGCAGGCGCCCGGCTCATCTCAACCAGACGTTCGATACCCTCGCGTATCGTGAAAGTGTTTTGCGTACCGTCTCGAAACCTCAACGACACCGTCTCGTCACGCTGGTCGCGTGCGCCCACCGTGATGAACACCGGTATCCGCTGTTCGCGCGCATCGACGATCTTTCGTTCAAGCCGTTCAGGCCTGTCGTGGAACACGGCCCTTAAGTTCGCTTCATCCAGCAGGTCCATCACGCGTTGCCCGTAGGCCGAGCTCGCATCCGACACCGTTGCCACCGTCACCTGGTCTGGCGCAAGCCACAGGGGCAACCAGCCCTCGTGATGCTCGAGAAGCATCGCGATAAACCGCTCCATGCTGCCCAGGACCGCGTGGTGAATCATCACCGGGCGAAGGTGCTCGTTCTCGTACGAAACGAAGCTTGCATCAAGGCGGTCCGGCAAGACGAAATCAAGCTGGATCGTGCCGCACTGCCAGCTACGGTCGCGGCTATCCATAAGATGGAACTCCAGCTTCGGGCCATAGAAAGCCCCTTCTCCCGGCCGCACATCGAACGTCAGGCCCGCGGACGCCGCGGCCTTCGCAAGCGCCTCTTCCGCGCGATCCCAGACCGCGTCATCGCCTGCCCTTTGATCCGGGCGCGTAGCCAGTTGAACGCGGAACGCCGAGAAGCCAAGGTCGGCATAGACCACGCGAAGCAAGTCGCAAAACCGTCCTACCTCGGCTTCCACCTGATCTTCCGTGCAGAAGACATGGGCATCGTCTTGCGTGAAAGCGCGCGTGCGTTTCAAGCCCTCGAGCGAGCCCGACGGCTCGTCGCGATGGCATGCGCCGAACTCGCTGTATCGGATCGGCAGGTCGCGATAAGAACGAATGCGCTGATTGAAAATCTGCACATGGCACGGACAGCTCATGGGTTTCAGGCAATAGGGCTGGTTTTCGTGGCCTTCATCTTGATTGCCGTTCACCGAAAACATGCCGGCCTGAAATTTATCCCAGTGCCCGCTGCGCTCCCACAGCGAACGTGCCAGTAGTTGGGGCGTACGCACTTCGCGAAACCCGGCGCCCCGCATTCGGCGCCGGATGTAATCTTCCAGTACGCGATAAAGCTCCCACCCGCGCGGATGCCAGAACACCATCCCGGGTCCTTCGTCCTGCTGATGGAACAGGTCCAGCTTGTTGCCTAAGTGCCTATGGTCGATATCGTCCACAATGCTCTCCGTTAAATGCAAAGGCCGTAACGGATGGGGAGCGCTGCATCGCATAACGCAAAAGGCCCCGTCCGTCTCCGGCGGGGCCTTCTGAAAAACGCACCTCGATACTTTATCGCGCACGGCCTCCAGACGACCCGCCTGAGATGGTGGTCGTGGTAGTCGCGGTCGTGAGGGTGAAGAAATGCGAGTTCATGTCGCAAACAATAATGGGCTTTAGGGGCCGGCGTCAAGGATGTTTTCGCTCGCGCCGGTGGACGGGTTGGGGGTTTTGGTGGGGTTGGGTTGGGGGTCGGGGTCTATGCCGGGGTGATAGGTTCCTGCGTTAGCGGTCTTGGTCATTGCCGGGTTGCTGCTTTCGGGGTTAGTGGTCTGCCTGAGTGAGCTATTTTCTTTATCACTATTAGCCACTGCGCGTGGCGGCGCGTCATTTCTTTGTCCAAAGCGACAAAGAAACGAAGCAAAGAAAGCGCTTTCAAAACGAGGGCTCATAAGTTGACCTAGCGTGCAGTTTTAACGTTTTTGGCACCCCAAAAGCACGGTGCTCGCTAGAACCACCGGTGTGTGAACCCCTCTTTCTCCGAACACGGATACCCACACGCTTCGCCACCAGTGACTGAACCTGCCCAAGATTCATCCCGCGCTATCCGCGAAAAACCATCTTTCAAATTTGTATGGATTCCGAATTATGTCGCCAACCCACCTTGACGTGCCTGCGCCCCACAACGCGAACCAAATCAATACTTGCAAAGCGAACAAGCCACCGCGTCCCGACATTTCAACACTCGCCAGGTTCGCGGCGGCTTACCTGCTGCCTTAAGAAAGCACCGTCACCGGCGCAACCGCAGCCGGATCGCTGATACTCGCTCGGCCGTTTTCAACGTGACCCGCAAGACGGCGCAAGAACGTCGGGTCGTCGTTGCTGGTAACGCTCAGGTCGTACCAGTGATGACTCGAGGCCAGAACCCACGACGCCTCCGCAGACCCCAGCGACGGCACCAACACCGAGCGCGGCTGTGCACCGTAGACGTTATCGACCACCGATAAGTGCGCAATGCCGCGGCCCCGATTCGTGAAGGCCAAGGACACGTTGCCGTTCGCGACGTCGTATTGCGCCGCCAATTCGGGATCAGCCGGCGGATTGGTCACACTCCCGCTACCCGGCGGCGTCAACGAACCGGTAAACTCGCGCACGAATCCGTTCGGACCATAGACCGTGAACGCATAGATGCCCGCCGTTCTGTTGATGTCGAAGCTGTCGCGCAAGGTCTTGCCCGCTTCAACCGTATAGCGCCACGGACCGTCGGCGCGGTTCGACGAATAGACATAGAAGTGCGCGCCCTGCGAGCCGGTATTGGCGAAATGAAGCGTAAATGTCTTGTTGCCCCCATCGAGACTGCTTTGTACATACAACTCGTAGGGCAACGCACGGGCGAAACGCGTACCGGGCTCCTGCGGAACAATCGGGCCGGGCACGGCCGGCACCGTCGGCGCCGGTTGCGTGGCGCATTGATTGTCCGCAATCGTCTTGTAGTTGCTGGTGTCGGGCAAGGTCGGCATCTGCGCATCGGGCGTACGGAAATCGAAGGCCGTGGTCAGGTCACCGCACACCGCACGACGCCAAGGCGTAATGTTGGGCTCCATCACCCCGAAGCGTGTTTCGATAAAACGAATCACCGACGTGTGATCGAACACCTGCGAACAAACAAAGCCGCCCTTCGTCCACGGTGAAACAACCGTCATGGGCACGCGCGGGCCGAGGCCGTACGGCAGGCCGTCGGCGGTATAGCTGCCGCCCCGTCCCGGATTGACGACCGTATGGAGCTCGCCCTCGGTTGTCACCGTCGACAAGCCTTGCGCCCGCGACATGGGCGGCTGCGGCGGCACGAGGTGATCGAAGAAACCATCGTTCTCGTCGTACATGATGAACAGGACCGTCTTGCTCCAAACCTCGGGATTGGCCGTCAGCGCATCCAGGATCTGCGACGTGTATTCCGCCCCGTATGCCGGCGTGTATTTCGGGTGCTCCGAGTACGCCGCGGGCGGACACAGCCACGATACTTGCGGCAAGTTGTTCGCCAGCACATCTGCTTTCAGGTCGTCGATCGTGCGCACGGCGTTCGCGCGCAACTGCAATGAAGAGCCCTGCGGCGCATTGATGATGTTCGCGAAATTCTGCAGCACGTTGGTGCCGTAATTGCCGTTCAGCGGGTCGGCGCCAGTTAGGCCTTGCTGGTAGATCTGCCACGAAATTCCAGCCGCTTCGAGACGTTCCGGATAGGTCGTCCACGAGAGCAACTGATATTGCGGCGGACCGTCGCCGTCCACAAAGTCGTTGTTGTCGAGCAGCGGACCGCCCTTCGTCCCGGTCGGATCAACCATGCCCGTCATCAGATACGCGCGGTTCGGATGCGTCGGGCCGGGCAGCGAGCAGAAATAGGCATCGCAGACGGTGAAGGCATCGGCAAGCGCGTAGTGAAACGGAATGTCGCGGCGCAGGTAATAACCCATCGTCATGTCCGTCTTGTACGCGGGCCACTGGTCGTAACGGCCGTTATTGATCGCGTAGTGCGTCGGGTACCACGAGTGATCCAGATCACCTACGCACTGCGCGCTGGTCGTCGCCGTATTCAGATGGAACGGCAACACCGGTTTCGTCGAATCCTCCTTCGACGGCTGGAACCATACCGGCTGGCCGCCAGGCAAAGGGATCGGGAAGCGGTCGTTGTATCCGCGTACGCCCCGCATGTGGCCAAAGTAATGATCGAAGGAACGGTTTTCCTGCATGAACACGACAATGTGTTCAACATCGTTGATCGAACCGGTGCGCCGTGACGCCGGAATGGCGAGCGCCTTGCGAATCGATTCGGGAAACACCGTCAGCGCGGCGGCGGCGCCGGCTGAAGTAGCAACAGTCTGCAAGAAACGGCGACGGCTATTCAATGTCATTTTGTTTCACCTCATGGCGTCATGATAGATGCGGCAATGCCGTCCCGGTCGAAGGACTCGATCAGGATGGGGATTTTCATTCATTGGAGAGCGTTGGCTTTTGGCGTCACTCGGACGCGTCCGGCGCGGAGTGAAGAACAGGTGCGACCTGCTGCGCATCCGCCGCGAGGCTTGCCTGAGCGGCGGCAATGGGACTGCTGGCAGCCTGGACGTCAGAAGGTGAGCTCAACACCAGCGGCTCCACAGCGCTGGCTGGCAACGATGTACTAGCAGACGCCTGGGTGACGCTGACGCTTGCCTGATCGTCTGGTCCGCAGGCGGTGAGCGCCAGCGTTGCCAATGCCAATATCGCGGTTCGTCTCATGATGTCTTCCGCCTGTCCGGGGTACGCGCAAACGTTTTCGCTTCATCGCGGACGCCAGTCTGAAGACGCTTCAAGAAAATTTTGTGAAATATCCAGTAAGAGTTGTTGAGGCGCGGTGAGACATTGAAATCTGTCAATCAGCTTACGTTTCGCATTAGGGCAAATCAAAACTAGTTGCATAGCGAATCATTTTCTCCTAGAGTGTCTTCATGTTCGATCACTGCATTTACTTCAACACAACGGCACTTGCGCGAAGCCTCGAGCGCGAGTGGGCGAACGCGTACAAGGCGTTTGGCCTGACGCCGCCGCAGGGATTCATGCTGCGCGCGGTGCTGGCGAAACCTGGCATCGTGCAAAGCGAGTTGGCGTCTGAACTCGCCATTTCACGATCCACTGCAACGCGAACGCTGGACGGTTTGCAGAAGTTGCTGTTTATCGAACGCCGGCTTACCGAATCCGATGGACGTGAGACCGCGATTCACCCCACTGGCGAGGCGTTGCGAATCAAGGACTCGTTGAACGCTGCAAGTGCCGCGGTGACCAAGCGTTTGAAGGCTGAACTAGGTGAGGAGCGCTTTGCGAGCACGGTTGCAAGCGTGAAAGATGCACGGTCGAGTCTCGACTGATTTTTTTCCTGGATAGTTGTATAGCGAACTAATTGGAGATGGAAAATGCCGATTTTGAACGTGAAGGTAAGCATTGAAAAATCGCCCGAGGCCGTTGCGGCCATATCTGACATGTTGCTTGAACTGACATCCGGTATCCTGGGCAAGAAGCGAGAGGTGACGGCGATCACTATTCAGTTCATCGATCCGGATAGCTGGGTGATCGGTGGCCGGCTGCTAAGCGAGCAGAAAAAATCCAGCTTCTATTTCGATATCAAGATCACCGACGAGACGAACACGAAGGACGAGAAGGCGCGGTATATCTCAGCGGTTTTCGAAGGGTTCGGCAGGATATTGGGCGACCTGCACGAAGAGAGCTATATCCATGTTGAAGATGTCAGGGCGGCGTCGTATGGGTACGGCGGGCGCACGCAGGAGTACCGCTACCATCACTAAATTTTTCGCTCGCGGCCGGTGGAGCACCGGCACGAGCGAAACATCACCGATGCCCTGCAGGCGTCGTCACATCGCCCTCCGAACCTTCGGCAAACGGGTGCGAACCCGGTTCATAGAACAGCGCAAACAACTCTGATTGCGAACCAATGCCGAGCTTCGAATAAATATGTTTCTTGTGCGCGCGGACCGTCTCGAACGAAATGGTCAGCTTCTCCGCAATCGCACGCGATGAGAACCCGCTCAGCGACAACATGGCGACTTCAATCTCGCGCGCCGTCAATGCAGCGCGCCCGCTTTTTTCAGTCAGGATGCCGAAGCGTGCAGGCAGATCATGCTGCCCACCCTCCGTAACCTCGGATACCCCCGGCGCCGCGCCGAAATTTTCATATCGCAAGCGCTGCTGCATCAATGCAAGAACCCACGGCGAGAACAACGTCAGCAACGCTACATCACGCTCGTCGTAACGGTGCATATTGCCGAGAGAAAACCCCATGGTGTAGTTGGCGTCGATCACCACATTGAAGTGCACTTCGTCGCCAACGATGTTCTTCTTGAAGTAGCGCTGGTAGTACTCCGTCATCTTGAAGTTGTCGGGCGCGACATCGGCGAGCGTGTAGAAACCCGAGACACGCTGCTCAAAGGCCGCCAGATAAAACGGGTCGAGCTGGTAAAGGGCTGCCAGATAGTCCTGGAACAACAAGTCGATCTTGCCGTCAGGCAACGCCTGTTCGGCACAAACCAGCGGCGGCCCATTGCGCGCAAAACGCAGTGCGACCCAACTGTCGAAGCTGATATGCCGCTCGAGAACCCGCGTGAGGCGAGCCCAGAAATTCGGCCCATCGAGTGCGTCGATGGCTGAACCGATCTCTCTGTGAAACGCGAGATCATGCCATTGAAACTCCATCGTCTCCTCCGGTAAGGGTAACCCTGGTGGGTAATTCCTGGACAAAAATAATGCCTCGATAATAGTCCGGACGAAAATGCAGGCCCTCACGCAGGCCCTTGAATAATGCCATCGAAAGGTATTTGGAAGGAGACGGATTTAATGCAGGCAGAACTCGCACAACTCGCGCTGGTGGACGGCGACATCGGACACAACACGCGCAAGGTCATCGAAACAATCGGCCGCGCCGATGTCGCCGGGGGCACGAAGCTGGTCGTGTTCCCTGAAGCCACGCTGTCCGGTTTTCCGACGCGGGAAAACGTCGCGGACGTTGCGCAATCGCTTGATGGCCCCGCACTGACCGCGGTACGTGACGCCGCGCGACGCGCCGGGGTATCGGTTGCGGTGGGCCTGGCCGAACGCGAAGGCGCGCGATTCTACAACACGACCGTCTTGGTCGATGACAAAGGCGAGATCGCGTTGCGCTACAGGAAGACCCATTTGTGGGCATCGGACGTGGGCGTGTTCACCCCGGGCGATCGCTTCGAAACCTGCTTGTGGAACGGCCTCACGGTCGGGCTGCTGATCTGCTACGACATCGAATTCCCCGAGACCGCCCGCGCGGTCGCCGCCCTGGATGCCGACCTGCTGATCGTCACCAACGGCAACATGGATCCATTCGGCCCGGTGCATCGGCGAGCCATCACCGCGCGCGCGATGGAGAACCAGATGTTCGCGCTCATGGTGAACCGCTGTGGTACAGGCGACGACAACCTCACCTTCCCCGGCGAATCCGCGCTCGTCGATCCCAGCGGCGAGATCGTCGCTGCGGCGGGTGCGCAAGAGACGCTGCTAAGCGTGGATATCGACTTCAAGCGGCTGGAAGCCAGCCGTGAGCACTATCGTTATTTGAACGACGCACGCGTGCCGCTCGGCCTCACGCCGATCGACAACGCCGATGGTTCGCGTGCGCTTGTGATTGAAGAGCGCCGTCGCCCCATCAACTGAAGACTGAAGACTGAAGTTTTCAGCAGTTCCGTAGCACATGAATCGTCCGGAGCCCGCGCTCCGGACGCGCCCGCCCACGCCTGTCGAAAGTCCCGGAGACATCATGCAAGACTCGTCCGTAGCCGCGCAGTCGCATCTGAAACGCACACTTGGTTTGCCATCCGTATTATTGTTCGGCCTGGCCTATATGGCGCCGCTGATCGTATATGGCACTTATGGCGTGCTTGCCAAAGCGAGTGACGATACCGCCGCTCTCGCCTACTTGCTTGCGCTCGTTGCTATCGCCTTCACGGCGCTGAGCTACGGCAAGCTCGCGCGGCTTTATCCCGTCGCCGGCTCCGCTTATACCTACACACGCAAGACCTTCAATGCGCATCTGGGCTTCCTGGTCGGCTGGGCAACACTGCTCGACTACTTCTTCCTGCCCATGGTGATCTGGCTGATCGGCGCCGCTTATCTGAACGCCGCGTTCCCGACCGTGCCCACCTGGATCTGGATCGTTGCGTTCATCGTCCTGACGAGCGCGTTGAATATAGTCGGGATTGAACTGGCTGCACGATTCAACATCGTGTTGATGGTGGTGCAACTCGCGATTGTCGGTTTGTTCGTCGCGTTGTGCTGGCACTATGCAGCGGCTGCGGCAGGTCCCGGCGGGATCGCGTTGGCGGAACCGTTCTTCAAAGGACACGTGCCGTTCGCCTCGACCATGGCCGGCGCCGCCATTGCCGCGTATTCATATCTTGGCTTCGACGCAGTGTCCACACTCACCGAAGAGACGATCGACCCGAAGAAGAACATGCCGCGCGCCATCTTGTGGATCGCGTTGATCGGCGGCGCGATTTTTGTTCTGGCCGCTTACACGATGCAGCTTGCGCACCCGGGCGTGGAATTCAAGGACACCGATTCGGCCGCGTTCGAAGTCGCCAAGATGATTGGCGGCGATATCTTCGTGACCGTCTTCCTGGCCGGCCTGATCCTCGCGCAGTTTGCGTCGGGCATCTCGGCACAGGCCAGCGTCGGGCGTTTGCTGTATGCCATGGGTCGCGATGAAATCCTGCCCAAGCGCGTGTTTGGTTTCATCCATCCGAAGTTCAAGACGCCGGCGATCAACATCGCGATTGCGGGCATTGTGGGTTTGATCGCGCTGAAGCTCGACGTGGCGACTTCAACTTCATTCATCAACTTCGGCGCGTTCCTCGCGTTCACCGCCGTCAATCTTTGCGTGGTCCGGATTTATCTGTCAGGCAATCATGGCGACAAGAAGATCGGCGCGATCGGCGGGTTGGTGTTTCCGCTGATCGGTGCGATCGCCGATATCTGGCTGCTGGCGAGCCTTGAAAAGACAGCGCTTGTGTTGGGCGCAATCTGGTTCGTGATCGGGCTCGTGTACCTGTGCTGGATCACGCGCTTGTTCCGTCAGCCGCCGCCGGAAGTGGCGGTTTAAGCGGGGTGGCCGAATTGGCCCGGGCCATTCAACCAACATGGGTTGCAAACAAATAAAAACCAAGCGCCATGGCCCGGGGGATCGACGAGAGATAGCCTCGCCGCAAAGATCAGGAGGCCGTTACAATGCCGTTGACAGCATCATTGGATCGCACTGCAGCAACGTTTGGTGAGGTTGCGTAGCCAGATCGGGGAAATGATCGGTACCGCGCGGGCCCGGATCATCGTCAGGAAAGCAGGCTGGCCGGCACTGAGAGGATCTATGTTCAATGACATGTTCCGCGTAGTGAGTGGACCGGATTGGCGTCATTTCTATGTCCACACCGACAGCATGCCTGTGGCGATCCTTCTCGTCGCCGCGTTGTTCCTGGCGATTCTGTTGGCCAGTGCGATCTGCTACTACGTCACGCGCTTCATCTTGTTGAGGATTGTGGGCCACCTCGCGCGCGGGGAGCGCCGCAAGTGGCTGCGTGCCGCCGAACGCCGCAAGGTGTTTCATCGGCTCGCGCCATTGGTGCCTGCGGGCATCATTTATATTTCAGCGCCCCTGCTAACCGGTGTGTCGTTTCCGGTCATTTCCGCGCTGGGTCGCCCGGTGGAGACGCTATCGGCATGCTTCATGGTGGTGACCGTCCTTCGCGCCGCCTTCGCGTTCCTGGGCAGTATTGAGGATCGCTATAGTCATTTCCCCTTTGCGAGCCAGAGGCCGATCAAGAGCTTTCTGCAGATAGCCGCTATCGTCCTGTACGTGCTTGCACTGATTGCCGCAGTGTCATTGCTGTTGCATCGATCGCCCGCCAATTTCCTCACCGGCGTGAGTGCGATGACTGCGCTGCTGATCATCATCTTCCGCGATTCGTTGCTGGGGTTTGTCGCGAGCATTCAACTGGCAGCGTACGACATGCTGCGCGTGGGCGACTGGATCGAGGTACCTGGATTCGTGGCTGACGGGACGGTCATCGATATCTCGCTGAACACGATCAAGGTCCAGAACTTCGACAATTCCATTGTCATGCTGCCGAGCTATGTGTTGCTGACCAACAGCGTCAAGAACTGGCGCGGCATGGCAGAATCCGGCGGACGGCGGGTCAAGCACGCGATTCACCTGGACATAGAGAGCATCCGGTTTTGCGACGACGAATTGCTTGCCAACCTGAAGGCGAGCGTAGCCTACCAGGTGCCGTTCACCGTGCCGGACGATGGACATCGCCTGACCAACCTTGGGATGTTTCGCGTGTATCTGACGGAATACTTTCGTCAATACCCGGCGATCCGGAAAGACATGCCGCTGGTGGTTCGCCAGCTGCAATCCACCAATCAGGGCCTGCCATTGGAAGTGTTCCTGTTCCTGAACGAGACAAGCTGGGAATCGTACGAACAAATCCAGTCGGATATGTTCGACCACGTCTATGGCATCTTGCCGCTGTTCAATTTGCGCGTTTGGCAAATGCGCTAGCGGCGCCGGGCGAGAGCCCGGTCGCGCGCCCGTTATCCGGCCAGCCCCTCGACAATACATACGACAACGGTAAATGCGCCGATACACGCGGCCAGAGTGGCTGCTGCCTTCGCAAAAGGGGTCATGCCTGGCTCCAAAATCGATAAAGGAAAACGCATTTTATAGTGAAATGAAAGCAAAAAGAAATAATTGTATTAAATGAAAGATTAAGGGAATCAGGCGCTGTCTGCGGCGGATTTCGTTGTGCGCAGCGGGCGAAAGATCATTAAGTATCCTGACTACTTCCCGGCATGCAAAAGGCCGATCCCTACCATGCCCCTTGCCTATCTTATTTTTAGACGGTATCTTGGCGGGGTTCTAATCGCTAGCGCGGGAGAGACTGTCACGGAGCATGGTGACGGCGCCGACGGAGCAACCGCCCCGGAAACTCTCAGGCCCAAGGACCGCGTAGCAGGAACATCTGGAGAGCGGCGCTTTAATGCGCCCACCGACGGGGATGTCGTGCGTGCAACGCCACGACTGAAACTCTCAGGTACACGGACAGATGGGGCATAGACGCCGGCAGCACCGGCGATGCCCAACTTTCATCTGGACCTTGTCATGTCACGAATCGCCATCATTGGCGCCGGTATTACCGGCGTCACGACTGCTTACGCCCTTGCCGAACGCGGCCACGACGTCACCGTTTTCGAGCGTCACCGGTACGCGGCGATGGAAACATCGTTCGCCAACGGCGGCCAGCTTTCCGCCAGCAATGCCGAGGTCTGGAACAGCATGGCCACGGTGCTCAAGGGGCTGCGCTGGATGTTCACGCGCGACGCACCGCTGCTGCTGAATCCTGCGCCGAGCTGGCACAAGTATTCGTGGATGGGTGAATTCCTGCGCCAGATTCCGAACTACCGGGCCAATACCGTCGAGACCGTGCGCCTGGCCATTGCCGCGCGCGAGCATCTGTTCGGGATTGCCGAGCGTGAAGGGATCGACTTCGACCTCGAGCAGCGCGGCATTCTTCATATGTACCAGCAGAAGAAGGACTTCGATACCGCCGCGAAAGTGAACCGGTTGTTGCAGTCGGGTGGCCTTGACCGGCGCGCGGTGACGAGCGACGAAATGCGCGCGATCGAGCCCACGTTGCAAGGCGATTTCCACGGTGGCTTTTTCACGCCGTCGGACTCAACCGGCGACATCCACAAGTTCACGCGCGGTCTGGCTGACGCCTGCGAGCGGCGCGGCGTGCGCTTTCATTACGACACGCAGATCGCGGGTATCGAGCAGCGTGGCGACGGCCCGTTCGCCATGCGTGTGCTGCATGGCGGCGGAGCAGGTGACGAGCGGCAACATGGCTTCGATCGCATCGTGGTGTGCGCCGGTGTGGCAAGCCGGCAGATCGCATCGATGCTTGGTGACCACGTGAATATCTATCCAGTGAAGGGTTATTCGATCACTGTGTGCCTGGATGACGCCGCGAGTCGCGAGGGTGCGCCGTGGGTCAGCTTGCTTGACGACAGTGCGAAGATTGTCACGAGCCGGCTTGGCGCCGACCGTTTTCGCGTAGCGGGCACGGCTGAAATCAACGGCTTTAATCGCGATATTCGCTCGGACCGGATCGCACCGCTCGTCGATTGGACGCGCCGCTATTTTCCGGGTGTGGCGACATCGCGGGTGATTCCGTGGGCGGGCTTGCGGCCGATGCTGCCAAGCATGTTGCCGAAGGTTGGGAGCGGCAAGCGTCGCGGGGTGTTCTACAACACGGGGCATGGACACTTGGGATGGACGCTGTCGGCTGCGACGGCGCACAGCATTGCGGAGCGGATGTAGGCAGTGGTTTGTCGCTTGCGCTGGGGGGCGGGGCGCTAGGTTCCAGGGTTGGCGGTCGGGGTTGTTGCCGGGTTGCCAGGTTCCTGCGGTAGCGGTCTTGGTCATTGCCGGGTTGCTGCTTTCAAGGGTAGTGGTCTGCTTGAGTTGGCTCATTTCTTTACCACTATTAGCCACTGCGCGTGGCGGCGCGTCATTTCTTTGTCCAAAGCGACAAAGAAACGAAGCAAAGAAAACGCTTTCAAAACGCGGGCTCATAAGTTGACCTAGCGTGCACTTTGTGCGTTTTTGGCACCCCAAAAGCACGGTGCTCGCCAGAACCACCAATGTTTGAACCCCTCCTTCTCGCGAATTCTTACACGCACACGCTTCGCCCCGTACGCTCTCGGGCAAGCACCATTGCCAGGAAACCTTCACGGCCTCACGCGCTTTTAGTGCCTCATTATTTGGTCGGTTGGTTGTTTGATTTGCGCAGCTGTTTTTGCGGGTATGGCCTTACGTACTCTACGGCTTCATTTCTTGGTGGGTTGGCGACGTGGTTCGGCATGCGTACAAATTCGGAGGATGGTTTTTCGCGGATAGCGCGGAGTGTTCCTTGGGCAGGTTCAGTCACTGGTGGCGAAGCGTGTGGGTATCCGTGTTCGGAGAAAGAGGGGTTCACACACCGGTGGTTCTAGCGAGCACCGTGCTTTTGGGGTGCCAAAAACGTTAAAACTGCACGCTAGGTCAACTTATGAGCCCTCGTTTTGAAAGCGCTTTCTTTGCTTCGTTTCTTTGTCGCTTTGGACAAAGAAATGACGCGCCGCCACGCGCAGTGGCTAATAGTGATAAAGAAAATAGCTCACTCACGCAGACCACTAACCTTGAAAGCAGCAACCCGGCAATGACTAAGACCGCTAACGCACGAACCTGGCAACCCGGCAATGACTAAGACCGCTAACGCAAGAACCTGGCAACCCGGCATAGACCCTGACCACCATCCCGAAACCGACCACCCCCGTCCACCGGCGCGAGCGAAACATCACCAGGCCGCACTCGCTCGCAATGGCCGCTCAACCGGCGCATCAAGCACAAGCCGCCCAAACTCCTGCGCGGCCAGCGTGGGCTCACCCTTGCCCCAAAGCAGCCTGAATTCCGCGTCCGGCAAGGGTGGCAAACCATACTGCCCATCGACAACCACAATCCCCGGTTCAAGGTCATCACGTGTCAGCGGAGTAATCGCGAGCCCCGCCATCACAGCAGCGCGAATACCCGACTGACTCGACGATGTAAACGCGACATGCCAGTCCACCGCCAAGCCATCGAGCGCCTCAAGCGCCACTCGCCGATTCACACACGGCGCCGGAAAAAATGCGAGCGGCAGCGACGCCCCCGCGCGCGCATCGAACGATTCGGCCGCCGCCCAAACGAACCGCGTGCGCCGCAACACGATACCGTCGGCGTCTCGATCCGTTTCCCCATGCACGCACAGCACCACCGCAAGATCCAGTTCGTGCGCGGCGACCATCGCCTGCGAATCGAGGCTCATGCCCACGCTCACGTCCAGCCGCACATTCGGAAACGCCCGCGAAAATTGCGTCAGCAAAACGGGCAGCCGTTCTCCCATGAAAATATCCGGCGCTCCGAAGCGCACGACACCTGACGCCGGAGACGACTGAAAACGCTCGGTGACCGCGTCCATCGCATTCAGGATTTGCATCGCGTAACGCAGGAAATCCTCGCCATCTTCGGTCAGGGTCAGACTGCGCGTGGTGCGATACAAAAGCGGCCGCCCCACTTCTTCTTCGAGCCGCCGTATCTGGTGACTGATCGCGGATTGCGTCAGGTTCAGCCGTCGCCCAGCCGCGGTAAAACCGCCAGCTTCCGTGACAGCAACAAACGCGCGCAGCAAGGCAAGATCGAGGTTCATGGTCGGAATCAATGATGATGAGGCTTAATCAATGATAGTAAATTAAATCATTTCCGTCATAACGCAAGCTCGCCGAGAATAAATCCAACGACTTCTTCCGGTAGCCTGCCATGGATGTTTCGACCCGCATTTCTCCCCGCCTGGCAAATCAACTGGCGGTCACCCTGCTGCTAACCGCCGTAATCGCCGCGACCTACGGTTTCGGCGTTTATCTCTTTCCCGTGGTCCTGCCGCAGATGAAACAGGACATCGGCTTCAACTATGCCCAGGCCGGCTACATTACGGCTGCGCGGCAACTGGCCAATATCGCCATGGCGCTGCTATCAGGGCTCGCCGCCGCGCGTTTTGGGGCGGCCAGGGTCATGCTCGTGGCGACCGCGCTGTCGGCCATGGACCTCGCGACCCTCGCATTCGCCAACAACACATGGATGATGGGCGCCGCGCTCGTCTCGCTCAATGCCTGCGCCGCCGCGACCTGGGTCCCGATGATGGCGCTGATCGCACCGTTGATCGACGAGCGCCATCGGGCGAAAGCCATCGGTGTCATTGGCAGCGGCACGAACTATGGTGTCTTGCTGAACGGGTTGATGGTGCCCGCGTTGCTGGCGTCGTGGGGCTGGCGCTCTGTCTGGCTCGTGAGCGCCGCGCTGACCGCCGTGTTGAGCGTCGCCATCGTCTTTGTGTTTGCGCGTCTCGGCCCCGCATCCGCGTCACAAACAAGCGTCATGCCACCGGATCAAACCAGGCGTCCGGGGCTGCGGCGCATGCTCGCCAGACACTTCCTGCTGGTGTACGCGATCGCGCTGCTGTGCGGTTTTGCCGGTGTGCCGTTCATCACCTATTTATCGGCTTATTCGCACGATGACCTGCATCTGGGTCTCGATGTAACAGCCCACGCGTGGGCGCTCGTGGGGCTGGTCGGGGTGGTGAGCGGACTAGTGCTCGGCATGATCGCCGATATGCACGGTAGTCCTGATCAAAATGGGCGCACGCAACGAGACGGCATGCGTACTGCACTCGTTAGTGCGGGGGTCCTGCTTTTGTGCGCATCGCTGATTGCCGCATCGCGTCCGGGCGCTTACGCGCTGATGGTCGCGGCGGTCGCATTAGGCTTTTCGTTCTTCCCGATCTTCGGCCTGTTGCACGCGTATGTCGGCAAGACGAGCGCGCCGGCGCTGGCGGCAATCGTGTGCGGAATCTGCGAAGCGGCGTTCGGCGTTGGCGGGGCGTTGGGAAACGTGCTGGGTGGATTATGCAAGACGATATTCGGCTCGTTTCAACCGGTGTACGCGATGGCTTCGGCCGCATCAATGATTCTTGTGGGCCTCGCTTTCCTGATCCCGAACGCACGTCGTGCCATGCCGGTGTGCAGAAGCGGTCTCGCCGATTTGCGCTAAGCGCATAGCGCGCGAGACCACGTCCACATGACTCGATGAGCGATGACCTCATCCCCGCTCTTCGAATGCTCGGCGCAGCGACAATGCAATCCCAAGCGCTGCCCGCTTCACTTCATCGAGTGCGGGAAAGGTCGGCGCGACACGCAGATGCCGATCGCGCGGATCGAGACCATGAGGGAACGCAGCGCCCGCCGGCGTCATTGCAATCCCGGCGTCGGCTGCCAATTCGACCGTGCGTTTGGCGAGACCATCGGGGCTATAGAGGCTGATGAAATAGCCCCCTTGCGGAACGGTCCAGGACACGCCCGGCAGATCCGCGAGGATCTCGCTGAAGGTCGTTGTCATGGCGTCGAACTTCGGCCGCAACAGCGCCCTTTGACGATCCATCAAAGCCTCCAACGTCGGCCGGTCGCGCAGTAACCGCACGTGCCGGAGTTGATTGAGCTTGTCCGGTCCAATGGTCCTGATCGCCGAACAACGCTGCCACCAGTCGACGTTGCGCCGCGACGATGCAACGAATGCCACCGCAGCCCCGGCAACCGTGATCTTGGACAGCGACGCAAACATCAGCGCACGGTCCGGATGCCCCGCCGCCGCGCAAGCCTCGATCATGTTCAACGTGGTGTGCCTTTGCTCCGTCAGGTGATGGAAGCGGTACGCATCGTCCCAGAACAGGCGGAAGTCGGGGGCGGCGGTTGGCATCGAGGCGAGACGGCGGATCGTATCGGCCGAGTAGATTTCGCCGGTCGGATTGCTGTAGAGCGGCACGCACCAGATGCCCTTGATGGCCGGATCGGCTGCGACCTGTGCTTCGACGAAGTCCATATCGGGGCCATTGCCGGTCAGCGGTACCGGAATCATGCGCACGCCAAGCGCTGCGCAGATCGCGAAATGGCGGTCGTAGCCCGGCACGGGACAAAGGAACGCGATGTCCTTTTCATTGCGCCACGGCTTGCCGTCCGCCATGCCATGCAGGATGGCGAATGCCATGGCGTCATGCATCAGCTCGAGGCTGGAATTACCGGCGGCCACTACCTGCTCCGCACCCACCCCGAGCAAATCGGCGCCTAATTCACGTGCTTCGGGCAGACCCAGCGCATGACCGTAATTGCGGCAATCGATGCCATCGCGCGACATGAACTCGCCCGCTTTCAGAGCGTTGGCCAGTGGCTCGAAGCACAGGTCGAGTTGTTCCGGGGACGGCTTTCCACGGGTCATATCGATTTTTATTCCGAGCTTCCTGAAGTCATCGTAAGTCATCGACATCGTTCCTTTTCCAGCGATTCGCGTTGAGGGACGCCCAGTATGCAAGGCCCGCTGGATTCAGGAAAGCGAGTTATATTGAAGATTTCGTTCAGATTTTCTGATACTTCAGATGCCCATGAAAACCTTCGATCTGGATGCGCTCTCCATGTTTGTCGCCGTTGCGGATGCAGGCAGCTTCCTGCGCGGCGCCGCGCTCGTGCATCGTTCGCAATCCGCCGTGAGCATGCAGATCAAGTCGCTGGAAGCGTCCTTGGGCAAGCCCTTGTTTTCACGCAAGCCGCGCAACATTACGCTGACACAGGACGGCCACGTGCTGCTCGCTTATGCGCGCCGCTTGCTTGCGCTGCGCGACGAGGCCTGGGCATCGATTGTTCGCCCGGACGTCAGGGGACGCGTCGCCATCGGAGTACCGGACGACTATGCATCGTCTCTCCTGCCCTCCGTGCTGAGAAAGTTTTCCGCGACCTACCCCAAGGTCGAGATCCAGGTCATCGGCATGCCAAGCAACGCGCTGGCGCCGCTCATCAAGGAAGGCAAGATCGATCTCGCCTGCATGACGCGAATGAAGGGGTTGAGCGGTGACTTTATCCGGCTTGAACCGATGGTCTGGGCCGGTTGCGCGGTCGGCAATGAAGTATGGAAGGAGCGCCCGCTGCCCATTGCAGTCTTTGCACCGGGCAGCGTCGCGCGGTCCAAGGCGATCCATGCTCTCGAACGGGCGAAGATCAGCTATCGGACGTCTTATGAAAGCCCGAGCCTGCTGGGCCTTTTCAGCATGGTCGAAGCGGGGCTCGCGATTGCCCCGCTGTCCCGATGCAGCATCCCGGAACGGTTCGTCCAACTCGGCGCCGCGGACGGCCTGCCTGCGCTGCCGGACCTTGAAATCGTGCTTGCGCGCAGCGCGGGATCGAACCGGCCGCCCTGTGATTTTATGGCGGAACAGATCCTGACCGACCTGCGAATCTGAGCACCCGCGAAGAAATGCGGCAAGCAGGCCGAGCTAGTACGCGCGTGCCGCTTCCGGCTTGATCCGCCCCATAGCCGCAAACTCTTCAAAGCCTTCAACGGGCAAAGGCCGGCAAAAATAGAAACCCTGGTAAGCATGACAGCCTGCGTCGGCCAGGAAGTCGCGTTGCTCTTCAGTCTCCACGCCCTCGGCGATCACCCCTAGCCCCAGGCTTTGCGCCAACGCCACGATAGTCCTCGCAATCGCCGCATCGTTCGGATCGACGAGCACGTCGCGCACGAATGACTGATCGATCTTCAACTGATCCAGGGGCAGCCGCTTCAAATACGAAAGCGACGAGTAGCCGATACCGAAATCGTCCAGCGAGAAGACTACGCCACGAGCCTTGAGCGCATGCATCTTTTCAATGATGTCCTGCACGTTGTCCACCAGCACGCTCTCGGTCAGTTCGAGCTTGAGCCGGTTCGGGTTGGCTCCCGTTCGACGGATCACGTTCAACACCTTGGCCACGAAATCGGGCTCGCGGAACTGCTGCGCGCTGACATTGACTGCGATGGTAAGGTGGCACATGTCCGGCCGCATGGCCCACGACGCCAGTTGAATACACGCGGTTTCCAGTACCCAGTTGCCCAGCGCCAGGATCATCCCGGTCTCTTCAGCGAGGTGAATGAAATCGGCAGGCGGCACCATGCCGCGCTGGGGATGCTGCCAACGCACGAGTGCTTCGGCGCCGACGACCCGGTCGCCGTCGAGCACCTGTGCCTGGTAATGCAGCAGGAACTGATTGCCCTCTATGGCCTTTCGCAAACCCGCCTCGAGTTCTGCCCGTTCCACTACCACAGTCTGCATGTCCGGATCGAAGAAACACAGCGCGTTGCGCCCCATTTCCTTCGACTTGTACATGGCAAGATCCGCCTGCTTCAGCAGTTCGTCGATGGAAGTCTGATGGCCCCTGAACACGGTTGCGCCAATACTGGCCGTACTGCGGTAATCGATGTCGTCAAGCTGGTACGACTTGCCAAGGACATCAAGGATTATTTCGCCCATGCCTTCTGTCTGGCTGGCCGCTTCCTGCCAGGTCTCATGCAGGCTTCCCAGCACCACCACGAACTCGTCGCCCCCTACTCGCGCCACGGTGTCACCGGCACGTACGCTGGCAGCCAGGCGCTGCGCCACTTGCTTGAGCAGCAGGTCGCCTTTGTCGTGGCCCAGCGTGTCGTTCAGCGTCTTGAAGTGATCCAGGTCGATAAACAGCAACGCACCGCACGCACCACTTCGCGCGCTGTGCGTAATGGCCTGCGTCAGGCGATCCAGCAACAACGTGCGGTTCGGCAAGCGCGTCAGGGCGTCGAAGAAAGCCAGCTCCCTGATGCGCTCTTCCGCAATCTTGCGTTCGGTAATGTCGTGATGCGTGCCCACATAGTGACTGACGACTCCGCCCTCGCCTGTCACCGCAGAGATCGTCAGCCATTTCGGATAGACCTCGCCGTTCTTGCGGCGCCCCCAGATCTCGCCTTGCCAGCCGCCCATGCGGTGGATCGTTTCCCACATCTCGCTGAAAAACGCTTCGTCGTGATGATGCGAACGCAGCAGTCGCGGCGTCTGGCCAACTGCCTCTTCAGCCGTGTAACCGGTGCACTCGGTGAACGCCGAATTGACTCGCAGGATGGTGTTGTCGGCGTCGGTGACCATCATCGCTTCGAGCGAATCGAAAGCGACCGCGGCAATCTGCAGTTCGGCCTCGACTTGCTTGCGGTCGGTGATGTCGCGCCCGCTAGTCCGGAAGCCTGCGAACGCGCCCTTTGCGTCGGTGATCGGCACCCAGGAAACGGATAGCCAGACCAGCGTTCCGTCCTTGCGGACGCAGCGGAATTCCAGGTCGTCGCCACGGAAGCCCTGCAGGCCCTTCAGGAACTCAGGGGCAACGCGGACCCAGTCATCGGGATGGATCAGCGTGCCGGCGAAGTCGGTCATGGCCATGCATTCGTCGACCGTATAACCGGTGTATTTCTCGACCGATGGATTGATCCAGCGAGGTTTGCCGTCCGGTCCCCACCAGACCTCCCAGTTCACCGTGCAGTCCGCAATGGCGCGGAACTTCTCCTCGCTCTCGCGCAACTCGCGGGTCATCGTGGAAGCCAGCCGCATCGCGCGGCCGCGGCCGGTGACCATCAACCACGCGAGCAGAGCCAGCAGCAGACTTAAGCCCGTACCGGTTACGGCGATCAGTGCTTCGGCGTTACGGCCGAAGCGGGTCTTGAAGTCGTCCAGGGTGGTCATCGAGAGCGTCCAGTTGTGCCCAGCGACCACGAGGTATTCATTGGCTGAAATGAGCGCAGGCTGGTGCTGCCCATCTGCTGCACGGGAACGATAAAGCAAGGCCGCGGCGGACGGCTCCACGCCGTCGTAGATGGCTAACGCAAGGCCGGGCAGCGTGTCGCCGTACAGGCTGGCGATGACATCGTGCATGCGAAACGACGCATACACCCAGCCGGCCAGATGCGCCCGGCGCTCGGCGACGTTGTCGTGCGGCTGGCCCCGGCTGTAGATCGGCAGGTACATGACGAAAGCCGGTTTCGCATCCGGCCCGAGGTCCACGCCCAGGCGCACTTTCCCGGAGATCGCGACCATGCCGGAGTCACGCGCCTTCTCCATGGCCTCCCGCCGCACAGGGTCGGTCCAGGGATCCAGCCCGAGGGGGGGATGGTTACCGGTCACGGCCGGCTCGCGCTGGATGATCGGCGCGTAGTTCTCCCGAATGCCCTGCGGCTCGATGGTATAGCCGCTAAAACCCAGCTGGCGCATCGCGGCAATATGCGTGTCCCTGCGCGCTGCCGGCACCCATTCGATCAGCCCGATGGTCTGGATGCCGGAATAATTGGCGTCGAGATTGAGCGCGCTGACGTAGTCGCGGAAGTTGTCGCGGTCCATCTGGCCGGTGGCGGCGAACAGGCCCTGCACGCCGCGCAGCATCTGTTCATAAGTCGACATGCGCTGCTCGACGCGGCTGACCACGTCGCCCAGCGAAAAATTGAACTGGGAAAGTAACTCGTTGTGGGAAGCTTGCCGCTCGTGATCCCAGACGATCCATGTGACGCCGAGTGCGGCGGACAAGATCAGCAAGGGCAGCAATACCAGGCGAGCCCAGGTCACGGGGGCGCCTGGAAATCGACCATGGATCTGGCCAGATCGGGTTTGAAGTACTTCTCGAATATACGCAGCACGGTTCCGTCCGCGCGCATCTGGTTCACCAGCGCACGCCACTTGTCCTGCTCGGCGGGCGACAGCGCCTTCTTCGACATGATCAGGCCATGAGGAATGGCGGGATCATTGAACTCGATGATGGTGGTGACATCGCGGATCTTCTTTTCATCCAGCGCGGGGTAGTCGAAGGGCTCCATGATCATGCCCTGGATACGCTGATGGACCAGCGCCTCGTATAACGGCGCCAGGCCGCCCGCCTGGCTGACGCGGTTCTCAGCCGCGAGCGTGTCGACCAGCTTGTTGGCGGAGTCGCTGTAGCGGAAGCTGCGAATCACGCCTAGTTGAAACTGGTCGCTACGCTCGAAATCGGCCAGCTGACGCATGCCCGCGTCCTTCCTCACCAGCAAATAGTATTTGTTGCTGAAATACCAGGCAAACGAAGCGAAGCGGTTGCGATCGGTGTTGGCGATGCCGGACAAGCTGAAATCGAGTGCGCCGGATTCGATCAATTGCCAGATGCGCGCGCGCGACATCAGGCTGACGCTAATCTGGCAACCGCTGCGGCGGATCAGTTCGTCGGCGAAATCCCGGTCGATGCCGGTGTCGGTATCGGCGGAATAAAGCAGGCCGTGGTCGTGCAGGGCAAGCGTAAACGGGCGTGAGCAATCGGGACCTGCCGCGACCGCGCGGCCAAGGCATGACAGCACCAGTAGCAAGCCGCCCAGAGTGTGTCGAATCACAGCGTCGCCATGGTGGTGGAAATGACTAAGATACAGCCCTCTTTTATTAACACCGGTTGCGAGGGCGTGTTTAGTGATTTAGGCCCATCAACAACGGGTTATGCAGGGAGACTTTTCGCAATATACCTTTGCATACCGAATCTGTCGCTCGCAAACACGTACAGAATTGCTTATTCAGGCAGTCCCGGCTGATGACCTGTTTGGAAAAAATTTTGATAACGCGCACGAATTAATGTTACCGGACGCTTATTAAAACTGCAACTAAGGGGAATCGTTTGCGAGCTGTAGTGTAGCAACCGTTTCGTTCTTGATCGACACCACGTGGTATTGGATTGCGTGCTGTAGAGCCGGCTTCCGGCCTTTGACTGTTGATGCTCTGACGTTGCTCTGAACGCCTCGGCGCATAGGCTACTTCAAGCAGGTGACAGATTCATGTGCCCTCTTCACATCGATATTTTTACTTCGCCCCCGTCAACGCCCTGATTGAAAATCGGGCTGTCTCAACGGCAAAAAGTATAGCCGCGCAGCGTTTTCCATCGGGATGGAATTAAACGGCTGCCACATCCATAAATCGATCTGAGGGTGTTACAAAGCCGTGCTATTGCGATGACCAAAAATCTCAGCACGGATCTCGGTACGCAATAGCACGGGACACGCGATTCGCATGATTGCGTTGAAGCGCGTGCGCGTTGTACAGGCTTTAGTTGCCGATTTTCAGCAACTCGACTTCAAACGTCAGCGTGCTGTTCGGCGGAATCGGGCCTACGCCGCGATCGCCGTATGCGGTTGCCGGCGGGCACACGAGCTTCGCCTTGCCGCCGACCTTCATCTTCTGAAGGCCCTGCGTCCAACATGGGACTACCTGACCGAGCGGGAACGATGCCGGCTGCCCGCGCTTGTACGAAGAGTCGAATTCGGTGCCATTCGCGAGCGTGCCGCGATAGTTCACCGTCACGGTGTCCGCAGCGGTTGGCTGCGCCCCGGTGCCTTCCTTGATCTGCGTCACCGTGACGCCGGAGGGAAGCGTTTCAGTCGCGCCCGTAGCGGCATAAGCCGATGACGAAGCGATAACAGCAAGAGTAAGCAGCAGCGATACTTTTTTCATAAAGCGTCCAGTACGTCCCGAAGGGGGATGGTGTGTAAAGTCAAGAGTCAACGAACTCAAGCCAAATACAGTAGCACGGACCGGGCACGCTATGACAAAACCTTGCTTCGAGGCGCTTCTCTGATGAAGACTCAGGCTTCCGCCATTTCGTTATTTTTTTCGGAAAGCGTCGCTCGGACTGCGTGGGCCGCCAGGATCATGTTGATCAGTGCCGCTTCCGTCTCCGGCCACGTACGCGTTTTCAATCCGCAATCAGGGTTGACCCATAGTTGCTCCGCAGCAATGACCTCGCATGCACGCTGGAGCAAACGCTGCATGGCCTCCACGCTTGGCACCCGTGCGGAGTGCGAGTCATAGACGCCGGGCCCGATTCCGTTCGGGTAGGCGAACTCACCGAAGCCATCCAGCAATTCCATTGAAGAGCGCGACGTCTCGATCGTGATCACGTCCGCATCCAGCGCTGCGATCGAGGGCAGGATGTCATTGAACTCGGAATAGCACATATGGGTGTGAATCTGCGTCGCATCCGAGACCCCGCTAGCGGCGATCTTGAAGGCCCGGGTTGCCCAGTCAAGGTAAGCGGGCCACTCGGCGCGGCGCAATGGCAAGCCTTCGCGCAATGCCGGTTCATCGATCTGGATGATGCGGATGCCGGCCTTTTCAAGGTCCGTCACCTCGTCGCGAACGGCGAGCGCAAGCTGTAGCGCCGTTGTTTCGCGGGGTTGATCGTCACGGACAAAAGACCATTGGAGCATGGTCACCGGTCCCGTAAGAATGCCCTTCATCACGCGGTTGGTCAGGGACTGCGCATGGCGCGTGTTGTCCACCGTCATGGGCTCCGGACGATAGATATCGCCGTAGATGATGGGCGGCTTGACGCAGCGCGAGCCGTAGTTCTGAACCCAGCCGTTCTCCGTCAGCGCATATCCCCATAGCTTCTCCGCGAAGAATTCGACCATGTCGTTGCGTTCGGCTTCGCCATGCACGAGGACGTCGAGTCCTAGCTCCTCCTGTTTGCGCACGGCTGTTGCGATCTCCGCACGCATGCGTTCCAGGTAATCGAGTGCGCCCAGTTCCCCGCGCCGGTACGCCGCGCGCGCCTGCCGGATCGCCATTGTCTGGGGGAACGAACCAATGGTCGTGGTCGGCAGGAGCGGCAGCCTGAGCGTATGGCGCTGAACGCGCTTGCGGATGGCATAAGTGCTTTTACGGCTTGCCATCGCCTGGGTGATGGCCGAGGTCCTCCGTTGCACGAGGGTGTTGACGACCGTGTCCGAATTGCGTCGCGTATCGAGCGCTGCGTTCGACGCGGCGAGCACAGACCCGGCTTCTGCCGAATCGCTTAGCGCAAGCGCGATGGCGGCAACCTCATCGAGCTTCTCTGTCGCGAACGCAAGCCATGACGTCAAGCGCTTATCCAGCCTTTTCTCCGATGCAAGCGTGACCGGCACGTGCAACAGTGAACAGGAAGGCGCAATCCATAAGTTATCCGAACGTTCTTCGCTCAGGCTGCGAAGCGAGTCGACGATTTTACCGAGGTCGGCCCGCCAGATATTCCGGCCATCGATCACGCCCACCGACAACACCTTGTCCGCCGGCAGCGCCGCGCGCCAGGCGTCCAGTTGTCCGGGCGCCCTGACCAGGTCGATATGAACACCCTGGACAGGCAGCTTTGCGACGAGCGGTGCGTGGTGGGCGGCCGTGTCGAAATACGTGCCCAGCATTACCTTGCTGACTGACGCGCCAAGCACCTCGTAGGCTGCGTAAAAAGCCTCGAGCCATTCGTCATCCAGGTCAAGACACAGCGCCGGTTCATCCAGTTGAAGCCATTCAATCCCGCGTTGCTTCAACAGGTCGAGAATGCGCATATAGCGAATCACGAGCTTCGGCAGAAGTGATAGGCGGTCAAAGCCGGGAATGTGGCTCTTGGACAGCCACAGATACGTAATCGGGCCGATGAGAACCGGCTTGACAGAATGACCCAGTGCAAGCGCTTCATCGATCTCGTCAAAGAACCAATCGACGCCGCCATCGAATGTCGTGCGCGGCCCCAACTCGGGCACAAGGTAGTGGTAGTTGGTGTCGAACCACTTGGTCATCTCCATGGCGGGCTGCGCGTTGTTGCCCCGCGCCAGCTCGTAATATTGCGCAAGCGAGAGCGCCGACGGTTCGAATCCGAATCGCTCCGGCAACGCACCCAATAGCGCAGTGAGGTTCAGCATGTGGTCGTAATAGGCGAAGTCGCCGACCGCTACGAAATCCAGCTTCGCCAAGCGTTGCAACTCCCAATGGCGCGCACGCAATGCCTCTGCGACGCTACGCAAATCAGCATCGTCACACTCCCCGCGCCAGAAAGCCTCTTGTGCGAACTTGAGTTCGCGATGCGCGCCGATGCGTGGAAAACCGTGTAGATGAGTGCGAGCCATGATGCGTCCTTAACCGAGTGGCCCACAGTCTGAATGCCGCCGTGTCATTCAACAAGGGACATGTTTTCATCTTCCTATTAGTTTTGTTCATGTGGGACAACTTGCACATACCTGCGACATCGTCAAGAATCAGACTACGCGGCTAAGCTGTGGCCGACGACGGTGAACGCCTCTGAAGGGCGAGCCGCGCGCATGGAATTTTTTGCATACCGGTATTACCCGTCCCGTTCACCCGAAGTTGCAGGCCAGATCCATGAGCGTATTCACGATTATCGACGTCGAACAGGCCATTAACTATTGGCGAGAGCTCAAGCCGGCCGGTCAGGATGCGGCACTCTGCCGGGAAGCGCGTGTGCTCGCCGAAGCTTATGGGCAGATGATTTTTTCCCGAGCCGACGCGATCGAGGCATCCTCGCTTAACAGCGAGCAAATTCAGGCACTGGAGAGTGCCCTGGATCAACGCGGTCTGTCGCGTTAGCTGTTTGCGTTCGACGCCAGGTCCAGGCCATGCTCGTTGTGGACGGTAAGGGGCGAAGTCGCCCGAATCCCGGCAGCTTATCTAGCGGCCAACTTCCAGTTCGTCGAAGCGTTTTACCCGATAGATCAGGACCGACACGATCCAGCTGAAGACAAAAATGCCGATGATCAAAAATCCCAGCGTGCCGAAATTATCGTTCAAGGTCCCTATGGCATCCCACACCGGACCTTGCAGTTTCAACTGATCGGCGAGCAGCCCAAGCGCTTCTATACCGCCAATCACGACCGCCACGATGACGGATACCAGCGTGATGGTCATGTTGTAGTAGATTTTCCGGATCGGCAACAGGTAAGCCCATCCGTAAGCGCCGAGCATCAGGTGACCGTCCAGCGTGTCTACCAGGGACATGCCGGCACTGAACAGTATGGGGAACACCATGATCGCCCAGGGAGAAAGTCCTTGCGACGCCTGGGTTGCCGCTATGCCGAGCAATCCGATTTCAGTCGCCGTATCGAATCCCAGACCGAACAGGAAACCTAGCGGGTACATGTGCCAGCTTCGCGTGATCATGCGAAACAGCGGGCGAAAAATGCGCGCCAGGAATCCGCGATCGGCCAGAAGCAGATCGAAATCGTCATCAATATAAGCACCGCCATTCCTGACGTTGCGCCACGCTTGATAGATCGACCGCAGGATGATCAGGTTCATCACGGCAATCGCGAACAGGAATAACGCCGACACCAACGTGCCGACCACTCCGCCAATTTCCTTGTAGTGGTCAAATCGACCCTGCATGGCCGACGTTACGACAGCCACACCGACAGAGGCGAGCACGACCACGGTCGAGTGCCCGAGGGAAAAGAAAAAGCCGACCGTAACAGGCCGCTTCTTCTCCTGCATGAGCTTGCGCGTGACATTGTCGATAGCGGCAATGTGATCGGCATCCACCGCATGGCGCAGCCCGAATCCGTAGGCCAGCAATGCGGTTCCCAGAAGTACCGGATGGTGGCGGAATGCCACGAGTGCCCAAGCCCAGGCGAGGACGTTGAACGCAATCAATAGCCCATAGATGCCGAAAAGCTTGCCCCGCACCTTGGTGCCTGAGTCGCTGAAGATCTGCGCCAACTGAGAAACCATCTGGAAACCCTTCGGGAATACGCATCCCGCTTGAAGTAATTTTTTAACTTCATACACAAGAGTTGTGCCAGTGGCAAGCATGCCTTTATCGAAGGGCTTTCGAAAGGTGTTTGACTCGAATTGGCGGCGTGACCTGCGTCTGGGGAACGCCCCGAAGTGGCGCTGAAAGAGCTGAGAGTGGGCGCGCTCGCACCAGCAGCGAGCCTCGCCAACCGCCGGTTTAGCACGCCAATGCGTTGTGCAGCGCGACATGGCGCCCATGAATATGTGGCACCGACACGCCGCCCGTGCATAAGCAAACAAAAAAGCAATCGCAGAGCATGCAGCATTACCCCAGCCGATCAGCACCATAACGAATACCGATTGTTGTTGATCTGCATTTCTCTCGTTCCTAAGATGATTCAGCCGAAAAAAAGCGATAACACGGAGACGATGAATATGGATGCGTACGCGAAGCCCGAACGGGCAATCAAGACGGTGGAAGATGCGATTCGCTTAGTGGAGGCAAGCGGGCTGACGCATATCAAAGTCGGTCTGTCCGATACCGATGGCATTCTGCGCGGGAAATATCTGCGCAAGGATAAATTCCTCGGGGCTCTGCGTGCGGGTTTCGCGTTCTGCAATGTCGTACTGGGCT
Organism: Caballeronia sp. KNU42; assembly: GCF_053760385.1. Lineage (NCBI taxonomy): Bacteria > Pseudomonadati > Pseudomonadota > Betaproteobacteria > Burkholderiales > Burkholderiaceae > Caballeronia > Caballeronia sp. KNU42. The sequence goes on from NZ_CM132389.1 coordinate 789,684, forward strand.
GGGATGTGGATGACCAGATGTACGACAATACGAAATACACCGGCTGGCACACCGCCTATCCGGACGCCATGGTGCGCATCGTCCCGGAGAGCTGCCGTCGTTTGCCGCTTGAACAGGGCGACGGCGAAGACATGCTCTTCTTCCTCGCTGAATTTGCTGGGGATGCCGAAGCAATTTGCCCACGGGGTTTATTGCAGCGCGTTTTAAAGCGCGCCGCCGATATGGGATTCGATGTTTCTGCCGCCCTTGAATATGAATTCTTCATGTTCGAGGAGACGCCGCATTCCGTGCGTGAAAAAAACTACCGTGACCTGAAGAACTGGACGCCCGGCAATTTCGGCTATTCGGTATTGCGCAGTACGGTCCAGGGCGATTTCTACCGGCAATTGCTCGATATGTGCGAGCAGATGGACATGCCGATCGAGGGCTTGCATACCGAAACCGGTCCCGGCGTGCTGGAGGCTGCGCTCGCAGTCGACGGCGCAGCCGAGATGGCGGACAAGGCCATTTTGTTCAAGACCTTTACCAAGGCGCTGGCCCAAAAGAACAACCTGATGGCGACCTTCATGGCGAAATGGTCGCATGATCATCCCGGACAGAGCGGTCATATCCACTTGTCCTTACGCGAGGCGAGCACCGGCAAGTCGGCGTTTTACGACGAAAGCCGTCCCTATAACATGAGCGTCAAGCAGGCCAGTTTCATGGCGGGCGTGCAACGCTACCTGCCCGAATTCATGTCGATGTTCGCGCAAACCGTCAATAGCTATTCACGGCTGGTGCCGGGCTACTGGGCGCCGCTCGATGCAACGTGGGGCGTCGAGAATCGAACCACGGCCTTGCGCCTGATCCCGGGTTCCGAGAAATCCCAGCGTGTTGAAGTGCGCATCGGTTCCGCCGACGCGAATCCCTACATTGCATTGGCAGCCGCGTTGGGTGCCGGCTTGCATGGTATCGAACAGGGACTGGATCCGGGGCAGATTGTCGAGGGCAACGCTTATACGCAGGAATTCCCTGCCCATCTGAAATTGCCTTGCACCTTGTGGGAGTCCGCACAGCGACTGCGCCATTCGGAAGCCGCGAAGACCTTGTTCGGCGAAGCGTTTGTCGAACATTTTGTCGCGACCCGCGAATGGGAAGAGCGGCAGTTCCGTCGGCATGTGACCGATTGGGAATTGGCCCGCTATTTCGAAATTATCTGAGCTATCAATCCAAGCCCACTACGATGAAAGATGAACTGATCACCATTAGCCCGATCGACGGCAGCGAATTTGTGCGCCGGCCCTATGCAAGCGAATCGCAGATCGAGCAGACACTGCGGCGCGCGCAAACTGCGCAGAAGGCGTGGGCCGCACGACCGCTGTCGGAGCGGCTGGCGCTGGTTGGCCGCGCCGTAGATCTCTTTGTCGAAAACAAGGCAACCATCGCCGAGGCGATTACGCGCCAGATGGGACGCCCGTTGCGTTACACCGCCGGCGAGGTGGACGGCTTTGTCTCACGGGCGCGCCATATGATGGCGATTGCAGAAGATGCATTGAAGCCCGTGCAAGTAGCGCCGCAGGACGGCTTTACCCGTTTTATGTCGCGTGAGCCGGTGGGCGTGGTGCTCACCATCGCGCCGTGGAATTACCCTTTGCTGACGGCGGTGAACAGTATTGTTCCCGCTCTCCTAGCGGGCAATGCGGTAATTCTCAAGCACTCCGACCAAACGCCGTTGTGTGCCGAACTCATTCATCAGGCCTTCGTCCAGGCCGAGTTGCCCGAGGGCGTGTTCCAGTACTTGCATGTGGATCATGAACGCGTGCGTCGGTTGATACACGCTAAAGAGATCGGCTTTGTCTGCTTCACCGGTTCGGTGGGCGGAGGCCGCATTGTCGAGGAAGCTGCGGCTGGGCGCTTTATCGGGGTCGGGCTTGAATTGGGCGGTAATGATCCGGCCTACGTGCGAGCCGATGCCAATATTGATTACGCAGTGGAGACGCTGGTCGACGGCGCCTTCTTCAATTCAGGCCAGTCATGCTGCGGTATCCAGCGAATTTATGTGGCTCAGCCTCTGTACAAGGATTTTGTCGAGCGCGCCGTGGCGTTGACGAATCAGTATGTCCTGGGCAATCCGCTTGATGCGCAAACGTCGTTGGGGCCGGTAGTCCGTACTACGGCCGCCGATGGAGTTCGCGCAGTGATAGCCGATGCACTCTCGAAAGGCGCTAAAAATCTTATCGATGAAACCACGTTCGGACTGTCGCGCGCCGGCACGCCTTATGTGGCGCCGGGCGTGTTCGTGGATGTCGATCATGGCATGACGCTGATGAACGATGAGTGTTTCGGACCGGTGGTCGGCATCATGCCGGTGTCCGGCGATGAACAAGCAATTGAATTAATGAACGACAGCCCCTACGGTTTGACGGCCGCTGTGTTTACGAGCGATGAGGAAGCCGCTCTATCGATTGGCCGGCGCGTCGAAACCGGCACCTTCTTCATGAACCGCTGCGATTATCTCGACCCTGCGCTCGCCTGGACCGGGGTGAAGAATACCGGCCGAGGTGTCACCCTCTCGGCGATCGGGTACGAGCACCTGACGCGGCCCAAATCTTTTCATCTGAAAACCCGTCTGTGAACGGATCTTCAAAGGAATCTCTTATGTCACATCCGTCACTCCCCTCTGCAAACTGGAACTACCCGACTGCGGTCAAGGTCGGTGCCGGCCGGATCAGCGAATTGCCGCAATGGTGCAAGAGCCTTGGCATGCGCCGGCCGCTGCTGATCACCGACCCGGGTCTGGCGGCATTGCCGCTGATCGGCAAGGTGCTGGATCACTCCCGGTCCGCCGGTCTCGAGAGCGGGCTGTTTCACGATATCAAGGGCAATCCGACTGGCAAGAATGTCGACGATGGCGTGGCCATATTCAAGTCCGGTGGTCACGACGGTGTGATCGCTTTCGGCGGCGGCTCGGCCCTCGATGCGGCCAAGGCCGTCGCGCTAATGGTTGGCCAGGACCGTCCGCTGTGGGATTTCGAAGATGTCGGCGACAACTATCTGCGGGTCAATGTGGCGGGCATGGCGCCCGTGGTGGCTGTGCCGACTACGGCCGGGACAGGCTCGGAAGTCGGGCGGGCTTCAGTGATCACCGATGACCGCGCCCATGTGAAACGCATCATATTCCACGCGAACATGTTGCCCTCGGTTGTCATCCTCGACCCCGAGTTGACGGTGGGCCTGCCGGCCAAGCTGACGGCGGCGACCGGCATGGACGCGCTCTCGCATAACCTCGAAGCCTATTGTTCGCCGTTCTATCATCCGATGGCGACGGGCATCGCAGTCGAAGGCATTCGCCTGATCAAGCAGTTCCTGCCGCGTGCGGTCAAGGACGGCCAGGATCTCGATGCACGCCTGCAAATGCTGGTCGCGTCGAGCATGGGCGCCACCGCGTTCCAGCGTGGCCTGGGTGCGATGCATGCGCTGGCGCATCCCCTGGGCGCGCTGTATGACGCCCACCACGGCATGCTCAACGCCATCCTGATGCCGTATGTGCTCAAGGCCAACGAATCGGCTATTGCGGAGCGCATCGAATTGTTGGCGCGCTACCTTGAGCTGGCGCAGCCGTCGTTCACATCGTTCCTCGACTGGGTCTTGATGATGCGCGACACACTGGGCATTCCCCATACGCTGAGCGAGATCGGCATCAATGCGCACGACGCGGCGAAAGTCGGCGAAATGGCCGTGGTGGACGGATCGGCCGGGACCAACCCGATTCCGTTCAGCGCCGCCGAGTACAGCCGCATTTTCGTGACGGCAGTGGAAGGCTTGCTGTAACGCCCATTGAACTTGATGAGGGGATGGTGTGGCAAGGATCGGGATCGCCGGCTTCTTACATGAGACGAACACCTTTGCCGCCAGCAGGGCGAGTTTTGCTACCTTCGTCGAAGCGGACGCGTGGCCGGGCTTGCTGGTTGGCGAGGAGATGTTCGGCGCGGTCGCGGGCGTCAATCTGGCGATAGACGGTTTCATACGAGCTGCGCGCACATCGCATCAACTGGTGCCGCTATTGTGGGCCTCGGCCAACCCGAGCGGTCCGGTGACGCAAGATGCATTCGAGGCGATTGCCTTCATGCTCGACCGGATGATCCGTGATGCGGGTCCGCTGGACGCGCTGTTTCTCGATCTGCACGGCGCGATGGTCAGTGAGCATCTGGAGGACGGTGAAGGAGAGTTGCTGCGGCGCCTGCGTCAAAGAGTCGGCGGCACGATGCCGATAGTCGCAGCGCTCGACTTCCACGCCAATATCACGCCGGCCATGATCGAACATGCCAGCGGCCTGGTGACGTACCGCAGCTATCCGCATGTCGACATGGCGCAGACAGGGCAGCGTGCACACGTGCTGCTCGACCGGTTGCTCGCTGGCGAAGTGTTGCACAAGGGCTATCGCCAGTTGCCTTTCCTGATTCCCATGCCCTGGCAAAGCACCTTGTCCGAACCCATGCGTGGTTTGATGGCGCTTGGTGAATCACTGGCGTCGGAACAGGTTTTTGCGGTCGACTTCGTGCCGGGTTTTCCGCTCGCCGATATCCATCACAGTGGGCCGAGCGTCATTGCTTACGGTTCCGATCAGGTGACAGTTGAGGCTGCGGTCGAATCTTTGACTCAGGCTGTTCTGGCGAGGCGGGCTGAATTCGGCGGGCGTCTCTATGCACCGGCCGAGGCGGTTGCGCACGCGCGCGAGTGGGGCCTTCACGCCGGGGCTGGCACGATCATCCTCGCCGATACCCAGGACAACCCGGGCGGCGGCGGCGGTGGAGACACCACCGATATCCTGCATGAACTGCTGAGGCAAAATGCGCAGCGGGTTTGCGCCGGGGTCGTGTGCGATGCCGATTTTGTCGAAGCGGCGACGCAAGCGGGAATCGGCGCCGTTATTTATGCCCCGCTGGGAGGAATGAGCGGCTTGGGCGAGGGACCGGTGCAAGCACCCTTCGAGGTGCTTGCAATTGGAACCGGCCGTTTCACCGGCACGGGACCCTTCTACCTTGGCTGCCACATGGATCTCGGCGCCATGGCCCGGGTGAGGTGCGGCGGCCCGCATGGCATCGAGATCGTGGTGTCGAGCCGCAAACAGCAGGCTGCCGATCAGGCCATGTTTCGCCACGTCGGCGCAGATCCGGCCGATTACCGCGTCCTGGTGCTAAAGAGCTCCGTGCATTTCCGGGCCGACTTCGCCGAGCTGGCAGAGCAGATTCTGGTGGTGGCTGCGCCCGGTATCAATGTCGCCGATTTGCACCATCTGCGTTATGAAAAATTGCGGCCCGGCGTGACGCTCCTTTGAAATCAGCCCAACACTATCGATGGCAATAACCACGGTGCATTCGCCTCGATGATTGGCAGGAAACGACTTTTCAGCAAGGCCACACTGTCCTGAGCGAGTTGCTGCGGCAGCACGCCAAGATCGTCCTGACGGGCGACCATGGTGAGTTCGCGAAAGAACTCCTCGCCGGGAATCGGGAACAGGCGAAACGCCGGAGAAAACTTATTGTCCGGTGTCAGCCCCGACTGCAACAAGCACAACGGCGTGGTGATGGTCCAGCCGGCATTGGCCATGACCATGGACATGATCGCGAACGTATTGTCGAGTTGCAGCCGTAGCGGTGGTTGAATTCCCCATTTCTCCAACTGGGTTTCAATGCTTCGACCAATGACAGTCGTATTGCTGTAGCGAATGAAATCGCCGCTGACCAGCAGGTTGCGCAGAGAAGGAACGGGTCCCTTGAAGTCGCCGGGCAAAACCAGCACAAAAGGTTCGCGCAAGATGCGCTGACGGTACAGCAACGGGTTCTTCAACACGACGTCATCGGAGATGATGATGTCCACCCGCCTGGACAACAATGCTTCGGCATGCTGATGAGATTGGCCGGTCACCATCGACCAGTTGGCGGTGCGCTGCCGTATTGCAGTCAGCAGATCGGCGCCAATGCTCGTGGCCATGGAATCGACCAGTGCAATCCGGATATGCTTGAGCGGTTCACCGAGAGGTTTGCGGAACTCCTGACTCAAATGCCTGGCTTCATCCAGCAGCGTACAGGCCCGGTTGTAGAACTGGCGCCCCACGGGTGTCAGCATCGGGGGCCGCTGTGAGCGATCGAGCAATTGCAGGTTGAGTGTTTGTTCCAGGTTCGACAGCGTTTGAGAGACTGAGGATTGCGTGATGCTGAGTCGTTGACCAGCCGCTGTCATGCCGCCGGATTCGACGACAAGCACGAAGACTTCAAGCGCCTTCAGATCGAAAGAAATGCCATTTTGCATAAGACCGGCTGAATAGCCGCAGCGGGAAGTGGCCGGAAACGGTGGGTCGCGCCATACGTCGGCGTAGTGTACCTGCTGTTAGCGGTGGTGTAAAAAGCGACGCTAAACCCGAGGAATGCGCCGCATGTTCTGCATCACATCAAGCTTTCCCACGCGGCTGCCGAGGTCTCGCCATACAGTCAACAATGCTCCAGCGCGTTCGACAGGTCGGCGATCAGGTCATCCGGATGCTCCAGCCCGACCGAGACACGAATCAAGCCTTCGGACACGCCCGCTGCGGCGCGAGCCTCAATGGGCACGCCGGAATGCGTTGTCGACGCCGGATGGCAGATCAGCGATTCCGTACCGCCCAGGCTAACGGCAGACTTGAACAATTCCAGGCTATTGATAAACCTGAACGCCTGTTCGCGGCCTCCATCGAGTACAAACGCGAAGGTCGAACCTGGACCGGTGCATTGACGTCGATACACCGCCTGGTAAGCAGGATCGTCGTTCAGTTCGGGGTGCAGGACCTTGACCGGCCTATGAGGATTGCTCGCCAGCCATTGCGCGACAGCCGTGCCGCTTCGGGCCGCCTGCTCCATGCGCAGGACCAGCGTTTCCATTGACCGCGTGATCATCCACGATGAGTGCGGATCGAGTTGCGAACCCAGTGCACTCCGGATCGAACGCACTTTTGTAACCAGGGTACGGCTGCCTGTCACTCCGCCCGCGACCAGGTCGCTATGTCCGCCGACGTACTTCGTCAGCGAATACACGCAGAGATCGATGCCTTGATTGATCGGCTTCTGATACAACGGCCCGAGCAGCGTGTTGTCGCACACCGAAAGCGGACGATAGCCGTGGCGACCCTCAAAGGCGTCAATTTCTCGACGCAGCCCTTCGAGATCGAACAACGCGTTAGTTGGATTAGCCGGCGTCTCGATGTAGCACATGCGCACCTTGCCTTTTTGTGCTGCGGCTTCGAGCGCGTTGCGAATGGCGTCCGGTGAAAGACCATCGTCGATGACTTGCGATGTGATGCCCCATTCCGGAAGAAACTTGGCTATCAGTGTTTCCGTTCCGCCGTACAGCGGCGCCGACTGCACGACACAGTCTCCTGGCCGCAAGAACGCCAGCAAAACCGCTGCGATGGCGGACATGCCGCTCGATGTCACGACCGCGGATTCGGAGTCGTCCAGAAGAGCGAGCCGATCCTCCACAATCTCAAGGTTCGGATGATTGAAGCGGCTATAGACCAGTCCCGCGCTTTCGCCTTCCGGTGAAGGCTTGCGGCCTGCGACCATATCGAAGAAATTGGCGCCATCTTCTGCCGTACGGAAGGCGAACGTCGACGTCAGGAACACAGGCGGCTTGACCGATCCTTCAGAGAGGAAGGGATCGTAGCCGTAGGACATCATCTGTGTCTGGGGATGCAGATCGCGATCGCCAATCTTGCGCTTATGGTAGTTGCGATAGGCCATGCTTGCTCCAAATGAGGTTTTACTGACAGTCGAGCGTTGCGGGCAGTCGTGGCGTGCTTGGCCATCGGCAACGCGAGACCATGCTACTCCAAGATACGGGCGAGACTTGCGCCGCCCGTAAGCACCCGAAGGCGCTCAAAGAACAAACGGCCACCCGAAGGCGGCCGTCGTTCATGGTTCCGAGTGGTTCTACGCTGCGCTATCGCTTGAGCATTGTTAAAGCTCGCCCGAGATCACAAACCCGCACGCAATGTCTTAGCCGCGGCGACCATGTTCTTGAGCGCGGGGATCACTTCATCCCACTGACGCGTCTTCAGGCCGCAATCCGGATTGACCCACAACCGCTCCGCCGGAATACGCTCAGCCGCTTTGCGCATCAGTTGCACGATGTGCTCCTGGCTCGGGATGTTCGGCGAGTGAATGTCGTACACGCCCGGTCCGATCTCGTTCGGGTAGTTGAAGTTATCGAAGGCATCGAGCAGCTCCATGTCCGAACGCGATGTCTCGATCGTGATCACGTCGGCGTCCATATCGGCGATCGACGCGATGATGTCGTTGAACTCCGAATAGCACATGTGCGTGTGGATCTGCGTTTCGTCCTGCACGCCGTTCGCGGTGATGCGGAACGATTCAATAGCCCACCGCAGGTAGTCGTTCCACTGCGACTTGCGCAACGGCAAGCCTTCACGCAGCGCCGCCTCGTCGATCTGGATCACACGCACGCCGGCCTTTTCAAGGTCCAGCACTTCTTCGCGGATAGCCAGCGCCAACTGATGGCACGACACCGAACGCGGCTGGTCATCGCGGACGAATGACCAGTTCAGGATGGTGACCGGGCCGGTCAGCATGCCTTTCATCGGCTTGGCGGTTTGCGATTGAGCGTACTTGATCCACTCGACGGTCATCTCCTTCGGACGGCTGATGTCGCCGAACAGGATAGGTGGTTTCACGCAGCGCGAACCGTAGGACTGCACCCAGCCGAACTGGCTGAACGCGTAACCGTCGAGCTGTTCACCGAAGTACTCGACCATGTCGTTGCGCTCGGCTTCGCCGTGCACGAGTACGTCAAGGCCCAGTGCTTCCTGTTCACGCACGCTACGCGTGATCTCGCTGTGCATGACGGCCTTGTAGCCTGCGTCATCCAGTTCGCCGCTGTTGAACCGGCTGCGAGCCTGGCGAATCTCGGCCGTTTGCGGGAACGAGCCGATAGTCGTTGTCGGATACGCCGGCAGCTTCAACAAGGCCGACTGCTTCGTGGCACGTTGCGGGTAGGCGCTTGAACGACGGCCGAGTGCTGCATCGATTTTCGCAACCGCTGCCTTCACCGCCGGGTTGTGCACGCGCGGCGACGAACGGCGGCTCTGGATCACGGCCCCGTTCTCATCGAGCGCCGCTTGCACCGACTTGCGTCCATCGTTTAGCGCGTGGGCCAGCACCTTCAGTTCATCGAGCTTCTGCAATGCGAAAGCGAGCCAGGACTGGATTTCCTTGTCGAACTTATGCTCGCTGGCCAGATCGACCGGCACGTGCAACAGCGAGCACGACGGCGCAATCCACAAGCGGTCCCGCAATGTCTTGTGAATGGGTTCAAGCCAGTCCAGCACCGCGCTCAAGTCGCTCTTCCAGATGTTCCGGCCATTGATGACACCAAGCGACAGCACCTTGTCCGCCGGCAATTGCGCGAGTACTTGCTTCACTTCGGCACGCGCGTTGATCGCATCGATATGAAGCCCTTGAACCGGCAGCTTGCACGCGATGGCCAAGTTGTCCTGCAACTGCCCGAAGTAAGTGGTCAGCAGCAGTTTGGCCTTCGAACCCTTCAACGCGTCGTATGCGGTGACGAACGCTTGCTGCCATGTTGCATCGAGCTCCGTCACCAAGGCGGGCTCGTCGATCTGCACCCACTCGACGCCTTGCGTCGCCAGCTCTTCAAGCAACGCTGCATAGACCGGCAACAGGCACGGCAGCAACGCGAGCTTGTCCGAGTCATCCTTGGCCTTGCCGAGCCACAGATACGTCACCGGGCCAATGATGACCGGCTTGGCCTTCACGCCGAGCTTGCGAGCTTGCGTCAGCTGATCGAGCAGGCGCGAAGCATCGAGTGCAAATTCAGTCGACGCGCTGAATTCCGGCACGATGTAGTGATAGTTCGTATCGAACCATTTGGTCATCTCGCCGGCCTGCACGCCGCAGCTGCAAGCCGAATCATGCGCGGAGCGGCCACGCGCAACGCGGAAGTAATTGTCCAGCGGGTCGCCGTCAAAACCGCGGACGCGTTCCGGGATGTTGCCGAGCGTAAAGCTCGTATCAAGCACTTGATCGTAGAACGAGAAATCGCCGACGGGCACATGGTCGAGCCCGGCCTGGTTTCCCCAATGCCGCTCGCGCAGTCGTGCGCCCAAGCCGGTCAGTTCATCACCCGACGACAGCCCCTTCCAATACCCTTCCTGCGCGAATTTCAGTTCGCGCTTTGCGCCGATGCGGGGGAAACCCAAATTGTGCGTCGTGACCATTGATGTACCGCTCCTGAAATGAACGGCTCGATCATAGGGTGAGTATTCTATGAAATATAATGGTCTTTTCTCATTGATCGATTAGTTCCTTTCATGGACGCCACATGCTCGAACGCACTCATCTGGCCATTATTCGGGAAGTCGACCGCCACGGCTCGCTGACTGCCGCCGCGAACGTGCTGTGCCTGACGCAGTCTGCGCTCAGCCATACCGTCAAGAAGATGGAGCAGCAGCTCGGGACCGCCGTGTGGAGCCGCGACGGGCGCAACCTGCGCCTGACCCAGGCGGGACAGTACCTGCTGGCGCTCGCCAACCGCGTGCTGCCGCAGATGGAACATGCCGAAGAACGCATGAGGCAATTCGCGCTGGGACAGCGCGGGACGTTGCGCATTGGCATGGAATGCCACCCTTGCTACCAGTGGCTGCTGAAGGTGGTGTCGCCCTATCTCGCACGCTGGCCCGACGTGGATGTTGACGTCAAACAGAAATTCCAGTTTGGCGGCATTGGCGCATTGTTCGGCTATGACATCGACATATTGGTTACGCCGGATCCATTGCGAAAACCCGGCTTGCGCTTCGAGCCGGTGTTCGACTATGAGCAGGTATTAGTGGTGGGACGGCAGCATAGACTGGCACAAGCGCCTTTCATCCTGCCCGATGAACTGGCGGAAGAGGTCCTGATCACGTATCCGGTCGAGATCGATCGCCTGGATATCTATAACCAGTTCCTCATGCCGGCGAACGTCATGCCGAAACGGCACAAGGTCATAGAGACCACCGACATCATGCTGCAAATGGTCGCGAGCGGCCGGGGCGTTGCCGCCTTGCCACGCTGGCTCGTTGAAGAGTATGCGGACAAAGTCGCGGTGAATGCGGTCCGGCTAGGCAAACGAGGCATTGCCAAGCAGATCTTTCTGGGTGTGCGCGAAACAGATACGACAATCGATTATCTAAGCGCTTTTGTGGAGCTTGCGCGCGGGTCCGACTGGAATGCGGCGGTGGAAATAGAGCAGGCGCAATAGTCCGATTTTTCTATCTATGTGTTAGCTGCGCGCTAAGCTCTACCATTCATTTGACCAGCGGAAAAGTCAGGACGAATCGTGTGCCCTGCGGCGCACTTTCCGCGTGTACCTTGCCGCCGTGCAGCTCCATGATCGTCCGCACTATTGCCAGTCCCAGCCCGGTCGATCCGCTCGCCGACGCACCGCTCGTCCGCGATGGATCCGCGCGATAAAACCGGTCAAAAACGCGTTCAAGCAGGTTCGCGTCCAGTGGAACGCCTTCGTTGGCAACTTCAACGCGCACTGCGCCGTCGCGTTCGGCAACGGACAACATGATCTCGGCGTCACGCGGTGTAAAGCGCACCGCATTCGCAAGCAGATTGCTGACCGCCCGCCGGAAAAGTTCGATATCCGCCTTCAATCGCGCATGCCCCGTCACGCGAATTCGAATGCCGGCGTCTTCTGCAATCCCCTCAAAATAATCCGCTATCTTGAAGAGCTCTTCGTCGACATCAAACTCAAGCAAGTGCCGCGAAAAATGAGGATGCTCGGCGCGTGCAAGGAAGAGGACATTTTCGATCATCCTTGAAAGGCGGTCGCACTCTTCAAGATTCGACGCCAACAGCGTCTGATATTCCTCGCTGGAGCGTGGCCGGGCAAGCGCAACCTCGGTTGAGCCGCGCAAGTTGGCCAAGGGCGTGCGCATGTCATGGGCGAGGTCCGCCGTAAATCGGGAGAGCCGGTTGAAACCATGCTCGAAACCGGAAAACATGCCGTTGAGCGAAGCAATCAGCGTTTCGAGTTCTCTCGGCACCTTGCGCACCGCGATGCGAGCGCTAAGATTTTCAGTCGTAAAATTCGCCGCGCTAAGAGCGATATCACGCAAGGGCCTGAGTGACTGGCGCACCAGCAAGTAGCTCATCAAAAACGCCAGCAACGCGCCTGCGCCGCTTGCAAGAAAAAGCCGGTCGCGATATTTATCCAGCAGCAGCCATCGGTCGGCTACATCACGCATCACGACTATCTTGACGCTCGAACCGTCAGCCAGTTTCGCTTCGGCGGCAACTCGCCGGAACGGCGTGCCGTCGCTGGCGCTCAGGGCCGTGATCGACGCCGCCGTAATTTGCTCGGAGGCATCCAGCTTCGCCGCTGGCCACGCAATGCCGAGCGCGGCGCTGGACAAGTTATGTTGCAGGAGAACACGGCCAGATGAATCGATCACTTCCGCCGACAAAGCCCCGTTGCCCAGCACCAGGCTTTCCAGGCGCTCCCGATGCTGCGTCAACTCACTCACATTGGCCAGCTCTTGCGTCAGGCGGCGCATGTGCCGCGCCGCCAGCACGATGTCCTGATCGTCCTGCGTACTGACCTCGTGCGCCAGCGCCATATACACGTAGCTTCCCACCAGGGCGAACACCGCCAGCGTGGTTCCCGCAAAGGCCAGTGCCAATGTCTGCGTCAAAGACCGCGAGCGCATCAGTCGTCCTCTTTGGTATCGATGACGTAGCCCACACCACGCACTGTCTTGATGAGTTTGACTTCGAAGTCATCGTCTATTTTTGCTCGCAACCGGCGAATCGCGACTTCGACCACATTGGTATCGCTGTCGAAATTCATGTCCCAGACATAGGATGCAATCTGGGTGCGGCTCATCACCTCGCCCTGCTTGCGCGCAAGCAGTTGCAGCAGCGCAAACTCGCGCGGGGTCAACTCTATCCGCTTGCCCGCGCGGCGGACCTTGCGGCGCGTCACATCGATTTCCAGGTCAGCAAGCGTCAGCAGATCGTGTTCCCGTGGCGGCCCTCTGCGCGCCAATGTGCGCACGCGCGCGAGCAACTCGACGAACGCAAACGGCTTGACGAGATAATCATCGGCGCCGAGTTCGAGTCCACGTACGCGATCGATTACGTCGTCACGGGCGGTGAGGAACAGAACAGGGGTCGCTTTCAAGGTCCGAAGATTCTTCAGGACACTCCAGCCGTCCATGGTCGGCAACATCACGTCCAGCACGATGACGTCATACGTATCCTCTCGTGCCAGGATCAGGCCTTCCGCGCCGTCAGCCGCCACATCGACCAGAAAGCCGGCCTCTTCCAGACCCTTCTTGATGTAGGCGAGCGCCTTTTGCTCATCCTCAATGACCAGAACCCTCATGTCGACGCCTCGCTGCAACGTTTTATTTACCTGAAAGAATAGTACGCCACGCCGTTTGATTCTGACCCGCGATTCAAAACCTCGTGATGTTTCGGTGAACCCGCACCGGGTAAAGCCGGGCTCCATGTTGCAGTAGCCAACATGACGGGACTCCCATTATTTGATTACAAAATTGAGAGGTAACGAGGTTCCTGTCGTTGCGTTGATCGACGCCTTACTGCTGGGCGTGTTTCGCTGCATCTTCGATGACGGCCGCGACTTCCTTCGGACGCGACTCATAAACGGAGTGGCTCGCGCCCGGGATCACGGTCGTGTGGCTGTGCGCACGCGCGTAGTACCAGCGTTCGAGATCCGGGTTGATGATCTTATCCGCGCCGGCGACGATGCCCCAGCTAGGCTTGGAGGTCCACGCGGCGACCGTCATGGGCGCCGAGAAAACCTTGGCGGCCGTCAGGATCTGCGATTGTGCTTCGAATTGGGCTTGCTTGAGCGGTAAATCAGCGGCGAAGTCTTTCGGGAAATCCGCAGGGTTCAGGTACGTGTAGCCGTCGTCGGTCTTCTTGATCGCACCCGCTTGCTTCGATGTATAGCTGGGCATGCCTTTGCCAAGGTCGCTTTCATCCTCGCCGACTGCCGGTGCGTGCGCGGCCACATACACCAGCCCGACAACGTTCGGGTGCACGCCCGCTTCAGTGATGATGGAACCGCCATAGCTGTGAGCCACGAGGATTGTCGGGCCGTTCTGAAGGTCGAGAACGCGCTTGGTTGCTGCTACGTCGTCGTCGAGGGAACTCAACGGCTCCTGCACCATGGTGACGTGATAGCCGTCTTTGGTCAGGATGTTATAGACGGGTTTCCATCCCGAACCATCCACCCACGCTCCATGCACCAGGACAATGTTCTTCACCGGGGCATTTTTCGGCTGGGCATCCTGCGCCATTGCGCCGGTCGATGCAAAGAGGCAAGCAGACAAGGACAAGGCTGAGGCGACCAAAGGCAAGATCTTCACGAGAGACTCCGTTATCGGTTAGATGGGGAAAGGAATTGGAGAGAGCAGGTTGCGAGGCAAGATGAAGGGCGTAATCAGGTCCTCTGCGAGTCATTGGATTTGCAACAACAGCACAGGCCCTGAACCGCGCCACTCAGCTACCCGCGTAGATGTTGCAAAAGCTGTACGGACCGACGCAGGTCGAGCGGGAGGCTGTATGCATCGGGGCGCCTGACGACGAAGTGCCGTTCTCGGCCACGCCGCCGTAGGCTTGCATCGCCTGTTGCTGGCCGTTCTCAGCCGCGATCTTCGCTTCGGCAGCCTGAATGTCGGCCGGGTAGTTGATGTCGCTACCGCCGCCCGGTTGGTAACCCGCCTGTTCAACGCGCACCAGGTCTGCGCGCACTTCAGCGCGCGTCACAGGAGCATTCGATTGCGCGAAGCTGAGGACCGGAGCAGACAAGGCGCCAGCGGCGAGAGCGAGACAAACGAGAGCTTTTTTCATGATGACTATTCCTTGAACGAGTGTGATCGATTAGCGGGCCCATTTGCCCGGAAACGGATGATTCTGCAGCTGCGCCAGTGAGATCAAGATACTGATCTTTACTTCGGCATCCTTACCTGGTTGAATCCAAATTACTGCGTCTATGCAGTGGCAAACACATCGGTATTGCTGTTATTCCACGAGTGACCAAAATAATTTCTTCGGCTTGCTGCTGACAGATCTTCGTAAGGCACGACTTGCAGCTTTGGATTTTGCTTACATGCGAAGCAGGCATGGCCATCAACTTCTGTCCGCCGGCCGTTGCAATCTCGGTGACGTGCAATCAGTATCTGCTTTCAGGTTTTTCGCGAATCTGACATCAGCATTACCAAATTGTTATCTTTGCCCGGAGGCGGGCTGATTGGCGTTCAGCCAGCCGCGTGCGGCGGATGTTTGATCCATGCCATAAGCGTTTCTTCTCGCACGAGATCGAAACCGTCTTGGCTTAATGTTTCCTTCGCTTCTACTGTTATGGGTAATCCCACAGCCGATGCAAGGAATTCCGTGAGCACTTCCCGAATCGCCGCTCGAGTGCGGCGCATCAAGCCATCGCCGAGCACTTCCGCGGCAGACCGCGCCAACGAGTTGCGTCGCCAGGGCAAGTCGATCGTCAATCTGGTGGTCGGAGAACCCGATTTCGATACCCCAAAACATATTCGCGAGGCCGCCGCGGCCGCCATGGAGCGTGGCGCCACCCGTTACACGCTGATGGCCGGCACGCTTGAGCTCCGCGAGGCTATCGTGGCGAAGCTGGCGCGTGAAAACGGACTGTCCTACGCGCCGAACGAAATCATTGTCACGAATGGCGCGAAGAGTGCGATCTATAGCGCGTTCTCCATCACGCTCGAACCGGGCGATGAAGTCATCGTGCCGGCTCCCTACTGGGTTTCGTACCCTGACATGGTGCTCGCCTGTGACGGGACCCCGGTGACCGTTGCATGCCCGGAAGAAAACGGCTTCAAGATCACCCCTTCGCAACTCGAAGCCGCGATCACGCCGCGCACCCGCTGGCTGTTGATCAACTCACCGAGCAATCCGACCGGGGCGAGCTACACGCTTGCCGAATACCGCGCATTGGCCGATGTCCTGGCCGCCCATCCTCATGTACTCGTCATGACGGATGACATCTACGAGCACCTTCGCTACGACGGCCAAAGCACGCCCCATTTCCTGCAGGCGGCACCGGAACTGCGCGACCGGACGCTCGCGATCAACGGCGTGTCGAAGACGTATGCCATGACGGGCTGGCGGATTGGTTACGTGGCAGGTCCACGGGATCTTATAGTCGCACTCGACACGCTGCTGTCCCAGTCCTCCGGTAACTGCTGCTCGATCAGTCAAGCCGCTGCAACGGCCGCGCTGAACGGCGATCAAAGCTTCGTGACGGAAAGCACCGCGATCTATAAAAAGCGCCGCGACGTGACGCTCGAAATGATCAACGCGATTCCCGGCTTGAGCTGCCGTCAGCCCGATGGCGCGTTTTATCTCTACATTAATTGTGCCGCGTTGCTTGGCAAGAGCACGCCTGAGGGCAAGCTGATTGCCAACGACACCGACGTCGTGATGTATCTGCTCGACAGTGCCGGCGTGGCTGTTGTTGCTGGCGTGGCTTACGGCCTGTCGCCTTACTTCCGCTTATCGATCGCGACGTCGCTCGATGTCCTCGAAGAAGGATGCCGCCGCATTGCTGCCGCTGTAAAGGCACTGCGCTAAGCGACGGCCCTGAACCATTCAACCGCTTCATCGATACAGCCATGTCCACTTATAAAGCTATCCGCAAGAATCCCTCCGCCAGCCAGGCCGATGCCGCGATCATCGCGTCATTGCACGACATTCCGGTGTCGGCGTTGAGCGACAACATGCATCGCAACATGGGCACGACAGGCCTGTCGCCCTACCACCGTCCGGTCGCCGCAACGATGGCCGGAACAGCCGTCACCGTGCGCTCTCGCGGCGGAGACAACCTCACGTATTTACGCGCGCTCGAATTTTGCCGCCCGGGTGACGTGCTCGTCATCGACGCAGGCGGCGACCTCAACAATGCGGTCATTGGCGGCATTCTCACGTTCTATGCGGCAAGCATCGGCATGGCGGGTATTGTGATCGACGGTGCGATCCGCGATGTAGCCGAAATCCGCAGCCGCGAATTTCCAGTCTATGCGCGCGGCGTTACGCACCGCGGCCCTTATAAGGACGGTCCGGGCGAAATCAACGTGACGGTCAGCGTAGGCGGCATGGTGGTGAATCCCGGCGATATCGTGGTCGGCGATCAGGACGGCGCCCTGGCAATTCCTCAAGAGGATGCGGCAACCGTGATCGAGAAAGCCCGTGCAGTGCTGGAGGCTGAGGCGCGGACCATGCAAGCCATGAGAGAGGGCAAGTGGGACCGGTCGTTTATCGATGCGCTCGAGGCGCGCTGCAACAACTGAGGCGATCCGCCGCTTGATAAGAAAACCAAAAAGCGCGTTGTGACTACAACGCGCTTTTTGTTTGCTTCAGCAAAGTGGATTCGTTAAAGCGTTGCCGTCACGCCGCCATCGACATAAAGAATGTGTCCATTGACGAAGTTCGAGGCCGAACTCGTGAGGAATATTGCCGCGCCCACCAGGTCTTCAACATCGCCCCAACGCCGCGACGGTGTGCGTCCGATAAGCCATGCGCTAAAGGTTTCGTTTTTCACGAGCGCTTCGGTCAACTCGGTCTTGAAGTAACCCGGTCCGAGCCCATTCACCTGGATGCCGTGCTTGCCCCAGTCGATCGCCATGCCCTTGGTCAACATTTTCACAGCGCCTTTCGTCGCGGTGTAAGCAGCGATGTCGGGGCGTCCAAGCTCGCTTTGAACCGAGCAGATATTGACGATCTTGCCGGCGCCACGCGTGATCATGAAACGCGCGACCGCCTGCCCGACCAGGAACACGCTGTCCACGTTCGTCTTCATCAACTCTTGCCATTGCTCATGCGAAAATTGGTCCAGAGGCGCGCGACGCTGCATCCCGGCGTTATTGACGAGAATATCGATAGGCCCGTCTTCACGTTCAATCTTATCGATCGCGGCCGTGACCGCCGCCGGCGACGTCACGTCGAAACTCAATGCACTGACGGCCAACCCTTCATCGCGCAGACTCGCCACCGCTTCTGCAAGGCGCGCCTCATTTCGTCCGTTGAGGATAACCTGCGCGCCGGCGCCCGCCAGCCCGCGCGCGAGCGCGAAGCCGATCCCGCTACTTGAGCCGGTGACAAGCGCACGCTTACCCGTCAGATCAAACATGTTGAGCATCTGATTCAAAATATCTCCTGTTTATTCGTATGTTCCTGAGCGTCGAGCCATGGCGATATCTGGCCAAGTTGCAGCGCCGTCGCGTCCGATGCGTGCACAGCCAGGACGTTCGGCTCCCCCACAGGCGACTCAAGCGCCTCGAACTGGTGAGCCACCAGCGAGGGCGGGAATTCATGTGCTGTCCGGGCGATCACGCGTTGCATCGCAATGCCGGGAGCGACATCGAGAAAGACAAACCTGAGGTTCTCGACGTGCCGCCGCAGCGTCTCGCGGTAGCTTCGCTTCAAAGCGGAACAGGACAGCACGACCGAATCCGACTCGTCGGCCATTATGCTCGCCAGCAGTTCGAGCCAGGGTTCGCGGTCGGCGTCGCCAAGTCCAATGCCATTGCGCATTTTCTCGCGGCTGCTCGCCAGATGATACTCGTCTCCTTCGACGAAACGTGCATGGAGCAAGCGCGCGAGGGCCTCTCCGAGCGTCGATTTTCCCGAGCCCGATACGCCCATCACAACAATTTTATGGTTCACCTAGGGTCCACACCAAGCGTTTTTTGCGAGTCAAACAATAAGGCGATCAGCGCATCGGCAGAAACGCGAAACGCGTATCCGCCGATGCTTTCATGGCATGGCGCGCTCAGGACACCGGCGTGAACTTGAGCTGATCGATCGGCGTGACCTTGTCGGTACGCGAGAGACCGTAAGGCGTCTTCGGGCCGAGCCACTTGTCGAAAATCGCGCTCATCTCGCCGCTCGCCTCAAGCGACATCAGGGCTTTGTTCACGGCGCCGAGCATGGCCGGTTCGTTCTGGCGCAAGCCAACAGCGATCGGTTCGATCAACATGGGTTCGGCAGCAATCGCGACAGCGTTGTCAGATCCCTCAACCTGTTTCGAAATCTTGATTGCGGTCATCTGGTTGGTCACGAAGCCCTTCACCTTTCCTTGCTGCAACGCGAGGAACGCCGAACTGGTGTCGTGGAACGTCACGGCCTGGCCGTCCTTGATGGAGAGCGGAATGGATTGCGCTGAGGTCGAGCCGTCAGCCGCGCTGATTTTTTGTCCTGAGAAATCGGCGAGCTTTTTCCCGGCATCGGCCTTCTTGACGATCAGCACTTCCTTGGTCGAGTAGTAAGCGTCGCTGAAGGACACCTGCGTTGCACGGGTCTTGGTATAGGCAAGGTTCGCCACCACCATGTCCACGCGACCGAGTTTCAGTTGCGGAATGCGCGCTTCAACCGCAAGCGGCTCGAGACTCACCTTGACGCCGAGCTGCTTCGCAATGGCCGTGCAGATATCCACATCCATGCCTTCGAGCTGACGTGTCTGCGCGTTCGGATACGAAAACGGCTCCACGTTTGAATACACGCCGCAACTCAAGGTCCCGTGTGCCTTGATATCGGATAACTGATCTGCCTGAGCAGGTGCGACGCACGCGACCCACCCCGTAAGCGCCAGCATGCCCGCTAATCCTGCTTTTGAACGCATCGAAAGACTCCTGACCTTGATTGAATTGAGAACGACCTGGCTTTGAAAACAATACGAACGCATCAGTGGGTGCGCAAATCCGACAAGAACCGCTGGGCCCGTTCATGCTGCGGATGCAAGAAGAACGCTTCCGGCTCGGCGGTCTCAATGATCTTTCCCGCATCCATGAACCACACGCGATCCGCCACCTCGCGAGCGAAACCCATTTCATGGGTCACGCACATCATCGTCATGCCGTCCTGCGCGAGGCTCTTCATGACGTTGAGCACTTCACCCACCATCTCGGGATCGAGCGCACTGGTGGGCTCGTCGAAGAGCATGGCCGGCGGGTCCATTGCAAGCGCGCGCGCAATGGCCACGCGTTGCTGCTGGCCGCCCGACAACTGGCCCGGGAATGCCTGCGCCTTGTTGCCCAGTCCCACGCGCGACAACAGGTCAGCAGCTTTACGCTCGGCTACCGCGCGCTTCATGCCGCGAACGCGCATGGGCGAGAGCGTGATGTTGTCGAGCACGGAGAGATGCGGGAACAGGTTGAATTGCTGAAACACGAATCCGATCTTGCTGCGGAATGCATTCAGACTCACCTTCTTCTCGTGGATATCCTGGTCGTCGAACGAGATACTGCCGCCATCGATTTCCTCAAGACGGTTGACCGTGCGAATCAGCGTGGATTTGCCCGAACCGGATGGCCCACACACCACGACGACCTCGCCCTTGCGTACCTCGGCGTTGACGTCCACGAGCGCGTGATATTCGCCATACCACTTGTTCACGCCGGAAAATTTGATCATGTCGGATCCTTCGAACGATTGGGCGCTCATTGCTCGGTCACGGCCGCTTCAAGAAGCGGTTGCTCCGCGCCGGGACGCGTCTTGTTACCTGTCTTGTTGCCCTTCCCGGCGCGCTTGCGCGTCACGCGTCGTTCAAGGTAGTGAGCCAGTTGTGTCAGCGCGTAGCAAAGAACGAAGTAGCTCAACGCGAGAATGAGGTAGACGGGAAACGGCTTGGTCAGAAGCCGGTTGTTGATCTGGTCGGCTGCAAAGGAGAGCTCCTGGACATTGATGATGTATCCCAGCGATGTCTCCTTGATGGTCGAGACAAACTGCGTGACCATGCTCGGGACCACGTTATAGAGCGCCTGCGGCAGGATCACCGCGCGCATGGTCTTCAGGTAGCTCATGCCCAGTGCTCTGGACGCCTCGGTCTGCCCCTTCGGCAGGGCCTCGATACCTGCGCGAATGATCTCGCCGAGATACGCCGAGTCGTAGATCACGAGGGCGCACAGCATGGTCACGAATCCGGTCACGGGGTAACCCGTCAGCACCGGGACAAGGAAATAGACCCAGAAGATGACCATCAGCAGCGGCACGCCGCGAACCGCGTAGACAAGTCCGGTCGCCGGTGCGCGCAATACCTTGAAGTGGCTGATGCGAGCCAGTGCAACGAGGATACCTAACGGAATCGCAATGACGAGTGCCGATACGGACAGCAGGATGGTCACAACGATGCCGCCGATAGGACCATGCGGATACTGCCCGATGAGCAGCAAGGTCCAGTTGTCGCGCAAGACGTCGAACATGATCACTTGACTCCCGGAATGCGGTAGTGCGCTGCGATCCTGGCGCCCGCCAGCATGATGACGAGTGACAAGGCGAGATAGAGCACGGTCGCAACCAGGTAGGACTCGAACGACAGGAACGTCTCGTTCTCGACCTTGCGCGTGACGTAGGTGAGTTCGGCGGCCCCGATCGCCATCGCCAGGCTGGTGTTCTTGAACAGCACGACAGCGTGGTTCACCATGGGCGGAATCGAGTTGCGCAGCGCCTGGGGAAGGATCACGTAACGCATGCCCTTGATGAAGTTCAATCCCAGTGCGCGCGATGCTTCGTATTGACCGTAGGAAATGGCCCGCAACCCGCTGCGGATGTCTTCCGACAGATACGCGCCGCTGCACAGCCCGATCGCGATGACCGCGAAGATGAACTGGCCGTTGTACTGGTTCAGCCAGTCTTGCAGAGGCGCAGGCAGCAGGGTCGAGATCCCGAAGTACCAGAACAGGATCTGCACAAGCGTGGGCACGTTCCGGTGATAAGCCACGAAGGTGGACACGAACATCGTGCACGGACGGCGGTTCGTGAGGCGGATCAGGGTCAACAGAACGCCTACGACGAGCGACAGGCACCATGCCAGCCCGGCCATCGCGAGCGTCAGCTCGACACCGTGCAGGAACAATGCGCCGTAGTCGCCTTGCAGTACCGTCGCCAGGTCGAAATGAAGTTTCATGTCACGCGTTCCGAAGGGTTCAGAGCACCCTGATGCCGGTGCCCGGGTGGGTCGACGACATCCCGCTTTGACTGCCGGAAGATCTTGTCGACGTTCGCCATGAATTCATACTAGCTCGCAAAAAATCGACCATGCAGACGCCTTTCTTCTGGGACGATAAGTTTCGGGAATGGTCCCGGCGAGAATGCGCCGGAGCCAAGCCAGGAAAGGATGTGCGCCGGTTTTTCAAGCTTCCCTGAAGCGCATTCGACGCCCGGCCAGGCGTGAGCATCGAGCACTCGTAAGCGGGGTCGATGTCCACCGTTCAAGCCGGCGCGGACACCTGCGTCAGAACCTGTGGATTGACCGGGGTGAGCACCTCGCCGCCGTTCAATGCGGCGATCAGGTTATCGACGCAAAGCGACGCCATGGCGCGCCGCGTCCTGATCGACGCGCTGCCGATGTGCGGCGTCAGCACCACGTTCTTGCAGGCCAGCAACGCGGGATTGACCTGAGGTTCGCCTTCGAAGACATCGAGCGCGGCGGCGGCAATACTGCCTTCGCTCAGTGCCTCGGCGAGCGCGAGGTCATCGACTACGCCGCCTCGCGCGATGTTCGTCAGCGTCGCCGATGATTTCATTTGCTTGAGCTCCGCCCGGCCGATCGCGTGATGCGAGCTGGCGGAATAAGGCACGACCAGAATCAGGTGGTCGGACTCGCGAAGCAGCGCTTCCTTCTCGACATAACGCGCGCCGCACTCGGCCTCTGTCGCGGCCGCCAGCGGTGTCCGGTTGTGATAGATCACGTCCATGTCGAATCCGCGTGACGCGCGTTTGGCGATCTCCTGCCCAATGCGGCCCATGCCCAGGATGCCGAGCTTCGCGCCGTACACGTCGCCGCCCACGAACATATCGAAGCGGCCGGTCTTGATCCACTCACCGGCCCTCAGGAAATGCTCGGACTCGGTGATGCGGCGAGCGGCGGCCATCATGAGGGCGAAGCCGAAATCGGCCGTGGTTTGCGTCAGCACGTCCGGCGTGTTGGTGACGAGCACGCCACGCGCGGTGCAGGCGTCGACATCGACGTTGTTATAGCCCACGCCAATGTTGCACACGGCCTTCAGTTCCGGACACGCATCGAGCAGCGTCGCATCAATCCGGTCACTACCGGCCGTCACCGCTCCGCGCTTGCCTTGCAGATGGGCGATCAGTTCGGGCTGGGTCCACAGCATGTCTGACGGGTTGTCGGTCACGTCGAAATGTTCATTGAGCTTTTCCACGATGTCGGGAAACGATGCCCGCGTGACAAGAACGGAAGAGCGCATAGGGTGATCTCCAGATGATTCGATGAGAAGTACGAACGAGCGGGCAAGCACGAACGGCCATGGTGCCGCGTGCGTGCGAGCGGTTTAGTCGCGCTTGATCGTGGTCAGTCCGCCCGGCACTTGCAAGGTCGGCAAGATTTCCATGTTGCTGATGTTGACCGCGAGCGGGGCAGCGATAGCGAACGCAATAGCGTCGGCAATATCCGACGGCAAAGGCAGTTCGAATCCATCGATGTATTGCTTGCGCGCCGCCTCGATATCACCGTGCACGTGCCCGAAGATATCGGTGGCCACGCGGCCCGGGCAGATCTCGGTCACGCGCACGCGCTTGCCGGTTGCATCGACGCGCAACTGGCGCGACAACGCGTGAACACCCGCCTTGGTCGCGTGATAGATCGAGTTGCCGCCGAAGTTATAAATGGCAGCAATTGAAGTGATGTTCACGATATGACCGCGGTCGCGCGCCACCATGCCGGGCATGGTCAACCTGACAATGTGCAGGACCGCCTGAAGATTCACTTCGACCTGCACGTCAATGTCGTCGACGCTCGCATCGAGAATCGAGCCTTTGCGCGATACGCCCGCGTTGTTCACGACAATATCGAACGGTACTTGCTCCGTGAGTTTGGTCACGGCGTCGAGATCGGAGACATCGATGGCGTGCGGGATACATCCGGTGCGCTCTGCCAGTTCGTTCAGCCGCTCGGCATTGCGCGCGAGCGCGTGCACTTCGAGCCCTTCGCGGCAAAAGCGCTCGACAATCGCGGCGCCCATTCCGGTTGAAGCGCCCGTCACTAAAGCGGTCTTGTAGTCTGAAAACGGCATGAATTACCCCTGTTCCTGATTCAAAAAATGCACAAAAAAATGGCGCTCACTTGACGAGCCGCGATACCGGCACGATGCGCCCGCCAGCCGATTCGATCGCGCCCCGCACCGTACGCGCGAGTTCGACAGCGCCGGGCGTGTCCCCATGGAGCAGGATCGACTGCGCGACGATCTTCAGGCGCTGGCCGGTGATGGTCGTGACCGTGCCGTCCTCGAGCAACTGCGTCACGCGGGCAAGCACGGCTGCGCGGTCCTTGATCACGGCGCCGTCGAGCTTGCGCGAAACGAGGTTGCCTTCGTTGTCGTAGGCGCGATCGGCGAGAAAGGTATTGGCGACCCGCATGCCGATCTTGTCGGCGGCACGCTCGATCTGCGTGTTCGTCGATACGCTGACGATAATGCGGTTATCGAAATCGGCCACGGCGCGCACGAGCGGCTCCGCGAGTTCATACGATGCCGCGGCCATGTTACCGAGCGCGCCATGAAAACTCATGTGCGTGAGATGCGCTCCCGCGGCTTTCGCAATGCCCGCGAGCGCGCCCATCTGGTACAGCACGTACTTGGCGAGTTCAAGCGGATCAGCTTGAATGGGCCGGCGTCCGAAGCCCATGAGATCGGGAAAGCCGACATGCGCGCCAAGGTCGATGTCGCGTCCCAGCGTCATGCGCACCGTCCGGTCCATGATCACCGGATCGCCCGCGTGATAGCCGCACGCCACGTTGGCCGACGAGACGATCTCCATCATTGCTTCGTCTTCGCCCATCCGGTACGGGCCGAAGCCTTCGCCCAGGTCCGCGTTCAGATCGATTTCCATGGTGTCACTCCGTTTAAAGGTTGCCGGCCGGCGCGAGGGTCATCAGCGCGGTCCCGTATCCGACCGTCGCACCCGGCTCGACCAGCCACTTCACGACGACGCCGTCAGAAGGCGAGATCACCGGAAGGCAAAGCTGTGCTACGCGCAGCAGGCCCAACACATCGCCCTGTTTGACCGCCGCACCCGGTTCGACAATAGGCGTTGATCGCATCGGATGGCATGTCAGCAAGACGCCCGATGATGTGGCAAGGACCCGCGTCTCCTGCACGGTCGGCGCGGAGCGCACGGGTTGTGGACTAGCGGCGCCACCGCCCTCGAGCGTCAGCCGGACCAATGTCCCTTGCCCGCCGATTTCGATAAACCCGATGCCCGCCGTTTCGAGCCATCCGGTGATCTGCCGAAGCTCGCTGATCTGCAATTCTTTTTTCTGTGTCATCGCGCTAGGGTCTTGTGCCCCGATGGAGCCCGACGAGGTTACGCAACTTCGTCATATAACGGTCGAGTTCATCCAGCGCGTCGACGGCCTCTTCGTAGCTGGTCTGCACGAAGCGCAGCTTCGAGCCGATGCGTGCCTGCGCCAGCCGCCAAAGGTCCGCTTCGATGACCGTGCCGATCTTCGGATAACCGCCCGAGGGTTGCGCGTCTCGCAACTGGATGATCGGCTGACCACTGGGTGGCACCTGGATCACGCCCGGCACAATGCCGTGCGAGCGCATCTCCACCGGACGTTTTGAAACCAGCACCGGTCCGCCAAGCCGATATCCATAGCGATCGCTTTGCGGCGTGACTTTCCAGCTTTCCCGCCAGAACGCTTCGATGGAGTCCTGCTCGTAAGCGTCGTATTCGCCGGCCGGCAACACGCGCACAACAGTGTCGGCGGGATCGGTCAGCGGGCTTGTTTCAAGCTCGCCAAGCGTCCATGAAGGCGGCGTCACGCCGAATCCCGCTGCGTCATTGATCGTCTCGCTATGCGCCGGGTCAACACCCGCTGCCTGAACGACATCGCCCTTCTTGAGCTGCCGTCCGAGGAAACCACCGAACTCGCCTCGCAGTTGCGTGCTGCGCGATCCGAGCACGACCGGCACGTCCACGCCCCCCTTGAGCAGCAGATAACAGCGCGCGCCGCTGGCAGGAACGCCAATGGTCAGCACATCGTCTTTTTTAGCCTGCAGGGTCCACCACGGCAAGACCGGGCGCTCGCCAAGACGCGCCGAGCAGTCCGCTCCCGTCAATGCGAACGCAGTGTCTTGCGTGAAGCGAACGCGAAACGGAAATAGCGGGATCTCGATACCGGCGGCATCGTCGGGATTGCCCAGCATCAGGTTGCCAATGGCGAGCGCCACGCGGTCCATCGCGCCTGACGTGCCCACGCCGTATCGCAGATAGCCCTGGCGGCCCTGATCCTGAATCGTCGCCAGAGCGGCGTTGGAAAGTACCTCGATCATCGGACAATCCTTTCGACGCTGAAGCGGATCATGTCGCCCGGCGCGAACATGGCGGGGTCTGTCCGGGCCGGGTCAAAGAACGACATGTCCGTGTGACCGATCGTGTTCCAGCCGCTCGGTCCCGCTGACGCCGAGACACCGGTCTGGACTCCGCCTATGGATACCGCGCCGCCCGGCAAGCCGAGCACCGGCACCTTGCGGCGGGGTGCTGCGATGCGCGGGTCCATGCCGCCGAGATAACAATATCCCGGGTGGCTGCCAAGGGCATAAACCGTGTAAAGCGGTTCGCTATGCAGCGCGACAATCTCATCCACCGAGAGTCCTGTATGCGCGACCACGTCGCTCAGATGCGGGCCGAAATCGCCGCCGTACTGAACGGGGAGCACGACCGTCCTGCCTTCGAGCGACAGCTCTTCCGCTGCATCCCAGGCGTCGTGCAGAGCAGCGACGAGCGAGGCGGGCTGGCGCGGCGGCCGGTCGAAGGTGAGCATGAGGTTCGACATGCCGGGAACCGCTTCGCGGATACCCTCCCATGTCGCAGCGCGTTGCCCGAGCGCCCAGATGCGGCGCTGCGTCTGCAGATCGAGTTCGCCAGGTGCTTCGAACAGCATCGCGCTCGTCCCAAGCAAGCTGATCCGCGGTTTTTGATCGGCGTCGCTCGGGGTCATCAAGTGCGCATTCCCTTGCACATGGTGTTGGGGACGCTTGGATGTCATGGCGCCCGTCGTCGTTGCATCGAGCACGCGCTCGAGAATCGGGCTCAATTCGTTCTCCTTGCCAGCCAGCGTTCCAGATGGTGAATATCGACGCCGCCTGCGCAGAAGTCGTCATCGTCGAGTATTGCCCGATGCAGCGGCACATTCGTTCGAATGCCTTCTATGCGCATTTCCGACAGCGCGATGCGCATGCGCGCGAGCGCTTCGGCGCGACTCGCGCCATGGGTTACGACCTTCGCGATCAGTGAGTCGTAATACGGCGGCACCGTGAGACCCGCGCTTATGTGCGAATCCACGCGCACGCCGTTGCCGCCCGGCAGTTCCCAATGCGAGATGCGGCCGGGGCAAGGCATGAACGTCGACGGATCTTCCGCATTGATACGGCACTCGAGCGAGTGACCGTTAGTGAGGATATCCGCCTGCGTGATCGAAAGCGCGTGACCTTGTGCGACCCGGATCTGCTCGCGGACCACGTCGATACCCGACGTCATCTCGGTCACCGGATGTTCGACCTGCAAACGTGTGTTCATTTCGATGAAATAGAACTCACCGTTCTCATAAAGAAATTCGAACGTCCCTACTCCACGGTATCCGTTCTGCCTGCATGCTTCCACGCAGCGCTCGCCGACCTGACGAATGAGACTTGCATCGATACCAGGCGCAGGCGCCTCTTCCAGCACCTTCTGGTGCCGGCGCTGCATCGAGCAATCCCGTGATCCTAGCCAGAGCGCGTTGCCGTGGGTATCGCACAGAACCTGGATCTCGACATGGCGCGGATGCTCGAGGAATTTCTCGACATAGAGCTCGGGTTTTCCGAATGCGCGGCGCGCTTCCTCGCGCGTCACGGCGACGGCATCGAGCAATTGTGCGGCGTCAGGCACGACGCGCATGCCGCGGCCTCCGCCGCCGCCGGCCGCTTTCACGATCACCGGATAACCGATCTCGGCAGCCGCTTCCAGGATGCCCTGAGGATCCTCAGGCAAGCCGCCTTCGGGGCCGGGAACGCAAGGCACGCCCGCTGCGCGCATCGCGCGCTTGGCGGCTACCTTGTCGCCCATGGTGCGAATGGAGCGCGGTTCCGGGCCGATGAACGTCATGCCCGCGGCCTCGACCTGGTCGGCAAAGTCCGCGTTCTCCGATAAGAATCCATAGCCCGGATGCACGGCCTCTGCGCCGCTGACATGCGCGGCGAACAGGATCGCCGCACCCTTCAAATAGCTTTGCCCGGGTGCTGCCGGGCCGATGCAGATCGCCTGGTCAGCGAGACGTACATGGCGGGCATCCGCATCGGCTTCTGAGTAGACTGCGACCGTTTCCAGCCGCAGCTCGCGGCAAGCACGCTGGATGCGTAGCGCGATTTCTCCGCGATTCGCGATCAAGACCTTGTTGAACATGATCAGCGTCCGATCCGGAACAGCGGCTGGGCTGACTCGACTTCATCGCCTGCTTTAACGAGGATGGCCTGGACGGTGCCGGCGAATTCCGACTCGATCGAATTGAACATCTTCATCGCTTCGATCGTGCAGAGCACCTGACCTTGCGCCACGGTATCGCCGACCTGAACGAACGGCGCCTCGCCTGGCGCCGGCGTGAGATGAACGACGCCGAACATCGGCGCGGCGATTACCTGAGTGTCGATTTCGGCTTGCACGGACGGTGCAGCAGGTACCGAAGACTCGGCTCGCGGCTCATCAAGCGTGGGCGTCGCCACTGCAACGCCGGCAACGCCCGCGCGGCCGCCCGGCGTTTTCACGAGTCGAACCCGGTCTTCACCTTCTATCAGCTCGAGTTCCGCCAGCGGCGACTGCGCGAGCAGTTCGATCAAGGCTTTGATTCTTTCTAGATCCATCATTGAGTCAGGCCCGGTTATTCGTGCGCCGACGCCTGGAAGCTGCGTGCGGCAAACCGCGACGCCCGCGAGCCGCGCTCACAGGCGAATTACGATGAACTCAATGTATCCGGCGCATAAAATTCGCGCCAAGACGGTTTGGCTTTGTAGCGATAAGGCGCGCTTATGTATCGGCGCCGATAGCGGGCGTGACGCCCAGCGCAAGGTCCGCAGCCAGTTCCATCAGGATGTCCTTGACCGCCGCAGCCGGCTCGGAAAGCGGCAGATGGTCCGACAAACAGACTGAAAGCGGGATCTTGATGACGGGCGAAACGATCCGGCACTGAACGACATCGCCCGTTCCCGCCACCACGCGTGCGGTCGAATCCGGCAGGATCGTGGCGCCTATACCGGCGCTCACTGCGGCAGCCAGTGTAGTTGCCGACTCGATCTCCGCCACGACCTTGGGCACCATCTGGACGCGCGCAAACCCTTCGTCGACGTATTTTCGAAGGTAGTTGTAAGGTCTGGGCAAGAGCAGCGGAACATCGCGCAAGTCGGTCACGGCGATCTGGCCGGGGGCGATACCCATGCTGCGTGGCGCCACCAGAAAGAGTTCCTCATTCAGCAGGAGTTGAAATGAGAGGCCGTGGACCGGCTTGTCGCCGTATAGCACGGCCATGTCCATGCGCCCGTTCATGATGAGTTCACTGAGCGTCGTGCCGAAGTTCTCGTTGATGTACAAAAGAATGTCCGGATGACGCGCCCGCACGGAGGTCAGCAGCGGCAGCGACAACGCGGAAGCGCCGGTCCCGGGCGCGAGCCCGACCGACACCGACCCCGACAAGGTCTGGCCTGCGCTCTTCACATCGGCCTGGGCTTGCTCGTATTGCCGGAGGATCAGTTGTGCGTGCCTGTAAAGCGTCGCGCCCGCCTCGGTCGCCGTCACGCCGCGCTTGGTACGCACGAGAAGTTGCTGCTGGAACTCGCTTTCGAGCGTGATCAGTTGCTGGCTCAGCGCCGGCTGGGCGATATGCAGAACCTCGGCTGCCTGCGTGAGGCTGCCGATATCCACGATCTTCACGAAGTATTTAAGTCGCCGCAGATTCACGTTCGTCGCCTGAAAGTCATTCGATTTCAGATGATAGGGCAAGGTTCGCCGAGCCGACAGCCATCAAAAACCCCAGTCCCGTGCGCTCGCGCTCCAAATCGCTCATCCATAAGTGGATGTTATTGCGCCAGCGCAAAGACGTCTTGGCGCTAACTTTTTCACCCGCTTAACGTGGCGCTTTACCAGAAGGCAATGATTACCGAGCGTGCAATACGGCCATGCCGGAGCATTTCCGATGCTTCCCTGCGCCGGGCTTCCGATCGAATGTATGGCGCGCAGCGGGCTCCCGGGGCAGCGCTGCGCGGCATGCCCAAGCCTGGAAATACCGCGCGATGAGCGCGGATCGCGGCCACCAGAGAGTGTGCCGGATATAAGAAAACGCTTCAGGAAATAGAGGGTTTGGACTTTCGACAACAGGGGAAACACATGAAAAAGCTTTGCTTCGGCATACTAAGTACAGTTTGTGCCATTAACGTCGCGCATGCGCAGTCGTCCGTCACGCTTTACGGGATCATCGACGAAGCCATTCGCTTCGATAACCACCAGACCAAGACCGGTGGAAAACTTTTCACCATGGGAAGCGGCGGTGAACTGTCTGGCAGCCGCTGGGGTTTGCAGGGCGCGGAAGACCTGGGCGGCGGCATGAAGGCGATCTTCCAGCTTGAAAACGGTTTCACGCCGAACACCGGCGTGACGCAGCAGTCGACGCCTTCAGGTGCTGCCCGGTTGTTTGGCCGCACGGCAATGGTTGGGCTTGTGTCGCCTTATGGCACGATCGCGCTTGGCCGCCAGTACACGCTCGTGCATGAAATGGGCTACACGCATGACATCTATGCGTTCTCGAACTACACCGGCACCACGGGCTTCCAGGGCGCAGGGGAAACCGGCGGCGGGCGTCTGGACAATACGGCCCGCTATACCTCGCCGACACTTTACGGCTTCACCCTGCGCAGCGCCTACACCTTTGGCCAGACAGCGGGCAACGTCCATCAGAACTCGTCGCCGGCGGTCAGCCTTTCTTATGATCGCGGACCGCTTAGCGTGGGCGCCGCTTATCAGGTCATCAACGATATCGGCGGCCTGACACCGTCAACCTCGGCTTACGGCAGCACGTATTTCGGCATCACGATTCCCGACAGTTCGCAGAAGGTATTTACCGCGGGTGCGACCTACGTGCTTGGCAGCGCCAAGCTCTACGCGTCTTACATCTATAGCCACGTGTATCCGGCTGACTACCGCAATGATTCGTTCTCGGTTGCGGCAAGCTACTTCTTTACGCCTTCGCTGCAGTTGATGATGCCGGTTTATATCGACTTCCTGCGTCACGCGAATACAAGCGGAACGCGGATCACGACCGGCCCGACGCTTGACTACTTGCTCAGCAAGCGCACCGACGTTTATGTGGGCGTGGACTATAACCACCTGACCGGCGCATGGACCACGCTGGCGGGTAGCTCAGGGTCGAACCAGCCCTTCAATGGCTATAACTCGCTGTTCGAAGCGACGATTGGCCTGCGCCACAGGTTCTGATCGACGGTGCGGTGGTCATGAATGCGCGCGGCTCAGGCTGCGCGCAGCTGAATTACAGTGGGATCATAAGGCGCGCCTATCGATCCAGACCGAATCGATCTTGTTCAAGCGGAAGAGCTGGCCGTAGAGTGGAGCACGTTCGATGTACCGCTCACGCACCACTCAATGTTCCGCTTAACAAGGGGTTCTCTCCATGCATGCACTCGTGATTCACGCGCCGCTGGATTTGCGCATTGAAGATGTCCCGACGCCCGAATCGGAAGCGCATCAACTGCTGATTCGCGTTCGCGCCGGCGGCATCTGCGGCTCCGATCTCCATTACTTCAATCACGGCGGCTTCGGGACGGTTCGCATCAAGGAACCGATGGTGCTCGGGCATGAGGTGTCGGGCGTGGTCTCGGGCGTGGGTGCCGGTGTCTCCGACATGCCCGTCGGAACGCGCGTGTCGATCAGTCCCAGCCGCCCTTGCGGACACTGCGAATACTGCCAGCAAGGTCTGCAGAATCACTGCCTCGACATGCGCTACTACGGCAGCGCAATGCGCACGCCGCACGTCCAGGGTGCGTTTCGCCAGGAGATCGTGATTGATCGATCGCAGGCGCATGTGGTGTCGGATGCGTTGAGCGATGCTGAAGCCGCCATGGCCGAGCCCTTGTCGGTTGCGCTTCATGCGGTGCGCAGGGCGGGACCGTTGCTCGGCAAGCGCGTGCTGGTCACAGGATGCGGTCCGATTGGCGCATTGATCGTCGCGGCAGCGCGACGTGCCGGCGCCGCGCATATCGTGGCAACTGACGTGAATGAGTTGCCTCTGAAAAGCGCGCTGGAGGTCGGCGCCGATCAGGCGTTCAACATCTTGCAGGCGCCGGATGCGCTCCTGCCGTTTGCTGCGGGCAAGGGCACGTTCGACGTGCTGATCGAAGCGAGCGGCAATGCGTCCGCATTGCGTGGTGCATTCGACTCGCTGCGGCCGCGCGGCATCATCGTGCAGGTGGGTCTCGGGGGCGACGTGCCGCTGCCGATGAATGTGATTGTGGCGAAGGAATTCGATTTGCGCGGCGCATTCCGGTTTCATGAGGAATTTGCTATTGCAGTTGAACTGCTCAACAAGCGGTTGATCGATACCAAGCCACTGATCTCCGATATCTTCTCTTATCGCGATTCGCTCAAGGCTTTTGAAACCGCGAACGACCGGTCGAAAGCGATGAAGGTCATTGTGGATTTTGCTTGAGTTGCGAGTTGCGCTGGAAGTTGAGGATCGCCGAGCTGCGTGATCCTCAAATAGCGGCTCGATCACTGCTATGCAAGCCAGAGCGCTTTTGCTTCACGAGAATGACAGGCGTTGTTTATTGAGGCCTTATCGTGCCGGGTTTCGCGGCCTCATTTGCTGAGAGCAGTTAGCCGCGGGCTTCAAGATTCCTCAACTTCCGGCATGGCAGCGGGGATGACGAGCAATAGTTCAGACTCATCGACCAGGCTGAACACGGGCCGCTTGCCGGACAGCCGCTCGCTACTATCCAGAATGATCTGCA
This sequence comes from Caballeronia sp. KNU42, assembly GCF_053760385.1. Taxonomy (NCBI): domain Bacteria; kingdom Pseudomonadati; phylum Pseudomonadota; class Betaproteobacteria; order Burkholderiales; family Burkholderiaceae; genus Caballeronia; species Caballeronia sp. KNU42. The sequence goes on from NZ_CM132389.1 coordinate 822,781, forward strand.
CGCCCTCACCACGCTTGTCCATCATCGCACTACGTCCACTCAGGTCTCTCTCGTCATCAGGCACCGCGCACTTGGCAAGGAGACTTGTAATTGCTTCGTTACGAGCCGCTTGCCGATAAGGCAGACTTTCCACGGTCATCGTGTTTGGAATGGCGCCTGGCGAATAGAGCTCAAGTCGGTCCGCAAACAAGCGAAGCCTGATCTTTGCCCCATAGATAGAGTAGTCCCGATGTGCGACCGCATTGACCAGCGCCTCGAACACAGCGGTCATGTCGTACTGCGGAAGGTCATGCCGCCCCTCTTTCTTGCTTGCAGACACTCGCATGTTTTTCTTGACGAAGTGACAAGCTGCGAGCACCTGGGCGTCGAGCGGACCAGTAATATCTTGAGCGTCGAGTTGGTAGGCATTATCGCCCTGCGGCAGCACGTCGGTTCCGCGATATGCTACGGCCTGAATGAATGCATTGGGTAACCAGCGGCGTGGGTCTGCGCTTGCCATTAGAACGCCTGCGACCGTGGGGCGTATCGCACTGTCCGCGTCCGGTCGGGCCATGGCCAGCTTATCCAGCAACACCTCGCGACGGTCCTGAACACGAGCACTCGCAAAGCGTTGCCAGAGTTCAGTCGTCAAGTCATCCAGGTTGGCGTCCGGCACAGGCTGCTCATCGAAGCGAATGATGCGGGCCTGGCTGCGCTGCTGGAACAAACGCGCTAAATACTCTGGCGCCATCTCGCGTTTGGCACTGCCTACGCGATGCAGGTATCCCCCGGGGCTACGATGCACAAACAGGCTGCGTGGTACATCGATTTTCAACACGGGCAGTTGCTCTCCCGTGCTACTCGGTAAAGTTAAACGCTCGATTACCGGGGCAAGCGGAGGGTTCACGATGTCCACACACACGTTCCGCACGAAGTCTTCCACCAGATCCAGGCGCTCCAGCGGAACGCCCAGAACCTCTCGGGCATCATCCACGCCGAGGACGCACACGCCCCCACCGCTGTTCGCAAAAGCCGCCAGTTCATCCGCCAGCGAATCGCGATGCGGCGCGGTTACTTTCTGCCCGGCAAAGCGCACTTCTTTTAGTTCAAGGAAGGAATCTTCACCAAGTCGGATTTTTTCCAGCAGATCGGCAGCGTTGTCGAACATTTCAAACCTCTCTTCCCAACCGTTGATAGCGGCGATCGAACGCCTCCTTGCCACCTTCCATCACCTGACAGACCTCATCGCGCATCGCCTGGTCTTGCAGTGAGCCGGTTTGCTTGACGTAGCATTCCTTTTTGAAGTCCAGCACATGGATGTATTCAGCGTCACCGTTCACGACGATGTTTGGGTTGTGGGTCACGATGATCAGTTGCCGATGCTGCTTGATCGAGCGAATTTGCTGTACGACCAAGCCGTAGATCAGATGATTGTCCAGATCGTCCTCAGGCTGGTCCAGCACTAGCGGTTCGCTACCATGAGCTAACAGGAAGGCCAACATGGCCGCAGCGCGCTGGCCCGCTGACGCTTGACCGATGGACTGAAAGTTACGACCATCCCCTTTTCGACTGTATTCAACGTCCAGGCCGTCCTCAGGAAACCAGCAAAGAATGTGATCGATGAGTTCCGGACGTTTGTCTACCTCAGCCTTCAAGTGCTTACTGAACGGTTTGCCGAAATCTGCTTGGCTGCGGCACGCTTGTACCAGGCGCTTCTTCAATTCTTCGATAGCGGTCTCAAACACCGGTGTATTCCGTTGGCCGTCGTTCTCCGCAAGTTTTGACGGTAGCATCAGGTCAGCCACCAGCCCCTTCGCGGGAGTTCCTTCCGAGGCTTCCTGGTATATATCCTTGTACTTTTCTTCGGTCACGCCGAGCAGATCTCTAAGCGAGCGCTCGATGGCGCGCGCATCCCTGCTGTACGGAATTAGTTTCATTTGCACGTAGTCGTTACCGTCAAGCGAGCGCTTCAGGAAGTCGTCGCGGCAAGTGCTGATCGCCTGTCGGGCAGTCTTGACTTTCTCTAGCTGCATCTGAGACCTTTCCTCAAGCGCATCTCGCTGTTTTTGCAGCGCATCCAAACGCTTGACCTCGCTCTCCAGTTGCTGCTTTTCCTGCACAAGACGCCCATACTCGCTTGGATCATTCACTCCTTGCAGTTGCAAATCAGTTTTTAAAGTGTCATACGCGGACTTGGCGCTCGCCTCTTGCGTTGCCCACGTCGAAGCCTCTAGTTCAGTCTTGAGTACGCTGCTGTGCTCCTCAAGTTGACTAGCCGTGCGCTCGACTTCCAAGCGTGCTTTGCCAACTGCCGCGTGTAGTTTCCGAACGACCTGCAGCGCCGAATCATCGGTAGCTGCATCGAACAGAGCGTCGGGCAAGTCTTCTGCGAGAAGCTCTTGCGCAAACGCCTTCAAACGTCCCGCAAGCTCTGTGGCGCTCTGGAATTGGCGCTCCAGTTCGCGGCTCTGCCGACTGGTTCGCTGGTAGTTCTTCAGCACCGCCGCGTGGTCCGCGCCTTCGAAGCGAGCAAGCTTGCGCTGAATATCTTGCAGGCTGAGGTTCAGCGGATCGCGACCTTGCAGCTTGCCGTCAATCTCGCGAATCTGCGCACTCGTCGCGAAGAAGCTATCTCTGGCTTCGCCGAAAGCGGCTTGCTGTGTGCTTGTACCAGCCGCATCGTCGATAACCTTGAGCAACGGTTGCTGGCTGTCGCCTGCCAGCGCCGCGATTTGTCCCTGGCTGAACAAACGGATGGGAAAGCGCTGCTGGTTGATGACCTGGCTGCTCGAAGGTTTGAACGCCTTGATGGATTCATCCCACTCCTCGACCACATGGCCTTGACCATCCTGCTGCCAAATCAATCGGTAGGACGTCCCGTCCCGGCTAACCTGCAAGCAAATTCGCGTGTCGGGAAGCAAGCCACCTTCGTCATTGCGGTTCTTCGCGACCTTGTTGAATCGAGCAAAGGTCTCCTCAGACTCCGAGCTTCGCGCCAGTTCTGTCTCGCGCCGGTAAGCGAGCCGCAATGCGTGCACGATCGTTGATTTACCCGTACCGCGCCCACCGATCAGGGCATTGAAATAGGGGTTGAACGTCAGCACGGCAGCCTTACTGTGCCCCATGAATCGGGCGTGGTAAATCTCGATAGATTCAATGAAATGCTCAGGCTTCTTGAACGGAGTGAAACCGTCACCATCGTCACTGCGACGGACCGACACGCCGTGTTGCCCATCCAGCAGGGCCAGACGCAAGCCTTCCAGGCTAGGCGGCGTGGCCATCTTGATCCATGTGTAACGAGAGCCCGGAACGGCTGATCCCTGAAAAGTGTGGCAATCGCTGCCGACGACCTTTGCAAACGAGAGCTTGAGTTCGTCCAGTATCGTTGGCCCCTGCTTGGCCTGATCGCGCCACTCCACGGCGAGAATGCCAGGCTCTTGCAGCACTTGCTTCACGGTGGTCGTGTCAAGACGGCATTTGCGGGTTCCCGGCTCGACTTGAAGCAAGCCCTTGTCGCCATCTACATGCGCCGGTATCGCGACTCCACCGGCTGCTACGACTTCTTCGACGACTTTCGCCGCTCCCTCACGGGTTACGCCGTCGCTGTCGCCGCGCGTGCCCTCGTAGCGCACAACCGCCAGCAAGTCGCTGATTGTCTGGCCGCCGGCAGACAACGGATCAAAGATCGCCAGCAGGTGAAAGCCGCCCTGCACCGAGATTTCCACACCGGGAAAGAGATGCAACTCCCGGAATCCAACCGGCGCCATCCCCGCATCCGCTTCGCTCTTCATCCTCGCGTACGTCGACTTGAGCCCGTCGATCCACTCGCCGCTGTTGTGGTCAGTCACGGCCACACAGTCGATCTCGGCTGCCATGTACTTGAGCAGCCATTTCTCCGACGTGATTTCATCCGGCGTCCCGACGGCCTTTTGCCACGCGTTAGTGTCTTTGGACGCGGGCGTATGCGTGTGGAAATCAAACTTCCACCAGCGGGCGCCGGGATAAGGCCAGTTCTGGGTCATGAAGGTTCCCTCGTTTTTGCCATCACTTTTTCCCCGCACTATCAATATCCGCAAGAGAGCTTTACTTCTGCATCTAAAAACCCTGATCTCAATTTCGCCTACATCTCGCGCGAGACATTTCCCTTTACCGAGTCGTCATCTTGTCGATCCGGTTTCAGGTTATGGGTTCGTGCGTAGTCGAGAACCAGGATTTCGATCATCGAAGCAACCGAGCGCCGCTCACGCTCGGCCGCCACGCGGAGCAGTTGCTTGATGTCGGCAGAGGTACGGATCGAAAGGGTTTCGTCCTTCAGGCGTGACATGGCGTGATCCCATCAACAAGGCAAGCAAATGTACTGCCTTTTGCACTAATTTGCCAGTACAGGGAGTTCGGGATCTCGTCGACGCGTGAGATGCACAGGGATAGATTCCAGCGGACCGAATCGCCTCGTGACTAACTGAAGCCGGAAATCCGGCGACCATGCACGGCGTGTTGGGGTCCGATTTCTCAATGTTCGGCGGCTACGCGTTGTGACATGCTCTGAGCCTGTTGCTGCCTTCGGTAGCCGCCGTCCAAAAGATCATGACGCAATCGCGTTCGCGCCCAGGACGCCCATCAACTTCGCCGCATTCCTCTGCCCCTGGTCCTCGTAGTTCGTATTAAAAACCACATGCGTCAATTCAACCGCTTTCGAGATCTCGATGATCTGACTAGCTAGCGAATCGATTTCATCGTCGTTGTACTCGTAGTGAAATCTCGACGACGATGCAACCGCGCCTTTGATATTCCATGTGTCCTGATTGCGTCCATGCATGCGAATCAGCGCCAGCCGCGGATGCGTTGTTTCCCAAATGGCGGGGATGCTGTTACTCGACCCCTGCGGTTCATCCACCACCACATTCACCAGTCCGCGCTCACGTTCCATGGCGAGCGTGGAGTCGCGGCGCTTGTCGTCGAACCAGGTCTGGTTGCGAAACTCGACCGCCATGGTGTAGCCGTCCATTGCGCCCATGACGTCCGCACAGTGCTCGACATGCCGGATGCCATGGGGATTGCAGATCACCCACGGCGCAAACTGGAAATGCACCGCGCCGAGCTTGCCGGCAAGACGAAGCGGCTCAACGGCTTCGAAGTACCGGCACCATAGTTCCTGTTGCAACTCGTCCGGCAAATCCTTGTAATACAGGCTCGTCTTGCCGTTCTGCGGCAAGTGCGGCTGGATGTCCGGCGGGAACATGTCGCGTGCGGTCTGATGCCCCGTGAACAAGCGAAACGCCTTGATGTTGAACACGAACCCGGGCGGTGTCCGCTCTGCCCACAACACCGAATTCGCGGCGTTGGGCATGGCGTAATAGCTGGAATCAACCTCCACCAACGGGAACACGGACGCGTAATGACGCAAGCGTGCCTCCGCGCTCGAGCAGCCAGGCGGATAAAAACGCTTGCACTTGATCAGCGTGGGATCAGTCCATGAAGCCGTGCCAACCAGGATGGTCACCGCGCATTCTCCTTACCGTTTCCGGACCATTCCCCGGTCATATTTTCCTCTCCGATATCCTCCCCCGCGTTTAAAAAGGGGCAGTTCAAGTTCGATCAATTCAAGGTAAAGTACTGTACATCCATACAGTTAAATTTGCCATGTCAGCCCTGCTCAAGAACGTCGAAGACATCCACCCCGCCTTGTGGCGCGGGTCGCAGCTCGCGCGCTCGCAGGGGCAGACGGTCGACACGGGTTATGCCGTGCTGTCGGCCGAACTGCCGGGCGGCGGCTGGCCCCTGGGAACGCTGATCGAGTTGCTGGTGCAGCAACCGGGCGTGGGCGAAGTCAGGCTGTTACGCCCGGCGCTCGCCGCGGTAAGCCGCCGCCCCATCGCCTTCGTGCAACCGCCTCACATGCCAAATTCTCTTGCCTTTGCGTATCTCGGTGTGCCGCTCGACAAGCTGCTCCAGGTACGCGCATCGAAACTGGCTGACGCGTTGTGGTCAGCCGAGCAAATCCTCAAAACCGGCAGTTGCGGGGCGCTTATCTTCTGGCAGCAATACGCGCGCACGGAGTCGCTACGGCGCCTCCACATGGCCGCGCAATCCTCTGAAACGCTATTCCTGATGGTGCGCCCGCTCGCGAGCGCGGCGGATTCGTCGCCGGCCACGTTGAGGCTGTGCGTGCGGCCGGCCGGCGACGGTATTGCTGTCGACATCATCAAGCGCAAAGGCCCGATTCGCGCCGAAAGACTGTCCGTCACCCTGCAACCCTCTCCCGTTCTGATGAGTCCTCATGCCCGTGTACGTCGGCATACATCTACCCCGGTTGTCGCTGGAAGTGTTCCGTCCACGCTGGTCGCCTAAGCCTGAACACGGCTGCGTCGTCCTCGACCGCGACACGGTCTTCATAGGAGACCTGAGCGCTCGCGAGGCCAGCGTGTGCATCGGCATGAAACGCGGTGGCGTCCTCACACTCTCGCCCGACACCCTCATGTTCGAACGCGAGCTGAGCCGGGAAAACGACTTGATGCGCGAGGTAGCTTTTTCCCTGATGAAATTCTCTCCCATGGTCACACTTTGCGATGAGGAAACCATTGTTATCGACGTCACGGCGAGCTTGCGGCTCTTCGGCGGCATCGTGCGGCTGTGTCATCAGATGCGGGACATTGTCGATGCCATCGGCGTGACGGCGCGCCTGAGCACAGCGCCGACCGGCCAGGGCGCGTGGCTGCTGGCCAGAAGCATCCAGAGCGCTCACCTCGGCAAGCGGCGCGTGCTGAAAATGACGTCGCTCGAACGCAAGCTCGGAACGCTGCCGTTCCACGCCGCGCCGGAAGTGCGGGCTTTCAGGGACTGGTTCACGGGACTGGGTTGCAAGACGCTGAACGACATCCGCCGTCTGCCGCGTGCCGGCTTGAAAAAACGCTGCGGCGTCGCGCTGCTGGATTCGCTCGACCGCGCTTATGGGCTCGCGCCCGAACTCTACGAATGGCTGGCTGTGCCGCCCGCTTTCAGCGCGCGCATCGAGTTGCCTGATCGCATCGAGCATGCGGAAGCCATGCTGTTTGCCGCGCGCCGGTTGATCGTGCAACTGTGCGGCTGGCTGAGCACGCAGCAACTGGCGCTCACGCATGCCACGCTCACGCTGGAACACGAGCGCGGCCGCGATGCCATCGACCCAACCGTTATCCAGATCGCCCTCGCTGAACCCACCTGGCACGAAGAACATCTGGTGCGCTTGTTCAAGGAGCGGCTTGGCCGCACGGAACTCGTGGCGCCGGTGATAGCGTTGCGCCTGAGCGCCGCAAAAATTCAGCCTGCCGAACCGCCTACCGAGACGCTCTTTCCTGAACCCGGCGGCTCGCCTGAAGACCACAATCGGTTGCTCGAATTGCTGGTGGCGCGGCTCGGCGCCGAGAACGTGCTGCGTGCGGCGCCTTCATCGGATTACCGGCCGGAACAGGCGAACCGATGGATCTCCGTCACCGATACCACCCTTCCTCAAAAACTTGAAGCCGTGCCGTCCGATCTGCCGCGCCCGGCATGGCTGCTTGAAAAGCCGTTGCAATTGATGATGAAAAGTCATCGGCCGTTCTATGGGTCGTCGCTGAAGCTCGTGTCGCCGGCTGAGCGCATCGAGGCGGGATGGTTCGACGGTAATTTGACCAGCCGCGATTATTTCGTCGCGCAAGCCACCGATCAAAGTTGCTACTGGATTTATCGCGAGCGGCCCGGCAGCGCGGAAGCCGAAGACCCGCGCTGGTTCCTCCACGGTCTGTTTGGATGATGAATCGTGGATACCACCTTCTCCATGCTGCCCGCGTATGCGGAGCTTTTCGCATTTTCCAACTTCACGTTCCTTCACGGGGCATCGCGTGGAGAGGAGCTGGTCGCGCGGGCGGCGCAACTCGGTTATGCCGGCCTGGCAATCACCGATGAATGCTCGCTCGCGGGTGTCGTACGCGCGCATGTGGAGGCGAAGAACCTGAATTTTCCGCTGGTGATCGGCTCGTATTTCAAGCTCGTCAACGCGGATCTTTCGCCGGCCTTCGGACTCATTTTGCTGGCGACGAACCGCAATGGATACGGCAATTTGTCGGAGCTCATCACCATTGCCCGCATGCGGTCGAAAAAAGGCGCGTACCTGCTCACGCCGAACGATCTGGCGCGGCCCGATAAAGAGTTTGCGCATCTGCGCGGCATGCCGGATTGCCTCGCGATCCTCGTACCCGATTTCCCCGCAAAGCAGGCTGCGCTCGATGCCCAGATCGAATGGCTCGACACCACGTTTGCCCAACGCGCATGGGTTGGATTGACGCTGCACCAGCGCGCACTCGATGACATGCATCGGGGGACCATCGAGCACGTGGCTGCGTTTCATAAGGTGCCGGTGGTGGCGACCGGCAACGTAGTGATGCACGTGCGTTCACGCAAGCCGCTGCAGGACACCATGACGGCAATCCGTATAGGCAAGCCGGTGTCGGAATGTGGTTACGATCTCACGCCGAACGCCGAGCAACATCTGCGCTCCAGGTTGCGGCTCGCGAATCTCTATCCGGAATACACGCTTGGCGAAACCCTCAACGTGCTCACGCGCTGCACGTTTTCACTCGATGATTTGCGTTATGACTATCCGGATGAGATCGTGCCGGCAGGTTTTACCCACGCCGCTTATTTGCGGCAGGAGACCTATATTGGCGCGCATCGGCGTTTTCCGCTCGGCATTGAGCACAAGGTGCAGGCGCAGATAGAACACGAACTCGAGTTGATCGAGCATATGAAATACGAGGCGTATTTCTTGACCGTCTATGACCTCGTCCGCTTTGCCCGCAGCGAAAACATTCTTTGCCAGGGGCGTGGTTCAGCCGCGAACTCCGCCGTGTGTTATTGCCTCGGCGTGACTGAAGTGGACCCGGCGCGCGGCAACATGCTGTTCGAGCGGTTTATAAGTAAAGAGCGCGGCGAGCCGCCGGATATTGATGTCGACTTTGAACATCAGCGGCGCGAGGAAGTGATCCAGTATATCTATCGAAAATATGGGCGTGACCGGACGGCGATTGCGGCGGCGGTGTCGACGTATCGGCCGCGCGGCGCATTGCGTGAAACGGGCAAGGCACTGGGCGTCGATCCGCAAATTGTGGATCGCGTCGCGAAGTCGCATCAGTGGTTCGATACCAGTCATGACCTGCTGCAACGCTTCACCGAATCCGGGCTTGATCCGGAGAATACGTTGATTCAATCGTGGGCGTCGCTGGCTGCGCAATTGCTGAATTTTCCGCGGCATCTGTCGCAGCATTCGGGCGGATTTGTGATCAGCCGGGAGAAACTGACGCGGCTGGTTCCTATCGAAAATGCGGCTATGGCGGATCGCAGCGTGATCCAGTGGGACAAGGACGATCTGGAAGCGCTGGGGCTTTTGAAAGTCGATGTGCTCGCGCTCGGCATGCTGTCGGCCATTCGACGCACGCTCGATATTGTCTCGGAGAAACGCGGCGAGCGCTTCGAGATGCAGGACATCCCTCCCGACGACAAACCTACCTACGACATGATCTCGCAGGCGGACACTATCGGTGTGTTCCAGATTGAATCGCGAGCGCAGATGTCTATGTTGCCGCGACTGCGGCCGCAAGCGTTTTACGATCTGGTGATCGAGGTCGCGATCGTACGGCCTGGTCCTATTCAAGGTGGTGCGGTGCATCCGTATTTGCGGCGGCGTCAGGGTTTGGAGCCGGTTAAATATCCTAGCGAGGGGTTGAAGATCGCATTGGAAAGGACCTTGGGCGTGCCGATCTTTCAGGAACAGGTCATGCAGATCGCGATGATCGCAGCGGGGTTCACAGCCGGTGAAGCCGATGCATTGCGACGGGCAATGGCTGCGTGGAAACGCAAAGGCGGTCTGGGAAAATATTATGACCGGATTGTGAACGGCATGGTTGAGCGCGGTTATGAAAAGGCCTTTGCAGAAGCTATTTTCGAGCAGATCAAGGGCTTTGGTGAATATGGTTTTCCTGAAAGCCATGCGGCGAGTTTTGCGTTGCTGGTGTATGTCAGCAGTTGGTTGAAGCGTCATGAACCAGCGGCATTTCTCGCGGCCATGCTGAACTCGCAGCCGATGGGTTTCTACTCCCCTTCGCAACTCGTTCAAGACGCGAAGCGCCATGGCGTAGTGGTGTTTCCCGCCGACGTGACAGTGAGCGGCTGGGATTCGGTGCTTGAGTATCCGGATGAGTGTCGGGGTGAGGACAGCAAGCCTGCTGTGCGGCTGGGGTTATCGCTGCTTCGCGGGATGCGGGATGGTGCGGCTGAGCGGATTGAAACTGCCCGTTGTGTGCGTCAGTTCGAGAGCGTGGGTGACCTCGCGCAACGCGCTCAACTTGATCGGCATGACCTGCAAGCGCTGGCTGCTGCCAACGCCTTGACTACGCTTGCCGGTAATCGACGGGAAGCGTTATGGCAATCCGTGGCCGCCGTGCCCGATAAAGACATGCTCAACGATGCACGCGTGGAAGATGTCACGCCTCTGCTCGGCGCGCCCTCTGAATCTGAGGATATTGTCAGCGACTACAAGGCTACGGGTCTGTCGCTTGGGCGTCATCCGCTTGAACTTCTGCGGCCGGCGTTGCTTGAACTGCGGTTGATGTCGGCGGCTACGTTGCGTGATTACAGGAACGGGCGATTAGCGCGCGGATGCGGACTCGTGACCGTGCGTCAACGGCCTGGAACGGCGAAGGGTGTGATGTTCGTGACCATTGAAGATGAGACCGGCAACGTCAACGTGATCGTGTGGCCGAGCTTGCTGGAGAAGCAGCGCCGCGAAGCGCTCGGGTCGACGTTGCTGGCGGTGTATGGCACGTGGCAATGCGAAGGCGAGGTTCGACATCTCGTCGCGCAACGGCTGGTGGATATGTCGTATCTGCTGGGTGGGTTGACGAGCGTGAGCCGGGACTTTCATTGACTTTCGGTTGACCTTCAATTGTCATTTTTTGATCATCAGCACTCCATCCAAATTGTTATAACGCAAGCCGCGAACGTTCTTATTCAACGCCTTGCGTGAAACGCACTATATTAGAGGCTGGTTTTAGTCACTGAAGGAGTCCGAGCATGAAAGTCCGAACGTATCGCCGCACCGTTGCAGGCATCGCAATTGCAATGTTGTTACCCTTTTCAGCCGCTCACGCGCAACTTGGCAATTTGTTGAAGGGAGGCGGCAATTCCGATGGATCCTCGTCCAGCGGACTCAGCAGTCTTGGGAGCATGAGCGGCATGACCGGCGGGTTGACCGGGTCATCGCTGACATCGGGCAGTACGAGTAACGTTGCAGGCGTGCTGCAGTTCTGTATCAAGAACAACTATCTCAGTGGGAATGGGGCGTCATCGGTTAAAGACTCGCTGATGAGCAAGATAGGCGGGACATCGGCTGCATCGTCGGATAGCGGGTATACCTCAGGCGCCGCAGGTCTTTTGAAAAGTGGTGATGGGAAACAGGTTGATCTGAGTGGCGGCGGGTTGAAGCAGCAAGTCACCAAGCAGGTTTGTGACAAGATTCTTTCGCAAGGGAAGTCGCTGGTCGGCGGGTGACCTTCGGTTCATTTTTTGACCTCGGCGGGTCCTTGGTTCTCGTTGGACTTGCCGGGGCACTATTGCGATGTATTGCGCTATTCAGCGACTGCCGTGACTTTGGAATCTTCGTCGCCGCTCACCAAGGACGCTCACCAAGGAACGACTCTTCCCAGGTAGTCCAGGTAATGCAATCCGGAGCGCCCTTCGTAGGCCTCCATCGTGTTCAGCAGGTTCGGGATACTTTCCTCGATACTCAGACGCCCGCCAGGACCGCCCATGTCTGTCCGTACCCATCCAGGCGCCATCAATAGCAAGGTTTTCGCGTCGTCCTGGTGGCGCGCAGCGAAGCTACGCATGAACATGTTGAGAGCAGCCTTACTGGCCCTGTAGACCGGGTAGTTGCCGTTAGTGTTGTTGGTGAGGCTGCCCTGCCCTGATGACATGACACCAATCGTTCCCGTCGGCCGCACGAGGTCTTGAAACGCCTCGATTACCCTCAGGGGACTCAACGAATTCGTCACCATGACGCGCACGAATTCCTCGGTCGAGACATCGGCGATCGTTTCACCATCGTCGTTCTTGACGCCCGCATTCACGAAAAGCAGATCCAGTTGCCGATCTTTGAGACGGCCGTGTAACGCGCTGACCTGGTCGGGAATCGTGATATCGACTGCTTCAACTTCCAGCGCGCCTTGAGTGCTTTCCGAGAGTTGGCGCAGCTTTCCTGTTGAGCTCTCCCGCCCGGTGGCGATCACTCGCCAGCCGCGCTTGAGGTATTCCTCGACCATGGCAAATCCGAGGCCACGGGATGCACCGATGAGGAGAACGGTTTTCTGCCGAGAGTTGTCTTGCATTGATAGATCCCTATGAGTAAGACCCGATATTCATGGGTCGATACATGGAATATATCGATGAGAATGACATGGCGGAAGACGCAGCAGTTGCACTTATAACCTGCATCGAACGCCATGTATCGACGGTTCCTGCTACGATCAGGCATGCCCGAACCCGACTTGAATTTACTCATTGCGCTGGACGTATTGCTTGCCGATGGCAGCGTAGCCGGCGCTGCGCGTCGATTGGGATTAAGCGCATCGGCAATGAGCCGGACCTTGACCCGGCTCCGCGAGGCAACCGGCGACCCGCTATTGGTTCGGGCGGGGCGCCATATGGTATTGACACCTCATGCGGAGGTACTGCGCCAACGCACTCAGAATGCGGTTCACGAGGCGCGTGCGGTACTTCGTCCCTCGACTACGGAACCGGATTTTTCGACGTTGCAGCGAACCTTTACCATTCGCGCCAACGATGGTTTCGTGGAGGCTTTCGCCGCTTCGCTGATCGCCGCGGCGACCACGGCTGCGCCACTCGTACGTTTGCGTTTTGCGCCCAAGCCTGAGAAGACGGCGGCGCATTTGCGCGACGGCTCCGCGGATCTTGAAATCGGTGTGTTGAGCGAAATGGGGCCGGAAGTCCGGGTGCAGGCATTATTCCGGGACCGGTTTCTTGGTGTCGTCAGACAGGGGCATCCGCTCGCGATGGAGCGCGAAGTGACGGCCGACAGGTACATCGCGTTTGGCCATGTCGTCGCTTCACGACGCGGTCGCGCAAGCGGGCCGGTCGATGAGGCGCTGGCCGCTTTAGGACTGGAACGAACGATTGTCGCCGTCGTTCCGAGTTTTCCCGCCGCGCTGGCTGTGGCGCGAGCGTCGGACTTGGTTGCGCTCGTGCCTGCGTCTTTGATGGGGGATCAGCCTGAACAGCAAGCATTGGCCGCAGCTGCCACGTTGCATGCCTTCGAGCTTCCCGTGAAAACCGCGGAGATCACGGTCTCGCAGATGTGGCATCCCCGTTCAGAGGTCGATCCTGTTCATCGTTGGCTCAGACAACTGACGCTGACTGCATGTCGGGAAAGGCTGCCGCTGTGAGACGGCAGCCTTTCGTGCACGTACCTTCCCATTCTCCCCATGCAGGTACCTTGACAGCGGTTCGATGCGGATGATTTAGCGAGTTATGTGCGACCTCCGTAGTGGCTCAGACGCCGACAAACAGCGCCTGCAGATGGGCATAGCTCATGGCATCGCGTCCCATGGGGGTCGAGCTTCCGGTTTCGAGGAAATCCTGCGCCAGTCTTGCGGCATGGCCCCACAGCACCTGCGGAATGCCGCTCCCCGCGCTCAGTCGCCGGACGCCCAGTTGAGCGAGCGCCGATGCGTCCGACAAGCCCGGCCATGCCATGACGTTCAGGGGTAGTCCGACTGCGGGCACGATGGCCTCGATATCTGCCGGCGCGGTCAGCCCCGGCACGAATAAGCCATCGGCGCCTGCACTGCGGTAGCGCGCGGCGCGCAGCAGCACTTCGTCTACGCGCTTGTCGTCCTCGACCAGCGGGGCCAAATAGATGTCTGTGCGCGCGTTGATGAAGATGTCCGCGCCCGCGCCGGCAGCGGCGCTCTTGATGGCTTCGATCTTTGCCGCGAGCAGCTCGGGCGCATCCCGGCCATCCTCGATATTGATGCCGACGACGCCGGCTTCCATAAATCGCAGGACCGTCTGCGCCACCGCCGTGGGTTCGTCGGCATAGCCATTCTCGATGTCGACGGTCAGCGGCACGTGTAACACACGTGCAATGCTGGCCGCAACCTGGATGGCCGTGTCCGCAGGCATGGTGCGGCCGTCGGGATAGCCGTTGGCCCAGGCGACACCAGCGCTGGTGGTGGCAATCGCCTTGGCGCCGAGGCTTTCGAACAGCCTCGCGCTACCGGCGTCCCACGCGTTAGGCAGGCGCAGCGGCTCGGAGGCCGCGTGCAGTTGGCGGAAAGTATGGGCAAGAGAAGACATTGTTGCGCTCCAGGAAGGGAGAGGTTCGGGAGTGGAGTGGGTCACGCTATTCAAGCTGGCATGGGCGGTTTGTTCGCGGCGTTTTGCGTGTCCGGACGAATCCACGTCTCAGGCCGCAATGTGTTTCTGCATGAAAACACTCATTGGGTCGAACGTGTAATCACCAAACGGTCCACGGCGCTCATAACCGGCGGAGGCATACAAAGCCAGCGCCTCATGTTGGTACGGTCCGGTTTCAAGCTTGAGCAATTTACAGCCAAAGTCTATTGCCCGTAACTCGAGCACCGTGATGAGCTTCTTGGCGATGCCTTGCCCTCGGCCGCGAGGACTGACATACACGCGTTTGAGTTCGCCGAATTCAGGGCAGAGGACTATCGCGCCGCAGCCAATTGCATGACCCAGACGGTCCCGCGCAACGGCGAAAAGGACATCGGGTTGCTTTAACGACGCCATGTCCAAGGTGTGCCGGCTCTCTGGCGGGTAAAGGGTGTCCTGGTACGCGTCCAGCTCGGCAATGAGGGCGATCACGTCGGGTTGATCGGGTGATTCGAAGGCGATAGTCATGGCAGGAGAAGCGGGGCGAAGGAAAATTAAAGTACCGAACGACGAGAGAACGACCGATGACGGTCGCTATCTGCAGCTGCTCTGCCGATTGTTAACGATCTTTCCGGTGCTGTCGAACGTCTCAAAGTGGCCGACGGCGATCTGGAGATTAACTGGCGAGGAGGCAGTCGTTGATCAGGTGATGTCGGGCAGAAGTCGAGCCCACAACTGGTGGAGATTGCTGGGTGGTTGTAATGGGTACTTGCAAGGTACTAGGGCCTTCGCTCTTGCAGCTCGTAAGGCGGGTCATCGGCCTTAACAGACCTTGAGGCAACCTGAGATCTACGTCAGCAATGCGGCAGATTGCTGACGCAGACAGCATCGAGCAGCCGGACGGCAGCTTCCTGCTTTGGTGAACTCACACTTCCGACCCACATCTGCCGTCGACTACGAAACATTGAATGTCCGTTGCGTCGCATGAAGCGGTGGCTGTGCGTAACCGATACGGCCGCCCCTTGTGAGCGTTGAGCGCGGACACCGTACCTGACGTTCGCGAGGAGGTTCTGTTAAATGCACGTGGTTGAGCGCAAACGCGTAAGAACGTTTGCTTTTTTGGAAAGTCGAGGATTGCAGAGCGTGCTCTAGAAACGCCCACTGGCGAGTGATGGAGCATTAGCTCGCTGGCGGTCCACTGCGGTCGTGTGAGCGCGCGCTCTTCCACTCAACGCAGCCGAGGTTGGAGCCCCTCAAGCAAATAGCGTGTTAGCGCTGCGCTCGCAGCATCTCGAGCGGCTGCAACATCTCCAGGGTTCGGAGATTTCAATGTATTTTCACGATCTTGTAGAGCCGTGAGTCGCACCTTTGCCTCTGCTACCATTTTCTCGTCGGCGCTCTTTTGTTGTCGTATAGCATCCAAGGTTGCCTGTGTCGGCGAACGCGCCGCCCTCGGCGCGTTCGCGTTCTCATTTTCCACGTGGTTCAACTCCATATCTAACGTTGAACTGAGCGTATTGAGGTCGTTCAAGGCGGCCGGGTTTTTACGCGTCGCAATTGCTGCAGGCGATCGATCCAAATTCATTTTTCTTTCCGCCTCAAGCGCCAGAAGCGTAGCCACCGAGTGCTTGCTGTTGGTCGCTTTTTGCGTCTGTTTCGACGCCACATCAACTTTTGCGATTTTGATCTGCTCCTCCAGCTCAGCGCGAGCCGCCGAGGCCTTGGCATCTCCGATAGGGGCAAACGCCACAATCAACGTATCTTTTCCCGTATTGCTTGCGTTGAAGAGCTGGCTCCCACCACCACCGCTTCCGCCACCACCGCTTCCGCCACCACCGCTTCCGCCACCACCGCCCCCTCCGCCACCTGACGGTCCTTTAAATCTTGTGAGTGTCCAGTTTGGTCCCAGCCCCCCGCTCCAAACCACTTGGAAATCCACCTGCGTAGTGAACGAAAGATTTTGCTGCTTTGAGAGATCCGTCTCGCTTAAATCTTCACTGTCGCTCGTTGCTATATTAGCTAGCACACCTGAATACAATGCGGTGTCTAGGCCCAGTGTTCCTTGAAATCCAGATTTGTTGTTGCTTGCCATTTTGTCCTCCCGACACAGCTCTCCACCCGGTGCGGCCACGGCTTCGCTTCCATCGGTGCCTGAGGTTGCGTTCACGGGTACGAGCTTGATCGGAAAGTAGTAGTTAAAACTACGATGACGGGTTTGACTGTACTGACCGGCGAACGACATGGTGAAATTGGTGGCCGACGTAATCGGGTTGATAAAACTGAGTGATGGATTTATTGCCTGCGTGTCGATTACATCAACCGTGAGACTCACTTGACCAACATATCCATGCTTTTTGAAGTAATCACCGAGCGTCATTACCGCCGTCTTATCGATGCTCTGCGATCCATCCGAGGTACTGACGCCTGAGCTTGCGATCTGCAATTTCGAGTTTGCAGTTTGATCGACTGCCTTAGCAACTTCACACTGGATGTGCTTTACCAAGTCGGCAACGGTTGGTCCGTTTGCGTCTCTATCCACCTCATTCGCCGAATCTGGATCCTGTAGCCCCGTGAGTCGTGGTGTCCCGCAACCGGAGACCCCAAACATCAAAGCCGCGACAATCACAACGACGCGTAGCCGAATCACGGGACCTCCGATTTTTAATCAATCAGCTTTTAATGTATTGTTTAACGAAAAATCGGTCTATCGAAGCGGGGTATCGTGGAAAGTTAGCTGAAGTGTTAGAACCGATCAAGTCGAATCGATAGCTGTCGGACGACAATGATCGTCTACGATCGCACGCGTAGAGTCTGATTTAACTCCGATAACTGTCATTTTCGCCAAACAATCGAGCGGCCGTTGGCCGAGAGCGCCAGTTCCGTGGACGTTCCACGTAGCCGACATTGGAGTAGTCAACGGCTGCTTTCTGACGAGGTGGGTGAATGCGTACTGCCGGCCAGGAGCGGTCAGCGGCCACGTTACCTTGAAAGGCAGCTTGTTGGCTAACTGCCGACTCCGACCATCGTTGTCCTATGAACGACGTGGTGCAGCCAAGGTTCTGCGGCGATGCCAGCGTCGATGTCCACGAGGCAACGCACGGACCTCAGGACGATGTCGTGCGAGCGATGCGATGGGACGGCTGCGGCTCCCATGGATTGTCATTTCTTGGTTGGGAAGAAAGCCCCTGCCGGATTGAAATCGAAGAGATATCCGACAAACTTCGCGACGCACTTAACCAGGTGTTCGATTGACTCGCGCACCGCGAATTTCGAGTCGAGCATGCAGTTAAGAACGATATCGAAGTCTTCCGCGCGACGCAGATGATTATGTGGACGCTCCTCCGTCAGGTCGACACCATTTCAAAGCCGAGCCCTCGATCACTCTAGCAGCGAGCGAGATGCAATCTCTCCTGCTCCAGAACCACGTTCGCCAGCTCAATGACGCGCCGTCGGGATTGCGGGGCCGTGGCGCAAATGAGGATCTACACTCTTAAACGGGCTCGGATGACACAGCGGCCCCGCCGCTTTGGATACCCCTCGATGCCACTGCGTCGGAATGACCTGTCCGCGCGACGCAAGCATCGGAAGAAAGAAATTTGACCCTGTTTCTTGTCTCTTCGGCTTTAGCGAACCATATTTCGGAAAAATCCCTTGAACTTAGGGCGTCAGGCGCCCAACAATAGTCTTTATTGTCTGGGTCTGGGTTCTGCATTGGGCTCGTAGGGTTGACAGACTAATGGGTGGCTATCATGGTTGATCTAGAAGAACGTATTCCTCTGGCCGATATGCTTGAAGCGGTAAACAAGCAGATTCGCGCGGCCGGTGTCAGAGCGGAACACAATAAAGACGCAGTGATGAAATTCGCCGAATGCGAATTTGAATTCGCTATTGAAGCTGAAAAAAAGGGGGAGGCCGGGATCGAAGTCTATGTTGCGAAACTAGGCGGATCGCTGACGCGGACAGAAACCAATACGGTCAAGATAAAATACATTTCATTGGAAACGAAGGATTTCTTTGGGGCGGTCCAAGGCCAGCGAGGCGTCTCTCGCGAAGATCCGGCGCGACAAAAGCAACCAGGGGAGCAGTGAGATGCGCCCGGCGCCAATTCGAGACTCGTTCGAAATCCGGGGCTACAGGCGGCACCGGGGTACCGACTGGATCGAGAAGAACTGGTCCACGCTCCCGCCAGACCACTGGGTCGCGGCAGACGGAAAATCGCTAGTGATTACCGCCGATGATATAGACGAACTCATGCACGAGCTCGACCGCCAGAACATCCAGCCCGACGAGGTGTCAATCGTCTTCATCAGCCCGCTCGCGGTGTAAGCTAAAATGCCGATAACCCCGGGCACATTTCGCTATTCCAAGCCGTACGACCCCGTTGACAAACGCCCCTACGCCGAGGTGTATATCAACAACGGCGGTACGACGAGCTCGAGGATTGACTGCCTCGTCGATACAGGCTCTGACTACACAATCCTGCCTGCAGCAGTCGCAAGCAAAATCGGACTCGCCACAATTGGGCCTAACATTACCGTCGGCACGCCAAGCGGCTCGACGTTTACTCTTCCGTCCGCCAACCTTCAAATAACGATCGAGGGTTTTATTATTAACACCCAGGTGCTTCTTACGAGCGCGAAAAAGTTTACTGCGATTGTCGGTCACCACGATTTAATTAAAGCGTTCGATATCGGATTTGACATTACGGACTGGTATTGGAAATAAGCATAACTCACCGTTCGTTGAGCGTCTTGGCGGGCTGTGTTAGTAGGCGTCATTAAGCGGGCTTGCCGGAGGTGGATCCTTTTCTTTTAAGCAACCGACGGCAATCCTGGCAAGATCGAGGAGACATGCATGGTGAAACTCGTGGCGGCGATAATGGCATCAGTGTTGGGACTCCTTGGGCTGACATATCTGCTTATCGTGCTTAACTGGATCGACGCAGACAGGCTTCACCTTCTGCCGCCGCTGATCGCTCTGTTGATTGCGGCCGAAATCGGCATCTACCTGATTCGCCAACGGCATGCCAAAGACAGTAGCGGAGGATAAATGCATACCGTTACGCGAGCTTTCTTCACATCAGGCATCGCGGCTTTCGCGGTCGTGTTAGGTGGGGCGCGAGCCGCTTCCAATACCAATGGCCAAGAGGCACTCAACACCGCCGACCTTGAACCTTTGCACGACGTCACTGAAATTGTCAGGTGGTTCAACGCACTAAACGACACCTTTGATCAGCTAACCTTAGTCGCGCAGCATAAACAGTTGGAAAGCAAGGTCGATAAGATGCGCAAAGATCTCTATCAACTAGAGACAGGGAGCCAAGATTTATTGGATCAAATCCCAAATTCCCGCCCGACGGGTGCGAAACAGCAGCAATTGCTAACTGAAGATCAGAACCTTTTGAAGAGAGTCAAAACGCTCAAGACTGAAGCAGATGCCCTCGGAGCGGATATTCGTCTACATGATGGAACTCCATTCGAAAAAATCGAAAGGTTCGCGATGCACGGTAAAAAAGCTGCGTTAGAGAAGACTCAATCGGCCCTGACCTCTCAGTCTGCGTGGGATGCCGATGACATCCGTGCTGAGTTGAAGGATGGCATTGATGCAGTCCGCACGGCACAAATCGCCGCCACGACATTCGTTCAAAAGCTGGCGGCGCATCAATGAGATTTGTCTACAAAGAGTTACGTAGTCGAACGGAGCGGCACCGAAATCGCTATCGAGGCATTTGGCCAATAGTGGTAGCTGACGCGGCACGCTCTGTTGTAATCCTGCTAACGATCAAGGACTACGCTTTGACATAGTGCCTAGATGTCTTACGGACAGCGACAAGACACGCACAATAGCCACCGAGAGTCAATTATGGATCGACGACCGGTTCGTCAATTGGGTACGACCCGATACTTCGGGTATGAGCGAGAGCGAACGGTAACAGACTGCCGTCAAACGTGCCGACCGCGCAGCGTGCGGACGCTTTGGAGCGCGTTGGTGACGTTCGCAGAAACTAGCTGAGGGGCGGGAATGGGTCGGGAGTGTGAGTTCACCGATGCAGGAAGCTGCCGTCTGGCTGCTCGATGCCGCCTACGTCAGCAATCTGCCGCATTGCTGACGTAGGAGTCAGGCTGCCTCAATGTCCGCTAAGGCCGACGAACCGCCCCCCACTTCGCATCGACTATCTGCCTTTGCCGCCGTTCACGTGGTCCGAACCTGCACGTTGCGAATGTCGGGTGCCGAAACAGTCGAATGAGTCTTACCGATCCGTAACGCCCATTCGCGCCACCTACCTCAAGGTCCTGGCGCCTTGCCAGCGCCTTCGCTACCCGCTTCACGCCCCTTCGCCGGCATCACCTCTGTCCTACCCCGCTCACCGCCATGCAGCAACGCAGGCGCAAAGAAACACCCCATAACCGCAGACAGAATAATAAAAATCGAGGCCGCATCGACCAGCAGTCCGAAACGCATGAAAATAAAGAAGCAGCACAAAAGATTCAGCAGATGCAGGGAAACCCCCAAAAAAGTAGACCCCTTAGGCACGGCTCTCAGGAACAAAGCAAACCGCGATTGAGTCCTCGGCACATACCAAATAATCAGCAATCCGAACATCATGATGAACACACTTTCCACCCATTTCAGCCAGGTAGGTCGACGCAGAAACCGCCCCTCGAAAATGGTCTCTATAACCTGCGCTTGAATCTCAATACCCGGCACCAGTTCCCCCAACGGGGTCGTGCGCATGTCAGTCACGCCGGTACCCGTCAGTCCGACCAGCACCAGTTTGTTCCTGAACCGTTCCGGATCGACCGTTCCCTGCAGGATGTCGCGTGCCGACACATAGCGGCTCAACGTCGATCGAATGGACGCAAAATGCAACCAGATGTCGCCGCCAGGTTGCGTAGGCACCACCGCATCCGCGACGCCCACCGCCTGCACGCCCGACGTGTCCGCAAAGACATCGATCGCCGACGAACCCGTAGCCAGGCGGAGCATTTCCATCGGCAGACCGGGGACCAGCTTCTCCCCCAAACCCATGATCAACGGAATATGCCGGACCACGCCTTGCTCGAGCGCCACGCTCAGCATCGCCTGCCCGTGGGCCGCCGCCTGCAATTCCGGCAGGCTGGCAAGCACATAGTCGAACCGTTGCACGCGGCTCAGCGGGTCGACTCCATGCACGAGGATCGGAGCGCTTCGCATATCGGTGCTGGCCGCGAAAGTGGGATGGTCAAGCGCCGCTGCACCCAATATGGTCGGCGCCGCGCGCAACGAACTGGCGAGAATCGCTTCGTGACTGGGAAGCGCGCGCAAGCTGGCGGCGAGCGCCTCGGCCGTTTTCGGCAGATTGCCGGCCACTTTGTCGGGAGAGGTCTGATCCGGCTCCGGCATGTAGATGTCGAGACCAATAGCCAGCGGTTTCAGCGCCGCAATGGCATCGATCAGGCCCGCAAGTCGATTTCGCGGCCAGGGCCATTGACCGACGGCTGCCAGCGTCGCGTCATCAATCTCGACAATGGTCACGGGTTGAGCAGTCGGCACTCGCGGGAACCGACGTTGATACTGGTCGAACAGAAGTTGCCGGGCCGTCTTGAAGGAATCGGGAAGCGCATCGTCCATCGCGGTCACGAAAGCCGGACGCGCTATATCGCTAGGCCATTCACTGGACAGGTTGACCAGGCTCAGGCCGAACAAGACCAAAAATGCCACCGGACGCCCCTGGACCGCCTTAACCACACGCTTGATCCGGGCATGCCATAGGTCGTAGTAGCGTTTCATCAATGGGAAGGCCGTTCACCGTCGATGACTGTCGCTGATCATTGGACGGTGATGACTACGCGCCGGTTCATGTGGTTGGGAACACCGTCGGCGGTGTGGACCAGTGGCTCGCGCTTGCCCCGGGCAGCGGTCTCTATCTGTTGGGCGGGAATGCCTTGCTTGATGAGGAACGCGGCAACCGTCTGCGCTCGCCGCCTGGACAGGTTGTCATCGAAATCCTGCGAGCCGGCCAGATCGGTGTGACCGACCACCACGAGTTGGGGCGCAGGCCAGGTCGCCAGGACGGCTTTTAACTCCTTAACCGTGGCGAGCGATTCCGGAGCCAGGTCGGTGGCAGAGTCGAAGAGAAAGAAGATCGTGAATGTCCTGGGGCGAGGAGGCCGGGCCGCGAGTAGCTGGCTATATCGAGTTTCCACGGCGGATTGGCTATCCATCGTTTTTTCGATGGCGCCGCCCTGACTGACATCGACCCCGGCGTAAGCCGTGTTTATTGTTTGCACTCCGGTGGAGCTGTGGACAATGACTGCTCCGACCTTGCCCTCCGGATCCGGCAATAAAATAATCTTGTCCGGAGGCGTGCTGCACGCGGGCAAGAAAACCAGCGTGACGAATGCCGCTGCAAATGCTCGCCCGTGACATCGAATGAAGGCCTTCACCGTGCGCCCTCCCCGTTACCGCCCACTTCGATAATAAATGAAGTGCCGCGCACGCCCAGCGTCGTGGTCGGCGTGCTGAAACGGACGGCATCCGGGTTCGCTTTCGCCAGCTTTCCGGAAATCACCGCCAGGGAACCGCGTTTGATCGAGGCATCGAGCACCCCTTCATGGGTCGTGGTATTGAAGGCGAATTTGTTGAGCTCGAGGATGGAATTGGCGCCGGCCGAGAGTTGGGTGTCGTCACGCAGCGTGATGCCGACTGAAGATTCGGGCCCGGTCACTATGCGATCGCTGCCGAAAACCTCACTGCCAATGGCCGCGCCCGAACTTGCTCCAGCCCGCTCGACCTGCACCGTGCCCTTGACGGTCTTGACGACGCCGGCAGCATCGGCGGCAAGTGCATCGCCGACAGCCATGCACCCGCAGGCAAGAATCAAGGCATATCTGATCGCATGGAGACGCATCGGTGGCACCTGATTGCGTAAGCGCTGCTTTGTGCGCGCAGCGTGACTCCCCCATGTCGGCCCAGTGTGTGAGGGATCACTCCCCGACTGCTCGCAGAGCTGCGGCTTATGAAGGACCTGCAGAATTATTGTTCGTGGAGCTCAGGCGAAAACGTTTGTGCGGTAGCGCAAAGAGTATGGCCCCCCACTCAAATCTCTCTGTGCGCTTCCGCGCATATCGCCACCAGACACTTTCTTGAGCCTGGGGGTTTGCAGCTAAATGAACCCGTTAACAAGGTTTCCCGGGAAACACTTCAAAACGGCTGAGAGCCGGCTGTGCACCCCGTTAAGCTCCATTCCAAACGACAGGAAAAAGCGGATGATCCATCGGCGCCCCTTCCGCCAGTGTCTCCGCGAGACCCGGAAACTCCGGTGAGGTATGCCAGCGCCGCGGCGCATGCCGAACATCATCGCCGATAAACCGAATCGAGAACGCACGCCGCCGTGTCTGCCCGCTCACGCCACCCGACGCATGCAGCGTGAGCATGTTGAAGCACACCATATCCCCCGGCTCAAGCGCCCATCCGATAATCGGATACGCTCCTCGATCAGCCTCGATATCCGGCAGATCCGCCAAGCTGCCTTCGGGAAACCATTTCGCCTGATTGTCCATGAACGTACGCGGCATCAGCCACGGGCCAAGATGCGAACCCGCAACAAACTCCAGCCTCGACGCCTGTGAGACGGGATCGACGGGAATCCACATGCTGACGTTATCGCGGCCGGTGATGTTGTAGTAAGGCTGGTCCTGATGCCAAGGCGTGCGCTGTCGGGTATTCGGCTCCTTCACCAGCAAATGATCGTGGTAAAGGCGTATGGTCTCGCTCCCCAACAAGGCCGCGGCAACCGCGGGCGCCGCCGAGCGAAAAATGAACTGGCGATATGCTTCGTTATCCTGCCAATTGCAGAAGTCTTCGAAGAACCAGCCCGGATCGTCCGGACGGCTCGCGACCTTAGCGCGAGGACTGGGCGCTTGCAGGTTTTTATCGATACCCTCGCGCAGCAATGCCACCTCTTCCAGCGTGAATATCTGGCGAATACAAACCGCGCCATCGCGGTGAAAGTCTTCCATCAATTGCGGCGTGACGGCCCGCGCCAGACGGGTGGTTACGGTCTCCAACATAGCTGCCTCCCTACGAGAAAAATTGGGCTGAATCGTGACGCTCAATCGACGCTCAATCGCCGTAAATATTGAAATTGAAGTACTTCGCAGCGACCTGTTGATATACCCCGTCCTGACGTATCGCGGCAATGGCCTGGTTGATCTGCGTTGCCATCGGCGTGTCGCCCTTTCGTATGCCAATGGCCACATCACCCGCCACGCGACTGTCCCCCACCGGCTTGCCCACCAGCGCGAAGCCCTTGCCTTGCGGCGTCTTCAGAAAGCCGAAGTCCGCTTGCACGGCGGCCTGAAATGCCGCATCGAGACGGTTCGTCACGAGGTCCTGATAGATCTGGTCCTGCGTCTGATACGACACCACGGTCACGTTCTTCGACGCCCACTCCGCATTCGCGTAACTCTCCTGCGTCGAGCCTTGCACGACGCCCACGCGTTTACCCTGCAACGCCTGAGCGGTAGGCTGAAGGTTCGAGCCCGAGCGCGCAATCAATGCCGAGCTGCTGTTGTAAAGCCGATTGCTGAAGTCGATCTGCTGACGCCGCGCCGGCGTAGCCGACATCGCCGAGAGTATGGCGTCGAACTTGCGCGCCTTGAGCGCCGGGATCATGCCGTCGAAGTTCTGCTCGACCCACTCGCATTTCTGATGGAGTTGCGCGCAGATCGCGTTGCCCAGGTCGATATCGAAACCCGTGAACGATCCATCCGGCGCCTTCGACTCGAACGGCGGATAGCTGGGATCGACGCCGAAGCGAATGGTCTGTTTATCCTGTGCAAGAACAGCAAGGGGCAACATCGCCAGTGCGCAAAGGGCTGAAAGCGTGATGTGTTTCATGGAGTCCCCGTCTGTGTTGAATCAATGTGAGCGGCCGGTGATGAACGTTGGAACCTGATCGGGTGACGCTACCGTAGCGCGACAGAAAACGGGGCGGGAGAGCTAGAATCGTGAACGTGGCAACCGGAGGTGAACACCCGGGCGAACCCGTCTTATCATCGAGAGCGTATGAAACTTCACCAAATCCGCACGCTGATCGCCATTGCCGAAGCAGGCGGCGTACGCGGTGCGGCGCGCGTTTTGAAAGCCTCTCCGGCGGCTATCACGAAGAGCCTGCGCCAGCTCGAGGAAAGCGTGCAGATGTCGCTGGTGGTACGCACGTCTTCAGGCGTCACGCTGACCGAGAACGGTCAGGCGCTGCTGGTTCACGCCCGATTGATCTACGCGCAGATGACACGCGCGCAGGAAGCCATGAGCGCCCTGCGGGGCGCCACGCAGGGCAAGCTCACGGTTGCTGTCACCCCGTGGATTGCGATGACGTTCCTGGCGGACACGGTCACGCGCTTTTGCGAGCGCATGCCTGATGTTCGCCTCGAATTCTTCGAGGGTTTGTTATCGATAGCCAATCCGCGCCTGCGCGACGGCAGCCTCGACTTCTTTATCGGCCGGCCGGAGCCTGGGGCGTTCGGTGTTGAATTTCAGTATCGGCCATTGTTTTCGTCGACTTGCGCGCTCGTCGCTCGCGAGGGACATCCGCGAGCGAATTGCCATTCATTGGCGGATCTCAGCGATCTTGACTGGGTCTTGACGTGGGACCCGTTGAATGAAAATGCCCTCGTCGACAACATGTTCACCCGATACAACGTGCCCGTGCCGCGAAAGATTCATCTGACGCATTCTCTTTCGATAGCCATTGCGTTGCTCAAAAAGACCGACATGGTCAGCGTATTTCCCTGGCCGCTGGTCGAGGTCAGCGCGGCCAGGGAAGGACTGTGCGCCATTCCTTTGCGCGAGCAACTGGATGACGCCATGGTCAGCGTCATCTCGCGCAGCGGTCATCCCGCGAGTGCCGCGTCGGAGTGCTTTATAGAATGCATGATCGAAACGATTCGCGAAGGATGCGAATCGAGTTTGCCGGAAACACGCCATGTGCTGCAGTCAGTCGAATTGTTGGTCTGACTAACTAAAAAAAACGGCGCGCACCCTTGAGTGCGCGCCGTTGATTCGGAAGTGTCGTGCCCGGCGACGAACCAGGCGCCTCACATCAGAATATGTTGCGAAGGCCCACTGCAACGCCGGTCTGGTTGTTGCGTCCCGGAAAGTCTGCTTGCGCCGCGCCGGTGCCACGGATGAAGTCGACCGTGCCATACACTTCTGTCCGCTTGGACAGCGAATATTCGGCGAGCAGCACGCCCGAGTAGCGCACGCCGCGGCTAAGCGTAGTCCCGTCCGCGTCCAGCGCATTGCGTGAGTGGTCATAGTAGGCCGCCGCGGTCAGCAGCAAGGGCGGGGTCACCTGCCACGTGGCGCCTGTGTAGAAGCCGTCGTCGATGCGGTTGGTGTTCGTCACAGGCGCCGCGAAGTTGGCAGCCGGTGAGTTTGCAGCCGACATGAAGATATCGACCATGCCGGTATTGTCTTGCGAATGCAGCCAGCCCGCGAAGGTCTTGACCGTGCTGAAGGAATAGACCGCGCTTACGTTGACAACATTGAACTTGTTGTTGTGCACGTCGCTGTTCTGCTGGAAGCCCGCATCGAAAGCCAGGCCGCCGAACGTGTAGGACGCCGTCAAGCCGTACATGTTGCTCGCGCCGGTGCTGCCGGCCACGTTGCCGAAGCCATACATGGCTTCCACGTTCAAGCCGCCGAACTGGCCGTTGTACTTGACGGCGTTGTTCTCGCGCAGGCCGTAGCCGAGTGCGCCGGGCAACCAGCCATCCTGATCGTAGTTACCCACGGTCAACGGGTCGTAGACGTTCCCTAACTGATCGAACAGCGGCGTGTTCTGGCGACCCAAAGTGACTGTGCCGTACTGGTTACTCGACAGCCCGACGTAAGCCATCCGGTTGAAGAGCGTGCCCGAGCTCGCAAGCTGGCCGTTCCAGAGGTTGAAGCCGTTTTCAAGGCGGAACACTGCAGACAGGCCACCGCCGAGATCCTCGGATCCCTTCAAGCCCCATCGGCTGCCGGTGATCGGGCCGACGCCCATCGATACCTGGTTGTCGTTGTTCGCATCGGCGTTGGTGAGGTAGCGGACGCTCGTGTCGACGATGCCGTACAGCGTGACCGAGCTTTGTGCGAATGCGGACTGGGCAGCAATGGCGATCAGCGCGCCGCCGATTGCGCCGATTGCGCTGGTAGTTTTCTTCACAGAGTGTCTCCCCCTATTGATTTGTTGGGCAAACTACGGACGTATGTAACGCTGGTAGCTCAAGCGCGATTTTTGATCGCAAGCGAGATAATATTTCCATCAAATTAAATGGGGATCTGTTTTCTAATGCCGTGTCTCCCGTTCGCAACATTGGATTGACTTCCGTGTCGCGGGATAGTCTATAAAATCAAGGTCGATTGGCATTTATTGAAACGTTTTTAATTGGTGTTTCGTTTTTCAACCGGGGAATCACTAATAGACGCCTGACGCATTCCAGGAATAACTGGCATTCGCTCCGAAGCTGCTGTTTCCAGTCGTTTTAAACTGAGCTTTAATGCGCACTCGAATTCATATGCATCAGAGCCGCGCGCAAGCCCCGTCAACCAGCAATCAGTTTTAATCCGGCCGGCAGCGACTCGCCGAATACGCGACCCGTGTCCGCGTTGTCGAGTGTCACAACCTCGCGAACCATATCGACCCACGCTTGCGGCGCATTTGCGGCTTCGAGTCGCCGCACAACAGTTGCGCGGATCGGCTCCGGCAAATCCCTTGAACGGTCGCCTGTCATGCGAGCAATTTGCGCAGCGGCGAACACAGCGGGCTCGATCTTTTTCCAGTCGAGCGCGAGGATTGCGTCGAGCCATCGGGTCGCCACGTCCGCCGGCACGACACCATGCGCGCTACCATAGAACGGACGGCGTGCACCGATGCGTCCAACCGCCCACCAGCCCTGCGGATTTTCCGAGGGCCGTTGCAGCCGAACCAGAAGTTGTTCCGCTATTTCAACCTTGCGATCGACAGGAATGCGTTCAAGCGACGCGTAAAGACGCAGCATGTCCGCTTGGCCCACCTTCGTGGGATCGAAGGGCAGCTTGTGCCGCTTCGTGCCTGCGGCAGCCTGAAGCCAGGCCATGGCGTCGAACACCTGAAGCTGTGCGTCCTCATGCAAGCCGCCTGCCGCGCGACGCCATAGCGTCCACCATTCCGACCACACCTGGCCCTCGTTGACGTACTGAATGCCGTCGTCGAATAGCGACCAAAGCTGTTCGATGCGCCATTCATCGAGCGGATAGCCAAATCCCGGCCGCACACAATAGCCTGCCAGATTCAGCCATAGGCGCTCATGATCCGCAGAACGCCGACGACGACCCGCGCGTTCCCAGAGCGCCCCGAAGAGTTCGCGAAGCAGCGCGCTATCCCAACTCTGACGCGGTCCCAGTAGCTGTTCAAGTCCTGCACGCAGGCGCTTTACTTCCTTCGGATCAACATTCGCCGAGCGGGCGCCGAACGTACGGTCAATGAGTTCAATGGCCTTGTCGAGCGAGAGATGTCGTATGGCTTCGGAGACGTCGTGTTCAGCATCGTCGCGTCGTAACTGGAACTCGAGCAGCCATCGTTGCGAAGCGTCGTCGGTTGCGATGCAGTGCATCTCCAGCCGTCCGAGCTCCGTCAATGATGTCGTGAGTCTGACCGGTCGCTCGCGGAGTCCCTTTGCATGCTGCTGCGATACCACGGTCGCAACCGGCGGTAGGCGAATGAAATCGCCCGTCGTGAGATCGACAAGCTCGCCTGGCTTCCAGGCTGTGTCGGCGACGGTAGAGACCAGATGGAAGCGCACCGGCGCCCCAAGCCGCAGCGCAAACACGCGATCCTCGAGATGTACCTCGTGGCCCTCTTCGGTTCCGCGTGGCAACAGGCAGACGCCTCGCGATGTCTTCGCATGGTCCTGTGCGTCGTCTTGTGGATCGTTATCAAGGACCAGGAAGTAGCTGCGTGGCGAGCCGCCGCCAATGCGCGGCGCGTGTCCCGCGCGCGCCAGTCCGTAGGCGACCGCACCACGCGCGACGGCAACATCGGGATGATCGTTTTGCAGCACGTGCAGAGGCTGCTGGCGCCATGTGCCGAGCGCACTTGCCAGACGCCCTGAGAGCGCTTCGGCCCGGAACACGCCGCCGTTGAGCAGCAGGGTATCGGGCATCGATGTTTGCACAGCATCCGATACACCCAACGCCTCGCGCGACTGCGCATCGAGTCGTTTCAGAAACGCTGCGATGTGACGCGTGATTGCCGGATCGGCCGCGTAGGGCAAACCGAATTCGACAAGCGCGGCCCGCGAGCGTCGAGGCAATTCGTCCGGGCCGCCCGTTGGAAAGAAACCTTCCACGATGATCTGCTCGACTTCATCACGACTCAGCTCGGTCGTGCGTGCCCCGCCGACAAGCCGCGCTCCCGCACCCAGCAGCGTGATCGCAACGGAGTCGGGCGGCTGTGCGCCAAGCAGTTGTTCCTTTGCGGCGCGGCATCGTTCGACGAGCTGTGACAGGTTCGCCGCCGACAGGCGCGTTTGCTCCTTGGCCAGACGGGTCTCGACCAGATGCGCCAGCGCAAGGTCCATGTTGTCGCCGCCGAGCATCAGATGATTGCCAACGCCGATGCGAGTCAGCTGCGGCTCACCATCCTCGACATGCACCTTGATCAGTGTGAGGTCCGTCGTGCCGCCGCCTACATCGCAGACGAGCACGAGACGCGTCTGGGCGAGCTCGGCGCCAAGCGTCGCGCGATGATGAAACAGCCAGTCGTAGAACGCGGCCTGAGGCTCTTCCAGCAAGCGCAGCGCGGGCAGCTTCGCAATGCGCGCCGCTTCAAGCGTCAGTGCACGCGCGCCGTCATCGAACGATGCAGGCACGGTAAGCACCACGTCCTGGTCTTCGAGCAATGCGTGTGGAAAACGGTGGTTCCATGCAGCGCGCACGTGAGCCAGATAGCTTGCGCTCGCGGTCACCGGCGATACCTTGCCGACTTCATCGTCCGCGCCCCACGGCAGGATCGGCGCGAGACGGTCGACCGATGCATGCGAAAGCCAGCTCTTCGCGCTGGTCACGAGCCGGCCCGGCACCTGCGCGCCCAGCGTACGGGCGAGCCGTCCGATCACGGCCGCTTGCCTCTCGCGCTTGTCCGCGCCACTCCAAGGCAATTGCAGATCACCGGGCGCAAGCTCGCCCTGCGCCGGGTGATAGCGCACGGACGGCAACAGCTCGCGCGCGCCCATCTCGCCGAGGCCGACGAGCTGATCGATATCGAAGATCCTGATCTCGTCAGTACCCGCCTCGACGTACGCTACGACCGTGTTGCTCGTGCCGAGATCGATACCGACGATGTATCGCTTCATCGTGTTCAGGCGTTCGCGCTGCCGCGCACATCGAATTCGACTTTCCAGCGCTCGTTCGTGCCGCGCGGCACGGCTTCGAGTTCCAGCGTGCCGGCTTCAGTGATGCGCGCATGCAGCTTCACCGCCACGACTTCGCCGGGCGTGCGTCCTTCGGGCGGCAGCGTGGCGTGGATTTCCTCCAGCTCCTGCAACTCGTCGGGCGACCAGTAGTCGAGCATCGTGCCGACTTGATCTTGTCTACGCACCGATGAACCGAAGAACCGGAAGTGCACCGGTTCGCCGACGACGAGACCGAATTCCTGAGGCGGCAAGGCGGCGTCCGTGCCCTCTTCCATGCCGAAGGGCGCGAGGCACAACGCCTGGATAGGCGGCTCCATGCCGGGCACGGCCGGCATGGCCGACTCGATCGCAATGTAGTAGGCGCGCGCCGTGCCGCCACGAATACGCACGCCCTTGCCGCGCTTCACGTAGCCGTAGTACGCCGCCCCGCGTGCGACCGCGAGGTCGAGATCGGCGCCGCCCAACAAGCGCGCAGACGCCGCGCCTTCGGCTGCGAGCCAGCCGTTGAGGGCATCGAGAATTCGCTCGACGAGCAGCATCGACTTGAAGACGCCGCCGTTGAACAGGACCGCTGTCGGATGCAGGAACGTCGCGTTCTCGGCGGGCGCGTGCTGAAGTCCGTCGAGCTCAGCGAGCGCTGCGACCTGCCGGCCCAGGAAGGCCGCGAGATGCCGCGTGATGCCCGCGTCCTGTGCATACGGCAGACCGAGTTGAGTCAGGCCGGCTCGCGTTCGAGTCACCGGCCGCGCCGATGCATCGACTTGTGGGAAGAAGCCGTCAAGGATCGTCTGCGTGAGTTCGGCGCGGGTCAGTTCGGTGCGGATCGAGCCACCGATCAGTTTCGATCCGCGGCTCGGCACGACCAGCGGCACCGTCTCCGTACTGCGATCGGTCAGCAGCGTTTCCTTGGCCGCCCGGCACGCATAGGTGAGTGCGCGCAACTGCCACGGATCGGCCTGCGTTCCCTGAGCAGCGAGCTTGCGCGCGACCACGTGCGCCAGCGCCAGGTCCATGTTGTCGCCGCCCAGCAGGATGTGTTCGCCAACCGCGACACGATGCAACTCAAGATTGCCTTCGCGTTCGATGACCGCGATCAACGATAGATCAGTCGTACCACCGCCCACGTCCACGACCAGAATGATGTCGCCGACCTTCACCTCCTTGCGCCACGCGCCGCCGCTTTTCTGGATCCAGCTATAGAGCGCGGCTTGCGGTTCCTCCAGCAGCGTCATGTGGGCGTAACCCGCCGCTTGCGCTGCCTCGGCTGTCAATTCCCGTGCTGCCGGATCGAAAGAAGCGGGAATGGTGACGGTGACTTCCTGCTCGCTGAACGGTGCATCGGGATGCGCGTGGTCCCATGCTTCGCGCAGATGCGTGAGATAGCGAACCGAGCTTTCAAGCGGCGAGACACGCGTCACTTCAGGCGGTGCGTCGCTTGGCAGGATCGCCGCGCGGCGGTCCACGCCCGGATGACAGAGCCAGCTCTTCGCGCTCGACACCAACCGAATCGGCGTCCCTGCGCCTCGGCTGCGCGCCATTTCACCCACCGCAAAGTCGCGCTCGGTGGTCCACGGCAAAGCGAGGTCGCCGGGCGTCAGTTCGCTCGGATGAGGCAAGTAGAGAAACGACGGCAACAGTTCGGGGGCTTCGATGGCCCCCGGCGCGGTGAGCTGCGTGATCGGCAGCACGCCTTGAATGGTTTTCTCGCCATCACTGGCGGAGAGGTCGACGTACGAGAGGGCGCAGTGGGTCGTGCCCAGATCGATGCCGATCGAATAGCGCGGCTCACTCATAGTTCCACCTCGGCCTGTGCGATCACGGTTGCATCGTGTGTCTTTGTCAACATCGGCAGCCTGACGTCCTCAACCCGCCAGCCGCGATGACTGATCGTGCCGTTGAACGGCGGCTTGCCGACCACGTTGCCTGTCAGCCGGTTTGCGCTTGCGTCGAAACCGTCGGCGAGCGTCACGCGGCTGCCTTCGGGCTCCTGGCGCACCGGGCGAATCGTGAAATGCTCGCGCAGCGTCGTGCGGCAACCTTCGTGCACGAGCCTTGCCGCGGCGCCGATGTCCGCATCGGAATAACCTGCAATGTCCTCTTCGACGAAGTCAACGAAACGCGCACCGCGCTGGAGCAGTCCCAGAAGCTGAAGCGCGGCCTCCGGACTTGCCTCCTTGATTACGGGAGCCGTCGGAGCTGCTGCGGGTTGGGGCGCCACCGGTGCAGCCGGTGCTACTGGCGCCGCCGCTGTCCCGTTGCGCAGCCCACGCACCTGTGCGGCCAATTCGCCGTCACCCAGCACAGCGAAAAAAGTTCCGACGGCCAAGGAAAACCTGCCGAGGAAAGATATGTTCGATTCGCTCATACAAAATGGCTCCTGTAGGCTCGCTTGAACAACGAGCTATCCGGCCGGCCGCATGACAAGGCTGGTTGAAAGCCTTGAAGGGCAAGTGCCGGCAATTGATTCGTGAGCCCGACTGGGGGCTAAAACCCGTATTTTGCCTTGATGTGACCGAGAGCCGGTCAATACGCGAATGGTGGCGGACTATTGTTGCGATTGCGATGCCGCGTATGCGTGTGCACTGGGGAATGCCTGACGGTACCGATACGCCCGTGAAACCCGCGAGCATTGCGCCGCCTGAAGGGTCGTAGGCGGTCGGGATCGCGTTGTCTACGAAGCGCCGACACGCCGGCAGTGCCGGTCGCCGAAGCCCACTACCGCCTGCTGTTTCGCTGCTAGTCGCTGTCAAAATCCTCTGCGGCCTTGCGATTCCGGCGCTCTTCGTTGGCACGGCGAGCGCGCACGCGCTGGCGCCACAGGACGGTAATAACCTCTCCCGTAGTCGCGCCAGCGGGGATTTCGTTGCGGATGAGATTCGCCACCATTGGCAGGCCAAGGCGCTGCCTTCGCAGGGCCCGGGCTATGGCCGTGCGGCATTCCTGCCCGTGGCAATCCCATTCGTCACGCATTTTTCCGCAGTAACGGCACTCGTTCATGGCAAATAGTTTAACTGTAATCTCCGATCGCCTGCCGGCACCGGGGCAAAACGCGCCACACCTTGCCAGGCTTATGTGCCTTGTGGTGGTTTGATCATCGGCCATGAGACAAGGTGTTTGCGCGGTCCCTATGCACATCAGGACCGCTCAGGAGTCGCTGATGATCAGTGGCGCCATCACGTGCCAGTCTTTCCCTTACACGAGCTTGCAGACACGTATTCGCGTCAGCGGCTACGTGTGATGTCAGAGAAATCCGGGTTCGCGCCAGCTAAAGTATTGACGCCTGTTGCCGATATTCAGACTAAGTACTGCCCCCGTTCAATTCACCTTGTCTTTGCGTTTTACCGCTTCAGAGTCGCCACCGTGGTCATACCATTGGCCGTTTCGCGATGCAGGTTCCGACGGTTAGCTTTCAGAGTGCGCGTAAAGCGCCGACTGAAGCCGGGTCGTTCCATCCCGTAACCAAAAAGTAAACCTCAAGTGCGACGAATTGAGCTTGCCTCCCTGCTATCTGTCTTGTTCAGCGTCATTCTCATGTCGTTGTACGGCTGTCACCAGCAAAACCAGGCCACGTCGAACACGACCCCAACCGCACCGGCCCGGACCACCATCACCGCGTTGATCTGGGCACCGGACTGGCCGGAAGAGATGCTGCAGATTGCCGCCGAGTTCAGCAAGGCCAATCCGGACATACGCGTGAACGTGCAGTTCATGATCGGCAATTCGGTCGAAGAAAATATCAAGCCCCGGATCGCCTCCGGCAACTTGCCGGATCTGCTCAGTGTCAATCCGAACGCCTATGCGGCTGAATTGGCCGATCAAGGCATCCTGGCGGACGTCGGTAACACCGCTGCATGGAACAACATGCTCGATCCTCTCAAGGGCGACTGGACGAGTCGCCGGTCCAAAAGGTTCGGCATCTCCGGCGGAGTGGCGACGACGCTGATTTACTATAACCAGGACATGTTCGCGAAGGCCGGGATCAAGCAGCTGCCGACCAATTTCCAAGAGTTCCTGATGGTTTGCGATAAGCTCAAACGGGCCGGTTTTACACCTATCATGTGGAACGGTGGTTTCCCGAACATGCTCGGCAACGGTCCTTTCAGTTTCGGCTTTGCCAACAATGTGGTGGCACGCGAGCCGGACTGGAAGAAGAAAATCTCTGACGGCACGCTCGATTTGAACACGCCTCAGGTAGCCGATATTTTTGCCAAGATCCTGCTGATCGCGGACCGCGGATATGTACAAGAGGGATTCATGGCGACCGACTATGATCAAGGCATACGCCTGTTCAAGGAAGGCAAGGTTGCGATGGCGTTTCACGGCAGCTGGGCAGCCGGCCTTTTCCTGCATGGCAACCCCTTCGAGGTTGGCGTGTTTATTCCGCCCTGGAACGCGCCTGGCAAGCGGGTGGTGCCTGTGATTGGCAGCGAAACCGGGTTCGCCGTGGGAGAGACACCCAATAAAGCCGCGGCAACGCGCTTTCTCGAGTTCATCGCCGGGAAGGGGTTCGCCATTCTCCAAAGAAAACGCCAGAACATTTCGCCCTTCAAGCAAGTCGACGGAACAATGGTCAGCAATCCAAAGATTGCCGACTACACGAATAGCGTGAGCCGCTATCCCGTGACTTCCAGCCCGTACTATTCGGTTCTACCCTCCAATTCGATCGAGCGGCTGCATCAGTTGATGCAGGATGTGCTGTTCAGGAAGATCACGCCCGGGCAGGCCGCAAAGCTCCTGGATGAATCTGTCAAGAACGAAGCAAAGATGCACTACAAATGAGCTCAATCATGGGTTCACTGCGACGCATTTTCGAGTACCTCTCCCTGGACCTGTTGCGCCGTGTCGAGATTCGTTACCGGCTGATTAGCGCATTCATCCTGCTTTCACTGTTACCCATACTTCTTTCGGGATACTTATCGTATGTCGAATCGACTGCCGCGATCAGGGAGAAGGCGGAGATATTTTCGAAAGAGGTGGTCAAGCAGCTGTCCAAGAACGTCTTGCTGCGGATGGAGCAGGTCGAGACGGAAAGCAGCTTCCTTGTGCTCTCCGATCGGGTTCAAAGTGCGCTGACAAGGGTCGCAAACGGCAGCGCAACTGAGCAGAGCGAGGCGCGCCGGGATATGACCCGGCTGCTCCTGGAGCATTACGGATCGATTGATTTCATCAACCAGAAATATCTGCTCGACAAGAACAACCGGATCATGGACACCCAGGCGTTCGCGCAACTGACGCGGGGTGTGACGCACCTGGTGGAGCAGGCTCCCGGTCACAATGGACATCCCTACTGGGGCAGTTACGACAACGGCGTCGGGCAACAAAACCTGGGGATGGTGCGGGCCATCATCAGCAAGAGCGACAACCAGCAGATCGGCAATCTGGTCCTGGTGGTTCGCCCTGAATATTTCTCCACGATTTTTAATGACGTCGCCTTGGGCAGTGGAACGGAAATCTACGTTCTCGATGCCAGCAGCAACAAGCTCATTGTCCGTGCCGACGACACCTCCACGAATGCAGACGAGACCTCTGGCGAGACGGCCGAACCTGGCCTGATCGATAAAATCACGCACAACCAGCCGTACGGCAAGACGAGCGGTTTCGTCCCCTTCGAGGGCGAACGCCACGCGCGCTACTTTGCTGCGTACTCGCAGATTCCCGGCACGACATGGTTTGTGGTCAGCACTATTCCGGAAGCGAAGTTGACGGCGCAGGCCCAGTCGGTACGCAACCAGATCATCCTGGTCGGCATCCTCGGCTTCCTGCTTTCGATCTTTCTCGCCTACTTCATTTCCCACAGTATCTCGGCGCCGCTGAAGGATCTTGTGCGAAAGATGCACGATACCGGCAACGACGCGGGAGCCCAGGCGGAGGATGGTGCGCAAGCGCTCACCAATGCCGATGGTGAGGACGAACTAGGTAGACTGGAGCAGCGTTTTGAAAGAATGCGCGAGGCGATCAAGCAGAAGATCCAGAAGATCAACGAGATCAACGCCTCCCTTGAGCAGACCGTCATTGAGCGCACCGCGGAACTCGTGACCAAGGAGCACGAGTCGCGCACGTTGATCGAGAATTCTCCGGACACCATTACGCGCTACGACCGCGACCTCCACCGCATTTATGCCAATCCTGCGTTCTGTAGCTCGGCGGGGTGCAGCCTGGGCGAATCGCTCGGCAAGCGACCCTCGGAGATCCCCGGCGGCGCTAACGCGCTGATCTACGAGATGAAAATTCTGGACGTCATTTCAAGCGGCGAAAGTTCGCAGCTCGAACTGAAATGGCTGAGTCTCGACGGACAGGAACAATGCACTCATATCCGCCTGACTCCGGAGATTGACCGCTCGGGCAATGTGAGCTCGGTGCTGGCCGTTGGCCGTGATCTGTCGGACCGGATGGCATTCGAGGCAACGATCTGGAAACAGGCCAATTTCGATGCGCTGACCGATCTTCCGAATCGTCAGATGTTTCATGACCGCCTCGACCACGAAGCCAGATTGTCGCGTCGCTCCGGAAAGCGCATGGCCTTGATGCTGATCGACCTGGATCGCTTCAAGGAGGTCAATGACTCCCTCGGACACGACACAGGGGACATCCTGTTGATCGAGGCCGCGAGGCGCATCACGTCGAGCGTGCGCGAATCGGACACTGTTGCGCGTCTGGGCGGTGACGAATTTACCGTCATTCTGCCCAACCTGGACGACACCGAAAGTATTGACCGGATCGCAAAGACGATCATCGACAACCTCGCCGAACCGTTCAAGCTCGGCCCCGACGAGGCTTTCATATCTGCCAGCGTCGGCGTCACGCTTTACCCCGATGACACCCGCGAACTCGATGTCCTTTTCAAGAATGCCGACCAGGCCATGTATGCGGCCAAAAACGCTGGGCGCAATCGGTTCAGCTACTTCACGCCCGACCTGCAAGTGGCGGCGGAAAAGCGCCGGCGTCTCACGAGTGACCTGCGCGCCGCCCTGCCTGGCAAGCAGTTCCAGATCTATTACCAACCCATCGTTGACCTCGCGACTGGGGACGTCTACAAAGCCGAAGCGCTGATCCGCTGGCTGCACCCCGAGCGCGGCACGATCAGCCCGCTGGACTTCATTCCATTGGCCGAAGACACGGGACTCATCGTCCCGATTGGAGACTGGATGTTCAGGCAGGCCGTGCAACAGGTCCGGCAATGGCGCAGCCGGTTCCATCCGTCGTTCCAGATCAGCGTCAACGTATCACCGGTGCAGATTCGTCAGGACAGCCTGCTGTGTACCCAATGGCCCGACTACCTGATTCAGGAAGGGATGCCGGGGGAGAGCATTGCGGTTGAGATAACCGAGGGACTGTTATTGCATGCCGAATCGAAGATTGACGAGAAACTGCTGAGCTTCCGTGATGCGGGGATCCGGATCTCGATCGACGACTTTGGGACGGGCTACTCATCCCTGGCGTATCTCAGGCGCTTCGACATCGACTACCTCAAGATCGACCGTTCATTCGTGCAGAACCTCGCCTTTGATGAAGACAATCAGGCGCTTTGCGAAGCGATGGTCGTGCTGGCTCACAAAATGGGATTGAAAGTCATTGCCGAAGGGGTGGAGACGGAGGAGCAGCGGGATTTTCTGATCGCCGTGGGATGTGATTTTGCGCAGGGGTTCTTATATTCCGAACCGGTTCCGGCTGATCAATTCGAGGGGCTGGTGTGGCCGGCTATCGAGGAGAGATCGGCCTCCTGTCATTCCTGCGTTACGCCTTAGCGGGAGCGCGCGTTTGGTGAACATGCGAATAGACTTTTGGCATCAATCCGCTTTGGGCGCTTGCTATCGTGCGGGCGGACGGAATTAGTTGGACTGAGCCTCATTGAAAATCAGGGACTTGCCAATTTATTCGGTCGCGCGTTCGATGACGCGGGAGCGAATGAATTGGATTTGGCGGATTTGCGACGCGAATTTGCTGGATTCGCGGGAGGGTGAGATTGGCACACGGTTCGATCGTTGGGAAAGGTTGCGTGCGGCCCAGGGTGTGTCGAAACGCACACCGCTTGGGCTCAGCGCGAAAGGCGGCTCGTCAGAACGCTCTATATCGGCCTCGTGGCACCTCGGGAGGGGTAAAGCGACCCCCTCAAACTTAGTGATTTTGAGTTTTGACGCGGCCTCGGCCACCACCGTTCATTCGACATAGCCGCCCGGATCGCTGACAATTTGTATCAACTCGCCGGGGATCGAGGTGAGGCCACGGAACTGAACATTCGACGGGATACTCCGCACATGCGCATATTCATGAAGGCCGTAATTGCTTCAGCGTCGCTGGCATGCCTCGGAAGTTACGGCAAACATGACGCGGCAATCGACAGTTGTTACGCCGTTGAAACCGACTGGCTTGCGGGCTTTCGACTACGACTGATTAAATTCAACATATAGTAAGGTTCGATTTTGAGGGGCGCCCTAGTAGCTGCCATGTTGGTCGTCGCATCGATTGGATTCAATTATGTCCCTGCACGCGCACGCGATCTAAATCAGCCGATGACGGCTCCGAGTGTGGAGCGTACATCTGCGATCCGTTTGCCTAACGAATCCAATGCATCGGTGTCTCGGATAGTCTTCAGCCCCGATGGGCGTTATCTTGCCGTTCTCGTTGACAATGCGTTCCGCAGAGTTTCAGACATTATCGTTTGGGATCTGAAGTTAGATCAGGAGCAATCCCGAATCGAGAATTTGCCAATATACGCTTTTCCGTATATTAAAATATCTTGGAGTCCGAACGGCCGCTACATAAGCCTCGGGATGGGAGGTCAGGGTTGGCCGATGAAATTGTGGAATCCGTTGACGGGCGCTGTTGAGAAAGAGCTCGATGTCAAGAGCGCGATACCATCCGTATATAGCAGGGATGGAAGCAAGCTGTTGGTTAATACCACGCCTATTGTTTACCTGAATCCTGTCGAAGGCAGTTACAGAGTCTACGACACACGGTCGTGGAATTTTCGTGACTACAACGCTGACGGGTTGATGG
Organism: Caballeronia sp. KNU42; assembly: GCF_053760385.1. Taxonomy (NCBI): domain Bacteria; kingdom Pseudomonadati; phylum Pseudomonadota; class Betaproteobacteria; order Burkholderiales; family Burkholderiaceae; genus Caballeronia; species Caballeronia sp. KNU42. The sequence continues at coordinate 862,599 of NZ_CM132389.1, forward strand.
TTCAAACATTGGCGTGGACCTCGGATCAAAAGGTAATCCTAGCCGGTGTCTGGCCCAAGTGGAGTGTGGGTCGATCGATAGACGGGGTCACCCCACAGATGTCCGATGTTTTGGTCCGTCGGGTTGATCCCGATGGCATTGAAAATTCCCGGACCGTCATCGTGGGGCATGGCATCGCCATGGCAGGAAGGCCGGACGTAATTCTGGCTGGGCCGGTATCGTGCGCAACGTCGACGACGGACTCTTCAGGTGACATGCTTGCTTTGGGTTCGGGGCACATCATGGTGCTGAACACCAAGACCCTGAGTACTGTATTTTTTTATGCTCCATCCGAAAGCGACTCAATCCGCGAAGCGTTGCCTGACGGAGCTTTGGGAGCTAACGTCGCCTTTAGTCACGATGGAAAGTTCTTAGAGGTGGTTTCAAAAAGACATTGCGGGGCTGTTAACTTTCTCGACATGCTGTTAACCTTGGCCATCGTGACGACGAGGCCAAGGGGATGGACAAGCCGATCATTGACGACGAATTATGGAAACGAATCGAACCGTTACTGCCACAGCCGAAGGCTCGACGCGAGAAGTATCCAGGTCGCAAGCCGGTACCCGATCGCGCGGCATTGAGCGGCATTGTGTTTGTATTACGCACAGGGCTACGTTGGCGCGATCTACCCGCCGAAATGGGTTGCGGCTCCGGGGTGACCTGTTGGCGCCGCTTACGCGACTGGCAAGAAGTAGGCGTGTGGGATCGATTGCACGAACTGCTGCTCTCGGAGTTACGCGCGGCTGGACAGATCGACTTGTCGCGGGTGGTTGTCGATTCGTCTTCCGTGCGCGCTATTGGGGCGGGCCAAAAACTGGGCCGAACCCCGTAGATCGTGCGCGGCCCGGCTCTAAGCACCATGTCGCTACTGACGCAAACGGGGTGCCGCTCTCGATTATCTTGACCGGTGCCAATCGCCATGACGTCACACAATTGTTGCCGCTGATCGACGCGATTCCAGTCATCCGTGGCATTCGCGGCCGTCCTTTGCAAAAACCCCAAGTCGTCTATGCTGACCGCGGATACGACTCCGAAGCACACCGACGGAGATTGCGCGAACGGGGTATTAAACCTGTACTCGCCAAGCGCCGCACTGAGCACGGCAGCGGACTCGGAAAGTATCGATGGGTAGTCGAACGTACGCATGCTTGGTTCCATAATTTCCATCGTCTGCGAATCCGCTACGAGCGACTCGCCAAGATCCATGAAGCCTTCTTGAAGTTCGCTGCTTGTCTGATCTGCTGGAATACTCTTCAGCGATCTATTTCGGCTTTTTGAAACCACCTCTTATTTCTGGGCGGTCAAGGCACGGAAAAAAGTCTGATTATCGAAGCATTGACCGGGGCGGAGGTGGGTACGTTTTCTTCCGGTCGTCGTGGTATCGCCGTTAGCCCAGATGGAAAAACGTTAGCGCAAGGTAACGGCAATTCCGTGTATGTGCTGACCTTGAAAAACTCAGAATGATGCGGATTCTAGTCATCTGAGCTTCCTCAATGAACGACTCCTGCTGAGAAAGACGATGGTCGCTCAGGGGTCGTAAAGTACCGGTCGCCTTCTCAAAACGAACGCCCCACTGCTACGGCATTTGTTGACTGTCGCTGCCGATTCCGGGCAGTCCAAGCAATTCCGTGCTTTCGAGTCTAACGAACCGCGCGTTAGTCCAACTAATTCCGTTTGCCAACAATAGCGGCCAGAACTCCGCCAATCAACCCGCGTGTCCTTCAACCGGCGCCAACAGCACATCAACCTCACTGACGCAGCGCCCTAGCGCTGCCCCTTGCAGGACACCATCTGACAACAGCACGTCGATCAAATCATCTGCCGACATCGGATGACCAAGCAGGAAACCTTGCAGGGAATCGCAGCCAAGACGAGTCAGGAATTCTTGCTGTGCCCGTGTCTCCACCCCCTCCGCGACGATCTTCAAATTGAGCGTCTGGCCCAGCGCCACGATGGCCGACACAATCGCTGCGTCCTCCGTGTCGCGTGCCAGGTCACGTATAAACCCGCGGTCGATTTTCAGCTCGCTTGCCGGTAGCCGCTTCAGATACAGGAGACTTGAATAGCCGGTGCCGAAATCGTCGATGGAAATACGCACGCCCATATCGTGCAGTTGCTCCAGGATTCGCAGGCTTGCATCGACATCGTGCATCGCCGTGGACTCGGTGATCTCGAGCATCAGGCAGCTAGGTTTCAGCACGTGGCGCTCCAAGGTCTCCCGCACGGTTCGAATCAGACTCGCATGCGTGAATTGCAATGCCGACAGGTTGACCGCCATGGTCAGGTCGTGGTGGCCTGCGTTGCGCAACACCGCAATTTGCCGGCAGGCCTCATCAAGAATCCATTCGCCAATTGACACGATCAAGCCGGTTTTCTCCGCCAAGGGGATGAACTCGTCCGGCGATATCAACCCGCGAGTGGGATGCCGCCAACGCACCAGCGCTTCCACGCCAATGACCGGCCCGTGAGGCGCCACGAACTTGGGTTGATATTGCAAGATCAGTTGCTTCCGATCCACCGCCGCGCGCAGATCTTGCACAAGCTGCAATTGCTCATGCACATTGGCGTTCATGGAGGCTTCGAAGAAGCAGTAGGTATTTCGTCCTAGCGCCTTAGCGTGATACATCGCGGCATCCGCATTGATCAGCAGGTCCTCCTGATCAAAACCATTGCCGGGATACATCGCGATACCAAGGCTGGTCGACACGCGCAACTCGCGGCCGGCAAGCTGAAACGGCTCTCGCATGGCGGTCACTATCTTGTCGGCGAGGGTCGCCGCATCTGCCGGTTCGGCAACCTCCGCGAGCAGCACGAATTCATCTCCCCCCACACGGGCGATCGTGTCCTGTGCGCGAACGTTCACCCCGATGCGTTGCGCGACATCGACCAGCAACAGATCGCCGAGATGATGGCCGTAGGCGTCATTGACCGCTTTGAACCCGTCCAGGTCCATGAACATCAGGGCGAAGCGGCCGTGCTCGCGATCAGCACTCTGGATCGCCCTGCCGAGCCGGTCTTCCAGCAGCATGCGGTTGGGCAGCTTGGTGAGGGCGTCATGCAATGCCAGGTAGGTCAATTCCTGGTTGGCCTTAGCGAGTGAGACCGCCAATACGGCGGTGCGTGCCTCCAGCCGAAGGTCAAGAACTGAAATCACCAGTGCGATGGTGAGTACAGACAGCGTGACGACAATGATCACAAGCGCCAGCCATCCGGCGCTCACCCCTTCACGCACGGCGCCGCACACGCTCCCAAGCGGAAACTGCGCTGCAGCCATGCCGGTATAGTGCATCGCGACAATCGCAAGGCCCATCACCACCGCTGCTCCTGCGCGCATTGGCCGAACCGCGGGTGAATGGCGGCGCAGGTGGAATGCAATCCATAGCGCCGCGCCAGACGCAAGAATCGCGATGATCACCGACAGGATAAAAAGGGACGGGATGTAGCGGATTCCGGGCGTCATGCGCAACGCGGCCATGCCCGTATAGTGCATACCCGTGACCCCGGCGCCGAGCAATACAGCGCCACCGATCAATCGCGGCAAGGGCAATTCGTTCTGGCCCACGAGCCATAGCGCGAACGCCGACGACGCAATGGCGATCAGAAGCGAAAGAACGGTGATCGTCGGGTCATAACCGAGCGAAATCGGCAAGCTGAAGGCCAGCATGCCGACAAAGTGCATCGACCAGATGCCCGTGCCCATGGCGCATGCGCCGCCTGCCAGCCACCCAAAGGCTGCCCGTCCCTGTGAGGTTGAAATGCGGCCCGCCATGTCCAACGCGGTATACGAGGCCAGAATCGCAACGAGCAGCGAGAACAAGACGAGCAAACTATTGTAGCTACCAGCAAGCATGGGGTATTCCATAATATGTGATCCGAACTGCGTGGATCTCTCTCGCGGCATTCGCGCACGACAGCGTGAGCATCAAATGATTGTCGAGCGTTAGCCTCTTATATAAAAACAAATGTCCGAAGCACGGAAAAGAAGCGGCCATGAGAGTCGGCCCAATGTGGGAAAGTCGAACTCTCGGCAACGGCTCACGCTCTATCTATATCGACTCGCTGCACGAAAACTTGAAAGAATCGAGCGCCGGTCGCCTCTCATCCCGGGTGGATCTGCTGCGGGTGATTGTGAGAGCGCCCCCAAAACACACGTGCCCGGCAGCAATCGATAGAGAATCGACCACTGCCGGGCACGGCTGACACTCCGTTGCAAAGCGTCAGTTACAACCTGCCATCAAGACAAATGATGCACCTCTTGCAAGCCGAACACCGGCGTTGGAATCCCCTCCATCCGCGCCTTGAGTTGCAACGATAAATACTGCGAATAGTGCCGCGACTGATGCAAATTACCACCGTGGAACCACAGCGCCTGCTGCTGCGTAGGTTTCCACATGTTCCGTTGCTCACCTTCCCACGGCCCCGGGTCCTTGGTCGTATTGGATCCCAATCCCCACACCTTGCCTACCTTATCCGCCACCTCACGCGATATAAGATCTGCCGCCCAGCCGTTCATCGACCCATAACCCGTCGCGTACACAACCAGATCCGCTTCAAGTTCGCTGCCGTCGCTGAGCACGACCGAATGCTCTTTCAACTCGACCACGTCCACGCCGCTCTTCAGCTTGATCTTGCCGTCCGCGACAAGATCCGACGCGCCCACGTCAATGTAATAGCCAGATCCGCGCCGCAGGTATTTCATGAAGAGGCCCGAGTCGTCATCGCCGAAATCGAGCATGAAACCCCGCTTCTCCAGCCGGTCGTAAAACTCCGCGTCACGCTCCCTGATCGCTTTATAAACCGGGATCTGGAACTCGTGCAGGATCTTGTACGGTACCGATGCAAACGTCAGGTCGGCCTTCATCGTGGTCATGCCCGCCGCTACCGCGCGCTCAGAGTAAAGATCGCCCAGCGCCAGGTCCATCAGCGAGTCCGACTTCACTATGTGCGTGGACGAACGCTGCACCATGGTCACATCCACGCCCGCTTCCCATAGCGCGCCGCAAATATCGTGCGCCGAATTATTCGCGCCGATCACGACAACCTTCTTGCCCTTGTAAGCATCCGGTCCCGGATGTTTCGACGAATGATGCTGCTCGCCCTTGAATACATCCATGCCCTTGAACTTCGGCGTATTTGCCTTGCCCGACATGCCCGTGGCGAGCACAAGCTGCTTCGGCCGAAGGGTCAGCTTTTCGCCGCCGCGTTCGACTTCCACGATCCATTCGCCCGCAGCCTCATCGTATTTCGCGGACGTGCACGTGGTCGATCCCCAGTAGTTCAGCTCCATCACCTTGGTGTACATCTCGAGCCAGTCGCCAATCTTGTCCTTCGGCGAAAACACCGGCCAGTTGTCGGGGAACGGCAGGTACGGCATGTGGTCGTACCAGACAGGATCGTGCAGGCACAGGGTCTTGTAGCGAGCGCGCCATTGGTCGCCGGGCCGCTCGTTCTTATCGACAATGATGGCTGGCACACCCAGTTGCCGCAGCCGCGCGCCTAACGCTATGCCGCCCTGTCCGCCGCCGACGATCAGGCAATACGGCTGCTTCTCATAACCCAGCTTCTGCAATTCAGCCTCGCGATTCTCCTTCCAGCTGGTGCGGTCGGTACGCGCGCCGTGTTCGGCGCCCATCGGCCGCTTGATGCCTTTTGGTTCTTCGTGGCCCTTGAGTTCGGTCATGGTCGTGAGCAGCGTCCAGATCTGCCCGTCCTTCACGCGGATAAAACCCGTGCCGCGCGCAACGCCGGTCTCGAACGTGATCCAGGCTTGCGTCACGCCGTCCGCTTCGGTCGCCGTTTCGTTATCGGCAATCCTCAGCCTGGAAGGCTTGACCGTGTCCAGCTGCGAATCCAGCATCGCGGCAATCTGCTCGCGGCCTTCCATCGTCTTGATGTTCCAGGTGAACGCGACCAGGTCGCGCCAATAACCATCGGGCTGGAATAGCGCAACGGCCGCCGCTGTGTCGCCGCTTTTAAGCGCGGCTTCGAATGTCTCCAGGATATGGGTAATGGTTTGGTTCGGATTCTGCTCAGACATGGTCGTTCCTCCATGAGATACGGATCACTAAGTATCGATTGGTATCGATTAAAAAAAACGGGTTCTGTGCCCGCTAAAATGAAAACGCTTATTTAGTGCTAGCGCCTGTGCGGCGCCACTATTCCAAACTTCGCTATGCGCCGGTACAACGTCGCCCGCGATAAGCCCAGTGTCTGCGCCGCCATGGCGGGCCGCCATTTGGCGTCGGTCAACGCAGCGAGTATGCGGGTTCGCTCCAGTGCTTCACCCTCAGACAACGCGGGTTGCGTTGCAGGTTTAGCGGCTTCGCTTGGCGCAGGCGCCGGGCTTCGGGAAGCGCGCACGACAGGCGGCCTGACACGCGCATGCAGCGGGGAACCCGAGCCCACCAACCTGAAGGAGATGAGATCGCGGCCAGGACGTGCATCGAGCAGGCGCTCGGCGCGGATATCGAAGAGTTCGGAGACGTGGCGCGGCAACTTGTCCAGTCCCGGAACACATTCCTTCGCGCGCCGGTTGGCCGCGATCGCGTAACCGCGTGCATCGAAGGCGATGAGTATTTCCGGCTGCGCCTCGACGTAATGCCGGCTGCGATGCGCGAGCAAGACCCAGCAATGCGTGGTTGCATTGAGGAAGAAACCGTCCTCGATCAGCAGCGCGCTTTGCCTCACGATATGGTTGACGAGGCGCTGGCTCTCGCGCTCTTCGGGTGAGCGCACCGCGGACGCATCCAGCACGCCGATCAACTCGCCTTGCACGCCGAAGATAGGCGATGCGCTACACGTCAGCGTGGTGAATGCCGCACGAAAATGGTCGGTCTTGTGGACGGTGATCGCCTCAGCGTCGAGCAGCACTGAAGCAACGCCGCATGTCCCCTCTTCCCGTTCGGACCAGCATGAACCGGGATACAAACCCGCTCGCTTGAATTCGTGACGGCGATCGCGATCGACCCGGTAGTCGATGGTCACGCCCTCTGCATCGGTCAGCATCACGCAGTAGTCGGCTTCGCGTACGGTTTCATGCAGCCGCGAAAGACATTCCCCCGATGCACGCAGCACGGTTTCCTGGCGTTGCTGGACATCGCGTAATTCGGGAACGGTCAGGATGCGCGGACCGATAGTCGCGCCTGGATCGAGATGATATTGCTCCAGCGAGCGTCTATACGACGACGCCAGCCGCGACGCATCAGCACCGGGGCTGCTCGTGCGGCCTTCTATCACGTTGCGCACGCGGTCGATGTGTCTGGTCTGCGAAACATACGGCATGAAGAGCCTCCGGCAGATTCGGTGCGCTCGCGCTATTCACAACACGCTGCAACCCGAAAACTTAAACGCATGGTGACGTTTTAGCATGCGTGTTCCGGGAGATCACACCGCAGTGCACCATCGAAGTTGATGAGACATTTGTCTCACTCATTTGTCTCAATCAACAGCGAGGTTATCGACGCCGCGTTTCGTCGAGCGCAGCCATCTTCCGGTAGAGCGTGTTACGCGATACGCCCAGCATTCGCGCGGCCGCCGAGATGTTGCCGGCGTGTGTCTCGAGCGCCGCGGCGACGGCCGACAAAGCGAGATCGTCCAGGCGCGCGCTGTCTTTCCTGGACGGCGACGTGATCGCTTGAATGTTCTTCGCGTCGCGTTCGTCATCGAAGAAATCTTGCGGCAGATGGCCCAGGTCTATGCACGTCTCATCGTCGTCGAGCATCGCACACGCGGTCCTCAGCACGTTCGCCAGTTGCCGGAAATTTCCTGGCCACGGGTGGCGGGTGAACGCCGCCAGCACCTCGGGTGTAACCCTGATGGGCGCACCGGTCGCGCGCTCGGCGCGCAGGATCTTTTCGACGGTCACGGCTAGATCGGTACGCTCGCGCAATGGCGGCAACGTCACCAGCAGACCGTTGATCCGATAGTAGAGATCCTCGCGGAATTCGCCGGCGGTGACGCGCTCGCGCAGATTGCGATTGGTCGCGCAGATCAGCGCGAAATCAACCGGCACGGCGCGCGTGCTACCGAGCGGCGTCACCGTGCGCTCCTGCAGTACACGCAGCAAACGGCTTTGCAATGAGAACGGCATATCGCCGATTTCATCAAGGAACAAGGTGCCGCCGTCGGCTTGCAGGATCTTGCCGCAAGCGCCGCGTTTGGACGCGCCGGTGAACGCGCCTTCTTCGTAGCCGAACAACTCCGCTTCGATCAGCGTGTCCGGGATCGATGCACAATTCACCGCAACGAACGGCCCGTCGCTACGCGGCGAGTCACGATGAACCGCGCTCGCCAGGACATCTTTGCCGGTACCTGTCTCGCCGCCGATCAGGATCGGAATATTTTTACCGATTACCTTGCGCACGCGTTCTACAAGCGCTGCAACCTGGGCGTCGCCGGTCATCAGGTAACGCAAGCCGGAGAGCTTGGGCTGCGGTTCGGATACGCGTTTGCGAGCCACGACATCGGTGACATCGTGGGTGTCCGTCGAGAGTGCGACGGCGGTCGAACGCCTCAGGTCGGCGTAAGCAAATACGTTTACGCCGCTGTGCAGGCAAAGCGAAATCGTGCGCTCGACAGGCGTTCCCGCGCCGCTGCGCATCCGGTCGAACAACTCGCCGCACGAGACGTTGAACAACGACGACAGCGTATGCGCGCGCAACGATGCAAGCGGCAAGCCGAACTGAAATTGCGCGCTGCGATTAGCCGATAGAAAACGCCCATCTGCCCTGAACGCAGCAATGCCTTCCATCAACGTGCCGATAAACTCCGGACGCCCGTGAAAATGAATTCGCAATGCTTCAGGAAAGGCGCTGGTGAACAAATGGTTCTCGATCATCTGCGCGGACATCTTGGCAAGCGCCATGGTGTGACGGCTGTGACCTCGGCAATCGCCGGTGACATCAAGCACGCCGAGCAGTTCTCCGAATGGATCAAGAATGGGCACGCTGGAACACGCAAGGAAGCGGTTCACGCGCAGGTAATGCTGGTCGCCGAGCACCATGGTGGCGTCGCGTGAGGCGATGGCCGTGCCTATTGCATTGGTGCCTTGCTGCTGTTCGCTCCATAGGGCGCCCGGACGCAATGCAACACGGTCGGCACGGGCGAGGAAATCATCGTCGCCTAGCGAATGCAGGATCAGCCCTTCAGAGTCGGTCAGTACGACCATGCTATGCGTGTTGGCGATCTGCCCGTAGAGCGTTTCTATGACGGGCAGCGCATGCGTGGAGAGCGCGCGGTTCTGCTCGCGCTTGAGCCGGAGATCGGCTTCACCGAGTACGCCATAGTCGGGCCGCATGGTGTCCGACAGGCCGAAGCTGCGGGAGCGTTCGTGCGATTGCCTGATGATATCCAGCCCTTCCATGTGGCCGGCGTGATCGCTGGCCAGCAACGCGGATCGGCTTGATCCGCTTGAACGGTCGATTGAAACCGGGTTCATAAGCAATGTCTCCTCCGCCAGCATTCGCGGAGGGAGCCGGTCGCATAGCTCCGCCCGTCGCGTGGTCGATCGAGACAATGTACCACTGCTACAGGGTTTAACTATGCGTTTAACCCCGCCTTCACCCTGTCACACGCTCCACCGGATGGCGTTCGAGCCAGGCAGATTCGGTGTCGTCGAAAAGACGTGATCGCGTCAGGAAACGCAACCCGCTGGGGCGTTCCAGCGAAAACATGCCGCCATTACCCGGCACGCAATCGATGACCAACTGCGTGTGCTGCCAGTATTCGAATTGCGATTCGCTCATGTAGAACGGCACGCCGCCTATCTCGCCGAGCTTGACGTCGGACGAACCGACCATGAATTCGGCGACGGGGAAACACATGGGCGCGCTGCCGTCGCAGCAACCACCCGACTGATGGAACAACACCTGCCCGTGTTCGGCCTTCAGCTTATCGATGAGCTCGATTGCCGCCGGCGTTGCGATCACGCGCGAAATTTCTTCTTCGGTCATAAGGGTTTCCACTTAATGCGCAACATGACGAGCCGCAAAAGCGGCTCGCCGTTTCGATCAAATGACCGCTTCGATCAGAAGAAACCGAGCGGCTTCTGGCTATAGCTCACCAACAGGTTTTTCGTCTGCTGATAGTGGTCGAGCATCATCTTGTGATTCTCCCGGCCAATACCCGATTGCTTGTAACCGCCGAACGCAGCATGCGCCGGATACGCGTGATAACAGTTGGTCCACACACGCCCGGCCTGGATGTCACGGCCGAAACGATAAGCTCGCGTGCCATCGCGGGTCCACACGCCGGCGCCGAGGCCATACAGCGTGTCATTGGCGATTTCCAGCGCCTCTGCTTCATTCTTGAACGTCGTTACAGACAGCACCGGCCCGAAGATTTCTTCCTGGAAGATGCGCATCTTGTTGTGACCGCGGAAGACGGTCGGCTTGATGTAATAGCCATTCTTCAGCTCGCCGTCGAGCGCATTGCGTTCGCCGCCGATCAGGCATTCAGCGCCCTCTTGCTTACCGAGATCGATATATGACAGGATTTTTTCAAGCTGCTCCTGCGAGGCTTGCGCACCGATCATCGTCTTCGAGTCGAGCGGATGTCCCTGGCTGATCGCCGCTACGCGCTTGAGCGCGCGTTCCATGAAGCGGTCATAGATGCTCTCTTCGACCAACGCCCGCGACGGGCACGTGCACACTTCGCCCTGGTTCAGCGCGAACATGGCGAAACCTTCCAGGGCCTTGTCGAAGTAGCTGTCGTCGGCATTCATGACATCGGCGAAGAAAATGTTCGGGCTCTTGCCGCCAAGCTCGAGCGTCACCGGAATCAGGTTCTGGCTCGCGTACTGCATGATCAGGCGGCCGGTCGTCGTCTCGCCGGTGAAGGCAATTTTGGCAATCCGTTTGTTCGACGCCAACGGCTTGCCTGCCTCCAGCCCAAAGCCGTTGACCACGTTCAGCACGCCCGCCGGCAACAGATCTTCGATCAATTCGAGCAGCACGAGTATTGAAGCGGGCGTTTGTTCAGCGGGCTTGAGCACGACGCAATTGCCGGCGGCTAGCGCAGGCGCCAGTTTCCACACCGCCATCAGGATCGGGAAGTTCCACGGAATGATCTGCCCCACGACACCTAGCGGCTCGTGAAAGTGGTACGCGACCGTGTCTTCATCGATCTGTGAAATCGAGCCTTCCTGAGCCCGCACGCAACCCGCGAAATAGCGGAAATGATCGATCGCGAGCGGGATATCGGCGGCCATGGTTTCGCGTAGCGGCTTGCCGTTATCGATGGTTTCCGCCACCGCGATACGCGTCAGGTTCGCCTCCATCCGGTCGGCGATCTTGTTCAGGATGTTCGCTCGCTCGGCGGGCGACGTCTTGCCCCAAGCAGTCTTGGCTTTGTGCGCTGCATCGAGCGCGAGTTCGACATCGGCTTCGCGCGAGCGCGGAATCGATGTGAACGCTTCGCCCGTGATCGGCGAAATATTATCGAAATACTCACCACCTACAGGCTTGACCCATTGACCACCGATGAAATTGCCATACTGCTTCTTGTACGGGAAATCGGTGTTCAAAAATTGCATCTCGGCGTGATTCATGTGCGTGCTCCTCGCATGTCGGTGAGAATGACCGCCGCGGCTATGATTGCCGCGACCGGTGGGAACATGCTTGCGAGATGTGTGCCAACGGGCGTCTTCCAGATGGGCATGGGCTGTGCGGGCTTTCCGCTTGTGCATGAAAATGCTCGGGCGTTCCGTTTCGGAACAACCGCGTGGGAAATCGTGTTGAAACGGAACAGCGCAGTAGCGCAATGGTCGTGCACGGCGCGAAGTGAATTTGTTGTGCAAACTATAGGTTCGGGCCGTTAATCACGGCGGTGGCGTTCGTCGTAGATGGGACTAGAGGATGGGACACGCGATGGCATTGCGCGGCGTTAAAGCACTGGTATTCGATGTATTCGGCACGGTCGTGGATTGGCGCAGCGGCGTGGCGCGCGACGCGGCCCTGTTTCTGGCGCGGCATCCGATCGATGGCATCGACGCGGCGGAATTCGCCGATGCCTGGCGTCGCCGGTATGGTCCTGCCATGGAGGAAGTGCGTAGCGGCCGGAGAGCATTTGTCCGGCTCGACGTATTGCATCGCGAGAACTTGCTGGCGGTGTTGGCGGACTATGGAATTGATGCCGCCAGCATTCCGGCCCAGGAAGTGGATGAGCTGAATCTGGCATGGCATCGGCTGGATCCGTGGCCCGATTCTCTCACCGGCCTCACGCGGCTCAAGGCCACTCGCATCATTGCGCCGCTATCGAATGGCAACATCGTTCTGATGCTGGACATGGCGAAACGCGCCGGCATTCCGTGGGACGCAATTCTGGGCGCGGAAGTCGTGCAGGCGTACAAGCCGATGCCCGAAGCGTATTTACGAACCGCCGATGTACTGGGTCTGCGGCCGGAGCAAATGTGCCTGGTCGCCGCGCATAACAACGATCTTGCGGCAGCGAGGCAATGCGGGTACAAGACGGCGTTTGTTGCGCGTCCGACGGAACATGGGCCGGGGCAGACTACGGACTTAGAGGCAGAAGAAGATTGGGACGTGGTCGCGCGTGACTTCAATGACCTGGCGGATAAGGTGGGGGCCTAGGGTGGTTGCTCATTGAAAATCTCTTGGACCGATCACCCCGTGTGTTCGGGTTTTTGTTGATGTGAATCAAATTTGGCGCGTGGACCATGCGCCGTACGTCAACGATGTCTGATCAAATATCTCTCCGTCGAACACACGCTCGGAACGAACCTCCATCGTTGTCTACAGGATGACACAGTCGCAAGTAAATCCCGTTCGAGCGTCCGATGTAAGGTACAATTAATTTTCCTGAATTTCGATATTTACGCTATGTGTAAAGACGTATAGAATTAAAAATAATGCACATCGAGTTCGCTGACGACGATTACGACCGACTGGAAACTGATGCAGGCTTCAGCGCGGGCTTCTCACCCGCTGTCGTCAAGGCGTATCGCAAGCGTCTTCAGTACATTCGAAGCGCCTTGGATGAGCGAGACCTCTACGCGTCCAGGGGAACGCACTTCGAGCGGCTTCAGGGCGATCGCGCAGGAACATGTTCAATGCGTTTGAATGACCAGTGGCGTTTGATACTGAAATTAGAAAAACGCACAGACGGCAAGGTAGTCGTCATCATCAGTATCGCGGACTATCACTAAAACTGGGGAACATCATGAGTGCACGCGTTCCGGCGGAAGTCTTCCCGCCCGGCGAATTCTTGAAGGACGAGTTGGAAGCACGCGGCTGGACGCAGGTCGAATTCGCCGAGATCATTGGGAAGGACACTCGCCTCGTCAGCGAAGTAATCAGCGGCAAGCGAGCGGTAACGCCAGAGACCGCGATCTTGCTGGCAGCAGCCCTTGGCACCAGCCCTGACTTGTGGATGAATCTGGAGAGCCAGTATCAGCTCTCCAAGGTGAGAAACGGACAAGAGGAAATCGCCAGGAAAGCAGAACTGCATAGCCGCTTTCCCGTTCGCGAGATGACCAAGAGAGGCTGGATAGAGTCGACGAAAAATGTCGACGTCCTCCAGCAGCAATTGCTTACGTTCTTCGGAATAAAGGCTATCACTGACGAGCCCACGACCTGTTTCGCTGCGAAAAAACAGAAATACACGAATACGCCAATCGCGCAGCTCGCGTGGTTTTTCCGCTCTAAAAGCCTCGCCGAAACAGCGCCGGCAGCCAAGTTTTCTCAGGCACGCGTTGCGAGCCTCATCGGGCGACTGAAAGAAATCCTTACCGAGGCGGAACGCGCCCGAAGCGTGCCTGAAATCCTTGCCGAGTTCGGTATCCGCTTTGTTGTGGTGGAGGCTCTTCCGGGCTCCAAGATCGATGGAGCCTGCTTTTGGCTGGACAAGTCTTCACCCGTCATTGCTTTGTCCATGCGCTTTGATCGCGTCGACAATTTTTGGCACACGCTGCATCACGAACTCGATCACATCGCGCACAAGGAGGGCATGACTTCGCCCATCCTGGATGCCGACCTGCTTGAAGCAGATAGCGCCGACAAGCCCGATTTCGAACAGCGCGCAAATGAGAATGCAGCCTGTCAACTCGTGCCGCGCGATGAGTTGGAAGAATTCATCGCTCGGGTCAATCCAATGTTTTCTGAAGATCAGATCGTTGGTTTTGCACAGCGCATGGGCGTGCACCCTGGCATCGTTATTGGCCAGTTACAAAACCGCCGCCTGATACCGTGGACGTTCCACAGACGGCACCTCGAAAAAATTCGTGAGTTCGTGATCGCCAGTGCGCTCACGGACGGCTTCGGCCATCGGCCTGCAACGCTCGGCTAGGAGAGCAGGTCGGCCACCTCAAACCGTCTGCCGCTCGACAATATGAAACCCGACATCCACCACGTTCGTTTCCGTCACGCCTTTCAAGCGCTCTAACAAACAGCGCGCTGCGCTTACGCCAATACGCGTGCCGTCCACGCCCACGGTCGTCAATTGCGGACTCGTTTCGGAAGCGAACTCCAGATCGCCGAAACCGCAGATGGCCAGTTGCGACGGCACGTCGATACCCCCGCGCTTCGCCTCGCCGAGCACGCCGATAGCAAGGAGGTCCGAGCCGCAGAAAACCGCATCGAGCTCGGGCATCTGCTCAAGAAGCATGGGCAATGCGGTCTTGCCGATAGCCACCGAACTGGGCGGCGCCACTATCACCTCCGCTATATCGTGGATCCCTGCCTGCGCCAGCCGTTCCCGAAAACCGCTGATGCGTGCAATCGCGCGATCATCGTTGGCCGATACCAAGCCGGGATGCGAAACGCCTCTCGCGAGAAACCGCTCCGCGACCGCAACGCCCACCTGATAGTGCGAGAAGCCCACGAGCATATCGATCGGCGTCTGCGTCATGTCCCACGTTTCCACGATCGGAATGCCGACATTGCGCAGCCGTTCGCGCAACGAATCCGTGTGCGCCACGCCCGTCAACAACACGCCTTCAGGACGCCGGCTCAAGACGGCGTCGAGCAACGTTTCTTCGCTTGAATCGCTGTAACCGCTCAACGCAAGCAACACCTGATAACCGGCCTTCGACATGGTCTCGCTGAACACCTGAATGGTCTCGGAGAACAACGAGTGCGCAATGGTCGGAACAATCGCCGCAATCAGCCGCGACTTTGACGATGACAATCCTCCCGCCAGCCGGTTAGGCACGTAACCCAGTTTCTGCACGACCTGACGCACGCGCTCGAGCGTTTCCGGCGCGACCGATTCCGGATTGTTGAAAACACGCGATACCGTGATGGGAGAGACGCCCGCGACCGCCGCGACATCCGTGATGCGCAGCCCCTTCGGACCACCGCGCGAGCGCTTGACCGGGACGAGCGGAGCTTCGTCCTGGGTGTCGATGGGGTCAGCAGTCGGCTTGTCGTTCGGCATGGTTCGCTGGGTTGCGGGAGGGATTGACGCCGGTATTGTAGACAACGCCGACCGGGCGTCGTCATAAGAACGATAACGCTGCGCCCTACGCCGCTTCCACGCTGCGCCCATTGGCCGTCTCCTGAGTGCCGCCGTGGCGATTACGGCGAATCAAGATCAGCGTGACGACACCAAACGTAAACAGACACGCCGCAGGAATCAGCATGGGCGCCTTCGTGCTGCCGCTCACCTGCCGGACCCATGGCACCAGGTTCTGCGCGATAAAACCGCCTACATTCCCCAGCGAATTGATCGCCGCGATTCCGGCTGCCGCACGTGCGCCGGTCAGGAACTTGGGCGGCAGTGTCCAGAAACATGGCAGCAGCAAATACATGCACGGTGCGCCAAGACTCAACGCAATGAAACGCAGCGTATTGGTCGGCAGGAACACGCTGCCGAGAAAGAACATCACGCCGAGTACGGACGCACAGAGCATCGCGGTCATCGTGCGGTCGGCCGCGCGCAACTTCGACGGCAACCACGCAAGCACGATAGTCGCAAGCAGCCACGGCACGATGTTGATCAGGCCGTTGACGGTATTGCTGACACCGAACCCCTTGACGAGCGTCGGCAGCCAATAGCTCACGCCATACACCGACATGGACAGCATCATGTAATACAACGCCATGCCGATCACGCGCGGTTCCGTCAACACGCTCAGGAAATTTGTCTTGCCCGCTTCCGTTTGTGCTGCGAGAGCGCGTTCGTTATCGAGCGTGTCGGCTAGCCATTTCTTTTCGGCATCCGACATGAATTTCGCTTTGAGTGGAGACTCCGGCAAATACAAGAGCACGACGGCAGTCAGGAGAATCGACGGTATGCCCGTGACAATAAACACGAGCTGCCAGCCTTGCAGACCAAGGAGCCCACCCTTGTCCAGCAGCCAGCCGCAAACAGGCGCGCCCACCATGTTGCCAAGACTGCTGCCCACCGTGAAATACCCCAGCATCCGCACCCGATGCCGCGATGGAAACCACAATGTCAGGTAGTAAATGACGCCGGGATAAAGCCCAGCTTCGGAAGCGCCGAGCAGGAAGCGCAGCAGGTAGAACGTCGTGGCGTTTTTCGTGAACGCGAGCAGTACGGTGACAATGCCCCACGTCAGCATGATCCGGGCGATCCAGCGCGGTGCGCCGTACTTGTGCAGCAGCACGTTGCTCGGCACTTCGAAGATCAGGTAGCCGATGAAAAACAACGACGCACCAAGCCCGTACGCCACTTCGCTCAAACCAAGACTGCCGAGCATCTGCAGCTTGGCGAAGCTGATGTTCGACCGGTCGATATACGCGATCAGGTAGAGCAGGCCAAGCAGCGGCATCAGCCTGAATGCCAGCCGGTTGATCAGCGGTGTTTCATCTATCGCTTGCGGAACAGTATTCACCGTGTCTCCTGCGCCCGCTGCGTGCCAGCGAGCTGTTATAGGTCGAACTTTCAGCTTTGTTTTTGCGCACGCCATTGCGCGTAGGCCGCGAGCGTTTCTTCATTCGGCGGATAGGTGCCGCGCAACGGCCTGCCTTCATCAATGCGTTGCGAGATGAAGATTTCCAGCTGCTCCTGCTCGGTCGCATCGCGCGCCACGTCTTCCGCCATTTCGCGCGGCACGATCACGACGCCGTCCACATCGGCGACGACAATATCACCCGGGTACACCGCCACGCCACCGCATGCTATAGGCACGTTCATATCCACCGCATGATGTTTCGCGAGGTTCAGCGGCGCGCTCGCGCCCGCGCACCACAGCGGCAAACCGAGTTCGGAAATGGTGCCGCTGTCGCGCACGGCGCCGTCGGAGACCATGCCTGCTACGCCGCGCTTCGCCAAGCGGAGCGCGAGAATCGATCCCACCGATGCCACCGAGCGGTCGCCGCGACAGTCCTGCACCAGCACACTGCCCGGCGGCGCGCTCTCCACCGCCTTGCGTTGCGGATGATCGGGGTCCTGGAATACGCCCACATGATCGAGGTCTTCACGCGCCGGAATATTGCGCAGGGTGAATGCAGGTCCCACCAGATTCGGTGCTCCCGCTGCAGGTTTGACGAGCGGCGCGACGCCTTGCAGGAACACGTTGCGCAAGCCGCGTTTGAACAACTGAGTGGTAAGCGTAGCGGTGCTGACGTGGCGCAACAGTTCTAGCGCGGCATCGCTGACGGGGGTGTCGGTCGGGTTCATAAGGAGTGCTCTGAATGGGGTTAGTGAATCTCGGGTTCGCCGCGCTGCGCGCTTGGTGTTGCTGCCACGGTTTCAGACGTCGACGCGGTTACCGGTTCTTCGAGAAAATCGAAGTCGCAGCCCTTGTTCGCCTGCGTGACGTGAAGCTGATGCATCACGCCAAAGCCGCGCTCGAACGGTCGTTTCGGCGCCTTCCACGCTTGCCTGCGAGCGGCGAGTTCTTCGTCGCTGACATCGAGATGGAGACGTCGGCCGGGCACATCCAGCTCGATTATGTCGCCGTCTTTCACCAGCGCAAGCGGACCGCCAACGAACGATTCCGGCGCCACGTGCAACACGCATGCGCCGTAGCTCGTGCCGCTCATGCGGGCATCCGAGATGCGCACCATGTCTCGCACCCCCTGCTTCAGCAGCTTCTGCGGGATCGGCAACTGGCCCCACTCAGGCATGCCGGGCGCACCGACCGGACCCGCGTGTTGCAGCACGATGACGGACTGCGCGGTGATGTCGAGGTCTTCATTGTCGATGCGCGCCGCCATATCGGCGTAATCCTTGAACACGACGGCCGGTCCGCGCGCCTTCAGCAGATGCTGTTCCATTGCGGCCGGCTTGATGACCGCGCCGTCCGGCGCGAGGTTGCCGGTCAGTACCGCGAGGCCATCGCGTTCCACCACCGGGTTGGCGCGTTTGCGGATCACGTCTTCGTCGAAGATCTCCGCGCCCGCGATGTTTTCGCCTAGCGTCGACCCGCTCACCGTCATCTGCGTGCCGTCGATCAGGCTGCCCAACTCCACGAGCAATGCGCGCAGACCGCCTGCATAGAAGAAGTCTTCCATGAGGTATTTGCCGGCGGGGCGCAAGTTGGCGAGCACCGGCGTGATGCGAGCGAGTTCATCGAAGCGCGCGGTCGTCAGGTCGATGCCCGCGCGGCGCGCCACCGCCACCAGATGCACGATCGCGTTCGTGGAACCGGACATGGAAAGTACGGTGGTGACGGCGTTATCGAAGGATTTCGCGGTCAGGATGTCCGATGGTTTCTGGTCGGTCCAGACCATTTCGACAATCCGCTGGCCGGTCAGCGACGCAAACTGCGCGTGGCGCGAATCGACTGCGGGTATCGATGAAAAGCCGGGGAGCGTCAGGCCGAGCGATTCAGTGGCGGTGGTCATGGTCGACGCGGTCCCCATGGTCATGCAGTGACCTGGCGAGCGCGCAATGCCGCTTTCTATGCCCTTCCACTCCTCTTCCGTGATCTTCCCGGCGCGCAATTCCGCCCAGTATTTCCATGTGTCGGAACCGCTGCCTAGCGTGCGGCCGTTCCAGTTGCCGCGCAGCATTGGGCCGGCGGGCAGATAAATACTCGGTAGATTCATGCTGATCGCGCCCATCAGCAGGCCGGGCGTGGTCTTGTCGCAGCCGCCCATCAGCACGCAGCCGTCGAACTGGTACGACTTCAGCAATTCCTCGGTTTCCATCGCAAGGAAGTTTCGATACAGCATGGTGGTCGGTTTCTGGAACGGCTCGGCAAGCGTCATCACGGGCATCTCGACCGGAAAACCGCCGGCCTGCCAGACGCCGCGCTTGACCTCCTCCACGCGTTGCTTGAAGTGCGTGTGGCACGAGTTGAGCTCGCTCCACGTATTGACGACGGCAATGACCGGCTTGCCCATGTAATCGGACGGGTGATAGCCCATTTGCGCGGTGCGCGAACGATGTCCGAACGAGCGCAGATCGTTCACGCCATACCAGCGGTAGCTGCGTAATTGTTCAGGGGTCTTGCGGGGAGCCGTGGGGTTCGAGGACAAGCTTATTCTCCTTGGTAGCGCTACCAAACGCACTTGAATGGGCGAATGGTAACGCTATCATTGAGGGGCGTCCGTAGGGGATTTCACGAATACGATGGGTTTCTTTGCGCATAGAATCTGGATCGCCTTCACCTTAATTCAGTAAGCCGGGCGGTCAAGGTCAGTCTCGACGACCTTTGATGGCGCACGAACTCGAATTCGTGGCGGAAGCGCTCGTTGACTGGGCGGACCTGGATGCCTCTACGAAGGTGCCGTTCCCACACCACGGGGGTCGATTCAAGCTGGCATCTTCGTTGCGAGGTGTTCAACACGAACGCGCGATCTCGTTCGGTTCATCTGCTTCCAAAACCGCGACAACCGTCTACCAGCGAGGAAATCGTGCACATCCTGTTTATCGATGACCATAAAGATTCAGCCGACGCTTTTGGTGAAATAGCATCTGGCCTGGGGCACAAAGTGCAAGTTGCGTACGACGGCCGTTCTGCGATGGCGCTAACCCAGGCGCAGAGTTTCGATGTCGTCTTCTTCGACATCGAGTTGCCCGACGCAGATGGCCGGGAACTGTGCCGGCGGGTGCGCGACGAAGGCGCCTCCCGCGACGCGTGCGTCATCGCGGTGACCGGCAGGACTGATCTTCGGGACAAGGACCTTGATCCGTTCGATGGTTATCTGCACAAGCCGATCAGCGCAGGCGCTTTGGAGCACGCGCTGAAATTCTCGGAAGGCTGAATCGGCGCATGGCTTTTTTTCGACCTTTGGCGTTCGCTACCACGGCGATTCGCGCAAAGCTGCTGCATTGTCGGGCTAGCGTTTCTTGACGAACGCCCCGCCGACAATCGCACGCAAGTAAGCCGTCGGCCAGACGGCTTCCATCGTGGTCTCCCAGACCATAAGCGCAGCCTTGCGCTGCCATCACGCACACATACAGAAAACGCTTTAACGAGCGCAACGAGAATTTCACGCGTTAATCCGGTGGAATTTAATTTCCATTTCGGCAGGCCATAGCCAATGCGGTCCGCCACCGCGCTTGATGGAAACCCATCATTTTTTTGAGTGAGCGGCAAGCTGCGCTCATCTATCGTTGTGTCAACAAGAAGGCCGCCCGGTGGTTGCACTGACGGGAAGCGCTCAAACATCGCTTGAATATCGCTTGAATATCATTCAAAGCAGGAGACAACCCATGTCCTCGACTCCCGACAGCATCGGCGCCGATGCGGCCAAGCCCGGCCTCACCGATCCGACCCTGGACGAGCGTATCGGCCAGCAGTGGTACCAGCCACGCATTCCGCGCGCCGTCCTGAAGGAACTGATGAAACGCAGCGACGCCGAGGGCCTGCGTAACTTCGTGCCATGGTTGTTGCTGCTGGTCGTATCGGGTTCGGTGGCGGCCTTGTGCTGGGGCACGTGGTGGGCGGTGCCCGCCTTCCTGGTCTACGGCACGATCTATTCGTCGAGCGACGCCCGTTGGCACGAACTCGCCCACGGCACGCCGTTCAAGACCCGCTGGCTCAACGACGCCTTTTACCACCTGTCTTCGTTCATGACGATCCGCGAAGGGTACTGGTGGCGCTGGAGTCACGCACGTCACCACACGCACACGTACTTTCAGGAGCGAGATCCCGAAATCCAGGTCGCACGGCCGACGAAGGTCTGGCCGATCATCGTCGATTTCTTCGGACTGCTGGGTACTTCACTCGAGATACGCAAGGTAGTGAGACACGCGTTCGGCCGAGTAGATGCCGCCACCGACGCGTTCCTCCCCGCCACCGAAAAGCCGAAGATGATCTGGTCGTGCCGAATCTATCTGCTCGTGGTCATCGGCACGATCGGACTTGCTATCGCACTCCATAGTTTCCTGCCGCTCATGTTCGTGTGGACGCCGCGTTATTACGGCGGCTGGCTGCATCAGTTGCTCGGCCTCACGCAGCATGCGGGGCTCGCGGTCAACGTGAAGGACCATCGGCTGAATACACGCACGGTCTACATCAATCCCGTCTTTCGCTTTCTGTACCTCAACATGAACTATCACCTCGAACACCATCTCCTGCCGATGGTGCCGTTCCACGCGCTGCCGCGTCTGCATGAAGTCATCAAGGATCAGCTTCCGCCCGCTTATCCGAACCTTTACGCGGTGTATCGCGAGATGGTGCCCGCGTTATGGAAACAGCGTTCCGATCCGGGCCACGTGATCGAACGCACAGTGCCGGCTGAAAGCGCTCCGCGTGGAACATTTGCGACCCAGTCAGGCATCTGAACCTGAACCACTCCAACAACCCGGAGGCTTTTGTGGCCGTTGAAACGAATGACATCGAGTGGGTCGTGGCCTGCGCTGCCAGCGAGATTGCCGAAGAAGACGTAATCCGCTTCGATCACGCCGGCGAGAGTTACGCGGTGTATCGGATAGCCGAAGGTTTCTTTGCATCGGATGGCTGGTGCACGCATGAACGCGCGCATCTCGCCGATGGCTTCGTGCTCAATCGCGAGATCGAATGTCCTCTGCATCAGGGACGTTTCGACATTCCGACCGGCAAGCCCAAGAGCCCGCCCGTCTGCGTGCATTTGAAGACGTACCCGGTGCGGATTGAACGTGGCGAAGTGCTGCTCGGGGTACCGGCGCAAGCGAAGGCCGCGTCATGAAAAACCGACCCGCGATGGTGATTATCGGCGCCGGGCAAAGCGGAGCGCGCGCCGCCCATGCGCTGCGCGATAACGGCTGGGACGGCGTGATCACGCTGCTCGGCAATGAAGGGGTTGCGCCTTACGACAGGCCGCCGCTCTCGAAGGCGGTGCTGCTCGGTCAAAAGACGACGGCGCAATGTGCGCTGTATGACGAGACGTTTTATTCCACGCAACGAATCGATCTGCGCGTCGATGCCGGCGTGCAAGAGATCGATCGTGCCTCGCGCAAAGTGGTTTTAAACGATGGGCATACAGTCGCCTATCACCGGCTGCTGATTGCCACTGGCGCAGCGCCAAGGCGCCTGAGTGTGCCCGGCTCAACGCTTGAGGGCGTGCATGTGTTGCGCACGGCGGCAGACGCATCGAGTGTGGTCGGCGAGTTGTTGCCGGGCCGCAAGATCGCGATCGTGGGAGCGGGTTTCATCGGGCTGGAGATCGCAGCAACCGCTATTGC
This sequence comes from Caballeronia sp. KNU42, assembly GCF_053760385.1. Taxonomy (NCBI): domain Bacteria; kingdom Pseudomonadati; phylum Pseudomonadota; class Betaproteobacteria; order Burkholderiales; family Burkholderiaceae; genus Caballeronia; species Caballeronia sp. KNU42. Next base: position 885,174 of record NZ_CM132389.1, read on the forward strand.
AAGAGGCTGTGAAGTGATCGTGATCGAAGCGGCAGCGCGCGCGCTGATGCGTGCGGTGCCGGAGATCGTCGCGGCGTATCTGGTGGAACGGCACAAGCAGATGGGCGTGGACGTGCGCTTCGCCGTGCAGGTCGACCGGATCATCGGCTCGTCCATGAAACGCGTCACGGGCGTGAAGCTCTCCGATGGCACGAGCCTAGCCTGCGATTGCGTGATCGCCGGCATTGGCGTGAAGCCGCGCACGGAACTGGCGGAAGCGGCCGGTATCGACGTAGCAGATGGCATTGCCGTGGACGACACGCTGCGCACCAATGATCCATATATCTTTGCGGCGGGTGATGTCTGCTCGTTCCCGCACCGCCTCTTCAGGCGCCGCATGCGGCTCGAATGCTGGAAGAACGCGGAAGACCATGCGCGCATTGTCGCGCGCAACATGCTGGACCGCGGCGAGACCTATTCCGAAGTCCCGTGGTTCTGGTCGGATCAATACGACATGACCATACAGATTGCCGGCATGCCTGCATTCGGCGTCACGACGGTCGTGCGCGAGACGAGCGCCGCATCACGGGTCTTCTTCGCGCTGGATCGCGATGGCGTATTAGTCGGCGCAAGCGGCGTGGGCCAGGCGAGCGAGATTGCACGCGACGTGCGCGTGGCGCAAGAGTTGATTGCGCGGCGCGCGTGCGTTGAACCGTCGTTACTTTCGGATCGAAGCGTCAAGCTCAAGCCGCTGCTTGCTGTGGAGGCGCTATGACGCAACGGCTCGACATCTATCAATCGCTATGGGCAATGGAGCGCCGTCATACCGACGGTCATGAGCGTTCGCTTGAAGACAACATAGCGATGATCGCGCAAGCGGGTTTCAACGGCGTCAGCACGTCTTATGCATCGCGCGATGACGTGCGTCGGCTTAGCGGTTTGCTAAGACCGCTAAGCCTGCAAGCGGAAGGACAATGTTTTCCGAGCACGGTAGATGACCTGCAACCGATCCTTGAAATAGCCACCGAGTTCGGTGTGCATCACATCGACTTGCAGCCCGATGTACGTCCACGTCGCCTCGATGACGCACTCAAGTTGATCGATGGATGGACAAGACTCGCCGAGCAGGTGGATTTTCCGGTGTATATCGAAACGCATCGGGACCGCATGACGACCGACCTGCATTTCACGCTTGATCTGCTCGATGCCCGGCCGGATCTGAAACTGCTCGGCGACATCTCGCACTATCTGGTCGGACGCGAATTCGCGCTGCCCGTGTCCGATGAAAACCATGCGGATATGCACCGGATCCTCGATCACTCATGGGCCTTCCACGGCCGCGTCGCCAGCCGTGAGCAAGTGCAGATAGAGATCTCATTCGAGCCGCATCGGATCTGGGTGGACCTGTTTCTTCAATGGTGGTCTTACGGCTTTGCGTCGTGGCAACAACGCGCCGGTCCTGACGACACACTGGTCTTTACTTGCGAGCTGGGACCCAAGCCTTACGCGATCATCGGCCGAGATGGCAACGACACAACCGACCGCTGGGCGGAATCAAAGCTGATGCGCGACTGGATTCGCGAACTCTGGGACAGCCTGACGCCGTTAGAAAAACCCGCGCCGCTAGCGCTTAGTCGCTGAGCGGGAGGTTTTCGCGCAACAACACCGTGACCGGAATCTGCTGCGGCAACGCCACGCCGGGATCGCGATGATAGTGCCGCAAGATGATTTCGATGGAACGCATTGCTTCGGCGGCCGGGTTCTGGTCGAGCACGGCGTCGAGCGTTCCTTCAATGAGCAAGCGCCGCGAGATGTCGTTGAGTTCGTGGCCTACGAACACCGTCGAACGAACGCGGTCGAGCGCATGAAGCGCTGCGCCGACGCCTTCGTCGCCGACTGAAATGTTGTAGATGCCGCGCAGGTCGGGATAGCGCCGGAACGCGTCGCGAGTGAGCTTTTCGGTGAGCCCGGATTGCTCGCGGCTTTCGACAGTTTCGACGATGTCGCAGTTAGGAAAACGCCGCCGCAGTACCGAGCGAAAACCGCTTTCGCGTTCTTCATGGCCGAGGAAATCATGCATGCCCGTCATCACGAGCACCTTGCCTCCCGCATCGCCGAGAAAGCGGCCCATCAGCTCGGCCGCGACGCGTCCTGCCCCGCGATTGTCGATACCTACATAGGCCAGCCGCCCTGTTCCCGGCAAGTCGCTGGCAAGCGTGACGACCGGCATCGCGCGGCTGACCTGACGCAGTGCCGCCGTGATGTCGGGATGTTCATACGCAACGATGATCAGGGCGTCAGCCTTCTGCGTCGCTCGGTGAATGGTCTCGACCACACGCGCCGGTTCAAGGTTATCGAAGTAAGTCACCGCGCAGATCACGCGCTGCGCTTCGAATGCCTTCTGGGCGATTTCGAAACCCTGCTTGAGATAGACGTAATACGGCGCAACGGGTTGCTGCAGAAGGATTGCGATGCGCAACCAGCGCACCGATACCGCGTCGAGCGCCCGATCGATCTTGAGCTTGCGCGCCCATTCGAGCACGCGCCGCTCCTTCTCACGCGAGACGCCGCCACGGCCGTTGAGCACGCGGTCGACGGTAGCTTCGCTCACGTCGGCGGCCTTGGCGATATCGGCCATGCTCGTTTTACGTCGGTTGGTCAGGTCGGGCATGAGCCTTACACGGTTTAGGGAATGGACCACGGGACTGACCCGATGATCGCATCAACCGCACTCGCCTATCAAGCGGGCGCGTAAGCAAAGCCCTACCTAATAAGTCACCGGCCACGAACGGCGACAGCAGTACCCCGCACGACGGCCTGACATTCGCACCGCGGATGCAGTCGCGCACGGGTGATAACAGGAGACAGGAAATGACCCGGAGATTCAGCACATTTCATACGCGTTCGAAGTTAGCCATAGCTGCATGCATAACGTCCACGCTTTTCGCGGCGAGCGTTGCTCGCAGCGCAGAGCCGCTGAACATTGTGATGCTGACGCACGGCGCGGCGACCAACGCTTTCTGGCAAGCCGTGAAGAAAGGTTTCGACGATGCCTGCACGCGCGTTCAGGCACATTGCCAGATGGTCTTTACGCAAACCGACGGCTCGATCGAGCAGCAGAGCGCGAACTTCCAGGCCGCCGTCGCACGCAAGCCCGACGCAATTTTGACGACCATCGTGGACGACAACGCGCTCACGCCGATGATCAACGACGCTCGCGCGAAGCACATCATCGTGATCGCTTATAACGTCGATCAAAGCGGCGGTGCGACGGGTGCCGCGAAACGGCAGGCGTTCATCGGCCAGAACTTTGTCCCGGCCGGGCGCAGTCTCGCGCATCAGCTCACCAGCCAGTTTCCGAAGGACGGGCCGATCCGCGTGCTGATCGGTGTCAGCGCGCCGGGGCAGAACTGGGCCGAGCAACGCGCGAAAGGCGTGATGGAAGGTCTCGATGAATGGAAGCGCGCCAACCCGACTCGCACGGTCGTGATCGACCGGATCGACTCTGGCACGGATCTGTCGGTGACGGGTGAACGCGTTGGCGCATATCTCACCGCTCACCCCGATACGACGGCGTACTTCGACATGGGTTTCTTTCATGCAGCGGTCGCACGCACCTTGAAGGACCGCAACGTGCCGCCGGGCAAAGTATTGCTTGCAGGCTTCGATATCGTGCCCCAGGTCCTGCAGATGATGAAGGCCGGCTATATCCAGGCCGAGGTCGATCAGCAACCGTATGCGCAGGGTTTCATGCCCGTGATGCAGGTGTATCTGGCGAAGTCGTTCGGCCTCGCGCCGACCGATATCAACACTGGCAATTCGCTCGTCATGCCCGCTCAGGCGGACTCGGTCATCGCGCTCTCGCAACAAGGCTTGCGCTAGGAGATTCGCATGAAAAAGCTGCTCAAGATCTACCTGCAGAAACCAGAGCTGGCGGGCATTGTATTGCTCGCAGTGCTGATCGGTTTGTTCCAGGTGCGCTCGCAGATGATATTTCTCAGCGCCGAAAATATCCGTGGCGTGCTTGGCGTGTTGCCTGAAGTAGGACTGGTGGCGATAGGCGTGACGCTGCTGATGATCTGCGGTGAGTTCGATTTGTCGGTGGGTTCAGTCTTCGCCCTCACACCCATGGCGATCACGCTTCTCATGAACGCAGGCGTACCGTTCTGGCCGGCATTTTTTATCGGACTGGTGGTGGCCGCGTGCGTGGGACTCGCTAACGGACTGATTACGCTGGTCTTCAACATACCGAGTTTCATCACCACGCTTGGCATGTTGTTCATCGTGCGGTCGCTGACCGTCGTGCTGTCCGGTGGCTTCCCGCCGAACCTGCCGATCGAACGGATGCCCGCGCAATTGTTCGTGAGTTTCATAGGGCCGGAGGGGTTGTTTCGTGCGTCGTTCCTTTGGTTCATCGCCATCGGTGCGGCAGCGGCATTCCTGCTTTCCGCGACCAATCTCGGCAACTGGATGAAAGCGACCGGCGGGTTCCTTGAAGCATCCATATCAAGCGGTGTGCCGGCGCGGCGCGTGAAGCTGTTCTCCTTCGTGCTGTGCTCGGTGCTCGCGGGTTTCGCCGGCTTGATCCAGGTGCTGCGGCTCGGCGCAGCGCTTCCATCAATAGGCGATGGTCTCGAGCTGCAAGCGGTGGCCGCTGCGGTGATCGGCGGGACCGCACTGTCCGGCGGGATCGGCAATGTGCTTGGCGCAGTGGTGGGCGCCTTGCTGATTCGCGTGATCGATAACGGCCTGGTGTTGACGCAAGTCGATGCGAACTGGTTCAAGTTCGCAGTCGGCAGCCTGACCATTTTCGCGGTCGTCGCGAATGCATGGATGCGCCGCACGGCGCGACATCTGAAGGTGCAATTATGAACACACTTTCTTCTCTGCATTCCTACGCCGACAACGACACAACCGCTGACGCGCTCACTACATCGACCTCACTGATGGCGGTGCGCAACTTGCACAAGTGGTACTCCGGCGTGCATGCGCTCAAAGGCGTGAGCCTGGACTTCAAACGCGGCGAAGTCGTGGGCCTGCTCGGCGACAACGGCGCGGGCAAGTCCACGCTCATCAAGATTCTCTCGGGGGTGCATCGCCCGGATGAAGGCGAGATCCTGTTCCAGGGCCGGCCTGTGCGCATCCCCTCGCCGAAAGCAGCCATGCAGTTGGGTATCGAAACGATTCATCAGCACAACTCGCTCGTGCCGAATCTATCGATCGCGCGTAATCTGTTTATCGGACGCGAACCGCTGTTGTTTTCGCTGTTCGGCATTGGTCCGATGGACCATGCACGCATGCGCACCGATGCCGTCAAGGCCATTGCCGATGTCGACCTGCATCTGCGTTCAGCGGAAGCGCTGCTGGGCGAACTATCGGGCGGGCAGCGCCAGGGGGTCGCGATTGCGCGCGCGATGCACTTCAAGTCGAAGGTGCTGATCCTCGATGAACCCACGAACCATTTGTCGGTGAAGGAGACGGACAAGGTGATCGGGTTTGTGCGGGGCTTATCGGCGCAGGGCATTACCGGCGTGTTCATCAGCCACAACCTGCAGCACGTGTTTCACTCGTGCGACCGGATTGTCGCCATGGCGCGCGGCGAAGTCGTGCTCGATAAGCCAGTGGCGCAGACGTCCATCGAAGAAGTAACCGAGATGCTTTGATTCACTACATAGTGGAGGGATAAATCGATGGGACAGTTCGACGGCAAGGTGGCAGTGGTCACCGGTGGTACTCAGGGGCTGGGCGCAGCCATTGCGGCGCTGTTTGTTGAGCGCGGGGCGAGGGGCGTGGTTATCTGCGGACGGTCGAAGGAGAAGGGCCAAGCGAAGGCGCGTGAGTTGAGCGAGGCAGGCGGTGCGGACGTGCGTTACGTGCAGGCGGATCTCTCGCAAGTCGACGCTTGCCGGGCGGTGATCGCGGCGGCGGACGCGCGGTTCGGGCGCATCGATGTACTGGTGAATGCAGCGGCCATGACGGATCGAGGCACGATTCTCGACACTGATCCCACGCTATTCGACCGCATCATGGCGACGAACGTGCGAGCGCCGTTCCTCCTGATGCAGGAAACCATTCGTGTCATGCGGCGCGAGCGCATTGAAGGTTCGATCGTCAACATCTGCTCCATGGCGGCAATGGCTGGGCAACCGTTCATCGCGGCGTATTGTGCGTCGAAGGGTGCGCTGGCCACGCTCACGCAGAACACGGCTTACGCGCTGTTGCGTAACCGGATTCGGGTGAATGGATTGAATCTCGGCTGGATGGCCTCCGATGGTGAGGATCGGATTCAGCGCGAATACCACGGCGCGACCGATGACTGGCTGACACAGGCGAGTGCTGCGCAACCGTTCGGGCGGCTGATCGACCCAGAGGAAGCGGCGCGTGCGGTGGCGTTTTTGGCGAGCGAGGAGTCAGGCCTGATGACAGGGTCGATGGTGAATTACGATCAATCGGTGTGGGGTGCGTTCGATGACGCGCCGAGTCCGAAGGCTGCGCTTTAGGGCACAAGATCAAGCCAGCGAATCCATTGCGCGGGTCCGCTGGCTTATGCGCCCCAATCACCACGAGCGCTTCTTGTCCGCCATGCGGAAAGGGTCAACGGCCCACATTTCGCCAGCTTGAATTCGCGGCTGAGCAAGCACGAGCCACTCCACGAGCGGTGTAAGGCTTATTCCAGGCAGCGGTGAGCCGCCGAAGGCCTCGGAAACGAACGGTGCATCATCTTCCGGGCGACGCACTACCTGAACAATATGCGTAATCCCGCGCGGACGCGGATGATTGATCGCCCAGCCAGGCTCTCCCATCTTCACGCCCATGGTCGCGCATCGCGGGAGGCTGGTGGCTGTGATCTCGTGCCCCTGAAGGATGAACCCTGTCCGGGTTTCAACCTCCTGAATGATCCGATCCGACCACACTTGCAAGGCAAGCATGTCATCAGCGCGAAACACGTCGCGCGTAGCCGCTTCGTTCTGCGCTTGCATGGCTTGCATGAGAAGCAACGCCGTCCATCCCGAGCAATCGATGACCGGCGGCGTGAGAGACAGTCCCTCTGACTTCACGCCGCGCTGATATCCAACCCGACCGGTGTAGCGTTGCACCAGCTGCCACATGACCGCTTCGCCTGCCTCGAACACCATGGCATAAGACCTTGTCTTGTCAAAAGCATCATCATGAACTCTTCCGGCACTAGCTTAATGCAGGAGTTATTCGTGAACGGTGCTCGTCATCGCAACCAAGGCCGCCTTCGAATCAACTCCCGCGCGTCTTCGAGAACGTGATGGTCTCGAACAGCTCGTAAGTCGCGGTCGGCGTCTGGTCGGCGCCCGGCGCGTGATAGTAGTTCATCGTAATGGTGGTCTTGCCGCCCGGCTTCCCCGGATCATGATCGAACACGGCAATGCCATAACCCGTACCGGTATCGCGCTGGGCCGACCAGATGGCATCTTCCAGCGCGTCGGCAGGCTGTCGCACGAACGTGTTCGCCGTGGTCCCGGGTATCGGCCGGTTGGGCTTCGTGAACACCTTCGCCTGCACACTGCCGGTTCCGGCGTCCAGCCCATAAACATCGAGCGGCGCACTCGTGCCGCCACCGCCCAGGATAAGGTGGACAGTACCCTGGCTCGTATCGAAAGCGCCGTCAGCGGGGTTCGACGTAATGACCGGCCGCGGCTGCAGCGTATCCACCGGGGCGCCCGTCACGGCATCCATGCCCGCATGGTGATTGCAGCCGCGCACGGGGTAGCTGCGCTCGTAGTCATGGTCATGGCCGCAGAGTACGAGATCGACGCCATGGCGGTCGAACAAGGGCAGCCACGCCTCCCGGATGCCCTTGTCCGAGCCGTTGCCGGTCTTCGATGAAGTCAGCGCGTCCTGGTGCATCTGAACGACGATCCAGTCGATATCCTTGTCCTCGGCCGCCTGGCGCAGCGTCTCCCCTAGCCAGCGCGTTTGCTCACCACCGCTATAGCCACGAACGTAGAGCGATGTCCCCGGAGCAATCGGCGGGTTGCCTGTGCTTGCCGCCGGCACCAAAGGATCCGGACCGGCGACGAATGCAGCCGCGTCCTGATAGACCACATCGTCCGCATCGAGCGACACGAACAGCACGGAACTCACACGAAAACTGTACCAGCGACCGGGAAAACGGGTGCCGTTTTCCGGCAGCGTATAACGCGCCCGATACGAATCAAGTCCCTGCTCGCCGTTGTTGAATTCCAGCTCATGATTGCCCGGACAAGGCATCCAGGGACGATTGGCCGCCGACGTCTGGGCATTGTTGCCGAAGTCGCGCCAGACCTCGGGCTGATGCGCCGGGTTCAGGTTGGCGTAGCAAAGATCGCCGTTGAGCAAGTGAAACAGCGGCTGGAACCGCTCGACTGCCTGCACGGCAAAGCGGCTCTGCGGCGACGACAGGACCCAACCGGTATTCGGCGTGGCGAGGTCGCCGTAGCTGGTCCAGCGAAACGGCGCCCGGCCATGCGGCGCGGTCTGGAAACTCGCCGTGAAGGGGCGGCCGGCGTTGCTGTCGTTATCGGCGGTGACTTCGTATTCGTAAGTGGCCGCCGGTTTCAGTCCATGAAGGCGCGCATGATACGTACAGACAATCTCGCCATTGAGTCCATCGGTATAAGTGCGCTGAACGCCATGCACCGTCATTTTCGTCTCGCCGGCACGGCCGAAGCGCACTCGCGGATTGGCCGAGGGACCCAGCGAGGCCCACGAGATCACTACCTCGGCCCACGGCTCCTTCCCCCAGGTCAGGTGGATCTGCTCCGGCGTGCCGTCCGGGTTCGTCGTAGCGGCCCTGCTTGCTGAAGCCAGGGCGCCAGTGGCCGTGGCCAGCCCGGAGGCGCCGGCAAGCTTGAGAAAGCCACGCCGCGAAACAGTCGCGCCCTGCTCGGCCGGCGCAAGATCATCAATGTTCTGGTTCGACATATCTGGTGTTCTAGTCCTTGAGGGAATAAGCCAGCAATACGCCGACGGCGGCGCAGAGAACAGACCGGCTCGAAGGGTCTGATTATCAGCGGCGGTGTTTACCGGGCCATGACATGCTTGCGCCAATTCGTCTTCCTTCCGTGTGAACTCTGTATCATCCCGCCAACGATTGGCGCGGCTTGTCCTCCGGCTGCGGACCACCGAAAATGGTGCAGGACATTCCGCACACGCTGATGATTCGGTCGAACCGCGCTTTTGCGCATTAAATAACAGGGATAAAAAATGCCCGACTATATTGCTGTCGACCAGCTTGGCTTTCGCCGCATAATTCGCCGCAATATCGCATTGCCGATCGGCGCAGGCCTCATGACCGCCGCCGTATTCGTCGCCCTTCTGTTGTACCTGCTGTCGGCCATGGACTGGCTCGACCATTCCGAGCACGTAGTCGCGGACGGCAACGACCTGATCAAGATCGCCGTCGATCGCGAGTCCGGCATGCGGGGTTTCCTGATCACCGGCGAGGACGCGTATCTGGCGCCCTATGAACTCGGCCGCGCCAGTTTCACCGCAAAGCTGGCCACGCTCACCGATCTCGTCAGCGACAACCCGCCGCAAATCGAACGCCTGAAACGTATCGGCGCGCTGGAAGCGCAGTGGAACGGGATTGCTGAACAACTCATTACTTTGCGTCGCGCGAACCAGGATTTCCAGGGCGTCATGCGCACCGGCCGAGGCAAGCTCGAGTTCGACGAAATGCGCCGCGAGTTCGCCGCCTTCATGGACGTCGAATTGAGCCTGCGCTGGGAACGTACGGCGACGGTCAGGCGCGTCACCATCATTTCCGTGGCCGCCTTCCTCGGCATCAGCCTTTCGCTGAGCTTACTGCTCGCCGTGCTCGGCCGGCGCGAATTGACGAACCTGTCGGCCACCTACGATCGCGCCCTGAGGGCGCAGACTGAGCACACTGAAACGCTGAAACAGCAGGCGTGGCTGCGCACCGGCCAGAGCCTGCTGGCGGAAAGCGCGGCCGGGCAACCTGCCCTGCCGCAACTCAGCCGTGCGATGCTTGAATTTCTTGCCCAGTACCTCGGCGTGGTGGTGGCGGCGCTCTATGTCCGCGATGAAACCGGCACGTTGCGCCGGACCGCCGCCTACGGTTTCAGCCGCGAAAACGAAGCGCGCCCGCAATCCTTCGAAGGCGTAGAGACGCTGGTCGGGCAAGCTGCCACAGATGGCCGGCTGATCGAAGTCGACAACATCCCCGACAACTATCTCAAGGTCACATCGGGACTGGGAAGCAGCGCGCCGAAGAGCGTAGTCATGGCGCCGATCGAAAACGGCGGCGCGATCAATGGCGTCCTGGAACTCGGCTTCATGCAGCCGGTATCGGCACGGGACATCGAATTCCTGAAGCTGATCGCAACGAATATGGGTGCGTCAGTGGAAGCGGCGCTGTATCGCCAACGGCTGCAAGACACGCTCGAGGAAACGCAGCGCCTCAACGAGGAAATGCAGCTTCAGCAGGAAGAACTGCGCACCACGAACGAGGAACTGGAAGAGCAGACCGCGGCGCTCGAAGAGTCGCAAGTGGATCTGGGAAACCAGAAAGCGGAGCTCGAATCGATTAACGAACAACTCACTTTCCAGGCGCTCGCACTGGATCAAAAGAACGAGGAACTCAACGAGACCCAGGCAGAACTGGAGCAGCGCGCCGACGACCTGCTGCGTGCCAGCCGGTACAAGTCCGAATTCCTCGCGAATATGTCGCACGAGTTGCGCACGCCGCTCAACAGTTCGCTGATCCTCGCCAAACTGCTATCCGAAAACCACGGCGGCAACCTGAGCGCCGAGCAGGTCAAGTTCGCCAATACCATTTACTCGGCCGGCAACGATCTGCTCCACCTGATCAACGACATCCTCGACATCTCCAAGGTCGAAGCCGGCAAGCTCGAACTCGCGCCGGAAGATGTATCGATACACCGCCTGGTTGAATCGTTGAAGCGAAGCTTCGAACCGCTTGCCGCGCAAAAGCAATTGAAATTTTCCGTCGAGATAGCGGCGAATATGCCGCCATCGATATTCACCGACTCGCGGCGGCTGGAACAGATTCTCAAGAACCTGCTCTCGAACGCGCTGAAGTTCACTGACGCCGGGACCATCGAGCTGGCCTTGCATCTGGACACCGGCAATCGGGTGCGCTTTGCCGTAACGGACACGGGTATCGGCATTGCACCGGAACACCACCAGACGATTTTCGAGGCGTTCCGTCAAGCCGATGGAACCACCAGCCGCCGCTATGGCGGCACGGGCCTGGGTCTGTCGATCTCACGCGATCTGGCAACGCTGCTCGGCGGCGCGATCAGCGTGAGCAGCGCGCTCGGCGCAGGAAGCACGTTCGAGCTGACGCTACCCACGCACTGGACGGGCGCAAGCGAGCCGATGAAAGGCGGCCCTGCGTTGCATGCGCCGTTGCAGACGCCATTATCGACGCCGATCGTCGTCGCGCCGGCTCAGCCGCCGGCCCTCCGGACGCAAAACGTGACGGCGTATGACGACGATCGCGCGAACTGGACGCCGGGCCGCCGATCGGTGCTGGTGATTGAAGACGACCTGGCATTTGCGAGCATCCTGTTCGAGCTTGCCCATGAAATGCAATACCACTGCCTCGTCGCGCAGACTGCCGATGAAGCGCTGCAACTTGCCGCGCAGTATTTACCCGATGCCATTCTTCTCGACATCGGCTTGCCGGACCTGTCGGGCCTCGCGTTGTTGCAGCAGTTAAAAGATGGTTCGCTCACCCGTCACATACCGGTGCACGTGGTATCAGCCGTCGATCGCAGCGAGGCTGCGCTGCATCTCGGCGCAATTGGCTACGCAATCAAGCCGACCTCGCGCGAGCAATTGACGGACATCTTCCACAAGCTGGAGGAAAAGTTCACGCAGAAGGTCAAGCGCGTGCTGCTGGTGGAAGACGATGCGCGCCAGCGCGAAAGCATCGTGCGGCTCATCTCGGATGACGATATCGACATCACCGCCGTCGAGTTTGGCGAACAGGCGCTGGCGCTGCTGCGAACGACTATCTTCGACTGCATGATCATCGACCTGAAGCTGCCCGACATGCAGGGAGGCGAGTTGCTGCGCAAGATGTCGGGCGAAAGCATGTGCTCTTTCCCGCCGGTGATCGTCTATACCGGCCGCAACCTGACGCATGCGGAAGAAGCGGATCTGCTGAAATATTCACGCTCGATCATCATCAAGGGCGCACGTTCGCCGGAACGGTTGCTGGATGAAGTCACCCTGTTCCTGCACAAGGTCGAGGCGGACCTGTCGTATGAACGGCAAACCATGTTGAAGACGGTGCGCAGCCGGGACCGTGCCTTCGAGGGGCGGCGCATCCTGCTCGTCGACGACGATATCCGCAACATCTTCTCGTTGAGCAGCGCGCTCGAGCACAAGGGCATGACGGTGGAGATCGCACGCAACGGGCTCGAAGCGATCAGCCAGCTGAACGAAACGCCGGACATCGACCTCGTGCTGATGGACGTGATGATGCCCGGCATGGACGGACTCGAGGCCACACGCCGGATTCGCACCGACTCTCGCTTCGCCAGCCTGCCGATCATTGCGATCACAGCGAAAGCGATGAAGGACGATCAGGAACAGACGCGTGTAGCAGGGATGACGGACTATCTCGCCAAGCCGATCGATCTGGACCGGCTCTATTCGCTGCTGCGCGTGTGGCTGCCAAGCCGCGAGCGTATGCGTGGCTGAGGTAGGTTTGTAAGGGGCTTGCGATCTGTTGGCCGGGTCGCCGCCGCTGCATCCACTCCATCGAGCGCGGCGTATATCGCGTCATGATGCGAATCTATCGTCGACTAATACTCGCGTTGCTTACTGCGCTGCTTTCGTCACGGACGATCGCCGAGCCAATGCACCTTCAGGATTACCTTGCCCTGGCAGGTCCCCCTCCTGACGCGCGTATCGCCTATGGCCCGGCACAGTCGCAATTTGTCGAGTTGTTCCGGCCGGCCGGCGCGGGTCCTTATCCGGTGGTCGTCTTAATTCATGGCGGATGCTGGGCGCACAAATATGGTGGCCTGACCCAGGTTGCCGCAATGGGCCGCACGTTGGCGAACGAAGGAATCGCCGTGTGGAGCATTGAATACCGAGGCGTGGATGAAGACGGCGGCGGTTTTCCCGGTACCTATGAAGATATCGCGGCCGCGTTGGACAAGCTAAAGGATCAGTCGTCCGCGCTTGATATCGACATGACGCGTCTTGTGGCCGTCGGTCATTCGGCAGGCGCGCAACTCGCGCAATGGGCAGCCGCGCGGCAGCGTATCAGCACGAAGAGTCCTCTGTACGCAGCAGCACCATTGCCCATTCCAGCCGTCATAGGCCTGGGCACCTTACCCGATTTGCACGATACATGGTCGGTCGAACACGCGTGCGGTCTCGACCCCATTGCGCTTACCGGTGCACCGGAACCGGGAAGGCAAGATGTGCTGGCCGATACATCGCCCACCGGCATGCTGCCATCCGGAGCACGCACTGTGCTGATCAACGGTGAATTGGATGCGGTCGCACCGCCCGAGCTTGCAGCGCGCTATGCGGCCCTGGCCCGTCACGCAGGCACCCAGGTAATGACAATTATTATTCCCGATGCAAGCCACTACGACGAGGTGTCGACGAGTTCGCCGGTGTGGCCTGTGCTGCGCGCAGAAATACGCAAGGCACTTGACATCAGATAGCCGTCAGCCGATGGCAAGGCAAGCGTAGCCAGGCTCGCACTCCGCAAACAGGCGTTGTCACGCTTTCGCGTGCGGGGCACGAACGCTTCGCGCCCTCGCCAGCAATCGTTCACGGCCAAGATTCGTAGCCTGGGTCTGGGAAAAAACTTCTTTCGCATACCCGAGTTCGCGCAGGCGCTTCAACAGGGCGGGCGGCACTGCAGCGTCGCCATTCATTGCCAGTTCAAGAAGCCAGTTAAGCTCGAACTCAGTGAGGTCGTTGCGCATCGCTTACTCCTTAGCCAGGCAAAAATTGGCTCAGCACGGCCACCCGCAATCGCGTGCGGGTCTCTCGATAAGTTAGTGTTTAATTCAGATTGCCGGATTTCGGATAACGTTAGACGAGATACGTAAAGCGCCAACGTTCGGATGCAGTGCAGCCGCCTGTTTAATTTTTCTAGACCACTTCGGCATGCGCGTGCTCGTGCAGTCCAGCCGGGATGAACGCGTGTTCGAGGCCACCCTCGCTTAGCCACGTACGCGTCTGCCCGGCCGCACGCTCGATCAGGTGCTCGCACTGCGTGTAGTCGTAGGGCGATACATCGAGCGGACATAAGGGAGGAACAACGAAAATTTCCGCACGCGACGAATAGAACGCCAGATCACGCACAAGCTGACGCGCGATGATAAGCGTCAGCGCATGAATGGCCTGCGCGATCGCGTTGGCCGGCGGTTTCTGCAACGCACAGGCGAATCCGGCCGGCAGCACGATGATGCGTGTTGCGCCGAGCCCGACGGCTACCGAGATCGGCGTATTGTTGGCCACGCCGCCGTCGACCAGATCGACTCCGTCAATGCGTATCGGCGGAAACACCCCGGGAATCGCGGCGCTTGCAAGGACGGCGTCCACGACCGGACCGGACGAGAGAACGACTTCGTTGCCGCTCAGCATGTTGGTCGCAATAACGTGAAGCGGTATGGTCGCCTGCTCCACTCGCTCATAGGGCAAATTGTTTTCCAGCAGGATGCGCAGCGCCGCTGCTTCGACAAGGTGGGAACGGCGACTTAGCATCATCTGGAACAGTCCGAACATGCTGATCGGCATGATGTCTCGCCGCCGGATGCGGCACCACAGCAATTCCAGCATCGCTACACCTTCCGCATCGGGACGGCCGGCAAAATACGCCGCGTTGATGGCGCCCGCCGACGCGCCGATCACGCAATCCGGACGCACGCCCCAATCAAGCAACTCTCGCAACATACCCACCTCGATCGCACCGAGGCTGCCGCCGCCCGCGAATACGAAGGCGGTCAATCCCGATGAAGCGGCTAGAGGAGGATGATCAAAAGACATGTCTGCCGCTCCTGCGGGGTAATACCGGATGCAATGTGCATGAACCACCGGCGGCCAACCCGGCCAGCTTGTGCCTCGGTGTTGAGGTTACCGAAAACGGCGGCCTCGTGCGGTAACACTACGATTGTGCCCGAAGCAGCCTCGGTAGATGATCGTCGGATGGGGCTAGTGGCCCTTGAACAGATACAGTAACCGGTTCCATCATGTTGATAATTGCAACATAAGGATGACTACACAATTGGCTTGTATCAATCCGGTCAGGAATGAAACTTCACACGGCTTTGCCTTCCCGTTTCAGTGACCTACCAGTTGTTCAACGCCGGGTGAAATTCGGCGTGCCGCCCGGTCCGTACGGATCGGGGTTGCCGAAACGCGAAATGGTGCCGTCCATGCGAGCGTGGGCCAATTCCGCACGCACTTGCTCGCGCGTTTTCGGAGCTTGATTCGAAGTCGCCGCCATTGCATTTCCGTCCACAGGCTGCACGGATTGCGCGCTCGCCAGCGTCGATACACCCAGGGCCGCTACGGCCGTCATCATCATTAACTTGTTCAGTTTCATCGTTACGCTCCAAAGAGGTCGTTTATCGACCATTGACTTGCCAACGTGCCTGCGGGTACAGGGCACGCTTGGGTACAGACGCTTCATAGGGTATTTCGCCTGATTGCCAGAAGCGGTTACAGGACGCCCAAAAAGATGGTTCGCACGGAGATGAAAAGGCAATTGAAAGCCTTCGGCAAGGTGACATGGACAACGGCACCATGCGCTGGAGCAGAGCTGAAGAACGGCCGGAAAGGCCCATAACAAGAATTTACAGTGTTGCGGTTCGCGCGGTGATATTGTCATCGACGATGGCGGGCAGACGTCCGTCATTAACGTAAGACATGTCCCTCGTTGTCGCGCACTCAAAATGGGCGTATTCGTCGACGAGGCTGGAGAAGGAGGATGTGTCGCGGGTGGGAGATGCCGCTGACGGTTCCAACCGCTACGTCCTTTGATATGCGTGAACGTGAAATAGCGCGCGTTCACGTTTTAACTATACGGTGATCGACATGGGATTTTTGGATGAAGTAGGTAAAGTCGCGGGTGCAATCGCGGCAGTGGAAGCGACGGACAAGGTCGACCCGGATGCTTCAATCCTGACGAAAGGGATTGCAGCCGTGGCCGGCTTTAAAGGCGCCGGTGCGCTGGAGTCGCTGGTAGAGAAGAAAGAGGACGAAGCCGCTCCGGACGATGCGGACAGTGCCGGAGCACAGGCCTGACTTTCTGCCGCGTCAGGTCAGCCGCTGCACGGGCTGGCCTGACGTATAGCTTTCACTGGCCGCGCTGCATCACGCGGCGCTCACCACCGGCTGAATGTCCCCGCCGGATGTACGCCATCCACGCCTTAAAGCCGAAACACCTCCACAGCCTCGCTTAACGTTCTCGCCTGACCTTGCAGGGACTGTGCCGCCGCGGCGGCTTCCTCGACGAGCGCAGCGTTTTGCTGCGTGCTCTGGTCCATGGTCGCAACCGCCAGATTGACCTGCTCGATCCCCTTGCTTTGTTCGCCCGCTGCAGCGGAAATCTCCGTCACGATCTGGCAGACGCGTTCGACCGCGCTCACCACATTGCCAATGGTCGTCCCTGCGCTTTCCACCAGCGTGGATCCAGCGTCGATATGCGCGCTCGAGTCTTGAATGAGCATCTTGATCTCCTGCGCCGCCGATGCGCTGCGCTGCGCGAGATTGCGTACCTCGCCCGCCACGACCGCAAAACCGCGACCCTGTTCACCGGCACGTGCCGCTTCCACTGCCGCGTTCAGCGCCAGGATGTTGGTCTGGAAAGCGATGCCGTCGATCACGCTCGTGATCTCCGAAATTTTCTTCGAATGCGCGGCAATGCCCTGCATCGTGGTCACCACGTTACCGACGACTGCGCCTCCCTTGACGGCCATTTCCGATGCGTGCGTCGCCATCTCGCTCGCTTGCCGGGCGCTCTCGAAGCTCGCTTTCGCCGTCGCCGTGATTTGCTCCATGCTGCTTGCCGTTGTTTCCAGCGACGCCGCCTGTTGCTCTGTTCGAATGGACAGGTCGTTGTTGCCGCTGGCGATTTCCGTCGCGCCGACGTTGATCGATTCGGTGCTGGCGCGTACGGTCGTCACCGTCTCGACCAGCGATTGCTGCATCTGTTCGAGCGCGCGCAATAGCGCACCCATCTCGTTGTTGCGGCCGGTATCGACGGGATTCGTCAGGTCGCCCGCAGCGATCCGCTGGAACTGGCGAATCGCTTGCCCGACCGGTTTGACGATCGCGTTAAGCAATGCATGCCGCGCAAATGTACCGATGACCACCGACGCGAACGCCGCCGCGGCGAGAAGCCAGAGCATCATGTGAAAGCGGTCCCGGGCGCTGGTATAACGCGCCTTCTGACGCTCGGTGAGAACACCTTCAAGTGCAGCCACTTGCGCGCCGAAGTTGTTCGCCAGCGCTTCCGTTTCAGCGCCCTGCAGGGATTTGTAGGCCGAGAAATCGCTTTGGCCCAGCGCTTGGAACGAGGCGTCCAGACCGTCATGCAGATACTTCTGACGCGCGGCGACAAAGCGGGCACGCAGCGCCGTTTCAGCATCGTCCGCCGATGCGGTTGCGAGGTAGGCCCGCACTTCTTCATCCGATTGACGCAGGTCGCCGTGTGCGCCCTCGAGCAAGGCCGGTTGAACATCGCCTAGTCCGTAAAGCGCCGCAAAACTGCCCAGCGCGAGACGTGCATGCATCACGTGTTCATAGCTGCTTTTGATTTGCAGAAGCGAGTGCGTGTCTTCCGTGTACATCTTTTCAATCGCGGCATTACTGGTTTGAAGCGCGACGCCGGCCAGAGCGCTGACCGCGATCAACAGCGCGGTAAAAACCGTCAACACAAGCGTGATACTGGCCCGCAAGCTGAGGTGACTCACGAGGCTGGCAGATCCCGCAGAATGGGATATGCCAGGCGTATTTAATGTTTTCATCCGATGGTCTCCGACTGGTCGTGTGCGTTGTATCGAAGGTATATCGGCGGGCCGGAGACAGGACTGGAGGGTCTGGGATGAATAAATCAAACCAGCCCAATTAGCGGGATTCAGGCGGGTTATAAGCGATTATTTTCGGCCTTTGGGCAACTGAATAAATGAACTGTGTCGAGAGAGTTCGATGACCCGAAATTAACGTCAACGACAGTAAATGGATTGACTGCCCGAATCTCCTCCCGTGCAATGCTCAAAACTCGAGGTAGTGCAACCCGCTCAAACGAGGTTATTCTTCGGTACACCACACTACCCCGGAGTGCGCCATGCAGACAGTCCGTCGTTTCGCGATCCTTGCGTTGACATGCAGTGTCATTGGTTTGTCGCCTTCGTCGAACGCATCGGCCGACTCTGCCGATCCGCAACGCAGCATCAAGCAGGTCGTCTCGTTCGGGGACAGTCTTTCGGACGTTGGCACCTACGCGTATGCCCGGAAATTCGGCGGCGGCACCTACACCACCAATCCGGGCGCCATCTCCGTACAGCTTGTCGCGCAACATTATGGGTCGGGCTTAGCGCCAGCGTTGACAGGCGGCTTCGGGGAACCGAGCGTCGTTCATCCGGAAGGATTCGGCTACGCCCAAGGGGGCGCCCGGGTAGCTGGGCCGCCGAACCCCGGCGATGCAACGGGCGACACCGGCGAGTTACAGACTCCACTGACCTTGCAACTAGCCGCCTATCTCCAGTCGCATGCGCGCTTCAACGCACAGCAACTCGTACTGATGCAAGGTGGCGCCAACGACGTTCAGGATGCCTATGATGCATGGGCGGGAATGATTGCGAGCGGAGGCGACCCGGCCGCTTCGTTGCAAGCAGTGCTACCGGCGCTGCAACAGGCGGCGCAACAATTTGCGGGGCTGGTGCATACCGTGCAGCAACATGGCGCCACTCATATCGTCGTACAAAACGTACCGGACATCAGCAAGGCGCCGATCGCAAACCTTGCCGAGCAGCAACTGCCAGGTTCCGCGAAAGTGCTGCGGCGGCTGGCGCAGGCATTCAACGCCGCGCTGGATGATGCGCTCCCTTCATCGCCGGCCGTGCTGCGGATCGATGCATTTACGTTCATCGATGAGGTGTCAGCGAACTATCGCCAGCTTGGTTTTCGCTTCGACGGCAGCGTTGGCACCAACGTAGCATGCACCCCGGCGAACCTGCCCCCGGCTTTTCAAGCCGATGACACCAGCGCGCTCTTCTGCTCACGTTCAACGTATGTCTCCGCGCATGCCGACACCCTCTACATGTTCGCCGACGCCTATCACCCGACCACTCACCTGCAAAAAATCATAGCGGACTACGTGGTGATCCGGATCGACGAGTGGTTGCACGGATAGGTCATCGCCCTAGCCCTTCGTTGCCCCGAAAGTGAGCCCGGCAACGAAGTGCCGCTGCATGGCGAAGAACATCATGACCGACGGCAACGCGGCGAGTATGGACCCCGCCGAAACCAGGTTCCACGACGTCACCCACTGGCCCTTGAGCGCGGCGACACCCACGGTAATGGGTGCTGCCTCGTCTCCCGTGGTGAGACACAGCGCCCAAAAGTAGTCGTTCCACACGAACGTAAAGACCAGGATTGCCAGCGCGGCCAATGCCGGACGAATCAGCGGCAAGACGATGCGAAAGAACACCGTCCACTCATTCGCCCCTTCAATACGTGCGGCTTCGACCAACTCGAACGGCAACTGCTTGATGAAATTGCGCAGGAACAGCGCGCAAAAACCGGTCTGAAACGAGACATGGAACAGGATCAACGCGCCGACGGTATTGAAGATGCCCATCTGCAACGACAGGTCCCGCACCGGGATCATCAGGATCTGGATAGGCACGAAGTTGCCCGCGACAAACGTTGCGAATAACGCGGTATTACCCCGGAACGAATAGATCGCCAGTGCGAAACCGGCCATGGACGCCAGCACGATCGACCCGACTACAGCCGGCACGGTAATGAGCACGCTGTTCCACAAGTAGTGGAGCATCGGTGAAGTCGTCAGCGCGTCGCTGTAGTTTGCGATCAGCGAAAAGTGCCTCGGCCAACCCCAGTAATTGCCCTCGACGAGTTCATCGGAGGAACGAATGGACGTCACCATTACCGCTATCAGTGGCAACAACCAGATCACCAGCGCGACCGGCAACGACATCTTGTAAAGCACCCGGTTCGCGGGCTTCCACTTGGCGACGGGCATTGGAAACATGGCGCTCTCCTGCTTATTGCTCGGTGCGCAACATTCTGCGCAAGTGATAGACGATGTACACCATCATGATCGCGAACAGCACCACGGCAATCGCGGCGGAATAGCCGATGCGGTAGTACTTGATCGCCTGGTCGTACATGTAATAGGCCAGCACGGTCGAGCTTTCGAACGGACCGCCGCCGCTCATGACGGAGATCAGGTCGAAGCTGCGCAACGCGCCGATGATCGTGACCACGATCGCCATGAACGTGGTCGGCCGGAGTTGCGGCAGGACGACGTGCCACAGCATGGTCCAGCCCTTCGCGCCTTCCATGCGGGCCGCTTCTATCTGCTCGGAATTAAGTGATGTCAATCCGGTCAGGTACAGGATCATGCAGTAGGCGGTCTGCGGCCAGAGCGCCGCGAAGATGATCCCGAAGGTCACGTAGTGCGGATCGCCAAGGACCGGCACGCCATGCCCGAGGATCAGCTTCAGCAAGCCGAAGGTCGGGTCGTAGAACCAGCTGAACATCAAGCCGACCACCACGCCGGACAGCACGAACGGTGCGAAGAACAGCGACTTCACCATGCGGATGCCTCTTACCGCCTGGTTCAGGTACAACGCAACGGCGAGGCCCATCGGCGGCGCCAGCAGGAACAGGATCAGCCACAAGACGTTATTCTTCAGCGCGGTATAGAACGTGGGCGCATGAAACAGTTCGACGTAGTTGTCGAAGCCGACAAAGGTCTTGTCCGTCATCCCGTCCCAGTTGTAAAAGCTGAGCCTGAGACTGGAGAAGATCGGCCAGATCACATAGATCGCGACCATGATGCAGGCCGGCGCAAGGAACAGGAACGCGGCAAGGCGCTGCTGACGCGCAGTAGCCGACATCTTTCTGCAGCGCCTGGTTTTGATCGCCGGAACACTGAGGGTTTCGGACATGTCTTGCTCTCCGTGATCCCGATTTTGTTCAACGCGGCGGCTCGCAGCAATCGCGAGCCGCCGTCCCGCACTACTTCTTGTAGATACGCTTGCGCGTGGCTTCGAGCTGCGCCAGGATCGCGTCAAGCTGCGTCGGATCGGACACGAACTGCTGCATGCCCTTCATGCCTTCGTCAGCCATTTCCTTGGTCATGTCGCGGTCGTAGAACTGGGCAATGCCGCCCTTCGTCTGCGAGAGGATCTGGAAGCCGATCTTCGAGATGGGATCGTCCGGTTCCGGCGCCTTGCTGTTGGCCGGCAACGAGCCCAGGCCCTTCGCCAGTTGCGCGCTGATGTCCGGCGTTTCCGCGAATGCCAGGAACGTATGCGCGTCCGCCTTGTTCTTCGCCTTCGACGGAATATGCAGCGACTCCACCGGACCATCTTCAGCGGTAGGCACGTTGCTGTCGATGATCGGGAACTGGAAGAAGCCCATCTGCGGCTTGATGTTCTCCGGGAATCCGCCTGTGATGAACGTGCCCATCAGCATCATGGCGGCCTTGCCCTGGAACAGGAACGGCTGCACGGCGTCGAGGTCGTAGGACAGCGAGTTGTCGATGAACACCTTGTTGTCGATCAAGTCCTTCCACGCCGTGTAAACCTTCTTCACGCGCGGGTCCGTATAGGCCACGTCGCCCGCCATCAGCTTCTGATGAAACGCGTTGCCGTTGATGCGCAGGTCGAGGTAATCGAACCAGCCGGCGAGTGTCCACGCATCACGCCCTGCCACCGCGACCGGTGCAATGCCTGCTGCTTTCAGCTTCTTGCAGGCGTCGAGGAATTCAGGCCATGTCTTCGGTTCCGCGGTAATGCCCACCTTCTGGAACAAGTCCTTCCGGTAGAACATGCCCCACGCGTAATACACGGTCGGCGCCGAATATTGCTTGCCGTTGTACGTGGACGATTCCTTCGTCGACGCGTACATCCCGTTCCAGCCGTTCTTGGTCCAGTCCGGCGTCAGGTCTTCGAACAGGCCACGCTTCGCGTAATACGCCATGCGTTCGCCGTTGTGCCAGTTGACGATATCGGGCGCGACGGTTGTAAGCCAGCCGGGCAATTGCACCTTGTAGGCTTCTTCATCGACGAAGGTCACCTTCACGTCAATATCCGGATGCGCTTTCTTGAAGGCGTCAAAGGTCTGTTGCCAGACAGCGCGCTGGCTTGCCCCTTTGAACGCGATGTTCGCGGTCAAGGTGCCCGCCTGCGCAATGCTGGTCGTGGCTATTGCGACGGCCAGCGCCGCACCGGTCAGTCCGTGGCGAAACAAGGTTTTCATACGTGTCTCCTCATCGATGAGTGTTGTCTGCTTAGCTATGCTCTATAAATTGCGACGCCCTGCGGTTCTACTTCCTCCTGCCCCACTATGAAACTCGCAGCCGCCGGAACTGTGTACGGCGTCGCGTTGTAGTTGAAGACGTAAGTCAAGCCACCGCGCCGGCTGACCCGGATACCCTCGGGCAGCGGCGCCGCATCAAGGCCGGCTGCTTTCGCCACAGTCAGGAAGATATCCTGAGTGAGGGTTTCATCGAAGAGGCTGGCGAGATACAGCACTGAACCGCTGCGTACGATGGCGGGATGACCATCGGCGAACGTCGCTTCAATCTGCACGCCATGGCTCGTCTCGATGAGGTCGCGCCATTGACGCGCCTCGCCGCGTTGGCCCACTTTTTCGGTGACGTTTGGCCGCATCGATTCAACGCGCCACACGCGAATGGGGATCAGTTTGGCAATACCCTCGCCCGGCGGCAACGCAGCGGGGATCGTCAGGTTGACCGTCTTCGATCCTGTCCGAGGTCCGAGCACCACTTGCGCACCGCTTGCCGCGAGCCTGTCCGCAAAGTCCGCGGGCACCATCGGCAGCGGCGGCACCACGATCATCTTGTATCCATCCAGTGGGGCATCGACCGGGATCACATCGACATCGAGTCCAAGACTGCGCAACGCGCTGTAGTACTCGAACGCGAAGCGCGGATAGTGAAAGTCAGCGCCTTGCGGATGAATCTCGAACAGCCATTTTGCTTCGTAATCCCAAACAAGCGCAACTTTGGTGGCGACTTTGGACTCGCCGTCGGCTTCCAGAACCTGTTCGATTTCCTTCGCCACCACCGACGCTTCCGAGCCACCCATATCGAGCCGGTTATCCGGCGTGTTCAGACCTGCGTGCATCTGTTCCTGCGCGAACGGCGCTTGCCGCCAGCGGAAATACGATACACATCCGGCGCCATGCGCGAACGCCTCCCAGCTCCAGAGACGCACCATGCCCGGCAGCGGCGCGGGATTCCAGTGCGCCCAGTTCACCGGGCCCGGCTGCTGCTCCATCACCCAGAACGGCAGCTTCGACATGCCGCGATACACATCGTGATTAAACGATGCGAAGTCGGGATGACCCGTGCGCAACCACTTCGACTTGATCGACGGATCGAACCACTGCTCCTCCAGCGCGCCGAGCGGATAGCTGTCCCATGTCGCGATATCCAGGTCAGCCGCCACCTTGTAGTGATCGAATTCGGTGAATAGCTGCATGAAGTTGTGCGCGACCGGACGCTGCGGCGAATGCGCGCGAATGATGTCCGTCTGCATCCGGTTGTAGCGCACGACTTCGTCCGAGGCAAAACGCCGGTAATCCAGCCGATGAGTCGGATGCGCTTCCGTCACGGTGGCAACAGGCAGATCGATTTCGTCGAAGCTGCGGAATTCCATGCTCCAGAAGACCGTGCCCCAGGCGGTGTTGAGCGCGTCGATGCTGCCGTAGCGCTGCTTCAGCCATCCGCGAAAACGCTGCAACGCGGCAGGCGAATAACTGACCACGGTGTTGTGGCAGCCGAACTCGTTGTCTGTCTGCCAGAACGCCACGGCGGGATGCTTGCCGTAACGCTCGGCCACTGCCGTGCAAATTTTCTGCGACGCTTCGAAGAATGAAGGCGACGAAAAATCGTAGTGGCGGCGCGAGCCGAACGCACGCGGCCGGCCATCGGCGCCCACCGGCAGGATGTCCGGATGACGATCGATCAGCCACTTCGGCGGCGTCGCGGTCGGGGTGCACATGACGACCTTCAGGCCTGCGTCGGCGAGCACATCGAGTGCGCGATCCAGCCAGTCCCAGTTGTATTCACCTGGCGATGGTTCGATACGGCTCCACGCGAACTCGGCAATCCGGACGCGGTCGATGCCCAGCGCTTTCATGCGCGCCGCATCGTCTTTCCACATCGATTCCGGCCAGTGTTCCGGGTAATAACAGACTCCAAGACGCATACGGTGCGCTCCTACGCAAATTGTTGAATGGCAGCCGGTGTGACGGCGAAGCCGTCCTCGGTGAAGAGATGACAGGACGCGGGCGGCACGTTGAAGACCACGCTCTCGCCTTGCCTCGGCGTCTTGTCGCCTGGCGCCTTGGCGATCAGCACCGCGCCGCCCGGCTGATCGAGATGCAGATAGCTGTGCTCGCCGAGTTGTTCGACCAGCGACACGGTGCGGCTGATTTGTTGAGTGGATTGTTGAGTCGAGCCAGCGCTTGCGGCCGGTTCGAGATGCTCAGGACGAATGCCGAGCGTGACGGCCTGATCGGGTCGCAATGCCTCGCCGTTAGCGTGAACCTGCAGTCGCTCGTTCGTTCCGTCGAGTACAACCGACACGCTTTCCGCGCTGCCCGACACCACTCGCGCAGGCAGGAAGTTCATCCGCGGCGAGCCGATGAACCCAGCAACGAAGCGGCTTTTCGGCCGGTGATACAACTCGAGCGGCGCGCCCACCTGCGCAATGCTGCCGTATTTCGCCGTGTCAGCGCCTGCATGCAGCAGGACGATCTTGTCGGCGAGCGTCATGGCTTCAATCTGGTCATGAGTCACGTAGACAACGCTGGCGGTATTGAACTGCTTGTGCAGGCGCGCGATCTCGACCCGCGTCTGGCCGCGCAAGGTTGCATCGAGATTGGAGAGGGGTTCATCAAAGAGAAATACGCCTGGACTCCGAACGATTGCCCGGCCGATTGCCACGCGTTGCCGCTGGCCGCCGGACAACTCCTTCGGCCTGCGCTCAAGCAACGCTTCGAGTTGCAGCACGCGTGCGGCTTCCTTCACTTTCCGATCGATCACGTCCTTCGGTGTCTTCGCGAGCGTCAGGCCGAATGCCATGTTCTGGTAGACGGTCATGTGCGGAAAGAGCGCGTAGCTCTGGAACACCATCGCGACACCGCGCTGCGCGGCCGGCACTTCATTGACGAGTTTGTCGTCGATATACAGGTCGCCGTCCGTGATATCTTCCAGGCCTGCGATCATGCGCAGCAACGTGGATTTACCGCATCCCGAAGGGCCGAGGAATACGCAGAATTCGTGCTCGCCGATCTCCAGATCGACATCACGAATCACGAGTGCGTGATCGCCGTACGCTTTTTGAACCGATCGTAACGAGATGCTCGCCATGCCGACGTCTCCGTGTTTTACCGGGGAGACAATCGAAGGTTAAGCGCTTAACCTTCTGCCTGTGAAAAAACGATCCGTGTTCGGGATCGCGTTGACCGGCTGTCTCCGTCTATGTTTTTAGCTGCCTTGGGTGTCAAATCTAGCGGCGTTGGGCGATTTACACAAATGCCGGGAAGCCATCCCAAAATATGGACACAAGCACTGAGAGCTAGCCGAAGCCGCCACCCCGGCGACAGCTCACTGAAACTAGCCGATGTTGCCCACGCGTTAACCCTTGCTCAGAGATTCGATGACTACTCTTGCCGAAGTCGCACTACGCGCCGGCGTCACGCCGGCAACCGTGTCCAACGTGCTGCGCAATCGCGGCAAGGTGGGCGCCGCGACACGTCAGCGCGTGCTCGATGCGGTGGAGGCATTAGGCTATCGGCCGCACCTGACCGCGCGGGCGCTGGCCGAAGGAAGCGCGCCCACTCTTGCGCTGATGGTGACCAGTATCGCGAACCCGTTTTATCCGGAGTTCGCGCTGGCGGCGGAACGGGCTGCCCGCAAGAACGGACGCTTCCTGATCGTATGTAATACGAACGAAGATCCAGTGATCAGCCGCGCGTACCTGGACCAGATTGCGGGGACCTTATCGGAAGGCGTGCTCGTGATGAACTCCCGAATCGCTTTCGACGATCTTCACACCACGCGCGCACGCGGTACGCCGGTCGTGCTGTGCATGTGGGAACGCCCGGATGTATCGCCGGGATTGCCTTGCGTCGCGGTCGATTTTTTTGCGGCTGGGGCGCTGGCCGCACAGCATCTGCTGGAACTCGGGCATACGCGGATTGCCGCGATTATCGGCAGTCAGCCGGATGGCGTGCAGGCAGCGCGATATGCAGGCTTTTGTCACACGCTGAAGGCTGCGGGCGTGGGGCATCCGGCGCAGGAGGCGCGTTTTACCCGCGACGCCGTCCAGGGTGGCTACGAGGCCGCGTGTGAATTGCTAACTGAGCATGCGGACCTGACCGCCATCTTCGCGACCAACGACTTGCCTGCGTTAGGCGCGATGCATGCCGCCGCGGATCGCGGTATGCGGATTCCCGGCGACCTGTCGGTCATCGGCATTACCGACATTCAACTGGCACGCGAATCGCGGCCGGGGTTATCGACGGTTGCTGTTCCTACCGATGCCGCCGCTACCATGGCCGTGGAGTTGCTGGAAGCGTTGATCGAAAGCGGCGGCCACTGCGAGACGCCCATGCGGGTAGCGCCACCGCCCATGCTTGTCCAAAGGGCATCGACGGGACCGGTGCGTAGTTGAAGCCCTGACATGAAGCGCTATTACGCCCTTTCAGGGATCTTCGCCAACAGCATGTTCAGCCCTTCCGCGATGGTCGGGTGCGAGAGGATCGCGTCCCGGACCGCTGTGTACGGAAGCTTGCCGAGCATGGCCATCTGCACGGTCGCCACCACTTCGCCCGCGTTCGAACCGAGCATCGTGAAGCCGAGGATGCGATCCGATTGCGCATCCACGATCGCTTTCATGAAGCCGTGCATGTCGCCGGTCGTACGGGCGCGGGGGACGGATGCCATCGGCAGCTTGGCCACGCGCACGGCGATGCCTTGGCGTTGCGCATCGCTTTCGTTGATGCCGACGCGTCCAAGCTCCGGCTCGATAAACATCGCGTATGGAATGAGGCGATCGCGCGTGGTCAGGTTGCCGCCCGCGAGTTGCGACTTGAGCACGCGATAATCATCGAACGATGCATGCGTGAACATGGGCGTTCCAGCGACTTCACCGATCGCCCATGTGTTTGGCGCCGATGTTGCAAGGCGCTCATCGACTTTGATAAATCCGCGTTCATCGAGCGCTACACCCGCCACGTCCAGTCCAATGCCTGAGGTGCGCGGCACCCTGCCTGTGGCCACCAGCAGATGCGTGCCTGTTACGCGCGTGTTGTCGCTAAGCTCAACGCTCACCGATTGTCCTGAGCGGCCGCTGACCTGCAGGGGTTTGACCGACACCCTCACGTCTATCCCTTCGCCCGCCAGGATCGATTCGATGGCATCCGTGACGTCGCTATCCTCGCGCATGGCGACCCGTGGCGCCTCTTGCACGACGGTTACCTTACTGCCGAGCCGACGGAATGCCTGCGCCATTTCCAGGCCGATATAACCCCCGCCGATCACGATCAGATGCTCCGGCAGCGAGTCGAGTTCGAGAGCGTCGACGTGCGTCATGGGGGCGGCATCGCGCAGCCCGGGAATATCCGGAATCGCGGCGTACGTCCCCGTGTTGATGAACACTTGAACGCCCTCGACCACGCGTTCCTGTCCGTTGTTCATCGCCACCTGAATGCGGCGTGGTCCCACGAAATGTCCGGTGCCGAGAATCAGGTCGAAGCCTGATGCTTCGAACGCTTTTGCGTTGATATCGACCATGCCGTCCACGACCTCACGCACCCAGCGGTGAACTTGCTTCATGTCGACCTTGGCATCGGGCGCGCCACCGTCCAATACGTCTGCGGAATGCACAGCGTGCATGATGCGCGCAGTTTGGATCAGCGCCTTGCTTGGAATACAAGCTACGTTGATACACGAACCGCCGATCATTCCCTCCTCGACGACCGCCACGCGTTTGCCTGCTTTGGCGAGTTCCATCGCCAGCGTCTTGCCGCCCTTTCCACCGCCCAGAAACACGTATTCGAATTGTTCGACCGTTGTCATTTCAGTTCCCTTTCCAAGGTTTTCGCATAGCTGAACCGGGCCGGTATGGGACGATTTGCACTATGCCGAGAGAGCGGGTTTGCTTCGATACGTACAACCCTGCCCCCGCCATGACGTAAATGTAGACGTCGGAGCATCGAATCTCCATGCCGGACCGGCTCGAATGGATGCGCGTTCGTCTCAATGCGGGGATTTCATTGCAGACGAACTGCGTCGGAGGGGTCCGGGTTCATGCAAGCCCAAGTCGATCATCGCGCGCTGCGTTCTCCGGTAAGATCGCTACGCCGCCTTTCAACCCTTGCAACTCGCGCCGACCCGCTCAACCATGGATGCACTCGACCGGCTGATCCAGTTATCCCGTCTGCAAGGCGCGCTCGACTTGCGCTGTCTTCTGAGCGGCCAGTGGGAACTGGACCATCCGCCGGCTCCGCCGAGCGAAGCCGTCTATCACGTGGTGCTTGCCGGAAGCTGTCTCCTCAAATTCCGCGGGAAAGCGGACGTGCGGCTGGAGACTGGCGATATTGTCATGTTGCCGCGCGGCGATGCCCACGTGTTGCAGGGACTCGATCCGGCTAACGGCGGCGAACAGGTTGAGATGGAAAGCCGGGATAACGGCGTGGTGACGGTCCGCTCGAATTGCGGGCCGAATGCCGCGAGCCTCGATTTGCTATGTGGCCGCTTTAACTACGCGGCGAATGCATTGCTTATCGATGTGCTGCCGGATCTCGTGAAGATGTCCTTTGCCCGCGCCGATGTCCCCGACCTCACACGCATGGTCGGCATGATGCGCAAGGAGGCGAGCGACGCAGCGCCGGGCGCGCATTCGATCGTGTCCGCGCTTTCCACGGCGCTGTTCACGCTGTTGCTGCGGGCGCATCTTGAGCAACAGCCATCCACCACCGATGTACTCGCGCTGCTCGCGCATCCGCGGCTTGGGGCGTCGGTGATTGCCATGCTGGAGCGGCCGGCTGAACCATGGACGATCGAGATGCTGGCGCAACAATCGGCAATGTCACGCGCCACCTACATGCGAACGTTCAGCGCACTCACCGAAGACTCGCCGATGTCCCTGCTCACCCGCATTCGCATGCAGCTTGCGGGGACCTTGCTGACGCGTACATCGAAGAGCATTGCCGAGATTGCTGACGATGTGGGTTATCAGTCGGAATCGGCGTTCAGCAAGAAGTTCAAGGACACGTATGGGGTTGGGCCGGGCGGGTTCAGGCAAGCGCGGGGGGCTTAGAGTTCGGTGGGGGGCGTTCTGCTTTGGTCAGGCCATGAAGTTGTCGAGCAACAGTTCATGCGAATGGCCAATCCACACGGCGGCGTCGCGGTGGTCTCGCAATGGGTCGCCGGTATTGGGATGGAGGAAAACGTCCAGCGCTCCGTGGTTAAGCGTCAGCCATTCGACGATGTCGGCAAATTGCGCACGCTCGAAAGCGAGTTGATACGACCATTTGGGATGCGGGCCCACGGGCTTCTCGTGGAAACGGCCGAGCTGGAGGGCATCGCCGAAATGGGCTGCGATTTCTTCGCGGAATTGCCAGGCGGTGTCGCGGGTGGCGGCGTCGAAGTAGATGTGGGCGTGCCAGGTTTGGATGGGGGAGGTGGGGAGGGTCATGGGGGTGGGTTGGTTGCGCGGGAAAATCCGTTGCCGGGCGCAGTGATCAGCCTGGTGCGGATATTCTATTACCACGATGCCCATCCTGCTCGCGTTAGCGCCAATGCCGAAATTCGCACCTCACGTCTCCTGTGCGATGCACACATCAAGCCTGCTACCGGTCCACGTCATCACGCGTTGTAAGCCGGGCTTGCCCCTCTGGCGTGAAATACGTGCCATAGCGCACCAGTCCCCCTTGATGCAATTCACAAGTCATCGTGAAACTGAGCAACATGCCGTCCTCTGGATCGGCGGAAGCTATATCGATCGATTTCAAACGCGGCTCGTACTTGAGCAACGTATCTTCAATCTCCCGGCGAAGCGTATGCGCCGAGGCCGGCATGTGCTTATAAATCCTCGACAGATCGCCGAGCCCATAGTCAGGCAGATGCGCAAGACTTTCGCGGCGGCTATTTAAAATGCGCTGAATGTTGTCGCGCACCGACAGGAACGTTTGCTGGTTGCGGCTGTGAAGATCGATGGGATCGCCGTTCGCAAAATGACCGGTTATCGCTTCAAACAGTCCAGGTCCGCCACGCGTCATGCGGGTAACCCGCCGGTGCTTGCGATGGCTTCCTCGAAATCGACCGCGATTCCGGTTTCGTCGGAGTACGACAACCTGAGCGCATGGAGCGTTTGAGCTTGCGCGACGCGCACCAGCAATTCCCGCGAAAGCACGGGCAGAATCTGCTGGTCGAGCAGGCTATCGATATCGCGCGCTCCCGAATCCGGTAATTGGCAGGCACGAACGAGTTCACTGATTAAAGCGTCGTCACAGATGAGCGGTACGTTGAACTTACGCTCGATGCGCTGCGCCACCTTCGCGAGCTTCATGCGCACGATCGTGGCCATCGCGTCTGAAGAGAGCGGTCGGTACACAACCGTCTGGAAGCGAGCGAGCAGCGCGGGTTGGAAGTGTTCGATCAACGTTGGCCTGATTGCCTCCATCAACATGCCCGTGGTCACCTCACCGCCGGCTTCGACCACCGCCTCCTGCGCGGCCATGATCAGGTCGCTGCCCAGATTCGATGTCATCACGATCACCGTGTTGCGGAAGTCGATCAAGCGTCCTTCACCGTCGCGCATGAAACCGCGATCGAAGACTCGGTAGAAGATGTTCAACACATCCCGATGCGCTTTCTCCACTTCATCGAGCAGGATCACGCTGTAAGGGCGCCGGCGCACGGCTTCGGTCAGCACACCACCCTGTCCGTAACCGACGTAGCCTGGTGGCGAGCCTTTGAGCTGAGAGACCGTGTGGGCTTCCTGATACTCGGAGAGATTGATCGTCAGAAGTGCCCGTTCTCCGCCGAACATCAGGTCGGCAAGCGCTCGTGCCGTTTCCGTCTTGCCAACGCCTGAGGGTCCGACAAGCAGAAACACACCAAGCGGGGCATCCTCAGATTTAAGGCCGGCCTTCGCCGCACGGAGGCTTTTTCCGAGTGCGGTCAAGGCATCGTCCTGGCCGACCACCACCTGCCCCAGCCGCGTTTCCAATTCCAACAGCGTGGCAAGTTCGTCCGATAGCAAACTGCCCACCGGCACGCCCGTCCAGTCGGCAATCACACGGGCAATCGCGGTTTCATCGACTTCTGCGTGGATCAAGGCGTCGTTGCCATGTTGGGCGAGTTGGTCATGCGCCTGTCTGATCGATGGCTGCAAGTCACGACGCTCGGTTTCATCGGTTGCCGCATGCCACCGAGCACGTAGCGCGAACAACGTTTCGATCGCATCCTTCTGCTGCGCGAATTCAACTTCCAGTCGGACCAGCTCGCGCGTGAGCGTTTCCATCCGCGCATCGATAGAAGCAAGACGCTCCGCATATTCCACCGACGTCGCACCTTCATCATGCCGCAATGCCGAGCGCTCTACTTCGAGCGCTGCGTGTTCTGCCCGCCGTGTCGAGATGGCGATCGGGGTTGCGTCGAGACTCATGCGCACGCGTGCTGCCGCTGTGTCCAGTAAGTCGACCGCCTTGTCCGGCAGCTGCCGTCCGGTGAGATATCGACGCGATAAGCGAACCGCCGCGCCTACAGCGGCGTCAGTGATGTGCACACCATGGTGTTGCGCGTAGCGCTCCTTCAAACCGCGTAGCATCAGGCACGCGTTGTCGTCGTCAGGTTCATCGACTTTGACCATCTGAAAACGCCGTTCAAGAGCGGCGTCACGTTCGAAGTATTGTTTGTATTCGGACCACGTGGTGGCAGCAATCGTGCGCAATTCGCCACGTGCAAGCGCGGGTTTCAGCAGGTTCGCAGCATCCGCGCCACCTGCTGTGTTACCAGCGCCAATCAACGTATGGGCTTCATCGATGAACAATAAAATAGGCGTGGGCGATTCCTGAACCGCCTCAATCACATTTTTCAGCCGCTGCTCGAATTCGCCTTTGACACCCGCGCCTGCTTGCAGCAAGCCAAGATCAAGCGTCAGCACGCTGACATTGCGGATCGCCGCCGGCACATCGCCTTCGATAATTTTGAGTGCGAGCCCTTCGACAAGCGCGGTCTTGCCCACCCCCGGCTCACCCACGAGGATCGGATTGTTCTTGCGGCGTCGCGCGAGGATATCGACCATCTGGCGGATTTCGACTTCGCGCCCGAACACCGGATCGATCTTGCCATCGCGTGCTTTCTGCGTGATGTCGATGGTGAAGCGCTGCAGTGCATCGGAACCAGCATGATTGGGTACTGTTGACGGCTGCTCGACATTCGCGAGCTTAATATCCGAGGCCGTCGCGCTGTCCGTTGCCGCATCCGTCCGCCCTTCCACCGACACCCGACTCAACTCCGGCATCAACCGTTCGATTTGCATGGCAGATATGCTCAACAATTGCCATGCATCGGGTGCACGCAGCAAATGCGGCATATCAGCGAGCACGGCCAGCAAGTGAGCTGAGCGAATAGTAGGCTGATCGCCGTCTAGCGAAGCGCGCAACCACGTGGCTTCCAGTATCTGTCCAAGCCGATGCGACAATCCTGGCTTACCTCGCAACTCGCGCGGCAACCGGTCGATGCTTTTAAGCAAGCCGTTCCAGATGCCATCCATATCCAGCTCATAGCGCCGCGCGATCGCCACCAGATCGCCGTCGCCAAGTTCCAGCAATTTGATCAGCCAGTGCTCGATTTCGATTTCCCGATGCGCGCGGGTCTCACAGAGGCTCGCTGCATCAGCAAGTGCACGGGCGCAGTGATCATTGAGGCGGCGCAGGAATGGCGAGAGGTCGCGAGGGATCATGGAGGATCATCGAAGAGGATGCAAAACGCACGAACCTGCGAGAGAGGCTCGTGCGAACAAACCGGTTCAGGACAAATGCTGCCACCCGTCACCGGCAACTAAAACGCACTTACGAGCGTTCGTTCCAGCTATCGGCGTGGATGATGTTGCCGTCCTTGTACGCCCACGTGATCTTCTCGTAGCGCAACTCGATCTTTTCCAGATGGTTGTGCTTTTCAAACGCAGGGTTCTTGATGTCAAGCATTTGCGGCTTGACGCTCACGACCTTGACGTTATCGAGTTGCGTGTTGAAGTACTCTTTTTCCTTACCGGCGTCGTCGATCTTGTACCACTTGATTTCGACCGACTTGAGCGTCTGGCCGCTTGTTACCGCCTTGTACAGATACGGCGTCGAGGCGTCCGTTTCCTTCGTGAACGTGACCGCGCTGTGGACACGCGTGCCTGTGAGCTTTCCCGTGTTGCCATCGGTCGGAATGTGAATGCCGTGATCGAACGCAACCACTTCGACGCTGCCTTCGCGACCGGTAACGGTAACGGAACCCTTGACGTCCGCGCCGCCATCGTCCTTGATCCACATGTATGACGGAATTGCCATTTCTTGTTTCCTTTTCTAATTAAATGAGCAGGCCACAGTGCCTTCATGACCCTCGGGAGGTGCCCCGTTTTTACGATCGTCACGACAGTCGGGAACGAGCGTAATTTCGACGCGGCGGTTCGCAGCGCGCCCCGCCTCGGTTTCGTTGCTGGCTTTGGGGCGTGTGTCGCCGTAGCCTTGAATCGCGAAGCGTGTGGGGGAGATACCCGATGCGTCCGCCAGCCAGTCACGCACCGATCCGGCTCGCGCTTCGGAGAGCAACTGGTTGCTTCGCGAGTCGCCCATGGAGTCCGTATGACCGGCAATCAATACACGCTTCGATGCATGCGCCTTGATCAATTCAAGCGCTCCAACGAGCACGCGGTTCGAGCCGGGATTGAGCACGGCGCTACCGCTATTGAAGAGCGACAAGCTGTTGAGTTCGATCATCGATGGTGGCGGCGCGGGCGGCTGATAGCCGGCGATCAATGCATCGGCAACTGGCAACAAAGTTGCTGCGCGATAGAAGCCCACACCGAGCCTCGGGGGAACACCATTGCTCGCGTAACGACTCAGTTCGTTGCGGTCACGCTTGACAATATTGAGTGCATCGACACGCGCTGCATCCATCGACGCAGGAATCGCGCGATACCGGGTCATGTCATTGCTAATGCGTTCGACCAGATTTCTGTTTTGCCATGCGGACGCACCGGCGGCGGCGCAAAACAGCGCAACTAGCGCGACGAAGCCGTGGACGAGCGCACGGGGTAACGCGCGATGCGCTTGTTGCAACGCAATGCCCCGAATGAGCGGGGCGGGCAGCGGATAACGAATGCTAGCGTCCACAATCCCGATCGTATTGGCAGGCAACGCGAGTCCGGTTCGATCGAAGCCGTAACGCGCGAGGAGGGAATCCGCGGCCGGTTGGCCCTCGACTGCGACCACACCAAACGAATGGACTTGCACTGCACGCGTTGATCGTTGATTGTCAGATAGCGCGGGCAATACTGCCGCCACGGCCCAGCTTGCCACGACGTCCAGCCGAGCGGCGCGACGCGCGCGGGCTTCGCGGACTTCCGGAATGGCCATGCCCGCGTATTGTGTAAGTCGCGCTGAAATCAGCTCCGGCAGCGCCTTTGTCTCAACGCTACTTGTGCCTGACGTACCGAACCACGGACACTCGTCGGCCGTGGGATGCAATTCGTTCGCATATACCGCGACGCAAACCG
The DNA here is from genome assembly GCF_053760385.1 of Caballeronia sp. KNU42. Classification (NCBI taxonomy): domain Bacteria; kingdom Pseudomonadati; phylum Pseudomonadota; class Betaproteobacteria; order Burkholderiales; family Burkholderiaceae; genus Caballeronia; species Caballeronia sp. KNU42. The sequence goes on from NZ_CM132389.1 coordinate 920,192, forward strand.
GCAATGAATAACCGACCGCGCGACCGGCTTCATCGATTGCCGAGCGCCAGCGCCGGAGGCTACCCGTCAACGTTGACTGATCATTCGCAGCATCTGCATCGATCAGATACGCAACCGCATCGGGTCCCTGACCTCCGCGCCAACGTTTGAGCGAATCAGCGAAGTGCGCGAGGCGGCTCGGATCGGTCACACGCACCCAGATCGCCGTCTCGGTCACACGGATCGCCTGGTTACCGAACGCGCTGGCGACAAGCGTGCTGGTAGTCCCGACCACCAGCACGAGCGGCGTGTTGCGCTTGATATCTGCAGGTAGCCCACTGAGTGCACCGTCGATTTTGAGCAGAACGTGCTGGGTCGCACCCACGCGTGCGATCATGCGCCGGGTCGCGACCACGATCGCGGCCGTGGCGCCAAGCAGTATCAGCACGCTCGCGAATACATTCCAGCCAAGCGACCAGGGCGAACACAGCGTCAACCAAACAATCGTCAATGCCGCGATCCACACACAGATCGATCGATACGGATAGCCGCTGGGCGAATGGATCTCCGATTGGGTCACGATGGGTCCCGTCAAACCGGAATGCGCGCGATCGACGCGGTAAGCCACTGCCCAAGCGCCAGATACACGAGCCCGGCAACGACAACGGCGCCTATCACCCAGCCAAGCGGCGACACATTTGCGCTCCAACGGCTCGTTAAGTTTTCCGTGAGGACCACGGTGCCGGAGGTATCGACAGCAGCCGATTCGCCTACGCGTTGATCCAGTGCGCGCATCAGTTCAAGACGCGCATCGGCGCCGCTCAGTGCGAACTTGCCCTTGAAGCCAAGACCCAGCACGGAATTGAAGATGTGCAGCAGTGCGAGATTGGGTCTCGGTTCCGCGAGCCGCTGTTGAATCCTGTCGATGAGTTCGTAGCCTGCGTCGTTGCTTTTGAACGCCTCGACTTGAAGCGGCTCGCGCTCCCATGCGTCACGCTCCGGTCCCTTCAGATGCGCAAGCGCCGTCTCATCCAACAATGCGCATTGAGCGTAAGTTGCGTCTCGCACTACATCAGGAAGATGACCCGCCGCCCTGAGTTCGCGCCCGAGTGCATCGACTTGCGCGACGCATTTCGCCCGAAACGAGGTAAAGCCGGGCGAAGTCGCGTTATCGGCAAGGCTTGCGACGGAAAATGCGGTATCGCGAAACGCGTTGGGTAGCAACGCGGTGTACTTCGCGGGTGAAGCGGTGGTGTCGTTCATGTCGGCAGCACCGCGTAGAGTTCAAGGGCAACATCGGGAATGGACGACGGCACATAGAACTGGCAGGCGCGGGCCGCGATCATCCGTTTGAACGCGGGGTGTGCGCTGTCGAGCGCAAAATACTGGCTTTCGATGCGAACAGGAATGGCAGCCGGCAAGCGCGACATCACGCGCAACGGAATACCGGGCATGGCCGAGTTCACGATCTGCTCAACCTCGTCGGGCGCCCCCGCCTTGCACAATCGCGGCAACTGTTCGAGCAACGCGTGTGCCGGCAGCGACGACTGCACGGACAGGTAATAATCGGCGCCATCGGTCAGGCGTTCATCGTTGATCTTGCCCGTCCACATCGTGTGTTTTGGCCTGTCCGGCGCAATTGGCACGACACGCGACGGAATGACCGTATCAAGCAGCATGCGGATCAGCGATTCCAGTTCCGCGAAGATCGGCTCGGGCGTGCGGTGATCGTAGGCAGGGATCGCCTGCAGCGTCTCGGTGGTAGAGAAGGTCAGCAGAGAGCCCGCCAACCGCGCCAGCACACCATAGAGCCGCTCTGGATGTTGTTGCGGCGCGGCGCACAGCCTCGCCAGATCCGGCCAGGTACTGTTCACGCTGTGAAGGAGCCAGAAGAGCGAGACGTCGGACACCGCGTAGTCGGCGATCTGATCCGAACGTTCGCGCCGGCGCACGGCGAGACTCGCACTTTTCGCGCTGAGGATTTCGGACAAACGCCTCATACGCTCCATCAAGCGCCCGTTCGCCGACAGAAACAAACACGGCGGCACAAACGCTGCATCGAACTCAAATAGTCCCTGCGTGTTGCGCAGCAGACGCCCAATTGGGCACGTGACGTAACTATCCGGCGTTTCGAAGTCGAAGAGCAATGCGAGTGCGTGCCGCTCGATGCTCAGTTCTTCATGGCCTTCGCCGTTGATATCGGCAACGTTCAGATACTCGCGGACGAAACGGCGCGGTCGCGCGTGACGCTCACCTTCCTCAATGCAATTTCCGCCTTGCGCATCGATCAGCGGTAATCCGATCGACACCACAACGCCATCGACTGCCGTCGATATATCGCTGAGTTGACGCGGAACCGGCAAGCGGTCAGCAGTCTCCGAATCGATAAACGTACCGTCCGGCAAACGCACGTCAATTGCGTTGACTTGCAACCGGTTAACGCCCAGGGCCTGCTGGTCGAATACGACGCGACTTAAGCCCCACGGATCGGCGCTGATCATTCTCGCAATGCGCTCATCGGCGAATTGATTCCACATCGCCTGTTGCTGGAAATGCTGGGGCGTCATGAACACACCCTTGGCCCACAGCGGTCTGGTTATTTTCATTCTTTCTTTTGTGCGCGCAGAGAGTCGCTGCACGGTTACGACCGTGCAGCGTGACTTGCTTTATTGATGGTGTTGCTGTCCAAGCCGTGAGCTAACGCTCAACGGTTCAGCTTTTCGCCTTCGGCATCTGCGAGACCAGCGAAAGGTTCAGATCCATGCCTTCAATCTGGAAATGCGGCACGATAAAGAGCTTCACGCGGAAGAATCCCGGGTTGTCTTCAATATCCTCGACCGTCACCCTCGCTTCACGCAGTGGATGCGACGCTTGCAGCGAATCGCCCGGATCGGTCATTTCGGTGACGAGCGTCTTGATCCACGTATTCAGTTCGAGTTCGAGCACGCGCCGGTCCTTGGTCGTGCCGATGTTCTCGCGCTGGATCAGCTTCAGATAGTGCGCGATGCGGGACAACAGGAAAATGTAGGGCAGGCGCGCGTTGACGCGACTGTTAGCCGTTGCATCTTTCGTATCGTAGATCGCCGGCTTTTGCGCCGAGTGCGCCGAAAAGAAACACGCGTGATCGTGATTCTTGTAGTACGAAAGGGGAATAAAACCGAGATTGGCGAACTCGAATTCGCGCGTTTCCGGAATCAACACTTCGGTCGGGATCTTCGCCTGATTGCCCGTTCCGAGGTCATACATGTGAATCGGCAAATCGGCAACTAAACCGCCCGCTTGCGGACCGCGAATCTGCACGCACCAGCCATTCTTGATGAAGCTCTCGACCATGTTCGCCGCGAATGCAAACGACGCATTGGCCCAGAGATAGCGGTTGTGGTCCGGTCCCTTGACCGCCTCCGTGTAGTTGAATGCTCGCACGGGCACCGTATCCGGTCCGTAGGGCAAACGCACGAGGAAACGCGGCAGCGTCAGGCCGATATAGCGCGCGTCATCCGACTCGCGAAAGCTCTTCCATTTCAGATATTCAGCACGGTCAAAGTAATTGCCGATGTCACGAATGCTTGCGACCTCTTCCATCGACTCCTTGCCGAAGAACTTAGGCGCAACCGAGCCAATAAAGGGCATGTGAGCAGCAGCGGAGACCTTCGAAATGTTACGCAGCAATGCGATGTCTTGCGGGCTGCGGTCAAACTCGTAGTTTGAGATCACGGAGCCGATCGGCTCGCCGCCGGGGGTGTCGTATTCCTGGATGTACGTGTGAAGATATAAGCCGCTTTGGATGATTTCCGGCGTGTCTTCAAAGTCCTGACGCAGCGCGTCCTTCGATACATCCAGCACTTCGATCTTCACGTTCTTGCGGAAGTCCGTGCCGTCCACGAGAAACTTGAGACCACGCCAGGCAGATTCGATCTGCTGGAATGTCTCGTTGTGCATGATCGCGTCGAGCTGCTTGCTGATCTTGCGATCGATGCTTGCCATGTGATGGTCGATCAGGCTCTTGTCCAGGCGGTCAACGTGCTGGGCTGATTCGGCGATCATGTCGAGGAACACGCGCAGCGCTTGCGTCACGCGTTCATCAGCCGACGACTCCGAAAGCGAATCCGGATTGTGAAAGGACGCAACCGAGCGCGCGGATGCAACCGTATTCAAATTGATCTTGTTAAAGAGGTTCGTGTAGACGTTTTCTTCGTCGATCCCAGCGGGGCCAGCGGGTTTGTCGAGGACGAGCGTTTCCGCCGCACCTGCGTGGATGCGGGATTCATTTTTAGCCATGATGTGTCTTCTCGATGACGCAGGTTATTGGACTGACGAGTCTGCCGACGGTGCGGATTCAGCGATGCCGCGAAGCTGGGTGCGCAAGCTGGCCGACATAGACGGGTCTAACAGGATTTTCTCGAGTTCACGGCGGAACGTGGCGTTGTCCAGCAAGTTTGATTTGAGGTCGCGCAAGAGATTACGCGCTGACATCAACGTGCGCAGCTCGGGTACCCGAGCGGCGACGTGTTCGGGGCGAAAGTCGTCCATTGACTTGAAGTCCAGATCGACGGGAAGCTCGCTACCATCGTTGGCAAGAGTGTTTGCAACCGAGATTTTGGCTTTTGGATTCAGGTCGGCTAAAACCGAATTGAAGTTGTTTTTATTGACCGACACTTTCGTGCGTTCGCCGAGCGCCAGGGTGTTTTGGCCGTTGCTGTAATCCCCCATCACCAGCAGTTTCAGCGGCAGTTCAACCTTCTTCGATGCCCCGCCCGTGTGAAGGTCCAGCTTGATATTGACGCGTGCTTTAGGCACTTCATTCTGAAAACTTTCGGCCATTTTGCTTCTCCATTTTGGTCTTCTTTTGGTCAGTACAACCAATCTCGCGAAAAACGGTAACACGTGATTCGTCTAAAACTCCATCGAAACCATACTCAGAAAAATCCGATTTTGGGTTTGCGACCATTTGTGACCAAAAGCACTTCCCTCTTCACGCAAGTTCAACGAACATCCACGAGTTTGGCTGTTTGGCGAACCAATCGAGGCGGACGTTTCGTATTTTGCATCGGCGGACGCTGGTCAAAACGGCGGAGACGGTGACTTTGCAGGACGTATCGAGGGTCTTAAAAGATGGCAGAAACTGATCTGAGAGCGGGCGGGCGAGGCTCGGCGGGCCGCGTTACGGGCCGGCAAGAGTATGTTGTCGAAGTACCAGGCGCACCGAATGCAAAAGACCTCTCGGTCGTGTCTTACCGCGCCACTGAAGGGCTAGGCACCCCTTACGAGATCACGATCGATATCACGCACCCTGAGATGCTCTCACGCGCCGACTATCTCGGGCGTGATGGGCACTTCACCATCACCGCCGAGGACAGTAAGGAGCCTCGCAAGTACTGCGGCGTTGTCACGAGCTTCCGAAGAACCAGGAAGACCAAGGACTTCTTCCGCTACACCTTCGTTATCGCAGCACAAATCTCGCGTTTGCGGCTTGTGCACGCGAGCCGCGTGTTTCAGCATCAGACCGGTCCGCAGACAATCGAAGCAATCCTGCGTCGACATGGTTTCATGGGGCACCAGTTCGTCTTCAAACTGCGTCGCGAATATCCGGTGCACCAATTCCGGCTCCAGTATCAGACCTCGGACTTCGACTACATCCACCAGATATGTGAACAGGAAGGAATCTATTTTTACATCGAGCAGGGCAAGCACGGTGACGTGATCGTGTTCGGTGACGATATCGATCACTACATCTACACGCCCGAGTTAAATGTTCCATATCGGGAAAATTCGGGGCTCGAGGCGGGTATTGAGGCAGTGTTCGCACTCGAGACGCACGCAGAGGTTGTGCCGCAATCTTTTGTGGTTGCTGACTACAACCCGCTACAGGCGTGGGAGCGGTTCAAGGACGAGGCTAACGTCGCCGCAAAGGACAACACGACCTATGGCACGCCCTATATCTATGGAACACGGCACCTCGACCAGAAAGGCGCGAAATGGGAAGCACAGTTAAGGCACGAAGCAGCAATTGCGTGGCAGGTGGTCTATCACGGTGAAAGCAATGTGCTGGAGCTTCGGCCTGGCCGCATTCTGCGTATTGATGAGGATCTGCCCGATGCACCCACCGGACAGGTGATTATCGAAGTCACGCACTCGGGTGGTCGAGGCGCCGCGTATAGCAACGTGTACAAAGCGATCCCATCCGACCGGCGATTCCGGCTGAAGCTGGAAGAGCACAAATGGCAAAAGATCAGCGGCGCCCTCAGTGCGCGCGTGACGTCGCCGAACAAATACCCGTACGCCTATTTGACGAACGCTGGCCACTACACGATACGACTCGACCTTGATTTCGATGAGTGGAATCCGGGCGGCGAATGCATTCCGTTGCGGCTGGCTAAGCCATTCGCGGGTGCGCTTCAGACTGGCTTCCACTTTCCGGTGCTTGACGGCACGGAAGCGGTGATCATTGCCCGTGACGGCGATCCCAACAAGCTCTTTATCTCGCAGTTCCACCACACGAGTCAGCAGAGCGACCTGATTACCAATCAGGACCGGTGGATGTCGCGCAACGCGATCCGGACGCAGAGCGACAACAAGGTCGAGTTTGAGGACTGGAAAGGCGAGGAACACGTCAAGGTCTCGACCGAGCATTCGGGGAAGAGCCAACTGACGCTCGGTCATATGGTTGACGGCAAGCGTCAAAAACGTGGCGAAGGATTTGAGCTACGCACGTCCGGCTATGGCGCGATTCGTGCAGGTAGAGGCATGTTCATTACGGCCTATGACCAGCCGGCCGCGATCGGCAAACAGCTCGAGATGGCGCCGACGGAGGCGTTGCTTGAACAAGCTCTTCAGCAGATGCGGGCGTTGGGCGAAGCGGCCAGCGCGGCGCAGGCGATTGCAGCGGACTATGAGAAGCAGAAGGCGCTTCTCGACAGCACACTAAAAGAGCTTAAACAGGCCGGGATTCTGATAAGCGCTCCTGCGGGTATTGCGTTGGCGTCTGGCCGCCATGTGCAATTGACGGCTGCCGACAATCTAATTGCAACCGCTGGCGGGAATGCGGATATCGGCGTGATCAAACGCTTCACAGTCGCAGCGGGCGAGACTGTCTCGCTCTTCGCGCAGAAGCTCGGCATCAAGCTCTTCGCTGCCAAGGGCAAGGTGGAGATTCAAGCCCAAGGCGATGGAATGTCACTCGCTGCGCTCAAGGACCTGACGATCACAAGCACGGACGGAAAACTGATCTTGTCGGCGGCGAAGGAAGTGTGGATCGGTGCGGCGGGCTCCTACATCAAGCTCAACGCCACGGGCATAGAGAACGGAACACCCGGCGATATTCGCGAAAAATGTGCGTCATGGGACAAGCAGGGCGCCAGCACCATGCGCCTGAATCCCAGCTTCCCGCCTCCGAAGGATGTCCGGTTCAAGGGAAAAGGCCCGTTCAATTTTTCTCAATAGACCGACGCTCCCGAACCACACGTCACTTCATAAAACCTGTCGTCTGAATTCGACGACATGTACAGGATGTACACATGCCCCTTAGTTTCAAGTTCCCGATCACCAAGGCAGACGGTAGTGAATTCAAGTCAGCGAAGGAATTGCTGGGCCAGTTAAGTGGCGAGTCGGCGGGTTTGTACCTGCTCAGCACGAACGCCTTCTGGCACGGCGGGTTGCATATCAGCGACGATACCAGCGGCTATGTCGCAGACAAACGCCCTGTGCGAGCGATGGCGACGGGAGAAGTGGTGGCCTATCGCCTGAACGACGACTACTGCACGTCGACATGGGGCGAAGCCGCCGATAAGCAGACCTTGAAATACTCCTCATCGTTCTGTCTGGTGCGGCACGCTTACGCCTCGCCCCACAAACGACCGGACGCGCCTGCGACTCCGGCTACAACCGCAGCGGCAGATCAGGGACCGCAAAACACGCTGGTGTTCTACTCCCTTTACATGCATTTGCAACCGTATGCCGGGTATGCCCAGCGGGTTGTGGTCCGGGGCGCATCGGCGCTTGCCTATACGCAGTTTCCGGGCACGGTGGATAGCGCTTCGACTTCTGCCGCATCAGGTCCTTCGAGCGCGGGGTCGGATACAGCGTCCAGCGCAACGCTTTATGGTCTGCAACCTGTGGCGGCGCCGATTCCGCTTCTGACGGGCACCGAACTGTCGGTGCTGGACGAAACTGAATGGGTGTCTGGGAACCAGGTCACGAAATTGCTTTACGTGGCGGTGAGCACGGTGCCTACGTCGAGCGACGCAACACCCATCGATCCGGACAGTCCATCCAGCACTCCCGCGGTGACGGTCGCGCAACATTATTGGGTTGCAACCAACGGCTCTCAGCTAAGCACGGTCAACGTAGCGGCCGCGAGGAAGCGTCCGGCGTACTGGAAGTCCAGTCGCAGGATCATCGGCACGTTGATTCGACCACTCGCAGCGTTGCGCGATCCGTCAGGCCAGAGTGCCGGAGCGACCATCCACGCGATTCCCGCCGGCACGAAGGTGGAGATCGAGCGCGAGCAGTTGCTCAAGCAAGGCGGCAAAAAGAAACCATTCGCGCAGGTGAAAGTGGTGAGCCTCGGCGAGGGTGATGCCGGTTCGGTCGCGCCTGGCGATATCGTGTGGGTCAGTTCGGCAGAAGGTGACCTTGCCCGCGAACCCGTCATCCCTGACCCGTTCAACAGCGTCGTGATTTGCGATCCCCCGCTGCCGATCGAAGCCGGGGCCACGATTGGCTATCTGGGCTTGTATGAAACGCCGGGGCCGGGCGATGAGGGCAAGACTAGCCGCCAGCAGGTCCATGTGGAGATCTTCACCGGCGATCCGAAGTTCGATGATTTTTTCGCCAATGCCGCGGGACTCACTGAAGGCAAGAAGTACAAGATGGCGGGGACCGATGGAGCGCCTGCAAGAGCATCCACGAGTTCGGGTGTGAACACCTTTGCGCCCGGCACCGATCCGTTGCTTTTGCCTGTCGCGGTAGATACCACGGCGTCGCTGGCGAAGCAGGATTCGTTGCATAAGAAGTGGTTCCCGGTGGAAGGCATTGCCGATAGCGGCGTGCTGAATGGCTGGGTGCCCGAGGGCAGGCTCAAGGATGTCGTGCAATACGACTGGGAGAAGCTGGGCTTTCGGAAGGTGGAAGAAGCCAACGATAACGCCGACGGTTTTATGGATCCGGAGAAGATGCCGGAGTTCTTCAAGACAATTTACAAGCTTATCCACAAGAGCACGAACGGAGAGGTTACGCCCGATGAGTTGATTGCGGCCAATCACAATTCGGCGGTGCGCAACGCGCTCGCGCATGTTGTGGCGAGGCATCCGAGTGAATGGCAGGGTAAAGCTGATGCGGCGAAGTGGAATGTGATTAAGGAAAATGAGGCGCTGCTCAAGAACGATCCGAAACGGCTCAACCATGAGTTGGAGCGGATTGATGCGTTGTCTTGGTGGGATGATATTCGAGATATCAAAGATTTCCCTGCGTCGCCGAATGTTTGGCACTTTAATCCGGTGATGTTTGTTGATGCAATCCGCAAGAACGACCTAATAACCATGGAAATGCTTGAAATTGCGGATCCAAATGGAAGTCGGCAATACCATGAAGAAATATTGCCATACCTCAACAAATACGCGGAAGTTTACGAGGTAAATACACGGTTAAGAATATGTCACTTTCTTGCGCAGGTTGGTACCGAAAGTGGTTTTAAAGTCCGATCGGAAGACGGCTACTATTCTGCGACCAATATGAGAAAGACCTTTGGTTGCAAGGGCGGCAAAAAGAATTATGACGCTAGTTGTGACGATTGTGTCCACGGGCGTTTAAGTAATCGTACGAAGCTATGGAGTGAGAGCGCTAGTTATGCCGGCAGCCCAGAAAAACTATTTTCCTATGTGTACTCGTCCCGTATGGGAAACGGAAATGAAGATAGCGGGGATGGATATAAATATCGAGGGCGAGGCATCATCCAATTGACAGGAAAGGATAATTATAAAAAATACAATGAAATTCACAATTCTATAAATCCTGACGATAAGCAAGATTTTGTTGCCAATCCCGATTTAATTGTAAATGACATTAAGTATGGAATTGAATCTGCCTTTATTTATTGCGATATGAATAGCTTTAACGCTGCCGCTGACAGAGATAATGTAATCGAAACCACCCAAATAGTTAACGGCGGCCAAAATGGAATAGCAGATCGAATCGCTAGGCTCAACAGATTAAAAGAAAAAATTAACTAAAAGGAACTTATGAAAACTTTTATTTTGAGCTTTTTGCTTTCATTTGGTATTCTGGTCCAGGCGAAAGAAGTAGCATTACTTGAATGCATCCCCTCGGAAAAGGTTATCTTTCAGTGTCAAATCAAAGCAAAGCTTGCGATATTATGCGAATCTCGCGGTGAGCGTATTGCTTACCGCTACAAATATGGATCTTCCAAGAAAGTCGAACTGCGATTGCCAGCAGTGGCCGGCTCATCTACCAATTATTTTCGCCTAGCGGCTCATCCAACGCCAGGCGGTAGCATCTCCTACATTCATTTTTCGAATCGAGGATACGACTACTATCTATTGGATGACTCTTCAAAAATTGAAGATGAAAGTTTCTCCCCTGTCTCAAAATTGATCGTGTTTAAAGGCAAGAATATTGTGAACAGTTCAATTTGCGAAAACGATAGTTCTGGAATTGATGAAGATGCCTACGATCGTATGCCCAGGGAGCCGTATTCACCAACGTTAAAGTTATTGGAGACGCACAATGCGTCGCCACGCTGATGTAGGCCTTGGTATAGAAGATCAACTAGCGTGTTGACACGATGTCTCGAGCACGTGCCCCATCGGACTGGTAAATTTAGATGAAAGTTAGATCTTTAGTTGCGCTCATATCAGCGCTCTTAAGTTGCAACTTGGTTTGCATAGATAATCTCAAAGCCGCAGCGTTCGAAGAGACGATGTGCTATCCACATGAAGAGATATATTTTAGCTGTCGGATTGGGCGAAAGATCGTGTCCGTGTGCGCCTCGGGAAATATATCACCAAAAAACGGCTATGTTCAGTATCGATTCGGACGTCCGGGGAAACCTGAACTCCAGTTTCCGGCCGGATCGATTCCGCCGATGGATCTGTTCTCAATAACCGATTTTTCGGGTGGAAGTGTGAACAGCACCCATCTGAAGTTCAATGCCGGCGGATACGACTATGTTGTCTACCAAAGTGCCACAAGCGGCGTGTATGTTAAAAAGGATGGGAAAACTATAGCCAATTTTTCATGCGACGACGGTGACTACCAGCAAATTAGTCCCAGAACGATGCGAGGAATTAAAACAGTTGAGCCTGACGATAACGACGACTAGTCTCAACGCCTCCATATTTACTAAAAATCAAACGGCAATGTACAAAGGAATAGATTCTTCCCGAATGTCCAGACGCGCGCGCAGACAGAAGGCGCTTAGTAGCCGTCGATGCTCTGATAATTTTGGCGCCATTGATAGCGTAGATTACTCAAAGTGACAAACTATCGTCTCCTAAGATGCATGTTTTTCTACGTGTTTTCGCTAGGTACACCTGCTATGGCTGTCGACGGAGAGTTCAATAATGGTAAAACTTTATGTGCCGAAAATGAAGACATATATTTTAGCTGCGCACTCAACGACGTGCATAAAATTGTCTCAATCTGCGCGGCTAAAAACACATCGCCGGACAATGGTTACGTGCAATATCGATTCGGACGCTCTGAGAAATATGAACTGCTGTTTCCTGAAGAGTTCGCCCCACCAATAGATAGGTTTTCTATAAGTGATTTTTACGGCGGAAGCTTAAATAGCGTTCATTTGAAATTCAAATTGGGCAACTATACTTATGTCGTCTATCAGAGCGCGACGAGCGGGGTCTATGTAGTAAAAAACGGGCGAGTGGTACGTAATCTTTCTTGCGACAGCGGTCAGTATCGCCAGATCAGTCCGAAAGCCACGCGCGGGATTAAAACAGTCGCACCGGACGAGAATGATGACTGATCATCACGATAAGCGAGACAGATTCAGATGGAAAACTAAGCGATAAGATTGGTGTGACATTGAAATGCAGTCACAGTCAAAGTTAATTGTTAATTATTGTTGAAAATGCTTTTTTGCCATTAACAGGGGCAACAGCATAAAAAATATTCCGTATTTAATTATTTTCGTTGCTTCTGGCTCAGCGGTGACAAACGACACTGGCGGCACGATTAAAGGTAGCTTTGAAGAAGAAAAGAGCACTGAATATTTCCGGTATAACCCTTCGGATATATTTGCCGGTGTGAGTTATTTTTCTAGCTCAGTAGGTGGGGTCCGTCATTATGACATTAACGTGCAGGGGGAGTGCAATACTTTGCAGATTTACAAACCATTTAAATCGAAACACACAATAGTTTTGGATGGAAGCTGCGACGGTCAAGGAAGCCAAGTCCATCGATATATTTATCAATGGGATAAGCGATATACAGACTGGTGTCTCAGAGAAGAGGTTTCTGGCGAACGCGCGGATCGCACATCTGGATCGGATATTCGCTTAGCTACCGACAAGGTGAAGGGATGTATTCCTTTTGGTTCGGGGAGCAAGTAAGCGGAACAACAGACTGCTGAAATGCTGTTTCAGACAGCCGGTAAAACAATTTGCGGCAGCTGACCGCTTTACATGTGCTGCGTGAGCCGGTTTTAAGCTCGAAACAAGAAGTCCGACGGCTGTTATACGGTAGCCACCGACCTCTCATTAAGTTACTGACCACGAAGGAGAATTGAAAATGACAGATCTAATACGATTGGGCGACGACACCGACCACGGTGGCAAGGTCATTAGCGCCTCATCAACAATGGGCTACGACGGTCGATTCGTCGCCCGCAAGGGCGACGAAGTGTCATGCCCGAAGCACGACATCAAGCCCAACCTGATTATCGAAGGTGACGAGTCGACGATGGATGAGGGCGTACCCGTCGCCCGGCACGGCTATCGGGCCATGTGCGGTTGTCGCTTGATTTCGAGCCTGTTGTGAGGCGAAAGCGATGCCAGTAGAACTGCCCCGTCCTGCGTCCAAAGCAATCCCACCAAAACCGCCACGCGCGATAGTTTGGCTGGGGCTGTTCGTCGTGTGCATGCTTACCAGTATGGTCGGTACCCTGTTGACTTGGCCCGATGCGAATCCAACCGGCTCGGCGTGGTTCTGGGTGCGATTGCTGGCCTTCCCTACCCTCGGATGCAGCCTCGCATTCGGACTGCGGCTGCTCTACTACCAAGAGGAACTCAACCGGCTCGCCGCTGACGACGACGAGTTGGCTGAGAATCAGGCGACGGCAATCCAGTTTGCGACCGAACCGCTCGCCGTTGTGGGCTGCGCTTATCTCTGTTCACTGGGCAAAGTGAATGCCGCCAGCACCATCGCACAAGGAAGCACGGAGTTTGGCGCTCTGACACCGCATTCGGGTGGAGAGGCTATCCGTCACACAGCGCTGACTCTGTCAGAAGACGCGCAGGAACCGGGACGGTACCGCGCCTGTTTCATGGAGTTGCTCGATCTGATAGCCGAGAAGCTGGCTGCGATCCCTCCCACTGCGCCCCTTGTCGTCTGCTTGCACCTGCCATCGGAATCAGCTCAGCCGCAGTTGCTGGCGAGATGGGAAAAGTGCTGGCTGGAACGTGCCCTTCGACCCGCACAGGCATCCCTGCTTCCGGCAGAGCAGGGATTGATGGCCCTCGACAAGTGGCTGGACATCCGGGGCGGACCCACGCTCGAAAAATTCGCGTTGTTCGTGTCGGCTCAATTGCACGACATGCCGCCGCGCAATTGTGCGGAAGCTGCGGTCGCTTTGCTGCTCGGTTGGGCGCCACTGGCGGAACGGCGCGGCGTGAAGTCGCTCGCCATGCTGCATCGGCCGGTAGAAGCGGCATCGGAAAGTTTGAACGACACCATTCCCACCACATTGCTCTGGGGACAGACAACCGCATCACAGATCGATGACCTGTGGCAGGCAGGGCTCGAAAAAGCGGACAAGCCTGCGCTCGTCCAAAGCGCATCGGATCTGAAGCTGGGCGTGTCAGCGACAGACAAGCTTTGGGGCATACACGATGTAGATGTGGCCATAGGGCATGCGGGCGTAGCAGCCGGCTGGCTCGCAGTTGCACTCGGTATCGAGCACTCGATGGACAGTGGCAAGCCGCAACTGATTGCATCGCGAGAGGGGGCACTACGGTTCGCGATTATCCAGCCAGCCGCTCAAGACACGGGCGCGCAATCAAGCGAAGAAATCATGGAATCCACGGCATGAACGCACGCAGAATTTCGGGGTACTGGATCGCTGTCGGAGCAATGACGTTGACTGTCATGTTGATAGCCTATTTCCAAGGCGAGGCGATCGATCCTTCGCCATTCCATCGAATCGTGCTGGCTGCATTGATTGGCACCATATTGCTGTTGCTGCGCCCGGTTTTCACCGCTGCGTGGCGCATCGTTGCTCGATACGCTTCCGACAGGAAGTCGGATCGCTATAAGCGCGATCCGGCGGCCAGGGTGGGCGTTGTCGACGAAGCGGACCCGGAGGTTATCTCGCAGCGCTTTGCGAAACTCAAGATGGCGCTAAAGGACGCGAACGGCTTTCGTTGGCGTTACCGTCAGCCGTGGTTGTTGCTGACGGGCGAAGACGCGTCGATCGGACGATTGTTGCCGGAACTGGCCGAACAGAGCTGGCTTGTGACCGACGCCGCCGTATTGCTGTGGAGCAAAACGGACAAGGACGGCCGCCCTAACGAAACGTGGCTTCGGCAACTGCGCGCGCTCCGACTTAGTCGGCCGATTGATGCTTTCGTTCTTACGCTCGACGCAGGGGCAAGCCTGTCGCCGCAACATCGCGGCATAAATGCGTATAGCGTCAACTTGGCGCGCACCGCTCATGTGCTGCATTGGTCCGCGCCGGTTTACGTGCTCGACGTTACGGAGACAGACTCATTCAATTGCGGTCGTACAGCGGTGCTCGGTTGTGAATTTGCACCTGGCGCCAACGAGCATTCGATCGAATCGACCTTGCTTGCGTTGCGCAGTCGCATCGGGCATATGAGCATCGGGCAATTGATCCGGGACTGCAGAGACCAGTACTCCGTGCAGTTGTCGCAGCGGCTGGATGCGCGTAGTGCGCCACTCGCGGCGTTGATCGCGTCGTTGGCAAATCGCAAGGCACGGCATCAGTTCGTGAGCGGTGCATTCTTTGCACCGTTCCCGGTTGCAACCAAAGCAGGTTCGATCACCGATCCGAACAGCCTAACCAGCGCCGACCTCCCGCTATGGACCTACCTTGCGGCGATTGCCCGCAAGCAACGCGGCCTGCGCATGGGCTTGCATCCGGTGACGGTGTTCTCGACCTTCGCCTTGAGTGTCATCGGCTTATGGACCGCTGGCATGCTGATCTCCGGCACGACCAACGGCCGCAGCTTGTCGGAATCTCGGCAGACGATTCAAACGCTCAAGACGGCACCCGACGCCGCTGCGCGTCTGCAAGCCTTGCTCGCGCTGCAGCAGCAGATCGGTCACTACGAAGATCGCGTCACCCACCAGCCGCCGTTATGGAGCCGATTCGGCCTGAATCAGGACAAAGCGATTCTTGCCGCGCTCTGGCCGGCCTATGCCGAAGCCAGCAAGCTTGCATTGATCACACCCATTCAGCAAAACCTCGAAGCTGAACTGGCGGACCTGAGCCAGATGTCGACCGGTTCACTCGATGACCACGCGAATGCTGCCGCCGTGGAGGGTCACAAAGCACTCAAGGCATACTTGATGCTCGCGGACCCGAGCCGTGTCGATGCAAACTTCATCACACCGCAACTGATGCGTTATTGGTCGACGAACGCAAACGTTTCCGTCGGCGAGAAGCTCGATATCTCGGAACGCGCGCTCGGTTTCTATGCGCAACATTTGAAGGCCCATGATGCATGGCGCATCCAGCCGCGGGCAGACCTGGTGAATGCATCACGTCAAACGCTGCTCTCAGTGATTGGCGTGCGCAATTCCGAAGACACGGTATATCAAAGCGTGCTGGCCGGCGTCGGTGACAAGTATCCGGACCAGACACTGGCATCGCTGACAGCCGGCACCGATACGCGCGGCCTGATCCGAACGAGGGTCACTGTACCCGGCGCATACACGCGGCAAGCGTACGAAGGGTATGTCGCAGCGGCAATCACCGAAGCCGCCAGGGGTCGCGACGTGACCCGCGATTGGGTGCTCGCTAACATCACCCCTTCCGTGAACTCGGTTGACACTGCGCAAGCGTCATCGACCGACGCACTCGAACTTGCTCTCACCACGCAGTACTTCAACGACTACGCCGAGCACTGGCAGGGCTTCATGAACGCACTGCAGTGGCAGGCGGCGCCGAACGTTCCAGCCGCCATCGAACAGATGAAACTGCTCGCCGACGCGCGTCAATCGCCGGTCATCGCGTTGATGAAGTCGCTCGATTACCAGGGCACGGCAGGTATGCGCCAAGCATCACTATCGGACACGCTGGTTGCCAAGGCGCAGAACATGTTCGGTAAGAAAGACGATCCGCAAGCAGCAGCCGTCGCTAACGACGCTGGACCGCTCTCGGCCTCGTTTGGCCCGGTGCTTCGCGTGATCGGACAGGTCAGCGACACTGCGTCAGCCAAAGGCAACGCGCCGCCAAGCGATGTCAGCCTGCAACGCTATCTCGAACGCGTCACGGCGCTGCGCCTGAAGCTGCAGCAACTGAGCAACGGCACCGATGGCGACACTCAAGCTCGCCAGCTCGCGCAAGCGCTCTTCCAAGGCAAGGGTTCAGAACTCGCCGATACACAAGCCTACGCCCAACTTATCGCCGCAACCCTCGGTGCGCAGTGGTCGGGCATGGGAGACGCGCTTTTCGTTCGACCCGTTGCGCAAGCTACGCAGATCGTGCTGCAACCTGCACAAGCGAGCCTGAACGATGCATGGCGGCAGACCATCGTTGCAAACTGGAACAAGTCGTTCGCCGGTCGCTATCCGTTCGATAACACCGACAACGATGCATCGCTTCCAGAACTGGCGAGATTCCTCAGACCGCAAAGCGGATTGATATCGTCGTTCCTGAACCTGCAACTGGCGGGTGTCCTCGAATTGCAAGGCGACCAGTGGGTGGAGGTCAATACCCGCGGCGGGGCATTGCAATTCGACCCGGCTTTCCTGAGTTCGGTGAACACGCTGCAGCGCATCGCGGGGCATTTGCTTGCGCAAGGCGAACCGCAGTATCGCTTTGAGTTCAAGCCAATCCCGACGCCAGGCATCACTGACACGGTACTGACTATCGATGCGCAAAAGCTGCATTACTACAACCAGCGAGAGGCGTGGCAGGGCCTGGTCTGGCCATCGAACGATCCCGAAACCAAGGGTACCCGCCTGCAATGGCAGACCGAACAAGCCGGTACGAACAAAAATTTCGAGTTCGGCGGCCGCTGGGCGCTCGTGCGAATGCTGGAGCGCGCGAAGGTCGAGCCCGTGGATAGCTCGACGTTCCAGCTTACGTGGCAGGCAGGGCCAGATACCCGAATAACGCGCATGGCTGCCACAACATCGCCGGTGGCTGCCGGATCGGCTGCGCAAAAACCGCAGCGTCGCCCGAATGACGACTGGAACGGTTCAGCGGACGACCTGAGCACATCGCACGCGTACACAGCACTCGATAGCCTCGTCACGCAAGAACCGCTCACAGCGGCATCCGCAAACCTGACGTACCCGTTGAGCTACCTGATGCGCACCGACGTCGGCAAGGGGCCGCTTGAATTGCTTGCACTCAAGGGCTTCTCTTTGCCGAACCGCATGTTCATCGACAAGCCGGCACGCACGGCGAGCGCCAACGCGGCCGCTAGTCCGCCGCCGCTGCCTAAAGCGGCGCGTGAGGCCGCTAATCACGCCGTCACGCCGCTGCCTGACGTTGCTCGGACCGACGCGCTATGAATTCTCTCGCATCACCACGAGCCGTCACCCCGGCTGTTCAACAGCAAGGAGCCTGCACCGCATGATCACCTTCTCAAAGCTCCTGAATGCGCTGTTCGGGACACGAACCCCGTCTGACCTCGCACGCTCGTCGCAATCGCAATGGGACGCGTGGTTGCAGCCGATCATCGAACTGCATCCAGGCGATGTCGCGACCGATGCGGCGCACGTCGGCGAGGACCCGGGATACGACGACGGCTTCCTCGCGATCAAGGAGCAAGTGGCGAAACTGTCGGACGTCAATGACACGCTGATCATCGATACCGCCGAGCGGCTGCTCAAGCACTCGGCCAAGGACGCGCGCGTCGCTGTCTATTACGTCTATGGCCGCATGCGCCGCGATGGCGCCCAAGGTGTAGCCGAAGGTTTTGAACTGCTATCGGCGCTGATTGATCGTTTTGATACGGACCTGCTCCCGGCACGCGCAGAAACGCGAAAGTCCGCGTTCGAATGGCTCGCGGGCGGAACCTTCGCTGACAGACTCGACCGTGTCCAGGGGCTGACCGGCGACCTGCTGGAGCGCACGCTGTCAGCACTTGCACTGATCACCGAGCGCACCGCCGAGTGGGGAGACAACGCTCGCCCACAACTCAGCGGGTTGTATCGGCGATTCGAGGGTCGGATAGAGTCACCCAACGCATCCGACACAGTGCCGCAAACGTCATCTGCCGGAAGCTCGGATACATCAATGCCATCGGCCGGCGACGTGTCTTCAACCCGCGACCTGCTCGACCGTGCACGTCAAATGGCAACGTTCCTGCGCGAACAACCGCAAGGCTACCTTCCCGCCTATCGCCTGATGCGCTGCATCCGATGGGACACGCTCACCGAAGTGCCGCCGTGCGACCCCGGCAGCAGGACGCGCCTCGTGCCACCACGCGCGGAATTGCGCGCTCAACTCAAGCGTTTGCTGATGCAGAAGCAATGGCTTGAACTCCTCGATCGCGTTGAACTCGCGTTCGCTGAAGGCGCAAACCACTTCTGGCTCGATCTTCAATATTACGCGTTCATTGCTCAGGAACAGGCGGGGGGCGAATATGCCCAAGTACGCGATCTCGCAGCGACGGATTGCGCGCTGATGCTCGAACGCCTGCCCGGCTTCCACCTGCTGTCTTTTTCCGATGGCTCCCCTTTCGCGGACGATTCCACACTCGAATGGATCACCCGTTATGCGACCGTTCGCGACATCGATCGCGGTGAAACCGTCCTCCCTGTGGCCGCGCAATCGGCTGGCACAGACTGGGTAGAAACGGAAGCCAGGGCGAACGAGCTTGCGTCACAAGAAGGGCTCGATTCCGCTTTCTCATGGCTGCAACATCTGCCCGGACAAGATGGTGATCGGGACCGCTTCGTCAGGCAATTGATCATGGCGCGCGTCGCCGAGCGGGCCGAGCGCGCAGACACGGCATTGCACCTCTTGTCCACCGTGGATACAACCGCACGGCGCTTCGAGTTGGCGCTGTGGGAACCGTCGCTTGCGTTCGAAGCCAAGCATCACCTGATGCGCCTGCTCAAAGTCCGCATGACACGTAAGGATGCCGATAAGCCCGCGCTCGCCCAGCGCGTAGAGACACTGATCGGTGAACTGACCGCTATCGATCCCGCCCGTGCCGTCGCGCTCGACTAGACTTTCAAAGTACAAACCTGTGAACAAACCCGCGAACAGCTTCAACGACAACGACATCCTGCGTTACTACGAGGCTGAAATGCGCTATCTGCGTGAGGCCGGCAAGGAATTCGCACAAGCTTTCCCTGAACGCGCGCGAATGTTGAACATCGACCGCATCGGCGATCGTGACCCGCATGTCGAACGCTTATTCGAAGGCTTTGCGTTTCTTGTCGGCCGCCTGCGCCAGAAGCTCGACGACGAGCTTCCCGAATTGACTGAAGGCCTCGTCAGCATGCTCTGGCCGCACTATCTCCGGATGATTCCGTCGCTGTCAATTCTCGAAGTCACGCCCTCGGAAGGGTTGCTTCAAAGCCATGAAGTGCTCGCGGCTGGCCTTGAGGTACTGGCCGATCCGATTCCGGTAGAGGACGAGCGCGTCGAGTGCGTTTATCGCACAACGCAAGCGGTTGACCTGTACCCGCTAAAGCTGACCGAAGCGAACGCTTACGCCCGTGACGATGGTCGCTCGGTAATCAAGTTCAGGCTCGAACTGCAGCCACAGATCCCGCGCGCGCAGATGGCGATACCCCGCTTGCGGCTCTACCTGAACGCCGACAGGCCGGTGGCGCTAAACCTGTACACTGCTTTGACTGCAGCGCCGCTCGCCGTCCAGGTGCGCATTCCCGGATACCCGGAAGACCGTCCGGGACTGCCGCAAACCATGCACGGTTTGCGCCTTGAGCCCGCAGGATTCAAGGCTGATGAACGCCTGTGGCCCAAAGCCGACAATGCGTTCGGCGGCTATCAATTGCTTCTCGAGTACTTCACGTTCCCCGAGAAGTTCATGTTCGTGGATATTGTGGGGCTGGACATACAGGCGATCCCGCAAACGGCGCCTTACTTTGATGTCGAAATCGTGCTGGCCCAACCATATCCCGATGACATGCGCTTCACGGCGGAAAACGTACGGCTTTTCTGCACACCCATCATCAACCTCTTCGATGTCGAGGCCGACCCTATAACGGTCTCGCAATTCGAAAGCGATTACCGCGTGCATACGGTGGATACATCGGGCGATTTTGTTGAAACCTATTCGGTGGAATCCATCGCCGGCTTTGAAACGTCCAACGGTACACGCTTCGAGTACGCGCCGTTCGCATCGTTCAGGCATCGCGGCGGCATGCTGCGCCATGAGATGCCCGAGCGATATTTCCATACGCGAGCTCGACGCGGGCCGTCCGGCCGGTTCGACACTTGGGTCGTGCTTGGGGGTCATGCATGGGAAAACGAGACTACGCTTCCGAAGGAAACGCTATCGCTTTCAATCACCGGCACGAACGGCATGCTGCCACGCAAAGGCCTGCGCGAAGCAAGTATTAGCCGCACGCGCGGCGGCTTTACGAACGTCGCATCGGTGAGAAACCTCACAGCGCCGACCTTGCCGGTTTATCCACCAACCGGCGACCGCTTTCACTGGCGTGTGCTCTCGCATCTGGCACCGAACTATCTCTGCCTGCTGGATGCAGAGATCCTGCGCGGCAGTCTTGCGCTCTACGACTGGACCGATGGCGAGCTTAACCGGCGGCGTATCGATGCGATTATCGATGTCAAACATCGGCTCCTGCAAAAGCTCGTCAAGGGCGGCTTGCTGCGCGGTGTGGAGATCGAAGTCACGCTTAACAGTGACAAGTTTGCGGGCGACGGTGATCTTGCATTGTTCGGCGAAATGCTCAATCGCTTCTTCGCGCTGTACGCGACGATGAATATCTATACGAAGCTAGTCATCGTTTCGTTACCGAGCGGACGCAGGATAACGTGGCCTGATAACAAAGCTGACGGTGCACCATTTTGAACGCGCCCCATCGAGAGTCTCCAATGCTTGAAAAGCGCGTCCTGTTGCCTGCTTTACTGCACGACGCTTCACGCATGAACTTCATGCGCTTTTGTGAACTGATCGAACTCGCCGCGCCCGATCTGCCATCACTCGGCTCAACCGACTCACTGGCAAACGAACCGGTACGCTTTCGCTCGCGCGCTCGCCTCGGATTTCCCGGCAAGGAAATCGACGCGGTCGAGTTCGACTATGACGATAGATCGAAACCACCGGCTATACGCACAACCTTTCTAGGGCTGTACGGTGTCGATGCACGCATGCCTTCCTATTTCATCGATGAAGTCGCGCAGAACCGGGACGGGGCTGAATCGTTGTCCGCGTTTCTGGACGTGTTCCATCACAGGCTCGCGACGCAGTTTTATCGGGCGTGGCGCAAGTATCGATTCCCCACGGGGTTTAAGAAGGGCGGCACCGATGACGTCTCGCGCTGCTTGGTCAGCTTGGTCGGATTGGGTATCGGCCATGCAGATATTGAACAGACGGTCGGCACACGCAAGCTGCTGTCGATGCTCGGACTTGCCAGCCAGCGTACCCGCACGGCTGAAGGTCTGGCCGGCGTGCTTCAACATGCCGTGCCCGACGCAACCATCACGGTCACGGAGTTTCATCCGGTGTGGATTCAGTTAAACGAGTTTGAGCCGACTGCGCTTGGCGAGAATTGCGTACTGGGACGCGGCTTCTACGATCGAGGTAATTGCGCACGCGTCGTGATCGTACCAACCACACCTGAAACGGTGTTGGGCCTGACGCCCGGTCGTGAGGTACATGCTGAAATCATGGCGCTGCTGCGCTTCTATCTCGGCTACGAAGCGAACGCGCATCTGGAGATGCATGTTGTGCCTGAGTTGATGCCAAGAGCCGAGCTTTCATCGGACCAGATGAGCCTGGGTTACACGACCCAACTCCCTCAAGCTGAACGACCCTGTGCGACAGATGCCGTCACCCGCGTGCAACTTGGCACGTGGGATGGTCGAACCGCGAAAACACGTACAACGCATTAAAACAATGGAACGCAAGCATGAATCGCACGATGATCCGACAGACGCACCTCGCCGCCACGGTGTGCGCCACCCTTACTGTCGCAGGCTGCGGGGTGGGCCAAGCGGTAAAGGACGGAACAGTGGACGCAGCGAAATGGGCTTTCACCACGCAGGTAAAAACCATGAACCTCGACTTCGTCAGCCGGTCGTCATTGAATACAAACGGCGCCGGACAATCGTTGTCGACCGTGGTACGAATCTATCAGCTAAAGACGCCGCAAGCGTTCGATCAACTCGACTACGCGCAGTTGCAGACGAATGATATGGATGCCCTGAAGGCGGACCTGCTTGGGTCATCCGATCTTGTCCTTCGGCCAAATGCGAACGCCAGCATCAGTGAGCCGATGAGCGACGATGCGGAGTACGTCGGCATCGTCGCGTTCTTCCGCGATGATGGAAGGGATGCAAGGTGGAAGCTGGTGCTGCCGAAGAAGCTGTGGAAGAAAACCGACCCGATCAAGGTCGAAGTACGGGACAGCTCGTTAAGTGTCGCTGGTATCAGCGACGGAACCGTCAAGCGGCACAGCGCACCGCAAACGGTGAACAGCCCGCAAAACCCAGGTTCCGGCGCAGCACAACCTGCGAGGCCGGGTGCGCCATCGCCCGTAAAACCGAAAGTAAAGGAGACCCCGCCGCGCGATGACTGGGTACGAGCCAGCTAAACCGTGTGATTCGTTTGAGCCGCAAAAGCGCAAGAGGTCTACAGAGCAAGCATCGACTTGCATCATGTAGACCTCAACGTGAATCACTTTTGTATGCGGCTAACGCCCCCGAATTAGCAGGGGCAGAAAATCACTTCGCCGTAGGCATAGCAAACTCCGCGCCCTTCTCCGTACTCTCCGGCCACCGCTGCATGATCGACTTTTGCCGCGTATAAAACCGCACGCCTTCCTCGCCATACGCGTGCATGTCGCCAAACAGACTACGCTTCCAGCCACCGAACCCGTGCCAAGCCATCGGCACGGGGATGGGCACATTGATCCCCACCATCCCCACTTCAATCCGCCGTCCGAACTCGCGCGCAATGTGTCCATCACGCGTATAGCAAGCAACGCCATTACCAAACTCATGCGCGTTGATCAAATCAACCGCTTCGGTAAAGTCCTTCACGCGCACGCACGCCAGCACCGGCCCGAAAATCTCTTCCTTATAAATCCGCATCTCAGGCGTCACGTTATCGAACAACGTACCGCCCGTGAAGAATCCTTCTTCATGTCCCGGCACCTTAAGCCCACGTCCATCAACAACCAGCGAAGCACCCTCTTCCACACCCAGCGCGATATACCCTTCAATACGTTCCAGCGCCTGACGCGTGACGATCGGACCCATTTCGGCATCAGCCTCCATACCGTTCTTCACGATCAGCGTACGTGCGCGCTCTGCCAATCGCGGGATCAGCTTGTCGGCGACATCACCCACCAGCACAGCCACCGAAATCGCCATGCAACGCTCGCCCGCCGAGCCATAACCCGCGCCAACCAGTGCATCGATGGCCTGATCGATATCCGCATCCGGCATCACGACCATATGATTCTTCGCGCCGCCAAGCGCCTGCACGCGCTTGCCATGCTGCGCGCCAGTCTGATAGATGTAATTCGCGATCGGCGTTGATCCGACAAAACTGATGGCCTTCACATCGGGATGGACGAGCAGCGCATCGACCACGACCTTATCGCCTTGCACCACGCTGAACACACCATCAGGCAGCCCAGCTTCCTGCAACAACCCCGCCATGAACAACGACGCTGACGGATCACGCTCGCTCGGCTTCAGCACGAACGAGTTACCCGCAGCGATAGCAACCGGGAACATCCAGCACGGCACCATGCACGGGAAGTTGAACGGCGTAATGCCGGCCACGACGCCAAGCGCCTGACGCGTCGTCCAGTTATCGATACCCGTCGATACCTGCTCGGTGTAATCGCCCTTCAAAAGCTGCGGAATGCCGCAAGCGAATTCGATGACGTCGATACCCCGCGACACCTCGCCCTGCGCATCGCTGAACACCTTGCCATGCTCGGCGGTGATGATCGCAGCGAGCTCGTCACGGTGTTTATTCATCAACTCCAGAAAACGCAGCATGACGCGCGCGCGCCGGATTGGCGGCGTCTCACTCCAGCCCACAAACGCTTTCTTCGCGGCGGCGACGGCGGCGTCCACATCGGCAGCATCGCCCAGACGCAGCGTGCGCGCTTCCTTTCCGGTCGCGGGATTGAAAATCGGCTGGGTGCGCGTGCCCTTTCCCGGAACACGGCGGCCCTCGATAAAGTGGCCGACGTCCGCGCGATCGCTGAAGCTTTGCATGATGTGACACCTGAATGTGATGGGAGTGTTCAGAGTGTAAGAACGTCAGACGCGTCTGCAAAGGCGCTATGATTGAAATGCTTGTTTTCTATGGTGAACAATGAAGATATGGAAACGCAACGCGTCGAGGCGCTCTGGACTCATCTGTATTGGCTGACCATTCTCGCGCAGCAAGGCAGCTATACGCGCGCCGCCACGCGGCTGGGCGTGAGCAAGGCAGCCATGAGCCAGCGGATTGCCGAACTGGAGCGCGCAGCGGGCGTGTCACTGGTGCAGCGCACAACGCGCAGCGTGCGGCTGACAGAGGCCGGGCAGCGCCTGGTGGATCAAACCCGCGATCAGTATGAAGGTATTGCCCAAAGCTTCGCGGGCGTGCGCGATTCGGCGGGTGTCGCTCGCGGCGAGCTTCGCGTGACCGCCCCGGTGGCGTTCGCGCGGCAGCAACTCGTGCCGCATCTGTCGGCTTTTCTGCGGGCCAATCCGGAAGTACGCGTGCAGCTCGAAGTGTCGGACCGCATCAGTTCGCTTGCCAGCGAGGGTTTCGATCTCGCCATCCGCCATAGCGCCGCCGCACCTGAAACACACGTGGCCTGGACCCTGTGCGCAACGCACTCGGTGATAGTGGCGACGCGAGCGTACTTGCGCCGACGCGGCACTCCCGCCTCGCCACAGGACTTGGCCGCGCATGACTGCCTGTTCTATCCCCGCGCGCAAGAGGCGCCCGCCTGGACCTTCGAACGCGCGACCGGACGCAAGAGCGCAGCCGAGCGCGTGACCGTGCCGATCAATGGGCCGTTTTCCGCGAACAATAGCGAGACCCTGCGCGACGCCGCGCTCGACGATCTCGGCATCGCGCTGCTGCCCGATTTCAGCGCGCAAGCTGCGCTGCGCGCCGGGCAGTTGATCAAGGTACTCCCGGAGTGGCAACCCAAGGGCGGATTCGCTGAACAACTTTATATCGTCCGGCCTTACGCGTCGCATGTGCCGCGTGCGGTGACTGCGTTTGTCTCCTACCTGCGCAAGACCTTCGAAAACGGTTTCTCGGACTAGCTTCCGATCCCGCTCATTGCCCGCCGAGTTAGCGGCTGGCCGCCCGATTGTCGATCCAGTTGACGATATCGGTGTGATAAGTACGCGGAGCTTTTGCGACCGTTCGCACTGCCAGACTCGCCAGCGTCTGCGCTTCAAGCACCTCGTTCATGCGCTTCTCGGCGTCCAGCATCACAGCGTGAATAGAGCACGTGCCACTCGTCGCCCATTTGGGCGCGGTATCCCCGAAGATCGCGCAGCGCGCGCGAATCTCGCGGCAGTCGAAAAGCGGCTTCGGTCCGTCGACAGCCAGCACGACGTCAAGCACGGTGATCCGTTCAGCCGGTCGCGCGAGCGTGAATCCCCCGCGCGCGCCCTCTGTCGCCACCGTCAATCCCGCCTTATGAAGCTTGGTGAAAAGCTTGGCGACGTAATCAACCGATAACCCTTGCAACTCGGCCAGGTCACGCACGCTCGCCTCGCCCACGCCCGCGGGCGCGTCGGTTAAATACAAAAGACAGTGCAGCGCGTACTCGACGCCAGAACTGATGTGGCTCATCTCATCTCCGACTCTATATATCCTAGTTGTGACAGTTTATATATTCAGCCGATGGCGAGCAATCACAATCAGTGGACACGGATTCCTAATAACAGGCCGATAAGCTAGCTACTTGCCAAAATTAACTACGACAACTATAGTCGTAGTTATGCGAACGACAGAACTTCCTGGTTTCGTCATGCAGTCCCAACGCATGGCGTCGAAGTGAAATGACCTGATCAATGAATGGAATCGAAAAATGACTGATAGCGTGAAGAGAATCCTGGTAGTCGGCGCCGGCTTTGCCGGTATGTGGAGCGCGCTTGGAGCGGCTCGCCTGCTGGACATTGCGAACAAGTCCGGAGAGCGGATTGAAGTGGTCTTGATTGCACCCGAGCCCATGCTGCATGTCCGGCCGCGTCTTCACGAGTCCAATCCGCTTGGCATGAAAGCACCCTTGCTGCCGCTCTTCGACGCAACCGGCGTTCAATTTATTCAGGGCAGCGTGAGCGAAATTCGTGCTGCGGCCCATGAAGTCGATGCCATCGGTGCGGACGGAAATACATTCACAGTACAGTATGACAAGCTTGTGCTGGCTAGCGGCAGTTCGCTCTTTCGTCCTCCTGTGCCGGGCCTGGCGACGGCTGCGTTCAGCATCGACCAGATCGGGGACGCCGCGCTTCTCGAGGCGCACCTCGGCAAGCTCGCCGTTCAACCTGATACGCCGGCCCGTAACACGGTAGTCGTGGTGGGCGGCGGATTTACGGGCATCGAGATAGCGACCGAACTTCCGGAGCGATTGCGTTCCATATTGGGGAGCACCACATCCGTCAACGTGATCGTGATAGAACAAGCCGATGCAGTCGGACCTGATCTTGGCCTCGGCCCCCGGCCTGTGATCGAGCAGGCTTTGACTGAACTCGACATAACCGTGCGTTTGGGCACTTCCGTAAGCGCCATCGATACCGATGGGATCGTCACATCGACCGGCCAACGCATCGATACAAAGACGGTGATCTGGACAGCAGGCATGCGCGCCAACGTGCTTACGAAAAAGCTCAACGCCGAGCGCGACCGGCTCGGGCGCTTGCATGTCGATGCGGACCTGCGTGTATCGGGAACGCAAGACATCTTTGCCGCCGGCGACGTCGCCTTCGCCGCTACCGACGACGCAGGAAATCACGCGCTCATGTCATGCCAGCACGCGATGAACATGGGCCGGTTCGCGGGCCACAACGTGGCGGCTGATCTGGTCGGCGTGGAGCTTTTGCCTTATCGGCAGCCGGTATATGTGACGTGTCTCGATCTCGGATCGTGGGGCGCGGTTTATACCGAAGGGTGGGATCGCGAGATCAAGCTCGTCGGCACGGAGGCGAAGGCGCTCAAGCGGCAGATTTGCACCGAATGGATCTATCCGCCTGCAGCCGATCGCGCAGCGGCATTCGCCGCGGCCGATCCGGCGGTCACTGTTGTTGCCTAACTGCGAGCCGGCGCCGCTGCGCCTCTAGCACCTCATCGGCGCGAATCCCCGCCAACTGCTGATACAACGCCGGCGCGGTAGCACCCTCCGTGTTCAGCAGCAGCACATGCGACTGTTCATTGAGCCCGAGCGCAGCGCGATCTTCCGCGCTGCTGCTCGCCTGGATGAGCCCGGCAAGACCGGCCGCGCCCGATTCCCCCGCCACAATCGGAACATCGCGCACGGCGCCTGCAGCGAAGATACGCATGGCATTGACGGCGGCATCGTCGGGAATGGCCATGAAGGCATCGGCGAGAACGGCCAGGAAACGCCACGCCAACGGCGACGCTTCTCCGCAAGCAAGCCCTGCCATGATCGAGTCGACGGAGCCGGTAGCAAGCTCCGCCCGTCCTCTAATCGCGCTTTGCAACAGGCAGTCCGCCTGGTCCGGTTCAACAATCACGCAGAACGGCCGCCGCTCGCCGAAGCGTTCGGCGAAGTAACTGACGACACCGGCCGCCAGTCCGCCCACGCCGCCCTGAATGAACACATGCGTATAAAGGCCTTCGCTACGTTGCTCGATCGCTTCGGCTGCGATCGTCGCGTATCCCTGCATCACGTCGCGCGGGATGGTTTCGTAGCCGTCGTATGAGGTATCGGAAACGACATGCCAACCGTGCTCATCCGCCAGGCGCGCGGCCTCCTTCACCGACTCGTCGTAGTTGCCGTCGATCTGCACGATCTGCGCGCCCAACTGTTCTATGGCAAGTCGCCGTTCATCGTTCACGTGGCGATGCAGCACGATCACGCATCGGCAACCAACGCTGCGCGCAGCCGCTGCCAACGCGCGGCCGTGATTGCCATCGGTCGCGCTGATGACCGTGAAATCCCGCAACAGCGCCTTGTAATGCCCGGCAGTTAATTTCGCCGGGGCGAAGTCCTGCTCGGGCCAAAGACGTCGAATCAAACGGATCAGCGCGATCGGTGCGCCCAGCGCCTTGAAGCTGCCAAGCGGGGAACGATAGCCTTCATCCTTCACACTGATCGATCCAACCCCCAGCCGGACAGCAAGATCCGGCAGATCCCACAAGGGTGTCGGACCGGCGTTCAATCCGTCCCACGTCGATAACCACGCGCGGCTTTCATCGGCGGCTTGAATGTTCAGGATGTCGCGAAGCGATTCGTCGTAACGCCCCCGGCGCGCGCCGGCGTTAAGTTGCAGCATCAAACTTTCCTCTGGTTCTGGATAGGGTCATAGCCATGGACGACCGGCAGTTTAGTACGCACGATCTCGGCCAGATAACGCGCGCCAATGGGCAAGACGGCATCGTTGAAATCGTAGCGGGCGTTGTGAAGCGGCGTCGCACCCGGCTCGCCCTCAGCGCCATTTCCGATGAACGCAAAGTTTCCGGGCACCACCTGAAGAAACGCGCCGAAGTCTTCGGAGATCATCATCGGGGCCACGTTGCCGTCCACATTCGCCGCGCCCACAATCGTCGTCGCTGCCGTGATCGCTGTCGGAACGCATTCCGGCGTATTCACCGTGGGAACAAACTCATGCGTGTATTCGAACGAACATTCGGCGCCGTGAGCCGCGCAAATACCCTCGCTGATGCTGCGCATCCGGCTCTCGAGCAACCGCTGCACGTCAGGCGTGTAACTGCGTGTGTCGCCCTTGATGATCACCTGTCCGGGAATCGCGTTGCGAATACCATCGGTGAACAACTCCGTGCAGGAGATCACCGCGGGCACACCAGGATCGACACTCCTCGATACAACCGTCTGCAAAGCCAGCACGATCTCTGCAGCAATCACAATGGGATCGATAGTCATATGCGGTCGTGCAGCATGCCCACCTCGGCCATTGATACGGATAACGAAGTTATCCTCACTCGCCATGATCCCGCCGGCCCGCGTTGCGATGGCTCCAGCTTGCAAGCCTGGAATGTTATGAACACCATAGATTTCATCGACGGGAAATCGCTCGAACAGCTTGTCGGCGATCATCGCCTTCGCGCCTTTGCCGTGTTCCTCGGCGGGCTGGAAGATGAAACGCACCGTCCCGTTGAAATCGCGACGCTCGCATAAAAGCTTGGCCGCGCCAAGCACCATGCTCATGTGGCCATCGTGCCCGCAAGCGTGGGACTTGCCGGTGCGAACAGACGCGTGGCTGCGCTCCGGCGCTTGCTCATGGATGTTGAGCGCATCCATCTCCGCACGCAGACCGATCACACCGCGGCCATCGCCGCAGGACAGGCTCGCAACAAATCCCGTTCCGCCGATACCCCGCGTCACCTCAAGCCCAAAGCCCTCGAGCACCTGAGCCGCGAAGGCGCTCGTCTCGTGTTCCTCGAAGCCAGTCTCGGGCGCGCGATGAAAGCGGTGTCGCCACTGCGTCAATTGATGATCGAAGTCCAACGCCGCGCTGATGGTGTCCATCATGTCTCTCCTCGTATCCGCTCGATTCCTGCTGTGCTCCAGTATAGGAACCATCGACTGAGAAAAAATCTCATTTAGGCGCCAATACCTGATAATTCCGTTCTATTTCGAGCCTTTAAACTCAACGAACGCTGCGTTCATCCGAGGACACACCCATGGCACTCGACCGGCTCGACGTTCGAATCCTCAACCTGCTGCAAGAGAACGCGGCTACGCCGCTACGCGTGCTCGCGACCGAAGCCAATGCATCGGTCGCAACCTGTCAGCGCCGGATCGCGCAGTTGCGCTCGGACGGCGTGTTGCTGAAGGAAGTCGCTATTGTTGATCGCATGCGGGTCGGCAAGCCGCTGACCGTGTTTGTATCGGTGGAACTGGACAAGCAGAATGACGCGCTGCTGCGCGCGTTCGAGCGCCGCATGATGGCGGAAGGCGATGTGATGGCCTGCTACGAAGTGTCCGGCGAGTTCGACTTCCTGCTGATCGTGAACTCGGCGTCCATGGAGCGGTATCACGCGTTCACGCGCCGGTTGTTTTCATCGAACAACAACGTGCGCAACTTCAAGAGCAACTTCGCGATGAACTGCTCGAAGTTCGAGACGAAGATTCAGATCGACGAGCCGGAAGAACCGGACAGCGGATCGGCTTGAACCTAAGTTGCCCCGTAACTCAAGTCTTTACCGTTCGCATCAAGCCCGCAACAAACGCCGCGATACGGTCGCACGCCTGCGCGAGCCGGGTTTCATCGACGACAAAACCCAGCCTTACATAACCGTTCGCCGTCTCGCCGAACGCGCTGGCATCGAGCAGCGAAACGCCTTGCGCGCGGAATAGCTGCCAGCTGAACTCATAGGCATCGAGCCCGGTGCCGGTCACATCGACCATCATGAACATGCCTGCCTCGGGCAACAAACAACGCAAGCCCGGCACGTCGCGCAGACGATTGAACACGACGTCGCGCCGCCGCCGGTAAATCTCACGCATGTCCGCCACGATCTGCGCCCGGTTCTCGAGCGCGGTCAACGCCGCTTCCTGAATGAAACCCGGCAAGCCGTAGAGCATGCAAAGCGCAAGCCGCCCGAGATGCTCGATCAGCGTCTTCGGTCCAATCACCCAGCCCACGCGCCAACCGGGCATGGCATGCGACTTCGACAAGCTGCCGATAGTCACAGTACGCTCGGCCATGCCCGCAAGCGACGCAATGCTCACATGCTCGCGCTCAAACGTCAGGTCCGCATAGACCTCGTCGGCGACGATCCAGAGATCATGCTTGCGAGCCAGTTCGGCGATACGCTCAAGATCCTCAAGCGGCATCACCACGCCCGTCGGGTTGCAAGGCGTGGCGAAAAAGATGGCCTTGGTGCGCGGAGTGATGGCTGCCTCGAGCGCCGCGCAGTCCAGATGAAACGCTTTTCCCGGATCGACGGCCACGGGCACCAGCGTGGCGCCCGATGCGCGGACGCTGGCCTCGTAGGTCAGGTACATTGGCTCGGGCACGATGATCTCGTCGCCCGCTTCGCACAGGCACAAGGACGTCGCGAAGAGCCCGTTCTGCGCGCCCGCGACCACGATCACATTGCTCGCATCCACGCTCGCGCCGGTCTGGCGCGAGTGATCGCGTGCGATGGCCGAACGCAACGGCTCGCGGCCTACCACTTCCGCGTAATGCGTGTCGCCGGCTCGCAGCGCGGCTACCGCGCGATCGACAATCACTTCGGGTGTCGCGAAGTCGGGGTCTCCAACGCTCAGGACGATGACGTCCTCGCCGTTCTGCAAAGCCTGCTGTGCGGCGTGATGGATTTCCCAGGCAGCCGTGCGCTTGCCCTGCAGGCGCTCGACGAGATTCGAATACTTCATGCGCTCACTCCCTGAAGCGTGACGATCGACCCGGCACGCGATGATTTTTGAATTCGATCGCTTCGATTATAAAGTCCCCCGACATAGAGCCGTCAACGCCCCTTCGCCCTCTCACCGGCCGTCTCTGCGCCAAGATTCGCCGCGAGATAATTCAACAACGCCTGGATGCGCAGCGAGCGCCCCTTGCGCGTAGGCACCAATGCGATGACCGGCGCGCTACCGAAGTCCCACTCGCTCAGGAGTCTCACCAGTTTGCCGGCCGCGACCGCATCGGCCACATCCCATTGCGAGCGCAGCACGAGCCCCAGGCCTTCTTCCGCCCATCGGCGCGCGACGCTGCCGTCGTTCGTGGTGAACGCGGGCGTGACGCGCAGCGTGTTGGGTGACGACGGCTTCCTGCCCGCGTCCGACTTTCGCCGGCGCACACGCCAGAGCGTCACATCCTCATCGTTTTCGCGGATGCAGATGCAGTCGTGTTCGAGAATCTCGCGTGGTTCGCGCGGATAACCGCGAGCCGCGATATAACCCGGGCTCGCGCACAACCAGCGCTCGTTCGCGACCAACGGCCGCGCGCTCCACGATGAGTCGCGGACAGTGCCGATCTGGATCACGACATCGGCGGCATGGCTGTGGGGCCAGGGCGTTTCGAGCAGGTCGAGTTGCAGGCGAATCCCCGGATTCGCGCGGGCAAACCGCGCAAGCAATGGTGCAATATGCACGCGTCCAAAACCGAACGGCGCGGCAATCCGGATATGCCCGGCGAGTTGCGCGGTCTGTTCGCGGAAGGTGTCGGGAAGCGCCTCGATAGCGCTCAGCAACCCTTGCGCTTCGCGTGCCAGTCTCGCGCCGTCCGCGGTCAGCGACATATGCCGTGCATCGCGGGTAGCGAGCGTCACGCCCAGCGCCTTCTCCAGCTTCTTCAGCCGCATGGAGAGCGCCGACGGCGTCACGTTCAGGACACGGGCCGCCGCGCTCAGCGATTCCGAGCGCGCAAGCATGGTGACGAGCCTGAGGTCAGCGAGTTCCATCGTTCAATTTTGCTTAAGGATAGATGTGCCTGAATTTAAACACAGCTTAGGGTTTCATCAGTAAAGTCGCTTCCATCATGCCAAATCAATCTACCCCAACCTATCCGAAAGCGGTGCTGTTCGACCTGCTGACCGCCCTGCTCGATTCATGGAGCCTGTGGAATCGCGCAGCCGGCAGTGAAACCGCCGGCCGCGCCTGGCGCGCGCAATACTTGCGCCTGACCTACGGTTGCGGCGCCTACGTTCCCTACGAAGAACTCGTCAGCCAGGCCGCGCTGCAGGTGGGCTTGCGTGAGTCAGCCGCCCGCGTGCTGGAAGCACAATGGCTGCAACTTGCCCCCTGGAGCGGCGCGAATGAAGTGCTGCGCAAGCTCGCACCGCATTGCCGGCTGGCGATCGTGACGAACTGCTCCAGGCGCCTCGGCGAGCAGGCCGCCGGTCTGTTCGATATCGACTGGGACGTGATCGTGACCGCCGAAAGCGCGGGCTTCTATAAACCCGACCCGCGGCCCTATCAGATGGCGCTCGATCGCTTGAAGGTCAACGCGGATGAAGCCGCATTCGTTGCCGGTTCGAGCTACGACATGTTCGGCACGGCAGCGACCGGCTTGCGCACTTACTGGCATAACCGCGTGGGTCTGGAGCTCGTGCCAGGCGCGCAGGCGCCCGAGCTCGAAGCACCTACGCTCGACGCGCTGCTGCCTTGGCTGCGCGGTTTCAATTTATCGAAGGGAACGTCCACGTCATGACGCTTGATCAGATCGAAACCCCCGCCGCGTTGATCGACCGGCCGCGCATGGAGCGCAACATCGCTCGCATGCAGAGCCGGATGGATACGCTCGGTGTCGCGTTCCGCCCGCATGTGAAGACGACGAAATGTGTGGAAGTCGCGCAGGCGCAGCGCGATGCGGGCGCCCGCGGCATCACGGTGTCGACGCTCAAGGAAGCCGAGCAGTTTTTCGCGGCAGGCTTCGGCGACATCCTGTACGCGGTGGGCATCATTGCATCGAAACTGCCTCGCGCGCTGGCCTTACGCCGCGCGGGATGCGATCTCAAACTGATCGTCGATAACCTGGAGGCCGCGCACGCCGTTGCCGAATTCGGCCGCGCTCATGGCGAAACCTTCGAGGTGTGGATCGAAATAGATACCGACGGTCATCGTTCAGGCGTCCAGCCCGATGAACCTCGCTTGCTCGATATCGGGCGGACGCTGCATGGCGATGGTGGCCATCATGGAGCCCGTCTTGGCGGCGTCATGACCCATGCCGGGTCGAGCTACGATCTCAACACGCCCGACGCCCTCGCTGCGCTCGCGGAGCAGGAACGCGCGGGTTGCGTGCGCGCCGCCGAGCGTTTGCACGATGCGGGTTTGCCGTGCGATGTCGTGAGCGTCGGTTCCACGCCAACGGCGCTTGCCGCGCAGCATCTTGAAGGCGTCACGGAGGTACGGGCGGGCGTGTATGTGTTTTTTGATCTCGTCATGCGCAACGTTGGCGTCTGCGCGACCGGCGATCTGGCGCTCACCGTGTTGACAACGGTCATTGGTCATCAGGTGGACAAGGGCTGGGCTATCCTCGATGCCGGCTGGATGGCGATGAGCCGCGATCGCGGCACGGCGAAACAAACGCATGACTATGGTTACGGACAGGCTTGTACGCTCGATGGCGCACCGCTTGATGGTTACATGCTCACGGGCGCGAACCAGGAGCATGGCATTCTCGCGAACGTGGATCATCCGGATCGCGACATCTCGGTCCATCTGCCGGTTGGTACACGGCTGCTGATCTTGCCGAATCATGCATGCGCTACCGGTGCGCAATTTCCCGCTTATCACGCGCGCTCGGAAGACGGAACCGTCGCCGCGTGGGACCGCTTTTACGGCTGGTAGATCAGAAACGGCCACTCACGACGAGTGTCCGAACAGGACAGCAGGCAGGATCAAACGCGCGGGCGCATGACGCGCCCCGCGACGCATGGCAAGCAGATAAAGCACCCGCTTCCCCGCGCTCACGCCGTCAATCACTGAGACGCGGCGTCCGGCGCGACCGCTACAAACTCAGCCTGAATCGCCACGTGCACGTCGTTACCCACGGCCGGGTACCACGTCGATAAACCGAACTGCGCGCGGCTGAAATGCCCATCGGCGGAAAAGCCCAGCGTCTGTTGTTTGGTCAGCGGATTCGGCGCATGCCCCTTGAATGTAACGTCAAGCGTGACCGGCCGCGTCGTGCCATGAATGGTCAGGTCACCGGTCAGTTCGCCCTTGTCATCCGCCGTGCGCCTGAACGCCGTACTCGCGAAGTGAATCGTCGGAAAACGCTCGACGTCGAGCATATCCGGGCCCTTGACCATCTTGTCGAGAATCGGGACGTTGGTGTCCAGGCTGCTTGCATCGATATCCGCCGTCACCGCGCTGTGCTCCATGCCGGCTGCATCCCAGTTCAACTGCGCGGCGGTCTTGTCGAAGCGCATGACGAAGCGCGAATACTTGAAGTGATCGACATCGAAACTGACGTTCCAGTGATGCGGGTCGAGTTGATAACGCCCCGCAGGAACACTGGCTTCGTCGAGCGACACTGAATGCGTCACCACGCTCAATGCCGTGCAAGCCGACATCGACAAGGCAAACGCAATCAGCAAACCCGCCCGGAATGCACGAAAGCGAGGCAGCAATCTGGAGTCACGCATGATTGTCCTTTGAAGAAATCAACGCCGGTAGTGCAAGCCATCATGGCCGCTTCCGCTACTTGTAGAAAATGTAGTTGGCGATATAAGGCGAGCTGCCAAGCTCATGTTCGGTCGAACATGGCGAGGCCGGCATCACGCCGCCCACGGTGTTCACGCGTTGAACATAACGAATAGCAGACAGCATGCCGCTTGTCCCAGTGCTGTGGGTTTCAAGCAATAACTGCGGCACGCTTGCGGTGGTCTCGCTCGGCGTTTGCGCGATCACGTGGCCTACGATCCGGCTGCCATCATCCGCCTCCCACGATGGCCCCGCCGCGTGCCGGAGCAACGCCTGGCCGCTTGTATCGTAGAGCGTTGCCTGCGGGTTCTTGAACACCCAACCCAAATGATGTTGCGCATCGTATTCGCATGAATACACCTGCACGCCGGAAGCGGTCGTCGTCACGACACGTTCCGCCTGGGGAGGATCGATAGAGGACGCAGCGGACGCGGCAGTGCTGGCAACGCTGAGGACCATCAAAGCCGCCACCCGGCTTGCGCGGTCGAAATGAGTGAACATGAAACTCCTGCTTGAATGAAATGACTGACTAAGCAGCACGGATTGTGCGCCCGCGGCCACGCAGCGCGCATATCCGCACAGTCTTGCTCAGACGCGCTCCAGATTAGCCGACGCAAACGCCCAGTTCAAATGCTGTGACACGGTAGCGACGAGGTAGTCGGGACGGCGATTCTGATAGTCCAGGTAATACGCATGCTCCCATACATCGACCGTGAGCAACGGCGCGAGGCCCCGCGTGAATGGTGTTTCCGCGTTGCTCGTCTTGATGACCGCAAGCTCGCCCTGGTCCACTACCAGCCAGCCCCAGCCACTGCCGAACTGCGATGCCGACGTCTTCACCAAAGCCTTCGTCAACGCATCGGTTGAACCAAACTTGCGTACGATTGCCGCCTGGAGTTTTTCGCTCGGCTGGGTAGTAACCGGGCTCAGCGAATTCCAGTAGAAGTTGTGATTCCAGGCTTGCGCGGCGTTGTTGAAGACATCGGCGAGAGCGGGTTGATCGTGCGATTGCATGATCACTTGTTCAAGCGATGCCTGCTCCAAAGGGGTACCGGCCAGCAGCTTGTGCAGGTTATCGAAATACGCGCGATGGTGCTTGCCGTAATGAAACCCGATGGTGCGCGCCGAGATCACCGGTTCGAGCGCGTTGTCAGCGTAAGGCAAGGGTGGCAGCGTTTGCGGCGATGAACCGAGGTAAGCGGGCACAACGCCGAGCGTCACTTTTGCATCGGCGGGAGATTGGGCCGATGTGTCCTGCATGGAAGCGCCGAATGCGAACTTCGAGAGCGCGACGCCAGCCGATGCCAGTGTTCCGCCTGCAATCAGGCGGCGACGGGAAATGAGCGAGTTGAGCATGAAGAAACCCGTAAGTGTGGAGTGATTGCAGCCATCACCGGTTCACCGGTCTGTTCTGGCTGCATTCACACAACGCTTCGGGTTCGACATCTATTCCATCGGCTCCGCTAGTTATTAACGGGCTGCGGGAACAAGCTGAAGAATTCAGCAACATCTGCTTGGATACCGATGGCTTCGGGGCGAAGACATAGTGTCGTCATATCGCCATACCCCAAGCCGCGAACGAAACGCCCCGCATCTGAGCGCTTTTCGTCCGCGCATTTACTCGATCAACCTTCGCGAAACAGGAAGCTATAAGCGTTCAACGCCGGCACGCCGCCAAGATGCGCATACAGCACCTTCGAGCCTTCCGGGAACTCGCCGCGCTTCACTTTATCGATCATGCCGTGCATGGACTTGCCTTCGTACACGGGGTCGGTCAACACGCCTTCCAGCTTCGCGCACAGGCGGATGGCCTCGAGCGTGCCTTCGTTCGGCAAGCCGTATTCGGGACCGCCATAGCGTTCGTCCAGCACGATATCGTTCAACGTGATGTCGCGTCCCAGCTCTACCTGCTCGGCCGTTTTCCGCGCGATCCGGTGGATTTGCTCACGGGTCTTTTCAGGCTTGGCCGATGCATCGATACCGATCACCCGATCCGCGCGTCCGTCCTCCGCAAAACCCACGACCATGCCCGCCTGCGTGCTGCCCGTGACCGAACAGACCACGATGTAATCGAACTTGAAACCCAGCTCCGCTTCCTGCTGGCGCACTTCTTCCGCGAAACCCACGAAGCCCAGGCCGCCTAGCGGATGGTCCGAGCAACCAGCGGGGATAGCGTAGGGCTTGCCGCCCGCCTTCCGGACATCGTCCAGAGCGTCTTCCCAACTCTTGCGAAAGCCGATATCGAAACCGTCCGCGACCAGGCGCACATCGGCGCCCATGATCCGGGACATCTGGATATTGCCCACGCGGTCATACACCGCGTCCGAGTAGTTCACCCAGTTTTCCTGCACCAGCACACATTTCATGCCGAGGTGCGCAGCAACAGCGGCGACCTGACGCGTCTGGTTCGACTGAATCCCACCGATGGACACCAGCGTGTCGCAGCCTTGCGCGATCGCTTCCGGGATCAGGTATTCGAGCTTGCGGGTCTTATTGCCGCCGAATGCGAGGCCGCTGTTGCAGTCTTCGCGCTTGGCATAGAGCTCGACCTTGCCGCCAAGATGTTCCGACAGCCGTGCGAGCGGCTGGATCGGCGTTGGCCCGAAAGTGAGCGCGTGACGGGGAAATTTCTTGAGGTTCAT
Source organism: Caballeronia sp. KNU42 (assembly GCF_053760385.1). NCBI lineage: Bacteria > Pseudomonadati > Pseudomonadota > Betaproteobacteria > Burkholderiales > Burkholderiaceae > Caballeronia > Caballeronia sp. KNU42. The sequence goes on from NZ_CM132389.1 coordinate 958,744, forward strand.
GTGTCGCTCCGGTAGACAGCCACTTCGTCGCATTTATTTGCGTCGATGAGAAGTATGGTAAAAAACTTTGGCTGAAACAGGGTTGCGAATAAATTGTCGTTTGTTTAATTCTCACTGACTCAACTACTGAACGACGTAATTAACGTGTGGAGAAATAGTCATGAGCGCAACAAAAGTTCGTGCTGATTCGCGTGTAAGCGAGCAATCCGGCGCTGAGCTGGACCGCGTCGACCGCGCGATCCTCAGGCAGCTTCAGCGTGACGCCTCTATATCCAACGTCGCGCTTGCGGACAAGGTGAACCTGAGTGCACCGGCGTGTTTGCGTCGCGTGGAACGGCTCAAGCAAGCGGGCCTGATCCGGGGGACAGTCGCGTTGCTGGACCCGAAGAAGCTCAACGCGGGCATGCTGATGATCATCGGCGTGGTGCTGGACCGCTCGACGCCGGAGTCTTTCGCCGCGTTCGAGAAAGCCGCGCAAAAGGTCTCGGGATGCATGGAGTGCCACATCGTGACAGGCGAGTTCGACTGCTTCATGCTGGTACGCACGCGCGACAGCGAGAGCTTTAACCGCCTTCACGCCGAGCAATTGTTGTATTTGCCCGGTGTGCGCCAGGTCAGGACCTTCATGGTCCTGAAGGAAATCCTGTCGACTACCAGTTTCCCCATCTAGTGTCCTGAGTTAGAGATTCGCAAACAAAATCGTTCGATGCTGGCCATGATGTCGTCAGCAGATTTTGTCCACATGAAGGGCTGCGGCTCAGCGTTGTAGATGTCGAGATAGTGGCGAATCGCGTCTTCCAACTGGCGTGTTGAACGATGGGTTCCGCGCCGGATTTGTTTTTCAGTCAGTGTGGCGAACCAGCGCTCCACCTGATTAAGCCAAGAAGCCGATGTTGGAGTGAAATGGATATGAAAACGCGGATGACGAGCAAACCAGGCGCGCACGGTCGGTGTCTTGTGAGTCCCATAGTTGTCCATCACCAAATGCACGTCCAATTGAGGAGGAACGTTGGCTTCGATCGTACGCAGGAACTTCAGGAACTCAGTGCCGCGATGGCGCCGATGCAATTGGCCGATGACTTCTCCGGTGGCGATATCCAGGGCCGCGAACAACGTCGTAGTGCCATGGCGTTCGTAATCGTGCGTACGGCGCTCGGCTATGCCGGGGGCCAACGGCAGAATCGGTTGAGTCCGGTCCAGTGCTTGAATCTGGCTCTTCTCGTCCACACACAACACCATGGCCTTGGTCGGCGGATCGAGATACAAACCGACGATGTCACGCGTCTTGGCAACGAACTGCGGATCGGTGGACAGCTTGAAGGTTTCCTGACGATGAGGCTGCAGGCCAAACGCACGCCAGATCCGACTCACCGCCGTCTGCGACAGACCACTTTCGCGCGCCATGGTGCGCGTGCTCCAATGTGTCGCTTTGGTCGGTTGTTCTTCCAGCGTCTTGGCAATGAGTGCATCGACCCGAGCATCATCAATGGTGCGTGGCGCGCCTGGCCGGGGTGCGTCGAGCAATCCATCGAGTCGCTGCTTGAGAAAGCGCGCACGCCATTTCGTTACCGTCTGCGGCGTGACACCAAGCGTGTCGGCTACGACTTTGTTGCTGATGCCGCTGGCGCAGTTCAAAACGATGCGCGAGCGCAGGGCGAGCGCCTGAGCTGTCTTGCGCCGACGCGACCAGGCCTGCAACTGCTCACGTTCCGATTCACTCAACACCAACTCCGCTTTCGGTCGACCTCTCATCGCGCCTCCGTCGTATCGAACCAACTATACGACGGACAATGCGGCGATCGAAAAATTCCATGAATTTCTAACTCAGGACACTAGGGTTCCACGCTTGGCCGCCGGGCGCATCGCGCATACACCGAAGCATTGCCAAGCTGAAGAATAATGATTATGTTTCGCGGGGCGCCAAACCACGCTTCCAGGATCGCCTCGCGATACGACTACGACAGATCACCGTGCCCACGGCCTGAGCCCCATGCCGTCGGCCGACAACCCGGACCATAGGAATTTCCACGCATGACAACGACTGCACAATTCGACAACGTCTCGATCATCAAGCACGCCAACATTTACTTCGATGGCAAATGTGTCTCGCATACCATCCTGCTTGCCGATGGCACGCGCAAGACGCTAGGCGTTATTTTCCCGGCGCTGCTGACGTTCTCGACGCAAGCGCCGGAGCAGATCGACGTCAATGCCGGACGATGCCGCGTGCGTAATCCAGGAGAAGAAGCGTGGCGTGAATATGGCGCCGGCGAGTCCATCACCGTGCCGGGCAACACCAGCTTTGAGATCGAAGTGATTGAAACCGTCGACTACGTGTGCCACTACTTTTGAGCGCAGGCTGGAACGTCTTGGTGTATACCCGCCGCGCCTGACTTGAATGGAACAAGATGGCCGATTGGCGACAGGGGTTTGTAATGCTGTCAGTCCACCGTCTTCGGGCAACGCACGTCGCTAAAGCATCGTGTCCTTTACCTTGACGCGATCTGCCGACGCGCCGCCGCCGGATGGAGCTCTGCGTATAGCTGAACCAGCCACGCGTGCGGGCAGTCGTCGCTGATTGAAATGCCGTTCGCGTTGACGTCGCTCAAACCGATCTGCCGCGCCTGCAAAGCTGCGTTGAACGCGCAGCTTGCCTTATGCCGCACATAAAGTGCGCCGAGCGCCGCGATGACGAACACTGTCGCCCTGAGTTCGAACGTGCCCGGATGGTCCAGCGGCAGGTGCAGCAACAAGACGATGCATAGACACATCGCCGTCAGCACCGCCACCGATGCCGACAAGAGCACCGCATGGGCGCGCAATGCGATCGACAGCGTGGTTTGCATGACGGTTTCTCCGGTCTCGCAACAAGCGGAATTACTTTCAATCCTGAACAAGGCCCCGCGTCCATCCGATGCCGGGCTCATGTCTACGGCAACGCGGAATGCGTTGCTGCGGTATTCCGGCGAAATCCGCCCGCCGCACATTCGGCCGGATCCACAGTGCGCACAGAGTGCACGGCACATGCTTAAGCGACGCTTATCCGCGCGCGGAGCGTTCAGTTACCAAAAATTGTTTTGAAAGCTTCGGCGCCGCTGCGGGCCGCCGCCAGGCTGTCACCCGGGCTTTATTTGCTGATGGAGGCCATCTGCCTGAGGCGCCGCGCAAGCGCCTTCGATACCACCGGCTTCGCGCCGCCTTCGGCACTGCTGGCGGCCTCGCTTTCCTTGAGGAACACGGCTGTCTCGCGAGCAACGATTTCCCGCTCGTTGTCGGAGGTGATCATGTGGTACGAATCGTCGAGATAGATGGTGCGCAGGACCGGCGATCCAATGTTCGACGCAACGAATTGCGCGTTGCGCGGGCTGGACGTCTCGTCGTCGATTGCATGAATCAGCAGGCAATCGTTCTTGAGCGCCGCCAGGCTTTTTTTCACGCTCGCGGCAAGGCGGCTCGCTTCATGCAACGCGGGAAGCGAGATGCTCGACGGGCCGACTTCGCTCAAGTCGTTACGCTGCATCGCGCGGCCGACCTTCGCGCGCAACGCCTCGTTGCGCAGCCCGAACGGCGCTTCCTCCCGATACCGCCAGCGATGGCGCATCGGCGTGTAATAAGCCCAGCCGAGCAGGAAGCGATACCACGGCATTGCCCAGCCGTCGTAGTCGAGTGTGACCGACAGCAGCACGATAGACTGCGCGCTGGGCCGCTCACGCACGAGCGCCAGTGCGAGCGCTGCGCCCATCGAAAGGCCGCACACGGATACCCGCGAGTAACGCTCGCTCAGCGCATCGAATTCCCTGACCGCGGCCGCAACCCATGCTTCCATGCGCAGTTCCGGCGTGCCTGCGCTGTAACCGTGGAGGTTGGGCGCACAGGTCGTGAGCCCTTCGCTATTCAGGTAGCGCGCGAGATGGCGCATTTCGAGCGGTGAGCTGGACAGGCCGTGCAGCATCAGGACCGCATGGTCGCTGCCGGAGTAGAAGGTCGACGCGGTCAACGCGGAGGCTTTCTTGCTCACGCTAATCGACCCTGCGCAAGATCAGAAACTCACCGGCGTGGGTGGTAAAGCGCTCGCAGATGCATTCCACGAGTTTGTGCACGCCATCGCCCGAGCTGATGCGCACGCGATGCCGCCCCGGTTGCAAACCGCGGTGCAGCCTTTCGATATCATCGGGATGCGCATTGGCAAAAAGCCGCCCCGGCGCCATTTCCTTGGCGCCTGGCGCCGCGTTGCGATCGACGGCCTGCAGCAGGATGATGGCGTCGTGGTAATGCGGAAGATGCCGCACCAGCCGATGCGTTTCGTCCACCGCCCGGCGCGACAGCGCACGCTCATTATCGGCGCGCAGCAGCATTTCGTAGCGCGAGAGCGCCACGGCCGCGATCAGTTCTGTACTGAATTGCGAGCGCCGCAGCCGTTCGATAAGTGTGATAGTGGACAGCGTGACAAGCGGATACGAAATCGCGAGCATGACGTCAGCGCGATCGACGACCGCAATCTGGGCGTAAGGTGGAACGAACAGGTAATCCGCAATGCCCAGGCCCAGCAGCATGACCGTCAGCGAGGGGATGAGCCCGAAAAAGTATTCGACCATTGCCGCCGCTATACAAAAGGCGACACCTGGCATGACGGGACCGAGGACTGGGTGCAAGGCGAGCCTGACCCCGCTCGCGACACAAAGTGCGAGCGCGCTCATTACCCACACTCGCTTGCCTCGCGGCGCCCAGCGGCGGGCGTTTTGAATATTCATTAATGCGGATTGTTTCAGCGATATAACCAGAACGAGGGTGGATTATTACACACAGTTACAGGCAGTGTCGCATGCATGAGCTTAAGCGATGCTTAAGGACTTCCCTGCACTGGCTGGGCTTGTCACGGCGAAGGGCCGGCCCTGGATAAAGACATGGTAAGGATTACTGCAAATCTGGAAGATTCATGGAACGAGCGATTGATTCTAGGAAGCCCGTGCTTAAGGAACGCTTAAGCAGCTGCCGCAGACAATCCATGCTCGATATTTGGTGGCAGGACCGGGGAGACTTCGCGATGCGGCTATTACTGGTGGAAGACGACGAGATGATTGCCGAGACCGTGCTCGACTCCATGCGCCGGCTGGGTTACGCAATCGACTGGGCGGCGGACGGACGCGCCGCCGAGCTGTCGCTTGGCAATGGGGTGTACGACCTCGTGCTGCTCGACCTCGGCTTGCCGAAACGCGATGGCATCCAGGTGTTGAATGCATACCGCAAGGCCGGCGGCGCGGCGTCAGTCATCATCCTGACCGCGCGCGATGCCGTGGACGATCGCGTCCGCGGGCTGGATGCAGGCGCCGACGACTACCTCATGAAGCCCTTCGATCTCGACGAGCTGGCCGCACGCGTGCGCGCGGCGCTGCGCCGTCGTACCGGACAAAAGCAGCCTGTCTATACGCATGGCGAACTTGCCCTCGATCCCGCGTCGCACGAAGCGAGCAAGGCGGGGGTGCCGTTGCCGCTGGTGCCGCGCGAGTTCGCGTTGCTTCAGGTGCTGATCGAGGAGCCCACACGTGTTTTCAGGCGTGCGGAACTCGAGGAGAAGCTGTATGGATGGGGAGAGGAAGTGGGCAGCAATACCATTGAGGTGCATGTCCACAGTCTCAGGCGCAAGATTGGCGCAGAGCAGATATTGACGGTCCGGGGCGTAGGCTACCGGCTCAAGGGAATCGAATGACATCTATCCGCCGCTGGTTGCTCGGCTGGCTGATCTTCGGACTGGCCGCGACGTCGCTGGCGGCGGCCTATGGCATCTTCCAAACCGCGCGCCGTGAAGCTGGCGAGTTGTTCGACTACGAGTTGCGCACCGTCGCGCTGTCGTTGCCGGCAAATATTGCTACTGCCGATGCTGCCGAGCGGGCCAACCACGACTTGAGCGGCATAGCCGACGACCGGATTGCAATCGATATCTGGGACAAACAAGGCAAGCTCGTTTACCACTCGCTCAAGGAGCCGGCGTTGCCGCGCATCGCTGAAGGATTCCGGTCGATTGAACGCGATGAGTACCGGTGGCGCGTGTTTGGCCTGCAGCAACCGGACCGCTACATTCAGGTGGCGCAACCGTTCTCGGTTCGCGAGGATCTTGCGCTGCGGCTAGCCTGGCGCACATTGTGGCCGCTGGCGCTGGTGGTGCCGGTGACGATTGCACTAGTGTTGTTGGTCGTGGCCCGGGGGCTTGCGCCGATCGGTGGATTGTCGCGGGCGTTATCGCGGCGCTCGCTCGACTCGCTTGAGCCGTTGCAGGCTGGCGCTCGCGTGCCGGTCGAGATCCGTCCTTTGGTTGATGCGCTCAATGACTTGCTGCGGCGGTTGAACGATGCGTCGCAAGCGCAGCGAGTTTTTGTTGCCGATGCGGCGCACGAATTGCGCACGCCCCTGACCGCGCTGAAGTTGCAGCTTCAGGCGGCCCGGCGTGACGGCACGTTGCAAGGAGACGGCCAGACCCTCGAGCGTCTTGAGGGACGGCTTAACCGCATCATTCACCTTGCACATCAGTTATTGGCGATGGCGCGTGAGGATGCGAATCGAGCCGCGTCGATGGCGCCCATGAGTCTGCGCCGGCTCGCGGAGAGGTCGGTCAGTGATCTCTCATTGCTGGCGGAGGCCAAGCGCATCGATCTGGGACTGGAGGAGCGCACGCGCAATGCATCGGACGACTATGTCGTGCTGGGCGATGAGCATTCGTTGGGTATCCTGCTGAACAATCTTATCGATAACGCGATTCGCCACACGCCAGAAGGCGGCAAGGTCGATGTGATTCTTACGCGCGATGCGCAGGGTATGGGTGTTGAAGTCGTGGATACAGGCACGGGCATTGCGCCCGATGAACTGGACCGGGTGTTCGACCGGTTTTATCGTGGCACGGGTGCGCAGGGGTCGGGGAGCGGGCTCGGACTCGCGATTGCATCGAGCATTGCGGGGCGGCATGGCGCTACGATCGAGATGCGCAATCGCGAGGATGGGGGTGGGTTGACGGTGAGGGTGGGGTCGCTGGCGCCGGGGAAGTAACCGGCTAAGCCCTTAATCCACCAACGCCCCATCATCATCGAAAAATGGATACGGGCCGTCGAACGTCTCCACGTATTCGTGATGCGACACAAGCCCCACGCCCTGCGTCCAATAATGCAGCGCAAACGCCCCAGGCTCGAGCACGAACGCCGACGGTGCGTCGACATGCAAATCAAGCACCACCTGATGCGCGGTCGACGGTGCGATAGAAGCGATGGTGCCCGCAAACCGCTTAAACACCGGCCGATGCACATGCCCACATAAAACACGCTCCACATTCGGATATCGCGAAATCAGCGCCTCAAGCTTCGACGCGGCCTGCGCGTCGAGCGCCATGTCGTCCATATGCCCGATGCCCGTAGCAAACGGCGGATGATGCAGCGCGACAATCACCGGACGACCGTCAGCGGCCTCCAACTGATGTTCAAGCCACGCAAGACGCGTATCGCATAACGTGCCCGGGCTTTCCTGCGGCTTCTGCGAATCCAGCGCGATGATCCGCATATCCTGCACATCGAACGCGTATTGCACAAATTCGCTACCCGTACCACTTTCGTGCAGATAACCGGCATCGAAAACTTCGCGCAACGCCGCGCGATCGTCGTGGTTTCCGACCATCAGATACACCGGCATTTGCAGCGGTTTTAAACACGCTGCCAGATGCCGGTATTCATCGACGGTTCCAAAATCCACCAGATCGCCGGTCACCAGCACGGCATCAGGACGCGGACTCAGCGCGTTCAACCGTTCAACACAAGCACGCAGACAGGCTGCGGTATCGACTTTCTTATAGGCGAGCACGCCGGGAAGCTTGATATGCAAATCGGTGATTTGAGCGAGCAGCATGGCATCTCCTTGGTTTGGCTTCAAGCGAACGAGAGAACGTGAAGGATCAGTGCAATGCGACCCAGCCCTCGTCGCGCACCGATATCCCCACGGCCGTTCCCTCAGCCAGTTCAACGCGGCCGGGCACATCGACGATCAACGCATCCGGCGCCGCGCCCCTGATTTTCAAGCGGGTACGTTCACCCAAAAACAGCGCCGACTCTACCGCGCCGCGCAGTTGCGCAGATTGCGGATCGACGAGCACCGCATCTTCTGGCCGGAAGAAAATTTCCGACCGCGCACCATCCCGCGCACGCAGTTGTGCAACCAGTCCCGTCACGCTAATCGTACCGCCAAGCGTGACGAATGCGTCATCGCGGCACTCGCCCGCCACCCGATTCAATGTGCCGATGAATTGCGCCACCGCGCGGCTGGCCGGCTGATAGTAAATTTCACGCGGCGTACCGCACTGCTCGATGCGCCCCGCGCTCATCACCACAATGCGGTCCGCCAAAGCCATCGCTTCGGACTGGTCATGCGTGACATAGATGCTGGTCACGCGAAGCTCGCGCAGCAACGCATTCATCTCGGCACGCAGGGTCTCGCGCAGGCGGGCATCGAGTGCGGTCAGCGGTTCATCGAGCAACAATACACGCGGCCTCGGTGCGAGCGCACGGGCCAACGCAACACGCTGGCGCTGACCGCCGGACAACTCGGTAATCGGCTTGTCCGCGTGGGCGGTCAACTCGGTCATCTCGAGCAATTCATCCACGCGTCGACGCGCCGCCGATGCCTCCACCTTCTGGATCCGCAAGCCATACCCCACGTTACCGCGCACGGTCAGGTTGGGAAACAGCGCGTAGTTCTGGAACACCATGCCGACCTGACGACGCTCGATGGGCAATGCCGTGACATCGTCGGCGCCGAAGCTCACACGACCGCCGACATCGGGCTTCTCCAGGCCGGCGATCAACCGCAGCGTCGTGGTCTTGCCGCAGCCGGACGGTCCGAGCAGGACCAGCGTCTCGCCGGGTTCGATGCTGAGATCGACGGGTTCGAGCACACGCTGCCCGCGAAATGTCTTCGCACAACGGCTGAGGGTGACGGGAACGGCTTCGAGTCTCATCGTGCAGTCTCTACAGGTTGGGACGATTGAGTAAGTGACTGCTCCGGCAAGCCGCCGCGCGACAATGCGCGCTTGCGTTTCGCCGCGGCGCGAGCGCTCTGCGCGCCGGCCGGATCGACGCCCAGCCATTGCATCGCAATCAGCAACGGCAAGGTCATCAGCAGGAACAGAATAGTGTAGGCGCTGCCGACTTCAAGACGCATGGACGCGTACGCATCGGCGAGTCCGACCGGCAGCGTCTTGGTGTCGGGCGTATGCAGCATCCATGTCAGGTTGAATTCGCCTATCGATAAAGTCAGCACCGCGAGCGCGCCGGCAACAATGCCGGGACGCGCATTCGGCAGCACGATCGTCAGGAAGCGCTGCGTGAACGACGCGCCCAGGCTCGCCGCGCCTTCCTCCATCGTCCGAAGATCAGTACCCGCGCAGACGGCGGCAACCGAGCGCACCATGAACGGCAAGGTGAAGACCACATGCCCGGCGACGATGAACCACATGCTCGATCGAAACGCGCTCCAGCCGCCGTACACCGACAACAAAGCCAACGCCGTGGCAAGCCCCGGCAACGCGATAGGAAGCACCAGAAGCTCTTCCACGAACCGCGCCCAGCGTGTATTGCTGCGCGCGAGTGCATACGCTGCAGGCACACCAATCGCGAGCGTGATGACGAGCGTTGCAAGCGCGATCTCTATCGATAACCAGACCGAACCCTGATACATCTCCCACACTTGCTCAAGCCATTTCAGCGTCAACCCACTCGACACACCGCGAAAATAGTTGACGGTCAATCCGGCCATCACCGACATCACCACGGGCACGACCATGAACGCAACCAGCGCCAGCGTCAGGAGCAATTGCCCGGCAACAAGCAGGCGACGCGGTCTCAGGAACTCAGGCATCGGCGTCCTCATGCGGTAGCGGCGACAGTCGCGCCGGTGAGGCTGCGAGCAACCGCCAGCACGGCCCACGTCACCAGGCCGAGCACGATCGACAACGCTGCTGCCGTCGCAAGATTCGCGTTCAGCGTGAACTCGGTATAGATGGTCATCGGCAATACGTCGAGGTCGGTGGCGAGCGTGAATGCGGTGCCGAATGCGCCCATCGCGGTAGCAAAACACACGGCTCCCGCTGCGATCAATGCGGGCATCAAGGCAGGCATGACCACATCGATAAAGATCCGCCACGGCGATGCCCCGAGCGAGCGCGCCGCTTCTTCCAGCGATGCATCCAGCTTCGTTGCAGCCGCCATGACGGTGACGATCACGCGCGGAATCGAAAAATAAAGGTAGCCTAAAAACAAGCCGCTGAGTGAATACGCGAACACCCAGCGGTCGCCCGTGAGCCGCGTGGAAATGGCGCCGATCAACCCTTGGCGCCCGGCCAGCATGATCACCATGAACCCCACCACCACGCCGGGAAACGCGAGCGGAAACGTCAACAATGCGACCAGCAAGCGCTTGGCCGGCAGCTCGCGACGAGCAAGAAATAACCCCGCGATAGTCGATAACACCAGCGTCGCCGCCGTCACTGCCAGCGACAACGCAATCGTCGCAAGCAAGCTATGCAGATAACGTGCGTTGGTCAGGACCTCGCGATACGCAGTGAACGCGTCCGGCACCGCGCTGGCCTGCAGCAACGCGACCAGCGGCAGCAGCCAGAACGCACAGAACACGGCCAGCGCGGGCGCCAGCAGGAAGACCCGTGCGCGGTTGGAGAAGGTGGAATCTTGCATCGATGAAAGATCAGTGCATGACGCGCAAATATTCTTCGCCGAACGCGCTTTGCTTCTTGGCCATCTCCGCGAAGTCGACGTCCTTGGCACGCGCATACTCCGACGCCGGCAGGAACTTGGCGGCGATGTCAGGCGGCAACGCTGCGCCACGCACCGGCCGCAGATACGCGTTCGCCCACAGGCGCTGGCCTTCATCCGACAGCACGAAATCCAGCACCTTCTCGCCGTTCGCCTGATGCGGCGCGCCCTTCACGAGGCTCATTACATACGGGACCACGATCGTGCCTTCCTTCGGAATCACGAACTCCACGTTCGCGTGATCCTTGTATTTCGCACGATATGCGTCGAAGTCATAGTCGAGCAGGATCGGGATCTCGCCCGACATCACGCGTGCATACGCGGTCTGCTTCGGCACGATCGGCGCGTTGGCCTTCATCTTGGCGAACCAGTCGAGACCGGGTTTGAAGTTATCGAGCGTGCCGCCCAGCGCCTGGTTCACCGCCACCGCGCCCGCGTATCCCACGAACGCCGACGACGGATCAAGATAACCGACCATGCCCTTGTATTCCGGCTTCAGCAAGTCCGCCCACGAACGCGGTACCGGCTTGCCGTCGAGTGCGTCCTTGTTGACGAAAAAGCCCAGCGTGCCGGAGTGAATCGCGAACCAGTAGCCGTTGGGATCCTTCATGCCGGCAGGGATATCGTTCCAGTGCGCAGGCTTGTATGGCTGCACGAGATCCTTGTCCTTCGCCTGGAACGCCGATGAAACGCCGAGATACACCACGTCGGCAATCGGGCTCTTCTGCTCGGCCATCATCTGCGCGATAGCCTGGCCGGAGTTCTTGTTATCGAACGGCACGCGGATGCCGGTCTGCTTCTGGATGGCAGCGATCTGGCTCGCCCAGTCCGCCCATTCCGGCGGGCAGTTGTAGCAGATCGCGGTGCTGTCAGCATACGCTGCACCGGCCGCGCAAAAGGTGGCCGTCGCTGCTAGCAGCGTGGCAAGGACATGACGAATTTTCATGCAGGATTCTCCGATACGAGGGAGGCCGTTCTGGCCGCAGGATCGATCAATGGCGCGATGGTCGCGCCGGTTCTTACGCTATGAGGCAACTTGAACGGAATGGGGCCACTGGTTGTATCTCCGGGCAGACCCAGCCGGGCCGCAAGATGAAGCCATGCGCACCGGCCAATCTCGCGGTTCGGCGTAGCGACGCTGGACAGCGCTGTCGATAACCATTCGCCAAGCGGAATGCCATCGAAACCGAGCACCGAGATATCGTGCGGCACGGACAAACCCGCATGCCGCAAGCCGCGCATCACGATGATCGCCAGGCGGTCGTTGCTGCAGAAAAGCGCAGTGGGCCGACGAGCAGGATCGGAGAGATGGGCGAGCAGTGAAGGCGGCAATTCGTCCGCGTTGAAATCGAGTTCGATCGGCGGATGGGGCGTAAGGCCCGCGTCGAGCATCGCGTCTTCGTAACCGCGATACCGCAAGCGCGCACGGTCCGATTCCGCGAACGAACCCGCCAGCATCAGGATCCGCCGATGCCCGCGCTGCAACAACGCACACACGCCGTCACGCGCCGCCCGCCGGTTATCCACCGATACCGCCGCGCGATACGCCGTGTCGTTATGGGCCAGCACATAAGGCAAGCCGATGCGATCGAGATCGTCCAGCAAAGGGTTGGATTCAGCATCGGCCACCGTCGCAATCAGGCCATCCACGCGTTGCTCGCGCAAGGTCTCGATCGCGCGCCGCTCACGCGCGCTGTCATACGCGGTGGTCATCAGCATCAGCCGGTAGTCACTGGCGGATGCCGCTTCATCAATGCCTTGCAGCGACTCGGCGAAGACAGGATTGGCGAGCGTGGGCACGACCACGCCGACCAGCCGCGTGCGTACGCTGCGAAGCTGGCGGCCTCGTGCACTGGGCATGAAGTCGAGTGCTTCGATCGACTCGCGCACCTTGGCGAGCGTCTCCGCGTTCAGCAATTGCGGTGCGTTAAGCGCACGCGAGACGGTGGCGATAGACACGCCTGAATGCGCGGCTACGTCCTTGATGGTGGAGTGCATGGGCTGTGGCAAGAGCTTGGGCAGGAATTCGCTGAAAACGTTTACAGCCGCGATTATCGAAGGGCTCTGTGACGTGCTCGTGAAAGCTTGAAAGCTTGGTGGCTCATGCCGGATGAAGCGCACCACCCTTCTTTCTTCATGCGCGAAAAAAAACTTACCACCCGACACACGGTCCAGCGCTCGCGTCACCGGCATCGAAGCGTCAGCCCATACCGTATCTCGAGCTTCAACCTTACCGACTCTTTCTGATTGTTATTTGCACGTAACCCCAGCGAAAGCAGACCGTCTTTTAGGGTTCATACGTAAGTGTTCCAATGCGCTCGGATCGAAAGAAAGGTCTTTTAAAGTCCGCATCCTAGTCCGCACCCGTCCCCCCAAAGGCCACGCGGCCACACAAGCACTGAAACAACGACATCGGGAGCTTCACACATGTTTCGTCGAGCCTTAATGGTTGGCGTACCCACTGCAGCAATGGCTATCGGCTTATATGCCTGCGGCGGTGGCAACAACAGCAATCCTAGTTCGTCGCAATCCATCCAGAACCGGTTGGTGACGGCTACCCCTATCAAGCACGTAGTCGTGATCTATAACGAGAACGTCTCGTTCGACCACTACTTCGCTACCTATCCGAACGCGGCGAACCCGGCAGGCGAACCGGCATTCACGCCGGCAGCGGGCACGCCGGCAGTCAATGGCCTGAGCGGCACGTTGCTGACGGCCAACCCGAACTTCACGAACACGGCCAACGGCACGGGCGCAGCCAACCCGTTCCGCCTGGACCGGACGCAAGCCGCGACCGCCGACCAGAACCACGCGTACACGGCCGAACAACACGCCTACGATAACGGCGCAGCCGACCTCTTCCCGAAGTACACGGGTAAGGGCACGGCAGGCGGCGCAGGCGCATTCGGCACCGCCGGCCAGGTCATGGGCTACTACGACGGCAACACGGTCGGCGCCCTCTGGAACTACGCGCAGAAGTTCGCGATGAGCGACAACGCGTACACGTCCACCTACGGTCCGTCCACGCCGGGCGCACTCGAAGTCGTGTCGGGCCAGACCAACGGCCTGCAACCGGTCAAGTTCAGCACGGGCCCGGTGAGCGCGACGGCCACGGGTTCGTACTACGTGAATGACGGCCAGGGCGGCTTCACGCTGATCAACGACGTTGATCCGGCCAACGATGTTTGCTCGAGCACGACCGACACCGCGCTGCTGAACGCGAAGAACATCGGCGACTTGCTGAACGCGCAGAACATCTCGTGGGGCGGTTTCATGGGCGGCTTCAACCTGTTGACCGTGAACAGCAACGGCACGACGGCTTGCAAGCGCAGCACGCTGTCGCCGGTGGTGGGTCAGACAACCGCCGACTATGTCCCGCACCACAACTGGTTCCAGTACTTCGCATCGACGGCTAACCCGACGCATGCACGCCCGAGCTCGACGGCAGTGATCGGCTTGTCGCTCGAAGCGGACGGCAAGACGCCGGAACCGGCGAATCACCAGTACGACACCGACGACTTCTTCGCCACCGTCAAGGCCGGCAACTATCCGTCGGTCAGCTTCATCAAGGCGCCGGCGTTCCAGGATGGCCACGCAGGGTATTCGGATCCGCTCGACGAGCAAGCTTTCACGGCCAAGATCGTCAACTTCCTGCAGCAGCAGCCGGACTGGGCGACCACCGCTGTGATCGTGGCGTGGGATGACTCGGACGGCTGGTACGACCATGCGTATGCAGTGCCGACCTCGTCGTCGTTCGACGCGATTGCCGACCAGGTGAATGGCGCCGGCACGTGCGGCACCGCTACGGCTCCGCTGGGTGTGAAGGGCGCGCCGGTGAATGGCCGCTGCGGTCCGGGCACGCGTATTCCGTTCGTCGTGATCTCGCCGTGGGCCAAGGTGAACTACGTGGACCACACGCAGATCAGCCAGGCTTCGGTGACTCGCTTCATCGAAGACAACTGGCTCAACGGCACGCGTCTCGGTGGCGGTTCGTTTGACGCAACTGCCGGCAGCATCAACGGATTGTTCAACTTCAGCGGTGCGGGTAACAACCCGACGCTGTTCGTCGATCCGAACCTGGGTACGCCGGTCGCATCGGTTCCCACCATCTGATTGTTGCCTGCACGCCCGCGTCGGATCACTGACGCGGGCGGTAGTGCTCTTGCCGCGTCGCCGCCGAGAAATTGGCCGGCGGCGTTTTCCATACTGCCTCTGCTTCCTGGTTAACATGTCGCACACCGTCATACCTCCGGTAACGCCTGCCGCCGGCGAGAAGCCAAACTTTCTTCGCCCGAAACACATCCTGCTCGGATGCCTCGCCGCCGTGGTGCTCGGGGCCGGCGCATTCAGCGCATGGGCCGTCGCGTTCCCTTCGCAAGTGCCGGCCCGCGTGGGCGCCATCGTGGAAGACCTGACGGGTGCCAATCCGAATCCCGTTGTACTCTCGCGTCCGCCGGTCGCGCCGTTGAGCGCGGTCGCGCAACTCGGCCAGAAGATTTTCTTCGACGAGTCGCTGTCCGGATCCGGGAAACAGTCGTGCGCGTCGTGCCACAGCCCGGACCATGCCTATGGGCCGCCGAACAAGCTTTCCGTGCAACTGGGCGGACCGCATATGAATCTGGAAGGCTACCGTCCGCCGCCTTCCCTGATGTACCTGTATTTGCAGCCCAACTTCAGCATTGGACCCGATGCCGGCGAAGCCGAAGCGCCGCCCGATTTCGCTGCCCTCGCCTCGCAAGCCGCAGGAACCGCCAAGGCGCAGAAGAACGCGGGCGTAGCGCCCGCTGCGCCGGCCATGGTGCCGCAAGGCGGTTTCTTCTGGGACGGCCGCGCCGACACGCTGCAAGCTCAAGCGTCCGGCCCGATGCTCAACCCCGTGGAAATGGCGAACACCAGCGAGGCCGATGTCGCCGCGAAATTGCAGCGCACGGCTTACAAGGATGACTTCACGAAGCTGTTCGGCCCGCAGATTTTCCAGAGCACGCAGCTGACCGTCTCCGAGGCGATGTTCGCGATTGCGCGCTATCAGGTCGAAGAGCAGTCGTTCCATCCGTACTCGAGCAAGTACGACTACTGGCTCGAGGGCAAGGCGCGCCTGACGCAAGCGGAGCTGCACGGCTTGCGCCTCTTCAACGATCCCGACAAGGCCAACTGCGCCGGCTGCCATTTGTCCAAGCCCACATCGGACGGCGTGCCGCCGATGTTCACCGACTACCAGTACGAAGCGCTCGGCGTACCGCGTAACACCACGCTTGCCGTCAACCACGATCCGAAGTTCTTCGATATGGGCGTATGCGGCCCGTTCCGTGACGACATCAAGGACCAGACGCAGTATTGCGGCATGTTCCTCACGCCTACGCTGCGCAACTCGGCGACCCGGCAAGTGTTCTTCCATAACGGCGTCTATCATTCGCTCGACGACGTCATGTCCTTCTACAACGACCGCAACACGGCGCCGGAGAAGTTTTATCCGAAGGGCGCCGACGGCAAGGTCAACAAGTACGATGACCTGCCGGCGCAGTTACACGCGAACATCGACGTGACCGATGCACCGTTCGACCGCAAGTTCGGCGACAAGCCCGCGATGACGGATCAGGAGATGAAGGACATCATCGCGTTCCTGCATACGCTGAACGACGGTTATCACAAGGGCAGCTGAGGCGCTCGATCACGCTCCATCAGCTTCTGACGACCTTGATGCTGGAGGCGTCCGCGGTCAGGTAACCGACCGTGGCGCCGAAGCGGTCCTTGTAGTTGGCCCGCACGAGCGGATCGAGTGCGGCTTTCACCTTGTCGTGAACCGGGCTTTCCCAGTCGCCCGCATGCTGGAAGTTGCTCATGATGTAGGTCCAGCCGTTGATCTCGTCAACCGCGTGAAGCCCGGTCGATTCCGCGCCGGCCGGACACGACAGCACCCGCGACAGGGTTTGCGTGTCCACGTTGTAGGCCCACAGGAAGTTGTTCACATGCATGCCTGAATCTTCGCCGATGAAGAGCGTGCGCAACTTCTCCGAGAACTTCAGGTTGTCCGGGTTTGCGATCTTCGCCGCGTTCGCGGTATTGCCGAGTGCATCGGGCGGCGAGAGGTCTTCGCCCACCAGCGCGGCCGGTGCGGCCATATCGACCGGCACCCATTCGCTGTTGATCGATGTACCGCTCGTGTCCCTCTGCCCCGCTCTCAGGTTCAACGCATAGACCGCTCCTGCGTTGATGGTTTTATCGACGGCTACATCGGTCGATGCCGCGTTGCCCTTGACCATCGATTTCTCGACGCGTGACATCGCGGTGTACACGATCTTGTCCTTCGCATTGATCGTCGTGCCTTCGAGCTTCGTAAAGCCCATGCTCCCGCCGATATACGCCGCGTAACGATGCGTCTCCAGGAACGCCGCCGCCTTCTCCATGCCCGGCTTGATGCGGATCCAGTTGAACGTGCCGTTGAAATTGATCTTCGTGAAGCTCGCGTCGAGAGGGTCCTTGGTGCTCACGTCCATGATGTCCGACGCTTTCAGCTTCGCTGCCATCGCTTCGATCTCGGCACTGGCCGCGCTGCCAATCCTGATCCATGTGAGGTTGGCCGAGCCCGCGCCCGCCGATGATGTCTGTGCCCACTTCGCCACGTACAGCGTGCCCGAAGACAGGTCCTCAGCCCGATCCGCGATGAACATGAAGAGGCCGCCGTTGGTCGCGTCGTCGCCCATCATGACGGTGCGCTTGTCCGGCATCACCTGCACCAGTTCGTGCGAGATGCGTCCGAGGTTGTAGTGTTTCTTGATCGTGCCCGTGCCGTCCGGGTTCACCGTGACTTCGGGAAGGTGACCATAGTTGTAGGGGTTCGCACGGCTCGCGTCGCCATAAAGATTCGTGCTGAACGCCTTGAACTGGCTGTTGGTTGCAATGACCGTTGCGTCCGGCTCGTACTCTTCGCTCGACAGATGCGTGTTCCACGGCGACAAGCTCGCGCCGCACGTGATCCACAATCCGTTCGCCTTCGACGTATCCACGTTGTGATACTTCACGAGCGTGAGCTTGCCGGTCGTCTGGCCCTGGTCGAGCGTAAGCACGGCGATAGGCGAAGGCAACTGTCCATACGTCGACACCAGGTTCTGGTCGCGCGTCGCGTATTCGAACTGCACGACTGCGAACACGGCCTTTCCCTTGATGCCGGCAACCGTGGGTTTATCGAGTGAGAGCATCGACGTGCCGTCCGGGCAATCCGAGAAGAATTGGCGCTCTTTGCCCGCCACCGATTGATCGATGATCGGCTGGTTGTTGATGTCGTAATAACCGCCGGCGAGCGTCGTGCCGCCGCTGCCGTTCGGCACTCTGTCGCCGGTGACGAAGAACGGCTGGTAGGCGAGCTTGTAGGCTTGCGTCGTGCCGTCGCTGTAGCTGACCGTGAGCGTCGAGCCGACTGTGGTGGTCGCCATGGCAGCCGGGTCCGCGAGAGACGGAGCGGCCATTGAAGCGAATGAAGCGGACTTGAACGATGCCGACGTGGCCGGTGCGGTTGCGCTGTCGCCGCCGCAGCCGGACAACAGCGTGGAAACGGAGAACGCGCCCAAGGGCAGCATGGGTGCGCCCACGAGCAGTTTGAGGGCTTTGCGGCGCGATACGTCGGGCTGCTCTTGCATGTCGTCTGGTCCGGTTTTCTGTTTGGGTGGGGGCCAGCGCACCCTGTCATTGAAACGCCTGAGCGTTTAGGTCATGAGTTCAGGGGTGCGCGATGAAGGCAAAGTGTAAGCTTCATCAATGAAAGCAATATGACAGGTAATGGTATTGAATATGGAAGATATGCGCGGCCTGCCTTGACGGCCGATGAGACAGAAGTTTTTTCAACGCGATTGGGGAAAGCTTTATCTGGCGGGCGCCGGAGCACGGGCACGTAAAAAGCTGACGTGAATAAGGACCTTCGTCTTTCATTCCGATCAAGGAGCTTCCATGAAGCACAATCTTCAGTCCGCACACCACGCATCAGACCTCAACTACGAAATCCTCAGGCTGACCCCGCACGCATGGGTCCCGAACAATCGGCGCTTGCCGGTGATAATTTATCGGCGGGCGCTGGGTCCCTCCCGCAAGGATCTCGGCCAGGCATTCGAAGCGTTATTCACCCTCAACCAATGGCCGCCGCAGTGGCTCGACAGCATCTTCGATTACCATCACTTCCACTCCACGGCGCATGAAGTGCTCGGGGTGATATCGGGGAAAGCGGAGGTGATCGTTGGTGGACCCGGAGGTCTCGTGATCTCGCTGGAACCCGGCGATGTCGTGCTGCTTCCTGCAGGAACCGGCCACTGCCTGCAGGCGACGGAGGGACGTTTCCAGGTGGTCGGGGCTTATCCCGAAGGCCAGCAATGGGACATCCGGCGCGAGGCGTTATCGGAAAAAGAAATCGCTGCCATGGAAGCGTTGCCGTTTCCACGCTGCGATCCTGTTGAAGGACGCGAAGGTCCATTGCTTGAACAATGGACCTGAATTCATGGGATCAGGTTAAAACGCCCCTGCTATTCCATGACGATCTGAACCTTCACGTCGGTGGGGTTGCCGCTGGCGGCTTCCTCGAACGCCTTGATGCCGTCCGCGAACGCAAACGAACGCGAGATGAACGGCTTGACGTCGAGCCGGCCCGATGCGATCAGCTGGATCGCACGCGGGAACATGTTGGCGTAGCGGAACACCGACTCGATCCGCACTTCCTTGATCTGGACCGCGACAATATCGATAGGCACGGGTTGTTGCGGCATCCCCACGAGCACGATGCAACCGCCGGGACACAGCAAATCGACAATCCCGATGAAGGCTTTTTCATTGCCGCTTGCTTCGAACACGACATTCGCGCCCCAGCCACCGGTGAGTTCCGACACCACGTCCTGTACGCGCTGATCACGAATGTTCACCGCCGTCACGCCCTGCACGCCACCGATCAACGCCAGCTTCTCCGGTACGAGATCGCACACGATCGCGCGGCTGCATCCCCCGGCGAGCGCGGCCAGCGCGCACATCATGCCGATCGTGCCGGCGCCCAGAATAACGGCTACATCCCCCGGTTTTATCGCCGCTTTCGTTGCCGCCTGCATGCCGATAGCCAACGGTTCGACAATCGCGCCTTCCGCAAAACTCACGTTGTCGGGCAGCTTGAACGTGAACGCCGCCGGGTGCACGACGAACGGCGTCAGGCAACCATGCACCGGCGGAGTAGCCCAGAAGCGCACACTCGGGTCGAGGTTGTACATGCCTTCACGCGATGCGCGTGACTCCATGTCGGGGACGCCTGGCTCCATGCAGACGCGATCGCCGACCTTCAGGTGCTTCACTTCATCGCCGATCTGGATCACGGTTCCCGCCGCTTCGTGACCCAGGACCATTGGCTCATTCACGACGAACGGACCGATCCGGCCGTGCTGGTAGTAATGGATATCGCTGCCGCAAATGCCGACCGTGTTGATGCGAATGCGTACGTCGCGCGCGCCCACCACTTGCGGCAACGTGAACGGGCGCAAGCTGATGCGGCGCGCTTCTTCGAGAACCAGTGCTTCCATGATTGAAGCCCTCTGCTATGAGTAAGAGTAGTTAAATCAGCCGGCCTGAAAACCGCCGTCTACAGCGAGGCTTACGCCGTTGACCATGCTCGAGTCGCGGCTGAGCAGGTAGGCGATCGTGCGTGCCACTTCAACGGGCTGCACGAATCGTTGCAAGGGAATGCGGGCAAGCATGGGCGCGGATTTCGCGGGCTCGCTCCAGACCTTCTCGGCCATCGGCGTGAGCGTGATGACCGGGTTGACCGTGTTGACGCGAATACCATGTACGCCAAGCTCGACCGCCATCACGCGGCTCAGCGCGTCGAGCGCGGCCTTCGACGCGCAATACGCCGCGTGCAACGGCGTGCCGACCTGCGCGGCCATGCTCGACACATTGACGATCGCGCCGCCCGTGCCTCGTGCGATCACCCCGCGCGCATATTCCTGCGCGACGATCATCGCGGCGCGCACGTTGACCGCCATGGTGATATCGAAGGCATCGACTGAGGTTTCGAGAAACGGCGCCAGCTCCGCAATGCCCGCGCAGTTCACCAGCAGATCGACGGGATGCGCTTCACTGGCTCGCTGCGCCGCTGCGAGCGCGGCGGCAGCATCGGCGAGATCGACGGCGATCGTCTTGCACGGGATCGTGTTGCTCAGCGCGTCGAGATCCGACTGCGACCGGCTCAACGCAACCACATGTGCTCCGCGCTCCGCCATGAGGATCGCGGTTGCGTAGCCTATACCCTTGCCTGCCCCGGTGATGAGGACAGTCTTGCCGGCGAATTCGCGATTGCGGTCCACGTTTATCGTTCTCTCAGGGTTCGTTGCACAGACGCTGTGCGGTGTCTTCGTCAGTGACGAGCACCGACGGATAACGGCCGCGCAGCGCCGCTCGCGTGACGGCAAATTTCTTCGCGCCGCCGCTGACCAGCACGACGCGCCCGATCTTGCGCAGATCGTCCAGCGTAATGGCGACCGTGCGGCGGTTGAGCGGATGATCGATCGCTTCTCCGTCGGCATCCATGAAATGCCCGAGCATGTCGCCTACCGCACCTGCCTTTTCAAGCGTTTGCACTTGCTCCGGGTCGTTGATGCCGTAGGTCACCACCAGCGACTCCGTCAGATCCCCGCACGTCAGCAGCGCCAGATCGGATTGACGCGCACGTTCGTAGGTCTCACGCACCGCGTCTTCCTGCAGCAGCATGTCGCGTACTTTTTGACTGCTTACATAGATCGGGGCCGCGAACAGGAAGCCATCGGCCTGACATAGATTGGCGAAGTCGGACACGATGTCGAACGTGTTGATGCTCGGGCAATGCGACAGTCCGCCTTGCAACGACACCGCCGATACCGGTCCATACGAGCGCTGCGGCAACGCCCGCAATACGGCGCGAATGGTGCGCCCCCAGCCTAGCCCGATGGTCTGCCCAGCCTCGATCTGCCGCGACAGATAGTTCGCGGCACCTATGCCGAGCGCGGCCATGTTGGCGTCCGTGTCGGCGCCCGTCGGCACCACCACCGCGGCCTCGAGGCCGAAGCGTTTAGTCAGCGCTTCCTCCAGCGCAACGCATGGCGCGATCCGGCTATTGATGGTGATCTGCACCATCCCGGATTCGCGGCTTGCAGCCAGCAGGCGGTTGACGCGCACCCGATTACTGCCAATATGCTGCGCGATCTCCTGCTGCGTTAGGTTGCCGACGTAGTAATGCCAGGCCACCCGCGCCTGCAGTTCCTCCTCGGGATCGGCGGACGAATCGACAGAGGGTTCAGCAAGCGAGGGGACGGCGGGCGGTGCGGGTTTATTCATGACCTTCATCTATTTCTGTAGGGGACGGACCGATCTTAATTCACCCGTTAATTCACCCGTCATTTCACCGCGCCCATGGTAAGCCCCTGCACCAGCCGGCCCGATACCGCCAGCGCAAACACGACCATCGGCAGCACGATCAGCGTGCCTGTCGCCATGATTTCGCCCCACGGCAATTCGTACCCGCTCATGTAACTGGTTGCGGCCACCGGCGACGTGATGGCGTCGGTGCGCGTGAGGACCAGCGCATACAGCAGGTCATTCCACGAAAAGATGAACGCGAAGATCGCCGAGACAACAATGCCGGGCATGGCGAGCGGCAGATTGATACGCCAGAAAATACGCCATGGCGATGCACCGTCCAGACGCGCGGCTTCATCGAGTTCAACGGGAATGCTGCGGAACTGATCGGTGCAGATCCATACGACGATAGGCAACGAGAACGTCAGATACAGCAGGATCAGCACGATATGCGTATCGACGAGATCCAGCTTGGTGGCGATCAGGAAGAACGGCACTGCCAGCACGACGGGACTCACCATCCGGTTCGAGATGAACCAGAACCAGAGGTCTTCCTTGCCGCGAAACTCGAAGCGCGCAAGCGCATAAGCAGCCGGAGTGCCAAGCAGGAGCGAAAGGAAAGTCGCGCTGCTCGCCACGATCAGCGAGTTCAGCAGGCTTTGCGCCACGTCGTGCTGGAACAGCGCGTCAATGTAGTGACTCAGCGTTGGCGTGAACACCCAGACTGGCGGCACGGCGAGCGCGTCAGCCTGGCTCTTGAGGCTGGTCGTGACCATCCAGTAGAACGGAAACACCGACGTAAGGAATACGATCAGCAATCCTATAAAATGCCATCCCGTTGCACGACGCCGGGCGTTTCTCGCACGACGCGCACGCGGCGACAAAGGCATGGAGGACGGGTCCAGGGCAGCGCCGGTATCTGTTGATGTGCTCACACAGCCTCCCTATAAACAAAACGAATGTAAAGCCGCGACAGCACGATCGTGAGGATCAGAAGGATTACTGCCTGGGCGGACGCCATGCCTTGATCGAAGAGGCGGAACCCGACACGCTGGATATAGATGCTGATGAATTCAGTCGCGGTGCCCGGGCCGCCGCGCGTCATGGTGAAGACTGCGTCGAACATCTTGAGCATGTCGGCCGAACGCAGGATCAGGATGGCGGTCAAGCCCGGCAAGAGATATGGCAGTTGCAGATGCCACAGGATCTTGCTCCACTTCGGCGTCTCCAGGCGCGCGGCTTCCTCTGCTTCCTTCGGCACCATCGAGAGACCCGCCAGCAGGATCAACGCGCAGAACGGCGTCCATTGCCAGATGTCCATGATCATCACGGAGACGAACGCGAGCGTGGGATCTGCGAGCCAGTCGAGCGGCGCAATGCCGAACAGGCTCAGCAGATAGTTGACCACCCCGAACTGGCGGTTGAAGATCAGTCGCCCGATCAGGCCGACCACGGCGTAGGTGGTCGCCATCGGGATGACCAGGCCTACGCGGGCGGCTACACGAAACCACGCCAAGCCCGAGCGATGCAGCATCAACGCGGCGAACATGCCGAACGCGATCTCGATCGGCAACGTCAGGCAAAGGAACACCACCGTGCGGCCGAGCGCCCCCCAGAACGAGGGATCGGTGAGGGTGGCGATGTAGTTATCGAGTCCGACAAATGGCGTGCCTGCGGCGACATCCGCGAGCTTGTACAGATGAAACGAGTTATAGACCGCGAGCAGCAGCGGATAGATGCCGATGATCGCCAGCGCCGCGACTGCCGGAAACAGAAACCAGAACGCGGGCGAACGCGGCATGAAGCGAAAGCGGGTGCGAGGTCGCGGCCGCATTGCGCCGGTCGTTGGCGGAATCGTGGTCTTGAGCATGAATCTTCTCCGCGGGTGTGTCCTGACTGGGAGCGCAGCGAGGCGACACTAATGCGCCTCGCTGTGCCTGCTTTACTTGAGCAATGGCTTCTTGCCGTCGTAATAGCCCGCCTTGGTCAGGATCTCTTCCGTCTTGTCTCCGATGGTCTTAGCACCATCTTTCACCGACACCTGTCCGAGCATGATCTTGCTGCCCCACTCGCCGATCACTTCAGACACCGCCGGCCATTCCGGGAAACGCGGCCGGTAGTCAGGCACGCCGCCTTGCCACGATTCCACCATCGGCTTCACGAACGGAAATTTCTGTTGCACCGCCGGGTCTTTGTAGACCCCCATGCGGCCGCTGACACCACCCGCATCCAGATACGGCTTCGCCATTTCCGCGGACGTAATCCACTGGATGAAGAGCCACGACGCCGCCTGCTTCTTCGCATTCGACTTCGCGTTCACCGCCAGCGAGAATCCTCCGAGCGCCGGCTTCAGCCCTGCGGGGCCCGTGGGCTCGGTCGTGATCGCGAGACAGTTGCCGATCTTCGACTTGCTCGGGTCCGTGAGCGTTGGATAGAACGCTGACCACTCGGTGATCATCGCGACCTGCCCTTGCGCGAGTGCATTCACGGCCTCGGCGTGGTCAAAGTCGACGATGCCCGGCGGCATGTATTTCATCAGCTTCTGCCGATATTCAAGCCCTGCTTGCGATTGCTGCGACATCAAGTTCGATTTGAATTTGGCATCGAGCAGCGAGCCGCCGTTTGGCCAGAGCATGCGCATGAAGCTATCGGCGGATTGCGTTTCTCCACGACGCGACTGCAGCGCGTACGCGAACTGGTTCTTGTCGGGCTTGGTCAGCTTCGGCGCATAGACGTTGAGCAGTTCGTCCCAGGTCTTCGGCGGCTCGTTGAAACCTGCGTCCTTCAACATGCACTTGTTGTAGAACATCAGGCCTGAGTAGTTATCGAAGGGCAGGCCGTACGTGGTCTTGTCCCAGGTGCCGAACGAGTCGAGCAGGATCGGGAAAAAGTCCGGCAGGTTGAGCTTCGGGTCGGCTAGCTTGGGGTTGTCGGTGAAGGTCTTGATGGGGACGAGCCACTTGTTGCTCGCGAATTCACCAATCCACACCACATCCACCAGCACAACGTCCTGATCCCCTCCGCCCACGAAGTTGAGCACTTCCTTCTCGCGGGTGTTCTCGTAAGGGACCACTTCAGTGCGCACCTTGATGCCCGTCTCTTTCTCGAATTGCGGGATCAGCGCGGAAGCCGCCTTGTAGCCGGGGCGGTCGAGGAAAACGGCCTTGATGGTGGTGCCCGAATACGGCTCGGCCGCTTCTTTCAGCGTCCAGGCGGACGCATTCGATACCGCGAGCAACGATGCCGTAACGCCCAGCACCGCGAATGCGGTGGCCTGCGTGTAACGCTTCTTCATGCCTGTCTCCTGGGAAGTTCTTCTTAAAATGCCCAATAACGATCAGGGCCGGCTGAGCTGCTCGAAGCAACGCCTCACGGCCGACGCTCATCACCTTTCATGACGATCCTGCATTTCGCTGCCTCGTTTCCACCGACTCCGCTTTCGCGTTCTGCTCCGGGTTCCGTTTCACTTGTAATTTCCGTTTTACAATTGTATATTTGGACGCGAACAGGTTGTCAAGAACAAATTAGCTAAGGCGTTGCATGCTGCGTCGCAAGGCAAAAGCGCGCGCCAACGCCCGTTCCATTGCTCGCCGGCCTACGGCGCGAGCATCTGAAGGAGACATGCATGAGTGCAGTGCAATTGCATCAAATCCGCAAGGCCTTTGCAGGTACGGAGGTGTTGAAGAGTGTGGACATTGCGGTGACTGACCGCGAATTCATGGTGTTTGTCGGCCCTTCTGGCTGCGGCAAGTCCACGTTGCTACGCACCATTGCCGGCCTGGAACGCAGTGATTCGGGACAAGTACTGATTGGCGGTGAAGACGTAACGGACCTCGAACCGTCGCAGCGTGGCGTGGCCATGGTGTTCCAGTCGTACGCGCTGTATCCGCATATGTCCGTGTACGAGAACATTGCGTTCGGACTCCGGATGATCAAGTTGCCTGAAGCGCAGATCAAGGAGCGCGTGCAGCGCGCGGCGCAGATCCTGCAGATTGAACAGTTGCTTGAACGCAAGCCTCGTGCGTTGTCTGGCGGTCAGCGCCAGCGGGTGGCAATCGGACGCTCGATCGTGCGTGAACCGAAGGTGTTTCTCTTTGACGAACCACTATCCAATCTCGACGCGGCGTTGCGCGTACAGATGCGGCTTGAGCTCATCAAGCTGCACAAGCAACTCAATGCAACGATGATTTATGTCACGCACGACCAGACCGAGGCCATGACCATGGCGGATCGGATTGTCGTGTTGAATCAGGGCAAGGTCGAACAGATCGGCTCGCCGCTGGAGCTTTACAGGACGCCGGTTAATCGCTTTGTGGCGGGGTTCATCGGCTCGCCGAAGATGAATTTTCTGCCTGTCACGGCGCAGCGTACGGACGCGGCGGGCGTGACGATCGGCTTGCCGGGCGGCACGCCGATCACGCTGCCGTTCAGTGCGGATGGTGTGAAACCTGGCGATAAGCTCACCTTCGGCATTCGTCCCGAGCATCTGGCGGAAACGGTGGCAAGCGGTGCGCAGGGGAAGTTGTCGGGGAAGATCGTAGTCGTCGAGCACCTGGGAGGCGAGACATTGCTGCATGTCGACCTGGACGGCGACGCCACGATCCAGGTGAAAGGATCGGGCGAATCGATGGCGGCCGACGGGCAATCAATTGACGCCGGTTTTGGGGTAAGGCATGCCCATCTGTTCCGTGAAAATGGCGAAGCGCTGAAGCATTTGCAGACGGTGGAAGCGAGCGCGGCTGCGGCTTGAGGGCCGTCGGTTGATCGGGGTAACACGGTGCCGCCATTTTTCAATGTTTCGATTTTTGTGGGCTGCGGCCTCACGCGTTGTTCGGCGTCGTTGCCGGCTAAGTAAGCGACTTGGTCCGTCGAGCGTACGAAGTTGGCGGGGGGTAGCGGCGCTTCTGTACCTTGCCTATTTGCCGCCTGATAAGTTGCTCACGGTCGAGCAAGATCTGACGCTCTTTTCCCGCGTGGCGTCCACCTGTCCGCCAGGTCAGTCTTCTGGCGCGTCGATGCGATCCGCGCGTTCCTGCAAAGTTCCTGATGTAACTCCGCTTGAGCGTCACCGCCCGCGCCCGTCCGTTTATTGAGATGGACGCGCGGAAAAGTGCGTTAGCGTGACGGGCGTTGCAACTACAAAATAACTGAGATGACAACCGAACTGATGCGATATGGCCGCTATCGCTACCTGCTTTATAAAAAGTGGGACTACGCACGAAACACGAGAACGAAAGAGCAGCAAGAAGCGCTAGACGCTGGAAAAGCGCTATTCAAAGCCGCTAATATCGAGCATTTTGCGAGCCAGCCCGAGCTTGTCGAGCGCGTGCAAAAGTTTCTTATCAATTCGTTCCCGGCTTACCGTCCTAGCCCATACGGTGAAAGCCCCAAGAACATTATCGACGCGCTTTGTCAGGAACTGCGCAGCGGGGACGTGGTGATTGTTCGAGCGGAACCCGCTTACATCGCTCACGACGGTTTTGTTCCGAAGCAAGAATTCGACTATGAAGCGTATAGACGGGACATTGCCGAACGCGCCAGCAGCTACGCGGCCCGGTCGAAGGCATACCGCGATGACTTGAAGGCGTATAACCGGGAGATCGACGAACGCATCGCACGGGAAGCTCGGGCACTACAAAAACCCTTCCGACACGTTGAAACGATGGCGGAGGCGCAAGCACGTAACATTGCCGCTCGCGCCGCCAGAGAGGCGGCAAGCGCGCTTGCGACGTCGGTTGCAACCGTGGTTTCCGCTGTTGCGTCTGCCCTTCCTTTGTCCGGTGACGACGACGCTTTCGATCTTGGCGATGTGCCCGGGATTGGTGGGGGAAGCACGCCGCTAAGCAATGCCGCGCCGTTTAAGCTTGGCGATATGCCGAGCTTTGGCGAGAGTTTTGACATTGCGAAAACGCCAAATTACGGTGATCCGGGTACGTGGTACACGAACCCCGGTAGCGGACAAATGCGGCTATACGGCGATACCGGTGCGCCCGTCGTGGACTTCGACTTCGATCATGACCACGGCCAAGGAATTCCACACGCGCACAACTATGGGCCGGTTAGCGAAGATGGGAAATTCAACCGGGAAGGCGGGCGGAGCTTTTCGCTTTTGCCTTGGTAGCGCGAACGCGATGGGAGCAAAAATGAAACAGGAAAAGAACTTTCACGACGCCGAATTTATCGGACTGAACTTTGCGCGAGACACGCAAACGCTAATGCTGAGTTTTCAGCTTGTGAGCGGCGATCTTGCCGTCGTAAGGTGTGAAGGGGTAACACATTTTCGACTTGGCGAAATGGGATTGCAAAACGTCCTTTCCCGGTTGTTGATTTCGTCCGAACGGGAATTTCAACCGGACGATATTCGCAAAAATATCAATTGGGCTTGCAGTCGAGATGGCTACGAGCACGCCATGACCGACGCAAGGGCTGCATACTTTCTAAGCGGAATACAGCATCGACAATTTGCTATTCTTGTTTTGGAGCCGTCAATAGGCGCGGAGTTGGTCGTGGTCTGCGAGTCAGTCACACACGTCGATTAAAGAGGCTTCGCGTGGTCGCGCCGTTGCACGTAGCTTGCGGCGTGGCCGGGCGTATGCCGCATCGCTAACGCCATCGTCGTTAGCGCGTTGCCTCTCAAACCGCCGTTCCCATTCTTCAACGCTGCGGCGCGTAATCAACACCTTGCGCGGCCCGGCGCCAAGTTCGACCGGGCCTTCGCCTCGCGCTTGCAGCGCGATGAGTTGCGTGCGGCACTGACTCGGACCGCTAACTCCAAGTCCCCCCGACCAACGCAAGCGCCCCTAACTCGGCAAATCCTGCCCCTTCGTTTCCGGCGCAAACGGAATCACCGCCAGCCCGATCACGAACGCAATGGCAGTCAGTGCAATAGGCATACCAAGCGTCTTCATGTGCAGCACCATCGCGCCGATCCCGAAGTTCACGATCGCTCCGAAGAAGCGTCCTATCGATGTGCAGAACGCAAAGGCCGTTGCTCGCACGCGAGTCTCGAACTGCTCCGGCAGCCACAGGCTGAACAATGCAAAATTGCCGCCGAAGAACCCGAGCACCACCAGCAACGCGATAAATGGCACAAGCCCGTTCTCCAGGTAGAACGCCCATCCAAACGCCAGCGCAATCGATCCAGCCATGCCCACGAAATACACCGCGAGCGTGAGCTTACGGCCGATACGCTCAGCCATTGGCGGCAACGCAAGACACCCGATGATCGTACCGATCGACAACAACCCGGTAGCAATCGATGCGGTCCTGGCTGCGTCCGCCTTCGTCATGCCGGCCTTCGTCGCAAGCTGAATGACCGCCGATGGTTCATAGACCGCGCCCGCCCACAGTCCAATAATCGCAACAGTCAGCAACACGGTCGCAACGATGGTGCGCTGCCGGTATTTCGGCGAGAAGATCAATCGCAACGAACTCGCCTTCTTCACCACGGTCGCTTCGACCTTCTCCCACTTGTCAGTTTCCTTCACGCGCAGCAACACCACAATGGAGACGATCACCGGCACGATCCCGACGAGGAACATCGCGCGCCAGCCGAAGGTCGCGCCAATCGTATAGTTAAGTGCAGCGGCCATGAAGAAGCCCGCGTAATAGCCCGTCTGGAGATAACCCGCGCCCATCTTGCGACGATCTTCCGGCCACGCTTCCGCCACATAGGTCCCGGCCAGCGCCCACTCCCCGCCGATCCCCACGCCCGCAAGAAAGCGATAGATGCCCAACTCCCACACGGTATGTGAAGTCGCGGCGAGTCCGGTAAAGATCGCGAACGTGAAGATGGTCGCGGCGAGTATCTTGGTGCGCCCGAAGCGGTCAGCGAGCGGACCCCAAATGAACGACAGCCCCCAACCCACGAGGAACAGCGCGAACAGGATCGACCCTGCCAGGCCGACGTTCGCGGGCGTAGCCGCATAGCCCGACTTCGGCAGCAACTCGGTCAGCGCGGGCGCCAGCACCAATGCATAGATGAACGAGTCCATGCCATCCAGCGTCCAGCCGGCCCAGGCACCCCAGAAACCTACAATCTGAGTTCGGTTAAGGGGCGTACGGGTGCGCCGGGCGGCGCCTATCGAAGGTTCCAGCGTGCTTGGCATGACTGTGTCTTCCTGGTAGGTGTAAACCTGTATGAGCCGGATATGAACCACGCGCTGTGTTCTGGGATCCGGGCATCTGTAACTAAGCACCGGGTTTGCGCTACAAACCCCAAACGTGCATTTTCATATATAATATTTGAAAATGAGGTGTTGACCACTCCGCACTTGTACCTAGCTTCGGTAGAAAAATCATGAAAAATGAACTGAATCCCCTGTTTCGCGAGGCGCATTTCGAGCCGCGCCAGAGCACGTCGCGTTATATAGCGGACGCGTTGCGCTCGGCGATCGTCGAAGGCACGCTGTTGCCAGGCGAGCCACTGCGCCAGGACGCCATTGCCAGGCAGTTCTCCGTCAGCGCCATTCCTGTGCGCGAGGCGTTCCGGCAACTGGACAGCGAGGGTTGGGTCACCATCGAACAGAATCGCGGTGCGTCGGTGAGCCTGCAATCGCCCGATGAAGCACGTGAGATCTACGAGATCCGTGCTTCGCTGGAAAGTCTGGCAATCGGCATCGCGATCGAGCGTCATACAGATGCAACGCTGGCCGAGGCGCGTGAATTGCTCGAGGCCGCGGCCAACGAACAGGACCAGGCGCTCTATGTAGTACGCAATGAACAGTTCCACATGAGCCTGTATGCACCTGCCGAGCGGCCTCACCTGATGGAGCTGATCGGCACGATGCATCGGCGGGGCGAGCGGTATTTGCGGCTCAAGTTCGGCATGCCTACCTTCAAGGGACAGTCCGACGCCGAGCACGAAGCCATTCTCGACGCACTGCATGCCCGCGATACCGAAGCCGCGCAAACGCTGGTCGCGCGCCATCTGCTCGCGACCGGCGAACTGGTTTATCGATTTCTCCACGACGCGCAAATGCTGGCTCAAGCCTCGCAGCCCAAGAAGCGCCGCCGTCCCTCCACTTCGCGATCAGAGTAAACGCTAAATTCGTTTCGCTGATTTTGCTCACCACCGAGGTCACCGCATGAATCCTCCCGCACAAGCCGGCACCACCCCTGCACCGCGCCAGTGGAACACGCGAGCGCTGGAAAAGGCACGGCGCCTGAAGGGTATCGAAGACTGGCTCGACAACGGCGTGCTGAAGGCAGAACGCATTGTTGACGCCCTCGAAGCACTGATCCAATCCGGCGATCGCGTCGCGCTGGAAGGCAATAACCAGAAGCAGGCCGACTTCCTCTCGCGCGCGTTCGCGAAGCTCGATCCGTCGCGCGTGCATGACGTTCATCTGCTGATTTCCAGCATCAGCCGGCCCGAACATTTGACGCTGTTCGAACGCGGCATCGCACGCAAGGTGGACTTCGCGTTCGCCGGGCCGCAAAGTTTGCGCGTGGCGCAGTTGCTCGAGGACGGGCAACTCGAGATCGGCGCGATCTATACGTATATAGAACTGTATGCGCGCATGTTCATCGACCTGACGCCGCAAGTTGCGCTCGTCTGCGCGGTGCAAGCGGATCGCCACGGCAATTTGTATACGGGTGCGAACACCGAGGACACGCCGACCATCGTGGAGGCGACCGCGTTCCGTCATGGCATCGTGGTGGCGCAGGTGAACGAGATCGTCGACGAACTGCCGCGCGTCGATATCCCCGGCTCATGGGTCGATGTCGTCGTGCAGGCCGACCGGCCGTTTGCCGTCGAGCCGCTGTTCACGCGCGATCCGCGTCATATCGGCGAGTTGCAGATCCTCATGGCGATGATGACCATCCGCGGGATCTACGAGCGTTATGGCGTGACGGCGCTGAACCACGGCATTGGCTTCGACACCGCCGCGATCGAATTGCTGCTGCCGACTTATGGCGCAGCGCATGGGCTGAAGGGCAAGATCTGCACGCACTGGGCGCTCAATCCGCACCCCACGCTGATCCCCGCCATCGAAAGCGGCTGGGTGGAAAGCGTGCATTGCTTCGGCAGCGAAGTGGGCATGGAGGGTTACATCGAAGCGCGCTCGGATGTGTTTTTTACGGGCCGCGACGGCAGCCTTCGATCAAACCGCGTGTTGTGCCAGCTTGCGGGTCAATATGGCGTGGACCTCTTCATCGGCTCGACGCTGCAGATGGACGCCGACGCGAATTCATCGACCGTCACGCTCGGCCGTCTTGCCGGATTCGGCGGTGCGCCGAACATGGGACACGATCCGCGCGGGCGCCGTCATTCAAGCGCGGCGTGGTTGAAGTTGATGAAAGAAGATGGCCCGAACAACGCGATCGGGCGCGGGCATAAGCTCGTCGTGCAAACCGCCGAGACCTTTAAGAAGGGCGGCGAGCCGACTATTGTCGATGCCCTCGACGCCATCGCTGTCGGCAAGCAAAGCAACATGCCGATCGCCCCGGTCATGATCTACGGCGACGACGTGAGTCATGTCGTGACGGAAGAAGGGATCGCGTATCTGCACGCCGCCGAAGGCGTGGAAGAGCGCCGTGCAGCGTTGCGCGCCGTTGCAGGGGTTACACCCATCGGCATGCGCGCCGACCCCGCCAAGACCGCGGAATTGCGGCGCCGTGGCATTGTTGCGTATCCGGAAGACCTCGGCATCCGGCGCGGTGAAGCGAAGCGCTCGTTGCTGGCGGCACGCAGCATTGACGATCTGGTCGCGTGGTCAGGCGGGCTGTATCAGCCGCCGGCGCAATTCCGCAGCTGGTGAACGCGATGGCCTGCACTCAACCCGTGGTGATCGATGTTGCCTGCGACCCGTCGGCCCTCGCGGATCTTGCCGTCGCCGCGTTGATCGATGAGGCGTGCCTCACGCCGAAACCCGCGCTGGTGGACCGGCGTGGCAGCGGCGCGCATCGTGATCTCGACCTCGATACCATGCTGCGTTCGGCGCATTCGTTGCGACCGACTTTTCTCGCGCTGGCTCGCGCCGCTGTTAATCAAGCTCCTTCGCAACGGCTGCGTGAGCAGCTTGCGCGTATCGGCCGCGAAGGTGAAGTCGCAATGCTGCGTGCAACGAATGGCAGCAACGCGCATCGCGGGGCGATCTGGATTGTCGGCTTGTTATGTGCCGCTGCTGCAATGTGTCCTCTTGGCGAGCCCTTCGAACTTTGTGCGCAGGCCGCAGCCATTGCACGATTCGACGACCGCTTCGCGCCAACACCCAAAGCGATGAGCAACGGTGCGCGTGTTGTCCAGCGCTTCGGCGTAGCGGGCGCACGCGGTCAGGCAGCGGAAGGTTTCCCTCACGTGCTCGAAGCCGGCTTGCCCGCGTTGCATCGCTCGCGTGCGAACGGCGCAACGGAAGGTGAAGCGCAGCTCGACGCACTGCTGGCGATCATCGCGACACTCGACGACACCTGCCTGCTGCATCGCGGCGGCCAGGTCGCACTCGAGGCCGCGCAAACAGGCGCGCGCGAAGTGCTGCGAGCTGGCGGCGCAGCACGACCGCGAGGCCGCGCTGCTCTCTCCCGCCTCGACCAGCGCCTGACCGAATTGAACGCATCTCCCGGAGGCGCGGCGGACTTGCTGGCCGCCACCCTCTTCCTCGATACCCTGCCGCACGTCGGCTGACGCGGAGAAAACATCATGGAAAACTTGCGCTACGAATACCCCGCCACCCGCCCTGTGCCGCAACGCGCGCATGTAGGCGTGGTCGGCTCGGGCGACCTGGAAATCCTGCTGTCGCCGTCGGAGAGTCAACACGCGGAGGTCGTGATCCGCACGAGCGTGGACGGTTACGAACACGTATGGAAAAGCGTGCTCGACCGTTTCTTCTCGCGCTACGATGGCGCCGCGAAACTCGAACTCAACGACTTCGGCGCAACGCCGGGCGTCGTCATGTTGCGCCTCGCCGAAGCAGTGGAAGCGAGCGAAGGAGACGTGTCATGAGCGGACATGAGACCTTTATTGCGCAGCATAGCTTTATCGAACTGACCGCACGTGAACGTGCCCGCGCGCTGCTCGACGCCGGCACCTTCCGCGAGTTGATCGGACCGTTCGACCGGCTCGAATCGCCATGGCTCGCCATGCAGGATGTGGTTTGCCAGGCCGACGACGGTGCGGTCATTGCACGCGGTACGCTCGGCGGCGAAGCGGCGGTCATCGCGGCAATCGAGCCGGCGTTTCAGGGCGGCAGCATCGGCGAAGTGTCGGGAGCGAAGATTGCCGCAGCGCTTGAAATGGCCGTGTGCGAGTTCGAGGCAGGCCGCAAGATTCGGCCGGTGATCCTGTTCGAAACCGGTGGCGTCAGGTTGCAGGAAGCGAATCTCGGTCTCGCCGTGATCGCGGAGATTCAGGCAGGGATCGTCGCTTTGCGGCGGTACGTGCCGGTGGTTGGCGTGATCGGCGGCATGGTCGGCTGCTTCGGCGGGATGTCGCTGGCGGCGGCATTGTGCAGCCGGCTGATCATGACGCGGCAGGCGCGGCTGGGGATGAACGGGCCCGAAGTCATCGAACAGGAAGCGGGCGTGGAAGAACTCGATTCGCGCGATAAGCGCCTCATCTGGTCGATGATCGGTGGCGAGCAACGCGCGGCCGTTGGCTTGGTCGACGCCCTCGTGGAAGACGACACCGCTCAGGTTCGTGACGCCGTGCTCGGCGCGTTCAAAAGCGGTGTGCCGGCGAGTCATCGGACAGAACAAGTCGATGCGCAGCTTGAACGGCTTGCGCGCGTGAACCCGTCGGCAATCGATCCCATTGTGTTACGGACGCTTTGGCAAGGAGAAGTTTGATGAGCGCATCACGTGGGCAAATCTGGTTCGACGCGTTGACATCGAACGAACGCTCGGCTTCGAATAACGAAGGTAACCAAGGCCCGATCCGCAGCGCGGATGCGCCGCTTGGCGACACGAGCGCGCGTTTCATCGCCATCGTGCCCGATCCGCATAACCGCTTTCCCCGTGCAACCGATAACGTGGTCGGCCTCGAACAAGGCTGGTTGGTCGCACGCGCCGTGCGCAACGCGATGGATGCGGACCGTGATGCTTCGGTCAAGCGCCCGATCGTGGCTATCGTCGATGTGAAGAGCCAGGCATATGGGCGTCGCGAAGAACTGCTTGGCGTTCATCTCGCGTGCGCGGCCGGTGTCGATGCATACGCCAGCGCGCGCCTCGCCGGTCATCCTGTGATAGCGCTGATTGTCGGCCCGGCGATGTCCGGCGCATTCCTCGCGCATGGCTATCAGGCGAACCGGATCATCGCGCTCGATGCGGACGGCATCGCCGTGCATGCAATGGGCAAGGAAGCCGCCGCGCGAGTCACGCGTCGCAGTGTTGAAGGACTCGATGAACTCGGCGACCGCGTGTTGCCCATGTCGTACAAGATGAGCGCTTACGCGAAGCTTGGGCTGCTGCATGAGCTGATCGCCGGCATCAATGCGGATGCTCCTGGGCGCGAAGATATCGGCCGCGTGCAGTCTTCTTTGATCGCTGCTATTGACGATGCACGCAAAGGTCCGCGCGATCTCTCGTCGCGGTTGCAGTCGGCGGATGCCAAGCGGATTCGCGCGGCGTCGATAGAAGTCCGCAAGCGCATGGCGGAGCAATGGAACGCATCGTGAGTCCGCACGACCTGCTGCAACTCTCGCCGGGTACGCCTGATTTTTCGGATGCCCCGGCGTGGGTTGCAGCATCACTGAAACGTGCACCGTTCGTGGTGATTCGACGGGCGGTGTCGGTGAACGGTTTGATTGCGGTCGGCATTCGTGGCTCGACACGTAGCGAACGCTTTGGCTCCTGGCTCGATCCGCGTTATGTCGAGCGGGTCGTTGCGCCTGAAACGCTGCTTGCGAACTTTGAGCCCTCGATGACGCGCGCAAAGTTGCGCGCGTTCGCATTGCTGCAAGCGATCGCCCCACTTTGCGAAGCTATAGGCTACGCTTGGGGACCTACGGGCAGCGTCGGCTTTGAACTCGCAAGCGGCTCTCCGACGGTCACGCAAACAAGCGATCTCGACCTTCTGATGCGTGCACCGGATCCTCTCGACCGCACCACAGCGAAGTCGTTATTTGATGCCCTATCCCAAGCCGCGCTAGACCACGGCACGCGCATCGATATGCAAATCCAGACGCGCGATGGCGCCTTCGCTCTGGCTGAATATGCGCATCCCGGTGCACGCGTCATGATGCGTTGTGCCGATGGCCCGAAGCTTGTCGTCGACCCGTGGCAGACGAGTCAAGCAGCATGATCGCGTTCCTCTTCCCCGGCCAAGGCTCGCAATTCGCGGGCTTTTTGCACACGCTTGGCGGCACGACGCCGCACGCGCGTATTGCTGAAACCATCGAAGAAGCATCCGATGTGCTGCATATCGACGTGCTCTCGCTCGATCACGCCGATGCATTGAATTCAACCGTCACCGTACAACTCAGCTTGCTGGTTGCGGGTGTCGCGACTGTGCGTGCGTTGCAGGATGAAGGCATCGTACCGGACGCGGTGGCGGGTTTATCAGTGGGGGCGTATGGCGCTGCGGTCGGATGCAAGGCCGTTTCTTTCAGCGATGCTTTGTTGCTCCTTCACCTGCGCGCTCAATTGATGGAGCGTGCTTATCCGCACGGTTACGGCATGTTGGCGGTGTCGGGCTTAAGCGAGCGTGAACTGACCGCCGTGATCGCGAATGCCCATACGCAGGCCGCTTACATTGCGAATTTGAATGCGCCGCGGCAGATCGTGGTGGCAGGCGCCGACGCGGATCTCGACCTCGTTCGAGAACGCGCGCTGCAAGCCGGCGCCCGCAAGGCGGAGCGGCTTGCCGTGAGTGTGCCGTCCCACTGCGTACTACTCGACGATGCCGCTCGCGAGCTCACCGAAGCCGCGAGCAAGATCGCGTTCCATGCGCCGACGATTCCCTATATCAGCAATCGCGGCGCACGGCCTTTGCGCCAGACCGACGCTATCCGTACCGACCTCGCGACGAACCTGCGCTATCCCGTTCGCTGGCATGACTCGACTATCGTGCTCGGCGAACTCGGCGCACAGGTCTTCGTTGAAATGCCGCCTGGGCGCACGCTGACACAACTCGCGGAAGAC
Source organism: Caballeronia sp. KNU42 (assembly GCF_053760385.1). Lineage (NCBI taxonomy): Bacteria > Pseudomonadati > Pseudomonadota > Betaproteobacteria > Burkholderiales > Burkholderiaceae > Caballeronia > Caballeronia sp. KNU42. The sequence goes on from NZ_CM132389.1 coordinate 995,973, forward strand.
GCGCTGCCCGACATCGCAAAAGTCGCTATCGAGCAGACATCGATCCCATCGGCCGCCGCGCTGATCCGCGCACGCGCCGCCGGCTAGTCCTCCATTTGCGCTTTATCGCTCGACGCCCCACACGTTGCATCACCCCCCATTGCAAAGCGTTTTCCCCGATCACTTTTCGCGGGTTCGCTTGTTATAATCATTTCATCTAGCGAACAAAATCTAACAACCACATCCACGACGTGCAGCTTGCGTCCACTGTCCTCAGCGAATGACCAAAAGCGATCGTTTGCGTGTTCTTGCCGATGCTTTGCGCGAGCAAAGCGTGATGCGTCTTCGCGATGCGGCGACCTTGCTCGATGTATCGGAGATGACGGTTCGCCGCGACATAGCATCGAGTCCGGGGACGTTTACTTATCTTGGCGGATATATCGTTCGCGCCTCGGATGTCCCGAACGGCGCGGGTTATACGATCGATGAAGAGAAGGATCATTTCGCGGCGGCCAAGGCGGAAGCATCGGCGGTGGCTGCGCGGCTGCTTGCTGACAACGAGACCATTTTCATCGATTGCGGGACGACGCTGACCACGTTGGCGCGGCTCATTCCCGCCGACATGCATTTGACGGTGGTGTGTTATTCGCTCAATGTGGCTGAGATTTTGCGGCGCAAGGCGAACGTGCGGATGATTCTATTGGGAGGCGTTTACGCGCCCTCGTCGGATTCGTTTTCCAGCGATGAAAGCATCGAGACGTTGCGGCGGATGGGGATCAACAAGGCATTTATTTCAGCCGGCGGGGTGGATGAAGCGCGCGGCGTGACGTGCTGGAACTTTCACGAGGTCGCGATCAAGCAAGCTGCGATGGAGAGTGCGGTCGAAAGGCATCTGGTGGTCGATGCCAGCAAGTTGGGGAAGGTCAAGGCTGTGCGGTTTTCTCAGCTCGATCAGTTCAATTCGCTGATCACGGAGAAGGGGATGGAAGTCAAGAAGTGAGTCGTTCGCACTCGCTCGGAGATTATGGCGGATTGGGGCTCTCGGCGTTGCGGGTTGGTGCTTTCGGCGTTAGTGGTCGGATTCATTGCCGGGTTGCGACTTTCGGCCATAGCGGTCTGCGTGAGTTGGATGTTTTCTTTGGCAAGGGTGCTTGCCCGAGAGCGTACGGGGCGAAGCGTGTTCGTGTCAGGATTCGCGAGAAGGAGGGGTTCACACATCCTCCGCTCTGGCGAGCACCGTGCTTTTGGGGTGCCAAAAACGTGGAAAGTGCACGCTAGGTCAACTTACGAGCCCGCGTTTTGAAAGCGCTTTCTTTGCTTCGTTTCTTTGTCGCTTTGGACAAAGAAATGACGCGCCGCCACGCGCAGTGGCTAATAGTGATAAAGAAAATAGCTCACTCACGCAGACCACCAACCCCGAAAGCAGCAACCCGGCAATGACCCCGACCGCTAACACTGAAAGCCCCGGACCACCTCCCTACGCCACCCTTCTCCCCAACGCGAACAACGTCCCCGCGACCAGAATAAAACCCCCGATAATCACCTTCTGCCACGTACTAGGCACACCAATCAGTATCAACACGCTGTTAATCAGCGTCACCAGCACCACGCCGAGCAACGTCCCCACCACCGTCCCCGTCCCACCCGTAATCCTGGCGCCCCCAAGAATCACCGCGGCAATCACATCCAGCTCAGTCCCGACCAGATCGAACGGATTCGCCAGCCTGTTCGTCGATACATGCAAGATCCCGGCAATCCCCGCCAGCATCCCGGTGTAACCAAACACAAAAAGATGAATAGCCCGCAGGTTATAACCAAGCCGCTCGGCGATTGGCAAACTCCCGCCCATCGCATACACGCCCCGTCCCATCATCGTGCGGTTAAGCAGCCACCACGTGACACCCGCGGCAAGAAACAGCGCAATGACCGAGACCGGCAACACCGCCCGAAGCCCATCGTTCGTGTGATAGAAAAACAGCGGCAACTGCCCGAAGCTATCCATGCTGTGCGGGATATTCATGAAAAACTGCGTTCCGACGAACGTCAGCAACAACCCGCGATACAGATACTGCGTGCCAATAGTCACAATCAACGAAGGCGCCTTCAGCCGATGCACCAGCACGCCGTTGATGAGCCCAAGCAACACGCCACCCACTGCCCCGCAAATCAAAATCAGAAAAAACGGTGCATCGGGCCACCAGGCAAACACGGCCTTGGTGATCGAATACATCGTAAAAGCAGCAATGGCCGTGAACGACACATCGATACCACCCGATGCCAGCACAACCAGCGTGCCCATTGCAAACAACGACACCGTCGTCCCTGAATGCAGCAAATCGAAGAGCGTCGCGAACTGGAAGAAGCGCGGGTTCAACGTGCCCACCACCAGACACGTCACGAGAATCAAACCCGCTGTGAACCATTCAGGATTGCGCATCAACCGTGCGGCAAAACTCAGTTGCCGCACCTGCGGTGCGACTTCGGCCAAAGCCGGACCCGCAGCGGTTGCGCCTTGCGATGTCTGAGCAACGCGATGAAGTGACTCGCTCATGCTGCCTCTGAAAGTAAAGCGTGATAAAGATCGGCTTCAGTCAATTGCCCCGCACGATATTCGTTCGAGACACGCCCCTTCTTCATCATCAGGATTCGGTCGCAGTTCTGCAGCAACTCAGGCAAGTCATCGCTGATCAGAATGATCCCGATGCCCTGCTCCGCCAGCCGCTGCATGATGCGGTAAATGATGTCCTTCGACCCCACATCCACGCCCACGGTCGGGCCGTGCAGGATCAACACGCGTGGATCGATAGCCAGCCATCGGCCGATCAACACGCGTTGCTGGTTGCCACCCGAAAGCGATTGCACCGGCTTGTCGATGTCAGGTGTCGCAATCTGCAATTCCTTCACGGTGCGCTCGGCAAGCTCGCGTGTGCGCTTCCGGTCAACCTGTCCAAAGCGATCGCGCAAGCTCGAGATCATCGCAGTGATGACGTTGTCGCGAATGGATTTATCGAGGAAAAGCCCTTCGTTCAAGCGGTCTTCGGGCACGTACCCTATGCGCTGCCACTTCGCATCGGACGGCGTTTTAAGCCGCACGATGGAACCATCCAGCGTGACCGTGCCGCTATCCGCCGGCGCGACGCCTGCCAATGCTCGCGCCAATTCGTTGCGCCCCGAGTCGAGCAAACCCGTGACGCCAAGAATCTCTCCACGATGCAGCGAGAACGTGACATCGGCGAACTGGCGCGACCGCGACAACGCCTTCACATCCAGCACAACTTGCTGCCCATCCATGACTTCAGCCTGCCGATATCGTTCATTCGATAACTGCTTGCCCGTCATCAGCTCGCCAATCTGCGCCTTCGTGTAATTCTCGATCGGCCCTTGCGCCATCTTCTGACCATCGCGCAGCACGATCACTTCACCGCCAATCGCGTAGCACTCATCCAGCTTGTGACTGACGAACAGCACGGCGACGCCATCGGCACGCAACTTAGCCAGCACCGCGATCAGGTTATCGACTTCCTTTTGCGTAAGCGATGTAGTCGGCTCATCCATGATGACGAACTTCGCCTCGCTCGCGATCACGCGCGCGATAGCCACGAGTTGCCGCGTCGCCAGCGGCAATTGCTCGACCAGCGTGGCCTGGAAATCAGCATCGCCGGGCAAGCCCACCGCTTCCAAAGCACGCGCCGCCGTTTTGGCCAACGCGCGGCGATCGAAGGTCCGCGCAAGCCGCCCCGCGTGTTCAGCCAACTCCGACGTCAACCCCACGTTCTCCGCAACACTCATGTTGGGCAGCAGCGAAAGGTCCTGATACACCGTTTCGATACCCGCCGACAACGCCTCCAGCGGCGCAAGCCGCGCATGCCTGACGCCTTCGATCACGAGCTCGCCCTGATCGGGCGGCTGCGCACCGGAGATGATCTTGATCAGCGTGCTCTTGCCGCAACCGTTCTCGCCGAGCAGGTGATAAATCTGCCCGCGCTGGAACGACAGGCTCACGCCACGCAGCGCATACACGCCGGTAAAGCGCTTGTGGATATCGACGACTTCGAGAAGCGGCGCTGTACTCATCATTGAACCTTCTACCCTTTCAACTTCCTGAAGACAGCGCGCACGGCAGCCGTGCGCGCTTCACTGCTTTCGTGAAGACAATCAGAACGGATACTGCTTGTAGTTGGTCTTGTCGACATCCACCCAGCCCGTGCCGCGCACGATGATGCCCTTGCCCGGACCCTTCTCCACCGTGACCTTGTTATAACCAACCAGGCCCAGGTCCGCGCCGTTCTCCACCGTCTTGCCGTCGATCAACATTTTCGCAACCTTGTTCATCGCGATACCAGCGAGCTTCGGATCCCAGAACGCAATGCCGTTGATCGCGCCGCTCTCGAGGAACTTGCCGGCTTCTGTCGGCAGGCCCGTGCCGTACACGCAAATCTTGCCAATCTTGCCGGCCTCCTCCACCGCGCGCCCAATGCCGATCACGTCCAGCGACGATGACCCTTGAAAGCCCGTCAGGTCCGGATGCTTGCGCAGCACTTCCTTCGCAACCTGGTAAGCACGTTCGCCGTCGTTGTTGGTTTCAAGCTTCGGCTCGACGAGATCCATCTTCGGATACTTCTGCTTCGCATTGCCGATACCGCCATCCGCCCATTGAACCTGCGAACGGCTGCCGAGCGAACCCACCAGCACGGCCCACTTGCCTTGATCGCCCATGCACTTCGCAAGGCGTTCGTTCAGGCCTGCACCGTACGCGGTGTTATCGAAGGCTTCGATGTCAACCATCGTGTTCTTCTCGTTGTCCGCTTCATGCGTGACAACCTTGATGCCGCGATCCATCGCTTTCTTCAGCGCCGGTTCGAGGGTCGGCGGATCGTAGGGAACCACCGCGATCGCGGTGACTTTCTTCGCGATCAAGTCTTCGATGATCTTCAGTTGTTGCGCAGCGTCCGCGCGTCCCGGTCCGGTTTGATACGCGTTCACACCGGGATTGTCCTTGGCGAATTCCTTCACGCCGTCGTCCATCCGGTTGAACCAGTTGATCCCCGTGACCTTCACCACCGTGACGATGGTCTGGTCGGTCGCGGCTTGCGCGACAGCAATGGCTCCGGCTGCCAGCGTGACAGCCGTGAGTGCGATGGCGATTCGATTCAGTTTCATGCGTTGTCTCCGTTATGGTTTGTCTGTGATGCACATGAGGTGAAATTTGAAGCCGGGAAAACTTGTTTATCCGCGTGTTTGTCCAATCACGCCGCCGGTGGTTTTGGCACCTTCGAAACAGGAGTGGCGCCGCCCAGGCCGAAGATCGCCCGTACGCGTTCACCGCCCGCCAGCGCCAGGGACGCGAGCAGCAGGAAGCCCCACGCGCAATCGCCGAAGAACTGCGAGACGCCGAGCAGATTGAACAGGCTGGAGAGGAACTGAAGCACGGTCGCGGCGAGGAATACGCAGATGATCCGGCCATAGCCCCCTGCGGGATTCACACCGCCCATCACCGCGATCAGGATCGCGATCAGCAGGTACGAGTTGCCGTAGTCCCACTTCGCGCTGGACGTATGCGACGCGCTGATAAGCCCCGCAAGCGACGCGAGCACGCCGCACATGCCGTAGGTCAGGATCAACATGCGATCGCGCGGAATGCCTGCATAGAACGCGGCTTTCGGATTCGTGCCCATGAGATAGAGACGCAATCCGAAAGGTGTGCGCTTCAGGACCCAGCCGAGCAGCAACACCGTAACTACGAAGATCCACAGCGAGATGGGTACTTGCAGGAAGGTGCCGTTGCCGATGTCGGAGAGGGCATCGACGTATTCCACCCGTACCGATGCACCATTGCTCAACACCACGGCGATGCCAGTAAAAAGCAGCGACGTGCCCAGCGTGCAAAGGATAGGCGTGAGCTTCAATCGCGCGATGATCACTCCGTTCATCAAGCCGCCGATCGCGCCAAGCGCCACGGTGACCGCGCAGAACACGGCGGTGTAGAGCGACGGGGAGTTATCGGCGGAAACGAGCATGGGCAGCAGTTGCGCCGCCACCATGCCGGAGAGGTTCGCGAGCGCAACGCCCGACAAATCGATACCGCCGTTACCCGACACCATCGAGAGCATGATGCCGAGCGCAAGCAGCCCCAGTTCGGGAAGCTGGCTGCCCATGGACTGGAGGTTGTCGATATCGACGAACTGGCCATGTGACAACGCGGTCGCGACAATCACGACCAGCAGGTTCACGCCGACCAGGAAATTCAGTTGCCGGTCGGCGAACCATTTCGATGGGTTCATCGCGGCGCTCCTCCGTTCAGGATTGGTGAGCCGACGCACTGCCGGATTTCACAGGTTCACCACGAAGCACCGCTTCGATTTCAGCGAGCGTCGGCATCGACGGCGCGGTGCCGGCACGCGTGACCGACAAGCTCGCCAGCGCACAGCCGAAACGCACCGCGTCCAGCGGGCTTTCGCCGCGCGCAAGCGCCGCGGCGAAGCCGCCGGTGAAGCCATCGCCCGCGCCTGCGGTCTCGACCACGCGACCGCATTTGAACGCAGGAACCAGCACCGATTGTTCCGGCGTATGCAGCAACGCTCCCGCTTCGCCCAGCGTCACGATCACGGCGCGCACTCCCTTTGCGAGCAGAACGTCAGCGGCTCGGCGAGCGTCGTCGACGGATGCAACCGTGATACCCGTCAACGCCGATGCCTCGGTCTCGTTCGGCGTGATGTAATCGCAGAGCGGGAAGATATCGTCATCGAGCGACGCAGCGGGTGCCGGATTGAACACGGTCGTCACGCCGTGACGACGCGCGAGTTCGAGTCCACGTCGCGCAGCCGGAACGGGCTGTTCAAGCTGCGTGACGAACACGGCGGCGGTCGCGATATCGGCTTCTATCGCTTCAACGTCTTCGGGGCACAAGCGTCCTGCCGCACCCGCTGCAACGATGATCGCGTTACCGCCCGTGGCGTCGTCAACGAAGATATGCGCCGCGCCAGTCGCCACGCCGTCCGTTGTTATCGCCCGAGCCGTGATGCCTTCCGCGGCCCACGTCGAGCGTGCGATGTCGCCGAACGCATCGGCGCCGAGGCGCGTGCAGAAGATCACGTCAGCGCCGGCGCGCGCGGCGGCCACGGCCTGGTTCGAGCCCTTGCCGCCGGGTCCCATCGCAAACGCCGATCCGGCGATGGTCTCGCCAAGCAGCGGCATGCGCTCGGCGCGGAACGTGAGATCCGTCACGTAGATGCCGAGGATGACGACGCTGCGGCTCATCGTGCGCTCTCCGAATCCGAAGCAGCGGGCGCATCGGGCGCCAGGTTCACGCCCTTCTTGAAGATGAAGCAACCATAACCGCGCGCTTCACCCGTAGCAATCACGCAATACGCCTGCTTGGCGCGCTCATAAAACGCGAATCGTTCGATGGAAGCAAAGGGCGTCGCGCGCCCTTCGGCGGCATCGACCTCGGTTTGCGCTTCGCGCTGCACGGCGGGAAGCGCGTTGGCGTCTGCGACCACTTCCATGCGCTCGGCCGGATGATCGACGAAACTATCCAGCGGCAACACCGACAACACCGCGCGAATCGCACGCGGCGAATTCACGCCATCGAGCCGGAGCACATGGCCAAGCACCGTTTGGCGCGCGACAGAATCGGCCGGAAAATTGGCGTCGCAGATCACGACTTCATCGCCATGCCCCATTGCGCACAGCGCGTGCAGGACGTCGGCGTTCAGCAGCGGATCGAGGTTCTTCAGCATTGCGTCTCCTTCATGTTGAGCGTGCCACGCTGCATTGCGAGGTCATCGCTCATGATTCTATTTGACCCGGGCTTCGAACGTTCAATCTCCGTACGGGATCCAGATGTTCTTCACTTGCACGGCTTGCCGCAGGAAGGGCAGGCCTTCGCTCGCGGCATCGAACCAGTCAAACGCGCGGCCATAATCGACGAACGTGCGCTTCAGGTTTCCCACCGATTCGCGCTCGGTCAGCGTCGATAAATCCGCGCCGCCGAAGCACCACAATGCGTCTACATCGTCATGTCTTGCGAGAGTCGACGCCAGCGCCTTGCGCTCGCCGGTGACGATGTTCAACGCACCGGCGGGCACATCCGACGTCTCGACCACCTGGTAAAAATCGGTCGCCATCATCGGGCACGTTTCGCTCGGCACGGCGATCACGCGGTTACCCAACGCAAGCGCCGGTGCGATCAACGAGACGAGGCCAAGCAGCGGCGCTTCATCCGGGCACACCACGCCGATCACGCCGAGCGGTTCGTGCATCGCCAGCGCAACGCCTCTTAGCGGCGGTGAATGCACCGCGCCATCGAACTTGTCGGCCCATGCGCCGTAGGTGAACAAACGCGTGATCGAGGCTTCGACTTCACGCTCGGCTTCAGCAGCGGAAACGCCGGTCCGCGCGACGAGTTGCTTAGCGAATTCATCCGCACGCGCCGACAGGTTTTCCGCGAGGTAATACAGCACCTGGGCGCGGTTATGCGTGCTCGCTTGCGACCACTTTTCAGCGCTGCGCGCAGCGGCTACGGCATTACGCACATCCTTGCGATTGCCCTCGCCCACTTCACCGACGATCGCCCCCGACGGTGCATGCACCAGCCGTGAATAACCGCTATCGGGCCGAACCTGCTTGCCGCCGATAAACAGCTTCGCAGTACGGTCGAGCGCGCTGACGTTACTGTCCGCGTCGAAAGCGGAAGGCTGCGCAACAGGCTCGGTACGCTCGGCGCGAAGGGCCAGCTTAGTCCACGCGCGCGGCTTCAGATACTCGTAAATCCCCTCGCGTCCGCCTTCACGGCCAAAGCCCGATTCACGATAGCCGCCGAAGCCGACACCTGCATCGAACAGATTCGTCGCGTTGATCCAGACCACGCCGCATTGCAGACGCGGCGCGATATCCAGCGCGCGGCCGATGGTCTCGCTCCACACGCTCGCAGCCAGTCCGTAACGCGAATGATTGGCCAGCGCGACCGCTTCGTCAGGCGTGCGAAAGCTCATTGTCACCAGCACCGGCCCGAAGATTTCCTCTTGCGCGAGTGTCGATGCAGGCGCGACGTTCGTCACCAGAGTGGGTGGATAAAACGCGCCTTGCTCGGGCATGCGCAAGCCCTTGGGTTGATGAATCTCGCAACCTTCCTGCACACCGCGCTCAACAAGCGAACGGATGCGTTCGAGCTGTACCGTATCGACGATCGCGCCCAGGTCGATGCCCTTGTCGAGCGACGGCCCAACACGCAGCGTATCCATGCGGCGTTTCAATTTATCGATGAAGCGCTTCTCCACGCCTTCCTGCACCAGCAGCCGCGAACCTGCGCAGCAGACCTGGCCCTGGTTGAACCAGATTGCATCGACGACACCTTCCACGGCGCTGTCGAGATCGGCGTCATCGAATACGATAAAGGGCGACTTGCCGCCGAGTTCAAGCGTCAGCGACTTGCCCGAGCCCGCAGTCGCGACACGAATCTGCCGGCCCACTTCAGTCGATCCAGTGAACGCAATCTTCGCCACGCGCGGATGGTCGACCAGCGCCGCGCCCGTGCGGCCGTCGCCGGTGACCACGTTCAGCACGCCTGCGGGCAAGCCTGCGCGCGCCGCCAATTCAGCGAACAACAACGCGGTGAGCGGCGTGTATTCGGCGGGCTTCAGCACGACGCAATTACCCAGCGCGAGCGCGGGCGCGATCTTCCACGAGAGCATCAGCAGCGGAAAATTCCACGGCACGATCTGACCGATAACCCCCAGCGGAGCCCAATCGGCGAACTCGCGATCCTGCAGCTGCGCCCAACCCGCGTGATGCAGGAAATGCCGCGCCACAAGCGGGATATCGATGTCGCGGGACTCGCGGATCGGCTTTCCGTTATCCATCGATTCGACCACGGAAAACAAGCGCGCATGCCGCTGGACCATGCGTGAGAGCGCATACAAATGGCGCGCACGTCCCGCGCCGCCCAGCGCTTGCCACGCAGGCAGCGCCCGATGCGCAGCATCGACTGCCGCGTCGATATCCGCCTGATCGCCCTGCGCGATGCTTGCAATCACGCGCCCGGTCGCGGGTTCCAGCGAGTCGAATTGCTCACCCGCCAGCGGCGCGCGAAAAGCGCCGTCGATGAAATGGCCAAAGCCGGTCGCGTGTTGTTCCAGCCAGGCGCGCGCGGCGCCGTCGTCTTCCGGTGCAGGTCCGTAATCCATCGAGTTGAAGTAGTCGGCTACGCTCATTGGGGAGCTCGTGTAAGAGATGATGCGGTGCTGAATCAAGCAACCGGATGACGATGGAAAGCCGAATAGCGGCCGGTGACGTGATGCTCGAGTTGGCGTTCGATATCGGCGAGAAGGCTCGACGCGCCTATGCGAAACAACTCCGGTTCGAGCCATTCGCGGCCGAGTTCTTCCTTCATAAGGATCTGGTATTCGAGCACCGACTTGGCGGTGGACACGCCGCCCGCCGGTTTGAAGCCGATCATCACGCCCGTGCGTTCAAGGTAGTCGCGAATCATGCGCACCATCACGAGCGAGACGTCGAGGGTCGCGTTGACGCCCTCCTTGCCGGTGGACGTCTTGATGAAATCGGCGCCGGCCATCATGCAGACCATGGATGCCTTGGCGATGTTCGAGAGTGTGCGGATGTCGCCGGTGGCGAGAATCGCCTTGATATGCGCCGGGCCGCAGGCTGCGCGGAAGTCGCGCATTTCGTCATAGAGCGCTTGCCAGTTGCCGGTGAGCACATGTTCTCGCGTGACGACGATATCGATTTCCGCCGCGCCGTCTTTCACCGATGCCTCGATTTCCTTCAGCTTCAGCGGATGGGGAATCAGGCCGGCGGGAAAGCCGGTGGAAACGGCCGCGACAGGGATGCCGCTACCGGCAAGCGCCGCGACGGCCGTGCCGACGAAGCGGTGATACACGCACACGGCGCCGGTCTTGATTGAGCCGGGCGGCATGCCCAGCGACTCCAACAGGTCGTCGCGAATCGGACGGCGAGCTTTGGCGCACAGGCGTTCGACGCGCGCGGCGGTGTCGTCGCCGTTGAGGGTGGTCAGGTCGATACACGTAATGGCTTTGAGCAGCCACGCAGCTTGTGCGTCTTTCTTAACCGCCCGGCGCGTGCCCAACGTGCTGACTCGCCGGACGACTGCCGACTGGTTCACGCGTAAGGTATCTAACCAGGAGAGATCCAGCGGAACGCCGGGATTGCGCTGCTGCTCATGATGAGAGAGCGGTTTGCCGCGCAAGGGGAGAACAGGTTGGGAAGCAACATCGAGCATGAGCATGGCCGGTTGTGCAGCGCACAACATTTTCCGGTTAATCGATGCATTATTCTAACACCTTGTTGTTACGATCATAACATTCGGGATTATACCGAGAGAGGTCGCCTGAACTTCACCGTCGCGTACGTACCCCTAGCCAAATAAGTGACCTTTTAAACTCCACGGTTAGAATTGGCGCGTGAACACCAATCGCCGGAAAAAAGCCTGGGCGACACCGCGGTCAAGGAGAACCCGATGGATGCATTGCCACCCGAAGAAACGATCCGCAGTGCCGTCGACCGGTCCGTCAGCCGTCTGCGCCTGCAGCACGAGATCGCCGTGCAATTCGCGACGTCGGTGCTGCGCGTACACAGTGCCAACGTGCTCCTCGACGAAGCCTGCAAGGCGGTATCGGCTGGACTGCGCTCGCGCTTCGCGAAGGTGCTGCGCTATCAGCCCGAAACCGAAACCTTCGTGCTGGAGGCCGGCGTCGGCTGGGACCCGGCCGACATCGGCACAACCGAACTCGGCGCTGACGACGCCAGTCCCGCCGGCCACGCATTTGTCAGCGGCCGCCCGGTGTTGTCGAATCACCTTGGCACCGAACATCGTTTCCGCACGCCCGAGTTGCTTGCCCGGCACGGCATCAAGCGTGCCATCAACGTGCCCATTCGCGGCATTCCCGAAACCTTCGGCGTGCTCGAAGCCGATAGCTCCGACGACGAAGACTTCAGCGAAACGGACATCGTCTTCCTGGAAGCGATCGCGAACGTCATTTCCATGAGCCGCGAAAGGCTGGCCGCGGAAACGCAAACCGACGCCGACGAGCTGTTCTCCACCAGCGTGCTGAACGCGAGCACGGACTGTATCCAGGTGCTGTCGCTGGATGGCGGTATCGAGTTCATGAACGACAACGGCCTGGCGGCATTGAGCATCGACGACTTCGCGGAGGTCGGCGGCACGGCTTGCGCCGACTTGTGGCCCGACGATCAACGCCCGAAGGTCCTGCAGGCGCTGGCGAAATCCGCGAGCGGCGAACCGGTGCGGTTCGAAGGTCCCTGCCCGACGCGTGCGGGCGATGCGCGCTGGTGGGATGTATCGGTGGCGCCCATTATGGATACCGATGAGCGCGTGAAACGCATTGTGCTGACCATGCGCGATGTCACTGAACGGCACGAGAACGAGGAGGAACTGGCCGCGCTCGTATTGAGCCAGGAGACGCAGCTCGGCAATTCGGCAATGATGATGAAGGAGGTTCATCACCGGGTTCGCAACAGTCTCCAGCTTGTGCAGACCTTGCTCGCGCTGCAGGCGAATCTTGCCGGCGATAAATCCGTCGCCACGCATTTGCAGGCGGCGGCCACGCGCGTGCGCACGGTGGGCTCGGTGCATCACCGGCTCTATCAGGACGACGGCGCGGAAGCTACGGATGCAACCAGTTACCTGCGCGGCCTGACGTCCGATCTGGCTGAATTGGCTGCGGGGCGAGAGGTTTCGCTGGAAGGAAAGTCGATCGTGCTGCCCGCCGCGCGGCTCGCGCCGCTCGGGCTGGTGACGGCGGAGCTTGTGACCAACGCGCTCAAGTACGGGCGCGGGACGGTGCGCGTGATGCTGGAACGCTCTGATGATGCCGTGCTGCTGACCGTGGAGGACGAGGGGGACGGGTTTCCCATCGACTTCCCGAAACCGCAGGGTACAGGCCTCGGCATGCGGCTCGTGACGACTTATGCGGGCAAGGGTGCGGGCGCGGTGAGCGTCGACAGGTCGGTGCCGTTCAGCCGGATTGTGGTGCGGTTTCCGGCGGGGTGAGTCGGCTGTTAGTGTTGGTTCGCTTAGCCGCTGGTTCTCTCGCGGCTTTGCCGGAATTGCGCAAGCGAAACAACATGGGTCCCCGCTTCATGCTCGTCGTCCGCCAAGGGAGCAATTTCTGCGAGGAGGGCGCGGGTCATGTGCACGGACACGGCAATATCGTTCAACGACAAGCCCAGCTTTTCTCTGAGTACAGTCATCGCGTGATGAAGAAGCTCCGGTTTTTCATGCGGAATGGACAGGTCCTCGTGTTCGATGTGGCGCTCGCCTTTTTCAAACAGATGTCCTAGCAGCGCGCGCTTGTATTGATCTTCACCAAGAATGTTCAGTTGCCGCGCGCGATACAGCATCGCAGCTTTACTCACGCGCCACCGCAATTTAAGTTGCGATAACGCTATCCAGTTCACCTGCGTGCCGCCTCTCAAGGCGGGGAATTCCTTGACGAAGCTGCTTCGAGGAAGCAGGAACGCACTGGCAAACCGATTCGCCTCGGACTCCGATGCTTTGTCGCCCGTCTTGCGGCCAACGTGCCCAACGAAGTGACCGCACTCGTGCGCGTATCCGAAGCGGACGCGGCACGCTGACGCGTCGCTGCGGTTGGTCACCACGATTGGCCGGGATGACGCGATAGATAATGCATCGATATCCTTCGCCGAGTTTTCGAACGCGGTCACAACCGCTCCCGCATTTTCAAGCACGCGAACCATATTGCCGATTGGTCCCATGCCCAATCCCCAATGCGCCCTGCATTTCTCGGCGGCACGCTCTGCCGCTTCCGGGCTGTCGATTGGGAATTCAGGAAAGTCCAATTGGGGAAGCCGCAACCGGGCGTCAATCGAAGCGACGAACCGGCGGAAGAGTTCGCCTTTGGCGATGACGGTTTGCTTATCGCTCAGCTTTGCCGTCGTCAACTTGCGGAAATGGAATGCGTCTTCGGGCAACGCCTGCGGTGCGCCAGGGAAAAAGAACTCGCGCTGCACGCGGAGGACGCAAGCCAGCGCATCGACGAGTTCATCAGTGGGTTGAGCCATTCCAGACTCGACCCGCTGGATGAATTGTTTCGACTTGCCGACTGCGTCTCCTACATCGGCAAGTGAAAGGCTTTGAGCGCAGCGGACCAATCTCAGATTGGCCGCATCGAATTCGACTGTCATTTACCGGTATCGGCGTGGGGTTGTTGGGGTTGTGAGATGTCGTCGTCCGTGTGCAGAAGGTCGGCTCGCGGAGCGTCCTGATGAACCGCATCCGGCAACTGGTCGTCCGTGCTGCTGAGAACCCGGACATCGCCAAATCGCCATTCGCATAACGCATCTTCCACAGCGTTATAACCAACGAAATAGATCTCGAGTTCGTCGTTTTCAGTCAAAGGGCGTTGAACGATAAACCGGAAGACCACCGCCTCGGCATCGGTTGGTGCGAACAATTGGTCGGTCTGGTTGCGACGCCAAAAACCCTTCTTCTTGGGCGACTCATGATCGTCGCGAAAAAACCGAAAGGGAACGCCCTCGATTTCCAGCGTAACGTCCATCGCGGCATTGGTGAGCTTGAGCCATTCGTGCTCACCTGAGGTACCCAGCCGGATGAGGCGTTGTCGAGAACGGCCGAAAAACAGTGTCCCGCGCCCATAGGAACAGTCGTCTTCTGTGTCGAGCAGCGACTCGACGCCGTAGTAAATATCGCGAAGATCACGGGCGATCACGTTGAGACGTTCTTCCGTGAGTACAGGCTTCGACTTCCAAGGCAGCGGTAAATCCATAACACCCATCTCTTTTTCGGTTTTTGACGAATTCGTCAACCGAATATTGTCGGAGATATAGGAATTCGTCAACCGGGATCGATCGCCAGAGTCTGCGCGCGAAAGGCGACGGATAGCCCCCTAAACCACCTTCTTCTCCCGCAGCCTCTCCATCAACTCACCCGGCACGTTCCAGTCCCGCAAAATCGCGTCAGTATCTTGCCCCGGACTCGACGGCGGCGAACTCACCTCCGGCGCCGTGCGGCTAAAGCGCGGCGCCGGGCCCGGCTGCGTCACGCCGTCCACGTCGATAAACGTCCCCCGCGTCCGGTTATGCACATGCTCCGGTGCTTCGTCCATATCGAGCACGGGCGCAAAGCACACGTCCGTGCCTTCCATCAATTCGCACCACGCCGCTCGCGACTTCGTCGCGAAGATGGCCGCTATTTTTGTTTTCAACGATGGCCATTGCTCGCGGTCCATCTGCTTATCGAACGCAGGGTCATCGATACCGCAGAGCTTCAACAACAAAGCGTAAAACTGCGGTTCGATCGCCCCAACCGACACGAATTTGCTATCCGCGCATGCGTAGGTATTGTAGAAATGCGCGCCGCCGGCAAGCATGCTCGTGCCTCGTTCGCCGCCCCACGCGCCGAACGCCTTGTAGCCGTAGATCATCGCGCCCAGTAGCGCGGAGCCTTCGACCATCGCGGCATCGATCACCTGGCCCTTGCCCGACCCGCGCGCTTCCAGCAGCGCGCACACCACGCCGAACGCGAGCATCATGCCGCCACCGCCAAAGTCGCCAAGCAGATTCAGCGGCGGCACCGGCGGTGCATCGCTGCGGCCAAGCTCGTGCAGCATCCCGCTCATCGCGATGTAGTTCACATCGTGCCCCGCGGTCATAGCCAGCGGGCCATCCTGTCCCCAGCCCGTCACGCGGCCGTACACAAGCTTCGGATTGCGCTCCATGCATGCATCGGGCCCGAGACCAAGCCGCTCCATCACGCCAGGGCGAAAACCTTCAATCAGCGCATCGGCCTGGGCAACGAGATGCAACGCCAGTTCACGCCCTTCCGGTTGCTTGAGATCCAGCGCGAGCGAGCGGCGCCCACGCGCCATCACGTCGAATTTCGTGCCTTGCATGGGATATGGCGTTTCGCCGCCGGTCGGCCGACGATCTATGCGGATCACTTCCGCCCCCATGTCGGCGAGCATCATCGCGGCGAACGGACACGGCCCAAGTCCGACCATCTCGACCACGCGAATTCCCTTGAGCGGCCCGCTCATCGCAACGTCTCATGCGATAAACAATCCCGGCTCGGCAACGCATGAATTGCAGGAGATGTCATATTGGTTTTCCCTCGCGGAAAGGTTGGTCGAGATGAGCATTTCTCTAAGGCACCTGAATTCCCAATGCTCGTCGATTCGGGAAACTCTACCTCAGCAGTCCAGGCATCTCTACCATCGTTTAATACGTCCTTACGCCAATGTCTCCCATTTGTCTTTTCTAGCCGGGTACCATTGAATAGAATCGAATAAGAATGAATTGACTCGAATGCTGCTCGTGCAGCACGAAGACCCGGCGGTCCGCGATCATGTCCATGGGAGTCTGCTAATGAGTCTTCACGAAATAAAACGAGCGAGCGTAAGCGCCGCTTGTGCCCTTCTTTGTGTGTGTGTAACGTCCCAGGCCCAATCGGCCAGCAGCGCGGCCACGGCGGCCGGGCAGACAGAAAACGTTGCGCCGGTCAGCATCGTGGTGACACCGGGTTTCAGCGGCGATGATCCGGTTGCCGTCAGGGACGCGCTGGCGCGTAAATTCACCGATAGCAAAACGCGCACGTTCGCACATCGCGTGGAAGACCTGATCGGCGATGCGCTGCCGAAAACCTTGCACGACTCAGCGCTAATGGACGCCAAGCTAAGCCGCGATCTCGCGTTCGTGGTGCCTGCACCCTATGGAATTCGCTATCGGTCGAAAGTGCGCGTAATGACGGTGGACGTGGATCTGTCGGACAGCGATCACCCCGACACGATAGTCCTCAAGAAGACCATCACCGGACCGCGTGGGCGCAAGCTGGTGGTAGCGGCCGAAGCGAAATCCAAGGGCTACATACAGAACATCGATATCATCGAACTGGATGCCGTCAACAAGCACAACAGGACGACGGTGCATGGGCGCTTCGTGCTGTCGCCGGACGCGTTTTCCCAGGAAGACGGTGATCTTGCGCTCGTGCTGATCTGTCGCGTGGTGCCGCCTTATCTGACCGAAACCAAGGACCATACCGACCCGAGCAACGAGGAGCCCACCGATATCACCACGCGCACGGCAACAATGCACGCGAACGTCGGCGATATCTGGCTGATCAACCGCGAGAAGGGCATCGTGCTGGCCAAGGGACTGCACTTGGTGAAATAAGCGCGGGCCAATTCAAGCGAGTCGCCAGTACGGGATGCCGCGCTGATTGTCGCCTAGCTCGACAGCAAGGCTCCAAGCTGACCACGAAGCCTGTCAGTTGCTTGTGTCATCGGCGCACGAAGTTCCTGGCGAATCATTCTCAAGATATCGAGCGCACACTTCACGGGCGCCGGATTGGGCTCGGACCCGAGTGCCTGTATCAAGGGCGCCAGTCGATGAAACCGCTCACGCCCCTCATCAAGCCGCCCGTGCCTGATGTCGTCATAGACCGCAACGAAGTCAGCCGCGCGCACATGCGCACTTGCCGCGATCGCACCGTGCCCGCCGAGACATAGCGTGCTGAACATATTCAGGTCTTCACCCGCCAGCACCGACAAACGTCCATCGAGGATCAGCGCGAGGGTCGTCTCCAGCGATCCCGCGCAATCCTTGATGGCGTGAATGTTGGGATGACCCGCGAGCGTCAACAGTGTCGCGAGGTCCGACCGCACACCCGTCCGATACGGAATGTCGTAGACGATCAGAGGGACCGTGCTGATATCGGCGAGGGTGGTGAAGTGGTCCGTCAAGCCGGACTGCGAAGGCCGCACATAGTAAGGCGCTGGGACAAGCAAACCGGCAATCGGAAGCTCGTTCAAGCAAAGCGCGCGTTCGCGAAGCTCCGCCGAGTTATTACCGGCCAGGCCTACCGCGACTGGATGGTCCTTCGCCTCATCCAGAATGGCCGCAAGCACCTGCTCTTGCTCGGCGTGGTCGAGCGACGAAGGTTCGCCCGTTGTTCCCAGCGCAACAAACCCTGCAACCTTCGCTTCAATGTATGACCTGACCAGTCTTCGCAGCGCGTCGTGATCGACACGTCCGTTTGAAAACGGCGTGACCAGCGGAATCCAGATACCAGAAAAAATCGACATTCCATACTCTCCAGTTTGACCGATAAAAACCGTCAGGGCTGGAGAACAGGGATGAAAATCGAGTGGCCGCGTCCGTTCCGTCGCACCTGACGGAACAGCGCTCCGGTCAGATGAGCGATGTTTTTTTGCTTTTGAAACCCGCGTGCGCAAGCGGTCGGATCACGTTGATGTGATCGACTGCGTTGCGCGGAAAGACATCTGGCGGATTCATGACGGATAGTTGCCGGAAAGCTTGTTGATACGAAAAGATGACTCGCTATTCGAACGCCGCACGTTTTCGCGGCAGGAGTTCCCACCCTAAGGTCGTTCCGGCAGCCGCCAGCAGAATCAGCACCGCGCCGACAATCTGCAGCCATCCTAAGCGTTGTCCGAACGCGACCCGATCCACGATGATCGCGACGACCGGATAGATGAACGACAACGCGCCGATCACCGCAGTCGGCAGTTTCTGGATAGCGCCATAAAGCAGCACGTACATGATGCCGGTGTTGACAACGCCGAGCACGACAAGATCCGCCCAATGATTCGGGGTGGTAGGCAGATGCCGGAAGTCTACGAAAGGCGCAAGCATGATGATGCCAAGCGCCACATGCAACAACGCAATCAAATGGGGCGGCGTTCCCTTGAGCTGCTTGGTCACGATCGAACAAATCGCATAGAGAAATGCCGCGCCGAGCGCATAGCCAATCCCTGCCAGATATTCACCGGGCTTGGCCAGCACTGCGGGCTCCACTCGCACAACCAGCACAAGGCCTAAGAACGCGACGCTCAGCCAGAGGATCGTGCGCAAGGTGATCCGTTCGCGAAACACTACCGCGCCGAGCAGGACGAGCATGAACGGCTGGGTGTTGTAGACCGTGGTCGCCATCGATATGGAAGCTCGCGAATAGGCCGCGAACAGCAGCACCCAGTTGCCGACAATCGTGGCGCTGCCGAGCGCAACCAGTCCAAGCATGCGCCAGGAAAACAGGTTCTTGCGCAGCATCCCCTTGAATGCGCAGATCACGAACAGCGTCGCCGCGCCGAACACGCAACGGATGAACACCACGTTCAACGGTGTTTGCTGCGACGACACGACGAGCCAGCCGACCGTGCCGGATATCAGCATCGCTACCGTCATTTCCACGCAACCAGCGCGCATTTCTCTCGAGCTCATCGCCTCGCCTTTCAAGTGGTGCCAGCTCTATCTGTCTAATAAGTTTAGTGGGCGGCCAAGCGCGATTCCATGTGTAAAATGAGCGGACATCGACGTTTTAACTTCAAATCGAAGGTCCATTTGAAGAACCGCCTTTCTTCTCCGCCGGGTCTCGTATCACTCGACCAGACCGACCGCGAATTGCTTGCCGTTCTATCCGAGGACGGCCGGATCGCGATGAGCGAACTCGCGCGCCGGATTGGCTTGTCGGCGCCCAGCACAGCCGAGCGCGTGCGCCAGCTCGAAGCGCGTGGCGTGATCCAGGGGTTCGGGGTCAAGCTCGACCCGCGTGCATTGGGATACACGCTTCAGGCCATCGTTCGAGTCAAGCCGCTGCCAGGTCAACTGCACCTGGTGGAAGAAGCCATCCGGCGCATTCCTGAATTCGTCGAATGCGACAAGGTCACCGGCGATGACTGTTTTGTCTGCCGGCTCTTTCTCAAGACAATCGAACAACTGGACGAGATTCTTTCGAAGGTCGCGGAGCGCGCCGAGACAAGCACGGCGATCATCAAGTCGACGCCGGTCGAACGCCGCTTACCGCCCCTGGAATGAACGGCGCGCCGGCACGTTCAACCTGAGCGACGTCACCGCATCCTGCAAACAATCCAGCAGCAACGCAGCCGCCGGCGTCAGCGGACTGTCGCGCCGCGTCACTACGCCGATTGCTATCGGCGGCGGCAGGTTGGCTACAGGCAACACGGCGATACCCTCGCGCACCCACGGTTGATCCAGCAAGGGCTGGGGCAACATTGCAACGGTATCCGAGCCGCGCAGCAATCCATGCGCAATCACGAAGCTCGGGCACTCGATAATTTTCTGCGGCACCGGCAAACCGTTCGCGGCGAAGAAATCGAGCAGTCCGCGTGTCGAGCTTTCGGGCGACGGATTCAACAGCCATTCCGCATCGACGAGTTCGGCCAAGGACGTGCATTGCGCCAGCGGATGATCCTGCCGCGCGACGACCACCGAACTGATTTTGTATAGCTCGATGTAATCGAACGCGGGACCCAAATGCTCCGGCTGGACCACGGCCACGACGAAATCAAGCGACCCGTCGCGCAAACGCGGCAACGCCACACCCGGAAATCCTTCGATAAAACTCACGCGCGCATGCGGCATCTTCTTTCGAAATGCGCTGAACGCTTTAGGGAGGACCGACAACGCGGCGGTGGGCGTGACGGCGGCCGCCACGCTGCCTGTCACCGCGCCCTTCATATGCGCGATGTCGTCTTCGGCGCGACGCATCTCGCTCACCACCATCTGCGCCCGAATCCTCAACTGCAAGCCGAACGCGGTCAATTGCACGCCGCGCGCGGTACGCAAGACCAGCGGCACGCCCAGGTCCTGTTCGAGTTCTTTCACCGCCTTCGTCAACGCCGCCTGCGAGAGATGCAGGCTACGCGCCGCCGCGCGGATGCTGCCTTGCTCGGCCACTGTGAGGAACGCACGCAACTGGTGATATTTCATTGGGAATTCAAGGATTTATACCGACAACTATGGGTGGTCACAAATTTAATTAACTGTCTTTTGGTTTTCTTTGTGACTTTATATGCTTGACCGGAAGCAGTCACGCGAAGCAGTCACGCTTCCGTCGCGCTGAATATCAAAACGTCTTAAGGAGTCACCCATGCTGTCAGTCGATCCCGTCATTCCCGGTATTGCCGCCATTGCGCCGGACCTTATCGCCGTGCGTCGCCAGATCCACGCCAATCCGGAACTCGCGTTCGAGGAGCGGGCGACCAGCGATCTCGTCGCCAGCCTGCTTACGCAATGGGGCTACGAAGTGACGCGCGGCCTCGGCAAGACAGGCGTGGTCGGCGTGCTGAAACTGGGCAGCGGCAGCCGGCGCATCGGCCTGCGCGCCGACATGGATGCGTTGCCCATCGAAGAGGCGACGGGCCTGCCCTACACCAGCGCGGTACCCAAGACCATGCACGCCTGTGGGCACGACGGCCACACCGCGATGCTCCTGTGCGCCGCTCGCTACCTGGCAGAAAGCCGGCAGTTTTCCGGCACGCTGACCTTGATCTTTCAACCGGCCGAAGAAAGCTACGGCGGCGCACGCGCAATGATCGAGGACGGTCTCTTCGAGCGGTTTCCGTGTGACGCCGTGTTCGGCCTGCACAACATGCCGGGCTACGAAACCGGCGGCATGAATTTCCGCACTGGCCCCGCGATGGCTTCAGCCGACCGCGCCACCATCGTGCTGCGTGGGTTGGGCGGGCACGGCGCGCTGCCGCATCTGTCGCGCGACCCCATGCCCGCCGTAGCGGGCATTATCCTCGCGCTGCAGAGCATTGTGGCGCGGGAAGTCGATTCGCAGAAGTCGGCCGTGATCTCGGTTGGCAGCGTCAAGGCCGGGGATACCTTCAACGTGATTCCTCAAACCGCCGAGATGAAACTGTCGATCCGCGCGCTCGACCCCGCCGTGCGCGATCTCTTGAGGCAACGCATCACCGCGCTCGTGCATGCGCAAGCGGAGTCGTTCGGGGTGGAGGCCGAGATCGACTATGAATGGGGTTATCCCGTGCTCGTCAATCACCCTGAACCTACCGCGTTCGCAGCGGAAGTCGCGCAGAAGATGCTCGGTACTCAACGTGTGGATACGCAAGCGCATCCGCTCATGGGCAGCGAGGACTTCGCGTTCATGGCCGAAGTCGTGCCGGGTGCGTATGCGTGGATCGGCAATGGCCTCAACGGCAAAGGGAGTTGCATGGTCCACAACCCCGGCTACGACTTCAACGACGACATTCTCGCCATCGGCGCGAGTTACTGGGTGCGCCTGACCGAAGCGTATCTGGCCGACTGATCTGTTCAACCCCTGCAGAATCCACCGCGTTCCGAGAGAAGACATGAGCATTCCTACCGTATCAAGCCTCGACGTTGCGCCGGGCGCGGCCCAGGGCCAGCGCAAGCAAAGCCGCATGCGGCTCGTCACTGCGGCAGCAGTAGGTAATGCACTCGAGTTCTACGACTTCACGGTCTACGGGTTCTTCGCGTTGCTGATCGGCAAGCTTTTCTTCCCGGTCCACGATCCGGTCGGGCAGTTACTGCTTGCCGTCGCGAGTTTCGGCGTGGGGTTTTTCACGCGGCCCGTGGGCGGCCTTGTGATCGGCATGTACGCAGATCGCGCCGGACGCAAGAAAGCGATGATCCTGACGCTCGGGCTGATGGCGGTAGGCACGGCGATGATCGCCGTCGCACCGACCTACGGACAAGCAGGGGTTTTAGGACCCGTCATCCTGGTGATCGCGCGGCTCATCCAGGGATTTTCCGCAGGCGGCGAAGTCGGGGCATCGACTACGCTCCTGCTCGAACAAGCGCCGCCAAACCGGCGTGGCCTGTATGCATCGTGGCAATTCGCCAGCCAGGGACTCGCAGCACTTGCAGGCGCATTGACCGGTGTTGCGTTGACCGCGACGCTCTCGAGCGCACAACTCGAAAGCTGGGGATGGCGCGTGCCGTTCCTGATCGGCACGCTGATCGTGCCGGTGGGCTGGTGGCTGCGCAAGACGCTCGAAGAAGAACCGGTTCACACGCCCAGACAGAAAGCGCCGAAGCTGCCGCTGATTGATGTACTCCGCGATCATCGGCGCGCGGTGCTCACGGGGCTGGGGCTGACGATTGCCGGGACATCGGCGCACTTCATCATCGTGTTCTATCTGTCGATCTACGCGGTCAAGACGCTCGGCCTGCCGCCGGGCATCGCGATGCTGTCAGGCTGTATATCGGGCGCGATTATTTTTGTGCTCTCACCGGTAGGTGGATACCTGACCGACCGCTTCGGACGCAACGCGCTCGCGCAAGGCACGCGTATCGTCCTGCTGCTCGCCATCTATCCGGCCTTCATTGCATTGAACCGATGGCCGACAACCACCACGCTGCTCACGGTCGTCACGCTGCTTTCGTCGGTACACGCGATCAATATTGGCGGTGTTGGCGCGATGCTCGGTGAACTCTTCCCGCGTTCCGTGCGGGCCACTGGCGGCGCCGTGGTCTACAGCCTTGGGGTCGCGATCTTTGGCGGCTTCGCGCAATTCTTCGTGACGTCGCTGATCGTGGCGACCGGCAGTGTGCTCGCGCCCGCATGGTATGTGATCGGCTGTGGTCTGCTGGGGTTGATCGCCGTCGCATGCATGGATGAAAAATCGCAGAAAGCGCTGGATTGATCTGGCGGCACAGCCTGCCGATTTGACAGCCGCCGTCACGCTCAGCGCTCGAACACCAGCAACGTCGATGTCGCCGATGCATACAAACGCCCGGTAGCATCGGTCAGTGTGGCTTCAGCGAATGCGGCGCGCCGGCCTATCGAGATCACGCGGCCCTCGGCGCGCAGCAATCCGGAGTCGCGCGTGACAGCCTTGTGATACGCGATCTTCAACTCTAGCGTGGTGTAGGCCTGCGCGGCCGTGAGCCGTGAATGCACGGCGCAACCGCAGGCCGAATCCAGCAGCGTGGCTGCGTAGCCGCCATGAACCGTGCCGATCGGGTTATACGCGTGATCGCCCGGCAGGCCGGCGAAGACGGCGCGACCCGCATCCACTTCAACGAAATCGAAGTTCAGCGACTCCAGAATCCCTGGCTTGCGTCCCGACGACATCAGCGCCCGCAACTGCGCGAGGCCGTCTAGACCCGCGCCGGTTTCATCGATAAGGCTCATCGTTTCCTCTCCGTCTGGTTTGGAAACGATGATACTGTGAATATGCACAGTTTGCTCGCACGGGCGCTATTCCTGGCGTTTCAGGGCCGTCATCGACCCTGATTCGGCGCCTTAGGCGACGTTGTCGGGCCAGCGCTGCATGACGCTCTTGTAGTGCGTGTAAAAGCGCACGGCTTCCTGGCCGTACGCGTGATGATCGCCGAACAGCGATCGCTTCCAGCCCCCGAACGAGTGCCACGCCGCCGGCACCGGACTCGGTATGTTGATGCCCACCATGCCCACGTGAATCTGCCGGGTGAACGTGCGTGCCGAGCGGCCGTCGGATGTGAAAAGCGTTACGCAGTTCCCCAGTTCGTGCGCGTTGACGAGCGCTATCGCGCTCGCTAAATCAGGCACGCGGACAACTGACAAAACCGGCCCGAAAATCTCTTCCAGATAGATAGTCATATCAGGCTTCACGTCATCAAAAAGCGAGCCGGCGAGAAAGAAGCCCTCTTCGTGCCCCGGGAACGATTGGCCGCGACCATCGACGACGAGCCTGGCGCCTGCCGCAACGCCCGCATCGATATAACCCAACACCTTCATGCGATGCGCGGCGGAGATGAGCGGCCCCATGTCCAGATCGGGCTCCATGCCGCCGCCGATCCTGAGCGAGCGCACGCGCGGCGCGAGACGCTCGACCAGCTCATCGGCAACGTCCCCTACGGCCACCGCGACCGAGGTCGCCATGCAGCGCTCGCCGGCTGAGCCATACGACGAGTTGATCAGCGCATCGACGGCTTGATCGAGATTGGCGTCGGGCAAAACGACCAGATGGTTTTTCGCACTGCCCAATGCCTGCACGCGCTTGCCGCGCTTCGCGGTTTCGCTGTAGATGTATTCAGCCACTGGCGTCGAGGCGACGACAGACATCGCGACCACATCGGGGTGCTCGATCAGCGCATCGACGACGGCCTTGCTGCCATGCACGACGTTGAACACACCTTTGGGAAAGCCGGCCTCGATGAACAGCTCGGCGAGTCGAATGGATGCCGACGGCGTGCGCTCCGACGGCTTGAGAATGAACGTGTTGCCGCACGCGGCCGCCATCACGAACATCCAGCACGGCACCACCATCGGGAAATTGAAGGGCGTGACGCCCGCCGCCACGCCAAGCGGCTGACGCAGATTCCACGCGTCGATGTCGCTGGCGGCCTGATCAGTGAATTCGGTCTTGAGCAGGTTCGGAATGCCGCACGCGAATTCAACGATTTCGATACCGCGCAGCACCTCGCCCTTCGCGTCCGAAAACAGCTTGCCGTGATCGCGCGTAATCAGCTCGGCGAGTTCATCGGTATGCGCGTCGAGCAGTTCCTTGAACTTGAACATTAGACGGGCGCGCGTCAGCGGCGCGGTTTCGCTCCAGGCCCCGAACGCGGCTTTAGCCGCAGCGACGGCGGCGGCAACTTCAGCCGTACTTGCTACCGGAACGCGCGCCGTCACCCGGCCTAGCGCCGGATCGTATACGTCGGCGAACTTCCCGCTCGCGCCAGCGGCGCGTTGACCGTCAATGAAATGACTCAGCTCGCGCACGCGCGCGCCTTGATCTGCTTCGCTCATATGTCCTCCCGGGGGAGGCGGTCGCCGCCCGCGCCACGCCGCCTCATGTCTTCGAACATGGGTTGTCCGGCTTCGTCACCGATCAGGCCGACGGCTCCGCCAAAGCCAAATGTAGGCGCATTGACCCGGATTTCGAATACCCGCAGCTAACAAACAGTCTTGCACAGCGGGAACAAATCGAAATCTGACGGGAAGGCGTGGATGGCTGATTGATGAGTAAGCTTATTGCCGGGCGGGCCAGTGAACGACTGCGTCTTGCAGCCGCTCACTGTCGAGTGATGAGATCCAGAATTTAACGGCGAAGCGCCATTACGATGCCGTAGCTTCATTACGCTTCGGTCAGAATCTGTCGGATGGCTTGCTCGAACGCTTCGACAGGTTGTGCGCCAGTCAGCAAGTAGCGGTTGTTGAAGATCACCGACGGCACTGAATTAATGCCCATTGCCTGGTATTTCTCTTCTTCTGCGCGAACCTCATTGGCGTACTCGTCTCCTTGCAGAATGGAACGCGCCTCGGCGCCGTCGAGTCCGGCAGATTGCGCGGCTTCAACCAGGACGTCATGGCTGCTCGTCGGCTTGCCCTCGCCGTGATACGCCTTTAGCAGCGCCTGTTTAAGCTCTACCTGCTTCCCTTTGATACCGGCCCAATGCATCAGACGGTGTGCATCGAAGGTGTTATAGATGCGTGTGCGCGTGCCGAAGGTGAAACCAACATCCGCGCCGCGCTGCCGGAGCTCGGCCTGCGCCTGAGCGATCTGTTGCGTAGTACGCCCGTATTTCTTTGCGATATGTTCGACAAGGTCTTCACCCTCTTCGCCCATCCGCGGATTCAGTTCGAAGGGATGCATGACGAATTCGGCGTCGACCTCATCGCCAAGTCGTGACAATGCAAGTTGCAGCGAGGATAAACCGACAGCACACCAGGGGCACGCTACATCGGAGACGAAATCGATTCTGATTGGTTGTTTCATTGCTTTCCTGATGATGATTTCCTGTTGCCTCACCGGTTCAACACTAGGGCAACAGCCGCACACAGCGTAGCCGGATTTTCGAATACTTGTCGGACCGGCCGCTGCGCCCGGACGTTTCAATCGTGATTGGAGATGCGTTGTATTCTGGACGAGTTTCGACGCGAAATGATCATGGCCCGCGGCAATTCAGTTGTTCCTGCAAGGCATGCGTGCGTGAGCCCTTTTGCGAATCCGGATAGCGCCTGATTCGCCTCGTCAAGAAGCTTGATCGACCCTACTTGAACTCCCCCGCTTCATTGCGAAGGTCATGGGCGATAAAGTCGACGAAAGCGCGAATCCGGTTGGACATCTGGTGCCGCTGCGAATACACCGCGAAGATATCGGCGTTCGGCGTGTCATGGTCAGGCAGTACGACGACCAGCGAACCATGCGCCAGATACTGTCTGATGTCCCACTCGGCGCGCATCAGGATGCCGTGTCCTTCCAGCGCCCACTTCACCGCGATCTCACCATCGTTCGTTGTCAGCGTGCCATTGATCCTCACCGCTTCCGTCTTGCGCGCCGCGCCCCTGCCCGAACTCAGACGCCACACGCCATAGGCTTCATCACCCTGACGGATGCCGATGCAGTTGTGCCGCGTCAGGTCGTGCGGGGTCAAGGGCATTCCGCGTGACGCGATGTACGCAGGCGCGGCACACAGCAAGCGCCGGTTGTCCGCGAGACGCCGCGCGACCATCCGCGTATCGGGCGGCTCACCGAAGCGGATGCAGACATCGAAGGTGTCGTCTGTCAGCGGCGGAGGCGTGACCGACAACTGAAGCTGGACCGACACCTGCGGATAGTTCGCGACGAAGCGAGAGATAGCGGGCGCGACATGACTGCGCCCAAAGCCAAGCGTTGCATTCACGCGCAGCAGTCCCTTCGGACTCTTTTTCGCCGTGCCGAGCAACTCGGACAACTCGTCGATCTCATCGAGAATCCGGCGCGCGTGCTGCAGGTACAACTCGCCCTCGGGCGTGAGCATCATCCGGCGCGTCGTGCGGTTGACCAGCGCCACGCCCGCGCGGCCTTCCATCTGCGTCAAATGCTTGCTGACGGCTGCCGCCGTCAAGCCCAGTTCCCGCGCTGCCGCACTTAGGCTGCCGGACGCGGCAAGCGTCGAAAAAAAGCCCAGATCGGACGGCTGGACGGTATCGCGCATCGCATTCACTTGTGAATTAAAGTTACGGATGCTTTGAGTTTAGCACCGGTTTTTGCCTCCGGATGTCGATAAAGTTCGCTCACACCCTCGACATCAGAAGGACGGAGACATGAACACCTATCGCATCGCAACCATCCCCGGCGACGGCATCGGCAAGGAAGTCGTACCTGCGGGCGCGCAGGTCCTCGAAGCACTTGCGAAGACCACGAAGTCGTTTGCGTTCGAGTTCGAAAACTTCGACTGGGGCGGCGACTACTACCGCAAGCACGGCGTCATGATGCCCGCCGACGGGCTCGACGCCATCCGCAACAAGGACGCCATCCTGTTCGGCTCGGCCGGCGACCCGGACATTCCCGATCACATCACGCTCTGGGGCCTGCGCCTGAAGATCTGCCAGGGCTTCGATCAATACGCGAACGTTCGTCCGACACGCATCCTGCCGGGTATCGATGGCCCGTTGAAACGCTGCGAGCCGGAAGACCTGAACTGGGTGATCGTGCGTGAAAACTCGGAAGGCGAGTATTCCGGCGTGGGCGGGCGCGTTCACCAGGGTCATCCGATCGAAGCCGCAACCGACGTGTCGATCATGACCCGCGCCGGTGTCGAACGGATCATGCGCTTTGCGTTCCGCCTTGCGCAATCACGTCCCCGCAAGCTGCTGACGGTCATCACGAAAAGCAACGCCCAGCGCCACGCAATGGTGATGTGGGACGAGATCGCGCTGCAAATCTCGAAGGAGTTCCCCGACGTCAAATGGGACAAGGAACTCGTGGATGCATCGACGGCCCGGATGATCAACCGGCCCGCGACGCTCGATACGATTGTCGCCACCAACCTGCACGCCGATATCCTCAGCGACCTCGCCGCCGCACTCGCCGGCAGCCTGGGTATTGCGCCGACCGGCAATATCGATCCGGAACGCCGTTTTCCATCGATGTTCGAGCCGATCCACGGCTCCGCATTCGACATCATGGGCAAGGGACTCGCCAACCCGATCGGCACGTTCTGGTCGGTCGTCATGCTGCTCGAACACCTGGGTGAATTCGACGCCGCGAAACGCGTGATGCAGGCAGTCGAAGCGGTGACCGCGGACAAGTCCCTGCATACGGGAGACCTTGGCGGCACGGCGACAACGGCGCAGGTAACCGCTGCTGTATGTGCGCTCATCGAGAAAGCGGCGACAGCGACGCAGGAAGTCACCTTAGGCGACGCAGCTTAAGCGCCGTCAGAGGCCCCGCTTGAGCCTGGTTCAGTAGCGCCCGGCTCGAGCCTCCAAGGAGGAGACAATGATTTCCGAACTCGAAAGCCGGGTTTCCCGCAAGCTCATGCTGCGGATCATTCCGTTCGTCATGCTGCTCTATTTCGTGAGCTTTCTCGACCGCGTCAACGTTGGCTTTGCCGCACTGTCGATGAACAAGGCCATCGGCCTTTCGCCGACCGCATTCGGTCTCGGCGGCGGACTTTTCTTCATCGGCTATTTCCTGTTCGAAGTGCCATCGAACCTGATTCTTCACAAGGCCGGCGCACGCCGCTGGATTGCGCGCGTGATGGTGTCGTGGGGAATCGTGTCGCTGGCGTCCGCATTCGTCGTCGGGCCGAACAGCTTCTATGCGCTTCGCTTCATCCTGGGCGTTGCTGAAGCGGGCTTCTTTCCCGGCATCATCCTGTATCTCAGCTTGTGGTTCCCATCGCGTCAACGCGCGGTCGCGGCGGCGTGGTTCATGGCTGCCGCGCCAATCTCCACCGCGATCGGCTCGCCGCTGTCCGGCGCGATCATGAAGCTTCCTCCCATCGCCGGATTTGCCGACTGGCAGATGCTTTACATCCTCGAAGCGGTGCCGGCGATCATCCTGGGTTTCGTCGTCCTGAAGTACATGACCGATACACCCGCGAAGGCGCACTGGCTCCAGCCGCAAGAGCGAGAATGGCTGATTGCGAAGCTGAAGATGGAAGCGGACGCGAAGCAGTCTCACGAGGGCCACACGGCAGGCGCGCTGAGCGCCTTGCGCGACCCGCGCGTGCTCGCCCTCTCACTGATCTACTTCGGCACGTCAGCCGGGCTGTACACGCTCGGGTTGTGGGCGCCGTTGATCATTCGCCAATACGGGTTCGGTTCGTTCGAAACGGGCCTTCTTGCGGGGGTGCCGAGCGTTGCCGCCGTGGTCGCGATGATCCTGTGGGCCAGGCATTCGGACCGTACCGAAGAGCGCACGTGGCATGTGGTCATCCCTTGCGTATTGGCATGCCTGGGATTCGCATTTGCCGGCAACGCCACCACCGCATTGATGATTATCGTCGCGCTTGTGATCGTGAACATCGGGATCAGCGCGGCGAAAGCGCCATTGTGGGCCATGCCGAGCATGTTCCTGTCAGGCGCAGGAGCGGCTGCGGGGATCGCGATGATCAACTCGGTCGGCAATCTGGGTGGCTTCGTCGGACCGTTTGCGATCGGCTGGCTCAAGAACGTGACAGGGAGCTACTCGGCCGGGTTGTACGTGGTCGGCGCAACGTTGGCCGTGTCCGCCGTGGTGACGCTCATGCTGGGGCGGCAATCGAAGCAGACACCGGTTGCGGCGGGTGAACGATCAGGCCATTGAGCGTAGTTGGCCTGGAGCGGCTCGTGTCCACCCGATGCAGGAGCCCAGCGGACATAGGAAAACGAGTGCCAGGCGACGCGGGATGCATGCGAGTCTCAATGGCTTGCATCACCCGTCGATAGCGGCAAACGCAGCTTACCGGTCGCGAGCATCACGACTGCCAGCACGACGATTCCGGCGAGGATGCCCGATAGCCGCATGAGCGCGGGCACCGGATCAGCCGACCAATGATGGTCCTGCACAAATACCATGATGAACGCGATGGTGAATTGCCGGCCGACGTAGCTCGCGCCTTCCCGTCCCGACTGCACGTGACATCCGATCCAAACGCCGGCAGACAGCGCGAGCATGCACAGGATCGCCTGGCCCCGCATCAGGGGCAGCAGTGCCACACCCAGCGCGCCGGCCAGCAAGCAGCCCGCCACCCGCTGCACCATCTTTTCGATGACCGGTTGCTGCGTCCCGTCCACCGGTAAACCTGCCTGCAATACCAGCACCGCGATCGCCGTGACCATCGCTTGCGCGAAACCAGGCAAATGCAAAACGTACGTAAGCGCCGAGAGAATCACGATCGCCAGTGCGCCTTGCAAGCCCAGCAGCATGCGAGTCGGGCGCAATGTTTCCGGCGGCGGTGAAGGTATTGAAGGGGCAGGCGTTCCGATGTCAGCGGCTGCACGGCCGGTTGCGGGCATCCATGGACTTCGGGTCTGCCTGTACCACCTCGGCCCGAAGTGAAATACGCTCGCCACCAGCAGGCAAGCGAGCGTTCCAACCATGACCTCGGCGACTCGCAGCGCTGCAAACATCGCGGTCTCGCGAAATGAGACCAGCGCATGCGCTTCGTACGTCACCATCAACGCAGTCACGCCGCCCAGCACCCAGGCGTAGGCCGCTTTGGGCCCGTTGGCCTGATACACCGCAACGCCGCCGATTGCCCCCAACACGGGCACGAACAGCCACGGCCGGTCGCCGATCCAGGGGCCCGCCAAGGTTCCCAGCGCGGCGCCGATCACCGTGCCGATAATGCGGTGCGCAGCGCGCTGCACGGAACCGGAGAAACTCGTTTGCATGACGGCGTAGCCGCTGATGGCTGCCCACCACGTGTCTGACAGATGCAACGCGTTGGCGAGCACGACCGAAAGCGCGACCGAGAGCATGGCTTCAGTCCCGAATGTCGCGCGCTCCCTGGAAGGCCTCCAGGCCGCCAATTCGCGTCCGAGCGACAATATGGCCGCCCGGCAGGTCTGGACCAGCGTGCCAGCAAGCGTCATCCGCGCCTCCGCAGTCGCGTTGGGGTAAGGCGCGGAACATCGTTCATCGGATCTGCCGGCCCGATGTACAACGTGCTCGGCAGAGGATCGTCGCAGATCATCGTTGTTGAGCTCCACGGTTGGCTTGAGACGCGTTTCATCCAGTCGCTGCCCGCGCCCTCGCACGACAGTTTATGCCGTGATGAGGCGACCCGACATCGAGCTGAGGTGAAAGCGCCGCCGAGCGTCCATTTCGGACTCCGGCTCGACGCGCTGCAACGATGTATCGGAACAGAGGAAAGGAGGCCGCATGCCTCAAAAGATCGTCACGATGAACCGCGGGTTGCGACTATGAAAACAAGCTGCGGCAGCGCCCGCGATGAACCAATCAACGAATGCGCCCTCACCCTCCCCTTACGCGGCGAGCCGCCGCGTGTTGTCAGGAGGCCGGTTCAAGCCGCTGCATCCGCCTCGGCGATATGCCGCACGATGATCGAGTTGACGTTGTCGGCGTGTGTGAGCGGCCCCATGTGTCCCGCGCCTTCGACGATCGCAAGCCGCGCCGCCGGCAGAAGCATCGGCAGCCGCTCGGCAATCGCGCGCGTCGGGACGGGCGCGTGCTGGCCGCGCATGATCAGCGCCGGGACACGCAGGCCCGTGTACGCGCTTGCGGGCATGCGTTCGTCGAGCAGCGCGCGGAAGTCGAGCGGCGCCTTCGGCGCCCAGCGCGTGAGCGCGGCCTGCACCGAGGGCCGCAGCGCTTCCCATGCGCCCTGGCCGCCCCAGTAATCGACGAACGAAGCCGCCGCGCCCCGATAATCGCCACAGCTCACGCCATCGGCGGTGCGCTTCGAGATCGCGAGGATTTCCGCGAGCGCGTGCGCTCCGTGCGCGCCCATCACCTTCAACAGATGAAACGCCGACGGCTCGTAGAGCGTCAGGCTCGCGATGCGCTCCGGCCGTTCGACGGCCGCGCGTAACGCCACGCCGCCGCCATACGAGTGGCCGACGAGATGCACCTTGCCGCGCGAGGCGTCGATGATGCCAATGGTCCTTGCGGCCTCGTCGGCGAGCGTGAATGCGCGCTCGCCGCTCCACGGGCCCGTGCTGTCACAGCCGTAGTGCTCGGGCGCGACGAACGCGTGGCGCGAACCCAGCGCCTCGCCGAGCTTGCGCCATTGCGACGCTCCCGAGCCGGAGCAATGCAGTGCAATCACCGATGTGACGGATGAGAAGGCTTGCGACGCGATAGTGTTATTCATGTCGTTCATGGTACTCAAGGGTTAGGTGCGCGGATGCCGGGCCGGGGAAGTCTCACTATCGGCTCGGCGCGGGTAGCCGGCTATGATCGGGGCACCGGCGCGCTTGTCCCGGAGTCCGAAATGATTGATGCAAGGCGCATTGGTTTGGCACTGCCTCAGCGGTCAGTCTCCATCGAATGCATGCGGCGTTCGAGCTCGCCCATATCGGCGGCTGACGCGAGGTACGCGTCACGACGACTGTGTTCAGCACGGTCAAGCGCCTTCCTCAAAAACGGCAACAGATAGATAAACAAAATCAACACAACATCCTCCGGTCAGCAATCTGGTCAATGGCGTATCGGCACGAACGGGGCGCGACACACGGGATTCCAGGCGTGCATCCGGTGCGGGACATCGAATTCGATGGATGGGCGTGTCGTGCTACGGCTGGACGCTGGATAGAGCAGAGTCCATGCCATGTTGCACAAAGCCTTGACTGGCGGGCGTTGAAGCGATTGCTGAAGGATACGGATAGGGCGAAGTGTTGTCGCGGGGCCGACGAATATGCAAGTGAGAGTCGGGCCGCGACAAACACCCGGTTAGTGAATGTCGCGTTATATCGAGCGCTACGTCTCGCAAAGAGTATTCGCCGACGCAGTTATCTGGTGGCAGCCTTTCTGCCGATACGTGCCATCACGAAGGACCGCGTCCCCGCGCGCTCGACCGCATCGACGAGGCCACTCGACCTGATGTCTTGTTTCGAACTACGAGCTTTTTTGCACGGACCTGGTTCTGCGCGTTTGCATCGCCGAGTCTGCGAACAGGTCAATCACTACCCCGCGCAGCCAGCGATTGCCTTCGTCCTGCTGGACTCGCGCATGCCAGAGCAAATGGATCGGTGCGGCGGGCAACGTCGAGGGCAATGCGCGCAGGCTCAGTGAGAACGGCCCTGCCAGCTGCAAGGCCAGTCGCTCCGGCACCGTGGCAATCAGATCGGTGCGCTGCAGGATGTAGCCGACACTCATGAAGTGCGGCACCGTCAATCGCACCCGGCGCTGCACGCCTCGCCGTTTCAGCCAATCGTCCACCTGACCGTGTCCGGTGCCGGCGGACACCACCACCAGATGCTCGGCTTCACGCCAGGCAGCAAGCGTCAGCGGCGCATCTTCGAGCGCATGGCCACGCCTGAACAGACAGACATACCGCTGATCGAACAGGCGCCGCTGATAGAAGCCGCCCTTGAGCTGCGGCAGCAGGCCGATGGCGAGATCGACCCGGCCCTCGGCCATCTCGCTGCTCAGGTTGACGCTTGTGTCGCGAACCGTATTGAGCGCGATGCCCGGCGCCTCGCGCGACAGCCGTTCGACAAGCGCGGGCAGAAAGACGACCTCGCCGATATCGGTCATGCCGATCGTTATCGTGCGCGTGACACGCAGCGGATCAAAACCGGTCTCGGGATTGAGTGCGGCGTGCAGGATCGCGAGCGCCTGAGAAACCGGCTCTTCGAGGCGCAACGCGAACGGCGTGGGCACTACTCCGCCCGGTCCACGCACGAACAGCGGGTCACCGAGCCGTCGACGCAGTTTGGCGAGGGCGTTGCTGACGCCCGGCTGGCTCATGTTCATCTGCTCGGCCACGGTCGATACTCGCCGCTCCTGCATCAACCGTTGGAAAAGCAGCAGCAGATTGAGATCGACTTCACTCAGCTTCATGACGCGGGTATCCCGGGCTCATTGATTTCAGTGATGACGTAGATTCGCCCCATTTTATTGTGAAATGGACTGTCAGTGCCGAGAATTCAGACACGGCACACGCATCCGATTTCAACACAGTATGCGTACCGTGCCGACTCAAACACAGTCCGAATACTGGAGACAACCCATGGAACAACTGGACCTGAAGATCGCAATCATTGGCGCCGGCATCGGCGGCCTCACGCTCGCGCTCGCACTGCGAGAACATGGCATCGACGCGCAGCTCTACGAGCAGACCGACGAGCTTCGAGAGGTCGGAGCGGCAGTCGCGCTGTCGGCGAACGCGACGCGGTTTTACGAGCGCATGGGACTGCGTGCCCCCTTCGACGCGGTGTGCGCTGAAATACCCGCGCTGATCTATCGGGACGGGCGCAGCGGCGAAGTGATTGGACAGCATCGTGGTGAACCGAGCTATCGCCAGCAGTTCGGAGGGTCCTATTGGGGCGTACACCGCGCGGACCTGCAGGCCGTGCTGTCGAGCGCGGTCGGCCTCGAGCGCATCCATCTCAGCCATCGGCTGACCGATCTCGTGCAGCATCCGGATCGTGTGAGCCTGAGTTTCGCCAATGGCCGGCAGGTCGACGCGGATCTGGTGATCGGCGCGGACGGGGCGCGCTCGATCACGCGGCGCTGGATGCTCGGCTACGACGACGCCCTGTATTCGGGCTGCTCGGGTTTTCGTGGCGTGGTGCCGGCTGAGCGCATGCATCTGCTGCCCGATCCCGAGGCCATTCAGTTCTGGATCGGACCACAGGGCCATCTGCTTCACTATCCGATCGGTGATAAAGGCGACCAGAACTTCCTGCTCGTCGAGCGCCATCCCTCGCCGTGGCCGTCGCGCGACTGGGTCACGCCGGCGAGCGAGGGTGAGCAGTTGCGCCTGTTCAACGACTGGCATCCGGCGGTGGTGCAGATGATCACGGCGGAGCCAATCAGCCAGCGCTGGGGCCTGTTCCATCGTCCCCCGCTCGGACGCTGGAGCAAGGGCCGCGTGACGCTCATCGGCGATGCCGCGCATGCGCTCGTGCCGCACCATGGCCAGGGCGCCAATCAGTCGATCGAAGATGCCGTGGTGCTGGCCGCGCAACTGGCCAAGGCGGGCCCGGGTCGCTGGCGCGAGGCGCAGGAGGCCTACGAGCGCTTGCGGCGGGGCCGCACGCGCAAGGTCCAGTACGCCTCGATATCGACGGCTGACGTGTTGCATCTGCCGGACGGACCCGAGGCGCAAGCGCGCAACGCGCGCCTTCGCGGACGAGACAGCCTGCTGCATCACCTGGACTGGATTCACGATTTCGACGCCCTTGCACAAGAGCCGACCGAACGCCAGGGCGGCACCTGGCTGTGAACTGCGCTCCTCTCGTTGACGCCTGCGATCCCGACGAATGACTGGTGCGGATCAGTTCCGCACCCGCACAGACGAGAAACCGATCATGAGGTTCGGTCTTAAAGCGAAAACGCTGTGCAGATGGGCTCTATTGACCCACGGCGGCAGGGATCGCGACGTGTTGCAGCACGGACATCGGACCGAGCCTTTTAACGACTTCCATCTGTGCTGCGTCACGCACGAAGAGCGATCCGGCAAACCCCAGCGCATTCACTGAAATGCCCTCGACGCATTCCGAATGCCTAGGTACGAGCAGCATCCATTGGCGGGTGACGAGCAGGTTGTACGGCGCCGACTGATGCAATTCGCCATTCACGTCGATCGCTCGCTGGCCAGTAGCTTCGAGCAACGCGTGGTAGCAATCGAACGCGGCGTGTGCTGCGTGCTGCGAGTCAGCAGGAGCCGGTTCCAGACGGGCGAACGCGTGCAGAAAAGGCAGGCCGGGTACAGTGCTGATCGAACCTTCCCTGCCCCCGGGTCCAAGAACGGATTCAATGGGGAGCGGCGGACCTGATGCTCCGAGCGGCAGCGGCACGATCTGCAGATGCTTGTGGCGTTGACTCGCGCCGGATTCCGCGCCGCCATTGTAGAAGCCGAGGCCGTCGAACTCGGCCATGCAGGCGCCCAGCGCAACAAAATCCGCTAATTCGAGCAGCGCTTCCTGCGGTTTGAAGCTACGGGTGACGATCAGGAGATGATGATCGATGACGTTGAACTTGTTGAGCAAGGCGAGGTGAGTGTCCGAGATATCGGCCACAAAGAGGTCGGGGTCGTAGGGAAGGAACGGATTCACCCCGACCTTGCGCGCCTGTCGGGTTTCCTCCTTGCGCGCGAGGCTGGACACTTGGCGAACGAGAAAGCGTATGCCGCGTTCTTCGAGCACCGTCTGGACTGTCTCGATTGGCCGCAGTGCACCACGACGCAGCGCATGCTCAGTCTGACGCAGGATGGCCGGCCACAGCGCGCCGGGTTGCAGACGTAAATGTTCCATGAATCGATGATTCGATGAGCACGCGGGTCGCGCGAGGACAGCAACCGTACCTACGCTTTGTAACCGATAGCGCGTAACAGATCCTTACGCCATTGAACGTCCTCCTCGTTTTCCACGCCGAGCGGCGGGGCCCCGTCAACCACGCCCAGGATGCCGCGCCCCTGTTCTGTCTCGGCCACCAGAATCTGCGAGGGATTCGCCGTCGCGCAGAATATCCGGCATACCTCCGGCACCGCTTTTATCGCATTGAGAACATTGACGGGGTAAAAGCCATCGCCGAGGAAAATCACGAAGCTGTGGCCCGCACCGATGGCCGTGGCGTTCTGGCACGCCAACTCGACCAGGCCGGCGTCGGTGCCGGACCGGCGCACGAGGCGCTTGCCTGACGCTTCACAAAAGGCCAGACCAAACTTGATACCCGGGACGGTACCGACCATTGCCTCGTGCAGATCCTCGACAGTCTTGATGAAGTGGCTCTGCCCCAGGATGAAATTCGTCGCTTCGGGTTTGACGATTGTTACCGTAAGCACTTGCATATCGGACCTCGCTCTGTGCCGCCAGGAAGACTGGGGAGAAGCGGTTTTCGCCAGCAGGCGGGTATTGGTTCATCGCGTTTCGCCCGACGGCGAGCGCCTTGACCATAACCCAAGCCTAGTACGAACCTGAGACGCATGCCTGTGCATTTCCTGCACTAGAATGAATTTTCACAGTGCCGGAAAGTGCGTGAGTCTTATCAGGCCGGCCAGGTGGATTCGTGTTGGAGAAATGCACATGCCAACCTACCAATATCGTTGCGAGAAGTGTGGCCATTTGTTCGAGCACGCTGAACATCTTGCTGAACACGAGAGCGCCCATCCGCATTGCCCGAAGTGCGGAAGCGAGACGTCTCAGCACGCACCGACGCCATTTATCGCCAAGACCTCAAAAAAGAGCTGAGATCTAGCTTCGCATGATCAGCTGAGCTCATCGCCAATGGAATTCGATGGAAACGTAAGCTCCATACGTTTGCGCTGCAGGAACCGGCGCACCGCCGGATCGCGCTCAAGGCCAATCGCGAGATCGTACGCGCCGAGCGCTTCGGCCGTCGCGCCAGCACGCGCGAGCAGATCGGCGCGCGCGGCCCAGTACGGCTGGTAGTCGGCCAGCCGTGGATCGTCCGCATACGGCGCGAGCGCGTCGAGCGCCGCCTGCGGGCCGTCCCGTTCCGCCAGCGCGATCGCGCGGTTCACCGCGACCACCGGCGACGCCGCGATCGCAAGCAGCGCATCGTAGAGCTGCACAATCTCCTCCCAGTTCGGGCGATGGGTCAGGCAGCGGTGCACGTGCGCAGACTGCAGCGCGGCCTCGAGCTGAAAGCGCCCGATTGCGTTGAATGCGCTCGCACGTCCCAGCAGTGCGTTGGCTGCATCGATCATCGGCGCGTTCCATGTCGCCGGATCCTGAGCCGATAGCGGCACGTAGTCGCCGGCCGCATCGCGTCGGGCATCGCGCCGCGCCTGCGCATACAGCATCAGGGCGAGCAGACCAAGCGTCTCCGGCTCCTCGGGCAGCAACTCGACGAGCAGGTGCGCAAGAAACAGCGCCTCGCCGGCGAGATCGCGCCGCACGGTATCGCCGCCGGCCGGGTCGGTCCACCCTTCCGCGTACGCCGTGTAGACCGCTTCCAGCACCGATGCGAGACGGCCGGGCAACTCCTCGCGCTCGGGCACGCTGAACGGAATGCCCGCGTCGCGGATCTTGTTCTTCGCCCGCACGAGGCGCTTGCTCATCGCGGCGGGCGACATCAGGAACGCGGACGCGATCATCTTCGCTTCGAGCCCGAGCACCACCTGCAGCATCAGCGGCGTGCGAATCGCCGCCTCGAGCGCGGGGTGCGTGCACGCGAACAGCAGCGCAAGACGCCGGTCGGGCAACGCGCCGGCTTCCCGCTCGTCGATCTCGTCGGCGAGGATCGCAAGCTGCGTCGTCACTTCGTCGCCGACATGGCGATGGCGCGCGCCATCGATTGCCCGGCGACGCGCAACCGTCATCAGCCACGCTTCCGGATTCGTAGGGCAGCCGTGCGCAGGCCAGTCCGCGAGCGCGGCCGCGAACGCATCGGCCAGCGCGTCCTCGGCTGCGGCGACGTCGCGCGTGCGCATCGCCAGCAGCGCGACGAGCTTGCCGTAGCTGCGGCGAGCGACCGCCTCGGCAATCGAATGCGCGGCGCCGTCAGTGTCACGGTCGCCGCCGGACGGACTCATGCAGCCGATGGCGCGTTGTAGGGGGCAGCCCAGACCGGGCGCACTTCCATGAGGCCGTGCGCTGCGCCGGGACAACGCGACGCCCACGCGATCGCCGCGTCCAGGTTGGGCACGTCGATCAGGTAGTAGCCGCCGAGCTGCTCCTTCGAATCGGAATACGGTCCGTCAAGCACCTGCGGCTTGCCATCGACGAGCCGTACCGTGGTGGCCGTGTTCGTGTGCTGCAGCCGGTTGGCGCCCACCAGCACCTCCGCTTTTTCCAACGATTCGGTGTACGCCTGATAAGCGGCAACCCCTTGCTGCCGCTCGCTGTCGGTCATCCGGTTCCAGCCGTTTTCTTCCGAATAGATCATCAATAGGTAGTGCATGTGAGCCTCCGTCGTGGGGTTGAGGCGGATGAATTACATTTGGACCGCCATCACAATGACGCGCAGGCGGCATGCTGACGGACACGATGCGTCGAAAAAAATCGTCTTCCGTTTCCATCCGAAACCGAGCGTATGCGCCGTTGAGCCACACTACGCCGAATTGCTGCAACATCGCGCTCAGGCCGTCCTGAGCGCCGAAGAATCGCCGCAGATCCAATTATCAGCTCGGCAAGCGCAACCCTTGCAGAATTTGCCTCTCGTACGCCGGCCAGTCGCCAGCGGAGTTCTCAATCGCGAGCTTTGCGAATGGAAGTTGGCGAAACAAATCGTCAGTAATCCGGCGGTAGTCTCGATACAGCGAAATCAACCCTTCCAACCCCTTGTAACCCCTGCGCACGCAGAAAGGGGCCGCGAGCTTCCAGTTCACCTGATAGCTGATCCATTCGGGGCCACGGTCTGCGCAGACTGTTCGAATGGCTTCTTCGACATCCTCCTGCCAAAGGTACAACACGAACGGATTGAGCGGTGCAATGACTGCGGCCAGCGCCTGCATGTAGCCGAAAATCAGCGCGGACTCAGCTTCCATCAGCAGCAGGTGAGTCAGGTCCCCGTGAAATAGTTGACCGTCCATGACTGGAATGGGGATGTCTGCCCGTGTTGCCTCGACAAAGGCGGTCCATCGAATTAGTGCACGGTCTGCGAGATGCTGCGGTGTTGCATCCCGCCACGGTTCAAACCAGTGTTCGAGCTCGTCTGTCGCTCGCACCGGATGGGGTTCGGTCTTTTCGTGAATGGGCAATGCGGGCTGCCCTGAATCTTGCAGGTGTTTCGCGATGAGGCGCATGGTCGTCGATTTGCCTGAACCCATAATGCCCTCGACAATCACAAGCCGATGGCCGGCGGGAGGCTCTGCAGTGCCGGGATTCGTCGAGTTCGCCATATTCGCTAACTGGTCCTTGGAAGGTAGACTGCATTCGGTCAGTACCGGGATCGAATTGCTACGATTTACATGGAATTGTCGTAGGTCCGTAGGTCCGTAGGTCTGTAGGTCCGTGGTCGAACGTAGCCTACCGGATTCCAACAGGGCTCAAGAAAGAACCGAG
Organism: Caballeronia sp. KNU42; assembly: GCF_053760385.1. Lineage (NCBI taxonomy): Bacteria > Pseudomonadati > Pseudomonadota > Betaproteobacteria > Burkholderiales > Burkholderiaceae > Caballeronia > Caballeronia sp. KNU42. Next base: position 1,036,627 of record NZ_CM132389.1, read on the forward strand.
CTCATCAGCCAATCGCGCGCTATCTTCGTGCATAAAACTGGGCGCTCCAGCGTCGGGAAATGTCCGCAACCCTCAAGCGACTCAAAGCGGGCATGGGGCATTAGCTTAGCGATGCGAGCCCCTACTTCGACAGGAACGAAGTGGTCCGCCTCGCCCCAGATCAGCAGCGTCGGAACCTTGCTGGCACCAGACAGCGTCGGCCAATGATCAGAGCGAGTCAGCGTTGCGTCGGACTGCTGTGCGAACGTGTCGGCGCCAGTGTCTCGTGCCATCCGGATGAAGGCCGCTCGTGACGCTATGTCGTCAGCGGGGATGGCGTTATGTGCAAACTCCGCGATGACATCTTCGTGCTCGCCGCGACGAATCCTGAGGCTGGTCGTTCGGACTACGCTTGGGTTCGGGTGAGGACCCGGCTGACAGTTCATCAGCCAAAGTCCGCGAACTCGCTCGGGCGCCCTTGCCAGTATTTCCATCGCGAGGCAACCACCATAGGCCGTCCCCGCCAGTACGAAGCTCCCGGATATGGAAGCTAGCAATGCGTCTGCGCTGTCGGCGAAAGTCGTCCGGGCTAACACGTGGACAGAGGGCGAAACGAGATCTTTCAAGCCGTCAATCTGGTCCGCATACAGTCTTCCGTCGCAAGGCATGGCGGGCAAGAAAATCATCGGCAGCGACATTCTCGATCACGGTTCGTTGGCGGGAGGTTGGTCTAACCGAGCGACGAGTGCGAACGTTTGAAAGTGGCCGAAGCAGGTCCGATATTGTACTGGTGGAGTGGGTAGCCATGACTGGTCCGCGTCGGGCAGAAGTCGACCGAGGCCGCGTGAAAACGCAAAATCACTCGGTTTTCAGGCGGCACTTTACCCCTCCCGAGGTGTCGCGAAGCTGATGTAGCGTGATTCGAAGGGTCGATTTTTTGGACGTCACGTTCTACGTGCGTTTTCACACGACCTCTACCCATTGTGGACTCTCGATTGATTAAGGCGAACGTCTCCTTCGTCCTCGTTTGTAGGGATTCTTTCGAATCCGCCGCTACGAGACATATTTATACGTACTTGTCCATAGTATTCTCATGGTTATCCCGCGGCGTTAATTAGTCGCCTCTGAACAATTGATTTTGTCGGCTTGTGGTTAATCGCTGGAGTCACACGCGAGCAGCCGGGTTTAGCAACAATGCCAGGATGAGGGCGTAAAAAAACCGCAGCTTCCTGAGGATCATCCGCAGGTTGTGACCGGCGCCGCACAGGACCGCGTGCATCGCATCGCCGAGCGCGCCTTTGAGCCAGTTTCGATCGAGCTTTCCATCCGTCTTCATGTGACCGATGGCTGGCTTGATCGCGCTGCGCCGTCGAATCATCGCCCGTATTCCGCGCGTGATACCGCGCCTCAGGCCAGGGTGATAAATCTTTACGCCATCAATCGCGACACCTTTGTAGCCACGATCCACGATCGCCACTTCCGGGCTCACGTCGCTCAAGATTGCCGCCTGTTCAAACGCCTCGGCGAGTGTGTGCCCACCGTACGGATTGCCCGGCATCGAGCGAGCGCCGACTACTAGCCCTTCCTTGTGAGTCGTCGTGATCGACACCTTCACGCCAAACTCATACGGTGTGCGAGCTTTACCCTTGGCCAAACATTCGACTTCCGGTGCGTGCAGCGCGTAGAGCTTGTTCTTGTCCTTGGTCTTTTGCGACAGAATCCGCTTCGTACGGGCAATCAGTTCCAGCAGCGCAGTGCGACCCGAGTCCGACGCCTGAGCGACCTGCCGCTCGACATCGCGCATCACCCGGCCAACCCGCGAGCGCAGCGTGCGTAGTGCATGACGCATGCGCTTGTACTGTTTGGCGTGCGCATAGCGGCCGATCTGTAGCGCCAGGCGTGGCGCCTCGCGGTTGTAGTTCTGTCTTAGTTTGAGGCCGTGGCGCGCCGCGGCCCTGACCAGATGTTCGCGACACCGTTCCAGCAAACGCGAGTCAGTTGGATGGGCGATTGCCTTGGGCATCACCGTCGTGTCGACGATCACGCGCTTCACGCTCGACGCCTTGATGACGCCGGCACGTTTGGCCGCGTCAATCGTCGCCGCCAACAGTTCTTCGACACCCGCTTCACCGAGGCGCTTGCGCCAGCGGGTCAGGCTTGACGGATCGATCGGCGGCTCCGTTTGCAGAAACGTCTCGCCAGTGAAGACTTGCCAGTAAGGATTCTCAACCCATTGCCATACGACTTCCTCGTCGGACAGGTCAAATGCGTGCTGCAGATAAAGCAGGCCGGCGATCAAGCGGGGGGATGTCGCCGGCCGTCCGGCACGGGAAACGAAGCTCTCGCTCATCGCACTACCCAGTCGCGTCCAATCAACTCAGCCAAGCGCACCAGCGGATGCTTCAAGTTGATCTGCTCAAGCAACGGCTGGCGGAAGAAATCTCGCTCTGTCACACGTGGTTTCGGACCCATCCGGACCTCGTCAGAATTTGCAGGTTTCAAGTGCTAATTTGAATGAATCCTGCAATTCCAGCAATGCGGTTTCGCCCTTAAATGCCCGTCAAATAAGGCGCTGGCGATTAATCAGGGCGGACTAATTATGCCTAGGTATTCCAGAGCCTCCAGAACTGACATGATTCGTGGAAACGTAGGTATGTCTGTCCAAACGTATTCGTCTAAGCTCCAGATCCACTCAGTATAAGGAGAAACAACTGAGCCGCGGATCTCCTTTGCCCACGAGAACTCGTAATTATCTCCCGACCTGTTTGATTTCAAAAAATCGACTAGAGAGTGAACTCAATCTGATTTTTTCTTTAAATCACCGTTTCCGGTCGATATCGTCTTTGGTTTGCCGATTTAAGAATCCTAAGGACGCTCAAAGTCTCTGCACTCGAAGATGAACAACGAATTTCTGATTCTAATGGCCGCATCAACTTCCCGATCAAGACCATCGGCTTTTATTTTCTGAAATTGCATTACAACGTCGAATGATTTTTATCTGGCGAGGTCACCAAACGTATATTCAAATTGAACTCTCTTCTTACTGCTTGGGTCCCTAATTTTTAAGGCCTCAAAAAAATTTCTGAAAATTAAAAACCAAGAAGAATAATCGCAAAAAAGGCGTCGCCGAATTTAATAATAACGAACCTCGGACCGCGCGACCAAAGTCCAATTCGCGACTGCTTTTCTTCATCCAGTGTGAGAAAGCTATTACACGGTCAATTTGCTGCTCTGCGTTTGACTCTCGTAAGCGTCCTTGAGTTCTTTCGTTGACGATATTGTCGAATATGCACAGCTTCAGCTCACTCAGTGTTGCGTCGTAAAATCTATAGGCCCGCTGAAACTTCAAATAATAGAATATTCGGCGATTTTGATACTGAGATCGACGTTACTGCTACTAGATATCAATATCTGAGAAAAAGTACTTGTCACTTAACAATATTCAAGCAACCCAATGTCCATTTTTGTTTCAAAATATGGTGACAAATATAAATGGGCCTCGTAAAATTCTTCAGCGTTAAATATGAAAGGGAGATAGTTGGGTGAAAATCTTGGATCTACGCCGGTTATTCGAAGCAATTTTGCGTTATATTGGCCTACATTTGGCGCGGCACTAAATATTGCCCCGTCCTTCTTAATATCGTGTGATCGAACAAAGGTTCCGACATTTGTTCCAAATCCATCCCTCATTGACGCGCGCTCACCACACGCATCGAATGCAGTGATAAGCGTATTTTTTGCTTCAGTGCGTTCTTCCAGTAAGTCACCGTTCTCCGCACGCTTTATTCGCCCCCCTATTCCACATGATAGTAACCCAGTAGTTATATACCAATATTGATAGGTAAACCCCTCAAGATGATATACATCCGTGACATCAATTTCGCTGAAATCCGTTAATACCCACTGGAAATGTGTTTGAAAATGTTCCTTGTATTGGGAAATTTGCTTTTGGCTGAATTTCTCGCAAAAAACCTCGTTGAGCATACCGCCAAGAATTTCACTGAACTCAATTGAGTTTGAGAGTGAGATTCCTTCTGTTTTTGAGAGACTGCCATATTTGTAGATTGACTGCTCAACATGAGAACGAACTTCAAGTAGCGTTGTGGGATCCGTTCTCGCACCAAGCTCTGCGATGAGAGCCGGCGCAATCCTTCGGTAAATATGAATCCAATAGAATGCTGGTCGTCTTGAAATGACAAGCCGCATCTTCTCTTCAATGCACGCCAGCAGTTTAAGATGCGAACCGTACTGAATATTGAGTTCTTCGAATTCGATCTCCGCTCGAATTTTGATTGCAAAAGACCGACGAATATCAATCGATTCGGTTATGCATTTGTGGAAAAAAGATCACGAAATCCATCATGCAGTCTATACCATACGGCCATATATTACTCTGGGAGGACCACATTTTTCACGCTTGTCTTGGAAGCCGATTTGCGCATTTTTGAGTTTTCTTGGATTTATTTTTCATTTTTATATAATTGAATTGATCGGCGCGGGTTTTAGTTTGCATGCACGGCCTTATTGTAGTATTGCAATCGGGTAAAGCAGCACTGAACTCTCTATCTATCAATAATGCGGGAAAATTTAGTCGGATTTTAGTCCTCTTGACGTCCGCAGCTCAGCCGATACTACCTTGCCTTTTCGTTGGTCGCCAGAAGCGTATTTCCCACAAGCAGTCGTCCACGGATCCCCGATCGAACGACCGAAATGGGCCGATCCCTGCCTGACCGCGATCGGCGCTAAACGCAACCGGTTTCGGGTCAAGATAAAGCAATCCGCCCGAGCAAGTGCGCAGCGTGATGCAGTGTTTTTAGTTATAGCCCTTCGCTTCGGCCGCAGCCACGCAATTGTCAAAACCCTGGCGGAGATGAACACCTATAACGATTCCGGCTTTTCCACTGGTTTCACAGGTCACAGTATGACCTTGTGAATCGGTCATTGTCCGTTTGTAGCTGGCACAACCGACGAGGATGACCGCAAGTGCTAATTTCTGGTGCATGCCGTTTCGTTGTTTTATTTGTCTGCGAAGTCGCGCCGCACGCTAGTGTTTCGTATGGGGCCTCGACATCTTGGCGAATCCGCGCACTTTTGGGGTGGCCCTTGATGCCTGCGCTTAATTTACGTGCGCAGTGATCCGTCGGCTGCCTGCGCCAGTGCAGCCTGACGACGCAGAGCTTTCTGATCTGGCGTGTGGCTCATGCGTGGAGCAGCGACACCCGGCTCAGAAGCTCAGAAATAGATGGCAGATGACGATGCTGCCGTGGGCGGGCGCCTTTCCGGCGGGGCGCTTGTGCTCCGTGTCGAACTCGGCATCGCCGAAGGAAGCTGGACTACGCACGAATTGACCTGTGGGGTTTGCCACCATGCCAAGAGCCGCCTGAGCTGCCGCTGACGACAAGTAGGTTCTCAACGCCGGCACGCAGTCGGGTGTCGATTTCAACAGCATGCCGGCCATCAACGCAACTGGCTGGCCGACGCTGTAGTCGCCCGTCACAAACCGCTCCATGCCTTCGGCGCCGGTGTAAGCGTCGCGACGGGTCTTAGTGTGGTCGATCTTCTTAAATTCGAACACCAGCCGCAACGCCGGTTGCAGCCGGTCCGAAAAATACTGAATGTCCGTCCGGCGCCGTTTCTCCACCTTGAGGCCGCCCGTAGGCGAACGCACGATGGATCCCAGCCGGTCCTCATAGCTCCAGTTGCCCGTGAGACCCGCGCCGGCCTTCGCGGTCCGGATGTACTCACCTAGCAGTTCCGTGAGTGTGTGTTCCTTTTCCTTTCCGTGGAAGGTCTGGGCGCTGTCCCTCGCCAGTTCCCGCCATGCCTCGCAGAGCACCTGAACCACCTTCTTCGCATCGCTCTTGCCAAAAGCGCGTTGCCAGTCGTTGAGGGATTTCGTTTGCATTGAGGAGATGGATCAGCTGTTGCCTGTTGTTGCCGATACGATCCGCGCCGCATCGCGACGGGCTTGCCGACGCAACCACAAGCGCTGCGCTACCGGTTTAATCAGATACGCGGTATTGCCCGAGACGATCAGGGTGTCGGGCACGAAGTGCATACGCTCCTGCAGCTCGACTGTCAGCAATTGCGCCTCTTTAAGCTCGCGCAGAATGGCGTCGACCACAAGGTTGGCCTGTTGGCCGGTCGGTTTGGATTCAGTTTTTTTGTGCAGATTTACCTGAGCGACGGCTAGTGCGCCTGCGTGCCGCACGTCGGTGTAGTACACGTTGACGTCAAAGCTACCTTCGCCGTCACCCGCATTTCGCCAAGCGTTCAGTTCCTTCTGCAACGCCATGGCGTAGTGTTTGGCCGCGACATCCGACACACGCTCCATCGCGAGCTCGTAGACACGCGACATCCCATACGGCCGCGTGGCGGGAAGAATGACATCGACCGTCTCCTTGACAATGGCTTGGGCATCGCGAGGAAGATCGAAGTAGTCTTTGATGAGCTTTTCGACCTTTGCCCGCGACTCGTCCCAGGCATCGGGCCGCGCGAAGTCGTCGCACTGCTCCAGCCGCCTGGAGATTTCAGCAACCTCGCCCACGATCTGCCGTGCCTTGGCCGGGTCAGCGTGTCGTTCTGGTGGATAGAACGGAAACTGCTCGATGTCCTTTAGCGACACCCGGTCGCGATCGCTCAACAACTGATAAACCTGAGTCACCATGAAGTAGCGGACCAAGTCTGATCTCAGATAGAAGGTCGCAAATCGCAGCAGATCCTCATCCTCTGGGGGGCCGCTGATCACGCCCACACTGCTCATGAAGGACGCCGGGGTTGCAAGAAACGCTGCACGGATGGTCCTATCCGGAGCCGGACCATCCGGGAACAGGATACGGGGGCCGGAGAAGAATTCGATCAACGATGCGTCCAGGCTCGGAAGCGTCGGCATCTCATCGCGCGGAAAGGCCTCCAGGTCCGCCGCGGCGACCACAGGGCACCTGTACAGATGCTCTGGCCTGAGGAACTTCATCTTCCACAGCGGCGCGCTGCTGACGTGCTTCTCGACCTCCACGTACGAGTCGACGCGATGGAATCCCTTTCTACGGTTCCATCGTTTGCGCTTGCCACGCAGCAAGTCGCCGAAGGTACCGCGAAGGCGCAGTCGCGCCCACAGGGCCATATCGAACTCATCGCCCCACATGCGGGTGACCAGTTCGCGATTGGACCGCACGATGGCCTGCGTCTGGACTTGATGGCGATCAACGCCATGCAGTGAAATCCGGCCGAATGCCAAGCCCACATCAGCTTTGGGCACCCAGTACTCGAACCTCTCCGTCGGCGGCACGATCCACTCGTCGTCTTCGCTGATGACGCGCGGGCTGGCCAGCAACACAATGCAAGATGCCCTGCCCTCGTCGAATAGCAGTTCCTTCAGGTCGCCGAAATTGATCAGCCGTAGCCACCGCACCTGCGTAAGCCAGGCCGACAGGAACTCTTGGCTCGTTGGCTTGAGCAGCAGCGTCATCGGCAAGATGACGCACATGCGTCCTTTGGGCACTAGACACTCGCCAGCTCGCCAGACAAAGTCAGCGGCAATCTGCCGCAGCGGTCGCGGATAGCCCTGCTCGGCAGCCCACTCGTCCGCGAGCCCTGCGGACTCCCCGTCCGGCTCGCTCCACGGCGGATTGCTGAGGAACAAAGTGAACTTGTGTTCGTTAGCCAGCGGGTTTTGAGCGGAAAAGAAGTCGCCTTTGTCGGGACCGCAAAAGAGATTGAAATCCCGAAGCCGCGGAAGCTTGACGTTCTCGTCCTCGCACAGCGCCACAATGTCAGTCGGCTGGAGCTGTTCAAGCAACGAGAGGTAGAGGCTGAACGCAGTGACGCGGCAGGCGGCCTCGCTCAGGTCGCTACCAAAGATTTGAGTCTGCAGCAGCACGATCCGGTCGCGCAGAGACAACTGCCGCTGGGCCTTGGCCTCGGCGGCGCCGATCAGTCGGCGGAAGGCCGTCGTCAGCAGAATGCCCGAGCCGCATGCACCGTCGTAGATTCGCTCGGCAAGCAGATCTGTCGAATTGGCCAGCGCCTGCGACACCACCACGTTGGCGAGATGTCGGGGCGTGTAGTAGGCAGCCAGCTCTTTCTTGCGGTCGCCGAGAAATGACTCGTAGATGCCGGACAGCAGCTCGACGGGGATGTAGCGGAAGTTGTAAGGGAACAGGCTTGGCTGCGCGTTCGCCACGTCTGTCGCGCGCAGGAAGTCCGTGACGACATCGAACCCTGCATTACCCAGGTCAAGCCACAAGGACTTCTTCTTGGCGTCAGGCTCCAGGAAGTCCCCGTTGAAATCGTCCTTGAGGCTGCTCAGCAGTTGTGCCAAGCCGTCACGATCACGGCCGGCTATCAAATCTACAAACGTGCCGACCTTGTTCTTCGAACGGTACGGCTCGTCGACGATGCCGCGATGCTCCAGATAGGAGATGAACAGTCCCTGGCCGACCAGATATTGGGCGGCGCTCTTGCCGCATTCCCGTCCGTTGCGCAGCTTACAGGTTGCCAAGTCACGCACGGTCAGGTTGAGGTTTCTCAACAGCTTGCGGTCGACCCGGTCCTCGAGGCGGAACCAAGTCGGGAAGCGCTCTCGCACGTCGCCCGACAACAGGTCGGAGCAGGACCATGGGCCGTCGACCTTAGCGTCAGTCAGCTTGAGCGTCGCCTGCGCACCCGCGACTGCGGACGCCGGGTAGGCAGTTGCCATATCGAGATCGGCGACCAGCACCACCGTGATTAGCCCTTGATTCCAGATGCGCTGACGGAGTTGCAGCAGCTGGGCAGGGTCTTGCAGTGGGGAAGCCTTGCCGCCGACGAAGAAGGTGATAGCGGGGACGCCATCGACGTCGAACACCGCCTGCGCCTGAATCTCTCCGCTGGGATTCAGCAGGTCCCTCAGCTCGGGTGCGTAGGGGTGATCCTGCGGCACAGGATCTCGCGCCAGATGCAGAGACGGCGAAGCCTCGGCATAGCCGAGGGCACGCAACCACGGATCGAGACGTGTAGAAATCATGGGACCGCAGGCAGAGAAAGGCACGATTATGACAGCAGCCCATCCGCCGTGGGCGCTGCGATACTACTATAATATAGTACGTGTTAGACGTAGACTGAGCAATCGAATTGGTCCACACTTTTTAATTAGATCGTGCCGCCAGCTTCCATCAGATTTGAGCCGTCCTACTCACAGCGCGAACGCTTGCGCTTTGTCGAGTCGACACTCCTTTGGGAGGGCGAGATCCAACGTTCCCGCGTGAGCGCTGTCTTCGGTGTCGTGCTCAACCATGTCACCAAGGACCTCCGGGAGTACGAGGCCGCGTTTCCACAAAGCCTGACATTCGAACCTCGGCGACGCTTCTACATTCCGGGGCCGGCCTTCAGGCCGCGCTTCGCCTCTGGCGACCCTCACGAGTACCTGGCTCTGCAGCTGGCCTCATCGCAAATCAGGTCCAGTGCCTTGGTCTCGCTTGTGGGCGATCAGCTTCCGGTTCAGGGCCTGCCGACACCTGCGCATGGCGTGAAGCGACAGAGCTTATCCTTGGTCGTGCAGGCGATCAGATCAGCGACCGCTTTGGAGGTGGTCTACTACTCGATGACGACCAGCGAGCCCGTGAAGAGGCGGATCTGGCCGCATGCGCTTGTTCACACCGGGTCGTGGTGGCATTTACGGGCGTTCGACAGCCGCTGCGAAGAGTTCAGAAACTTCGCCCTTCAGCGCATCGAGCAGCCCAGAGCCCTAACGGATCTGTCGCCCCAATCCAGCGACCAAGATCGGCAGTGGCACAAAGAGTCGGTGCTGGAGGTGATTCCCCATATTGCGCTGAACGACCACCAGATAAAGGTGGTCGCCCGAGATTTCGGCATGACGTCGGATGGCAACCAGTCCCTGTGGCGGGTCAAGATAAGGAACTGCCTGGTCGGCTATTTCGCGACTTACTATGGGCTGGACCTCCCGAATGCGCGTCCGCCTCGGCATGTCCTGACGCTACGCAACCGGGACGAGCTGAAGCCGTTGTTCCTACCCTCAGATCACGAGTAGCAGCTTGGCTTGCTTGGCACGAAGCGGTGGTGGCATTGATTGGAAATAATCGACATGCGCTTTCAATGCAGTGACGCGACTTGCGGATCATCCGTCACAGGCGTCCTGGCCGAATCGTCCGCGCGTGCGGATCAGGATTACTGCAGGGGTCCGAAAGCGGCCATTCACGAACGACCGGCGCTGGCCGAACCCGGTCCGACGTCGAACTCGCCGCGCGGACCGCCATCGCTCAGTCCACGTCGGACAGAAGTCGACCCCGTAGCCAACGGCCGCATTTCCCGAAAACAACCATTCGACTAAACCAAGTCAACAGTCTCACCTGCCTTGACCACCGCGTGAATTTCAACGCCCGTCAACCATCCGATCAGCATTTTGAGCGGACGGTCGCTCGTGAAGATCCCGAAGTGGTTCGTGTGGGAAAGGATGTTGAACTGGGTCGCAGGAGATTCTCGATCGAACAACTTTCGCAGGCGTTGAGCGTCGATCGCTTCGTCATCCTCTCCGATCAAAACGACTGCTCCGGCCCCCAGCTTTCGCATGTCCGACACGTATCGGTTGCGAGGGTGAAAAGACGCGGTGAGGCGATAGGAGTAGGAAAGCGTCTCGGTACCATCCCAGAAGCGCACGGGCTTGTTGAAGTCGATGACCGGAAGTCCATTGAACCCACGAATGCGCAATGCGTTCAGGATAGTAAGGCCAACGATGCGAAGCATATGGACCCGAGCCCAACCGCCGCTGGTCGACCTCCCTCTGAGCGTCGATGAACTCGGGATGACGGGACTCGATAACAGGAACCGCGAAACGAGATGAGCATGTACGCCGCCCGCGAAGCGGATAACAAATCCGCCGCCGCTGGAATGCCCCCCGAGGACGACAGCTCCCCGATGGTCTTGTCTTCGCAACTCGGCAATCAGGTCGGCGATATCGTCTTCCAACTGGCCGATGTATTCAACGTCTCCGCGATGGCGGCCGGATTGATAGTGACCACGGAGATTCGGCAGTATTACCTTCGCTGCGCCCGATGCGCTCACGGCTGAAGCAAGCGCATGATAAGAGCGTCCGTGATAAGACGAACCGTGCACGAAGATCAGCAACTGGTCCGCTGAGGAATCATAGAAGCGATAGGCAAGTTGCTCGCCGTCTCGAGCGGGGTATCGGAGGAGAGGCGGCAAATTGGAGTCGGGAATCGGCTGCAAGGAGGAAAAGCCGAAAACGTCGTTTTCCTCAGTCTGCGGACGCGGCGAAGTCGCTACCATGGCCACGGCAACACCGACGACCGACACCATCGCTGCAATGAAGATTCCCATTCCGAGCAAAAGAGTCAAGCTACCTCCGGCTTCCGATTGAGGGGTCGCGAACGCAACGTTCGCAACTGCAGACATTGCTCCTCACACCAGGGGAATGTAGATGTCGGTCTGCCACTGATCCTGCGGAGTGTCCGGATAGACGCTCAGGTAGTGGAAAAACAATGGCTGGTCCCGCAGTTCTTCTCCGCTTGCAGGAAGCCAGTCGCGATAGATCGGATAGATCGTCTCGCCAATGTGGTCGGTTGATCCCGCATGCCGGACCACCGCACATCGACCGCCTGGAATGACGAGTTCGCGGACACCGTAGTCATTCGGCGCGACCGGTTCGTCAATCTCTCCGCAAATGTCGAAGCGGAATCCGTCCGCCGGCGTCGTATCCGGGTTGCTGCGCGGGATTCCGAAGGTCCTGCTCGATGACACCGGAGATTGTCCACTTTGCATGCGCCAGTCAATGAACTTGCGCACGCTCTCGTTGACGAGTCCAATCTGCCCGCAGTGTTCAAGCGCCGCGACACGCGTTGCAGAAAAATCGACAATTTGTACTTGCATGGCCAGTTTCCTTGAGAGATGGGGGACAACAAAGGTCGCACTCCAGATTTGCCAGTTCGGACGCTGCCGGAACAAGCTCGGCGCGGTGCCAAACGCCCGCTTGAACGCGCGACTGAAGGCTTCGGGGCTGTCGAAACCCGCGTCGAGCGCGGCATCGAACACCGAGCAGAACTCGCGCGCGGCCAGGCGATGGGCCGCTCGGCGCAGACGCATCAGTTGCACGTAGCGTGCGACCGGTATCCCCACGTAGGCGGCAAACTGGCGATGAAAATGAAATTTCGAGAAGTTTGCGATGCGGCTCAGCGCGTCCACCGACAGGTCGCCCTCGAGGTTCGTATCGATGTAAGCGAGTACGGTGTCGAAGCGCTTCGAGTAAACGCGTGTGGCGTCGGCGTGAGCTTGCATGGTCTGGATGTCTGGATCGTGCGATTGACGATATGGTCGCTCATGATTGGCGCGTTGCGCCTAGCCGTTCTTGCTGGATATCCAGACGGCGTTTCCAATATGGACGCGATCTGGTCGGCCGGCCTCTCAAGCGAGTTGGCCTTGGAGGAAAGTGGGGATATCGCAGAAGCGGTCCGGAACAACTCAAACTCACCAGTCTCTGCCTGACGCGGCCAGCTCAGATCGACTCGCGGTAGCTGGTTGAACCCTTCGAACCGGCTCTTCACCAAACGGCTCTAGGCCAGAAGCACGCCGACGGGGCCAGACGACGATTACGGCGTCCCGTTCTTGCAGTACGTTGCAAAGCCGGTGCGATCAGCAAGGCGGTCGAAATAGTCGGCAACGGCGGCTAAACGGGGACGTTCAAACGGAGTGCTGAACCAGCGGTTCACGGACAACCCGATAGGAATATCGGCGAGGCTGAAATGCTCTCCGGCGACAAACGCGCCCGTCGCACCAAGTTGACTTTCCAGGATGCTCATGTGCCGAGTCCAGCCCGCGAGCGACGTGGAAATCTCGTCCGGAGCCTGATGCGCGGGCGATTTCCTGACGAGGCCGAGAAATGCATAGCTCCAGGACCGATTCAAATCCGTTGCCTGCCAGTCCATCCACTGATCGATCCTTGCCCGCTTTACGGGATCGGTTGGATAAAGCGCATCGCCGGCATAGCGCGAAGCCAGATAGCGGATGATCGAGTTCGACTCCCAAAGCACAAAATCACCATCCTTGATGACGGGTACAAGACCATTGGGATTCAACGATAGAAATTCGGGGGTATCGGTTTGTCTGAATCCAGTGCCCCAGTCCTCCCGCTCGAAGGGAATGTGCAGTTCGGCACATGCCCACAGCACTTTGCGGACGTTGATGGACGATGTTTTTCCGAGAATTTTCAGCATGCGGGGCTCTCATGGCTGGCAATGCACCACTGTGGGCAAACAAATTTTTGATGCGATATCTGCATGGCGCCAGGAAGCCTGCCTCAAGTCTCGAACACCCGGGTTTGGTCTGCCTCCGCGTACCCCGCAGACCAATACGGTGAAATTGTCACTTCATCTGCCCGTCTATCTGTTGCCGTAGACGCTTTTCCTCTTCTTGAAGCTCAGGTGTGAAGGCCTCACCAAAGTCCGCAGGCTCAAAGAAAGGCCGAATCTCGATCTCTGAATCACTCACCATCGGATTCGGGCAGCGCTTTACCCATTCAATCGCTTCGTCCATCGATTGAACTTGCCAGAGCCAGTACCCGGCGATCAACTCCTTGGTCTCGGCAAATGGGCCGTCAATGACCGTTCGATCCTTCCCCGAAAACCTCACGCGTGCGCCTGCCGAACTCGGCTTCAGCCCGTCGCCGCCTTGCATGATCCCGGCTGTCACCAGTTCCTGATTATATTTGCCCATCGCCGCGATGAGTTCCATGCTTGGCATTTGCCCCGCTTCGGATTCGGGGGTTGCCTTGACCATGACCATTACGCGCATTTTGGGTTTCTCCTTTGAAGACGATAGTGTTCGGAGGCAAATGCGCCTCCAGTGATTACGACGAATGATCGTGGGAGAAATCGACATGCGCAAGACACGACTTCGCAGTTTTTTTCAGGGCAGGTGTGTAGGCAGCCCGCGTCGCTTTCTCGATCAGTTCCGGAGCTGACCGATCTGACCCAGTAAGGATCTTGCCAAGATTGCGATCCTCAGCAGATCCGTTATCGGGACGTGGCCACCCGGAATGAACAGCCCGACATGGCCGCCTGTTCCCTCGGCGACCACCGAAGCGAGCGTCTTGGAATGCTTCAACTGCGCGATGCCTTGCGCGTACTTCAGTTCGACGTGTAGCGCGGCGCGGCCTTGGCATTCGCGAACCGGGGAGCCAGCGCGCGACGGTCAGCTTCCCACTTCGTCCAGTCGTCGCCATCGTGCAGCGTCGGGATGGTCACGAGTTCGCCCTGATCGAGGCCTGCGAGCGCGGCATCCACCAGATCGTCGGCTGTCATCGTGCTCGCGGCTTCCTTTTGCTTCGCATAGCCGGCGACGTCCCAGAACTCGGTTGCCGTCGCTGCCGGCAGCACGGTCTGCACACGTACGCCCTTGCCTGCGAGGTCGCGCTGAAGCGCATGGCCGAAGCTCAGCACGTACGATTTCGAGGCGCTGTACACACCGTTCAGCAGCTCGACTGCAATGCCGACCACCGAACTGATGTTGATGATCGTGCCCGAGCCCCTGGCGACGAACGCGGGCGCCGCCGCATAGGTGAGACGCGTCAGGGCCGTGATGTTCAGGTTGATCATCGATTCCATGGAGTCGACCTGACCGTCGAGTACCGATGCAACCGAGCCGACGCCCGCGTTGTTCACCAGCATCGTGATGCGCGGGTCCTCGCGAAGCAGGGTCTCGATTTTCGCGAGCGCAGCCTTGTCGTTGAGATCGGCGGCAATCGTTTCGATCGAGCGGCCCGTCTCTTTCGTGAGGCGCGCGGCGATAGCGTCCAGTCGGGACTGGTTACGTGCCACCAGAATGAGGTCGAAGCCGCGCCTGGCGAGACGGTCAGCGTAAATGGCGCCAATGCCAGCCGACGCGCCTGTGATCAGCGCGAAACCGTTCGTAGAGGAAGTCATTTTCAGTCCTTTGAGTGGGTGGTTGAACCAACAGGGCGTCGGTTCATGGAGCGAATTCTGACCGCGGCAGCCATAGACCTCAATGCCATATATGCAATGATTTCTGCCATGCCTTCATCGACGCGGCTGTCCGTTCTGTGCTACTTTCAACGAATCAAGCCATGACTCGCGAGGCATCAGTGCATACCGTCGGACTCGTCGTTTATCCCAACTTCCAGTCGCTCGCGCTCGCAGTGGCGAGCGTCTTCGAGTACGCCAATCTGCTGCGCGGCGAAGCAGCTTACGAATTCAGCATCGTGTCCGAGCACGGTGGACCTATCGCTTCGTCCCAGGGGTTTTCGGTTCATAGCGAACCACTTGCCATAGAGGGCTACGACACCCTCATCGTGGCGGGCGACAACGAATGCCGCCTTCCTTCGGCTGCGCTGGTGGATTACCTTCGGGAAGCGCCGCACCATTCACGGCGAATTGCGTCGATCTGTACGGGTGCATTTGTCCTGGCTGCTGCAGGTCTGCTGGAGGGAAAGCGCGCAACGACACACTGGTTCCACGCGCGTGACTTCCAGAAGCAGTATCCGAACGTACAGCTCGAAGAAGACCGCATCTTCGTTGTGGATGGACAGCTCTGGACGTCGGCCGGCATGAGCGCCGGCGTAGATCTCGCGCTTGCGATCGTCGAAAACGACTTCGGACTGGACACCTCGCGCATGGTTGCGCGCAAGCTGGTGCTTTATCAGCGTCGCGGCGGCGGTCAGTCGCAGTTTTCGGCGCTGCTGGAGATGGGCGCGCGCTCAGACCGCGTTCAGATGGCGCTCACCTACGCGAGCGAAAACCTGGCGAGCGATTTGTCGGTCGAGCGGCTGGCCGAAGCGGCACGGCTCAGTCCGCGTCAGTTCAGCCGTGTGTTTCGTGAGGAAACGGGTCAATCGCCTGCCAAGGCAGTCGAGCGGCTTCGCGTTGAAGCCGCTCGCCTGATGATGGAGACGACTCGTCACCCGATCGAGATCGTCGCGAGAGAGACAGGCTTTGGTGACCGGGAGCGAATGCGTCAAGCGTTCCTGCGTGCATTCGGTCAGCCACCGCAAACCATACAGCGGGCGTCGGGTGTCACGCCCCTTGCGCTCTAAGCGTAGTTCGCCTTACTGCTCGCCCGGCGTCCACTCCGGGCTATAGCCGCCCAGCGCCGGGTGATACATCTCATCCCCGGAATGCTGGGTGAATTCGACGTTGAGCCGGTCTTCACGCAGGCCGAGAATGTCGATGCAGTGCGCGCACAGCGCTTTGGCCACGTCCATACGCAGTTCGGGCGTCCTGCCCTTTCTGACGTCCAGCATCATGACCGCGACCGGGGTGGGCTCTTCACCGGCTTCGGGAATCCGCCAGACACCGCCATCTCCCAGCTCTCGAATCGCGACGCTGATACGCCTGATGTCGACCGACATCATCCGCGCGTAGGTCTCGCTCATCTTCAGCGCCAGGCGCTGCTTGTCATCCACCGAATAGTGGTCGTTTACGTCGAGTTGCAAATAGGGCATGGTCGTCGCACTCCTTGAAACCCCATTTTTTCACTGAACGTAGAACCTCCCCAATGTCAGATGCGCAAGGTTTCCGGACACGCGAGGGAATCGCGTTTGCTCGCTGGAGAGCACTTTGTGGACGCGACGGGACTGTTTGCGCGGGCGCTTTCGCATGCGGCCAGGAATTCATCCGACGCGACGTGATCGGCTCGACGATCGGCTTACCGCTGTCAAGACCGTCACCGGGCGCAAGGCTTGGGTGGCGCCGATTCCCACCTTTCTGGCCAAGAAGATGATGCCGAAAGAGTTCCTGGACATGTTCACCTGGATTCGCGAAAAGGGCTTCAAAGCGAACATTGCCCAGGTGCGGCAAGAATATCCGCAGCTACTAACATTTGCCGGTTGGGTAAAGAAACACTCTGACGAACACTGACCGACGAGCTAGTGGAGATTGGACCCTATCGCCAACTTCAATCGTTGAGCCTGGTCGAGATGAAGAATGAAGAACGGACGAAATCGGACCAGGAGCATCTTCAGTTCCGCACTCGTCGCGGACCGAATGAAGGTATCCACAGTTGTGACCAACTGCTGAAGGTAGGCGACCTCGCGATCGAGGTACGCTTCGTCGAATCCGCGCGTTTCGACTTCGTTGAGTCTCGCAAGATCGTCAACGCTCTGATTCGTTAGTGCGTCGCTCGTCGCACTTCGTTGCAGGGTTGCTGCCAGTCTCTGCGTCAGTGCGATGATCTCCTGATTGACCTGCCCATGCTCCGCCACGATCCGCCTTGCCAAGGCCTGCACGCTCCTGGACTGGGTTCTGCGCAACGCTGCCTCTCCTGCTGCAATTTCCGCCTGATTCGCCACGAAAACGACGCCGGCAATTTGTGCATCGGTCAGACGCTCCCCCTGCCCATACGCGTGACTTATCCATGCGAGAACGAACAGCAGCACCGTGGCAGTGCGTTTGGCCTGCATTCTCGCCTCCATCCGACATCGTCCTTGAGAGTTCACCAGTGCGCGTAATGCGAATGTTGCAGCGCTCGTCGCATTCCACGCTGTCCAATTTACTCCAATACCCGTTGTGGTCTTGACTGGCAAATCGAAACAGACGTCATGAAATGCTGCCGCATCACGGATGTTGCAGACGTCACAATCATTTGATGCGATGGCGAGGTGGTTTCCAACCCATTAGTGTCTCTGCGCTCCATTCTGCTGCAGCAAGTCTGGAGATGAAGAAATCAGCCAACGCGCTAACCTTCGCCGGCCGTGCGCGAGCAGTGGGGGTAACAAAATACAGACCACCTTCGGGCAGTCGCCAATCAGTCAGAATCGGTTCAAGCCGTTTGTCCGCGAAATACTGTGTCGCGACAAACTCGGGAAGCTCCGAGATGGCAAGTCCTGCGATGAGCATGGGCAGTAACGCTTCTACGCTTGTTACTCGCAATGCCCCGGTTGGTGTGATCGTGCATTCCTCGCCACCTTGGTGGGTAAAGCGCCAGACGTCGCGCTTGCTCCTGTTGGTGTAGGTCAGGCACTGGTGGGCGCTAAGGTCGTGTGGGTGCTGCGGTCGACCACAGCGCAACAGATAGGCTGGAGATGCCACGACGAACCGGCGCACGGGTGCAATGAGACGTGCAGCGAGTGACGAGTCTTCCATGATCGCGATACGGAGTGCAGCGTCGAAGCCGTCTCCGATCAGATCGGCATGGGCATCCGTGAGATGAAGATCCACGGCGATATCCGGATAGATCCGGAAGAACTCAGGCAGCAGCGGAGCGACCCAGCGAGCACCGAAGGACAGTGGTGCGGCGAGCTTTACCAGGCCACGCGGCCGGCTCGAGGTCTCACGTGCGAAATCCTCGGCCTCCTCGGCGTCGGCGTAGATTTTCGCTGCTCGCTCGGCAAGCGTATGGCCGTAGTCCGTGAGTGCAAGTCGTCGGGAGGTACGGTTAAAAAGCCTCCCACCCAGCCGCTCTTCGAGGCGGGTGACCGCCCGGGAAACCGTGGCGACAGAGACGCCCATTGTCGCCGCCGCGGCTGCGAACGAACCTTCTTCAGCGACCTTCGCAAACATCGCGAATCCTTCAAAGTCCGGTAATTTTGACATCGGCAATTCTGCAACGATGGTTTTCAATCATTTCTATTTCGAAAATTAGCACGCCGCCTTAGATTTGTCTCCTCGCACAGGAGATAGATCATGGAACGAAAGAGGACACCGGGGCTCGCCGATCTCGCCGGCCCCAATGCCGCGCAACAGCAGAGCATGCTCGAAGTTCATGCATTCGCCACGCCCAACAGCATCAAGGTTCCCATCGCACTGGAAGAGATGGGGCTCGACTATCGGCTGGTTCCCGTCAATCTGCGCCAGGGCGAACAGAAGACTGACGCCTTCAAGGCAATGAATCCCAACGGGAAAGTCCCGGTTCTCATCGACCGATCCGTTCCTCGGGACGGCGAGGTGATACTCAGCGAGTCTGCCGCGATCCTCGTATGCCTTGCAGAGAAGACCGGGCAATTTCTTCCAAAAGACGGCCCCCAACGCGGCAAGGTCTTCGAGCAACTTTTCTTCCACGCATCCGGCCTGAGCCCGGCGTTCCTGCAGTTATTCCAGGCCGCGATCCAGTCAGCGCCGCAACCCGAGGCAAAAGCGCGGGCGCTGGCGGAGGTCGATCGGACGCTGGGCGTGCTCAACCAGATTCTCGAGCGTCATCCGTACGCTGCCGGCGTCGAGTACAGCATTGCAGACATTGCCCATTTCGGGTGGGTGTGGCGCCATCAGGCGATTGGAGCGGCCCTCGACAAATTTCCGTTCGTCGCTCGCTGGTATGAAGCGATTTTGACGCGACCGGCTGTCGTCGCGGCCATCGCAAAGACCGTGGCGCTCGCTCAGTAATGCGATGCAACCTCCAATTCCTCAGACATCCATACATCGTGACGTGGCTCAGTCCATAGTCAATCACCAAGGAGAACCGCAATGAACGACCGTATCCATGAACTGCTTTATCGTAACCTTCAGGAGGTCTTCGGCGAAGGTGACGCAGAGCGTCGCCGCGCAGCGATCGAGGAGCTTTATACCGAAGATTGTGTGCTCTACGTACCTCCAGGTACGTTCGTCGGGCACGACGCTCTCGACAAATTCGCGGGAAATCTTCGAGCGTCGCACCCGCATTTTGTTTATGCGCCGCACGGTGAAGCGCAAGCCCTCCACAATGCTGGTCGCCTCGCATGGGGTTGCGGTCCGCGTGGTGAGGTACCCGACTATACGGGCGTGGATGTCATCATCGTTCGCGACGGGAGGATTGAAGCACTCTATGTCTTTCTGGATTCCGTGCCGTCATAGAGTTCGGATTCTGTATTACTCATCATATGGGCATGTCGAGGCGCCGGCGGATGCGGTTGCCCAAGGTGCGCTCGGCGGGTGCTACGGGCGACGTCAAGCGGCTACCGGAAACCGGAAACCACGCCAGAGCATCGGCTGCTTACATAGCGGACCGCGACGAATTTCGGCCCGTGCTTACTACGCATTGCACGAATCTGCTGCTGTTTCCGATTCCCGGGTGGATGGATCATGGATGCATTCCAAACCAACAGGAGCAGCGCCATGGAATTCCTCCGAGTCGTCCGCATCGTTCTTTCCAGCTTCTTCGGCGTGCGCAAGCGTGCGTCGCATGAGGCGGACTTCGCCAACGTGAACTTCGTCCTGCTGCCGTTCGTGGCCGTGTTCATGGCAGTGGTCATCGGCGCGATCATATTCGGCTTCGTGCACCTGGTGACGGATGCGACAAGCGCAATGCAAGGCTTCTGATTCGCGGTTCGCTGCATTGGCGGGACAACCCGGCCGCTATTGGCGTGTACGGTTTAACAGCAACGGGCTCATCACGGTCGCACTGAACATAGATCAGATTGATGCGTGCACCGCCGGGTCATCGAGAATCTCGGCAAGGGCACATATGGCTGCATCAATCTTGACGCTCCAGGGATGCCCAAAGTTGATCCGGACGCAATTCTGAAATGCATGCCTGGCGGAAAAGATCGGACCAGGCGCGATGCTGATACCACGGCCGATCGCGAGCCGGTGCAGCGCCATTGCATCGACCGCGTCCGGCAATTGCAGCCACAGGAAGTAACCGCCCGAGGGCGTCACCCATCGGACCTCACGCGGAAGGTAACGCCGCAAAGCCGCCTCCATGGCTGCACGTTGCGTCTGCATCGCAGCGTGCAGCTTGCGCAGATGCCGGTCGAAGCCGCCGTGCTCCAGATAGTCCGCAATGCCCGCCTGCGCAGGGATGCTGGCCGAGAGCGTCGTCATCAGTTTGAGCCGCTGCACGCGATCCGCGAAGCGTCCAGCGGACACCCATCCGATACGATAACCCGGTGCAAGCGTCTTCGAAAACGAACTGCAGTGCATTACCAGCCCGTTGCTATCGAAGGCTTTCGCAGGTAGTGGCCGGTCACGGCTGAAGTGCAGTTCCGAATAAACGTCGTCCTCGATCAGCGGCACGTCGCGCGCTGCGAGCATGTCAACGAGCAACTTCTTCTTTTCGTCGGAAAGGGTGACACCGGTCGGATTCTGGAAATTGGTCATGAACCAGCATGCGCGAATCGAATGCTTGTCGAGCGCAGCGGCGAGCGCGTCGAGGTCGAGGCCTGTGACCGGATGGACCGGAATCTCGACCGCGCGCAGATCGAGCCGCTCAATGGCCTGCAGGGCCGCGTAGAAGCCCGGCGACTCGACCGCGACGACGTCGCCCGGACGCGTGACGGCCATCAGGCACAGATTCAGCGCCTCCAGCGCGCCGTTGGTGACGACGATCTCCTCGGGAGGGATCGACACGCCGGTGGCCACATAGCGCCGCGCGATCTGGCGGCGAAGATGGTCGTTGCCGGGCGGCAGATCCACGACCGTGCTCCATGGGCTGAGCGCGCGCGTGCCTTGGGTCAGCGATTTGAGCAGGCGCGCTGTAGGGAACAACAGGGGTGACGGGAACGCCGAGCCGAGCGGCACGATGTCTGGATGCTTCGCGGCATCGAGCACGGAAAACACCAGGTCGCTGATGTCGACCTTCGTTGAATCGGCAAGCGGCACGTCCTGATGCGACGGCACCTGTTTGAGCGCCGCACCGGGCGTCACGAAGTAGCCCGCGCGCTCTTCGGCACGGATCAGCCCCCACTCTTCGAGCAGATAGTACGCGCGGAAAACCGTCGACTGACTGACACCGCGCTGCGCGATGATCTGCCGGAGCGACGGCAGCCGGGAGCCGATCGGAATCTGCCCCGACCGGATGCCATCAGCGAGCGAGTTGGCGAGAGCCTCGTAACGTTTCATGATGGGTCTTCTTCACATGTTGATCCCATGTCAGGTCGCCGCCGCCGGACATCCGGGCCCCGGCGATGATCCGGGCAGCGCGTTGTCCGTCTCCCACAATATTAACGGCTAGCGAGCGTACCTCGCCGAGATCCGGCTCCTCGCGATCAAGCCATCGCAGGCAGGCATTTGCGTAGGCGATAGCAGCAGTAATCGGTTGATTGATTTCATGAGCCAGGGAAGCGGCCAACTCTCCCATCGTGGTCGCCCGGTTGATACGTGCGAGATCGGCTTGCGCTTGACCTAGCGCGCTTCTGCTCGTCGATAGCCGTAGTGGTACCGATGAATCTCAGAACCTTTCCTTCAGGCCCCCTCTGTCTATCAGCAGCTGTATGTCAACGGTCGTTTTGCGACCTGGTCCGGCCTTTCGGCGTGAACACCGGCTTCCTCGCGTCTCGTCCCACACCGGCTCTCACGGCGTCAGTGATGACTGCCGCAAGCCGCTGCGCGGCCTCCTGCATTTGTGCATCGCTGAATCCGCCGAACCCAAGGACCAGCCCGGGCCGACCGTTCCCTGGCGAGAACATGGGCGATACCGCTCGTACCGCTACTCCGGCCCGCGCGGCCATCGCGACCACCTCGCGGTCGTCCAGGCTTTCCACGAGCCAGAGAACAAGGTGCATGCCCTGGTCGCCGGGTTGAACCCATGCCACCTCCGGAGGCAGCAGAGCGTCGATCGCGGCGATAAGCTGTGCCCGATGGTTCGCATACACATTGCGAACCCGCCTGATGTGCCGCTCAAGATGTCCATCCGCCATGAACGCCGCGAGAACGTGCTGATCCGCATTCGGCGGGTGCCGGTCCATCAGGACACGCGCGCCGCAAAACGCATCGGCCAGATCGTGCGGCACGATGACATAGCCCAGTCGCAGTGAAGGAAACAGGATCTTGCTGAACGTACCGAGATAGACCACCCGGTCAGGCTCCGAGCTATGCAGCGACGGGAATGGATAACCGTCGTACCGGAATTCACTGTCGTAGTCGTCCTCGACCACCCATGCGTCGTTGGTGCCTGCCCACGCCAGTATCGCGCTGCGTCTCGCCATGCTCAGCGGCATGCCGAGCGGATATTGATGCGACGGCGTCACGAACGCCACTTTCGCGTGCGGCGCCAGCCTGATGCCTGCTTCAACATCGATGCCCTCATCATCCACCGGCACCCGGATCATTGCACTGCCCCGTCCGTTATTCTCGAGCGTGGCCGTGATCCCACGATACGCGGGATCTTCCACCCACGCCTGATCCTTCGATCCCAGCAATACCTGACACGCGAGATACAAACCCTGCTGCGTTCCGCTAGTGACGATCACCTGGCCGGCTTCGCAGTGCACCGACCGAGACTTGCGCGCGTAGGCAGCAATCGCTTCACGCAGCGGCAGCGCGCCTTTCGGATCGTCATAACCGGCCGGCGCGCCCGGCCCTTTGGCGCGCACACGGTTGCCAAGCCGGCGCCAGATGTCGGCGGGCGCCGTCAGGCCAACGGGGACCGATACAGCAAATGGCATCGGCGGTAATGGACTGAATTCGCGCGCCACCTGGGCGAAGCGCGCCGCCGGCTCGGGCAAGCTGGTCCGCGATGCTCGCCCGTGGGCAGCGTGCGCTTTGCGAACCCGCGTCCCTGCTCCTGCCTCCGTTCCCGCTCCCGACAATGCTTCGGCAACGCGCGTGGCCGCCCCTCGTTGCGATTCGAGGAAGCCCTCGGCGATCAGTTGCTCGTAGGCTTCCACCACCGTTCCACGCGCGACCTGCAAGGAAGCGGCGAGCAGCCGCGTGGACGGCAAAGCGTCGCCGGGACTGATTTCTCCCCTGTGTATCGCCTCTCGCAACAGCTGCGCCAACTGGCCCGACAGGTTTCCCGCACCGCGTTCAAGTGCACCGAGCGCGGGAACGTCGAGTACAAGGGGAGTACGCGCCATGATTCTGGTTCAATGAAAATGATTTAAATTGGCTCTACAGGATAAACCAGTTTCGGCACACACTTGCATACCAGACGAACACCCTTCGCACCGGCGAAGGACAGGAATTTATTGGAGCACGCATGTATATACCCGCCCATTTCAACGAGCCTCGCAAAGACGTGCTGCACGCACTCATCGCGCAAAATCCCTTTGGCAGCCTGATTACCAATGGCAAGAGCGGTCTGGACGCCAATCACATTCCGCTTGATCTCGCCGCGAACGAAGGCGAACTAGGTGTGCTGCATGCGCATGTCGCGCGGAGCAATCCCTTGTGGCAGGACGTCGTGAATGGCGACGAAGTCCTGGTCGTCTTCCGTGCTGGCGATGCGTACATCTCGCCCACGTGGTATCCGAGCAAGCATGAAACGCACAAGCAGGTGCCAACCTGGAATTACATCGTCGTTCACGCCCGTGGACGCATCACCATTCGCGACGATGAAAAATATGTGCGCGGCGTGATCGCGCGTCTAACGCGCACGCACGAGGCAACGCAGCCCGAACCCTGGAAAATGGGAGACGCGCCGAGGGAATTCATCGACACCATGGTTAAAGCGATTGTCGGTTTGCAAATCGATATCACCCGGCTTATTGGCAAGAGCAAGCTCAGCCAGAACAAGGAAGTCCGTGATATTCAAGGCGCCGGAGAGGCAGTCAAGGCACGCGACAATCGGATTGGCGATGCGATGCTTGAATGCGCGGCGCAGAAGCAAAAATAGCCCGCGTCCTTTGACGGCACCCCGGCGAATTCCTGACGCCGTATAACGCTTGGCCGGTTGCGCGTGGCGATCGTCCGCTGCAATCAACTCCGGACGCAGCCGTATCCTGGTTTGCGGTTTCATGGCCGACTCCGCCTGCGTGGCTGTTCGTCACGTCGCCTGCATCGGTAGTTCGCACGGCAGGAAAATCGCCCTCACGCTGTCGAGCCCCTTGCCATGCGTACGCCAGAAGTCGCGCACTTTGGCATCCAGGTCAATGAGTTCGATGCAGTGAGGGAACCGGTGATGCGCAATCTCGATGTGTTCGTGATGCAGCCGGTCACCTTTCAGGTAACCCGCATGGACGCGATGCAAGAGTGCCTGCTCGATACCCGCTTCCTTCGCATGGCGAAGTAACTGCGAGGCAAGGCTCGGTCGCGATACCCGATGCCAGAAGCGTGTCGGACGAGCCCTTTCGGAGTGGTGGAAATACAAGCGAAGCGATATCAGCTGAGTCATGGCGATAAGCAGGGAAGTGTTTGAAGCGTTCAGGATTGCGCGGAGACGGTCGCGGCCTTGCGGCGCGCGCGGCGCCAGGCGGGGATGTCGGCCGAGCGCATGCCGGCTGGAATGAGCGGATGTTTTGCGTGGCCGACCCGTTGCGCGCGATAAATGCCCGTGTGGCCGGAGAAGAGATAACTGACCACGCAAGCCAACGCGGCATACACGCCGATCTGGGGACCAAAGAGTTCGATAGCCATTACCGTCGACGCGATCGGGGTGTTCGCCGCGCCAGCGAACACGGCGACAAAGCCAAGGCCCGCAAGCACCGGTATCGGCAACGCCAGGATGTGACCCAGCGCGTTGCCAAGCGTGGCGCCGATATAAAAGAGCGGAGTCACCTCGCCACCCTTGAATCCTGACGCAAGCGTGACCACGGTGAAGCCGAATTTGCCGGCAAAGTCATAGATCGGCAACGGGCCGTTGAAGGCCTGCACGATGGTCGGTATCCCAAGACCCAAATACTGAGGAACGTTCAGAACGGTGGCGAGAATTGCCACCAAGGCACCGCCAACCACTGGCCGGAAAGGCGCATAGGCGATCTTGCGTTTGATGAAGGCGGACAACGCATGCGTCGAGTCGGCAAAGAGCATCCCCACGACACCGAATGCAATACCGGCGACGATCGCGGATCCAAACCCGAGGGCCGTGACGGGTGGCACGAACGGGATCGCATATACGGTGTGGTGAATGCCCCAGAGACGGCATACCGCGTCGGCGACGACTGACGCAGCGAGACACGCGAGCAACGCGTCATAGCGCAGGCGGCCGATCGCCAGCACCTCAAGGCCGAAGATCGCGCCGGCGAGAGGCGTGCCGAAGACCGACGAGAAGCCCGCCGCGATGCCGGCCATCAGCAGAATGCGGCGGTCCTCGCGACCCAGGTCAAAGAGCTGCGTGACCCGGTCAGCCAGTGCCCCGCCCATCTGGACGGCCGTGCCCTCGCGGCCCGCGGAGCCACCGAACAAGTGAGTGATTACCGTGGCCACCAACACGAGCGGCGCCATGCGCTTCGGCACGATCTTCTGCGGATCGTGAATCTCGTCGATCAGCAGGTTGTTGCCGCCCTCGACACTCTTGCCGATGCGGTGATAGATCCAGCCGGTCAGGAACCCTGCGAACGGCAGCAACCAGATGAGCCAGGGATGATCCAGCCGCGTATCGGTGGCGCGGTCCAATGCAAAGAGAAAAAGCGCGGAGGCGGAACCGGCCAGCGCGCCGAGCACGGAGGAAAGCAGCAGCCAGCGCACGAGATACGGCACCATGGCTATCTGTTCGACAGACTTCAGACGTTTCATAATTTCAAGGTTCGACAGAACATCAAACCTGGGCGACAGGGCGTCGCACGGACGACCTACGACATCCTGCACCCAGGAACTCGTAGGCATCATCAGCCGAAGGATCGGCGGTTGTTTGGAGGAATGCCATCTCCAGAACCGCGGATTCTACGGATTAAATTTGCGCGACGCAACAACGGCGTTTTCTATACCAGCGTCAAGGCCAGTATCGCGACAAGCAATCCGCCGATCAGCGCGAGATAGAAATTCAGGTTACCGGACTGCAATGCGCGCAACCTCTCGGCCGACCACGTCACGATCCGCGTGGCAGGCGCGAACAGATGCCGCTCGAACAGATCGGTCACGCCCTCGGAAAAAACCAGCCGCTTGATGAAGTACTCGCGCTGTTCGTGTTCGCGCTCGGTGCTCATCGTAGGTTGGTACACGAAGCTGTAGAACGTGCGCATGGCGTTCGAGAACGTCAGCGGCGTGGTCATCGCCTCGCGGCCATCGGTCGTCATGCCGCCGAACCAGACCGCCGTGCGCCGCACCGGACGCGTTTTCGTGAGCCTCAGGAGTGCGAGCGGCAAAAGCGCCAGCAACGGCATCACGATGATGAGCTTCGACGGCGAGATAAAAGCAAACTTGTCGGTCAACGGCACCAGCAGCCAACCGGCGACCATTGCGTGGGGACTGTTGGCCTGGAACAGCGTCTGGGCGCCGCTCGCCAGTGCGTTGAGCCAGAGCGGTGCACCAACGGCCACTGCGAGCACGCATAGTCCCAGCACCCCGACCACTGCCGCATTGCGTCGCGGCACCGGTCGCGCATAGTCGATATCCGGCATGCCCAGAAGCCCCAACCCGAACAGTTTCACGAACGTAGCAAGTGCCACCGCTGCCGCAAGCGCGAGGCCCGCTCCGGCCAGTACGAGCACGAGGCGTCCTGTGAAGGCCGAGAGATGAAAGCCTTGAAAGACCGTTTGGAAGACATACCATTCACTGACGAACCCCGCTTGCGGTGAAACGGAGGCAAGGCTCATCACCGCAAAGGCCGCGCCGAGCCCCAGCATGAAACCGCTATTCTTGAGCCATGCGCGCGGCACGATGTCGTAATTGCCGGTCGACGCCTGGATGCCGTCAGCGACCAGAAAGAGCGCACCTTTGGCAAGCGAGTGGCCGGCGAGGTGAAGGAGCGCGACGGTCCACGCGAGTCCGGCGAGGTCGCCCAGATGATCACTTCGAAAGAGTTGCGTCACGCCGAGCATCGCCACCGCGACCGACGCGTTCTCCGCGGACGAATAGCTGAGCAACGCTCTCCAGTCGTCCTGCTGGAACGCGAACAAAATCGCCAGCACCGCGCTGAGCACGCCGATCGCAATCGCGACAACGCCGAGGCCGAATGCGGTTCCGCTATCGCTCGCCACGCCCAGCCAGCTATTCCAGCCACGGCTCAACGCGAAATAGGCAGCGTTCAATACGACACCGGAAAACAGCGCGCCGGTCGCGCCGCTGCCGCTCGAGTACGCCCGAGGAAACCACTCATAGAAGGGGATGAGACCCAGCTTCGCGCCGAAGCCGACGAGCAGCGCGACACCGGCCACCCACGACAGAAGCGCTGACGCATGCGGCGCGTGAGCACTGAACGCATCGAAGCCGATGCCGCCCGACGCGTGGTCGAGCAGCAGGATCGCGAGGACGAGCGCTATGGCCCCGACCTCGAGCAGCGCAAGCATGAGCAGCACGGAGTTGCCATTGCTAACGCATGCGCGCTCGCCTGCAAGCATCACTGCTCCGCCGAGGCTCATCACCTCCCAGGCGACGAGCATCGACATGCCGTCTTGCAGGCCGAACACGCCCAACGCGCCCAACAAGCTCAGCGATGCACCCATCCACCAGGTCCCTGAGCGACCCGAGAGCGGTGAACCCAGCCAGCAGGCGAAGGTGGCCGGTACCAGGCCAAAGCCCAATAACCATAGCGCCGACGGTTCAAGCTTGAACGCGATTCGCTGCGATGCCAGCGCAAACGGAAATTCGACGCGCGGCGTCGCAGTGGGCAAAGCGAACAGACACGCAGCAACGCCCAGTACGCAACCGGTGGTCAGCGAATATCTGACCATCACGCGCAGCGGACGCAGCGGCGAAAGGATGGCGGCGGCGAGCCACAGCGCGCTCGCGGCCAGAATCAGATCAGCGCTCAATCTGCCCTCCTCGCATCCGTTGCTCTGCGCGACCGAGGAGCAACAGCAGCGCGTGAATGATCGCGGCCGGGTTCGGTGGACAACCTGGCAGATAGATGTCAACGGGCAGCACGCCATCAAGCCCGTTGCCGCACGCGTAGTTGCCACCTGTAACGCCGCCGGACACCGCGCATGTACCTGTTGCAATGACCCACTTCGGATCCGGCATCGCTTCATAGGTCTTCAGCAGCGGCGCGCGCATCGCGTGCGTCACCGGACCGGTGACGAGCAGGACATCGGCTGAACGCGGAGACGCCGTGAAGAAAATGCCAAGCCGATGCAGGTTGTAGAACGGATTGTTCAACGCCTGCAACTCCGATTCGCAGCCATTGCACGAGCCTGCATCGACGTGGCGGATATGGAGACTGCGCCGAAACGGTCGTCGCGTACGGTCCTTGAGGTCACTGGTTGTATCGGACGCGAGCGCCTCGGCCCAAACCAGATCGTCGCGTTGCTTCACACCTAGCGCCCAATCTTCGGACGGTGAAAAAGCGCCCGTCGGACACGCTTCGGTACAAAGCTGGCAGACGATGCAGCGGCACCAGTCCACCTCGGGACGCGCATTCTCACCAGGCGTCGGCGAAAACGTGATGGCATGCGTCACGCAAGACTGTGCGCACGCGTCGCAGCCGTCCTGGCATTTGGCCGGGTCATATCGCGGCATGCCGAACACGCCTTGCTGACCATGCGCATCGCCCTTGAGCGGCCAGCCGGTACTGGCGCTGCCACTCGTCAAGCCGAACCACGTCCATAGAGACATGATCGCTCCGTCCTATCGTGCACAACCCGAAATGGTCAAACCAAAACTCGCCTCGTTGATCGCATAGTCCATCATGTTGCTGTCGTGCACGGTGAAGGGAAAAACCCGCCAGTTCGAAAACGAGGGCGACTTGATCTTCGCGCGCGCAATGCGTGACTGGTTGTCGAAGTGCACCGCGTAGAGCACGCTGCCACGCGACGATTCCGCCCACCCGAGCCCCTCGGCGTTCGGCGCCCGACGACAAGGCTCAAGCAGCGGCCCTGTCGGAACGCCGCGTGTGATGGCGTCGTCGAGCAGCCCCAGGCTCGCCTGAAGTTCCGCGATACGGACCTTCATCCGGGCATACGCATCCCCTTCGCTGCGGACCGCGACGGCGGGCTGCAGTTCACCGTACGCAGCATACGGATGATCCCGCCTGAGATCACGATCGATTCCTGAGGCCCGTTCGATAGGCCCCGTAGCGCCCTGATCAAAGGCGAGCTGCTGACTCAACGGTGCTGTGGAAATGAGCCGATCCAGATGGCTGGTGGTTCGTTCGATGAGGTCAACATACCGTTCCAGTTCGCGTCGGAGCGTCGCAACGCCCTGGGAAATCGCAACCACGTCAAGATCACGGCGTACACCACCCGGCCAGACAATGCTGCGCAACAACCGGCTACCCGACGCAAGCGCATTCATTTGTTTTGCGCGCTCCTCCAGCAGCTTGCCCTGCGCCTCGCCCACCTTCAGCGTAGTCGTGTGGCACAAGTGGCCGAGGTAATGCAAGTGGTTGTAGGTGCGTTCGAGTTCCGCCGCGATGACACGAAGCCACTGCGCGCGCGGCGGAACGATACATCCCGAGGCGTCCTCGACGGCCTGCGCATACGCAAGCGCGTGCGCGACGGTGTCCACGCCCGATACACGCTCGGCCAGCAGAACGCCTCGTTCGATGTCGATCCCCTCGAACTGTTTCTCCATCCCGCGATGCTTGAGGAACAAGTTCGGGTGATAGTGAAGAATGCCTTCACCGACGTAGTAGAAGATGAACTGGGCCGACTCGACCACATCAGCTCGCACCGGGCCAAAGGGCAATAACTGAACGTGCTTACCGGAGACTTGCGGCAGCGTTGGCGCCGCAAGTGAGGCCGCGGCGCTCGCATGCACTGCCCCGCCAGGCTCGAGCGGGCCACGCGCCGTCTGAGGCAGAAATGCACTCACCAGACGCTCCGGCTCAGGATGGCCGGCGAACGCGATGCCGCTCATCTCCATGATCTCGCGCTCGTGCCAGCCAAGCAGTGGAGACTTCGCCGCAAGACTCGCGACTGGTTCCTTGCATGCATCGACACGCCAGCCCATAAACTCCCGCTGGCCGGGCGAGGTCGAGATGTACCGCAATTCAGGTGCGTCCGGTCTCGGAAACCACGCATAGGCCACCTGCATGCGACCTCCACGATCAAGAAGATCGGCAGCGGCCGCGTTGAGTCCGGCAGGCGTTACGGTCTTGAGCGTGCAGTTGTTCATCGCGCCACTCCTCCCAGATCGGCGGCAACCATTTCAAAGAAGCGCCACAGGTCTTGCGGCCACCATACGCCGAGGATCAACACCGGAACCAGGGCGAGCCACATTGGGACGGTCATCCAGGCGCTCACGCTCGCCTTACGAACGATCTCGTGTGCCTCGCCCGCTGGCTTGGCATCAAAGTACATGGCCCTGAAATGGTTGAGAAAGCCGATGAAGATGACAATCAGCAGCAGCAACATCACGATCACGGCCCAGGCGTTCGAGCTCGCGATGCCAGCGCGCATCAAGGTCAGTTCGCTCAGAAACAGGCCGAACGGAGGCGCCCCCGTGATCGCTACGGCACCAGCCAGCCACAGCGCCCCCGTGACCGGAAAACGCGTCCACACGTTGCGTATTTCGCCCATGTCCTTGGTGCCGAATACGCGCATGACGTTGCCCGCGCCAAAGAACATGAGCGACTTGTTCAGCGAATGGTTGAGCATGTGATACAGCACGGCGGCGATCGCAAGCGGACCGCCGAATCCGAATCCGAGCGCCAGCACGCCCATGTGCTCGACGCTGGAATAGGCCATCAACCGCTTGATGCCCTGCTGCTTCACGATGAAGAGCGCGGCGACAAACAGCGAAAACGCGCCGAACGCGACGAGCACCGTGCGCGGCAGCAGCGAGGAACTCGCGGCATCGGTGATCGTGAGGAACCGCGCGATGCCAAGCATCGCCGTGTTCAAAAGCGCGCCGGAGAGCATGGCGGACACCGGCGCCGGACCCTCGCTGTGTGCGTCGGGCAGCCACGTATGCATTGGCGCGAGGCCCGCTTTCGTGCCGTAGCCCACCAGCACGAGCAGGAACGCCATCTGGGTGAGCGCAGGACTCATCTGCGGGGCCGCATGGCGAAGCGCATCCCAGGTCATGTCGTAGGTCGGGCCAATGACGAGGCTTCCCGCCCAATAGAAAAGCACGGTCCCGAGCAGCGCAAGGCTGATGCCAGCCGACACCACGATGATGTATTTCCACGCCGCCTCGATCGCTTCACGGCCACGCTCGAAGCCGACGAGGAACGTGCTGACGAGCGTGGTCAGCTCGATCGCAATCCAGTAGACGCCGATATTGTTCATGACCGGTCCGCAGATCATCGTTGCCGCGAACAGGGCGAAGAGCGCGTAGAAGTTCGGCAGCCGTTCGCGTTCTTCGGCGAGCAAGCGCATGTAGCCGACGGCATAGATGGAAGCGAGGCAATACACGAGCGCAGTGCAAACCAGCGTCCACGCGGCCAGCGCATCGACCACCACATAATCGTGCAGGAACCGATACCCGTCCCTGACATTGCACGCGAGTGAAAGCGCCGCGACCACGCAAATGAACGACGCGATCAGGTTCGCAAACTCAGCGACGCGCGCATGCCGGCACGCCGCGCAAATCGCTGCAGCAACGAGGGGTGAAACAACGATCGCGATGCTCCACGTCTCGATCATGGTCACCCCACCAGCCGTATGAGTTCACGGCTGCTCGTGCTGCCTACATGCTCGACCAGGTAACGGACCAGCACGCCGAAGCTCACGACGATGACGAGCAGATCGAAGAGCAACACCAGTTCGATCAACATCGGCATGCCCGGAACGAGGATTTGTGAGCCCAGGAAAATGCCGTTCTCCAGGATCAGCAGGCCGAGCACCTGGCTGATCGCCTCATGGCGCACCGCGAGCATCAGGAAGCCAATGAGCTTCATCGATAACATCACCGTGAGCGCGAGCACTACAACCGTTCCGCCGAAACCCAGCGCGTTACCCAGATGGTTCGACACCACAAACGCAAACAGCACCAGCAGCGCACCGAGCACGATGCTTGAACTCGGCTGCAAGATGACGTGCAATTCACGCTCGACTTTCAGCCGGACGATGATTCGCCAGATCAGATAGGGCAACACAAGTCCCCGAAAGAGCGCAGTCAGGATCGCGATCAGGTACAGCTCGTGATAGTTGCCGTAGTAACCCACGGCGCCTGAAAGCGCTGCGATCAGCCACGACTCGGCCATGAACGCGAGCAGGTAGTCTTTCAACCAGCGCGAACCCAGCATCACGAACGCAAGCAGGAGGCTGCCGATCGCCAGCAGGCTGAAGAGGGATGCGGCAAGCGGACTCAGATGGGCGAGCAGCATGATGCATCACCTAAGCTGGTTGGCGGCGATCGCAAGCACCGCCAGCATGAACGATGCAGCAAGCGGCTCCTGATAACGGAAAAAGCGCAGACGGGATTGCGCCGTCTCGACCAGCACAACGACGAGTGCGACCAGCAGCATGCGCAGGAAAAGTCCGATCGCAGCACCCAGTACACCCAAGGCCGTACCCCGTTGCGAGAGTCCCCACGGCAACGTCAGCACATTGCAAAAGATGGTGTAGAGAATGAACTGCTTCATCATCGATGCCCATTTGAGCAGTGCGAGAAGCGGCCCCGAATACTCGAGGATGCGCGCCTCTTCGATCATGTACACCTCGATGTGCGTGCTTGAATGGATCGGCAGACGGTCCGTCTCCACGAGCAGCAGAACAAAGAAGGCGAACACGAGAAAAAGGTGCGCCGGACTCCAGTACACGGAAGGTTGTGCGACCAGCAGATGGTTCACCACGAACGGCAGCATGGCTTTGGCCAGAAGCGTAATGCCGACCAGCACGAGGATCAGTGTCGGCTCCGCGAGGATGCCGAGCATGACCGAGCGGCTAGAGCCAATGCCGCCATAAGCGCTACCCGAATCCAGCCCCGCGAGCACGACAGCAAACGACCCGAGCGTCAGGATGAGGCCGCCGCCCAGGATGTCGCCCATGTCGGATAGAGGCAGCGGAAAGTCAGTGAGCACCGGAATCAGGATGGGCACCGTCAGCATGCAGGTGAACGCCACGACGGGCGCAGCCCAGTAGATCCACGAGGCGGTGTCCGGCACCACGAGTTGCTTATGGAAGAGCTTCCACAGATCGCGATACGGTTGGAAGATGCCGGGGCCGCGTGCGCGTTGCACACGCTCTTCCCATTGCAGGATGACGCCCTGCAGCAGCGGCGACACCGCTATGACGGTGATCACCTGGGCCACCTGGAGCGCAACGTCGCGCGTGCTCATGCGGCCTCCGCTGAAACGAAGGGCTGGCCCACGTGGCGACGTGCACGCGTCTCAACGTCCGTGCGGATCGCTGGACGATGACGCGACGAAATGTGATGACGAAACGGGGAACGCGTGCAACACGGTGACTCGCTGATGCATCCCATATTCTTGTGTTCTTGCAGGCAGCAATATGCCCGGGATGCTCAAACAAGAAGAGCCGGCGGAAAAATGCCTACCGGCCCCGAAGCGCCCGGGGACCATGTAGGCATCATTAGCCGCTAAGCTGCTAGCGGCGGTTAGGGAGGAATGCCATCTCCGCCAGATTCAAACTTGAGTATAGGTGACGCGCCGACGTGTGCAAGCCCGGCATTCAACTATCTTGGCGGGCGGCCATAGAGCGAAAAATGCTTTGGCGGCTTTGGCCGGACATCGTCGCCGATAATTCCGAACTCGATGGGAAAGCGCGTATAGAACACGTGCACGTTTTCGGCACGCACGACATCCAGGATGTGGTCGGCCTCGTCCTCGGTCACAGCAAGAATAATTTGCAGCGGCTGATCGGCGAGTTTCAGCATGTGCGCCGCATGATGCGCACCCGCGTGGCCGATGCCTTCTGCGCAGCTGATGACGGTCGCACCGCGGATCCCAAGTTCGCGAACCTCGTGCAACAGCCACTCGCAGACGGTCTGATGGCCGTGCTTGCGGTTCTGCTCGGTATAGAACGTCAGTTGATAGCCGTTCATCACCCACCTCCCTTGGCGCAATAGGCGCCTCCTGCCCACCGTCCGGCGCTGCGACGCGCTGGCAGACTGTCAAGGGCTCCTATCCCTATTCATTCTAGTGCATGGGTCCGGCGACGCACGATCGTGCAGTGCGATATTGCGCGAGCGCCGTCATATGATTCTTGCGATGGCTCTGGTTGACCGCGAACACCCTCAGGTGACTACTGCGCGGTGATGCATGTGTTCTCGCAAACCAACTATTCAACCTTGGACAGACCGACGGAGAGGGGCTCTGGATGCGCTTCCAGGTCACCTTTCGAGTCGTCTTTCGAGAGGAATATTCGCCTGTACAGATCTTCCCCGTAGCTGGTTTGCAGGGGCTCAGCCTCGGTCAACCTGAACGTGCGCTCGCCGTCCGCGCGCCGCTCCGCTCTCAGGAACATCATGTCCTGCGCCTCCTGCTCATGCAGCCCGCGAGCCAGCGCGTACAGATGCGTCACCAATACGATTTTCACGCGCTTTTTCAACAACGCCGCGATGATCTGGCGCGCGATCTCCGAACCCTCGCGCTCGTTGGTCGCAGCGAATGACTCGTTGCACAACAGCAGCGAGTGTTCGCGAATGTGGTCGACGATTTCGCTCATTCGCTTGAGTTCCTCGTCGAGCTTGCCGCTCTTCATCGACGCGTCTTCTTCGCGCTTGTAATGCGTGTAAATTCCGTCGCACACGTTCGCCGAAAACGACGCCGCCGCGACGAACATTCCGCATTGCATCATGACCTGCGCCTGGCCGACAGCGCGTAAGAACGTCGACTTGCCGCCTTGATTTGCCCCGGTGATGACAACAAGGTCGCGGCCATCCCCGGCCACACCGTTGCCGACGGGCGCACGTGCGGTGCGCAGCGCGAGACTGGCATCGTACAACCCGTCGAAGGTGTACCGCCTGTCATTGCGCTCCGATGGAACAGGAACGCACACGGCCACGCGCAGCCGCTTCAATTCGTGATGCAGATTGACGCATCCGATGTAGAAAGCCAGCTCAGTGCGCAGCATCGTAAAAAAG
Source organism: Caballeronia sp. KNU42 (assembly GCF_053760385.1). NCBI lineage: Bacteria > Pseudomonadati > Pseudomonadota > Betaproteobacteria > Burkholderiales > Burkholderiaceae > Caballeronia > Caballeronia sp. KNU42. The sequence goes on from NZ_CM132389.1 coordinate 1,072,281, forward strand.
CTGAGTATGTGTTCCGCTGACTGGGCAAGTGCATTCGCGACGAGATTGATGCCGCGTGCCTCCAGGTCCGAGAATGCCTTGGCGCCAGCCTCATCCCGGTCCGCGATATGAAACGTCAGCGAGCGAGGCCGCTTTGCAAACAATCGCCTCAGAAGATTGAGATCTTTCTCGTGAGGTTTCCGGAGCACGTAGTTGATCCCCTTGTTGCCCTGGCCCAGCCCGGCACTGATCAGCACGCCGTGGTTGAGCCTGAGCTCCTTGAGGCAACGTTGAATTGTCACGAAATACTCGTCCGTCAATTCCCGCTGGATCATCGAGAAGAATTGAGCGAACCCTTCTGATTGAAACTGCGCCGCCTGCGTGTCGGCGATATCCCGCAGTTTCTTCAGAACGCCGACGAATTCCTGAATCAAGTCGCGTGCGCCGTGCAGCACCGAACTGGGTGACCCGGAAAACACCCCGTAGTAGCACTTCCGCCTGGTTTCGATCCCCTCGATCGCGATAGCGTATATCTGCCTCACTATCGCTTCGAAGACGATGCAGTCGTTAAGGATTGCCTGGCGATAAATAATTTCGTCCAGGTTGATCGAACTCGCCGGGACCACTCGTCTGGTCAAGTCGTAGACGAAGGCATCGCCCTGCGCCATCGCCTGATAGAGCGTGTTCAACTCCAGGTCCTGTACGAGTTCCGCCTCATTCCACGCGGCGTCCTGGCACGTATCCAGGTCGCGATCCCGGTATAAAAGATAAGCTTTCATAGCCCGAGCCGCTCCGTCAAATGATCATAGGTCAGGCCATAAAGCTCTGCGACCGACACCGCATAGGCCCGGCCATCGGCGGGCCTTCTTCTCACGCGGAAGGTTCGGAAAGCCGGGTCTTCGGGCTTGACTTCGCTCACCATGCTCACGGCCCGATCGTCGAGATGAGCGAGCTCTTCGATGAAGGTCACGCAAACGCACAAGGCATCGCATTCCAGTATCTCGCCGATGATTTTCCGGCTCAGGAACAGCGCGTCGGTCAGCGTCGTAGAACTGAATATTTCGTTCATGATGATGACGCTTCGCGACGTGGCGTGCGCCAGGATTTGATGGACCCGCATCAGGTCGTCCTGGAGCTTGCCGCGCAGGTCTTTCGTATTCTCTTCGCGCTCGAAGTGCGTGAACAGCTGGTCGCACAGAAAAAGCTCGGCGTTGCGGCCTGGTATGGGACACCCTATCTTCGCCAGATAGTGCAGTTGTCCGAACGTGCGGGCAAAGGTCGTTTTCCCCCCGTTGTTGGGACCCGATACGACGATCAGGCGTTCTTCGCCATCGAGATGGCAATCGTTACAGACCACGTGCTCCTTTTCGATCGCGAGCTTGTGCGCGAGCGCCAGATCAAACGTCTCGACGCAGTGCTCCGCTTTGCTGGTCGACGACATACGCGGGTAGCAAAAGCTCAAACCCGCAGATTTGCAGATACCGATATAGTCGCGGTACGCCAGGTAAAATTGAATCTCACGATCGAACGTCTGGATCGTGGCGTCGAGATAGTCCGCATTGTTCACGCAATACGCAGCGAGTTCGATGAAGACCTGAGGGTGCAGCTGCGCGACGAAATCCAGTACACGGGCTTCGACATGATTCATGTCCAGCCAGTCGCGCAGCTCCGCGCGGTGATCCTTGACTGCGCCTTGCTTGAATTTTTCGAAGATCCTCAGGACGTCGGCACTTTGATCGATTTCCGAATCATAGTGAAGTACCGTGACCGCGCTCCCCTTGACGCGAATGCAGTACCGAATCGCCGCCAGATTCTCCTTGATAAGGATCGCGTCATGCATGAGCGACTGAAAACGAGCTGATCCAACATACCCGTTCAGGGTTCGATGAAACTCCCGCAGACCTTTCGATCCGGGCGCGGCCAGCGGCAGATCACGGGCAAAGGTCTCGAGCGTCTCGCAGTACACCGTGATCGCTTCGAGGAGCCACCACTCACTTTGGCCCCGGTAGTGAAGCTTCTCCGCCTGAGCAAGATGCTGGCGCATCTTGCGCATGCCCGTGGCGAAATCGTTGATGCTGTCGAGCACGGCGGCATTGTCGAGGTCCTGCATGACATCATGCCGGTAGGTGATCGCTTCCTCGCGCGACAGCTCGGTGTGGAAAAAGGGTTTAAGCGCATAATCGTCCCGCCCCAACGTGAGCGCCACGACGATCTGGTCGAGATTGAGGTCGCCAAAGAACGCCGGCTCCGGCGTATCGTCGCGCCTTGGACCGTCTTCCGGCTTTTCGAACAGGATGCTGTGAAAGACCACGCGTATCCCCTTCTTGTTTGAAGACTACACTCCGGGCAGCACGCACGCGTGGTACCCGTATCGAGCGGAATGTCCTAAGAGAGGCCCGTAGGCCGATAGTCGAGAGATAGCCGACCCATCATGCTTCCTTGTTCGACGAGCAGCCTCCGCAATCAAATTGGATCGCGGAAAAACTGCACGGACAGTGATGGAAACCGGGATCGTGCACCGTGCTAACGACGGCGCATGTTTCAAGGCAAGTGAAGCCGTTGGACGCGCGCCCACAGTGCCATTACCCAGGCCTGTAGGCATCATCAGCCCGTTGCGGGCGGTTACGGAGGAATGCCATCTCCGACGTCAATTTAAAGTCTACGCCTCCCGGACTGCAGGCACAACCATCCCGCAACACCATCCCCCGATTGCCGGGCGGCTGAACCCAATCACTTGAACCGATAATTCACCGCAGCGAGAAAATTCAATTCGGTTCTTTGCTCGGTGATCGGGCTATGCCCTGCGTTGTGCTCCAGCCGGCCTGCTGTCAGCGAGACCGATCCCACCCATTTCTTCGAAAAATCGTAGCTGACGTAAGTGTTGAGGTGAACGTCCCGGATGCCCGAACTCGTGTCGTAGACCGGCAAGCCGGAAGCAGCACTTTGACTGGCGGACACGCCGAACAGCGTCCGGTTATAGACGGCATTGGCCCACGTCACGCCGGGCCCAACCGACACCAGCAGCTTCGATGTAAGCGGCATGTTCGCCACCAGATCGCCACTGACGAGCAGCCCCTGCCCCGTCCCCGCGATGTCCTGATAAGCCGCGACCGAGCCCGTCAACAGCGACACCGAATAATCCGCGAACACTTTCAGCTTGGGTCCGTAATGCACATTGCCCAGGCCGTGAAGACGCGGATCGTCGGACTCGTTACGCGATTGAAAGTCGAAGCTGATTGCCGTGCCGAAGTGATAAGCCGGACCTTTCAGGAGGTTGATGCCGAGTACGTCGAGACCTTGCGAGAAGATCCGGTCATCGTAGGAAATATCGAGCGATGGCAGCGGCAGCACCTGGAACGCACGGGAACCGGGGTATTTCGGCGACACCATCAATGCAGGACCGATCGAGATTTTCCATGGATCGGCGGCAGCGGCGCTCGCATTGGGGGAAGCGCTGGCATCAGGCGCTGTGCTTGACTCGTCGGCAATGGCGTTCGTCAGCCAAACGCAAGTGAACGAGACTACGGTGCAACGGCAAAAATCGGCAAACTTCACTGCGGGTTCCCTGGCATGTCGAGTCCTTCGGGCTCGTGTGGACTGAACGTCTTCAGCGGCTTGGGCGTCTCCTGCAATGCTCGCCGCTTCGTTCAGGCGCAAGAATACGCGAATATTCCCGCGCCAGTCTCCCGCATGCCGATCCTCCGCTAGCCGCTAATCACAGTGCGCAACCTCGCGCCGCTCGGCATTGTGCATGGGAAAGTCCGCGAACGCACAATTCATGAGGCTGTGCAGCGCCGCGCTTCCGGCTGGGTCCCGATCCGTATGCGTGACGCTCACCTGGTAACTCAACGCCCCGCTCGCGCGTTCAACGAACTGGATGGTCAGCGCATGGACGTAGTGCTTGCGCCCAAACCATTCCTTCTGTGGCGCCACGTCGTCGCATGCGCTTTCGGGTGCGCCGGTGCACTCGGCGTGCACACGCACAGCTTGCGGACGCGTTGCATAACCCAGCTTGACGAGGTAGTCCGCGCTGTTCGCAGGCGCGTGCCGCAAGCCCTTTGCGGCCAGTGCTTCATCGAGCCATTGAGCGCTGGCGGCGTCGGTGACGGCGTCTCCCTGAGCCTGCACACTCGATGATTGCAAGGCATAGGTCTTGACGCCCGTCGTCGCAAAATCTCCACCACTGTAGGCACTGATCCTCACCGGCGGCTCGCTGGCGCACCCGCCGAGAAGCGCGAGAAAGAAAATGGCGCATGCCATCGATCGTAGGTTCACTTCATTCCCCAATAAACGTTCATTGCTTCGGCGCAGCGGGTTGTTCGCCGCTCGCTTCGCGCGGCTCGATTGTCTGGGAGCGCAAGGTGATCGTCACCGTTGTCCCTTGGTCCGGCGCGCTTTGAATCGCGATCTCCCCTGCGTGGCGGCTGATCACTGTCTTCACGAATGCCATCCCCAGCCCGGTGCCGTCGCTCGGCGGCTGGCCGTCGAGATGAAAGCGCCGGAAGCGTTCGAACAGATGCGCTTGCTGCTCGAGCGCAATACCGTAGCCCGCGTCGCGCACCATGCACACGATCGCGCCCGGCATCTCCGTGACGATACAGTCAACGCGCGTGCCGGGTGGGCTGTATTTCACCGCGTTGCTGAGCAGGTTGATGAGCGCACGTGTCATCAGCGACCGGTCGGCCAGGATCCAGAAAGCCTGGCCTTCGCTGTCGCAAAGCACCTCGATGTCCTTCGCGTTTGCAAGCGGCCAGATCTCGTCGCTGGCGTCGATCGCGAGTTCATGCAGGTTCAGCAGCTCGAGGCTGTAGTGCTGCGATTCGGCGCGGGCGAGTTGCACAAAATCGTCGGCCAGCGCGAGCGAGCGGCGCGCGTAACGTTCCACGCGCTCCATCAACTCCATCGCCGGCTTTGAATCGATGCGGGGCCGCTCGGTGTCGAGCAACGCAAGAATGGACGCCTGTGGCGAGCGCATGTCGTGCGATAGCAAATGCAGCATGTCGTCGCGCTGACGCTCGGAAGCGTGGAGCGCGGTGATATCGACCCAGCTTGCGATCCATCCCAGCGATTCGCCCGTGCTGGTCGCGCAGGGCGCATACCGCAGCATGTGATCGCGGCCCCGGTGATCGCGCACTTCAATGCCGTGCATCATCACGGCAGTGTGCCGCTCGTCGCGCGGGTCGAGCATCGCCGGCCATGACATGCCGCTGGGCAGCGCGCCACTGCTGTCTTCATCGACGGGACGCACGAAGTGGAACTCGCTGAAGATCTGCACGATGGACATGTCGTTGAAACGCATGGGGCCGAAATGCAGCCGCGCGGGATCATTGACCATCAGGATGCGGCCGTTGCGATCGCAGACCATGATCGGCTCGGGCAAGCTGTTCAAGCTGTCCCAGATGAACTGGCGCATATTGCGCTGGCGCTGCACGGCCTGGCGCGTCAGTGCGATCAGGCGCTCGAGCAGATCGCCCGCCGTGCCCTGCGGTTTCTGGTCGGCGCCAGGCAACAGGTTGGGCTCGGCAGCCAGCAGACGCAACTCCTGTCCCAGATACGCCATCGCGACCTCGAGACGCCGCCAGCTCCACAGCAGGTAGATCAGCGCCAGGCCGCCCAGCGCCGGCACGGGCGAGAGCCAGGTCGAGCGCAGATACACCAGGCAGGCGCTCGCAATCATGCAGGCGCCAGCCAGTGCAACCGTGAGCATGAGTGACTGCAACGGCGACACCACCAACAGGGCCGCGAGCAGGATGCCGATCGGCACGAGGCTCAGCCAGCCAGCGGCCTTGTTGCTCATCGGTTCAATGGCGCGGCCGTCGAACAGCGCGTCGAGGATGGTCGCGTAGATATCGACACCGGGGAGTTCGCCCACTTCGCCCGAGATCGGCGTCGCAAAGCGGTCGCGCAGGCCGGCCGCCGTTGCGCCGACGAGCACGATCTTGCCCGCGAAAAATTCAGGCGGCACCGCGCCCTGCATCGCCGCCGCGAACGACACGCGCGGATAGTCCAGCGACGTGCGCGAGAACGGGATCATCATCCGGTGCGCGCGGTTCAAATCGCCCGCGCCAGCGGGTTCGGCCACCGCTCTTTCGATCCCGGGCAGCGTGGCATCTGGCCCTCGCAACGCCTGATACACCGGCACCGTAATGCTCGGCCACCAATCCTTGCCGCTGCCTTCGAACAGCGAGACGCTGCGCACGATACCGTCGTGATTCACTTCCAGGTCGATATGACCCACGCCCGCCGCCGCCCCGCGCAACGCCGGGACGGGTTCGACTACGGCGGCCTCGTTCTGGTTGACGGGCAGCCGGTCGACGAGCAGCGGCAGATAGGTCGGCACATGCTTCATTGCCGCGGCGAAAGCGGCGTCGCCGGGAGAGGGCTCGGTGAACAGCACGTCGTATGCGACGCCCGCCGGTTTGGCCTTCGCAAGTTGCGTCAGCAGCGCCGCGTGGGTCTCGCGTGGCCACGGCCAACGCCCGAGTTCCGCGATGCTCTCATCATCGATCGCGACAATCACGATGCCGTTCGACGGATGGCCCGCGGCGTGCAACAACAACTGATCGTAGAACAGGAAACTGGCGCGTTCCGTCAGCGGGCTCACCACGCCGAAGAGCACCGCGGCCACTCCCACCACGCCGATCAACGTCCACTCCAGGAAGAACCGCTTGCCGATCGAGGGCGCGAGCCAGCGCCGGTTGCGGAAGGGGAAGCGCCATGGCATGGGTGGCGCCTACCGCGTTTGAGTGAACGACCGGATTTCGCTCGGAATGGACAGGAGCCGGCCGTTCTCGAAGGTATCGACAACAATCGTCCAGTAGTACTTTCCTGGCGGCAAATTCGCCACCGTCATCTCGCCTCCCGCCACATCGAGCAAGTCGATGAACGGCTCGTTCAGGTCCGCATGATCGGACAGGATGAACCGGTATCGCGCGCCCTTAGCCTCGCTATCGACATGCCAGCGGAATGTGTAGCCATTCCCTTCTATGGGCGTGGCCGCCGCGTTGGTGGTGTCGAGATGACGGCTGAACGTGAACACTTGCGGCAAGCCATCGATGCCGTGCGTGTCGGTGGCCGAGACGCGCACGAAATAGTTGCCGTCAGGGATGTTGTCGAACGCCGCGTGCAGGCCGTTGGTGCGCTGGTCGCGAAGCAGGTCGAGGAAATCGGCATCGGTCGCGATCTCCGTACGGTACGCGCCTGCGCCCGCGACCGGCATCAGGTCGAAGCCGACTTGCGGCACGTTCTGCAGCTTGCCTGGATCGGCAATCTCGGGCGGATCGAGCAGCCGCACCGACGCGCCGGCGGCGCTCCCCGTGCGCGTCAGGTTGCCGTAGCCTGCCAGCACGAGCGTCTGCGCGCCTCCCGGAACAGGCAGCGGAGCAGACGTGCTGTTGGCGGCTCCGTCGGGCCCTGCTCCATCCACGCCGATCTTGCCCGCCAGCACCTCGACGGTGGTCGCGTCCTGCGCGGCCAGGTAGTTCACCCGGAAGCGCGTGCCGCGCACGCCTGCCACCACTGACGGCGTAATGACCCGGAACGAATCGCGCGGGTTCTTGAACGGCGTGACGTCGGTTGAGACCTCGCCTTGCTTCAGGTCGAACTGGCGATCGACCGCGCCGGTCAGCAGCGTGGTCCGCAAGCGTCCGATGTGAATCCGGCTGCTCGATGGCAACACGACATGCGAGCCGTCGGGCAACGTCATGGAGACGAACGCGTCGCGGCCGGTGCTCAGTTCGTCGCCCTCCATCAGCAGCGTGCCCGCGCTCACCGGCAGCGGGGGAGCGCCCGCCGTACCAAGCTTCTCGACACTGCCGCGCACCGCCACTACCCTGGCTGTCAGCAGTGTCTGCCTGAGCCGCGAGGTGGGGATGGAAAGACGGGCGTTGACCTTCAGGCGCCGCGGATTCGCAACGTGATTGATATCGCGCAACACCCGCCAGTCGGCAGGACTCTGCATATAGCGGTCCGCGAGCGTGTAGAGCGAATCGTCCGCATGCACCACGTACGGCGTCATATCCTGCGGCGGCAGGCGCTTGGCGTAAGCCGGCTGGATCGAACAGATCATCGCGATGACACCGGCCGCCGCCATTGCAGCATTCAGCCCGGAGTGCGAACGTCGATGCGCCGCCCGACCGCGCCTGTTTTTATGGAACCCGTTCACGGCGATTCATTCCCCACTTTTTCCAACCGGTAACCGTAGCTGTAGATGGGTGTTATGCGGTAACCGTTTTGCGGCCGCAACACCAGCTTGGAGCGAATCTGCGAGACATGGGTATCGATGGTGCGCGACGGGATATCCACGTCCTGCCGCCACACCGACTCGCGGATATGAGAGCGTGACAACGGCCGCGACAGGTTGCGAAAGAGCAGCAGCGCAAGCTCGAATTCCTTCTGCGTCAGGACGGCCGGCGTTTCGCTGACCAGTGCGGTCTGGGTGGTCAGATCGAATCGATAGATGCCGTAGGTTTCCTCGGTCACCTCGTTCTGGCTCATGTAGATCCGCCGCAGCAATGCTTCCACACGGGCAAGCAGCACAGGCCGCGAGACCGGCTTGAGGATGTAGTCGTCGGCGCCGGCGTTAAGCATCTGGACGATGTCGCTTTCAACAGAGCGGCTTGTCAGGAAGAGCACCGGCAGGTTCGTGGTGAGGTTTTGCCTGACCCATTTCAGCACGACGTCGCCCGGCATTTCCGGCATGTTCCAGTCGAGCAGCAGCAGGTCGTACGGCTGACGCCTCAGCTCATGGATCAGGCTCTTGCCCTCGGTGAAAACCTGGCAGGAGTGCCCGGCCGCAGTCAATGTCTGAGCCACGAACTCCGTCTGGCTCAGGTCGTCGTCCAGCACGCAAATCCGCATTGCCTGATATCCCGTTAAATAGTCAAGACGGCCTTGTCATTTATTTTGCCTGGACGCCGAATGCCGATGCAGATTGTCTTCTATTTTTATTATACTTTTTTATGCGAAATCAACGCATTTGAATCAGCATCCGGTCAAAGCTTTTCATGACATGATCCCACGCCGCATCCGAGTAATCCTCACGCGCCCGCGCACACATGCACGCAAAAACAATCAATCGTCGCGCCGTATGCTCGCAATAAGTCAGCGGCATTGGAGCGCCTTCATCTTCCTGAAGTCCATCGAATCGATCCTGAGTGCGGTCTACCGAACGGTTTAGCTTCTCCAGTCGTGCGCGCAGAATATCCGCCAGCCACGGTAATTCGGCGGCGCACGAATCCGCATAAGCCTCGATTGCCGCACGAGCATGCGAATCCGATGTCAGATCCAGAGTCAAAAAACGCAAGCTGTCAGCCGATTGCTCTGGCCGGATTTTCGACTTCCACGCAAGCGGGCCGCGGCCGGATTTATTCAACATTGAAAGCATCCTGGTCTAGTGACGCGCCACGAGATCGCTCAGAAGCGATTGCACCGCGACATCCTGCGTATGGCTAAGACCAGAATCGCGCAGCGTCAATAAACGGTTGCGCCAATAGTTCGCGTGAAAAATCGCGCCATCGGCGCCCATCGCGAGACAACGAGACATGATCCCTTCAATATGGACTATTTCCGCGTCGATTATTATGGACGCACGATTTCCCTGGTATGGCGTTTTGGTATTCACTTGAAATCCCCGAAAACTGACGTCTTGTGCGCGGCGAGCCAGCCTCTCAGCGCTAAATAAACCAGATCGCCTTCATGGGTTCTCATCCCTCGGCGCGTAGCGCCGGGCATGTTTTTTCCCACTCATATTATTTGCCGAAGGACAAACCAAAATTGTCTTTCGATGAAGCACTCTACTGCCAATCACTGCGCTATTTCACGTACTTTTCAGTATTTGACAGTTCCACCAGAGAAGCCCGGCATACATGCCCAGGGTCGTTGAAAGTACAACGTTTGGCTTTGAGCGGTAAGTTAATCGTCAGGCTAAGCCGGAAATCGTTTGCGCGTCTATTTGCGCGTAATAACACGGGGTGTTCCCTAACGACCATCACCGTCGATGCGTTTAAACTTCGTCGGCGCAAACGTTATCGGTTCTTCCACTTTTTACGGTCATCCATGAAATCGTTCTTGTTGAAGCTTTCCGCATTCGCGTTCATCAGCGGCGTGGCTGCCACAGCCACTGCCACCATCGTTCATGCCGCTGAATTACATGTCATGAGCTCGGGCGGATTCACCGCGGCCTATAAAATCCTCGGGCCAAAATTCGCCGCGGCCAGCGGCAATACGCTCGACACCGCCTTGGGTCCGTCCATGGGCAAAGCGCCCGAAGCAATTCCGAACCGGCTGGCGCGGGGCGAACCGGCGGACGTGGTGATCATGGTCGGCTACGCGCTCGACGACCTCATCAAGCAAGGCAAGGTGGTTCCGGGCTCACGCGTCGAACTGGCCGATTCGGCCATCGGCATGGTCGTGCGTACCGGCGCGCCGAAGCCGGACATCGGCACGGTTGCGGCGTTGAAGGACACGCTGCTGCACGCGAATTCGGTCGCCTATTCCGATAGCGCGAGCGGCGTGTACATACAGAACGAGCTATTCAAGCGCTTGGGGATAGAGGACCAGATCCGGCCCAAGGCCACCATGGTGCCGAAGATTCCCGTGGCGTCGGTGGTGGCCAACGGCGACTACGAACTCGGCTTCCAGCAAGTGAGCGAACTGCTGCCCATTGCGGGCGTGACGTTCGTCGGCAAGATCCCCGAGTCGGTGCAATCGATTACGCGATTTGCAGCCGGCATTCCTGTTGGCGCGCAACATCCAGCCGAAGCGAAAGCGCTGCTCGAGTATCTCGCCTCGCCGGAAGCGGCGCCGGTCGTCACGCAGACACGGCTCGATCCTGTTCCTGTCACGCCTCATTGAAGCGGTTTTGTTAATGTATGGGCTGAACCCGGATCATTGAAGGAGCGCAGCATGTTGACGAGCGTCGAGCAACTGGAAGGTATCTACGGCAAGGCGAACGAGCGGTCGCTGCGCAAGGAGATTTCGTTCATCAGCGAAGACTACGCGGCGTTCATTCTTGCGTCGCCCTTCGTGATGCTGGCGTCGGCGGGAGAGGACGGGCTCGACTGTTCGCCCAAAGGCGACGCCATGGGCTTCGTCCGGATCCTCGATGCCCATACGCTCGCCATTCCCGACCGTCCGGGCAATAACCGTATCGATACACTCAGGAACCTCGTGCACGACCCGCGCGTAGCCTTGCTGTTTCTCGTGCCGGGCGTGGGGGAAATGATGCGCGTGAACGGCCGTGCATCGATTGCCGACGACAGCGAGCTGCTCGCCTCATTCAGCGTCAACGGCAAACCGCCGCGCACGGTGATCCTCGTGCATGTGGAGTCGGTGTATTTCCATTGTTCGAAGGCGGTCGTGAGATCGGACTTGTGGAATGGCGAGAAACACGTCGACCGCTCGAGCTTGCCCTCGGCCGGCGCCATGCTGAAGAACGTAAGCGATGCCAGTTTCGACGGCGACGCTTACGACCGCGCATTGCCCGGACGCCTCAAGACCGACCTGTACTAGGCGCCGCCCTGCTTCCACGCTTGGGGCGAGTCACCGCCTACCACCGTGCATTGCAGGCCCGACATGCGGCCGGCTTCATCGATAGCCGCTTCCAACTCCGCGAACGGAAACGTCTTCAATTCGACGGATGCCAGCGGCAACTGACGCGATGCAGCCAGCGCAACCAGCGCGAGATAATCGGGGGGCGTGTACATGAAGTGGCCGATCAACTCCCAGTTGTTCAGCAGCATCTCCGAATAGGGAATCGGCAAGTCCACCAGCATGCTGCCCATCAGCACGAGGCGCCCGGCGCGGCGCAGGCTTCTTAGCGTGGCGAGCGTGGCGTTGGCATCGGTTGCGCTGCCGACCATATCGAAGGCCAGATCCGCACCACCACCGGCCGCAGCACGGATGGCCGTCACGTCGCGCGCCGCGTCGCCCGAAAGCACGACCGGCACCACCCGGCCTCGCCCGAGTTCCACCAGCGTTTGCAGCGGCTCGGCGCGCCTGCCGAGCGCAACCACCCTGCTCGCGCCCATCGCCAGCGCAACGAGTACGGCCGCCGAGCCGAAGTAACCGGTTGCACCGTTCACGATCACGGTTTCACCTGCCGCGAGTCGTCCGCGCCGCAAACCGCCGAACGGCACGGCGAACTTGCCTAGTATCGCGAGACGCTCGGCCGGGAGATCGTCGAGTCCATCGAGCGGAATCAGCGTCGATGCCGGGAACTCCGCTACTTCGCGCAAGGTGCCATGCGGGTAGTCGGCGAGCATCGGCCCGCTGTCGGCGCCAAGGCCGGTCAGCGCGATCAACACTTGCGCCGGTTCGCGTACCGTTTCATTGGCGATCCAGTACGGGTTCACCGCGACGCGCTGACCCACGTGAAACGACATCACGCCGTCGCCGACCGCTTCCACGCGGCCAACACCATTTGTCCCCGGCGAGAACGGTCCCGGCGGATACGCATACGGCAACTTTCCTTCAACGTGAGCGCGCGTGTAACTGAGCAGCGGCACCGCCTCCATCCGGACGGCAACCGCGTTGCGGCGTGGCGCGGGCTGTACAACGTCGCGCAGCGCCAGCGGCGTACCGGGTTCATCGAGCATCCAGGCTTTCATCTGTATTCCCCTTAGGATCGGTTGGACAGTTGAACTCTAGGTTCCGGGTACGTATTCTTGAAATCAATTAATAGAATGCAACCTATCAATATGATTGATCTTCGCGGTATCGACTTGAATTTGCTGGTGTCGCTGGACGCATTGCTGGCCGAATCGAACGTCACGCGCGCGGCTCAGCGACTGCATCTGACGCAACCGGCTGTCTCGACCCAGCTTGCGCGGCTGCGGCAGATCTTCGGCGATCCGCTGCTGATTCCCGCCGAGACCGGCCGGGGCATGACGCGCAGCACGCGGGCGCTCGAGTTGATGGAGCCGCTGCACCTGGCATTGAAGAATCTCGAAGCCGTCGTGCGCCATCAACCCTCTTTCGATCCGCATACAGACCACCGCAGCTTTGTCATTGCCGCGAACGACAACGCCACGGCGGTGCTCGGCCAGCGGCTCATGGAGCAGCTGCCGACGCTGGCCGGGCCGGGAGTGCGGATCGCGTTTGTCGTGGCCGACCAGCCGTCGATGGCGACGCGGCTCGAGCGCGGTGAAATTGATTTGCTGCTGGGCTCGGAGCGGATGGTGCCGGCGTCGATGAAAGCCCGCAAACTCTTCGCTGAGCATTTTGTCGTCGTCCAGCGCAAGGGGCATCCACGCGGCACGGCCCCGCTCGATCTCGACACGTATTGCACGCTGAATCATGTGCTGGTGTCGACGAGCGGCGGCAGTTTTCATGGCTTCATGGACGAACATCTTGATGCGCTGGGACGCGAGCGCCGGGTCGTATTGTCGGTGCAGCATTTCACGCTCGTGCCTGAATTGCTGGCACGCACGGACTATGTTTCGACGCTGCCCGCCCGCTTCGCGGAGCGTTATCGGGCGCGCCTCGATATCTTCGACCTGCCGTTCGAGGCACGCGGTTTTACGCTGTTCGCCGCGTGGCCGCCTCGCAATCAGGCCGATCCGGCGCACGTGTGGTTGCGCGACACGCTGGCGGCGCTGGCCTCGACGTAAGGGTCTGACTGTAGTGGTCTGACTTACCCGCTCATCCCGCCGACATTACGTTTCGTTCAGACTTCGACACCCCGGGCCCAACACACAAAATGACTTATCATGTCGCCCGAACCGCGACATCAGACATGGCGAGCGATGGCCGAACCAACCGAAATTCCACGCTTCGACGCAGAGACGAATTTCAAGCTTGACCGTCTATGGTCCGAGTTCGAAGACGCGTCAGTGGAAAGCGAGTTTCAGCGCCATCACCGGATTGCAAACCATACGTCCCTGATGCGCACGCTTGTCTTCTGCACCTTGTTTTACGTCACGTTCGCGATTACCGACATAGCGGCCCTCGGTTATTCCCGTACCACCTTCGTGCTTTTCCTGGCGCGCTGCTGCGTTGCGTTGACGGGTGTGGTCAGCCTGCGCGTCGTAAGCTTCCCGCAGGTTTCCCTCGCCTCCGTGCGCGCGGCCGCGAGCGCGTTCGAAGTGGTCGGCTTCGCTGTCTTCATGTTGATCACCTGGCTTCGTCCCGCCGGAATGGCGGCGCACTGCATGTCCATGTGCATTCTGCTGATCGTGGTGTACAACTTCATTCAGAACAAGCTGCTCTGGGCCTTGCTCATATCCTTGACCGCGACGATCGCGTTTATCGCCATTTGCGCGGTATCGAAGACGCTCGACTCGTCGGCGTTGCTGACATCGTCGATGCTTCTGGCCTTCACCAATGTGCTCGGTTATGTCACAGCTCGCCGCCACAATCGCCTCGTCCGCGACCAGTTCTGCCAACACGCGATGTTGCGCAACCTCTCCGTGCGCGACTATCTCACCGGCTGCTTCAACCGGCGGTACCTGACCGATGTTCTGTTCGACGCAGAACTCCAGCGCACTCGAAGGTACAAGCTCAAGCTCGCCGTCATCCTGTGCGACATCGACCACTTCAAGCAGATCAACGATACCCACGGTCACCCCGCAGGCGACGCAGTCTTGCGGACCTTCGCTGCCATGCTGTTTGCCCACACACGGCAGCGGATTGACAGCGTGGTTCGCTACGGCGGCGAGGAATTCCTGTTGCTGCTTCCGCAAACGGATCTCGCCGGCGCGACGGTGCTTGCCGAGCGCATGCGCCAGTCGTTCGAGCTCACGACCACGCGCGCGTGGGATGGCCGCGAAGTGCGTTCGACCGCGAGTTTCGGAGTAGTGGCTGTGAATTGCGCGGGTGAATCAGGTCGCGTGACCGAGGAAAGCCTGGTGGGCGCCGCCGATGCGCAGTTGTATCGCGCAAAGAACGCGGGGCGCAACCAGGTCTGCGCCAGTCTCGCACCGCACGAGTGGGGTACGGCGACGGGCCGGGATGGCGGGCAAGAGGGCGTCGTAGCGGTTGCACAGCCCTAGTTTTTGAAGCGCTTTGTCTATCGGCTCGCGGACACCGGCAACAGCATGGATTTGAAGCCGGGCCATGCTGCGCGAACAAAAGCAGCATGGCCCGGTTATCGGCCTTCAGGCGGCCGACGAATCAACGAGCTCACCCTCTACCAGCCGAATATTTTCCAATAGATAGGTTTCCTCACAATTCGGCTCCTTCCCGCCGCGATCCACCACGATAAAGTCCGCAGCAACATCGAGCACGATCAGCGGATGGTGCCAGACGCCACGCGCATAGTTCACGCCCTGCCAGCCGCGCGTGAAAAACGCCCGCAGTTTCGATGCATCGAATTCACCCGCCGGCGCGACCACCACCAGATACGACACCGCGCCGAGCGGCAGGAACGCCTGGCTTCCTAGCGGATGGCGCTCCATCATCGAGATCTCGATGGGTTGCGCACGCGGCTGACCCCGGAACACGTTGATGAGCGGCCGGCCGCCCTCGTCCGCGCCGACATCCACGCGCGCCAGATCGTGGAAACGCTCGGTCGTGCCGCCGTTGATCGGAAAATGCTGCGCGCCGTCGAGTTCGATTACATCGCCGAACGGTTTGAATGCCGCGCGTGTCAGGGGTTCGAGCGTAAGCGTGTTCATGGCTTCTTACTCGATCGCGCCGAACAGGCGCAGGCGCGACACGCCACCGTCCGGGAACATGTTGAAGCGAACGTGCGTGACGGGCCCAAGCGCCGCCACTTCACTTTCGAATCGATGGATGTTGTCCGCCGACAGCTTCTGTTGCGGCAACAGCACCGGCCAGAACATCGCCTGCGTGACCAGCGATTCGTCCGTGCCGCCGGTCACGCGCGCTGCTTGCAGCGAGCAGCCATCAGGGAAATTGCCCTTGAAGTGGGCCGTATCAACTTCGATGGCATGGATCACGCCGGGGTGCGCCAGCGCCACGATTGCCCAGTCGTTGCCGGGTTCACGACGGCGCCGCGTCTCCCAGCCATCGCCCATATCCACGCCGCGCCCGGGCATCAGCATCTGCGATGCCGGTCCGAAATGCTGGTTGTTCGCCGCCACCAGATAAGCGCCATTTTCGATCGCCGCGAGATCGACTCGCGTTCCGTGTTCAACGCGGGTCCAGTCCACTTTCGGTTGGCCATACACACGCAAACGCGCAATCCCGCCATCGGGGTAGATGTTCACGCGCAGGTGCGTGTAGGCGCGGGTGTCCGAGATCGGCAGATAGTGATGCTGGTTGCCCTGCAGCGTGGTCGCCGGCACGATCTCGCGCCAGTCGGCATCGTCTTGCGGCGTGGCGCTGTCGCTCGTGCAGGCATCGATAGACGCCGCCGGGGGGAAGTTGCCGGTGAAGTGGCTCGTATCCAGGTCGATGCCGTGAATGGTGCCCGGCCGCGCGAGCTTGACGATGCAGAAATCGTAGCCGGTGGTGCGCTTGCGGCGCGTTTCCCAGCCGTCCATCCACTTGCCGTTGTCATCGTACTTACCCGGGATGAAAACCGCCGGCTGCGGGTCGAGCATCCGCTCCTTGGGTGCGAAGAATTCATCGCTGGCGAAGAGCGCGGTGGCGCCAAGACGCGGATCGGCGAGGTTCATGAAGCGGCGGGTGAATGCCGGAGCGTTGGGGTCGAGAACGGGACTAGCCATGAGGTGATTTCCTTTAAAAGATTCAGGGGACGGCGATGAGCACAGCGCTCAGACAGCGTGCGCGGGTTCGTGGCCATGGCCTTGGTTTGTTCCGGCGTGATCGGCCGGAACGAAAAGTAATTCGGCATCCTGATTGAGTACACGTGTGGCTCGGACACGGTCGATATCCTTTTCCCACACGGCCACGACCACTGTCGCGACGCAGTTGCCGATCAGGTTGGTGACGGCGCGCGCAATGCCGACGAACCAGTCCACCGGCAGGATCAGCACGAGGCCGAGCACGGGAATGGCCGGAATGGCGGAGAGCGTCGCCGCGAGGATCACAATGGCCGAGCCGGGAATGCCATGCGCGCCCTTCGACGTCACCAGCGACACCAGTACCACCACTATCAAGTCGTGAATCGACAGCGGCGTATTCGTAGCCTGCGCGATGAAGATGACGGCGAGCGTGAGATAGATCGAGAAGCCGTCGAGGTTGAACGAATAACCGGTCGGGATCACGAGACCGACGGTGGAATCCTTCACGCCCATCCATTCGAGCTTGCGCATGATCTGCGGCAGCACGGCATCCGATGAAGCGGTGCCGAGCACGATCAGCAGTTCTTCGCGCAGATATCGCACGAGTTTGAAGATGCTGAAACCCGTGAGCCGCATCACCACGCCGAGCACGACGAACACGAACAGGAAACAGCTCACGTAGAACACGACCACCAGCATGCCGAGCTGCTTGAGCGACTCCACGCCATAGGTGCCGGTCGTGAACGCAATCGCACCGAGCACGCCGAGCGGCGCGAGCTTGATGATGAAACTCATGATGCGGAAAAACACGTGCGAGAGTTCATCGATAAGACCCGTCACGCGCTGCGCGCGCTCGCCCAGCAGCGAGAGCGCGGCGCCGAACAGCACGGAGAACACGAGGACCTGCAGGATGTCGCCCTTCGCGAAGGCGTCGGTGGCGGTGTCGGGGATGATCTTGAGCAGGAAGCCGGCCGTGTCCTTCAGGCTTTTCGCGTGTTCGGTGTAGGTAGCGAGTGAACCGGCGTCGAGCGTATGCAGGTCGATATTCATGCCCACACCCGGCCGCGTCGCGTACGCGAGTACAGCACCGATGACGAGCGCGAGCGTGGTCATCACCTCGAAATAGACCACCGACTTCAGCCCGACTCGCCCGACCTTCTTCAGGTTGCCCGCGCTTGCCATGCCCGAGACGACCACGCAAAACACGATCGGCCCGATCACCATCTTGATGAGCTTGAGGAATCCATCGCCGAGCGGCCTCATCGATTGCGCGAAATGGGGAAACACCGCGCCGATCACGATGCCCGCGACCAGCGCGATCATGACCCGCCCAAACAGGGAATTAAGAAATCTCAACACGGTGTGTCTCCTCGATGTCGCACGGCACGGGATTGATGACTATGCTAACTGTTCAGACTGGTCGGACCAGTTGCTGATGAGGAATATTAGAAAGCCGATATAGTGGAGTCAAGGTCCGCTTGATAGCGGTTTACCCGGCGTGTGCGGGTGTCATTCGTCATAAAAATTGCATCGAGGCAGACGTCTGGCGGTGTCGCGCCTACAATGGCGGTCAGACCGCGCCACTCTTAATCGTCCTATGAAAAATGTTCCGCATACCGTGACCGATGCCGCCATCGCGACTATTCGTGAGCGCATCGAGACGAGCGTTTATCCGGTGGGAAGTCTGCTGCCGGCGCAGCGGCAGTTATCGGAGGAACTGGCGATCAGCCGCGCCTCGCTGCGCGAAGCGCTGTCCACGCTCGAAGCGCTCGGGATGCTGAATATCCGTCCCGGCAAGGGCGTGTATGTGAACAGTGCAGAAGCGGCCGGCGCGCACGCGTGGCGTTTCGCCGACCAGGCGTCGCTGCCCGATACCTACCAGATGCGCTTCGCGCTCGAGGGTTTCGTTGCACGGCTGGCGGCGCCGGCTATTGGGGACGCAGACATCGTCTGGCTGGAGGACAACCTCGACTCGCTGCAAGGCGCGCTGACCTGCGCCGAACTCGACGAAGCCGCGCAACTCGACTTCGCGTTCCATATGCGCATCGTGAGCCTCGCGGGCAATACGGCCATTGAATCGATCCTGCGCGGCAGCGCTGACATCATGAAAGAGAGCCAGCGTTTGCCGTTTTATCGGCGGGAGCTGGTGCTGTCGACGTATCACGAACATCTGGCGATTGTCGATGCATTGAAGGCGCGCGACAGCGAACACGCCGGGCGTGCAATTGAAGCGCATATCGTGAACGCGGCGCAGCGGGCCGGCGTACATTTTCCGATTCCGGGCTAGTCCGGAGCAACGTGCTTGCACCGCCTAACGATGACATGAAACCGCCGCACGGGTTATTCACCGTTTATGTTGGCAACCCTGTGGATAACGTGTCTGGCGACGAGCTAAGCGCTTGATGCGGTTCGGATTTGAGGCGCTGCTTCGGTTTGGTCAGCGGTGCGTAGCTCTGGAAAAACCGGGTGGTCCTGATCTCGACAACGGGTGTTAAAATCTGCCGCTCTGATTGAAGCCCACCCCGCTCATATCCGATTTCCGTCAGTCCAAAGTCCCACCTCGGACAGCCGCCCGAATGTCCACCCAGCACCCTCGTTCGAAGGAACCCGCAGTGATCCGATCGCAACCGCCGGCGCATTCCGATGCTTCCGGAGATGGCCTGCATCGTCATATTGTCGATGCCGTTCATGAGCATGGCTGGTCGGTGCAGGACATTTTCTTGCCGCCGGATCTGACCCTCGCGCTGGCGCTGGAATGCGCCGCGCTCGCGGCGGCCGGGAAGCTGACACCGGCGCACGTCAGCCAGGGCACGGCGCGATCGCTGCAGCCCGGCGTGCGCGGCGACAAGATCCAGTGGCTCGAGGCGGGTCAGTCGGACGCGTGCGACCGGTATCTCGCGATCATGGAAACACTTCGCGTTGCGTTGAATCGCGGGCTGTTCCTGGGTCTCGATGAATACGAAAGCCACTTTGCGTTCTACACACCGGGCGCTTCATACAAGCAGCACCGCGACCGGTTCCGCCACGACGACAGCCGGACCGTTTCGGTGATCGTCTATCTGAATACGGACTGGCTGCCCGAGCACGGCGGGGCTTTACGACTGCATCCGGAAGGCTTGGACACGCACGATATCTCGCCGGTCGGTAGCCGGATCGCGGTGTTTTTATCCGCCGACATGCTGCACGAAGTATTACCTGCAACGCGCGACCGCCTGTCGCTCACGGGATGGTTCAAACGCCGCGCTTAGTGCTTGATTTCGGTTCCAGGCGCGACGCGCATTGATCATTCTTTCGAGAAGCGAAGGCTTTAAAGAACGTGTCCTTCAGACCGGGGCATCGTCTCCCAGGGTGCCTTGTTCGCGAATCCACTGTGCAAACGCTTCATCCTCGAAGCGATATTCACCATGCGCGAGTTTGGTCACGATGTTGCCGGCCTGAAGCCGGCGCAAGGAATGCGCGGGCGTATTCATTGGCGGCGCCTTGGGCAGGCCGAGCAAGGTCCCCAACTGCTCTCGTGTTGCCTGGCCATGGAAGTCGGACACCATGCCGTCGGCCATCATGTGGAGCAGCGCGCGGTCGGCCGGCAGTAATCCGGTCCACTGCCGTTTGAATTGCTCGTTGTTGAACACGTGCTCTTTCGTGAATTGAAGCGCGGCTTCAGGGCCATCGAACGGGTACGTAAGATGCCGCTCCAGAAAACGCCGGAAAAACTCTGGCGTGCTGTTGAGCTGATCGAACGCCTTGACCGCATGTTTCATCGAGAGCTGATGCTTGGCAATGCTATTGACCTTCTTCACCATGAATTCGAGGAAATCGCGACCCAGCAGCGGAAAAGGTTCAAGCGGCGCCCAATTGAAAAACGGCTCCGACGAGCGTCCGAACATGGTTCTCAACGTCGATTCCGAACTACCGGCAAAGATCACTTTCAGCCGGTCCTTGCGAACGTCCAGCCCCGCACGCAGCGCATGCGCAAAATTCGAGTGGGCCGCGGCAGCCAGAACTTGCGCTTCGTCGATGATCAGAAGCAGCGGCTTCGGCTGGGAATCGAACGCCTTGAGCGCGTCGGACAAAAGCGTGCCGACATACCTCTTGTCCTCCGCCGACAATTCCGCCTCGACCGACGCTTCACCAAATGCCGGGACCCTGCCCGTGGCCTTGAGACTCTTGACCGGACTCCGGGCTCGCCGCGCAAGCCTTCCCCACCAATTCGGCTCGATCGCGCCATAGAGAGCGCCCACCAGCGCGCCGGCGGGTTCCTCGTCGTCGTCCCACAGGTTCACGTAAGCGCTCAGGTAACCGCCGGCCGTGGCCGCCGGGATCAGGTCCTTAAGGAGGAATTCCGTCTTGCCCATCCGCCGCCGCGCGAAAAGCGTGCGCGCAGAGGACAGCCCTAGCCCAAACAGGTTCAGATACCCTGCGGCGAGTTCGGGACGAGAAAAATGCCATAGATCGGACTTCATATTTCAAACTATATCATTGTGTTTTAAATATATCAAACTAGATGATATAACTTGATAGTCGGCGCCCCTTGATCCCTCAGGCCTTTCCAGAACGCCCTTCATCCGCCAGTCGCCTTGCCGCTTCGCGCTTTAAAACCGCCCGGTCGATCTTGTTGGTCGACGCGAGCGGAAACGCATCGACGAACCAGACTTGCCGCGGATGCTGATAGGCCGGTGCATGTTCCAGCGCGAACGCTTTCACCTCCTCCACGCTCAATTGCGCCCCCGGTTTCAGCACGACAAAGGCCACGGGTTTTGTCCCCTTGATCGCGTCGTCGATGGGAATCACACTCGCTTGCTGGATCGACGGACGCCGCTCGAGCATCTTTTCAACGTCACCCGGGAAGATGTTTTCGCCGCCGGAAACGAACATGTCATCTCGTCGTCCAATGAACGCGTAGATGCCGTTTTCGTCGCGGCGAAACACATCGCCGGTGCGGTAGAAACCGTCGGGCGTAATCGGCGTGCTCAGGTCTGGGCGGTTGTGATAGCCGTTCATCAAGCCCGGGCTGCGCATCTCCAACCCGCCTTCGTTCGCAAGTTCGCCGTTCGTATCGATGAGACGAAGTTCCACTTGCGGACGCCCCGCGCCGATCGCATGCACAGGCGTGGGCAAGCCCGCCGGATGCTGCCCGAGCACGACCGGGCCACCCTCGGTAGTGCCATACGCGTTGCCACCTTCGCGTTCGGAAGCAACGCGTGAGTCCGTTGGAGCAATGCGCCGCTGACCGGCGCCGAACCCATCCGCACATAGCGCACCGACGATAATTTTGTGTGCGTGAGAAGTTCGGAATCCTGCATCATCATGGCGATCGTCGGCGGCACGGAGTTGAGCCACGTGCAGCGATAAGTATCGATAGCGCGGATGTAATTGCGAAACCTTGCTGTCCGACCAGATCGAGCACTGCGTTCGCGCGGGTATGGCGTTCGCGAGCGGGAATCGCGAGGCTCACTGCTTCAAGGCCGAACTCGGCATTCGCACGCGCTGTGCGCCAGGGCAACAGCCGGTCTTCCGGGAACATATACGAGAGCGCGTTGCGGTCCTTCGTTCCCTCGCTCCGCTTGCCGTCGATCCAGAGCTCGCCTTGACTCGCTTCGAACAGTCCTGCCATCATGTTGAGCAGCGTGCTCTTGCCACAGCCGGACGTGCCGTGCAGCGCGACTATTTCACCTTGTGCGACATCGAAGGAAACTCGGTCCAAAACCTTTAGTATTCCGAAGTTTTTTCCAACATTGCGTAGTGAGATGTCCGCGGAAATCGCCGCGCTCATCGGCGAAGCTCCGCCAACGTATACAGCGGCAACGACGCCCCCGCGCTGGAAAGACTCGCGTAGACCTTCTCCATTGTCATGCTCTGGAACGTTTCTATATGTCTGCGCGCGATTGTCTCTGCACGATGACCATCGCCGTCAATAAACGCGTCGATCATTGCATTGTGATCGTGCTTGATCTCAGGTTTGGTTCCCTGCACGCCGAAGCCAAGCGCAACCAGACGCGACATTTCATCGAGCAAGCTCGCGAGCGTTCGATGCAACCGCTCGTTGCCGCTCGCAGCGGCTATAGCCAGATGAAATTCGCGATTGGCGTCGAGAAGAACATCGATTTGCGCCGACAATGCCCGCTCCGGATGCGGCACACGGCACGCTGCTTCAAGGCGCCGCAGCAACTCCACGTCAACGCGACCGCAGGCTAGCCGTGCTGCCAGTGGTTCCAGTTGCACGCGCAGCGCGAACACCTCTTCCACGTCTTTCAACGTGATAGCTGCGATGCGGTAACCCTGTCGAGGCACGGAACGCACGAAACCTTCATGCACGAGCCGGACGAGCGCGATACGGCAACTCGTTTTGCCGATGCCGTACTTTGACATCAACTGGCTTTCGGTAACGGTCGACCCGGGCATCAGCTTGCATGAAAGAAGGTCGCGGCGGATGCGTTCGTACGCGTCGTCGCCGCGCAATATCGCGGGGGCAGACGGGATAGGCGAATCGGGAGAGGGCGTGGTGAATTCGTCGTCGATCATGGCCTTGAATTGTGAGCTGCTCACGACAGGAAGTTGGTACGTTCAAGAAACTATCGTAGTGGATGTTCGTTGACCAACCGTAACGTACATTGCCTCGTCAGAACTCTGAGAAAGACGGAAAGAGCCTTTTTTTAAGAGCGGGTTGTGCGTCCGGGCTGGCGGTTGGACCCTTGGGCGGCGCGGATTGCGGATCCCGCACAAGTTGACCGTTAGTTGCGATTGACCGGACTCTGTGACACCGGCTATAAGCCTCAGCGCCTCGATAATTCATGCGAAGGCTCATGCTGTTTGATCTGCTTTCGCGGGATGGTTGCATTGCGCAGAATCTTCCGGCGTCGGTCGGCTTGATATTCGTCCGCGAAACGACGCGACACACGTGAGGGCTCCAACGCGCAGCGGGAATAGAGCGATGTCGGGTTGATATCGGAATCCCGATAGCACGCACGTCCTGACGCTCGCTGACGATTCCGACCGATCGATGCCCAACGTGCTGCGTTGACAAAAGCCTCCCATTCTTATCGCAGAGGAAAAGCGGACCGAATCTAGGCATCAAGCATTCGCCTGCAAACCTTGCCGCGAACTCGCGTCAACTCGTACGTCGAGAGTGTCCAGGGAGACGCCCGCACACGTTGCTCGCAACATCTTCTTCATCTCAATGAGGCGATCGTTGATCGTTGATGTTCTGGTCCGCGGCATGGCGTCTGCGGCTGGCGCTGTAGCCTTCGACTGAACCGCGCGATTGTTGTCGCACTTCAACCGGAATGCATCCACCTGGTCAGACGTCGCTCGGACGACTTCCCTTGCATTGAGCGCAACGACGAACGCTGCTGCCCACTGGCCGGTCGAGACGCGTGGTTGTGCTTCGCGGTAGTCGTGGACGGTGATCGAGTCGGCGGTGCTGGCGACCGTGATGAGACGGGTGTTGGCAATATCGATAAATACCTGTCCGGCGCATTGGAGCACAGCGGCGTCGATATTTGCGGCTTGCACGCGCTCTTCGGCTAGTCGTTCTGCGGCGAGTCGCTTGGCGCGGATCTGGTGTCCAAAGTCAACGGGAGACCGGAGCAGGGCACGAAGGTAGCTAATCGGGCGCTTCGCATTTCGCAGATGTTCCCAGGTCGCTTCCACCACGTCGGAAAGGAGCTTCGCCTGCGCTTTCGCTTCTCGCATGAGTTTAAAAATCAAAAATTGACGAAAACCCAAGGTCAGCAAGCGCTGGAGATCCGCTGGGAGCTCTCCTGGTTGTCTCTTTTGATTCTTAGGGAACAGATCCTTATATATAGCTCCGTCTGCCACCGTGACACACGGTGAGGTAAATGAATGCGCGGGTGCGCTGAGTGCCGCATCGTCCGTCGAAGTCGAGTCGACGGGGTGAGCAGGAGGAAGTTGGCGAATGGAAGATTGCGTGTCGGAAGCCTGAGTGCCGTACCCGAGCACAAGGGCGGATTTTTCTGTGAGGTGCAGATAGGCGCGGCCAAACAGCCCTGCTGTCCCGAAGCGCTTCTGTGGCACGCGTTCAATCAGACCGGCTGTTTCGAGATCGTCCAGGCTTCGATAGAACGTGCGCATCGATTGCATGGCGCGTCCGGTCAGAAGCTCACGACGGGCGAATATGGCGCCGTACGGCCGATTGGCGTCGACAGTGCGTGCAAGTGCGGCTAAGACGGCACGAGCTCGAGCAGGGAGTGCCGGGAAGTTCGCAGCACGATGCGCGGCCCGAAATACAACCCAGGGGAGATTTGATTGACCGGCGAGAAATTCATCCAGCGCGGTTTGGTCGATATCGACGGAGTCGTCGGAGGGTGGAAGAGGGTGCAAGTCCCCCTCGCCAGCAACGGAAAGTTGCGCGATAAGCATGTCACACGTCCATTTCTTCAAAATGGAAGAGAAACGCTTGACTGCCGATCGCTATCCGCTACACTTCGAGGTGTTGGGCCTTTATCCGATTCCCGTCGGAGAAATGCAGCGGTGGGCAAGCGACAGCGAAGCCCGATTATTCAAAAGCCTTCGGTTCCCGCCGAAGGCTTTTGTTTTTCCTGCATTGAAATCAGTTCATGATCGTTCTCGGTCGTTTGGCGGACTATTGAACTAAGTCCATGATTTTTAACGATTCCCTACTAGGGAAGTCTTGAATCTCGATTCAAGACTTCAGGGTAATGATGTGTTGCGCGCTAAGTCGTTGATTTAAAGCAGTTCCCTACTAGGGATCAATGCTTTTCGAGTTCCGACTCAATGAACGCGTGAATTCGTTCTGCCCATTGCTCTGCTTCGTCAGCGGCTTTGCCGGAGAACGAAACTCCGACGACCCCATTTCGCGCTGAAATCTGGCAAACCTTCTTCGCACCGCGTTTGACGATCAGGGGTTCGTGTTTCTCGCGTGGCGCCCGATCCGGTTTTGTTGCCGCAACCGCTTGCGCCTGGGTGTATGCGTCATCAGCCAAAAGCCGTTCGATCGCCGCTTTTACTTTGTCTACGCGACCCTCTGCTACCGCCTTGGCCATTTGTTCTGCTGCGTTACTCCCCAATCGTTCGGGTCGAGTTGCCAACAGTTCCTTGCACTCGTCAGGCAGCAGATCGAATTTCATGATCCGCCCGACGTGCGAGTCGCTAATGCCTGCGGCCTTCGCCAGATCCTCTTTCGTAATTCCCGTCGAGTCCTGAAGCGATTTGAAGCCCCAGAATTTCTCAAAGTCTGAAAGAGTGGGCGACAAGAGATTCGAGAAGAATGCGGCGTACTCAACCATCGACGCATCGATGTCCAGCACAATGCCGTCAATCTCGGTGCGACCCAGTTCGCGATACACGGATGCCCGGTTGTGACCGGCCACGATGTCGTACTCACCGTCGTGGCGTTCACGCACCGTAATCGGCTGCGCGAGCGGGTATGCGGTCAGGTTCGCTTTAAGCTCGGCGTACTCTGACGCTGTGAGGCGTCGGCGCCGACCCGGAATCTCGTGAAGCTTGTCCAGCGGCAGTTTGCCGGGTGCACGCTGTTCGAGCGCCCGTTTTAGCTTGTCAATCTCAGCCTGCTGGCTGTGAACGCGGCCTTGAAGACCGATCAACTGCCCAGGCGCGGTGCGAGGTACGACCGGTTCTGAAGGCGTGTCCATACTGTCGTCGTCAAGTCGAATGCCCGCCGCCTTTGCCTTTTGTTTCGCTGCTGTAGACATGCTTACTCCTTGTCCCAGAGGTAACAGACCTTGCTGTCGATCAGATCCACAACCTGGTCATACGGCACGCGGATTCGCCGAAGCGTTGCGGCATTGCCGTCATAGTTCGGGAAGTCGTACACCGTCGAAAAATCGTTGGTGGTCGTCCGGGCAAGATCCGTTTCCGGGATTTCCACCGGCAGGACGCGCTCGCCATAGGTCGTAATGACCCAGTCGCGAACAATGGACGCATTCGCCTTATTCGGCATACGCGTTACCAGGATGTCGATGAAATCGAACACCTTCGCTTCATCCGCTGACTCGCCGAATTGCTTCATCCCGGAGACCATGTCGGAGAAAAGCGACCAGAACTGGACCATCGATGCAAACGAGAGTGTGTCGGGCATTACCGGCACGATGACCCCATCCGCCGCGAAAAGCGCGTTGATGGTCAGGTAACTCAACGTGGGCGCGGTATCGATGATGATGTAGTCGTACTCGTGCTTGAGTTCCTTGAGACCGTCGTTCAGCACGTTCCAGAACTTCGCGCTCGGCGATGCGTGAACGCGCGCCGGGAGCATGAATTCGGCGTTGAACAGGTCCGTGGATGACGGGATCAGGTCAAGGTTTTCCCAATACGTCTGCATTGGCAAATGCTTCATGTCGAAGGTTTCGCCGCTGACGTAAGCCTCGATCAGAGGCAAGATAGTCTGGTCGCCATTGATTTCCGCGTGCGGGTTGATCCCGTACAGCGTGGTCGCGCTGCCCTGCGGGTCCATATCTATATGGAGGACGCGCCGGCCATGACGCAAGGACAAACCTTGCGCCAATACCATGGACGTCGTGGTCTTGGTTACTCCGCCCTTGAAGTTGCCGATTGCGATGATTTTCCCGTCCTTGCCCGCCGGACGTTGTCGTGGCTTGCGTTCGGCCTTTACCCATTCGATGGTTTCGGCGAGCGTAAACTGCCGCGCGGCCCCAGCCTTTTCCTGGGTGCCTTGAGGCAGCTCCCCTTTCTTGATCAGATAGGAGAAGCGGGCTTTGTCGATGCCGCACAGTTCCTGAAGTTTGCCGCTCGGGAACACCGGGGCAACCTTCCGTGGGAACGGCTGGAGCATTTGAGTGCGAATTCGCTCGAGCATTTTCGCGGAGCGAGCCGCCAAATTGACGAGGTCATCCGGCGTCACCTCGATGGGTGGCGTCGAAAGGTTAATATCCATGTTCTTCCCGGTGGCTCTGGTTCTACCAAAAACGTGGATTCTCCCTTAAAAGGTAGAACCGACGGTAACCGAAGACTAAGAGGTATACGGAGTAAACGCAAGTAAACTTTGCCGAACCGGGGTAGCCGCAAAGGCACGTGGTTGTTGGGCTTCGAGGAAAAACATGAGAAAAGACTTGAGGCAAATCGAGGGTCTTGCGGCGCTTTTGGTCTGTAGATTCAAGCGCCGGCGGGGACTTTCTTGCTGCTAGCGCGTCGACAGAATGCCGCTTTTACCGTCTGCTGACGAACTGCGGCGGTGTGCTTTCACATAAAGACGCGTGGTGGAAAGATTGGCATGGCCGAGTCGGACCTGGACTTCGCGGCAATCCGTACCGCTTTCGAGCGCGTGATGCGAGTGGGTGTGACGGACCCAGTGCGTACTCGCATTGAAATAGCGGCGGGAATCGAGCAGATTTTGCGGCGTCGAGAGAAAAGCGGCCCAGGAGAACAGCCGCCGGAAGACTTGCCCCATCCCGTCCGGGGTCAGTGAATTGCCGGTGCGAAAATTCGCCAGGAGCGGGGTGTCGGCCGGACAAGCGGTGGGGTCCCCGGGCAAACCGCGGGCGCGCAAGCTCTCAAAAACCAATTGCATCACGGCCTGTGGCACCGGAATGGTCCGTGCCGCATGGCCTTTTCCGGGGATTGCCAGCTGCCAGGCATCGGCCGATGCACCTTCGGGCTGGCTTTCCAGCGCGGGCGGGATCAGTCGGCCGGTTGTCGCATGCGCCAATTCCGCACGCCGCAGCCCGGTCGAGTAGGCAAGATTCAGCGCCAGATAGTCGCGCAATTCCCGTTGAGAATACCGGTCGCGAGAAGCCGCCTGGACTACGCTTTGCCACTGCTCGTGATTTAGCGAGCGCCCCGAGACATCGATCCGTGCGCCGATCGCCACAACCGGGGCGGCTGAAAACGGGTTGTGCGCCCAGTAGTTCTGCTCGACCAGCCACTCGCTCATTGCGTGAAGA
The DNA here is from genome assembly GCF_053760385.1 of Caballeronia sp. KNU42. Lineage (NCBI taxonomy): Bacteria > Pseudomonadati > Pseudomonadota > Betaproteobacteria > Burkholderiales > Burkholderiaceae > Caballeronia > Caballeronia sp. KNU42. The sequence goes on from NZ_CM132389.1 coordinate 1,100,803, forward strand.
ATTGCCCGCGCGGTTTCCCGGCTGCGATTGGAGAGGGCGCCGATAAACGGTCGCCAATCCAGGTGAGTTCGCTCGATTTTCGCGCGTCCAACCCAGCGGGCGGCTGGCTGCGGATCGGCCAAAAACGTCCCGATATACCCCGCGCAGTCGGCGCCGTCCAACGACGAAAGCGCTTTGTTCTTTTCGTTGACCGCCCACAGGAGCAGGCGTTCGGCCTCCCGGCGATAAGCGCGGGCGGTATGCGGACTGTGCTGCCGGGTGGCTAGCCACGCATCGATTGCTTGCAAATCCGTGTCCAGCGAACAGGGCAGACTGCGGTTTCGTGCCCGATTAGTACCCGCCGATCCATCCATTTCCGCGGGAACAGCGAGTGATTCGATCGGCACGATGCCGCTCTGGCGCGGCCGCAGCAGCGCCGGATCGCCGCTGGATAAACGACGGCGAGGGGTGAGCGCCCGTTTGGACAGCGTATGCCGGAGCGAATCGGCGTGAAGAGCGAGCCAGTCGACTATCCGGCGCGCCGCTTTCGGCCCGACACGCGCCACGCTTGCATACCAGCGGTGACCGCGCTGCTCGATGTATTCAAGGAGATCGGCGAGCGTATGTATACCAGTGTGTTGAAGGCGGCTGGCAATCGCGGGCTCGAGCCAGCTCGCGACGGGGTGGTCCGCCTGCGGCGCCTGGACCAGACTGGCTTCCATGCGGGCGAGGGCGTCGATCTGACGCCGGCGCAGGCGGGCATTCCGGGTTGAACGCCGATCGGCCCCAAGGTTGTTTTCCTCGCGAAATTCCGCCTGATAAAGCTCCAGCAGTTCGGCTTCACTATGAAAACCGTTGGGGTCGACCGATTCACGATAGGCCTCCAGCGTTGGCATCTCGCTGACTGCCAGCCGCTGCGCGTCAGGAATGCTGCCGGGTCTGAGGCGCAGGAGATGCGTGGCTTCGACATCGCGGGTACGGCGTGCAGCGCCCGACAGGGTGTCGCGCAACAGCCCGATCAGACGGCGGGTCGCCCGGATGTCGGTGGTGGCGTCGCCGTAAGTCGCATGCAGCTGCTCGACCGACACCCCATCCAGATATCCGCGATAGAGCGCGAAATGCTCTCGAGTAAGCCGCTTGATTGAGGAGCGGTTCTCGGCATTGCGAACGGATGACGTAGGTAAAGCAGCCGGCATGAGTTATTTATGCTTTCGTTTCAATAGCTTGGAGGCAGGCTACCAGCGTACAGGCGGTTTGACAACAAAAAACGATACATCTGATAAGTATACGAACGCTCGCAAGCGTTGGTCTTGCACTGTCGTGCCGACCGCGGTCAAAAAGACTCGGTTCGAGATGAGCTCGGGGTAGTGAAACCTGAAGCGCCGGCGTGAGCAGGCCAGATCAATGGAAGAAGCCGATGCCAGCCACAGTTCATGGGGCGGTCGACGAACAATGAGGACAATGCAACGCGATCGTCACATTGAACAACTCATGCGTGTCGCGCGCATTGACTGCCCGACACGCACCATCGCGACAAGCTATAAGAAACTTGCGATCAAGCGGTGAGCGCCTCGGCCACCACGGTAGTCAGGGGCGTAGTCGCCCGGCCGAGGAGTTGGCTCAACTGATGACCCTCGTCGAAAAGTGCGCCTTTCGATGCAGCCGTATCCGAGTCGGACAGCAGCGCAGCCACGACTTCCGGCAACCCGACGCCGATCAGCGCGGCCTTGTGGTCCGCCTCGGAAAGATTCCGGTATTCGACCGTCTTGCCTGACTGGCGTGTCACTTCGGCAGCCAGTTCCGCGAGGGTGTAGGCGGAATCGCCGGCCAGTTCATAGACGCGCCCCGCCTGCGCGTCGCGAGTCATTACCAGCGCTGCCGCTTCCGCATAGTCCGCGCGTGCCGCCGATGCAATCTTGCCGTCGCCCGCGCTGCCGAGAATCGCGCCGTGTTCGAGCGCAGCGGGGATGCCGTGGGCGTAGTTCTCGGTGTACCAGCCGTTACGTAGCAAAACGAACGGTACGCCGGACGCGCGCAGCGCCTGTTCGGTCTCGCGGTGTTCATCGGCGAGGCCGAGTGGCGATGTATCGGCCCGCAGCACGCTGGTATAGCCGATCAACTGCACGCCGTTGCGCTTCGCGGCATCGATTGCCGCGCGATGCTGAATCGCACGGCGGCCGAGTTCATTCGATGAAATCAGCAACAACTTGTCCGCGCCCTTGAAGGCGGCGTCGAGCGTGGCAGGTTCGTTATAGTCGGCGCGCCGGACTTGCACGCCCAGCGCGGCGAGATCGGCCGCCTTCTCGGGATTGCGTACCGCGGCAACAATCTCGCTTGCCGATTGGGTCTTCAACAACGCTTTGATGACAAGCCGGCCAAGTTGGCCGGTGGCTCCGGTAACGACGATCATGATCAAACTCCTGGGATAAATGCGACGGAAACCGTACCGTATCGGATAAACTAACTTTTCGTAAGTACGTACGCGGAGGTAAGTATCGATGGACTCGCATGTTGATTTTTCCGGCGACGGTGTGCCGTTGTCGGATCTGGTGCGTCGCGGTGAATTGCTGTCGGCGGACTGCCCGTCGCGGGAAGTGCTCAAGCATGTCACCAGCCGGTGGGGGGTTCTCGTGTTGATGGTGCTGCTGGAGCAGACCTGCCGTTTCAGCGATCTGCGCCGCAAGGTGGATGGCGTGAGCGAAAAAATGCTCGCGCAGACCCTGCAATGGCTGGCGGCCGATGGTTTCGTGATCCGCACCGCGTATGACGAAGTGCCGCCGCATGTGGACTATCGGCTGACGCCGCTGGGGGAGGAAGTCGCGCGGCAGGTCACGTCGCTGGCGGACTGGATTGAAGTGAATCTGTCGCGCATCCTGAGTGCGCGGACGGTGGAGGCGTAGAAGGCAGGCGCTGATCGGGTAGCGCGCGGTGTTGCTGTCGACGCGCTACCCGAGTTCGATCGGGCGGTTTACATGTTGAGTGTCCGAGCACGTTATGAGTGGCCGACATCCGTTAGCGCGGCGCTATCGCTTGCCAAAAGATTGGCGCGCATCCAGTCTTCGAGCCCACAAGCCGAGATGCGACGTTGGGCATTGAACGTCTGCGACTTGTCCCACGCCACGCCTTTTCCTTCGGCGAAGACCGCACGATACTTCTTGATCGAATCGTCCGGATCGTCGGCCAGTTCGCGTTTCAAGTCCGGCACGCTCCAGGCAGTGCGATCCACGTTCAGGTTCAGCAGATCATCGACTGCGTCAGCGAGTTGACGGTAAGTAACGGTGTCGCCGGCTACGTACACGATCTGATCGACGATGCGGGGTTCCGCGAACACAATCTCGGTGGTCAGCGCGCCGATGTCGTCAGCCGTTGTCACGGTCACGCCGTTGTCCCAGCTTCCCAATGCGTTCACGGTGTTTCGGTCGAGGTCGACCACGCCGAACGATGGTTCGAAGAGAAAGCTGGTAAACATGCCGGTCGATACGATCACCCATTCCGTCCGATCCTGCGAGCGCAGCAGCTCGCGCACGTCGAGCTGCTCATCGAACAGATCTTGCGGACTTCCCCGGCCGATGACATCGTAGTCGACGCCGAATTGCCACGGAAAATATCGCTTCACTTCCGCCTTCAGCACGGCGCGGGCAAGTTTGCGCTGAACGCCGCTGCCACCCACGAATCCTGTGCACGAGATCACCGTATGGAAGCGGCCAAAAACTGCGGCCAGCGATTCTTCCGATTGCTCCGCGAGATCGCCCGGAAGCAGTTCGATGCCAAGCGAACGCAGCTCGGCAATGTCCTTCTGCTTGACGGGATCATGCGAATCGATCGTCGACGGACGCAGCAGAGCCGCAATAGAAATACCCGACGCCGGCGTAACGCGGCGCGCGAGACTGCGCAACATGGCCATGCCGAGTTCGCCGGCACCCAGCACAAGAATAGAATTGGCATGCAGCATACGAGTACCCTTTTTGCTTGAGAAAAGTTATCGGAAGCGCGTGCTTGCGCGACCCGTGATCACCGGCTCGACACTCCGCAGTGCGTCAAGGGGAGATCAGCCGGACACTCGGAAGTCTAGAGGTCGGGATGCGTGGCATTGTTCGCCGTCACGGAAATGAGAACGCGTGTGCATCGAACGTTTCCGGCGGGAGAAGCCGGAGATCAACGCAGGACGAACACCCCTTCTGACATGCCTGCAGATGGCGAAATACGAACCGGACACGTGCCCCGTTCATGGACAAACTTCAAGCGATGACAACCTTTGCGCGGGTCGTCGAAACGCAGAGCTTCAGCAAGGCAGCGCAGACTCTGTCAATGCCCCGGTCATCGGTAACAACGCTGATCAAGAATCTTGAGCGGCATCTGGGTGCAACATTGCTTCGGCGAAGCACCCGGACGCTCAGCCTCACCGATGCCGGCGAACGTTATTACGCGTCATGCCGCGCAATCCTGTCGGACATCGCCCGGGCCGAGACCGGTCTGGTGGCGGACGCAACCGCTCCGCATGGGCGGATACGGGCGGGTATGCCCGGTGTATTAGGCCGCGCAATCGTGCTGCCGCGGCTACGGGAGTTCGAGCAGCTTTTTCCCGGTATTGAACTGACGCTGGTTCTCAGCGATCGTCCTGTCGACCTGATTTACGATGGCATCGATTGCGTGATCCGCACCGGCGAGCTGACGGATTCCACGTTGACCGCACGCAGGCTGGGTCACCTGAGCTGGCTGACCTGCGCGGCGCCGCGATATCTCAAGGAATACGGAGAACCGGATAGCGTTCAAGCGCTGAGTGTTCATCGCGCGGTCAATTACATATCGAACGCCACGGGCCGGCCGCTTGACTGGCGCTTTAATGTCGATGGTGAAAACGTCACCATGACTATGCAAAGCCGCTTTGCCGTCAACGAAACAGAAGCGTATCTACAATGCGGACTTGAAGGGTTGGGACTGATCCAGCTGTCGGAGTTTGTCGCGTCGCCGTACCTTCAAACCGGGCGGCTGAAAGAGGTGCTGGCCAGCGCGAGAAGTGCGCCCGTGCCTATTTCGATTGTTTATCCGAACGGTAGAAATGCGGGCGCGGCGATCAAGGCTTTTGTCGATTGGGTCATCCGGATCTTTCCGCAAAGCGGCGTCAATCCGGATGTGGCATCGAGATGACCAGCCGCTTTAACAGAAAAGCAGCGGGCGCAGGGGTAACTCGGTCGAGCCAATGTTCAAATCCAACCTTGTGTTTTCAGCCGTGTATAGCGGTCACAATGCTGACGCAACCGATTGCACGAGAATGCCGTTGGCCACGAATCGGAGGGTATCGCCATGAAATCGCTGGTTGACCAGCTTGGACAGTACGCGGTGTATCACCGCGACTCGCGCAACATTGCTTCGCACCTCGTTGGCATCCCGTTGATCGTGGTTGCGGTCGCCACGTTATCGGCGCGTCCGGCGATCAGCGTGACGGGGACGCTGAGTGTGTCGCCGGCAATGCTGCTGGCCGCAGCGGTAGCCGTGTTTTATGTTCGGCTTGATCTACGATTCGGTATCCTGATGACTCTTCTGCTCGGGCTGAGCGTGTGGGCGGGGAAGCTCCTCGCGATGCAAACAACCGGGCCGTGGCTCGCTTGGGGCCTGGGTCTGTTTTTTGTCGGCTGGGTGATTCAATTCATCGGCCACTATTTTGAAGGCAGCAAGCCCGCCTTCGTGGACGATGTAATCGGGCTGGCGATCGGGCCGCTATTCATTGTGGCTGAGTTGGCGTTTTTCCTTGGTCTGCGCGAACCCCTACGGCGCGCGATTGAAGAGCGCGCCGGCCCCATTCGCGGTGGTGCGCACAAAAGAGCTGCACGGTGACTGTCAGCTATTTGTATGTTGACGTTATTAACGCTCCCTTAAAAGTCAAGGGTTAACACCTAAATTGACAATAATCACTTGCGTGGTCTGCTCTTAATCTTAAGCGTGCATTTACCTACACTTGAATCACTGAAACGCGAACAGGGTTGTTCGCGAAGAAAATCAAGATTCGGAGGTAGGTCATGAAACTCGTTCAATCACTTATTGTTGCCGCAGCCCTTGCTATCCCGGCTGTGTCGTCTTTCGCTCAATCGAATGCGCCTGTTACCCGCGCCGAAGTGAGAGCCCAACTGGTCCAGCTTGAAAAGGCGGGCTATCAGCCCGGCCGTGATGACCCGAATTACCCGGCTGATATCCAAGCTGCAGAAGCACGTGTTTCTGCGCAAAATGGCGCTGCTACCGGCTTCGGCGGTGTGAGCGATGGCACGTCGGTATCGGGTGCGCGTGCAGTCGTGAGCCCTGCGCTGAACGACAACGCAAAGTCGATCTACTTCGGCCACTAATCAACTCGTCGCAACTCGTCGACCAGGCAACGTTAGCCGGTGGCATTGCCAGTGCCGCGCAGTAATCCTGGCGGTATTGAAGGCAGTTCGAAGAGGGCTGATGAGCGCGCAGCGATCCTGTGCGCTTATTCATTTAATCAGCCATTTTTGAATCAACGAACAGCACCTCCTCCAGCGGGGTTGCTCCGATCCCGATGGATTTAGCCCAACTATAGGTTGGGCTTTTTTTGATTTCGACGACATGCGATGACGACCGACGGTGCGTACTTTCAACCGAGCGTCTTGAGGGCGGTCGAGAACCGGCGCGGTTTCTCTCGCATTGGTGTGACGCAAGAAACGACCTTCGCGCAGGTTGGCTTCTAGTGCGGCCGCTCGCAGTACTCCGAACTGCTGACGTGCGTCAGCTTTTTCACGTCGGCGAGATCACTTGCGAGGGTTGGATCGCAAACAAGTAAAACCACACGCAACGCGGCGGATACCGACTTCGCGAAACTGCCGAAATATTCGTTTGAAGGGCAATACGGAATATCAGGAGCGAACAGGCCAGCCGATGCGCGCAGCGCGGCGCATGCTTGATCGAACCACCATTTCATGGAAAGGCGTGATCAACAGGATGTACGTACGCCCCAAAAGGTTGTGGCATCGCACGACAGTCGATACCGTCAGGTAACGCCCGCCGTCTGCGACACCCGTTCTCGTCTCCTGGAACACCGACACCCTGAAGTCGAGATGCTTGTCGTCCTCGCCGAGGACGATTTCATCGACGGCGCGCTCGTAGATCCTGAAAATGGAGACGTGCTTGTCAAGCTCCGCGCGTGCGGATTCCTCCAGGCCCTTCGATGTCTTGAGGCCAAATCCGGCCACGAGCGCGTCGCGTATTCCCAGGAGCTTTCCAACCCATGCCGGTTGATGCGAAAACATGAATCGGGCTAATAGTTCGGGATCGGTCGTAGCGTTGTCCGGCAAGCGGATGGTGTAGGCGTCCGCGAGATTCGGATGCGCGTACATGCGCGTTACGCGTGAACTTGGCGGCAACGCGACTGACCTTACGGACACACTGGAATTTTGCATGAGCAAGCGACTCCGATAATGGCTCGGGGCAGAGGTAACCGCGAGCTCGCTTCGTGACTGTACACCCGCTGTGTATGGCGCCTTCGCCGCGGTGTCGGCCGGCAGGTGTGCGGCCATTGCAGGCGTTCGACTATCGTCTGCTAACTGCTTTTAACCACGCAAGCCGTCAGCGCAGGTCGGCGCGAAGATCGCGCACGCCTTTGCCCAGGCGCTGGCGCAAGAGCGTTCGCAGCGTCGCTCCATCGACGTAACCGACCTCTGCTGCGATGGCTTCAACGTCAAGGCCGCTGCCGTGAAGAAGGGACTGCGCACGTTCAACGCGCAGGTCCTGGAAATAGGCAAGCGGTGACTTGCCGAGCACCTCCTGGCAACGGCGTTGCAGTGAGCGCGCGCTCGTCGCCAGCGCACTCGCGGCCTCCTGCAGCGAGAACCCGGACTTGAGATGGTCACGCGCCCATTGTTCGAAGCGCTGAATGAGCGGATCGGCCTGCGCCAGATGATTGGGAATGATGTAGACAGCTTGCGAGGAGCGTATGTCGGCGAGCAGGTAGCGTGAGACAAGAGCCGCCAGTTCAGGGCTGGCCCTGCGTATCAGCCAGAGGGCGAGATCGAGATGCCCCATCGCTGCGCCCGCCGTCACGCCCACTTCAGTGGGTACGAGCATGCGCGATTCATCGAGCAAAACGTGCGGATAGCGTTGCCGAAACAACGGACCGAGCCACCAGGTCGTAGTCGCCTCCCGATGATCGAGAAGTCCGGTTTCAGCCACCAGGAATGTCCCGATACAGGACGCGGCGATAAGCGCGCCTTCAGCATGCCATTTCAGCAATTGCGCCTTGGCCTGGATCACGTCCGGTCGTCCGAGGGCTGGGACCAGCTGCTCCGGCGTCCCGGTACTCAATGCGGGGACGATCACCCATTCCGGCTTCACGCATGCCGTTACGGCTTGCACGGGTATGGTCAGTCCTTGTGCAGTCCGGACCCGCTTGCGCATGCCCACGATCTGCACATCGAAACGAGGTGTCCCGCCCATTTGTCCAGCCGAGAATTTATTGGCTAGCGAGAACGCATCGAGCAGGACAGTGAGGCCTGTATCGAACAATCCTTCCAGGGCGAGTATGGAAATTCGCATGGCGTAAATGACCTCAAAGTTGGCATTTGCGACGATACAGCTTTTCGGGTTCGAAGACTACAGTGATCCCCGTTGCACATCGCAATGAAGTTGACCAAGGAGATCACACATGAAAGTTTTTGCCATCGCATCCGCTAATTCGACCCTCACACCCGAGAAGCTCCAGCAGCACATGCCAAACGAAGTTCCGGCCACACTCAAGCTCTATCTCGAGGGCAAGGTCGAGCAGTTCTGGTTTCGTGAAAAGGCCGGTCCGATCTTTCTGATGAATGTAGAGTCGGTCGAGCAAGCCAAGGCGACGCTGGACGCGCTGCCGCTAGTGGCTGACGGACTCATGAGCTACGAACTGCTTCCGGTCGGCCCGCTTGCCCCACTTGGCCGGCTGATCCAGAACCAGTGAACGTTTGACGCCAAGGGCGTCAGCATGGATCTGAACTCGTAGATCCTGAGCATCGGGGCGCCGCTGGGGTGGAGTTGGCGGCGAGTTTGCCGAAGCACATGGCGATCCGTTTGAGGTGTTTAATCTCGTTGACGCAGCGTTCGATCAGATTGCGCTGACGATGGATCGCCTGTTCGGAAATGCGCGCTGCCTGATCGGTTATCGCCAATACGTTGAAACAAGGTGTTCCGCCCGTTTGCCGGGCTGGGCCCGCGCCCGCGCGCAAATCACGATGGAGCAGGAAAATGGACGAAGCAGATGACATCAACCAACACTATGAGCGGCCGAGCCTGGTCGAGCACCTCCAGGCGGCCTTAGCGAAAAGCGGGCTCGCCGAGAAGCGGCTCTCAAGCAGAGATCTTGCTCAACTTGACCAGTTCCATTCGCGGGGCTTGGCGGCAACCATGGAACTGGCGAAGGCCCTGCAAATCACCGAGGCGACCCGTGTTGTCGATATCGGCTCCGGGCTGGGCGGACCGTCCCGCTATTTGGCCGAAACCTTCGGCTGCACGGTGCAGGGCATCGACCTGAGTCAGTCGTTCGTCGATGCGGCCAACTTCCTGGCCGAGCGTTCAGGCCTCGAAGACAAAGTCGTCTACCAGCACGGGAACGCTCTCTCTTTACCCTTCTCCGATGACGCGTTCGACGTCGCATGGACGCAGCACGTCGCCATGAATATTGCTGATCGGGCTGCGCTGTACGGTGAAACGTTTCGCGTGTTGCGTCGCGGCGGTCACTTCGCCATCTTCGATGTGCTCGCCGCTTCTGAAGGCCCCCTGCATTACCCCGTGCCTTGGGCGCGCGGGCCGGAAACGAGTTTCCTTGTGACAGCAGCAGAGATGCGCACTGTTCTCGAGAGCCAGGGATTGCGGATCGTGTCCTGGACCGACTGCACGGAAGCCGGGGTCACCTGGTTCCTGGAGCGGGAGGCCGAGCGGGCGCGGTCTTCGACGCCGCCTTTGCTTGCCCTCGGGACCATCATGGGTCCCGAGTTCGCTCAGGCGGGAATAAACCTTCGCCGCAATCTGAGCGAGGGGCGCGCGGCGCTCATCCAGGCCATCTGCGAGAAGGTCTGATCTTACGGACAAGCCCGGCAAGTGTTTGCCTTGACGAACCCGCAACCCGCTTTACTGAGCAGACGCGTGTGACCTGAGGAACGTCACATATCCATTCTGTGCTTTGAGGATTTTATCGGCACACTTGTCGTAGTCCGAACCTTTCGCGTTGTCTGGCCCATACATACCGCGGCATTGCGCAAAGAGGGTTAGCGTTGCGCCCGTACCTTTCGCCGCGCGGGTCGCCGAAAAGCTGGCCTTGCCCGAACCGGAGGGCACGTCGGTGTCGATGGCGACCGCGTCCGCGCGCGTCACGGACGTATCGGAGTATTGCTCGATATAACGTTTTGTAAGCGCCCATGCAGCGTCGCAGTTCGCCGCGTCGCAATCGACTGCGGCATTGCGTTGAGCGTCGGCAAGGTTGGCTTCGTTATGGACGAATCTCTGGGCTTGCGCCGCCTCCTTTTCGGGAGACGAGCAAGCAGTAAGTACAAGCGCAGCGAGCGCGCAAACAGCAATTTTTTTCACGGATAAAACTTCCCTGGCCACGTTTGAGCACGATTATAGCTGTGCGCCCGACGCGTTCGCAGGTGGCTTGAGCAGCTCGCGCAAGCATGAAGCCCGTGGGAATACGTCAGGACAAAAGTGGCGACATCGTCCTCAAGGTGCGGGTCATGACGTCCTTCACGCTCTCCGCAAGAAGCGAGTCGACCATACCCGAGTACGAGACGACAGCAATGCCAACATGCGGAAGCGGCGGGAGCATCTCTCCTACGGGCATGATCCGCAAATCCGCAGGGACCGCGCTTCTCGTTAGCACGGCGACTGCTATGCCCGCCCTCACGATTGCCAGCAGCCCGTCCTTGCTGACGCTCTCGTAAGCCACGCGGTAGCTGATATTGGCACTGTCGAGCGCGCGTCGCGCAGCTTGATGGTCGAGCGTTTCAGGCACCGACAAGGCTATTTGCAAAGGTCCATCGCTGGGTGGATAAAAGTCGTGCGATGCGATCCACACCAGATCCTCCCAGCGAATCACGCGCTCCGAGTTCCCCTCCGGGGCGAGCGATATCAATGCCACATCCAGGCGACGTGCATCGAGCATTTTCTCGAGCAAGGGCGTAGGCGCACATACGACTTCCAGCGCAACCCGCGGATGCTGCGCCGCTATTGCACGTAGCACGACCGGCAGGAACTCCGTGCAGTAGTCCTCGGGGCATCCGAGCCGGATCGAACCGGTGAGGCCGCGGCCGGTTACGTCGACGAGCGCTTCGTCGTGCGCTCGCACCAGCCTGCGGGCATGCGACAAGAGTCGATCTCCGCGCGATGTCAGTTCCACTCCGCGCGCGGTACGCACCAGCACCGCGCCATCGACGATCTCTTCAATCCGCTTCAACTGCATGCTGATTGCGGATTGCGTACGGCCGACTTCCGCCGCCGCGCGCGTGAGCGATCCGGCATCGGCTATTGCCACGAACGTCCTGAGCAAATCGAAATCCAGCTGCAACATGATGGCATCAGCTCCTCGAATGGCAGGCATGACAACTTTTCATTTCCACCCGCCAGTTTAGTTCGCTTACATTGACCTTCAGCACACCCGCCCTCTACTCTGGACACAGTCATGTCAGCACAAACCGATCGGGATTTTTGGTCAAACGCTCAGCGGCACCTGATTCGTTACGGCGGTACATTCTCGCCTGTCATTATCGAGCGTGCCAGCGGCAGCCATGTCTATGATTCAACGGGCCGCGCAATACTCGACTTCACGTCGGGGCAGATGAGCGCCATCCTTGGTCACTCTCATCCGGAGATTGCCGACGTCATCGCCGAGAGCGCACGCAATCTCACGCACCTTTTCAGCGGGATGCTGTCGCGCCCTGTAGTCGACCTGGCGACGCGCCTCGCCGGCATCGCGCCTGCAGGCCTCGAACGTTCGTTGCTGCTCAGCACCGGCGGCGAAGCCAACGAAGCAGCGATCAAGATGGCGAAGCTCGTCACTGGTCGCCACGAGATCGTGAGCTTTGCTCAATCGTGGCACGGCATGACCGGCGGCGCCGCTTCGGCCACTTACAGCGCCGGGCGCAAAGGATATGGTCCGGCCGCCGTCGGGTCCTTTGCCATTCCGGCGCCCTATCCATACCGGCCGCGATTCGAGCGCAACGGTGCCTATGATTGGGCGGCTGAACTCGACTATGCATTCGACCTGATCGACCGGCAGTCGAGCGGCAGCCTCGCGGCGTTTATCGCAGAACCAATCCTGAGTTCGGGCGGCCTGATTGAACTGCCGAAAGGCTACATGCGCGCGCTAAAGGAGAAGTGCGTCGAGCGTGGGATGTTGTTGATCGTGGACGAAGCCCAAACCGGCATGGGCAGAACCGGAACCATGTTCGCGTGCGAGCACGACGGCGTAGTGCCCGACATCCTGACCTTGTCCAAAACGCTTGGCGCGGGACTTCCACTGGCTGCCGTGCTGACCACACAGGAAATCGAGAACCAGGCATACGAACGCGGGTTCCTGTTTTATACGACGCACGTGTCTGATCCGATGCCCGCCGCAGTCGGCCTCAAAGTCGTCGAGATCATAGAGCGGGATGGCTTGGTCGAACGCGCAGCTAAATTGGGCACGCGTTTGCGCGACGGCCTGGAGACGCTTCAACGCCGCTTCGAATGTATTGGTGATGTGCGTGGGCGCGGGTTGATGATCGGGATCGAAATCGTGGGCGATCGGGCAACGAAAACGGCGGCGCCGGGCCTGTCGGCTGCAATCACGCGTCGCTGCCTTGAACTCGGCTTGCACATGAATATCGTCCAGCTGCCGGGACTCGGAGATGTCTTTCGGCTTGCTCCGCCGCTTACCATTGCCGAGGCTGAAATCGACCGGGGGTTATCGATTATCGAACAAGCTATGGACGAAAGCGTGAACAGGTGACAGGCACGCCAGAGGCAAACGGTGGACCTTAAAACGCAATGGCTGCGTTGACCATGAACGTGCGCGTGCTCGACAGCCGGTTCTGGCTGCTGACGGTCGGCACCCAACGCGCGCTGAGCGAGAGCGGTGTCTTGCCATTCAATTTGGTGTCGTACGTCACGATCGGGCCTATGGCCAGATCGTGGCCTCTGAATCCGTTTAGCTTATCGGCGGTCGGACCCGTGTCGTTCCCCAATTGCTGCACAGTGCCGATAATCAAACCGGCACTAATGCCGTGCGGCAGGTGCTTGAGCGCCATGACGTCGAAGGTCAGCAAGGGCGCATTCTGATAATCAGTCGCCGTATTCCTGGTGTAGAACTGCACACCCAGCACGGCGTCGATCTCGAAGCCCCATTCCGGAAAAATCCGCGTGTATGCAACTTGCGGAATGAAGGTCCAGTTGTTCAGGCTGGGGTTGGCGAGCGCGTTCGGATCGTATTGACCCGTCGGCGCCCAGATATTGAAGCTGAACGCGACATGATCGACCTTGGTGATGTGGTACCCGGCGATGATAGGCGTGAAGTAGAGATCAAACAGATTCGAGGCTCTGTCGGATGTGCTCGCTTGCCGTGCGCCTACGCCGAGGGACGCGTTAACCTTGGTCCAGACGTACGGCAGCGTGATGCTGGAGGCAAAATTCCACGCGCCCGTGTGGGTATCCCATACCTTCATCAGCGTCGCGAGGGTAAACGCCACTTCGCCGTCAATACCCAATGACGTTTTACCTGCGATGGGGACTTCTCTGCTCGCTCCGATCGAACCGTCGAGATAGATCTCGCTAAGACTGACAGCGGTGAAGGGCTCGGGTGAAACGACGCCGGCGTCAGGCAAAACGCCGGTTCCGGCAACTGGCCGACCCAATCCCCCCTCAGTGGCGCTGGATTCCCCGCAAACCAGCAAACTCGCCACCATCAGGATGACGGGACAAACCCATTGAACGCCAGCCGCATGTTTGATCCGGGCAAAGCGGAACATAGCTCACTCGCTTCGTGAAAAGGCTTCGGTCGGTAATGCAGTCCCTTCCTCTCAGCTTCCGACCGATAATCGTTTTCAACTGTCGCGTCAACAAAGAGATGAAATGTTTCGCTCTGTGCATCCGCGATCGATTCGACCACTCTGTTACGCGAAATTGTGAGCGTGCAACACCATAAGACCCGTCAGCGATCTGCTGCGCCAAGAAGAATAGCTAGACACCTTCGCTTTGCGTTCGAAAGCGTTTTCTGTAATCGCCTGGAGATAGTCCGGTGAGCCGTATGAAGATCTTTCGAAATGATCCGGCATCCTCATAACCGACCTTCCATGCAACCTGGTCAAATGATTGCTGGCTCGTCTCGAGCATGTCACGTGCTTTACCCACCCGAAGATGCTGGCAATACTCTGTCGGGCGAAGACCGGTCGCCTTCTGAAATCGACGAAGAAATGTCCTTTCCTCTAAACCGGCTCGTTGAGCCATCGAGGCAATTGTGGGGTGGTCGGCGTCATCCTTCTGCAACCAGTGCTGCACGTCGAGAATCGATTTGTCGCCGTGATTAAGCTTCGGGGAGAAGGCGCTGTAGTAACGTTGCTCTCGTCCCGGGGGATCGACCAAAAGAAAACGGGCGGTCTCCACCATCGCAGCAGAACCGAGCAGGCGGTCGACTATCCTGAGCCCTAAATCGGGCCACGCCATTAAGCCCCCAGCGGTAAGGATGTCGCCATCGTCGATCAGGAGTTTGTCTGCATCGACGTGGATGTCCGGGAAACGCTCAGCAAGGAGTGGCGCCTGCGACCAATGCGTTGTCGCTGAGCGCTTCGCGAGCAGTCCGGTCTGAGCGAGGAGAAAGGTCCCGACACAAACCGAAGCCAGCACCGCGCCTCTCGCATGGCAGTCTTCCAGCCATTGCACGATTGGGACGAAAGCATCGCCGCTAGGCAGTCCATTGAGCGAGGGCGGGATAATCACGAAATCAGGCGCGCTTTCTGTCCACGGCGGGGAAGAGCTGCCAGCGTCGAACTGAATGTGGCTTACCTTGAGCATGGGTTGCCCGGCACTTTTCGACCCTTGCTTTGACCGCTGAAACAAGCGCTCGGCAATGTGGAACAGGTCTGTCAGACCATGCACGGCAGCAAGCTGGCTGCCCGGGTAAATCAGCAACGCGATCTCCACAGGCGCAAGTTTCTTTGTCATTGTCAGTTTTACCTCGTTTTTTGTCAGTCCTGCCAATTCGCCGAACGATCGCGAAAGCTTACTCTTGAGTCTCACAGAACGATCTGATTTTTCGTCAATACCAGGAGATGAATATGACCAAGCGTGCACTTATCATCGTAGACCTGCAGAACGATTATTTCCCAGGCGGCAAATGGACATTGACGGGCATCGAAGCCGCTGCCGCCAATGCGGCGCGCCTTCTTCAATCAGCACGTGCTGCCGGGCATCTCGTCGTGCACGTTCGCCATGAGTCACCGAAGAGCGACGCGGCGTTTTTCGTTGCAGGCTCCGAAGGTGCCGCGATCGCTGCGCCAGTGATCAATAACGAAGGGGAACACGTCGTCTTGAAGCATCAAATCAATGCCTTTCGTGACACCGACCTCAAGAAAATTCTGGATACCAACGGCATCGAAGAAGTGGTTATCGCCGGAGCAATGAGCCACATGTGCGTGGACGCGATTACGCGGGCATCGGTCGACTTCGGTTACAAGGCGACGGTCATCCATGATGCCGTTGCGACGCTCGATATGGAGTTCAACGGCGTCAAGGTTCCGGCCGCCCACGTGCATGCAGCCTTCATGGCAGCGCTTGACTTCGCCTATGCAACCATGCTCTCCACGGAGCAATACATCAGCGCTTAGTCGCCGCGCAGATGCGCGATCACGAGTTCCGCCACCGCGTCGGGTGCTTCGCGAGGCGGAAAGTGCCCCACACCCTCCAACACCACCCGCCGATACCCGCCCGTGAAATGCCCGTCCATCCCTTCCGATGAGGCCGGTTCGTCGCAGAAATCGGCGCCGCCCTGGATCATCAGCGTGGGTGTCGAAAGCTGGTCGATGCTCGCCAGTTTCTCTCGCAGCGATGCATACGCCGGATCGGAAGCTTCGCCCTGACGCCAGCGCCGCCGGTAACCGTTGAGCGTGATGGGCACCCAGTCGGGGTTATCGAAGGCCGCGGCGGTGCGAGCGAATTCTTCGTCGTCGAACCAGCCGGGAGGGGACCATGTGTCCCATTGCAAGCGCGCGAAACCCTTGGGATCGGCCGCGACCGCTGCAGGCGCGGCATCGAGCGCCATGAACCATTGATACCAAAACTTCCGCGCTTGCGAGAAGTGGGGCAATTCGAACGCGCCGTTCGGCTGGAACGCCAGTGCGAGGCCGACGATACGTCCAATGCGCCCGGGGAACAACGCCGCCAGCGTGTAAGCCGCGCGTGCGCCCCAGTCGTGGCCAACGACATCGAAACGATCGACTCCCAGGACATCGGCGAGATCGATCGCATCTTGCGCGAGCGCAACGCCGGAACCGTCGCGCACCGTGTCGGCCGATAGAAAACGCGTGTCGCCGGTGCCGCGCAAGTCGGGAACTATCACTCGAAAACCTGCTGCGGCGATGCGTTCCGCCACCGGCGCCCAGGCTTGCGCGGCATCGGGCCAGCCGTGGATTAGCATGACCGGCGGCCCGTCGGCCGGTCCGGACTCGGTATAGGCAATAGCAAGTGCTGGCGTATGTGCCACGAGCTTCCGATTGTCCATGCGCGTTCTCCACGAGATTGGTGAATGACGTTCGACATATAAATGCTGCCACGTATTTCAGCGCTCCGCACGCCACGCTGATTCAAAAAAGCAACTAACAATCTGCCCCGCCGCGCACCCGCGAATTTGTCACTTGCCTTCCCTTGATCGCTGTACTGTCGAGATTCTTCGAAGCCGGTTCCGCAGACAAGGGGGCCTCCCGCCTCTTATATGAACGGTATGAGACGCGTCCGGCATCGCGTAAAATTCCCCTTCGATACAAACACACGACAAGACGCTTCACTCACGTCACTTAACCATGCAAACGCCCGAGATCAAAGCCGGCCCGAAAGAGAGCGAAGGCGTTGCCGTCATCGACCGTGCTTGCGCGATCCTGTTCGCGTTCAGGCCCGACGATGGGTCGCTTACACTCGCCGAGCTTGCAGCGCGCACCGGGCTCTACAAAAGCACGCTGCTTCGCTTAGCAGGCGCGCTGATCCAGCACCGCTTGCTGCTGCGTCTCGACGATGGCCGCTACCAGCTCGGCGCGGCCACGTTCATGCTCGGCGCGTTGTATCAACGCAGTTTGAATCTCGGCGATATCCTTGTCCCGCTGATGCGAGAGCTCGCCGAAATCAGCGGCGAAAGCGTGTCGTTCTATGTGCGTGACGAAGCAGTGCGCGTGTGTTTGCATCGTGTGGATTCGACGCATGCGGTGCGTTATCACGTGCGCGAAGGCGATGTGCTGCCGCTGGAAAGCGGTTCGGGAGGTTTGGCGTTGCTTGCGTTCGGCGGCGCTGAAGGCGAAGTGTTCCAGCGCATTCGTGACGACTTTTACTGCGTCTCCATGGGCGAACGTGATCGCGAGACAGCGGGCGTTTCGATGCCCGTCTTCGGCGTGCGCCAGACCTTGCGCGGCGTGTTGACGCTCGCGGGACCGAGCTCACGGATCGATCAGGCGTTCGTTGCGCGCAACCTTGGCGCGCTGTTTGACTGCGCCGCGCGTGCAACCGACGCACTCGGCGGCGACGCGCGCGCGTTGCGCAACGCGCAACGCCACACTGCTGAAGTTCAGGGTAAATGACGCTCGGGCTCGCCGGTATATTTGTAGGCCATCTGACGCGGCATCGGACCTTTGTTGCGCTCGTTGCGCCCGCGCTGTTCCCACGCGTGCGACAGGATTCCGACCGCACGCGATAAGCAAAACACCCCGCGCGCCAACTCCGGCGCGAAGCCGAGTTCCGCGTAGATCACAGCCGTTGCGCCGTCGATATTCATCGGCACGGGCTTGTTTTTCCGCTGTTTCAGCAACGCTTCAATACCGCGCGCAACCGCCGCGTATCGTCCGCTGATCGCGCCTTGTTCGACGCTGGCATCGACTAACGCGAGCAGCTTGACCGCACGCGGATCGATGGGATGAAAGCGATGCCCGAAGCCCGGCAGATATTTACCCCTCGTTTCGATGAACGCATCCACGCCTTGCGCCACGGCATCGCTCAACGTGGCGCCCGCGTCTTCGAGCGCGACGATCGAATCGTATAGCTCGACCGCTTGCTGGCCCGCGCCGCCGTGGACATCGTCGAGCGCATTGATCGCCGACGCCATCGCGCCATTGAGCGGCAAGCCGCAACTCGTCGCCATGCGCGAGATGGCGATGGACGGCGCGTGCGGACCATGATCCACCGACGCCACGAGCGCCGCTTCAAACAAAGCCGCCTGCGCTTTATCCGGCAGTTCGCCACGCAGCATCAGCCAGATCATCTGCGGGAAGCTGACCGCGCCGATCAGCTCCTGAATCGGATAGCCGCGGACATTGATCGATCCCGGATGGATATCGATGATCGACGTGCTCCAGTAATCCGCAGCGAGCGTGGCGGCGTCAAAAGTTTGCGTCATGGTCAGATCACTCCTTCGGCGCGCAGTGCGTCGATCTGTGTGTCGTCGAAACCGAGCGTTGAAAGATGCTCGCGCGTGTTGGCGGACAAGGTTGGCGCAGGCGCGGAGGGTGCGGTGTCGGCATCGGAGAAACGGAAGCCTGCGCGGGTAACGCGTTGCCGCGTCGTGGCGTCGTCGCTGTTGAACTCGTGCACGAATTCACGCGATACCAGATGAGGATGCGCGAGGATTTCCGGCACCGACATCACGCGTCCAGCCGGCACGCCGGCCTCGGTGAATTTCGCATCCCAGTTCATCGCGCTGTCCGTCGCCAAGGCTGCTTCAATCTCCACCTTCAACGCGGCGCGATTCACCTTGCGTGTGTTGCGCTCGGAAAAGCGTGGGTCATCGGGCAGATCGGGCCGCCCGATCAAGCGGCACAAACTCACGAACTGCTTCGTTTCATTCGCCGCGATGTTCAGCAAACCATCGCCCGTTTTAAACGTGCCTGAGGGCGCGGCGGTGAAGTTCTCGTTGCCCATCGGCGCAGGCGTGACGCCGGCGTTCAGGTAGTTCGACACGACCCAGCCCATGGTCGAGAGCGTGGCTTCGAGCATCGATACATCGAGCATACGGCCTCGACCGTTCGCGCGGGCATCCACCAACGCGGCGCAAATGCCGAACGCCGCGGTCAGGCCGCCGACCGTGTCCGAGACCGGATATCCCACGCGTAGAGGCGCGCTGTCGGCATCGCCTGTCACGCTCATCACGCCGGAAATGCCCTGGATGATCTGGTCGTACGCCGGCCGCTTGGAAAATTCGCCATCCTTACCAAATCCAGAGATAGCACAATAGACGAGCTTTGGATTGATCTCGCTTAAAGCCTCGTAACCCAGATCCAGGCGCGTCATCACGCCGGGGCGGAAGTTCTCCACGAGCACGTCCGCTGTCTTCACGAGCGAACGCAATATCTCCTTGCCGCGCGCATCTTTCAGGTTCAGCGTGATCGACTGTTTGCCCGCATTGACGGCGACGAACGACGTACCCATGTCGCGCGCCGACGCGTCTTTATCGGCGCCCAGGCGCCTCGCCAGATCGCCGCCTTCCGGATGTTCGACCTTGATCACTTCAGCGCCGAGCAACGCTAGTTGATACGCGCAGAACGGCCCGGCCAATACATTCGATAAATCCAGCACCCGTACGCCAGTGAGCGGAAGCGTCATGTCAAAACCTCATGTTCATTGCGAAATCTCATCGAGATTGCGGTTGTTGGTACGCGGGCCAAAGATGCCGATCGCACCCATCACCATCACCATCGATACGCTGATCAAAGCGAACACGCCGGTCACTTCGAAGTGGCGCAGGGCGAATGCGATCATGAAGCCGGAAAACATCGCCGAAAGACGCGAGATGGAATAGACGAAGCCGACTGCCCGGGCACGCAGACGCGTGGGGAATAGCTCGGTTTGATACGCGTGATACCCGACGGAAAGCAACGTGCCGCAAAGCGTGATCAGCACGCCGAGGATCATCAGCATGACCGGCGATGTCTGGGTGGCGAACAAGCTGCCGAACACCACGATGCCAAACGCCGACAACACAATCAGCGTCTTCCGTTCGATCCGATCCGCAATCGCCATGCCGATCAACGGTCCAAACGGATTCGAGATCGCGATGACAAACGAGTACAGCAAGCTGTGCGTGATCGTGACTCCCTTGGAGACGAGCAGCGTCGGCACCCAGGACGCGAAGCCATAGAACCCGATCGCCTGGAAGAAATTGAAGACGAGCATGGTGATCGCGCGCTTGCGATACGGCGGCTGCCAGATTTCGCGGAAAGCGGCTTTCGTTGTCGCCGGTTCGACGGTTGCGACTGGCGTCGGCAAAGCGCGTCCGTACTGCGCGGCGACCTTCGCCTCAATCGCTCGAAGTACAGTCTCCGCTTCCGCCGCGCGGCCCTGTTGCGCGAGCCAACGGGGACTTTCAGGCACGCGCCGGCGGATCGCCCAGACCACGATCGCGCCCAGTGCGCCGATGATCACCACCCAGCGCCACCCATCCAGACCGAAGGGCTTTTGCGGCACGAGCCACCACGCGAGAAACGCGACCGAGGGCACCGCCGAATATTGAACCAGGTGCACGAACGCAAACGCGCGGCCGCGCAGATGTTTGGGGACGAGCTCGCTCACGTAGGTATCGATAGTAACCAGCTCCACGCCTACGCCAATGCCTGCAATCAGCCGCCACAGGTTGATTGCGGGCGCGGTGGTCTGCAGCGCCATGATCAGTGTTGCCGCCGAATACCAGAGCAGCGAGACGGTGAAGACGGTGCGACGGCCGTATTTATCGGCGAGGCCGGCAAGGAAGAACGTACCGATGAACAGGCCAGCAAACGACGCCGCCACGAATGCGCCGAGTCCCGAGACGCCGAAGAAGGACGCCGTTGTCGTGGAATAGAGGCCGCTCTTGACGAGGCCGGGGCCCACGTAGGCGGTGAAAAACAGGTCGTAAAACTCGAACCAGCCGCCGATGGACAGCAGGA
Organism: Caballeronia sp. KNU42; assembly: GCF_053760385.1. Taxonomy (NCBI): domain Bacteria; kingdom Pseudomonadati; phylum Pseudomonadota; class Betaproteobacteria; order Burkholderiales; family Burkholderiaceae; genus Caballeronia; species Caballeronia sp. KNU42. The sequence goes on from NZ_CM132389.1 coordinate 1,121,901, forward strand.
ACACCAGCATCCAGACGGAACGCGTCGCCGGCAACCGGTCGATGCGCGCATTGACGCCGAACGTTGTGTCGCCCACGCCGGTGCTTGAATTGGGCGACCCGTGTGTCGCATCGATTGGCACGCTTGCCATTGAACCCTCCTGTGGGCGTCTCGCGTTTTGACGTCGTTCTGTCTAATAGAACGACGTTCTGTTTAACGGTGACGCGAGATTAGTGCGTGAGGAGGTCGCGCGAAATCAGGGGTTTTACCTAGACAGGCGAGGAATATCGCGCGCTGCATGCAAAGGCAGCGCGCTCGAACCTGATGCAGCGGACTATTTGTCGGGCGCGCCGGCGAGAATCCACGCGATGACGGTATGCAAGTCAGCGTCGCTGATATTTGGGTTAGCCGGCATGGGGACTTCACCCCACACGAATGCCCCGCCATTGCGGACCTTGGCGAACAGCTTGTCGGGCGCCGTAGAGTCCCCGTGATACTTCTTCGCGATCTCTCGATACGCCGGCCCGACGACCTGCGAATCCACGGCATGACAGGAGAGACAGTTATTCTTCTGCACGATCGACAAGGCGGCCGCAGCGTCCGGGGCCGCCTGCGCCGGCAAACCAACTGCCGCGAGTAGTACCCCGCAAGACCATTTCGCCCATGCTCGTCCGGTCATCGGTTTTGTCATGTGTCAGCCCGCCACCTTGTCAGTCGTCGCCGCTGCCACGTGGCTGCGAAAATCCATCGATGCGTTCGCCCTCAGCCCTTGATATCGAAGACAGGTGACGCGCAGAAACGACGCAAAATTCGTCGTCTCGCCCAAATGCTGTGTGATCTCTTCATGCAACTTCGCGATGAGTTGGTTGGTCGTCATGTCGTTGTCGGCGGCGAGTTCGGACAGGGTCTGCCAGAACAGGTTTTCCAGCCGGATGGTTGTTGTCACGCCGCTGATGCGCACCGAGCGCGCGCGGCATTCATAGAGAATCGGATCGGTTTGCGCGTAGATCCTGCACATGGACAGCTCCTCACAATGAAGAAGGAACCGCCGGGCGGCGGCTCCTGCGGCTGCGTTTCTAAACCTCTAAATGCTACGCCGTTTCATCTGGTCCGCGATGTAATCCGATTGCCGGATCGCCAGCGTCACGATCGTCAGCGTCGGATTTTCGGCCGCGCTGGTCGTGAACTGACTGCCGTCTGAGATGAACAGGTTCGGCACATCGAAGGTCTGGCCGTGCTTGTTGCAGACGCCGTCACTCGCTTTCGCGCTCATCCGGCAAGTACCCAGATTGTGCGTGGACGGGTAGGGCGGCGTGCGCAACGTCTTCACGGCCCCGGCTGCCGCGTAGATGGCCTCGCCTTGCTTGAACGCATGATCGCGCATGGCGATGTCATTTGGATGATCGTCATAATGGACGTTCGCAACCGGCAACCCGACCTGATCCTTCACGTCGTGATTTAGCGTGACGCGGTTGGTCTCACGCGGCATGTCCTCGCCGACAATCCACATGCCGGCGGTATTTACGTAGTTATCCATATAGTAGGTAAAGTCCGATCCCCACGCGCCCGGATCCAGGAACGCGGCGGCGAACGGCAAGCCGAGCGAGATGGTCTCCATTTCATAGCCGCCCGCAAAACCGCGCTTCGGATTGAACTCGGCTTCGTCCGTGACGATGCCGGCCATCACCGTGCCGCGATAAAAATGCACGGGTTCCTTGAACACGCCGAACACCGAGCCGGTGGTATGCCGCATGTAATTGCGTCCGACCTGGCCCGAGCTGTTCGCGAGGCCGTCAGGATGCTTCGATGATTCCGAGAGCAATAACAGGCGCGGCGTTTCTATCGAGTTTCCCGCGACGCAGACCACGCGTGCGCGCTGACGCTGCTGTTTGCCGTCGGCATCCAGGTAGACCACGCCGCTGGCCTTGCCGGCCGGGTTCGTTTCGATGCGCATCACATGCGATTCCGGCCGCAACTCGAGCCTGCCTGTGGCTTCGCCTGCGGGAATCTCGGTATAGAGCGTCGACCATTTCGCACCTGACTTGCAGCCCTGGAAACAGAAACCGAGTTGCATGCAACGGCCACGTCCGGCGCGCGGCCGGCTGTTGATCGCCATGTGACCGGTGCTGCAATTCTTGTAGCCGACCTTCGTTGCTCCGTCGTAGAAGATCTTGAAGTTGTTGTTGCCCGGCAGACCCGGAACACCGTTTGTGCGCGTGACGCCCATCTTGTCTTCGGCGCGAGCGTAGTAAGGCTCAAGATCCGCAAGCGTGATCGGCCAGTCGAGCAGGTTCGCCTGATCGATGGAACCATAGGTCGTACGCGCCTTGAACTCGTGCTCATGAAACCGCAGCGATGCGCCCGCCCAGTGCGTGGTCGTGCCGCCCACGGTCTTGCAGATCCACGCGGGCAGTTCCGGGAAGTCCTTGGCCACGCGCCAGTTGCCTGACGTCGTGCGTTTATCGGTCCAGGCGAGTTGCCCGAACGACTTCCATTCGTCGTTGATGAAAGTGGCCGACGACTGGCGCTTGCCCGCCTCAAGCACCACCACTTTCACGCCTTTCTGACATAACTCGTTTGCGAGCGTCCCGCCACCCGCGCCCGAACCGACGATCACGACAACGGAGTCGTCGTTGTAGTCGAACTTAGCCATGCTTGCCTCCTCGGCAGTATCAGATGTGCGCCACTATCCCGACTATTACGCGACCGGCGGACTTGCGTCGGCGGGCGGGTTGGGTAGCCAGGTCAGGTCGTTGAAGCCGCGATACACGTAGCCGCCCTTGCTGAACGCTTCACCTTCGTAGCCGAAATGGGCAAACGCCATCTCGTTGTTATAGAGCGAGGTGACGCACTGGCCGCGTACGAGCAGGACGAACGGATCGGTCTGGTTGGCTTCCACAATAGCGGTTCGCTGAGCGTCCGAGAGGCTTGCGGTGTCGTTCCATTTACCGGACGCGGCATCGTTCAGTTTCGCCACGCCGGTCTTGATGACATCGATGGTCTTCGGGTCGGTGGCCTTTGCATCCACGTCCTTGGCCACGAGCGCGTAGACCGCATCCGGCAGCGACTTGTGCGGGTAGAGCGTACGCGCGAGCACCATGATGGCGTCGGCCTGGTTCTGATCGATATGGCTAAGTTCCACCGCCCAGGCGCGGCTTGGCGCAAGCAGGGCGATCGGCGTGCCGGCCACGAGCAAACCGGTCAGCACGACGGAACCTTGAAGGAAGTGCCTGCGGCTCACGCGCGCAGACGATATAACGGGCGTCGCATTGCCGGTCTCGGCGGCGACTATGGCAATGGGGATTGCCTTGGGCATGATTGTCTCCTTTTATATTGTGTACGGCGCCAACGTCAGTTCATACGTAGTGACCCTCCCTGGATAGCACTTCGATCTTGTAGCCGTCGGGATCGGTGATGAAGAAAAAGCGTGCGGCGATGGCGCCGTTGTGGCTCAGCGATTTCAGGTCGCCCGGTTGCATACCCTGGCTTAGCAGACGGTCGCGGAACGCTTCGATGTCGTCGACAGCGAATGCGACGTGGCCATAGCCCGTGCCGTGCGTGTAGGGCGTGGTCGTGCCTTTGTTCAACGTGAGTTCTATCTCGGCGCCGCTTTCTGGATCGCGGAGATAAACGAGCGTGAAGGTATCGAAGTCGAGGCGATGAGACTCGCGCATGCCGAACGCGTCTCGGTAGAACGCGATGGATGGATCCAGCGAGTCAACGCGAATCATGAGGTGAAGGAATTTGGACATACCGGAACTCGTGTCATAGCGTCGCTTCAGTATGCAGCGTTGATAGAAAAGAAGGTAATAGCGGGTTATTACGACGGGGGAGTTTCGTCGGGTTAAACACCTAGGGCGGGGGTTTTTCGCTCGCGCTCGGGGATGGGGTTGACGGTGGGTGTTTATGGGGTGTGGTCGGGGTTAGTGCTGGGTTGCTAGGTTCTTGCGTTAGCGGTCGGGGTCTATGCCGGGTTGCTGCTGCTTAGCTTGGCGGTCTGCTTGAGTTGGCTGATTTCTTTATCACTGTTAGCCACTGCGCGTGGCGGCGCGTCATTTCTTTGTCCAAAGCGACAAAGAAACGAAGCAAAGAAAGCGCTTTCAAAACGAGGGCTCGTAAGTTGACCCAGCGTGCAGTTTCCACGTTTTTGGCACCCCAAAAGCACGGTGCTCGCAAGAGCCACGGATGTGTGAAACCCTCCTTCTCCGAACACCGATACCCACACGCTTCGCCACCAGTGACTGAACCCGCCCAAGGTTAATCCCGCGCTATCCGCGTAACACCAGCCTTCATGAGCATGTGCAAGCGCTATGCCTCTTTTGGTTTGCCCCGGACGCTCGCTTTGTAGTTACGCGTTTCTTGGTTTTACGCCGGACGTCGACCAAGTCTCATGCGATACGCCTGCCACCGCAAACACCATTGATCCCCACGCAAGCAGTGGCATGACTTCCTTCAATAGCAACGACGAGAGCACTTCAGCCACCGGTGGAATGAAGAGGAACAAGGATGCGATCTTCAATGCCCGCCCCGCGCGAGCCAACGCAAGCAGCGACGTGATCGCAATCAGCGAGTTGCCAATCACGAGATAACCCAGTGCAGCGATAAACGTCCCGGTCCATTGCGCATGAAGGTCTTCCAGCAACAACAATCTCTACCGGTGCACGGTCCCGCATCACGGCTACAGCATTCTCGGGAGGTGGGCGGAACGGATGAAGCACGGCGTGGCCGTGTACACCGGCAACGCGGACGGCATTTTCAGAAAACGGGATTCGCTGATGAACGGATTGCCGAGTGCTCACGGCTCGATTCATTGGCTGCAATGTGCATACACGTGTCGAGATGACGTGTGGTCGGCAGATGATCTGAGCGTAGAGGTCGATAACGAATTGCTGTCTGCTGTTGCCCTGGCGTCTGTAATGCCGTGCTGTGGCGTGCCTCAACATTCCGGTGTTCGGCGATCGGGACTGCATCGAGTCGCGCACAACCCGTCAGATGGCCAGGTTTGTGCGCTGCATTGCTACGGTGCGAAGACCGGTCATAGCCGAGATAGTGTCGGCAAAGCGATTCCGACTGTACGGAACGTCAGCGAGCAGCCCGGCCCGGCTGTGATTCGCTTCAATCCTCTTGATTGCGTCATCAGTCCGCATGACGGCATCGGTTATCGCCGGCAATTCACTCCACGCGCTCAAGTAAATCGACGGGATATTTAAACGCTGACTAAAACCAGAGTATCGATCCAGATATCATGGTAAACGCTGTTCGGGAAAACATTAATCTGGCAAATTAAGAAAATCGGTCAATTTGACTGCCGCAGAGTGCTTATCAGGTCCAGATTTGCCCCAAAAAGCGATTTATCGATTTTGATTCAAATTTGATAAATCAGAAGAATATGAAATGAGGAAATTTTGTATATTTGCCCCCAGATCTTGATATTTCGTGGCTTATTTCTAGTAATACAGAAAAAATTTCCTTCATAACAACACAAATAGGTAACTAATTCCATTTTTAACATAAAGTTACAAGATGTTGCCGAGTACTTGCGATTAAAAAACGTTTCTTTAATGTAACATCCTGCTCATGCGATGAGGCTATAAGTGTCGTCGCAACGGATTTTAAGCAGGTAAGTTGTACCTATCGATTTGTCTGGCAAGTCAAAGGACGAGCGCGCTGGTCAGCGCCCGGCGATCTTCCTTCGTCTTGGCAAATTATCACCGGCAGGTCAGTAGGGTCGCGTGATCGATGTGTTGCAGTGTTCGCGTTCTATGCCTCCGGCGCACGCGACGCCCTCCGTTGGACCCTTACTGTGCATAAATCCTCGTCCCACAGTCCGGTTGCGGCACCACGGACTGTTCGACAACCGGATGTGTGCAGGCCGTACCGAGCGTGTGACGCAAACCCCAGTGGTAAGGAAATTGAAATGAGATCCACGACTGAGAGATTTGTTAGTACCCCAAATTAAATAGATTCGAAAGCCGTATTGCAGCGGCTTTGACCAAGATCTATGGCTGAGGGATAGAAGGGGTCGTGTTGGTCCGACCGCTAAGTAGTCGATCTGAATGCTTTTTTATAAACATTTTCGTCGAGATCCCTCGGCGATGGAGAAACTTACGATGTTAGTACAACGAAAAATTGTCGGCGCGTCCATGCTTCGCTGTCGCGCAAACGATCAAGGTGCCGGCTGTATAGCGCTTCCGGGCGAGCAGGGGCTCGCTGCTTCACCACCGGCCCACAAAAACAATCAGAACGGATGACGGCCCCAGCCGTCCAGGTATTTCGTCTTTTACCCAATTCTAAGGATTCCAAATGAACGATCTTATTACACGCCGCAAGGTTCTCGGTTGTCTCATGGCTGGCGCCATTGCGCCTCTCGTCAGCGCATGTGGTGGTGGTAGCGGCAGTAGCACCGGCGCTGTCGACAATGCCGAAGTCAATGCTCAGAAGAGTTCGACGGGCAGTACGACTGCCTTCGCAGTCACATCACCCGCGCAGAATGCCACTGCATCGTCCACGTTCACCGTGAGCGGCACCGCGGGCACGCAATGGGTCAACGTCGCGATCTATAGCGGCAGTACTAAGCTCAGCTCTGATGTGACGCCTGCCAGTGGCAAGTGGAGCACGTCTGTCAACATGGGCACGCTCACGGGCGCCCAGACGCTGACAGTGATGGCCTTCAGTGTCGCGGCAGGCAAATCAGGCGGTACTTCCACGTCAACCTCTCTGAATCTGACGATCGGCGCGACGGCACCAGCGACTCCCGCTGCGGGCGTCTTGCCGTACTTCGGTATCAATGCCCATTACGTCCAGGGTGGCCTGTATCAATCAATTCCGCTTTCCCAGCAGGTTGCGCTGATGAAGGCAAACGGGATGAGCACGTGTCGTCAGGATTGCTATGATCAGCCGGGAATGACCGCGCTGGCTACCACGGTGATTCCCGGCATGAAGGGCATTACCGTGCTGCCGGTGATCGCCGCGACTCCGACGGGTTCCTCGGTCTCCAGCGCCTACACCCAGGGTTATCAACTGGGCGTTGCTGCGGCTAACACCTTTGCTGGCCTCGTGCCCGTGATCGAGATGGGCAATGAGATGGATATTGCCTGCGTGAACAACAACGTCGATGGCACTATTCCATCAAACTTCAATTCCAGCGCTCCGGTGTACGTCGCCTTCCAGGCTGGTCTTTGCAATGGTTTCCGAAGTGTCGACACCACTGGCAAGACCAAGGTGATGCTGGGTGGCATCGCTTATATCCATTGGGGTTTCCTCGAAATGATCGTGAAGAACATCCAACCGAATGGTTCGGCGATGTCCACGGCAGCGGCAAACTTCGACATGATCGCGTGGCACTACTACTACACGGGTGGCAACATGCTGTCGGTGAATGGGTTGAGCGGCAACTACAACATATTCACGTCCATTGCGCAGATCAGCACGAAGCCTCTGTATTTTTCGGAGTGCGGTATTGGCCAGCCGTCATCTTCGATTTCGACAAGTACCGGCGTTGCATACGTCAAGCAGGCAATGGCACAGATGGTGGCGCAGCCCCAAGTGGTCGGATTTAACTTCTACGAGTTGTACGACCACACGGATGGATACGGCCTCTATAACAATAGCGGTGTAGCCTACGGATGGCAGCCGACGCTGAGTTCGTTCATCGCAGCGAATCCCAACGCCTGATCATCTTTCCGCCTTCGGGCGGATTTTTTCGTTTGAGAGGACGGCAACACGGGTGACGTGGGCGCCGGCGACGAGAAACACGCGATGTTTCTGCGGTCGCCGGCGCGTTGCCGCATGGATTCGCTGATGCCAGGGGCCGGTGAATGGTTGAGGCTAACCGCCACGCGGTTGCTGGTTGTTCCCTCCGCCGTGGCCACCCTGGCTACCGCCACCGTGACCACCACCATTACCCCCTCCGCCGCCCTGACCGGGCGGTGGTCCCGATGGGCGTCCTCCGCCCGGTTGGCCCGGAGGGCGGCCACCGCCTTGACCCGGTTGTTGTCCGGGGGGACGCCCGCCCGCACCTTGACCCGGTTGTTGTCCGGGAGGACGCCCGCCCGCACCTTGACCCGGCTGTTGTCCGGGAGGACGCCCGCCCGCACCTTGACTCGGCTGCGATCCGGGGGGACGCCCGCCCGCACCTTGACCCGGCTGCGATCCGGGAGGGCGCACGCCGCCATGACCCGGCTGCGGTCCCGGTGGCGGACGTCCTCCATAACCGGGCGGACGGCCGGGACCCGGCCCGGGAGGCGGTCGATTGGCCCAGCGCGATTGCTGGTTATACCAAGGGCGGCCGCGGTAATAACTGCCCCAGTAAGAACCAATCGAAAACGTCACGATAGGAAAGCCGATCGTGGTTCCGTAAGTCAGGATCGGTACATTGCCCCCCTGATACGGATAGCTGAGGCGCCCCGCGTAGACCCAGCCGCGCAAGTTGGGCACCACGACATCGCACCATGTGTAGCCGCTGATGCAACCCATGACCGTCACGGGCACGCCGCCCGGCAACTGAGTCACGATCGGGTAGTCGCCTGCCGGCCCGGCGCGCATGTTGACCGGGCTGTTCGTGTACGCCTGCTGCTGCGCGAACGTTACACCGGGCAGTGCCAGCAATCCTGCAAATCCGGCACAACTCCATTCAAGCAATTGTTTTCGCATATGGCCTCTCGTCGTGGGAGTACAGCGTCCGGTGCTTATCGGTGACCGTCCCCGTGACGGCGTCGTTCACTCGCAAATCCCGGCAAGCGGACGTATTAAGCAAGTATGAAGTTCACTCTCCATGGAATCTATGCGGGTGAAACCTGCAGGAACAAAAGATTTGGATAAACTCGAATCGGCCTCCGATGATCCGCCGCGTGCGGGGTCCGCACAATAACAACCATCGCAGCAGGAAAGCAGCAGGAAAGCAGCAGGAAAGCAGCAGGAAAGCAGCACGAATCGCGCCGCCGACGCAGGAAGACGATGACACCTGGCATCACGATTACGCGCATTGCCGCAATGTCGCCCGGCGTGGAGGCGCTTGAAGGGTTGGCCGCGTCCGAAGGCTTCAACTTCATGACGCGGTTGATTGCCGAATGGCGAAGCGGCGCGAACCGGTTCGACAAGCCCGGGGAGTGTCTGCTCGGCGCGTTTGAAGGGGACCGAATGATCGGGATTGGCGGCCTCACGATCGACCCTTATCTTCCGGCGGCCGACGCCGGCAGATTGCGGCGCCTGTACGTAGCGCCTTCCGCGCGGCGGCGCGGGATTGGCGCGGCGCTGGTCGACGCGCTTCTCCAGCATGCATCAAGACGGTTCCGGCTCGTCCGTTTGACGACTGATACGCAAGCCGGCGGGGACTTTTATCTGCGATGCGGTTTTTCTCAAGTAGACGATGACTCAGCCACGCATGCGAAGCAGGTTACGTATGCGCTTGCCAAGACCCAACCCGGTAAGTAAAAAGCCCGCGGCCATGGCGGGCTTCAGCACCGATTGCGCAGCTACAAAGCCGTGCCGGTGTCATGGTCCCAACCAACATCAACGAGGAACTCTGCATGCTTGTTGGAATACGCGAGGCCACGGTCGAAGACGCGCAGGCTATCGCCACGATCCACGTCGACTCATGGCAGGCGGCGTATCGGGGAATCCTGCCCGAGAGCTATCTGGCGAGTCTGGCCGTGGCGCAGCGTAGCGAAGCATGGCGCAAGTCGCTGATCGCGGGAAGGCCGCGGGTGCTGGTCGCTCACGCCCATGTCCATGCCGAAACCGCCGACGCCGCGGAAACAATTCTCGGCTGGGTCGCATTCGGCGACTCCCGGGACGGGGACAAGGATCATCGCTGGGGCGAAGTGGAGACACTTTACATCGCGCCGGCTTTCTGGCGCAAAGGCATCGGCCACCGACTGATCGATGCTGCACGGCACGCGCTGCAGTCCGCCGGGTATACGAACGTCGCCCTGTGGGTCTTGCTGGACAATCGTCGCGCGCGTGCCTTTTACACGCGAAACGGCCTCGTCTGCGATAACTCCAGCAGAGGCGTTCAACTCGGCGGCAAGTGGTTGACCGAGATTCGATACTGTTGCGCTCTTAGCGGGACTTGAGCAACCGCTTCATTGCGAGGGAAGCGCCTCGGCAAGGATCTGGATGCCTGGGCACTTGAAATACCCGGCATCATTCCGATGACTTCGCGTGATGGACGCCGCGCTCGAATTCGCCCGATCGCTTCCGGGCAAGCAGATCGGGGGTCTATGCATTCGGCCATGACGGAAACGGACCACGTCCCATAGCAAAACAATTTGACGCAACAAAGCGTGAAGGGAAGTCATACAATCCTGTGCATGTATTACAAAAAAGATCACGCATGCAAGCCGACAACCGACTCCCCCGATATCAACGCCTGCGTGACGAGCTTGCGTCGAAGATAGCTGCGCGCCGCTGGCAACCCGGCGAAGCGATTCCCACGGAACAGGAACTTGCGCAAAGCTTCGATCTTGCGGTGGGAACCGTACGCAAGGCGATCGACTTGCTGGTTGCTGAAGGACTGCTCGAACGCTACCAGGGTCGAGGCACCTTCGTCCGGCGCGCGAGTTTCGATGGTTCGCTGTTCCGGTTCTTCCGCTTCCAGAGCAAGACCGGCGAGCGGCGAATTCCTAAGAGCCAAATCCTGAAACGCAGCGTGGTGGAGGCTCCGGCCGCCGTCGCGGCCACGTTGCAGATAGCGCCCGGCGCCAACGTGATCCAGATGGCGCGTTTGCGACTGATCGAGGACGCGCCGGTGCTGACCGAGGACATCTGGCTGCCGCTCGACCGTTTCGCGGCGTTCGCGGACCTGCCGCTCGACTCCATCGGCGACCTGCTTTATCCGGTGTACGAAGCGAAATGCAATCAGGTGGTGGCCTCCGCTACGGAAACCCTGACGGTCGAAGCGGCAAGCCTGAAGCATGCAAAGCTGCTCGGCATAGAGAAGGGAACGCCAATCGTGGTGATCGAACGGCTGGCCTATGGGTATGATCGCCATCCACTCGAATGGCGTCGCTCGCGCGGCCCGGCGAGCCAGTTCCTGTATCAATCGGAAATCCGCTGAACCACGCGCGAGGAAGGCTCTTCAGGCCTTCCGTGCTGATGGTTCACTTACTGGCTCACACTGAAAATCGCGAGCGCGTCTTTCAACGACTTCGCCTGATCTTCCAGCGATTGCGCGGCCGCCGCGGCCTCTTCCACCAGCGCTGCGTTCTGCTGCGTGACCTCGTCCATTTGCGTGACCGCGGTTGCGACCTGGCTGATGCCCCGGCTCTGCTCGCCGGATGCGACCGAGATCTCGCTCATGATGTCGGTCACGCGCTGCACGGCTTGCGTGATCTGCGTCATCGTCGTACCCGCCTCTCCCACAAGCCCCGAGCCGGCATTCACCCGTTGCACCGATGTATCGATCAAATCCTTGATCTCTTTTGCCGCACTCGACGAACGTTGCGCGAGGCTGCGCACTTCTCCGGCCACGACCGCAAAGCCGCGGCCTTCCTCACCGGCACGCGCAGCTTCCACTGCAGCATTGAGCGCCAGGATATTGGTCTGGAATGCAATCCCTTCGATGATCGTAATGATGTCCGCGATTTTCGCTGAACTCTGCGAGATATCGGCCATGGTCGATATCACGTTGTTGACCACCGCGCTTCCATGGCTCGCTATTGTCGACGCGCTCGCGGCAAGCGTGGTTGCCTGGCTGGCGTTGTCCGCATTGCGTTGGACGGTGCCGCTGATCTGTTCCATGCTCGCCGCTGTTTCCTGCAGCGATGCAGCTTGCTGCTCGGTGCGCGCCGACAGGTCGGTGTTGCCCGATGCGATTTCGCCGGCAGCAACGGTAATGGATTCCGCTGAATGGCGGATATGCCGCACGGTCGTCGCCAGCTCCGTCTGCATGCGGCGCAACGCGCCCTGCAACTTGCCAATTTCGTTGTCGCCTTCCACGATGATCGCTGTACGCAGATCACCGCCCGCGATGCGCTCGAAGTCGGCGGCCATCGCCGTAATCGGCTTCACGACCAGTCGCGTCAATGCAATTCTCACGGTGATGCCGATCACCAGCGCCAGCAGCGCGCAGGCGGCCAGTACCGTATTCACGATGCTCGCAGTCGTTTCCGCCGCTTCGAAACGCTGCTGGGCACGCGACGACACATACGCGAGCAACGGCTGCGAAAGCTGGTCGAACTGGTTGTAGAGCGGGCTGCTGAACTGCATCTGTATACGTTTGTATGCATCGAAGTCTTTTGCTTCGAGCGCGCCGAACTCCGGCGTGATGCCTTTTTGCGTCATTGCGGCGTGCTTGGCGGCGGCGTCGGTGATGAGCGCTTGCGCGTCGCCCGAGACCGGCAACGCGGCGAACGCATCCCATTGCTTTTGCGACTCGTTGCAGTATTCGTGAGCCGTGGTCAGTTGTTTTATGGCGGCGTCGGCCTTGTTGTCCTCAATCAGCGATTCATACCGGTTCTTCGCAGAGCGGCAACGCAACAGCAATTCGGAACTGCGGGTCAGCGCAGTGCTTCCGGCCAGATCGTGCTCGTACATGCCGCTTAACGCGTGGTTGGCGCGGCCCAGCGAAACAAACGCACAGGTTCCGACAACGAGTACCAACAGGACAAACACGCTTGTCGCAAGGGTCAAGCCTGTCTTGATTGAAAGATTCTTAAACACTGTCCGTCGACCTCATTGATATGAACATATATATGTTTAACGGACTAAACGTGGAAGACTTGAGGTTTTTTCGTTGTTTCCGACGAGCGGCTTAGCGAAAGTGGAACAACTCCGCAGGCGTATCGATTAACAAGGCCTGTCGATGTGACTCATCGGTGACAAGGCGGTATAGGTCGTGCAGCGCGTGCCGTGGATTGCAGACGTGTTCGAACTGGGTGTGCGGCCAGTCGGTGCCCCAGAGCAGGCGATCCACGCCGAACGCGGGCAGTAATTCGGACCATGCGTTCTCGCTCGTGGCGAAGGTCGCTTCGGGATTTGCCGGTTTCGCGCTTACCCTATACCCGGCAGATACCTTGACCCAAACACGCCGTGTCTGGCCCAGCGAGAGCAGGTAACGGAAGCCAGGGTCGCCGATGCCGAGCGCGGGATCAAAACGCCCGAAATGATCGATCACGATCCGCACGCCGCTCGCCAGCAAAGCCGGCGCCACTTGATGCAGGCGGTGGGCGTCGATCTGCATTTCAAGGTGCCAGTCGAGCGCGGCCATGCGCGAGAGCAGCGCGCTCCAGTGTTGATCGGTGAAATCGGGGAGTAGGGTACCGATCAGGTTCGCGCGGATTCCCACCACACCCCGCGCATGCCAGTCGTCGATAAACCCAAGGGCATTGACCGGATCAGCCATCACGACGCCGCGCAACTGGTGCGGATGCGCGTCGAGACACGCGAGCAGATAGCTGTTATCGAAGCCGAGGAAGCTGGGCTGGATCAGCACCCCATGCGACATCCCGATGCTGGCAAGCATAGCGAGATAATGCTGGAGCGTGGCGTCGTAGGCGGGTGCATAACGCCGGCCGGGAGCGAGCGGCAAGTCCCGCGTGAAGACGTGGGCGTGTGAATCTATACCGGTGACGAGACCACGAGTCATAAGGATCTATGCCGGGACGTCTTCGGCCAGCGTGCGTCCGCGCGTTTCGGGCAGCATCATTACGCTGACGGCGACGATCGAATACGCAAAAACCGCGTCCACGCCGATCGCGAATCCGAGTGAATACTGCGCTGCCAGATGTCCGACCATCACGGGGAATCCCGCCGACACGACACGGCCGAAGTTGTAGCAAAACCCCACCCCTGTCCCGCGCGTGCCGCGTGGATAGAGTTCGTTGAACAGCGCGCCCATGCTGGCCGGAATGCCCGCAGCGAAAAAGCCGAGCGGAAAACCGAGCGCGAGCATCGCGTGATTGGAGAGCGGCACAAATAGATAAACGATGACCGTGCCCACGCAGCAGACAGAGAACAGCAGGATGGTCTGACGCCGCCCGATGCGGTCGAGCAACTGCGACGCGGCCAGGCAGCCGAAGAAGAATGCCGCGATGATCACCGCCAGATAACCGCCGGTACTGAGCACCGAAAGATGGCGCTCGGTCTTCAAATAGGTCGGCAGCCAGGTGGTGAGGGCTGAGTAGCCGCCATGTGCGCCCACGCCCAGCAGGCCACCGATCAGCGTCATGCGGATAACGTCGGGCGCGAAGATCGACAGGAGCGGCGTGCGCTCCTTCCCGGTCTTCAGTCCCGCATCCTTGCGCGGGGGCGCAACGGGTTCCTTCACATTTCGGCGAATGTAGATGATCAGGAGCGCAGGCAAGATGCCGATGCCGAACATCACCCGCCAGCCGATATCAGGCGACATGAATGAAAACACGGTCGCGTAAAGCAGCACGGCTGCGGCCCAGCCAACGGCCCATGCGCTTTGTACGGCGCCCATCGCCTTGCCGCGATGCTCGTTGCGGATGGTCTCGGCCATCAGCACCGCGCCCGCTGCCCATTCGCCACCGAAGCCAAAGCCTTGTAGCGCCTTCAGCACGATGAACTGCGGATAGTTCTGCGCGAATGCCGACAGCAACGTGAAGACGGAGAAAAAGATCACGGTGACCTGCAGGGTTTTCACACGGCCGTAACGGTCCGCTGCTGCGCCGCAGATCCATCCGCCCAGTGCCGACGCCACCAGCGTGACGCCGCTTACCAGACCTGCCTGCGTCTTGCTGATGCCCCATTCCGCAATGATCGCGGGGATGACGAGACTGAACATCTGGACGTCGAGGGCGTCGAGCGCCCAACCGCCGAAACATGCCCAGAACGTGTATCGCTCGCCTTTAGAAACCTGCCGGTACCAGGAAAACATCGAGTCTCCGTGCGTCTTTTGTCTTGCTTGCTTGAATGAATGAGGCGAGCTGAGATTGATGAGTGGTCAACCAATCGTTAAAACATATATATGTTTATATGAATAGCATGTTCGTGGGATAGGTGTTTACCCCGTTGTCGGCAGATGGGCGCTCAGACTTTAGCGAGGTCCATGCGTGAGTCCGCCCGTGGCTCCAGGTTTAATGGCGTTAATGGACCTATGAATGGTGCCAGCAGCCTTTTATTCTTATAGCTGATCTTACGAGCCAGCGACCTGACATGACCGAAGCCATTCAAGTACGTCCCGTTGCGTTATCCGATTTCGCCGCATGGAAACCGCTTTGGGATGGGTACAACGCCTTCTATGGCCGCCACGGCGACACCGCGTTAGCGCCTGAGATCACCCAGATGACGTGGTCCCGCTTCTTCGATGTCTACGAGCCCATGCATGCACTGGTGTCGGAAAGCGCGGGAGAGCTGGTCGGCCTGGCGCACTTCCTGTTTCATCGAAGCACGATCCAGCTTGGGCCGAGTTGTTATCTGCAGGACCTGTTTACTGCTGAGGGCGCCAGAGGAAAAGGAGTTGGCCGCAAACTGATCGAGGAGGTTTATCGACACGCACAGACATCAGGTGTGGAACGCGTGTATTGGCACACGCGAGAGACCAACACCACGGCGATGCAGCTCTACGACAAGGTCGGCGAGAAGCAAGGGTCCGTGGTCTACCGCAAGCCGCTATGAGGCCCGCTGCCGCTCAGGTAAGCCCCTCAGGCAAGCCCCTTCTCCGCGAGACGCTGGTAAATAAGCAAGTCAAGTTCCGGCGCGCGTTCTGCGAGACCGGTCAGCAGCGCGTGCACCTGGCCACGGTGATGGGTCTGGTGATTGAACCAGTGGGCCAGTGCAGGCGCGAGAGGTTGCGCGATCACGTCCGGTGTGGAGACGCGCCGATACGTGATCGCACCTTCGAGCGAAGCATCGTCAAGTCCCGTTACGTACCGCACGATCCGTGCATCCTCCGCCTCACGCGCATGGCGCAGCGACTCAAGTTGCTCGAACAGGATCGCATCGAGCCGGTCAGGTGAATTCCCCTCGCCGGTGAAGCGAAACATCCATACGCGGTCGGTCACGAGCAAGTGATTGAGCGTGCCGTGAACCGACCTGAAAAACGCGCCGCGATCCGCTCGATAGTCGGCGTCGCTCAGGGATGCGGCTGCATCGAAGAGCCGGGTATTTGCCCAGTTGTTGTAGCGCGCGAATGTATCGAAGTGCTGTTTGAACAAGCCCTGCATGTCGTCCTCCTTGCGGCTCTAAAAATGTTCGTACCGTACGGATATTAATAGCGATAAAGTTGACGTCAATCTTGATTCAATTCATCAATGTGAGACTCCCATGGCATGGATCACGGCGGCCGAGGCCTTGAGCGTATTGAACGTCCGCGCGCAGACGCTGTATGCGAACGTGAGTCGTGGAAAGATCCGCGCGAGACCGGACAAGACGGACCCTCGCCGCAGCCTTTATCACGGTGATGATGTAGCGCGAATGGCGCAGCGCCGCAGCGGACAGCGCAAGGTCGAGAAGGTCGCGGCGCAGGCCATCGACTGGGGTGATCCCGTTTTGCCTTCTGCTGTCTCTACGGTGTCGAACGGAAGGCTTTGGTATCGCGGGCAGGATGCGATCGAGCTTGCGAATACGGCGTCGTTTGAGGAAGTCATCGGGCTGTTGTGGGAGACCGATGCTGTTCGCATCGAGCCGAAAATCACGCGCAAGGCCGCCGGCGCCGACGATCCTCTGACAGCGAGTCTCGTCGCATTGGCCAGGCGCAGCGCGCGTGATTTGCCATCGAGCGGACGCACTCCTGCCGTGCTGCGCGACGAGGCCGCCAGCGTGCTTTCGACGCTCGCACAAGCGATTCTTGGCGGTACGGGTGCTTCGCGCGCGGGACGCACGTTGAGCGAACGGCTGGCGGCAACGTGGGGATGCAGCGAGGCGGAGGACGCGATCCGGCGCGCCCTCGTTTTACTCGCCGATCATGAACTGAACGCATCGACCTTCGCTACGCGCGTCACCGTCTCCACCGGCGCGTCGTTATCGGCTGGCGTGCTGGCAGGCCTTGCTACGCTCACTGGGCCGTTGCATGGCGGCGCATCGTCGTCGGTTCGCGCGCTGATCGAGTTGGCAACAGCTATCGGCCCGGAAGCGGCCGTGCGTAACTGGCTGGCGCAAGGCCGCGTGTTTCCGGCATTCGGTCATCCGCTATACGCCGATGGAGACCCCAGGGCGAGCGCTCTGCTCACCACGATGAGCGTGCCGCCGCTTTACGCGGAACTTGCCGCGTGCGTGGAGAGGGCGGTTGGCGAGCGGCCGAACGTTGATTTCGCGCTGGCGGTGCTCGCCGCTGCTTTCGATCTGCCGGCGCATGCGCCGTTGTCGCTTTTCGCGCTTGCACGTTGCGCGGGCTGGCTCGCTCACGCGTTGGAGCAAGCGCAAACGGGCCGTTTGATCCGGCCTCGCGCACGTTATGTCGGGCTACAACCGAAGCCCGCGGAGTAAGTCCGTCCGAACAGCAAATCAAACATCGCGCGTCCAGGTCGATCGCGACTTTTCCGACGTGCGCGGCGCTTTCAAGGAAGCGGTAAGCATCGACGGCTTGCTCGATCACCGGCTTGATGCCGCTCGTGGCGATTGCGCGCACGGCATCGGCGCGATTCGCCGTCGATCCCGTGTTGCTGCCCCAATACGCGGGTTCCCCAGACCTCCGCTCACCCCCGCGGTTCACGCTGCCGTTCGTTTCAGTGCGTTCGGCCGTGCGCGCTTGGCCAGGTCCTGTAACAACCGCTGCACGCGGTGTTGTTGCACGGCCACCAGATGGTTTTCACTGACCAGGGCGCGGATCCGGCTTTCCCAGTACTTCTGGTCCATCCCGTGAACGGGGCCAACCGTGCTGGCGCGCACGACGGTCCTGACCATGCGCTCGATGTGATCAAGTTGGCGATCGGCTAAACTTGCCGGCATCAAGTTGCCGGGAATAGGTGACGGTGCTTTCTTTAAAGCGCTCATTTGCTGATATCTCGTCGTGCTTCACTGAGCTGCCTCAGGAAGGGTGCTGCGATTGATTCGTCCAGGCATCGCCGATCAAGCCGCTCGTCCTGCCAACGCAAAGCCAATAAAGAGGCCAATGGCGCTGGGTGAGCGTGGCGGTATCGTTCCCCGGTACCGCCGCCTTTCGATGGAGAGAGGCTTTGTTTCCCGCTTGCAATGCCGTTAACCAGGCATTGCCTCTCACGATGCGGAATGGACAATGAAGTTATTAATCAGAAGATATCGCACTGTTCCAGGCAGGCTTTACCCTATGTCTCAATAATCAAAATAAATTGACCACCGCGACAAAGCCACGTCGACTAGGCCGCGTAGATCGGTTGATTTGGGGCGCCATCAGATGGAAAGAATGACTTCATATCCCCGTCAAGACGGGCTCGCTCAGGCTGCAGCGCCAGACGCGGGCATCGTCCGCAGCAGTTTCAGCACGTACGGCTCACGGGTGGACCGGCAGTTCCTCGCATGGCGCGACCGGGTGGGACATGTGATTGATGCGCTGCCCTCGAAGGCGCAGATCGCAGGGGGCTTCAATGGGCGTATCGACCGGTATGCGGTGGGCGATCTTGTCTTCACCGATGCCGTGACCGACGCCATGTCGCTGGAACGCTCGGTCGCGAGAGTGTCCACCGATGTGCGGCGCGACTACGTTTTCCACATTTTCGTGAAGGGCGAGGTTGGTGCCGGCGTGGGCATTCAGAAGAAACGCAGCACCCCGGATTCGGTGCAGGGAATCATCGTTTTCGACATGGACGAGCCGTTCGCCATCAAGCGATCTGCGGCCCATGTGTTGACCATGTTCGTGCCGAGAGCGGTCGTCGAGGCCACCTTCCCGGACGCCGATTCAATTCATGGCCGCGCGGTCGAGCACGGCACGCCGCTGACCCAGCTGGTGACCAATCACGCGCTGGCGCTGAGCCGCGACCTGGCCGGAATGAGTGCGGCGCAGGCGGCGCATGAAATGGAGGCCGGCGCACAACTGCTCCTCGCGGCTTTCCGCAAGCAGGCACGGCTGAGCGGCGGCGCGCGTGCCGCCGTGCAGGCGGCCGTGATGAGCCAGGTGCGGCGATACGTTGAGGCGAATCTCAACCAGCCGGAGCTTTCCCCTTCCAGCGTGGTGGATGCGTTGCAACTGAAGCGCGCCACGATCTACCGCTGGTTCGAGCATGAGGGCGGACTGGGCGCGTATATCCGCAATCGCCGTTTGCGCGAGGCGGCCGACGAGCTGGTCCGTTTCCCGCACCTTCAGGTTATCGATATTGCCTATGGGCTGGGGTTCAACAGCGGATCGGATTTCACGCGCGCGTTTCGCCGCGCCTACGGCATGAGTCCGCAAGATGCGCGTGCTCGCGCGTTCGAGTTGCAGCAAGCGAGCAAGCTGGAATTGATGTCGTCGTACGGGCCCGGCGGCAGATAGCGCACTCACCCGCTCAATCACCCGTTTAATCGAGCGCCCTTTCGGGGAAGCGCTGCAGGGCAAGAAGCGTGATGCAGGTGGCGGCGATCAGGTACCACGCGGGCATCATCGGATTGCCGGTCACCGCGATCAGCCATGTGACGATGAGCGGCGAAAAACCGCCGAAAATCGCCACGCCGAAGCTGTACATGATGGACAGCGCCGCGGCGCGATGCTGGGGCGGAAAAGCCTCCAGCATCATCACCGTGCTCGCGCCGGCGTTGCTCAGCGCGACTGCCACATACCCGAGGATGATCAGTAGCGCGGTGACATTGCCCACGCCCATTTTCAAGCCCAGGAAGGCCGGATAAGTCAGCGCAAGACATACCAGGAGCGCCAGGTACTGGATGGGTTTGCGCCGCTTTTGCCGATCGGCGATCCGGGCCACCAGCGGGTTCACCACCAGGATCACGAGGCCGGACAGGCTGGCGGTCAGCAGGCTGATGACCGTGGGCCGATGCAACGTCCGCACCAGATAGCTCGGCATGTAGAACACGGTGATATAGATACCGATCGACGGCGCGGCCATCATCAATGTTCCATATATGAGCGTGCGACCGTGCTCCGAGAAGAGCGTCGCAAGCCGGGGCCGCGCGGGCGCCTCAATGACGACCGTTGGCATGCGCCGGCGCAGATACCAGCCGACGGGGCCGATCAACCCGCCGAGCACAAACGGAATTCGCCATCCCCATTCGTGCATGTCGGCCGGCGAGAGCAAGGCGGTCGTGATTGCGCCGACCATCGCGGCAGCAAATGCGGCCGCGCCCTGGCTCGCGCCACGCCAGCTGGTGAGATAACAGCGGTGGTTGCGCGGCACGGACTCCATCAGCACCGCCGACGCCGGCCCGATCTCGCCTCCCGCCGCGAGGCCCTGCATGAGTCGCGCGAGAACCATCAGCACAGTAGCGGCCGGGCCAATGGAGGCAACCGTGGGCAGGCAGGCGATCAGCCACGTGCCGAGCGTCATGAGTGCGAGCGACCAGGTCATGCCGGCTTTGCGGCCCCGGCTGCTGGCGATCTGCCCGATGATGACTGCCCCGAGCGGACGCATGACGAAGCCTGCGCCAAAGGTGGCCAGCGACAGCAGCAGCGAAGACAGCGGGTTGTGCGACGGAAAGAAAAGCTGGCCGATGATGACTGCGGAGAAGCTGTAGACCGTGAAGTCGTACGCGACAAACGCGTTGCCGATAATGGTAGCCAGGACGATGCGGGCCGGTCTTGCTTTGGGGGCTTGAGTCAGGTGATCTGCTGCGGGGTGCATGGGTGCGGTCTGGGGGGGGCGGCGGTTGTGCCGATATGCGTGGTCGCTATTTTGGGCTTGGATAATGCGGGTGGAATGATAAGGCAAGCGGAATACTCGCGCTTGGGGCTGAATCGCTGCGATGGGTCACAATTACCGCCGGCGGCCCCCGGACCACCGGCTCCAAACGACACCCCTACGGCAATTGTGCGGCGAGCGCATCGAATTCGCTGGGCCACCGGGCTCTCCATGCATTACGTGTCGCGTCATCGACCCATGCGCCGTCGATACCGTTCAGCATGAAACCCCGCAAATCGCTGATGCCAAAACCAAAATGGCTGAACATCAGTTCCCAGGCTTCACTCGGATTGACCTTGTGCAGCGTCGGGTCATCGGTATTCGGATGGATCTTCAGACCCAGCCCGGGCATGCGCCGGATCGGATGCAACTCCGCCCATTTCTCCGGCGGCAGCGTGCGCAAGTAATACGAGTTGGTCGGCACGACAGTGAAGACCAGACCTGACGCGGCATATTTAGCGGCCAGTTCAGGATTGTCGACGATCGTATAGCCATGATCGATACGATCCACCTTCAGCAACTCGATAGCTGTCTCCACATTGCGCCACGGCATGCCGAACTCTCCCGCATGGGCGGTGGTCCTGAAGCCTGCATCCCGCGCATTGCGATACGCTTTCCAGAACAATTCCGGCGGCCGGTCGTTCTCACGATAATCCACGCCAATGCCCGCGACTTCATCGGCGCGATGGGCTTTCATCCACTCGACTAAAGTCACCGCTTCGTCGGGATCGGCCTCCCGGTCGATACTCGGAATCAGCAGCGCCGACATGCCAAAGTCGCGCGAAGCATCGCGGATCGCCGCGACAATGCCTGCCTGTGCGTCGCCGTATTCAATCTTCGATACCCGCACGGTGCCGGTCGGGTTCCAGAAAAACTCAGCGTGGCGCACGTTATGCGCGGCGGCGTCCTGCAGATATTCGTACGTGATGCGATGCAGGTCATCGGCGCTGGTGAGCAGGTATTCATCGAGCGCGCGCAATACGCGCAACACGCCAACGGGCTTTTCGCCGCGCGTATAAAACGCGTCGATCTCGGCACGCTCGATCGGTGCGCGGCTTTTTTCGGCCAGCGCGATAAACGTCTCGTGCCGAACCGCGCCCAGCAAATGGCAGTGCAGTTCGACCTTCGGGATTGCGTTGAAAAATGCCCGGTGGAGCGGCGTGATGTTGATGCCTGTGCGTGCAGCGGGCACGTTGCCAAATGTCTCGTTCATATTTTTCGGTACTTGCGGTAGTGCGGAATCGATGGTGCTCGGGTTAATGATGCTTAACAACGGTCCAGAAGTAATAACCGAGCGGAATGGCCAGCACGACAAGACCCCACGGGACTTCCTTGAAGCGCCCTGCAAGGAGCTTGACGATCACGAAACACAGTAAGCCGCCCGCAATCCCTGTGCCGAAACTATTCGACATCAGCGTGAGCAGGACCATGGAAAGGACCGGGAAAGCGTCAGTGAAATCGTCGAAATGCGCGTGGCGGATCGTGCTGAACATCGACAGGCCGATCAGGATCAGCGCCGGCGCGGTGGCTTCCTTCGGGATCGCGAGTGCGACCGGCACGAACAGCAGCATCAACGCGAACATGCCGGCGGCAGCCAGCGACGAGAGCCCGCTGCGCCCGCCCGCTTCCACACCCGCCGCCGATTCGACCAGCGCCGTGAGCGCGGGAATTCCGAACACGGGGCCGAGCGTGGCTGCGATCGAATCGACGAGGAATGGCCGGTTGATATTCGGCAGGTTGGCGTTTTCATCGAGCAGGTTGGCTTTGGCGCCGACCGCGAGCGTCGTGCCGAGCGTCGAGAAAAATTCAGCGGCGAAGAACACGAACAGATAAGGAATGGCGGCGACCGTCAGCGCGCTCGGAATATCCAGCTTGAACGCGACGGGCATGATGTCGTGCGGCAAAGAGATCATCGATTGCGGCAGATGCGTCACGCCCAACGGCACACCGGCTGCCGCTGCGATCAGGATTGCCCAGAGAATGGCGCCCGGGATGCGTCGCCCCTGCAACACGACGGCTGCGGCCAGGCCGATCAACGCGACGAGCGTACCGGGCCGCGAAAAATCACCGAGCGCGAGCGCATTGGTCTTTGCGTTCGCGATCACCATGCCGGCGTTACGAAAGCCAAGCACGGCGATAAAGAGCCCGATGGACGCGCCGAGTCCGAGCTTTATCTGCGCCGGAATCAGCCGCACGACGAGGCTGC
Organism: Caballeronia sp. KNU42; assembly: GCF_053760385.1. NCBI lineage: Bacteria > Pseudomonadati > Pseudomonadota > Betaproteobacteria > Burkholderiales > Burkholderiaceae > Caballeronia > Caballeronia sp. KNU42. The sequence goes on from NZ_CM132389.1 coordinate 1,144,791, forward strand.
GTGCGCCGACCAGCGTGAGGATCAGAAACAGCACGCCGGAGATGAACGCAATGCCGAGTCCGGTTTGCCACGCGACATGTTCGCTCGCCAGCGTGACACCGAGGATCACCGACCCGCCGATCCCAGGCCCGACGATAAACGGCAGATTCGTATAAAGCCCCATGAAAATGGTGCTTAAAACGAAAACGATGATGGTCGACGTCGTCGCCGCACCCCGATCCATACCGCCTGTTGCCAGCAGCGACGGGATCACGACGAGCAGATAAGCCGCCGCGAGAAACGACGTAATGCCTGCAAGCGTCTCGATCCGCACGCTGGTATTGCGCGCGCTCAATGCAAAGCGGCGATCCAGCCAGCCGCTTGATGTTTTCGGCGCGGCGAGCTCGGGAGAAGCCATCGAAGATTCCTTGTTCACTATTATTTCCTTTGCGTATGCCGGCCTGGCCGCGCTTTATACTGCGGCGCATTGTCCCCAAGCGGTGGCGCTCAATGTCCGATCGTTCGTCCCTCTTGCCCGCGCTGACATTGCGGCAAGTGCAGTACTTCGTTGCGTTGGCGCATGCGCGCAGCTTCACGCAAGCGGCCCAATCGCTCTCGCTGACACAGCCCGCGCTCACCGCCGCGATCCGGCAGATCGAGTTCCTGCTCGGCGGTCCATTGTTCGCGCGCTCCGCTCACCGCCTCACGCTGACCGCTGCCGGAGCAAGCATACTGCCGCTCGCGGAGCGCCTGCTCAACCATGCACGCGGCACGTTCGACGACATGGCCAGCACCTTCGCCGAACGCTTGCAGACGGTGCGCATCGCGATGATTCCATCGGTGGCGGGACGTCTGCTGCCCGTGTTGAACGCGTTCCGCGAACAACGGCCGTCGCTGCGCTTTACGCTGACTGACTTGCCGAATACCGCGCTGATCGATGCGGTCCGTGATGGTGTCGTGGATATCGGTATTGGCGTGCATGAGCCGGAAGCCAACCACGAAGCGTTGCGGTTCAAGGACGTCTTCGAAGATGAGATCGTGGTGGTCCTGCGGCGCGACGACCCGCTTGCTAAACGCAAGACCCTGCCGTGGGCGAAGCTGGTCGGTCGGGATCTTGCCGTGTTCGTACGCGGCAGTGTGAGCGACGCGCTGCATCGAACGAGTGGCGATGAAAAGCTGCGTCTCTCGGTGGCGTACCGGATGGAATATTCCGAGCCCCTTTACGCGTTGGCGCGCAACGGTCTTGCGATTGCGGTGCTGCCGAGCCTCTACACGCTGCATCTGCACGATCCCGAACTCGTAGCGCTGCGTCTTGACAAACCGCGCGTCACGCGTGCGATCGCGTTGATCTCGCTGGTCGGTGAGGATCGCGGCCCGCATGTGAAAGCGTGTTGGGACTATATTGCTGCGCATATTTAAATCATTGGTCAATGTTGAGTTGCAAGGTTTTGGGGTTAGTGGTCGGAGTCATTGCCGGGTTGCTGCTTTCGGCGTTAGCGGTCTGCTTGAGTTGGCTATTCTCTTTATCACTATTAGCCACTGCGCGTGGCGGCGCGTCATTTCTTGGTCCTTAGCGACAAAGAAACGAAGCAAAGAAAGCGCTTTCAAAACGAGGGCTCATAAGTTGACCCAGCGTGCACTTTGTGCGTTTTTGGCACCCCAAAAGCACGGTGCTCGCCAGAGCGACGGATGTGTGAACCCCTCTTTCTCCGAACACGGATACCCACACGCTTCGCCACCAGTGACTGAACCTGCCCAAGGAACACCCCGCGCTATCCGCGGAAAACCATCCACCGAATTTGTACGCATGACGAATCACGTCGCCAACCCACCCGGGAAGCAAAGCCGCCAAAACGCGTGAAGCCGTAACCGACGAAATAATCATGCAGCCCACTAGCCGGCTAACCAAAAATTGAAGCAGTAAATAGCCATCACGCCATGATCCGCGAAGCTGACCACACAACCCCTTCAGCGGCGACCGCTCGACCACCAGCCACCAGCCACCAGCCACCAGCCACCAGCCACTGACCACTGACCGAGAAGCGAAGCATTAAATGCGTGTGAGGCCGTGCGGGTTTTCTTGGCAAGGGTGCTTGCCCGAGAGCGTACGGGGCGAAGCGTGTGCGTGTAGGAATTCGCGAGAAGGAGGGGTTCACACATCCGTCGTTCTGGCGAGCACCGTGCTTTTGGGGTGCCAAAAACGCACAAAGTGCACGCTAGGTCAACTTACGAGCCCTCGTTTTGAAAGCGTTTTCTTTGCTTCGTTTCTTTGTCGCTTTGGACAAAGAAATGACGTGCCGCCACGCACAGTGGCTAATAGTGCTAAAGAAATGAGCCAACGCTAGCAGACCACTAACGCAGAAAGCAACAACCCGGCAATGACCCCAACCGCTAACGCTAGAACCAACGGCTAACTCCAAACCCCACCCCAAGCCCCCAACAAACCACCCCCCGAGTGCGAACGAAAATCCCTCACGGCAATGTAGCAATGCTAGCCCGTAACGCGGCATAAAACGCATCGGCGTCAACATCGGTAATCCAGGTCGCATTCGGCGCACGGCCGCTGTGGCCGCTCCAGTCGACCACCGTTTCGCCCAGCGTCCACTGCCCGGTCGTCTCTACCACCACGTTCACCAGGCGGCCCTTGAACAAGGTCGGATCGACGAGATAACCCGCTGCGGTGGGGTCGTACATCGGCGCTTCTTCCACGCCGCGGCGCCCCTTCTGATACTTCACTTCCGCCGCCATGATGTCCGCGACGATCGCGCCGCAGCGGTTGCCGATGGCGCGTATCGGCGCAATGCGGGCCGGTGTGATAGGCGCTTTCACAGCGACATCGCGTGGCAATACGACGATCGGCACGCCGCTCGCGAACACAATGCTCGCCGCTTCCGGATCGACGTAGACGTTGAACTCGGCGGCCGGCGTGATATTGCCGCGCTCGAAGAATGCGCCGCCCATCAGCACGATATCGCGCAAACCGTCGCGGATTTCGGGCGCTTCGGTGAGCGCGGTCGCCAGATTCGTCAGCGGTCCGATCGCGCAGATCGTCACGCTATGGGGCGCCGCCGCTTTCAAGGTGTCGATGAGATACGCCACCGCGTGCTGCTGCGCGACCGGCGCCAGCGGCTCGTGCAATTCCACGCCTTCGAGCCCGGTCTTGCCATGTACGTTTGCCGCTGTGATCAGCGGCCGCATCAGCGGACGCGGGCATCCCGCATACACGGGCAAGGTCTTCGTCTGACCCGCCCAGTCGCGCACGATGCGTGCGTTGCGCTCGGTCAGCTCCAGCGGCACATTGCCCGCGACGGCGGTCAGCGCACGCACGTCCAGCCGATCGCGCGCGCCGAGTGCGAACAGGATGGCGATGGCATCGTCCTGACCCGGATCACAATCGATGATCACCGTGCGGCGCTCGTTGGCCGCTCGCGCTAGCGGGTTGAACAGCGCACCGGCAGCCAGCGCCGCGGATGCCTTGAGGAACGTACGGCGAGGGACGTTAAAAGTTTGGCTCATGTTCAAAATACGTGGCGCATGCCGATGGTCGCGACCAGTTGGCGCGTGGTGGTCGACTGGGCGAACGCGAAGATCTGCGCATGCTGCGCGTCGCCGGCGGCTAGCTGGCCGATCACCGTCAACGCCACATCGGTACGCTTCGAAAGGAAATAGTCCGCCTGCAAGTTCACCTGATGCCACTGCGGCTTCTGGTTGATGACGTCGTACTTGCCGTCGGTGTAGCCATAGGCCGCGCCGAGGAACAGCGACGGGGTCATGGTGTACACCACGTTCACGCCGAAGTTCTGCAAGTGCAGATGGGAGTTGTCGAGGTAATCGTAGTGGACATCGGTGAAGAGCGCGGCGAATTGCGCCTTGCCTATCGTGTAGAAACCGCCGGTGCCGGCAATGCGCTGTTTGCTCGCGAACACGGACGGGTGGGTCGCGCTCTTGTCGAAGATCAGGATGGGGGAAGCGTAGTCGTTGGAGATCGCGCCGTCCGGGTTGGTGGGGCTGTCCGGGTGGTTGTACTGCGCGTAGACCGCGCTCCACTTGAACGGGCCGTTCTCGTAGCCGACTCCGAAGCTGTACGCGTTGTTGTCGCCGAAGCCGGTCGAGTTGCTGAAGCCATAAATGGCGGTGGCCTTCAGCCCGCGATAATCTGGGCTCACATACTTGACCGAATTCTGGACGCGGATGTCGTTATAACCGTTGTCGTTATCGCCGATGTTCACGCCGTTGCTCGCAATGATCACCGGGCCGATGTAATCGTGGATCGCGTCGTACTGGCGGCCGAGGGTCAGCGTGCCGTAGGTCTTATCGGCGAGACCGACATACGCCAGCCGGCCGAATTCGCGGCCGTTCTGCGAGGCCGTGCCGCTCATGATGTTGAAACCGTTCTCGAGCTGGAACACTGCGCTCAAGCCACCGCCAAGGTCTTCGCGTCCCTTGAGGCCCCAGCGCGGATTCTGGTTCGTGCCGCTGAGCGCCTCGTACGCGTTGTGACCACCCTGATTGGTCGCGAAGCCGACACCCCCTGAAATCAGGCCGTAAAGGGTGACGCTGCTCTGTGCATACGACGACGCCGTGAAGGCGCCCAGCACCGCGAGAGGGGCAAGCTTGAGAAGTTTCATGATGGTCCGGTGGCGAGTGGATGTTATTTGTCGCGCTCGGTTTTTGATGCATGGCGCGTTGTGACTACACCGGACTGTACAAAGCCGAAAACCATAAAAATAATTGTGTTTTCTTATAAACCCATCAAATGGATTTATACAAGGGGGCGTGCAGGAGGAATGTCATGCAGCGAAGGGACTTGAAGATGAGCGTGCGCGGCGTGTACTTGCGGGCAAGGCTGCGCTGAATTCGCAGACGGCGTCTACGAATTCAACGTTTTGGTCGTTCCGAACGTCAGTGTAATCAACCCAGCGGCGCGTCAGGCAGCGTGCCGCCTTCCGAGCGCGTGCGCAGCGTCGTCATGGTCCTCTCGGCCAAAACTGCATCGCGCTTGGCCAGCAAATGGCCGCGCATGACCGACGCCATGCGCTTGCCGTCGCGTGCTTCCAGCGCCTCGATCATGGCTTCGTGGTCGCAGATCGCGCTGTCCCACTTCACCGTCTGGAAGTTGGACCGGAACCGTAATGCCTGCAGCCGCCGGTTCACCGATATATAGGTCTGCCGCAGGGCCGAATTGCGCGCGGCGTCATTGATCTTGTCGTGAATGGCCTGATTGCGGCTGTAGTACCCAGACAGGTCGTTCTGCTCGCGGCACGCCAGCATGGCGTAATGCAGCGCCTTGATTTCGCTCAGCTCGGCAGGCGTTATGCGCTCGCATGCGAGTTCGCCCGAGAACGCTTCCAGCCCGCTCATCAGTTCGAACATCTCGCGAATCTCCCCCTCGCTCATTTGCGACACCGACGCGCCCCGGTTCGGCAGGATATCGATCAGGCCCTCGGACGCCAGCACTTTCAGCGCCTCACGCAACGGCGTGCGCGAGATGCCCAGCGTCTCGCACAACGTGCGTTCATTGAGCTTCACGCCCGGCGCGAGCAAGCCCTCGACAATGAAATTGCGCAGGTGCTCAACCACCGTATCGTGCAGCCGCTGGCGCTCGACCTTGGGGAGCGTGGTCGTGATCTGCGCAATCTCCGCGATCTGCGAACCCGCCAGATGATCATTTTGCATTCAATACCTCAACCCTTTCCGTTGACACGATTTTACCGTACGACGCCAGTAAGTTTGGAGGGACGGGTTTCTACCTAAGAAAAACAACCATTTTTCCCTTCCGATCACCGCGACGGTACGTTAAAGTATTTTGCATGCAAAATTCAAAGGACGCATCATGATAAAACTCGATTTCCATCCCGCTGGTCGCCATTTCCTGCAGATTCCGGGTCCCAGTCCGGTTCCGGACCGCATTCTGCGGGCGATGAGTTATCCGACGATCGACCATCGCGGACCGGAATTCGGCGCGTTGGGCCTGAAAGTCCTGGAAGGTATCAAGGCCATCTTCAAGACCGCGCAGCCGGTGGCGATCTATCCGGCCTCCGGTACGGGCGCCTGGGAAGCGGCGCTCTGCAACACGCTCAGCCCCGGCGACACCGTGCTGATGTTCGAGACCGGCCACTTCGCGACGCTCTGGAAAAAGATGGCCGAAAACCTCGGGCTGAAACCGGAGTTCCTGGGCTTGCCCGGCGTCGAGGGATGGCGGCGCGGCGTGCAGGCGGACATGATTGAAGCGCGTCTGCGTGAAGACACGCAGCACACGATCAAGGCCGTTTGCGTGGTGCATAACGAAACTTCGACTGGCGTCACGTCCGACATTGCAGCAGTGCGGCGCGCGATCGATGCGGCCGGGCACCCGGCGCTTTTTCTCGTCGATACGATCTCCGGGCTTGCATCCGCGGACTATCGGCATGACGAATGGGGCGTGGATGTCACGGTGTCCGGCTCGCAAAAAGGCTTGATGCTGCCGCCCGGGATCAGCTTCAACGCGGTCTCGCAGAAAGCGATCAAGGCAAGCAAGGAAGCGAAGTTGCCCCGTGCGTTCTGGGCGTGGGACGAGATCATCGAGATGAACAAGAGCGGCTACTGGCCGTACACGCCGAACACCAACCTGTTGTACGGCTTGTCTGAAGCGCTAGAGATGATCGGTGACGAAGGGCTCGACCAAGTCTTCGCCCGGCATCAGAGACTGGCGGCGGCTTGTCGCGCTGCGGTCAATGCATGGGGACTCGAGATCCAATGCGCGGACCCGGCCGTTTATTCGCCGGTGCTCACCGGCGTGATGACGCCGGACGGAGTCGACGCGGATGCAGTCCGCAAGACCATCTACGAGCACTTCGATATGTCGCTCGGCACCGGCCTCGGCAAGCTCAAGGGCCGCATGTTCCGCATCGGGCATCTGGGCGACTGCAACGACCTCACGCTGATGGCCACGCTCACGGGCTGTGAAATGGGCCTCAAGTTGTCCGGCGTGAAGCTGGCGGGCAGCGGGGTCCTGGCGGCAATGGACTACCTGACGAGCCACACTGCTGCACCGGCTTTGAAAGCGGCGGCGTGACACCAAGCCGGTCCGGAGACAACGCATGACCGGCTTTCCACTACTCAACCGCGCGTAGACGCCGATGCTCACTAAATCTTCCGAAGCGCTCGTCCAGCCGATCCACCTGATGCCGGCTTCGGCGCGCGCCACGCTGTCGCCGCTGGCCATGCGCCTGCGCAAAGAGTTGAAAGGTGATGTGCTGTTCGACCGGGCGGCGCGCGGACGCTACGCGACGGATGCATCGATCTACCAGATCATGCCGCTGGGCGTCGTCGTACCGAACGATCAGGCGGACTTGCTGCTCGCGTTGGAAATTGCACGCGACGCACATGTCCCCGTGCTCGCACGCGGTGCCGGGACGAGCCAGTGCGGGCAAACGATTGGCGAAGCGCTGGTTATCGATACAAGCAAGTGGCTCAACAATATCGTCCACTTCGACCGTGAGGCGCGCACGGTAACGGTGGAGCCGGGCGTGGTCCTGGATCATCTGAACGCGTGGCTGAAACCACATGGCTTGTGGTTTCCCGTCGATGTATCGACCAGTGCGCAATGCACGATCGGCGGCATGGCAGGCAACAACTCGTGCGGCTCGCGGTCGATGGAATACGGGATCATGGTGCACAACGTGGCCGCTATCGACGCCGTGCTGGCCGATGGTCATCAAGCCACGTTCGCAGCGTTGCATGCGATGTCATCCGACGCTCGCACGCTTTCGCTGCTCGAAGGCGTACAGCGCATAGCACAGCGCGAACGCGATGAAATCCGCGAACAGGTGCCCAAGGTGTTGCGGCGAGTAGCGGGCTACAACATCGATCTCTTCGATTGCCAGAGTCCCTTGCCCTTCAGCGCAGACGGCGAGCCGAACCTCGCGCAGTTGCTGGTGGGCTCCGAAGGCACGCTTGCGTTCAGCCGTCAGCTCACGTTGAAACTGTGGCCCTTGCCCGAGCACAAGACGCTCGGCGTCGTGAACTTCCCCACGTTCTACGACGCGATGGACATGACGCAGCACATCGTCAAGCTGGGACCGGTGGCGGTGGAACTGGTCGACCGCACGATGATCGACCTGTCGATGTCCAACCCCGCATTCCGTCCGGTGATCGAACGTGCGCTGGTCGGTCAGCCGCAAGCCGTGTTGCTGGTCGAGTTCGCCGGCGCGGACAAGGCCGTGCAAATCGCGAAGCTTGCGCAACTCGTGGAACTGATGGGCGATCTCGGCTTGCCGGGCTCGGTCGTCGAGATGCCCGATGCCGCGCAACAAAAGGCCTTGTGGGAAGTGCGCAAGGCCGGCCTCAACATCATGATGAGCATGAAGGGCGACGGCAAGCCGGTGTCGTTTATCGAAGATTGCGCCGTGCCGCTCGAACATCTCGCGCAGTACACCACGCGACTGACTGAGGTCTTCCACAAGCATCACACCGAAGGCACCTGGTACGCGCACGCGAGCGTCGGGACGCTGCACGTACGGCCGATTCTCGACATGCGCCGCACTGGCGCGCAGAAGATGCGGGAGATTGCGGAGGAAGCGTCGGCGCTTGTGCGCGAGTACAAGGGCGCGTATTCGGGTGAACACGGCGATGGCCTGTGCCGCGGCGAATGGGTCGCGTGGCAATACGGACCGCGCCTGAACGAAGCGTTCCGCGAGATCAAGACGCTCTTCGATCCCGAGAATCGCATGAGTCCGGATCGCATCGTCAATCCACCGAAAATGGATGACGCGACGAACTTTCGCTTTCCGCCGACGTATCGCGAACGCGAGATCGCGACGCAGCTCGACTGGTCGCAATGGAACGTGACACGTGATCCGCTGACGGGTGTCGAGACCGCGCCGGGAACGGGTGACGATCGCACCGGCGGTCTCGCGAAGGCCGTCGAGATGTGCAACAACAACGGCCATTGCCGCAAGTTCGATGCGGGCACCATGTGCCCGAGCTATCGCATCACCAAGGACGAACAGCATGTCACGCGAGGCCGCGCGAACACGCTGCGGCTCGCGATCAGCGGACAACTCGGTGAGGGCGGCCTTGCAAGCCAGGACGTGAAGGATGTGCTGGACCTGTGCGTATCGTGCAAGGGCTGCAAGCGCGATTGCCCGACCGGCGTCGACATGGCGAAGATCAAGATTGAAGCGCGTGCGGCGTGGACATTGGCGAATGGCTTGCGCATGCGCGACCGGCTAGTGGGCTTTCTGCCGCGATACGCGCCGTATGCGAGCCGCTTGCCGTCGTTGTTCGGCTCGATCGAACGTTTGTCGCGTGTCGCCGGCTGGCTGAAGACGCGCCTGGGCCTTGCCCCGCAACGCGCGTTTCCGCATTTCGTGAAGTCGTTTTTATCGACGGCCGTGCAGCCCTTGCCACCCGTGCAGGGCGACAAGGAAGTGCTGCTTTTCGTCGATACCTTCAATAACTATATGGAACCCGACAACGCGCGTGCCGCGAAGCGCGTGCTCGAGGCGGCGGGGTACACGGTTCATCTGAACGTCAAGGCGGGCGAGCGGCCGTTGTGTTGCGGACGCACGTTTCTATCGGCGGGGCGCGTCGATGAAGCGAAGGTTGAAGCGCGCCGCACGCTGGACACATTGCGCCCTTATATAGAACGCGGGGTTCCGGTCGTCGGCCTTGAACCATCGTGCCTGCTTTCCTTCCGCGATGAATTCCTCGACTACGGTTACGGCGATGAAGCCCGCAAGCTCGCGCAGTCATCGTTCCTGTTCGAGGAGTTCCTGGTTCACGAGAAAGAGGCGGGACGGTTGCGGCTTTCGCTGAAACCCCTCGCTCAGCCGAAGGCGCTGGTTCACGGTCACTGCCATCAAAAGGCCTTCGATGTGTTCCGTCCCGTGCAGGCTGTACTCGGCTGGATTCCTCAGCTGGAGGTCTCGGTGATCGAATCGTCGTGTTGCGGCATGGCCGGGAGTTTTGGCTACGAAGCCGAGCACTACGAAGCATCGAAGGCGATGGCGGAGTTGTCGCTGCTGCCGGCCGTGCGGAAGGCCCAGGATGCAGTCATCGTCGCCGATGGCACCAGTTGCCGTCACCAGATAGCCGATGGCGCCGATGTAAAAGCGCTGCATGTCGCCCAGGTACTGGCTGCGGCGCTCAGGGATTATTGATTAAACACAGCAGCATGGGTTCACATAAACAGCGGACCGCGTCATGTTCCGCGCATTGGAGAGCAGCATGGCACGACCGCGCAAACCCAGGATTCGCACCCTCGCTTTAACGCCCATCCAGTAAAGCCTTATCGAAAGTTCGGGATGCAGTTCGCTTCTGGCGCCCGTGGGCGCCTTGATGAAGCACGCCTTAATCAAGGAGACGATGATGTTCCGTCGAGCTACGACGCGCGTTCTGTTGCTGCTGTGCGCAATGTATTTCATTACCTATATCGACCGTGTCAACGTCAGTACCGCTGCCTCGCAGTTCGGCGCGGAACTGCACTTGTCGCATGTCCAGATCGGCTTTGTTTTTTCCGCATTTGCCTATCCGTATCTCGTGTTCCAGATCATTGGCGGATGGCTGGGAGACCGCTTCGGACCGCGCCGCACGCTTGCTGTGTGCGCCGTGATCTGGGCGGGCGCCACGATCATGACCGGGCTTGCCGGCGGGTTTGTATCGCTGATCATTGCGCGCTTGTTGCTGGGGCTGGGCGAAGGGGCCACGTTCCCCACCGCCACCCGCGCCATGTCGAACTGGATGCCGGCTGACAAACGCGGTTTCGCGCAAGGGACCACGCATGCCGCGTCGCGCATTGGTAATGCGGTGGCTCCCCCGTTGATTGTCTGGTTGATGATTGCAACGAGCTGGCGCGGTGCATTTATTGTGACGGGGGTCATCAGTTTCCTGTGGGCAGTCATCTGGATTTTCTATTTCCGCGATAACCCCCGCGACCACAAGAGCATTACCGCCGATGAGTGCGCCACACTTTCGTCGTTCTCGGGGATCAAGCAGCGCGTGCCCGTGCCCTGGCGCGCATTGCTGGGACGGATGGCGCCGGTGACCGCCGTGTACTTCTGCTACGGCTGGGTGTTGTGGCTCTTCCTCGGCTGGATTCCGCAGTACTTTCTCCACAACTATCACATGGAGTTGGGGAAGTCGGCGTTGTTCGCCTCGGGCGTCTTTTTTGCCGGCGTGCTTGGCGACTGGCTCGGCGGCTCGGTCACGGACCGCATCCTGCGGCGCAGCGGGAATATCCGCATGGCTCGCAACGTGATGGTCGGTGTCTGCATGCTCCTGACGCTGCTTTCGCTCGCGCCCATCATGCTGGTCTCCAACATGTCGATCACGTTGGCCGCGGTTTGCCTGAGCGGCGGGTTCTTCTTCAACGAGATGACGATCGGACCCATGTGGGCCGTGCCGATGGACATTGCCCCCAAACATGCCGGCACCGCCAGCGGCATCATGAATTCGGGCTCCGCGTTGGCCGCGATCATCAGTCCCGTTGTGGGAGGTTTCCTGATCGACAAGACCGGGAACTGGAACCTGCCTTTCACGGTTTCCATGATCCTGATGGCGGTTGGCATCGTGCTCTCGTTCACCATGCGGCCCGATCGGGCGCTGGACGACGCCACTACGGGCGCTGAGGGAAAGGAAGGCACACAGCCGGCGAGGAAGTTCGTCTAGAAGTCCGCACGCACCGGACGCTGCTGTTTTTTCCCGAAGGAGACGATGTGGCTGAACCATCCATCTTGATTGAACGCGAGGGGTATATCGCGACGGTTGTCATCGACCGGCCCGCGAAGCTCAACGCGATGACGAAACCGCTCTGGCAGTCGCTGGGTGAAACCATCGACGCGCTCTCCGCCGATGACTCCATCCGCTGCATCATCCTGCGCGGCGCCGGCGAGAAAGCCTTCTCGCCGGGCAACGACATAGCCGAGTTCCAGACCGATCGCTCCAATGTCGAACAGGCCCGTGCTTATGGCGCGATCATGCATCGAACGCTTTCGTCGCTGGGTGCATGCAGACATCCGATCGTCGCGATGATTCATGGGATCTGCGTGGGCGGTGGACTCGAGATTGCCGCCATGTGCGACCTGCGCATCTGCGGGGAATCCAGCCGCTTTGGCGTGCCGATCAAGAACCTTGGCCTGGTGATGGCGCATGCGGAACTCGATGCGCTCGTGCAACTCGCGGGTCCTGCCATTGCGCTGGAAATACTGCTGGAAGGGCGCATTTTCGGGGCGCAAGAGGCATTGGCCAAGAGGCTTGTCACGCGAGTCGTAGCCGACGATCAGGTCACCGCCGAAACGCTTGCAACAGCGCAGCGGATTGCAGATGGCGCGCCTCTGGTTGCACGCTGGCACAAGCAGTTCGTGAAGCGTGCAATGAACCCGGCGCCGCTCACATCCGAGGAGCGTGACGAAGGTTTCGCGTGCTTTGGCACGGAAGACTTTCGCAGCGGCTATCAAGCCTTCCTCGACAAGGTCAAACCCGAATTCAAGGGGCGTTGAAATGCTCGAAACAGAAGCAGGAGGCAAGGGCCCGCTTGCCGGGATGCGCGTCATCGAACTGGCTCACATCATGTCCGGGCCCATCTGCGGGATGATGCTCGCCGACATGGGCGCCGATGTCATCAAGGTCGAAAAGATCCCCGGCGGCGACGACTGCCGCCGCTTCGCTCCCATCCTGGAAGGCGGGGAGTCGGCGTCGTTCATGATCGTGAACCGCAATAAACGTGGCGTCGCGATCAATCTCAAGACCGACGGTGGACGTGAGGTGCTGCGCAAGATGCTCGCCACCGCCGACGTAGTTACGGAGAACTATCGACGCGGCACGATGGAAAAACTCGGCATGGGGTATGACGCGCTCAAGGCGGAGAATCCCGGCCTGATCTATTGCGCGATCTCGGGTTTCGGCCGCAGCGGACCCATGGCCGACAAGGGCGGTTTCGACCTGATCGCGCAAGGCATGAGCGGTCTCATGAGCATGACCGGCGAACCCGGTCAGGCGCCGATCAAGGCTGGCTCGCCGGTCACCGATATCAACGCGGGCATTCTCGCCGCGCTCGGCATCTGCGCGGCTTATGCGGGCAAGCAAAAGACCGGGCTGGGCCAGATGGTGGATACATCGCTCTTCGAAGCGGGTTTGCAGCAGATGTACTGGGCCTTCGCCAACTACTTCGCTGACGGCACGGTGCTGCCCAAGGCCGGCTCGGCCAATCCGACCAGCGCGCCGTATCAGGCGTTCCGGACTCGCGACGGCTGGGTGAACATCGGCGCGGCGAATCAGAGCAACTACGAGCGGCTGGTCGGCGCGCTGGAGATTCCGGGGCTTGAAGAGGACGAGCGTTTCAGGACTAACGCCGGGCGGTTGAAGCACCGCGGCGCACTGGTGGACATCCTGACAGCCCGGCTTGTCGAGCGAACGACAAACGAATGGCTTGCCACATTCGATGCAATCGGCCTGCCGTCGGGGCCAGTGCTGGGTGTACCCGAAGCGTCGGCGCATGAACAAGCGCTGGCGCGCGGAATGATTGTCGAGACGACGCATCCGCTAGCGGGGCGCATGCGTGGTATCGGCTTGCCGATTCATTTCTCCGATGGTCTGCCGCAATCGCCCGTGCCCGCGCCGCTGCTGGGTCAACACACGGCGGAAGTGCTGCGAGAATACGGCTTCTCCGATGAACGTATTCACGCGCTCAAAGAGGAAGGCGCCGTTATAGCGTGCGATGCAGCGGCTTGAGTCAACGCTTGGTCCGCACATCACCAAAGACGCTTAAGCACATTCCCGCTAAAGAGGAATGTCTTAAGCCGCCAGCAAGATGATTTAATCCGTCATCGCGTGAAAATGCCTTGTCGCATTTGATCAAGAGCGTGAGCAAAAGCGTGGCCTGATACCCGGTCATCCGGTGATAAGCTACGCGATGTCCAGACAAGCTGGTTCTCTTATCGGCCTTGGCAAGGCCGCGACCGCCTGCTCTATCCCAGGACGCTTGCGCGAGCACCCCGCGCTACCTCCGATCGTGAATCACTATGCCTGCAACCATTGTCCAAAGCAGAGCGGTGCCGCTGCGCAGCATCGCGCAAATCCTCGCCGCCATGTTTTGCTTTGCAGTGGTCGATGCACTAGCGAAGTCGGTCAGCCTGAAATACCCCGCTAACGAGATCACGTTCTTTCGAATGATCTTTGGCCTGTTGCCCGCCTTTGCGATGTGCTTGCAAGGCAAACCGCTAAGCGAGCGCTTGAGGACTCTGGACTTTCCGGCGCAGACGCTACGCGCGGTTACCTTGCTTTGCGCGCTCGGGCTGTTTTTCGCGGGCTTGCCTTACGTGCCGTTGAGCGAAGCGGTTGCCATCGTCTACTCAGAGACCATCTTCGTGATCGTGCTGGCGCCTTTGCTTCTCAAGGAAACGCTAAGACGTCGTGACGCCGGGGCGGCCGCGATCGGTTTCATCGGCGTGCTTTTAGTCGTGCGTCCAAGCAGCGACCAGACGAGTTGGCTCGGTCCCGTGCTTCTTTTAGCGAGTGCGATTTTCGGAGCGTTGTCGATCCTGCAAATCAAGCGTATCCGTGCATCGAATGATTCGAGTGTCACGGTGCTTTACTTCACCATGATCGGTGCGCTCGTCAGCGGGCTTTCGCTTGTGTTCGCGTGGCAAACGCCGACGCTGGATTTCCTCGCCGTCATGGCCTTGCTCGGTGTCCTGGCCGGCACCGGGCAACTGCTGCTGACCATGGCGTTTCGACAAGCCGATGCCAGCGCACTCGCGCCGTATAACTACACGAGCATCGTCTGGGCATCGATCTTTGGGTTCGTGGTCTGGGGCGAGACGGTCGGTTTGCTGTCGCTGCTGGGCATCCTGCTGATTGTCGGCAGTTCAATCCTGGTGGCGATCAGGAGCAAGCAATCCGACGGTCCGCTGGTTTAATCAAGGTTGTCTCATTCAATCGATATCATTCAATCGATATCATTCAATCGACAACCTCAACGCAAACGCCAGCAAGGCGACCGAGAACGTCCAGCGCTGCACGACTTGAGCGCGCGGATGACTGCGCAGCCAGCGCGACAGCCGCACGGCGGAAACTGCCAGCGTTGTGTCGAACACCGCGCCTATGACGACCAGCACCACGCCCAGCTCAAGAACTTGCGACCAGATCGCGCCCGCTTCCGGATGCACGAATTGCGGCAGCAGGACCGAACAAAACAGCAGCGCCTTCGGATTCAGCAGACTGCTGAGCACGCCCTTCGACAAGGCGGCGCGCAACGGCGGACGCGTCTTCGATGTCATGGCGTTGTCGTCGAGACCGAATGCCGGCGAGCGGAAAATCTGGATCGCCACGTAGGCGAGATACAGCGCGCCCGCAATACGTACGCCGTCATAGAGCCACGGCGCGTTGCGCAGCAGCGCCGCGACGCCAAGGGCCGACAACGTGACGTGCAGAGTGCGCGCCATCGCCAGACCGGCAGCGGTCGAGAGCCCGTGCTTCAGGCCATGCGATGAACTGGTCTGCAGGATGAGCGCCATGTCCGGGCCGGGAAGGGCATAAACGACCGCGAGGGCTCCGATAAAAACAATCAGCAATTGCAGCGAGACCATGATCAACCTCCATTTCGAAGGTTTGATAATGCTGCCAATCGATGAGCGTTTTCTGGCGTTGTTGCGTCTGTTTTGAAGCTTGCTTAGGGGAAAGCGCCAAACATCTTGGCTTGCTCTTTCAGACCGTCGTCGGCACCTGTGGAATCTCGCCCAGACTTCTATAAACAGGCAAGCCGAGTTCTTCGGCGAGTCGGACATCGCCATCGGCGCCTTGGGACGCGCCATCGATCCGATACACCGCATCGCATTGCCGTATCAAGCGATTCGCGACGGGGTACAAGAACGTCTCGCTAATCGGATCGCCCACCGCTGTGGAGCCTGCTGCAGCCGCTAACGGAAGCGCGACCCACTCGCCGATCATCGGCATATGTCCGAGCCGGTAGACCTGCAACGCAGCCTCCTCCAGCCGACGAAGATTGCCGGCAATCAACTCGGCATTCCCGTTGGCGCCGCTGCGGTACGGTCCCGCGATGAGTATGAGTTGAGGTCTCACGACACACTCCTTTCAAGCACAGGGTTCAAAGCAACGAACTGCAGCAGCATGATGGTTTTCGCATCGACGATCTCGCCGCGGTGCACGGCATTCAGCGCATCGTCCAGCGTCAATTCGATCACTTCAAGATCCTCGCCCTCCGCCTCCACGCCGCCGCCGTGTCCTACGCGCGTCGACGCGTCATATTCGGCGATGAAGAAATGCAGCTTCTCCGTGACCGAACCGGGGCTCATATACGCTTCAAAAACCTTCCGCACGTTATCCACCCGATACCCCGTTTCCTCTTCCGCTTCGGCGCGGATCCGCTCTTCCGGCGTTGCGTTGTCGAGCAGTCCGGCGGCTGCCTCGATCATCATGCCGTCGTGGCCGTTGACGAACGCGGGCAGCCTGAACTGCCGGGTCAGCACGACGGTCCGCCGGTCGCGGTTGAACAGGAGGATCGTCGCTCCGTTGCCCCGGTCGTAGGTCTCGCGGCTTTGACGCTGCCACACGCCGTCGCGACGCAGGAAATCGAACGTCGTCTTCTTCAGCACGTACCAGTCGTTGGACAGCACAGTCGTGTCGATAATGCGAATCCGGTCTTTTGTAGCCATAGGCACCATCTCGTCCGCTCCATATCGCGCAAAAGGAGTAGTCATGGTATCGTGCAGATTCGTGCAATATCAAGATATTTCGTGCAAACGCCATGCTGACCTCTCAACGCAAGAAAGCGATCCTCAAGACTCTGGCGCGCGACGGGCAAGTGCTCGCCAAGCAACTGAGCGAGACGTTCGGCGTGTCCGAAGACACGGTGCGGCGCGACCTGCGCGAGTTAGCGGGCGAGGGATTACTGCAGCGCGTTCACGGCGGCGCGCTGCCCGCTTCTACGGCCGTGGCGCCGTTCGCCGAGCGGCGCGACCTGGAGTCGACGGCCAAGCGCGCGATTGCTGCAGCGGCGGCGGCCATGATCGAAACCGGACAGGTGGTGATCATCGACGGCGGCACGACATCGGCCGAGCTAGTCCGCCAGATCCCGCACGATTTATCGGCTACGGTGGTGACGCATAGTCCTAGCGTTGCGGTCGGTTTGGTCGATCATCCGTTGATCGAGGTGATTGTCATCGGCGGCCGGCTTTTCAAGCATTCGATCGTGACGGTCGGCGCCGCCGCCGTTGAAGCGATGTCGCATATCCAGGCCGATATCTATTTCATGGGCGTGACCGGCGTGCATCCGACCGCGGGCTTGAGCACCGGCAATTTCGAGGAAGCGTTTGTGAAGCGGGCGCTTGCCGCTCGCGCAGCGGAAACGGTTGTGCTGGCTTCGTCCGATAAGATCAATGCCGCGTCGCAGTATGTGATCGGCGACATCACGCTGGCTCAGACGATCATCGTCGAGCGGGAAACTGAGCTTGCGCTGACCAGGCCGCTGGAGGACGCAGGCATGACGATAGTGCGGGCTTGATAGCGCAAACTGGAATGACACAAACTGGAATGACACAAGCGCGCTCACTCCTGAACCGACTTCACGGGGTCGTCGCATGAGATGCTGTTTGTTACGACTCGCACGGAAGATCGGTGTGCTCGCCCTTATCGTTCTCACTCAATCCATTGCCATGGCACAGCAACCAGCGAATTTAAGCGGCGAGTACGCAGGCGACGTCGCTGGGCTTCTCATCAAACTGCATTTGACGGAGAGTCCGGACGGAACGCTTGGCGGGACGGTGGATAGTCCGGACCAGGGCGCGGCGGGCATTCCTTGTGCCGACTTTCATCGCGACGGCGACTCGCTAAGCTTCACGATGCCGTCAATACATGGCGCCTGGAACGGCAAGATTGAAAGCAACGGCTTGACGCTTTCCGGTATCTGGAATCAGGGCACGCCAACGCTAGTCGTTTTTGCGCGCGATACCTTTGTCGCTGCGAAGAATCCATCCCCCATCGATGGATACTGGTTAGGCTCGCTGGGAATCGAGCCTAACCGTTTACGTATTCAGATCACTACCAGGAGCGATCAAGACGGGCAGGAATTCTGTAGTCTCGACAGCCTCGACCAGCACGCAACGGGTCTGCCGTGCACGAACGTCGCGTTTGACGGGCACACCTTTTCCTTCGATGTGCCGACGGTAGGAGGACGTTGGGCCGGAACGCTTTCGTCGAATGGCAATGCGCTCAAGGGAACGTGGACGCAGGGCGGACCCGTGACGCTCGACTTCGATCGGCAGACGCGGGCGCTCACCGTCACGCCAATAGCTTTCGATGCCGCGATCGCGCCCGTGCCTGTGGCCGAACTCGGACAGGTGCTCGCTCGCGACCTGGCGACGGCGTTGAAGTCCGGCGCTTTGAAGGCGGGGACGGGAGCGGGCGTATCGATTGGGGTGGTGCAGCATGGTGTACAAAAGATGTTCGCGTACGGGGCTGCGCAACCCGACTCCATCTATGAAATAGGGTCGATCACCAAGACTTTTACAGGGCTGATACTTTCGCAAATGGTCTTGCAGGGGAAAGTGCGGTTGGACCAGCCGGTGCGTGAACTGCTGCCCGCCGGCACGGTAGCCAAACCCAGCGGTGATGAGATCGGGCTGGTGGATTTATCGACCCAGCATTCCGGTTTGCCGCGTATGCCCGACAATTTCAATCCGGCGGATAACGCGAATCCTTATGCGGACTACGGGACCGCCGCCTTGTATTCGTACATGTCGAAACACGGCGTGGCTAAGCCCTCTCATGCGCTGTTTCTCTACAGCAACCTGGGAGTCGGACTGTTAGGTCAGGCGCTTGCGAATCGCGCGGGAACGTCTTATGAGGACTTGCTCGAAGAAGAGATCACGCGTCCGCTCGGGATGACTGAGACGGTCGTCACGATGCGGCCGGATCTGCGTGCGCGATTTATCGTTGGGCACGACGCGAACCATCAGCCGGTCTCCGAATGGGACCTGACCGCGCTGGCCGGAGCTGGCGCGATTCGTTCATCGGCCAAAGACATGCTGACTTATCTCGACGCTAACCTGCACCCGGAAAAATACGTGGCGACGCGCAGCCCGGAAAGCCGATCCATGGCGGCGGCGCTCACGCAGGCTCACGAACTGAGGGCGCAGGCGTGGCGGGGTGAGCGCATCGGCCTCGGGTGGCTCTATGATCCAAGCGCCCAGATGTATTGGCACAGTGGCGGAACCGGCGGTTACACGTCCTATGCGATGTTCAACCGCCAGGCGGACTACGCAGTGATCGTACTTTCAAATACTGCCGGTGGATCCAACGGAACGTTTGCGGATTTGCTGGCTTTGCATGTCCGCCAAAGGCTGGAAGGCAAGCCCGCTATATCGCTAAGTGGCCTCTGATAGCCGTGCGGCATGGCGCTAAGAATTAGAACTGCCCGCTTGCGAGCATGGCGTCCAGGCACGCCTGCGGGCCGCCCACGACAATACGGGCGGTGCACGCCAGCATCAGATTCATGTTCAAGCCGAAGTCTTCGACCAGGAAGCCGTTCGCGCAATACGCGGCGGAGTCGTCGGTCGTGACCGATACACGCTCGTGCAGCGATCGGTCGTCATCGACATACGCCCATATCGGCTTGCCAAGCGCCGCGGCGAAACCCACTTCGAACGCGGTTCCGCTGTCCGGCTCGCCGGCTCCGCGAAAGTCGTTCAGGTTGGCGAGGACGACATCGGCGGAACGAATGGCATCCATGTTGGCGCGGCAAATCCACTGCGCCTTGGCGCGCGGCTCGAGTTCGTCGGGAACCTGTCCGTCCAGCGGATAGAGACCGATCATTCCGCGGGCCTGGCAGAGCGCTTTCAGATGCTGACCGTGACTGAGCGCGTCGCGGCGGAAGACGTCGAACCCGGCGAGGTAGACGCGCGGAGTGGCCGCAGCTCGCTCGATGGGCAGAGGGGAAGGTGCGAAATGCCCTTCGCGCACTTTGCGTCGAACCCGGTTCAATTGCTTATGAACCGACGCCACCAGTTTTCCTGTACGCGTCGCAATTTCTTCGACGCTCAAGCCCTGGTCGACCAGTTCGATCAAAGTCAGTTGCTTCTTGGTAGGGCCGCGCATTGCTCTCCTTATAGTCCGCTTTCGGCAGATATTCCCCGACAGGCTTCCAGTAGGGTCCACGCGGGGGCGTAAGTAGAATAGTGAACGCGGGTCAAGTCAAGAACCCCGTCGTGTGCGCCCAAAGCCTAGGATACGACAGTAGCGGGAAAGTCTGCGACCTCGACGCAATCCGCTTTCGCTTGACGCGATTTAGCGGGAGAGCGGGGGTCGATTGGCAAGATTCATTTAGGTCTGAATTTCCTGCCGGCTGACAGTCTGCGAAGCGGGGGGCGCCCGAATCGCCGATGCGTCGAGTGTCAACGTAATTGTGGATGAACTTTAGGGACGTTCAGGGCAATCACGTTTGCATTATGACGCGGGACGTTTGGCGACGCCGGCCATATCGAGTTGCGTCAGGACCATGTTGACCAGCCCTTCGACCGACGGCCGGCCGGTATCGATGACGAAATGCGCGCATTCGCGATACAGCGGATCGCGCACCTCGTAGAGCGCTTCAAGGCGCGCCTTGGGATCGTCGGTCTGCAGCAGCGGGCGATTCTTGTCGCGCCCTATGCGCAGCCACAGGTCGTGCGGATTGGCGCGCAGATAGATGACGAAGCCGCGCTTTTGCAGCGCTTCGCGGTTTTCAGGCCGCAACACGGCGCCGCCGCCCGTCGCCAGCACGATGTTCTCGCGGCCGGTCAGCTCGGTGATCACGTGGGCCTCCCGCTCACGAAAGCCGGCTTCGCCTTCCAGTTCGAAGATCGCGGGGATGCGCGCACCCGAGCGCGCCTCGATTTCATGGTCGGAATCGAAAAAGGGGCGTTGCAGCCGGCGCGCAAGCGGAAGGCCCACGGAGGTCTTGCCTGCTCCCATGAGTCCAACGAAGAATACGTTGGCGTTTGCGTCCCGCGCTTGCATCGGTGTCCTCTGGCTTTTCCGGTAAGGTTCGAGTCGCAGCTTACTGGCAAAGCGACTGCCTTGTCGAGCCTGCGGGTGCCGGGACAGCCAACCCCTGATTTATTTGCACCACTCGGTGTCCCGCGGGATAGCCAAGGCGTCCTCGACTTCGGCCTCCGGTTTCCCCTCCAGATCGCCTACAAATTCCCGATGTGATCGCCGAGGTTCAGTTCGAACTCCCCCGCGGTCCCAATGCCCCGTGCACGCAGCTTGGGCATCCGGTCGATTGCTCCTGGCCATCCGAATGTCGTAAAGAATGTGTCCTGGGTCAGTTGAAGCTGAGCGAGCTCCGGCAAGCCGAACTGGTTGATGGTCTGTTTGGCTGTGCTTAGCGCCTGCTTGTCGAAGGACAGAATACGTCGCACGAACCTGGCGACGAAATCATCAAGCTCCGCCTCCGGTACAGCGCGGTTGATCCAGCCGTAGCGTTCGGCAGTCTCAGCGTCGAAGTCCTCCGCGCCGAGAATGATCTCCATGGCCCTTGAGCGCCCAACCAGGAGTGGCAAGCGCTGCAAGGCGCCACCACCTGGAATGAGACCGGTACCGACCTCGGGTTGACCGAAGATCGCTTTCTCTTTGCTGGCGAAGCGGATGTCGCAAGCCAAGGCGAACTCGCTGCCGCCGCCGCGTGCTCTGCCGCGTATGACAGCGATGCTTAGGACTTTGCTTTGAGCCAGGCGCGTAGCCGCTTCAATCCAGCGTGGTGTGCCAAATCGGCTGCGGGGTTCGGCCGTGCTGTAGTGGGCGATGAAGAAGTCGGGATTCGCGCTCTCGAAAGTGACGACCTTCAGCGACGGCGCAGTCTCAATCTCCTCGACCAGGTCGTAGAACTCATCGTACATTCGATCGTCGATGGCGTTGATCGGCGGATTATCAAGCGTGACGCGCCAATATCCTGGTGTCGTCTTGTCAGTGACGATGGTCGTGCGGACCTTGCTCATGGAGCCTCCATTTTCAAGCGCTTCATTTCTGACAGGCGCCATCTCATCCCCACCGCCTGGCAAGCGCTTTACCCTCGATGTCCTTGGCGAACAGGGGCGTCTCCTCGGCATTGTGCGCGGCTAAAGCCTGCTGCGCGAACTCGCTTGCCTTGGCGAAAGGCACGCCACGCTTTTCCAGCACTTCGAGATAGCCCGGGGCGGATCGGACTTCAACGCTGTTGGTCAACTTCGTCGTGTCCGCATCGATCGCGTCGACGTTGAAAGACCAGATCACGACGATCTTGACGCTGCTGCCAGTGTCCGGACCGATTGAGTCCGACAACGACACGAGACGACACCGGCTTCGCTCTGCGATGTCCTCCACATAGTGCTGCACCATCAGATTGCCAACGCGCTCCACATTGATGGACATACGCTTGCCCTCAGGGGTGAGCGTTGCAGCCGCAGCGATGTGATTCTTCGAACAGGCCTGATATTCGCTATCGGTCAGTGTGAAGACCCATTCGCTCAGATCGATGGACGCCAGCGGCGCATGAATGGTGGCTTCGGCCACCGATTTGGCGATGACTTCATCGGTCATTTATCAATCTCCGGATGGTCAAACTGACAGCTTCGCGACGATCTCGCCGGTCGTGACAATAGCGTTCGCGTAAGCCGGCAAGTTGAACTGCAGCGAGGCGTCCATCTCGGCGTGACCAAAGCTGCCGATGGCGTCTTTCACGAGCGTGACTTCGTAGCCGAGCTCGGCGGCAAAGCGCACGGTGGACTCGATGCACGTGTTCGCGCGCATGCCGATCACGATGACCTTGCGCACGCCGTGCTTCTTGAGCTGGAGGTCGAGATCCGTATTGGCGAATCCGCTTGAGAGCCAATGTTCTTGCGCCACGACCTCGCCGGGACGCGGCTCGAAATCGGGATGAAAGCTTCCACCCCAGGTTCCGTCTGCGAAACTGCGCCCTTTGGCAGCGGCCGCGCCGATAGGCGGTGTCGTCTTCCAATGACTGTGCAGATCACCTTCACGCCAACGATGGTGGGGCGCGATGAAGACCTGCACGTTCGCTGCACGCGCTGCAGCGAGGACCTGCCGCATATGCTCGACGACATTGTTCGCTTCGAGGGTCGTGCGGCTGAGTTCGTAGAGCTTGCCACCCTCCGACAGGAAGTCGTTGTAGGGATCGACGATCAGCAGCCCCGTCAGCTCAGGTTCGTACGTCAGTTCGGAGTTCGACTGGTTTGCCATACCGGATGCCTCTTTGGTTGGATGATCTAGTTGCTACAATATTTGAAGTCACTGGACTTGTAAAGAACATAACGCTGGATCGGCGAACGGTAGCGATCTTGGATTGCAGAGCCGACAGGTTCACAATGCGGGGTTCTTCGAGAGATCAAGATGAAACAACAGACTACTGGCGAGACGCTTTGCCCCCTCGCTCGCGCGGCTGCCATCATTGCGGATCGCTGGACGATCCTGATCCTGCGCGAGCTGAGGATGGGAAATGATCGCTTCGACGGCATTCAGGCGCAGACCGGGATGTCGCCGAACCTGCTTACGCAGCGCCTTAAATCAATGGAGGACAACGGGCTCATCGAGCGTCGGGTCTATCAGGAGCGGCCCAGGCGGCACGCCTACTGCATCACCGACAAGGCGCGCGAGCTTGACGCAATGATGCTGAGCCTTCGCTTGTGGGGAATGCGGCACTGCGGGCTGGACCCGAAGGCTGAAGGCGCTGTGACGATGAAGCATCGTCGAACGGGTGCGGTCATCGGCATCGATTGGCAACCCGAAGAAGCGGATCTGCCGTTTTCCTTTAGCCAGGTCGAGACTCGGGTAAATCCGGCATGGGCTGCCGAGCGTGCCGCTCGCGCGGAAGCCTTTTCGGCAGGACGGCGCATTCAGGTTTCCAACCGCACGCCGCAAACAAAGCGTGCCGAGCACGCGTTGAAAACGAAAGGCGAAAAGCGCGCTCCGCGAAAGCGCGGTTCTGTTCCCGTGAAGGGTTGACCTTTTATGCGGACCCGGTAGCTAGCGGCACGTAGAACCGAGTTTGTCTTTCGTCAACCGCCCAACGAGCAATCCCGAGAAAGAGGACTGAGGCGGCTGTACAACGCTTGCTATCTTCAGATCGCTTGTTGCAGGCTCGCGCCTCGTGACAACGCGTTCGTGTTCATCTCCCCCTGTGAACTTGCAAAAGGGCCGTTGGGCGGCTGGCAGCAGCCTATCCGGCCTTGAAACCTCTGTCGCCCCTCCAGCGCACTCCACATCCATGCAACCAGTGCATTCAGACGATAACAACAATGCACTGGAATTATCATTGGCTTCCCGTCAAATTGAAGACACAAGCATCGTCTTGTAACTCAGCAGGAGGAATCGACAAGCTTTTGCGTGGAGATGCACAAGGCTGTCGATCCGGGCGCAAAGCCACCCATTCGCGGGAAGCGAAACTGAAAAACGGGGAGACACTATGAGGAAGTTGAGCAAGTGGCGTTATGCATTGCTGCCGGTCGCGCTGGCTTGTCAGCAAGCGCATGCGCAATCGAGCGTCACGTTGTATGGCGTTGCGGATGAAAGCGTCCGATACATGACGAACGCCAACAAAGCGGGGGATTCAAGCGTGGCGCTTGGCAATGGCGGCATCACGCAAAGTCGCTGGGGCCTGAAGGGTGTCGAGGATCTGGGCGACGGATGGTCAACCTTCTTCAAGCTCGAAAATCGATTCGACATCAACAACGGGCAAAGCGATCCCACGTTGCCGTATTTCAACGAGGCACAGGTCGGAGTGAGGTCGAGTACATATGGCCAGCTCATTATAGGTCGTCAGTACAACGTGATGATCGAAGGGGTCACGATTGGCGGATACGGCAGCAATCCGTGGGTACCTTACGACTTCAGCTTTCAGCCCGAGGTGACAATGACCGGGGGTATCTGGACGAGCAATCAGGTCCAGTACCAGTTCCATGCTCACGACCTCGTGGTCGCGGCGGGCTATGCGTTCGGTGGTGTCGCGGGTCACATGTCTTATGGCAGCGAGATGGGCCTGGCCGCCGCCTACGCGCCAGCGGGCGGTCCGGTCTCGCTGGGTGGCGCCTATAAGGAATCGAAGGACTCAGTCAACGGCAGCGATTCGAAGTCATGGACCTTCGGGGGATCGTACACATGGGACAAGACGAGGTTCGCGCTGGGGTATATCGTCGACCAGAACGCTGCCGGATTCTCCAATTTCGCTAACGGGCCGTTCACGGCCGCCGCGCTGACGGCGCTCAAGTACACCGACTTTTCGAAGCGTCGGATGATCATGGGCGGCGTTACGCAGACGGTGGGCAACGCGTGGCACTTTGCGGCGAACGTCTGGCGCACGCTGCAGGAGGGAAAGACCCAATCGAAGGACGGGTCGGCGTGGCAGTATCAGCTGGTGGGCGACTACAACTTGTCCAAGCGTACCGACGTCTACCTGGAGACGGATTACTCGCAATACCGGGGAGATTTGATCGGCGCGCAATTGCAGGGTGTCAACGGTGTCGGGCTGGCTCAGAAGGGTACGCAATTGGGCGTGATGGCAGGTCTGCGTCACCAGTTCTAACGATACTGCCTGGCTGGATAAAAAACTGCGGCGCCCGGTTGAATACCGGGCGCCGCAGTTTATTTGAAAGTCTTTTCAAACGGTGCGGGATTGTTGCAAGCGTCTATGCGAGCGTTGCGGATCGAGCAACAGGAATCCTGCAGCGCCCGCCACGATCAACAGCACGCCCGTGGCGGTAAAGCCCAACTCATAGCCTCGATTATTCGCTACCACGCCGAGCACCTTGCCCATCGCCGCAGGGGCAACCAAACCCGCCAACGTTGCAATTGAATTCGTGATCGCGAGCATCGCTCCGCGCTGTGAGCCGGGCGTGACTTCGGCCACCAGCAGCGGGCCGAACGTGAACGCCTGGAGAGCCAGCGCGCTCGCTAGCGCCATCACCGCGACTTTCGCGAGCGGCGGGGCATCGACATAAAGCATGCAGTAGGCTATTCCACTCACGACGAATGCGCCGCTGACCAGCGCGCCACGCGCCAGCCGCGACGATACCCCGCGTGCGAGCATCCGATGTGACCACATCGCCAGCGCGAGCCCTATCGGAATTTGCGCCGCTACTTGCAGCGCGAAGAGCCAGCCGGCCTCGGTAGCGCTGAACCCGAGCGCGGCCCGAAAATAGCTGGGTACCCAGGTTACCCCGATCGCTATCACCGAATAGGCGACAAGTCCCTGCAGCAGCACGCCGATCACGGTCCGATCGGTGAGGAGGCGCCGATACTTCACACTCGTGCGGATCGGCGCCCAGCCAGCGCGCAGCGCATTCGTGAGCGGTTGCGCGTGATGTGCGTCGCCGCTTTTCCCTACGCTCAACCAAAGAATCGTCCACATGACGCCGACCACGCCCAGCGTCAGAAAGGCCGCGTGCCAGTACCACCGTTGAGCGATAAAGGTAAGCACCGGTCCCGCCAGGATGATGCCCGTCGTGGCGCCTTGCTGGACGATGGTGGTCGGCAGGCTGCGTTCATGATCCTCGAACCAGGTGTACACGACGTGAAGCGCGAGCGGCGATGCCGGCCCTTCTCCGGCGCCGAGCAGGATGCGGCAGCCGAGCAGCACGGCGAAGCTGGTTGGCCACGCAAGCGGCAACTGCGAGACCGCCCACACCATCGCAAGGCCCGCCAACAGCCATTTCACGTTGAGCCGGTCGGCAACCAGCCCGAAGCCGATTCCCGATAACGCGAATAGCAGGAAAAACGCGCTGCCGACGAGTCCGAACTGAGCATGCGTCAGTTGCATGTCCCGCATGAGTGGGAGCGCGACGAGGCCCAGCACGGCCTTGTCGGCGAAATTGATGGCCATGAAAAGAAACAGCGTCGCTACGATCACCCAGCGCCGACGGTTCGCCGTTGCCATGGGTGCAGCGCGCTCCAGCACGAATCCGGAATCTTTTGCTTCAAACATCAAATGCTCCTGGGAAGGCCCTGGCAGTGGGATCGACGAACTGATACTCCGACGCTTTACCACTTGTGATGGCAGCACATGGACAAGCTAGCGTACAAGGCGGGTTTTGGAGCGGTGCGCGATGGTGTGGTTTTCAATAACGTCTCCTCCGCGGTGCGGGTATTGCGCTTGTCGAGGCATTTCCGCCCAAATCTTTGCGTCCATTTGAGGTGGTATAACGCAATAGTTCAAGTGCAATCTCTTTATCGGAACGTTGCAGACAATGCATGAAATCAATTCGCGCCGGCTCTCTCACGTGGTTGCGCTGGCTGAGGAAGGAAGTTTCGCCCGTGCGGCCGGCCGGGTCCATTTGAGCCAGCCCGCGCTGAGCCGAAGCATTCAGGCGCTCGAGGACGAACTCGGCATGAAGCTCTTCGATCGTGCCGCGCGAGGCGTAGCGCTGACCGCTGCCGGCCGCCTGCTGGTCGAGCGCGCGCGGCGCGTTCTGTTCGAAACACGGTGCATGTTCCGTGATGTCGAGTTGCTCAAGGCGCACGAACTCGGTGAGGTGAAGATCGGCCTCGGGCCCTATGCGGCTGTCGTGCTGCTGCCGGACTTGCTCGTCGAGTTTTCACGGCGCTTTCCCAAGATAAAGGTACTGATCGAGTTGAGGGAAGGCGACGAATTGATGCAGAAACTTCGCGAGGAGCGTGTCGATTTCGTCGTGACGGACCGGCGCGTGCCGCCCGTCGCGCCAGACCTGGCGTTGCACCGGTTGCCGCGTCACGAAGGCGGCTGGTTCGCGCGGCCGGATCATCCTTTGCTGGCGCGCGGCGCGGTGGCGCTGTCGGCGTTGCGGGAGTTTCCGCTCGTTTCAGTATCGCTGCCTGGATTTATGAAGGACGCGCTGCATCGTCTGCTCAAGTATCGCGCGCACGAGGAAATTCCGTTGCAGGTCGAGTGCAACGATGTTGCCGTGCTTAAAGACGTCGTGGCGAGAACAGATGCGGTGTTGTTCGCGACGGCCTCGGCGGTCCGGCACGACCTGGCGGCTCAGCGTCTCGCGCGCATTGCGCTCACCCATCCGCCGAAACTGAGCCTTGAGTTCGCACTCGTGTCCCTGGCTGAGCGAACCCATTCGCCGGCGGCCAGCGCGGCGCTGGCGTTGACAGAGCAAGTCATGGACGACGCCAATACGGCTGCACGCGGATTGATGTGAATGGCGGGCAAGATGCAATCGCCAGACATAGGGCTTTCCCTTGGGCGGGTTGACAAAGCACGAGCGTTCACCGAGGATCCGGAATCCCGATTCCGTTTTTATGCAGCAGCGCTTGCAAGACCCCATGACCCGACCCCAGCCACGAAGCCGCGCAGCAATTGAATCCGCCCTCCCGGTACCGCGGCAGGCGCGCAGCCAGATCGGGCTGGAGAAGATGCTGCAGGCCGGCCGCGAGCTGATTGAGGCGAGCGGCAATCTGGACGATCTGTCCATCACGGATATCGTCGAACGATCGGGTACCTCCATTGGCGCGTTTTATCGGCGCTTCGATAGCAAGGACATGTTTTTCGACGTCGTGCTCGACCGCGCAATGGCCGAGGGCCGTGACCGCGTGCGCGACATGGTGGCCAGCGGGCCCGAATGGCGCTCAGGTGACGCGCGAAAAGTCGCGGACGCGATCGTCGAGATGTATGTGCTGTCGTTTCGCCGCAATCGCGGACTGTTCCATGCGTCGCTGTTACGCGTATCGCGACCGAGAGCGACGTGGGACGTTGTCAAGGAAGCGAACCGCGATGTACTCGCGTTGATCGTACCGCCGCTCGTCGCCGCTATTATGAAGGAACGCCATGCGAAAAAAGCGGATGCGGAGTCGATCGAATTCGAGGTACAGGCCGCGCTTCAACTGATCCTCGGGATGCTGGTCAATATCGTTTTGAACGATCCTGGTCCGCTGTCGCTGGCGAGCCGCCGTCTGGCGCCCTGGCTCAAGACACAGTTTTGCCGATGCCTGATTCTGGCCGGTGCCTGATTTTTTCAGTAAAAACGGAACAAGAATTCCGGTTTCGGTTTTATTTTTTCGATTACCGCAAGGAGACATCCATGACCCAATGTTGCGCCGGCCTGTCGCGCCAACCCGCTTTTGACGCGCCACACATTGGCGATCCTCTGGATGTCGCATTCGACGCCGGCGTGAACCTCGCCTACGCAATGACCGCACCGACCGTCCCGCCGCGGCTGACCGAACATTCGCAGCGCATGGCTCAGCGCATTTACCGCGTGGCGGAGCGGGTGTACTGCGCCGTCGGCTATGCGATTGCGAACATCATTTTCGTGGTCGGTGATGACGGCATTGTGGTGATCGATACAACCGAAGCGGTTTCGGCGGCTAAACGAATCTATCAGGACTTCTGTGCAATCGATCCGCGCCACGCGCAACTGCCGGTGAAGGCGGTGGTGTATACGCACAACCACACGGACCACACGGGCGGTGTGCGTGCGTTTGCCGACGAGGCCCAACTCGCGGTGGGAAGTGTGGAGATCATTGCGCATAGCTCGCTGATGGAGACGGTCATCAACAACGCGAACCTTGTCGCGCCCATCCTCGCCGCGCGCTCGGCATACAGCTTCGGCACGCTACTGCCCGCGGGCCCGACCGGCAAGGTCAATGCAGGCATCGGGCCGGTGCTGATTGCCGAACCGGCGAGTTTTCTCGCGCCCACGCGCGTATTCGACGATACCCTTGACATCGTGCTCGCCGGGGTGCGTTTCGAGTTCCACCATGCGCCATCGGAGGCCGATGACGAGATCGTGATGTGGCTGCCCGACCTTGGCGTCCTGCTGTCGGCGGAGGTGATCCAGGGCGAGTGTCTGGCCAACGTGCATACGTTGCGTGGCACGCGCTATCGCGATCCGGTGCGCTGGTATCGAAGCATCGACATGATGCGGGACTTCCACGCGGCGCACATGGTGCCGGCGCATGGCCGTCCGGTGTCGGGCGAAGCTGCCGTGGCGGACGTATTGTCCGTGTATCGCGACGCGATCCAGTTCATCCACGACCAGGCGATCCGCCATATGAATCGCGGTCTCACGCAGGACGAACTCGCCGACGCCATTCCGTCACTGCCGCCGCATCTGGCCCGGCATGCGTGGCTCGGCGAGTACTACGGCACGGTCAAGCATTCCGTGCGGCAGGTGTACACCGGACAACTGGGGTGGTTCGACGGCGATCCCGCTTCTCTCGATCCATTGCCACGGGAAGAGCGGGCACGTCGCACGGTCGACATGATGAACGGTGCCGAAGCCGTGCGCTCGGTCGCCCGGGTGGCGCTCAGGGACGGCGACTGGCGCTGGGCTGCCGAGCTCGCCACGTTGCTCGTGCGACTCGATACAACGGATACCGACGCACGTGCGATCAAGGCGGAGGCGTTGCGCGAGCTGGGGTATCGCACTGAGAACACGAATTGGCGCAACTGGTACTTGAGCGCGGCACGCGAGCTGGAACATGCTTATGACGAGCTGCCGTTCGCGGGCGGCGGCGGACTGTCATCCATGGACGTGATGCGCGCGCAACCGCTTGGCAACGTATTGCAGCGCCTCTGTGTTTCTGTCGACCCTGTGCTGTCCGCCGATGTCCACATGATCCTCACGCTGTGGCTGACGGATCGGGACGCCATGTTCGCGCTGGAATTGCGCAAGGGGGTGCTTCAGGTGCACGAGCGTCCGTGGCCAAATGCTCACCTTCAGCTTGCACTCGATACCGCAGCTTTGTACACGATGCTGCGCGACATCGCGGGCCAGGTGCCGGAGTTGCTTAAAGAGGGAACCGTCGTGCTCGAGCGCGGAACGATCGATCAACTGCGTACGTTCACAGGCTGCTTTGACCGGCCGCAGCGACGCTTGCCCGCGCTTGCGGCACGTTAGGGATCGAGGAGAAGCGCAATGAGAAGCACAATGAAAAGCAAGATGGAAAGAATCTGGTTGAAAGCCTACCCGCCTGGCGTTCCCGCGGATATCGACCCGATGCAATACCGTTCACTGCCGGACCTGCTCGATGAGAGCTTTAGGGCGTTTGCGCCACGGCAAGCGTTTGCCTGCATGGGCCGGACGCTCACGTATGCGGAACTCGACGTGCAGTCGCGCAATCTTGGCGCGTGGCTGCAATCGAAGGGGCTCGCCCAAGGCGCGCGGGTCGCGATCATGCTGCCGAATGTGCTGCAGTATCCGGTCGCAATGGCCGCTATCCTGCGCGCGGGCTACGTGGTCGTGAACGTGAATCCGCTCTATACGCCCCGCGAACTCGAACATCAACTGGTGGACAGCGGGGCGGAGGCGATCGTCCTGCTCGAACCATTCGATGCAGTCCTGCAGGCGGTTCAACGCAACACCCGGGTGTTGCATGTCGTGGTCGCATCGATTGGCGAGATGATGGGCGTGCCGAACCCGCTTGCGTCCGGCGGGCAGGCGCCTGGCCCGCGCACTAGCTTTGGCGAGGCTCTGGCGCAAGGCGCCCGCAGCCCGTTCAAGCGTCCCGATCTCGCGCCCGATGACCTGGCTGTGCTGCAATACACCGGCGGCACGACGGGCGTTTCCAAAGGGGCGATGTTGCTGCACAGGAACCTGATCGCCAACGTGCTTCAGAGCGAAGTATGGCGTGAGCCGTTGACCCGGGAGCGTGCAGATACCGATGATCCCATTGTCACCGTGATCGCGTTGCCGCTGTATCACATCTTCGGGCTGACGGTATGCGCGTTCCTGACCATGCGGGCCGGCGGGCTCGGTATCCTCATTCCGAACCCACGCGATATCCCCGGCATGATAAAGGCGCTGCAGGCTTACGCGATCACCTCGTTCCCGGCCGTCAACACGCTTTACAACGCGCTGTTGAACGACCCCGGTTTCGCCTCGCTCGACCTGTCCAGGCTGATGCTTGCGAACGGCGGCGGCATGGCGATCCAGCAAGGAGTGGCGGCGCGCTGGTTTGAGAAGACGGGCAAGCCGATCATTGAAGGATATGGGCTATCCGAGACTTCGCCGTGCGCAACCAGCAACCCGTCCAATGCCAGCGCGTTCAGCGGGTCGGTCGGGGTACCGCTGCCTTCCACTTTCATTGCGATTCGCGATGACGATGGGCGTGACGTCGCCCTCGGCGAGCCCGGCGAAATCTGCATTTCCGGGCCGCAGGTAATGGCGGGATATTGGAACCGTCCCGATGAAACCGCCAGCGTCATGACACCCGACGGCTACTTCAAATCCGGCGACATCGGCATCATGGATGAACGCGGCTTCGTGAGGATTGTCGATCGCAAGAAGGACATGGTCATCGTGTCCGGCTTCAACGTGTATCCGAACGAAATCGAGGACGTGGTCGCCTCGCATCCTGGCGTCTTCGAGGTCGCGGCAATCGGCGTGCGCGACGAGCATTCAGGTGAGGCCGTGAAGCTTTTCGTCGTGCGTCGTGACACGGGTCTCACTGAGGGCGACGTCATGGCGTTTTGCCGGGAACGGCTGACCGGTTACAAGCGACCGAAGGCCGTAGAGTTTTGCGACGAACTGCCCAAGAGCAACGTAGGAAAGATTTTGAGGCGCAAGCTTCGCGATAGGGAGAGTTAGTAAGCGGGCGTCATCGGCAGAGTCCGAATTGGACTCTGCCGGAACCAGACCTTGGACCACGGGTTGGCCAGCGTTGCAATCAAATCTAAAAACGCGATGGTGCAGGCCACCATCGCTGAAAAATGCCCGTTGGCCGTCTATGCTGCGAACCGGTCGCAGCCGCCCGTCCGTCCCTCGTCCCTCACCCGATACGACGGCGTCCCGCAGTTCATTTCGAGAATTTCTCCGTCGGCACCAGGCTGCGTTGGTACACCGGCCGCGTGTGATTCCCGTCGAACATCGCCATACGGCACGCGACAGCCACGCTCGTGAAAGTGCTTGATGACGCCCGGAACGCGCTCCCGCCAGGCAGCGCGCATCCCATTGCAGTGCACGTAATCGCGTAACTTAAGCAAGTATAGAATACGGGCTTATTCGGCTAAACCGCTCGGACGGACGCCGGCGCCGTGACGAACAACCATGAGACCATGACACGGCAGTCGCGCATAAACGATACGATCCATGGATACGAAAATTGCGCCGTTTAGCTTGCCTCGCTGGCGATTCACCACCTGGTTATGTTATTCCGGGCCCGACGTACCCGATGACATCCGGGTCGCGCTGATCGGAAGTCTGTTCGGCACACTGCCTATTTTCGCTGGCGGCGTCCTCAATACCATCGCTGTTTCCGTTGCGATCGCCATGCGCGAGCCCTCGGCGGCATTTATCGCGTGGGTGGTGATCGAAGTCGTCCTGTGCAGCACGCGCCTGATCTTGCTGATCGCGGCGCATCGTGCGGCGAGGCGCGGCCAGCCGACCTTCACCGACGTCTATTTGCTCCTCGGCGTTCTTTGGGGCGCGAGCGTGGGCTACGGCGCATTTATCAGCATCCAGAGTACGGACTGGATCGCCGCCACGCTCTCCTGCTTGTCCGCTGCCGCGATGGTCGGGGGCATCTGCTTCCGGAATTTCGGCGCGCCCCGGCTGGTCGGGATCATGATTCTTTTGTCGCTTGGTCCGTGCTGTATTGCAGCGGCCATGTCGAAAGAGCTCATCCTGAGCCTGACGCTGATTCAAATTCCGTTTTACCTCGTCGCAATGAGCATCGCGGCATTTCGCCTGAACGGACTGCTTGTCTCAACCATGAAGGCGGAACGGGAGAACGATTACCGTGCGCGCCATGACGCGCTGACCAGCCTGCCGAATCGCGCCGGGTTGATCCATGCGTCGCAGAACCGTTACAGGACGGCGCCGGAAAGCGGCGTAAAAACGGCCGTCCTTTATATCGACCTGGACGGTTTCAAACCCGTCAACGACCAGTACGGCCACGAAGCGGGAGACCTTTTGCTGGTCATGATCGGTGGGCGTCTCAACGCATTGAAGGGACCGGAAGACATGGTGTTCCGCATTGGCGGCGATGAATTTGTCGTCACGGTCAGAGCGCGGAACCATGAGGAAGCGGCCGCATTTGCGGATCGCCTGATCAGCGAAATGTCGGCGTCGTTTGCGCTGACCGCGCATGTTTCGGTCAGCGTGGGCGCGAGTATCGGCGTGGCTTTGATTCCCGATCACGGCAGCGACGTGCTGACGGCGCTCAATGCCGCCGACAAGGCGCTCAACGTCGCGAAGGCAATGGGCAAATCGCGCTGGAGTTTCGCGTCATAGAGGGGGCAAATCTTCGCTGATACGTTGGCGTGCTCATCCGCTTCAGTACAGACGAATCGAATCGGCTCAGCCGGGCGGTCGTAATGCCGTTTGCAACGCGCGTTCGCAGTAAGCGACTTAATACTTAGGCATCCTTGCTTAAGCATGTCCCGCTGCCGCTCTAGTCGATCCGCACTCGACACTCTGGATTTATATCCGGGCACAACCTATAACACCCTTAATCGTGCTGGTTAGGACATTGCGTTTAAGGCCAGCCCATGCTCGTTCCTATGATGATTCTCCAAGCTTCGTGACCTGCGAATCCCGAAGCGGGAGAAACCCCGGTCAGTCCAATCGAGCCGCTTTAACAAGCTGGCCCGTTGTTATCGACGCTGAGAGGCTGACCGCCTTACGCGGGGCAACGTGTCGAGCGTAGGCGAGGGTCCCGCCTGATGCCGGTGCAGCCTTGATCAAGGCGCTCCGCCAACGAGCATCGGCCTTTGCGGCAACTCGATTCTTTCGGTGAGCCGTCCCGCGCCACCCTTTTACCCCAAGGAGGATTTCATGGACACGCCCATGGAAGTTGTGAAGCGAGCTTATCAGGCGTTTGGGCGCAACGACATCGAGGCCGTGCTCGAGTGCGTCGCGCCGACGCTTGACTGGCGGATCGTAGGCCCCGCGTCGTTACCTTTTGCAACGCAGTGTCGAACCCGGCAGGAAGTCGGGCAGTTTTTCAAGGACATGGCCGCGGACGGGGAGATCACGGTGTGGGAACCCCGGGAGTTTATCGACGCGAACGAGCATATTGTCGTTCTCGGGTTTGTCCGGGTGACGCTAAAAGAAACCGGCAAGCCATTCGAGTCGGAGTGGGTTCACATCTGCACGATAAAGGACGGCTTGCTGACCCGCTGGATCGAGTTCTTCGATACCGCGGCGCGTTTGACCGCTTCACTGCGCGATTGACTCGGGTTGAGGTGCGGCACACGTGAGCCGGTGCCGCATTCGTCAGGCTCACTGCTATTTTGATGGCGGAATGTGCCGGGCAATTGTCCGGCACATTGCATGAAGGCCGCAAAATCGCATTCACCCTGCCGGGCCTGCACTAGCCTTCGCCAACTGGCTTCGATCCCCCGTTGAGCCATGCCATCTCCACGTGCAGCAGTTCCGACAAGCGACGGCAGTCGGCAGCTCTCGGCAGCGTGATACCTGCTCGCCACAGAGTGACGTCCCCCTCGGTGACACCCAGCGATTTCGCCACGCGCCCGGACGAAAGCCCTGAACGCTTGATGGTCATGTCGAGCCTCGCCGCGAATGCGCGGCCCGCCCGTTGGCGATCAGGGGCTTCGCTGACGTGATGGTCGGAAAGGGCGTGGGCGTTCATGAATGTCGCAGGATCTGATACACGGTTACGGTGCTCGAACGGGGCACTCTACGCGACGAAAGAGTCGTCATGGTGACATTACATACCGCTGGAAAGAGCCGATGTGTCTGCGAGCGTACACAAGATCAGCGGCGCCTCGATCGAAAGCCGCGCCTACGCTTTTTTAATGATGTTTTGATGGCAACCGAACATTGAACGGATGTTTCTCGACACTCGCCGTTTCGATGGCACTTCTCGGCAGACAGTCTGTCGAACCGGCCGGCGAGAACTGCAATGCGCATCGCCTCGAACACATCAATCGATTGTGCGCATTCCGCGGCGCTCGATCCCGGTCGTCCGGCAGCCGCGGCAACGTTTGCGCAAGGGCGCTCGCGGGAGCAGGGAGGACGAGGCTGGATCTCGCTGGAGCAGCAACTGCTGCCGGTTTTACTACGAGGAGGATGCATGGGAGTGAACTACGGGGTGCTCAAGGGCACCGTGACCGGTCATCTTCGCAACGCGGACGACGACCACTATCAAATCCTGGTGCACGCGGGAACGACGGTATTCCGGATTGCGTCGAACGTGAAGTCGTCGGCGCCTCACGCGCCTTCAACGGTTTTGTTCGTAGAGCAGGATACGTTGCCCGGGGCATTGACGAGCGGTCTGGGCGCGTTGACGCCAGGTTTCACCCCGCTGCCTTCTACGCCCGGCGGTCTTGCCATCGACTATGTGCGCGGCGGCCTGGTCGATACCAAGACAATGACGCCCGTTCCCGCCGACGCACCCGGCTCGACCAACGACCTGAAAGACAAACTGGAAAGCGCGGTGGTTGCGGCGATGGCCATGGAGGGGTCGATCGTTTACGCATTCGGATCGAGATGGGGTCCTGAAGAAAACAAGCCGGATCAGTATTTCAAATTCGTCCCCGGCAATGGCGTCCACGACATCCATATGAACCAGGGCAACGGCGCGCCATACGAGCAGGATAACGGCGCGTATCAGGATGGAGCGCTGATGATCGCGTACGCGGACGGTACGTGGCGCGCGTTTTTCTTCGCGTTCCAGTCGCAGACCTTCGATACCGACGACCAGGGCAATCCGATAGCAGGGGCATGAGATCTTCGAGAAGTCATCCTTGCCGGATGACTTCTCGAATGCCGGCCAGGTGTCAAACCTTCTTCAAATAGCAGGCTTTCAGCATAAAGCTGCCGGCGTCCATCTTGCAGTCGACCTCGTGGTCACCGCCTACCAGCCGAATGCTCTTCACCTTCGAACCCACCTTCAGCGTGATCGACGAACCCTTCACTTTCAGGTCCTTGATCAGCACCACGGAATCGCCGTTGGCCAGCACATTGCCATTGGCGTCCTTCACGACTGCGTTCGCGTCGTCATCGGCTGGTGCCGCTTCTGACGCTGACCATTCGTGACCGCAGTCTGCGCAAATGATGCGATCGGCGTCCGCGTAGGTATTCTCCATCGCGCAAAGTGGGCAGGCTGGGAATGGTGTCATGGTTTCTTCCAATAATCGTAACGGTCGGGGAGGCGCGAGCGCGCTCCGGCGGCCGGGATTATAAGAGGCTCGCCGATTGCATTGTTAAATCCAGGACCGCATCACGCGAACCATCGCGGCCGACGAACTCCGGGCCGAGATCCGGGATTCCCTGGCACCCCAGCAAGCGCAGAGAAATCACCATCTCGTCCATCATCAGCGCGAGCACTTCGCCGGCCCCGGACGCCCCGCGTGAGGCGAGTCCATACAGCGGCGCTCGCCCGAGCAACACGCCTCGTGCGCCTAACGCGACGGCCTTCAGTGCATCGCTGCCGCGCCGTACTCCGCCATCGATAAAAACCTCCGTCTTTCCGCGTACTGCCGCAACGATTCCCGGCAGCAGCTCCAACGGCGCGAACGTGCTTCCCAACTGCCGCCCCCCATGATTCGATATCACCACGCCATCGACGCCATGCGCAGCGGCCAGCAACGCGTCTCCCGCACTCATGATGCCCTTGACGATCACCTTGCCGCTCCAGTGCCGTCGTACCCACTCCAGATCCGTCCAGCCCAGCGTTAAATCCATCTGCCGGCTCAGCATGGCGGCGTGACGCGACAGGTCCGCATGCTCCCCCACGCTCTTGGCAATGTTCTTCAATTGCGGCGAACCCGCGCGCGCCATCTGCCAGCACCAATGCGGATGCGTCAGGCAATCAGCGAGAAGCCTGGGCGATAAACGCAGCGGCAATCGGAAACCATTGCGCGTGTCGTGATCGCGTTTGCCGTGCACGGGGACATCGACGGTTAGAACCAGCGTTGAATAACCCGCAGCGCTTGCGCGCCGCATCAGGTCTTCGGCAATGCCGCGATCCTGTTGCACATAGAGCTGCATCCACAGGTCGCCTTGCGGCGCGGCGGCGCGTACATCTTCCAGCAGCGAGGTCGACGCGGTCGACAAAACGAATGGCAAGTTCACGCGGCTCGCAGCTTGCGCGAGCAGTTCGTCGGCACGTGGCCAGAAGAGACCGTTCAGGCCCGTCGGTCCCACGATCAACGGCGCGGCCGCTTCGCGTTCAAAAAATTGCGTCGTGCTTGAACAGCGCGACACGTCGGTAAGCACGCGCGGTTTGAACAGCCATTGCCTATAAGCATCGCTATTGCGCCGCAACGCGTCGCCGTCTTCGGCGCCGCCATCCAGATAGTCAAACGCAAGCCGCGGCAAGCGCCGCCGTGCAGCGATCCGGTACTCAGCAACAGAGGCAAGCATCAACGCTCCGCGAAATGGAAATCGGCCACAAACACGTGATTCGATTGCACTACAATTGAGACAATCACCATCCGATACTTTCAAACCTCACACGAGCATGTCAAAAAGCGCCGCTGGCACGCCGGAAAAGCCCGAAGAGAAAGCGCTTCAGCGTTCATCGCTCTTCGTCGGGTCGACGGAAAAAGCCTTCCAGGTCCTGCACGCCTTCGACGGTGCGAGCCGTCACATGACCCTCGTCGATATCGCCCGCGCATCCGGCCTCGACCGCAGCGCGACCCAGCGTCTTGTTCATACGCTCGAAGCGCTCGGCTACCTTTATCGCGTGCCCGAAACGCGAAACTACGCGCTGACAACGAAGGTGCTGCAGTTTTCGTACAACTACGTGCGGGCCAACGAACTCATCGACAAAGCCTCGCCGTATCTGCTCGATATCAGCCGTCGTCTCGGTGAAACCACCAACCTGCTGGAACTCGATGGCCACGAGATCGTGTTCGTCGCGCGTTTTCCCGGGCAGCATCTGGTGAACATCGACATTGTGGTCGGCGCTCGTTTGCCGGCCATGTTCACCGCCGCGGGCATAGCAATACTTTCGCGTTTGTCGGACGAGCGCGTGCGCGAAATCCTGGCGCAGACGCCACTCGATCCGCTTACGCACTACACCGAAACTCATCCCGACAAACTGCTCGAACGCGTCCGCAGGGTCGCGCGACGGGGTTACGCGGTGATCGAGAACGAGACCGTGCTCGGCGATATTTCCGTCGCCGCGCCGGTCACGGATCACGGCGGCATGGCTGTTGCCGCGATCAACATTTCGGTGCCCACATCACGGTGGACGATCGAACGCGTGGAGGCCGAACTCGCGCAGCACGTGCAAGTCGTCGCGACTTCGATTTCGAAAGCGCGGCTGTCGACTTACAAGCGTTGAGAGGGGGATTTTCGTTCGCACTCGGGGTTGGTGGGCGGTCGGGGTGGTGCTTTCGGGGTTAGTGGTCGGGGTTAGTGCCGGGTTGCTGCTTTCGGCCTTAGCGGTCTGCTTGCGTTGGCTTATTTTTTTATCACTATTAGCCACTGCGCGTGGCGGCGCGTCATTTCTTTGTCCAAAGCGACAAAGAAACGAAGCAAAGAAAGCGCTTTCAAAACGCGGGCCCATAAGTTGACCTAGCGTGCAGTTCCTGCGTTTTTGGCACCCCAAAAGCACGGTGCTCGCAAGAGCGACGGATGTGTGAAACCCTCTTTCTCCGAACACGGATACCCACACGCTTCGCCACCAGTGACTGAACCTGCCCAAGGGACACCCCGCGCTATCCGCGTGAACCACCCATCGAGTTTGTACGCATCTCGAACCGCGCGGCCAACCGACCAAGTGACAAGGTCCCACCATGCGTAAGCCCTTACCCAACTAAAATAACCGTGCAGGCGGCCCATCCAACTTACCAAAACCTCAGGCAGTAGCATGCGTCGAACTGTGATCTACGAACATGGCCGCGCGGACCAAGCAGCTAACCCAGCAAAAAACTGCAGTCATGAATACGCGTAGAGTCGTGCGGGTTCCTTAACAAGTGTGCTTGCCCGAGAGCGTACGGGGCGAAGCGTGTGCGTGTAAGAATTCGCGAGAAGGAGGGTTTCACACATCCGTGGCTCTGGCGAGCACCGTGCTTTTGGGGCACCCATGAATGAAAACTGCACGCTGTGGACACTTAGGGTAGAGCGGTGAAAGCGTTTTCTTTGCTTCGTTTCTTTGTCGCTAAGGACCAAGAAATGACGTGCCGCCACGCACAGTGGCTAACAGTGATAAAGAGAAAAGCCAACTCACGCAGACCACTAAGGCCGAAAGCAGCAACCCGGCATAGACCCCGACCACTAACTCTGAACACGGGCACCTCCACCCACCACCCTCATACTATTCCTCCCCCCGTTCAAACAAGTCGAGTTGTTTCTCCAACTCCACGCGCAAGCTCGCCGATA
Source organism: Caballeronia sp. KNU42 (assembly GCF_053760385.1). NCBI lineage: Bacteria > Pseudomonadati > Pseudomonadota > Betaproteobacteria > Burkholderiales > Burkholderiaceae > Caballeronia > Caballeronia sp. KNU42. The sequence continues at coordinate 1,185,011 of NZ_CM132389.1, forward strand.
ACCCCGGTTCCGCCTGAACCAGCGGCGCAAGCATCGCGGGCGCGTGGACATCGATCAGGTCCATCACGGACTTCATCGGACCGGGATTCGTCTCGGCGAACGCCAGGTTCATCAGCGGAATCAGCGAACGATGCAACGTCAACGCTTCCCGCGTTTTCCCCTCTGACGCCAACTGATAGATTTTTCGCCATGCAGTGGGCAGCAACGTTGCCGTCACCACAATCCCACCCTTGGCGCCGGCCGCCACATGCAACGGGAACAACGTATCTTCGCCGCTCAGCACGGCGAACGATTCGTCCACGCCCGCAACGGTGCGCAGGAAGTGCCACATGTCCGTGTTGCATGCCTTCATGCCGATGATCCGCTCATGCTTCGACAACTCGTGCAGCACTTCGGGCGCTATCGCAATCCGCGTGCGGTACGGGATTTCATAGATGAGGATCGGCAGCGGCGATTCATCGGCGTAACGCATGAAGTAATCGCGAATGCCGCCTTGCGTCGGATTCGTGTAGTAGGGCGTCAAAACGAGCAGGCCATCGGCGCCGGCGGCCGCGAAGTCCTTGCCCGCTTGCATCGCATCGTGATAACCGGGATCGAGCACGCCCGCGATAACGGGAACCTTGCCCGCTGCCTGCTGCGCCGTTATCTCGGCCATGCGAATGCGCTCAGCGCGCGAGAGTGCGCCATATTCACCGGTGCCGCCAAGCGGCACGACGCCGTCCACGCCCTGCTTCAGCAGATAGCGCATGAGCGCGCGAGCGGCGTCGGCGTTGATGGTGTCGTCGGGATTGACGGGAGTCGGAATGGCCGGCAAGACGCCACGCAGTTGGTGTGCTGAAAGCATGAGTTAGTCCTAGAAAACAAGGTTATTCAAGAAGCGAGGCTGCGGCGGCGCAAGCGGTCCGCCACCCAGATCAAGGCTGCGATAAATACGAACAGGCACGTGGAAACGGCCGCAATGACCGGTGAAATCTGCATCGTGATTTCGTCCCAGAACTGCTTGGGCAAGGTCGTACTCAAGCCGCCGGACGAGAACAGCGCGATGGTCAGTTCATCGAAGGAGGTCGCGAAAGCGAACAGGAACGACGACATCAAGCCTGCGCCGAGAATCGGGAACGTGACGCGGCGCAGCGTGGCCCACGGGCGTGCGCCCATGCTGTGCGCGGCGAGATCGAGCCGCGTGTCGTAGTTGCGCAGCACCGCCATCATGGTGATCACCACGTAAGGCACGGCCACCACCGTGTGCCCCAGCACGAGGCCGAACGACGAACCGATCAGACCAATCTTCGCGAAGAAGTAGAACACGCCCACTGCGATGATCATGCGCGGCACCACGATCGGCGCGAGGATGAAAGCAAGCATGGCCGCCTTGCCCTTCATGCCGCCGCGCACCAGCAGGAACGCGGCGGGCGTGCCGATCAGCATCGAGAGAATGCCGGTGCCGATACCCACCAGCATCGAGCGCGTAATCGCTTGCATCCACAACGGCGAATCAGTGATCTGCCGATACCACTGCAACGAGAAACCGTGCGGCGGCCACGCAAGACCGGACGCGGAATCGAACGAGAGCGGAATCATCAGGAATGCAGGCGCGCTCAGGAAGACCAGCAGCAGGATCACCACCACGCGCAACGTCAGGCTTTCGCCATTGGCGGCGCGGCGTTTGCGGCGTTTGGGCAATACGCCGATGACCGCATCGGTGGCGTTGCCCAGCGCGGTCAGGATCACGTCGCCGAGTTTGCGGCTCCAGCCGCCGCCGCGCTTCGGACCACGCGCGGCCGAGCTGCCGCCGGCCATGGTGGAGAGGCCGACCATGCGGTCATAGATCAGGAACACAAGCAGCACGACCGCCAGCAGCAGCACGGAGATTGCGCCCGCAAAACCCCAGTTCAGCGCCTGCATCACCTGGTCGATGATCAGTTGCGTGATCATGGTCTGATGGCGTCCGCCGAGCAGCGTGGGCGTGATGAAGAAGCCGATGGCCGTGACGAACACCATCAACGCGCCCGCGGCCACGCCCGGCAGCGACAGCGGGAAATACACCTTCCAGAACACGGTGCCAGGACGCGCGCCGAGCGTGGCGGCAGCGCTTGGCAAGCGGCGGTCGATGTTCTCCATCACCGAGAGCATGGTCAGCACCGCGAGCGGCATCAGCGCGTGGACCATGCCGACGATCACGGCGGAAAAGTTATAGAGCAGGCTCAACGGCCGGTCGATGATGCCAAGTCCAAGCAGCACCTGGTTGATCACGCCGTTGCGCCCGAGCAGCACGACCCATGCAAATGTGCGTACGAGAAAGCTGGTCCAGAAGGAGAGCAGGACCCAGAACAGGAGGCGGTTCTTGCGTTCACGCGTCAGGGAGGAAATCAGATACGCGATCGGATAGCCGGTGAGCACGGAGAAGAAGGTCGTCCACAACGAGACCTTGAGCGTGATCAGCAATACATCCACATACACCGACGACGCAAAGAGCCGCTTGTATTCGACGAGCGTAAAGCCGCTGCCGTTGTGCACGCTCAGCAGCAACAACTGGCCGACGGGGTACACCAGCATCACGAGCAGCAACACGATAATCGGCGCACTCATCGCGCCGGGCCGCAACCACGCGCGCCATCGGGCAGGGCGTGGCGGCGGCGCGTCGGGATGCATTTGTTCAGCGATCAGGGCGGAACGATTCATCGCTTCACCCCGCAATGGCAACAGCGTCTGCAGTCAGCCACGACAGGCCGAGCGTCTGCCCGATCTCGTACTGGCGGCCGAGCCGGTTGGTGGGAAACGCCGCGACCAGTGGCGGGGCATTGCTGATATGCGACTGCAGATAAAGCTTCGTCATGCTGCCTGTGACCATGATGTCGGTGAGCTTCGCCGACAACGTGCCGCCGTTGATCGATGCGGCCGGCGGTCCATCGTGGATCTGCAGGTTCTGCGGACGCAACATCAGCTTCACGGGCTTGCCGTTGCGAATCACAGAGTCGTATGCCATCGCGTTGACGTTCGCGCCACCCTGCACGCTGATCTGCACCTGATCGCCGCTGCGCCCTGTGACCACCGCGTCGAGCAGGTTCGATTCGCCCAGGAAGTCCGCGACGAACACGCTCTTCGGACGGAAATATAAATCTGCGGGCGTGCCGAGTTGCGCAATCGATCCGGCGTTCATCAGGCAGATGCGGTCGGACATGGTCATCGCCTCTTCCTGGTCGTGCGTGACGTAGACAATCGTCGTGCCCAGGTCCCGATGAATCCGCTTGATCTCCAGTTGCATCTGGTCGCGCAATTTCTTGTCGAGTGCGCCGAGCGGTTCGTCCATCAGGATGATCGACGGCCGGTAGACCATGCAGCGCGCGAGCGCAATCCGCTGCTGCTGACCACCCGACAATTCCCGCGGATAACGCCCTGCCACATGCGGCAGATGCACCATCTCGAGCGCTTGCATGACCTTCTCGCGCGTCGCTTTGGCATCCGTCTTGCGCATCTGCAACGGGAACGAAATGTTCTCCGCCACCGTCATGTGCGGGAACAGCGCGTAGTTCTGAAACACCATGCCGATGTCCCGTTCATACGGTGCGCCGTATGTCACGTCGACACCATTGATCCGCACCTGGCCATCGTCCGGCTGCGCGAGCCCGGCGATCAGGCTGAGCAGCGTCGTCTTGCCTGATCCGCTGGGCCCAAGCAGGGTCAGGAATTCGCCCTGGGCGACATCGAGATCGGTGGGCGCGAGGGCAACGAAGTCGCCATAACGCTTGCAGAGTCCCGTGATTTGAAGGTTCGAGGCAGGCATGGAATCGGCATCCGTGACGGTGAAAACACAAAGGAAGCGATAAAAACAGCGCTCAGGTCAGGATCCAGCTATTGAAGCGTTCCAGCGCGACGCTTTGTTTTTCCTGCCAGAACTTCGCATCGATATGCAGGCCGTTCTTCATGTTCTCCGGGAACGTCGGGCAGTTCTTCGCAATCTCGGGCTTGATGTAGTTGAATGCTTCGGGCTGCGTAACACCGGCCGGGAAATACTCGACCAGTGAGGCCTGACGTTTCGGGTCGGACGCGAACTTGATGAACTCGCGGCAGGCGGCGGCATTCGGCGTGCCTTTGAGGATCGACCAGTTGTCGACGCCCCAGATGTTCTGGTTCCAGACGATTGCCACCGGCGCGCCGTTTGCAATAGCCGATTGCGCTCGCGATACCCACGTGCTGATCATGTCGACTTCGCCGGAGCCCAGCATCTGTTCGACTTGCGAGCCCGTGGTCCACCACACATCGACGTGTTTGGAAATCTTGTCGAGGCTCGCGATGCCCTTGTCGAAGTTGACCGGATAGACCTGCGAGGGTGACGCGCCGTCGGCCATCATCGCTTCTTCGAACGTATCGAACGGATACTTGCGCAGGCCGCGACGGCCCGGGTAGTCCTTGACGTTCCACATATCGGCCCATGAATTCGGGGCTTTGCGGCCCTTGAAGGCGTCAGTGCGATACGCGAGCACGGTCGTATAAATGTTGGTGCCAACGCCATAGGGGGACATGTATTGCGATGGGATCTTCGCGATCACCGGGTCAGCCTCGAGCCCGTGCTTCTCCAGGTATTCCTTGCCACCACCCGTCAACAGAAGGATTGCTGGCTGACTGATCTTGGCCATGTCCCACGTGTAGCTACCAGTTTCGACCATGCTCTTGATCTGTGCGGTAGGTTCGGCGTTCGCTTGCACGCCGATTACCTCGATCCCAGTCTTCTCCGTGAACGGCTTGTAGAAAACCGCCCCATACGCCTTGGTGTAGATGCCGCCATCGTCGCGAATGACGATCCGTTTATTCGCCGCACGCGACGGCGTCCAGACGAACGGGAACGCCACTGCGGCAGCGCCGGCGACAGCCGTCTTGATGACCGTGCGTCGGCCGGGTTGTTCAAGCTGTTGAATCTCATCGCGTGCGGGCTGCTTTTTCATGTCGGCTCCAAGGGTGTGGATAGAAACAGAAACGCTGTGATGTGAACGTCCAGGCTTCTTCTTTGGCCTGGATCGATGGTCCCGAGAATCAAAAAACGGGACCCGGAAATTCAGGGCAGCAAGCGTCCCGGATTGAACAGGTTGTGCGGATCGAGCGCGTTCTTCACCGCGCGCATCAGGCCGAGTTCAGCCGCGGATTTGTAGTGCGCCATCTCCGGCAGCCCGGTTTGCCCGACGCCGTGTTCCGCGCTGAACGTGCCGCGTAATTCATGCGCGACGTCGTTCACGCAGTGGCGCATGGTGTTGGCCATCGAGGAGCGATCGGCGAGCTGGCGCCATGCTTCGAAGGTGAAGAATGGGATGAAATGCGCGTTGCCGTCGCCAAGGTGCGCGACCACGATGATGTCGAGCCCGGGAACAATGGCGTGCACCGCCTGCGTGGCGCGTTCAATAAAAAGCGGCACCGCCGACACCGGCACCGCACAGTCGGTCGTCAGGCCCACTCCCGCTTTCTTGTTGGCTTCCGACACGCTATGGCGAATTTCCCAGAGCGCGGCGCGTTGCGTCTCGTTGCTGGCGAGAACGGCGTCGTGGATCAACCCGGCTTCGGCCGCGTGTTCGAGCGTTTGCTGCATCAACGCGGTCATTTCCTCGCCGCCGTGGGTGTCGCCCAGTTCGACCAGCACGTGCCATTCGTGCAGTTCCGAGAGCGGATTGCGTCGCCCGGGAACATGCTCGATTACGAGTTCGAGCTGAAGGCGGTTGATCATCTCGAAGGCGCTCAGCCGCGACCCGCACGCGGCCTGGAACATCCCCAGGATGTGCAGCGCGGCGGCGGGGTCCACCGGAGCGAACCACGCGAGCGCGTGTTGCGCCGGCAGCGGATGCAGCTTCAACGTAGCCGCCGTGATGATCCCGAGCGTGCCTTCCGCGCCGATGAACAAGTGCTTCAGGTCAAGCCCCGTGTTGTCCTTGCGCAAGGCGCGCAGGCCGTTCCAGACGGTGCCGTCGGCGAGTACGACCTCGAGTCCCAGCACGTTGTCGCGCGTATTGCCGTAGCGCAGGACGGCGGTGCCGCCCGCATTAGTCGATAAATTCCCGCCGATCTGGCACGAACCCTCGGCGCCGAGGCTGACCGCATACAGGCGTTGTTCGGCGGCGGCCGCCTCCTGAATGGTCTTCAGCACGCAACCGGCTTCGACTTCCATCGAGCAGTTGGCGGCATCTATATGACGAATGCGCCGCATGCGCGTCAAATTGACGATGACCGGCGGCAGGCCCGCATTCGCCGGCACCGCGCCCGCGCACAGGCTGGTATTGCCGCCTTGCGGCAGGACCGGGACGCCGTACTCCGCGCACAGGCGCACGACGGCCGACACCTGCGAGGTGTTAGAGGGTTGGACGAGCGCCGCCGCCGGACCTTTGTAGCGGCCTCGCCAGTCTTCCGTAAAAGGCGCGAGGTCGGATTCGGCCGTCAGTACCGCATCGGCTCCGAGTTCCGCTTCCAGGGCTGCGATCAGCGCCGTGACGTTTTTCATGTCGACTTCCTCGATAGGCATCGACGGCCTCCCGGATCAGCAAAGGATCATCGGAAGCGCTGCGTCTGACGAACAGAGTAGGAAGAAAAAAATCGCATTGAAATGCGTTTGATCGCAATGCGATTAAAGTAGGCGTTTTCGCCAATCCTTTCGCCAATCCGATAGTCAGCGAGGTGACGCACACGGCTGTCTGCAAAGCTGCGGCGCGAAAAAACCACCTCACGGCAAGCAAAGTCGACGAAAATCGTCCGTCACCGAACCGGCGCACATTAATCGGGGTCGGAATACCGGACCAATTTTCAGGCTCATTTAAGGGGCTTTATGCGGCTTGCACGGTCTTGAATCGAGCTAATTCGTCCGCAATTGACTACTTGTCCGAGCTAAATGTTGTAGTTTTGCTGCGCTCGGCTACTAAATACGCCTGATATTGGCGTTTACCTCACTAGCCGCAACCAAGTTGCTATAGACTGTACGACCCGCGCGAGTACTGCGCTCGTTAGCGCGCCCCGCCTCCAAACTGATTCAGTTTTGCTCGAATCAACGCATCGAATTGGCTGAATAAGCTGAACTGCTGAACCCGAGGTGATGATCCCGTCGGTCGTCACGGTAGTGCTCGTGTCTAACCGCTTGTGCACTGGTTTGTTATTACAGAGCAAAGCTGTCGAGGAAATGTATGACAAGTTTTGATCCAACCGAATCTACCGCCGGCAACGGCGTTCCTGCAAAAAAATCGAAAGCCCGCCGTGGGGCTGCGGACAAGATGTCGCGCCCAATGGACGAAAGCGTTTGCTCGCCCGAGCAGGCCGATGAACGTCAACGCCAGATGCGCGCGTTGATTCAACTGGGAAAACAGCAAGGTTTCCTGACCCACGCGGAGATCAACGATCACCTGCCGGGTAACTTTGCGCAGACATCGGCTATCGAAACCATTGTCAGCACGTTCCGCGACATGGGTGTGGCCGTCTACGAAGAAGCGCCGGACTCGGAAACGCTGCTGCTGAACGATTCCGCCCCCACGGCGGTGTCGGACGAGCAATCGGACGAGGAAGCGGAAGTCACGCTGGCGACCGTCGACTCGGAATTCGGCCGCACGACCGATCCCGTGCGTATGTATATGCGCGAAATGGGCAGCACCGAACTGCTGACCCGCGCGGGTGAGATCGAAATCGCGAAGCGCATCGAAGATGGCCTCGGCGAGATGATCAAGGCGGCGTTCGCGTGCCCGTCGACCGTGGTCACGCTGCTCACGACCGTGGACAAGATTGTCGCGGGCGAGCTGCGCATCGACGAACTGGTCGACGGCTTCAAGGACACCACGCTGGACGAAGACGCGGTCGCGGCGGATGCCGATACCGACGCCGAACTCGACGAAGCCGAACTCGCGTCGGAAAGCGACGACGAAGACGGCGAGACCGAAGACGAGCAGGCCACGCGTGCGAACGCAACGCGCCTCAAGCATTTGCTGCGCGACTGCCTGCCTATTTTCTCGAACGTGCGGGACCGTTTCGACGCGTTCCATGCGGCTTATACCGCCGACGACTCGCGCACCGGCGAATGGCCGAGCGTGCAGGAACACATCCAGCAAGAACTGGCGACGATCCGCTTTACCGCTCGTACCATCGACAAGCTGTGCGCCGAGGTCCACGAGCAAGTGGAACAGGTTCGCGCTATCGAGCGCCGCATCCTGAAGATCGCGGTCGATGTAGCGGGCATGCCGCGTGAGAAGTTCGTGGAAGTGTTCCCAGGCCACGAGACGGATCTTGAGTGGACCATGCGTCACGCTACCTCGAGCGTCTATGGCAAGGCGCTGGAACGCAGCCTGCCGGCCATCCAGGCGGAACAGGAAAAGCTGATCCAGATTGAGTCGAACCTGATGTTGCCGCTGTTGCAACTGAAGGCGCTGAACAAGCAGATGACGTCCGCCGAGCACAAGATGCGTCAGGCGAAGCGCGAAATGACGGAAGCGAACCTGCGTCTGGTGATTTCGATCGCGAAGAAGTACGTGAACCGCGGCATGCATTTCCTGGATCTGATCCAGGAAGGCAATATCGGCTTGATGAAGGCCGTGGACAAGTTCGAATACCGGCGTGGCTGGAAGTTCTCGACGTACGCCACGTGGTGGGTTCGTCAGGCTGTGACGCGTTCGCTCGCCGATCAGGGCCGGACTATTCGCGTGCCGGTGCACATGATCGAGACGATCAACAAGCTGAACCGCGTATCGCGCGAAATCCTGCAGCAGACGGGACAGGAAGCGCATCCGTCGGTGCTGGCGGTTCGCCTCGATTTGTCGGAAGAAAAGGTTCGCAGCATCTTGAAGATCGCGCGCCAGCCGGTTTCGCTGGAAACGCCTTTGGGCGAAGACGGTGACACCACGCTGGGCGACATGGTGGAAGATTCGGCCACGGAATCCCCGGCCGATGCCGCCATGCACGCCGACATGCGTCTGGCGATCAAGGATGCGCTGGATTCATTGTCGCCGCGTGAAGCGAAGGTGCTGCGCATGCGCTTTGGTATCGACACCGTGTCCGACCATACGCTGGAAGAAGTCGGCAAGCAGTTTGATGTAACGCGTGAGCGGATTCGCCAGATTGAAAGCAAGGCGATGCGCAAGCTCGTGCATCCCAGCCGGTCGGAGAAGTTGCGCTCGTTCCTGGCGCATTAAGGATCGCTGCAGGATCTAAACGCCGTTGGACTCGAAAGGGTCCAACGGCGTTTTTGTATCTGGCTGCCGCTTACCCGTCGAGCCAGCCATCAAGCGCCTGGCGTGGCTCCGATGCCAACCTTGCTTTTGTAGAACCCTGGCAGTACCAACGCGTCCGGACTTCTGGCAAGATGCACCCCCTGCCGGACGGCAGCGTTGAATTGAAACGACGTGCTCCACAAGCGGATGCGAGTGCGGAAGAAGTCCGCCCACTGGAATTCGGCAAACGGCTCTGGCGTTTTATTGTATCCGCCCGCATTGCGAACAAACGCTGACAGGCTCCGGTACGGATCGTCTATCAGCCCCGAGACATTGGGCGGAATCGCGGCAACGCCATGCAGGATGCCGTGCTCGTCATAGGGGTGTACCCATCGCCGGTTTGCCATCTCCAGCCAGAAGGCATCGCCTTTCAGTTTCGACAGGTCGGCCATGACTTCAACGTAAGCGTAATTAATCTGGGCGTCGAATAGCGCCCGCGCAAGGTGATGATGATCGGTTGCGAAGTGGGTGCCATCCCGGCCCAACACGGCGGGAATGGGCAAGGCCTTGAGCGCGCGCTTCAGTTCTTCCGCGGACAGGGACGCGAAGTGCTTGCGTTTCTCATCGACTTCCAGCATTCCTGCGGTTATTTGCGTTGGATGGATTTGCTGCAATTCCAGCCTGACTAATTTTTTCATAGCGTGTATGCCGGGTCTTTAGTATGTGGCAAGCGTACCCGACGCAGTGCGAGCCAACAAGTTTGCGCAAGCAGCCCGGGCGGCGCGCGCAGGTTCGGGTCCTGGTCACGTTATTCAAACGCGCGCGCTTCGCATTTTCTTTTACATGACCTATCGTCATTTTTCGCGGTTATTGTTATGGGGCGTGTTATTGAATTGATGAGGCGCGCTTGGTGTAAATGCTGAGGTCCATGCCGATGAAACCGGTTAGCCTGTGGGCCATCCCGGTTAGCGGTGGTGATTAACAAATCGAGCGAAAGGCATATGTCAGCATCAGTCGCAAACTCTTCGACCAAAGTTGTACAAGGGGCGCCGGTTCTCATGCTCGGTGCTGTAGGCGTTGTTTTTGGCGACATCGGCACAAGTCCGCTTTATACCCTCAGGGAGTGCCTCAAGGCCGCGGGCGGGGTCAGTCAGACTAACGTGTTCGGCATCGTGTCGCTCATTCTCTGGTCGATCCTGATCGTCGTCACGCTCAAATATGTCAGCTTCGTGATGCGCGCGGGCAATGACGGCGAAGGCGGCATTCTTGCGCTGACCGCGTTGGCATCGGGTGTTGCTCCCGAGCGCTTGCGTAATGTCCTGCTAACGCTCGGTGTATTCGGCGCGGCCATGTTCTATGGCGACTCCATGATTACGCCCGCTATTTCCGTCATTTCGGCGGTGGAAGGCGTGACGCTGATCGACGCTCAGCTCACCGCCTGGATCGTGCCGATTTCATTGGTTATCCTGACGGGTTTGTTCGCCATCCAGAAGCACGGCACCAGTGCCGTGGGGAAGGTCTTTGGCCCAATCATGGTGGTGTGGTTCGTCACCTTGGCCGCGTTGGGCTTGCTGCATATCGTGCAGCATCCGGTCATTCTTGAAGCGGCGTCGCCGACCTTCGCCATCGCTTTCCTGGCACATAGCCCGGGCACTGCATTCATCGTGCTGGGTTCGGTTTTCCTCGCGCTGACGGGTGGTGAGGCCTTGTATGCGGACATGGGGCATTTCGGTAAAAAGCCGATCCGTCTAGCGTGGATGTTCCTCGTCTGGCCAAGTCTGGTCATGAACTATTTCGGTCAGGGTGCGCTTGTCATGATGCATCCGGATACGCTCAAGCAACCGTTCTTCGAGTCCGCTCCCGGCTGGGCGCTTGTCCCGCTTGTCATCCTGGCGACGGCGGCGACCATCATCGCGTCGCAAGCGGTGATCTCGGGCGCGTTCTCCATGACGAAGCAAGCCGTGCAGCTTGGCTTTCTGCCGCGCATTCCGATCGTCCATACGTCGACGCATGAGATCGGTCAGGTCTACGTGCCGTTCATCAACCTCTCGTTGTTCGCGGCGGTTGTGTTCCTGGTGGTGTTCTTCAAATCGTCCGATAACCTGGCCTCCGCCTACGGTATCGCGGTGGCCTCCACCATGCTGCTCACCACGTTGCTGATGTACTTCATCACGCATTGCCTGTGGCACTGGAAACCGCTGGCAACGGCGCTTGTCATCGGGCCTTTTGCGGTGGTCGACGCGGTGTTTGTATCGAGTAACGTCAGCAAGGTGCTCGACGGCGGCTGGTTTCCGTTGCTGGCAGGCGCTACGTTGTTCACGATCATGACGACCTGGCACAAGGGCCGCGAAATGCTCGTCGACCGGATGAAATCAGATAACTTGCCGCTCAAGGACATCATCTATTCGCTGTGCAGGAGCAGTCACCCACCGTCGCGTGTTGAAGGCACGGCGGTGTTTCCCGGCGGTGTGGCCGGCATGACCCCGACGGCGTTCATGCACAACCTCAAGCACAACCGCGTGCTGCACAATACGAACATCTTTCTTGCTGGCACGACCGACAACGTGCCCCATGTCAGGGACGCCGACAAGGCCGTGGTCGAGGATCTGGGTGATGGTTGTTATGCGGTCAGGGTGCGTCACGGCTTCATGGAGATTCCGGACGTGCCGGTGCTTCTGACGTTGATCCAGAAGCAGATTCCCGGCTGGACCTACGACGCTGCCGATACCTCGTTCTTTCTCGCTCGCGACACGATTCGTGCGACCGGCGAAAGCAAGGCGATGGCGCTTTGGCGCGAGAAATTGTTCGCATTCCTGGGCCGCAATGCGGCGCAAGCGGCGGAGTACTACAGCTTGCCGCCTAATCGCGTGGTGGAGCTGGGCGGACAGATCAATATGTAGGTGCGCCCATTAAAAAAGCGCGATAGGTCCATAACCCCATCGCGCTTCTTAGCTAGCTGCTAAGCAAAACCTCAACTTCAGAACTGTAGCGCAGCCGTCAGGTCGCCCATCGGCTTGCCGCCTGCCGCGACCATCGCAGCATCGCGAGCGATGAGTCCTGGAAGCTTCGGCAGCGAGTAGCGTGTAGTGATCAAACGCAGGATGGACGTCGTATCGTATTGCGTGTGATCGACGAAACCCTTCTTCGCGTACGGCGAAATCACCAGTGCCGGTATGCGCGTACCCGGACCCCAGCGGTCGCCCTTCGGTGGCGAGACGTGATCCCAGAAGCCGCCGTTTTCATCGTACGTCACGACCACGATCATGTTCTTCCACTGCGGGCTCGCCTGCAAATGCGCAATCACATTCGCGATGTGCGCATCGCCCGATGCCACGTCCGTATAACCCGCATGCTCGTTCAGGTTGCCCTGTGGTTTATAGAACGCCACGGCGGGCAGGGTGCCCGCATCGATCGCCGCGATGAACCCCGCGCCGTCCGTGCCGCCATCCAGCAAGTGCTGCGCGCGGTTCGTCGTACCCGGCGCGAGGTCGGCGAAATAGTTGAACGGCTGATGATGCGTCTGGAAATTCGGCACTGAATTTGTCGATCCGCTGATCTTCGTGCGATCCGCCAATGCGGCGCCCCACGAGCCGCCATACCAGGCCCACGAAACGTTCGCCGTATTCAACAGGTCTCCTATATGCGTCTGCGTTTGCGGGGGCAGCGTGGTCGCAACCGTCGGGTCGGCGAGCGCTGGATCACCGCCTGTCGCCGGCGTGTTGCCGCTCGGCTGATACGGCGGCTGCATCGTATTGATGGCGTAGAAGTCCGGCGTCAGGTTGCCCGAGTTGACGAACTTCGGGATGCCCGTGATGGCGGAAGCGGGTGAAGCGGCCGTCAGCTTCAGCGATACCCCGTCAGCATTCACCGATGAAATTGACCCTGACGCCACGCTCTTGTCCGCGTTCGGATAGACCGGTGTGCACGCGCAAACAAGCCACTGGTGGTTCAGGAACGACCCGCCGAACGCACCCATGAAGAAGTTGTCGGCGAGCGTGTATTGCTGCGCGATCTTGTACAGCGGCAGCTTGTCGGCGTTGGTGTTGTAGTGACCCATGACGAAACCGCCCGAGTCGGCCCACGCGGCGAACTTGTCGTTCTTGCCGCCATCGATCTGCATCTGGTTTTCATAGAAACGGTGATACAGGTCACGCGTCGTCAGCGACAAAGGCGTGTTGAAGCCAGCCGGATCATCGATAGCGAAAGGCGAGTTGGGCAAGTTCACCGTCATGGCCTGGGTCACGGCAGGCGTCACGCCCGTTCCGGTCAACCCGTTCCAGATGGGCGGCAACGTGGCCAGCACGCTGCCGTCGCGATCGAGCTGCTGCGCGCTCGCGGCGGTGACATTCTGCAGGCCATTAGCACCCGGGAAGCTGCCGTAGAGGTTGTCGAAGCTGCGGTTCTCCGCATAGATCACGACAATGTTCTTCACCGAGTTGAGGTCGGCGTGGTTGTCGTCATTGCCGCCGCACGCGTACAAGCCAAGTGCGATCGACGCCGTGAGTGGCACGGCGAGGACGAGTTTCTTATTCATCGATAGGTCTCTGTCGTTGGGGGACCGGCCTGGTTGTCGCTTAGCGCTGCCGCTTGATTTGATAAGCCGTTAAGCGATTCTTACCGGTGCCGCAGTGTCCCAATGACATTTGACAGGAACATTTAATATAGCTTTCAATAAGTAAGAATATGTCAGATTGCATTAGATAAGCGAAGGGCATTTGTCATGTCATGGACGTGACATATGAACGTCATACGCTTCGGCTTCCCTCCAATGCCTTATGCACATGCCATCCATCACTTCCCTGCTGCTGCCCCTGGCCGCAATTTGCGTTTCGGCAGTCGTGCTGACCGGCTGCGATTCGCACGCTGCTTCAACGGCTTCGCAAGCCGGGCCTTACAGTGCAGGCGAAGCAAAAACTCGCGCACAGGTTTTCGCGCAGGTTAAGCAGATGACGTCGGTGGGAGAAAAGATGTTCCTCGACCCGTCGTTGTCCGGCTCCGGCAAACTGGCTTGCGCGTCGTGCCATAGCCCGGATCGTGCGTTCGGGCCGCCCAATGCGTTGTCGGTGCAACTGGGCGGCAGCGACTTGCGGCAGCCGGGATTTCGCGCGGTGCCGTCGCTGCGCTATTTGCAATCGGTGCCGCAATTCACGCAGCATTTCCACGATTCCGATGACGAAGGCGATGAAAGTGTCGACGCCGGTCCGACCGGTGGTTTGACCTGGGACGGCCGTGTCGATCATGGTGCGGATCAGGCGCGGATTCCGCTGACGTCGTCGTTTGAAATGGGCAGCACGCCGGCGCAAGTGGTCGCGGCGGTAAAGGCCGCGCCCTATGCGGGAGAGTTGCGCGATGCGTTCGGCGCCACCATTTTCGATAACGACGCAAAGGCCTTCGACGCTATCCTCCGTTCGCTTGAAGCGTTCGAGCAGACGCCGCAGAAGTTCTATCCGTACACCAGCAAGTTCGATGCGTTTCTTGCGGGCAAGGCAAAGCTGAACGAAGCCGAAATGCGCGGGCTGGAATTATTCAACGATGAGAAGAAGGGCAATTGCGCCGCATGTCATATCAGCCAGCGCGCGAAGGACGGTTCGCCACCGCAGTTCAGCGACTTTGGTTTGATTGCGCTGGGTGTGCCGCGCAATCGTGCGCTACATATCAATAGGAACCCGAAGTATTTCGACCTCGGCGCGTGCGGTCCGGAGCGTCGCGACCTCAAGGGTCAGTCGGAGTATTGCGGCATCTTCAGAACACCGTCGCTGCGCAATGTGGCCACGCGCAAGGTGTTTTTCCACAACGGCATTTATCATTCGTTGGACGAAGCCGTGCGCTTTTATGTTCAACGCGATACGAACCCCGAGAAGTTCTATCCGGTCGTTCACGGCAAGGTCCAGAAGTTCGACGATCTGCCCAGGCGCTATTGGGCGAATGTGAATACCGAACCTCCGTTTGATCGCAAGCCCGGCGAAAAGCCTGCTTTGGACGAGGCGGAAATCAAGGACGTGGTCGCGTTCTTGAATACGCTGACTGATGGGTATCAAGGCTATCAGGCGGTTAAATAAAGCTTAGCGCTCAGGCTTCAACGCATCGATCAATGCCCTGAGCTTTGCCTGCGATTGCGTGCGGACAGGGAAATACAAATACAGGCCGTCGCCGGGAGGGGTAAAGGGCAGCAACACTTGTTCGAGTTCACCCGCCGCCAGCTCACGCCCGGCTTCGAAATCTGCGACGTACGCAAGCCCAAGCCCCATGCGTGCAAAGCTGATCAAGGATCTTCGATCATTAACCGTCAAGCGGCTGTCGACGTCGATCATGACTTTGCCGCCGTCGACCAGAAAATCCCATCGGTGGATGACGCCCGATTTCACGAAGCGATACTGAATGCCTTCGTGATTCATCAAGTCTTGCGGTGTCTTGGGACGTCCCGCCCTGGCGAAATACGCGGGGCTGCCGACCACCGACCAGACGGCGTCCGGCGTGAGGCGCAAAGCCACCATGTCTTTCGCGAGGGCTTCGCCCAGGCGGATGCCGGCATCGAAGCCGCTTTCCACGAGATCCACGAAGCCTTCATCGAGCGTCAGGTCCAGATGCACGTCGGGATGCGCCACGCGAAACTGTTCGATCATCGGCTCGATCAGCAGCGTGCAGGCGGAACGGGTCATCGTGATGCGTAGCGTGCCGGAGGCATTGTCGCGAAAGCTGTTGAGCGCCTCAAACGCACCGTCGATGTCTTCAACGGCCGGACGCAAGCGCTCGAATAGCGAGACCCCTGCCTCGGTCAACGCGACTTTCCGGGTGGTGCGCTGAAACAGCGACACGCCGTGACGCCGCTCCAGCAGCCGGATCGATTTACTGACTGCCGTGGGCGAAACCTGCAGGCGAGAGGCCGCGGTTGTAAAGCTCTTATGCTCGGCCACCGCAAGGAACATGGCCACGCCGTCCAGGAGATCCTTGTCCATGCATCGCTCCATTATGAACTTGCAGTTCAAAGCGAATGTACCTCGATACGCTTTTTCAAGCTGAATCGGATGCGTAGGATTTGCGTCATGGCAACCGGATTCCCGGTCGCCGAATCGACCGGAGAGCTTCGAAATGACCGAGCAAACAGGCTTCAGGCGCGTCTGGATGATCACTGGCGCATCGCGTGGAATGGGCGCCGAGATTACCGCTGCGGCGCTCGCTCAAGGTGACGCCGTGGTTGCCACGGCCCGGAAATCGAGCGCAGTAACCGACGCGCTTGGTTCGCAGCCGGGCCTGTTGGCTGTCGATCTGGATGTCACCAGCGAGGCCGCGGCTCATCAAGCCGTCAAGCTGGCGGTGGAGCGTTTCGGCCGCATCGACGTGCTTGTCAACAACGCCGGTTATGGCTTGGCGGGGGCAGTCGAAGAGACCAGTGCCGACGAGGTCCGTAGTATTTTCGACACCAACGTGATGGGTCTGCTGAATGTCACACGCGCCGTGCTGCCGCAAATGCGCAGCCAGAGATCGGGGCATGTGATCAACATGTCGTCGCTGGGCGGGTATCGGGTGGGTGCGGGTTTCGGCGTGTACGGCTCGACCAAGTTCGCCGTGGAAGGGCTTTCCGAAGCGCTTCACGCAGAACTTTCGCCGCTCGGCGTTCATGTCACGGTCGTCGAGCCAGGTTATTTCCGAACCGACTTTCTCGACTCATCGTCTGCGATGGAAGCTAAGGACGTGATCGCGGATTATGCCGAAACCGCCGGCAAGGTGCGGGCGTCAGCGAGCGCATTCAACGGTCGGCAACCCGGAGACCCCAAGAGGCTCGCGCAAGCGCTGCTGACGTTGGTGTCGGCCGCGAATCCGCCGTTGCGGCTTCAGTTAGGCACGGACGCGCTGACGCGGGTTCGTGAGAAGCATGCCTTTGTCGAGCAGGAGCTGCAGACCTGGGAGACGTTGTCGCGTTCGACGGACTTTCCTGCGTGAGTAAAGCGTTCTGTTGCGTGCTCAGATGCTGTCTGCCAAGTGGCTTATCATTGCTAAAACCCTGTCCTGTGCGAATGTGCAGATGCGATACGGCATAAGGAAGCGGGGCCGACTGCTTGCCTATGCGCGTCTCATGAACGCCTCATGAGCGCCGATAAGGACCGACCATGACTGCATCGAACGACACCGGGCACGCCGCCACGAACGAGGTCATCACGCGCTTTTATCGCGCCATCGAGCTTGCGGATATAGCGCTCCTGCGCACGGCCGTCACACCTGACTGGCAGTATCTGCCAAGCGCATCGGGACAGGCGATCGGCGCGGAGCAGATCGCGCCCATGCTTGCGGATCTATTGCACGCATTGCCCGATATGAAAATCACGCTGCTCAATGTCCTGATCCACGATGCGATGGTCGGCGTGCGTGCAAAGGTGACGGGCACGCAGTCGGGACCGCTCATGGGCATTCCAGCGACATCCAAGGTGGTCGAGTTCGCGATTCATTCCTTCCATGAATTCCGCGATGACCGCGTCGCCAAGACGTGGCACCTCGAGGACTGGCTGGGCTTGTTCCGGCAAATTGGCGAGTTGCCGCCCGGCCTGAACGGTCCCGCTTAGGAAATCAGGCAACTGCCACGGGCTCGTTACGTCAGACTCCATTTGAGAGTCAGGTGTTTCCCGCGGGGTGACCGCATATGTTGGTAAAAGCGCACATGCCGGCTACTGTGTCAGCTGGCTCGTGCACCGTTGTAGAGGTCGTAAGGTGTGCCGCACGCGGGGTCGGCGCGGGCGAAATGCGCGATGATGCGAGGCTGGCCAGGACCCTTTGCAGCTCGGCTCCGCAAGGCGCGCAGGCCCGTCAGACGCAGCGGAGTGCCGGGTGGCACGACGACATGATCGGCGAGCAGGGCTGTCGACAGATTCTTCTGCGGGACCGATTCGTCAAAGATCGAGAATAGCCGGTACGCACTGTCGTGCGCTTGCGCTTGCACAGCGTTAATCGCCCACGCGGCGGCGTTGCCCGGCAGGATAAAGGCGCACTGCACGCCGAGGTCGACAAAATACCGGCTTCGGCTGCGTTGTAGCGCGGCGAGCCCGTCGCAAGAGATCCGCGACACGCGGTACGAGGTGCCCACGTAATCCTTCATCAATTGCAATTCGTCGAGGAAACGCTGCACGATCGCGTCCGGCGGTACGGCGCTGCGCAGCATTTCGCAGACGTGGCGATGGCCGCCGTCGACAAAACCAGTAATGGCCGTGTGCGACTCCGCATTGGAGCGTCGTACGAGTCTGTCGATTCGCTGGAGATCGACACGGCCAAGCACGGGGGAATTATTCATTGCATCCTGAGGGAGCGTGATTCGAAACGGGGCGGCATGCCGGATGCCGCCCCGAGACCGGCCGAGGTTGCGCGACGGCCGGATGTTCAGGGCTTCGTCAAGCGGCGTCCTTACCCGACGTACCCGAGGTACCTGCTTTGCCCACCATCGACGTGATCATGTCGACAATTGGCGAAACCAGCTGCGTCGCGGCGGAGATAGCCGTTTTGATGAAATCCATGATCTGGCTCATCGCTTCTCCCGACTTGTCGCTACCGCCTCCGCCCTTCGCTGCGCTACTGTCACCGCTACCGTCCGCGGCTGCATTGCCAGCGTTTTGATGTGATGTCGCCGAGGTCGATTGCGTATTGCCGGTATTACCGGCGGTGTCAGGCGAGAACGTGCGCACCGAGCTCAAGTGGACATCGGTCCGCACGCTGCTTTGCGCCGGCGCGGGCGTGCTGCCGATGCTGTTGATTGCATTTGTCATTAACAGATCCTTGATATTAAAAATTTAAACTGACCGGTTGCGCTTCGCACAGTAATTGCGCGTCGTGCTCTGCATTCGCAGCAATGCATAAGAAAAATGGCTATTTTTATTCCGGTGAACCTCCTTGCAGGTTATTGAAGCGAATTGACTGGCGCATCTGGGTCGAGGGTCTTCATATCAATCAGATGCCGTTGTTCGATTATTTGGGTGACACAGATGATTCTGATAAATCCGGTAAAATTGCAGACGGTTTCTTGCGTCATATCAATATCGATAGCCCATTTCGAGATTAGCTTGCCAACTGTTAGAGACTCCCTGCGTGCAATTTCTTCGATGATCCGCCAGTAAATCTCCTCGAGCCGCAGACATGTTGCGAATCCGTTGATCCTAATGGAGCGTAGCCTTGGTTTTGCAAGTTGAGGACTGAAGTTGCAGTACTGTGTCATTCTCATGTCGCTGCGTCTCTAGGAGCTGGCGGGCCTGAAATCCATAGGTGCAAATCCTCTATTAGAGACTCAAAGTCTATTAATGCCCAGTATGAGTTCGATAAAATCGGAGAATTGCGGCTCGGATCGAATGGTTCATTTGTCATGATCGAACTAATAGGGTTGGCGGTTCGTCAATCCTCTCTCAGCGTTAACCCGGCAGGGTCGTACAGATATACGACTTGCGATCATGTGTAACTCCACTTTATTTTTAAGATAAGCATTCATCTAAATGAATTCGATGCGCGGACAGACGTCGTGCTTTGAGAGTGCTTTGAATCAACGGCGACGCGGCGCATTTGATCTTCGGCGAGTGGCATACATGTGTATGACCAGAGGGCGTTGAAACGGCATTAAATTTCTGGCTAACGTAGTCAATAATCGCAGCCAGGGATTTTCAATGTTAAAGATGTGGCCCACTGATTCGATCATCGAGAAGGGACGCCGGGTTTCGCTCCTGCCGCAGTGCGCGATCGGGGCCGCCGTGCGCCACTTCGTGGGGCTGCTCGGCGTAGCCTGTCCCGTCTTGCTGATGGCAGCGGCCGACGCCGCGACCCCCGTTTGGCAAGGCGCTCCGATTCACTACGCAGTGAACGGCGCGCCACTACCCGATGTGTTGCGCGACATGCTCGCCGTCGAAGGCCTGAGCGCTGACATCGGCCGCGACGTAAAAGGAGCGGTCAACGGCCGCTTCGACGACACGCCGGGCAACGTCTTCATCCAGCTAGTGGAGGCTTACGGCCTTGTCTGGTATTTCGACGGCAAGGCGATGCATGTCGCGACGGCTTCGGACGTGCGCAGCCGGGTCATCCCGTTTGCGCCAATGACCCGCGAGGCGGTCGCGTCGTTGCTTCGAAACCTGGATCTCGACGACCCCCGCCTGCCGATCAAATACTCGGCGAGCACGGTCAAGGTTGCGGGTCCATCGAAATTCGTCGAGGCAGTGGCGGAGGCGATCGACAAGGCGCAGCGCCAGACTACGGTCGAGCCGTCATTCGATGAGACCGTCATCCGCGTTTTCCCGCTGCGCTACGCACAGGCGCAGGACGTACGCTACACGGTCGGGGCGCAGGAGCAGACCGTGCTCGGCATTGCGTCACTCCTGCGCCGGTTGATGTCGGACACCTGGCAGCCTACTGCGCCGCGCACAGCGCGCACGCCCGGCGATGCGCGCGGCGGCCCGCCGCCGCTGCCAGGCCTGCTTGGCTTTGGTCTTGGCAGCGTATCGTCCGAAGGCGGGGGTGCGCGAACGTCACTGCCTGACTCTGACACCGCGCAGCCCGCTGCGACGCCGGCGCGCCGCAACATCGTCGCGGACCAGCGCACCAACGCGGTGGTGATCAGCGACATCGTGTCGATGATGCCGAACTACGAGCGCGCGATCGCGATGCTCGACCAGCCGCAGGAATTGGTCGAGATCGACGCGGTCGTGATCGACGTGTCGTCGAACGCGGCGCGCTCGCTCGGGGTACGGTGGGGCGGCGCCAATGGCCGGATCAACGGCGCCGTGGGAACCTCGAGCGCGCCGCTGAGCTTCGGCGCCGCTGACTTGATGACGCCGGCTAGCGCGATGGCCGGACTGAATCTCGCGACGCTGGTCGGTAATTCGGCGCAGTACCTGTTCTCACAGATCCAGGCGTTGGAAGAGGCCGGTAAGGCACGGGTTCTGTCGCGCCCGCAAGTGCTCACGCTAAACAACACGGAAGCGGCCCTGACTTCGCGCAGCTCGGTGTACGTGCGCGTGGCGGGCAACCAGGCCGTCGACCTCTTCAACATCGACACAGGGCTGACGCTGAAAGTGACGCCGAGCATTGAATCGAGCGGCGAGCCGCGCCGCAATATACGGCTCAGCATTCAGATCGAAGACGGCGCATTCAACACGCTGATGACGGTGGATGGCATTCCTAAAGTGGACAATCATTCAGTCGTCACTCAGGCGATCGTGCGCGATGGCGAGAGTCTGCTGATAGGCGGTTATCAATACGAGCGCAGCGAGAGCACCACATCGAAGGTGCCGGTGCTTGGCGACGTGCCGTTTCTTGGCGCGCTTTTCCGCGATACCCGGACCACGCACGATCGTCTTGAGCGATTGATCCTGATCACGCCGCGCCTCAAACGCATGTCGGTCGATGGAGCGCCGAACGTGGCGCCAGCCGTCGCGGGAACGACGACGGGCGCCGAAAGTCCGGGTCCTGCGGCCATCCCGGAGCAAAGGGCTGTTGTGGCGACTCTGCTGCGGGCGCCGGTACGGATGTCTCCCGGTGTCGCGGCAGGTTCTGCGGAACCGGTTCATACGAGGGTCGCTGTCGCGTCCAGCGTCGAGGTTGGGCCGCGGACTCTGGAGCAGGTCGCTGCGGGAAACATGCCGCAATCATCGTCGCCGGCGCTTTCGTCATCGCCAGTTTTGCCGCTGGCGCGCACGATGCCGTGGGAGAAGCGCTATGACCGCTGATGCCCTGATTGTCGTCATGGACGGCGTGCATACCGGCGCGAGCGTAGTGGTGCCGGCCGGCCGGCAGTTGCGCATAGGCAGCGGCGCCGATGCCGACCTGATGGTGATCGACCAGGGCGTCGAACCACTGCATGCCACCGTTGAATTGCGAGGTACGGCGCTCGCACTGGTCCCTCACCGTGCGAAGGTTGCGGTGTTCGGCCGGCCCGTGCCGCCGGGGCGGCGCGTGACGCTTGCGCACGGTGCGCGGTTTTCAGTAGGTGTCGTGACATTTCAGTTCAGTGGCCGCCATGCGCCGGGCGCGACGATGACGCGTAACGCCGAGCGCGACTATCTGCTACGCCATGCGCCGCTTGTGTTTCTCGCCAGACGCTGGTCGGATGCGTCGCCCGTGACAAAAGCAGTAGTCCTCGGATCGCCGTTCGTGTTCGTGCTGCTGACGTGGATCGTGTCAAATCAATGGTCCGGCGTACCACGCGCGATGCGTCCCAACGAAGCGTTCCGTCTGGTGACGACACATATTGACTCGAAGTCCGGTGCGCTCATCTACGAAGGCTACGTACAGTCGGCTGCCGATCTGTCAGCGCTGACCGCTAGCGCGTGGTCGCAGAAGCGCTCGCCGGTAATGCATGTGATCGTGCTTGCGCAGTTGCAGGAGCAGGTTGGCGAATTTCTCGCGCGCTACTACCGTGGCGCCACGCTGAGCTCCACGCAGCCTGGTACGTTCACTGCGATGCTGCCCGAAGCCCAGGGGTTTCTGTCGCCCGAATCGTGGGACTACGCGCGCGTCGTCCGCCTGGCGCGCGCCGAGATCGGAGGTTTGGGCGGCCTCACTTTTCCCGGTCACGCGCAGGACGGCGAACGGGTGCGTGTGCCGCTCGAAGCGCTTGGCATGAATCTGCTCGCCAGCCCTCACGCGGTGTGGCTTACGGATGCGCAGGGCGTGCGCTACTTCCCGGGTGCACGACTGTCCATCGGGCGGGTGACGCGAATATCGACCTGTTCCGCGTATGTCGTGCGCGACGATGATGGTTCGGAATACGAATTTTTTATGGATACTGCCCATGCCCCCAGAAAATGCCGGTAAAAGCACGCTTGGCGCGTGCGCCCATTTACCCCTTGAGGATCAACTTGCCGACGGCTGCGGCGGCCGCGAGATGATCGCAGCACGGCTGACGGCCGAGATTGACCGCATGTGCGCCGCGCTGGTGACAGCGGCGCCGGCTGTGAACAATGAACTGGCTCTCCTTGTCGAGTGTTTGCGAGCGGCTCGGCAGGTGGTTGAACGAAGCGCAAGCTTCAAAAACGCTCGGGATTAAATTTAGGAATCCAAAAAATGAGTGATGTAAACACGACGATGTCTCCGAATTCGGGCGGCGGCGGTCTCAGCAGCGGTGGTGGTGGCACTTCGGTGGTTGGCGACACGGGAGGTGTGTCGGCACAGAAGGTTGTCGAAGTGCTGGCGAAGATTCTTGAGAAGCAGAACAAGGACTTCGACAACAAATTGAAGCAGGCCGAAGTCGCGGACGACAAGCAGCAGAACGTCGCAATGCTGAAGGTCCAGCAGGCGATGGGCTCGGTCAACACGACCCAAAGCGCCGCAACGTCCTGTATTCAGGGCTTGACCGACGCGCAGAAGGAAACGGCGCGCGCCTCCAAGTAACGTTTTTTTAACCAGGACAAAGACGCCATGGCGGCGTCTTTGGGAGCAATTGCAGATGCAGGACGACACACTGGAACTACTGATTTCAATCGGCCACTACGCTCGCATCCACCGACGCTTCGACGAGGCGCGCTACTTGTTCGATCGACTGGTCTTGCTGTATCCGCGGCGGGCCTTTCCGTACCTCGGGAAGGGGCTTGTCGAACTCGATCGTGCGAACTACCGCGGCGCGTCGCTGCTGTTCAGCATAGCGATCGAAGTTGTGCCGGACAGCGCGCTGGCACGCGCCTGGCTCGGCGTGTGCCAGATTTTCGAAGGCCACTACGAGCTCGGCGCGCGCACGCTGACGGCGGTGGGAGACAGCGACGAACCTGCCGCAAATTCGATGGCGGCGGCATTTCTGAATCTGCCTGAATGCGCACCTTATACCCGCGCCGCTCGCGCCACGCCCTCTGCGGCTCCTTTTTCAACCATAGAACGACTGACTAATCTAGGCAGGCATTGATATGTTGCAACCCCCGGTCACCACCATGCCGACGCAAGCCGGCCCATTGTCCCCCGCGGCTCCAGCCGCGAGCGTGTCCGGCGACGGTACGGGCGACAGCGCTTCGCTGGTCGAGCGTCTGCTGACGCACGCGCAGAACGCGCAGGATGCGTCGGCGCAGCAACTGTCGCAGCACCTCGATCAACTCGACTCTGGCCGCGTCTCGACGTCAGACATGCTGCGTCTCCAGGCTGACATGGGCGCCTTCGCCGTGAAGGTGCAGATGACGGTGCGCGTGGCCGACGAGATCGGCCGCGCAATCCAGACGCTGACCCAACGAAGCTGATGCGCCGCACTCTGATCCTGCTGCCGGTCCTGCTTTTCCTCGTCGGCTGCAGAACCTCGCTTTTTGAAGGCCTGGACGAGGACCAGGCGAACCGCATCATCGCCGCGCTGAGCCATCACGGCATCACCGGCTATAAGGAGCGCAACGCGGACCGGACCTGGAACATCTCGGTCGACGACACCGATGCGGTGATCGCGACCGAGCTGGCCAGCGCGTACGCACTGCCGCGCGGCGGCCACGCGAATCTGGGCGACCTGTTCAGCCGCCAGGGGCTGATATCGAGCCCGGGGGAAGACCGTGTGCGCTACGTGTATGGGCTGTCGCAGGAACTGTCCGAAACGCTCGAAAAGATCGATGGCGTCCTGCTCGCCCGCGTGCACATCGTGTTGCCCGAAAAGGATCCGATGGATCCCGCGCAGGACACGCTGCCGTCGGCGTCCGTGATGATGCGCTACCGCAGCGACTACAACCTCGAACTGATGCGTGACCGGATTCGCGCGCTAGTGGCCGGCAGTGTGGAAGGGCTGACGCCCGAGCACGTGTCGCTGACCTTGCTGGCGGTGACGCCGGTGCTGAGCTTCCCGGGCGATTGCGCGGAGGGCGAAGTCGCCGGCGCCGCGAGTGCCGCAGGCGCGGTCGAGGCGACGGCCTGTGGGCGCGATAGCGGCAAGGCTTCGTTACGCGCGACGGCCATGCTGTACCTGTCGGCCGTGCTCGTGCTGCTGGTGGCCGGCTTCATGTGGTTCTGGCATTCGGCAGCGCGCACGTGGTTCAAGCGGAAGGAGCGCGGCGCCGGCGCCGGGGTAACACCTGAAGCTTCCGGGCAGTCTGCGCACCAAGGGCCACCTGATGCGCGTGACGCGAACACACCCGACACTGCGCACGCCGGAGCCGGTCCGTCGCAATCCACAACCCGTATTGGAGACGACGAATGAAGCACGCTTATACCTGCGCGCCTGCCCACTGGGCACATCACAGCTGGCTGGAAGCCGGGCAGAAAATTCGTCACGAGCGTGCCGCGCGCGCCGCCCATGTTTTTCTGTTTCGCCGCTATCCGCAACTCGTCCAGGTGGTGCTTGCCGACGTGCCGGCAGTCCTGCCGCTCTGGCCGCGGCCGGCTAGCGCACGCTTGTGCCGGATCGTTGCCGCGCTCGCATTCGCCCGTTCGCTGCGCCGTGTGGTCGCCGCAAGAGCGCGTGCGGCGCTAGCGGTGAGCGTCGCGCCGCATCTGCTTGTGGCGATTCAACGGCACCCGCGTGCCGACGCGGCTGACCTGAACGTCGAGCCGCAACCATCGCTATCCAGCCGGCGTGACATGACGGCCCTCGGGCTGGCGCTTGCAATGCACGCGGCGGCGGACCCCCGCTATGCATTCTGGTGGAGCCTTCGCCTGCCGCGTGACATAGCTGAAGCCGCGACTCACTTCCGCGTGGACGGATTGTCGCCGCGCGATGCGCGGGAGCTGGTCGCCGACGCGCGGCGTTTGATGGAGGCGCGCTCATGCTGATCTGTCGAATGGGTGCGTGGCGAATCGAGTCGGACGGGCATTTGAGCGCGCACGAACTGGCATCGCTCGAAGGCCTTCGTGCCGTCGAAGCAGATCGCGCAGCCGAAGCGGCGCGAGAGCGCGCTGACTTCGCCATGCGGGTGCGTGAACTCAAACGTCGCGCGTGGCGTCACGGTCACTCGTCCGGTAAGGCCGCTGCGTTGCGTGAACAGGTCGGACGCGCGGTTGCCACGGCCTTCGCCGCGCATCGCTTGCAGGACCGGTTGGCTCAGATCGTTCTGAGCGCGGTGAGCGATATTGTCGGCGGACTGCCGCCGTCGGCTGCGTTGACCAACCAGTTGCGCCGCGCAGTTGCCGTGTCGCAGTCGCAACGACTGGTATCGGTTCGCGTTCCCGCGGCGGTATTCAACGAAGCCGCACAACTGATCGCAGCGATCGAGCAGGAACTCGGAGCGCCGTTTTGCACCGTATTGGCCGATGCGGGATTGCCTGCTCATTCGTGCGTCATCGAAACCGAGGCCGGCGTGATTGATGGCGGCCTGAAGGCACAACTGCGGGCGTTGGAGCACGGCATCCGGGATGGCGTTGCGCAAGTGCTGCGTACCTACGACCTGGCTGACAGTTCGGGGCGCACGACGCTCGAGAGCATCGAGAATGGCGTGCGGCAGACGCTCGCCGTGCTGGCCGCACCACAGGCGCCTCCGCTCCCGCCGCCGCGGCCCACCGATCCGCAGCCGCCTACGCCAATGCCGTCCCGCGTCTTTGCGCGCCGGTTCATGCGGGAGGCGGCATGACGATCTGGCCAAACATGGAAACCCTCGCCGAGGCTGACGCCGAACGCAATAACCTGGCGATCCGGCACTTCGGCCAGCCACGGGCGGTGGGCGTCGGCACGCGCCGCTTCATGCTGGAGTTCGAACCGTGCCGCGAGCGCTATCCATTGCTGCTGTCCGGCACGGCAGCGCAAGCGCCGTTTAGCGCAGCGTGTGACGCCGGTGCGCTGCTGCCGGAACTTGCGCCGTCGGTCGTCGCCGAGCGGGGTGACGCAGCCCTGATGCATGTTGTTGATGCGCTGAGCGACTGGTTGTGCGCGCTCGAAGGGCTGTTCGGCTTCACGATCGAAGTCACCGCTGTCGCTTTCGATGCATTCACGCAGCCGGGCGCATACGGCATTGCCGTCACGCATGCCGCGAGCGCTCGTGCCGCTCATTTCTCGTTTTTCAGTCCCGCGGTCGACGCCTGGCTGCAGCGCCACATACCGGCGCCGCTGTCGAGCGACGCGTTGCTGCGTCGCCTGTACGTGCGGATGCCAATCTGCATGCCCGGCCCGTCGATGTCGCTCGCGCGTTTGCGCAAGATCGCGGTGGGCGATGCCCTGCTGCTCGACCGTCATTCGTGTTGCCTGCGCGTGCCCTTGAAGTTGGGCGCGTGCCGGATTTTGTTGAAGTTCACTGAGGAGCATACCTTGATAGACCATGTACTGAACGATCAAACCCCGCCCGCTGAATTGACCAGCGAGTTGTTGCCTATCGACTCGCTGACGTTCGCGTTCGACGCGATGCTCGCCACGGTGTCGTTGTCAGTCGCTGAACTGGCCCATCTGCGCCACGGATCGATCGTCGCGTTCCGGCTGCCCGCGCGTGAGCGAACCGTCACGCTGCTGTGCCAGGGCATTCCGTTTGCGCGTGGCGAGCTGATCGACATAGAAGGTTCGTTAGGCGTGCGCGTGACGCGGCTAACCCATGAGGATCTGCCGGCATGACACCCCAACTCGATCAGCTGCAAACCGTCGGCATGTTCTTCATGCTGGGTCTGCTGCCGCTTGCGGTCGTGATGACGACTTCATTCACGAAGTTCAGCATTGTGCTCACGCTGCTGCGCTCGGCGCTCGGCGTGCAGCAGGCGCCGAGCAACCTGGTGATCTCGGGGATCGCGCTCGCGGCGACTCTGGTCGTGATGTCGCCTACCGTCACGAAGATCGAAGCCGCGCTGCCGGCGGGCGACAGCGGCGAAGTGGCGATGCCGCGTCCTACTGAACTGTGGCAGGCGGTGCGCGGTCCGCTCGGCGAATTCATGCTGAAGCATTCGCGGCCCGACGAGCGGAAGTTTCTCGTCGGCGCCGCGAAGCGGATCGATCCCGGACACGACGCCCGCGAGACTGATCTCCAACTGCTGATTCCGGCGTTTCTGATCAGTGAAATATCGAGCGGGTTCGAGGCGGGCTTCCTGCTCTATATCGCGTTTCTGGTGGTGGATCTGGTCGTCGCCAACGTGCTGACCGCGATGGGCATGATGATGCTCTCGCCAAGCACGGTTTCGATTCCATTGAAGCTTTTCATCTTCGTGTCCGTGTCAGGCATCTCGAAGCTGATGCACGGGCTAATCGTCAGCTATGCAAAATGAACAGCGTCCCGTCCCTTTCCACGTTGTCCAGCGACGCACTCATGCTGGTGTTCTGGTTGTCGCTGCCGGCGCTCGCTGTGGCGACCCTCGTCGGTTTGCTGATCGGGCTGTTGCAGTCGGTCACGCAGATCCAGGATCAGAGCCTGCCTTACGGCGCAAAGATTATCTGCGTCGGTGCGGTGCTGATGGTTACCGGACCATGGGCAAGCCGCGAGGTCATGCGCTTTCTCGCTCATGTGTTCACCTTCATTGCTGCAGGGCGACTGCATTGAACATGAACTACACCGACTATCTCCAGGGTTTTGCGTTCTGTGCGATCAGGCCCGCAGTGGCGTTGTTCCTGATACCGTTTGGCCAGAGTGGTTCACTCGGTATCCTGCTGCGCCTGCCAATGCTGATTGCGTTGGCCATGCTGCCTCAACAGACCGGCTGGCCGGCGCCACTGCTACCGGCCATCTGTGTCGAAGCGGTGACCGGTATTGCGCTTGGCCTGCTGCTCGGCACGATCTTTCATGCGGCCGGCGCGGCGGGCGCAATACTCGACCAGCAGGGCGGCTACTCCAGCGCGTCGATTTACGATCCGCACTTCCAGCACGAGGCGGCGCTATTCGAAACGATGTTTTCTCAATTTGCGGCGCTGACGCTCTTTACGGGACCAGGCCTGCCGCTTCTGTTTGGCTTTTTCACGGATGCGTGGGTGTTATGGCCGCCGGGCCGTTTGCACATCGATCTGAGCGACTTGTTCCGGGACATTGCGTTGCGTGAGCTGCCCGGCGCGCTGACTGAAGGCGTACGGCTCGCCAGTCCGTTGCTCGGTCTCGCGCTGCTGATCGATATGGCCTTCGGGTTGATGTCGCGGCACGCAAGGCGGCTCAATCCGTTTGCCACAGCACGCACCGTCAAGGCAATGATCCTGTCGTTTGCCGCGATGCTCAGCGTACCGCCGCTTTTTGCCCAGTTGCGAATCGCATTCGATCAAGTGATCCATCTGCGATGAGTGACAAGACTGAAGCCCCGACCGCAAAGCGGATCCGCCGCGCGCGCAAGGACGGCGAGATCTCGAAGAGCACGCATCTGACGGTCGCGTTCAGCGGCCTGTGCTGGTGGCTGTATCTGTTCATCGAGGCCCCGCGGCTGTATGCGTTGGGCACGAGGCTGATGGCGCATATGACGGCACTCGACGCCACCGTTGCATTCGGCGATCGGCTTGCGTCGACGTTCGCCGCGCTGAGCGCGTTCATGCCGGCAATCCTGACTCCACTCGGCATCGGCGCGCTCGCAGTCCTGGTGCCGGAATTGATGCAGACGCGCGGCCTGCTCGCGTGGAAGCGCGTGACACCCGACTTGAAGCGGTTGAACCCGGTCAACGGGCTCAAGCAGATGTTCAGCCTGCGCTTGCTGTGGGACATCGTGCTCACGCTGCTCCAGTTCACGATCCTGCTATTTCTGTTCGCGCAGGCGCTCGCCGCATGGCTGCGGCAGCTGGCTCCTATCTGGGTCTTCTCGTTGCCGGTTCACCTTGGCTACACGGCGATGTCGCACTCGCATCTGCTGGCCTGGATGGCGGCATCGCAGATCGTGCCGGCTGCCGCCGATTATTTCATTCAGCGCTTTCTGTGGCTGCGCGGTTTGCGCATGGACAAGAGCGAAATCAAACGGGAATTCCGCGACGACGAAGGCGACCCCTACGTAAAGAACCGTCGCCGCGCGCTTCATCGGGAGCTTGGCCAATAAAATGTCGAACCGTTCCATTCTCAGCCGTTACGATCTCCCTTCCCTTTTTGCGCGTCACGCCGACCTCGCAGTTGGTATCGGCATCCTTGCGGTGCTCGCGCTGCTGATCGTGCCCGTGCCGCCGTTCGTGCTCGATCTGTTCATCTGTGTGAGCTTCGCTGTCAGCCTGACTATGCTAAGCGCGACCGTGTATGTATCGAAGGCTGCTGATCTCGCAAGCTTTCCGTCGCTGCTGCTGCTCACTACGCTTTTGCGTCTCGCGTTGGCGATTGCGTCGACCAAGATGATCCTGTTGCATGCGCATGCCGGGCAGATCATCGGCGCATTCGGCGAATTGGTGGTGGGCGGCAACGTCGCGGTCGGGCTGGTGGTGTTTATCGTGCTCGCCGCGATCCAGTTCATCGTCGTTGCCAAGGGCGCAGACCGGGTCGCCGAAGTGGCCGCGCGTTTCACGCTGGACGGCATTCCGGGACGCCAGATGAGCATCGACGCCGACATGCGCAACGGGGTGATCACGGCCGCCCAGGCAAGCCGGATGCGCGCGGCGCTCGAGCGTGAGACGTACTTCTACGGCTCGCTCGACGGCGCGATGAAATTCGTCAAGGGCGACGCGGTTGCGGGACTCGTCGTCGCATTGGTGAATATCGTGGGCGGGCTGGCGGTCGGCATCGCGCAGCGCGGCATGTCGTTTGGCGACGCGCTGCATACCTACACGATTCTCACGGTCGGCGACGGTCTGGTGTCGCAGATTCCGTCGCTGATCGTGTCGGTGGCGGCGGGCATCCTCGTGACGCGCGTGGCTTCGGCCGAAAACGCGGATTCGCATCTGGGCGCCGACATCTACCTGCAACTGGCGCAGCATCCGAAAGCACTCGGCATGGCCGGTGTTGCATGTCTCTCGTTGGCGGCGATTCCCGGTTTTCCGCACGTTCAGTTTCTGGTTGCCGGCGGACTGCTGCTTGCGCTGGCGATTACGCTGATGCGCAACGCCGCGCTTGCGACGAACTCGCAGCGCGCGCTGATGCCTCAGATGACGCGCGACGGCGGCAACTATGTGCCGCGCATCCTTGACGATGTCGAACTGGGCACCAGCGCGACGTTGCGGCTGCGCCTCGGCCTGAAGGCCTTCGACGCGCTGCGGCCCGAGGCGTTGAACCGGCAGCTTGGCGAGTTGCGCCGCCAACTGATGGTTGAACTGGGCGTGCCGTTTCCAGGCCTTGCGTTGCTCCGCGATCCACGGCTCGATCCGGATCGCTACATCGTCGATATCGAGGACGTACCGTTTGCGAGCAGCACGCTGATTGCCGCCCACATGCTGGTGAGCGGCGCCGAGAGCCTGATTGCGTTCGAAGGTATCGAGGGCTACCGTCCGCGCGCGGCGAAATCGGTCTGGGTGCCGGCCGCGACGGCGGCATCGATCACGGATCCGGAGATCAACAAGTCGACCGTCGACGAAGCCTTACGCGATCACCTCGCTGAAATCTGCGAGCGTTCGGCGGCCGATTTTCTCGGCACGCAGGAGACACGTTTCCTGCTCGATCAACTGGCGATCGAATTTCGCGAGCTGGTCGCGCAAGCGGCGCAGGCTGCGAGCACGGTGCAGATTGCGAGCGTGCTGCGGCAACTGCTGCAGCAGCGCGTGCCGATTCGCAACCTGCGTGCGATCCTCGAAGCAGTCGTGCGCGTGCCGGCGGGTGAGCGCACGATCGACCGGATGGTGCGGGAAGCGCGCATCAAGCTTGGACGGCAAATGACGCGCGGTTATGCTGATCTGGATACGTGGACAATTTCGGCGGCCGTGCTGGATCCGGCATGGGAGGCCAGTCTCGAGACGCAGATCAGAACCGGCATCGACGGTGAGCCCCAGTGTGTGCTGTCCGCCGAACAACTCACCCACGTGCAACAGATCCTTGCGGCGGACCTGTCAGGGATCCGTGTGGTCGTCACGAATGCTGTTCTGCGTCCGCACCTTGCGCGTGTGTTCAGCGACTTCGGCTGGCGTGTTCCTGTGCTCGCGATCGAAGAGATTCCACTCGATATCTACCGTGTCCAGACGGTTGTGACGCTGGGTGCGGCATGACCCGGAACATCTTGCGTGCGTCTGAACATGGCGTGCCGGTGTTGACCTCGGCGCCGGCGCTGCGCGGCCGGGTGATCGAAGCGCGCGGCGTGGTTGCGCGGGTGGTGGGCGTGTCGTTGCGGATCGGCGAGAAGGTGCGGCTGGTGAGCCCCGATACCTTGGAGGCGCAATACGGCGAAGTGGTCGGCTTTACGCACGACGGTACGCTCGTCATGCCCCTCTCCGGTTTGACGGGCCTCTCGGATATCACCGAGGTGCAAGGCTGTGGCTCGATGTGGGGCGCGTTCGATGCGGCGGGGCTGCTCGGACGGGTGATCGATGGCCTTGGCAACCCGCTCGACGGCAGTCCTGCGCCACGGCCCCTTGCACCAGATGAGGCATTGCATGTCGATGCCGGGGCGACGCTCAATCCGCTGGAGCGGCCCGTGATCACCACGCCGTTTTCCACCGGCGTGCGCGCGATCGACGGCCTGCTCACGTGCGGCGTCGGCCAGCGCACGGGCATCTTTGCGCCGGCAGGCGGAGGCAAGAGCACGATCATGGGCATGATCGCCAACGGTGCATCGACCGATGCGGTCGTGGTGGCCCTGATCGGCGAGCGGGGCCGCGAGGTGGCCGAATTCATCCAGGACTATCTTGCACACCGGCGCGCCTCGACGATCGTGATTGCCTCGACGTCCGACCGTCCCGCTGCGGAGCGGATCAAAGCGGCGGAACTCGCGGGCAAAGTGGCGGCAGACTTGCGAGCGACGGGGCGCAATGTGCTTCTCCTGTTCGATTCGCTGACGCGCTATGCGCGGGCGTTGCGCGAGCTTGGTTTGGCGGTCGGGGAACCACCCCTGCGCGGCGGCTTTCCGCCGAGCGTGTTCGCGCAGTTGCCGCGGCTGATCGAATCGGCCGGCGTGACGGCACGAGGCAGCATCACGGCTTTCTATACTGTGCTCGCAGACGAGGCCGATCTGTCCGATCCGGTTGCGGAAGAGGCGCGCTCGCTGCTCGACGGTCACATCCAGCTATCGTCGAAACTGGGTGCGGCCGGGCACTATCCGGCAATCGACATTCTGCGCAGCCGCAGCCGCCTGATGAATCGCGTTGCCGATGCCGCGCAGCGCGCCGAAGCCAACCGCGTGCGCGACTGGCTGGCGCGGTATGAGGAGGTCGAGATGTTGCTGCAGATCGGCGAATACGAGTGGGGTAACGACGCCGGGACGGATTACGCGATCGACCGGCGCCCTGACATCCAGCGCTTTCTGTGTCAGCCGTACGATCGTTGCAGTTCGTGGTCCGAAACGCGCGCGCTGTTGCATGAGCTGTGCGCGGGCGCGCCCACGGTGTGATGCGCGACGCGACGCGGGAGTCGGATCTTTGGGGGCTGCTCGCGAGGGTACGCGGCGTGCGAGTGCGCCGCAGGCTCCGCGCGCTGGCAGAGGCGCGCCGACATGAGCAGGAGGCGGCAGCGGCGGTGTCGGAACAGATCGCCGCACTGGAGCGGCACGCAGTCGAGCGGCAGCGCGTGCTCGCGTTCTGCCGGCGCGATCAGGGGGCCGGTCGGCAATGGCATGCGACGCTCCGTGCACATGACGCACAAACGCCTGTGCTGCAGCAGCAACTGAGCGACGCGCAGCACGGGCATGCGCTGGCGCGCCAGCATGCGGGTGAAGCACTGCGGAACTGGAACATTGAGCGGGTCCGGCATGACGATGCCAGGGAGCGTTGGCGGGCGGCTCTCGCACGCGTAGCGCGCGATGGTTGCGAACACGGCTAGCGCTCCCGCGCGGAACGGGGCGTGGCGTAATTCTGAACGTACAGGTGCATTGCCTGGATCTGTTGTGAACGGCACTCCCACCCAGTACTCCGAATTCGAGTTTCGTAAGCCTTGTCATAGATCTTTACGACATACGGCACCGAAGGCGCCTGTAGCATGAATGCCTCAAAACCACCAAAAGGAATAAACATGACACAAGTTCAGGATTCCAATTATCGCAATCGCGATTTCGACCGCAGCTATGTTGATTTATCTGAAGATGGTGGCGGCAATGAAGGATTAATCGATGACGGTCGTCCTGCTAACTTCGATACTCAACCCACAATTTATTCGCCATCATCTTTCGGAGATAACAACCTGTACGATCAGAGCGTTGAAAATTATTCGCCATCATATTCCGGTGATAACGACCAGTACGGCCAAAGCGTTGAAAATTATTCGCCGGCATATTCCGGAAAAAGCAACCTGGACGATCCAGGTATAAAAGTTGATCCGTCATATTCGGACCAAACTAACCAGTACGATCGAGATGCCGGAAGTAAGCCGCCCGTATCGCCAAACGCCCCGCATTTCAAGGATTCAGTTAAGCAGGAAGCTCTTGCGCTTGATATCATGAAGAACCTTGGATATAAGTCGCCGACGTTCGATCCCAGCTCCGAGACCAAGTTTGGAGCAAAGGAATTAGGCCTATTTGCGGATACGATTTATATATTGTCGGGCGAAGTGCCCTCTGACCAAAAGAATAAGGCGACATTCGACTTCGCTAAAGGCGTGGGATCTGATACTTTCTCGTTCGCTATGAAGCAGATGGAAAAGGATGACCTTTTCGGCATTGGCGGGAAAATGAAGTCTGCATATGGATACATAGGCGCGCTTCCAGGCATCGTGGATTCAGCGATCAAGCTGTATGACGGTGTGGCTGCCGGGAACCCTTACAAGGCTACGGCAGGAGCCATTGGTGTGGCTTCCGGTATCGTCGGTGTAGCGGCGCCAACCTCTTTAGCCGGGTCATTTCTTGGCGGCGCAGCGGTGGTAGCGGAGGGGCTGGATCAGGCACATAGCTTCGCCACTGATACAAACACTTTTAATCAGAAAACGATTCTCAATAAAGAGGAGAATCAGAGATACGACTACGTATGGACAGCCAAAGGTAATCAGAACGGTACAACGTCCTCAGGAGTAAATACACTATCCTTGGGGGCGCACGGAAGGCCGATGAGTGCGATGGTCGATACCCCCAATAATGGTGCGGTGCCACCGTTTACAGTGACAGACGTGTTCCGATACAAGAACTTGTCGCCAAGTGATACGGGTGCGGTGAATAATGATTCTTACGACTCCAATCCTAAGGAAAACCGTACAGGATTTACATCCTATGGGAACGGATTTGTTGGATTTAAAACGTCAAACTACGACAAGCCTGGCAGCGGGGAAGAACTCAGGCCAGCTAATAATCTTATCTATACATCGAATAACAGTCTAACTAACGTCATGGGTAGCGACAATAAATCAGTAGATGACATAAATCCTGATGGTACAGGATTGCCCGGTAACGACAAGATCATATCGACATCGGGTGCGGGAACAAAAATCAACGCCGGTGCGGGCGATGATTTCGTGAGTATCACCGGTAAAGAAGCGAAAGTCGACGGAGGCCCCGGATTTGATCAATTAGAGGTGAGGAATGACGGCGGGAACACTCTCGTAATGCACGGTAACCACGGACTACTCAATGGCACTGTGGAAGTGGACAACTTTGAAGTATTCAAGTTTCATGGTCAGGGAAATCATGTCTATTTGGACATGCCGAAACCGGGTGAACTGCCTGTTTTTGTGCTGACTGATACCCAAGGAGACAACACGATCGAGCTCAAACCACAGACGCCACAGGATGTGGATAGGAATGTTACACAAGAAAGGGACAGGATGCGGACCGAGGGCGAAGTCGGACATCGAACATACACGCCGTTACTGGATCAAACAACCATCAACGGTCGCGCCGTAGCGGAGACATTGAACTTCACAGTGCACCGCACCTGACGGACAACATGGCCTCTTGGAGTCGACCCGCCCAAGTTGGCAGTTATGCCGTTGAATCTCCTGTGAATGGCTTGCCTCGTTTTGACATGCTAGTGCAGGTTGTCGAGGGCCGGACGGCAGGTCGTCTATCACGACCATGAAGCCGGCCGGCGGTGGGCGCCCCGCAGGAGAATGATGTCGTTTGTTGTATGGCTCGCGGACTTGGTATTCGTGCTGGATTCGGATTCTCCTGGCTTACTGGCCTGCGGGCCGGTTGTATTCGGCTGAGCGGATTTACCGGACGCGCTACTAGCCACGGACGGAGTCTTCGAAGGTGCGAGCTGCTCGTCTGGATTCTTCGTTGAAGACGTTTCGAATGCGGGAGGCCCCGGAGCCTTGCCAGTAGGTCGAGGCGATATGGATTCGCTCGCGTCCGGCTGAACGTTCGGGGGCTGCGGCATCACCGGGCTGCCGTCCGGATTTTTCTGGCCGGCGATAACGCGAGTGATATTCAATGCCTCGCCGATAACGGGCACCTTCTCAAGTACCTCGTCGACCTTCTTGCCGGCTTCCTCGCTACTATGCTCGCGGTCGTTGCTGACTATATCCCTGGTCTTACCGACGGTTTGTCCCGGGTGCGTGGCGCCGTCCTCGGCGCCACGCTTACAGACATCCCACGGCGTTTCGTTGCCTTTGTTCTCGGGATGCGGATTCACCACGGTACTCGAACGTTTTCCAGACGAGCTTCGCTGCAATTCCGGCCGGAGGGGCAAGCGGTGCGCCTGCGTGAGAATGCCGGCGGTCGTGGTTCACAGGGCGGCGGACAGGAAAGGGGCTGAGGGGGGGCGGATACCGCACTCGATCGGCGATCGTACGTGCGGCATCCGTGGGGGCAATCACGGATGGAGTTGCCCCTCATCGTGCAGTTCGCTTACGTGTTGGCCTTGCTGATGTTGGCAGCCGTCGGCTCCTTGCCGGTGACCGGGTCGATCCAGCCGCTGCCGTTGCGAGCCGCGAGGACAGTGTAGCCGTCAGGTGTGGCGGCGTCGAGCGCGCGGCCGTTTTTGCTTTTCTGGACGTTGAGGCCCGCCGCGTCCTGCTCGCTCAGCCCAGTGACCTGGTAGGCCTGCTTGCCGTGGGTGATCGTCACCTGATCCGCAAACGAAATATTCTTGTTGTTCGCGGCCGCCTGGGTGCTGACGGTGACTTTGGTGTTGTCCGGCAACATGAACGTCATCGGGCCGTTGAACATCGCAGTCGACGAGTTGGCGGCGTTCTCGTGCTGGGTAATATGCGGATCACCCCAGATCTTCGTTATATCGCCGGATTTCGTATTGGTCATGACCATCGACGAATCGGCCTTGTTGAAGTCGAGCGTGTAGTTGCCCAGGTTGATACTCGTCTTGTTGTTGCACACCGCGGTGTTGGTCCACTCCGTCGAGTTGTTCTTGCCGGCATCCTTGCCGCCGCAGTCGTTGCGCGACGGCGTCGAGTTGTTTTTGCAGGGGTCCTTACTGCTGCAGTCGTTGCGCGACGGCGTCGGGTTGTTCTTGCCAGCGTCCTTGCCGCCGCAGTCGTTACGTGAGGGCGTCGGGTTGTTCTTGCCAGCGTCCTTGCCGCCGCAGTCGTTGCGCGATGGTGTCGGGTTGTTCTTGCCGGCGTCCTTGCCGCCGCAGTCGTTGCGCGGCGGCGTCGGGTTGTTCTTGCCGGCATCTTTGCCACCGCAGTCGTTGCGTGACGGCGTTGGGTTGTTCTTGCCGGAGTCCTTGCCGCCGCAGTCGTTGCGCGACGGCGTCGGGTTGTTCTTGCCGGCGTCCTTGCCACCGCAGTCGTTACGTGACGGCGTCGGGTTGTTCTTGCCGGAGTCCTTGCCGCCGCAGTCGTTGCGCGACGGCGTCGGATTGTTCTTGCCGGCGTCCTTGCTACCGCAATCGTTGCGCGACGGCGGTGGCGGGGCGCGGTTGTCGGCTTTCGAGTTGTCACGGCAAGGGTTGCTGCTCGCCGGCGTACAGCTTTGGCCGAAGCTGGGGAACGACGCCTTGGAAAAGCCGCTCAGCATATTTGACATCTGGCTGGCCGTTTCTGCGCCGCGTGAGAGCAGTGACTGTGCGCCGCCGCCAAACAGCGTATTTGTGCTCCCTTGAAATGAAAGATAAGGAGTATTGATTTGTGGATAGTTGCTTTGCGTAGATGCTTGCATGTCGATATTCCCGAAGTAAAAAGCCGGTCTGAGCTGTACAGCCGGAACCGCGTTGCCGACGGTATGAGGTGGGTCCCGCATAAGAATAGTAGGGGGTGAGCCACAGCAACAGGCGATACTTATGTATAGAGTTGCACACCGCCCGGAGGCTTGACTGGTCGTCTGCATATGAGACGGGTAGCCTCTCCGCTGGAGCCACGCCATCCTGAAGTACTGGAGTCACACCTCCCGGAGAGCCATGAGGTCACGATGCTGATTTGCTAGCTTGTTGAACGAGGCATGTTGACTTTGTGCCAAGTGATTACTTGCGATTCCTGAATATATGAAAACGAGCATGGGATGATAGAAATCGCCTTGAATGGTCTCAACATTTCAAGTGTTCGAAGGGGGTATTCGAACATCTGGTGCGCCAGTTTGGCGCTCATTTTATAGAGGTGCAATCGTGCGAGTGAATTCCCAAAGTGGATGGAGTTACGGTCAGGCAGATTCGACATTCAAAGACAATGGTCCAGATCCGACACACACTGGTTCGGCGGTGGATCAAACACGGGAGGCGCCTGTCTCACCAGAGCCGTCGAAGAGTGGTTTATCGTTGCCGCTGGTCCACCCGGACGCAGTCTGGGCGCGACTCCAGAACTTCGAGAAACGTGTTCAAAAGATTGAGCAAGTGCAACGCGCAGGGAGTGCGCTTTCTGATGCCGACCGTGGGGCACTTAGTGCGTACGAGAAACTGCGCAGTGATCCCTTGTTTTTGACTCCGACTCGGGGCCGGGATCCGACCATCGTGCGGCGCTCTGTGGGAAATCCAGGCACGAAAACGGCCATACCCGCTCCCTCGGACAGGAAGGAGGATGGTCCTGATCAAAAGTACATTGGCGGAGTCGGGATCAGGCGCGACTACACGTTATCGGAAGGCTCTGCCATCTTCGTAGACGCGCTGAGAAATCCATTCGGCGCTTTTGCGAGAAGTGCAATGGATTCCTACCGGAAGCTGGAACGGGGGCGTCCCATATCCGAGGAGGAAAAACAAAGCATTGATCGATACGCCAGTTTTATCGATGCCGCCTATTCGATGACCCCCCAGGGACGAGCGACGACTGCGACTGCCTCGGTGCTGGAGACAGCAAATAATGCAAGATCGGGCAAACTGCCATCGCCAGAATCCATGGCAGGTGCAATGCAGCCGGTTACCAATGCTGGTGGCCCCAGCAGCCCGCATTCAACCAAGTCGCGGGGCACAACCTCCAAGCCACCGACCACAACCTTCAAGCCTCCTGCTCGACTTCCCGACGGTCGGATCGGCTATCCTTTGAGCCCGACGAAGCCGCCCCGTTTGCCAACAAAGACGTCCCCCACGGAGTCTTCTGGAACGCATGACCCGCAGCCAGGAACGTCGGGAACGACTGGAACGCATGACCCGCAACCGGGAACATCAGGAACATCGGGAACGCCGAAAGCGCCGGGAACGACCGGCGCGAGACCGCGTCGACCGACTGAGACGCCAACCGGCCCACCGAGGAAACGCCCGTTTGGTACCGCGCTCTCCAAGTTTAGAGCGCCCTCAGTAAGAAAGGGGCACGTGGAAAAGCTCATCGGAAAAGGACCGTTCAACCTTGAACCTCCTGCAAATCCAGGAGAAGAGAGTAAGAGAATCCATGAATTCCCCCTCGATTTTGATTTTTATCGGAAGGATGGAGAGGGTGGAATGAGCTACGGAATTAATACGGAGCACGCCGTGTCGGCCAAGGAGGCCATCCCCGAAGTACGAAAGGACGTCCTGACAGTAGGAAACGGCACACAAGTTACCTCGGAGGAAAGCCACAGCAAGGTTCGTCTGGGAGATCAATGGGGGCCGTCAAGGAATCGACTTTCCAAAGATGTGAGTGTCATCGAACTAAGCAACGGTCGCAACGGCGTTGGCGCTATCAGAATTTCGTATGAGAATCTGAAACCAGGGCAGACCATTGCCGTGACCGGAGGCTCCCTGAGCGGCTGCACGATGATGTACGCATCAGATACGAAGCATTTCTATGCCTATCATGCTGGAACCTTCGGCGAAGGGAACGAACCCTGGCTTACGTCACGTGACGGTGCAAACGCCATTCGATATGCAAGCAGTAAAATGACGAATGACACGAGCATGGATCCCCATAACTACGAGGGTAATAACAATGACCTCGTGCACGTCGGCAATAAGTATCCGTTTTCCGTCATTGTGTACAACGGGAAACATGAAGCACCGGCAACGAGCGGAAAATTTTTGAAACCGTCGGATCCCCAGCCTTTGGACGCACGTATTACGGAATATCAGGGCGCGAGAAATCCTGGCACACACGCTTTCGACTATCACGTTTCTAACCAGCAAGTAGGCCAGTTGGGTACAGCGGAAGCCCTGATAAGCAAAGACAAACAAGGTGTAGTTACGGTGCGTGTACTGGCGGAAAATGGGGAAGTCGAGTTGCCGGGGCCGGGTTCCCGTCGAGGCGGAAAATATACGCCCATCAAGACGAATACGTACGAATATAAGCCGGGGAGTTGAGCGCTTGTTGATAATGCGAGTGGTGCACGGTACCAGTATCGCCGGAATAGTTCTCCCGAAAATCCGCAAGTATGTCAGTGCTGCGAGAGCCCTGCCGATCTCCAAGATTGCAGTCCAACGGAGCGCGAGCTATCTGTGGCTCAGAGAATCACAAGAGGATCAGAATGGAACGGATGGAACTCGACAAGATAGATCGTGCAATCCTGATCGCGATCCAGGCCGACGGCCGCGCGACTAATGCAAGCCTCGCCGAAGCCGTTGGTCTTAGCGAAACGCCGTGCGCCCGACGTCTCAAGCGGCTGGAAGCGGAAGGTTATATAGAAGGGTATCGGGCGCTCTTGTCCAAGCCCGCACTGAAGCTGGGTCTGGTCGCATTTACGCTGGTGCGTTTTGGCGTGCACGACCGGCCACTGGCTGACCGGTTCGAACGCGAAATCCAGGCCATACCGCGTATTGTTTCGTGCCACAACATTTCCGGCAGCGCCGACTATCTGCTGCAAGTCGTCGCGCGGGATCTGGAGGACTATGGCACCTTCCTGCGTGACGTATTGCGGACGTTGCCCGGCGTGACGGCCGTCGAGTCGACGCTTTCGCTGCGGGAGGTAAAGCGTGATGCGGGGTTGCCATTACTCTAAGCAACCGGCTCCCGGATTAATCAGGAATCCAAATAAGTGTCTCACTGGAGATTTACTGCGATCCGGTTTTAGACGCTTGCGCTGCACCGGCACTATAGAAACGCACGAGATCTTGCTTGAGCGAATGCAGGGCGGCATCGTCGAGATAAATCATGTGGCCCGTCGGATAATACGTGCGCTGCACGTTTGATCGGAGCGACGGGTCGAGCCCCATATGCGCCAGATCGTATTCGGTCTGAAAGAACGGCGTCGCCAGATCAAAGTAGCCGTTGAGCGACAGCACGCGCATCTGGGGATTCTGTCGCATCGCTTCAGCGAGGTCACCGGCCGCATAGGGCAACGCAAGCTGCTCGCCCCACCACTCGCGATGTTTCCAGTTCCATTGCTTCAGCGCGTCGTCGTTGAATACGCGATACGCATCTTTCGGTTCGACGTGCAGGTCTTGTGCGAGATGCTCGTGGTACGCAGCAACGAAGGCGCTCGACACGCTGGTGACCGACGCGTCGTAGTCGGGATGCTCGGACGCGTCGTCGTAGTCCATGCCTTCGAAGCGCGCATCGTAGCGGCCCACCGTGCGCGATTCGCGTATCAGCAGTTGCTTGCGAAACCGTGACGGCCAGATTTGCAGGCGCGACTGCTTGATGTAGTTCACATCGAGTCCTGTGTAATG
Organism: Caballeronia sp. KNU42; assembly: GCF_053760385.1. Lineage (NCBI taxonomy): Bacteria > Pseudomonadati > Pseudomonadota > Betaproteobacteria > Burkholderiales > Burkholderiaceae > Caballeronia > Caballeronia sp. KNU42. The sequence goes on from NZ_CM132389.1 coordinate 1,226,900, forward strand.
CGCCAGACGTGCGGCGATCGCGTCGCGATCGGAATCGGGCAGCGAATCACCTGCTGCCAATGCTTGCGCGTAGGGGCCGGAAGCGAACGCCCTGACCTCGTCGAGGAACGCCGGCATGCTCGGCGGCTTGGGCACGATCTTGTCGTGATACCAGGCAATGGCTGCATAGGTCGGCAAGTAGCTCTCGGCCCCCAGATCCGTTCCATTCATGTGCGCGCCCGAGTTGAGGACGGAGGACATCAAGACGACCCCGTTCAATGCGATGTTGCTCTGGCTCAGGCGATACGCAAGCATGGCGGCGCGCGCCGTTCCATACGATTCGCCAAGCAGGTACTTCGGCGAATTCCAGCGCTGGTTCACGCTCAGGTAGCGCTCGATGAAATGCCCGAAAGCTTCGAGGTCTTCATCGACACCCCAGAAGCGCTTGCCGGTGGCGTGGCCAACGATCCTTGAGAAGCCTGCACCGGGTGCATCGATGAAGACCAGGTCGGTCGTGTCCAGAAGACTGTCCGGATTGTCCGCGAGCACGTAAGGCGCCGGCGCCGTGATAGCGGGACTCGATGTATGCGCGCGCTTCGGCCCAACCGATCCCATCAGCAGGAAGACGCTGCCCGCGCCCGGGCCACCGTTAAAAAGAAACGTGATGGGACGCGTGGCGGTGTTTTTCGTATTCGATGTGTAAGCAACATAAAAGACGCTGGCCTCTGCCTGCCCCGCGTTGTTGCGCAGAAGCAGATTGCCGGCTGTGGCCGTGTAGTCGATCTTGTGCCCGTCAAGACGGATCGAATGTTGCGTGACCGACGTGGTTTCCGGCGGGACCGGTATCAGGGTGTCTGCTTTCGTTTCGCTGGCGGCCTCAGTGGCAGCAGCCGGCGCTCGCGCAGCGCTTGCGCTGTTGCGGCGAGCGGGGTTTGCGATCGCATCCGATGCGGCGCGGGCGCTGGGCTGAGCGGAGAGTTTGCCTGCATCTGCGCGCGCTGGTGTTCCAGCAGGCGATGAAGCTGTCGCGTCGGGCGGCTCCTGTATGTCGGCGGGCGCAGCATCGGTTTCCTGGGACAAGGCAGCGGATGGTCCGCCGGCGAGGCCAAGCACGATCAGACTGCTCATGAGACCGCTTACTGCTGTATGGAAACAAGCGCGCATCTTAGTCCTGGCCGTTTTTGTTTTCTGTAGGTGCTGCGTGGATTCTCGATAAGCCCACTCGCTGCGTCAATAGCGTTGTTGTCATCGGAGTGATAGCGCAAGGTCCGTAAGCGCTCATGTAAGTATTTCGAAGCCATGGTGTTAGCCAAGGCACCAGGTGGTCACATGTACCGGTCACAAGTACGTCACAACTCCGCAGGAAGCCGACCGGATTTGAGTTAACCCTTAGCGCCTTTTCCGGTCGCTCAATCTATGCTGCCGTACGCGAGATGGATTCGCCGATCCGCTTACGCTTTCCTATACTTGGATCAACCAGAGATAACAAACCGCTTTTTGCCTGACAATTAAGCCGGTTTCGGATCGCGCCAGAAACAGCGGACGGACGATCCGTACCCCGGGGCCAAGGGCTCCCGGCGGCGGCCATCTGGAGGAGACATGGGACTACATGCATCCGCTGCAACCGGCGCCGAGAACGTCGGCGAGCCCCAGCCGCATCGGCCGGCCGTGTTCGGCCTGGCGCTGGCTGCGCTTGGCGTGGTTTATGGCGACATCGGCACCAGTCCGCTGTACACCCTGCAAACGGTCTTCGATCCCGGCAACGGGTTGAAGCTGGATCCCGGCAATGTGATCGGCATTGTCTCGCTGATCTTCTGGTCGCTGACGGTGGTCGTCTCGCTCAAGTACGTGACCCTCATCCTGCGCGCGAACAACCACGGCGAGGGCGGAATCATGGCGCTGCTGGCGCTTGCAGCGTCGTCGGTGGCGAGCCGGCCACGGCTGCGGCATACCCTGCTGGCGGTTGGTGTGATGGGCGCTGCACTGTTCTACGGCGATGGCGTGATTACGCCCGCCATATCGGTGCTGAGCGCGGTTGAAGGACTGCAGGTCGCAACGCCGCTGCTCAAGCCTTATGTCATTCCCATTACGCTGGCCGCGCTGATTACATTGTTCATGATGCAAAAGCACGGGACGTCCGGCATTGGCGCGGTGTTCGGGCCGATCATGGTGGTGTGGTTCATCGTCATCGCCGGGGCGGGGCTCGTCCAGATCATGAACGCGCCGCATATCCTGGTCGCGCTCAATCCGTTCGCAGGGTTGGCGTTCTGCCTGCATCATCGGTGGCTGGCGTTCGTCGCACTGGGGGCTGTTGTGCTGTCCCTGACGGGTGCAGAGGCGTTATATGCCGACATGGGGCATTTCGGCGCCCATCCGATCCGGCTCACCTGGTTTGGCCTGGTATTCCCGGCACTCGCATTGAACTACCTGGGGCAGGGCGCGCTGCTGCTGTCCGATCCATCCGCTGTGCAAAATCCGTTCTATCGATTGTTCCCGGTATGGTCGCTTTATCCGATGGTCGTGTTGTCGACGATAGCCACGGTAATCGCCTCGCAAGCCGTGATCTCAGGCACCTATTCGATGACCAAGCAGGCGATGCAACTAGGCTTCCTGCCGCGCATGAACGTGGTGTACACCTCGGCGAAAGAAATAGGGCAGATCTATGTTCCAGGCATCAACTGGACATTGCTTGTGGCCGTGGTGGCGGCTGTGATCGGCTTTGGTTCATCGACTGCGCTGGGGTCGGCTTACGGCATTGCCGTTACCGGCACGATGCTTATCACGACCATGCTCACGTTCTTCGTGATCCGCTATGCGTGGCATTACAACTGGTTCTTGTGCGTGGGCGCCACAGTGTTTTTCTTTGTGATCGACGCCACGTTCTTCTCGGCCAATCTGCTCAAGATCACGCAGGGCGGCTGGTTCCCGCTCGTTATCGGGCTGCTGATGTTCGCCGTCATGACCACGTGGGGACGTGGATGGGAAATCATGCTAGGTGAAGCCAAGGTACGGGCCGGGACCACGCCGCTTAAGCCCTTCCTGGAGTCGCTGCTCGCTCGTTCACCGGTGCGGGTCAACGGGACGGCGATTTTCCTGTCGCCTGATCCTCATGGCGTGCCGCATGCATTGATCAACAATCTCATGCATAACCAGGTGTTGCACCGGCGGGTGGTGTTCCTGACGGTGTCGAACAAAGAGGTTCCGTGGGTTGAAGAGAGCCAGCGTGTGTCGGTGCAATCGCTGTGCAGCGACTGCTATCACATCACGATCTCCTACGGCTTCAAGGACGAGGTCAACCTGCCGCGTGCCCTTGAAGCATGCAAGGCATATGGCCTTGAGTTCGAGCAGTCGGAGACGTCCTACTTCCTGAGCCGCGCGACCGTGATACCGAAGCGCGAGAGGGAAAGGTGCATGGCGCTGTGGCGCGAGCGATTGTTCGGCGTCATGCTGCACAACGTCGGCAATGTATCGGCGTATCTCAAGCTGCCGACTAATCGCGTGGTTGAATTCGGATCGAAAGTGGAGATCTGAGGTTTGCTTTCTCAGGTACCGCTGTCCGCCTCGCTAATAGCTCGAGACGGACAGCCGGCATCAACGCTCTTCGCCGTAGCCACCACCGCCTGGCGTCTGGATGACGAAGACATCGTCGGGATTCATGTGCGCCTGATGCCGCGCGCCGAAGGTTTCACGCTCCTTCCCATCTGCCCGTTCGACCCAGTTCACACCAAGCGCACCCGGCTTGCCGCCCGCCAGTCCGAACGGCGCAATACGCCGCCGGTTGGACAGGATGACGGCGGTCATCGGCGCGAGAAAACGTACCCTTCGCTCGGTGCCGTCGCCGCCTGCATGCAGTCCCGCGCCGCCGCTGCCGCGGCGGATGCGGAAGTCGTCGAGACGCACCGGAAAGCGCCACTCGAGCACCTCCGGGTCGGTCAGGCGCGAGTTCGTCATGTGCGTCTGGACCGCGCTGCAACCGTCAAAGGCAGGGCCCGCACCCGCGCCGCCGCAGATGGTCTCGTAGTACTGGAACTGCTCGTTGCCGAAGGTGAAGTTGTTCATCGTGCCCTGTGCGCCGGCCATCACGCCGAGCGCCCCGTAGAGGGCGTCCGTGACAACTTGCGAGGTCTCGACATTGCCCGCCACCACCGCTGCCGGATAGTGCGGGTTGAGCATCGATCCCGCCGGAATGCGGATCTCCAGCGGCTTCAGGCAACCGGCGTTGAGCGGGATATCGTCGTCGACCAGCGTGCGGAACACGTACAGCACCGCCGCCTTGCAGATCGCCGATGGCGCGTTGTAGTTGTTCGGTTGCTGCGCGCTCGTGCCCTCGAAGTCGATCACGGCCGACCGCGCTTCGCGGTTGATCGATACCGCCACCACGATCTTCGCGCCGTCATCGAGCGCGTATTCGAAGCGGCCGTCCTTGAGCACGGACAGCGTGCGCCGCACGACTTCTTCCGCGTTGTCCTGCACGTGCTGCATATAAGCACGAACGACGTCCAGACCGAACTGCCCGCACATGCGTTCAAGCTCCTGCGCGCCCTTCGTGCAAGCGGCAACTTGTGCGCGCAGATCGGCCAGGTTCTGTTCGACGTTGCGAACCGGGTACTGGCCGGAGGTCAGCAGGTCGCGTATTTCACGTTCGAGAAAACGCCCTTGCGCCACGAGTTGAATGTTGTCGAGCAACACGCCTTCCTGGTCCACGTGCGTGGAATCCGGCGGCATGGAGCCGGGCGTGATGCCGCCGATATCGGCATGGTGTCCGCGCGCCGCGACATAGAAGGTTGGTGTGGCGCTGGCATCGACGAACACGGGCATGATGACGGTCACGTCCGGCAAATGCGTACCGCCCGCGTACGGTGCGTTGAGCACGTAGACATCGCCGGCTTGCATGGTGCCCGCGCGCCGGTCGATGATCGTCTGCACGCTTTCGCCCATCGATCCTAGATGCACTGGCATATGCGGCGCGTTGGCGATCAGGTTGCCGCCGGTATCGAAGAGCGCGCAGGAGAAGTCGAGACGTTCCTTGATGTTCACCGAGTACGATGTGTTCGCGAGCGTCACGCCCATCTGTTCGGCAATCGACATGAACAGGTTATTGAACACTTCGAGCAGCACCGGGTCCGCTTGCGTACCGGCAGCATGACGATTGACGAGCGCGGTCGTGCGTTCAACCACCAGATGATTGTGCTTGCTCACGACCACTTGCCAGCCGGGTTCGATCACGGTCGTTCCGGTACGCTCGTTGACGATCGCCGGACCGTCGATGCTCGCGCCGGGTGCGAGCGCATCGCGATCGAAGACAGGGGTATCGCGCCATTCGCCGCCGGAGAAAATGCGCGTGGTCGCGAGCGCTTCCGGATTCACCGATGCACGTTCGGCCAGCGGCCATTGTTCGTCTTCAGCGTCCTGCGTGCGGCCAATGGCTTCGACCGCGACGGCTTCGATGATCAGCGTCTTGTTCGGCATGAGGAAGCCATAACGCGCACGATACAAACGCTCGAACGTGTCTACGATGCTGGCCGGTTCCGTCGAGAAGTCGATTTCAAGCGCGGTGTCCGTGCCGTCGTATTTGATATGCAGCGTGCGTCGCAAGACTATGTTGGTGAGCGGAATGCGTTGCTCGGCAACTTCGTTTTGCGCTGCGATTTCCAGTGGTTCGAACGTGTGATGGCAAGCGGCGAGCGCTTCTTTTGACAGCGTCGTTTCGAGCGCTTGTTGCCGCAGTGCGCGGACATCGGCGAGACCCATGCCGTAGGCTGACAGCACACCTGCCAGCGGATGGATGAACACGCGCGTCATGCCGAGCGCGTCGGCGACGAGGCACGCATGCTGACCGCCCGCGCCGCCAAAACACGCGAGCGTGTAGTGGGTAACGTCGTAGCCGCGCTGCACGGAGATCTGCTTGATCGCGTTCGCCATGTTTTCGACTGCGATCTTCAGGAAGCCCTCCGCAATTTCTTCAGGTGTTCGCGCGACGCCGGTCGCGGCTTCTACGGACGCCGCCACCTCCGCGAACTTGCGTTGCACGACGTCGGCATCCAATGGCAGGTCGCCGTCCGGCCCGAATACGTGCGGGAACCAGCGCGCGCTGATCTTGCCGGTCATCACGTTGCAGTCGGTCACGGTCAGCGGGCCACCGCGCCGGTACGAAGCCGGTCCCGGATTCGCGCCAGCGCTTTGCGGCCCGACGCGAAAACGCGCGCCGTCGAAGCTGCAGATCGAGCCGCCGCCCGCCGCGACCGTGTGGATCTTCATCATGGGCGCACGGATGCGCACGCCGGCGACTTCGGTGGCGAACTCGCGCTCGTACTCGCCGGCGTAGTGCGTGACGTCGGTGGATGTGCCGCCCATGTCGAAGCCGATGATCTTGTCGAAGCCCGCGAGCTTCGACACCTGCGCTGCACCGACGATGCCTCCCGCCGGTCCCGACAGGATCGCGTCCTTGCCCTGGAAGCGGTGGGCATCGGTGAGGCCGCCATTGCTCTGCATGAACTGCAGCGGCACCGCGCCCAGGTCGGCTTCAACCTGCCCGACATAGTGGCGCAGGATGGGCGAGAGGTATGCGTCGACTACGGTGGTGTCGCCACGAGAAACCAGCTTCATCAGCGGGCTGACTTCGTGGCTAACCGATATCTGCGTAAAGCCGATTTGCTCCGCGAGCTCCTTGAGCTTTTGTTCATGCGCGGTGTAACGATAGCCGTGCATCAGCACGATTGCGCAGGACCGAATGCCGTTATCGAAGGCGCTTTGCAATGCCTGGCGGGCCTGCTCGATGTCGAGTTCACGCACGACTTCGCCGCGGGCACCGATCCGCTCATTGATCTCAACAACTTGTTCGTATAGGAGTGTCGGCAGTTCAATGTTTCGCACGAACAGCTTCGGACGGCTTTGATATGCGATGCGGAGGGCATCGGCGAAGCCTTTCGTGATCGCGAGTACGGTTGATGCGCCCTTGCGTTCGAGCAGTGCGTTCGTGGCTACTGTGGTGCCCATGCGTACGCTATCGATCAGCTCGGCCGGCACTGCTTCATGGTTTGCGATGCCTAGTAACTCGCGGATGCCATGCACGGCGGAATCGCGATATCGCTCGGGGTTCTCTGACAACACCTTGTGCGTGACGATGCGGCCGTCGGGGCGGCGCGCGACGATGTCGGTGAAGGTGCCGCCGCGGTCGATCCAGAATTGCCAGCGGCGGTCGTGGGAGGGATTTGTCTGCGACATGGGAGGGGTCCTGTTGAAATGGATAACTTGGGTATGATGGGTTGCTCGCGCCGGTGGACGGGAGGTTTTGGGTTTGGGGGTCGGGGGTAGTGGTCGGATTGCTAGGTTCCTGCGTTAGCGGTCGGGGTCATTGCCGGGTTGCTGCTGCTTGGCTTAGCGGTCTGCTTGAGTGAGCTAATTTCTTTAGCACTATTAGCCACTGCGCGTGGCGGCGCGTCATTTCTTTGTCCAAAGCGACAAAGAAACGAAGCAAAGAAAGCGCTTTCAAAACGCGGGCTCATAAGTTGACCTAGCGTGCAGCCTCCACGTTTTTGGCACCCCAAAAGCACGGTGCTCGCAAGAGCGACGGATGTGTGAAACCCTCCTTCTCCGAATACCGATACCCACACGCTTCGCCACCAGTGACTGAACCTGCCCAAGGAACACCCCGCGCTATCCGCGAAAAACCATCCTCCGAATTTGTACGCATGCCGAACCACGTCGCCAACCCACCAAGAAATGAAGCCGTAGAGTACGTAAGGCCATACCCGCAAAAATAGCTGCGCAAATCAAACAACCAACCGACCAAATAATGAGGCACTAAAAGCGCGTGAGGCCGTGAAGGTTTCCTGGCAATGGTGCTTGCCCGAGAGCGTACGGGGCGAAGCGTGTGCGTGTAAGAATTCGCGAGAAGGAGGGTTTCACACATCGGTGGTTCTGGCGAGCACCGTGCTTTTGGGGTGCCAAAAACGCGGAAACTGCACGCTGGGTCAACGCATGAGCCCTCGTTTTGAAAGCGCTTTCTTTGCTTCGTTTCTTTGTCGCTTTGGACAAAGAAATGACGCGCCGCCACGCGCAGTGGCTAATAGCGATAAAGAAATTAGGCAACCTAAGCAGATCACTAAGCTAAGCAGCAGCAACCCGGCATCGACTCCGACCGCTAACGCCAGAACCTAGCAACCCGGCATCGACCCCGACCGCTACCGCCAGAACCTACCAACCCGGCACCAACCCCGACCCCCGACCACCAACCCCAAATCACCCCAAACCAAAACCCGTCCACCGGCGCGAGCGCACCATCCCACGAAAACCTAAGAAACAAGCCTAGCGCCACGCGTCTCCGGCAACGTCAACGCCGCCAAAATCACCACGCCGTAAGCCGCAGCCGCGAACGTCCCAATCGCGATACCCAGGGACATTTTCTGCGCGACAAAACCGATCAGAAATGGAAACGTCGCACCCACCGCACGGCCAAAGTTGTAGCAAAAGCCCTGACCGGAACCGCGTATCCGCGTAGGAAACAACTCAGTCATAAACGCGCCCATACCCGCAAAGATCCCCGACGCAAAAAATCCAAGCGGAAAGCCAAGAACCAGCAGCAGGGTATTGCTCATCGGCACACGCGTATAGACCAGCGCGATGATCATGGAAGCCAGCGAAAACACGATGAAGTTGAGCCGTCTGCCGAACCGGTCGCTGAGAAATGCGCCACACAGGTACCCCGCATACGATCCGGCGATCACCACGGCGAGATAACCGCCCGTGCCAACCACGCTCAGGTGCTGCTCAGTCTTCAGGTACGTCGGCAACCAAGTGGTAATGGCGTAATAGCCACCTTGCGTGCCGGTCGCGAGAATGGCCGTACGTAGCGTGGTGAACCACATACCGGGGCCGAAGATTTCGAGGAACGAGCTACGATCGTTGGCTTCCAGCTCGCGCCGCTTTTGCTCCTTGTGGACCTCGGGTTCATCGACAAGCCGACGGATCATGATCACGAACGGCGCGGGCAAGATCCCCAGCGCGAACAACGCGCGCCACGCGATGTCGCCAGGCAGGAAGGAAAACACCAGCGTATAGAGACCCGCGGCAACGGCCCATCCAATTGCCCAGCCCGCCTGCACCATGCCCACTGCCTTACCTCGATCACGCGGGCGGATGACCTCACCGATCAACACCGCGCCCGCTGTCCACTCGCCGCCGAAGCCGAAGCCCATCAAACCGCGTGCGACCAACAACTGCGCGTAGTTCTGGGCAAACGCGCAGACGAGCGTGAAGAACGCAAACCAGAGAATGGTGATCTGCAGCGTCTTCACGCGGCCAATGCGATCCGACAGAATGCCTGCGATCCACCCGCCGAGCGCCGACGTCAGCAACGTAACCGTACCGATCAACCCGGCCTCGCCCTTGCTCAACCCCCAGGTTGCAATCAGCGTAGGGATCACGAAGCTCAGGAACTGAGTGTCCATGGCGTCGAGTCCGTAGCCTATCTTGCAGCTCCAGAATGCGCGCTTCTCGCTCGGGGTCGTGTGTTTGTACCAGCCGAACATGCCGCTGCTGGCGGGTTCATCGGCTAGTGTTTCAACTTGCGTGCTCGCATAGTGTGCTTCGGTATTCATGGCTTTCTCCAAGGTTCGTGAGCGTGCGCTCAGAGCACAGCGAGCGATGCGTTGGGGATGTCGGTCATGAGCATGTGACCCGGCCGATGTGCAATCGCGAACGGCAAACGGGCACTTTCAATGGCGCTTTGCGGCGTCACACCGCACGCCCAGAACACAGGTATTTCGTGTTCATGGATCGAGACCGGTTGACCGTAGTCGGGCTGCATCAGGTCTTCAATACCGAGCACCGCCGGGCTGCCCAGATGCACCGGCGCACCGTGCACCGAAGGGAACCGGCTCGTGATCTGGACAGCGCGCACCGCATGCGTACCGCTCATGGGACGCATGGAGACGACCAGCTTGCCGCCAAACGGGCCGGCCGCCTGGTTGGAAATATTCGTCCGGAACATGGGTACGTTGACGCCCTCATCGACGTGCCGCAACGGAATGCGTTCGCGTCCCAGCATCTGCTCGAACGAAAACGAGCAGCCGATGGCAAACACCACGAGGTCATCGCGCCAGAGTTCGACGATATCGCCGGGCCGTTCGCACAGCACGCCGTCGCGATACACGTTGTAGCCAGGAACGTCGGTGCGGATATCGAGGTCGCGGCCGAGCGCAGGGACGTTCCACTGGCCGGGTTCTCCCACGCCGAGCAGCGGGCACGCCTTGGGGTTACGCACGCAAAAACGCAGGAAATCCTCCGCATAAGTGCTTGGGATGATGGCGAGATTGGCTTGCGCGAACTCGCCGCAGTGACCGGCTGTAGGACCGGTAAAACGCTTGCTGCGGACTTGCTGGCGGAAAAGGTGCGGCATGGTTCAGGTCCCTCACGAATGCAATGAAATGGCGATGAAACAAGTGATGGGATGCAGGTTAGGGTCGAAAAAAAAGCGGCGCCAGCGAGTTATTCCGCTCGTGGCCGTTAAGGTTTTCTTAACAGATTCGTGCGGGTTTTCACTTAACAGGGTTGGCCTCAAAGCAGCGGACACATAGCCGCCGAGCAAGGCTGCATGCCTTTGTCCGCGATGTTTTAAACCACAAAGAGCCGCGCGCCGACGCGCATCTTTTGCCCGGAAATGCGCTTCAAAAAACATCGATCACGCAGGCGCATTTTTTAGGCGGAGTTAATAATTCCTCCGGGCTGCCGTTAAGCGAACCAGCGGGCTCGTTCTCCCGCGCCTCTCCTGACCGCCGTTCCTTTCAACTGGAAAACAAAAAAATGAACCGTCTGTCCTTGCGTCAGAAGTTATGGATGCCGCTGATTCTGTCGTGGTTCGGCCTCCTGACGCTGACCGTCTGGCACGCTTACCAGACACGTGACCTGCAGTTGTCGGAGCGTCATCGCGATCTGGGCGATATTGTCTCGATGTCGTATTCAATCGCCGCCGGCCTCGACAAGCTGGCGCAAAGCGGCAAAATGTCCGTCGATGCCGCGAAGCAGGAAGCCATCGCGCGGATCGGCGACCTGCGGTATGACGGCGGCGGCTACGTGACTATCGTGGGCGCGAATTCGGTCATGATCATGCATCCGATCAGCCCGAAGCTGGACGGCAAGGACATGTCGGACTGGAAGGACGCGAAGGGCAACCCGCTCTACAAGTCCATCGCCGCGGCAGGCAGTTCCGCGGAAGGCGCGGGGTTCCTCGAATACTGGTGGCCGAAGCCGGGCGAGACCGAACCGAGCTCGAAGCTGGGCTATACGAAACGCTACAAGCCCTGGGACTGGGACATGATCGCCGGCACGTACCAGGACGATATCCAGGCCGCGTTCTATCGCACACTCCTGCATTCGTTCCTGATGCTGTTCGCGCTTGGCGCCGCTATTTCGCTGTTTGCATCGCTGGCGATCAAGAGCGTGCGCCGCTCGCTTGGCGGTGAGCCTGCCGCGGCTGCGCAACTCGCGCGGCAGATTGCATCGGGTGACCTGACGGGACGAATCGACGTGACGGCCGGCGATACGCAGAGCGTCATTTCAGCGATTGCCCATACGCGCGACAGCCTGGCGGGAACGGTATCGCGCGTGAAGGACGCCGCCGATGCCATCAAGCTCGCCGCAGCGGAAATTGCCGGCGGCAACGCGGACCTGTCGAGCCGCACCGAGCAGCAGGCAGCGGCGCTGCAGGAGACCGCGGCGGCCATGGACGAGATCACGTCCACGGTCCGCGCGAACGCCGACAACGCGTCGCAAGCCAGCCAGGTTGCGGCAAGCGCGTCGGCGCAGGCGCTGCGAGGCGGCAGCGTGGTGAATGACGTGGTCGAGAACGTGCGCGCGATTGCAACCAGTTCGAAGCAGGTTGCCGAGATCACGGCGGTGATCGACGGCATTGCATTCCAGACGAATATCCTCGCGCTGAACGCGGCAGTTGAAGCAGCGCGTGCCGGCGAAAACGGCCGTGGTTTCGCGGTGGTGGCGGGCGAGGTGCGCAGCCTCGCGCAGCGCAGCGCGGCGGCGGCAAAAGAGATCCGCGTGCTGGTCGATACCTCGCTGACGCAGATCGAAAGCGGCGCGGGACTCGCCGAAAACGCGGGCAAGGCCATGGCCGATATCGTCACGGCGGTCAAACGCGTGACATCGATTGTGGAAGACATCGCGACTGCGTCGAGCCAGCAGAGCGTGGGGATTGAAGAGGTCAACCGGGCCATCGCGCAGATGGACGGCACCACGCAACAGAACGCGGCGCTGGTCGAGCAGGCCGCAGCCGCAGCGAGTTCGATGAACGATCAGGCGTTGCGCCTGGGTCACGCCATGCAGTCGTTCCGGCTGACGCCTGCATGAATACACGCTTCCTCGAGACCTTCGTGACGCTGGCTGAACTGGAAAGTTTCCGGGCGACGGCGCGTGTTTTGCACGCCACGCCCGCGACCATTTCGCTGCGCATCAAGTCGCTCGAGGATGAGTTGAAGACTGAACTCGTCGACCGTACTTCAACAGCGTTCCGGTTGACGACGGCGGGGCAGAGTCTGCTAGGGCTCGCGAGGAACGTGGTCGATGCCGCGCGTGCGTTGCGCGAGGCCGCGGGTCAGGAGGTCGTGGTCGGCGGCAAGCTGCGGCTGGGGGTCATCGAAACCGTGGTGCATAGCTGGCTGTCGCACTACATCACGTATTTGAATGCGAACTATCCGAAGCTCGATGTCGATCTCACCGTCGACTCGAGTTCGGTGTTGCAGCGCCGTTTGCTGAGCGGTGAACTCGATCTCGTCATACGGGTGGAAGGTATCGACAGCACGAAGATTGCATCGAGCGCGGTGGCGAGTTATCCGGTGCGATGGATCGCGAGGCGCGGGTTGTTGTCGCGACGCGCGGCGGGGCTTGCATTACGTGTCTTGCAACGGCCGATCGTCACGTTCGGCCGTGGGACGGCGCCGCAAGTCGCGCTGGAAAGTATCGTGCATACGCTTGCCCGGCAAGAGAACATGCGGCCCGAACAAACGCGTATTACTTGCTCGCCCTCAGTGGCCGCTATCGTTCAACTGGTACGCGATGGATACGGCGTCGCCGGCATTCCCAGTCTTTTCGTCGCCAAGGAATTGCAAAGCGGCGAATTCGTCGAGTTGCCGTTGAAGCCGGTTCCACCGCCGATTGTTGTGTCGCTATGCAAGCCCGTTGATGCGAGTGTGATGGTCAACGCGGCGGCCAATGCCGCGCATGTTGCGTGTTCCGCCTACTCCAAATCGATCAAAAAAGACTTCCTCGAAGGGCTTTAACTTTCGCTTTCGCTTTCACGCGATGACGCCTCGCGCTGGAATACAACGGTTGCCTTGCCCTTGTACGTTGTCTCGCGACTTTGTGCGAATGAGCATTTTTTGGCGAGCGCAAGCGAGGGCGCATTTTCCGGCGAGATGATGCAGACAATCTCCGCATCGGGCCAGCGTGTATCCGCCCATCGCAACGCGGCGCGCACGGCTTCAGTTCCGTAGCCTTGTCCTTGCGACTCGGCAGTCAACATCCATCCGATCTCCGGCGCTTCATCGAACGCGGGATCGATACCGCGCTTGAATTGCCCGAAGCCGACCTCACCGACGAACTTGCCGCTGTGCTTCTCGCTGACTACCCAGTAGCCGAATCCCATCAATGACCAATGCCCCGCGCTTCGAAGCAGGCGAGCCCACGCTTCCTCTTTCGTGAAGGCGTTGCCAGTGACATGGCGCACGACGTTAATGTCCGACCACATGGCGTGGATGTCGTCGAAATCGGCTTGTTGCGGCGGGCGCAGGATGAGGCGATCGGTTTCCAGAACAACGGCGGAATGGGGCATGGCGAAACGTGTGAGCGTAGATAGGGCAGGAGACGTCGCTAACGACGCAGCCCGAAGCGAACAGGGAATATAACCGCTCGGGTCCCGACCGAAAAGTCCGGGAGCGTGGTGCACATTGTCGAGCCGTGCCGCCCGCCATCAAGCCTCAAGCTATCACGCCGCTATGCTCTGACACCAGCGTTTCGATCAGCGCGCTCAGGTCGCGCGTTGCCTCGTTACGCATGGTCGGCGCAACGTGCAGTTCCAATTCCGCAGGCGGCAGCGCCGGCAGACCCTCCGCTTCTCCGAACGTGCGCCAGCTTGCGGGCAACGTCCGGCGATCGATGATCGTCACCGCCGCGGCATGATTCACCGCGATGCGGATGCCGGTCGGACTTTGGCTCGTGTACACGAGTTGGTAATCGCGCCCGATCGCGGTCAGCGCCTGCAATCCCCGTTGCCTATAGGTACAGCTTTCGTCGAAGAGAGCGAGCGGTATCGGCGCATCCGCGCACAACTCGAAATCGCGATGCGCTGCCCACACGAGTTCCTGTCGCGCTAGGGGTTTTCCCCCGGCACGTTCGCCATGCCGCACGACCAGCGCCAGATCGAGTTCGCCCGCACCCAGCCGTTCCAGCAATTCCAGCGACGTCCGGCAATGAATATGCGGCCGAGCGCCGGGGCGCAACGCATAAAACGCCCGCAGCAATTCCGGCAACCATAGCTCCGCATAATCCTCCGGCAGCCCGAAACGAATCACGTTGCCGCGGCTACCTCGCGTAAGCGATGCAATCGCCTCGTTCTGCACCTGCAGTATCCGCCGAGCGTGAATCAGGAAATTTTCACCATCGCTGGAGAGCGCGAAATGGCGGCTATTGCGCAAGAACAGGTGCGCGCCAAGCCGCTCCTCAAGCGTCCGGATACGCAGGCTGATGGTGGATTGCGTGCGATGAAGCTGGCGCGCGGCCGCTGTAAAACCCCCACTTTCAGCCACTACTACAAACGCACGCACGAGTTCCGCATCGAGTGAAGGGATCTTGGACCAATCGGGTTCGCTAATGGAATCCATCGGAAATACTCGCTTTCCAAAAGAAATTGGCCGCCAAAAGATCAGGCCGTTGTTTGCAGATCGTGTTCGCAGATTGTTGTTGAAGTCGCCCCGTAAATCCACTCGCCAAAATATCGATCTGGAGCCTGCCGTGGTTCTCTCTGTTTCACTTGCCGATGCTGAATGCCTGGATCTCAGCGATATCGTCAACACCGACCGCTATCCCTTGCATGACCCGCAAAGCCCGCGCCTGAACGAACTGGTGGCGGCCTGCCGCGCCGAACTGGCCGCCAGCGGCAGCGCCGTGCTGCACCACTTCCTGCGCCCGGAGGCGCTGGAGCGGGCGCGCAACGAAGGTCGTGCGCTGGCCGCAAAAACCTACTTTTCAACTCGTAAGGTGAACGCCTACTTCACCGCCGACGATCCCGCACTCTCCGACGCCGATCCCCGCCGCATCTTCATGGACCGCACCAGCGGTTTTGTGACACGCGACCTGATTCCGGCGGACGCGATCGTGCATCGCATCTATGTCGCCCAGGCGATGAAGCGTTTCGTGGCGGACTGCCTGGGCGAAACGCGGGTGTGGGAATACGCCGATCCGTATGCGGGTCTGGTGCAGAACGTGATGCCGCCCGGCACTGAACAGCCGTGGCATTACGACACGAACGAATTCATCGTTTCGATGATGACCCAGCAGCCCACCTCGGGCGGCGACTTCGAATACTGCCCGAACATTCGCACGCCTCAAGGCGAGAACTATGAAGGCGTCGGCCGCGTGGTACGAGGGGAAACCCGCGAAGCCATCAACATCATTACGTTGCGTCCGGGTGACCTGCAATTGTTCAAGGGCCGCTTTTCGCTGCACCGCGTCACGCAGGTAGCGGGCGAAGTCGAGCGCCACACAGCCATCTTTGCGTACTCGCAAAAGCCTGGCGTGATCGGACGGCTTGAACGGACACGGCAGTTATACGGGCGTGTTTCGGAAGCTCACCTGGAAGCCGAGCAACGGCTCGTTCGCGCCGATAGCCTGGTTGATTAACTCGTCGATTAACTCTTATAAAAAGCCCACATGTCGATTATTCGCCCCACCCATCTCCCTGAAGATTGCGAACCCACCGCCGAGGAAATTGCGCAGATTCAACGTGACCGGCTGGCTGCCGTGCGCCGTGAGTTGAAGAAGCGCGACCTCACCGCTGCTGTTTTATTCGATCCGACGCACATGCGCTACGCCACCGGCTCGCGCAACATGCAGGTCTATTCAATGCGCAACCCGGCCCGTTATGTGTTCGTGCCGGCGGAAGGCAAGGTCGTGCTGTTCGAATACGCAGGCTGCGATTTCCTCGCCGACGGTCTGGACACTGTCGATGAGGTCCGCCCCGCCACCGCGATTTCCTATTACTTCTGCGACGACATGCTTGGTCAGGTCACCGAGCGTTGGGCTGCAGAAATCGATGAGCTGATGAAACAAAGCGGTGGCGGCAAGCGCATCGCGATCGAAAGCGCGACGTCCGCCGCGGCGTTCGCTTTGCAGGCGCGCGGCTATCAGGTCTTCGATGCACAAGAGCCGCTCGAACGGGCGCGCGCCATCAAGGTGCCCAACGAGATCAAGATGATCCGCGCGTCGCTGCGTGCCGCTGAAGAAGGCGTCCACAAACTGGAGGCGGCGCTCGTGCCGGGTATCAGCGAGAACGAGCTGTGGTCGCATCTGCACCAGCACATCATTGCGACCGATGGCGACTACATTGAAACGCGCCTGATCAGTTCGGGGCCGCGCACCAATCCCTGGTTCCAGGAAAGCAGTCCGCGCAAGATTCAGTCGGGTGAACTCGTCGGGCTCGACACGGACGTGGTCGGCCGCTTCGGTTACTACGCGGATTTCTCGCGCACGTTCCTGTGCGGCGATGTGCAAGCAACAGCCGCGCAAAAGAATCTCTACCAGCTCGCGTACGAGCAGATTCATTCGAACATGGAGAACGTGCGCGCGGGCACGACCTTCCAGGAGTTCATCGCGCGGGCGTGGAAGATTCCCGAGCCATACCGTGCACGCCGCTATTTTGCGCTCGCGCATGGCGTTGGCATGACGGGTGAATATCCGTACATCGTGCATAGAGAGGACAACGAGGCCAAGGGCTATGACGGCGTGATCGAGCCGGGCATGACCCTGTGCATTGAAAGCTATATCGGACACGAGGCCGGCGGCGAGGGCGTGAAGCTCGAAGAGCAGGTCTACATTCACGACGACGGCCGCGTCGAACTGCTCTCGGACTATCCGTTCGAGGCCAGGTTGCTGGCCTGATTCTCTCAGACGCCGTGTCACTAAAAGATCGATAACAAACCAACCCCATAGGTGCAAGACGATGCTCAAACGAATCTTCAAGGCAAGCATTTCGGCGCTGGTCGTGGCTGCGGCTAGCGCCGGCACTGCGCACGCCGCAGGGACTTTCTGCAGCTCCGGCAAGACCGTGCATTTTGCGGGCATTACGTGGGAGAGCGGTGCGTTTGCGACGGAAGTGTTGCGGCAAATACTTGAAAAGGGCTATGGCTGCGCGACGGATGTCGTGCCCGGCAGCACGGCCGCCACCGAGACCGCGCTGGCAAGCAACGACGTGCAGGTCTGGGCCGAGCAATGGACTGGTCGCAGCGAGATCACATCGAAGGCGGTCGCTGCGGGCAAGGTCAAGCTGATCGGTGACACGCTGCCGGGCGGCACCAAAGAGGGCTGGTTCGTGCCCGAATACGTGATCAAGGGCGATGCGTCCCGCAACATCAAGGCCAGCGCGCCGGGTCTTGTTTCCGTCGCGGACTTGCCGAAATACAAGGAGCTGTTTGCCGATGATGAAGAACCGGAAAAGGGCCGTTTCCTGAACTGCCCGACAGGCTGGGACTGTGAACGCGTCAATACGCGTTTGCTCAAGGTGCTGAGCCTCGATGCGTCGTACACCAACTTCCACCCGGGCACGGGCGCGGCGCTCGATGCATCGATCGAATCGGCGTATCAGCGCGGCAAGCCGCTGGTGTTTTACTACTGGGGACCGGCTGCGTTGATGGCGAAATACAAGTTCGTCGAACTCAAGATGCCGGCCTATAACGATGCCTGCTGGAAGACCCTGCGCGATGAAAGCAGCACGAAGCAATGCGCTTCGTCGTACATGGTGTCGCACGTGACCGTGGGTGTCTCGACGCCCTTCAGCGAAGCCGAACCGCAAGCGATCGAGATGTTCTCGAAAGTCCGCTTTCCGATGGACTTCCTGAACAGCACGATTCTTGAGATGACATCGAAGAAGATCGACGGCTCGGCCATGGCCACCACGTTCCTGCGCACGCATCCCGAGATGTGGAAGACCTGGGTGCCGGCCGATGTAGCGGCCAAGGTGCAGGCCAAGCTGGGTACTTAATAACGGGCCGGACCCCTTCCCTTTCACCGCGACCCTTCTCAAGACGAGTGAACCATGACGTCCATCTTTCCGCATCTGTCGCTTGCCGACCCGATCAACGACAAGGTCGCATTGCTGGTCCAGAACTATGGCGATGCCTTCCACTCGTTCAGCCTGGTCGTGCTGAAATACCTGCTGGTGCCGCTGGAAAGCGGCTTGCGGATAACGCCGCCGTGGCTGCTGTTGATACTCGCCGGTGTGCTCGCCTGGCACGCCACGCGCAAGCTTTCGCTGGCCGCGTTGTTCGTGCTGCTGCTCTACGCCATCGGCGCGTTCGGGCTGTGGGACAAGCTGATGCAGACGCTCGCGCTGATGCTGGTGGCAACCGTCCTGTCGATCGTGCTGGGCATTCCGCTCGGCATCTTGTGCTCGCAAAGCAGGTGGGTGCGCAGGGCGTTATTACCCGTGCTCGACGTGATGCAGACGCTGCCCAGCTTCGTGTACCTGATCCCGGTGCTGATGCTCTTCGGACTGGGCAAGGTGCCTGCCATTTTTGCAACCGTGATCTATTCACTCCCGCCGCTGATCCGCCTCACGGACCTGGGCATCCGGCAGGTTGACGGTGACGTCGTGGAAGCCGCGCGCTCCTTTGGCACGACACGCTGGCAGGTGCTGATAGGCGTGCAGTTGCCGCTCGCGCGGCCGAGCATCATGGCCGGTATCAACCAGACCACCATGATGTCGCTGTCGATGGTCGTAATTGCATCGATGATCGGCTCGCGTGGTTTAGGTGAAGACGTGCTGGCCGGCATCCAGACGCTCGATGTCGGCAAGGGCATGCAGGCGGGCATCGCCATTGTGATCCTGGCGATAGTAATCGATCGGATCTCGCAGGGTTATGGTCAGGAACGGCGCGCGCGTCTGGCGTTGAGCGCGAACAGAAGGGCACGCGTGCAGGCACGCCAGAGTGCGCGCAGCGCTGGTCTTGGCGAGCCGGAAGCGGCGGGCGACGCCGCTTCGCGTCACGTCTGACTCTCACCCAACCTTCTTGCGCGGAGCGCGAACATGACAGCTATCCGAGTCAGCAACGTCTACAAGATCTTCGGGCCGACGATGACCCATGCACGCGTTATCGACATGCTCAGGCACGGCGCGTCGAAGGCGGACGTGCTGGCAGACAACGGCTGCAACGTCGGCCTCAACAACATCAACCTGAACATCGAGGCGGGTCAGATCTTCGTGATCATGGGCTTGTCCGGTTCCGGCAAGTCCACGCTCGTGCGCCACTTCAACCGGCTGATCGATCCCAGTGCGGGCGAGATCGTGATCGATGGCGAGAATATTCTTTCGCTGAATGCCGCGGGGCTGCGCGAGTTCCGGCGGCATCGCGTGAGCATGGTGTTCCAGAACTTCGGCCTGTTGCCCCATGCAACGGTGCTGGAGAACGCGGCGTACGCATTGCGCGTAAGAGGCGAGCGGCACGATGTAGCGAACCAGAAGGCTCGGACCTGGCTCGGCAAGGTGGGCCTTGACGGTTACGGCGATAAATTCCCCGACGAGCTTTCAGGCGGGATGCGTCAGCGCGTGGGGCTCGCCCGTGCATTGGCGGCGGACACTGAAGTGCTGCTGATGGACGAAGCATTCTCGGCACTTGATCCGTTGATCCGCACCGAGATGCAGGATCAGCTGCTCGAACTGCAGAGGACATTGAACAAGACCATTGTCTTCATCACGCACGACCTGGACGAAGCCTTGCGGCTCGGCACGCAGATCGCGATTCTGCGCGATGGCGAACTGGTGCAGCAAGGCACGCCCGAGGACATCGTGCGTTTCCCCGCTAACGACTATGTTCGCCGGTTCGTCGAGCGGCGGGCTGAGCGCGTCGCGTAACTCAATCAGTTGGCACCGTTGACTGAGCGCAGGACAGGGCCCATGACACGGGTCCTGGAAACACACGCCCATAACGGGCGATCAATAAAAGAAGCGTCATAAAAAAAGCAGGTCCACACCGGCGACACGCCGGGTCCATGGTTTTGGAGCCATCAATGAAAAAGCAAGCAATGTGCATGACGTTGTCATGCCTGTTCGTCGCGGGCGCGCATGCCCAAAACAGTGTGACGCTGTATGGCGTCATCGACGAAGGGTTCGACTATACGAATAACGTCAACGGCAATAAAGCCTATGAAATGCAGAGCGGTTATGCGCAGGGCAGCCGTTGGGGATTGAAGGGCGGTGAAGATCTGGGCGGGGGCGTCAAGGTGATCTTCACCCTTGAAAATGGCTTCAATCTGAACAACGGGCGGCTGGGTCAGGGCGGTCTGGAATTCGGGCGGCAAGCGTTCGTGGGCATTAGCGACGCCACATACGGAACCGTTACGCTTGGCCGCCAATATGACTCGGTAGTGGACTTTCTCGCGCAGACAACGGCGAACGGCAACTGGGCAGGTTATCTGTTCGCGCATCCGTACGATAACGACAACACCGACAATTCATTCCGCGTGAATAACACGGTGAAATACACGAGCCCGACATGGGCCGGTTTTCAATTCGGCGGCATGTATGGGTTCAGTAACGTGGCCGGGGGTTTCGCCAACAACCGGTTGATGAGCGTCGGCGCGCAATATACCTACGGCGGCCTGCTGATTGCTGCGGCCTATTTGAATTCGGATAACCCTTCCGGCACGACGAGCGGCGCCATTCCCACGACCGACCAGAACTTCCTCGCGCAGCGCCTGCGCGTCTTCGGCGCCGGTATCAACTACACCATGGGCAACGCGACGGTGGGCTTCGCGTACACCAACTCCAACCTGTCCGACCCGACTTCCACGACCTATATCACGGGGTCGATCGTGCCGGCAGGCGGGTCGATATCGTCGCTCAAGTTCAACAACTTCGAGATCAACGGCAAGTATCAATTCACGCCGGCATTTTTTGTCGGTGCGCAGTATGTCTATACACGCGCTACCGATAACGCCAGCACCGGCACGGCTCATCCGAACTATCAGTCGGCGGGGTTGATGGCCGATTACCTGTTGTCCAAGCGTACCGATGTCTACGCGCAGGCTGCATTTCAATCCGTCGGTGGGGACAACACCGGGACCGCGCTGGATGATGCGTACGTGCCGGGTGCGGCCGATGCCTCGTCCACGTCGAAGCAGGTTGTCGTGCGGCTCGCGATACGGCACAAGTTCTGAGAGAGGGATGTTCCCGGGTGGCGGGCGTGGCCCAGGAATCCACCATTCTTTACGGATGCGCATTGAGCCAGACGACAATATCGGCTGCGATCTCGCGGATACTGGATGAGTTGCATTCCGCGGATCGCCGCTCGAGGCGCTTCCCTTCCTAAACTCTCGATCGCCGGGCATGAACGTCCCTGCGTGTGCTGGATCAGCATCACCTCATCGATTTCCATGCCATAGATCTGCGCGTGCAGCGCGGCGTAGCGGTCCGAGCCCGACGGCGGACCGGCGGGAAGCCACGCTGCGGAGACAAAAAGTGACTGACTTCAATGCGCACATGAGCCACAATGTAGCTACTAAAATTTAGAGCGCGCAGCAGTGGCGAATACCGATGTCGTCCGTGCCCGGATAGACGGGTATATCAAAGAGGAAGCTACTAACGTACTGGCAGAAATGGGTTTGTCCGTTTCGGATGCAATCCGAATTTTGCTTACCCGCATCGCGGCAGATAAAGCACTTCCCTTTGATATCAACCGTGCGCATCCCCAATCGGATAGTAGGACGCCGTGAGGTTTTCCCGGAAGCAATCAAACAACCTCCAGTCACGGCACCGAACCTATGGATCGCATACAACAGCTCAACTACGAAAAAGATTTCCGCATTGCATTCCTGGAGTGCAAGGGGGACGGATTTCAACGCCTTTTCGAGAAGTTGATGTCGAAGGCTCACCCGAACGACTTCATGGCTTGCCGCCCCTGGGGCAATGTTGGGGATCGGAAGAACGACGGATATCTGCCTTCGGCGCGAGTCCTGTTCCAGAGCTACGCCCCCAATGAATTGAGCGCCACAGAAGCCATTAAGAAGATCAACGAGGATTTCGAGGGCGCCAAAGAGCACTGGGCGAAATACTTCGATGAGTGGACTTTCGTCCACAACGCTCCTGACGGCCGTTTGAGTCCTCAAATCATCGAAGCACTAGCCAGAATCGGACAAGAAAACCCGAAGATCAAAATCGGCCACTGTGGATACGAGGAGATGCTGAAGAAGTTCCGCCAGTTGAATCTGCTGGATCTTGAATCCTGGTTCGGTCTCGCGCCGACGATGGAAGCGAACGTCAATCTGGGTTACGGCGACTTGGTAGCCGTGCTTACTCATATCAACGTCACTCCCATACCGACCACGAGCGAAGTGAAAGACGTATCACGCGGTAAGATCGAGGCGAACCTTCTCTCTCAGGCTGTCGCCGACTTCTTGAAGATTGGTATGCAGAAGTCGCCGCTGGTTGCACAGTTCTTCAACAACTGGAAGAACCCCATCTACGGCGAGCAGATTGCGTCAGCATTCAAGAGCGAATATATGGCGTTGCGGGAGGCGACGCCTCGACTCCATCCAGATGAGATCTTCGGCCGACTGGAAGCCTGGGCCGGAGGGTTGGCAAATACTACGCCCACGCATAAGGTTGCGGTGCTGGCCGTCATGGCCTACCTGTTCGACAAATGCGAGATTTTCGAAGACGCTCGAGCGATGGGGACAGCATGATCCTTCCATCGAAGCATCTTCCACAGGATCGCGCACTGTTGACCGTGGGCGGCCAGGTTCTGACCTTCCTGGCTGGCCCCAAGACGGTTTCCGCGTTATGGGAGGAGCTGAACAGGCACGATGCAGGTTTGACTGGCATAACGCCTCGGCGGATCACCTACGACTGGTTTTTGCTCGCACTTGATCTTCTGTATGCCCTTGGGACCATTGAACTTGACAGAGGCCTCGTGGCACGGAGGACAGCTTGATTCACCAGATTTACAGCGCGCTGCCCACTTTCAAGAATCTCGCTGATCTGAAGCCAGGCCTAAATGTCCTGCTTGCTCAAAAAACAGAGGGCGCAAGCAGCAAGCAAACACGCAATCGAGCGGGCAAAACCAGTTTCGTCGAACTTGTGCATTTCCTGACGGGCTCCGAAGCCCCTCCGGATTCCATTTTCCGCACGCCGGAACTCGTCGACTACACCTTCGGTATGAGCTTCGATCTGAAGGCTGAACACACTGTCGTTGAGCGCAGTGGCAGCTCCAAGGCGAAGATCTCCGTTGGAGCCCCGCACGCGGCCAAGAACAAATTCTCGGCAACCGAGTGGTGCACTTTCCTCGGCGAACAAATGTTCGGTTTGAGCAGCCTGGAAGCGGTAGGCAGCAAGCCGCCTTCGTTCCGGTCGCTGTTCGCCTATTTTGTGCGCCGGCAGGCAAGTGGCGCTTTCATGACGCCGGAAAAGCAGGCCACGATGCAGGGAACTGGCGACATGCAAATGGCGCTCATGTTTCTTCTCGGATTGGACTGGCAGATTGCACGCGATTGGCAAGCTGTTCGTGATCGTGAAAAGACGCTGGAAGAACTGAAGAAGGCAGCTGGAACCGGCGCGTTCGGCTCGATCATCGGCAAGGCCGCAGACTTGCGCACGCAGATGACTTTGCAAGAGGCACGTCTCAAGAAACTCCATGCAGAGATCGAGACCTTCCAGGTGTTGCCCGAATATCGGGAACTGGAGGTCGAAAGCTCCACGCTGACACGTCAACTCAATGAGTTGGCCAATGCCAACACCATCGACTTCTCGGCTATTCGCGACTTGGAAGACGCACTGACCTCCGAAATCCCTCCCGATCTTGAAGACCTTCAGGCGGTCTATCAAGAAGCAGGCGTCGCGCTTCCTGGCTTGGTCAAGCGCCGCTATGACGACGTGAAGAGTTTCCATGAGTCGGTGGTACGCAATCGCCGGGACTATCTGTCCAGCGAACTCGAAGCAGCAAAGCTGCGTATCGAGCTACGCGATGGGAAAAAGGCACAGCTTGACCATCGACGCGGTGAAGTTCTGGGCATCCTCAAGAGCCACGGTGCGCTGGAACAGTTTTTAAAGCTGCAAGGAGAACTTGGTCGACTCGAGTCCGAAGTGGAGTCGCTGCGCCAACGCTTTGAAGCCGCGGAGCAGCTTGAAGGGACGAGGAACGAGTTGGAGATCGAACGCAATCGCCTCACGATCCGGCTACGGCGCGACTTCGCCGAGCAGAAGGATCAACTGGCTGAAGCGATCGTCGCGTTCGAGGAGACCTCTCAACGCCTGTATGAATCAGCCGGTAGCATGACGGTCGATGAAACATCCAACGGCCCAATGTTCAAGTTTCCGATGCAGGGTGAGCGGAGCAAGGGCATCAAGAACATGCAGATTTTCTGCTTCGACATGATGCTTATGCGTTTGTGCGCAAAACGTCGAGTGGGGCCCGGATTTCTGATCCATGACAGCCACCTCTTTGATGGCGTGGATGGTCGCCAGGTAATTAGCGCGTTGCGTCTTGGCGCCGAGATTTCGAGTGAACTTGGTTTTCAGTACATCGTGACGATGAATGAAGACGACGCCTTCAAGGAAACCATCGAAGGGTTCGATCTCAATGACTATGTACATGGAACGCGTCTGACTGATGCAACCGAAGATGGCGGGCTGTTCGGCATCAGGTTTGGATAAGCGATGACTCCCGTCAATGCAGGGCTCTGGCCAGACTCGTGCGATCAGGCCTATGTGCCGGGTGCGGCCGATGCTTCGTCCACGTCTAAGCAGGTCGTTTGCGATACGGCACGCGTTCTGAGAGCGGCGAGTTCGCGGGCGGTAGCCAATCATTGGCCCGCGAACACCCTCCCAAGCAACCCTCACATCTTGATGACATCCATCACGGTTTTCTTCTTGTCCTTGAACTGATAGATCGTGATGGCCGCATCCTTGAGATCGCCGTGCGGATCGAACGCAATGCGGCCGATCACGCCGTCGTACTGAGTCGATGGCATCGCGGCCAGCACTTTGGTGCGCTCAGTCGAGTCCGCGCGTTTCATCGCGTTGTAGATCACGTAGACCGCGTCATAGGTGAACGGTGCATACGCATCGATCGGCGTATTGAAGCGTGCCGCATAGCGTTTTTCGAAGTCCTGGCCCTTGGGCATCTTCGAGAGCGCCAAGCCTGCCTCTGAGCAGGTCACGTTGCCGATCGCGTCGCCGGCCAGGTCGATCATCTTCTCCGTGCATGCGCCGTCGCCGCCCAGCACCTTCGCTGTAATCCCGAGATTGCCCGCCTGCTTGGCCAATGGCCCGGCGGTCGCATCCGAGCCGCCGTACATGATGACGTCGGGTCGCAAGCCTTTTATCTTCGTCAGGATCGCGCGGAAATCGGTTGCCTTGTCGTTGGTCTGTTCGCGCGTGACGATCGTGCTGCCCTTCGCTTTCGCGGCCTTTTCGAACTCATCGGCGAGTCCCTGGCCGTAAGCGGTGGAGTCGTCGATGATCGCAATCCGCTTCGCATGCAGCGAGTCGAGCGCGTAATGGGCGAGCGCCGGTCCCTGAAGCGCGTCGGTAGCGACTACGCGAAACGTGGTCTTGTAGCCCTGCAGCGTGTACGTGGGGTTGGTCGAGCCTTGCGAAATCTGCACGATGCCCGCTTCGCTGTAGATCTTCGACGCGGGGATCGAGACGCCCGAATTGATGTCGCCCACGACGGCCACCACGCCGTCATCCACCAGCTTTTGCGCGACCTGCGTGCCGGTGCGCGGATCGGCGGCATCGTCCTGGGAGTCGAGCTGGAAGCGGACCGGCTTGCCGCCGATCACCGGGTGCTGGCTGTTGATTTCGTCGATTGCCAGCCGGGCCGCATTTTCGCTGTCCTTGCCCATGTGGGAAAGCTGTCCGGTCAGCGGCGCAGCGTGGCCGATCAGGACGACCGCCGGGTCGGCGGCGAAGCATTGTCCGCTGACAATCAAAAGAACCGCTGCCGAGAGGGCGGAGCAGGCGGAACGCGAGAAACGAAACGGGGCGGAAGAGGAAGTCACGAGCGGATCCTTGGGGCTTGGAGAATGGGCGGGGGCGTCCATCGAATGCAGTTAAGCAACATGGCCGGCGAATGAGGATCAGTATTGAAACGCCAATTTCCCCCGTCCAACGACTAATTATGTTGACTGGCGATAAACAAATCTAATTGGGGCGCAAGGAATACACCAATGCTGTGTAACGATGCGTATCGCGCTGCAGTTGCAGCGGCCAGCGTCGCACGGAACGAGGTCGGGTTCGCATTCGTGTGAGTAGCCAACTGCGCGAGGAGTTCAGCCCGTGTCGTTTCTCCACCTTGTTCTTTGTAGCGCTATGCGCTACACTTCATATGGCAATCAAGACATTCAAGCATAAAGGTTTGCGGGCGTACTTCGAGACAGGCAATGTCAAAGGCATCAAGCCGGCGCATGCAGCAAGACTGAGCCGCTTGTTATACGCGCTCAATCGAGCGAGTGAGCCCAGTTCAATGAATTTCCCCGGCAACGACTTTCACAAATTGAAGGGCGATTACAGCGATTTTTTTGCTGTGTCGGTTAACGGAAACTGGCGGCTTATTTTTACTTTCGACGGTACCGATGCGGTGCTAGTCGATTACCGGGACTATCACTGATGAAGCAACATTTCGTTCCGCATCCGGGCTCGCTGTTGCGTGAAGACATTCTTCCTGCATTGGGGCTGACCGTCACCGAAGCGGCCGGGCAACTCGGCGTTTCGCGCTCCGCGTTGACGCGTTTAATCAACGAACATGCAGCGATAAGCGCGGAAATGGCCTTGCGTCTGGAGCAATGGATCACGAACCCGCCCGCGTCCATGTGGTTGCAATTGCAGAATGATCGCGATCTTTGGGAAGTCGAACAGCGCGGCGTTCCGAAGATCGTGAGGGCAGCTCCACGCACCGAAGCACCGGTTTAGCCCGTGCCGTCATCATCGCGTTGGATCTGTCAAAAAACATAATCGTTCCAACGCCGACCGACCTACACACACGCAGTCATCAAGGCCAGCAAGTCGAAAGAATCGGTCGACAACGCCGAACCCGTTGGTGATGACCCGGACCGCCGTCATTCGACATGGGCCAACGCGTCGACCCTATAGCGATGCCAAAGGCTGCGCCCAAGCACAGGATCGTGTAGTTCAAGCTCATAGCCCGCGCCAGAGCTCAGTTCGCCGAGGACGGCTTGCGTACCGCAGAACATCGCCGAACCGGGCGGCATGGCGGCCGCGTCGAAGCCTCGTTCGATCAATTCCTCCGGACGCAACAAGCGCGCGAGCGTGCCTTCCTGGTACAGCACGGGGGCGGCATCACCATCGATCCGCCAACTGCGCGCGATCAGTGAGTCCCAGTGTGGGGCGACATCGGCGTAACGCCAGAGCGCGGCGCTCACCGGCTTCGCGCACATCTGCTTCGATACCGCGACGTCATAGCTTTCCACCCGGCGATCCGTATGGTCGGACCCTATGCCGACGAGCAAACCCTCGTTCGCGCTCTGGATCAGCACGACCTCGACCTCGCCGGATGAGTGTGTACCCACCACATCGATTGCATCGCCGGTCGTCAGCAAGGCGGGCGCGACCAGGTAGAACGTTGGCACCGACGCCGGGCGTTTGACCCCGAGCGCTTCCAGTTCGCGGATATGGTGCTCGACGTCGCGCGCATCGCGCCCCGCCCAGCCGGCGATGACAAGACGGCTCACCGCTACTTCGATACTCGCGCCACCATCTATCGTGCATTCAAGTGTTTTCATCAAAACCTTTCAACGGTTGGATTCAATGAATGACAGTCTTGAAGAGGGGCTCGCCGATGTCCAACAAGTAAATGTGGGCCTACGTGCTCACTTTTTCTTATCACGCGGAAATTTTTCCAGCGATAAACTGAAGGGAATGATTCGGTCGATGCTCGCCGCTTCGCCACTCAACGCATCAGCCGGGGTGCGCCATGAATGTCCGCTTTCTCGAAACGTTTGTATGGCTCGCCAAGCTGCGCAACTTCCGGATGACGGCCGAGCATTTGCACGCGACCCAGGCCGCCATCTCCAGCCGGATATCTGCCCTGGAGCAGGAGTTTGGCGTGCGCCTGTTCGACCGCGGACCGCGCGATGTGACACTCACGCAGGAAGGCACCAAGGCGCTTGCGTTCGCGGAGCAGATCCTGAAGCTGAACCGCGACATGCTCGCGAGCGTGAGCGACCGTTCCAAGGTATCCGGGTTGTTGCGGCTGGGCGTGATCGAGTCGGTCGTGCATACGTGGCTGCCGAATCTGCTGAAGCGGGTAAGGGAGGAGTATCCGAACCTCACGATCGAACTCACGTCGGACACCACGGCCAATCTTTCCGGGCATCTCGTGAACGGCAATGTGGACGTCGCATTGCTGACCACGAACGTGACCGGCAGCGACGCCGTCAACATTCCGCTTGGGACACTCCCCATGCGATGGGTGGCGAGCCCTTCGCTCAACCTATCGGCTGAAGCGCTCTCGGAGGCTGAGCTGGCTGCGTTTCCCATCGTCAGTTTTGCGCGGCACTCGGCGCCCCATGGTTTTCTCACCGAGCTGTTCGCGGCAAGTGGTGAGACCACCGTCCAGATCAACTGTGTCTCGTCGGTGGCCGCGATTATTCGTCTTGTCGTCGATGGGTTCGGCATAGCTGTGTTGCCGACCGCGTTTGTCATGCACGAGTTGCAGTCGGGACGGCTGCAATTGCTGCAGGTGACGCACCGTGTTCCGGCGCTCCCGCTTGTAGCAACGTTCAGGCGCAGCCCGGACAGCTTGCTGTGCGAATCCATTACACGCCTTGCGTTGCAGGTCGTGCGTGATTTCAGCCTGGCCAATGGCCCCGAGTTCGCGCTTTTTCCCAATACAGACGATGCGCCGGTTTCACTACCAGGCCCCTCTATTAATCCAGACGCCTTGCCGAAAAATGCCGACTGATCTTTATCCTTCTCTCACGATTGAACCGCTCAGCGCCGAGGCCTTCAATGCCTATGGCTGGATGCTGGGCAAGCCGCTCAAGAAAGACGGCGACGCTCCCGCGTACAGCAGTCCGGCGTCAGACTTCTGGCGCGAGCATCTCTTCGATACCGGCGCGACAGGCGAGACCGAAGTCCTGTGGGTCAAGTACAGGAACGCTGATGAAACGGTCGCGAGCCTCGAAGCCCATTGGCTGACGCAGCAAGCTATCGTGCCGCTGACCGCGCCTGTGATCCAGATCGTTGCAACGAGCACAGAGGGCGGCCAACCCGATATGGAGACGCTCCGCGCGTTTTGGGTGCCGCAAGGCGTTGGTGTCTGCATGCGGCCGCACTGCTGGCACGCAACGCGGGTGCCCCACGGCGAGTCGACGTGCCTCATGCTTACGCGGCGCTCGACGACCTACGACCTGGTGGTGCATCTGGAAACCGGAGCGCCAGCATGCGAGAGCGCAATCAAGCCGATTTCGACGCATAAGCTGGTGGGTCTGAAGTAGCCAGGATCACATCTCCTCAAGCTCGCTTCAACCGCTCCAGCTTACCCATCGCCGCCATCCGATCGTCGTGCGTCTTTCGCAGTATGTCGACGAATTCCATGGTCAGGCGAGCCCGCGGCTGATGCGGAGGAAACAGCAGATAAATGGGAAACAGGACCGCTGGCGTGAACGGACGGATCTCGATGCCAGGCCCGGCAAAATCCTGTGCGACGATAGGATGTGACAGCGTCACGCCCATGCCGCTGCGGACCATCTCGCAGCAGATGGCCGAGTATTGAGCCTCGATTGCCATGACTCGTTCAACGCCCGCATGCGCGAAGACCTCGTCCATCTGGGCGCGTGTGCCGTCGCCATGACACAGAGAGATATAGGGTTCCCCCTGAAAATCCTTCGGCTTGAGCGACGCTTTCTTCGCCAGCCGATGACCCGCAGGGAGCACGCCAACCGCGGCCACCTTCGATAACAACTCGACCTCGCAATTGGACGCCTCGGCAGGATAGATCGCGACCCCGAGGTCGCAGAACTGGGAACTCGTCCAGTGGTTGACGGTGCCCGACGTGTTCACGTGCAACGAGATGGTGACTTCCGGATACAAGGCCTGGAAGCGCTGGATTGCATGCGGCACCAGAGTCATTCCCGCGGACGGCATTGCTGCAATGCGCAATCGACCGGTGCCCAGATTCTTGATCTGGGCCGCCGCATTGGTCAGCCCTTGCAGGCCGACGTACGCGCGTTCCACTTCGCGAAAGAACGCGTTCCCCTCGCTGGTCGGAATCAACCTGACGCCACTGCGCAAGAAAAGCAGGAGCCCGGTCTCGCGTTCGAGTTGCGTGATCAGGCGGCTGATATTGGGCTGCGACGTAAACAATTCCTTGGCCGCCGCGGTCATTGAACCCGCCAGCATGACTGCCCGGAACGCCTCTATGTGCTTAAGATTCATTGAACGAGACCCATATCATTCATGTATGGATAGCTATTTTATTCTTATTGGACGATATGCCCTGCAACGAACAAAATAAATTTGCCTGACCACCTTCCTCAAGCGTCCGACCCGCCCCAGTCTGGAGAATCGCCCATGAAACAACTGCAGCAGATTGCTTGTTCGTCGTCTTCTCGTTCGTATATGCGACCCCTGCTGATTGCGCTCGGCTGCGCTGCGGGGTTGTCCGGATCGCTGCTGGCGCAGGCTGAAACCACGCTTTATGTGGCGAACGTAGGTGGCTCGAACGAGACCATGTATCGCGAGAAGATCATCCCGCCGTTCGAGAAAGCGCACGACGTCAAGATCGTCTACGTTGCGGGGAATTCCAGCGACACGCTCGCGAAATTGCAGGCGCAAAAAGGGCATCAGCAGATCAATGTCGCGGTGATGGATGACGGCCCGATGTACCAGGCAATGCAGATGGGTCTATGCGCGAAGGTCGAGGAAGCGCCGGTGATGAAGGACCTGTATCCGCTTGCGCG
The DNA here is from genome assembly GCF_053760385.1 of Caballeronia sp. KNU42. Classification (NCBI taxonomy): domain Bacteria; kingdom Pseudomonadati; phylum Pseudomonadota; class Betaproteobacteria; order Burkholderiales; family Burkholderiaceae; genus Caballeronia; species Caballeronia sp. KNU42. Next base: position 1,258,073 of record NZ_CM132389.1, read on the forward strand.
TCTTGGTCCCACCTCGGTGGGTGTCGGCATGGTCGCCACAGGGATTGGCTATAACGCGGATGCCTTCAAGAAAATGGGCCTGCCCGCGCCGGATTCCTGGAACGTGCTGTACGACAAGCGCCTGAAGGGCAAGCTCGGCATGCCGCCGATCACCAACACCTACGGCCTGCATACGCTGGTGATGCTCGCCCGTTTGAATGGCGGCGGCGAGAAGAACATTGACCCGGGGTTTACGGCGATGTCCAAGCAGGTCGCACCGGATGTCCTGTCGTGGGCGCCGACGCCCGGTGAAATGGACGGACTGATGCAAAGCGGCGACGTGATCCTCGCGCCGTATGGAAGCGGCCGCGCCGTTGCGCTGCAGAACACGGGTTTCCCGCTGAAGTTTTTCTATCCGAAAGAGGGTGGCGTTGCGCTGCAGGTCGGGGCTTGCGCCGTGGCCGAGAACGCACAGCCGGCGTTGTCGCAGCAGTTCATCCAGTATCTGCTGAGCCCGCAGGTGCAGACGATTCAAGCGCAGGCGATCGGCCTCGGCCCGGTCAACAAGACGGTGCAACTGACGCCGGAAGTGGCGGCGCGCGTACCGTATGGTCCTGAACAGATATCGAAGCTGGTTGCGGTGGACTGGACGACGATCAACCAGCATCGGACCGAGTGGACCGAACGCTGGAATCGCAGCGTGGAGCGCTGAGCGTTGAGCTTCATCCGGAGCTTCACACGCCGGCCGCCGACTTTAACTCACGGACGCACATGAGCTTTCTGACACTCAAAGGCATCTCGAAGCATTACGGCGACTTCACCGCGATCGAACAGATCGACCTTGATGTCGAGCGTGGTGAGTTCCTGTCGCTGCTCGGTCCCTCCGGTTGCGGCAAGACCACGACGCTGCAGATGATCGCGGGCTTTGTCACGCCAAGCACCGGCACGATCCTGCTCGACGGTCGCGACATCACACATGAGCGGCCGGAGAAGCGCGGCATGGGCGTGGTGTTCCAGAGCTATGCGTTGTTTCCGCATATGACCGTGAACGGCAACGTCGGCTTTGGCCTCGAGATGCGCAACATGAAACGCGCGGCACGCGCTGATCGCGTGGCCGAAGCGCTCGATCTCGTGCGTCTGAACGGACTGGGTGGCCGCTATCCGAAAGAGTTGTCGGGCGGCCAGCGGCAACGCGTCGCGATTGCCCGCGCGCTTGCCATGCGCCCCGAACTGCTGCTGCTCGACGAACCGATGTCCAATCTCGACGCCAAGTTGCGCGAGGAAATGCACATCGAATTGCGGTCCATTCAGAAGCGGCTCGGCATCACAACCATTCTTGTGACGCACGATCAAGTCGAAGCCATGACGATGAGCGATCGCATCGCGGTGATGCATCGCGGCAAGATCGCGCAACTGAGCACGCCGTTCGAAGCGTACGAGCGCCCGGAGACTGCGTTCGCATCGGCGTTTCTTGGCAAGACCAATCTGTTGCCTGGCGCGGTGTTGCGCCTCAATGCCCGTTGCGCTGAAGTCGATGTAGCGGGGACCACGCTCAAGGTGCCGCACGAGGGTCGCGATGTGCAGGGCGAGGTGAACGTGTACATCCGCCCGGAGAAGGTCCATCTCGCGACCATCAATACAGCGGGGGTTCGCGCTACTGGCCGCATCACTACGCGCGTGTTCACCGGTAACCAATGGCTTCTGCTGATCGATACCGGTCTTGGGCGACTGAGCGTGGCCCAGGCGAACAACGGCGCACCACCGCCCGATGAAGGCGCGGAGGTCGGCGTCGCGTGGTCTGATGACGACTTGCGTGTGCTTCAGAAGGAGGGACACCATGGCCACGCTTGACAACGATCGCGCGGGTGCCGCGCCATGGCTCTTGTCCGCTCCCGCGTTGCTGTTGTTCGGCAGTCTGCTGCTGGTGCCGCTGCTGTTGACGCTCGTGTTGTCCTTCCACGTTTTCAGTGACAGCCAGGGCACGCTCACGACCTACACGCTGCGGAACTACCTCGAAGTCGTCACCGATCCCTACTACGGCGCTATCTTCGCGCGCACCGCAGGCCTCGCGTTCGCCGTGACCTTGCTATGCATCCTGCTTGGTGTGCCCGAGACCATCGTGCTCGCGCGGATGAAACGTCCGTGGCAATCCATCTGCCTGCTCGTCGTGCTCGGTCCGTTGTTGATATCGGTGGTGGTGCGCACGCTCGGCTGGCAGATCTTGCTTGGTAATAACGGTGTATTGAACAACGCGTTGCAGGCGCTTCACATCACCGATGAACCTATCCGCCTCGTCTTCACCATGACCGGCGTTGTGATCGCCCTCACGCACGTGCTGGTGCCCTTCATGGTGATGTCGGTATGGGCGACGTTGCAGAAGCTGGACCCGCAAGTGGAATGGGCCGGCCGGTCCATGGGCGCCTCGCCGTTCCGCGTGTTCCGGCGCGTGGTGCTGCCGCAAATCCTGCCGGGCATCCTGTCTGGCTCGATCATTGTCTTCGCGCTGTCGGCATCGGCGTTTGCTACGCCCGCGTTGATCGGCGGCCGGCGTCTCAAGGTGGTCGCGACCGCCGCTTACGACGAATTCCTCGGCACGCTGAACTGGCCGCTTGGAGCGACGATCGCTGTCCTGCTGCTGATCGCGAATGTGGCAATCGTACTGGGCTGTAGTCGTCTCGCCGAGCGCCGTTTCAAGCATATATTCGATTGAACCGGGAGACGTCATGAAACAAAACGGATTCCTGGGCCTGCTGTTTAATGCGCTCTTCCTTGCGTTCATCGCGGCGCCGCTGGTGGTCGTGATCGCGGTCTCGTTCACCGACAAGGGCTTCATCTCGCTGCCGTTCGACGGCGCGTCGTTGCGCTGGTTCAAGGCGCTTCTGCACAACGACCAGATCGTCGATGCCTTCTGGCTCTCGGTGCGCCTCGCGCTGGTGGCGGCCACGGTCGGCGTAGCGCTTGCGTTGCCGGCGGCGCTGGCCATCGCGCGTTATCGGTTCCCCGGACGCGGCGCGCTGACCGGCTTTTTCCTCTCGCCCATGATGATTCCCGCCGTCGTGCTGGGCATCGCGTTCCTGCGCTTCCTGAGCTTGCTCGGCCTCGGCGGCTCGTTCTGGGCGCTCTGCGCGACGCACGTGATCATTGTGTTGCCGTACGCGCTGCGGCTGGCGTTGTCATCGGCTATTGGACTCGATCGCGATGCAGAACGGGCAGCGCTGTCATGTGGCGCGAGCCGCTTCACGGCCTTTCGCCGCGTCGTGCTGCCGATGATCCGCACCGGCGTGGCCGGGGGCTGGGTGCTGTCGTTCATCCAGAGCTTCGACGAACTCACGATGACCATTTTTGTCGCGACGCCGGGCACGACCACGCTGCCCGTCGCGATGTACAACCAGATCGCGCAGACGATCGATCCATTGGTGGCCTCCGTGTCGACCGTGTTGATCGTCGGCACAATAATACTGATGCTGGTGCTCGACCGGATGGTGGGTCTGGACCGCGTCCTGATTGGAGAAACACGATGAGAGGTCATTCAGTCGACAGTCCCGACGTGCTGGTGGTCGGGGGTGGGCTGGTAGGAACGGCCGTGGCCTACGGGCTGGCGCGCGAAGGGGCAAAAGTCACGGTGCTGGATCAAGGCGATGGCGGTTTTCGTGCGTCGCGCGGCAATTTCGGGCTGGTGTGGGTGCAGGGCAAAGGCTACGGTTTGACGCCCTATGCACGCTGGTCGCGCAGTTCGTCAAGATTGTGGCCGGGACTCGCCGCGGCGTTGCTGGCAGAAACGGGTATTGATGTATCGCTCAAGCAGCCCGGCGGTTTCCACCTGTGTTTCTCCGACGAAGAAATGGCCGAGCGCGAGAAGCGCCTGTCCACGTTGCAGGCGGAACTGGGCGACGAGTATCCGTTTCAATTGCTCGATGCACGGGAGTTGCGCGAACGTATTCCCGCTGTAGGACCTGAAGTGATCGGCGCAAGTTATACGCCCATGGACGGGCATGTGAATCCGCTCAAGCTGCTGCGCGCGCTGCACGACGCCATACAGCGGCGCGGTGTGACGCTTATTAGCGGCGAAGATATCCAGCGCATTGTTCCCGAGACTAACGGCTTCGCCGTGCACGGTAAGAACGCGGTATGGCGCGCGCCGAAGGTTGTCCTGTCAGCGGGCCTTGGCAACCGGGCGCTAAGCGCCCAGGTGGGCCTGCATGCGCCGGTTGCGCCGAATCGCGGACAGGTGCTGGTCAGTGAACGGGTCGCCCCGTTCCTGCATTACCCGACCATCAATGTGCGCCAGACCGATGAAGGCTCCGTGCAGTTCGGTGACTCGATGGAGGAGGTCGGTTACAACGACTTCACCACCGCCGATGTGCTCTCGACCATCGCGCGGCGCGGTGTGCGTGCGTTCCCGTTGTTGAAGAACGTGCGGCTGGTACGCACCTGGGCTGCGCTGCGTGTCTACAGCCCGGATGGTTTCCCGATCTACGAGCAGTCGCTGCAGTATCCAGGCGCGTTCGTTGTGACCTGTCACAGCGGCGTGACGCTCGCGGCAGCGCATGCAATGCGCATTGCCCCCTGGATCAGAGGCGGACCGATCCCCGATGAACTGGCTTCGTTTCGAGGCGGCCGCTTTCTCGCCGCCGATCACGCGGCCAGCCATGCTCATTAGCCGCTTCAACGTCTCGCTTGCATCGACTTCGGGAACAACGGTTTGCCATTGTCCCTCTACCGCGATGCGTCCTGAACGCCGCCATTCCGCTTTGCTTCGACCTGTCCGACTATGACTTCAAAACCGCTATTCAGAGTGCTTTCGCCGGCTGCTGGCGCCGATGCCAAGGCCGAGGCCACTATCCAGATCTGGTTCAATGACCAGCCGCTCAGCGTGCCGGCCGGACGCTCGGTTGCCGCCGCATTGCTGGCCGCAGGCGTCCAGCGATTTCGCGCGACGCCAGTGTCCGGTGCGCCACGTGCGCCGTATTGCATGATGGGCGCGTGTTTCGAATGCCTGGTCGAGATCGACGGTATGCCGAGCCGGCAGAGTTGCCTCGTCGCGGTGCAAGACGGCATGCGTATTCATTCACAAGAGGGGGCGCGCGACTTGCCGCCGCTGTCCGATGTGAACCCGGTGGAGAACGCTCATGGCCGCTGAAACCTTTGATGTTGCCGTGATCGGCGCCGGGCCTGCCGGGCTCGCTGCTGCAACGCAGGCTGCGAGAGCCGGGCTGTCCGTGGTCCTGCTCGATGAACAGGAAGCGGTCGGCGGGCAGATCTATCGCGCGATCGAGCGTAGCGACGCTCAGCGCCGCGAGATCCTCGGCGCGGACTATGCCGCGGGTGCGGCGCTCGCGAGCGAGTTTGCGCGTTCGGGTGCGCGTTACGTGCCGAACGCGTCGGTCTGGCAAGTCACGCGCGAGCGTACGGTGCATTATCTGAAGGACGGCAAGGTGAGCAGCTTCGAGGCCCGGCGCGTGGTGCTCGCGACCGGTGCGCTGGAGCGGCCGTTTCCGATTCCCGGCTGGACCCTGCCCGGGGTGATGACCGCCGGCGCCGCACAGATCCTGCTGAAAAGCGCGGGCGAAGTGCCGGCTGATGCGCCCATACTCGTCGGCTGCGGACCGCTGCTTTATTTGCTCGGCTGGCAGTACGTCCGCGCGGGTGTACCTATTCGCGCGCTCGTGGACACTACGCGTCATGAAGACCGCTGGCGCGCGAAGCGGCACATGTTGTCCGCTTTGCGCGCGTGGCCGTATCTGAGCAAAGGCCTGCAGTTGATGCGGACCTTGCGCGAAGCAGGCGTGTCAATGCATGAAGCCGCCGATGATCTCCGGGTAGAAAGCGGTATCGATGAAGACGGTTCCGAACGGGCGCGCGCTTTGAATTTCTCAGTGCGTGGCGTGTCGCATCGGATCGAGGCCAACGTGATCCTGCTGCATCAGGGCGTGGTGCCGAATACGCAGTTCACGCTCTCGCTCAGGGCATCGCATGAGTGGGATGACGCGCAGTTATGCTTCGCGCCCGTCACCGATGAATGGGGCGAACTCGATGTCCCCGGCATCTTCGTCGCGGGAGATGGCGGTGGCATCGGCGGCGCGCAGGCGGCGCAAACGCAGGGCGAAGTCACAGCGCTGGCGATTGCTGCTCAGCTCGGCGTGATCGATACCGCCGCGCGCAATCGCACTGCGGCGCCGCTGCTTCGCCGGCTGGCCGAGGTCATGCGCATTCGTCCTTTCCTCGACAGTCTCTACCGTCCACGCGATGAAAATCGGGTGCCGAAGGACGAGGTGATCGTGTGCCGCTGCGAGGAAGTCACTGCCGGTGAGTTGCGCAATTTCGTGAAGCTCGGCTGTCTTGGGCCGAACCAGGCGAAATCCTTCGGCCGATGCGGCATGGGTCCATGTCAAGGCCGCTTGTGCGGATTGACCGTGACCGAAGTGATCGCGAATGCACGCAGCGTGCCTCCCGACACGGTGGGCTATTACCGCATCCGTCCGCCGATCAAACCACTCACGCTCGGAGAACTGGCCGGTGAATAAGCCCGTAGCCTATGAGTCGGATGTGCTGGTCATCGGCGGTGGGCTGCATGGATCGAGCAGCGCATTCCATATGGCACGCCGCGGGGTGGGCGTGACCGTGCTGGAAGCCGATTATGTCGGGCGCCACGCATCGGGCGTCAATGCGGGTGGCGTGCGTACACTCGGTCGGCCATTGCCGGAGATCCCTCTTGCGTTGATGTCCCGGGAGATCTGGCACGACATCGTCGATACAATCGGTGACGACTGCGGTTTCGTGGCGTCGGGGCAGTTGAAGATTGCGGAGACCGAAGCCGAACTCGATGAATGCCGCGAACGCGTCGCGCTGCTCGAAGCGCATGGTTTCACGCATGAGAAAATCATCGATCGTGAGACCGTGCTTGAACTTGAGCCCGCGCTTACGCCGCATGTGACCGGCGGTATCTGGGTCGAACGCGATGGTTACGCGTTGCCGTTCAGGACGACCACCGCGTTCCGGCTGGCGGCGGAGCGTCACGGGGCTGTGTTTCATGAAGGTACACCGGTCAGGCGTATTGAACAGAAGGGCGAACGGTGGTTTGCACATACCCCGTCGGGAGTTTTCTCCGCCGCGAAGCTGGTGGTCACGGCCGGCGCGTGGGCGGGTGAGCTCTCGCAACAAGTGGGCGAGCCGGTTCCGGTTCATCCGGAAGGGTTGATGCTGATGGTCACGCATCGGGCCGCACCGTTCTGCCGTGCGACACTCGGCGCGACGGGACGGCCGTTGTCGTTCAAGCAATTCGATAACGGCACGGTGGTGATTGGCGGCAAGCTGATCGGGATCGCGGACTTGCCCGGACGCCATGGCGAAGTCGATTTCGCGCGGCTGGTGAAGAGCGCAAATACGGTCGTCGATCTGTTTCCGCACTTGCGCAATCTCGGCATCAATCGAGCATGGGCCGGCGTGGAAGCGTTCACCGACGACTCGCTGCCCGTGATCTCGGCCAGCCGGCGTGCGTCGAACCTGACCTATTCGTTCGGGTACTGCGGCAGCGGGTTCCAGCTAGGGCCGGCATGCGGGAAGCTGGTGTCGGAACTGGTGCTGGACGGCGTGGCGTCTTTGCCGCTGGATGCGTTTGCCATCGACCGGTTCAAGGATGTCGCGGCGGCATAGAGATGACACATGTTTATGCCATGCTGATTGATGGTAATTTTAAATTAACGAGGAATACTTATGAATGATATCGTCAGAATCGAAACCAACCAACGGATGAGCCGTGTCGTGAAGGCGGCAGGGCTGGTGTTCGTCGGCGGACAGACGTCGAATGACCGCACGCTCGACGTAAAAGGACAGACGCAGCAGGTTCTCGCGAAGATCGACGGTTTTCTCGCGCAAGCGGGTATCGATAAAACGCGGCTGGTGTCGGCGCAGGTCTGGCTGGCGGATATTGGCCGCGACTTCGCGGGCATGAACGAAGTGTGGGATGCATGGGTCGCACCGGGTTGCGCGCCGACACGCGCGACGGTCGAATCCAAGCTGGCCGCGCCGGATCTGCTGGTTGAAATCACGGTGACTGCGCTGGCGTGATTTTGCCGGGCAAGGGTGTTGGCTTTTGCCCGGATGGTGTTTTGTTACGGATGCGCGCAAATGAGTCAAGCGCTTTGCGCAGTGCGTTGACGGGCGTCTTGGGCTCGGCAGCAGCCCAATTAGAAAGGCCCCGTAAACGCCGACGCGTCCGGGGCCGAACTTTGTGCGAAAACTGATCAGGCGATGGATATTTCCAACCGTTTGCCGAGCTTGTTGAACGCCGCTTCAATGGCATCCAGCTTGGATGAATGACGCGGATCAAGCAACCGATCGACCTGCGGCATATGTACGTCCAGACGACGTGCGAGTTCCGACTTCTTGATACCCTGGCGGATCATTTCGTTGGCGAGCAAAACCTTCGAAACGACGAGTGCCGGCAACGTCACGACAGGCTGTCCTTTTTTTGGTTTTGAAGGAGGGGGAACCTCCCGCTTCGCGTCAAAATAGATCTCGATGGCGCTCTCCAAAGCGTCCAGCGCGTTAAGTAGTGCCTCGTCTTCATCGTCTCCGACAGATACGGCTTCGGGGATATCCGGGAAGGTCACCAGATACGTGTTCTTCGTATCTAGCTCCAATTTCACAGGATAAGACAACATGGTTATGTGATTCTCCGATAATTTTCACACCTCAAAACCGAAGTGCGATGTCTTGCATTGCAACGACTCCGCGACCTATCATCTACAGCGAATGTGTGAAGGCAGCCCCTCCCGAGGCCACCGACTCACTTCAATCCAAGCTGTTTCTTAATCTGCTCAACTAACCCCGTTCCCATTTCTGAATCCGGCGGCACGGTTTTCTCATGCGTGATCGGCTGGAACTGGGCCGCCTGAGACTGCGGTCTGCGTCGCGATGCGGGGCGATCTCCACCGGGCCTATCACCTAGCGGGAATCTCCCCGATCATCCGTTTTGATCACCAGAGCTTGCGCTACGTGACCCGCGCACGGAGCGCGTTTTTTTCGGAGCTTCAGAACAACCTGCCCACTGGCGCTCGTCCAGCAGTCGATCAAATAAACGGCCGCGCTCCTTGTCTGAAAGCGGGCACAGCCCGAGCAGTGAGGTCAATGCGAGGCCTCTCGCTGCCTCCCAGCGCAACAAGGCGAGCTCAGGGTCGGCTGCCTCGGACTTGACGCGCTTGATCCTCTTTGCATCCGATTCCCGAATGGCGGACAGAAGCGTGGGATCTTCCACCAGCGCCGCCAGAATCGCATGGCCCACCGAGTCCTGCTGAGTCATGGATTCGCGGGTTGTCGCGATCTGCACCAACAGGGCGGCGCTGGGATGGTCGGGACCGATCTTCGCCAGGTAGTCCCGGGAGAAGTTCTCGAAATACTCCGTGCGGTGCTCGAGCAACGCTTTCAGCACGTTTCCTTTTGTCTGGAACTGGTGCATCAGCCCGCCCTTACTGATACCGCTTTCGCGCGAGATGGCATCGAACGTGAGCTGGCCCGGGCCATCGCGGGAAATAATGGTGAGCGCCGCCTGGATGGCTGCTGCACGGGAGCGTTCCGAGCGGGTTGGATTGTCCATAAGTTCTCTCAAGAGCTAATACGCGTCCACGCAACTGCAAAAATATCGCAAGAGCATGCGTGGCCGCTCGAGCGTTGTCGTTCTTTATCCCGCGAAGGGATGATTGCCGGACGGCTGGATGACGCCAATGACATTAGTGCCAGCCGTAGCTTCGCATACTTTTGAAGCGGCCTCTGCGCTTGTACTTTGCATCGGTCATCACGCAGCCAACCTGCACGGATCGCCACTATACAAGCGTCAGTGGTGGTGCAACACGATCAGTCATAGCCATCAGACACAGCCATCAGCGATCCCACGGCGGCTCGTCGCGAAATGCCTCGACTAGATAATCGATGAACTGCCGAACCTTCGACGGCACATAGCGTGCAGTCGGATAAACCGCGTTGATGGTCAGCTCGGCGGTCCTGTAGTCAGGGAGCAACCTGATCAAGTTTCCAGCCTTGATATCGTGCCCAAAAACGAAGGTGGGCCCATATGCAATCCCGACGCCCGCGAGTGCCGCCGAGAGCAGCATCTGCATGTTGTTGGCCTGCATCCGAAGCGGTCCGTCGATCACATGGTCGTGATCCTGTTCGTCCGTCAGTGTCCATTCAGGAGCCGATACCGCTTCGTTGAACGCCAGCCGAGGTGCAAGCCGGAGGTCGTCGGGATCTTCAGGCGTGCCCTCACGGCTGAGGTACGCCGGTGACGCGCAGATTGCCATGCGGCAGGGTGCGAGGCGCCGGGCGACGAGATCGGAGTCGGGCAGCTTGCCGATACGGATGGCCACGTCAATGCCCGCGCTTTGCAGGTCGACATAGCGATCATCGAGAGAGACTTCAATGCTTACATGGGGATGATCGTCAAGATAGCGCGCGACGAGTTCGCCCATATGCATGGTCCCGAACGTGACCGGCGCGGCGACTCGCAAGGTGCCGCGTACCGCGCTGTGCGCGTCGCTGGCTTCGCGGTTGGCATCGTCGAATTCCTCGAGGATGTGTTGGCACCGGACGTAGTACGTGCGCCCGGCGTCGGTGAGGCTCAGGCTTCGAGTGCTGCGATGAAGCAGGCGCACGTTCAACTCGGCTTCGAGCGCGCTGACGTATTTGCCCGCCATCGAGGCGGACAAGCCAAAACGTTTGCCGGCGGCCACGAGACTGCCCTCGTCGATGGCGGCCACAAACACGGCGATGCTCGCAAAGCGGTCCATTTTTATTCGATAGCCGGATGATTGGGTGATGATACCAAAGCGGGGATTATCGCCTTTCATGCGCTAATCTAACATCGCCTTGTGAGTTTGGCCGACCACGGTCAAGCCGCCGATATCAAGGAGAAGCGCGATGAAAGTAGCGTCGAACGGTATACAGATTCACGTCAAGGATCAGGGCAACGGCACACTGCCGGTTGTTTTTCTGCATTACTGGGGAGGCTCGTCGCGCACCTGGGATGACGTGATCGCTGCGCTGCCGGCGGAATACCGGACCGTTGCGCCCGATCTCCGGGGCTGGGGCGACTCGGACGCGCCGGCCGCCGGCTACACGCTCGCCGACTTCGCCGATGACGCGCAGCACGTGATTGCCGCATTGAAGTTGGACCGGTTCGTCCTGGCCGGTCATTCGATGGGCGGCAAGATTGCGCAGTTGCTCGCGTCGCGGCGGCCGCGCGGACTGGCGGGACTCGTGCTGGTTGCGCCGTCTCCGCCCGGGCCGCTGGCGCTGCCGGCCGAGGTGCGCTCAGCAATGGAAGGCGCCTACCTCACGCGGGAGTCGGTCGGCATGGCGATAGACCAGATGCTCACCGCCAAACCATTGAGTCCGAAGCACCGGGAACAGGTGATTGAAGACAGCCTGCGTGGCGCGCTTCAGGCGAAGCTGGCATGGCCCCGATCGACGAGCCAGGAAGACATTACGCTCGATGTCGCCGCGATCGATGTACCGACCATTGTCATTGCCGGCGAGCTTGACCGTGTCGACGGGACCGCGATCCTCGAAGCGGAGTTGCTCACACGCATTACTCATGCGGTCATGCGTGTGCTGCCCGGTACCGGCCACTTGTCTCCGCTGGAGTCGCCGGTGGCCATTGCGGGGATCATCCGCGAATTTGTCGATGGCATCGAGCGCGCCGGTCGCGATGCCGTCACGCGCTAACGAACGGGAACGCGGTAGCCGGGCCTTAAGCCTTTGCGCCCACGCGGTCGATTTCCTTAAGAAGATCGGCCAGCGATTGCTTGCATTCCACAGCGTCCGGCGTGCCCGCGCGTAGTGCCGACAATACGCGATCGATTGCTTTATCGACGACATGCCAGTCTGCTGCAGAGCGCGGTTTCAGGGAGGGCTCTGCCTCATCCCAAGAGGTTTCGAGATCCTTGATGCGTGTCTTTGCTCCGGCAAGATTGCCCTTGTTCACCAGGGCCGAGGTATCGACGACAATCGACCTGAAGGGTGACAAATCGCCGAGTTTCGATGCCGTTGCCGCGTGAGCCGATGCAATGAACTGGGCTGAAGGGAGGACGTGTTCGGCTGCGACTACCGCGACGCCAAGTGCTGCGGCCAAAAGGGCGCGGGAAAGGGTAATTCTGTTCATTGGGTCTTCTCCTGTGTTGGTGATCCGCTCAGGCAGCAAGCGAAAGATTTTTGTGAATCATGCTGCGTCGAATGGACTGTCTGGCGGTGTTGTTCGGCCCGATCGGTTTCGGCCCGCGCTCACGAGAGAGACCAGGGCAACGATAACTGCCAGGAACACGACGCTGGTCGTCACATTGCCGAATCCCAGGCCTCCGTAGGACCGTGCCTGGGACAACAGGTCACCCAGCGAAGCACCCAATGGGCGCGTCAGGATGTAGGCGATCCAGAACGTCAACACGGCATCGGCGCCGAGATAAAACGCAGCCATGGTGATGGCGATGAGTGCCCCGAACGCGACCACGCCAACCCTGAATCCAAGACCGAGCGCTTCGGTTGTCAGGTCGCCGGCGGCGGTGCCCAACGCGAACGTGGTCAGGATGGCAGCCCAGTAGAAGAGCTCGCGCCGCCGGGTAACAATCGTGTGGATGGACAACGTCCGCTCGCAGCGGTACCAGATCGCAAAAATCGCGGCCAGCGCAATGGCGAAAACAGTTGTGCTGACATAAAGACTGATACCGAGTCCGTCGGTGAGGGCGTCGGTGATCTGTGTCCCCACTACGCTCACGAGCACCACGCACAACCAGTAGATCCATGGCACGTACTCGCGCGAACGAAGCTGCAGCACCAGCGCAATGACCAGTAACGTGCCCATGATCGCGCCTGTTACGGCGGTGCCGAGACCCACGTGGACCGCGAGATAATCGGCGCCTGTTTCGCCGACTGTCGTCGACATGATTTTGATCATCCAGAAAGCGAGGGTGACTTCCGGGACCTTGTTGAGCATGCCGGAAACATGTTTGCTGGTAAGGTTACTCACGCTCTTTCTCCATTGGTGCCCCGTGCCTGCGGTGAGCCGAATGCGGGGCGTGAAGCGCCGGGCTTTTGGGTAGTACGTTGCAGAGCACTATATGCAATGGAACCTTATGGGTACCTTAACGCTCGGGCTGCCGCGCCGAACTCGTCGATACCGGTTCATGGAGCACGCGGGTTCGCCATGAGAAGGCGCGCCACTCACGCAGTAAATAAACCTCGTGGTTTGCCGGCCACAACATAGTGGTGCTAATGTTCGACAGGCGCGCGGACCGAGCGTCGCCCTCCCTCGTACCGTTGTCCTCTTCCCAAAGGAAAGTGATCATGCGATACAACCTCTTCGCGCAACGCAAGGATGAACTGATTCTGGTCGCGCGCATATTGCTGATGATCCTGTTTGTGATCTTCGGCTGGAGCAAGCTGACAGGTTTCTCGGGCACGGTCGGCTTCATGGCCTCCGAAGGCACTCCATTTCCCACGGTCTCCGCCGTTATCGCGGTCGTCATGGAGTTTTTTGTCGGCATCGCAATCGTGATCGGCTTCTACACCCGGCCGCTCGCGCTTCTCCTGGCGTTGTACACGCTGGGCACGGCGCTCATCGGGCATCATTTCTGGACGATGAGCGGTGATGCGCATATGGCCAACATGATCAACTTCTACAAGAACATCAGCATCATGGGCGGCCTGCTGCTGTTGTGCGTGACTGGCCCAGGCAGATATTCGATTGATCGGAAGTAGCACCTCTACTCACTGTTGCATGTTGCACGGCGGCGCGTGGCCGGCCACGATCGGCTCCGCGCCCCGCCGCCTTGCCACGTATTCTCGGGAGAAGGCAGCGGGGATATCATAGGGCTCTTTGAACGCCCATCGACGTCCGCCCGGCTCACGCCAGGTCCGAATCAAGTACCTGCACCAAGCGACCTTAAGCATGAACTCCACTCCCGATGCTCCCTCACGCCCACCCATGCGCACCCTGACGCCGCTCGAGGCGCGTGTGTTGGCCGTCCTCGTCGAAAAACAGCACACAGTGCCCGATGCATATCCGCTGTCGGTCAATGCACTGACATCTGGTTGCAACCAGAAGACCGCCCGCTCCCCGGTGATGAACGTCACCGACGCCGATGTCCTCACGACCGTCGACGACCTGAAACGCCTGAGCCTGGTTTTTGAAGGCAGCAGCAGCCGCGTGCCGCGCTTCGAGCACAACATGAACCGCGTGCTGGGTATCCCGAGCCAGGCCGCCGCGTTGCTTACTACGTTGATGCTGCGCGGGCCTCAGACTGCAGCGGAGCTACGCCTGAATGCCGCGCGCCTGCATGGCTTCGCCGATATCTCGTCGGTCGAAGCTTTCCTCGATGAACTCGCCGCGAACGAGCCGCCGCGCGTCGTGAAGCTGCCGCGCACGCCGGGCGAGCGCGAAAGCCGCTGGGCGCATTTGTTATGCGGCGAAGTGAGCGTGAGTGTGAGCGAAGCGTCGGCGGCTGGTTCTGTCGACGACTCCGTTTCATATACCGAGTTCGAGATTCTCAAGGCCGACCACAAGCGGCTCGGCGAGGAACTGGTCCAACTGCGGACAATGGTCGAACAGATGGCGGCCGAACTCGGGATTACCCTCGATAAAACGGGCGGGTAGTCAATAAGCATCACGCGCTGCCCGTTGTCACTGCACCCCGCCGCCCAGCACCTTATACAAGGTCACGAGATTGGACTGCTGCGACAGCGTGTCGGACGCCAACTGCTGCTGCGCGGTGTAGAGCGTTCGTTGTGCATCGAGGAACGTGAGGAAGCTGTCCGTGCCTGCCTTGTACCGCGCCTGCGCAATCGTGTAATAGCCCTGCGCAGACGTTACATAATCGTGATCCGCGCTCACTTGATCGATGTACGTTGCACGCGCCGTCAGCGCATTCGATACCTCCTTGAACGCCGTCTGGATCGCGCTTTCATAGTCGGCAATCTCAATGTTCTTTTCAATCTTCGCAACGTCCAGCGACGCCTTGTTGCTGCCGTAATCGAAGATCGGCAGGGAGACGGTTGGTGCGAACGCCCATGCTCCCGTTCCAGCCTTGAACAAACCGGATAGCGTCGAACTAGACGACCCCGCGGTCGCCGTCAGTTCTATCTTCGGGAAGAACGCCGCACGCGCGGCGCCCACATTCGCATTCGCGGCTTTCAACGCATGCTCCGCTTCCACGATATCCGGCCGCCGCGTGAGCAAGGTCGAAGGCAGGCCCGCGTCGATCTCGGCGAACATAGATGTGCCGGTAGCCTGGTCGAACGCGGGCGCGGCCGGGAGGTCGTCGGGGATCGGCGCGCCGAGCACCGCGACCAGATTGTTGCGGTCCTGAGCCACAGCTCGCCTGTAGGACGCCAGACTTGCCTGCGCGCTGGCGAGTGTGTTCTGCGCCTGACGCACATCGAGCAGGGACGAGTTGCCCAGTTCCTGTATGCGCTTCGTGACGTCATAGGTGGCCTGGTCAGCCGCCACCGTGTCCTGCGTGATCTTCAGCAACCACTCGTCCGAAAGCAAGGTCAGGTAGTCGGTCGCCACCGTCGCGATCAGGCTGATGCGCGTGCTCTGACGCGATGCCTCAGTCGAGAGATAGTTCTCCAGCGCTTGCCGCTTGAGACTGCGCAGACGCCCGAAGAAGTCGATCTCCCACGACGTAGTGCCGATGTTAAGGTCGTTCGATACGCTGGTTACGCCCAACGTACGTTCGCGTGTCACGCTGCCACTCGCGGATATCGAGGGCGCCAGCGCTGCACGCGTGATGCGATATTGTGCTTCGTATTCCGCCACGTTCAGCGCTGCGACGCGCAGGTCGCGGTTGTTGTCGAGGGCGATCTGGATCAGCTTTTGCAGACGCGGATCGCGAAAGAAGCTGCACCATTGAGTATCGACGGCTAGTGTTTGCGACGTATCCGAGCCTGTCTTCTGCGCGGCCGTCGTGCTTTCGTAACCGTCACCCTGTGGATAGGCCGCGGCCACCGGTGCCGCTGGCCGCTCGTAATGAGGGTCGAGCGTGCAGCCGGTGAGTGTGGTGATTGCCAGCGACAGCAGGCAAGCACCCAGTCTGAGTCTCATCATTGCTCACCTTCGGTATGCGTGGTATGCGTGGTGTGGCCGTGCTCGCCGAACAAACGCCGCACGACGACGAAGAACACCGGTACAAAAAAGATCGCGAGGACGGTGGCGGCGATCATGCCGCCCATCACGCCGGTGCCGATCGCGTGACGGCTCGCCGATCCCGCGCCCGTGCTGATCACAAGCGGCAGCACGCCGAATATGAACGCGAGCGAGGTCATCAGGATAGGCCGCAAGCGCTGGCGCGCCGCTTCGAGCGTGGCGTCGATCAAGCCGCGGCCTTGCGCTTGAAGATCCTTCGCGAATTCGACAATCAGGATCGCGTTCTTCGTCGACAGACCGATGGTCGCCAGCAGACCGACCTTGAAGTAGATGTCGTCAGGAAGACCGCGAAGATGCGCACCGAGTACGGCGCCCAGCACGCCCAGGGGCACGACGAGAATCACCGCGATCGGAATGGACCAGCTTTCGTACAGACCCGCGAGACAGAGAAACACGACGATCAGCGAGATCGCATACAGATAGATCGCTTGCGAACCCGCGAGGCGTTCCTGATAGGACTGCCCGGTCCAGTCGATGCCGAAGCCCGCGGGCAGTTTCTTGACGAGTGCCTCGACTGCATCCATCGCCTGGCCTGTGCTGGCGTCAGTGCCGGTTTGTGCGGTGATTTCCATCGCGAGCGTGCGGTTGAAACGCTCGATCTGCGGCGGCCCAAAAGTCCACGTGCCGGTGGCGAATGCCGAGAACGGCACCATCTGAGCGTCGTAATTCGTGGTGCTCGACGAACTGTTCGCACTAGCCTTCACGTACCAGCGTCCGATGTCCGAAGGCATCATCCGGTAGGGTGCATCGGCTTGCACATACACCTTCTGAATGCGGCCTGTATCGACGTAATTGTTCACGTAGGTCGAGCCGAACGCCGTCCCCAGCGTGTCGTTCACATCGGCGATGGAGAGTCCCAACGCGCTGGCCTTTTCGCGATCGATGTCGACGTGGAACTGCGGGGTATCGTCGAGACCGCCGGGACGCATGCCCGAGAGCATGCTGCTGTTCGCGGCCAGCGCCATCAACTCGCGGCGTGCCGCCATCAGCTTGTCGTGGCCTTGTCCCGCGCGATCCTCGAGTTCGAAGTCGAGCCCGCTTTGCGTGCCGAGCTCCTGGATGGCCGGCGGGTTGAGCGCGAAGATCTGCGCGTCGCGTGCGGCTGTTGCGAAATGCATGTTGGCGTGCAGGATGATCGACGACGCCTGTCCATCCTTGCCGCGGCGCGTGCTCCAGTCCTTGAGCTTGACGAACGCGAGCGCATTGTTCTGGCCCGAGCCGTTGAAGCTGAATCCCGTGAGCGTGATGATCTTGTCCACTTGCGGCAAGCCGAGATAGTAGGCCTCGACCTGCTTCACGGTATCGAGCGTTTTCGCGGAAGGCGTGCCGACCGGCGTCGAGATCGACGTAATGATGATGCCCTGGTCCTCTTCGGGAAGATAAGACGATGGCAGCTTCGTGAAGAGCAGCACGACCACGCCCGCGATCAGCGCATAGATCACGAGATAACGCACTGGCTTGCCGACCACGCGCGATACGCCCGTGGAATAGCGGTCGGTGCCACGCGCAAGCACGCGGTTGAACCAGCCGAGTACCCCGCGCTTTTCGTGATGCTCCATGTCCGAACGCTTGAGCAGCGTCGCGCATAACGCGGGAGTGAGCGTCAACGCGAGAAACACGGAGAGCAGCATGGCCGCCACGATCGTGATCGAGAACTGCCGGTAGATCGCACCGGTGGAACCGGAGAAGAAGGCCATCGGAATGAAAACCGCGATCAGCACGGTGGTGATGCCGACAAGCGCGCCGGTGATCTGCTTCATCGCTTTTCGTGTCGCCTCCAGAGGCGACAGTTTTTCCTCCGCGATCAGGCGCTCGACGTTCTCCACGACCACGATCGCGTCGTCCACCAGCAGGCCGATCGCAAGCACGAGCCCAAACATGGAAAGCACGTTGATGGAGAAGCCCACCGCAGACATCACCGCAAACGTGCCGAGCAGCGCTACGGGCACCACGATGGTCGGGATCAGCGTGGCTCGCAGGTTCTGCAGGAACACATACATCACGACGAACACCAGCATGACCGCTTCAATCAGCGTCTTCACCACTTCTTCAATCGAGATGCGCACGAACGGCGTGGTGTCGTATGGGTAATCGACGACTGCGCTGCGCGGTAACTGTGGGGTCAACTCATCGAGCTTCGCACGCACCGCCTTCGCGACGCTCATTGCGTTCGCGCCGCTTGCGAGCTTCACCGCAAGCGACGCGGCGGGCTTGCCGTTGAGCCGCGAGTCCGTGCTGTAGTCATCGCCGCCGACTTCCACGCGTGCCACATCGCTCAACAACACCTTCGAGCCGTCCGTGTTCACGCGCAGCAGGATCGAGCCGAACTCCGCGGGCGTGGTGAGGAGGCTCGACGCGGATATCGTGGCGTTGATGGCCTGCGTTTTCGTCGATGGAGAACCACCGATCTGCCCGACCGATAGCTGCACGTTCTGGTTCGTGACCGCGGTGGTGACGTCGCTTGCCGTCAGACCTACCGCCTGCAGCTTGACCGGGTCGAGCCACACGCGCATGGCGTGCTGCGCGCCGAATAGCGTCACGTCGCCCACGCCATCGATCTGCGTGAGCGGGTCCTCGATCTGTGTGGCGATGACGTTGCCGAGATCGATCGAATTCATGCTGCCATCGGATGACGAGAGCGAGACGATCATCAGGAACGCGTTGGCCGCCTTGGCGACCTGCACGCCCTGGTTCTGCACCGTTTGCGGCAACGACGAGCTTGCCTGCTCAACCTTGTTCTGCACCTGCACCTGTGCGATGTCCGCGTTGGTGCCCTGCTGGAAGGTCAGCGTGATGGTCGCCGATCCCGCGTTATTGCTGGTGGAGGACATGTAGAGCAGGTTGTCGATACCGCTCAGCTTCTGTTCGATGACCTGCGTGACCGTGGTCGCAACTGTTTCGGCGGAAGCGCCGGGATAGGTCGCCGTGATCTGCACGGACACCGGCGCGACGCTCGGATATTGCTCGACGGGCAGCGTGCGGATGGACGCCGCCCCGACCATCATGATGACGATGGCGATGACCCACGCGAGAATCGGTCGGTTGATAAAAAAGCCTGCCATGAGGTTCTCGCTTTAACTGCGGGTTGCCGATGCCGCCGCAGCTGCCGTAGCGGGCGCATCGAAATTTGAATCGGAAGGGGAGGGGCTTTCGACCGCTTTGACGAGCGCGCCGGTGCGCGCTTTCTGCGATCCCGACACGATCACGCGGTCGCCGGCCTTCAGGCCGTTCGTGATGACCCAGTCCGCGCCGTTGGCGCTGTTTGCGGTCACGGCGGTCTGCACGACCTTGCCGTCGGCGCTGACAGTGAGCACGCTGGCCGAGCCGTCCGATGCACGCGACACCGCCAGTTGCGGCACCGTGATCGCCCGCTGGTTCACGCCTTCTTCGAGCCGCGCGCGCACGAACATCCCCGGCAGCAGCGCACCTTCCGGATTGGGGAACACGCTGCGCAGCGTGACCGAACCGGTGGTGGCATCGACGGTGATATCCGAGAACAGCAACTTGCCGGCATGCGGATAATCACTGCCGTCTTCCATCACGAGGTGCACGACCGCGCCGTCGCTGCCCGCCTGCTGCAACTGGCCGCTCGCGAATTCCTTTTGCAGCCGCAACCAGTCGACCGATGAACGGGTGACATCGAGGTACATCTCGCTGGTTGCTTGAACGGTGGCGAGCGCCGTGGTCTGCACGGCCGTGACGAGCGCGCCCTCGGTCACGCTCGACTTGCCGATACGCCCGGCGATCGGCGCCACGATCTTCGTGTAACCCAGGTTGATCGCGGCGGTTTTCAATGCCGCGCGATCAGCGACCACGTCGGCCTTCGCTTCCTGCAGCGACGAGATGGCGTCGTCATAGTCCTGCTTGCTCACGCCGTCTATCTTCGACAAATCCGCATAACGGGTCGCTTTGGTTTGCGCGGCGTCGGCCGTGGCTTGTGCCTTCACGAGCGTCCCGACGGCCTGGTCATAACTCGCCTGATAGCTGGCCGGATCGATCTGGTAGAGCACGGCGCCTGCGGCGACCATCGAGCCTTCGGTGAAGAGCCGCTTCATGACAATGCCTTGCACCTGCGGCCTGACGTCGGCCACGCGTACGGCCGACAGGCGGCCGGACAGTTCGGTGCTGGCGACGATCGGATGCAGGGCGATGGTTTGAACGCCCACTTCGGGCACGCCCTGTGGCGGGCGCTGTGAACCGCCATTGCCGCAAGCGGCGAGCGAAAACGCGGCCACCGAAGCAGCAACGGTGAAAAGTGCACGGGTGCGCAGCGAGCGGGCTGACCAGGTTGGTAGTATGGATACCTGATTGATTATTCTGGGCATGCGGTGAGCATCCTTCGATCAAGGTTCGACAAAGGGCCGCCGGGCAGACATCGATGCGCAGGTCTTTCGAAAAAAGCCAGGGAAAGCGAAGGAGGCTCCGAGAAAACCGCGCAACGCCATGCCGGCGGCAAGGGATGACACGAGCTTAACGAGCCCTCCCTTACGCTGGCTTAGTGCCTGATTACGCGATGTAACATTGCCGCGGAGTGCGCGGCAATGTCGTCAGGCGCGAACGCGCAAGGGGAAGTCGAGAACAACCGCGAGGCCGCCGCCATCGGCGTTATGCATGGACAGGTCGCCGCCATATCGACGCGTGAGACGCCGCACGATCGTCAGTCCCAGGCCGCAATGTGCATCGCCGCCGCGAGCCGGATCGATTCGCACGAAGGGCCTGAGCGCGCGCGCGAAATGCGCTTCGGGCATGCCCTTGCCGTGATCGCGCACGCTCAGGCGGTCGCATCCGTTATGGCGCGACGTCGCAATGCAAAGCGGCGGCGCGCCGTAGTTGAACGCATTTTCGACGAGGTTCGACAGTATCCGGTCGAGTTCCACGGCAGGCAGGCGGAAGTCATCGCCCGCCTTCAGGTCGAGTACGAACAGCGGCTCTCGTGCAAGCACGTCATGGCCGTCGGCATCCGCTTCAGCTTCCGAGTAATGCGAACGGCAGAACGCATCGACTGAAATCCACGGGGCATGCGCGTCTGTTTCGGTATCGCGGGCGAAGTCGAGAAACTGCGTGACGATCTGCGCAAGCGATTCAGTGTCGTGGAAAAAGCCGTTGCGGGCGTTCGCGTCCTGCACAAGGTTCGCGCGGACCTGGATGCGCGTGATCGGTGCGCGCAGGTCATGCGCGACGCCGGCCAGCATGACCGCCCGTTCCTGCTCGGCGTCGCTCAGTTCACGGGCCATTTCGTTGAAGTCACCGATTAGCCCTTTGACTTCCGACGGGCCGTTGGCCAGGACCATCGGCGGACGATGCCCCAGCCTGAACTCGCGAGCAGCGCGTGCGAGCCTCAATACGGGTTTCTGTATTTGCCAGGCGCCGAGCAGTGCGATGGCAATGGCGAGGAACAGCATGAGTGCACTCGCGCTTAGCAAGCGGCTCACGGGAGGCACGATGGCTGGAATCAGAAGCCATCGCGACGATGGGCCATAACGCACCCACATGAGGTCCCCGGTGTGGTCGAACACCACTCGGCTTTGAGGCGGCAGGTCCGCGCGCAGGACGGTCTCGAACGGGCCGTGTGTATCGGCGCAGGGCGGTGGACAACCGAGCGGCGCGGACTGTGCCCCGGCGTCGGCAAAACGCAGGCCGAGCGCGGCGGCGAGACGCTCGCTCGAGCCGTCGGCGGCGCTCGCCGCCGGATCCAGCACCAGCCGTACCAGCCGGCTGACGTGATCCGCCTCGATGATACCGCGCTCGCGATCCACGATCACCATCCACGTCAGTTGCATCATGACGAGCAGGCCCACCGACAGCAGCGCGAGCCGGCCGAAGATCGTGTTGAGGGGACGCAGCAGCCTATGCATCGCGTTAGGCATCGGGTGCATCGCCGGAGGCTCGCGGCGGCACGAACATATAGCCGATACCGCGCATGGTCTGGATGATGCGCGGCTGCGAGGGATCGTCTTCAATCAGTTGGCGCAGCCGCCAGATCGGGACGTCGATACCGCGCTCGGTCACGTCCGGGTGCGTGCCGTACCAGAGGGTGAGCAGCCGCGAACGCGAGAGTGTTTCCATCGGGTGGCGCACGAGCACGTTGAGCAGGCGCAACTCGCTGTTGGTGAGGCGCTGCGGTTCGCCGTCACGCGTGAGCGTGCGGCCGTCAAAGTCGAGTTCGAAGCGCCCGAAGCGCACCGGCTCCGAGCGTTGAGTCGTCGGGCTTGGGGAACGGCTCACACCCTGGCGGCGCAGCACCGCGTTGATGCGCGCAAGCAACTCGCGCGGCATGAAAGGCTTGCCGAGATAGTCGTCCGCGCCCATCTCCAGACCCACCACGCGGTCGATGTCGTCCGCACGCGCCGTCAGCATGATGACCGGCGTATCGTCATTATCCGCACGCAGCCGGGTGAGGGCCGTCAGGCCGTCGATGCCGGGCATCATCAGGTCGAGCACGATGATCGAGGGGCGCTCGCGCATCACCACCTGATTCAGGTCGCGTGCGTCTTCACGGAACGTGGCTGAGACGCCGCGTTCATCGAAGAAAGCCTGCAGCAAGTCGCGCAGGGCGGCGTCGTCGTCGACTAGAAGGATTCGGGTTTCGCTGTTGGACATGGCTTGAGCCTGAATGAGCCCTTGAAGAGCTTTGTAAGCTGCAATCGAAGCGACTATAAACGATGCCCGCCAGGGCCGTGTTACGGCGTCTTAGTGATTCTTTCAGCGCTTTCTCGCGAATAGTGCTGGAAAGCGGGTGCTCGGCATGTGCTTGGCTGCGCACTGCATGGTCACCTTGAGATACCTAAGACCTCGTAAAAGAAGGGTAACCAATGAAATTTCCCGGCGTCTTATAGTGCGGCCGGTGCGGCAGAGTCGTAACGAGCAGCCCGCGCCATTCCCGCCAATCAAGAGTGAGCCAGATGGTTAGCAAGACCCGTATAGCCCGTCGTCAATTCATTTTCACCGCCATTGCCCTTGGGGGCGCCCTAAGATTTCCAGAGGACGCGCAAGCTTCCGGAAACATAAACGGCAGCGGTTTATGCCAGCTAAGCGCCGAGCAGGAGGTCGGCCCGTACTACATTGAAGGCGAGTTGCTCAGGTCCGGCATCGCGGAAGGACGTGCGGGCATTCCCCTGCTGTTGAATATAGCGCTTGTCGATGCGCGCCGTTGTTCGCCGCTTGCAAACGCGATCGTCGATGTCTGGCATTGCGATGCCCTTGGCATCTACTCAGGTTTCACGAAGCAGAGCATGCTACCGCCGGGGCCGCCGCCCGGCGCTCCGAATTTTGGACCTCCTCCCGGGGCCGGCGACCGTCATGGAGGACCGCTTCCGCCGCCGCCAAGCCGACCTGGTGATCGACTGACTTTCCTGAGAGGCGTGCAGCGCGCGGACGCTCAGGGGAACGTCGTCTTCCAGACAATTTTTCCCGGCTTTTATCCGGGGCGGACCAATCACATTCACTTCAAGGTGCGCGTCGCCGGGAACAGTGGCGGCGCGTCGCTTAGTGGCGAGCATGTGTCACACGTCGGACAGATTTTCTTCCCCGAAAAACTGACTGTTGAGTTGATGCAGAAGCGGCCTTATCGCAATCATCGGATTGAACGCACAGCCCTGTCCGATGATGCGGTATTCCTCGATCAGCAAGGCGCCACATCGATAGCACGCGTTCAGGCAATCGGTCAGTCAGCGACCGCAAGTGGATTGCGCGCGCAGATTGTCGCGGTAGTCGATCCGGGGGCCGAGCCGGCAGCAGCACGCCGCTCGCCTGGCGTATTCCACGGGTGACCCATCCAGACCGCGGAGCAGTTATCGGCCGCCGATTGCGGATGAGCGGCTAGCGGACAGGCAAACGCCATCCCCTTGTCCGCTAGTCGCCGTCGATAAGACGCACCGCCAGTTCCGGGCTGAACGCGCCGGCCGGCAATGTGGGAGCGACCCCGCAGGGTCCGTCGGAACTTCCCGGGACCTTGATCCATACCGGCAGCATGGTGCCCAATGCGCCGCTCGTGCGTGCGCCGATCATCCTGCCGGGCGGATTGCACCACTGGCCATCCGAACCCTTGCCGTTACGGCTTGTATCGACAACGAATGGTTTGCTATAGCCGAATTGCGCCGCTAACGCCGCGTTCACCGAGTTTGCATAAGCGGCCGATTCCTCGGTCGTATAAAAATTGGATACGTTCAATGCGAAGCCTTTCGCTTCGCTCAAACCCGCGGCGTTGAGCCGGGCCGCCATGGCAGCCGCGGGAATCCAATGTGCGTTCCCACCGTCGAGATAGACGTCCGCTACCGGTGCGTTGAGATGAAATCGCGAGACCGCATAACGCAGCAGGCCGAGCCGCTCGTCGCGCTCGTCATCAGTCTTGAAGCAATCCAGTTGCGCGGTCGAATCCGGCTCGACAATGACAATCGCACGGCGATTGCCCAGGCCGCGCGAGAACGAGTCTATCCAGACCCGATAAGCCGACGCATCGTCCACGCCGCCCGCCGATGCCCCTCCGCAGTCGCGATGAGGAATGTTGTAGGCGACCAGGATGGGTTCGCGGTGCGTGGCATTCGCCTTGTCGACGAAGCGCTTGACCGCCTTGTGCACGTCGCCGCTCCAGTTGCCGAACCAGCGCGCCATGGGTACGTTGGCAATCGACTCTGCGATGCGTGGCGAACGCGGGTCCGCTTGATGCGCTCGCACCCACAATGCGGGACTCGAGTCGGGATCGACATAAAATCCTGCGTCCGCCTGCGCTTGCGTAACACCCAGAAAAAACAGCACTGCAATAACGAGAGAGTGTTTGATGAGCATGTTCAAGTCATTTTCGAAAGGGGGGCTTGGCGGTGCATTTCTTCGTTCGGTGGCGATCAGCCAATCGCAAAAAACACCCGGTTCAAAATCGTTCGATCATGCCGAGTTGCACACCGCGTACCGGTGCGCCCGGGTAGGCGACCGGCAATCCCGTCACGTTGACGCCGCGAAGGGTGAACGTAGCGTTGCCGCGATTTTCCAGATCGGCGGCGGTGAAATACAGCAGGAGGGAACGCGACAGCGAGTATTCGAACGCGACGCTGAACTGGTCCGCGTTGTTGCCCTCGCCGCTGCGATCGCGTGCATGCGCGTAGCCTAGCGACGCGCGTGCCAGCGGCGTGATGGCCCAAGAGGCTGAGAGCGAAATGCCGTCGTCGTGATAGCGCGGACTGCCGCCGTCGCCGTTGAACAGCGCGACGTAGGTGCGCACGGGACCGAACAGATAGGATGCTCCCGCCAGATTCGCACGTAACCCGGCGTCGCCGTGGGTTTGCTGCCGTGCATATGATAAGTTCAGGGCATTCAGCGTGTAATTGGCAGTCACGTAATACCCGCCGATACCGTTGCCGTCGCCCGGGTCGCGCAGCGCTGCCATGCCGGTGACATTGAAGCCGGCTATCGAAGGGGAGATCCACGTCAACGCGTTATCCGTATAAGGCGTGATCTTCGATAAGTTGTTCAGCCCCGATCCAATGGTGCCCGCGCCAAAGGCATCGAGTCCACCCTTGAACGGGATGTAGAGCGGCGAGTATTGCCGGCCGAAGCGGGTTTGACCCCACGGTGCGTCGAGTCCGACCCATGCCTGCCGGTTGAACAGGGTGCCGGCCGTGTCGAGGGTGCCGTTTGCAGAGCCAAAGCCGTTTTCCAGGTCGAAGATCACGCTCGTGTCATTGCCCAGGGGCTCGCTGCCGCGCAGGCCGACGCGCGAGCCTCGATACGCGCCGGAATCCATTCGCGCCGTCCAGCCATTACCCGGATTAGTCACTTCGATGCTGGTGTCCAGTGTGCCGTATAGCGTGACTGAGCCTTGCGCACGGACTGTGCCTGCGGTAGCAAGGAGCGGCAGCGCGCAGAACAGCGCGTGTTTGCAAGTGCGGCGGCAGAAGAGCGCCGCATGGCGCCGGGCAAGAGAATTCATCGCGGTCGAATCAGGCTCTTGGCAATAGAATTCCGCGACTTTAACAAGTTGGACCACAGTTGCAACGAAATTCGAACAACGCCGCATTGTGCGGCGCGTGTTCGAAGAGTCGTTTCGATGCTAGGTTAGAGGGCCCACCGTCATGGCCCGGTTGTTTTCACCGGTCTTGCCGGAGCATATTGCGACCGGCGCTCAGCGACCAAGGTCTTATGCGGGGTTGAAGGACGTGACCTAAGGGGCGCTTTGACCAGACGTTGTCTTAGCATGTCGTACGCCCAATAAAAACAGAACGTGTACGGAAGAAAAACGAGCAGTAGCCCAAGATCCATCAGCAGCGCCTCAACAAACGTCATCTGTAGCCACCACGCCGACAAGGGGACCGCGATCAGGACCAGGCCAATTTCAAAACCGAGGGCATGAATGACGCGCTTCCATTTTTGAACCTTGTTTGATGCATAGGAAATAAGGATGCCGAAGAAAGAGTTGAACGCGAAACCCCACACCATGGCGGTGACGGAAATCGCGACCGTCAGGGCCGTGGTTTCGCCCAGAGGTTTGTCGACGACCCATGACAGGACGGGAGAAAAAATGCTGATGGCAAGTCCTTCGAAGAGAAGTACCTGGAATATGCGTTCGTAGAGGCTGCGTTGCGTGGTCATATCGACCTCACTTTTGAATAGACAGTTGTTATTTTCAGGGGTCGCCCTTAATATCCCAAATTGCTTACTATCGGAAAATCAGATAGATCATGGTCGCTTCTATCGACGCATTGATTGTGTTTTCGGAGGCCGCCGCCGCGGGCTCTTTTTCCGCCGCCGCGAGAAAGCTGGGGCGCAGTCAATCGACTGTCAGCACGATCATTGCGGACATGGAAATTGACTTAGGCGTCGCGCTCTTTGATCGAACTACCCGAAAGCCTCGTCTCACCGCACATGGCGAAGCGCTGCTTGCCAATGCCCGCGAGACCCTTGAGGCACACGATCGCTTGATACAAGCGGCCGCGAGACTCAGTGCTGGGCTGGAGCCCAGCTTGAGTCTGGCCATATCCAATACGTATCAGCCTCCTCACTATGAGAAGCTGCTCGTGGCATTCGAAAAGCGTTTTCCCACGGTCGAACTCGAGTGCCTGGTCAAGGAAGACGAAGATGTGGTCTCGCTGGTGCAGGAGCGCCGCGCAGCGCTTGGCGTAGTGGCGGCGCTGGCTAGCTATCCTCCGGAAGTCCGCTCGATCAGGCTGGCGGAATCGTCGGAGCTGGCACTGTTCGTCGCGACAGGACATCCTCTAAGCGGCGTTGCGGATCTGACCATGGAAAAGCTCGCCAAGCACCGTGAATTGCGAATCACCACGGGCGTGAAGCCGGGCGAGCATCAGAGAAGCGTGCGAGTCTGGTCTGCCGATAGCTATCTGCTCCTGCTGGAAATGGCGGAGCTGGGCTTCGGGTGGACCGAGCTGCCTCGGTGGGTGGCGGATCGTTTCGGCGCAAAAACCTTAAAGGAATTATCGGCGCGCGGGTGGCCCCGGTTGGTCGCGGTCGACGCCCTGTGTTTAAAGGGCGCTTCGCTGGGACTCGCTGGGAACTGGTTGTTGGATGCACTGACCACGCTCGGCGCAAAGGCCGATCCGAAGTAAGTCGCCATGACCCGCTAAGCGCTGCTGCCGTTCAGTCGCTCGATCATGGCAATGCCCGCAGCCGGGTTGTGTGCCTTGAAGCCGCTGATCACGTATAAATACACGTCTCGAGGCGTAGTCGCTGCGGCTGGCTTGCCGACAGTTTCAAGTCCCTTCGGCGCCCCGCCTGCTGCCCAGTCACGAGCCCGCTTGGTCCATAAATCCAGCGTTTTGTCGTCATAGCCTTGCGCAAATTGCTCGCTCGTTCCCATGATGCGCGCGTAGACGAACTTCGCCGTGACGTCGGCGATCTGCGGATACTTCGAATCCCCCGCCATGACGATGGCAACACCATGCTTGCGCGCGAGGGCAATGAACGTTTCGTCGCGAAAACTCTCGTGCCGCACTTCGAGCGCATGCCGGATCTCACGGCCATCGACTTTGTGGGGCAACAGGTTCAGGAAGGCTTCAACGTCGTCTGCATCGAATTGTTTGGTCGGGGCGAGTTGCCAATTGATCGGCCCGAGCTTGTTCTTCAATTCGAGCACGCCGCTTGCGAGAAATCGATCGATGGAGTCGCCGGCCTCCGCGAGCACTCGCCTATTCGTTGCGAAACGCGGCGCCTTTAGCGAGAAGACGAAATCATCCGGGGTTTCGTCGTGCCACTTGACGAACGTGGCGGGCTTCTGCGAGCCGTAGAACGTGCCGTTGATCTCGATCGTGGTGAGCTTGCGGCTCGCGTATTCGAGCTCGCGTTTTTGCACGAGTCCTTCCGGGTAGAAGGGGCCACGCCATGGCTCGAAGGTCCAGCCGCCGATGCCAATCCTGATCTGCCCGGCTTTGCCGGCTGCTTTATCGGTAGCTTTACTCGCCGTCTTCCGCGTTGCCATGAATGAGATCCCTCCCGTGCACACGATGCGCTCAAGTGTAGCGAATTGGCGCCGCGCGTGTGCTGGGGGGACGCGAGGGTCAGCTATCGGAAGACTGAAGGTTCGCTGCGGGTGCGTGCTTCGCCGCGGAAAACCGCTTACTGTTAGCGCGGTCGCTAGCCAAGGCCGCCTGCCCGGTACGCGTGAACGCAACGAGCGCAAGCGAAACCAGGGCTGCAAAGACGACATAAAAAGCGGGAACGTAGTGGCTGCCCGTGGCTTGGGTCAGCGTCGAGACGGTCAGGGGCGCAAGGCCGCCGAACAAAGTTACCGCAAGGTTGTATGACAGCGCCACGCCGGTCGAACGCGCCTTCGCCGGGAAGATTGTCGCCAGCATACCGGGGTGCGGGCCCGCTATCGCAACCTGGAAGAGCGACGCGATAATTTGCGCGATGAGAAGGCGCGTGAGCGATGGCGCGGAAACAATGAACCAGAACAGCGGGAACGTGCAAAGCAACCAGCTGACCACCAATGGATAGAAGAGCCGGTAGGCGCCGAATTTATCGGCGAGTTTGCCCGAGACCGGAAACAGCAGGAAGTTGATGACCCCGCCTATGAATGTTCCAAGCAAGGCCGACTTGAGCGGGAGATGCAGTTGGTGTTCCACATACAAAGGCAAATACGCGTTCCACAAATAGTTGGACGCCGTGCCAATGATCATCACGCCCATCGCACATAGAGCGGCATCGCCCTGTTCTCGCACGAAGTCGCCTAGCCGGAAAGCACGCGCGGCACCTGTGCGGACTTGTTTGCGCAGGGCCTCGAATTCCGGCGACTCCGCAATGTTGTGGCGGATGTAAAAACCAAGCGGCCCGATGAGCGTGCCAACCAGGAACGGCACGCGCCAGCCCCAACTTACGAGGGAATTCGTAGAGAGATTATTGATGAGCAGATAACTGCATCCTGAAGCCAGCAGGATGGCGAGCGCCTGCGACGACATATTGAAACTGCCGTAGAACATCTTTTTGGCCGGCGGCGCGCTCTCCACGACAACCACCGACGAGAGGCTGAACTGCCCGCCGATCGCCAGTCCCTGGATCAGCCGTGCCAATAGGACCAGGAGCGGAGCGGCGACGCCCAGGGTCGCGTAACCCGGCGCCAAACCCAGTATCAGCGTTCCGGCGCACATCATCAGCATAACCAACGAAAGTGCACGGGTACGTCCCACGCGATCCGAATAGATGCCTAGCAGGACCCCGCCGAGCGGCCGGACAAGGAATCCGAGAGCGAATGTCGCAAGCGCAAGCGACATCGACACCACGCTGCTTCCCACGGAGAAGAACACCTCTGCGATGATCTTCGAGAAGTAGACATACGCCGTGAAGTCGAACCACTCGAAGCCGCTGCCGATCACGGAGGCGATCAGTGCGCGGCGGACTTGACGCGGGTCAGGTGCAGCGGGCGTTGATGCGCCTTCGTGTCCTGCTGGATACATATGTCATCTCCTCCTGCGCGCCGCCGCTCGAGAGCAGGCAAATGACGCTTGATATGCACCACTGGCGCATGACAGGAATGCGCCCGGCCGGGGTAAGGTTGAACTAGCTGGACCGGCGCGCCCGCAGCACGCCCGCGAGAAAGTCCTGAACCGCGCTCACGGCCATCATGCCGTTGTGTGGAACGTTATCCAGTTCATCGAGTTCAACACTGACCCCCTGTGCTTCGAACGACGCCCTGAGCGACCTGAGACGCTCTGGACGGGTTGCACCGGCGTCGTTTGCGCCCGGCATGTTATGGCGGCCACCTTCCCGATGCGTGATCTCCCATGTTTCCAGATCCGCCTTGCCGACCACCATATGAACGGGCACGCGGCGCAACGCGTCGAGGTCGAATGCCTTGCCGAACTGCTGCTCGAAACCCCGCAGGCCGACCCACCAGTCGCGCTTGATATCGAGCAGCGTCACCGAGCCCGGTGCGCCGATCGACACTGCCCATAATTTTTCCGGATGCAGGTAGGCAAACCGGTTTGCAAACTGCCCGCCGCCTGAGAAGCCGAACAACGCCAACTGGTCGAAGCGCTTGCCGTAACGCTCGCCGATCTCATCGACCATGTCGAGCAGCACGCGGTCATAGCGGATGTCGCCTTCGATCAGATGTTTGAAGCCGTCGCGGTTACCGTCACCGCGCACGCCGACAGGAAATAGCGGGCATAAAACGATGCAGTTGTTCCAGCGGCCGAACTCCGCGAACGCGTCGCGATAGTGGGCGAACTGACGCCCCGTCCCGTGCATGACCACGACGAGTTCAACGTTATTGCCCGACTCCATGATGGTTTCAGGCACGTACATCGTGTAAGCGAAACGCGGGTCGTGGCGCGCCGCGAACACGGTCGTCGAACCAAGTTCGTAATACGCCTGCCCGCGCTCGATGGCCTTGTCTACGGGTGGGCGATCAATTGCTTGCGTCATGTCTGCAGCCTTGTAGTGGAATGGTTCACCGTACAATTGTGCAGTCGGTCATTCAAAAAAACTAACTGATTTATATTTACACAAACTAAACTAGACCTTTAGTCTCGCAACGTCGGAATGCCATTTCCATGAGCACCATTCGATTTTTGCGCACCTTCCTGGCCGTCGAAAAATACGGCTCCTTCGCCGCCGCCGCGGGTCGCGTTGCATTGACACAGGCCGCGGTCGGACAACAGATGCGTGCGCTTGAGGAAGAGTTCCGACGGCCGCTGTTCTCCCGGTCAGGGCGAGTCATCACGCTAACCCCGGCGGCCCGCTTGCTGATCCCGCAGGCGCGCAAGCTGGTCACGGCGTATGAGGCAATGCTGGCCGACGCGGACACGGGGCACGAGATCGCCGGCAGCATTACCGTGGGCGCGATTGTTTCGGCGATGGGCTTTCTGTCGGAGAACCTGGTCAGCCTGAAGGCGCACTATCCGGCACTCGATGTTCGGCTTGTTCTTGGTCATACGAAAGAGCTCGCGGAGCAGGTCGCGGCATGCGAGATAGACGCCGCGCTCACTGTGCAGATACCGTACGAGACGCCTGTCAATCTTCAATGGACGCCGCTTTATGAAGAACCCCTTATGCTGATTGCAAGCACGCGGGTTGCGACGGCGCAGGCAGACGTCTCATCCTTGCTCAAGAGTCATCCGTTCATTCGCTTCGACCGGACCTCGCCAACAGGGGCAAAAGTCGAGCAGACCCTGCGGCGCATGCGGATAAAACCCAGGGAGATTCTCGAGGTCAACTCGGTGGCCGCGATCATCGATCTGGTCCGGCAAAACGTGGGGATTTCCATCGTGCCTTTGCTTAAGCATGTTGCATGGACGCGTGACCATTCGCTGATAGCACTACAACTTCCCTACGGCCCGCTCAAGCGGGTAATCGGAATGTTCGAAAACGACCGTCAGCTTGAGATTACGGCGGTAGTGCGGCAGAAGTTGCTGCAGGCATTGGCTTAAGCCACCCCGGATTTTCACGACGCACTGCGCTGACCCTTACCTATCCTTTCCAACGCTAAAGATTCGACCGCTTGAGTCGATAAGCCGAAGAGGCCGACTAAGAGGATGAGGGATTTGCTATGCAGATAGGCAATGCCGCGTCGTCGCCAACTCAGGAGCGGACGATATCGGCTTCGAGTGCCGCGACTGACCAACGGTCTATATCGGACGATAACGTCGACCCGGTACAAACAACGCAAGCGACCAACGCGGCAGATGTCGTGACACAGGACTCGGCCGTCACGATTTCGCCCGAAGGCGCCGCCATGGCTAGTCAGGATGCGAGCAGTGACGAGGGCTCGGCGTCCAACGTATCGGCGGTCAAGTCGCTTGCTTACGGGACGCTTGGTCTCGAACGTCCCGACCAGCCGAAACAGAATACCAACGAGTTCTACACGGCCGGAAGATGGATTGCTGCGGGACTCACCATTGGAGGGATCATTTCGCTACTGGTCTGAGGTTCGCGTATTGAGGCTCCTAAGAAACAATCTTATTTCGCTCGCTTAGGCTTGGCCTTGGCTTTTACACCGGCGGAATTAAGAGCGATAGCAGCGCCGATAAGCGTCTTGAACGCTGCCGAGTCAATCTCCTCGCCTTCATGGATGTCAATCGCGCGCCTTGTGTTTCCGTCGAGGCTCGAGTTGAAGAGCTTCGCCGGGTCCTTCAATGAAGCCCCCTTGGCGAAGGTCAATTTCACGACCGACTTGTAAGACTCGCCGGTGCAGATGATCCCGTCGTGCGACCACACGGGCGTTCCCATCCACTTCCACTCCTCCACGACATCCGGGTCCGCGTCCTTGATGAGCTTGCGCATCCTGCCCAACGTCTCTCCGCGCCAGTCGCCAAGCTCGATGATCCTTTTGTCGATCAACTCGGATGCCGGCTGGCTCTCGGTCGAAGCCGATTTTTTCATTGTTTCCTCCTAAAACGTCAAGGCGCTTCCTGATTTCAGGGCAAGCGCTCTCCCTGCACTCTGCGAGTCAAATACCAAATTGCTTTGCATACTCGGTGTTCAAGCGAGGCCAGCCGAATTTCATCGCTTCGCCACCGACGATACGCCCGATGGGATCGTTGCCAACAAGCCGATCGAGCACATCGAGGCAGATATGCCAGCCGGCTGCACCCATCGATATGAAGCCGCGATCGATGTTGTGCCAGAGCGTAAGACGCGTGCCGTCGCCAAGCGGTTCAAGTTGCCATCGCATGTCATTTTCGCCCCAGCGGTACTCGAGCAGAGTCGGCGCATCGGCGCGCGTCACTTGCGTATCCGAGATCTGCGGCGTCGGAGTGCCGACCGTTGAAAGCTTGACTGGGCCGACTGAGGCAAGGCTTCGATCAGCATCGAATGGCGCCCATTCACGCAGACTGGCCGGATCGGTCAATGCTTGCCACACTTTCTCCGGCGAGTGCCGCAACTCGCGGACGAGAACCAGCGTCCACTTTTCCCCGTCTTTCCTGACTTCGGCGCCCGCGGCCGGGCCTGGCGTGTATTCGTCGCGGTTGCTCATCGTTTCTTCCCCTTTTTGCGCGGTACAGGATCCATTTGATCAAGGTGGCGTTCCAGAGCGTCCACATGGAACGACCAGAATTGCCGGAACGGTGCGAGCCACGCGTCTATCTCCATGAGTGGTTCCGGTTTGATCCGGTATAGACGCCGCTGCGCGTCAACGCGCGATTCCACGAATCCGGCCTCACGGAGCACTCGCAGATGCTTTGAGACTGAGGGCTGCGAGAGGTTTAACTCCTCCTCGATATCACCCACGGACCGCTCGGACGTTGCAAGCAGACTCAGGATGGCGCGGCGGCTCGGCTCGGCGATGATGGCAAATGTCGATTCCATTTCCTATATATACTCGGTGAGGTATATACGTGTCAAGCCGCACGCATGGACGCTGTGCTGTCAGGCGCGCTTTCATTTACAGTCGGGTGTTGGAGAATTGACTGCATCCGTCCAGAGGAGGTGTCATGCATATCGAGCCATTTCAGATTTCCGTGTCCGATGTTGAGATCGACGACTTGCGCCGGCGTTTGCGCGCGAGCCGATGGGCATCCATGACACCGTCCCCGTCGTGGCAACAAGGCACGGACACCGCATGGCTGCGGGAATTGGTGGAGTACTGGGCCGACGGTTTTGACTGGCGGGCCGCGGAACGCGGTCTGAACCGGCAACCGCAGTTCACGGCCGACGTGAATGGTCAGCGCGTGCACTTCGTTCATCGGCGTGGTGTTGGACCCAAGCCATTTCCGTTGGTCATCACGCACGGCTGGCCGGGATCGTTCTTCGAATTTCACGCGCTGGCTGATCTGTTGTGCGATCCGGCTGCGTTCGGTGCGGACCCGAACGATGCGTTCGATGTCGTGATTCCTTCACTCCCGGGCTTCGGGTTTTCACCGGCGTCTGCGACCCCTGGCACCTCCGCGTTTCAGGTGGCCGATCTGTGGGCATCGCTTATGCGAGGTCTTGGCTACGAGCGATTTGGCGCTCAGGGTGGTGACCTGGGTGCGGGGGTGTCGGTCGCGCTCGCGTTGCGGCACGCCCAGGTAGTCGATGGCATTCATCTCAACTTCCTGCCGAGCTCGTACGATCCCGGAATCGACGCCGCAAGTTCGCCGCTCACCATCGCAGAACAAGACTACCTTCAAGCGAAGAGTGAGTGGGCTGCGCTCGAGGGCGCTTATGCGCACATGCACGGCACGAGACCGCAGACGTTAGCCGCGTCGCTTAACGACTCACCGGCCGGGCTGGCCGCGTGGATCGGGGAGAAGTTTCGCGCGTGGAGCGATTGCGACGGGGTTATCGAGCGCAGATTTTCGAAAGATGAGTTGCTTACCAATTTATCGCTCTACTGGTACACCCAGAGCATTGGTTCAGCCATTCAAATGTACTGGGAAAACCGCCTGCAACCCATCCGTTTAGCCGCTGGACAACGGATATTGCCGCCGGTGGCCTTCGCACATTTTCCGAAAGAGATTAACCATCCGCCGCGCGCTTGGCTGGAACGAGCGTTCGATGTCGCGCAGTGGACCGACATGCCACGTGGCGGCCATTTCGCGGCAATGGAAGAACCTGAACTTCTCGCGGCTGACATTCGCAGCTTTTTCAGGCGTTTCCGGTAACGAGTCCGGCGGCGAATGGCCCCTATGCGGAATTCGTTCTGCATTTCGCCAATCCGCGAGCACCGAAAGCACTCGATAGAGCCGGCAAAAATAAACTTGACAATGCACGTTGTATCTACAACAATGAGTCGATCAACAAACCTGGTTCGATTCATGACTACACGTAGCGCCGTCCGCGAAATCATCAGCAATTGTCTGGCCATGCGCGTTCGTATTGTCGCGCGGTCGGTGTCGGCGATCTACGAACAGGCTATGGCAAGCCATGATGTGACGGTTGCCCAAGTCAACATGCTGACGGCGTTGGGAGAAATTGGCTCTTGCGCTCCGGGTAAGATTGGCGAGGTACTTCAACTGGAACGATCTACCGTGTCGCGCAATCTGGATCTGTTGATACAGAAGGGGTTGGTTGAGGCAGTGTCCTCGGATGCAAAGGGAATTCGAGAAGTCGCGCTCACGGCAGCAGGCAACGCGAAGATTGAAGCCGTGCTTCCGGATTGGCGGGCCGCACAGAAACAAGCCGGCAAGTTGCTTGGGCCGGATGGAGTCAGGGCAGTTCACAAAGCATCGGAATCCGTCTGGAGTTCGCCGCATTGATGCGTCGCTTGCCTCTGATTGACGCCGTCGCTTCGATGGCATTTTTTTTAAGTCCAATGTTGTATATACACCAAATAGCAACCCTTGAAGGAGATCTCATGACCATCGAGAAAACCATGAACTTAAGAGCAATCGGTCCTGCTCTGCAGGTACCGAAACGATTGGCGACGGCTGCAATTGCGTTCATTTTGACGCTTTCCATACCTGCTTTCAGCTTCGCACAGGCGGCCGAACCCGCACAAACGCCCGCTTCACTCGGATTACCTGACGTTCCCACCACCAGAATACTTGTGATCGGCCGGTTGACGTCCAAGTCGACGCCCGGTGCTATCGGAGCGGTGCTTCCTCAGGAAGTTCGCGAGACGGTCAAACTTTACCTCGGAGGAAAGATTGAACAGTGGTACGTCCGCAAGGACCAGGCCAGTGTCGTTTTTATCCTTGATATGACCGATGTGAATGAGGCACGCAAAACACTTGCACAGTTGCCGCTCGGCAGGGCGGATCTAATGGAATTCGACCTGATTCCACTGGGTCCGTTATCTCCGTTGGCAGCCCTGGGCGGTGCGCAAAGCCGGTAGAAAATAGCAGGGCATCTTAAGTCACAAGGCAGCGTGGGCGAAGAATATTGGAAGGAGAGTCCATTCAATATATGTAGGATTACGAACATTAAATATCATATTCGGAGCAAGAAATGAGCAATGAACTGTATTTAGTAACAGGCGCAACGGGCGCCACCGGCCGGAGCGCCATCGACCACTTGTTGTCGAGAGGATCGAAGGTTCGGGCCTTCGTACATAACGACGACGACCGTGCCGAGGCATTGCGCAGCAAAGGAGTCGAGGTTGTCTTCGGCGATCTTCTCGATAACGTTGCCGTTCAAAAAGCCGTTCAGGGAGTGACCAGCGCCTACTTCGTATATCCCATTATGCAGCCGCAACTCGTCGATGCAAGCGCCTATTTCGCGCAGGCCGCGATAGCCGCAGGGGTGCGTTCCATTGTCAATATGTCGCAGATTTCTGCGAGGGCCGACGCCGTGAGCCTCGCTGCGCGTTCGCATTGGTACGGAGAACGCGTATTCGACTGGGCCGGTGTTCTTGTTACGCATCTGCGTCCCACCTTTTTCATGGAATGGCTGACGTACGGGTTCCAACTGCCGCTTATCGCAAACCACGATCTCATCAAGGTTCCGGCGGGAGACGGGCGCCACGCACCCATCTCGGCGGAAAACCAGGGACGCGCCATCGCCAATATCATGCTCGACCCAGCGCCCCATTCCGGCAAGACCTACCCGCTCTTCGGGGCGGTGGAGATGAATCACGACGAGCTCGCGAGCGCCGTTGGCGAGGCATTGGGCCGAAAGATCCGCTACGAACCCGAGAGTTTCGACGATTTTAGCGCGCGGCTGAATTCGATCGGGATGCCGAAGCATTTCATTCAGCATATTGTTGCAGTCTATCGCGACTACCAGAACGGGGATTTCGCCGGGAACAACGATGCAATTGAGGCTTTAACCGGTAGAAAGCCAATGACGGTAGGTGAATACGTCAGAGCGAACCGCAAGCTCTTTCAGCCGGCAGAACGGTAGTCCTTGATCGCACATCTGTACTTGCGTCAATCGTCAACCTTCGAATATTGCCGCAAGAAACGGAGGGTGCCGGAGCGCTTGCGTCGATATGGTTCAGGCAGAGAGAGGCGATCGTGCCGCTCTTCTTCAACCACAGTCATTGAGGAATTCACCATGTCCAGGGAAGACGACAACAAGGCCATCGTAGGCCGCTGGTTCACCGATTTCTGGGGCAAGACCTGCAACCTCGACATCGTCGACGAACTTGCTGCTCCTGACATGCTTCTGCGCTACTCGTTGCACGAGCCGCGCCATGGGCGCGAGGACATCAAGGCGTTCATGGTCGATTTCCGCGAGGCGTTCCCGGACCTGAACTTCTGGGGCGCCGCTGATCTCATCGCCGAGGGGGAGTATGTGGTCGGCCGTTGGGAGGGTGGCGGCACGCATACGGGTCCGGCATTCAACGATTTCCTGATTGGATCGTTGCCGGCTGCGACTGGCCGGAAAATGCGCTTCACCGGCACGACCGTGCTCCGTCTGAAAGATGGCAAGATTGTCGAGGAGATCGGTCTGGACGACGGCGTGACCGCCTTGCAGCAACTCGGACTGATCAAGGCAGCATGACCGAGCGCACGGTGTTGCCGGTATCGTTCAGCAACGCCGTGTGCATCCAAAATTCTTCGGCTAACCGCGAGCCGTTCCCGAAAAATTCAGGATATCGAACTATGTGATGAATCCATGCCTTCCCCGTGCGTTACCACCATTCCTTCGGTGATCACCTCGGTGAGCGAAGAGCGCAACAGATCGATAGCCCGCATGAGCCGGCCGGGGACGGAACCGTGAACGAACCACACATCGACTCCCGTGCGAAAGTCAGTGGTCTCGATCACCTGTAGCGCCGGACGATGCAGCGTGCGTTGCAGCATGTCCGGCGTGACGAGTCCGATACCCAGGCCACGTGCTACCAGAGACAATTGCAACTCGGAGCCAAACGCCTCAACGGCGACATTGAAAGGCAAGCCAGCCGCTTCCATCGCACGTCTTAACACCGAGCGCATCCCGCAGCCATCCTGGTTCAGCACCCATTCGTAACGGGCCAGATCCGCCAATGTCACTGGCGTATCGGGCAGACCGAGGGTGCGGGCGGCGACGATCACCGTTGGCAGGAACGCGAGGCGCGTAGCGCGCAGCGTCTCGGGTAGTGCGGTGCCGGACGGCATCAACACGATGGATGCATCGAGTGAAGCCCGTTCGACGCTTTGCATCAAAGCCGGCGACCAACCCGCTGTTACGCGCAGCGTAAGCCGGGGAAAGGCATAGCGAAGGAGATCGACAGGCTTTTCGAGCGCCATTTCCGCCAGAAACGGCGGCATTCCAATTCTCAACTCGCCGGACGGCTCGCTTTCGGGAGAGGCCACCAACAATAGATCGTCCACCGCGCGCAACACGGTGCGCGCCAGCGCAACCACCTCGTTGCCCGCGGCGGTCGGCTTGAGCGGCTTGCTTTGGCGATCGAGCAATTCCACGCCCAGCATGGTTTCAAGATTTTGCACGCGCCGTGTCAGCCCAGGCTGCGTGAGATGGAGTTTTTCCGCCGCGCGCACCATCGAACCGCTGTCGACAACCGCAACGAACGCTTGTAGATCTCGCGTATTCACACGGGTGCTCCAAAGGCGTATTCAAAGACAATGCGCATAATCATTATCAACATATTTCAATTGTCGCATAATACATGCATCACTAGGATGGCTTCTCAGATCCCGTTTTGAGAACCCGTTCGATGAATCCATCAGCAGAAAGTCCCGCCCGTGCCATCACGACGCCGGACGCCGACGACCCGCGCAGACTCACGGGGCCGTTGACTGTCTTCTTCGCGACCGCCGTCGGCGTGATTGTGATGAACCTGTTTGCCGCACAGACGCTGACCGGCGCGATCAGCCGCAGCTTGCATCTCGCGCCTGAGTTCTCCGGCCTCGCGGCCATGCTGCCGCAACTGGGCTACGCGGTCGGCCTGGTGCTGCTCGTGCCGCTGTGCGACCTGCTGGAGAACCGGCGGCTGATCGTACGCACACTGGCATGCTGCGCCGGTTTTCTCGCGATCGCGATGCTTACCGAGTCACGCGTATTGTTCCTGGCCGCTGTCTTCCTGGCGGGCGCCGCCACCAGCGTGATCCAGATGCTGGTGCCCATGGCCGCTTCGATGGCGCCGGAAAGTCACCGTGGACGTGCAGTCGGCAACGTGATGAGCGGCTTGATGCTCGGCATCCTGTTGTCACGACCGGCCGCGAGCTTGATTGCCGGGTCAGCGGGCTGGCGTGCTTTCTACGGGCTTGCAGCGGTGACCGATGCACTCGTCGCTATCGTGTTGTATGTGAAGCTGCCTGCGCGCCTGCCGGCCATGCCGAAGCGTTACCCGGCCCTCCTGTACTCGCTCTGGACATTGCTGCGCACTGAGCCTGTGCTGCAACGGAACGCTGCATCGGCGGCGTTGGTGATGGGCGCGTTCAGCGCGTTCTGGACTGCGATCGGCCTGCGGCTCGTGCAGCCGCCATTCAGCTTCGATATGAACGGCATCGCATTGTTCGCACTCGCGGGCGCGGCGGGTGTGATCGTGACGCCGCTCGCCGGCCGCGCGGGAGACCGCGGGTGGGGTCGCATGGCCCTGCTTGCCGGCCACCTGACGATGCTCGCGGCGCTTGTGGGAATCGGCATGGCAGGCGCGGGATGGGGAGGCTTCTCGGCGAGCGCCCATCCTGTTCTGGCGGTTGCGATCCTCGTCGCGGGGGCGGCCGCGCTTGACGCAGACGTTGTCACTGACCAGACCTTGGGACGACGTGCGATTAACCTGATGGATCCCGCCGCGCGCGGAAGGCTGAACGGTTTGTTCGTCGGAGTTTTTTTCGTCGGCGGCGCGTTGGGAGCCGCGCTTTCCGGCGCTGCGTGGGCGTCGGCCGGCTGGACCGGCGTGTGTGCAGTCGGATTCGTTTTCACCGGCCTCTCTTTCGTTCTCCGGCTGATGAGGCCAACTGACCAAGCGGGTTAAGGGAGTCGATGTCCTGTTTTCATGGAAAGGTTCAAACATGCCCAGGCTGTCCGGCGCCCGCCAACTCGGTGTCGTACCAACGGAATCGTTCGCTGCCGGCCGGTAATTCATGCGCTACACTTCATCGGGAAGCCCGGCTTGACAGCTTCAACTGTCACACATTCAACACCAATCCGGTCATGGGCCTGACGCCACTATTGCAGGCTCAAGCGTCGGTCTTTCCTCGCAGGGCATGAACTAGTGCGGAGCTGTCGCCATGATTGAGTCTTCCGATTTTCGGAGCAAAAAAATTGCGCTTAATCACGGAGACGGGCGTATGCCCGCGCTCGGATTTGGCACGCTGATCCCCGATGCGGCTACGACCATCAATGCCACCAGATACGCGCTGGAAGCCGGATATCGACACTTCGATTGTGCCGAGCGATATCAGAACGAGCGCGAGGTGGGCGAGGCTCTGCGGATAGGGCGTGCTGCCGGAGGGATCGCGCGCGAAGACATCTTCATGACCACAAAATTGTGGAACTCCAATCATCGGCCCGAGCGTGTCCAAGCGGCATTCGACGCAAGTCTTGAGAGGCTCGGGCTCGACTATCTCGATCTTTACCTGATACATACTCCGTTTGCATTTCAACCGGGTGACGAGCAGGATCCCCGCGATGAAAACGGCGATGTCATCTACGATAAAGACGTGACATTGCTGGACACGTGGAAGGCGATGGAAGATCTCGTCGACGGTGGAAGATGCCGGGCCATCGGACTTTCCGATGTCGGCTTGGACGAATTGCGGCCTCTCTATGAATCGGCACGAATCAAGCCGGCGGCGGTGCAGATCGAAGCACATCCGTATCTTCCGGAAACGGAGCTCCTGGAGTTCTGCAAGGAGAGAGAGATCGTGTTTTTGGCCTTTGCGCCATTGGGTCATGGAATCAGGCCGGGGCCGCTCGAGGATCCAGTCGTCTTGCAGATTGCAGCGCGAACCGGAACGACGCCGGCACAGGTACTGCTCGCCTGGGCGATCCAGCGCGGCGGGGCTTTGCTCACCACTCCCAAAACCCCGGCCCGCGCGCGCGAGAATTTCGATGTCTCCGCGCTTCCAGCAGACGCGTTCGACGAGATCAACCGGATTGAGACAAGGCAACGGTTCAACCAGGTCGTCAAGACAGGCAGTCCCGGGTTTATTCCGCGGAGCAAGCAATAGATAGACGTGAACGGTATCCGGAGGCACTCCATGCAGGACGAACAAATACGTGAAGCCCTGAATGCGCACTGGGAGGCGTCGGCGGCGGGTGATCTCGACGCGGAACATGATATTTACGATGACGACGCCATCTGTGACTATCCCCAATCAGGTGAACGAATTATTGGGCGAAGCAATTTGCAGGCGCTGCGGGGTCACCATCCGGGTAAGCCGTCAGGTTTCGATGTCAGGCGAATTCAAGGCGAGGGCAGTCTCTGGGTTACGGAATACGCCATCACCTATAACGGGCGAGTCGCTTACACAGTCAGCATCATGGAGTTTTGCAACGGCAAGGTCATGCACGAGACCCAGTATTTTTCGGATCCCTTTGAAGCACCGGGTTGGCGGAGCCAGTGGGTTCAGAAGATCGCGTGACATCATGTTGCATGCGCGCGAAATACGCGCCGAGGTGAAAACAGCAATGAAGGTGCGCGGACATATGTCTTGCACGTCACCTTGTTTTTCGCCTCTACCGCGAATTCGCAGGACCTTTTTCAGCCCCTAACCGATGCAGAAGAGGTTATCGTTGATTGCAGCATTCGCATGTTGCCGATCACTCTTCAATCGTTGCATTTGAAGCGGTAAAGGAGCGCTATCGAAAGGCCGGAAGGCGTTTGCGATTTGTGAACCTGTCGTCGCGCGGTCAACATATTCTTAAGCGCGCTGGTGTTTCGTCTGTCAACGCCTGACGCCGATTTAGTCGCATAGTCGTGTGGCCGTTGTACTTCGAGACCGGACTTGGTCGAAGGCGGCTGCTAAGGCGCACCTGCTAAACTCGTTCGGATTCCCGGTTCTCGACTTAAGCGATTTTGAGTAAGCCAATCATGAAGAGCAGTCCCACAGGCGGCCTTGTCTATTCCACCGATGGCGGGCGGATGTGTCCCGAATGCCGGCAAGCGCTCGCAGAGTGTATCTGCAAGACGGCTGCCAAGACACTGCCGGTAGGTGATGGCGTAGTGCGGGTGACTCGCGAGACCAAAGGCCGGGGCGGGAAGAGCGTCACGCTCGTCAAAGGGCTGGCGCTCGATCCGCTTGCCTTGGCATTACTCGGCAAGCAATTGCGCACGGCCTGCGGTTCCGGTGGAACAGTCAAGGAAGGCGTGATCGAAGTGCAGGGTGACCATTGCGAGCGGATCATCGAAGCGCTCAAAAAATTCGGCCACAACGCGAAGCGGGCCGGAGGTTAATCGTTTCGATGATGCTCGGCCCACATTCGCCCTTTCACAACATAGGTTCAAAGGGCGGTAGCCGACCCCGGATCTGCATGTCCGATCCGCGTGAGGTGAAACGTGCGACGCAATTCGAAGCCAAGACGTTCATACAACCCAATCGCAGAACGATTGTCACTGAACACGTGCAAAAACGGAGTATCTCCCCGTTGCGCAATTTGTCTGCCCAAGGTTTTCACGAGCCGACCGGCAAGCCCTCTGCCACGCCAGTCTTCATCGACGCAAACGGCGCTTATCTCAACGTATCCGTCGAAGCGCATCCGTTCTCCGGCCATTGCAATGAGACGTCCCTGATCGCGAATGCCAATGTAGTTGCCCATCTCGCCTGTTCGCTTGCTGTAAGGACCGGGTTTGGTCTTTTGGGCGAGATCGAGCATGTCTTTCGCATCCACGTTGCTTAGTTGGATCAACTCTTGAGTATCCGTGGTTCCAGCTTCCAGACGGGTAGCGACCATTTGATGGATGATGCCCACGTGCGTTATTTGCAGTGCATCGACTTGACTCAAAGGACCCGTGGATAGCAAAACGACCTGGTCCTGAGGCAGCAGAAGTTTATGGAGCGCCTCGTAAGCAGCAGGGGTTTCGGACGCCAAAGCGGCGAACGGAGCCACATCGGGATGGTATCGACGGGCAAGTGCGTCTCCGCTCCCAAGATGGGCCTGCCTGGTCGTAAGCGCGGTCCAGACCGGGCGGTCGAGGCCAGTGTGTATCGAACTATTCATATACTTTCCTTTGCAAGAGCCAACTCTGTCCCAGCGGATTGAATGCCCAGCCAAGCGCAACACCGAGGCCGCATTGCTACGCAGTCTAGACGCTGAACCTGTACACGGCTATAGTCACAAATGACATTAATCGAGTCATTTGTGACATGAGACTGGCTATCCTCGCGCTCGACGGAGTATTCGATACTGGGCTTACCGTTCTGCTGGATACCTTCGGGACGGCGAACGAACTCGCCGTCGCCCAGGGGTTCGCCTCACCGCCCTTCGACGTAAGCCTCGTGGGCGTGCGCAGACGCATCCGTACCGCGCACGGATTGTCCACACCGGTCGAATCGGCAAGCACCGTTCGTCAGCCGGATTGGGTAGTCGTACCTGCGCTGAATGCCAAACAACCGG
This sequence comes from Caballeronia sp. KNU42, assembly GCF_053760385.1. Lineage (NCBI taxonomy): Bacteria > Pseudomonadati > Pseudomonadota > Betaproteobacteria > Burkholderiales > Burkholderiaceae > Caballeronia > Caballeronia sp. KNU42. Next base: position 1,302,054 of record NZ_CM132389.1, read on the forward strand.
AGCGTCTGATCGAAGCGCTGGGGCGCAGTGACGTGCGCGACGCCATGGCGTACCTCCGCACCTGCAACGCTGAGGGCATCGGAATCGCAGCGGCGTGTATTGGTACGTTTGTGCTCGCGGAAGCCGGGCTTCTGGACAATCGCGACGCGACAACCAGCTGGCCGTTGGCGCCGTTCTTCCGTCAACGCTACCCGACTGTCAGACTGGACGATTCCCGCATGGTTGTCGCGTCGCATCGCGTGGTGACTGCCGCAGCTATGATGGGCCATCTCGATCTTGCACTTTGGCTGGTGCGACAGGCGAGTCCCGAGTTGGCGACACTCGTCGCCCGCTTCATGCTGGTTGACACACGTTCATCCCAGGCCGAATACATTGTTCCGGATCACCTTGCCCATGCCGATCCGCTGATTGCGAAATTCGAGCGATGGGCTCGCGACAATCTCTCCTCCGGATTTTCGCTTCAGCACGCAGCGAGCACATTGTCCGTCGGTACTCGCACTTTGCAACGCCGCACGGAGGCGGTGCTCGGCAAATCGCCGCTGGCATTTTTCCAGGACCTTCGGATCGAACGGGCACGGCACCTCGTGTCTATTGGCTACGACGTCGAGACCATTGCGAGCGAGGTAGGCTACGCCGACTCGGCGACATTGCGGACTCTGTTGCGCCGGAGGCTGGGCCGTGGGGTGCGGGAGCTTCGCGCCGATATGCGATAACGCACATCTTCGCCAGACAGTCATGCATAAGGTCACGCGGGTTCGCTAAAGCTAAATAAAGGGCATCTCAAGATGACGAAGTTTTCAACGATGAAACGCCGGGCAGTCCTCATTGCTACGCTGGCAGTCAACGCCGCTCTATGCGTTCCTGCGTTCGCGCAGGCCCAAGGTGCGATCCCGCCGCCAACCGCGTCGCAATCCGCGCAGCAGGCTAGTGAATCCATCGTGAAAGCATTTGCGCCTGGCGGCGCGTTGCGCGCTTCTATCAATCTTGGGAATCCGGTGCTGGCGAGCATCGATCCGGCAACTGGCAAGGCGGTCGGCGTATCGGTCGATCTCGCCACCGAACTCGCCAGGCGTCTCGGTGTGCCGCTGCAACTGGTCGTGGTCAAGTCGGCGGGAGCATCGGTGGATAACGTCAACCAGGACAAGGCCGATGTCGGTTTCTTTGCCGTCGATCCGAAGCGCGGACAAGAAATCAGTTTCACGAAACCGTATGTGTTGATCGAAGGTTTTTACCTGGTGCGCGACACGTCGCCGATCACCACCAACGATCAGGTCGACCAACCGGGAGTCACTGTGGCTGTTGGCAAGGACAGCGCATACGACCTGTTCCTCACGCGCGAATTGCATCGCGCGAAGATAGTGCGGATTCCGACATCCCCCGCAGTGGTGCAAGATTTTCTAAGTCAGCATCTGGACGTGGCGGCAGGCGTCAGGCAACAACTCGAAAGCGACGCCGCGAAGGCCGGCGGATTGCGGCTGCTCGATCAACGTTTCATGGTGATCCGTCAGGCGATGGGGGTGCCAAAAGCAAAGGGCGATGAAGCGGCCGCGTATCTGTCGACGTTTGTCGACGACATGAAAGCATCGGGCTTTGTCGGGGCGTCCCTGGCGCGCCATCAAATTGCGGGCGCGGTCGTTGCGAAGGACAACGATTAGCGGGTGCGCAGCGTTGCCTGGCCAGGACGCGTTGACATACGATAAGGATTCCTGTGCTTGATGCGGAGAAGGCGGATGTAGATCATTCACGGATAGATACATCACACCATGAGGCTGGGCAGCACGAAGTGGCGCAGCACTTCGTCGGGCACTTGCCAGTCTTTTCGATCGTTGTAATTTCCTGCTGTGACCACCACCACAAGTGCGCGTGCTGGAATGATAGCCAGTAGCTGTCCGCCATTACCCAAACCCAAAACATAGCGTTCGCCGCGAATTCCGGTCTTGCTCGGATAAGCGATTTCGCCGACTCGCCAGAAGTAGCCATATGACTGTCCGTCACGCACAGTGGCGGCGGGACTGAAGCTCGCGTCGAGCCAGGCCGCGGGCACGATCGTACGGCCGTCCCATTGACCCCGGGCGAGCACTAATTGTCCTACACGCGCGAGTTCACGCGGCGTCAGGCGCAATCCGGACGCGGCAATGGCCTCTCCATCCGTTCCTTTCACCCATGAGAATTTGTCGATGCCAAGCGGCTCGAACAGAGCGGAGCGCGCATAGTCCGCCAGTGCTTGCCCAGTGCCTTTCTCGATCACGCGCGCGACCAGCGCAACGGCTCCGCCGCTATAGATCCAGACTTCGCCCGGTGCGGCGACTATCGGCCGTGCGAGCACGTAGCGATATCGATCGGGAGCCGCATCCATCGCCGTCTCGCTGTTGGCCGGATCCAGATACGAAAGTTGCTCGTTCCATTGCATGCCGAGCGTCATGGTCAACGCATTGGCGATCGTGAGATTCGCCCGTTGCGGATCTCTAGCGAGGTCCGGGTATTCCGGGAACTGCGACAGGAGCGGCGTATTGACCGGCGGGACGCGCTTGTCCGCGAGCGCAATGCCGTAGAGCAACGACACGAGGCTCTTGGTGACGGAGCGCAGGTCGTGTTGAGTGTCGGGACCGAACACGACTTCCGCAGGCGCTTGGCCCCGGGTTTCATCAAGACCCGAAAAATAGCGTTCGAAGGCGATGCGCCCTTCATGCAACACCAGGACGCTGTGGAGGTTGGGCAGCGAGGTGCTGGTACGAAAGGCCTCGAAGCGGGCATCGAGATCGGGTGCGAAGCCGGAGGCAACGGAGGGCTTCGCTGCCAAGGAAACGGATTGGGCGAATACAGGCATATGGCTCGCTATCAATGCAGCTCCGGCTAGTTTGAGGATATCGCGGCGGCTGGCAGACTTGATCATGAACGTCTCCTTGAAGACCCTGGCGTGCTCTGTCGCTAGGGCATGTTCTCGATACGGCCACTACCCGATATGGCCGAATGCAACTGCGCGGGTTGGCCGTGCAGCTTCACGACACCACTGCCGCGGATGACAACGTCAGCGCTATCCTTTGCCGCGACCTGCACTTCGCCGCTGCCATGGACCACGATCTCCGCAGACCTCGCCGAGAGGCCTTGCAGTTCCGCCTCGCCCGAACCCGCGACATTGAGCGCAACAACTTGTACGGCGCCACTCGCGACAACATGGCCGCTTCCTGTGATGTGCAATCGCAGCTTCTGCTGATCGATACCCGAAAGAACGAGTGCGCTACTGCCTCTGATGCCCCACGCTGCGATCGACGGGGCCGTCAGGCGAACCGAGAGATGCGCAAGCGGGGCACATTCGAGATCGTTATCGAAGCCGAGCCGGCCATCAACAATGCGCACATGGCTGATGACAGAAGAATCGCCCGTCACGGTCGCTTCGGCTTTGGGGCCAGGCTGATAGCTGACAGAGGCCGGCAGATCGATGTCGATGCGGTCGTTCGCCTCGAACGGGAACGTAACGGAGGCGGGCGAGGTACTGGCAGGGGCCGAGGCATTGACGCCGCTTGCAGACGCCCGGTCGAGCCATGTCGGACCACAACCCCATCCCGCATGTCGCCACCACGACGCACCGCTGTCCCGATGCGATCCGGCGAGCGAACTGCCTAGCGCAAGGAGAGCAACAAGCGCGACGGCGGCGGTCAATCCCGCGACTACAAACAATGCCGGTCGCTTGGTCGCGTTCCGCGGCTGCGTCGAAATGTTTTTATCCGAGTCTTGCGTCCTGTCCTCATCGGGGTCGAGCAGGTGGTAATGCAATCGCATATAGCGTCCGAGCGTTCGCACGCCTGCGCCGAGTCCCATCAGCAGCAGCGAGCCGCCGACGACAAGGCACGCAATCAGCCCGATACCGACCACGAAGCGGATCACGCCGCCAACGAACGAGCCACCGTGCGCAAAAAATACGACGGTGAAGATCATGTGTGCCCCCACAGCGCCAAGCGCCGCGAGGCCGATGCCAATCCCGAGGGCAATGGCTGCGAGGACGAGCAGCAGTGGCATCAGGAAGAAGATGTCGACCGCCGCGAGGCCTGCCAGCGCAAGCATGGCCGTGATGAGGTTGGCAAAGCTGCGGTGCGACTCGAATCGCCGCAGGCCGGTTTCGGCGCGTAACTCGCGGGCGAGCCGCGCCGGATCACCGAGGGCCTCGGCGACCTCCGCCTCACTGCGACCCGACGCGCGCGCCTCGGCGAAATGGGCTTCGTAGTCGGCGATGATCTCGTCGACCTCCTGCTTCGACAGGCCGGCGAGCCCGGCTCGCAGCGTGCGCAAGAATGCTTCACTGTTCACGTCTGGTCTCCGAGAAGTTGATCGACTGCGGCCACGAAGGCGCGCCAGTCACGCCGATGCGCTTCAAGCGCGTCATGGCCCATGGGCGTGAGCCGATAATATTTACGCGAGGGTCCGCTGGCCGATTCGACCAGGCGGGTCGCGACCAGCCCGTCGTTCTGCATGCGGCGCATCAGCGGATAGATCGTGCCTTCGCCCATGCCGACGGCACCGGCGAGCGTGCTGGCGATCTCGTAGCCGTAGCTCTCCCCACGTGACAACAGGGCGAGCACACACAGATCGAGTGCCCCTTTCTTCAATTGAACCTGGATCGATTCGGTCATGTGCGAACTCGGTGAATAGCTTAAACATATAACACGCTACCTGTTTATGCAAGGTAGTCAAATTGATATTTATCGGGGAGCTGGCCTCATGGGTCGGTGGGTCGAAAAATGCAATTGAAAGGAGCGCGGGGCTTTGCGCGAAGGTATCTGCAAGAGCCCCGGCGAGCGGCCGCGCAACCACCTCGTGCGCTAGCGTACCCACCGAAATTATTTTTGCTGAAGCATGCAGGCGACTCGGTTATTGTGCGAGCGGAATCTTCAGGGGAAACGGTTGCCATGACGAGATTGGGGCTCGCCATGCCCGTGTGTTCGATATCCCACTTAAAGGGCTGCACTCGATGCAAATAACAAAATCAGTCGTTGAGAGCGGATTTACCGGCGTTCAGCGCACAGAGGAAGCTGTCCGCTCAGCGTTCCGCTACGACATTAACGGCCTGCGCGCATGGGCGGTGCTGCCGGTCGTGCTCTTTCACTTCGGCATACCGGGATTTTCTGGAGGGTTCGTCGGCGTCGACGTGTTCTTCGTTATCTCAGGATTCCTGATGACCGGAATTGTCGTCTCGGCGCTCGAGCGCGACCGGTTCTCGCTTCTCGACTTCTATCTGGCGCGTGCTGTGCGCATCTTGCCGGCCCTTCTCGCGCTGTGTGCCGTGCTGCTCGCGGTCGGCTGGTTCTGGCTTGTGCGCGTCGACTATCGGGCGCTCTCGCTCAATGTTGTGTCCGCGCTCACGTTCGTCTCCAACATCCTGTTCTGGAAACGCTCCGGCTACTTCGACACAGCGTCGCATGAGAACTGGCTTCTGCAAAGGTGGTCGTTGTCCGTAGAGTGGCAGTTTTACCTATTGTTGCCGGTTGCGGCAGCGTTCGCGTGGCGCTGGCGGCGCAAGGCCGGCGTGTGCGCGCTGTTGGCCGCCGTGGGTGTCGCGTCGCTCGGCTGCTCGGTTTACGGGTCCGAGCGTTGGCCCGACGCCGCGTTCTTTTTGTTGCCGAGTCGTGCGTGGGAATTGCTGGCGGGCGCAATGGTCTGGTTCTGCGCCGGACGGCGCGAGTTGCCCGCTGCGCTCGCGGGCATGCTTGAAGCCGTCGGACTTGCGCTGATCGCACTGGCCATCGTGCGTATGGATTCCGGGCTAAGGTGGCATGGTGGCTTCGTAATCTTGCCTGTACTCGGAGCGGCACTGGTGATTGCTGTATCGAGGCAGCGCTCGCCGTTCACCGGCAACGTTGTCGCGCAATGGCTCGGCACCCGTTCGTATTCGCTCTACCTCTGGCACTGGCCAGTGTCGGTGTTGCTGGTCTACTCCGATCGGCAGCACGATTTCGCGAGCGTGGCTATCGGCATTGCCGCAGCGCTGCTGCTCGGCGAAGCGTCCTATCAGTTCGTAGAACGGCCTTCGCGCGAGCATCTCGCACGGTTTGCGAAGCCTGCGCGCCTTCTGTGTCTCGGCGCGGCGCTGGCGGGCGTGACGCTTGGTGCGGTTGCTGCCCGGTATCAGCACGTGCCGAACCGGGTGCCGCAGCAATGGGACATGGCCGCGGACGAGCAGCTCGACCACAGCCCGGTGCGTGACCAGTGCCTCGCTGCATCCGGCAGCACATCGCCCGCTTGCCTGTTCGGCAGTGGTCCACTGCGGGCGGTCGTGCTCGGCGACAGCCACGCGGACGCTATGGTAAGCGCCGTCCAGGAAGCATTGCGCGGCGGTGCGGTCATGGAGCTGAGTTATTCGGGCTGCCCGACGCTCTACGGCGAGCATGCCGTCCCTGGCGGGGAAGATGCTGGTCAGCCCTGTGCTGACTTTAACGAATGGGCATTGCGCAAGCTGGCTTCGATCGACCCCGCGATCCCGGTGTTCATCGTCAACCGTACGTCGGACTACGCGTTCGGGCCGATCGATGGCAGCGCGTTCAGCCACCATCCCCTTGTCTACTTTTCGCGCGTGTACGATTCTCCGACGCCCGCGTTTCTCGCGGAGTTTGCGCAGCATCTGGTTGCGTCGACGTGCTTGATCGCGAAGTCCCGTCCGGTGTATCTGGTGCAGCCGGTACCGGAAATGCCATTCAGTGTTCCGCAGGCGATGTCGCGCCAGTTGATATTCAGGCGGGGTACCGCCGACCTGTCTATCTCGCTCGATGACTACAACACGCGCAACGCGGTCGTGCGCTCGGCACAGGAGGCCGCGGCCGCACAGTGCGGCGTGAAGCTGCTCGATCCCGAACGCTGGATGTGCGACCGCGGGCGTTGCTGGGGAAGCCAGCAGCTTAAGCCGTTGTACTACGACGCGGATCATCTCAGCGAATTCGGCAACAAGCGGCTGGTGCCGATGTTTCGCGAGGCCTTTGCGCAATCCACGGCGGCGCTGAAATAGAAGATAGGGGCGTGCCAAATTGAATGGCCGTGATTAAGAAAGTTGACCATCGCTTTAGGGGTGACGCGTGCCCGACGCGGTCGACCGACAATGTGCCGCTCTTGTCATTAAGCCTTCGAAGATGTTGTCCGATCCACTCTTAGTTCGAAGGGTGCGTACTCCATCGCACATCACGCTGTTTCCACCAATGGTAAATTGAGCGGCATTATTGCAGTAACGACGGACAAGTCAAGACTGCTTATAAGTTTGCAAAAATAAAGAGGCCTACCGATGTCCGCGACACACACTAGATTCGACGCGCTCGATGGGCTGAGAGGCGTTGCCGCTATCGCAGTCATGATCTCCCATTTCAGCCAGGAGGAGGTGTTCAAGAACGCCTATGAAGCTGTCGATCTGTTCTTCATGCTGAGCGGCTTTGTCATCGCACATTCTTACGGTGCGCGCCTCCTAAGCGGCATGACACGCGTGGAGTATGTGAAAAGACGCCTGATCCGTCTATACCCGATGTTGTTGATTTCCTTAGTGATCGGGCTGCCTGTTTTGATCGAGGCGGGGGCGGTTGGCTTATCGAATTATCCAGCCCGAAGTATCGTCACCTCAACGTTTGAGAATATGTTTGTCGTTCCGTATATGGGCGATTTCGGTGCGGCCACTATGCACAGCCTTAAGGACGTGTCGACAGCATCATTCTCGACAGGTGTCATTTTTCCTAGCAATCCACCGGCCTGGTCGCTTTTCTTCGAAGTGCTGGCAAGTCTGGCGTTTGTGGTCGTAGTGCGCTTTAGTACCCGGACGAAAATGATTGGAATCGCCTTCAGCGCTCTCATGTTGCTGGCATTCAGCGTAATGACGGTGCGTGCAACTCATGGTCATGGGCTGGTCGATCTTGAGCAAGGCTGGTCCAGCAGCCGATTCTACGGCGGCTTTTTTCGGATCTCGTTTGGATTTATGGTAGGAGTGCTTCTTTATAATATTAAGAATACGCGCGTTGGATCTGCAACGGCAATGATACCCAGGGTGTTTGCAAACATCTATGTGCTGTACGCGCTTGTACTAGTCCTGTTCCTGTTTCCCATGTCGCTGCGCGGCTTCTATCCGATGCTTATTATCTTCTGCGTCGCGCCGTGGTTGGTGTTGTTCGGATCGACGGTCCGGTGTATGTCCTCGGTCGAGATACAAACAGCGCGTTTCCTCGGATGGCTTTCGTATCCAATCTATTTGCTTCACTATCCGATAGGACAGGTGGTGTACATGGTCATGGGAACAACGAACCCGGTTGCAGCCGCACCGATGTTGGTAGCGAGCGCTACGACGTTCCTAAGCGCCATCGTTGTGACGAAATATGTGGAAGAGCCAGTACGCGGTTTTCTTTCCAGGCGTTTTGTGGGTCGCTCTGCCGCCGCGCATTCCACTTCGATAGACTCGAGCGTCCAAAGCGACCGGAATCCTGTTTAGTGCGGACGTGGCGAGCGTTGCTCCCACGTCATTGCTAACCGTAGCAACCCGACGAGCTATCCCGCGACGTCGAAAATAGTTAACCCGCCCATCCCTCTTCCATAGCAGCGATTGATCATCGAGTAAGTGAGCAGTAAGTGCCTTGGTCATACAGTACGCCCCAACGACCACCCCATAAAAGGCACCACTGTGAACAAACACCTTCGTCGCGAGTATCAACTGCTATTCGCCGCCGCATCCGCTCTGATGGTTTCGGGCGCGGCCTGGGCAGAGGGTCCTGGTGCGAATGTGCCTAACGCCGACACAACCGGCTTTGCAATTCTGAACAATGCCACGAACGTCACCCATTGGGGACTTGGCGGCGGCGCGGCCTTCGAGCAATCACCTTACAAAGGATATGGCACGCATATAACGCCCGTTCCATTCTTCTTTTTCGACGACAAATGGATCCACGCAATTGGCACCACCGTTGATCTGAAGGTCGGAAAATGGGGCGGCGTTGCGTTCACCCTGCGCGGTAATTACGCGATCGCAGACGGCTACAAGGGCTCCGACGCACCCATACTGAATGGGATGCAAACGCGTCGTGCCGCATTCTGGCTGGGCCCTGCATTCAAATGGCAGACGCAGTACGGCGATCTGTCGGGTGAGTACCTGACTGGCGGAAACAAAGGCCAGAAGGCTGATATCGAGTTCGGCAAGACCCTGGACTATGGTAGGTTCTCTATGGAACCCCATGCAGGAGCCGGTTGGCTCAGCGGCAAATACGTTGATTATTACTATGGCGTAAGGACGTCGGAGGCGCGAGCCGGACGACCTGCATACACCGGGACAGCCACTTACAAGGAATCAGCCGGCGCCAAGTTCGACTATCGCGTAACGCGCCAACAGCTCGTGAGCCTTGATTTGAGCGTAGCGCACCTGGGTAGCGGAATAACCGACAGCCCGATCGTCGGCAGGCGATTCATTCCTGAAGCCAAGATCGCCTATCTCTACCAATTCAATTGAACCGGACATATGTCGCGAATTGCACTGATCGAAGATCATGCCCGCCTGGCGGGTATGATCCGGCAGTCGTTGTCCGGCGCGGGAATCGAAACCGATATCTTCAGCAGTCTCTCTGAAGCAGCGTATGGCCTAAGCCGTGCCGACTACTCGGTCATGATCCTTGACCGCGGATTGCCCGACGGCGACGGGCTACTTTTCCTGCGGACGTTACGTGCCGCCGGAGCCATGACGCCCTGCCTGATGCTGACAGCGCGGGATGCGTTGCACGATCGGATAGAAGGGCTTGAGACTGGCGCGGACGACTACGTCACCAAGCCATTCGAGATGGGTGAGCTGGTAGCACGCGTTCGAACGCTGATGCGCAGGCCCCCCGAAATGACGACGCTGATTCAAAGCTTCGCCGATATTGCAATCGATCCACAGCAACATGCAATGCGTTGCGGCAACCAGTCCATCCCGCTTGCACCCGCCGAATTGCAGATCATGTCTGTTCTCTTGAAGGCCGCGGGCCGGACGGTTCGCCATGGGGCGCTCGAACATGCGGGCTGGGGGTTGGGTGATGCAGTCACACCGAACGCCCTCGAAGTGACCATTCACCGGTTGCGAAAGAAGCTGCTGGCGGTGGGGGCGACCACACGACTTGCGAACATCAGGGGTGCGGGTTTCGCGGTCCAGCGGCTGGACTCAGTGCGAGATGACCAGCGGTCAGATTGACCGGTACGGTCGACCGTTTTGGCGAATGAGCGGGTCAACTCCAGCCTCGCGACCGCATCGCGCAATGTGACCCTTGACCGCATTCGATCAAGTTACACGGACAGCATCATCATGCTCAGCTACTGGATCAAAAGCCTCTCGGTGCGCTTATGGGTGACAAGCGTCGCGGCTTTGGCCGTGAGTCTCACTGTCATCGCCGCGATCGTGCTGTACGCCTTCAATCACTTGCCGCCCGATACATTCAGGGTGAGCGAGAGCATAAGAAGCGCCCGCCTGTTAGCCTCCCAATTGCGCTTTGACGACTCGGGGCGGCCGGTGTCGATAAACCTCGACGAGCGCGCCACCTGGCTCTTCGATTTCGCATCGACCGAGTTGCTGTACCGTACGCTCGACGCCTCCGGACATGTGCTTCTTGCTTCCCGTGGCGCGCTGAACAATCCCTCCTGGGATACTGGCGATCTGACAAGCTCCGTCGGCGCCATGAAACGCGTTGCCATCAACGGTAAGCCTTTTGACGTCGTGACCCTCGAGATCATGCACGGGCAAACGCCATTTTTTGTGCAAAGCGCGGCGAGCGTGGCGTTCAATAAAGCCGTGCTCGGTGAGAGGATCGAGCCGATTCCGGAGATCGTAGGCTATACCTTGCTGATCGCGACAATTATCTTCGGCCTGACCTTGACGTTCACGGTTCGCCGCGTGCTGCGGCCTTTGCGCGTGGCATCGGATTCCGCTGCTTCAATCACCCCGCAAAACCTTCGTATGCGGCTTTCCATCAAGGGTGTTCCCAGCGAGATCAAGCCTATTCTTATCGCGTTCAATGATGCGCTGGCGCGCCTCGAAAATGGCTTCGCGGTACAGCAGCAATTTCTCGCCTCGGCAGCTCATGAACTTCAAACACCGCTGACTTTGATAAGAGGGCAGATCGAGTTGCAGCCCGAGGTCGAGAACAAGGATTTGCTGTTCCGCGAAATCGACTTGATGGCGCGGCAGGTCCGGCAGCTCTTGCATCTCGCCGAAGTAAGTGAATCGCAAAACTTTGAATTCGGCGAGGTCGACAAGGTCGATGTTGTCGAGGACGTCGTGGATTATCTGGCGCGCAAGGCGGACAAAAAACAAGTGAAACTGCACGTCGACGCTCCTGTCATTCCCGCGACAATGCGAGCTGACAGGAGCGCGCTTTTCATCTTGCTGAAAAATATAGTTGAAAACGCGATCAACGCGACGCCTACGCATGGATCCGTCATTGTTTCCGTCGACGAAAAGACGATCTGTATCCAGGACGAGGGACCCGGCGTCAACCCTGAACATTTGCCATTTTTATTTGAGCGTTTTTGGCGCGCACCCGATGCTCAACATGACGGCGCCGGCCTGGGCCTATCGATCTGCAAGGAAATAGCGCTGGCGCACAATTGGACACTGTCCGTCAGAACCTTGCCGTCCGGAACCCGGTTTATTGTTTCCTTCTAGCCCCGTCCTTACTTGCCTGCCTGCATTTGCTTAAGGAAATCGTGCTGGAAAATGCACATGCGATAGACATTGTGATACCGGCCGTTGCCAAAAAACTCTTCGATCAATTCCGCTTCCTGTTTGAAGCCGCACTTCTCGTAGACGTGAATGGCCGACTGATTCGATACATCGACGATCAGGTAAAGCTTGCGCAGATTGAGCACGGAAAACGCATAGTCCGTTGCAAGCAGGGTCGCGCTCGTTGCAAAGCCCTGGCCCTGAGCGCCGGGTGCAATGATGATCTGGAATTCGCCGCGCCTGTGGATGTAATCAAGCTCGATCAATTCTGCGAGCCCTATTGTCTCGCCGGTCTTGTCGACAGCAACAAAGCGGCGTTCACGCAGATCGTGGACGTGGCGATCGTATAGCTGGGACAACTCGGAGAATGTTTCGTAGGGCTCTTCGAACCAGTAACGCATGATCTTTGCGTTGTTGTTCAGGCTGTGGACGAAGTGGAGATCGGTACGTTCGAGTGGCCGCAGCATGAGCTGATTGTTCTCTTCGATGATCATGAGTGACACTCCGTAAATGATGGACCGACCTGCAATATAGCTTAAGGGCCCGTGCGCTCTTCGCAGCCCACAGGCCTTAAGTAATGGCGTCCAGCCGCACGCCATACACTTCGAGCGCGGCATCGTGCAGCGCCTTAAGCACAACGGTTGCCGCTGGCGACAATAGTTGCGTTTGCCGCGTGATAATGCCGAATGCGTCCATGCGGAACGGCAGTTCAATCGCCAACCGCTTCAGTGTGCCGAATTCCTCGTATTGCCGTGCGACCTCTTCGGGCATGACCGCGAGCATGTCGCTCTGCAGCAAGATGCCCGAGATGGCGAGGATGTTGTTGGTATTCACCACATTCTGCGGCGAACTGAGGCCGATCTGCGAAAACACCATGTCGAACCGGTGCCGCAGCACGCTGCCCGGCGGATGCAGAACCCAGCCGGCATTGACAATGTCATGCATGGTCAGGCCGGTCGCCTGTTCGAGCGGATGCCCGGGGCGAACGACCACGCAAAGCGGTTCCTCGGCAATAGGCTCGTAACGCACCGTATCCTTGAACTCGCCTTGTCGCTCGAGTACGCGGCCGATCATGATGTCCAGGTGACCCTCTGCAATCAGCGGCAGCATCATGTTTGACGTCTCCACTTGCAGCCAGATCTGCAATTGCGGATAAAGCGCTTTCACGCGCGCGATGGCGAGCGGCACCATGGTCGCCGCAGCGGCGGCAATCGCGCCAATCTGCACCTGACCCGCGAGTCCCGCGCGCAACGCGGAGATCTCGTTGTGCGCCTGGTCCAGGTTCGAAAGCACCATGCGCGCATGGCGGATCATCACTTCGCCGTACAGCGTGGCGTGCATCCCGTGCGGCGTGCGGTCGAAGAGCCGCACCTCCAGCACGTCCTCCAGTTCCTTCAAGAGACGCGACGCCGCCGGCTGTGTCATGCCGAGGACATCGGCGGCGCGGCGAACGTTGCCTTCTTCTTCCATGGCCGCGAGGAGCATCAACTGCCGCGTCTTGAGGCGCGCGCGCACGAACCAGTTCGAGTAGTTTTGAGCCATCGCCGTGTGCCTATGCGTGAATTGAAACGACACTGAAAGCTTCTTTGCTTTCTGGATATGCCGGCGTTTTTTTCATTATCGATTTAGCTTGGTGACAAACAAGGTCGTGGTTCAGGGAAGGCGCGGATTCTCTATCGGCACCAGGCGAAACGCGCAGCGGTGGCTGTGCCTCGCAAGCCATGGACGTCAATCGTAGCCGATCGCGGCTGTCGGGAAGGCACTGCGCCAGCCGCATTATCGCCGCTTGGCGGCGCTCGCCCCGGTTTGGCGTATGAGTGAGGAATGACAGGCGCTTGCCCGAAGCCGGGCGAGCCATCCGGCATCCGCTTGCTAGGCCGTGGCGATCAGCAACACGCCGGTGCCCGCGAGCCCGATGGTCCAGAGCCTGTCGAAGTTGATCCAGCCGCGCCTGAGCACGCCCACGCCCAGCCAGTCGTACACGAGCAGCGCGATGCCGGCCGTTACGAGCAAGGTGGCCAGCGTATGCAGGCCGACAGCGGCGAGCGAGACCAGCAGCGGCCCGGAGGATGCTTGACCCGCCACGGACCCGCACAATGGGATCAGCGCGGGAATCAGCATGAGACCTGCGCCGTGTGCGGTCGCCATCAGGAACGACCAGAGGACGAGGCCGGTGAAACCTGTCGTCATGCCAACACGCACGCGGTGCCGATGGCCATATCGGACCTGGTACACCGCCCAGGCGACGAGCAGGGCGCCGCTTGCGATGCGAACGAGATGGCTATCTATGACCCTCCCGGTAGTGAGCACGAGAGCCGCGACTATACCGATGGAGAGCGCGTGGCCCAGCGCCATTGGCGGGATCGCAAGCAGGACGGCTTGCCGGCTGCGCCGATGCAGACCGAGAGCGACCGCGAACAGCCAGCCCATGGCGGGGTTGATTCCATGAAAGATCCCAAGGCCCGCAATAGCGAACCACTCCCAGGCATGGCCCGTCCCGGCCCATGCCATGTTCATGATGCGCCCGGCTTGAGCGCTCCGCGAGAGCGGCGGCTCACGGATAACAATACGAGTCTGACGAACAATCGCCGCCCTCGAGCCGCACCTGATGCGGCCGGTGCGTGGAAGGCCACTCGACCAGGAAACGCGGATCGAATTCGATACCGCCTTCGGGCGACGCATCCAGCTTCACCATCCAGCCGTTGAGACCATCGGGATAAAACTGCTCGTCGATAGCACCGTATAGCGAATTGGTGAAATACACGCGGCGGCCGTCGCGGCTGACCTCGACCATCTGCGGTCCGCCGTTCAGCGCTCGACCGCCCGCTTTCGGATGGGACTCGCGCGATACGATGCCACCGATCCTGACGGTCCCGGTGAGCTTCGGCGCGAAGGGATCGGACACGTCGTATTGCCGCAAGTCGCCGGTTCCCCAGCACGCGACATAGAGAAAGCGATCGTCCATCGATAAATCGATGTCGGTGACAAGCGGCGGCACAGCGCCGAAACCCTTCAGCATGGGCGGCAACAGATCGGGGTCGGCAGGCTCGGCCGGAATCTCGATGATCTTCTTGACAGCCCATTTGTCACCGTCGCGATACCAGGTCCAGATGGACGCGGATAAATCCTTCAGGCTGATCACGGAGTTGACGAAGCCGTATGCCTTGGTCGGGTCGTGGGCTGGACGCAGCTCGAACACGAGCTGGTTCTCCGCGCCGAAATCGACCTCTTGTTGATGCTTGCGTGTATGCAGGTCCCAGAAGTGCAGCTTGTGCCCGTATTTCCCGCCAAGCAGGACCTCCGGTACGAGGCCGTTTTCGAATGTAGCGGGCAAGCCCCATTCGCTGGTGACCAGGGTGTCATGTCCGAGGTGCCACCAGGCGTCGTAGGATAATTGCTGAGGACCGCGATCTATTTCCCATTGACCGCGAATGTCGAAAGTCTCGTGGTCCATCAGGAAAATGCCGCCCGGCGCCTCGCCTTGCGCGTTCGCCAATGCGGCTATGTAGATACCCTCGGGTCCGCAGTGAACCGTATGAGGCCTTGTATAGCCCGCTTTCTCGGCGACTTCCCCGGGTTCCAGCACACGCACGATCTTGGGATTGCGCGGGTCGGCCTTGGTATCGAGGATATGGATTCTCGATGATCGCAAGCCCGGCACGACCAGGTAACGACGCTCGGCATGCGCATGAGGTGCGTTCGGGCACAAGCAGGAACTGCAGGCGTTCCAGCCGAAATGATGCAGTTCGTCGCCCGCGTTAGGCATGGCAACATTGCTGATCAACTGCGAATAGCTGGCCGACGCGGGGTCCACGTCGATGACGGCAATGGCATCCGGAACCTGTCGCGTGGGATCGAAACTCGCCACGTAGGCGATGGTTTCGTGCGGGGCCTTCATGGCCATCCGCGGTGAAGGATAGAACGTTGGATCAGGCGTCCAATTTGCCATGTCATTTCTCCAGGGAATGTTGTTCCCTGGCGGCACGGTAGAAGCCGCTTGAGGGATTACCCGCAGAACCACCGGGCAAATATACCTTGTTTCCGGCTTTCGATTGATCGAGCCCCTAAGCGGCGAAAGCTTGATTTCTTCTAAGGGAATGACGTGCGGCGATATCGGCCAGTCTAGCCGCCGTTAGCGCCACCGCGAACGCGAACACCCGGCTGGGGTTTGCCGGGAATTCAGTGCGCGTGGGTGCCAAACCGGTCTATTTGCGCGCTTTCCGACTCGTCGCCTTGGCCGGGGGTTGAGCCGCCGTAACGCCAATCTGGCTGGCCGGAAAATTGACGATCCTCGTGCTGTTCGCGGGCGTTGCATACGAACGAAGCGCAGAACGGGAGCGGGACCTTGCGCCGCCGACAATCGCGCTCATCGCCTGCTTGTCGAGTTCCACGCTGTCGGGCAGATCCTTGATCAGAATTGCAGCCATGGTGTCATCCAGGAAAGGTGAGGGTTTCGATTCAATCCAGTATAGGCAAATCCGCCGCGGAAAGAATCTTCCCGCAGCGGACGTGAACGCGTGCAGACCTGCACTACCTGTACTTCAAAAATTCACACCGGCACCCGTGCTCGCGTACTGCGCCGGATTGACGTTCAGGTGGATCGGCCCGAGGTTGGCGCCAAGCACGCCGATGTTGTTAAGCGCATTGACCTCTACGTTTTGATACTGAACGATGTTCTCGTTCGTGTTCACTGCGACGTTGATGTTGGCGAGCGAACCGGCGTTGGCAAGTGCTGAGTTGCCGCCGCGCACGTCCGACATGGCGTGGCGGTCCAGTTCCCGGCTGTGAGACAAATCGTGAATCATGAGAGACGACATGGCGGTGCTCCGAGCTTAAAAGTAAGGGTGGCCTGAACCGGCAACCGGGAGACCGCAAGGCCTCCGGGCTGTCGCGCAGCTTCAGAAGTTGATCGTGTTCTTGTTCGTGGCGGTCTGCTTCGGGTCGACCGTCGAGTGAATGCCGCTCGCGAACGCCACGTTGTTGCCGTTGTTGTTCAGCGTGTTTTGCGACTGGCTGATCAGTTGCGAAGCATCGAACGAAGCTTCGTACGACGACACGTTGATGCCGGGCCAGTAGCCGGGC
Source organism: Caballeronia sp. KNU42 (assembly GCF_053760385.1). Lineage (NCBI taxonomy): Bacteria > Pseudomonadati > Pseudomonadota > Betaproteobacteria > Burkholderiales > Burkholderiaceae > Caballeronia > Caballeronia sp. KNU42. The sequence goes on from NZ_CM132389.1 coordinate 1,318,831, forward strand.
AGGTTGCCACCGCGTACGGCCGACATGGCGCGGCTGTCGAGTTCTTCGGTAACGGACAGGTCTTTGATGGTGAGTGATTTCATGGTGGTTCTCCTAAGGGTTAAGCCAGGTGGCTTTAGAGGTTGGTGAGCATCTTGTCTGCTCGCAGGACACTAATGCATGGCCTGTGCCAGGAGCGTCGGTGCGCGAGAAAATAGTCTCGAAAGGCTTGCGGAGAAAGGCTCGGCGGAATTCGGAACGTGCGCGTCATCCACGCGTTCGCACCGGCGTTCGACACGCATGACGGCTTTCAACCAACATCTGAACCCCCATCTGTTGGACTGCGAACAACATGTGCCCGATCCAACACCCGCAACGAAACCGTGTTGCGTAAGGCAGGGGTCTCACCTAGTATCGAAACACTGCGAGTGCGGGTAACTACAGACAATATGTTCACTAATGGAGCCGCATCGAGCCGTAGAGATGACCAGTCTTGCGCAAGCTATCCGAACCTTCCAAAGCAGCGGTACATCGCGTGATGAGTTTCTAATACTCGTCGACAATGCGTTGTCCGTCGACGACACCTCGACCGGGCGCTTGCTGGAAATACTCCGCGAAGAACAAGCCAAAACGCCGCTGCCGGCCGATCTCTACGCGGCCGTGCATCGGCGGATAGAGCAAGCGTCGCTGGCAAGCCATGGCGCGAATTCCGATGAGACTCGCCTGCAGACTTCGCCAGGCGCGTTGCAACAGCGATCGACTCCCCCTTCACAGCCTCCTTCCTCCTTCTCGTCCGCCCGCGACTACGTGATGTCGGATACGGATCAGGTCAAGGAGGTCGGCGATACCCTCAACGGGCGCTTCGTGCTCGAGGAATGTATCGGTGTGGGCGGCATGGGAACCGTGTACAAGGCGCTGGATCTGCGCAAGCTGGAAGCCTCCGATCGCCGTCCGTACATTGCGATCAAGGTGCTGAATCTCCAGTTTCGCGGCAATCCGAAATCGCTCATCGCGCTGCAGCGCGAAGCCAAGAAGGCGCAATCGCTCGGGCATCGAAACATCGTCACGGTGTATGACTTCGATCGCGACGGCCCGGTGGTTTACCTGACCATGGAGTATTTGTCCGGCAAGCCCCTGAGCCGGATCTTGCGGGATCCGGAGTTCAAGGGCATGCCGTATGCGCAGGCGTTGCCGATCTTCAAAGGCATGGCGAATGCGCTGGCCTATGCGCACGAGCGTGGTTTCGTCCATTGCGATTTCAAACCCGCGAACGTGTTCCTGACCGATACCGCCGAGGTGAAGGTGATCGACTTCGGTATCGCCCGCGTGTTCCAGCGGCCCGAAGAAGAGACCGACGCAACCATCTTCGACCCCGGCAGTCTCGGCGCGCTGACGCCCGCTTATGCGAGCCCGGAGATGCTCGAGCATCGCGAGCCCGATCCCCGCGATGACATCTATGCACTCGGCTGCACGACCTACGAGTTGCTGACCGGGCGGCATCCCTTCGACCGGGTTCCCGCAACCCAGGCGCGCGGCTCGAGCCTCAAGCCGCAACGTCCCGATGGCCTGGGGACGCGGCAATGGCGGGCTCTCAGGGCATCGCTTGCATTCGAGCGCGAAGCGCGCATGCCGACGGTCACGCAGTTCCTGCAAGAATTCGGCGATACGCAAACGGGCAACGGCAGGTCGGGCGCGGCGGTCAAGACCGTTGTCTCGGCAGGCGTACTGGCCGTGGTGGCCGCGGGCGGCTACTTCTATGCGTCGTCGCATCGCAGCGCGCCACCGGAGAAAGTCGCTGCCGTGCCGGAGAAGGTCGCAGAGGCGCCCGCGCCCCTGCCGGTCGTCCCCACCCCGCTTTCACTCACGACGGTCGCTCCTGTGCTCGCGAGCGTGCCGTGTTCGGCGCTGGTGGCGTCGGTGCAGGACCAGGCACTTAGTGTGAGCGGCTATGTCGGCCGAAGCTATGGCACGCAGAAATTGCGCACGACGCTGAATCAGATTCCGGGCGTCACCAATCCGGGAGTGCAGGTCCAGGAAGTCGACGACGATAAATGCGACATGCTCAAGCTGATCGCGCCGTATTTGACGACAGGCCGATCGGCGACGATTCAAACCCGGAGCCACAATACGCAGTTGACCGAAGGCCAGCCGCTGGTCGTTCAGATCACCACGCCGCCCTATGATTCATGGGTCAATATCGATTATTACCAACTCGACGGCAGCGTGGTCCACCTGTTGCCGAACGCACGTTCGAAAGACAACCAGGCGCCGCCGAACTACGCTGCGACCATTGGCAGCGGCGGCGACTGGATCGTATCGAAACCGTTCGGCTCGGAGATGATCGTGCTGCTCGCGACGCCCGCAGCCCTGTTCGATACGATCAGGCCCGAGAGCGAGCCGCGCGCGGACTATCTGCGAGCGGTGGAGAAGCGGCTTGGCGATATCGCGAATAAATTCGGACGCGACAAGATCGCGGTGGATTTCGTTCAGATAGACACGCATCCCCGCAAACAATAACGCCTGCTACAAGACCCTGTTACTTCATGTCGCGTGCCACGCGCATGCCGTTCTGCGATTGCCGCACGCTGGGGCTGTATTTGAAGCGCGTGGCCGACTGCATGTAGGCGGCGCCATCAGGCCACGAGCCGCCCCGTATGACACGCATCGGGCAGCCCGCCTCGTCCCAGACACGGCCATCTGTTGGCGCGCCCTTGTATGAGCCGTGCCAGCAGTCGCCGACCCATTCCCACACGCTGCCGTTCATGTCGAAGAGTCCGAAGGGGTTGGGGAGGAACGAGCCCACGTTTACCGGGCTATCCTTGCGCCACGGGTCGCCGCAGTCCTTGCAGTCCGCATAGCCCTTGCGCATTTCGTTGCCCCACCAGTAGGTCGTCGTGGTGCCGCCGCGCGCGGCATATTCCCACTCGGCCTCGCTCGCCAGGCGATAAGTCTTCCCCGTTGTCTTGGTCAACCACTTGACGTAGGCCTGCGCGTCGTCCCAGCTCAAATTGCGCGCGGGTGTGGTCTTCGCGGTGTTGCCTTCAATATCGAGGTGCGGGCAGGCGCTTGCATCCGCGCATGCGTTCCACTGCTCGATGGTCACCTCGTATTTGCCGATGGCGAACGGGTGGCCAATGCTGACCCGATGCACGGGACGTTCAGCAGGATCGTCAGAATTACTGCCCATCTCGAACGACCCGCCCGGTAGCGAAACCAGCGCCGGACACGCCGCGCAGTCCTTGATCTCGTTTGCGGCAGAAGCAGTTGTCTTGGTGGCTGGAGCGGGAGCGAGCGCAGGTGCCGGCGTGGAAGCGGCCGCGGCTTTCTCCACAGGTGCCGGTGCGGGTGCAACGGGTGCGGCAGGTGGGGTTGCCGAGCGCGCATGGTCGACTTGAGCAGCAGGCGGTTGCGCCTTCGGCGCAGAGGCAGCTGCGCGAAGCCGGTCGATACGAGCGTGCGCGAGCGTGGCAAAGCGTCCGTTAGGATAGGCCTTCAAATAGGCCTCGTAATCGCTCGGGTAGGTGCTGTCCTTGATCGACTCCCAGAAGGTGAGTTCGTATTGCTCGTTGCTATCCTTAGGAAGAATTCCCCGGCTTTGATACGCAACGACGGTTTCAGGCGTCGTCATGCTGCTGCTCGTTTGCCGAACGGACGGTGCGAATTGGAACCCCTCTGCCTTTATGGCCGGTCCGGTCGCCACCCACGGTACCTGCCGCCCCTCAGTGGCAAGGCTCACGGACCGCGCGACATCGTCTAGCACGTCCTCCACATTTCGCCGCGGCTGACCGAGCGCGCGCAACAACGCCGCGGTGTACGTGCCATGTCGCGCGCCGTCGGCCGCGTATGCGCCGGGTGCGGTCGCATACGCGACGATCGTCTGCGAAGGCGGCCGGACCATGCTGACATTGCCCGGGTCGTATGGATTGTTCAGACAGGTATCGAGCACGACCAGATTGAGTTGATCGCGGCGGGCTGACGGCATGCCCGCCAGGATGCTGTTCAAGTCGATGCCTCGCGTGACAGGGGCTACAGGTGCCCCCTGCGCATCGACCGGCAGTAGCAGCGTGGACTTGCCGACCTGCACTGCGTGCCCGGCGAAATAGAGCAGCCCGACTCCGCCAGCAGCGAGACGCTTGTCGAATTCCTGAACTGCTTCGTTCATGCGTGCCTGATCCAGGTTCGAGTACGTCATGACCTCGAAGCCGAGCTGGCTCAGCATCTGGCCGGTCGCCGCCGCATCGCGCGTGGCGTTGGCGAGTGGCTGATCCGCATAGCTCGCATTGCCGATGACCAGTGCAACGCGGCGCGGCTGCGCACCGTTATTCCGCTCGGCCGCGCCGCTGCCGAATGCGACCGTTCCAAGCAGCACCGCGAGCCACAGATTTCGCAAAAGTAGTCTTCGCCACATGATCACACCCCGTGCCGGTATTCGACGGTGCCCTCAAGGGAACCGCGCAAGAGCCGCATGATTCGCAGGAGCGCCGCAGCACTCATGCAGAATCCGATCGTCCGATGGGCGAGCATCACAAGCAACCATAGCACGCAACTACTTCATATCGACGTGGTCAAGACGGCGTAACGATGCAACGTGTCTTGATTAGCCCGGGGATTGGCCTTTTATGACGAATCCTCTCGCCAATAAAAGACGGAGGCCTAATTATTATGACGAAACGGAATAAACAATCAGCCGAATCCTGTCCATACAGCGGTCCGGTTGGCGCTCCTTCAAAGCATGTCTTTTTATCGGATTCCGTCCTAAGCTAACAAGGAGAAAGCCGTACATATGGCTCGGGAGAATACGAAAATGCTAAGAAGAACCGTCCTCGGTGTGCTCGCTTTCATGACGGTGCTCGTGCCTTCACGGTCGTTTCCGGCTACGCGCACGCCGTCACCGCCCGGAGCGGAGGCGTTCATCATCTGGCCGCCTGACGGCGCGGTGATCACCGGCGGAAAACTCTGGGTCCGCATGGGGCTGCGCAACATGGGCGTGTGTCCGAAGGGCGTCAACATCCCTAATGTAGGTCACCATCACTTGCTTATCGATACGGAGTTGCCTCCGTTCGACGAGGCCATTCCGTCAGACCGCCAGCATCTGCATTTCGGAGCAGGTGAAACCGATGCGCGAATCGAGTTGCCACCGGGCAAGCACACGCTGCAGTTGCTCATGGGGGACTACAACCACGTGCCGCACGATCCCCCGATCTATTCGAAGAAGATCACGATCACCGTGAAATGACGGGTGCATCACAGTGTGCATATTCAGCCGGGCTGCAGATTAAGGGGAGGGCGTGTGCCATGAAGAAATTTTGTGCTGCCGCGGCGATCGCGGTCTCGCTCGGGGTATCCCTGATATCCGGGGCCGCGCTGGCCGGCCCCACGTCCGCGCCTGCCGCTGCCTACGCGTACATCGGCTACCCGAACAATGGTCAGACGCTTCCCGCCGGCAAGCCGTTTCGCGTGTGGTTCGGGCTGCGTTACATGGGCGTCGCCCCGCGCGGCGTGCAGTATCCGAATACTGGCCATCATCATTTGCTGATCGACACGGACCTGCCCAAGTCGTTCGATGAGGAGATTCCCTCTGACCGCCAGCACCTGCATTTTGGCGCGGGTGAAACGGAAACCACACTCGAGCTGCCTCCCGGCAAGCACACGCTGCAATTGCTGATGGGCGACTACATGCACGTCCCGCACAACCCTCCTGTCTATTCGAAGAAGATCACGATCTACGTTAAATGATCGGGCCGGTTCATGCGCAGTGAGTGTCGCGCGTGAACCAACAGTTCGTCGAACAAGCGTTGGTTGCCGCCCATCATGTATGTCCTGTGCGACTTGCGTGCGGCCACCTTCCGCCGCCATGAATCAATCGCGCAAACCCTTTTCCAGTAAAGCTCAGAGCGCCTCTGGCCACTTTATGGACCATGCCTGGCACAGGCTATGCATTAGTGTCCTGCGAGCAGACAAGATGCTCACCAACCTCAAAGCCACCTGGCTTAAACCCTTAGGAGAACCACCATGAAATCACTCACCATCAAAGACCTGTCCGTTACCGAAGAACTCGACAGCCGCGCGATGTCCGCCGTGCGTGGCGGCAACCTGCCGAGCTTCTGGCCGGGCTACAACAGCTCGACGACCAGCCTCTCGTTCAATGCAGAGCAGTTGATCAGCCAGTCGCAAAACACGATCAACAACAACGGCAACAACGTTGCGTTTGCGAGCGATATCTCGTCGACGGTCAAGCCGACGCAAACCGCCAGCAACCACAACACGGTCAACTTTTGATCGTCAGGCGCAGGCAGCGAAGGTCATCCGGCCTTCGCTGCCGCACCGGCTTTACCCCTCGGCCGGAGAGTCTTCCGGCCACATTCAATCTACCCGGAGTGAGATCGTGCAAGCCATGTCACCATCGCGCGGGTTGCAGGGCCGCGCCGCCGAGATCTCAGTGCCGGGTGTTGCGCGCGCTCTGTTCGCACGCATGGTGTTGCCCGTCATCGCCTGCACGACTCTGCTCAGTGGTTGCATCGATGTGAACGTGCCGGACTACAAGCGTCCTGATACGCCCGCCAAGACCGAATGGTCAAAAACGGCGAAGGCGCTCGTCTCACCGGCCGACACCATTACCCTCGACTGGTGGAAGCAATTCCATGACCCGTATCTCGACTCCCTCGTCAGCCGGGCCATTGCAGGCAACTTCGATATCAAGATTCTCGCGGCGCGTGTATCGGTTGCCGGCGGACAGATCAATGAAGCGCGTGCCGGAGCGTTCCCCACCGCCGATCTGGGCGCAGGTGCAAGCTTCGATAAAACCACGCACCAGGATTTCTCGAAGCAATACAACGTCGCGACGCAGGTGAACTGGGACATCGACATCTGGGGCGCGGTCGAGAAGGGTGTACAGGCTCAAAAGGCCGAATATCGTGCGTCGGAAGCGGATTGGCGCGCAGGCTACCTCACGCTCGTATCCGATGTCTCGACGACCTACTTCCAGATTCTTCAGTTCGATGACCAGATCGATCAGCAGCAAAAAACGTTGAACACCAACAAGCAGATCCTGACCATTTACGAAGGCATGGCGAAGAACGGCCTCGTGCCGAACACGCAGGTCCTGACGCAGCGAGCTGAAATCAATCGCATGACGAAAGACCTGCTCGAACTGCATCGCTCCCGCGATCTGGCGAACAACGCGCTCGCCACATTGATCGGCGTGCCGGCTGGCGAGTTCACCGTGCCGACAGGGCAGCTCGAGAAGCGCGTGCAGATCCCCGTCGTGCCGGCGGGTTTGCCGGCGCAATTGATGGCGCGGCGCCCCGACGTGGTGGCGGCCGAATACCGCGTGCTGGAAGCGTATGACGTCGTGGGTCAGGCGAAGCTCGCCCAGTTGCCGACCATCAGCCTCACGGGCCGGGGTGGTTCAGCGAGTTTCGCACTGACCGATTTATTGAAGTCCTTCACGTTCAGCTTCATGCCCAGCATCAATATTCCGCTGCTGGACCCAAGCGTCAGGGCGCACGTCAAGACGACCGAGGCGCAGACTGTAGTGGTCGAGCAGCAGTATCGGCGCACGGTGATGGGAGCATTCGAAGAAGTGGAGAACGCGCTGGTCAACCTCGACGCGCATACGAAGCAACGCGTTGAACTGCAGGAACAAGTGGGGCATCTGCAAGTGGTGGCCGCGCAGATTCAAGCGCAACTCAAGGAAGGCGTGGTGTCGCAACTGGAGGTCTTCGAGACCGAACGGACGTTGCTTGCGGCAGAACTGGCGTTGCTTGAAAACCATCAGCTGCTGCTCTCCGACACAGTCACCCTCTATAAATCGCTGGGCGGCGGATGGTCCGCGGTCGACGTCCAGAAGACGGACCAGACCAGCGACCCGACCGCCGCGCACGCTGAACCTGTTGCAAGTAAGGGAGCAACGAACTAAGCGCGGGCCACGTGCCGGGGTTTTTTAGGGCAGTAGTTCACATCGGCCAAAACCAATGTTGGGAATGCAAAGTGTTAGTTCTCAGGCGACAGATGTGTTGCTGAATGATTGACTACCGCTGAGCGTGACTTACACTTCATGGCGTCACCGCTTTCACTGCGGTTTCGTCCAACACGGTTCATCGCGCCTGCTCAACGTGCGATGAGCGTCCTTCGAGATGTGGACCCATGGCTCCAGGAGACGCTTCCGTTGCCGAGGCAGGGCCAATGCTGCACAAGGCCTTCGATCTCTTGCTCGAGCCCGAGTCTCATCCCGCGGCCGGTGTCATTCGTATCGACGAAAATCTGTTTGCGGTCGGGCGGTTTGAAGCGCCTTTCGCCAGCTATGAAGCAAGCGCCGTTGCGCAGTTGTCGCGGCGTCACGCACGGATCTTCATCGAGAACGGCGCGGCGTATGCGGCCGACCTCGGCAGCAAGAACGGCACGACGGTGAACGGCGCATTGCTGCGCGAGAAGCCCATGCGGCTTCAAAGCGGCGACATCATAGGCTTTGGCGGAAAGCTCGCCTTCCGGGTGCGGATGGAGCCGCGCGCTGTAGTGCGGACATACGCTGCGCAGCCAGTGCATGTGACGCTTACTCCGGAGCGTGGCGACCTTGGATTGCACGTAGTCGAACTCACCGAGTTTCCGTTCCTCGTCAGCAAGGCGGACGAGACGTTCGCGCAATACAGCGACCGCTATCCTCATCAGGTCAACTACGTGTCACGACGGCACGCGCATATTTTCATGAAGGGCGGCGTGCCGTTCGTCGAGGATCTCGGCAGCACGAACGGCACATTCGTAGACGGAAAGCGGCTGGGTGAAACCGCTGTGCCGCTGCAAGATGGTGCAGCGCTCGCGTTCGGCGGCAACCACTTCGCGTATATCGTGGGCCTGCGGCGCGAAGCGGAGCCGGATGCAGCGACGAATACGACCACGACCACGAGCGCCGCTACGACGGTGGCCACAACCGGCCCGGCGGCTCAGGTCACGCCGGACGATCCGGACAAGACGACCTTCATCGCCACCGCGCACTCATTCCTGGATATCTTTTGCGTCGACCAGGCTCAACCGTCTGAAGATGAAATCAACCGCGAGACCTTGCCCGACGAACGTCTCCCGGTACGCCGCCGCTCACGCAGCAAGGCCGTGCGTTTCGTCTCCGACCTGGGTGCGGCTTTCGGCGGCGGCCGGCCGATGGAGCGCCGGGTGCTCTGGTTCGGCCTGGCATTCGTCGCAGCAATGATCGCGATCGGCGGCGCGCTATTTTTCAGCGGCAAGGCCGAGCGGAACCTGAAGAGCATGGTCGATCACGGTGAGTATCGCCCCGCTGTGACGGTCGCGAATGCTTACCTCGACAAGCATCCAAACGATCCCCAGGCGATCGTCCTGGGGACGGAAGCGCTTCTCAAGGGTTATCTGCCGGACTGGCTCGACCAGCTGAAGCGCCGCAATTTCCACGCTGCCAGCTCGGATGTCTCGCAGATGGAGACGCTGGCCGCGACTAACGCCGATGCGCGCGCGCTCGTCGGCGAAATTGGCTGGATAGGACGGCTTGAAACGTTCATGGCAAGCCGCGAGAAGGCAGACGCTCCCATCCGCATCTACGCCGATGAGAACCGCATGAGCGAGCTGCTGACGCAATGGGAGAGCGACCCGAGCGGTCATCAACGGCGGCTGGACCGGATCGCTTCGACGGTGCCTGCGTTCAGGGACCTGTACGCCGTTGCGCTCAGCCATCTGCGCAAGCTCGAGAGCGATGACTCGGTCTATCTGGCGGCTATCGAGCGTCTCAAGGCGAGTATCGACAAAGCGCTGGCCCCGGGCGGCGACCCTGATGCGCTAAGCGGCGAGTTAGCTGATTACGCCGACAAATACCCGCGCCTGGCAGGCCTCGATCGCGTGCAGGACGATCTGCGGAAATACCTCGCGCTCGAGCACGCGATGCAGTCGCGTCAACTCGGTCCGTTGATCGACGCGATGCAGAAAGCGCGCTTTGCTACACCATCGTTTCAGGCACAGCGGCTCCAGCTCGATGCGAACGGCCTGCCAGCGCCAGATGTCGTGCAGCGATATACGGCGGTGTCGGATGCATGGCGCAATGGACAGACGGAACCCGCCATGGCGGGGCTCAGATCAATGGCAGGCGGACCCTGGGCGGACGCCGTCAGCGCTGAGCTAACGCACAAGCAGGCGGTGGCCAGCCAGTTCGCGGACCTGCAAAAGTCGCGCGGTACGCAGGGCTATGACGATCGCGTGCTGTCGTTTTACGAATCGCTCGATCCGGTTGCGGACGCCTGGTTCGTCAACGCGATCCAGCCGGATCTCAGCGCGCTCAGGCAGAAGGCGCTGGCGCGCGCAGACGATTGGCTCAACCGCGCGCAGACGGCGTGGTCGCAATATCGAGCGAACGGGGCGATCGGCGGTGACCAGCGGCTTGAGACGGGCCTGTCCGACAGCTTCAAAAAGCAGGCGAAGCTGCTCACCGATGCGTGGTCAAGCGCGCAACGCGCCGCGCAACTTTTTCGCCAGTTGAAGGCGGATCGCAGTGCGCTCGCCGACAAACTACTTGCTGAAATAAACGCGGAAGTCGACTTGCAGCGACGCTCGCTGGTTCAGTTGAGTCCGGTGCTGGACCCTGGGCTTCTGAGCGCCAAGCTGGCGCTGATCGGTGTCGATAAAACGACGAGCAAAGGAGGTAACGGTGAAGAACGACGCGCACCCTAAATCCTTTGCCGAGTCGCTCGGCGACCATAGCGTGGAGGGTCTCTCCATTCTTGTGGCGGAGCCGGCGCGGTTGACCCAGGCACTGATCTATACGATGGTCGCGCTGGTCGTGAGCGCGCTCGTGTGGTCGTTCGTCGGCCGGGCGGACGTGGTCGTCACGGCGCAGGGCACCCTCTCTCCCGAGTCAGAAGTAAGGCGGTTCTATGCACCCATAGACGGCGAGCTGGCCGATGTCTATATCGCGGAGGGGCAGCCGGTTTCGAAAGACGATGTGGTTGCCCGGCTCAACGCACGGGGCGCGATCGAAGCCGCGACCAACGCGCTGCAAGCCCAACTAAAACTCGATGACGCCGAGCGTGACTGGAAAGAATTTCCTGAGAAAAAGCTGCTGATGGAGCGCCGCGCGGCGGCGCTGAAAGATCAGATGGAAGTGGAAGAGCATCAGCACCAGACGCGCGTGACCGAAGGGACGACCAAGCTGGCCGAGGGACAGAAAGCCCAGGTCGATGAGGCTCGCACCGAGCTGGATAGCGCCCGCCGCACGCGGGATGCGGCAAAGCAGGAGCTGGATCGCTACGCCCGGCTGCTGGCGTTGCCGGGCGGCGGTGGGGTGTCGGAGATCCAGGTGGAGAGCAAGCGCAACGCTTATATGGAAGCGGATAACGCGACCCGTATCGCGCAATCGAAACTCACGGAACTCGATTTCCGCCTCAGCCACGAATACTCCCAGGCCAAGGCGCAACTTGAAACCAGCGGCCAGGAAGCGACCAGCCTCAAGCTGCAGTACGAGTCGGCGATGCGGGAAATCGCCAGCGCGGGCGACAAGCTGCGGCTGCAATTGCAAACCGCGAGGCTCGTCGCCGAAGCGGCGGACCGTATCCGCTTCGAGAATATCGATAAGGATAACTTCCTGCTGATCCTGGCTCCTGTGTCGGGTGTCATCACGGATGTCACCTCGACGCAGCCCGGCGACAAGATCCAGGCCAACACGCCGCTAGGGGGCATTGCACCAAAGGACGCGCGGCCAGTGCTGAAGATCGAGATAGCCGAACATGACCGCGCTTTCCTGCGCGAGGGCCAGGCGGTCAAGCTCAAGTTCAATGCGTTTCCGTATCAACGCTACGGCGTGATCGACGGCACGCTCGAGTTCATTTCTCCGGCGACGAAACCGTCGCCGGAGACAAAACAGCCGGTCTATGAAGGACGCGTCACGCTCGCCCGCGACTATTACCAGGTGGCGGATACGCGCTACCCGCTGCGCTACGGCATGACGGCGACCGCGGAGATCGTGGTGCGCGAGCGGCGTCTGATCGATCTCGGTCTTGACCCGTTCCGGCAGGTGGCGGGCTGACGGTGGCGAACCCCATCGAATGCTTTTCATGTTTAAAAAGGGGCATAAGAAATGACGGCGATTGTGCGAATAGACGATGAAGTCGTCGATGCCGATGAGTTCATCCGGGTGTTGAAACTGACCGGGCAATTCGAGGGACTCGTCGAGCAGCTCGTGCGCGACAAGCTCACGGTGCGGGCGGCGAAGAAGCAACGCGTCGATGTGTCCGAGGGCGATATCCAGATGCGCGCCGATCAGTTCAGGCGCGTGCGCGGCCTGCATCGTGCCGCCGACATGAACCGTTATCTCGATGCCCTCGGCGTGAACCTCGACGAGTTCGAGGCGTTCATCACGGACACGCTGTACCAGGAAAAGATGCTTGAACAGATTGGCGGCGACGCCGACGTGGAGGCTTATTTCAAGCTGAATTCGCCGCGTTTCGACAGCGTGGAGATCAGTCATATCGTGCTCGAAACACCGAGCCAGGCGAAGGAAATGATCTCCTACCTGCAGGACGATCCCGACAGCTTCACCGAGATGGCGCGGGAACACTCGATTGCCGACACCCGCGACCAGGGAGGGGTGCTTGGCAAGGTGTTGCGCGGATCGCTTGCTGCCGAGATCGAAGCGAAGGTATTCAACGCGGCAGCCGGCGACTTGCTCGGACCATTCCCGACACCTGACGGCACCGCCTACGAAATCTTTGCGGTGATGGCGAAACGTCCGGCCATGCTGGACGCAGATGTCGCGTCCGAAATTCGCCGCTTGTTGCGCGAGCAATGGCTGCTGGCGCGGGCGCAGGAACACATTATCGAAGCGCGCTAGGGCGTAGCGGACGCAAGGAGCCGAGCACATGGACGTACCGCAGAAACTCGATTCCCTGGCCGCCTTCCTGGCGACCGTGGAGATATTGTCGCCGTTTTCCACGGAGGAAATCGAACGGCTCGCCGAGCACGCGGAGACGCGTTTTCATGCGTTCGGCGAGACGGTTTGCAACGTGGGTGACGCGGCCGATGGACTGTTCGTCATCAAGGCCGGTTCCGTGCGGATCTTCACCGAGGAAAACGGCAAGGAGATCAGCATGGGCGTGCGCCGCGAACGGGAAGTGTTCGCGGACATCGCCATGTTGCGCGAGTACCGGCATGAATCGTCGGTGCGTTCGTCGGGCAAGACGGAACTGCTGTTCATTCCGCGCCGCGTGATCGAGCCGATCGTGGCGAGTAATCCTGCGGCGCTCGCGTTCGTCACGAGCTATGTCGCGATCAGTTCGGCCGGTGGGTTCGTCGCCAAGCTCTTCGACCTGCGGGGCAAGATCGACAAGGCCGAGCTGGAGGCATCGGTGCGCAGTGTCGGCGTGAAGCGCGTCGCCGCGGGCAAGGAGATCATCCATCAGGACGCACGCGATGACCGCCGGCTATACGTGGTCCGGCAGGGCGAAGTGCGGATCGTGCGGAAGGAGGGTGCAAGCGAATACCTGCTTGCCACCTTGAGAGCGGGCGAGGTCTTCGGCGAGAAGGCTTGCTTGCTGCGACAGGAGCAGCAGGCAACGGCCATCGCGAACGTGGATACGCGGCTCCTGGTCGTGCCGGAGAAGACCGTCCACCTTGTGCTGGAGCGCAATCCAAAGCTGCGCGAAGTGCTGGACGACCGCATCCGTTTTATCGAGCGCGAGTTGCAGCGCCAGAAAAAACTGGAGGAGCGGCGCTCGTTGCCGGCCATGCTCGACCTGCACTCGAAACCGGAGTTCGGCGAGCGGGTGATCCGCCGCTTTGCGTGGGTCCAGCAGGCGGAGGAGATGGATTGCGGCGCGGCGAGTCTGGCGATGATCTGCAAGCACTACGAGATCCCCATGACGCTCGGCAAGCTCCGCGAACTTGCCAATGTCACGACCCAGGGCGCGACGCTTGATAGCCTCGCGCGAGCAGGCGAGGTGCTGGGCTTTACCACGCGTGGCGTTCAATGCACCTTCGAGTCGCTGCGCGGTTTCGATCTGCCGTTCATTGTCCATTGGGAGGGATACCACTACGTGGTGGTGTATGGCATCTCCGCGAACCAGGTATGGGTGGCGGACCCCGCAATCGGTTTCCGCAAGATGGACGTGGAGGAATTCGAGCGCGGCTGGAGCGGCACCTGCCTGTTGTTCACGGCGCCGCCTGAAATGGCGCGAGCCGCTACGGGACGCTCCCCATGGGTGAGGTTTGTCGGCTACCTGAAGCCGTACAAGAAGATCCTGGCGCACCTCTTTTTAGCGACGTTCGTGATCCAGGTGCTGGGCGTCGTTCCGCCGCTGATCATCCAGAATATTCTCGACGGGGTGATCGTTCACCAGAACGTCGGCCTGCTGCATCTGCTGATTGCCGGCCTGATCATCTCCAACCTGTTCTCGCAGTTGATGTCGACCATTCGTGCGTATCTCGCGAACTTCATGGTCCGCAACATGGACTTCGCGATGATGTCGCAGTTCTTCCGCCATACGCTGTCGCTGCCGTTCTCGTTCTTCGCCAAACGCAAGACCGGGGATATCTTCGCGCGCTTCCAGGAGAACCACACGATCCGCGCGTTCCTCACGGAGTCGACCGTGACGACGGCGCTCAACCTGCTGATGGTCTTCATCTACTTCACGATCATGTTTCTCTACAACGTGAAGATGACGCTGCTGTTGATCGGTTTCGTCATCCCGATCATGGCGCTGACCGCGATCGCCACGCCGAAGATCAAGAACTACGCACGCGAGGTTTTCTCCGCGTCGACCGAAGCGAAGTCATTCCTGATGGAAGCGCTGGGCGGCGTGGAAACCATCAAGGGCATGGGCATCGAACGGGCCGTGCGACTGAAATGGGAAAAGAAATACGCGAAATCGCTGGAGGTTCAATATCGCGCGCAGGCGTTCAATATTGCGGTGTCGCTCGGCAGCCAAATATTGAACACGGCGACCACGATCGCGATTCTCTGGGTCGGCGCAAACATGGTCTTGACGCACGAGATGACCATCGGGCAGCTGATCGCATTCAATGCGTTCATGGGGAGCGTGCTGACGCCGCTGATGGGGCTGATCGGACTGTGGAGCCTCCTCAATGACGCGGGCGTAGCCATGGAACGGCTGGGCGATGTGCTCGACATGGAGCCGGAGCAGAAGCCGGAGGATTTGCCGGCGCGCGTCATGCTGCCCGACCTGCAAGGCGAGATCAGCCTGAACAACGTGTATTTTCGCTATGGCGGCAACGATACCGAGTACGTGCTGGAGAACATCAGCTTCGAGATCAAGCCGGGCGAACTGATCGCGATTGTGGGTCGCAGCGGCTCCGGCAAGACGACGCTTGCAAAGCTGCTGGTCGGCTTCTACACCCCGACCGAAGGGAAGATGGTAGTCGATGGTTACGACCTGAACGTAATCGATAAAACCGTGTACCGCGCGCAGATAGGCTATGTCATGCAGAGCAACCTGCTGTTCTCCGGGACGATTGCGGAGAACGTTGCGAGCGGTGACGAGGCGCCGGACCGCCGGCGCATTGAAGAGGCCGCGAAGATGGCCGATGCGCACGCGTTCATCAGCAAGATGCCGTTGGGCTATGAGCAGATCGTAGGTGAGCGCGGCGTGGGTTTGTCGGGTGGACAGATTCAGCGGCTCTGCATCGCGCGTGCGCTTTATCACGACCCGCGCCTGCTCGTTTTCGACGAAGCGACCTCCGCGCTCGATACCCAATCGGAAAGCAATATCCTCGGCAATATGCAGGAGATCCTGAAGGGGCGCACGGCCGTGATCATCGCCCACAGGCTCAGCACGATCATGCGTGCAGACAAGATCCTCGTGTTGTATGAAGGCGCTATCGTCGAACAGGGACGCCACGACGAACTCGTCGCGCGCAAGGGCATGTACTACCAACTCGTGCAAAAACAACTGAGCGCAGCATGAAGATACTCGACGATATCGAAGACTTGCCCGCCAGTCCCGCGACCTCATACGCCGGCCTGCTGGAGAAAATCGAAATTCTCCGCTCCACGTTGCGCTGGTCGTCGCGCATGGAGCGCCCGGAAATCGAGAAGCTGCTGAGGCAGGCGAGCGTGCTGCGCGACGAGGTGATGCAGTTGTCGCACAGGGAGCGTTTCGTCCAGGCGGCGGTCGCCGAGCCGAAACGTTTGCCGGGATCGCCGCGCGAGCGCCGCGAAGCGTTGCTCGCGCGAAGCTTCGTATTTGAAGGTACTTTCGGCGATAACCCGAAGCTGCTGGAGGCGCTGGAGATTGCCGAAAAGGCGGCGCCAACCGATCTTCCGGTACTGGTCGACGGGGAGAGCGGAACGGGCAAGGAGCTGATGGCGAAAGTGATTCATGCGAACGGCGCGCGTGCGGACAGGCCGTATATATCGGTGAATTGCGGTGCGATTCCGGACAACCTGCTGGAGTCCGAACTATTTGGTCATAAGAAAGGCGCGTTCACCGGGGCATCGAATGACCGGAAGGGAAAGTTCGAGAGCGCGCATACCGGCACTATTTTCCTCGATGAAATCGGTGAGCTGCCGCTAGCAGGACAGGTCAAGCTTCTGCGCGTGCTTGAAGCGCATGAGATCCAGCGCGTTGGATCGGATGAACCCATTGCCGTGGATACGCGCATTGTGGCGGCAACGAATCGAAACTTGCGGCGCATGAGCGAGGAGGGTCGCTTTCGCGAGGACCTGTTCTATCGGCTGAGTGTGATCCACCTGACCTTGCCGCCGTTGCGCGAGCGGCGCGATGAGATTGCGCTGCTGCTGGCTTATTTCGGCGACGAAGCCGCGGCGACGCTCAAGCGCCAGCCGGTGAAGATGACACTCAGGCTGCGCGAGTTCCTGCGGACCTACGACTATCCGGGCAACATCCGCGAGTTGCGCAACCTGGTCTATCGTATCGTCTGCCTGGCGCCGGAAACGGCGGACATCGAGCATCTTCCCGTCGATATCCGTCCCGGTAATTCAACCTCTGCAGTGAGCGGGTTGGCCGCAAGCGCGGTTTCACTCAGCGATGCCAAGCGCACGGCCAGCGATGAAGCGGAGCGCGCTTTTCTCGAGCGCGGCCTGCACGAAGTCGGCGGGACGGTCGCGGAATTGGCGCGGCGCTTCGAGATGAATCGCTCGCATGTTCAGATGCTGCTGAAGAAACACGGGCTGCATTCTAAGGATTTTCGTAATCACGCGGCTTCCGCTGTGCAGAAAGACAAGGACCACTAGAGGGTTGGATTGATCTGCGTTTTGTCGAGGCAAAAAATATCTTCTGCCTGGGCCACGACGACCGAGATGTTGTCGCGGCCGCCGCGTTGCAGGGCGAGTTCGATCAGCCGCGCTACCGCTTGCCGGCAATCACCGGTCGTCAGCACGCCGCCCATCTCCTCGTCGCTTACCTCGTTGCTCAGACCATCGCTGCAAAGCAGAAAGATGTCGCCGTCATGCAGATCGATACGGTCCGCATCGAGCTCGAGTGTGTCCATCGCGCCGACAGCACGCGTGATCAGGTGTTTTCCCGGATGATGCAGCGCTTCTTCCGGACTGATCTGACCGCGTGCCTTCAGCTCCTCGACCTGACTGTGATCGCGCGTCAACTGTCGCAGGTAACCCTGGCGGCACAGATAGAGCCGGCTGTCGCCCGCCCACAGATATCCGCAGGACCGTTCGCTTGCCAGCAGCATGACCACCGTGCTGCCGATCCGGCGCACTTGCCGCCGGGCGGCTTCCGAGCGCAGGTCCGCGTTGACCGCGAGCAGCCGCTCCCGCGCTTCCCGCATGCGCTCGTCGAGAGGGACGGGTTTGCCGGGCGCGGATGAGCGCTCCAGCCGGTCTATCACCATCTGGCTCGCGACATTGCCAACGGCGTGGCCGCCCATGCCATCGGCGACAGCCCACAGACCGTGTTCGGGCATCTCAAGGCACGCATCTTCGTTGATCTCGCGTACGAGGCCAGTGTTGGTGCGGGCGGCCGATGTCCATCGAAACTCACCGGTGTTGCTCACAAAACCTCCGATGTCTGCAGCGGCGCGCATGTGTGCGCCGAAGGGTTGCCGCATGAGCGGCGAGACAGAACCGGTTGCTTCAGGCGTGCGTCGAGTGTGCTTCCTTGTGCTGCGTTTTGCTTCAGCCAGCGTGGTTGAGGCTGCGCTCGTTCGGGCCGACAGAGACGTTCGAATTCGAGCCGGTGTTATTCACGTTGGTGGTCTGGAACTGATTGATCATCTGGTTAGCATAGAAGTTGTTATTCGTTTCGTACAGGTTCACGACCGGGCCCATCGAGGGTTGCGAATCGGTGTAGGGCGCAATCCAGCCAAACACCCAACTCCCGGGGCCGTTGCCGCCGTGGATGTGGGTCATGGCTTCACGATCAAGCGTTAGATCGCAGGGAATGTCTTCAATGGCGAGTGCGGTCATGGTGAGGCTCCGGTGGTCTTGCATGGTGAGTAGACGCGCTTCTATATGCAAGGCGCATGCCGATGGCGGGGCTGCTGACGGACTTTTCTCGCTGTGCCTTTTGGCAGGCGGGTTTGGGTCACGTCGCGTAGCGCAGCGGCCGCGCTTGTTCGATTAGCCTGGTTGGGCTGGACCCAACAAGTCGGGCCGTTTAGTGGTCGCAATACCAACACTCGCGCATTGCCTCGTGTGAGACACGGCTTTGCTTCTTTGGGGCCGATGCGAAAAGACGCAGCGAAAAAATCGCCGTTTCACGTATGCGTCGCGCAGTGATAACGGTCTTTCTCTTCCGCCAGCGGTAGTCACAGTTCGATGGTTCGATTGCTTGGCAAGTGACGTTTCTTGCCCAACACATCGATCGAAAAAGTGTTGGGTCTCTCGTTGACTTCACGCTGCCTTCAACTCCCTCATTTTCCACTCTGCCTTGTCACACAAGGCTGTGCATGCATTGGCCCGGTTGATGCAATGACTTGATCAACAGCCGGTTCACTTGCAACACCCCGGCTTCCACTCTTCCAGGAGAAACGGTCATGTCGGGCAATCAATCATCCAGGCTCTGCGCTCGACTCGGCCACTCAATTCCCGATGTCGCCATCGATTGCGAACCTGCTCCCGGCGCTCACCTGGTGACGCAACGCTCGGGTTACGAACATCACGGCATCTATGTCGGCAACGGCCGGGTCGTGCACTACGCCGGCTTCGCCGGTTCGCTGCATCGCGGTCCGATTGAAGAGACCACGCTCGAAAGCTTCGCCAAGGGCCGCGAGATTCGTGTTCGCGTACATGCCATGCCCAAGTTCGCCGGAGAGGATGCCATCCGCCGGGTTCGTTCAAGGCTGGGCGAAGACCGGTATCGGCTGCTTAGCAACAACTGCGAACACCTGTGTACGTGGGCACTGTTCGGCGAGAACCGCAGTTCGCAAGTGGACGCCTGCCTCTCTCACCCAGGTCTCGCTTGCCGTGTGGCAATCGCCATGCTCAAAGGCCGGATTCACGCGAGAGGTCATGACGACCTGCTCGCCGCATGAACCTGTTCGATGTCGTCATTGAGGAGAAACATCATGAATACGCAACGTGATTCACTTCGCCGGATCGTCGAAAAATGGCTTGCACCCACACCCGGCGCACCGGTTCGCGAGATCCGCCTGTGCCGCATGGCGGCCAATCATACCCGCTATGTCCGCGTGGAAGCGCTTCGGCCGAGCGGCGTGCTCGCGCTGTTCTTCTTTCGTCACGACGACGGATCGTGGCAAGTGTTTCCGCCCGTAGCCGCAAGAGTAACGATGAGCCCTCGGCGGTTGGCGATGTGATGGGTGGCGCGGTTATAGCACCAGGAAAACCAGTGCGCTGCGGCAAGTGTTTTTCCTAGCAGGAAACATTTTCAGTGGTGAACATCGGTGCGCCGGACGGCGAGAAGGTGTTATCCGCTATCGATAGTCTCGACGCGCGGCCAAAGGCCGCGGCGGGCCTCCATTGGAATTACGCAACGGTCTTAGTCGGGCGGCGGGGTAATCTCGCGTGAAATGGGGCTGTTCGTCATCGTTAAAATCGCTTGTAAATCTGGGTAAGATGCTCCCAGAGCCTTCAATATCGCAGCGCCCAAGCGTCGCGCGAACTCGTCATCAAGCGCGAAATTCCCGCCAACCCGCGCGGCTTCCTCGTCAAAAAACATTGGGAAAGTAAGTGCTTGGGCGCTGATTGCTTTGACCTTTTCCAATTCGACAAAACGCATTGCGATCGCTTCGTCATCAGGCAAAAAATCAACGATGACACTACGCAACGGATGGGATATAGCCATTTAGTAACCTCTGCATTGTTGAAAATTATCGAAAGCATTTTGCTTGCATAGAGCTATCCCACGTACGCCGCCCATTCCCGAAGCGAGAAGACCGCATAAATCGAGCGCGCGCTCGTACTCTGCAAAGCATTCCGCTTCTATCCCCTCACCCACGCCGCGCGCCGCTATCGACAATACATCATCGGCCGCCGCGCTCCTGACGTACTCAAACGGCGTGGCGTCGCCTAGTGGGGTGGTCGCGCTGCCAACCTCCGTCACCTCGCCTAAATCGATTGCACCTTCCGGTTCGTCCAAGCGAAGGAAGCCCATGTTGACAAGCGTTACCAGCGCCCTAATGCCGCCCACAAGCGCGCCCGCAAGCCCGTCACTGAATGGCGGTGCGCTAACGGCGTTTTGCGCGTAAGGTGCCGCGCTCGCTGCTACGCGCTCAAGGTCACCATCGTATCCCAGCGATTGCACCGCGCCGCCCGAACGCGCAAGCGCAGCCGCGCGCAATGCCTGCTTGGGTGTCATTGCTGGCGGTCGATATGCCGGCGCGGCCGGTGGTGCGGACCCGCCTGAATACGACCCTGCGCGGCCTCCGAGCGGACTTTCCACCACGAGGATATCGCCCCGCCGTATGCCGACACTCACATCAAACACGGTTGACGAAGCGCTCCGACTACTGTTCGATATCCTTAGAAAGCGCTTTGCGTGTTCGATGAACTCTTTGTTCTCTACCAAGCGAAAGGAATTCACCCCGTCGAACATCTCTTGCGCCACTTTCGATTCGGCCAGAACTTGCGGATCGTGCCTGTAAAAACACGCCGGTCGCAGCTTGTACCGCTTGCCGCGATAGTTAAAAGTATCGTCCATCATCTCAGTTATTTTGTAGTTGTAACACCGCCAACGCTAACGCACTTTTCCGCGCGTCCATCTCAATAAACTGACGGGCGCGAGGGCGGTGAGTTTCAAAGGGTTTGCATCAGGGGCTTTGCAGCAACGCGCGTATGACAACGATGCGCCAGAAGAATGACCTGGCGGACAAGCGGACGCCGAGCGGGAAACGCGTGCTCCGAGCGCCGCGTTTCAAGGTGGATATTGAAATCGGAATCAGCATTAGCGCTTGCCCGACCATCAGCAACTTATCGGACGGCTAATCTGACAGATATGGGAGGGAGCGTCGCCACGGGGTCGCCTGGCTCCTCCGGTTGTCTATTGGAGGCAAGGTCGGCGCAAAGGCTTGGGAGGACTGTGGTGCTATCTCAAGCGCCCTCGCGGGCAAGCAACGGCACTTTGTGTCCTGCATCGGAACAACGCAATGAGCTTTCTATTGTGATGAATGCGGCGCGCGCAGCCGGCGGGTGTGAATCGGGAGTGGCCATATTCGGTGCCACCGGCAGCAACGCGCCCCCGTCATCCCCGCCGTTGCCGCCTACGTGCTGTGCGCGCCACCAGTAATGCTGATGACGGCACAGCCGCTAGTGCGCGCGACCGCCAACTACCGACCAATCCTGGCTACAAACCCGAGACCGACCGCGAACGAAAAATCTAATCCTCAAACGCCTCAACCTCATGCCGCCTACCAAGCAACATGGCATCCGCAACATGCTGAAGCGGGCTGACATCGACATCGCTTGAACCGGTCGAGATCAGCTCGAAGAATCGATCATAAAGGCTCGGATACTCCCTCTCTTTACCGATGTCCTTCACCTCCCCATCGATCTTCAAAAACTTCCCGCCTTGAGCCAGATGCAAGAGACCATCGCGAGTCGTCACTTCGATCTGCCACAACTCTTCGGGACCAAAGCGCCAATCAAATTCCGCGCGGATCGGCGTGCCAAGCGCGTCGCTGAAATCAAGGTTCGCGGCAATCGGATTCTGCCGGTTCGCCGGAACGAACAACTCCGCTGACTTCAGGAAAAACGCATGCGGCAGGATCCGCGTGATGATGGATAACGCGTTGATGCCCGGGTCGAATACACCGAGACCACCCGGTTGCCAGATCCAGTCCTGACCCGGATGCCAGCGGCGGACATCCTCTTTCCACAGCACGTTCACTGCGGTGATCTCTTTCCCGGCCAACCACGCACGCGCGGTTTCAACGCCCGGCGCATGACGTGAATGCCACGATGCAAACAGCGTGCATTGCTTCTGCTGCGCAAGTGCGGCGAGCACGGTAACTTCGGTCACGCTCGCGCCCGGCGGCTTCTCCAGCATCACATGCTTGCCCGCTTCGAGGGCCGCTCGTGCCTGCGAGAACCGCACTTGCGGCGGCGCGCACAACGACACAGCTTGCAAAAGCGGCTCCGCCGCTAGCATGTCCTCGACATTCTGATAATTGTTGATCCCGTCGATCTTCGCATTCCGGCTCGCCCCTGCAATGAGCTTGAACCCGGAATGCCCGGCGATAGCGGGTAAATGCTGATCGCGAGCGATCTTGCCGACGCCGGCAATGCCTATCGCAACTTGCTCTGTCATGGTTGGACCTTAAACTTAAAGATAGCTTCGTGGATGTGGTGCATGCGAGGTGCCATATCAATGCGAATGACGCGGCACATCGGCACCCCGACATCCTACGAGAAAATCGAAATCACAGCCCTGATCCGCTTGCAGGACGTGATCGACATACAGCTTTCTATACCCGCTTGTATCCGCAGCCGCAACTGTTTGCACTTCGGCCCAATTAGCGAGACGAGAGGCAAGTTCCGCATCGCTGATGTCAAGGTGCAGCTTGCCGCCAAGGCAGTCCAGCTCGATCCAGTCACCTTCCTTCACCACCGCCAGCGGACCGCCGGCACGCGCTTCGGGCGCCACATGCAGCACCACGGTGCCGTACGCCGTACCGCTCATGCGTGCGTCCGAGATCCGCACCATGTCCGTCACGCCCTGCGCCAGCAGCTTGGGCGGCAAGCCCATGTTGCCAACTTCCGCCATGCCGGGATAACCCTTCGGCCCGCAGTTCTTCAGCACGAGAACAGAGTCGGCCGTGACGTCCAGTTCGGGATCTCCGATGCGAGCCTTGTAGTCATCGAAGTTTTCAAACACGACCGCGCGGCCGCGATGCTTGAGCAATGACGCCGTCGCCGCCGAAGGTTTGACCACCGCGCCATTGGGCGCGAGATTGCCGCGCACGATGCACAGGCCGCCATCGGGGACGAGCGGCTTGTCGAGCGGACGGATGACTTCTTCGTCATAGATAGGCGCTTCTTTCGAGTTCTCCCATAGCGAATGGCCGTTCGCCGTCAGTGCATCGGGATGGGGCAGCAAGCCCGCTTCGCCCAGCCGCCGGATCACGCCAGGCAGACCGCCCGCGTAATAGAACTCCTCCATCAGGAAGCGCCCCGATGGCTGCAGATCGACAAGCGTAGGGGTGCCGCGGCCAATGCGCGTCCAGTCATCGAGTTCGAGGTCCACGCCAATACGTCCCGCGATGGCCTTGAGGTGAATCGCCGCATTCGTCGAACCGCCAATTGCCGCGTTCACGCGAATCGCGTTTTCGAAGGCTTCTTTAGTCAGCAGTTTCGAGAGCCGGAGATCCTCCAGCGCCATCTCCACAATGCGCATGCCGGACATATGCGCGAGCACGTAACGCCTGGAATCCACCGCCGGAATGGCGGCATTGTGCGGCAGTGTCACGCCGAGCGCTTCGGCCATGCAGGCCATGGTGGATGCCGTGCCCATCGTGTTGCACGTGCCCGCCGAGCGCGACATGCCCGCTTCCGCCGACATGAATTCGTGCAGCGTGATCTTGCCCGCCTTCACTTGCTCGCTGAGCTGCCAGACCACCGTGCCCGAGCCGATATCGCGGCCATGATGTTTGCCGTTGAGCATCGGGCCACCGCTTACCGCGATAGCCGGCACGTCGCAACTCGCTGCGCCCATCAACAACGCGGGCGTGGTTTTATCGCAGCCGACGAGCAGCACGACAGCATCGACCGGATTGCCGCGGATCGATTCCTCCACGTCCATGCTCGCGAGGTTGCGCGTGAACATGGCGGTCGGGCGAAGGTTGGACTCGCCGTTGGAGAACACGGGAAATTCAACCGGGAATCCACCCGCTTCGAACACGCCGCGCTTCACATGTTCGGCGATCTTCCGGAAATGCGCGTTGCAGGGCGTGAGTTCCGACCACGTGTTGCAGATGCCGATGATCGGCTTGCCCTGGAACTCGTGATCGGGGATACCCTGGTTTTTCATCCAGCTTCGGTACATGAAGCCGTTCTTGTCGGCCGTGCCGAACCATTGGGCTGAGCGCAGCGGGCGTTTTGCGTCTGACATCGAATTTTCCTTACCGTTTACTTTTCGTTTGCTGATTCAAGACTTCATTCGTACTTTCGTGCGTCTCAAGCCGGTATTCAACTCCGCGACCCAAGCGCAACGGGATCGGCTTTGTTCGCGGCATCGTGTTGCCGTGCCGCCTCTCGCCGTTTTAGCTTCGACCCCGCTCGTTCACCCGATGCCGTCCCATCCGATTTGCGCCGCGCCGCATGCCGTTCGATCACACGCTGCAACAGGCAGAACGCGCACAGAAGCGCGCCTATCACGATGCGGGTCCACCACGAGCTCAGCGTGCCGTCGAACGTGATGAGCGTCTGGATGGTGCCGAGAATGCCGACGCCGAAGACCGACCCGATCACATAACCAACGCCACCCGTGAGCAAGGTTCCGCCAATGACCGTGGCGGCAATCGCATCGAGTTCCATACCCTGGCCTTGCAAGCCGTATCCCGACAGCACATACAGCGTGAACACCACGCCGCCCAGCGCCGAGCAGAAGCCGCTCAACGCGTAGACACCCACCTTCGTGCGCGCCACGGGCAGGCCCATCAGCAACGCGGAGCGTTCGTTGCCGCCGACCGCGTAGACGTTGCGCCCGAAACGCGTGAAGTGCGCGACGAAGATGGCGCCCAGAAGCGTCGCGATGGCGATCAGGCCGCCGGCCGTCAATGAAGCGCCGTGAATATCGATGTGAAAGCCCGACAGTGCATGGAAACTTGGATCGTTGATCGTGATCGACTGCGTGGTGATCAGGAAACACGCGCCGCGTGCGAGGAACATGCCCGCCAGCGTGACAATGAACGGCTGAAGTTTGAAGAAGTGGATCAGCGCGCCCATCGCTGCGCCGTACAACGCGCCGAGCACGAGCACGAGCGGCACGATGATCCATATCGGCCAATGCAGGTGCTCAGCGAATACGGCGCAGAGAATGGTCGTCAACGCGACGACCGATCCCACCGACAGGTCGATCCCGCCCGATACGATCACGAACGTCATGCCGATCGCGACGATCAGCAGGAAGGCGTTATCCACGAGCAGGCCGAGCAGCACTTGCAGCGAGAAAAATCCGGTGTACATCACGGAGCCGAAGCCGAACAACACGATGAACAACACGATGGTGACGACGATCGGCAGTGTGCGCGGATCGACCAGGCGGTCGAGGAAGTTCCTCATTTTGCGGCCTCTACAAGGGGCTTTTTCATGGCGTGGGGGAAGGCGCGTTTCAGTTGCCGCATGATGACCGCGCGGGCAGTGGCCGACTGGACCACGCTCACTACCAGCACGACCGCTGCCTTCACGACGAGCGTGGCTTCAGGCGGCACGCCGATGGAATACGTGGTGTAGGTCAGCGTCTGGATGATCAGGGCGCCGAGCACGGTGCCCGCGAGGCTGAACCTTCCGCCGAGCAGCGACGTGCCGCCGAGCGTGACCGCGAGGATGGCATCGAGTTCGAGCAACAGCCCGGCGTTGTTGCCGTCGGCGCTGCGCACGTTGGAGCTGATCAGAATACCGGCTATAGCCGCCGTCAGTCCGGAGAAGGTATAGACGCCGAACACGATTGCGCTCGAGCGCAAGCCGACCAGTTTCGTGGCCACCGGATTGATACCGATCGCACGGATGAACATGCCGAGCGCGGTGCGATTCATGAGCAGCGCGGTCGCTGCAATCGCACCAATCGCGACCCATACGGAACACGGTACGCGCGCCAGATAACCGCCGCCCACCAGGAGATATCCCGGTGCGCCGATCGGGATGATCTGGCCGCCCGTGAGCAACTGCGCGACGCCGCGCCCGGCCACCATCAGGATCAGCGTGGCGATGATCGGCTGCATGCCGACAAACGCCACCAGCACGCCATTCCACATGCCGGCGAGTATGCCTACAGCGAGCGCGGCGGCGAGGGCTTCAATGACCCGCGTAGGGTCGTCGGCCAGGATGCTGGCGGCTGCCGCGCCGGCGATTGCGACGACCGCGCCAACAGAAATATCGATACCGCGTGTCGCGATCACGAGCGTCATGCCGAGCGAGACGAGCACGAGCGGCGCGGCACGATTGAGGATATCGATAGGCGCGCCGAACCAGTGGCCGTCAAGCACGGTGACTGAGAGGAAGTGCGCGTTCTGGCTCAGGTCGAGCAGGATCAGCAGCACGAGCGTGAGGACCGGCCATACGAGGGCGTGTTGCAACACGGTTTTGATGCGGTTCATCGACTGCCTCCCGCAATGAGTCGATACACCGAGTCTTCCGACGCCGCGTGTCCCTCGACTTCCGCCACTTTACGCCGGTCGCGCAGCACCGCGATCCGATGGCTCACGCGCACGACCTCGCTCACCTCGGAAGAGATGAAGACAATAGCGAGTCCTTTCGCGCAGAGCGCCAGCACGCGATCCATGATTTCAAATTTGGCCGCGACGTCGATGCCGCGAGTGGGTTCATCGAGGATCAGCATCTTAGGTTCGGTCGCAAGCCAGCGCGCGAGGAGCACCTTCTGCTGGTTACCGCCCGACAGAAGTCCGATGGGCTGTTCGGCATCGGGCGCCTTGATGTCCAGCCGCTTGATATAGTCGTCCGCTATCTGGCGCTGTTTCGCCCGGCTAATGGCGCGCCACCAGCCGCGTTGCACTTGCAGCGCGAGAATGATGTTCTCCCGAATGGAAAGATCCGCGACGATGCCTTCCTTCTTCCGGTCCTCCGGGCAATACCCTATGCCGCGACGCACTGCATCGCGAGGAGAACGAAGCTTGACCAGTTTGCCGCCAATCGACATATCACCGGCGTCCGCCCGTTCCGCACCGAACAGGAGCCGGGCGGTTTCCGTGCGGCCGGAACCGAGCAGGCCGGCCAGCCCGAGGATCTGGCCAGGCTGTACGTCGATATCGACGGGATTCATCACGCCACGCCGGCCGATGCCGCGCATTTCGAAAAACGACGGCACGGCAGCTTTGGGCGCGGGCGGTTCATCGGCCGCGCGCTTCAAGCGCTCGGTCATCCGTTCGTGGCCCACCATCTTCGACACGAGCAGTTCCACCGGCAAATCGCGGGCCAGATATTCGCCTTCGCGCTCGCCGTTGCGCATGACCGTGATGCGGTCCGAGATCGCGTAGGTCTGTTCGAGAAAGTGGGTGACGAAGAGGATCGCCATGCCCGATTGCTTGAGTGTGCGCAGCACGTCGAAGAGCCGAGCGACTTCGCCGTCGTCAAGGCTTGAGGTCGGTTCATCGAGGATCAGCACGCGCGCATCCACCGAGACCGCGCGGGCGATGGCCACCATTTGCTGCACGGCGATGGGATACGTATCGAGTGACTTGGTCACGTCCAGGAAGACGTTCAGGTCGGCAAGCGCCGCTTCGGCCCGCGCATGAATGGTCTTCCAGTCGATCGCGCCACGCTTTTTCGGTTGCCGCCCGGCGAACACATTTTCAGCGACGGACAAGTTCGGGCACAGGTTCACTTCCTGATAAAGCGTCCTGATTCCGGCCGCTTCCGCATGGAGCGGCGTGGCGAAATCGACAGCTTCGCCGCCGAGCCTTATTTCGCCGGCATCGTGTGTATGAACGCCGGTGAGTACGTTGATGAGCGTCGATTTGCCGGCGCCGTTCTGGCCCATCAGCGTATGGATTTCACCGGGATACAAATTGAAGTCCACGTTCTGCAAAGCCTTGACGCCCGGGAACGACTTGGAGATGTCGATGGTTTCAAGAATGGGCGAGCCGGTCATGAACGAAGGCCGAAAAGGGGAGGTGAAAGGGCGCCGCGAGTCCGTTATATAAGCTTATGCAACGGACTCGCGTTTGGCGCGGATTGTCTCCGCGACCGTGACTGCAGCTTGGTACGCGGTTTAGTACGCAGCTTAGTACTTCCGCTGCGGCAGGACTTGCGCGGCCACGCTCATCGGGAAAATGGTTTCCTCGGTCACGATGCGCTTGGGCAAGGATTTGCCCGCCTTCACTTCCTTGACGGCCGTCATGAGCTGGGGCCCAAGCAACGGACTGCATTCCACGTCCACATTGATCTTGCCCGCGACCATCGCTTCGAAGCCGCCTTTCGTGGCGTCGAACGAGACCACGGTCACGTCCTTGCCGGGTTTGATGCCGGCTTCTTCCATCGCCTGGATTGCCCCGAGCGCCATGTCGTCGTTATGGGCGTAGACCACGTTGATCTGCTTGCCGTAGGTCTTGATGAACGCTTCCATGACCTGCTTGCCGCCGGCGAGCGTGAAGTCGCCGCTTTGCGAAGCGATCACCTTGAACTTCGGATCGTTCTTGATCACTTCGAGCAATCCGGCGCGACGATCGTTGGCAGGCGCTGAGCCGACCGTGCCCTGCAATTCGGCAATGTTGATCGGACCGGCGTCGTTCTTATAGTGGTCTTCGAGCCATTTGCCGCCACGACGGCCTTCTTCCAGGAAGTCCGAGCCGATCATGGTGACGTACAGCGAGGTGTCTTTAACGTCGATATTGCGGTCAGTCAGGATCACCGGAATATTGGCGTTTTTCGCTTCGATGAGTACCGGCTCCCAGCCGGATTCCACAACCGGGGAGAACGCGATCACATCGACTTTTTGCGCGATATACGAGCGGATCGCCTTGATCTGGTTTTCCTGCTTTTGCTGCGCGTCGGAGAATTTCAGGTTGATGCCGGCGTCTTTGGCTGCGCTTTTGACAGAAACGGTATTAGCGGTCCGCCAGGCGCTTTCCGCGCCGACCTGTGAGAAACCCAGGGTGATCTTGCTGTCATCGGCGTGGGCGGTCAGGCTTGCGCCCAGCAATAGTGCAGAACCAAGCAGCGCACCAATGGCTGCGCGTCGAGCATGTCTCATGGTTGTCTCCGATTTAGTTGTGTTTGTGTTCGGTACCGCCGCGCTTATGCATGCTTGTGCCTGCTTTTGCTTTTTCGCGCGGTCATTGATTCAGGACGTACCGGAATGAAGCGTAGCGCCGGGGTTCATGGCGGTCCAATCAGTTATTTGGCGTTTGCAATATCAGAATTGGTATGGCGGAGGGGGTTTCTGCTGGTCCCGGATGGCAGTGTTCGCGATGTTCCGGGGAAAACGCTGCAGCTACGCGGCAAGGAACGCGTTCACGGCAACCAGGTAACTCTTGAACCCGGCGTCCCGAAGTGCCGCGCCGACGCGCTCGAGTTCGCGCCGTGTGGCGTTGTCAGCGTTGCCTTGCAGGCAGAGGGCGAGCACACGGCCGCGCGCCGCGAATAGCTCCGCCCAAGGCAGCGGCTCGACGCGCGTATATTCCTCGAGGCCCGTCACATAGCGCAGCGCCCCGGACGCGTCGCCGGCCGAAAGCATCGCTTCGATGGCGTCGCGGTAGAACCACAGGTGATTGTGACCGACCGCGCCGAGACGCAGCAGCTCGGCACCCTTGGCCAGGAAACGCGCACGTTCGGCGTCGTCCTCGACCGCACGGCACAACGCGCCCACGGCCTTGGGAGCGCTGAACTGCATGCCGACCTCGCCACAGATCGCGAGCGCTTCATGCAGCACACCTACAGCTTCTTTCCGGCGGCCGCAATCAAGCAGCACGCGCGCCTGCATCTCCAGGTTTTGTGCCTCGAAGCGGCGCGCTCCCAGTTGCCGGATCAGCTGCATCTCCTGCTCGAGATGGACCTGGGCCGCCTGCACGTCGCCCAGTTCGACGCAGGCAAAGACACCTAGCGTCTCGCCCAGCATCTGCGCGCGTGGCTGTCCAACCAGCGTGGCCGCACGCACGGCGGCAACCGAGTCCTCACGCGCTTGCTGCGCTTCGTTAAGGTACATCCGGCTGAAACCCTGCATCGGACGATTCGCGACCTCGATGCGGCCTAGGCCATGTTCGCGACTCAAGGTAACGCAACGGCTGAAGTGTTCGAAAGCCGTCCGCATCCGGCCTTGCGCGTAGGCTGCGTCGGCAAGCCCGCCGAGAGCGCGCGCCTCCGCTTCGGGAAGGCCCAGGCGCCGCGCATACGAAAGCCCTTGCTCATGCTCGGCGCGGCAATCCTCGATCTTGCCAAGGGGAAAGAGGATGTTTCCACGCAGGTGGTGCAGGCGCGCGAGCTCAGACACCATGTCATCGCGTTCCGCCACTTTCCGGGCCGCTTCCAGCAGAACGAGGGCCTCAGCAAGACCTTCATTGACCCGTAAGCCCTCCGCGAGCCCGAGCTGCGAGCGGCATGCGCCCGCTTCGTCCGGCGCGGTGGCCAATGCCGCCCGGTACGTGTCAAGCGACGCCGCTATATCACCGAGGTCCCGTTGCAGTTCGCCCTTGAGGCACATGAGCGCGTGACGATCCGTGTCCTGCTTCGCGATGTCGAGGCCTCGTTCGATCAGGCGTACTGCCGCCTCGATAAAGTAGGCCGTGCGTTGCGCGACGGCCGCGTCAAGATATGCGCGCGGCGCGCGGTCATCGTCGGCGCGATCGAGATGCTGCGCGTACAGCACGGGGTCGCTAGCCGCGAACCACTCGGCGGCTCGCCGATGCAACTCGCGCCGCCGCGTTCGCAGCAACGTCGAATAAGCGCCTTCCTGGATCAACGCGTGCGCGAACAGGAGATCGTCGCCTTCCGGCAGCACAAGCGCATTCGCGACCAGCGCATCGCAGACGTAATCGGGCTCATCGATAAGCCGCCGCAACAACGCCACGTCGAAGCGCTGTCCGATCACCGCAGCCGCCTGAAATGCCTGTCGGTCGCGCAGGGTCAGCCGGTCCATGCGTGCCAGCACCAGGCTTTGGATCGAGGCGGGAACCGCCTCACCGCTGCCTTCTTCGGCGTTGCGCAGGAGCTGTTCGAGGAAGAGCGGATTGCCGCCCGCCCGCTCGATGCAGGTGAGCGCAACACGCTGGCTGGCGTCGATGAAATCTCCCGCCAGGCTCAACGCCTCGTCTCTTCGCAACGGCCCGAGATCGATCGTGGCGAACGGCGTACCGCGACAGCGCGTTCGCCAGGCGGCGTCGAGTGGATCGCCTTCCACGCGTGATGTCATCACCAGCAGGCCCGGGCCGTTGGCCAAGCCCGAGGCGAAGGCCGCTAGGTCGTCGAGCACCTGCGGGTCGGCCCAATGGATATCTTCGACGACAATCATGACCGGCCCAGTGCGGCACGCATGTTCAGTCAGCGTCGCGATGAGCGCCTGCTTGCCGCGTTTGCGCGCGGCGTGCGCCATTGCGTCATAGAGGGTCCGCCATTCACCGGATTGCGGCAGATCGAGGAGATCATTGAGGAACACGATCTGTTCAGGCTTGACGACGCCGGCCGAGACGACGCGCTCGACGGCGATGCCTGACTCGGCGCCACTTGCAGCGGCCGGCAGGCCGAGCAAACTGCCGATGACCGCGCGCACCGGATCCTGGCCTTTGCCGACCCCGAAATCCAGCACGAGGCCACGATGGATCTCAAACCCTTGCGCCTGCGCGACGCCGCGCATCTCATTGACCAGACGCGTCTTGCCGATGCCCGCATCGCCGCGAACATAGACGACATGGCCTGCCGGCCCGGCAAGACATGCGCGGACAATCCCGTGGAATTGTTCGAGTTCAGCCTTTCGTCCGATGAAACGACCGCGGCTGGCGGTCAATGGTTCGCCCGCCATGCTACGCAGCCGCCATACTCGGACCGGTGTATCGATGCCCTTGAAGCGCATGTCGCCGGCCGGGTCGCAGACTGCGTAGTCGCCGAGCGCGCGGCGCACGCCGTCGGAAATCAGCGTCTCACCGCTCTTCGCCGCTGCCACCAGCCGCGCGGCGAGATTGACCGGATCGCCGTGCACCGTGTAGTCCTGCGCGTTTGCACGTCCGAGCGCGCCTGCGACAACCTCGCCACTGGCAATTCCCACGTGTGCCTGCAACGGCCGCGATGCCTGCGCGTCAGGCTGAGCCAGCGCGTCGTGGATATCCAGCGCGGCACGCGCCGCGCGCAGCGTATCGGAGTCGTGCGCGCGCGGAGCGCCGAACAGCGCCATGACGGCATCGCCGATGTGTTTGTCGATCGTGCCGCCGTAAGCGAGCACGATGCCGTCCACGAGCGCGGTATAGCGGCCGATGACTTCGCGCAATTCTTCCGGATCGAGCGACTGCGACAGCGCGGTAAAGCCGCACAAATCAGCAAACAGAATGGTGACCTGTCTGCGCTCATCCGCTTGCACGTCGGCCACGGACGGCGTCGCTCCAGACCCCGCCGTGGCGAGTTCTGAAATAGACAAGAGCATGCGCTTGCGATGGCCAAGCGAATGGACTCCGAGCTCCTTCAGATCGGTATCGGTCAGGCGGGGCAACATCGCGAAGTCGACGTCGTTGTCGGCAAATGCGCTCGCGTATTGCTCAAGCCCCAACAGGCTCAGCCATCGTTCGATATCCATGACCGTCACCGAAAGCCGCTTTCCGCAGCGGCGTTCCTCGTTGGGCTGCAACGCGGCCCGGTTCTCCTCGCTGCTCAAGACATATCTGCGTGCCTGAGCAGAAATCAGACGAATCGATGCTGCGCGATTTATGTGCTGTTCTGACCGTTGCCCATGCATACACAGTGTAGGCGTCACGCGGCCGGATGCAGGCAATTTGACATGGCCGAAACCCGCGGCGGATACTGAGTTGCCCTGCCAGCGATGTTCAAAGCACGACCGCCTGCATTCGTCGGGGAGTACCGTGAAGCCAGACACCACCGGTTCAGCCTCCGACGTTCGTACCCGCTCCCACTTCTCCGGTCTGCTCGGCGACCTGACTGGCGGCGCGGTATCGACGCTCGTCATGCTCTGCTATGCAATGAGCCTCGGCACGATGATCTTCAGCGCCGATCTTGCCCGTTATGCCGAACTGGGCGTACCCACTGCGCTGGTCAGTTGCGTCGTGACCGCGCTGGTCATCGCGCTCATGAGTTCGATGCGCCTGAACATCGCGGGACCCGACAGTAACGCGACCGCTTTTCTTGCGGGTGTTGCGGCAGGCGTCGCCAGCAGTGTGCGAGCGGACGGCGGATCGACGCAGACCGTCCTGTTGACCGTGCTGATGGCCATCGCGCTGTGTTCAGTCGTGACGGGTACGATCCTTTACGCGATTGGTTCGTCAAGGCGCAGCCGCTCGTTGCAGTTCCTGCCTTTCCCGGTGGTGGGCGGATTCCTGGCCGGCACGGGCTACCTGTTGTTGTCGGGCGCGTTTCGCGTACTGACCGGCGAGCCTCTGCACTGGCGCACGCTGGTGTTTCTGACGCATCTGCACTGGCTCGCCTGGATGCCCGCCGTGCTGGTTGGGGTGCTCATCACGGTCCTGATGCGCAGCTGGAAACATGCTGCGGCGCTGCCGCTCGTCCTCATCTTCGGCGTCGCGCTTTTCTACTTCCTGCTGCACGTCGACGGCCTGTCGATCGATGACGCGCGCAAGATGGGACTGTTACTTCCTCATGCCCAATTGCGTTTGAGCCAGATTCCCGAATTGCATCTGCCGGGACCGCTCTTGCACGGCAACGTCGATTGGACGGCCATCGCTGCGCATCTGCCGGAGACGCTCGTGGTCACGTCGGCGTCGGCGATCACGATCCTGATGAACTCGACTGCGATCGGCGCGGCGACAGGCGAGGATATCGACCTGAATCGCGAGATGCGGGCTGCGGGCATCGCCAATGTTGCGAGCGGGATGCTGGGCGGCATGGTCGGCTATCAATCGTTCAACCGGTCGATGCTCAACTCGCGTGCGGGCGCGACAAGCCGGATGGCCGGCGTGTTCGCGTCCCTCGCATGCCTGTTTTTGCTGGTGGTCTCGCCGGACTTCGTTGCGCTGTTCCCCGTGCCCGTGCTGGTCGGGCTCCAGCTCTTCATGGGGCTACGCCTGTTGATCCAGTGGCTGGTCGGTGCATACCGGAAGCTCAACTGGTACGAATATCTCCTTGTTCCGATCATTCTCGGCATCATCGCGTTCTATGGTGTCGTTACTGGCGTGGTGGCGGGTGTCGTCGCCGCGTGCGTGATGTTCGCATTGCTCTATGGCCGCGTCAGTTGCGTGCGCATGGAATTCGATGCCAGTACACGTACATCGACTGTCGAGCGCAGCATTGAGGATACCCAACGACTTCGCGAACTCGGCACGCAGGTATGCGGGACGTGCCTGCAAGGCTTCCTGTTCTTCGGCACGGCCAATTCGATCCTGCAGCGCGTGCGCGAACGGCTCGCCACGCGCGCTCCCGTGCCGGTCCGTTTTGTGGTGCTCGACTTTGCCGCCACCAGCGGGATGGACGCGTCTGTATCGGTCAGTTTCGTCAAGCTCAGACAGCTTTGTGCGGCGATCGACGCAGATCTGGTATTGACGGGACTGCCGCCGCGCTCGCGTGAGCTGCTTGTGAAAGCCGGTACGCTCAATCTCCGGATACACGAGTTCACGACGTTGGATGCTGCTCTGGAATGGATCGAAGACACGCTGCTTGCGCCGGGTGTCCATGCCCCGTCTCAGGAGGAGGACAATTTTCGCGCAATGCTCGCGGCGCATTTCACGCCACGCTCGCTGGAAAGGCTATCTGCATGCATGGAGGTGCGCGATCTCAACGCCCGGCAGGCGCTGTTCCTGCGCGGCGAGCCGGGGGATGCCCTGTACATTGTCGAGCGCGGGCGCGTCGCCGTATCGCTCCTGCTTGCGGACGGACGAGCGGTCCGCCTGCGCTCGTTCGGGCCGGGTACGGTCGTGGGCGAAATGGCGGTGTACACGCAGAATCGGCGCAGCGCCGATGTGCTGGCCGAAGTGGCCACGCGTGTCAGGCGCCTGTCGCTCGAGACGCTGCTTGCACTCGAACAGGACGATCCCGTCACCGCGCAGCAGTTTCATCGCTTTCTCGTCAAGACGATTGCTTCACGGCTTGCGGTCGCGGATGAAGCACTGCGCGCAGCCTATTGACCCGCTACCGAATCTTGAATCGATGGAGCCGCTCCGGCGTCGAACAACAGGGCCAACGTAGTGAGCCGCTTCAGACTCGCTGATGACTGAACCAGCAACCGCCGCCCCGCCGCTTGCGCTTCAACGCTTACTCCATTGATGCCACGCGATCTACCTACTCCTATTTTGGCAAGTTGACCGGTGAATAAGATTGAATGACCGAACAAATCACTTCGTTTGCGCCGGCTTCTGGTCGAGGCTGAATATGCGCGTGATCATTGCGTCAATCATACGGAAAAATCCATCTGCGCCATAACCAGCCAGGAACGCTATTCCGGATGCCGAAAGAGTCAACACACCGGAACCGGCGCTTATTTGCGCTGCTACAGCCGACGGTGTAAAGAACAATCCGACCGCAAGCCCGGCAATGGCGCCAAGGATGATTCGAATGATTGCCAGTGTCTCGTCACGGGGTGACAGAATGCTCCCGGTTATTCGATTGCTGATATCGCGCAAGAACGAAGCAATCGTTCCGACCAGCCCGAACAACACGGGTAATACGTAACTTGCATACGCCGACAGGACCAAGGTGATCGACTGAACGTCTTCTTGCGTCGCGATGAATTTGCCAGCCTTGTCTTTCTCCAGCGTGGGCGACGTTGGAAACGGCATCGTCAGCCAGGAGGAGGGCCACTTGTTGGCGAACGTCGCGACATCGTTTATCGACTTTTCGTAACGCGCCTGATAGTACGACCATTGATTGCACAGCAGCCGGATCGGGTTGCTCTGTTCATCGACCTTGGATTTGCAGCGCGTGGGGACGCTATCGTGACTTTGCCGTTCCACAGGGAGTGGCGCATTTTCCTTGTCGACTAGCGCGTATATCTGACTGGTGACATCGGTCGTACTTTTTTGGTCCTCTTCGAAGCGGGAAGTTAGTTGAACTCCGTACACGACCAGCCACAAAAGGATTGCGGAAAATGCGGTGATTGCGGCCCCAACGCGCGCGACGCTTCTGTGGAAGCATCGGAAGCGCTTTGCACTCTGGACCAGCCCTGGATATGCCGCCTTCGCGACGGTGGCGCGAGTCCCTGTTGCGACGACGGGAGCAGCGTTTTGCCCGATCGACTGGCCGGCCTTTGATTGAAACGTTTGCGCTCTGCCGCGCCTTGATTGAGTCGTTTCCTCCAGGAACATGTATGTGTATGCGATCGTGAGTCCGTTAGCCGGATGAGCGATTGAATTCAACTTGTCCTTCACACAAAGCAGCAATGCGGAATTGTCCGCCCTTTCCGGCAGAGATTGATTTGTTTCGGGTGGATACCGCAGTGCACAGATTCGCCGGATCACCTCAATAGGCGGCAGTGTGGGCGTGTCATTACTCCCTCGGTCCGCATTGCCTTTGCGATCCGGACTATCTGCCCGGACTGGGTACTTGATGTCACCGATATCCCATATATGGACATCCTGCCGCCCGGAAATGAAATCCATAAGCAGGAAAGCTTCATTAAGGTCTCGCTCAAGTATCAGCTTTTCTGGAGGGAACTCGACCTCACTGGATGCATGGCGCTCAGGCTTAGGTGGTGGCGGAGCGTCTGTTGATTGCCCGGACGCCGGTTGTTCCCCTGTCGCGGACGGAGCCGCAGTTGCACCGGGGCCCGGAGAAGCAGGGTCGGGGAAGGGCGTTGATTCGGGCGACGGGGCCTGCCCTAGGTCGAGAGTGGGGGAACTCATGGTATTCACCTTTGGCACTGTTTTAAGTGCCGAGCGAATCGGGGATTAAAGCCGCTCCGCGCTGGTAGGCATCTGAGAAACGATCCAGCCCGTTTGAGCCGCCATTGACCAGTTGCCTTGCCGTCGCCATGTTCCCGGCGAGCAGGGCTTTCTTGATCGCCAGCTCCTTGTCCGCGAGGAACAGTGCAAGCAGATTCGCGGCGACGGCCGGGTCGCCAGCCAGGTCCGGCTTCGCGATCAGATCGACGGGCGGCTTGAGTTTCGGTCCGTACGTCGCGTAGTTTGAGCGCCCGGTGAGCTGGATGAATCCCCTGCCTTTGAACTGCGCGCCGTCGGGCGCCCCCTGATTCCCCAGATCCTTGCGATTGTCGTAAAGATCAAATGGATGGCCCGACGGCGACGTGTTGAAGCGGGACTGTCCTTCGCTGATCGGCTCGAAGCACTCCACTTCTGCCCGCACGGTGGAAAGCGCCATCAGGACCATGGGCTTGTCAGCCACCTGATTGGCGATAAGCGCCAAAAGCAAGGGCGGCAAATTGCCTTTGATATTTCCAATTGGCGTGACCGGAAACATCTGGCTCACGACCTCGACGGATACCGCGGGAATGGCCGAGGGCAACGCATCCGAATCCGCCATGCCTAAAGCGGTCAATGTTCGCGGTCCTGCAATTCCATCGGGAAGCATTCCTTCGCTTTTTTGGAAAGCGATTATTGCTGCGACGGTTCCCTGCCCGTACATGCCGTCGAGCGCGCCTGGATTGAAGCCATGTTGCGTAAGCGCCTGTTGCAATGTCTTGACGTCGGCGCCGTTATCGCCCTGTTGAAGCGTACCGTTTTGCATGGTTGTTCCTCCTTTTCACGGTCGTTGGGTCGACCGTCAATTCGTCGGATTCGGTTAAAGGACAATAGGTGAAACGCCGAGCTTCTCCAGAATAAGCGGATTCTTTTTGTGGGTTGGCGCACGTTCTCGGAATAAGTAATCGCTTCAACAGTTGAGGCATTAATAAGCGCCCACGGTCGAGACATAACTGCGTGATTGCCGTCGAAAAGGGCAACTTGAACGGTGAAATAAGAGCGACGATGGGTCAGGGAAGCCCGATTGAATTTCGCGGCCGCGGTCGCGCCAGTGGAGCGGAGGATGGTGCATTTGGCGAAAGTCGGTCTACGCCGAATTTCATTAGTTAACCCAACTCGGCCATTCGGTTGATAGAGATTGAACGGCGGTTTAACTGGGAAAAGCTCACCGCCGGAGTTCGTCGCTCCGCACTGCGAGTGACCACCACGGGTATATAACCCATCAAATCCAAGTCACGCGAAAGCATGTGAATCGCGCCGCGCTTGGAACCGCGCTGCTATATTGAAGTGATACGCGCCGCTCGGTGCCGCAGCCCCGGAGGTCCTTCATGGTTCGGCTGGTCATGATCCTTCTCGGCGTCGACTATCTGCGCGCGCGCTGGAAGGCGCTGATGGTGGCGGGATGGTTCAGCGTCGCGCTGGGCGTCGAAGTGTTCATCGACATGATGGACGGCTCGCTCTACTTTCCGCTCAAGCCGTTCGCTTTCCTGTTGCTTCTGGAAGGCCTCTCGACGCTGGCCGTCGCGTGGACCGGCATGGGCGGCCAGCGCACGCTGCGCTATGTGAAGGGTTCGGCCTTCACGCTGGCCGCCGCATTGATCCTGATCGGCACGCTGCACGCCAACTTTATCCTCGCGATGATCTTCGGCACGCTGTTCTTCGCCGACGGCGTACTTCAGATCATTTCCGCCAGAATCGTGCGGTTCCGGCGCTGGCGTCTTGCCATCGCGGGCGGCGTGTTCGAGATGGTGGTGGCGTTCATCTTCTACTTGCCCTATCCCGTGCGGTATGCGGGGACGATTCCATACTGTGTGTCGCTCGGCCTGCTGTTCGGCGGCTGGAACATGATCCTGCTCGCCATGCGCGTGCGCCGGATGCGATACAACCCCGGGGTGACCGATTTCGTGCCGACACCTGCCGTTGCGTCCGAAACGGAACTGGCCAGTCCCGCTTCGGGCGTAACGGAATGGGACGGCCCGCCATCGGACGACGAACGCGCCCTCACCATTCACGTGTGGACGCCGGCCGCCACCACCAAGGCCGAGGCGCAGCCACGTGTGATCGTGAACCGGTATATCGCGGCCGTTGACCGGAACGGCGCGATATCCACCGGCCACGCGGCGCTGGAGTCGCCCGAAGGCATATACATCAGCCTGTATCCGGGCACGGAAATCGACCGATCGCCCGAGGAGTTCGCGCGCTTGCTGCGGGCGACGCGGGAAAATGACATTCCGGGTGTCTTCCAGCCGGACTACCGGACCGAGGCCAATGCGTGGTGCGAGTCGACCGTCAAGGTGCGTATCCGCAACTACGATCCGGAACGCCTGCAACGGTTTTGGGACGCGTATCGACAGGACACGACCTATAACCTGACGTATCGCAATTGCTCGAGCACGGTGGCGCGTGCGCTTGAGGCGGCGATTGAAGGTGCGTCGGCGCGGGTGTGGGCAAAGTCCGGCGGCTGGAAACCGCTGGTGCGGGTAATGTCGACGCCCGAATTGTGGGTGGCAGCTCAGGTGCGAAAACGCGCGGCAACGATGGCGTGGACGCCGGGGCTGACGCTTGATTACGCCCGTGCGCTCAGCATGCTCGCCGATCCGAGGCCGCTCGGCTGGGTCAAGATGGCGCGGCTCGCGCTCAGGACGATGTATCGCTCACGTCGCCGCTGGCATGCCGAGGAGGCTGAACAGGCGAGCGCATTGGCGCTTGGCGAGACGCCGGTGCAAGACGCCACGCGGACAGAAGCCTGAATGGCGGCGTAGTTCTTAGAGCCGCGGTTGCGGTGCGGCTGCTGATCGTAAAAATAAAAAGAGGAAAGAATGTGCCTTTGGTTTTGACTACTACGTATGGCCGTCAAAACCGCTGGTGCATAGCATTTACGATCGAACAGAAGCCAGACGCCAGAAAAATCTGGTATTGGTCGGGTATTGCGCCGGATTGAGCGGTGCCGTTTCCTGACAGCCAGATGGGGGGTGCGTTATGAAAAGAATCGGCGCAGCAATGTTCAGCGCTCTTCTATTGCTGTCGGCCATAGCGCTGGTCCAAGTGGCGTCGGCCGCCGTGTCCACAAGCAAATGGTCCCCGGCCGACCTTGCCGGGCGCACCATTGAACGTCGCTCCGTCGAGGCCGTGTTCTGGGGCATGCCCGCCGTCAACTTTGAGCTGATGCTTCAGGCGTTCCAGAAGCTGAACGGCACGTCTAACCAGGTTGCGTACTGGTCCCGGCCACTGAACTGGAAAAATCAGACGCTCACGCCGAACCCGGACACCATCTACCTCATGCCTTTCTATGACGTGCGCAACGGCCCAATGGTGCTGGAGATCCCGCCGGCAGAAGATGGATCGATTACCGGAAGCATTGACGATAGCTGGCAGAACGCGCTCGAAGACGTTGGCCCGGCGGGCGCGGATAAAGGGAGCGGTGGCAAGTATCTGATTGTGCCGCCTGACTTCAAGGATGCGATTCCGGAAGGGTATACGCCGGTCCGGTCGGACACGTATCGAGGTTATGCACTCCTGCGGTCCAATCTCAAGTCGGGTAGCGAGGCCGACATCGCCAAGGCGGTCGAGTACGGAAGGCGGATCAGGTTCTATCCGCTAAACGGCGGTACCGGCCAGACGACGTTCGTTGATGCCTACGGTCAGATGTTCGACGCCACCATTCCTTACGACACGCGCTACTTCGATGCCCTCAACCGCTTTGTGCAGGCAGAGCCGTGGCTGACGCGCGATAAGGTCATGATTGGCATGCTCAGTTCGATTGGAATCCAGCAGGGCAAGCCGTTTGCACCCGATGCAAAGACGCAGCGGATTTTCGACTCTGCCGCGCGAGAAGCGCAAGCGTCGCTCGGCGCGCAATACGAAAAGGTCTTCGTTCCTCCGTTCAATGAAGGCACGCATTGGGCGTTGCCTGCCTCACCTGAAGTTGCCGAAGGGATGCAAACCCTCTTCGCCAAACCGGACCGTTACCCCATCGACGACCGTGCCGTGACCTATTCGATGGCGTACTTCAGCGCGAAGCAGATCGGCACTGGCCAGTTCTACCTGATGACGATCAAGGACAAGGACGGCAAGCGGCTCGACGGACAGAAGACTTATCGGCTGAACGTGCCGGCGAATGCTCCGGTAAAGCTTTATTGGTCCGCCACCGTCTATGACGGCGTCACGCATACGCTGATCCGCAATTCGCGCTGGTCGAGCCGCTCGTCCAATACACCTGGGCTTCAGAAAAACCCGGATGGCTCGGTAGATGTCTATTTCGGGCCGGCCGCACCTGACGGCAAGCAAAGCAACTGGATTCCTACCAGCCCGCGTGGTCGCTTCGAAGTGCTGTTCCGTCTCTATGGCCCCGAAAAGCCATTTTTCGACAAGACATGGAAGCTGCCGGATATCGAGGCGCACAGACCATGACCGATGTCTCCCGGATTGCTATCGACAAGGAATGAACACCATGCTGAAACATGGCCGCATCGCCGTGGCGATAGTCCTCGCATTCACGGGCAATTCGATTGTTCTGGCGCAACAGGTTCCTACTCCTCGGCTGGCGTCGGAAGTGCCGGGCACGCCGCCGGGAACAGTGATGACAAAGGAATACGCGGCCGCTGTGGGGCGCGTCGCTTATATCTGGGGTTGGCCGCTCGTCAATAACCTCAACCGGTCGCTGGGCACGAAGGATTTGCCCGAGCCGGGAAGAATTGGCGGTGTCGTGCCGGCTTCGCCGCCTAATCAAATCTCGATGCTGACGGACTACATCGACGCAGCGGAAAACTATGTAACCTGTCCCAACCAGGACACGGTCTACGGTGGCGGATATATGCGGCTCGACGTTACGCCGGTTGTGGTTCAGGTACCGGATTTCGGCGGACGCTTCTACACCTATCAAATGACGGATGGGCGGACTGATTCATTCGCCAGTATTGGAAAACAGCATCACACCAAACCGGGTTTCTATCTGCTGGTCGGCCCGCATTGGAAAGGCGCGAAGCCCGCTGGCAT
Source organism: Caballeronia sp. KNU42 (assembly GCF_053760385.1). Lineage (NCBI taxonomy): Bacteria > Pseudomonadati > Pseudomonadota > Betaproteobacteria > Burkholderiales > Burkholderiaceae > Caballeronia > Caballeronia sp. KNU42. The sequence goes on from NZ_CM132389.1 coordinate 1,360,951, forward strand.
CAACGCGGTCTACCGGTCGCCGACCGATCTTGTCGCCGTGTTCCCCAGGGTCTTTCAGGACGACACGCCCGAGGACAAGGCTGCGATCCAGCCGTTGCTGAAGCAGATCATGGTTTATCCGCTGAGCCAGTTCACCGGAAAGATGCAGACCAAGAACTGGAAGGACACGCCATCCTTCCCCTCGCCCAATGCGGGCGGCGCGGGCGAGGTCAAGTGGGTCGTGCCCGAAAAATTCTTCGATGAATTGCCAGGTGTGATGAAAATGATTCCGCCTCTGCCTGGCGAAGAAGCGCTTTACGGCATGATCGATTCGGTGCTGGCGGCTGCATCGAAAGACCCTCAGCTGAAGGCTGCGCTCACCCAGGCCGCCGCTGTGACAGAGACTGAGGTCATCGCGCCGCTCTTCGAATTTCACAACAACGGCCGGCCGGTGGGTCAAGGCTGGACGTCACCCCCGAACGGCGCGCGTTGGGGAACGGACTATCTTTCGCGGACAGCCACCGCAAAGTCAAACATGTACGATAACGCGCCCGAGGAAACGCGCTACATCTATACGGACTTCGACTCTGGCGGTCAGCGCTTGAGCGGCGCGAATCGCTACACCGTGACGTTCCCCAAAGGGCAACTTCCTCCGGTCAATGGCTTCTGGTCTTTAACGCTTTACAACAGCGCGCATCTTTTCGAGGCGAACCGGTTGAATCGCTTCTCACTCGGCACCAAGAGCAAAACGCTCAAATACAACCCGGACGGCTCGCTCACGCTTTATTTCCAGAACGATTCACCCGGCGCGGACAAGGAGACGAATTGGGTGCCGACGCCGAAGGACGCATTCTCGCTTTACATCCGCGCGTACTGGCCTAAACGAGCGATTCTCGATGGATCGTGGTCTCCGCCGCCGGTAACGCGCGCGCAGTAGACGATTGCTTCCCATTGCAAGGTCGAGCGGACTTGTCGAACCACTCGCTCGACAAAGCCATGAACGGCAGTTGTGCCGGGCACAACCGTCGCTCGAAGTTGGCCGACGAATCATCGCCCGTCTTGTGCGGTCGAAACCGGTGCCAAGCATCGCCCCTTGGGTGCAAGCTTCAGCAAGTGTGCGTCGAGCCTGCCGGCATTGATCGACAGCGCGCTTGCTGCATCTTCGTTAGCATGGCCTTTCTTATATTTGATACCTGAACCGCAAGGGCAAGGATCGTTGCGTTTACCGAAGTGCTTTCAGGTAACGGTTGACCTCAGACAAGAGAGCCGAGTGGTATTTCTCCGGTAACGGCCTGTCGTCACTCAGCGACATCAAATAGTCGACTCTGCTTCTGAACGACTCGTCGATATCTGACCGCATCGCGTCTGGAAGGTGCGTCAACACGGAAACCAGCAATTCACCCATGACCGCAAGGCGCGCGCCTTGTTGGACCACGCTCATACCGTTTGTCGTCGACAGGGTCACGAGCGAATCGAGCAACGTGTCGTCGCTCATGTTTTCAGATCGAGTGGCCGGGACTGGCGGCGATTGCGGCGGCGAAACCCGTCGGGCCCCGACGTCCAAGTCGCCATTCTGCATTTTGAAGATTCCGAACATGATGTGATATGTGATTAGAACGCTTCCCAGTCCGCTTTCACTATATCTATTGCTGCTATGGCGGGTTTGGCCGCAATCGTGGCTGGGGCGACCCTCGGTTTGGCAGACTCTGCGCGACGTGTGCTGGGAGTCCTGGAAGCAGGCAGGCGGGCCCTGCCTGGCGGAATCGCCATGAGTGACGTAGATTGCCCCGTATCGGCAACCCTGAACACGGAAACGGCGTCCTTCAGCCTGGTTGCCTGTTCTTCAAGTGACTGAGCTGCTGCCGCAGCCTGCTCAACGAGCGCAGCGTTCTGTTGCGTGACTTCGTCCATCTGCCCGACGGCCTGATTCACCTGCTCGATGCCGCGGCTTTGCTCGTCCGACGCTGCAGCGATCTCACCGACGATATCGGAGACCTGCTTGATTGCCTGCTTGACTTGTCCCATGGTCGCGCCGACTTCAGCCGCCTGTTTCGAGCCGTCCTGAATCATCGCAACCGACGAGCCGATCAGTTCCTTGATCTCCTTGGCGGCGGTGGCGGAACGCTGGGCCAGATTACGCACCTCGCTGGCGACCACGGCGAATCCGCGTCCTTGCTCGCCTGCGCGAGCCGCTTCGACCGCTGCGTTCAGCGCCAGAATGTTGGTCTGGAAGGCGATGCCTTCAATGACGCCAGTGATTTCTGAAATCTTGCTGGAGCTGCCACTGATTTTAGCGATGGTCCCAACCATACTCAGAACGGCTTCGTTCCCTGCATCGACTACATCGGTTGCAGCCGTTGCCAGCGTGTTTGCCTGACGCGCATTGTCAGCGTTCTGTTTAACGGTCTCGGTCAACTGGGTCATGCTGGCGGCCGTTTCTTCAAGGGACGCAGCCTGTTCTTCCGTGCGAGCGGAAAGATCCATGTTGCCTGCGGAAATCTGTTTCGCAGCAGTGCTAACCGAATCCGTGGATGCATGAACCGATCCAATGACTTCGGAAATGCGCGCGATGAGACTATTGAACGCCGATCCCGTCTGACCGATCTCGTCCGGACGCGTCACATGTGCTCTACGTGTTATGTCGAGTGTGCTGTTCGCGTAGACAAGCGTGTCGCGGATCTGCCCCAACTCGTTGGCTACGCCGCGCGCCATGAGAAGACCGATCAACACCGAGAGACCGGAAACGAAGGCAATCATTGCGCTACTGACATACAAGGTAGAAGTCGCAGCGCCTCGCTGCTGGTCAAAACTCGCCTTCGCGGTATCCGACAGAGATTTTTTCATGTCGGAGAGGATGGAATACACCTGGGTCGCATTATCCTTGACTTCGAGACGATTGACTTCTGCGCCGCCTTTTATGTCGCCTGCCTCAATACGCTCGATTTGATGCTGCATCCCCGATCGCAGCTTGTGATATGCATCCGACAAATTCTTCACCGCGGACTGTCTTTCTCCGATCGTGCTGGAGGCTAACGAATCGAGCAATTTGTCGACTGTATTGAAGCGTTCGGCATTCTCCTGTTTCCAGGTCGCGATCGATTGTGGATCGCCGATCGCAATCATGCGCAGGATGTTCACGTCCGCGCGCGTGAGCAGACCGTCGATCTCTCCTACTGTGGAGATGCTTCCTACAGTGCCCCTATACATCGCTTCCAGAGCGGAGTTTGCACTGTGTATTTGAAGGAGAAGAGCAACGCATAAGCCGGTGAATATCACGCATGTCGCAGCGATAAGAGCAATAAGTCTTTGTTTTACGGTGAAGTTCATTGTGCCTTTTTGACTGAAGCGGTTTTTAATTTCCAGATCGAATGTCCATCTGGAATCGGAATACATGCAACGCCGCAAGTCGCAGCGCGTCGGATTGTTCGGTTTTCACGTATTGTTTGACCAGGTTGCGCACATCATCTTTTCCGAAAAAGCCTTTGATGCTCTGAAACGGAGCGCTCACGGCCTGATCAGGGCCGGATCAGATTTACTTACAGATTGACGACAACGATGGAAGGTTTCTGAAGGGCGATTTATGTAGGCATTTCCTGAATTTATCGTAGGGATTTGGGGGGATTTGGAGCCTGGTCAGTGAGATGCGCAACGACGAGGTATCTCGATCGCTCGGATTGTCAGAGATGAGAGGTCGGCGGTTTCAGTTTCCTGGCGCTGATGCGGTTCAGCGCGTTGCTCTCTCCGATATGGCGACAGGTCTTTTTGGCCAGCACGCTCGTGCCACGTTTTGTGATTTTCTTCTTTGTCTTACCTCTTCGGCGGTCCCCTTCACGACTTGGAAAAGGTCACCTCCGGAGTTCGGCGCTCCACACGCCGAGTGACCACAGCGGGTATAGGCCACAAAATACCAAGTCACGCTGGCAATCCAATATTCAAATTTTCAGAGCATTTTCGCCCGAATAAGTCATATAGATGCCCTCGCGTTCTTTTACCCACTCGCGCTTCGGCCAGCAAATTATTATAATAATTGGTGTGATTATGCAAAACAAAATAGATAGACTCATCGAAAACAGGCCATTGTTTTCAAGCAAGACTCGCGCACCGGAATACGCGAATAAAAGAAATGAGAACAGGATTAGAAAAAAACATTTCATGGGCATGTTGTCCACGCGCGTGCGCAGATACAACTCAACGATCGTACGCGAAAAGAAGTGCCATGCGGCGATCGACAACAAGACGCATCCAACGACAAAAATAAACCACTGGGATATGCCCCACGCAAACTCTATGTGCCCGATATCGCCATGCCGGCTAATCGATCGAAGCGCGGCGTAGCTTATCAACTCCGATAAGTTTGAAACGTTGACCCAGAAAATAAAATAAAACAAATAAGGTCGGTTTTTTATTGAATTTAAACGCATCAGATATAAGGACAAGAAATACAGAAGCAGGGTCGCTATGAACGGGCCTGCGAACGCAATCATTCCCATTGCAAATTTGTCGCCGAACAGATATATCAGGAAATAATTGACATGCTCATCGATTCCATCAACAAACAGCACATTTTGCCAATTGAATTTACCATAAGCGATATCGAACGGACTTAGTTTATATCCGAAGATCCATGCGGCTACCGCGTGCGCATACTCATGCGGAAAAACTGAGACCCAAAGCGAAAGAATGAAAAAAATCGGCGTCAATATAATGAGGATGATGGATTTTTTTGCGTTAGCCATTTGCACCGCCCTTGTCGCAATTGAGTTGTTCCAGTTTTTTATTACGACTTATGGCCCGCGATGTTTCCAGGACCCCGCGCCATTGCTCTGCTGTTTGGAGCGCGGTCAGCTGATTTTTGTCTCTGCTGCACGGGTCCGCTCCGTATGACAGCAACAATATGATCGTATCCTGATTATCCGACCCCGCAGCGGCCATCAGCGGCGTAATGCCATCGTGGGTGGCCCGATTTACTTGAGCGCCGTGCTCGTGCAAATTTTTGACAATCGAATTATTGCCAACCGTTGCGGAAATAATTAACGGTGTTATGCCTCTGTCATCCTCTGTATTTGCACTTGCCCCATGGTTCAACAAATACGCCACCACTTCAGGGTGTTCGTTCGCTATTGCATAAGACAAGGCATCCAGTCCTCTGCCATCCTTTGCGCTAATATCGACACCCTGTTGCATCAAATGTTGAATTTCAGGTAGATCACCTTGCTCGGAGGCTAACGAGAGCGCGGTTTTCTCCGGGGTTTTCACGCATGCGGATAGCACAAATAAGTTAAGTATTACAAACAAAACGAATCGTTTTCTTATTGTCTGCCCAGATAAAAGTGTCATGTTTTTTATCCTTTTCGACAGAGAAATTTAGCCGGAGCTGCCGGAAGCGCTATTTCGCTGCGCAGATTCAAGAATAGGAATATCTGGTGAATTTTGGAAACATTATTGAATTTGAAATGCTTATTTGTTGACGAGCTTTGCGCTCCAAGCTTGTGGTGGTCCCATGCGGATCGCGGGTGGCAATCGTATGACTGCCGGCAAGCGGAGGCAGTCGCACGAAGCGCCGCCAGCGGCAGGTCGGTGAGTTGAAGTACAGGGGCTCAAAGCCGTTAAGATATGCAGCCGCGCGCTTTGTATCCCAACTTCCGGCGCTTCGTAGACCTGCTTAACGTCGAAGGCGAGATACAGGCTGGCGGCAAAATCGAAGTGCTGATCGGCCTTGATCGTAACGAAGTAATTGACCTTTTTTGCCCCAGACAACTTACTCCAGCGTTCGCCCGCAGCGATACATTCGGTCATCGGGACGCACGGGACATGGCCAACAAACGACGACCGTTTTCTGACAGTACGCGGGTGTATTCTGCCGTCGTATGCTCGCAATTTCACCGACGTCGGCGCTCATTGTCTGGAGAAGCGATGAACACTAGCACACACGAACCTAAGACCCTTACCTGCCAACTGGTGCAAGCTGGCCCAGAGTTCGAGGGGAAGCAAGGGCTGACCTACGCTGTGGGTATCTCAGCCCAGAGTGCGGGATCGCAGCATATGCATCTTCAACTTGCCACAATTCCGCCGGGTGCCCGTGCCAAAGCCCATCTTCATGCGGAACATGAGACGGCCATCTATCAGCTGAGCGGCATCTCGGGATGCTGGTATGGCGAACGATTGGAGCACCATGCGACGGTTCGGGCCGGAGATTTCTTCTACATTCCCGCGGGGGTGCCGCATGTTCCGTACAACGCGAGCGCGGATGAGCCTTGCATCGCGGTGATCGCCCGAACGGACGCCAACGAACAGGAAAGCGTCACGATGCGGCCGGATCTTGATGCCTTACCCGACTGGTCGCGCGTTACGCCTTGACCGCTTATTTGCGATGCGTGCAACGGAGCCGTCGCACGATGCCGCATCGCCAGGTCATCGCTGATCAGAGCAGACAAGCATCTGGAACTGCATGTGCCATTCGAAGGGTAGCGACCCATTTCGACCCTTATGTGCGTTCGATACCAGGGGCCACGAGGACCGCTTTCGCGGTCCAACGATCATTCCGGCCTTCTGGTCCATTTCAAATCAGCAATCGCGTTCGTCGAATGAGGACGCGCGGATGGATGGAAGGAAAACTGCAATCCCTGCCTACAAACCGCGAGCAAGCTCGCGTGCTTTTTCACTGGCCTCATTGCGGGATGCATGGTCCTGCTCGGGGCCTGCCAACGTTTTTTCGACACTGATCACACGTACGTCGGTGATTCCTACCATACGCGACCACATGGTCAGATAGGTGGTCTGAAAGTCAAACTGCTCCGGTGGAAAATCCGCTCCAAGCTGAACGCCGCGCGCCGCGATCGTGACGACTGTCCTTCCGCCAAGCAGTCCGTTCAATCCTCTTTCGTCGAATGTAAACAGCACGTCCTTCTGCGATATGACATCGATCAGATGCTTGAGGCGATACGGGATGCCGAAATTCCACATGGGTACGCTGAAGAGAATGACGTTTGCCTGCCGGAACCGTTCGGCAAGCGTTGTGACGGCGCGCCACGCGTCGGCCTGCGCAGGATCGAGCGGCCGGCCCTCGATGCCCGCGTATTTTGCTTCGAGCACCGGACCGTCGAAAACGGGCAGCTCGATTTCCCAGACATTCAGTTCGTCGACTGTCCCGTCGGGATGTCGCGCCTTCCAGGCTTCAGTGAAAGTGTTAGCGACCTGCCGAGAGGCTGAGCGCCCTGTGCGTGGCGAACCAATCACGTGAAGAAGATGCATAAATCCTCGCAAAAGCCAAGTTGGATAAGGGGCGATTTCCGCCGCGAAGTCATGTCAGCATCGGCGTCAAGTCGGGTCGCCTTTTGCAATTGCCCGCTGATATCCGGCCCGTCCGCAGATGCGCTGAAGATACTCCAGTATGTTCGGATGTGCCGCGAGATCAACAGGAAGAAGCAGGAAGAAGCAGGACGAAGCAGGCGCATCGTGGTCAGCGCGAAGACGCTCATGATGCCGGCCGGGGTGAACGTGCTTCCAGCGAGATAGTCGTTCTGTGCAAGCCGCGCTTCGATCAGCGCGGACACCTTTTGATAGCTGATATTACTTTCAAAGATCGTCAAGCTCGCGCTTTGTTTGGCGAGAACCAGTCCCTGCTTTTGGGCAGCAACAACAGCGAAGCAGCCACTACTTCGGCAAAGAGCCAATAGCTACTTTTTAATACAGGGAAAAATGGGATGTGGTAAGTAATTGATATATACGCCTGGTATATAAACGCTGCTGCCATCAACGTTGATATAATCGCCACCACAATTCGCGCCCAATTTTTTCGCGCTGATAATTTAAAAGCCAAAAATATTTGGAGAACGGCAAACGCGAAGCCTGCTGCTAAAATCCCTATTACTAGCATGTGGACAGTATCGACTGGAATTTTAGGCGCGGAAATTGAATCCCTGATCAGTTTCTCTGTAAAAATAGCATGCGTCACAAAGTAGAGAGTCAGTAAAGAGGCAACCCAGTAAATCGAGATCGCAATTTTTGCAAGAACAGGGGCATCTTTTGTTTCGATTAAGCTAGTTCCAAGATGATCTTTCATTATCCTGACACCTCTTTAACCAATGAACTACATTGGATCGCAATGTCCATAACAATGGACCGCATTGTTTATGGTTTCAAGTCCAGCGCACAGTAAAATTCATTCTGCATCTGGCAATAACAACAGAGTTCAGCATAACTGCCAGCCTTGGTCAAGACAACAAGCGTCAAATCGGTGATGACCATCTGCAACCGGCCGCTGTCGCATGCAAACTGCATGAACCGCCCGAATCTCCAGTGCGTCTGAAATTGGCGATACTTCAAGCCGAAAGCGATTAACGAATTCCAGGTGAAATACTCTTCATTCGCGCAACGTGGGTGGCGGCTTGCGAAAAAACGAATCTCTGATGATTACCAATTTCATTCGCGCTCAATTTGCTTCGACGTTGAGTCAACTGCCGACGACCCGGGAGTAGAAGTCGAACGGCTCATTCCGGCCGCACCCGGGAATAAAAGGTCAGCGCGGCCAAGCGCGGCCGCCGACCCAGGCTGAGAGCGAAATCAGAGGCCGGCTTGCAACACCTCGGCGGTTTGAACGCTCGACAATGCTCAAACGCGGCGGAAGACTCGGCGCCCGATTCAGCGTTCGTGGTAGATCGCAAGCCAGACGGTTGGCTCTTTGGCATGTGTCCAGGCGACGCGATGCCGGCAATGCGGCTCGATGAGCACGTAGTCGCCGGGACGCATGTCGTGCAGCGTCGAGTCCTCTTCGAACTCGAGCACGGCCGCGCCCGACAGCAGTGCAACCCACTCGGCGCGCGAGTCGTCGTACCAGAACCCTTCGGGACTCGTGTGTCCCATGGATACGATCCGCTCCACGTTCAGGTGCTGCCCCGTGATGAGCATATCGATGCGCTCTTCGCCGCCGTGCTTCGCTTCGAAGCTGAACAGGTTACCCGATTGAAGTTGCATGGCTCGACCTCACGTTTGCCTTCACGTCACACGCGCAAGACCGTCGAGCAGCGTCGGGCGCAGCTCACTGATCGGTGGATGGATACGCTTTGCAACTGTAGCGCATAAGAATCAGTGAAGAGGACTGGCCGATGCCCGAGGCGAATGAGCCATTGCAAAGACGGGGCTTTCAATCAATCGGACGACTGGTGATGGGCAAACTTTGTCCGCCCGTTCGGAATTGCGCACTTTCGACAGCACGATCCACACGCCATTTCACGGGCTTGCTCACGCGGAAGTCTCGACCGTGACAGCGCTTTGTGAAAAAAGCCGGACGAAATGCGATGGCCCATTTTCACTAACTGGCGCACCGCACAATATCTCGGCTACCTGAGCTAGAGGGTCATGTGCGCGCGCGCTTTGTCGCCGCGCGGCGTGAAGAAAGCCAGCGCCGCCGCGATGATGAACAACGCGGGGACATCGCCGAATAAATGGCCGACATGGCGCGCCCCGTCCATCTCGACGCCGAAGGACTGCACGGCCATAATCGCGCCGTGCACGATGCTCGACCACACCGTGAACCAAATCAGGCTCAGATGTTTCATCGGATCGCGCGATGCCATCAGCAGGAACACGCCGAGCGTCGCGTAGATGCCGACAATCATCAGCGGGTAGTCGGAATGGCCGTTGTGCCACGTCCAGCCGGACGGCCACAGGAACATCAGCGGCCAGATCACGAACACGGCGATCAGACCCACAACGATCAATACGATGCGCAAGCCGGCGAGTCGTTGGGTATCGTTCATGTGGCCTCCTTGGTGCATCAGGTCTGTTCGACAAGATACTCCCGTGCGCCGCTCTGGAGAGCAATGGTTAACGATCGTGGCACCGGCGCCGGATGTCGGAGCGTGGTTGTGCAGAGCCAACTGCTGTTCAAGGACGCGGCCGGCACGAGCCCGGCTCGAACCTTGCGCCGCGACAGCATTAATCACTCTTCGGCTCGCACCACGGACTCGTCATCAAGTGCCGGGCTGAACCAGCGGCGGAGCGCTGCCTCCAATCCATCTGTGCTGTTCTCGTCGCCGGCCCAGGCAACGCACGCATCGGGACGAATCAGCATCGAAGGTCCTGTATCGACGGCGACGCAACGTATCTTCAACGTGCTGGCGTCAACGAGTTCGGAAAGCTTCCCGCTGGTTGACGCATCGAGAAGAACGCCCATGCCATCCTGCATGAGATCGTAGAGCGAGACGGCGGCAGCGCCGTGGCTGACCGGCTTGTCGCCGATCAGCCGTCCGACGTCGTCTTGCTCCGACCCGAGATCGTATCGAGTGGAAAGCCCTCGCATCATCTCGCTGATGAGCCGGTTGACGTCATCGAGTTGCATGAGGTTCGCTACGAGCTCCCGCATCGCACCCGATTGCGGATCCGGCCGCAAGATGGCGACCTGGGCAAGGGTGTTCGCCAGGACGGCTTCGGCCACCGGTCGCCGCTCGGCCGTGTAGGTGTCGAGCAGGCTGTCGGGCATCTCACCGCGAATGACCGCCGCGAGTTTCCAGCCTAGGTTTGCAGCGTCCACGAGCCCGAGGCTCAGGCCCTGGCCACCGAACGGCGAATGGACATGTGCTGCATCACCGGCAAGCAGCACGCGGCCTTGGCGGTAGGTATCGGCTAGCCGTGTGTTGTCTGCCCATCGGCTTCCGCTTGTCAGCGCTTTTACACGAACGTCCGCGCCGCTGATGCGTCGCAGGACTGCTTCGATCTCATCGCGTGTGACCGGAGCCTCCCGATCTTCAGGAGGACCGATGAAATCCAGCATGAACAGCCGGCCAGGGACAGGCCCGTAGGAGAACACGCCAGCCGATGTGCGATGCCAACCAATGGGCAACAAGCGTTCAGGATGGTCGATCTCGGCGATCACCTGATAGAACGTCGACGTGGGCGCCGTGCCGGGGAAATCAAAGCCGGCCAACTTGCGAATGAGACTGCGCCCTCCGTCGCAACCAGCGAGCCAGGAGCAGCGGATCCGGCCTGGGCCTGCCGGAGATGCCCACTCCACGTCGATTCCATCGGCCTCGTGCACGAAACTGGTGACATTACACCCGCGGCGCATTTCGATGCCAAGCGTGCGGGCACGCTCGGCCAGCATGACTTCGAGGCCATGCTGAGCGACCGCGTACACACGCCGTTCCGGCTCATTCTGCGCGTCCTTTCGGATAAGCAGGCCAGCGAAATGGCCACTGAACTTCGATGCTCGACCACGCAGGTCCGCTCCGGTCTGCTCGGTGAACTGCGCCATCGCCGCCAAGCTGCGCGCCTCTTCGGTGGCGATGGCCGCGGTCATCCCGCGCCGCTGTAACGCCTCGCTCGCGAGAGGGCCAATCGACATCGCCTTCATCGCCATGCTCGCGGTGGCGAGCCGCTCCAGTACCAGGACGCTCGCACCTCCCAGCGTCAACTCGATGGCGCTCAGGAGTCCAACCGGTCCGGCTCCTACAACCACAACGTCAACCTGTTTTGTCATATACTAGATCCAAATGTGTACTCAGTACATGTAAACTAAGCTGTCAGGAGCACCATGTCAATGCCATCCGACCGTCGATCCCGTAAGCGCCTCGCCACGCGAGAAAGCATCTCCATAGCCGCCACCCGCCTCTTCTTCGAGCGAGGTTTCGATCAGGTGACGGTGGACGAAATTGCGGAAGCGGCCGACGTCGGACGGATGACGGTGTTCAATCACTTTGCCCGCAAGGAGGACATGTTCTTTGATCGTGACGAAGAGGGGCGCGAGATCCTGCGCGAAGCTTTGCGCGAGCGTGATCCCGGCGTCGCTCCGATCGAGACGTTACGTCTGCTCGCTCATTGGCTCGCGGCGGAACAGAGCCCCTTCGTCAGATTTACGGTTGAGAGCCAAGGCTTCATAGAGACGATCGAGGGCAGTGAAATCCTTAAGGCTCGCGCCAGGGCGATACGTGATGAACTCGCGCAAGTCGTGGGGGCCGCCCTATGCGAATGCGTAGGGCGAGAACCAACCGATCCCGACGCCCATCTGGCGGCCGGTCTGCTCTTGGCGACATGGACCGTGGCCCTTATCCAGGCTCACGGGATCTTTCGACAGAATCGGGATACGGAGGCAGCGAAAGCCGCCTTCCTGGCTATTGTTGATAAAGGAACCATCGGTGTGAAAGCTGCAATGGCAGGCACGCCTTACGCCTGACGCGACGAGTCATCGCCGGTGACAGAATGACCGAGCCAGTTCGCGATCCGGCACGCGCCCTTCAGGCCCTCTGGAGAATATCCACCGCTTTTTCGGCGTCATCCAATGAGTCGATCGCGAGATAAGCAATGAATTGTGTGCCGAGAACGGCGGCGGATACACCACGGAGGTTGATCCCCCCGTCTGCCAGCATCTGGGTCATTTGCGCGATCGCCCCCAACTGGTCCAAACCCATTACACGGACCGAGTAAAGGCTCGTTGTGATGCTGAATCCCACTTGTGTCGCGGCACGGATCTCCCTTTCCCCCTGCAGCGGCGCGACAAACACGACGCCCTTATCCGGCGCCTCCGGCGTGCGTCGGGCGACGACGAACTGCAAGTCCACGGCAGCATCGCGTAAGGCGCTTAATACTTGCGCCAGTCCGCCCGGTTTGTCTTCGATGGTCGCTGCCCAGACATCGACGCGTTCTACGCTCAGTTCCATGGCCGACCCTCCCGCCGGATGCCTCTATCAATGAAAATCTAGTTCACCAACTGCACGCAAGCAAGGCCCGCAGCGAATACCGAACGCGCAGGACCGGCGCCGTCAGGTTTCATGCAATGCAGCATGGGCACTGTGCGGCCAGGTATCTTTTCGAGTGGGCCAGCGAGTCGTCGGCCAAACCGGCGATTCGCGGGCCGTACGCTCAATCTATCTCCGTGGCAGGGGAAGGGCGCGCAAGGGCGCATCGGAGGATAGAAGCCGTGTCACGTCTTGGGCTTCATCATCTTCACCATCTGTTTCAGCATGAATTCCGGCGCGACTCGGCTCATTAACTTGAGCACGTTGCTAAGGCCGGGCCGGATTTCCAACGTATTCGATTCAATCCCGGCGATGGCGCACCTCGCTAGTTCTTTAACGTCCATCCCCTTTTGCCCTTTCATTTCCTGCTCAAACTCGCCCCTTAGCAAGGGTGTCTCGACCGCAGGCGGAGCGAGTTCGATGACGGTGACACCGGTTCCATCGAGCTGAACGCGCAAGGATTGGGTGAATGAGTGAATGGCAGCCTTGGTCGCACAATAGACAGGCGAAATGGGGAAGGGAATAAAGGCCAAGCCGGACGATACGTTGACGATGAGAGCGTTCGTACGCGTCTTGAGGTGCGGCAGAAACTGTTGGACCATTCGCACGGGACCGCTCAAATTGATCTCTATTTCGCGCGCCACGTCGCTCAGGTCTCGCTCGTGATTGAGATTCAGGTTACGCATGATTCCGGCATTATTGATGAGTACGTCGAGTGCAGGAAACTGCGCGAGTACAGTGTCATATAGCGAAGCGATGGCTGCCGGAACGCTGACGTCGCTCTCGAAGACGTGGACAGCGGGCAGCGCTCGCCTGAGCGCATCGAGCTTCACCGGATCGCGTCCCGTAACAATAACTGTGTTGCCTCGTCCGAGAAGTTGCGTTGCCAGTTCGAGGCCGATCCCGCTCGTTCCCCCGGTTATCAGGACAGTCCTTTGATTCAATTTCATCAGCGGCTCCACGACTTTCATGAGTAGTTGCCATGGATCGGATTGGACCGCAGCTGGCAAGGTTATAGCCACCTTCCATCGACCCGTCACATAGTGCTGGCGAGTATAAAATTTTCACTCTCTAATAGAAAGAAGGCACCGTAAAGTGCTATACCCACTTGAAGGAGAGTGTAAAGATGAAAATCAGCCAGCGTTTTACGGATGCACAGATTTCGCTAGCGAAAGCCTATGCGGCTGCGACGCCACCTGAACATATGGATCCTCGAATCCAGGCTCTGGTGACCGACTTGATCGAACGCGTAGCGGACAAGTGGACGATGCTGATCCTTGAGGTCTTGGCCGAGAAAGGGATGCTGCGCTTTACCGGGTTGAGCAAACTGGTCGAAGGCGTCAGTCAAAAGATGCTTACTCAAACGTTGCGACACATGGAGCGCGACGGACTTCTCATCCGCACGGTTCATCCTGTCGTGCCACCGAAGGTCGAGTATGAATTGACTCCGCTGGGCTTGAGCCTTGGCGCGGCATTTTGCGGCGTTTGGGTCTGGGCAGCGGAGAACTTGCAGGACGTAGAGAAGGCACGTTGTACGTTCGATGAGAAAGCCCGGCAAAACGATTAGGTGTGCGCCCACATACTCGGATCAAAGAGAATGGCTGCCGCCACCGATTGCACCGCCGCACTTTTTAGACCCTATTGCTGTTCTGCTGTGAACGTCTGTTGAACAGCACGGCGCCTCAGATCTTCGGTAGTTTCCCCTTCGTTATCAGGTCGCCAGCCGGGCGGATTGATTGCATAGCCGCACGCCTCGCTTATGGAACGCGCCGATAAAAGATCGCGTAACAACGCCCGCCAGTGATCGAATTCGATAGTCAGCAAGTTATAGGTCAGCATCGGCTGGACGAGACCGAAGCGACACGGCACACCGGGTTTCTCCGCGATGTAGGTACCAAATAGCCGATCGAACACGATCAGCACTCCGCCATAGTTTCCATCGAGGTAATCGAGGTTGGATGCGTGATGCACGCGGTGCGCCGAAGGCGTGTTGAGAATCCATTCAAGCGGCCCGAGGCGGGGAATCCAGGTGACGTGCAGCCAGAACTGGTAGAGCAGATTGAGCGAAAGCAGCATCAGCACGATCCGGGGCGGCATGCCCAATAGCGGCGCGAGCATGAAAAACAGCAGCGATCCGGTCAGACGGCCCGTCCAGCCGATACGGTACGCGGCGCTGAGGTTGAGTTCGTTCGGCGAATGGTGGACGGCGTGGGTGCACCAGAACCAACGTGTCCGATGGGCCGCACGGTGGTACCAGTAATAGCAGAACTCCTGACCCATGAAACATGCCAGCCATCCGCTCCAATGATTCATCGGCAAAGTCCAGAGCCTGTGCTGCCAGAACCAGTTCATCCCTTGATTCCAGAACGCGAGCGGCAGCATCCAGTGCAATGGATATTCGCGGAACAGAAAGTCGGACACGGACACACCGGTCGCCTTCCAGTCATAGCCGCGTCGGAAGGTAAGCACCACAGCCTCGATCAATGAAGCGACGAGGACCAGGACGTTTGCGTATTTGAGCAGGGTGAGCAACGCAGCCATGGCCGGACCATCCATAGGGGGATTCCAGCCAGCGTAAGTTGACGTCCATCGAGCCGCAATCGATGTGGGATGAACCGGGTCTGCCGTGGGGCAGATGGGGCGCGCGGCGCTAGGGCCGCAGGCGTTGCATCAGGGTTTCCCGATGCTGCCGGCTGCAGGGCACCTCGGCGCCGCTGCGCAGCACGACTGTCGCATCGCCTTTTCCCCGTGGCCGCACGGCAAGCACGGCGGCAAGCGATACCGCGGCGCCTCGGTGCGTGCGGACAAATGCAGGAGCGAGGTCATTGAGCAAGGCGGCCAGCGTGCGCCGTATCAGCAGGCTTCGCCCGGGAAGATGAATGTTGACGTAGTTGTCGGCAGCCTCCAGCCATTCGATATCCGCGCAGCGCACGACATGCGTCGTCCCCCGATCGGCGATCATCAGATGCGCGGGCATGCCGACGCTCGGGCGAACCGCACCGCGGACGGCGCCTCGCAAGCGCTGCACGGTGCGGGCGAGACGCTCCGGCTCGACCGGTTTCAACAGGTAATCGGCTGCCTGGGCGTCGAATGCCCGCACCGCATATTGGTCGAACGCGGTCACGAATACCAGCGCCGGCGCGTCGTCCGGCAGCGACGCCGCCACGTCGAAACCGTCGACTTCGGGCATCTGTACATCGAGGAAGATCACGTCCGGCTGTAGCTGCGCAGCCAGCGTGAGCGCTGACGCACCGTCGGCCGCTTCACCTATTACTTCGATATCGGGAAACGCCTGAAGCATGCGCAGCAGCTTGCTGCGAGCGAGCGCCTCGTCGTCGACGATCAGTGCGCGCACGGCAGGCTCACCCCAACGATCAGGCCACCGCCAGATCGCAATCGCAATTCGAGACTCGCCTGTGTGCCGTACAAAGATTGCAGACGGCGCTCGAGGTTGCCAAGACCCACGCCGCGCTTGTCAGGAAGGCTCTGCAGATCTCCGTCATCCTCGATCTCGATCTGCAGCTGGCTCGCGCTATGCGTGATGCGTATTGCGATATGCGTCAACGCGCTGCGTCGTTCAACGACATGGTGAAAGCAGTTTTCCAGCAGCGGTTGAAGTCCGAGCGTGGGGACGCGGCAATCCTGTGCAGTGGCATCGATTTCCCATGAAATCCGGACGCGATCGGCGAACCGCTGGATCATGATGTCCGCATAGGCGTGAAGCAGCGTGAGTTCATCGGCGAGTGATTGTTCGGGGCGCTGGCTCGCGTCGGTGGCGGCGCGCAACAATGTCGCCAGACGAGTGAGCAGGATGTCGGCCGCATCAGGATCGCTGTGGATCAGCGATGAAACCGTGTTCAGCGCGTTGAACAGAAAGTGCGGCTGCAGTTGCTGCGTCAGTTGTGCGAGTTGAGCCTGCTTCGCCAGGTTCGCCTGTTTTTCGGCGCTCAACCGCTCGTCGACCCACGCGCCGTAGGACCGGACGCCGAAAGAGATACCGATGAACAACGCATAGAACACGAGGAAGCTCGTCGCTTCGTAGGCCATCACTTCGACCCACGGGCCATGTGTGTACCTGGCGCCCGCCAGTGCGTAGACACCGATCCGCAACGCATACATTGCAGTGATGTAAGCGACCATTTGCAGCGGCATCGACGCCCAGGTGCGAAGGAACCATTGCAGCGGCTGATTGAGAAATCGATTGCGCCGGCTCCCGCGCTTCACCTGCACCGCTATCAGCACGGTGGCGGCAAGCGCCGAGGAGCCGGTGTTGACAAGTGGGCGCCAGAACTGCGGTTTGCCGGTCCACAGGGTTTCCTGAATCCCGACCGCCAGCATGAGCAGCCAGAACCCGGCCCACGGCCACACCAGGCGCCGCCACAGGATGGTTGGATTGGGTTCGTCGAAGAGGGTGCTCGAGGGCATATACCTGGCTCATTCACGCTGGTGCTCACCCGGCTTCGATGAGCGCCGACTATGGTAGTCGTAAAAACGTGTCGTGGTCCAGGGTGCCTACTGGTGCCCAGGCGTCGTCTCAGCTCCGCCAGGCCGTACCCTCGGGAAAGTCATGCTGATCGAGCGATGCCGCGTGCATCTCGATGCTATATCCGGGAAGTTGCGGCGGCATATAACGGCCGTTCCGGATCACGACCGGATCGACGAAATGCTGATGCAGATGATCCACGTACTCGAGCACGCGGTTGTCCAGCGACGCCGACACGCAGATATAGTCGAACAGCGAAATGTGCTGGACGTACTCGCACAAGCCGACGCCGCCCGCATGCGGGCACACGGGCACGCCGAATTTGGCCGCCATCAGCAGGACGACGATCACCTCGTTCAGACCGCCCAGGCGGCAGCTGTCGATCTGACAGAAGTCGATGGCCTGCGCCTGCAGCAATTGCTTGAACATCACCCGGTTCTGGCAGTGCTCGCCCGTCGCCACGCCAATAGGCCGAATCCGTTGGCGGATGGCGGCGTGGCCGAGAACGTCGTCGGGACTCGTGGGTTCCTCGATCCACCACGGATCGAATTGCGCCAGCCGCCTCATGTTCGAGACCGCTTCATCGACGTCCCATACCTGGTTCGCATCCATCATCAGCTTGCGGTTTTCGCCGATTTCTTCGCGCAGGATCCGCGCTCGACGCATGTCTTCGTCGAGATTGCCGCCCACCTTCTGCTTGAAATGCGTCCAGCCTTGCGCGACGCCTTCACGGGCCAGCCGGCGGATCTTGTCGTCGTCGTAGCCGAGCCAGCCGGCGGACGTCGTGTAGGCCGGATAGCCCTGCGCCAGCATCTCCTTTTCGCGCTCGCCCCGGGTCTTTGCATGGCGGTGCAGCATGGCGATAGCTTCTTGCGGCGTGATCGCATCGGTGACGTAACGGAAATCGAGGCAACGCACGAGCTCTTCGGGGCTCATGTCGACGAGCAGCTTCCACACCGGCTTGCCTTCCGCTTTCGCCCACAGGTCCCAGGCCGCATTCACGACAGCCGCCGTCGCCAGATGAATCGCTCCCTTGTCCGGACCGATCCAGCGCAACTGGCTGTCCGATGTCAGCGCGCGCCAGAAAGCGCCCATGTTCGCAGCGATATCCTCGAGCGTCTTGCCAATCACCAGCGGACTGAGCGCCTTTACCGCACTCACGCAGATCTCGTTGCCGCGTCCAATGGTGAAGGTCAGGCCATGGCCTGTGAGCCCTTTCGGCGAATCGGTTTCGAGCGTCACGTAGGTGGCGGAGTAATCCGGCGCGGCGTTCATTGCATCGGAGCCGTCGAGTGAACGCGAGGTCGGAAAGCGGATGTCCCGCACGGACAGCCTGGTGATCGTGGTCATCTGAACCTCCTCGTCTTCAAAAGCTATCGACATGCGCGCATGAATCAAGACAGGGCCGTGGCGTCGAAACACACCGCGCCCCTGTCTTTGGCAGCGAAGATCAATCGTAGAGCACGGCGGCGATCTTGGGATCGTTCATATTGCTCTTGTCGTACCAGTAAAAGCCGGTGTCGACTTTCTTCGGCAGCGTCTCGCCCTTCAACGCCTTTACCGCGGAGTCGACGACGCATTTGCCGATGCCGACCGGGTTCTGCGTAATGGCGCCGGCCATCAAACCTGAATTGATGTCCTCCTTTTGCTCCTTGCCGGAGTCGTAGCCGATCAGGACGAGCTTCTTGCCCGATTCCTTGACGCCGATCGCGGCGCCTTCCGCTGACCCCTCATTCGCCCCGAAAATGCCCTTGAGATTGGGGTTGGCCTGGATCATCGTCTTGGCGATTTCCGCCGACTTCAGATGGTCGCCGCCGCCATACTGGACCGAGACGATCTTGATGTTCGGATGCTTTGCTTTCATCTCGTTCAGGAAGCCGTCGCGGCGATCAACGCCGGTGCGGCTGGTCTGGTCGTGCACGATCAGGCCGACCTCGCCGGCATTGCCGACCGCCTCGGCCATCTTGTCGGCGGCGAGCGCGGCCGCGGCCACGTTGTCGGTTGCGCAAGTGGTGAGCGGAATGTCGCTGTCGACGCCCGAGTCGAAGGCGATGACCGGTATCTTGGAGGCTTGCGCCCGCTTCAGGAGCGGAATGGCCGCTTTGCTGTCGAGTGCGGCGATACCGAGCGCCTGTGGCTTCTTGGCGAGCGCGGCCGAGAGCATGTCGATTTGTTTATCGACCATGGCCTCGGTTTCCGGACCCTCGAAGGAGATCCGGACGTTCTGCGCCTTCGCCGACTGCTCCGCGCCGGCTTTGACGGCCTGCCAGAACTGGTGCTGGAAGCCTTTCGAAATAAGCGGGATATAAGGTTCGTCCGCGCGCACCAGACTCGTCCCGCCAATGAGCGCGCCAACGCCGACTACGACACCAATCAGTCTTCTTTTCAACATGGTGGTTCTCCTCCTAAGGTGGGCTATCAACCTTCAGCCGTTGGGGGAGCCTTGGCGCTCCCTTTTCTTGATTCTCGTCCCGTGCTTGATCTTGTCTCGTGCAGCGTCAGCTTTCGTCCGCTTCATTCAGCTTCATCCGTTAGCTTTTCTTGCGCCGCAAAATATCGGCATAGACCGCGAGAATGATGATGAGCCCGGTCACCACGATCTGCCATTCCTGGGCGACCGACATGATGCGCAAGCCGTTGGTCAGCACGCTCATGATGAACGCGCCGATGATCGTCCCGAGGATCGTGCCCGAACCGCCGCTAAGCGACGTCCCGCCAATGACTACGGCGGCGATTGCTTCGAGTTCGTAACCTTGGCCGAGCGCCGGCTGCGCCGAATTCAGGCGCGAGGCGATCAGCAGCCCCGCAATGCCGCAGATCGCCCCGCTCAGGCCGTAAATGGCGATCTTCCACCTATCCACGTTCACGCCGGAAAGACGCACGGCTTCTTCGTTGCTGCCGAGCGCAAAGGTGTAGCGGCCAAGCGCCGTGCGATTGAGCGTGATCGAACTCACGACCGCCAGGAAAAACAGGATCAGGACCGCATTCGGAACGGGCAGGCTCGGGAATACATAGCCGATCAAGGAATCCTGGGAGATCCTGTAGAAGTTTTCGGTGTCGGTGAAATAGATCGGCTTGTCGGCCGAGACAACAAGCGACAGTCCTTTCAGCAGCAGCATCATGCCGAGCGTCGCGATGAACGGCGGTATCTTCATTTTCGCCGTGAGGGTGCCTGAAATTGTCCCGCAGAGCGCACCTGTCGCAATTGCCGCAACCACGCCGACTGACATCGGCAATTGCCAATATGTGAGAAACACGCCGCAAATAACGGCCGTGAACGTCATCAACGTGCCGACGGATAAATCGATGCCTCCGGTGATGATGACGAACGTGCAAGCAATCGCCAGAACGCCGTTGACCGCCGTCGCCTGGAGAATCCCGAGCATATTGTCCATCTGCATGAACGCGGGCGAGGCGAAGCTGAAAAACGCCAGCAGCAGGACCAGGCTCCCGAAGGCGAGCAGCTTTTGCAGAGCGGTTGGCGAGAAGAGGCGGGCTCTCAGGGCGGAGGCCCGTCCCCGATTACCCAGCGCCGACGTATCCGATGGCAGTGTCATAAAACGGACCTCTCCTCTAAAGACTCATGCGGCTTTCAAGGTTTCACGCTGCGTCGCCAGTTGCATGATGCGCTCTTGCGTCGCTTCCATGGCTGAGAGTTCGCCGGTAATGCGGCCCTCGCACATCACGACAATGCGGTCGCTCATGCGCAAGACTTCCGGCAGTTCCGACGAAATCATTACGATCGCCTTGCCTTGGCCCGCTAGCGAGCGCAGGAGCTTGTAGATTTCGCTCTTGGCGCCGACGTCGATGCCGCGCGTCGGTTCGTCGAAGAAGAGCACGTCGCAGTCGCGCTCGAGCCATTTCGCGATGACAATTTTCTGCTGATTGCCGCCCGACAGCAGCCGCACCTCCTGCGTCGCGGAGGGCGTGCGAATGGCGAGCAGATTGATGAAATGGGCGGCAGTCCGGCGAATTTGCGTGCGGCGCAAGAAGACATTGAGTGACAGGAACTTGCCCAGGTTGGACATCACGATATTCGATTCAACGTCCATTCCGGTCGCCAGGCCGAAGCGCTTGCGGTCTTCCGAGAGATAGCCGATACCGTGCGCCACCGCGTCGCTCGGCGTCCTGATCGTCACCTTCACGCCTTTCACGACAATTTCGCCGGATTCGATCGGATCGGCGCCGAACACCGCTCGGGCGACCTCGGTTCGACCGGCGCCCATCAGGCCCGCAAAACCCAATATCTCGCCTTTGCGCAGCGTGAAGTTCACGTCCCTGACCAGCGGGCCGGCGTTCAGGTTTTTAACTTCCAGCGCAACTTCGCCCACGCCTGCGATGTTTTCGGAGGGCGCGGCGTCAGTCAAGGTTCGCCCGACCATCATGCCGATAATCGATTCGACGCTGGTGTCCCCGGCGGTGACAGTGGCCACATATTCCCCGTCGCGCAACACGGTGACGCGGTCGGAAATCTGCTTCAGTTCGTCCATCTTGTGGGAAATATAGATGATGCCCACGCCCCGGCTCTTGAGCTCGCGGATGATGCGGAAGAGCTCGGCGATCTCGGCGTCGTTGAGCGCCGAGGTGGGCTCGTCCATGATCAGGACGCGCGAATCGAAGGACAAGGCCTTGGCGATCTCGACCATCTGCTGGCTGGCGACGGTGAGCGTGCCGACAAGGGCGCGCGGGTCGAGATTCACATGCATGCGGGCAATAATGTCGCGTGCTTGCGCGTTGAGCCTGTCTTCGTCGAGGAACAGGCCGAGGCGTCCGCGCGGCTCGCGGCCGATGAACATGTTCTGGGCGACGCTCAAGTGGTTCATCAGCTGGAGTTCCTGATGAATGATGCAGACGCCCATGGCCTGCGCCTCGCGCGGGCTTGAGAAGTCGACGGGCTGGCCGTCATAGAGGATTTCGCCGGAGTCCCGGGTGTACACGCCGGCGAGGATTTTCATCAGCGTCGACTTGCCGGCGCCATTCTCGCCCATGACCGTGTGGACTTCGCCCGCCATGAGCTCGAGCTGGACTTCGTGAAGCGCCCTGACGCCGGGAAAGCTCTTGCTGAGCCTTTTGACGGAAATGAGCGGGGTCATGGGGCGGGGTCGCCGGCGATTGCGCTATAGGCGCGGCCCTGAACGGGACAAAGCGCCGGGCGTCGATACGCCAGACGTAGCCGGATACTGCTGCTGAAATCGCAACGAGAAGCCAGACGCATTGCTGGGCCCCCAAAACCGATGTGCCACGATTCTACGACGCTGGACGCCAGCGGCTCAATGGCAGGCATTCCCTAGTGTCGAGCGCACACCCATTTCCTGCGCTGCGCGTTTCGGGACGGACAAAAAAGTGGGCGTCGGCATCTACGGGCAGTTTTTCGAACGAACCGTCATGGTTTGAGGGCCGGGCGGGTTTCTCGATCAGGGCCGCCCCGCCCGCCGCTTTGCTTCGGACGCCCTACAGTGCGAGATCGAGCAAGACCCGGCCTTCGATATCGGCAAGACGAATGCGCTCGAACACCTTGTTGATATTGTCGAGGCTGTCGGTGGATACGGTGCCTTCCTTTTTGATAAAGGCGACCGGATCGGTGGTCTTCGCATTGACGGTGACGGTGGCTTCAAGACAATGTCTTACCGGCAGAGAGGTGGCCTGAGCGTTTTGTCGCGATCATGCCATTGTGCAAAGATAATAAAAAATCATCAGGATGGCTTATTGAAGCCGCATTGTCATCGAGCCCGGTCATGATCTGATTTTCCGTCCTTCGTATTTCGGGGACGCCTGCTTGCGGCGCGAGAAAACGCCGTATGACGTGGCACCCCTTCAAGCGGCCAGTCGAGATCCGCGTGAATTCGGCTTCGGTGGCTGCGATTTACCCTTACCGATGCTTACAGAAATACTACAAACGAAGCACGCGCCACGAAGGTACAACCGCTCTCACGAAGCTTGCGTAAAGCGTCAATGCGCACTGGAAACACGCCAGCTCGATTTTGTATAAGCGTTGCTTTTAACGCTTCTCAACCCCTCACCCCGTTCTTGTGCAAAGTCGCACCAACCGCAATGAAGATGTGCACCGCAGTCAAGCCAGTGATCTCTTCAGCCTGAATAAGACAGCGCTTCACTGCGCGCAAAGCGTTTATTGCAGGTAACTTTTGATTCCCACTATGAACATGGCACAAACGTTGCCTTGGCTTTCCCGTTGGTCGTGACTGCTTGGCTTTTTTCGCCTCAAGGACAGGGAACGAGCCGCAGATTACCGCGACGCGTCGCGCGCGAACAGTTTCACAATGGGAATCTTTATTGCTCGTCAATAAAATTCCCATTTCAATGAAGACCAGCTCGCAACGCGCTGCAATCAGGTTCAACAAGCGTGTTGCATGGCTTGGTCGCATGCGTTGCGTGTAGCTTTTTTAAACCACGATGGATGTTGTTGCAGGGAGTGGCGAGAAACCTGGGCGCATTCAACTTTGATTCACCAATCTGTAAGGAGCCCAACATGAGCACGCAGCAAAGCAGCACGCACGCGGCGCCGGCATCATCCGGCAGCCTGCGAGCCGGTACTTTAGGTTTTGCCGAGGTGATCGGCCAATCCATCGCGAACGTTTCTCCGACCTTCACGCCGTCGATCAACGTGACTGCGATCGCGGCGCTGGCCGGCACGGGGACCTGGTTGATTTATGGCTTCTCGACGATCGGCCTGCTGCTGGTGAGCATGAGCATCATCGCGCTTTCAAGCCGGATAGCGTCGGCTGGTTCGTTCTTCATCTATATCTCGCGCGCGCTTGGGCCGATGGCTGGCGGCATTGCCGGCTGGGGTTTGATCGCGGCTTACGTGGGCACGGCGATGGGGGTGGGCGCCGCAGGCGTGATGTTCGTGCAGAACGCGTTTTCGGCCTGGGGCATCAACATCCCGTCATGGGCCGTCTATACGGTCTTCGTCGGGGTGGCCTGGTTCTTCTCGGCGCGTGACGTGAAGCTGTCTTCGCGCTTGTCGCTTGCGATCGAATTCGCTTCGGTCGTGATCGTGGGCGGCGTGCTGATCTATGTGCTCGCACTGCATCCCGACCATATCATCGACCATACGCAGCTGGGACTGCAGGGCGTGAGCGGCAAGGGCATGGCGCAGGGCATGGTGCTCGGCATCTTCTCGTATGTGGGTTTCGAAAGCGCGGCCTCGCTCGGCCAGGAAACCAAGAACCCGCTGCGCGTGATTCCGCGTGCGGTGGTCTGGAGCGTGATCCTGTCGGGCCTGTTCTTCATGTTCGTGGCCTATTCGATGACGATCGCCTACCACGACGACGCAGCCAAGCTCGGCGGCGATTCGGCCGTGCTGAGCACCTTGCTCACGAGCGTCGGCGCCTCGCCGCTCGGTCCGGTGTTTTATCTCATCGCCTCGGTCAGCGCGTTCTCGTGCGTGCTTGCGTGCATCAACTCGTCCAGCCGCCTGCTGTATTCGATGGGCCGCTACCAGTTCGTGCACCGCTCGATGGGCATGGTGCACCGCACGCACCAGACGCCGTACCTGGCCGTTGCGTTTTCCTCGATCGTGACCTTCGTGGTGTGCATTGCGATGCTCGGCACGGGTCCGCTCAACACCTTCGGCTATACCAGCACGTTCGCGACCTTCGGCTTCCTGGTCACGTATTTCCTGGTCGCTATCGCGGCGCCGATCTACCTGAAGAAGCAGGGCGAGCTCAAGACGATCAACGTGGTGTGGGGCGTGCTCGGCGCACTGGCGATGGTCGGTGCGGTAATCGGCAGCGTGTATCCGGTGCCCGATTATCCGTATAACATCCTGCCGTATCTGTTCGTCGCGTATATGCTGGTTGGCGCAGCCTGGTTGATGATGCTCAAGAAGCGCTCGCCGCAGGTGCTCGAGAAGATCGAGCACGATCTGGAAATCAGCGACGTGATGACCCACGGCAAAAAGTAAATGGCTGAACCCTTCTCCCTGGATAGCTTGAGCGCACCGGACACCATCCGGATGCCAGACGATCCGGAGGGAGGGGCCGCGAGCCGTCGAGGAATGGACTGCGAGGAAATCGACCTGCAGTTGCGGCCGGAGCGCGGCGAGTGCGCCGCTCTCGAGATCGGCTGTGTCTCTTGTCCTGCCCGCGTTCGCGGGCAGGATCATATCAACGAAGACTACATCGGCGTGATGCTCGGCGATCTGGCGGCGCGCGTCGCGCGTGGCAGTGTGATCGCCCTGGCCGATGGCGTGAGCGGCAGCAAGGGCGGGCGGGTCGCGGCCGAACTCTCGGTGCGGACTTTTATCGATGCCTATTACGGGCTCCCCGACACCTTGCAGCCCGGCGTGGCCGCTGCGCGCGCGCTCGGGGCAATACACGGCTGGCTGCATCAGATCGGCCGCGTCGATCCCGCACTGAACCAGATGGCCGCATCCTTTGCGGCGCTGATCGTGCGCCGCGCTACCGCGTACCTGGTGGCGGCCGGCGATGTGCGGCTCTATCTGCTGCGCGATGGCCAACTGACCCAGCTCGGCGACGACGACGTGATGCCGGTCGCCTTCGGTTCTTATGTGGCGCATGCGGTCGGCATGCATCCGTCGCTGGTGACGCGCATCGAGACCCTTGAGTTGCGTGAGGGCGATCGCTTGCTGATGTGCTCTGACGGGCTGTATCGCCGCGTGCCGATGCGCGAGCTGCAGAGGGTGCTGGCGGCGGGCGGCGGCGCGCTCGACACTGCCCGCCGGCTCGGCGCGCTGGCGGCGACGCTCGGCTCGCAGGACGACGTGACGAGTGCAGTGCTCGATGTGGGCGACCTGCCTCTACTCGATGTCGGTTACCTGGAGCGGGTGGTCGGCGCCTTGCCGATCCCGGCGGTGCCCGACGCCGGAAATGTTGTCGATGGCTATCTGCTCAAGAGCGTGTTGAGCGATGGCTTCTATTCGCGGATTTTCGCAGGCTACGATCTGGCCGACCCGAACACACCGCTGGCGCTCAAGTTTCCCAAGCCACGTGTCTCGCAGGACGATAACGTTCGTCAGTCGATCGTGCGCGAGCGCTGGCTGGCCGGCAAGATCGGCGACGAAGGCGTGCTCGCGCCGATGCCGGTCGATGCCGACCGGCAAACCCGGCTCTACGTCGTGATGCCGCTCGGCGCAGGCGCCACACTCGAAAAACTGCTTGCGGCGCCCCAGCCCATCGCGTTGCCGCGTGCGCTCGAGATTGCGCGGCAACTGGGTCATTCGATCGGCGCGCTGAATCGCCGCGATATCTTCCATCGCGATATCAAACCCGAGAACGTGCTGGTGATGCAGGGCGACCACACGCGCCTGCTCGATCTCGGTTTCGGCTATATGCCAGGCATGCAGTTGCCGGACGCCGGCACAGCACCGGGCTCACCCGCCTATATGGCGCCTGAGTTGATGAAAGGCGAGCAGGGCGATGCGCGCTCCGAGGTGTTCGCGTATGGCGTGACCCTGTACCGGCTGTTCAGCGGCGGCAAGCTCCCCTACGGCTTCAATGGCCGCGTGCCGCTCTATCACTATCGACCCGACGCGCCGCAATGGCTCGACCTGGTGCTGGAGAAAGCGTTGCAACCCGATCCGGCGCGCAGGTATCAGGACGTGTTTGAAGTCTGCGCTGATCTCGATCGTTTTTCGACGGGTCGAGACGCGATGGCGCCGGCTCGGCGCAAGCCCTTGCTCGAGAGCGATCCGGTGCTGTTCTGGCAGTTGGTCGCGGTGCTATTGCTGGGGTTGCTGCTGTGGGCGCTGATGCGCCATTGAACGGGGCGGGTAGTGTGACCCCGGCTTCGACGGAGCCGTGTTGGACGTTTGACAATTTGGGAATTTCTGCAATACGCGCTATGCATCGTGAATACTGCGTGTCCGCTCTTGGCTCAAGATTTCAAGTTTAGTGACGATATATAAGCTGCCCATTACACAATTAATTTGAGGGATTTATGCTGCGTATCGTTATTGCCTTGCTGTTTGCCGGACTGCTTGCCGGGTGCAGCTCCACTCTGCATGTCGAAAAACCGGACTCTGCATCGGGCCTCTATGCAACCCATACCGTGCTCAAACCCGCCGATGTCCGCGTCGCCGAAAAATTTGACCCCGCTTACACGCAAATGGTTTACCTGAAGGTCGACGCCGAACACCCGAACCCGCGTTTTGTGGATTTTTTTGTGTCAGCTTTCAAGGAAATGCATACCTTCAAGAGGGTCGTGACAAAGGATGACTTGGAGGAAATCGTTATTCAACGCAACCTGGGCAGCAAAGTTTCCAGCGTGTCGGATCTTGTCGGGCTGAATAACCTTAGTAAAGAAATCGGGCCATTCCTGATCGTTGAGTCCAATGCAGTGTTCAAGGGTGCCTACACTTTCGAGGGAACGCTAAAAGCGATTGATGCCAGCACCGGAAAGACCGTTCTTCTGATCGACATGAACGCTTTCAACATGGCAGGCCTTGATGATCCGCTGTTCCATCCAATGCTGAACGGATTTATAAACTGGACACGCAATCAGCCGGTTGCGCCGCAAGCGCCGGCAACCGCGGAACAGACAAATTCTGCGAAGCTCTGACGATTTCGACAATCGGATGCGCCTCCAGGCGGAGCAGGCTATCGGAGGGCATCCGCAATTTAACCGGCTATCCAGGGCGGGCGTTGATGGCGACGCCCGTCCTTTCGAAAACGGGCCGCGGCGTGCCGGCGCGTGCCGCGGCCCCGGACCGGCTTACTGCTTCGTCAGTTGACCGAAGGCGATCACCGAGTTATCGGCTGCCTTGACCAGATAGACGATCGTCCGCTGGTACAACGTCGTGCTGCCGGAAACGGGCAGGAACGTAATGGCTGCGCTACCCGTGTAGGTCACCCCTGAACGCAACGTGCAGGAGCTCGTCGTGCCGCTCACGGTCATCGTGTAAAGGTTCTTGCTCGAGCCCGCCGTGGCCAGCGCCAGCGTGCCGGCGACACCGCAGCCGAGGAACGAGCCGGTGAAGCCGCCCGCAGTGTCGACTGTCATGGTCGTCACGCCTTGTGTCCACGTACCCGCGACGCTCGATTGGCTGACCGCGAGCGCATTCGCCGGGTCGTAGTTCAAGGAGAGGTTCACGGTGCTGTTGTTGGCCAAGAAGCTGCCAGTCAAGGTCTGGTTCGCCGTGAACGTTCCGCTGCCCGAGGTAGCCGGGTAGCGCACATTGCCCAAAGTCTGAAAGCCGTTTGTCAAGGTCCAGTTCGGCGCAGCGGTCGTTGCCGTCCCGAAGAACATGGAGGTGACGACGGAAAACAGACCGCTTGCGTAAGAGATGTTGTTCGACGGGTCCACAATGGCCGTCAGGCGGGACGTGGACGACTGTTGCGTCCAGATACCTTCAAAACCGTTGCCCGTGGCAGCAGTGGAGCCGGTCTGCGGCGCGCTCAGGCTGGGAAGTGCTTCGCCCGTCACGACGGGCGTTGACGCCGCCGCCGGCGCCGACGCGGCCACCGGTGCGCTGGCTGAAGAGGCCGGCGCCGCCGCTTGTGCGTCCGACGTGCCTCCGCCCCCGCCCCCACCGCACGCGGCGAGCGCAAACGAACCCAACATGGAAATGATCAAAGGCAATCTTGTATTCATGTGCATTATTTTTTTGAATGCGGATTCTGGATTCCGCAATGGTTGATTGGATTTGGATACTCCGTACGCGGGATCACGCCATTTTGTAAACGGCGGTAAGACAAAAATCTTTAGGTGCTTACTAAAGAAATGTCCTTAAACGCCGATCGAGTTTTGGCGGAGTGGGAAACTTCAGGCAGAAGCGACGCGATTGCAGAGGTTTATTGCTGTGCTGTCAGGAAACGCTGATCGGCGTTTGCATGGGTGGGACCAATTCATATGGGTATCGGGACTCGCTGGTGATTGGTTTGATACCCGCGAGTTCGGCACTCCAGACTTAAGGTCAATTACCAGAGCGCATTGCGGTTCATATCAGGCTGGTCACTGCATCATCTTTCTGGACGGCCACCTGCCGGTAGCCGTTATTAATCGGGCGTATGATAAAAGTGGCCGCGCAATCGTTGTCGGATGGCTTATATCGACTGATCTCGAACGATTCGTGCTTATTCGGCTTTTTCAACCTGGTGAAAGAGATCGCCAAACTCAGTCTTCCTTCACGCCGCCGCTTCAAAAATTCCCCGCACCCATTGAGCGAAGACTCGAACTCTCGCCGATAACTGCCGATTCTGCGGATACAAAACCGAAACGGGCATAGGGGGCGGGGGAAACGCATCAAGCACGACCTTCAGTATCCCCGTCGATAATTCCCTCATTACCCGATACCGCGGCACTTGCACCAGCCCTAATCCCGCTACCGCGGACCCTGTATATAAATCCGCGCCAGTGACCGACACCACTGCGGCAAGCTGGACCTCGATCACGCGGCCATCGACGGTGAATTCCATCGGCAAGACGCGCCCTGATCCGCTCGACAGATAGTTCACCGCCCGATGCGCACCCAGCGCCTCAAGCGTTTCCGGCTCCCCGAACTGTTCGAGATACGCGGGACTGGCCACCGTGACCTGCTCCATCAACGCGACGCGGCGTCCGACCATCGACGAATCCTGGAGCGTTCCTGCACGCAGCACGCAGTCGATGCCCTCGCGCACCAGATCCACCAGCCGGTCGTCCTCGCCAATCTGCAACTCGATGTCCGGATACTGCGCGATGAACTCAGGCAGCGCCGGCACCACGAAATGCCGGGCAAGCGTCCCTTGCAAATTCACACGCAGCAGCCCCTTCGGCGCGACATTGCGGAACGATCCCTCCGCCTCCTCCATATCCGCGACCAGCCGCACGCAGCGCCGGTAGAACGCCTCGCCGTCGTGCGTGAGCCGCACAGTGCGCGTGGTGCGCTCGAGCAGCCGCGTCCCGAGCCGTTCCTCCATGCGCTTGAGCAGGTTGGTAACCGTGGCGCGCGGTATCTGCAAGTCGTCGGCGGCCAGCGTAAAGCTGCTGCGCTCGGCGATACGAATAAACACCTGCATTTCCTGAAACCGGTCCATGGGCGACTCGTGCGCGGGGAGGGTGCGATTGTTAAAGTAAACGGAACGATATTAACAAATCACGGGTAATTATCAATCGATGTGAATGATCAATACTTCATTCCACGCACTCACCACCCAAAGGAGCGAATCATGAACACAGTCAAGAACAGCCAGGTAGCCATTGTCACGGGCGCATCGCGCGGTATTGGCGCAGCAGTGGCGCAGCGTCTCGCCAACGACGGTTTCGCGGTCGTCATCAACTACGCATCGAGTTCGAAAGAAGCCGACGCGCTCGTCGCGGAACTCGCCGCGCAGGGCGCGAAAGCCATCGCGATCAAGGCTGACGTGGCGAACGCCGACGAAGTCCGTGCGATGTTCGAAGCGACTGAACAGCAACTCGGCAAGATCGACGTGCTGGTGAATAACGCGGGCGTACTGAAGACCGTCCCGCTTGCCGAAACCTCCGATGCGCTCTACGACCAGACCTTCGGCATCAACGTTCGCGGCACCTTCAACACGCTGCGCGAAGCGGCCGCGCGAATGAACGAGGGTGGGCGCATCATCAATTTCTCAAGCACGACGCTTGCCCTGAACATGCCCGGCTACGCTGTCTACAACGCGACGAAAGCGGCTGTTGAAGCGTTCACGCATGTGTTCGCGAAGGAACTGCGCGGCCGCAACATCACTGTGAACGCGGTCGCTCCCGGTCCGATCGCAACCTCGCTTTTCCTCGATGGCAAGACCGAAGAACAGATCCAGACCTTCGCGAAGATGCCGCCGCTGCAACGCCTCGGCCAGCCCGACGATATTGCATCGGTGGTGTCGTTCCTCGCCGGTCCCGATGCGGGCTGGGTCAACGGCCAGATCCTGCGGGCCAATGGCGGTATCGCTTAAGAAATCGGGAATATTAGCTTAGCTAAACGTTTCGGAGAATCAACGTGAAATCAGTCATTTTGGTAACGGGCGCCGGCACGGGCATCGGCAAGTTGAGCGCGTTGGCGCTGGCCGAAGCGGGGCACATTGTGTACGCAACCATGCGCGATGTGGAAGGCCGCAATCGCGGTCGTGCAGATGAACTGCGGGCTATATCGGCGCAGAAGGGTATCGCGTTGATGCCGCTGGAACTTGATGTCCTCTCGCAGGACTCGGCCGATGCTGCCGCCGCGACCATCGTCCGCGAGCAAGGCGGGATTGACGTGGTGATGCAAAACGCGGGGCATCTGGTGGTCGGTCCGTCGGAAGCGTTCACGCCGGAAGAAATGATGAAGGTGTTCGACACCAACCTGTTCGGCGCGCAGCGCGTCAACCGTGCGGTGCTGCCTTATATGCGCCGGCAGGAATCCGGGCTGGTCCTGTGGATCAGCAGCACGACGACCAAGGGTGGCTTCCCGCCGTTCATGGGCCCTTATGGCGCGGCCAAGGCGGCGATGGATTCGCTTGCCGTGACATTGGCTTATGAACTGG
Organism: Caballeronia sp. KNU42; assembly: GCF_053760385.1. Classification (NCBI taxonomy): domain Bacteria; kingdom Pseudomonadati; phylum Pseudomonadota; class Betaproteobacteria; order Burkholderiales; family Burkholderiaceae; genus Caballeronia; species Caballeronia sp. KNU42. Next base: position 1,392,585 of record NZ_CM132389.1, read on the forward strand.
CGCGCTTTGGCGTGGAGACATCCATCGTCGTGCCCGGCGCATTCACCAGCGGCACCGACCACTTCCCGAGCGCGGGCAAACCAGCGGACTCGGTAAGAGCCGCAGCCTACGCCCGATACGACGGCGTGATGGATCAGATCGGCGAGCGCCTGAGCGCGCTCACACCGGCCGACGCCGATCCCAAAGCGGTCGCGGATGAAGTCGTACGCATTGTCGGGTTAGCGAAGGGTACGAGGCCGATGCGCTCAGTGATCGATTTTGTCGGCGATGGCGCGGCGCAGGTGCTGGAGGTATCGGAGCGGGTGCGGATTGAATTCGCGAAGCGCATCGGCATGGGCGATCTGCTTGAAGCAAAGGTGTCGCGATGAGGAGCGTGACGAGGGCCGCGCGTATCATTCGCGGCGCGTGGCTTGCCGTTCTTGTGCTGAGCGCTGCGTGCGCTCAGCAGGGCTACGCGCAGCAGGAAGAGGGCAAGACCATGAAAGCATCGACGACGTATTTGTTTCTGCTCAGGAAGACGCCGTTTTTTGACAGGCTTGATACGGAGCAGTTGCGCTGGACCATCAAGCACTCGCGCGAGTGGGAAGCGCAGGCGGGCACGGTGGTCGCGAGTTGTTCAGCGACGGATAAAAGCGATGACTTCTGGATCCTGCTCGATGGCCGCTGGCAAGTGGAGCGCGACGGCCACGCCTACCCGGCGGGTCATGCCGATGCGGGCAAGTGGTTCAGCGCATCGGAGGCGCCGGGGAGTTGCCGGTTGGTCACGACTGAGCATAGCTACGTGATGAAGATCACGCGCGCCGATATGAACGACATGCTCAGCCGTGGGTTTGCATTTGAGACGCACATGCGCGAAGGGCGTGCGTATTACTCGAAGGTGTTTGCGGCGCAATCGGTGAGATAGTGATCGACGGCTTGATGGAACTCCGCGATCAGGTCGGGTACGGTCTCACCGTGGAAGCTGATGTGCTCCGAACCACCAAGCACATGTCCAACGAAAATGCTGTCGCGCGGATCGAACTCGACCCGCGCAAGATACCCCTTATAGTTCAATTCGTTTATCACGGTTCCACTTCAAGTTTGCTAAATGTCTCTCGCTCGTATTGCACCTGACATTTCCTCGCGTCCTTGTCCGGGTGCGGCCGATCCAGATACTAAACCCGAAACACCGCCACCGCGACATCCAGCTTCGCAGCTTGCTGTTCAAGCGACGCCGCAGCCGCAGCCGCTTCCTCCACCAGCGCCGCGTTCTGCTGCGTCACCTCATCCATCTGCGCGACCGCGCGGTTGATCTGTTCAATACCCCCGGTCTGCTCATTCGATGCCGCGCTGATCTCACTGATGATGTCCGACACCCGCTTCACCGCCGCGACCACTTCGCTCATGGTCTGGCCCGCTTGTGCCGCCAGTACGTTGCCGGCCTCCACCTTGCCCGCCGATGCGTTGATCAGCTCCTTGATCTCTTTCGCGGCCCCGGCGCTGCGTTGCGCGAGGTTGCGCACTTCGCCCGCGACCACCGCAAAACCTCGCCCTTCTTCACCCGCACGCGCGGCTTCCACGGCGGCGTTGAGCGCGAGGATATTCGTCTGGAACGCAATCCCCTCGATCACGCCGATGATGTCCGCAATCCGCGTGGAACTCGTCGCAATGTCATCCATCGTATGCACGACCTTGCCCACGACCGTGCCGCCGCGCACAGCGGTCGCCGATGCATCGACGGCCAGCTCGCTCGCTTGCCGCGCGTTGTCGGCGTTCTGGCGGACAGTGGCCGTCAACTGCTCCATGCTCGACGCTGTCTGCTGCAACGAAGCCGCCTGCTCTTCCGTACGTTGCGACAAATCGATGTTGCCCGCCGCAATCTCACGCGCACCGTGCGAGATCGCGCCGGTACCGCCGCGCACCTGCTGCACCGTCCCTACAAGCCCCTGCTGCATCTTGCCGAGCGCTGCAAACAAGCGGCCCATCTCGTTGTCGCGCGAGGCGTCGATGCTCGCCGTCAGATCGCCCGCCGCAATCTGTTCGAAGTGATGAATCGCCGATTCGATCGGCTTCATCACCGCGGCGCTCAACGCAGCCCGCGCGATGAACCCCAGCAACAGCGCCAACACCGCAACGACCACGGCCGCCGTCGCCATCGTGTGGAACTGGGCTTGCGCCTGCGCATAACGGTCTTGCTGATGCGCAATCTGGAACGCTTCCACCGCGGACATCGCGTGATCGTAGGTGGCATATAAACTGTCCGCCGTCTGAACCTGGAGCGTGCGGAACGTGGTGAAGTCGTTCTGCGCAAGCGCATCGAATTCAAGGTTGAGCGCCTTCGCAATCAACGCGTCGCGCGCGGCCTTGGCGGCTTGCACGAGCGGTTCTTCCTGCGGGTCACGTGGCTTGGCGAGGTACGCATCGAACTCGGCATCGCTTGCTTTCAGAGTCTTGCTCGCGTTGGGCAGCAGGTCGTCGCCCGCCTTGCCGAGCATGAACAGCGTCTCGAAGCTGCCGAGCGCAAGGCGCACTTGCAGCAGCCGCTGCGAACTCGTCTTGAGATGCGTGATGGCGACGGTGTCGGTTGCGACCATCTGCTCCAGCGCCTGGTTGCTCTGGCGCAGACACAAAGCGGCGGCAAGCAGCACCGCCACGAGCGCGAGCGTGTAGCCGGCGATGGTAATCGTGAGGCCGCGGCGAATCGTAAAGTTCTTGAGCATGGTCTTGATCGCGGGCGAACACAGCACCCGTGGTTTTCCTCGGTTGGATCTTTGGCCGGTATCGTTTAGTTTTCTTGAATAAACAGTGGACGATGCCGGTCGCGGCTCGGGCGAGCCAAGCTGATCACCGGAACGGCGACAGGGCTCGTTACGCGATTCTCATGCAGTCCGCGCGATAGCGACATCGGGAAATGTGCGCCTTCAGATTCCGCGTGTTCGTGCCGATAAGCGGGGGATGCTGCGCACAAAGTGGCAGAGAGGCACGCAGAGGGCTCGATCGCGTTTGTTCAATTCCCGCTTGCCGGCGAGACCGGCATCAACACGATCCTGCTCAGCTCGCCTGTGTCGCGAACGCGTAGCCGTTCTTGCCGCTGCGCTTCACCTGGTACATGGTTTCGTCGGCGGCGGTGACGAGTTGATGGAAGTCCCTGACGGGATTTGGAAAGCTCGCTATGCCGATGCTGGCGCTGACAAATCCAATGCCCATCTGTTCATCGGTCTGGAGCACGCAGTCGATCAGGCGCTGTGCCATCGACTCCAGTTCAGCGTTGGTTGAAAACTCGCGGACCAGTACGACGAACTCGTCGCCGCCAAAGCGGGCGACCACATCGGCCAGACGCACGGTCTTGCGAAAACGCTTTGAAACGGCGATCAGGAATTCATCGCCGATGCGATGGCCGAGCGAGTCGTTGACCTGTTTGAACCCATCCAGGTCGATGTAGATCACGGCAATTTTTTGGGGCGTCGGATTGGCCGTTGACCTCGCGGCCGTTTCCGCCAGCGTGGCGAAGAGTTTCCGTCGATTGGGCAGGCCGGTCATTGCGTCGTGCAGCGCCGCATGCTCGAACTTGTGCGACTCGCCCGCCAGTTGGCGCGTGCGCTTTGCAAACATGCCCAAAGCGGTGATCAGCGCGCCGAATACACACGCCGACAACACGATCAACATGCTCGCCACGCGCGCTATGCGCGTGCGCGCGTCGGCGCTGTCCTTGTTGCGCTGCTCCCGCCAGTACACGGATTCCACGGCGAGCAGCGCGTCGGTATCGTCGAGACTGGCGTCGGGAGACAGGGCGGATTGAGGGATGCGCGGCGCCGTCGACGGGCTGGCGTTCACCAGCGCCGCGAGCGACGCGAGGCGGGCAGCGAGGTCATTGCGTGCACGCCGATAATCGCCCGATGGTTCCGGTTGTTCCGGTAGTCCCGGTTGTCCTGAGCTCGCGATGTTGTTGTCGGATTGCCGTTGCCAGACGCGCACCAGATTGCGGGCGCTTTCCGCCCGTTCGATCCCTTCGATCACCAGCCCGCTGTATTCCTGCTTCAGCTGGTCCGAGAAGATTGTCCGGATTTGCAATGCAAGGAACAGCAGGCCTATCAGCAGGCAGAGGACGGAAACGAAGGCGATCGTAGCCGGACCTGGCCCGGAGCGCATCGGCAGGGCAGGTTTGCCGGTGCGCTGCCGCTCACGGATGGGCGTAGATATCCCGCTGGCTTTCGGTGCCATGCTGCCGGTAGCTTACGCGATGAAAAAATGAACCCACGCGGGTGAACACGTTGCCATTGCCATTGGACTTGACGCGCGACACTGGACGGCGATGCTCCACGCTTGCAGAACAATTTGCTCGCAGAGGGCGGGTGACAGCCAGCTTGGGCGTGGCAGGATCAGCGGACTCTGCGTGGCGATCGAACTGCGTGGAAGGCACGGGCGCGCCCGGATCGACGCTGGCGACGGTGACCAGACGGGGAGGAGGGGGCGAAGGGGCCAGGGGCGCCGCGACGTTACCGGACGAAACCGTCGGTTGCATGGCGGGAACGGGTGCTGGCGCCGATACGGAGCCGAGCCAGAGCGTCTGCCGCGCATGTTCCATGGCTTCGGCGTAGGCGTGTTGATCCTGGTTGAACCAGACGCCGTACGCGACCGTACCCATGATTCCGACTGTCAGTGCGCTTGCCGAGGCAATCCACAGCGCAAGCCGGCCGAATCTCACGGGCGTTTGTGAAAACGCAGGGTCGGCGTTGGCGTCAGGATTGAGGTCGGCATCGCTTCCGTCAGTCTCCGATGGCAGCTCAGGAGGTTTGGACATGACAACATTCTCCGATCATTTCGTCTGATATTTCAACGAAATCAATTCATACGATTGTGCGAAACAAGGGGGTGCGAGGCTGCTAAAAGAATGTACCCCCAACGCGTGGAGGTAACCTAATTGCGCAGCAGTTAATGTGCCCACACCGTGCAAGAACACGGCATGCACGCAGCCCTCCGGTTTTTGCATCGCGGCGAGATTTCATGCGTCCAGGAGCGCGCCGGCATCGACCTGAAGCGTGATCCGATTGCCGCGTGAGTGCACTGTTTAGTGGATGTCAGGCAGCTTGGGGCTGAAAATGGTAGGAGCCCGTATTAATGACTCGTTCTTTCTCAGGCGATCCGTTCTATCGTTCGCAACCCGTGCGCGTCGATGGCATCGACGCGGCGCATTGAGCCGGCTGTGTCTGGCCATGGGCTCCCGGTGATCCGCAACGCGGCATCCATCTCGATCTCGTTCCGGGCTTCACGCTCTACCCCGGCCCAACATGCATCACGGTTGAAACCCTGTCGTAAATACCGTGCGTGCCTGGTTTTCATTTGCCCAATGATCCTCGACCTGAGCCAGGGGCACCGGGTTCGTCGCGATCTGGAAGCCGCCGGGGACCGTGGCGTTCAACAAGTGTTCGATCGAACCAAGCAGGCGCGGCAGTGGAATGCTGCCAATCCCGCTGCCCATGAGTTCGATAGCCGATGATCGAAGCACCGCGCCGGGAAGCGTGATGGATGCCTCGCTCATGGCGCCAATCTGAACAAACCGGAGCGGCGCCGCCTCCGGCGAAGCTTTGGCGCCGGCCGCCAGCAACAGCTCTGCGCTTTGCCCCCAAAGATAGTCGAGCACCACGCCAATACCCTGCTTGAACTGCTGCTGGAACGCGCTGTCGAGTGCATCGTTGTCTTGCGTGAGACTGATCGTCTCGTCAGCACCCAGCGCTTTCAGGGACTGCAGCGTTGCCGCATTTCTCCCGGTCGCAATGATCGTGCCTGCGCCCAGATACTTGGCGATCTGCACGGCGAGCCGGCCCGACACGCCTGTTGCACCATTGATCAGTATCGTCTCTCCCTTCACCAACTTTGCGCGTTCAGTCAAAGCCGCCCATGACGACATGCCCGGAATGGCGATAGCCGCAGCGCTCACCTCATCCAGCGCCGCCGGCAAGGGAATGCAATGCGCCTTCTTGACGATGCAATGCTCCGCCATGCCGCCGAAGGGCGCTTCAGGCATCACGAAATAGACGCGCGTGCCGTCTTCAAGCACGCCGGTGCCGTCGACCCCGGGCACGAAAGGGATCTTCGCCGCGGAGCTATAGTGCTTGCCCGATGCCCGGCTCTTGGTGACATGGCTCAGCGCGGATGCTACAACCGCGATACGGACTACGCCTTCGGTGACGGCCGGCTCCGTGAAGTCGGCATATACCGGCGTCGCGCCGGCTGCTTTGACGAGTGCTGCTTTCATGGTTGCTCTCCTTTGCCAAGTATCCGAGCGTACGCTTCATCCAGGATTGGATCATCGAATATATGTGTACTATACACATATCTGGGCACTGACAAGGAATTGAATCGCGATGGGGAAAGAAATCCGCGAGTTGCGGGAAGCACTATTGGACCTGACAGGTGTGCTCAACCGGCCGCAGCCCGATGCTGCGCTTATTGAGGCGGCAGGCGTCGATCTGGATCGTGCGCTTTTTCCGCTGCTGGCAAGGGTTGCCCGGCTGGGACCGCTTGGTATTGTCGAACTCGCGGAACTTGCGGGACGTGACTACAGCACGGTCAGCAGGCAGATCGCCAAACTGGAAAGCCTCGGACTTGTCTCGCGGTGTCCAAGCCCGGACGACGGCCGAATTCGTGCGGCCGTCATTACGGAACAGGGGCGGGTCATGACGGATGCGCTGGACACGGCGCGTCAGAGAATCATCGAAGAATTGCTTGCCGGCTGGGAAGCAAAGGAAGTGGGCGAGCTTGCCCGTCTGCTTCGAAAGTTTGCGGATGATGCGCTTGGCTGGGTCAAGACGCTTTAAACGGGACTGCGCCTGACCGGGCGAAGTCCGCCTCATCATGAGTGAAGTGCTCAGGTGGATATATCCTCAAGCGCAACGTTTCGGGTCTTCGGTCCCAGTATCGCGATCGCGCAAATCACCACGATCATTGCGCCGGAGATAAACGCGAACACCCCGTTCACGCCAAACTCCCTGAGGCACCAGGCGATCACGAAAGCGGAAAACATCGCCGAGATCCGGCTCCATGAATAGACAAAGCCGACGGCCCGCGCCCGGATGCTGGTCGGGAACAATTCGGCCTGGTACGCGTGGTAACTGAACGAGATGATGTTGCCGGCAAGAACCAGGCATACGCCCAGGCTGACCAGCATGACGGTTTCGCGCGCCTGGCTGAACATCAGGCCGCACGCTACATTGACCGCCGCCATCACAATGATCACGGTCTTGCGCTCGAATCTGTCCGCGACCAGCATGCCCAGCAGCGGACCCAGGGGCGCCGCAATGGCGATGATCGATGCATACATCAGGCTGCTGGTGACCGTCACGCCCTGCTTGATCAGCAAGGTGGGAATCCAGTTGGCGAACCCGTAGTAACCCATTGTCTGGAAGACGTGAAAAATGATGAGCATTGCTACGCGTTTTCGATAAGGCGCCACTAGCAGGTCCCTGAATGACGCACGAGCTCTCACCGGTTCGGGCAGTGCGGGAGTGGGCAGCGGCTTTCCGTATTCTTTCTCGACGCGCGCTTCAATGCGTGTCATGACGGCATCGGCTTCATCCAGGCGCCCTTGTTGGGCGAGCCAGCGCGGACTCTCGGGAAGCCGCCGGCGTACCCACCATACGACCATCGCGCCAACCACCCCGGTGAAGACGACACAACGCCAGCCGTCGATACCGAACACCTGGCGAGGCACGAGCAGGTAAGACAGAAACGCGACGACGGGAACCGCGCAGAAACCGATCGCCTGCGAGCATGCCGATGCTCGACCGCGAATGTGCTTGGGAACGAGCTCCGAGATATACGTCCCAATGGTGACTATCTCCACGCCGATTCCAACGCCTGCTATAAATCGCCACAGATTCAATCCGAAGGCGGTGTCCTGACATGCCATGACGATGTTCGCCGCGGTGTACCAGAGCAGCGAGTAGGTAAAGATCGCGCGGCGGCCGAATTTATCGGCGAGAAAGCCACATGCTGCCGTTCCTATGAAAAGACCGGCGAACAGCGCCGCGATAAAACTCGCCACTCCGCTTGTCCCAAGCAATCCATGCGTGGTCGAAGTCAGGATGCCGCTCTTGACCAGGCCTGGGGCGATATAACCCGAAAACATCAGGTCGAATACTTCGAAGAACAGGCCGAGACTCAACAGCATGACGAGTTGCCAGATGGTTCTTGTTGCGGGCAACCGGTCCAGCCGCGCCGAGATCCGCGCGGCGCCCAGTGCAACTTCATTCACCGCGGATTCGGGCTGGGTGGATGCATCCGGCATTGCACCGGGATGGGCAACGGCGGCAGAAAAAACAGCATGATTCGACGATTCCATCGCCTGTCTCCATGAGTTCCGGTCTTGCGCCGGCTCGGGTAATATTCGGGACTTCTTATGTTCTCAGGCGGCTTACGAGTGCCCGGCGGAGGTGAGACCATCGATCTGTGTTTCACCGTAGCCAAGTTCACGCAACACCTCGACCGTGTGCTCGCCGACCTTCGCAATCGGTTGACGCGGCTGCAAGCGCTCACCATTCATGGAGATCGGCAGAAGCGGCATGGCCGTATCGGTTCCATCGTCGAGCGTCAGCGTTGCAAGGCCGCCGCTTTCGATCAAATGCTTGTCGTCGAACAGGTCTTCGGGCTTGGTGATCGATGCAAATGGAATATGACTGCGTTCGAACTGCGGCGTCAGCGCTGAGCCTTCGAGCCGGCTCAACGTTTCGCCCAGCGTTTGCAAAAGCCATGGGCGCACCACCACGCGATCATTGTTGGTCGCGAGCCGCGGGTCCGCGAGCAAATCGGGTCTATCGAGAATGGCGCACAGGGCACGCCATTGGGTGTCTCCCGTTGCCGCAATGAACATCTGCTCGCCTCCGGCAAGCGTGAAGACGTCGTACACCGCCCATGCGCTGATGCGTTCAGGCATGGGGGCGGCGGCGACGCCGGTCGCGGCGAACTGCTGCATATGTTGGGCCGAGAGCAGCACGCAATTCTCGAACAGCGCGCTTTGCACTTCCTTGCCGATGCCGCTCGACTTGCGTTCGAAGAGCGCTGCAAGCACACCGATCGCGCCGAACATGCCGCCCATGATGTCGTTCACGGAGCTGCCTGCGCGTAGCGGCCGGCCGACCGGTCCCGTCATGTAGGCGAGCCCCGCCATCATCTGCACGACTTCATCGAGGGCGAGCCGATGTTCGTACGGTCCCTTGAGAAAGCCCTTGTGCGACACATAAATCAGGCCGGGGTCCCGCGCTTTCAAACTCTCGTAGTCCAGACCCAGCGATGCCATGCGGCCAGGCTTGAAGTTTTCGATAAAGACATCGGCCGTATCGACCAGCTTGTGAAGCGCATCGAGACCCGCTTCGGTGTCGAGGTCCAGCGCGATGCTCTTCTTGTTGCGGTTAAAGGTGCGGAAGAAACCGGCGCCGGTGCCAAGCAGGCGCCGCGTGCCGTCGCCGCGTGGCGGCTCGACCTTGATGACTTCAGCACCAAGGTCTCCCAGGATCATGCCGCAGGTCGGTCCCATCACCATGTGCGACAGTTCGACCACGCGAATGCCTGACAGCGGCAGGGCGCTGGTTTGTGCGGAAGACGTAGAGGGGTTCATCGGGTGACCTTTGATTCGTGGAATTGCGAGGGAACACCCGCGCGGGCGAGGTATCCATGGAGCGCTTCACCGGGCAGCGCTTGTTCGAGCACGCTGCGCGAAGCAATCAGCTTTTCTATATCGACGCCTGTCTCGTAGCCCATGCTTTGCAGCATGAAGACAAGGTCTTCGGTGTTGACATTACCGGTAGCGCCCGGGGCGTGGGGACATCCTCCGAGTCCGGCCAGCGACGAATCGAACTCGCGGATGCCGTGCTGAAGGGCGATGAGCGTGTTGGCGAGGCCAAGGCCGCGCGTGTCATGGAAGTGCACGGAGCGCAGTGCGTGGCCCGCAATGCCACGGACCAGGTCGATGATTTCGCCCACCTGCCGAGGGGTGGCCTGACCGGTGGTGTCGCCCAGTGCGATGACGTCGGCGCCTGCCTCGAGTGCTTGCCGTGCGATGTTGCCGATGTCTTCATAAGGCACGTGGCCTTGCAACGTGCAGCCAAATACGGTGGACAGTCCCGCAATGGTCTCGGCATGGCCCTTGGCGAGCGAACACATCTCGGCAAACGCGCCAAGCATCTCTGCGGGGGGCTTGCGCACGTTGGCGAGGCTGTGGGCGGTACTGACCGATATCGGTGCGACTATCCTGTGGACACCGGATTCGATCGCGCGCTGCGCACCCTTCACGTTTGGAACCAGCGCGGTCACCACGAGGCCCTCAAGGGTCAGCGCGTGGGCAATCACCGCTTGGGCATCCGCCATTTGCGGCAGCAGTTTCGCCGGCACGAAGGACGCCACCTCCATGCTACGGATGCCGGCTTCCCAGGCAGCGTCGATCCAGCGCTTCTTGTCGTCGGTCGACATGATCCGCGAGATGCTTTGCAGGCCGTCGCGCATGCCGACCTCGGTGACGATCACGCGTTCGGTAGGGTGGTTCATCGCTTCTCGACTCATGATGACAAAGTTGAGTTGAAGCGTGACGGGCCGGATCCGCGCTGAAAAGACGCTTTTGGCGATGCAGTCCATCTTGCCCCGCGATGGCTGTTGACGGTTGCGTGGCGGGACGAAATGTCTGAAAAGGGAAAACCATTAAGGGCTTATGGGGAGCGGTGTGATGCGGAGGTACATAAAAAAGCGGAGCGTCAGCGCGTTGCCATGAGGTGCTCTATCAGTCGCGCTGCGGGCAGCGTCAAGGCCGCGCGATCACGCACGCAAATGACGAAGTGCCTTTCGGCCCAGGCTTCGGCCAGCGGAATCACGGCGAGTCCGTACTGTTCCCGGGCCTGAGGGCTAACGGCTTCGCGAGGCAGGATCGCCACGGCGAGTCCTGTCTGGATGAATCTATACGCTGCATCGAATGTCGAAACGTACGCCCGGTAGCTAAGCTCTCGACCCTTCTCCGCGGCAATGCGCTGCATCAGGGCGTTCACGGATGCATTCGACGATAGTCCAAGGTGGTTCAGGTCGAGCGTCTGCACGAAGCTGATGTCCGGCGCTCCCGCCAGCGGATGATCCTTCGGCACCACCAGGGCAAGATGGTCCGAGCGGTACGTCGTCACGTCGAGTTCGCGGGTGGCGATGAAATCGCGGCAGATACCAATATCGGCCGCGCCCTCTTCCAGTCCCCGGACGATGTCAACGCTCGTACGCTCTTCAACGTCGACGCGCACACTCGGGTTCGCTTTCAGGAATCTCGAGAGCGCTTCAGGAAGAAACTCAACCATCGACGACACGTTCGCCAGCACGCGCACATGTCCGCGGCCGCCGGCGGCGTATTCACTCAGCTCCGCCTGCAGGCGCTCATGATCAAGCATGATGAGACGCGCGTGCTTAAGCAGCGCCTCGCCCGCTGCGGTCGGCCGGACGCCGCGCTGGCTGCGTGACAGCAAGGCGGTTTCGACCAATGTTTCCAGGTCCGCTAAGCGCTTGCTGACAGCCGACGGCGCGATAAATTCGCGCTCGGCGGCGCGTGCGATCGTCCCTTCTTCACATACCGCGATGAAAAGTCGAAGACTGATTTGGTCGATTTGCCACATGGTTGCGCGCCGGGAGTCAAGGCGCACAGTTTGCACCAGCCTGAGCGTATTGACCGCTGGGATGTACCCGATCCGCCGGCGCCTAGAGTCCGGCACATAGCACCAGTCAATACGTTAGGAAGGCACTCTGAAGTTTGCGTGTGCACGGCTCTCCGGTGAGCGCCAGCATCATCAGGATGCGCGCTTTGTGGGGCACCTGATCGTCCGTTACCAGCCAGTCGTAGCGGTCATCGGGCTGCGCGGCGTTACGGATGACGACACCGCTTCCCGTGCGCGAACCCCGGACAACGTGAACGCCACGCAATCTCGCGTCAACCAGCGAGGCGACTACCGAGGTCGCCACGTTGCCGTTGCCGGTCGCCGCATAGATGAGCGCCTTCACACCTGAGTCGAGCATGGCGTGCACCATCGCGTCGTTCATGCCGCCGTGCGCGTAGAGGATACCGACCTCCGGCAGCGCGTCGATTTCATCGATCGACCATTCGCTTTGCACCGTATGCCGACGCGCGGGAAGTCGATAAAAGACCGGCTTGCCTTCAACGATATATCCGAGAGGACCGTAGGGCGAGGTGAACGCCTCCTGCTTGAACGTATTGGTCTTCGCAACATCACGCGCGGTGTGGATCTCATCGTTTGCAACGACCAGCGTGCCCTTGCCGTGGGCCAACGAACTCGCCGCCACGACGATCGCGTTGTAGAGGTTCAGCGGCCCGTCCGAACTGAGTGCGGAGGGCGGACGCATCGCGCCCACCACGACTACCGGCTTCGTGCTTTTGAGCGTCAGATGCAGGAAATAAGCGGTTTCATCGATTGTATCGGTGCCGTGCGTGACGACAACGCCGTCCACGTCATCACGTTTGAGCAGCGATGAAATCCGCTTGCCCAACTGCAGCAGTTGCCTGCTGCCGAAGTTCTCCGAGCCGCATTGAAATAGCTGCTCGGCGCTGATGTCGGCAACCGATGCCGCAGCGGGCAGATCCGCCAGTATCTGCTCGATGGACACCACGGAGCAGTCATACGCCGATGTGTTGACCGGCGATGCGCCACGGCCTGCGATCGTGCCGCCGGTGCCGATGAGTACGACCCGCGCTTTCGGCGGGACGTTTAGGCGGACTACGCTAGCCCCATGAACAAGGACGTTCATGTGCTCTACATCTTCACGACGGTGAGCAGCGTCTGCTTGCCGCGTTTGTAGTCATACAGCGAGATCGCGCCTTGCTTCAGATCGCCGTGCGCGTCGAACTGCGTGCGGCCCAGCACGCCGACGAAATTTGCGCTCGGCATCGCTGCAAGGATGTCCGGCGCCTTGGTCGAGTTCGCGCGCTTCATAGCGTCGACGATGATATACACCGCGTCGTAGGCGAACGGCGCGTTGAGCTGCACGTGCTGATGAAAGCGTGCTTCGTAGCGTTGCTCGAAAGCGGGGCCGTTCGGCATTTCCTGAAGCGGCATGCCGGCGATCGAGCACACGACGTTGTCCGCGGCATCGCCGGCCAGTTTCGCCAGTGAATCGGCACACAGGCCGTCACCACCCAGCACGGGCGCTGCAATGGCGAGCTGTCGCGCCTGCTTCGCGAACGGACCGCCCGTGGCGTCCATGCCTCCGTACATGATGATGTCCGGATGCTCGCCCTTGATCTTGGTGAGAATCGAGCGGAAGTCGACGGCCTTGTCGTTGGTGGCATCGTGCGAGAGCACGGTCAGCCCGTCCGCCTTCGCCTGCTTCTCAAACTCGTTGGCGAGCCCCTGGCCGTACGCAGTCGCGTCGTCGACGATCGCCACCGACTTGGCTCCCAGCGTCTTCTTCGCATAGTCGGCCAGCGCAGGACCCTGCTGAGCGTCGGTTGCGACAACCCGGTAAGCGGTCTTGAAGCCTTGTTGCGTATAAGCCGGGTTGGTCGCTGAAGGAGAGACTTCGACCACGCCTGCATCGCTGTAGATCTTCGACGCGGGGATCGTGGTCCCCGAATTCATGTGTCCGACCACGGCGACAACTTGATCGTCGACCATCTTCTGCGCCACTTGCGTGCCCTGGCGCGGGTCCGACGCGTCGTCTTGCGCATCCAGCTCAAGCGTCACCTTATGGCCGCCGATCACCAGCCCCTTCGCGTTGATTTCCTCCACCGCCAGGCGGGCGCCGTTCTCCGTGTCCTTGCCCCACTCGGCATTGGCGCCCGTCAACGGCGCGGCATGGCCAATTTTGACAACTTCGTCTGCAAACGCGCTGGCCGAGCCAAGCATGATCAGACCCACTCCGATATTGGCGCATAGCGCGCCGTGAAATCTAGCCGACATGAGACTCTCCTGGTTATGCAGCTTGCTGGACGATGGTGCACCGGCACTCGTGAGCGATCGATCGGGGACAGGTGACAGGAGCGACTTTAGAGACGACAAAATGGCCGGCATTGCATCGACTCGTAAAAAAATAGAAGAAACGCGACATGGCGGGCAAGCGCATTTTTTGGCTTATATACTTGGCTCACCAACGTCTTGCGGGAACGTCATGGCACGCGAAAACACCCTGGCCGATGCCGGGGAACCGTCCCTTGGCCGGGACCTCGTCGATCGGCTCGATCGCGCCAGCGTGAAGCGAGAGGGCATTGCGTCGCGCTCGGGGGCGGAGCTCAACATCGGATTTCTTCTCTGGCCCACCTTCCCGCTGCTTTCGCTGGCGGGCTTCTGTGATGCGTTGCGCCATGCCGCCGATCTCGGCGACCAGAGCCGTCCGCTCAGATGCGCATGGACGCTGCTCGGCATGGCCGATGAAACCGTGGAAGCGAGTTGCGGAGTGGCAGTGCCCGTGCACGCGGTGCAGGGGTCGCCGCGGCAATTCGATTACCTCGTGGTGATCGGCGGCCTTCTGCCGAAACTTGAACAGGTCGACCGGCGCTACTGGGACTATCTGCGCGAGGCCGACGCCGAAGGCGTACCGCTGATCGGCATGTGCACCGGCAGTTTCTTGCTCGCAAAAGCAGGCTTGATGCGGGACCGGGTTGCGTGCGTTCACGCGTTCCATCTGGAGGACTACAAGACGATGTTCCCGGACTTGCGGGTCATCGCCAATGCAGACTATCTGATCGACGGCAACCGGATCACGTGCGCCGGCGGCGTGTCCGTCCTCGAGTTGGCAACGCGTTTGATCAGCTTGCATTGCGGCTCGGACAGGGCGTCCAAGGTGATTCATCAAATGACAGTCAGCCGTCACGGCGGCACGTCGTTCGTGGAGCGGCGCAAGGCGCTGGGCTATCTGGCAGTCGGCGATCTGCTCGTACGGCATGCTGTCGTGCTGATGGAAGAAAACCTGGAGGCGCCGCTCAACGTCACGGTGATTGCGAAGATGACCGGGACAAGCGTCAGGCAACTCGAACGAAACTTCCTGACTGAGATGGGGATGTCCCCCAAGGAGTTTTACCGGACGATGCGGCTTCGATACGCGCGCTGGCTACTGCTCAATACAGAAAAACGCATCACGGTAATCGCCTATGAATGCGGTTTTGCCGACTCCGCGCATTTCATCCGCGGCTTCAAGGAAGTCTATGGCGTGACACCCGGCAGGCTCAGGGCATCACTGGAGGAACGCTTGTCCTGACGCGCGGAGCATGCATGGTGCAGACATACGGCGCAGACATGCGTGGAACATGTCTGCGCCATGACAGGACCTCTCACTGACCGGAAAGATCGAAATATTTTCTGAGAACCAGCAGCGAAATAAGCTTTTCCCGTCGCGTGTCAAGGAATTGCATGGCGTACTGATTGGCGTTTTTGATTATCGCCATCGCCTTATCCGTATGCTTGGTGTAATAATTTATTTTCTCTTCCAGATCGGAAAATTCGTCGTCCAGAAGCACGTAGTGGTGGTCCGGGATCAGGGAACCTTCCATGAACCAGCTTTCCACCCGCGGCTTGCGCATGAAGCAAACGGAATTTGAAAGCATGATCCATTTCAAGTTGGTTGCGACGTCATTACCTTCCAGACTGATCACGAACTTGTATTTCAGCTGATCAGCAATACTCATATAAGGTCGATGACCGTGCTGACCTATTCTGGCGTCGTCAGTGTCGCCAATATCGGCTATTGGTGAACCGTGATATTTGGCGACAAATTCTTTTCTATGCTCCTGGTAGCACGCACCTCTAAAAACGGCCATGTTGAGTTTGCTTTCGAATGGCCGAGTATCTTCAATGAAATTGAAGTGCCTTATTTTGTCCAGCTTCATTATGACCGAATTTTCATTGGCTTCGGTGAGTGGCCTGGTTTTAAGAAGCGTCGGTTCGCCCACCGCTTCTTTAATATCCGTGAAAACATAGTTGAATTTTACCGAGCGTGCGAAGTATCGGGAAATTTCTTTGAAATCATAGTAGTAGGCGCTGGGATTGCCGCGCAAAGGCAGCTTGCTGCTCCGGCTGGCCGTTTCGTTCAGGACAAATTGGCGATCCAGCTTATTATAATAATTGGCGCGCGAGCGAATATAGTTCCATTGCTGCTCGTCCAGATTCCTGAACATGCGGTCATATCTTTTTTCAAAAATCAGTGATGGAAAAAGATCGAAAATAACATTTTTTGCGTAAAATTTTAATTTTCTGGCATGCATAAATCTGACTCAATCTTGTAATGGGGTGCTAAAAATTTAACGAAAAATGGTGTGAAGCTTTTGCGGGGCAAGGCGACCGTCATTCTTCAAGAAACTCATCACCTTTGGGTCATACTGAAATACTCTGCGGCAGTTGCTTTGCAGTTTTACGTTGCAGCCGGTACTCTTAAAAGCGGATTGCAGGACAGCACTACATTGAACGGGCGGAGCAGTTGTTGCATGGAGCGAAACACACGGACAGGCGCTAGTGTACCTGCTAGCACTTTCGCGACAATATAGTCAACCGTTTTTGAGCCTCGAAGGCAGAGGCCGAATCGTTGCGACTACTGACGTATCCCGACCCGCTGCAACCGTTCTGCAGCGTGGAAGCTAACGTTTGCGAAGCTCGGTGAGTGATCAGCCATGCTAACTACTTCTCTCAAGCGATGAGACTGGTCAACGACGGCGGGGCGAACCGTCCAGGTGATCGATCGCTTGCTTGCAAATGCGAAGGGGCTACCAGGCAGCGATCTCACCTAATCACGTTCCACCCAATTTCGACGTCAGGTTGGCTGCTGTAAATGCGGAGCGCAACCACGTCTCGAACGTTGCCGCTGCTTGTGAGCTGGTTTTATAGCCTCTCGGTCGAACCAGGTAATAGGACGTCACTTCTATGCTGAACTGAGCGTCATTGAAAGGCGCAACAAGCCGTCCGTCATTCAATTCTTCCGCGGCCAGAAGCTCGCTTTCGAGCACGACGCCGAGCCCATCGACTGCAGCCTCGATCGCCATGACCGAGCGATCGAGCCAGAGTTCGTTGTCCGGCCGGACGTCCTCGCCACAGACGCGCCGCAAGTACTCCGACCACGTCAGCCCATTGGACGAGTGGATCAAGGTCGCACGCAAAAGGTCCTGTGGCGTGCGCAGCGCGAGCGTGGCCGCCAGGGCGGGGCTGCACAACGGGCGCAGCCGCTCCAGCAGCAAGGGCTCTACATCGTGTTTTGCAGTATTCGGATGCCCATAGGCAATCGCAATATCGAATCGGGTTGTCTCGAGGTCATCGTGATCTGAAAGCGTTGACAACCGGATCCTGACCTCCGGATTGGCGCGCAGGAATTCCGGGAGCCTGGGTTGCAGCCACTTGGCGGCGAAACTCGGACCCGATGCGACCACCAGGTAACCACGCTGCGACTGCGGCGCGACCAGATTGGTGGCTTCGGCGATCACACCGAATGCGCGTTCAAGTTCGCGGGCGTAGGTGCGCCCCGCAGCCGTCAGGGCAGCTCGCCCCGGATGCCGTTGAAACAACGGCACGCCGAGAAAATCCTCGAGTTGCTGGATGTGATGACTGACCGCAGACGGTGTGACCGCAAGCTCTTCTGCGCCAAGCGCAAAGCTTCCCCGTCGTGCCGCGGCCTCGAACGCAAGGAGTGCTTTGAGCGGCGGCAAGCGGGATTTGGTCGGGCTTCTAGTTGAGCTCATTTGAGGGGGTGCTGAGTTATATGCGTTGGCGCTGACATTTTCGCCTGCCTATGATCTTTTCTGACGGCCGCCAGCCGAAGCAAGCGTTATGCCAAATAGTGTACGTGGACAAGCATGGCGCGGTGGCGGTCGTTCGATGATGTCATGCAACCCAGGTTCTGCGGCCAGCGATCAGATCCGGCCGACAACCCGCCAACGAGCCAACGGAGTGAACGATGAAAGAAGGACTTCTGCAAGCATCCAGGGACTACTTGGTCAGATACGGCGGCGACGCTTTCCCGAACCTGTTCACGTCTGCCAAGGGCACTATCGTAAAGGATAGCAATGGACGCGAGTACCTGGACTTCACGTCAGGGCAGATGTGCGCCACGATCGGGCACAACCATCCTGCGATTGTCGAAGCCGTCCACCGCGCGGGCGAGAAGGCCTTCCACATGTTCAGCGGCATGATCCCCGAGGTCGTCGCCGAACTCGGGCAGACGCTTGCACGCGACTGGCTGCCCGGCGACCTCAAGAAGACGATCTTCATCAATACCGGTTCCGAGGCCACCGAGGTCGCGCTGCGCATGGCCAAGATGTATACCGACGGCTATGAAGTCCTGGCGCTCGGCGGCTCGTGGCATGGCATCACCGGCGGCGCGAGCACCGTGTCCTTCGCGAGCGACCGCAAGGGCTATGGCGTTCCCGCACCCGGCGTTTTCCTGATTCCGGAGCCGAATTCGTATCGCCCGTACATTCAGGCGGCGACGCCGGAAGAAGCGGCGCTCGCAAACCTGAACCTCGCGTTGAAGATGTTCGACATGCAGTCGAGCGGTCGCGGTGCCGCGATCATTGTCGAGCCCGTCATTAGCGCAGGCGGCGTTCTCGTGCCACCGAAGTCGTTCATGCAGGCACTCAGAAAGGCGGCGGACGATCGAGGCATGCTGCTCATTTTCGATGAAGCGCAAACCGCGTTTGGCCGGATCGGAACGCGTACCGGATCCGAATTCTTCGGGGTCGTCCCCGACATCATGACCATGTCGAAAACGCTCGGCGGCGGGTTGCCGCTTGCCGCGGTATCGACCACCGCAAAGATCGAAGAAGTCCTCCACCAGAAGCACTTCACGTTTTACACCAGTCACGTTTCGGACCCGCTCACAGCGGAAGTTGGACTGGCGGTGTTGAAGGTGATCAAGGAAGAGAACCTCATTGCGCGTGCGAATGAAATGGGGGGCTACCTGCGCCGCCGCTTCGAAGAATTGCAGCAGCGCTATGAGGTGATCGGCGACATTCGGGGCGCAGGCCTCCTGCTTGGCGTCGAGCTGGTGACCGACCGGGCATCGCGCAATCCGGCTCATGAGCTTGGCGCAATGACGACCCGGAAATGCTTTGAGAACGGTCTGAGCATGAACATTCGCCGTCGTCCGGAACGCGGCTCGGTGTGGCGCATTGCGCCTCCGCTGACGGTTTCAACGGACGAGATCGACCGCGCGGTGGACATTCTCGACAAGGCACTACGCGACAGTCTCGACGAAACAGCGGTAGCGAAAGCCGCCTGAAATTGGGTGTGAGTATCGAACGGATTTTTTCAATAACGGGGAAACCATGAAGCGCACCGCGGCGAGACATTGGCTGTTCATTGCAGCCATTACCGGCATTGGATTTACTGCTCCCGCAGCGCACGCGGAAAGTTCAACGCTTGAAAAAATCCGGTCCTCCAATACGCTGACGCTTGGCTATCGCGAGTCATCGATTCCATTTTCTTTTCTTGGCGCCGGTCAAAAGCCGGTCGGCTTCTCGCTGGACCTGTGCGCGGCAATCGCGGAAAAAGTGAAGGCGGAGTTGAAGCTGCCGAAGCTGAACGTGGCTTATCTGGCGGTCAGCGCGGCCAACCGCATCCCGCTCCTGCAAAACGGCACGATCGACATTGAATGCGGAAGCACGACCAACACCGCCGAACGTCAGCAGCAGGTCGGATTCTCGGTCGCCACGTTCGCCGGTGGCCCGACCTGGCTGACCACGGCATCGTCGGGAATTACCGATGTGAAAGAGCTTCAAGGCAAGACCGTCGTACTGACGCAGGGGTCGCTCAACCTGGGTCTTGCCATGAAGATCAATAGCGACCTCAAGCTCAACATGACGATCCTCCAATCCAAGGAACAAGCCGAATCGCTTTTGTTGCTGCGCACCGGGCGCGCGTCGGCATGGTTTGAAGACAACATCCTGGAAGCAGGTCTCGTAGCCGGATCGCCCGACCCCAAGGCCTTCCGCTATCTGCCGAATACGAGCGGCCAGGTCTATTACTACGGCCTGATGATTCCGAAGAACGACCCGGGATTCAAGTCCGTGGTAGACGGCGCCCTCAGTGCCCAAATGGCGTCCGGGGAATTTTCAAAGACTTACGCCAAGTGGTTCACGCAACCCATTCCGCCCCACGGACAGAACTTGGCCTTGCCGATGAACGAAGCGCTCAAGGCAAGAGTCGCGGCACCTAGCGACGCTCTTACTCCGTAGCGCTTCAAGCGGTCTCGCTAAAGAGTCTGTCCAGGCAGCGGCCGATTGAAACTCGGTACGTGCTGGTTGGATCGCTACGATCAAACAGGGACATCGCCGCGTCGCCGACTTGACGATGTCGTGCCCTTTCACGCGCGCCTTTTCAGTGAGCGGAAAAACAATGCAAGTTCTTTTTGAGCAGACAGCGGAAGGGGGCACCTACCTGAGTTGGTTGATGTCCGGCCTATGCTGGACGCTGCTCCTGTGGTCTGTTTCCGGCGTGTTCGCGTTCGCAATCGGCATAAGCGTGGGTGCAGCGCGAACGGTCCGCTATCTTCCATTGCGTATCGCGGCGCGGATATATGTGCAGGTGTTTCGCAATGTCCCGCTGCTCGTGCAAGTATTCCTCTGGTACTTCGTCCTGCCAGAGGTGATCCCTACCGCATGGGGGAATTCGATCAAGCAGATCGCACCGCCGTGGGCCAGCTTTTATCCCGCTGTAGCCGGGCTTAGCCTGTACACGGCGTCGCGTATTGCCGAGCAGGTTCGTGCCGGTATCAATGCGCTCTCGGATGGCCAGAAGAAAGCGGCCGACGCGCTCGGCCTGACCGCTTTCCAAACCTACCTGCTGATCTTGTTGCCGCAAGCCCTTCGCATCACCATCCCGACGCTAACCAGCGAAGCACTTGGCCTCCTTAAGAATACGTCGGTTGCGTTGACGATCGGTTTGCTCGAGATCACCGCCCGAGCGGAACAGATCAACGAATTCACGTTCAGGACATTCGACGCCTTCGCGAGTGCGACAGTTCTGTACCTGTTGATCGCACTCGTGTTGCACCAGGTCGCATTTCAGGTGGAGCGGATGCTCCGTATTCCTGGCGTGAGCCAAAACAACACGGTTAAAAAATAGGGGGCGTCATGTCTTTTGATTTCGCTGCTGTGATCAACGCCACCCCGTACCTGCTGCAGGGACTCTTGTTTTCGGTCGAGCTCACGCTGGTCGCCATGATCGGCGGAATGCTGTTGGGGACGTTCATGGCAATCGTCAGGCACATGGGGGTGCCCGTGGCGGCCGAGGCCATTCGTGCCTACGTCACCCTGATGCGCTCCATTCCCCTGATTCTCGTTCTCTTTTGGTTCTTCTTCCTGGTTCCGCTGCTGTTGGGCCACTTGACGCCAGCGGGCCGTTCGATCCCGCTCGGCCCGAAATTCACCGCTTTCATCACCTTCACCCTTTTTGAATCCGCCTACTACGCAGAGATAGTGCGTGCCGGGCTTAAGGCGATCGACAAAGGTCAATACGAAGGGGCGAAGGCGCTTGGTCTTTCCAGCTCGACCATGTATTGGAACGTTGTCGTGCCTCAGGTCTTGCGGGTCACTGCGCCGATCATCGTGTCACAGACAATCATCCTGTTTCAGGACACGGCGCTCGTCTATGTACTGTCACTGACCGACTTCTTTGGTGCGGCAGCAAAGATCGCTCAACGCGATTCGAAACTGGTGGAATTCTATTCGACGGTCGCGGTGGTCTATCTGCTCATCTGCTCGATGGGGTCCGAGTTGTCCGAGCGTTTCCGGAAGAAACAAGGGTACCGCCCGTCCCGCGGCAGGCTCGAACGCGCCAAGCGAATGTTCGGTCTTGCCCGTCCATAAATATCGTGACCTTCGAGGATTGATCATGGATGACGCGTTTCCGGCTCGGAATGAAATCCTTCGGATAGAAAGGCTCGAGCAAAGCTATGGAGCGCTTCCTGTTCTGAAGGGCATCGATCTTCGTGTTAACAAAGGAGAGCGAATCGTTATATGTGGTCCGTCGGGCTCGGGAAAATCGACGTTGATCAGGTGCATCAACGGGCTGGAAACCTTCAAGTCCGGAACGATCTGTGTCACGGATGTGCGCAGCGGCAACCATCTGACGCTGCTCAAGGATATCCGTCGGGAAGTAGGCATGGTGTTTCAGAGTTTCAACCTGTTTCCGCATATGTCGGTACTTGAAAACTGCATGCTGGCGCCCATCAAGGTGCGCGCCGTGAAGAAGGCTGAGGCGCGGGAAAGAGCCCTCTATTTTCTGCAGAAGGTCCGGGTGCTGGATCAGGCGCAAAAGTATCCCGGGCAGTTATCCGGCGGGCAACAGCAACGGGTGGCCATAGCACGGGCGCTGTGCATGCAGCCGTCCATCATGCTCTTCGATGAACCGACCTCCGCGCTGGACCCCGAAGTCGTGCAAGAGGTCCTCGCCACCATGGTCGGCCTCGCAAAAGAAGGCATGACCATGCTCTGCGTCACGCACGAAATGGGGTTCGCGCGGGAAGTCGCCGATCGCGTTATTTTGATCGACGGCGGGAGGATTGTTGAAGAGGCGGCGCCCGCCCAATTTTTCAACACGCCCCAACATGAACGCACGAGGGCGTTTCTTGGGCGTGTGCTTCGCGGACATCCCGAAGTGGCATGACAGAGCCATCACTGCAAGACGTCGCATGATCTCTACACCACTAAAGCTGCAGGATAAGGCTCGATCAATCCGGCGAAGCGATCGGCAAGCGTCTGTCTTGCCCGTGCAGGCCAGATTGCGCTGAGTTCAAAACGCGGCAATGCAGAGCCATCGACTATCTCGCACAGCTTTACTCCGCTAAATTGCAACGCCCGAACCGAATGCGGCAGCAGCGACACGCCGCATCCCGCAGCCACGCAAGCGAGTACAGTCAGCGACCGATTTGCCTCCTGCGCGATCTGCACCTCGCAACCTGCTTGCCGGAACGCGCTCAGAATGCCGGCTCGAACGCCGGGCAACTGGCCCTGCGGAAACCAGACCAGCCCGTGCGGCGCGAGTTCGCGTAACGACACCTTCGCACCCGTGGCCAGCGGAAACGTCTCGGGCAACACGGCGATCAACGGTTCGCGCGCGATCAGCTTCTCGCGCATCTTGCCGGCGACCGCCACCGGTGTATGCAGCAAGCCAATATCGATTTCACCTTTCTCCAGCGCGCTCGCCTGCTCGGCATTGCTCATCTCGCGCAGCACCAGTTCGACATCCGGCACCGACGCGCGCAGCGCCGCAATCGCTCGCGGCAGGACCTCGAACAGCGCCGCCGACGCGAATCCCACCGTCAGCCGCCCGGCGCGCTGCGCGCCGATCTCGCGGGCGCGGTGCGAGGCGGCGTCGATTCTCGCGACGCTCATCCGCACGTCCTCCACGATCGCCAGCCCGGCCGCGGTCAGGTCCGCGCCACGCCGCGTGCGGCTGAAAAGCTTGACGCCCAGTTCCTTCTCCATGCGCGTGAGCGCCTGACTCAGCGCGGGCTGCGCAATGTTCAGACGTTCGGCGGCGCGGGTGACACTGCCGACATCGGCGACGGCAAGAAAGTACTTCAGGTTGCGCGTGTCCATATTAAAACGATATGAAAAATGATCGTTTACATCATATATCTTTATCCAGGCGGTCCTTAGAATGCCTCCATGGACGAGACGCGCACATAAGTGGCCTCGGCACGAAAATATAAATTGGAGACGACAAGTGACTTGGTACCGCGACATATCGGCGACGGAAAAACGCACCCTGTGGAGCTGCTTCGCCGGCTGGGCACTCGACGGCGTGGACACGCAGTTGTTCAGCCTCGTGATCCCGACCTTGCTCGTGACCTGGGGTATCGGCAAGGGCCAGGCGGGGTTGATCGGCGGCGCGACGCTCGTCGCCGGTGCGTTGGGCGGACTGCTCGCGGGCATGTTGTCGGATCGCTATGGCCGCGTGCGCGCGCTGCAGATCACCGTGGTCTGGTTCTCGCTCTTCACCTTCCTCAGCGCGTTCGCGCAGAACTTCGAACAGTTGCTTGCGCTCAAGGCTCTGCAAGGCGTGGGGTTTGGCGGCGAATGGACCGCGGGCGCCGTGCTCTTGAGCGAGACCATTCGCGCGGAACATCGTGGCAAGGCTATGGGCATTGTGCAAAGCGCGTGGGGTTTCGGCTGGGCAGGCGCCGTGCTTCTTTACATGCTGGTGTTCTCGTTCGTATCGCCAGAGTGGGCGTGGCGGCTGCTATTCGGTATCGGGGTGATTCCAGCCGCGCTCGTGCTCTATTTGCGTCGGAACGTGGTCGAGCCGCCGCGTGTGGTCGCAAGCACAGGGTCGTCCAGGCTGGCACTGCCCGCGGCAAGCAGCATCTTCGACCGGTCGGTGATACGTACAACGATCGTGGGTGCACTGATCGGCGTGGGTGCACACGGCGGTTATCACGCGATCACAACGTGGCTGCCCACGTACCTCAAGACCGAGCGGCATCTGTCCGTGCTAGGCACGGGTGGTTATCTTGCCGTCGTCATTACGGCATTCATCTGCGGCTGTTTCGTGAGCGCCTGGCTGCAGGACCGGATCGGCCGCAGGCTCAACGTGATCCTGTTCGCCATATGCTGCGTCGCGACGGTCAATCTCTACGTCTTCCTGCCAATGGGCAACACCGCGATGCTGTTTCTCAGCTTCCCGCTGGGCCTCTTCGCAGCGGGCATCCCGGCCACGCTCGGCGCACTTTTCAACGAGCTCTATCCGCAAGGCATCCGCGGCACCGGCGTGGGCTTTTGCTACAACTTCGGGCGGATCGTCTCGGCAGGTTTTCCGGTGCTGGTCGGACACATGGGTAACTCGATGCCGCTTGGCTCGGCGCTAGGCATCGACGCCGGCATTGCCTACGGACTCGTGGTCGTGGCCGCGCTCATGCTGCCGGAAACAAAGAACCGGACGATTGCGACGGTAGCGGCCAATGCCGCGACCCGCGCCTGAGACGGTGAACCCATGATCGACGAACGGATTCAAACGATGCAGGCACAAGACACGACAGTGGCGGATCAGTGGTCTGACGCCAACGATGCTAACGACATTAACGGCACGCGCATCACGGCTATCGACGCCCATGCCCACGTCTTCGTGCGCGGCTTGCCGCTTGCGGAGCAGCGTCGCCACGCGCCGGATTACGACGCCACGCTCGATGCTTACGCAGGCCACTTGCTGGCGAACGGTATCTCGCACGCCGTGCTGGTCCAGCCGAGTTTTCTCGGCACTGACAACAGCTTTTTCCTCGATGTAGCCAGGCGTTATCCGCGGCGCTTTCGCGGAGTGGCGGTCGTGGATTGCGCGGTCACCGATGCCGAGCTCGGACTGCTCGATCGCTCGGGCGTGGTGGGTATCCGATTGAACCTGATCGGCTTGCCGGTGCCTCAACTGAGCGCGCCTGAGTGGCGACGATTGTTCGCGCGTGTCAATGCACTCGGCTGGCATGTCGAGGTCCATCGTGAGGCGGTGGATTTGCACGCGGTTGCCGGTCCGCTGCTGGAGCAGGGATGCACTGTGGTCGTCGATCATTTCGGCCGCCCGGACCCGCGCACCGGCGCAAACGATCCGGGCTTCGGATACCTGTTGTCTGTGGCCGCGACAGGACGCGTGTGGATTAAGCTATCGGCGGCTTACCGGAGTGCGCCTGGAGATGACGGAACAGTCCTTGGGATTACCCTGGCAAGCCAGCTTCTCGACGCCTACACGCCCGAGCGGTTGGTCTGGGGCAGTGACTGGCCGCACACGCAGCATCAGCAACTGGTCGATTACGATGCCACACGGCGCGCGCTCGACCAATGGGTTCCCGACGCAACGCAACGCGAGCTTATCCTGACTGGTTCGGCTCGCGCGCTGTATCGATTCGAATAGGCGATCCGAATAAGTGGTTCGAATAAGCCGCCCACGTCACTAACTTCAATACGGAGAGTTCAATCATGTCGCTTTCATCCGCTGAACGTCGCAGTGCCTTCCGCTCGCTGGTCGAAAGCCGGCGCGCGTTGCTCGTGCCCGGTGCATTCAACGCGCTGAGTGCGCGTGTTGCTGCCGATACCGGTTTCGGCGCGTTGTATATCACCGGCGCCGGCGTGACCAACATGTTTTTCGGGCTGCCGGATCTCGGGTTTATCGGCCTGAACGAAATGGCCGACCATACCGCGCGTATCCGCGATGCAGTGGACTTGCCGCTCATCGTCGATGCCGATACCGGCTACGGCAACGCGCTCAACGTGCGTCATGCGGTCCGTACGCTGGAACGCGCGGGCGCCGACGCCATCCAGCTCGAAGACCAGGTGAGTCCCAAGAAATGCGGGCATTTTGCCGGCAAGGCGGTGATATCGACGAGTGAGATGGTCGGCAAGCTGCACGCTGCGGTCGATGCTCGCGAGGACCCCAATCTGCTGATCGTTGCCCGTACCGATGCCTGTGCGACCCATGGGTTCGATGCTGCCATTGAACGTGGACATCGCTTCGCTGAAGCCGGTGCGGATGTGCTGTTCATCGAGGCGGTTGAAACGATCGATGAGATCCAGCGCTTGCCCACGTTGTTCGACGCGCCTCAGCTTATCAACATCGTGATCGGCGGCAAGACGCCGACGCTGCCGCAATCCAGGCTCGCAGAACTGGGCTTCGGGATCGCGCTCTACGCCAACGCATCGTTACAGAGCGCCGTACGCGGCATGCAGCGGGCTTTGGGCGTACTCAAGGATCAAGGGAAGCTCGACGAGGATCCGGACCTCGTGGTGCCGTTCAACGAACGCCAGCGGCTGGTCGACAAACCCTTCTATGACGGCCTCGACAAAAAATACGCCGCGCACGACGACTAAGCCGGCTGCGCGCTAAAGAAAGCGGATCGTGTGCCGCATGACAAACAACAGGAGACTGACTATGAACGCCCCTCGAACGGAACGGCCTGCGGGTCGGCCGGCGCTGTTGAGATCCATCGCAGGCGGCCTCGCCGGTAACCTGATCGAGTGGTACGACTTTCTCGCGTACAGCATCTTTTCCATTTACTTCGCCAAAGCGTTCTTTCCCAGCGACAACGCCACGGTCCAGTTGATGAACGCGGCGGCGATCGCGGCAGTCGGGTATGTGGCTCGTCCGCTCGGCAGTTGGTTGATCGGGTTGTATGCGGATCGTCGCGGACGCAAGTCGGCGTTGACCTGGTCGGTATCGGTGATGTGCATGGGTTCGCTCATCATCGCCGTTACGCCGGGCTACGCGACTATCGGGCCTTTCGCTCCCGCCATCCTGATCTTCGCGCGGTTGTTGCAAGGTTTGAGCATGGGCGGCGAATACGGCACGAGCGCGACCTATCTCAGTGAGATCGCGCCGGTGAATCGTCGGGGGTTTTATCTCGGGTTCCTGCAGGTGAGCGTGGTGGCAGGTCAGTTGCTGGCGCTGGGTCTGCTGCTGGTCATGCAGCACGTGCTGTTCACCTCCGGGCAGATCGACCGGTGGGCGTGGAGAATACCGTTTGTGATCGGCGGCGTGCTTGCATTGTTTGCGCTCTACATGCGGCGCAATGTGATGGAAAGCGAGGCATTCCAGCACAGCGGGACACGGCGCGGCCCAACCATCAGCCGCGAAATGCTGCTCCACTGGCGACAACTTTTATTGGCTGTGGGAATTACCGTGGGCGGGACGGTGGGCTTCTACACCTACACCGTCTATATGCAGAAGTTCCTTGTGAATACCGTTGGTCTCGGCAAGGAGACAGCCACGCTTGTTTCAGCCATGGCGCTGCTTTTGTACATGCCGCTGCAGCCGCTCTTTGGCCTCGCTTCCGATATCCTCGGACGCCGTCCCGTCCTGATCTTTTTCGGGCTGAGTTGTACGCTGTTTTCCGTGCCCATTTTCAATGCGCTTGCAAGCACGCACGATCCCCTGGTTGCGTTTGTCTTGTCGTTTTGCGGGCTCTTCATGCTGAGCGGTTTTACGTCGGTTCACATGCTGGCTAAAACCGAACTATTCCCCGTGCGCATCCGGGCGCTGGCGGTGGGTCTGCCGTATGCGCTGACCACGGCCATCCTCGGCGGAACCACGGAATTCGTCGCGCTGAAGTTCAAGTCGATCGGGCACGAGCACTATTTTTACTGGTATGTGTCCGCATGGTCCGCCATCTCCTTGCTCGTCTATCTGAAGATGCCGGAGACGCACGGGCGCAATGCGAGGCTTAAACTTCAACAGGCGATCGAATGATGTGGGTGGTTGTGACAACTGCCATCGAACGGTTCAACCCGGGAAGCGTTCGCCAAACATGGGCAGGCCGCTGGCAGAGCTCTTGGCGGTCGCTTCATCCTGCAGCACGTCCCAATGCTCGACGAGTATCCCGTTCTCCATCCGGACGATGTCTACCGCAATGAACGCCGCGGCCTGGCCGTTGCCCGAGAATCTCCCGTGCACCATGACGAAGTCGCCTTCGGCCATGATGATGCCGTGTTCGTACACCAGTGTGTCAGGCAGATTCCGGGTGAGTTCGAAAAGACCTTCTCGGCCCGGAGCGACGTGCGCGCTGTGCTGAATATACTCAGGAGACCAGAATTTTTCGGCTGTTGGATAGTCACGCTGATTGAAGAGGGTATCGAATGCTTCCAGCACGATGCTCTTGTTCTTCTCCTGAGTGTTCATGGCGTTTCCTTTGACTTGGATTGGTTGAGTTTCATTGAACTTCGGCGCGAGCGGCTCTCTTGGCCGGCTCACGCTGGCGGGAGATCAAGAAGTTATCGGACTGGCAGCCGCCAGCGCCGGATAGTCCGTGAAACCATGCGCATCCCCGGCGTAAGCCGTCGCCCGGTTGAACCGGTTCAGCGGGGCGCTTTCGCGAATTCGCTCAGGCAGGTCGGGGTTGGCAATGAACATTCGTCCGAACGCAACCGCATCGGCGAGCCCGGACTCGATCACGCGCACGGCCGTCTCCGGGCTGTAGCCGCCGGCGGTGATCAGCGGTCCGTCGAATACAGGGCGAAACAGTGCCGCGTTGTTGGCGCTGTCCACACTCGCGTCATCGCCGAAACCCGCCGACGACGCACGCGGCTCGATCAAGTGAAGATACGCAAGCTTGCGCTGGCCGAGTTCGCGAATCACGTGGGTGAAATGAAGCACCGTGTCGCTGTCACTCAGGCCACCAAGGTTGCCATGCGGCGACAGGCGAACCGCGGTGCGATCGGCGCCGATAACATCGGTGATTGCGTCGACCACTTCAAGCAATAGCCGGGTCCGGTTTTCAATCGACCCGCCGTACTCGTCGGTGCGATGATTGCTGCCGTCCTGCAGGAACTGGTCGAGCAGGAAACCATTTGCTCCGTGGATCTCGACACCATCGAAACCGGCGTCGAGCGCATTCCTCGCTGCGCTCCAGAACGACACCACGATCTCCGATATCTCGAGCGTGTCCAGCGCGTGCGGCGTCTCATAGGGCGCCTGCTGAAATGCGGGCGTGTACGCGAGACCCGGCGCAGCTATGGCA
The DNA here is from genome assembly GCF_053760385.1 of Caballeronia sp. KNU42. Classification (NCBI taxonomy): domain Bacteria; kingdom Pseudomonadati; phylum Pseudomonadota; class Betaproteobacteria; order Burkholderiales; family Burkholderiaceae; genus Caballeronia; species Caballeronia sp. KNU42. Next base: position 1,422,006 of record NZ_CM132389.1, read on the forward strand.
GAAGGCGCGACGGGCAGGCTGCCGTCCGGGTTGTAGCTCGAATGCGACCAGCGTCCATGGTGAACGATCTGAAGCATGATCCGGCCGCCCCGCGCATGAACGGCCTCGGTGACAGCGCGCCAACCGGCAACCTGCTCTGCCGAATAGATGCCGGGCATCTGTGGATAGCCGTGTGCGTTAGCGCTGATGGCCGTCGCTTCGGTAATGATCAGACCCGCCGTGGCTCGCTGCGCATAGTATTCAGCGCTGATGGGCAAGGGCACCCCGCCGGGTCCGGCGCGCATGCGGGTCAGCGCCGGCATCACGATACGGTTGGGCAACGACAGCGCGCCCAGTTGCAGCGGGTCGAAAAGTGAGTCGGTAGACATGGCGAGATTCCCGGTCGAATGCGGTATGGAGCCAAGGACGCGCGCTCGGGCAATGAGCCCGGTTGACCATTGGCTGAAACTCAGCTGAAGCTCAACTGACCGAAGTCGAGGGAAACGAGAAGCGGCTCAGGCACCTTCTGCATGTTCTCGTCATAGGCATAGATGCGCCGCTTGGTGGGCATCTTGATGCCCTGGAAATCGACGTAATCGCTGACGTAGTTGGCGCCAGTCGCGCCGCCCAGAATGTCGACCGTGTAGTCGTGGCGTCGCATCAACCCGTCCGGGCCGAAATGGGTGATCTGCGTCCGGGTGTGACTATGGATATCAGCAGGGAACGTCACCTTGAGGCGGCGCCATTCTTCACCGTTTTCATGCCACGGCTCGATTTCTTCACTCTCGAACCCGGGATACGTGTACAGGAAGGGCGACGTGAGATAGGTCCACAACGCTTCGCTTGCAAAGTAGGTGACGTGGAACTTGTCCCATGGCGTTTCCTGGACGTGACCGGCGTAGGCGGCCTCGGGGTCGTCGCGGCTCTCGAGCACCTTACCGTCCAGCGTTTCGATCGATACACGACCCGGAACAAACACGCTGCGCTGACCGGCTGCCAGGAAGGGCGTGATCGTCAAGCGCTGCTGATGCGTGTCGATCTCGAAGATCTTGTCATTGAGCAGACCCGGCTGCTGCTTGAGGTGCCAGATCGCGCCGTCGACTGATAGTTCGGCCTTGAGCCGGCTAAATGTGTTCCAGCGGTCCAGACCACCGTGAGCATCAATGGCAAAGGCGAGCAGGTCGTTCATGGTCAATCTCCGGTGAGAAAAGAAACGACGCGTAAGACGGGTGGGCTCGCGTTGTCGATGAACACAGGTTAAAGCGATCGCCTTCCAGTCGGTAGCCGGTCCTTTTAGCTATGACTTATGTGATTTACACATGGGTTCGGGCCAGCGCCGTCTGAGGATTGATAGCGCGACCTATGACTGAGGGCAGCGCCGCGCTCGCGTAAAGCCTGAGATTTAATTGTGCTCAGCTCGATGGATTCAAGCGTCCGCAAGCGAGAAGAGCCAGGTGCCCGATGATTTCGGTTATCTTTTATGCCTTAGGCACATTAATTAGCTTGCTTCCCCAAATCCGGCGCCGGCGCTGCTATCTCGTTCCACGGGAATCTTGATGAAAGACATATTCGCGCTCAAGCTCTACACACGCGTCGCCCGGCTGGGCAGCTTCTCAGCTGCCGCCCGCGAATGCGGACTCTCGCAGTCACAGGCTTCGCGCATCATCGCCGAGCTGGAAGCAGGGCTCGGCGCCCGGTTACTTTCGCGCACCACGCGCGCCGTCGTGCCGACGGAAGCGGGTTCCGAATTCCTCGCCCGCATGGAGCCGATTCTTATTGCTCTCGACGAAGCGGAACATAGCGTTCGCGAAGGAAGCGAGTTGCGCGGGTCGCTGCGAATGAGCATGCCGACCAGCGTGGCAATCCGGGAGGTCATCCCGCGCCTGTCGACGTTTGCTGCCAGGCATCCCCATCTGCAAATCCATTTTCTGCTTGAGGATCGGCGACAGGATCTGGTGCGCGACGCGGTCGATGTCGCAATCCGCCTTGGGCCCCTGGCGGATTCGGGTGCGACGGCGAAACCTATTGCAACGATTCCTCGCTTGATCCTCGCGGCGCCGAGCTATCTTGAGCGCGCGGGGGTACCGGTGAGGCCCGATGATCTCGCGGCGCACAGGATAGTGGGCGGCCCTGCCGCATCGGTTGCGTGGGCGTGGAAGTTCGAGCGCCATGGCGAGACTGTGGTGGCGGAAGTCTCACCGCATTTCACGACGAACGAGAATGAAGGCGCCGTTGCTGCCGCGGTGGCCGGTTTTGGGATTACGTCGACGACTGGATGGGCGTGCCGCCGTGAACTCGAAGACGGCTCTCTCGTTGCGCTGCTCACGGACTGGAAAACCGTTGACGTTCCCGTGCACGCGTATTTTCCGCTGGGCCGGGCGACACGCGCGGCTGGCCGTGCGGTGATCGAGCACCTCATAGCGGATCTTCGAGTCACAGAGAACACTTTGCGCTCCACGTCATGATGTGCAGCAAGAGCGGAAGCTGGACACAAGATCGCGATTGCATTGGAGGTCACGGGGTTCGCTTGTGCATTCGCTTGAACCATGTCAATCTATTTTCCGTTCGCCGTGCAGTGCCTGCAACTGAAGAATCGATTAATAGCGATTCCTTTGTCGAAGCCCGCAAACCGGCGAGCTGCCTCACGCGAACCGTTCGTTCCCAAGGTCAATACAAGAATAAAGAGGCGTACTCGGACGGGGTTGCTGTTTCACTAAGGTGCTTCATTAATAGACGGAGTCAGCCATGTCTATTGTTGCCATTGATGGTGTTCGTTGGACCAATGATCGCGTTACCCACGTACGTTGGGGCAACATCGATGAATTGTCGGCCGCCTGGACGTCGGCGCCCAAAGTTGTGGATGTGGACCACGTGGTAAAGGTCCTGGAGAAAGGAGAGCTGGTGCGCACGGTGTTCAAGCTCGGCGGCCGAAGCTATCTGGGTCCTCAGGTCAGCTCGATCCCTTACGCTAACGGGCACATTGGCATTGAAACCTCGTTTGAAGAGGGTCGGATTGAAAAAACGCTGGAAGATCTGCCAACCGTTTAATTGATTCGACTGACTCCGCTGCATTCTTTAGCGACAACGCGACACGCTTGGGGCATGGCGCGATCGCGCTTGCGCCAGACTGGCCCGATGAAGTCATTCGTCCAGGAATGAAAGCTCCAGCTCGTCGGAATAGACCTCCGCCAGCAGTGCGCGCAGCTTAGATGCCTTGGCTGCGCCATACGCGTTTTCAAAGCGCAGTTGAGCTTCGTTCCAAAGCGCCCTTGACTCGGCCAGTTTCTTTTTCCCTGCGAGGGTCAAGGCGACGCGGCGCCCACGTTTATCCGTTTCATCGGGAAGCGATTCGATAAAACCGTCGCGCTCAAGCGGCTTGAGGTTGTGTGACAGTGCGGAGCGGTCGAGCACCATGTCTCTGGCCAGATCGCTCATGTTCGGCGCGCCCGCGCGATCGATGTGCGCCAGTGTGGAGTGTTGCGACAGCTTGAGGCCGCAAGGCGCAAGCACGCTGTCGTACAGTTGCGAGAGCCTGCGCGTGGCCTTGCGCAACGCGGCGCCGTTGCATAACGAGACTGCGGCAGACGAGTGCTGCTTATGTGAAGTGTTCATGGCTCGCGTGGGAATGACATTTCGAAAGATCGTCAGGCAATCTTAGTCTATTGACACATCCAGGCGCATGACGGATTGCCGATCCTGATGAGGCGCGGTTTCTTCGGCGCTTATCAACAGCCAGGACAACGCGCTCGCCACGAACGCCACAGTGGAGGCTGCGAGCAGCACACCCTCGTATCCGAAACCAAGGCTGGCTCGTGCGATTGATCCAAGGCCCTGGTGCGATGAAATCAGCGACGCCGCGGAAGCCAGGTTCCCATTCGCAATAGAGCGTGTAATCTCCAGCTTGTCGTGGCCGCCGAGTGCCGGCAATGCGCGCTCAATGCTCGCCTGAATTCGATGAAACAACAATGCGCCCAACGCCGCGAATCCCACCACGATGCCACTGAACCGCATGGTCCCCGATACGCCCGACGCCATGCCCGCCCGCTCCACGGGGATCACCGTCATGCTGACCTTGGCGATCTGACCGTTGAGAATCCCGGCGCCCGTGGAGGCAACCAGCATGGGAAGGAAGAGCGCGCTATAGCTGAACGCCTGGATCTGCAGCGCGGTTCCGAACAAGCCGGCTGCGACCAGCAACAAGCCGCAAACGAGCAGCATGCGTCCTGACATCCGATGATCGAGATACACGGACACAATGCGCGGCACCCCGAACAAAGGCACGGCGAGCGGCAGCATCAGCAGGCCGGCATTGAGCGGAGAATAGCCGAGCGCGCTTTGGAAAAAGAAGGGCAGATAGGTGAGCATGGTCAGGAATGCGACCGCGTAGGAGACGCCGGCAAGACTCGCGCCGAGATAGGTACGCTTGCGGAAATATCCAAGCTCGACCATGGGCCGCGCCTGCCTGAGTTCGACGATCACGAACGCTATAAGGAAAATGACCGAGCCCGCCAGCCGCGCCCTGACGGACGTGCTAAACCATCCCTCGCGATTGCCTGAAATAAGCGCCCAGGTCAGCAATCCGAGAAACGCACTGAACGTCACCACGCCCCAAACGTCGATGGCGATTGCATGCGGATCTTTGGATTCATCGACTACAAAATACGTCAGGGCAATCATGATTGCGCCAACGGGCAGGTTGACATAGAAAGCCCACTGCCAGCCGAGCGATTGCGTAATCAATCCGCCGGCCACGGGCCCAAGCATGATGGCCACGCCGATCACCGACCCCCAGAACGCAAATGCCTTGGCGCGCTCCTTGCCTTGAAATCCATGAGCGAGAACGGCGAGTGCGGCGCTAAGCTGCAACGCGGCGCCAACGCCTTGCAGCGCGCGTGCGGCGTTCAACACAGCAGTCGATGTAGCGGCGCCGCAGATAAAAGATGCGGCGGTGAAGACGAACAAACCGATGATCAACAAGCGCTTTCTGCCGAAGCGGTCGGCGAGTGCGCCGGCAGGCATGACCAACGTTGCAAATGCCAGCGTGTAGGCCGAGATCACCCATTCAATAGCGACGAAATCCGCATGCAACGAACGCGCAATCGACGAGAGCGACACCGCCACAATATTGGCGTCGAGGTTGATCATGAATGACGGTACCGACACGCATAACAACAACAGAAATCTTTTCTGCATATCTTTGGCTTGATAGGGTGACCGAAGGCCGGTGCGCCTGCATTAGTAAGTTGCAGGCACATCCAATTTGGTTGCATATGCCAATATAGTATCCCGTACGAAAATTTAGGCAAGCGAATTCTGTCGCGTGCTTATGCGCGATCAGGCTCCGTCTTGGCGGAAATGAAGACGCCCGTGCGTTTATGCGTGATGGGAGTGCGGAGCTGTGTAAGCGCCTTTTGAAAGGCTGGGGCAGAGCCTACAAGGCGAGCTTGTAACCCTCGTGGCTGGCCTTGAAGCCGAGTTTTTCATAGAAGCGGTGCGCGTCCGTGCGGCTCTTGTCGGTCGTAAGCTGGACCAGATTGCATCCGCGAGACCGGCATTCGGATATCGCCCATTCGAACATCTTCTGACCCAGCCCCGAATCACGACGATGCGCAGCGATCCGGACTGCCTCGATTTGCCCCCTCCACGAACCCATGCGTGCAATGCCAGGGATGAATGAAAGTTGCAGCGTGCCGATTATCTCGTCGCCATCGGCAACCACCACGAGTCGCTGGTTCGTATCGGCTTCTATAGCCTGGAACGCACTGACATATCCCGGGTCAAGCGGTGTACCGGTGTTTTCTCTCTGGCTGCCAAGTTCGTCGTCGGCTAACAAGGCGACGATTGCAGGGACATCGGTTAAGAGAGCGGAGCGGAAAACAATGTGATCCATGTTGGAACCTCAGACTGTCGGTAGTTGAGCGCCGTTATTCTTCGTCGCTTAGAAGCGTGCGCAGCATGCGTTCGGGGTTGGCCAGGAACGAGCGCATGACCTGGAAGTGTTCTGTCTCTTCGTAGCTGACGCGCGATACGCCTTCGGTAGTGAACTCATAAATCCACGCGTCCGGATACGCCATCAGGATAGGCGAGTGAGTGGCAATGATGAACTGGGAGTCATCGCGCACCAGATCATGAAGTCTGGCAAGGGCGGTGAGTTGACGTTGTGGAGACAACGCGGCTTCGGGTTCGTCGAGGAGGTAAAGGCCCTTGCCGCCGAAGCGGTTCATCAGCAGCGCCAGGAAAGACTCGCCGTGTGAGCGCTCGTGCAGGGAATTTCCGCCATAGGAATTGATGACGGGAGGACCGAACGAGGGTTCCGAATCGAGCTTCTCGATTTCGGTGGCGACGTTGAAGAAGCTCTCCGCGCGCAGAAAGAACCCGTCCTTCGGCCGTTTGATTCCTTTGGCGACGCGCAGGTATTCGTCAAGCACTGAGTGCGACGCCCGGGTACCAAAGTTGAAGTTCCTGGTGCCGCCTTCGGGATTGAATCCCATGGAAACGGCGATAGCTTCCAGGAGCGTCGATTTCCCCGAGCCATTTTCGCCGACGAAGAAAGTCATCTTTGGATGCAGTTCAAGCGTTTCCAGCGACCGGACCGCCGGCAGCGAGAACGGATAGCGATCGAATGACTCGACCTTGTCGCGCTGCAAGCTGATCCGGCTGATGTACTGGGTAGAGATCATGATAGTGGCGTCATGCTTTTCCGGGTGTCGCGAATCACGTGACCCTGTGGGATGCATTGCATGGATACTGTGCAAAGCTGCGCTTGTCGCCGCTTTGACGAAGCGTCATCTTAACCCGGTGGGCCGCCCGCGAAATGAAGCGAGCGGATGCCGACTTGACGTCCGTCATTTACAATGCTCGAAATTTTTCGTGCCGCCTGACTGCTATGCCGGCATCCCCACAAGCGAGGTCTTCATGATCGTCAAACCACGCGTGCGCGGTTTTATCTGCGTGACTACTCATCCCGCCGGCTGCGAAGCCAACGTCAGGAAACAGATCGACTACGTGAGCGCACAAGGCCCGATTGCCGAGGGACCCAGGAAAGTCCTGGTGATTGGCGCCTCGACCGGATACGGACTTGCGGCCCGGATCACGGCGGCGTTTGGTTGCGGCGCGCAGACCCTGGGTGTGTTCTTCGAACGACCCGGTGAAGAGAACAAGCCGGGTTCGCCCGGCTGGTACAACACCGCAGCTTTCACCCAATTCGCGATCGCCAAGGGGCTCTACGCGAAGAGCATCAACGGCGATGCTTTCTCCGACGAGATCAAGCAAAAGACAATCGATGTCATCAAGCGCGATCTCGGGCAGGTTGATCTGGTGGTGTATAGCCTTGCATCACCGAGACGGACGCACCCGAAGACGGGCGAAGTCTTCAATTCGACGCTTAAACCAGTCGGTAAGGCCATCACGCTTCGCGGCCTCGATACCGACAAGGAAGTCGTCAAGGAAAGCGTGCTGGAACCGGCCACTCAAAGCGAGATCGACAACACCGTGGCCGTGATGGGCGGTGAAGATTGGCAGATGTGGATTGATGCATTGAGCGCCGCCGGCGTTCTGGCGGAGGGCGCGAAGACCACTGCCTTCACGTACCTCGGCGAGAAGATCACTCACGACATCTATTGGAACGGCTCCATAGGCGCCGCCAAGAAAGACCTGGATCAAAAGGTCCTTGCGATTCGCGATAGCCTGTCCGGTCGCGGTGGCGATGCGCGCGTTTCGGTATTGAAAGCGGTTGTCACGCAGGCAAGTTCAGCCATCCCCATGATGCCGTTGTATTTGTCCTTGCTGTTCAAGGTCATGAAAGAAGAGGGCACGCACGAGGGTTGCATCGAACAGGTCTATGCCCTCTACAAAGACAGCCTGTATGGCGATTCGCCGTGCATGGATCAGGAGGGACGGTTGCGCGCGGACTATAAGGAACTCAGTCCGGCAGTCCAGGCTCGCGTGCAGCAACTCTGGGATCAGGTCACGAGCGACAACCTATACGAGCTCACCGATTTCGCCGGCTACAAGAGCGAATTTCTGCGGCTGTTCGGCTTCGAGATCGACGGGGTCGACTATGAAGCCGATGTCAATCTCAAGGTGGACATTCCCGGTTTAGTGCAGGACTAAGTCTGCGCCGGCCTGATTCGATCGAGGCCGGCGCGGTGACACGGCTCCTGGCATCAAAAGCGCTCGCGTCACCCCTGCACGCGCCAGCCGAGCCCCAGGCTCTTCTGCAAAGAGACAAAGTCCTTCAGCAATTCAGCTTGTCCGGAGACCACATTCTGCTGCGCGCTGAACTGCGTGCGTTGGGTATCGAGCAGGTCGATCAGGCTGGATGTACCCGCTGTATAACGCTGACGCACCAATGTAAGCGAGCGGTCCGCCGACGCCTGCACTTGCTGCAGCGTAGCCAGGTGTTCGCGCTGATGCCCATATCGCGACAACGAAGTATTCGCGTCCTGCAACGCCGCGAGCACCGTATGCGCGTATTTCGCATCTGCCTCGTCGCGCGATGCTTCGGCGCCGCGAACGCTTGAGAGCGTGCGGCCGAAGTCCAGCACGTTCCACTGCAGATAAGGCGCGCCAATCCAGCTGAAATTGTTCTTACGAACGAGGTGGCCAGGATTGGCGGCGGTATAGCCCAGGTCGCCGAACAACGTCACCTTCGGGAAGAAGTCAGCCTTGTGCTCACCGATCTGGGCGTTACTGGAAGCAAGACGTCGTTCCGCCGCGCGAATATCGGGCCGTTGCTGCAGCATTGAAGCCGGGTCGCCGATAGCCACGGACGTGGGCAACGTCGGCAGCGCCCCAGGCGCCGACAACTCCTGATCGAGCGCGCCCGGCGCCTGACCCGTCAACACGGCAAGCTGATCGAGCGATTCGGCAACTTGCTCGTCGAGCGGCGTCAACGTCGCACGGGTGTTCTCGACCTGCGTGGTCAGGCGTTCCACATCGACGTCGGCCGCCGTGCCGTGCGCGCGGCGCTGCTGCGTCAACGTGAGCATCTGCTGCTCCAGCTCCGTGGAGCGTTGCGCAAGCGCCAGGCGCTGCTGCTCGTCACGCAGGCCGACATAGGCCTGCGCGACTTCGGCGGCGAGCGACACTTGCGTGTCGGCGAGGTCTGCGTCGACCGCATCCGCTTCTGCGGTTGCGGCTTCCACCGCGCGTCGCGTGCCGCCGAACAGATCGATCTCCCACGATGCATCGAAGCCCGCTGTATAGAGTTGCAGCGGTCCTCCTCCGGACGAAGATGAGCTGCCCGAACTCCCCTGCGATGATGACAGCGCACTCAGGTTGGGCTCGCGCACGCGCAACGCGGCGGCGTCGAAAGAGGCGGTCGGCATGCCGTTCGCTTGTTGGTGCTGCAATTGCGCGCGGGCTTCACGCAAACGCGCTTGCGCCGCATGAACGTCAGGGTTATGGGCGAGCGCGGCGTCGATCAACGCATTCAGTTGCGGGTCGTTGAGTGACAGCCACCATTGACTCGGTGCGCGTGTCGAGACCATGCCGGCCGCAGGCGTACGCACGAAGTTGGAGGCATGCGCCGCGTCGGGCGCGACCTGCGGCGCACCGGCATAGTCGGGACCGACGGTGCAGGCCGAGATGGCACAAACAGACGCCAGCAACGTCAATAAAAGAGGGGTAGTAGGGCGAGGGAACATCGTGGATAGTGTCTTTGCCGTCAATGGCCGGCGGACGGCGAAACGGGGCCGCGCGGAGTCTTCAGGAGGAGCGCAAGCGGCACGCAGGCGAGCAGCGCGAGACCGAGCAGATAGAACGTTTCAGAGTACGTGATGACGGTCGCCTGCATATGGATCTGCGCCGCGATCTGGCCGAGCGCACGCATTTTGGAGTAGGCCATGTCGCCGGTTTGCGCGAACCAGCTCGCGGCGCTCGAGCTCAGGCGCTCCTGGCCCACCAGCGAGTTGGCTGTCAGCGATTCGCGGATCATCGCGGTGTGGAAGGTGGTGCGCCGGTCGATAACGGTCCCGATGATTGCAAGACCAACCGAGCCGCCAAGGTTGCGGGCCATGTTGTAGAGACCGGCTGCATCGCCTGAATCCTCGCGCGAGACGGCCGCCATGGACGCCTGGTTCAACGGCATCAGTGCGAGGATTTGCGCGAAGCCGCGTATCAGTTGGGACCAGAAGAAGTCGTGCCCGACACTCTGCGCGGTCAGGCCGATATCGAGCATGCAGCTCAACGCAAACAACAACAGCCCGCCGATCACTAGCATACGAAAGTCGAGCTTGCCGAGAATGCGCGGCAGGATGGGCATGATCAGGAACGCCGGCACGCCCGATATCAGCATGATGGCGCCCGACTGCTGCGCGTTGTATCCGGACACTATGCCGAGGAACTGCGGCAGCAGGTACGACACGCCATACAGCCCCGCACCGACCGCAAACACAATGACGATGACGCTTGCATAACGCGGGTTGCGCATCAGGTTTAGGCGCATGATCGGGCGCGTCGCGGTAAGTTGCGAAATGGCGATCAGGATCATACCCGCCAGCGACACGCACGTCAGCGAGATGATCATACTTGACTCGAACCAGCGTTCGCGCTGGCCTTCTTCGAGCACGACGGTCAACGAGCTCAGGCCGATCGCGAGTCCGACAATGCCGACCCAGTCCGCCTTGAAAAACGTGCTCCACTGCGGCCGGTCCGCCGGCAATCCGACAATCAGCAAAGTGATCAGCGCAATACATACAGGCAGGTTGATAAAGAAGCACCAGCTCCAGCTGATGTTCTCCGCGAGCCATCCACCTAGCACCGGTCCGAGCAGCGGACCCAGCAACACGATCAGGCCGAACATCGTCATGCCGACGGGCATCTGCGAGCGCGGCAGCCGGGTGCGAATGATGGTCTGCGCCGTCGGGATCATCGCGCCGCCCGCGAAGCCCTGGCCAATGCGTCCGGCAATCATCATGGGCAGGCTATGCGACCATCCGCACATCATGGAGAACGCAATGAACAGCGTGGCATTGGCAAGCAGGAAGTTCCGCAAGCCGAACACGCGCGTGAGCCATGCGGCGAGCGGGATCATCACGATCTCGGACATCAGGTAGCCGGTCGAGATCCACGTGCCTTCGGTGCCGGTTGCGCCAATCTCGCCCTGGATCTGCGGCAAGGCCGAGTTGGTGATCGAGATATCCAGCGTGGCCATCAGCGCGCCTAGCGACCCGGCCGCAACCGCCAGCCAGTCCGCCGCGCTCGCGCGCTCAGCCTCCGGCGCGGGCGCCGCTGGCGCCGTGGTCACATCAGCCATGATCGTTCTCGGCTTTGATGCGCTGGTCGCCTTCGCGCGATGAGCGGGTATCGACATCGGCCGTCACCGACAAGCCCGGCAGCAGCACGCTGCGTGTCTCCGGCCCTGTCTCGATGCGAATGCGCACGGGAATTCGCTGGACGATCTTGGTGAAATTGCCCGTGGCGTTTTCCGGCGGCAGCAGCGCGAACTGGGCGCCGGTGCCGGGAGCAAAACTGTCCACCACGCCGTGCAGGTCCGTGCCCGGCAGTGCATCCACGTGCAGGATCACGGGCTGGCCGATGCGCATGTGGCCGACCTGCGTTTCCTTGAAGTTGGCCGTCAGATAAGTGCTTTGAACCGGTACCACCGACAGCATCCGCGTGCCTGGCTGTACATACTGACCGACGCGAACCGAACGGTCGCCGACCTTGCCGGTGAGTACGCTGCGCACGACGGTGTCCTGCAGGTCGAGGTGCGCTTGCCGTGCGCTTGCCTCTGCCGCCGCGAGCTGGGCACGCGCCTGGGCGATCTGCGCGGTGGTGGCGGCGATCTGGGTCTCGGCAGCATCGACCGCCGCGGCATTGGCGGCCAGCGTTGCCAGTGCCTGATCGCGTGCGCTCGTCAACTCAGACAGCCGTTCGCTGGTTTCAGCCCCGGTGGCGACAAGCGGCGCGTAGCGCTGGACTTCGTCGCGTGCATGCTGGGCGCTTACCCGGGCCACTTGCTGCTGCGCTTTGGCCTGCTCAATGTTGGCGTGCTGCTGGAGGATGTCGGCTTGCGCGCGCTGGATGTCCGCGGCGCGTGCGGCGATGGTCGCCTGCGCCTGGTCGAGCGCAACCTGGTACTGACGGGTATCGAGCCGCACCAGCGGGTCGCCGGCCTTGACCGTGGCGTTGTCACCGACGTAGACATCGGTCACGTAGCCGCTGACCTTAGGCGCAACGGTGACACTGTCGGCTTGCAAATAGGCGTCGTCGGTGCTTTCAATGAAGCGGCCCACTGTCCACCAGCGTCCAAGCCAGATACCCGCAACGACGAGCGCCGCGATCCCGAGCACGATCAGGACCAGGCGTTTTCCAGATCGCCGCGTAGGCGAAGCGGCGGAATCTTGCGGTACTTCGTGCGGAGGCGCCCCGGCGGTTGTTGACATCTTTGATCCAAATTATTCCAATCGGAACAATTATTCCAGTTGGTAAAATTGTGTCAAGTGATATATTTGTTCGGTTGAACGGAGAGGCACGAATGAACGACACAAAACGGCTGCGCCGTCCGCCGGCCGGTGGATATGTGCGAGGCGACGAGACAAGGTTGCGAATCATCGAAGCCGCGATCGAGTCGTTTGGAGAGCATGGTTTCGAGGGTGCGTCGACGCGCGACATCGCCTCGCGTGCCGGGGTCAATGCGCCCGCGCTGCAGTATTACTTCGAGAATAAAGAGGGGGTGTACCGCGCGTGTGCGGAATATCTCGCCGACTCGTCGTGGGTTTCGCTTGAGCCGGTGGTTACGCACGCAGCCGATGTGTTGAGCCGCGACAGCGATATTCCGGAGCTGATCGATGCTTTCATTCGCATTCAGGAAGCAATTGCGGACCGTATGTTCGAGAAGGCTTGCGGCACGTCCAACCAGCGGCTTTTCTTTACGCGTGAACAGACGGGACATGAGCCGACCATTGCGTCCGACATCATGACGCGGCGCGTCCGGCAGCCCTTGAACGATGTTGGCTCAAGGTTGATCGCGCGTATCACGGGGGCGAAACCCGACGACGAGCTTACGTTGATCCGGCTGCTGAGTTTGCACGGGCAACTGTTGATGTTCCATGTCGCGCCGCGCACGACGCTGGCATTGCTTGGATGGAAGGAAATAGACACCGAGAAGGGCGAATTGCTCAAGGCGACGGTGCGCACGCAGACCCGGATCCTGCTTGAGCAATGGAACAGGGAAGGGCTGGCGAAGAAGCCTGAATCGAGCCCACGCAAGAAGCCCGCGGCTAAGACAGCGCCCAGGAAACGCGCAGCCCTCGACGGTGCGAAGGCTGCCGCAAAAAAGTGACAGGGAACCCTACGGGGACCCTTCTCACGCTTTATCGCCGGGCCTCAAAGATGAGATTGAACGGCGTCGCCGTCGCCCGGCGGAATTGGCCGAAGCCTCCTTCCGTGACCACATCGTGAATCCGCCGCTCGCCGGCTTGCGCGCCGAGGCACATCGCGCCCGCGCCCGCCTGAGCCCTCGAAGCCGGCGTACAGATCAGCGTAGACGCCGAGTAGAAGATCCGCCCGACCGGATTCAGGTTCCCTTCGAGCGTGTCGTTGGCAAACGGTTCGACGATCATCCATGTGCCATCGTCAGCCAGGGTTTCATGGACGTGGCGCGCCGCCCCGAGCGGATCGCCCATGTCGTGAAGACAGTCGAACATGGTGACGAAGTCATAGTCGCGTCCAGGATAATCGCTTGCCGAAGCAACCTCGAAACTCGTGCGATCACTCACGCCTGCCGTTGCCGCCGACTCTCTCGCATGCTCGATAGACCCTTCGTGATAGTCGTAACCCACGAATGTGGATTGCGGATAAGCCTGCGCCATGATGATGGTGGACGCGCCGTGTCCGCAGCCAACATCGGCTACGCGTGCGCCGGTTTTGAGTTTCGCCTCGATGCCGCCAAGCGACGGAATCCAGTCGTTCACGAGATACGCCGCATAGCCCGGACGGAAGAAACGCTCGGTGCCGTGAAAGAGCGAGACATCGTGCTCATGCCATCCAACGCCGAGTCCGGTCTTGAATGACTTCACCATCTTCGGGATGATTTTGAACTGCGCGACGGCGACCTGGAACGCACCGGGTATGAACGCAGGGCTGCCTTCCTCGGCGAGCGCAAAGGACTGTTCTTCGCTCAAGCCGAAGCGTTGCGACGCAGGATCGTAGGTGACGTAGCCGCTCGCCGCCTGGGCGCTTAGCCATTCGCGAACATAACGCGCGTCCGTCTCGGTCGCCTGCGCAAGTTCTTCCGCACTTAGCGGCTTGGCGGCGAGCGCCTTGTAAAGCCCGAGCTGATCGCCGACGACCACCGTGGCCGCGTGCATCACGGCGCCTAGATCGTGGACAAACCCTCCCATGAATGCATCGAGTTTTGACTGGTCGACTGCCATGACACGCTCCCTTAAAAGCATCACGTCTGAAATGAGCGCCGTTTGGGTGATTTAGTTTGTCATACTTATTATTTAATCGACGCCGCTTGGTGAAAACACGGTTTTGATTGTTCAACAGCGAGTCATGTGGTCCTCGGCGCATCGACCGGCGGAGTGCCTTGGTGGAACAGCGCGCTCAACTGGGCACGCAGTTCCGGAGAGTCGGTGTGTTTATGAACTGACACGGCATGCTGGACGGCGGCATCCAGGAGTTCCTGATCGGAGTCCGCAGACAGCGCGATGGTGCAGTTCATCTCGCTGGGAAACTCGCGACAGTCGATGTATTTGCGCGTCATGGCGTTATCCCCCCAACTACGTAGTACGGAGTTAAGTGATTAAGAAGGGCCGGGCGGCGTCACTCACTTCCAACGAACAGGCGCCTGCGAAGATTATAGATCGCTGACAAAAAGCTTGCGAACTCATTGATCGTTGCTTCGGTGGCGTAATGCACTGTGGTTCAGGCGGATATTTCTTATTTCGTTAGCGAGATAAAAGAATGGGCGAACGCCCGTTCGGCTTTGTAAGTAGGCTACCTTGCTTCCAGCGCGTAAGTCGGCTCCGGCACGGGCCTTGAACTAAGCTCCCGTTGTTCTATCGCGCGAGCCCTTGGCCTGCGCGGCGGGGCTCGACTTCTCTCAGCCAAAGGATTCGGCCAGACGCGGTCGGCTAGACTACGGGTTTCTCTGGAGCAAGAATATGGTCGCGGCGCTGCTAGTAGTCGACGTGCAAGAGGGCCTGTTCCGGCCATCTCCTCCACCGGCATTGTCCGGGGATGTCCTTACCCGCATCAACGAACTGACTTCGCGGGCGCGTGCGGCCAGCGTTCCGGTGATTTTCATTCAGCATGAAACTGCGACGGGCGACCTTGAGTATGGCTCGCCCGGCTGGGCGCTTGCTAAAGAGCTCCACGTGCAGGCGTCTGACGAGATAGTTCGCAAGACAACGCCGGACTCATTCCTGAGGACGAGCCTTGGATCGATACTGGAGAACGGTGGCGTATCCCACGTCGTCATATGTGGCTACGCTACGGAGTTCTGTGTCGATACGACGGTGCGCCGCGCTGCCGCGCTCGGATACGGCGTGACGCTCGTCGCCGACGCTCACACCACGCATGACAAAGCCCACGCCACTGCAGCGCGGATCGTCGAGCATCACAATGCGACCTTGCCGGATATCAGCAGTTTCGGCCCGACCATCAAGGCAGTTGCGACTGCAAACATTCGCTTCGATGCCGGTCAGGCGTTCACGTGATTGCGTGTTCTCTCACGATCCGCAGACGTGCGTAGAAGCGAAATAAGGCTGGGCGCCCAGCCTTATAGTTGCCATGCGTTTTATGCAGGTTCGGTAGCCCCTGCTATTTCCCACGCATCAAGTCAGTTCGCGTCCACCAGTTTCATCGAGCATGGAAACGGCAATCAGCGAAATGATCACGCACCCGATCATGTACCACGCGGGGGCCATCGTATTACCTGTCACCTTGATAAGCCACGCAACAACCAGCTGCGCCGAGCCGCCAAACACCGACACCGCCACCGCATACGCACTCGCCAGATAACCCGCGCGCACATGCTTCGGAAAATTCTCCGGCATGAGTGCATAGGCCGGTGCCGAACCCATCGTGTAGAACAGCATGAGCAAGACGATCAATCCAACCATCACCGGCAACGAAGGAAACTGGTTCATCAGCCAGAACGCCGGATAAAGCAGCACGATCAGCACAATGCGTCCCACCACGATAAGCGGCTTGCGGCGTTGCATCTTGTCCGATAGCGCACCCCAGAGCGGACACAGCGTCAGCGAAACGATCGCGGCGAAGATCGACACCAGCATGGAAAGCTTGGGCGGCATCTTCAGGTACTGAATCGAATAGGTGGGGATGTAGTACATGAGGACGTAGGTTGCCACCGTCATGCCCATGATGGCGAAGACGGTCAGGAACCACTTGCGAACAAGGCCCGGCTCCAGACTCGACCTGGCTGCCTTGGCCTCTTTCGGCGGCTCTTCCACAATGTGCCGGCGCAAATACACGCCCACCGGCATGATCAGCGTGCCGATCAGGAACGGCACGCGCCATCCCCAGTCGAGCAGCTGCTCGCTGCTTAACTGGTAAGTCAACAGTGCTGCAATGCCCGAGCCCATCAGCGCAGCCGCACCCTGACTCGCGAGCTGCCAGCTAGCCCGAAAACCGCGCCCTTTAGCCGAACCCGTCTCAAGCAGCGTCGCCGTGGCGGCGCCGAATTCTCCGCCCTGCGCGAAGCCTTGCAGCAGGCGAGCAAAGATGATGAGTGCCGGAGCGGCGAGGCCAATGCTCGCGTAAGTGGGCGCCAGGCCGATCAGGGCCGAGCCGATCGCCATCAGGAAGATGGTCAGCGTCAGCGCAGCACGCCTGCCGCGCTTGTCCGCATAGTGTCCCAGCACGAAGCCGCCGACCGGACGCGCGACAAAGCCGATCGCAAACGCGGAGAGCGCAAGCAACGTGGAGACAACCGGGTCATGTGACGGGAAGAAAAGCCTGGCGATCGTGAGCGCGAAGAAGCTATAGACGGTGAAATCGTAAAACTCGAGCAGGTTGCCGATGATCGCGGCAATCACGATCTTGCTTTGCGAAACCGCTTTAGCAGGCTGGGCTGTAATGACTGACATGGATGTCCCGTGAAGACTTGGGTCCTGCGCACGGCTAAGCGCGATGCCGAGGCATCGCGCTGTACGCAAGCTTGATGTGTTACCGAAGAGCTACTGAAGTGCTATTGATTCAACCGCGCGAAGCCTACTGCGCGAGGAAACGCTCGACCAGACGAGTCCAGTAGGCAGCGCCCACCGTGAGGTTGTCGTCGTTGAAGTCATAGGATGCGTTATGCAACATTGGCGCGCCTTCACCATTGCCCAGGCGCAGGAAACATCCCGGCTTCTTCTGCAAGTAGTAAGCGAAATCTTCGCTGCCTGCGATCGGGCCGAAGTTATCGACAACGCGGTCGTCACCCACCAGCTCTCGCGCCACTTGCAACGCCAGTTCCGTCTCGGCCTGACTGTTGATCACGACCGGATAACCGGGAACGTACTCAATCTCCACGCGTGCGCCGTACGCGCCTGCCTGCGCTTCCGTCAGTGCGCGGATACGCGCTTCGAGCAGCTTGCGCACGGCAGGGTCGAACGAACGAACGCTGATCTGCAAACGCGCCGACTCGGGAATCACATTGGCGGCGAAACCCGCGTTGAAGGCGCCGACCGTGACCACGGCCGTTTGCATCGGGTCGATACTGCGCGCGACCACCGTTTGCAACGCGGTCACCAGTCCCGCGCCGATGACAACAGGGTCCACGGCAAGATGCGGGCGCGCCGCGTGGCCGCCACGGCCGTGAATGGTGATGTTGACGGTATCCGACGCCGCCATGAAAGGGCCGCTGCGGAACATGAACGTGCCGGTCGGATAGCCGGGGTGATTGTGCAAGCCGAAGATCGCCTCGCAGGGGAAGCGCTCGAACAAGCCGTCGGCAATCATCCGCATGGCGCCGCTGTCCGCGCCGATCTCTTCGGCCGGCTGGAACACGAGGTGAACCGTGCCGTTGAAGGCGCGCGTGCGGGCAAGGTGGCGCGCGGCGCCCAGGACCATGGTGGTGTGGCCGTCGTGGCCGCACGCGTGCATCAGGCCCGCGTTGCGGCTGGCGTACGGCAAGCCGGTTTCTTCGGCGATCGGCAACGCATCCATGTCGGCACGCACGGCCACGGCGCGGGTTCCTGAACCCGCAGTGAGCGACGCGACCATGCCGGTTCCACCCAGACCACGCGTCACCTTGTAACCCCAGCCTTCCAGGCTTTGCGCAACGAGGTCGGAGGTTTGAAACTCCTTGTACGCGAGCTCCGGATTCTGATGCAGGCGATGGCGGATATCGCTTAGTTCATCGCGCAGGTCTGTGGTGTCGTCTAGTGAGCAAAAGCCCTTGGTATTTTCCATGGTCGTGCATGTCTCTCTGTAAGAAATCTAATGGGGGAGTATTCTGCTGCAAAATCCGCTAATCAATGACGTTCGCTGACCGATAATGTTGACCTGAATGTCAACAGACAACGATATGGCTAAAGACAATACGCCTGCCCGCGAGAATTTGCTTAGCGCCCGGAGCCTGCGTTATTTGCATGAAATCGATCTGCACGGCGGCGTGCGTGCCGCGGCGGACGCGCTGGCCATTAACGGTTCCGTGATCAGCCGGCAAGTGGCGCAGCTTGAACGCGACCATGGCGTTGTGCTGCTGGAACGGCGCGGCAGGCGCGCGGTGCTCACCGAGATCGGGCTAAGCCTCGTCGAACATTTCCGCGAGAGCTGCCGCCGCGATGCGGACATGCTGGCGCAACTGGAAGATTTCAGGAGTTTGCGGCGCGGACGGCTGGGCATTGGCGTGGGCGAGGGGTTCGTCGAGAATCTGCTCGCCACCGTGCTGGAGGGTTTCAGCTTGCAGTTCCCTGACATCGTGGTGGAGCTGCGCAGCGGCGCGACGTCCGAGATCATCGCAATGGTCCGCAACGACGACGTCGATCTTGGCCTGTGCGCCGGCGCCGGCGGCGATCCAGCGATACGCTCCCGGACATTCCGGGCGGCGCAGTTCTGTGCACTCGTCAGCCCGCGCCACGCGTTGGCGGGCGAGCGGCGCATCCGCTTTGAACAGTTGCGCGATCAGCGGCTTATCTTCATGCCCGAGCGCTTCGGCGCCCAGCAATATCTCGACGCCATCATTCGGGCAGAGCGCCTTAACCTGACGCCGTCGTACCGCTGCGATCTTTTCTCGGCTGCCCAGGCGATTGCGGCGGCGGGACTGGGCGTGGCGTTCATGTCGACAGATGCGGCGCGGCAATACCTTGAAGCGGGGCGTCTGGTTGCACTCGAACTGGAGCATCCGATCGCACGCGAATTCAGCAGCCAGGCAATCCGGCGGGTCGGCCGGCGCCTTTCTCCGGCTGCTGAATTCCTGTGGCGGCATCTTGTGGAAGCGATGCAGCGGCGATGGGCCGCTACATCGCAGAAGCAAGGCGAGTGAACATGAGGCGGCCCGGTTCAAACCACGGAGCGCTAAGCCTCTTGCGCCACGTCGCGCAGGAACACGGGAAGATCGGTGGCGGATGGCGTGACGCCTGCCTGATACATCATGTCGCCGACAAACCCGCGGTGATAGGTGCCGTGATTGACCACATGCAGGAGCATTTCGTTGCAGGTCATGACACCCTCGCCACCGCCAATAAACTTGAAGTGAATCGACCGGTCGAGATCGTCGGCCGATAGACCCTCGGCGAAATCGACATACCATTGGTCCAAAGTCCGGACCGCTTCCCACAGTTCCGCCAAAGACGGATGACTCGGCGTATTGCGTGCCGAGTAACCATGTTCGCGCCCCTGAAGATGAGCCTGGAACACGGCGTCTATGACGTAGATGTGGTTCAGCGTGTGGACCATGTTCCCGAAGCGTGTCTGCCGTGGGCGGACAACCTCTTCGTACGGCATGTTCCTCAGCATGGAGAAGAGGAGATCGTTGGCCCAGGCTTTATAGCGGGTCAACATTCGGACGGTCTTGTTAGCGGCAGTCATGGGTTTCTTCCGTGGCAAGAATCAGGTATCAAGTGGCGATTCATCAAGCGCAATAACGTGCTTTAGCATAGCCGCCAAGAAACCGGTGCGACAGATACAGTGACCGTACGATGCGCCTGATCAGTTGAAGCCCATGCGTCGCGAATTCGAGTCCGGGTCAAAGCGGCGCAACATCGTGAAACTTGCCATAGTCGAGATGCGTTTCACCGTCGCGCTCGTACATCAGGTCGACATACTTGTGCTGCCAAAGAATGCATTCAGGCGGCCATGCATAACGTGCCTGCATGGGCTGCGACGTGGTTTCGTCCAGGCCTTCCACCATCAGCATCAGCTCGGAGTTCGTCGCCTTAAGCGACTCCAGTGTCTGGCCAAAGAGCGGGCTTTCTTCATCGATGACATGCATGAGGCTCCACCCGAGCAGGAAGATCGGATGCTGTTCGCGGATCAGCGGAAGGTCGAGCACCTTGCGAAAATAGAAGCCTTCGGGAGTGGTCTCCGAACGCATCAGCCGCATGCGCGCCCTCGCTTCCACAATCACGTTCTGGCGCGCATTGGCGGCGCGGACCATGAGCGTCATCCGGCCGTCGATAGGACGCACGACCGCGCGCTTGGCAAACAGGATGCGCGCATGGGGCCGCGAAAACCGCGCGAAGATCATGCCGGTCGTCAACGCAATGCCTGACATGCCGACGAAGATTTCGAGCGTGGCGATAGTGTGGCCGTAGATGGTGTCGGGATGCATGTCGCCGTAGCCAACCGTTGCAAGCGTCTCCACGCTAAAGAAGAACGCGCCCAGCAGACCAGCGGGCGCCTGGTTTGCAATCGCGTGATGTCCCAGCAGGTACAGCAACGCGAACCCGAAGTTGAGCAGCAGAAAGAGCAGCGCCGCAACCGCAAAGAACAGCGGCCACCCGACCGTCAGTGCGATGTGATAAATGTCCTGCCAGAAGAAGGTCTTGAGGCCATGCGTGATGACATGACGGTTTTCATCCAGCGCCAGCCGTCGATGCGGTGCTCCAGGCTCGTATGCCTCATGTGACGACGATTGAGTTGGTTTGGATGGCATGGTTGAAAGACTCTCAAAAGGGGAGGCGGAACATCTCGAGCGGCGCGCGTGCGAATGTTCGACCGGTATCGTCCTTATACAAGTTTCGTGAAGCCGTCGGCGCTCCAGCGTTCGCTTCCTACGCCGTGATGAACGAAGAACAGGCCATCGGGATCATACTGATCTTTCACGGCGAGCAGCCTGCTGTAATTTGAGCCCCAGAAAGCCCGTTGCCAATCCGCGTTGAAGTAATTGCTTTCGGCGACGTACGAGCCGGGCTCCGGAACCAGCTTACGCACTTCGTCCATCGCGCGCCCAATAGCGCGCAGCCCGCCGCGCTGCTTCGATATCCGGCTCGTGGCCCTGAATGCCCGGATAGGCCGGCGGCCCTTCTGCCCCGGCAATGAGCAGCGCAAAGGCGTCCAGCGCAGCCGGGTTGGTGGCGGAGTCCTTTGCTGCCGCGATGGCTTCGGCGGGCGCGCCCGCCAAACCCTTGTTGACGTGCAGCGACACGCTCCATTGCCGGCTTGCGGCAAACAGCGTATCGGCCAGCGCTTGACGCCGGTCATCTTGCAACAAGGCCGCGGGAAGCCACGCGGATTCGTAGCCGTGCAGCACTTGTCCCGCCTCTCCCCGGTTACCAGACCAGAAGATATTGTCGCTGGATGCGCCCGGGCGGTCGTCGGTGCTCATGAAGCCGAGGAGCTTCTTGAACATCGTCGGAGCCCAGAACCCGCGAGCGGGGAGGGCGACGATCTTCAGCGGCGAGAACTCCACCTTGAAATCGTCCGGGGACGCGGCAAGTGAATCCATGAACGGTTGCCAGACCGCTTGCGCTTCGCTGCGGCTGAGGCCCTGGAACACCATCGAGATAGTGAGGACGTTGTCGGGACGAAACCTGATCTGTTCGCCCCAGTGCGGGTTCGTCAGGGCCTGATGATAAAAGTCCAGCATCAGGCCAATCAGCCGGCGAAATGCAGGCGGCGACGTGGCCTTGATCGTCATGTTCACCGCGCCGAAGGTCTCAGGTAATTCGTGGACCCGAAGCGTCAGCCGTGTGACCACGCCCAGGCTGCCACCGCCGCCGCCTTTCAGCCCCCAGAACAAGTCGGGATTCGTGCAGGCATTGGCGATCCGGACGGCGCCGTCCGCCGTCACGACTTCGGCTTCGAGCAGGCTTCCCGCGGCCAGTCCGTAGGCTTTGGAAAAGCTTCCGAAGCCGCCGCTCTGGATCAGGCCGGCCACGCCGACCGTCATGCAGCCGCCACCCTGGACGTAACCGCCGGCCTGCGTGGTGACCGCATCGTAGACGTGCGCCCAGAGCGCGCCGGCGCCGACCGTGACTGCCCGCACCGGCGAGGCGTGGCCCTCGCATCCCGTCCCGACAAATGCGTCGCGCAGGGTGATATCGTTAATTTTTCGCGTCCAGACCAGCAGGGAGTCCGGCGCATTCGACGTGCCTTGATAACTGTGGCCGCCACCCTTCACGACAAGCCGCAAATTGTTTCGGCATGCGAAGTTGATGGCAGCGACTACATCATGCGTATTGCGCGCGGCCACCGCATAGATGCTGGGTGTCGATGTCCACGCGTCCACCCAACCGAGGGATTGCGTCAGGCCGACTTCATCGCCGAGAAAATAGGGGTTCTTGAGCTCCTTGAACAACTGCCGGCAGTCGGCGCTATCGGGCGAGTTCAGGCAAGGCGCAAAGGGCGATTGCACTTTGACCAATGCATCGCCGACCTGCCGGCCTAGTTCGTTCCACTGTGCATCGGATGGCCAGGCCGGGTTGCCCGGGCGCACTCGGGCTGGCACACCGGGCGCCATGGCCGCACGCGACGGCGTGAGCATCGGTTTCAATATGCCTGACAAGAACGGAAGTGCGGCTGCGAATTGCAAAAGACGCCGTCTTTTCCGGGAGAGCGTCTGGTTCGAAGGTTTCATCGGTTAGCGTGAAATCTTGAAGTGGTCGCAACCGTGAAGTTAACCCCGTTGGCTACGGTTGTGTACCTTCGACTCCACGAAAATCGTTTTCCGCGTCGATCATGCGGCGCTTGAGCAGCGGTACGTTGTTCACCACGCGCAAACCGGTGCGCATCGCGCCGAGCGCCACGCGCCCGACCATCGGGCGATGTATCGCACCGCTGGCGTCGAACTGCTTGCGCGACTCCGCTACCGCGTGGAAGCCGTATTCGCGCATTTGCGCCTCGTAACCGGCGACCGCGTCGTGGCCCGACATGTCGCCGCGCTGAGCCGCGCCCAAGCGGGCGGCCAGCAGCGCCGCGTCGCGCAGCGCGGTGTTGGCGCCAACGCCGCGGCCCGGCGTCATCAGGTGCACTGCGTCGCCCAGGACGGTCACGTTGGTGGTCGGCCATGCGTCGACGGGCACTGACGTGCGGACATCGACGGCAAAGGCGGTATCCGGATCCGACGCGCGAATCAGCGCGCGCAGGTTCGGATGCCAGCCGTCGGTGATCTCGGTCGCCAGCGCGAGCAGCGCGGGCTGGCTGAGCGATTTGGGATTGGCCGGCAGGTTACGCAACGCGCCCCACACGCCCCACATCAGATAGTCGCGGGTGTTGTCGAACAGCAGGCCGGGCCAGCGCGTGAGCAGTTCGGCATCACTGCCGCCGATGCCTTCCTTCAGACCGTGTGCGCCCCACGGGAACTCCATCACATGCACGATGGCGCCAAAGCCCTTCGGTGCGTTGATCAGCGTGATGCCGTCCAGCATCTTCGGCGGCAGTAGCGCGCGCGATGCTTCGCTCATTGGGACCTTGGCCGCGATGCTGACAATACCCGTGTTCTCCAGTCGCGCCTCGGGCAGAAGTTGCCGGCGCACCTTAGAGCGCGCGCCATCTGCCCCGACCAGCAGGTCCGCCGTGGCATGCGTGCCGTCGTCGAAGAATGCGCTCACGCTGCCATCGGCGTGCTGCTCGTAGCGGGTAAATGTTTTGTCGAAGTGGATGTGCTGTTCCAATCCGGTCAACAGCACTTGCCGTAGCGTCATCCGGCTGACGGATTTGCCGCCGCCCATGGACTCCTCGTCGAGCGTGATCGATAACAACTCGGTCAGCCGCTGCGTCAGGATGTTGAAGTGGCCGGGTGTACGCGCGCAGGTTGCAACGAAAGTCGCGAACAGGTCGGGCGGCAAACAGGCTTTCAGCGACGCAACGCCATGCGCATTGATGCCCACGCGATAACCCTGCAAACCATCAGTCCGCGTACGGTCGCGTTCATAGATGGCCACGTTGATGCCCGCCTGCTTCAGGCCATGCGCGAGACACAAGCCGCCCGTACCGGCGCCGATGATGATGACGTTCATGGGTTCGCGATTCATGTTTTCGTCTCCTTGCCGGGGGCGGGGGTATTGAGTTTGTAGGAGGTGGCGTCGGCGGGCAGCGCGAAGCGTTGCGCGATTTCATCCAGCCACTCCGGGCTCCAGGTGAGGGCGCCGGACTTCAGGTCGGCGACCACCTTGCGCACCCAGTCGAGTTCGGCCACGAGCTTGGCGCGGATCAATTCGCTCTCGAGCAGGAACAGACGCGGTACCTGCATGGCGTGGGCTTGTTCGTCGCCTGCGTCGTGGCGAGCCAGTTCGCGCTCCAGCGCGCCGATGCGAGTAACGAGTTGCCGGCACACGTCCTCCGCTGTCAGCACGGGCAGGAACGAGAGCGCTGCAGGGAAAGCCGGGAATTCGTGCGCTGGTTGAGCGAGTTGTTCACGCAGCCAGAGCCGCACGGTGTCGCGGCCGGCCTCAGTGATCTCGTAGATGGTGCGCTCCGGGAATGCACCATCGCGCTCCGTCTCGCGCACAGCTACCAGGTCGCCGCGCATCAGGCGATCGATCGTTTGATAGAGGCTGTTGCGCTGGCTGACATTGATGACTTCGTCCTTGCCACGCGCCTTGATGAGTTGCTGCATCCGGTAGGGATGCATGGGCGCCTCGGTCAGCATGGCGAGGACGGCAAGGGCAAGCGGTGAATAACGGACCATGGATCTCGATTAGTCTTAATGTATCTAGTCATAATATAACTAGATTTACGAGATTGGCAAGCGGGAGTTTTGACAGTGGGGGTTTTGAGGCGCGCGGCACAATGCCGGAAAGCGCTTGACTTAGAGTGCGCTCTAAGTCCTACCATGCTCTATGTCGAAACGAGAACGCAGCCATGAAGATAGGTGATATCGCCGGGAAGACGGGCCTGACGGCCCACACGATTCGCTACTATGAACGGATTGGATTACTCCCGTTCGCGCCGCGAGACGGTACGGGTCAACGTGTTTATGACGCGTCCGTCCTCACGTGGATCGAGTTCCTGGGGCGGCTTAAAACCACCGGTATGTCGATTCAGGAAATGCTGCGTTATGCCGGGCTCCGCGCACAGGGAGCAGCGACCGAGCAAGCCCGATGCGATCTGCTGACGGAACATCGCGATCAGGTCCGGCTAAAGGTGGCGGAACTTCAGGCTTGCCTTCTCGTCCTCGACAACAAGATAGCGGGTTATGCCAATACTCAACTGAGGACGGAAAAATGCAAGACACGATCGAACGCCAGGCGGATCAGGAAAGCCGCCTAGAACGGGGCAAACGGGTGTTGTCGGAGATCGACGGGGAAGCCGGTGAGAAGGTCATCGACTCGCTTGCGGACATTGCGCCGGACTTTGCGCGCTACGTGCTTGAATTTCCATTCGGCGATATCTATTCGCGACCGGGCCTGGACATTCGCGCTCGTGAAATCGCAACTATTGCGGCGCTCACGGCTTTAGGGAATGCAACGCCTCAGCTTAAGGTCCATATTGCCGCGGGACTTAATGTGGGTATTAGCCGCGACGAGATAGTCGAGACCATCATGCAAATGGCCGTGTATGCGGGATTCCCGGCTGCCCTCAATGGCCTGTTCGCCGCAAAGGAAGTTTTCCGCGATCACGTTTGAGCGAGGGCAAGTAAGCTTAGCCAGATCGCTTACTTGCATCGTTCAGGCAAGCACGAGCGCGGGCGTGGGCGTCGCAACCGGACGCGCGAGCTCGAGAAAGGCGTTAAGCGCGGTGCTCGCATAGACGTCGTGGCGACGCACGAACAACGTGTCGACACGAGCATCTTCGGGCGCGACATCGTGCACCGCCACGCGGCCTTCACGCCATGCCGTTGCGACCACGCCTTTCGGCAGCAGCGTCACGCCCACGCCTGCAGCCACGCAACCGAGCATGGCGTCGAGCGAGCCGAATTCCAGCGGCGTGCTGACTCGCAAGCCGTGCCGCGCCAGCACGATATCCAGCCGTGTCCTGTACGAACATCCAATCCGGAAGACGATCGTCTTTACGTCGCCCGACTGCGCAAGCTCGGCAATGGAGCGGATATGACGCGCCGTCACGAGGACCATTTCCTCGCGAAAGAAGGCCTCGGTGGATAGCTCTTCGTGATGCACCGGACCCGCGACAAACGCGCCGTCCAGCCGATATTGCAGGACGTCGTCGATCAGGCTTGCCGTGGTTCCGGTCCGCAGCACCATATCCACTTGCGGAAAAGCCAGCGCAAACGAGGCGAGTACGTCGGGCATGCGCAGTGCAGCAGTAGTCTCCAGCGTACCGAGGACCAGCGGTCCGCGCGGGACGCCATCATCCTTGACGGCGCTGCGCGCGTCGTCGAGCAGTCGCGCCATCTGTCTGGAGAAAGGCAGCAGCCTGCGTCCGGCCGCCGTCAATTCCACGCCGCGATGGTGCCGGTGAAATAGGGGTGCGCCCAATTCCTCTTCCAGCAAGCGAACGCGCGCCGTCACGTTCGACTGAACAGTATGAAGCTCCAGGGCTGCGCGATTCATGCTGCCGTTTCGCGCGACCGACTCGAAGATGCGTAAATCGGCTGCGTCCATGTCGACTCTCGATATCGGGAAAAGTGATAGCAATTATCACATCAAAGCGCCGCTCGCTTCTTGAAAGCTTGCTAAGCTTTACGCTGCTGGCGGCGTGGGCTAAAGGCTAAGTTCACCCGCTGATCACGCGGTTCAATTAAGAAGTAATTCGGGCAGTGCTGTACGCTTTTAAGCTTAGCGCACCCGGGCCGCGCGCAGGCTCAAGCCGTGTGCAGCGAGTGGATTTCAAGTCACCCGCGCACCGCGAACATCATCAAGGAGAAAAGGACATGGGCACGTGGCGCGATCGTCGGATTCTCGATTTGTTTGGTATTGAAGCACCTATTGTTCTAGCACCCATGGCAGGACCCGGCACACCTGAATTGGCCCTGGCGGTTTGCGAAGCAGGCGGCCTGGGATCGCTGCCTTGCGCGTTGCTCAGTGCGGAACAGGCGCGTGAGGGGATCGCGTTGATCCGGTCAAAAACCCGCGCACCGATCAACCTCAATTTCTTCTGTCACGTTCCGCCGCAAGCCGACGCAGCGCGCAGCATGGCATGGCGCGCGCGACTGGCGGAGTACTACGTCGAACTTGGACTCGATCCCGAAGTCACGCCGCCCGCGGCAGGCCGTCGCCCGTTTGACAGTGACTTCTGCGCGCTCGTGGAGGAACTGAAACCCGAGGTCGTGAGTTTTCATTTCGGACTGCCGGATAAAAATCTGTTGGATCGCGTGAAGGCGACCGGCGCGAAAGTTATAGCGTCGGCAACGACTGTGGCGGAAGCACGCTGGCTCGAGGCGCATGGGTGTGACGCCGTGATTGCGATGGGCGTTGAGGCAGGCGGGCATCGCGGAAATTTCTTGACGCAGGACTATGCTGCGCAGGTCGGCACGTTTGCGCTGGTGCCGCAAGTAGTTGATGCCGTTTCTGTTCCGGTGATCGCAGCCGGCGGTATAACCGACGCGCGGGGAATTGTTGCCGCGCTCGCACTGGGCGCATCGGCTGTGCAGATGGGGACCGCGTATCTGTTTTGTCCAGAGGCGAAAGTGCCCGAGGTGCATCGTATTGCGCTACGCGAGTCCCAGGATGATTCCACCGTGTTGACGAACATATTCACGGGCCGGCCGGCACGCGGCATCATCAATAGGGTGATTCGTGAGCTCGGTCCGCTGTCCGCTGTGGCGCCCGAATTTCCGCTGGCCGGCGCCGCGCTTGGGCCCCTTAAGGCCAAGGCCGAGCAGGCAGGCAAGGGCGACTTCACGAGCCTGTGGTCGGGGCAGGCGGCGCGGCTCGGGCGTGAGTTGCCCGCGGGCGAATTGACTCGAGTGCTGATCAGCGAAGCGCTGGCGAAGATGGAATAGGCTTGATGCGTTGCCGGTGACGTTCACCTCGGTCAATGCGTTAAGCGCTGTCATGCGTCACCCATGCATCGCTGCCTCGAGCACAGTAAAGACGCGTGGATCGGTCGACTGGGCAACGTTAAAGCGCAGGAACCGGCTTGCGGATTGCGCGACGCTGAAGGCATTGCCCGGCGCAAGGATGACGTTCTCGGCCAGCGCCCGGCGGGCAACGTCGGTTGCATCGAGTCCTTCGGGCAGCTTGCACCAGAGAAACATACCGCCTCGCGGTTCGATCCACGGTTCGATACCCAGTGCTTCGAGCCGCGTGCTTGTCTGTCCCATCGAACGCGACAAGCGCTCTCGCAAGCTCTCCATGTGCTTTCTGTACGTGCCGTCTTTCAGCACGCCCAGGATCAGTTCGCCCGAAAGACGTCCGCCGCCGAACGAGGTGGCAATCTTCAGATCGATCAATCGCTCGACCCAGTCACGCCGCACCGCGATAAAGCCGCAGCGTACGGACGCTGAGAGGCTTTTGGAAAAGCTGCCGACGTGGACGACTCGCTCCAGGCCGTCGAACGCTGCAAGACGGGGGGCGGATTCGTGCTCGAAGTCGCCGAAGATATCGTCTTCGATAATCGTGAGACCGGACTGATCCGCGAGCTTCAAAAGCCGATGCGCGACGACCGGCGAGAGCGTTGCGCCCGTCGGGTTATGCAGCGCCGAGTTGGTGATGTAGAGACGCGGCCGATGCTCCGCAAGCGCCTGTGCGAACAAGTCGATATCGGGACCTGCCGGCGTATACGGAACGCTGACGACCTTGGCCCGGTGAGCCCGCAGCAACGCGATGAAATTGAAATAGCAGGGGTCATCGACGAGTACCGTATCGCCGGGTTCGAGCAGCAGCCGGCATAGTAAATCGATGGCCTGCGTGCCGGATTCGGTGAGGATGATCTGATCAGGCGCCGCCTCAATGCCGCGATCCGCCATGCGGCGAGCGAGCAGTTGCCGCAGCGCCGGAAGCCCGAGGGACGTGCCGTAATCGGCCAGAACGGCGGCGTTGGCGCGCGCGACAGATCTCAATGCGCGGCGCAACCCCGCCTCCGGCAGCCACGATGCAGGCAGCCAGCCGCAACCGGGTTTCAGGGCGTTCGCGCCCGCCTCCAGCGATTGCCGCGACACCCAGAACGGATCGACAACACGGTCTAGGCGCGGCCCTAGTTCTGCAAGCGACAGTGGAGGCAGGTGCCCGGCGACGTAAAAGCCGGACCCGCGTCGCGACTGGATAACCCCTTCGGCAGCGAGGCGGTCGTAGGCTTCCACCACGGTGGACTTGGAGACTTGCAAGGTTTCAGCGAAGCCCCGGATGGACGGAACCTTGGCGCCTGGCGCCAGGGTACGTGCGGCAATCCGCTGCCGGATGGCCTGCATGACGCGCTCGACCAGCGTGCCCGCATCGGCTTCAAAGAAAGTGGTGTCTGCCATGTGTACTGATATTTGACCCATACAGTTTTCCATAACTGTATTGCACTGTCTCTGGAAAATCCATGCTTTATTGACCGATACTGCTAGCTGAAAATAGGGGAGCATGATGGACAAGGCGGCGAGCGGATGGATGAACGGTTTCCTCGGGATGCTGATTTTCAGCGGCTCATTGCCCGCGACACGCGTAGCGGTCGCCGCCTTCGATCCGGTCTTTCTCACGGTCGCGCGTGCCGGTATTGCGGGCTTGCTGGGACTCGCGCTCTTGCTCGTGTTCCGCCAAAAACGGCCCGAACGAGGCGACCTGATCTCGCTCGCCGTGGTGGCGTGCGGCGTCGTCATCGGCTTTCCGTTGCTGACCGCCCTCGCGCTCAAGCACATCACCGCCGCGCATTCCGTTGTCTTCGTGGCCTTGCTGCCGCTGTCGACCGCGATCTTCGGCGTGTTGCGCGGCGGTGAACACCCGCGCCCGGCGTTCTGGCTTTTTTCTGGCTTCGGCGCCTTGCTTGTTGCCGGCTTTGCGCTGGCCCGAGGGACGGGGGCGTCGCCTATCGGCGATCTGCTGATGTTCGCGGCCATCATCGTCTGCGGGCTGGGTTATGCCGAAGGCGGCTGGCTCTCGCGCAAGCTTGGCGGCTGGCAAGTGATCTCGTGGGCGCTGGTGTTGTCGCTGCCTGTCATGGCGCCGCTGGCGCTGTTCACCATGCCGTCGACATGGGCCGACGTGGGTGGACCGGCCTGGATGGGACTTGCCTACGTGTCCTTGTTCAGCATGTTGATTGGTTTTGTGTTCTGGTATCGCGGGCTGGCGCAGGGCGGTATTGCGGCAGTGGGGCAGTTGCAATTGCTTCAGCCGTTCTTCGGGCTCGTGCTTGCCGCGACCTTGTTGCATGAGCCTGTCGGCTGGCCGATGGTGGCTGTTGCAACGGCCGTTGTGCTGTGCGTGGTCGGCGCAAAGCGGTTCGCACGGCCGGCGGATGTCGCGATATCGCGTTAGGCGATTTTTCCGGGGCCGTGATGAGGGCCGCGATGAGTGCGGCCCGCAAGCCTGTTCGTCGCTTATTCCTCTTTATTCACGCGCGGCAATCCATCCTGATCCCATGCCGCTATTGAACGTCGACGACCATTTTCCCCTTGGTGGTTCCCGCCGTAATGACCTGATAAGCGAGGTCGGCGCTAGCCAGATCGAAACTGCGCGGGTCTAGTTTGGGAACGAGCTTTCCTGCTTCTACCAGCTGCGTCGCTATTTGCAGGATTTCTCCATGGTGCTCGCGGTGCTTGCCGGTTAGCAGCGCTGAGAGCGTGAATACCCCCGAGTACGTCGCCTCGCGGAATGACAACGGCGCAAGGGCATGCGTCCCCCAGCCTAGTGCGCTCACGACACGCCCGAATTGCTTGACCGCCGAAAACGACGCATCCAGCGTTGCCCCGCCCACGGTGTCGGCCACCAGATCGAAGCCTTCGCCACCCGTATGTTCCTGAACGTATTGTTCGACAGACTGATCACGATAGTCGATCGCAGTTGCGCCGTAACTGGCCATGAGTTCAGCGTCACCCTTGCTCACCGTTGCGAAAACGCGGGCGCCTAACGCTATCGCGAGTTGCACCGACACATGTCCGACACCACCCGCTCCGCCTTGCACAAGCACGGTTTGCCCCGCTTTCAACTGCGCCCTGTCCACGATTCCCTGATAAGACGTGATGAAGCCAAGCGGCAGGGCCGCGGCTTCTTTCATCGATAGGTTGGAAGGCTTTAACGCGATCAGCCGGGCATCGACTGCTGCGAACTGAGCGAGTGAGCCCTGGATGCCGCCGACACCGCCAGTCATTCCGTACACCTCATCACCCACCTTGAACTGGGCGACGCCTTGCCCGACCGCTTCGACCACGCCCGCCATATCGATACCCAGCACCAGCGGCAGCGGATGCTTGGCGTGCGCCGCGCTGCCGGCGCGAATCTTGGTGTCCAGCGGATTTAAGCCGCTCGCTTTAATACGGACCAGCACCTGGCCTGGCTGCGCGCTTGGGCGAGAGAGCTCGGTCAGTTCAAGCGGCCCGTTATAGCGGTTCAGAACCAGCGCTTGCATGTTCATCGTGTTTCTCCCGGTGATTAAACGAATTTGCTTGATTCATCTTCGTCCATGCAGGAAATTACGTAAATCGACGTTATTGCACGACGTCCAAACGTTTATGCATGAGGCGAAATGGACTGGGGCGATGTTCGAGTTTTCCTGGCGATTGCCCGCACGGGTTCGCTTGGCGCGGCCGCAAAGCGGACCGGCCAGACACAACCGACAATGGGTCGGCGGCTGCGAGCCCTCGAATCGGCAGTTGGCCAAACCCTGTTTCAACGCACCACGGACGGTTTTGTCCTGACGGATGAAGGAACAGCCGTTCTGATGCACGCGGAGCGTATGGAGGAGGACGCGCTCGCGTTCGAGCGCTCGTTGGCCGGCAAGGAGCAGCACCTGACTGGCGTGCTGCGGGTGTCATCGTCGGACTGGTTTGGCATCCATGTCCTGACGCCGCTTTTCGCTGAATTCCTTAGGGCTAATCCGCGCGTGAGCGTTGAACTGGTGACCGATTCCCGTCAATTCAATCTGGCAAGGCGCGACGCGGACCTGCTGTTTCGCATCACGCAGTTCGACGAGGCCGATGTGATTCAGCGAAAGTTCATGCACATGGACTACGCGCTGTACGGCCCGGTCGACATGGTTCCGCCGCACGCGGGCGACGGCGAGGGTTATAGCCTCATCACAATGGACAGTGCGTTTGGAACGCTGCCCGACGTCCACTGGGCGACGCGCTTGCTCCCGAAAGCGCATATGGCATTCGGCAGCAATAACCGCGGCGCACAAGCCAGGATGTGCGCGGAGGGCGGCGGACTGGCGGTTCTTCCCTGCAGGCTCGGCGACAATACGACCGGCATACACCGCATTGATCTGGGAGAGGCGCCGCCCGGCCGCGATGTTTGGTTCGGCTATCATCGCGACCTGCGCCGGCTCGGAAGACTGCGGGCGCTGCTCGACTTGGTTATCGAGCGATTGGCGAATGTGTGAATCTTTTGGTTCGTCCTCTTTTATTCCGTGGCCTCATGCTTTCAATAGGCTTCCGACGTGACAATGGTCAAGGCGGATCGGAGCCGTGGAATAGAAGCGGAATATTGCCGCACGCGTATCGCTTCAGCGATACGTTACACTCGGCACGCTGAAAAATCGCACGCTTGCGAATTCGAGTTCCGCATTCGAGTCTCTTAGTGAGCCGCAATTCGTCACGAATGAAATGTTTCCGGATTAAGAGCCGGACACCGTGTGTAAGATGTCGTTTAATATCGATGCCTGGATCAGCTGGGCTGGGCGTGGTATTTGTATCCTGTTGACCCCCAAACATGGCTGTTCCCGATGCGACCCGGCGCGATGCGCGTACACTAGCCGCTGTTTCAGTAAAGAGGCCCGTTAGGGAAACCACCCCTGCGCGCAGGCAGAACCTCTTGAATCGCCGGCTGATAGGGCATGTTGCCGTCCATGGCGTCATGGCTGCTGAAGACTCCGACGAAATTCGCAGGCCGGAATGCCGCTAATCCGGCAACCATCGGTCGGGCAGGCCTGGCCGGTTCGCCAGCCGGCAGACTGACTGAGACGTTAGCGGCGAACCCATTATTAAAACGCGATTCCTTTCGCGCCAAGCTTTTGTTGACCAATACGCTGTCGAACACCCATACAACTTCAAAGAACGACTTTTTATAATGCAAACAGCAATGCCCACCCTTAAAGAACTGCTCGCGCAACGCGAAGCGCTTCAGGACCAATTGAACGTCGCCCGACAGCGCCAGGCCGAAATCGTCCTCGCTGAAATAGTCGCAAAGATGGGCGAATATAAGATCTCGCTTGCCGAGCTGATGGGACACAACCATCAAGTCAAGCCGACTGCCGCGGTAGCCCCTACAACGGGCGTACCCAAATATCGCGATGCGGTGAGCGGTGCGACCTGGTCAGGCCGTGGCCGGGCGCCTCACTGGATCGTCGACAAAAACCGTGAAGATTTCCTGGTTGATGCCTGAATCGGTACCTTTGTGCGGCGTGTCGGCGCTGTGGCACGCGATTGCGTGACGCCTGCGGGATTTGCAAGACTCCGGGCGGCGGTGACAGAACCGAGCGACATTTAAAACACCACTGAAGACGAATTGAGCCCATTGCCCGTTGCTGATCAGCAGGCAAGCCTCATGTCGCACGTTCTGATCGATAAAACACTTCCTATGATCTGGCATTGACGCGCTACGCGAGATGCGAGCTATACTAAAGCAGTTGCATATGCATCTTATTTGGGCGGGCACATGTGTTGTCCCGGTGCTCAGGGGGTGCTTAATTGCGGTAGTGCAACGGCTTGGGATTGTTCGCCGCTAATCGATTCTGGAATCTCATGTTCACGGACTGCTATTGCACACAATTCCGCCGCTCGGCAAACGCTCTGACGAGCGTCTACGACGACGCGCTGCGGCCGATCGGATTAAAGATCACCCAGTTCTCGCTTCTCCGCGCGCTCGAGCGTCTTGGATCGGCGACCTTCACTGAAATCGCGGTGGAAGCCGCGCTGGATAAGACCACCATCTCGAGAAACCTCAAGGTCCTGATCGATGCCGGCTGGGTCAAGGTCGGCAGTGAAGAAGATGCCCGCTTCAAGGTCGCAACCTTGAGCAAGGAGGGGGTGAAAATGCTGCGGCGCGCGGAGCCTCACTGGCAGGTCGCGCAGAAGCAGGTTGAAAGCGAAGTTCAAAAGTTCATGAAGGGCCCAGCCAGCAAGCGCTTGTTGGAAGCGCTCGAAACGCTTCAAGGTGTGGGGCGGGAGGTCTGACGTTCGTCGTATCGACCGCCGGGTAAACACGTGTATCTGGCCGGTATCGCAAACAATAAGATGTAGCTACAACTGTATTTTTTGATTTCATTCGTGCAATTAGTTGTAGCTGCAACTGTACGCTGTTGAATCTTATCTTCTGCACAATAGTTGTATATGCAATAGATGAGACGAAATGGCGAAAGCGTCGTTCCATTGCCCACGGAGGGGCTATATGCCAACCTATATTGTTTCCGCTGCCGTCGGCCGCCTGTCTGCCGATGTCAAGCAACGCATTGCGGAAGACATCACCCGGATTCACAACCAGGCCACCGGCGCGCAGTCTTTCTTCGCCCAGGTGATTTTCAATGATGTGCCTCATGGCAATCACTTCGTGGGTGGAAGTCCGCTTCGCACCGAGCAGATTTTTGTGCACGGACATATTCGCGCCGGGCGAACCGCAGAGCGCAAGCGTGAATTGCTTGAGGGCATGGTCGATGCGATCTCGGAAACCACATCCGTTGCGAAGCGATACATCTGGGCCTACATATCCGAACTGCCTCCGGCACAGATGATCGAATACGGCCATGTTTTACCGGAACCCGGTTCTGAAGAAAATTGGCTCTCGTCGCTGCCTGCCGAGGACCGCGACTTTATGCAAAGCATCTGAAAAGACGTCCGATGCACGCCGCGGCGCATTCATGCCAAAGACGATGATCGATCGACGTTCACCGCGAACATTGATCGATCGCCTGCACAAGCGAATCCTGCAACGCCGAATCCTGGAAAAAAGCATCGAGACTGCGGTGCTCATCGTTTGCGAACGCCTGTATGCATCGTGCATTGTTTGCGCGGTTGCTTGAAACAGAGCAGGTAAGGGCGACAAGCAGCGCCGCCAATCCAAGGATTGCTATCGCAACGCTGGCGGCGCGTGCCGGCGACCATCGCCACCCGATGCACTTGTCAGCCACGGCGATTCGACGCAATTCGTTATCCATTGCGTGGCTCCATTATGGTTAGCAAGACAACTATCTGTTATAAAAAAAGACGTCAGACTTACACCAACGCCTTCCTCACGCCGTGCATGGACGTGACAGCCGACTCAAACAACTCGGGGCCGATCTTTGCGCGCAAGGTCCGTGCAATCTTTGCGCTGGCATTGTTGATGGGCCGATCGAGCGCCTCACCGGCTGCCGTTGCATGGACTGTCCACTCCCGGCCATCTTCCTTGGCTTGACGACGTTCCACTAATTGCTTTTCGCAGAGACTGTCGATAAGCCGGGTCGCGGTGGGTCGCGCTATGCCGAGGATCTCGGCTACCTGACTGCTGAGGCACCCGGGCGTAGCCAGCACGACTCGAAGCACAAATCCCTGCGGTGGTGTCAGCCCGAATTCTGCATAGACGACAGTCCACTCCCGCTCCACGAGACGGGCGAGGGCAGCGGAGTTGAAGTAAAGGCAGTGATCGAACATGGATCGATTAAATCACGAAATAGTTAGCAAGGCAATTAATTTAGAGCTTGTTGTTGCCACGGATCGCCGCCGCCAAGAAAACTTTACGTGCTCGGTAAGCAACAAGGAAGTCCCGCTTCACACTGGCTACCCGTATTTAAGGTGTTGCCTAGCCACTATCTCACTGCGTGGCGCATACAAATGGCGGCGAGGAGGCTAAGCGCGGGAAGCGAGACGGTTTCCGGCGTCGCGCAACGCGCTCGATCACGAATCCGAGCCGGCGTTCAAAAGTCATGGGGCGGGGCGGCGCCCGGCGCTCGTGCTTGTCGCCTAATACGGGCCAAGCGCGAGCGCACGGGCGTTGATTAGAATCAATCAGAACGTCTGGCGGATACCTACGCGCACGAGCGTCTGGGTGTTGCTTGCGGACGAGATGCCATTCCCGACATCGCCCACCGACGCAGTCGCGTTGACGATATTGCCGTATGCATCCAGCGTCTTGCCGCTTGCCTTCTGATAACCGACAAGTGCGTAGAGCGACGTCCGCTTCGACAAGTTATAGAACGACGCGAGGTTGAACTGGTTGTACTTGGGAGCCGATGCGCCATTGATCGAGCTGCCGCGGGTGTAATCGTAACCTGCCGCGACTCGCACGGCCGTTGTCGCCTGATAAGACACGGTCAGGCCGGCCGAGTTGAAGGTTTCCTTGCCCTTGAACAGCGAGAAGCTGCCGGCCGTGTACTGCGTGTTGCTATACGAGAGCCCGAGCGTCACCCGGCCGATCTGATAGGTACTGTCTGCGGCGATGATCTGCTGATTCCGGGCCGATGCAAACCCTTCGTTGATCGACGATGAGAACGTGCCGTCGTATGAACCGGTCCAGGCGCCGCTGTTCGCGCCGTAGGTATTGTTCGCCTGCATGTAAGCGGCGCCGATCGCTAAAGGGCCGTTCGCGTATTGACCGCCGAAACTCCAGGTGCTCTGGTTCTTGATACTGCCCGCCTGATTGCCGAAACCATAAAGCGCGCCGAGCTGAAGGCCTGAAAACGATGGGCTCGTGTACTTGATCGAGTTATTCTCACGGGCCTGGTTGTCGATGTTGTCCAGGTCGCCCGGATGAGCGCCCATGCCCGTCAGGAAGTTGCCGGCGCTGAGCGAGCCGACGAAGTCCACGATGGGATCGTACTGGCGTCCGAGTGTTACTTTACCGAACTTCGTGCTCGAAAGGCCCATCCATGCCTGGCGGCCGAACTCACGGCCGCCCTGGCCGAGCTGGCCGGTGCCAATGTTAAAGCCGTTCTCCAACTGGAAGATGGCGGCGAGACCACCACCCAGATCTTCATTGCCCTTGAGGCCCCAGCGGTCCCCCGACCACGTACCGCTTGCGAACGCGTAGTTCGAGGCGTTGGTATACACGACCGGCTTGCCCGCCGCGCCGCTCGACTGGGCGACACGCTGGCCGCTGGTATAGCCCAGGCCTGCGTCGACAATACCGTACAACGTGACACTGCTCTGCGCGAAAGCCGCAGGCAAGATGCTGTTCAGTGCGAGAAATGCGAATGCTGTTTTCTTCAACATGATAAGGATACCTATTAATTAAACATAAACCGAAAAACTGATTCGGATGGTGGTTCTGCCGGGGTGCTGGTGATGCGAGCCTGGAGGTCTGCTGTGAGTGTCCGAGACCGGATTCATCCTTCAACCGTTACTGTCTACATGCCTTCTGATGCGAGCCAGTTCGCCACCCTGACGGTAAGCGAGGCCGCGTTGTCGAACGCCTCCGCTCCCGGAACCTGCGGTGCACCGAGCAACGTAAACACCGGCTTGCCCCACTGCAGTCCAAGCGCCATTTCGGAAAGTGTGCCAAGGCCGCCGCCGACCGCAATCAAACACACCGAAGCCCGTGCGATCAGCGCGTTACGCGTGATCCCGAGTCCTGTCGGAAGCGCCACGGTCAGGTATTCGTTGGCCGCGGCCGCATCGTCTTCAGGCAGTAATCCGATCACTACACCTCCGGCCGCCTTCGCCCCGCAAGCGGCCGCTTCCATCACGCCACCCTTGCCGCCGCAAAGAAGTGCCATGCCGGCGCTGGCTAGTACATAGGCAATGCCCCGAGCTGCTGTCAGTTGCTCTGCTGTCGCCTCGCGCGGACCGATCAGTCCCACAGGTGTCGCATGCCGCGCCGGACCCGTCTGGCGAGCGGCCAGCCTTTGCAGCGCGAGATAAGCGTCATTCGACCAATCAATTTCTTCGTTGCCGTGCAAGGCATTCCCCTAAGGCAAGAACACAGGTACAGCCGGCGGTCAGCACCAGCGAAAGGGCTGCAGCCAGCGGAAAATCCGTCTGTCCGTCGGACAGCTTCAAATACATCAGCAGCGGCAGGATGTTGACCTGCGTGCCTGCCAGCGCGAGCGCGGTGCCATAGGTGCCAAGCGCAATCGATGTCACGAGACACCACGCCGCCGCAATCGACGGCCACAGCTCGCGCAACGCGACATCGAAAAGTGCACGCAACGGTGACGCGCCCAACGTAAGCGCAGCCTCAAGCGGTTGCCGATCCAGATTGGCGATAGCTGGAAACAGCATCAGCGCAACGCGCGGGATCAGGTAATACGCATACGCCACGACCAGCCCCGTGGTCGTGTAGATCAACGAGCCCACGCTCGCCGGATCGGCGCCCACGCGTGCAAGAAGGCTCGTTACGAATCCCGCGCGGCCGAACGCGAGGATGAATCCGTACGCAATCACCAGCCCTGAGAACGCCAGCGGCACGCCGAGCATGGCGAGCAGCCAGCGGCGGCGCTCGGGGGACTGCCCGGCGAGTGCTATTGCCAGCGGCAGCCCGAGCGCCAGCGACACAGTGCCGGCCCCAAACGCGAGGGCGATCGAGTGGCCCAGCGCGCTGAGCACCAGCGGGTCCTGCGCCAGCCGCACGAAAGCGGAGCCGTGATCCGCCCCGGCAGACACCACCAGCGCACCGAGCGGCAGGGCAAAGAACAGGGCGAGCAGAAGTCCCGCCGGGACCGCTCCGAAGCGGCGCACGGTGCCTTCTCCGCTCATCGACGAGACATTCATTCCGTGCTCCTTACTTCGCGAGCGCAGCCTGCGCCCACAACTGGTCGACCTCGGCCTTTTTCTCCGCAGCCTTGACCACGTCGAGCGGATGAACCTGCGGCACATCGGGCATCTTCGCGCGGATCTCCGGCGACATCGGCACGCCGGGCACAGCCGGACGCACATACCCCTGCGCGAACAGCGACTGACCGACATCGCTCATGACCAGGTTCAACCATAGTTGCGCCGCGTCAGGGTTCGGTCCGTTCTTGACCAGGCTCATTGCATACGGTGCGGACACCGTGGCTTCCTTCGGTATCACCACTTCAGCCGCGTCGCCCATGCCGTCGGTGTATTTCGCTTTCAGGCCGTCGTTTTCGTAGCCGATCAAGATCGGGATCTCGCCTTTGACGAATTTTGCGTAAGGCGTGGTGCCTTCCACGCGCATCACGCTGCCCGCTTCGCGCAGCTTGCCGAAGAAGTCGGTGCCCGGTTTCGGATTGTCGACGCTGCCACCGAACGCATAGGCCGCCGCGAACATCGCCACTTGTCCCTGACCCGTCGAGCGCGGATCGAGGTACACCACCGAGTTCTTGTACTCGGGCTTGAGCAGATCGGCCCAGCCGTGCGGCACGTTCTTGACCAGTTTTGTGTTGACGAGAAACGCAACATTCAGCGAATGCACCGTGAACCAACGGCCATCGCGCTCACGAAACACGGGCGGCAGCTTGTCGAAGTTAAGCGGCTTGAATGGCGCTACGACGTCCTTGCCGAGCGCATCGAGTGCCGACGCTGCGAAGTAGTACGCCGTGTCCGCTTGCGGGCGCCGACGGGCCTTGTCGAGCGCAACCACGGTCGCGGCCGAACCAATATCGTTATAAGTGATCTCGACCTTCGGATAGCGTTTCTTGAACTCGGCGAAAAGCGATTTCCAGTTGGCCCATTCGGGGCCGGTGTCGAACGAGACCACCAGGCCCTCATCCGCGGCCTTTGCGTACAACGCTTCTTCGCCGGGATAAAGCGGGGCAGCGGACGCCGCATGAACAGCCGGCGCGCTCAGGATGGACAGCACGCAAACGAATCCGGCGGCTAGCCGGAGTCGTGAGAAAAGACCAAACCCTGCAAGCATTGTGGTTCTCCATGAAACAATCTGAATAAGGAAACTGAGTGATCTATGCGGCCAGGACACGCAGATGTTCCGGTGCGATGGCGATGGCTTGTTCCGCGAGCTGACGCCCTTCGCACAGCAGCGGCTGTTGCGCTGAATCCGGGATGAAGTCGTAGCGGCACGTCGCGCCGAAGTAACGCACTTCGGTTCGACGGCCGCCCAGCCGGTTGACCGCGGTATCCGGTGGATCGGGCTGCACGTGTTCAGGACGCAGCAGCACATCGACTTTGTCACCAGGACGGAAGGCGCCGGTATCGGCGAAGAGGAGAGCGAAGGAAACATCCACGGCATTCGTGCCCACGACCCGTCCCGGCATCACGCTCGAATGTCCGACGAAACGAGCGACCTGCGTCGATACCGGTTGGGTGTAGAGGCGCTCAGGGGTGTCCACTTGCAACACGCGGCCACCATCGAC
This sequence comes from Caballeronia sp. KNU42, assembly GCF_053760385.1. Classification (NCBI taxonomy): domain Bacteria; kingdom Pseudomonadati; phylum Pseudomonadota; class Betaproteobacteria; order Burkholderiales; family Burkholderiaceae; genus Caballeronia; species Caballeronia sp. KNU42. The sequence goes on from NZ_CM132389.1 coordinate 1,462,608, forward strand.
TACGGCAACCCGGTCCGCGAGGCTCAGTGCTTCGTCCTGATCGTGCGTGACCAGGAGCGTGGTGGCGCCGCACGCACGTTGCAGCGAGCGGATCTCGTCGCGGAGTTGCTGGCGAATGCCGGCATCGAGGGCCGCAAGTGGTTCGTCGAGCAGCAAAACCTTGGGGTCAAACGCGAGGGCGCGCGCCAGTGCAACGCGTTGTTGCTGGCCGCCGGAGAGCAGCGTTGTGCTGCGGCCGGCATGCTCGGTGAGACCCACCCGTTCAAGCATATCCAGCGCCCGGACCCGGCGTTTCGCGGCGCTCATGCCGCGCATCCGCAGGCCGTAGGCAACGTTGTCCAGTACGCTCAAATGAGGGAAGAGCGCGTACTGCTGAAACACCATGCCGACCTCGCGCCGCCATACGGGAACGCCCTCCACGTCGCGGCCGTTGATCGCGATACCTCCTTGATAACCATTGAGGAGCCCGGCGGCCAGCCGAAGGATGGTCGACTTGCCGGAACCGCTGCGCCCCATTACGGCCAGCAGTTCACCGGGTTCAACCGACAGCGTGACCGCTTCAATACCGTGCTGTGCGCCGGGATATGTAAAGCTCACGTTTTCGAAAGAGAGGCTCATCGTTTTTACTTCAGTCTTTGAACAGTGTTGACCGACACGAGTGTCGCAATGACCGCCAGGCACAGCAGCACCACGGTGGCCGCGCACGCCATGCCGGTTGCGCCGTAGAACGCTTGCAACAGCACCACCGGATAGTTGCGGTAGCGAAAGCCCGCGATCAGGTTGGAGACCTGGAATTCGCCTATGGAGAGTGCCGCCACCATCACGAGTCCGGAGAACAGGCTTTGGCGGAGATTGGGCAGCACGATTGTCATGAACTGCCGCAACGGGGTGGCGCCGAGCGTGGCGGCACAAGCTTCGAGGCGTTCGATATCGAGGTGGCGAAGATCGCTTAGCAGTGTCTGCGTCAGGTAAGGCAGCGTAAGCACGGTGTGAGCGGCGATCAGCAGGGGCAAGGACCCAAGCCACGGCAGCGCGTCGCCGCTAAAGATGGCGATGAAACCAAAACCCAGCGTGAGCCCTGGCACGCCCACGGGCAGCAGCGCAACGAGCCGCGCGGTCAACCCGCGCCCGGCGAGTGAGCGATAGTGCAAGGCATAAGCGAGCGGCAGGCCGACAACAGCGCTCGCGCAGCAACAGGCCAGTGCGACCAGCAAGCTCACGCCGAAGGCGCGCCGGAAGCTGGTGTCGGCGGCGAGATCGGCAAACCAGTGTCCCGTGATGCCGGTCGGCAGCACCGTGTTTGTCCATGTCTCGCCGAAGGAGCCAATCACTAAAAGCATGATTGGGAGCAGCATGTAAATCGAAAAAAGCACGACGACGAGTTGCAGCACAACACGTCCGGCTGATACGGGACGCCGGGAGCCGCGACGAAGGGGAACGCTTGGGCCGATAGCCGGTGCGACGGGAGTTTGCATGGGAGCACTTGTCTCAAAGCGGATCGAAGCCGATGCACCTTGAATGAAGCCGGTGCGAGGTTTCGGATTGCTTGCAAGTGTGCAGAGACGACATGGCATCGTCATGAAAAAAACGTACAAAGCTCGCACTGCGCTGTGCGCATCCGGAACATATCGACGCAAACCGCTCGGACGCCGATGAAACATCACTACCCGAACGTCACGGAACTACTTGCTTTCACTAGCGCTGCCAAGCATTTGAATTTCTCGCGCGCAGCGCGTGAACTGGGCCTGACACCTAGCGCCGTCAGCCGGCAGATCGCCGCGCTGGAGACGCAGTTCGGCGTGCAGCTTTTCATTCGGGACGGCCGTAATCTCGCGTTGACTCCATCGGGCAGCCGTTATCTCGAGCGCGTTGCCAGCCCTTTGCGTGACATCGGCAACGCATCGCTGGAAATGATGAGCGCGGGCGGCCAGGGCGATCTGCTGACCATCGCGAGCGTGCCGACATTCACGACGAAATGGCTGATTCCGCGATTGCCCGGTTTCCTGTCCAGCACGTCAGGCGTCACGATCAGTTTCGCTCGTCACCTGGCGCATGGCGACGCGTTTCCACTCGATCTTGATGCGGCGATTCGCTATGGGGATGGCACGTGGGATGGGGTAGTGTGTGATTACATTGATGGCCGCAGGTTTTTGCTGGTGTGCTCGCCCGACTATCGAGCGAGGCGGCCGCTGCGCTGCCTGCAGGATGCCGCCGATGCTGCACGGCTGTTGCATGGGCAAGCCGGGCGAGTGTGGGGGCAGTGGGCAGAAGCCTATGGCGTGTACAACATGAACGCGCTGACAGGCCCAAGATTCGAGCAATACTCGGTGTTGATCCAGGCGGCGCAGGCGGGACTCGGGCTTGCGCTGGTGCCGGAGTTTCTCGTCCGCGATAACCTCGCCACGGGCAAACTGGTGGAACCGATTTCGGCGCCCATAGATGTCGAGCAGGGGCATTATCTTTGCTATTTTCCGGAGCGGATTGAAACCCGGCCCGCTTTGAAGCATTTTCGTGAGTGGGTGTTGTCGCAGGTTTGATTTATGTGCCAAAACCGCATTTCCATCGATACCTATTTGCAAATCGGGATTTCTTGGTTTGTGATTGTTTTGCCTGCCATTACTCTCCTCAGCTATTGCAGCCGATTCACTGCTACCTGGTCGATAATGTCGACCGGCGCTTAAGCGGCCAATGAGCGGCCGATAAGCGACCAAGAACTCCTTTCCTTTGCAAACAACCGTTTAACCGAGGTCACCTCCCCATGGGAATAGCAAAATCAATCAAAACATGGGGCGCCGCCGCGCTCGTCCTGACCATGTCCGCTGCGTCCACCGCTTATGCAGCGGACTCGGTCACCGTGGCATCGAAGATCGACACCGAAGGCAATCTGCTCGGGAACATCATTGCGCAGGTGCTGAAGTCGCATGGCATTGCGGTCTCGGACAAGATCGGCCTCGGGACCACGCCGATCGTGCGCAAGGCCATCACGACGGGTGAAATCGATATCTATCCGGAATACACCGGCAACGCCGCGTTCTTCTTCAACAAGGCCGATGACCCGCTCTGGAAGAATGCGGCCAAAGGCTATGAGGAAGCCGCCAGGCTCGATTACGCCGCCAACAAGATCGTCTGGCTGACGCCCGCGCCTGCCAACAACACCTGGGCGGTGGGCCTGCTCGGAACCGTGGCGAAGGCCAACAAGATCAAGACCTTCGAAGACTTCGGCAAGTGGGTGTCGGCGGGCGGTCAGGTCAAGCTCGCGGCATCGGCCGAGTTCGTCAATACCGCAGCCGCGCTGCCATCGTTCGAAAAGACCTATGCATTCAAGCTGAAACCTGAACAGCTTCTCGTGCTCTCGGGCGGCGATACATCGGCGACGATCAAGGCGGCCGCCGAGCAAACCGACAAGGTCAACGCAGCCATGGTCTACGGCACGGACGGCGGCATAGAGGCCGCGGGCCTGGTGGTACTGGAGGACAACAAGAGCGTGCAACCCGTCTATGCACCCACGCCGCTGATTCGCGAGAGCGTGCTGAAAGCGCACCCGGAAATTGCCGGCTACCTCAAGCCGGTCTTCGCCAGTCTTGATCTGAAGACCCTGCAGACGTTGAACAGCCGCATTCAGGTCAACGGCGAGCCGGCCGCAACGGTAGCGGCGAGCTACCTGAAATCGAAGGGTTTCGTTAAATGATTGCGGGAACCGAGGCCGATGCACGTCCGCTCGACACGCTGGCCACGGCCGTGGCGCAGCACGATGCGGGCAGGTCGCGTATCGACAAGGTCGGTTCGCTGATTGCGGCGCTGGCCGTGTTCGCGCTGGTGTTCCAGCCGTTCGTGACCTTCCGTGCCAACCGGATCGTATCGGGCAAGGGTCTCGGGTTGACCGATATCCTCACAACTGGACAGGCGTGGGCATTTCTTGTGGTGTTCGCGGCAGGGGCGCTGTTCGCGTTGCTGCGCAGCCGGCCGACGCTTCGGTTCGTGGTCGGTGTTGTCCTGCTTCTGACGCTCTGCGTGCTGCTCGGCCTGGTGCCTGGGCATCTCGTCACAGAGGATCACCCGTTGGCGAGGGTGTCGCCCGCCGGTGGATTCTGGATCCTGTTCTTCGCGTTCTCGGTGCTGGTAACCGACGCTATCGCCAAGCTCTCGTTCGGCCCCGTGCAGCATCTCCTTGCGCTTGCACTGGCTGCGGCCGCGATAGCCGCCATCCTCAGCAGTGGACTATGGAGCGGGCTGTCGGTCATGCAGGAGTACGCGAATCACGCCGATACCTTCTGGCGCGAAGCGGCTCGCCACGTTGAACTCGTCACCGGATCGGTTGCAGCAGCAGTCCTGATCGGCGTGCCGCTCGGTGTAGCGTGTGCGAAGTGGTCGACGCTGCGTGCGCTCACGTTGCCGGTGCTGAACATTGTGCAGACCATCCCGAGTATCGCGATGTACGGTTTGATGATGGTGCCGCTAGGGCTGCTTGCCGCCCGGTTCCCGTTGCTCGATGCGCTGGGCATTCGCGGTATCGGTGTCGCGCCTGCGGGAATTGCGTTGTTCCTCTATTCGCTGTTGCCGGTCGCGGCAAGCGTCGTGGTGGGGTTTGCGCAGTTGCCGCGCGAGAGCGTCGAAGCGGCAGTGGCGATGGGCATGACCCCGCGCCAGCGGTTCTTTGCTATCGAATTACCGCTTGCGTTGCCTGTCATCCTGACGGGCGTGCGGATCGTGCTGGTCCAGAACATCGGTCTCACGACCGTGGCTGCGCTGATCGGCGGGGGTGGCTTCGGGACCTTTGTTTTCCAGGGCCTCGGGCAAGCGGCGACTGATCTCGTGCTGCTTGGCGCCGTGCCAACTATCGCGCTCGGTCTCGCCGCGGCAATCGTGTTCAACGCCGTGACTGAACTCGCTGAAAGACGCCACTAAAGGACGCCACTAAAGGGCGACACGTATGATCGAAATCGAAAAGCTCAGCCGGCGTTTCGGCGATATCGTTGCAGTCGATGACGTCTCGCTCACTATCGAACGCGGCACCATCACCGCGTTTGTCGGCACGTCGGGCAGCGGCAAGTCCACGCTGCTGCGCATGATCAACCGCCTGATCGCGCCCACGAGCGGCACGATCCGTATCGACGGACGAGACACCTCGACCTTGCCGGCTGAAGTCTTGCGGCGCGGGATTGGTTATGTGATCCAGGGCAACGGCTTGTTTCCGCATTGGACGGTGGCCCGCAATATTGCGACGGTTCCGCGCTTGCTGGGGTGGAGCGCGGCCAGGATCGACGAACGTGTGCGCGAGTTGCTGGCGCTCTTCAACCTTGACGCCGATGCCTACCTCGACAAGTTTCCTCATCAGCTTTCCGGGGGGCAGCAGCAGCGCGTGGGCGTGGCGCGGGCGCTGGCGGCGGAGCCTGCAATCTTGTTGATGGACGAGCCGTTCGGGGCACTCGATCCCATCATTCGTGCCAAGGCGCAGGAGGACTTGCTCGCGCTTCAGCGGCGCCTGGGGATCACGGTCGTGATCGTTACGCACGACATGGAAGAGGCATTGCATTTGGGCGATCGCATTGTGGTGATGGACGGTGGCCGTGTGCTTCAGGCGGCTACGCCCGCGGAGATCTTGCGGCGGCCCGCGCCGGGTTTTGTCGAACGATTGGTGGCGGGTGTCGACCGGCCGTTCCGGTTGCTGTCGTTGATACCTGTTAGTGAAATCGCTGAAACCGGCGCCGCCGAGGGCAGTCCCATTGCCGGCACGCAGAGCCTTCGCGATGCCTTGTCCGAGTTGCTTTGGCGTGGTGTGCAGAGCTTGCCGGTTGCATCGGCGGATGGTGGAGTGCACAAGCGTATTTCGCTTGCATCGATCCTGGCGCGCGCCGAGAGGTCCACATGAAATCAGCTGCGTGGATAGCGCGTACGTTCGCGCTTGCCGTGCTGCTCTTGCTGCTGTTCGAGCCGCACGTGTTCCAGCCGCTCCTTGCGCCGTTGGCTGAAAATGGCGCACCGGCTCTCTACGACCGGGCGAGCCTGCTGGACCTCACGCTTGCGCATCTTGGGATTGTGGCGGGCGCCAGTCTGGCGGGTGCGGTGATTGCATTGCTTGCGGGGATTTTCGTCACGCGTGAGGCGGGTGCGGAATTCTTGCCGCTTGCGCGCAGCGTGGTGAATATCGGGCAGACGTTTCCGCCGGTGGTCGTGCTGGCGCTTGCGGTGCCGGTGGTCGGGTTTGGCGTGAAGCCGACGCTGGTCGCGTTGATTCTCTACGGTCTCCTGCCGATCTTCGAGAGCACCATCACCGGTCTGAAGGAGATTCCGTCCACGACTATCGATGCGGCTCGGGGTATGGGCATGAGCGCGACGCGGCAGTTGTTCAGTGTCGAACTGCCGCTCGCGTTGCCGGTGATTCTTGCGGGCCTGCGGCTGTCCGTGGTGATCAACCTGGGTACGGCGACGATTGGTTCGACTGTGGCGGCGAAGGGCTTGGGCGATGTCATCATTGCCGGCTTGCAGACATCGAATACGGCCTTCATTCTGCAGGGTGGCGTTATTGTTGGGTTGCTTGCCGTGTTGATCTACGACGCGATGGGCTTCGCCGGGCGGTTGGCCTCAAGGCATGTGGTGGACGCTGCCGCGAGCGGTGCTTAGGGACGGGGTCTCCGGATTACAGAGCCTGAGACCCTTCCTTCGGCAACGAGCGGAGAACAATCGAGGCGCGCTTCGTTGCGAAACCTCAAGCAAAAAAGCCGACCTTAACCGGTCGGCTTTCAGCGTGCGAATTTTCTGGTTACTTCCTGAATATGTCGCGTACGGCGTCGGCTGCTTTACCGACCTTTGACTGGACCTTGCCGGCAACTCTTTCGGCGGCGCCTTCAGCTTGCGTAGTCTTGTTGCCGGTGACTTTGCCGAATGTTTCCTTGATGGAGCCGGTCACTTGCTTGGCTGCGCCTTCAACCCGATTCTTGTCCATGACGTTTCCCTTTAGAGAGCTTGCGTAATTAACGTGCTAAACGAGCATCAAGCGCTGATTTGCTTCGCGTAACCGCAACCCTACAAACGTTTTCATCGCGCTTGTTTGCTTCCATTGCTGCCAGTCGCAAATGGATCGGTTCGACCAAAGCATTTGCAATGCCGCTGAGCCGTCTATTGTATTGCGTGGATAGCGGACAAACCATGCTCGACCTGCGAGCGTAGCAATCAAGACGCACAAATCGTTCCCGGGGGTTGCGATCATGGCCGGCTGTGCCGTGATCGAGCTTGAAATGTGTGTTCGCGCTTAATGGGTCCTTACGGCGGGTCTCTCGGAAGTTTGCCGATGCGATTCGACGTACGTACAAATTCGGTGGATGGTTGTCCGCGGATAGCGCGGGGTGTACCTTTGGCAGGTTCAGTCACTGGTGGCGAAGCGTGTGGGTATCGGTGTTCGGAGAAGGAGGGTTTCACACATCCGTCGCTCTTGCGAGCACCGTGCTTTTGGGGTGCCAAAAACGTGGAAACTGCACGCTGGGTCAACTTATGAGCCCGCGTTTTGAAAGCGTTTTCTTTGCTTCGTTTCTTTGTCGCTTTGGACAAAGAAATGACGCGCCGCCACGCGCAGTGGCTAATAGTGCTAAAGAAATTAGGCTACCTAAGTAGACCACTAGCGCTGAAAGCAGCAACCCGGCATCGACTCCGACCACCAACCCCGTCTCCCAGAGCGACCCAAAATCAACCCTCATTCCGCTTACTCCACCCAAAAGCAAAGATAGTGCTTAGCGGCACAGCGCTGCATACCGACGCGCAGAGTTGCCCGGGCATGGGCAAATCAAAGACATACCAAGGCGCCGCCTCAGAAACTCCAACCGAAGCCGGAGCGGCTCCCCCAATCGCGCCGTTTAAATGATCGATAGCATTGCGATGCCCAGCGGCGCTAACCAAACTATTATCTCGCGCCCGCTGCTTGCTAAAGAGCAAACCATCCGACGTCGCTAAAACCCCGCTCGACATCGACGCAACCTCACCAGACGCCATCTTGTACAAAGGCAACGCCGTCCCCAAGCCCAAATAACCAGCACTGATACCAAGCATGATCCAGACACCGGCATAGGCTATATCGGCGCATAAAACGACCTCCCCACTGGCGTCTTGCACGAACATCCGCCCCTTGGAGTCATCACGCAATTCAACCGCATCTGGCTGGCATCCAAGCATCCGGGCAACAGCCAACCGCAACACCGCGCGGCTCGATATAAACCTATATCGCAGCGCAGGACTGGGCAACAAAGCCGCGCGCCGGGTTTCGTCCTGCGTTAGCCACTGCGCTGAATCCTGCGCACTCACGCGTTGCCATTGACTGCGAAACCGGAACACAAAGATCTCACCGGGGGCTGGTGTGCATGGACTGAGCGAAAGCGTTTCGTTCATGCGAAGCGGCACGAACTGCGGCTGGATCGGCGTATCGAGATCATCGATAAAATCCCGCCGCGATGTCTGCGTCAATGAGCGCTCAGTCAATAAACCGGTGGGCATGGTAAATACCGTTTCAGAGCGAGAGGGCATGCGCCGAAAGTCCGCACGCGAGAACGCCGGAGCGATCCGTCGAACCACCAGGCGTTCCTCTCAAGCCGATGAGGGATAGGAGCACGAATCAAAATGGCGTCGATGCCGCCGTTCCTTTCGCACCCCTTCTGTCTGCCGCCACTCAGGCGCAGGCTTCGAGCCATTCAGTCACGTAGCGGTCGCTGGAGGGACGTTCCACCGCGCGCACGCCATCGGCTGGCGTGCCGACAAACAAGAATCCGAGCAAACGATCGCGCTCGGTGAGCCCAAGCGCGCGATGCATTTGCTGCTCATAGCTATCCGCTCCGGTCGCCCAGAAGCCCCCAAAACCGAGCGCATGAATAGCGTTGAGCATGTTCATGGCTGCGGCCCCAACGCACAGCAACTGCTCGACTTCAGGCACCTTCGTCTCGCGTGTCAGCGACACCACGAGCGCGATCACAACAGGCGCCGCCAACGCACGTCGGCCGCGATGTTCATGCGCCGAACGCGGCTCTCCCGGAGCTCGAGCGCAAGCGAGATCGACGAGCAGCTCGCCGAGTTTCAGCCGCGCGTCGCCGCGAATCAGCACAAAGCGCCACGGCCGCAACGCGCCGTGATCGGGGGCGCGCAGGGCGGCATCGAAAATCTGCTGAAGCTGGGAATCATCGGGCGCGGGTTCGGCTAGCGGCCAGTGCGACTGGCGTGTCATCAGCATGTTCAGGGCGTCGGCGCCGACGCCGGGGTTCATCGTTTCCATAGCAAGGTCCGGGCTTTCTCAAGGGATCCATGATCGCGAAAAATTGGCCGTATTGCAAATGATTCTCAATAACGTGATTTTGTCATGGCAGATGCTTATGCTTCGGTCCTGTTAAGTGCTGTTAACAATTGTTGAAGCTTTGCGGCGCTGACCCCTGCTGCCGCCACGCCGCCAGACCGGGTGACAAACAGGATGACAAACGATCTTTACATCGGATGATCAAAACTGTAATAATAGTCATTCTCATTCGCGTTAAGGAGATTCCATGAGCTGGGGCGACGAAAACACGACCTACAACGTTGTGATGAACCACGAGGAACAGTATTCAATCTGGCCGGACTACAAGGCGCTGCCCGCAGGTTGGACTGCTGTGGGCAAGACCGGCAAGAAGGACGACTGCCTTGCATACATCGACGCGGTGTGGACCGACATGCGTCCGCTCAGCCTGCGTCAGGCAATGGCGGCCGATGCCGGCGCCAAAGCGGCCTGAGACAGGTTGCGGATGAACGTCACGCTGATCTGTCTGCCGTTCGCCGGAGCAAGTGCGGCCGTGTATCGGGAGTGGGGTGCGTTGCTGCCATCGTGGATACGCCTTCGCGCCCTCGACCTTCCGGGCCACGGCGCGAAACGCGCGCAGCCTGCGCTGCAGTGCTGGCCCGATGTGGCGGACGCCCTGGGACGCGAAGCCTTGCGGGCGATCGACGGACCTTTCGCGATCTTCGGTTACAGCATGGGCGCGCTGGCCGGCCTCGAACTGGCGCACTGGTTGTACCGCACTCATGGCCTCATGCCCGTATGGTTCGGTGCGGCGGCGTGCGCGGCGCCGTCCTGCCGGACGCTCGACGCGACCTGGCTGGATTGCACCGACGAGGCAATGGTCGATGAATTGCGGCGTCTCGGCGCAACGCCCGAAGAACTGCTCGACGATCGTGGATTCCTCGATCTTGCGCTGCCCGTGCTTCGCGCGGACTTCCATCTGTGCGCGACGTACGTTCGCCCCAGCAACGCGTTGCGTGCGCCGCTCACTTGCCCATTGATGGCGCTCGTCGGCCGGGACGATACGTTGTCCGAACAACCAGAAAACCTGTCGGCATGGACACACGAGACGTCGGGGCGCTTCACTCAGCGCGTGTTCGACGGCGGCCATTTTTTCATCGATACAGCGCGGGCCGAATTGATCGACGCGATCGTGGCATCGCTGGCGGCAACGTTACCGCATGCAGCCTCCGCGAATCCGCTTCGTCAGGCGAGCGTCGCGCACTTGTGCGCCTCAAGCGCAGTTTCTCGCACTGCATCCACTGATTCCGCCGGCGCGTCCGGTCCAAGGGGCATTCATTCATGACGTTTTCTTATCCTGCACTGTTCGACTTCGAACCCTTTGCCGGACGAAGCGAAGAGTTCGTGGCGCTGATCAGGCAGTTCGCGGCCGCGCATCCGTTTCGCAGCGCCACTGTCGATGAATTGCTGCTCGACGACGACTACCATCGCCGGCCGTTGCGCCCGGAAGATTTCGAATTCCTCAAGTTCATGAAGCCGGTGCGCGCGGGCAATGTCAGCCGCCTTCCGTCGCTGGCGTCGAACCGCACGCTGCTGTCGATCTACGAGCTGGACGTCGCACGCATGCCGCACGGCGGCGAAGCCGCGGACTGGCAACGCTTCACGGAGTTTTATCGTGACGACGTCAGGACGCTGGGTGCACAACTGGCCCCATTCCTCGAAGCTTATGCGTTCTCCTATCTGGGCAGTGCGTCAACGGCGGGAGAAAGCGTGGCGGCTGCGAGTGCGCGGCTTGCACGCATCATCGACGATGAAAGCACCTTCTGGGATGCAACGTTTGCGCGCCTGATGCGCAACGACTATCTGGAAGAAGGGCTGCGTTTCATCATGGTCCAGCGCTGGGCGCTCGCGCCGTCGAAGCGGCGTGCGGTGGCACGAGCGGCAGCGAACGGTTATTTCGATGCATTGCCGCAGGACGCGTGGCCAACATTAGAAGGTGACCTTCCCGACGACACCTTGTTGCAACGCATAGCCGCGACTTGCGGCGTGACACGCCAGCAGCACGCGTACTGGCAGTTCTATTTGCCGACAAGCATGGCCAAAACCAATCTGCTGTATGCGCTCGCCCGGCGTCCGGATCGCGCATTCGCGCTGACCGGCGCGGCGTTTGCGGCCGAAGCGGAGTGGCTGGCTTTCGGTCTCGCACTCGAGCGTGCATGCGCCTGGCTGCAGCCCGCGGGCCGGCGACCCGGCGAAGCCGAAGCGCGCAAGGCCGCATTGGCCGGCCGTTTCGCAACCGCGCTGCAAACCATGGCAGACCGCTTTGGGCGTGCCGCGTTCGAGCAATGCGTATCGGGTGCGGCAGCGGGCGAACGCCTGGCGGAGCGCGGCCGTTGGGATCTCGGCGAGCAATTGCAATGGCTAGGTGCGATCCCTCAATACTGCGAGTTCGCGCGCCGCATCAGCAAGCGGATTGATGCCGAGTGCCCTGACATTGACCGCGAGACGTTCATCGAGCCGCATGAAATGTGTTCGACGACGCATGTCCATAACGACCATCGGCTGGTCACGATTCAGGAAGGCGACATGCTGTTCTGGGGCAACGTCGGCATGCAACTCAAGATGCATGAAGGCGACATGGTCCTGATACCCGACGGCCGCCTGCATGGCTCGACGGTGGTGTCGGATGAGTGCACGTACCACCAGCCGATCATTCCTGATGACTGGGTGCAGGCGCTGGTCGCCGAGCTGGACGTGAAGGCGCCGGCGGCACACTAGCCGCACCGACTAGCATCAAGCGGAGTGCGCTGCACTTCGCTGTCCAGGCGCCTCGCTCGAAGGCGCCGGTTCTCCCCACACAAGACACGGATATGACAAGCGCCCATGACAGGGCCGGTATCGGCTCGCCCGCCGATTGTGTCGCACTGCGCGCGGCATAAGCGTGGCATACGCGCGTCAGGGCGAAGCCGGGTGCGAAATTGGGCGACGAACGACAGGAATGAAGATGCTGACAAACGAAGAAACGACGCAGCAAAATCCCGCCAAGCCGGCGAAATCGATTGATGGTCAGGGTTCGTTGGGCTCATCCGGCAGCACGCCCGAGTTCGATGCGAGCGACTGGAAGAGCCGAATCATCGCGGGCCGCCTGATCGGCGCCGAGGTCGATCTGCCCGAGTGGCTGGACAGAGCCTATGAGACCTTGCGCGAGCAGGTGATGCATCCGGCCTATCCGTGCTTCTTTGGTACGACGGCGGAACGGCGCGGCGAGATGTTCTACTCGTTCGTCAGCGGGAAGGCCAAGGACATCCGCGACCTGCCCGCGACCATGCAGACGTTCGCGGAACTCGCTTCGCTGCCGCAGTATCGAAAGAACAATATCGCAGTGTTCTTCGAGCCTGACGTGGATCCACTTTCACACGATGAGTATCACGAACTATTCTGGAAGACGCTCCAGCACCTTCATGATGTCGACCCCGATCCGGCTGCGGACCAGCAACCCGAGCCGTCGCATGAAGAATGGGAATTTTCGTTTGCCGGCGTGCAGATGTTCGTGGTCTGCGCGTGTCCCTCGTTCAAGCTGCGTCACAGCCGCAATCTCGGCCCGGGCATGGTGCTGTTGTTCCAGCCGCGCAGCGTGTTTGTCGATACGATCACGAACAAGGTCATCGGCCGCGAGGCTCGCAACCAGGTTCGCAAGCGCCTGGAGACCTGGGACGAAACGCCGGCGCATCCCGACCTGGGCTTTTACGGCGATGCCGGCAATCTCGAGTGGAAGCAGTATTTCCTCGACGACCATAACGTTGCCGCGCAGGATGCCTGTCCATTCCTGAAGCGGCAGGCTCGCAAGAACATGCCGCCGGCTGTCGTGCCTGAGGCGGTTGCCGTACCTGCTCCGCAAGACGCAAAGCCCGCGGCAGGCGGCCTGCATGCCGTCGCGCAAACATACGCGAGTTTGCCGCCGGAAAAACGCGCGGCATTTCGTATGCGTCTGCGTGAACGCGGTATGTCGGGCGAGCAGTTGCCCATCGTTGCGCTCGGGGGACGTTCAGCGCGTTTTCCGTTATCGCCCGCGCAGGAGCGGTTGTGGTTCCTGTGGCAACTCGATCCGGATGATGTGAGCTACAACCTGTCGGGCGCGCTGAGGCTTGAAGGTACGCTGCAGATCGACAAGCTGCGCGCGGCGCTCGCTCACGTCGTGCAACGGCATGAAGCATTGCGCACGCGTTTTGTGGAAACCGATGGGCAGGCGTGGCAGGTCGTGGGCGAAGCTGCCTACGGCTGGACTGATATCGATTCAGCAGGTGCGAGTCCGCTCGAAGGACGCTTGCAAGCACTCTCGCTGCAACCGTTCGACCTCACGCGCGGGCCGCTCCTGCGCGTCGCGCTGCTGCACGACGCGAGCGGGTCGCACGTGCTGCATGTGTCCATGCATCACATCATCTCCGACCACGCGTCGGTCAAGCTGTTGCTCGATGAGTTCGTCGCGGCCTACGAACAGCTATGCAACGCAGCGGCTCTAATAGCCGAGCCGTTGCCTGTGCAGTACGGCGACTACGCCGCGTGGCAGAAGGAATGGTCGGGCGATAACGAGAACGACCCGCACCTTGCTTATTGGGTGAAGCAACTGGGCGGGACGCAGCCCGTGCTCGAACTGCCGGTCGTGAAGAGCCGTGCGAGCGCGCAGACCACGCGCAACGCTCGCGGTGCGCGCGTCAGCGTCACGCTGGACGCAGCGCAAGCCCGGTCGCTCAAACAGGCGGCGGCCGATCATCACACGACCCTGTTCACGCTGCTGCTCTCGGCCTATGCGGTCTTGCTCGCGCGTTATAGCGGTCAGAAGGACCTGCGCATCGGCGTACCGGTTGCAGGACGCAACCGGCTGGAAACGGAACGGGTAATCGGCTTCTTCGTCAACACGCTGGTGATCCGGGCAGACCTCACCGGCGTTGCATCGTTCGGGAGTTTGCTTGGCCAGCTTCATGAGCGCGTGCTCGAAGCGCATCGTCACGATGCATTGCCGTTCGCCCAACTTGTCGAGGCGTTGCAACCTGAACGCAGCATCGGGCAGACGCCGTTGTTCCGGGTGATGTTCAATCACACGCGTGGGCAGCATACGGACATCAGCGTGGCGGGACTGCGCGTGTCGGAAGTGGCGAACGACGTACCGACAGCACGCTTCGACCTGGTGCTGAATGCCGTCGAGCGCGACGATGAGCTGCGGTTGTCGTTCAACTATCTGGCGGACCTGTTCGACGAAGCCATCGTCAAGCAGATACTTGAGCACTACGTCGAGATCCTGGGGCAAGTGAGCGCAGCAGAGGACCAACCGCTGGCGCAGATTGCACTGAGCCAAAACGGCACGCATGGCGCGACGGACCGGCCCGTGGCAAGCGCGGCATTCGAACCGGTCGGTCCGCGGTTTAGCCGGCAGGCGGTGAAACATCCGCTGGCGCCTGCGTTGCATTGTGAGGGCGAGCGCCTTTCTTATGGCGAACTCGAGCGCTGGACGAATCGTATTGCACGCCGCTTGAACCGCCTGGGCGTTCGTCCCGATGAATGCATTGGCCTGTGCGTGGAACGTTCGACCGCGCTGGCCGCGGGTGTGCTCGGCGTGCTGAAATCGGGCGCCGCATTCGTGCCGCTCGATCCGGCTTATCCCCTCGAACGACTCGCCGCGATGCTCGACGATGCCGGTATCGTGCGAGTGCTGGTCGACCAGACGGGGCTTGAGCGTCTGGGCGAATTGCTGCGCGGCCGCGAGCCGATTCATGTGGCCGATGACCGGCCGCTGCAACGCGACGCCGAAGCAGACACCGCGTTCGCCGCGCCGCTTCATCCGGAGCAGCTCGCCTATGTGATCTACACCTCGGGTTCTACGGGCCGTCCAAAGGGCGTGGCGATCAACCATGGGACCCTGAGCCAGCATCTGGACGACTTCATCGGCACGTATCGCATTGGTGCGGCCGACAAGGTGCTGCAATCATCGACGATCAACTTCGATGTCGCCCTGCACGAGCTCTTGCCCGCACTGTTGAGCGGCGGTCAGGTCGAGATGCGCGGCCCGCAGCTTTGGGACCCTGAGACCACGAGCTGTCATCTGATCGAGGAGAAGGTGACGTTCGCGCGCATCCCGACGGCGTACTGGCAGCAATGGTTGCGGGAGCCGCCGCCGGCCGCGTCGTTGGCCGCACTGCGGCAGATCACCGTGGGCGGTGAAGGATTGCCTGGCGATGCATTACGGCAATGGCGCAACGGTCCCCTTGGGTCTATCCGGCTCGACAACCTGTACGGTCCGACCGAAACGACCATCGCCTGCATGTATCGCGAGACCCGCGCTCAGGACGAGGTGCAGGCGATCGTATCGATTGGCGGTCCTTATCCGTCGCGCTCGGTGTACGTCTGCGATGCCGATGGTAACGAGGCGCCGGCCGGTGCGCTGGGCGAGTTGTGCATCGGCGGGTATACGCTGGCGCGCGGTTATCTCGGGCGCGCAGGGCTGACTGCCGAGCGTTTTATTCCCGATCCGAGCGGTCCGTCAGGTAGCCGGCTTTATCGGACCGGCGATCTGTGCCGCCGTCGTGTGGACGGCAGCATCGACTTCCTCGGGCGGATCGACAGCCAGGTGAAACTGCGCGGTTACCGCATCGAACTGGGCGAGATCGAGGCGGTGCTGCGCGAAGCGCCCGGCGTGCAGGCGGCAGCAGCCGCGTTGCGCGGCGAGGGCGATGCGAAGCGGCTCGTGGGCTACGTGGTCGGCGACGCAGATGACGCTACTGTGCGCCGTATCCTGCAGAGCCGTCTGCCGGGTTATATGGTGCCGTCGGCGCTGGTGTGGATGGACCACCTGCCGCTGATGCAGAACGGCAAGGTGGATCGGGCGGCATTGCCTGAACCGGGAGTGGAAGCGGCACGCCAGCGGATGGCGCCGCGTTCGGAGCTGGAAGCGGCGTTGCTCGCGATCTGGCAGTCGGTGCTGGGCCGTGACGGGTTGAGCATGACCGACAACTTCTTCGAGATCGGCGGTCACTCGTTGCTGCTGATGCGGGTGGCCTCGCGCATTCGTCAGGAGCTCGGCCGCGATGTCTCGCTGCAGACGCTGTTCCTGCACCCCGTGCTTGAAAGTCTGGCGGCGGAGCTGGCGCTGAGCGAGGCGCGTGCGGTAGATGTCATTTCGCGGCGCGAGCAAAAGGCACGCATTCCGCTGACGCATGAGCAGGAGCGTTTGTGGTTCTTATGGAAGCTCGAACCAGAAAGCGCCGCTTACACCATCACCGGCGCCGTCAACCTGAGCGGTGCGCTCGACCGGAAAGCGATACGCGTTTCGCTGGATCGCTTGCTCGAGCGGCATGAAAGCTTGCGTACGCGTTTTGTCGAAGAGGATGGCCAGCCGTGGCAAGTAGTCGATAACGCGGCGCGCGATGACTCAAATGGGCTCTATGGCTGGCAAGAGGAAAGCGTATCCGATCCGGACGAACTCGATGCGCGCTTGCTTGAATTGGGCCATGAGCCTTTCGATCTCGAACATGGACCGATGCTGCGAGTCACGCTGCTGGAACGTGCGCAGGACGAGACCGTCCTGCATTTTGCGATGCCGCACGTGGTATCGGATGCGTGGTCGCAAGTCATCTTGCTGCGTGAGTTCTCGCAACTGTATCGCGCGGCGAGCTGCAACGAAGCGGCCGATCTGACGCCGATGCCGATCCAGTACGGGGACTATGCGTTATGGCAGCGCAGCCCACGGAACGAAGCCGCGCTCGAAACCAGCTACACGTACTGGCAGCGCGAACTCGGCGGCGAACAACCGTTGCTGGCGTTGCCTGTCGACCGGGTATGTCATGGGGCGCGCAGCAGTGCGGGTGCGGTCGTTAGCAGATCGCTCGGTGCTGAGTTGACCGATGCACTCGAACAACGCTCCCGCGAGCATGGCGCCACGCGTTTCATGACCCTGCTTGCGGCCTTTGGGACGCTGCTGCAAGGTTACAGCGCACAGGACGACGTTCGTGTGGGTATCCCGGTAGCCGGCCGCGACCGATTGGAGACAGAGCCGTTAATAGGCTTCTTCGTCAACACGCTGGTTATCCGCATGGCGTCGCGCCGTACTGAACCGTTCAGCGCATTGCTGGCCGAGGTGAGGGACCGGATGGCGGGCGCACAGTCTCATGCCGGCGTGCCGTTTGCAAAGCTGGTTGAACTGCTGCAGCCACAACGCAGCATCAGCCACACGCCGCTGTTCCAGGCGATGTTCAATTACAGCGCAGAGCCGCGCTCGCAAGTTGAACTGCCGGGTATCGAAGTGAGTACGCTCGCGGGCGGCACGGGAACGGTGCAGTTCGACCTGTCGCTGGATGTATCGGTTAATGACGACGGGCTCAGGGTCGCACTGAGCTACGCGACTGATCTCTTCGACCCGGCGACGGCTACCCGGCTGCTCGACAGTTACGTAGCGGTGCTGGAGACCATCGCAAGTCAGCCGGACACGCGCGCAGTGCCGCTGCTGGGAGATCGCGAGCAGCAGCAACTCCTCGCGTGGGGCCGCAACGACCAGACGTTTGCGCATGCAGTGCCGGTGCACCACTTGTTCGAACGTCAGGCGATGACGACCCCGGATGCGACTGCGCTGGTGTTCGGGAACCAGACGCTCAACTACCGCGAACTCGACGAACGCGCGAATCGGCTGGCGCACAAACTGGTGCGGCTGGGTGTGCGGCCTGAGGTGAAGGTCGGTATCGGGTTGGAGCGTTCCGTCGAGATGGTGGTCGGCTTGCTGGCCGTATTGAAGGCGGGCGGCGCCTACGTGCCGCTTGACCCGCAGTATCCGGCGGATCGTCTGACGTACATGGTGGCCCATAGCGGCGTGCGCTTGTTGCTGACGCAAAGAGCCGTGACGCAGCGCTTCGGCGCGAGCAGTCAGACCCTGCCGACGCTGGCACTCGACGCGCTCAATCTTGACGATGAACCGTCGTACAAGCCGCACGTGGATGCGCACGGACACAACCTGGCCTATGTCATCTATACGTCCGGTTCCACCGGACAGCCCAAGGGCGTGATGGTTCATCACCACGCACTCAGCCACTTCATTCACAGCATGCAGGCAAAGCCCGGCCTGGCTGCGGACGACGTGCTGGTCGCGGTGACCTCGCTTTCGTTCGATATTGCCGCGCTCGAGTTGTACCTGCCGCTTGTCGCCGGTGCGCGGATTGTCCTGGCTACGCGAGAGGTGGCTCGGGACGGAGCGGCGCTTGCACGACTGGTGCAGGACGCGAAGGCGACGGTGTTGCAGTCGACCCCTGCCGGCTGGCGCTTGCTGCGGGCAGGCGGCTGGCCGCAGGCGCCGCTCGTGCGCTTCAAAGGATTGTGCGGAGGCGAGGCATTGCAGCCGGATCTGGCGCGCGACCTGAACGAACAGGGCGTCGAACTGTGGAACATGTACGGACCGACCGAGACGACGATCTGGTCGACGGCCGGGCGCGTGCAGGACGCTACGCCGGTTCTGGGCAGTCCGATTGCGGGCACCCGGCTTTACGTCCTCGATTCGAGCATGGCGCTCGTACCGCCCAACGTGCCGGGCGAGTTGTATCTCGGCGGAGTGGGACTGGCGCGTGGGTATATCGGGCAGGGCGGACTGACATCGGAGCGATTCGTGGCGGACCCGTTCGACGGTAATGGCGCGCGCTTGTATCGGACTGGCGATCTCGTCAAGTGGCGGGGCGACGGCCGCCTTGAGTATCTGGGGCGTATCGACCATCAGGTGAAGATCCGGGGCTTTCGTATTGAACTGGGCGAAGTCGAGGCGCAATTGCTGGCGCAGCCGGAGGTGCGCGAAGCGGTGGTCGTGGCGCACGAGGGTCGACTGGTGGCTTATGTTTCGCGCCTGGCCGCGCAGACAGTCGATGCAGCCGCGCTCGCCGGCCAGCTGAGAGAGAAGCTGACCATGGTGTTGCCGGAGTACATGGTGCCGGGTCTTGTCGTGATTCTGGACAACCTGCCGCTGAACACGAATGGCAAGGTCGACCGCCGCGCGCTGCCGCCGCCTGCTCAGACGGAGAGAATCTGGGAAGCGCCGAGGGGTGATATAGAAGCCGTGCTCGCTGGCGTCTGGCAGAACGTGCTGCGCGTAGAGCGTATCGGCCGTCACGATAACTTCTTCGACATGGGTGGGCAGTCGTTGTTGGCATTGCGCGCGGTAGCCGCGCTGCGTGAAGCGTGGCGCGTTGAGTTGCCGGTGCAGAAGTTGTTCGCCTACCCGGTGCTGGCGGATCTGGCGCGTGCGATAGAGAGGGACACGCTGGTCACGGTGCACGGGGGGATCTCCACAAGACCAGGAGGAATGCTAAATATACCGTTGTCACCGGCACAGGAACGGTTGTGGTTTTTCTCGCGCCTCAGTCCGCAGAGTCCGGCGTACAACATTGCGGGCGCGGTGAAACTGGAAGGCGCGCTTGAGCGCGACATACTGCGCAAAGCGGTCTCGGCCCTCGTCACGCGTCACGAAAGCCTGCGCACGCGTTTCGTTGAAGTCGATGGTGTGGCGACGCAGCAAGTCGGTGTGGTCGAGCCGGTTTGGTCGGTGCTCGATCTTGAAGACGTCCCGCAGGAAAGCCGCGCCAGGCGCGTGGCCGACACCGTGCATGCGATCTCGCGCGCGCCTTTTGCCCTGGAAGAAGGGCCGCTGTTTCGTGTCACGCTGATCCGGCTTGGCGACTGCGAACACGTGCTTCATTTCGTGACGCATCACATCATCTCGGATGCATGGTCGAACCGGATCATCCTCGACGAGTTCTCGCGTCTTTATACGGCGATCCGCCAGGGCCGAGCGCATCAACTTGCACCGTTGCCGGTCCAGTACGCCGACTACGCGCTCTGGCAAAACGATGCGCAACGGCAAGCACGCGCCGATACCGAGCTAGCGTTTTGGCGCGAGCGGCTTGGTGGCGAACTGACGGTGCTTGAGTTGCCGTTCGACCGCTCGCCGCCGGCGTCGCGCAATCAGGCGGGGGCGCGGGTCGATGTCAGGCTCGAAGCGCCTGTCATTGACGCAGTGCGAGCGCTGTCCCGACGGCATGAGGCGACGCCGTTCACGGTGTTGCTGGCGGCCTTCGATGTCCTGCTTGCGCGCTATAGCGGACAAGCCGATATCCGCGTGGGCGTGCCCGTTGCAGGACGAGACCGTCTCGAGACGCAGTCACTGGTGGGCTTCTTCGTGAACACGCTGGTGATTCGCACGGAGATGACTGGGCTCGATACCGTCGACACGCTGCTGCGCCACGTCCGAGACCGCGTGCTCGAAGCGCAGGCGCATCAGGAGGTACCGTTCGCCCGCGTTGTCGATGCGCTCAATCCTGGCCGAAGCCTGACGCAGACACCGCTCTTCAGCGTCATGTTCAACTACGACCATGGCACGGAGGGCGAAGGGCTCAGCTTGCCGGGCCTGCGGGTCTCGCCGATTGAAACATCGACCGGTACGGCGCGTTTTGATCTTGTGCTGTCGGTTCGTGAACGGCATGACGGGATCACGGTTTCGTTGAACTATGCCCGCGATGTTTTCGACGCTGAGACTGTCGAACGCATGCTGCGCCACTACGTCTCGCTGCTGGAGCAGATCGCGACGAAGGACCATGCGTATCTGGCTGAACTCGTGCTCGATGCTGAAGAGAGCGAACCTGCGCTCAGCAATCACGCGTTCGTGCCGGCCGGCGAACGCATCGCTGGGCGGGCACGGCGCCAGCCTCAGGCGCCCGCGGTGCATTGCGCAGGTGCGCGCCTGTCCTACGGTGAACTCGACCTATGGTCGAACCGCATTGCACGAGCGATGCATGCGCGAGGGATGGGTTCGGAGACGCGCGTGGGACTGTGCCTGACGCGCTCGGTGGGGCTGGTCGCGGCGGTTGTCGGCGTGCTTCGCTCGGGCGCGGCTTTTGTACCGCTCGATCCGGCTTATCCGGCAGAGCGTTTGCGCAGCATGATGGATGACGCGCAACTATCGTGCGTACTTGCCGATGCTGACACGCTCGAAAGCTGCGGGACGCTCTTCGAAGGCCGCGAGGTCATCGATATAAACACGCTCGATACATCGCCCGGCGATCCGCTCGATGTCTCCATTCATTCCGAGCAACTGGCCTATGTCATCTACACATCGGGCTCTACGGGGCGGCCCAAAGGCGTGGCGATCAGTCATGTTGCGCTGAGCCGCCATCTCGACGATTTCATCGGCACATATGGGATCGATGCAGCCGACGTCCAGTTGCAATCGTCGACGATCAACTTCGACGTGGCGCTGCACGAAATGCTGCCCGCGCTGATGCAGGGCGGTCAGGTCGAGATGCGTGGCCCGCAGCTATGGGACATCCAGGCGACCAGCCGCCACTTGAAGGACGGCGGCGTCACGTTCGCACGGATTCCAACCGCGTACTGGCAGCAATGGCTGCGCACGCCGCCGCCTTTGGAAGACCTCGCTTCGTTGCGGCAAATCACCGTCGGCGGCGAGGGCCTTCCCGGCGATGCACTTGCGCAGTGGCGCAACGGGCCGCTCGCCCGTATCAGGCTCGACAACTTGTACGGCCCGACGGAGACGACGGTGGCGTGCATGTATCGCGAGACGCGCGCGGCGGATACGGCGCAGGCGATCGTATCGATCGGCGAGCCGTACGGGTCGCGAAGTGTCTATGTGATGGACCGGCATGGTAACGAGGCGCCGGTCGGGGCGCTGGGCGAGTTGTGCATAGGAGGCTTGACGCTGGCACGCGGTTATCTGGATCGACCCGGTTTGACGGCCGAACGCTTCGCGCCGGACCCGCGTATGGCGGGGGCACGTTTGTATCGCAGCGGCGATCTTTGCCGACGGCGCGCCGATGGCAGCATCGACTTCCTCGGGCGGCTGGACAGCCAGGTGAAGCTGCGCGGTTTCCGCATTGAACTGGGCGAGATCGAAGCGGTGTTGCGCGAAGCGCCTGGTGTGCAGGCAGCGGTGGCCGCGTTGCGCGATGAAGGCGACGCGAAGCGGATCGTCGGCTACGTGGTGGTAGATCGTGAGCAATTCGACGAAGCAGGCATAGTCGGTGTTCTGGAAAGCCGACTGCCGGGCTACATGGTGCCGTCGGCGCTGGTGCGGCTTGAGCGTTTGCCGCTCATGCAGAACGGCAAGCTCGATCGTGCCGCGCTGCCAGAACCCGTCAACCAGACAAGCGCTGAAAGGACTGCTCCGCGTACGCCACTTGAGACGCAGTTGCTTGGCATCTGGCAGGAAGTGCTTGGACATGATCACCTTGGCGTCACCGATAACTTCTTCGAAGCCGGCGGACATTCGTTGCTCGCGTTGAAGGTGCTCGCCAAGGGCGCTCAGGCCGGCTTGGCGAGCTTGACCCTCGAAGCGTTGTTCCAGCATGCGACGGTTCGCACGCTCGCGGCCTATCTTGGCGCACGCGATGCTAGTGTCGAGCCCGCAGCAAATGTTGTATCGATGAGCGAGCGCACGGACGCGCCGAACGTCTTCGCCATTCATCCAGCTTCGGGGCTGGTCGCGGACTACCGGCCGCTTGCCGAAGCCCTCGATGGGGTTGCGAATGTCTATGGCGTACAGGCGCCGTTCTATACGGAAGACTGGTGGCCCGGTGATTTGTCGGAGCTTGCCGCCGACTACGCCGCGCGTATTCGCACGGTGCAACCGGTCGGGCCGTACCGGTTGATCGGTTGGTCTGTGGGCGGCGTGATCGCGACCGAGGTGGCGCGTGAGTTGTCGCGCGACGGCGGTGAAGTGCCGTTTGTCGGCTTGATCGATGCGCATGTGCTGAAGGCCGAAGACAATCGAGAGACCAGCGATGCAGCGCCGGTGACCCACGAGCAAATGCGCACGTATCGCGCAACCGATCACGAGTTGCAGAAAGTGCTGGACGATGCCGGTAAGAAATGGCCATCGATGCAAGGCGAATTGTCCGATGCCGGTACTCGCGCACTGCTCAGCAAAGTGATGTTGTTCCAGCGGCACCTGGGTCATATCGTCCGCTACACGAAGCGCGCGCCGTTGCCGGTTGACTTGAAATTGTGGTGGGCACGGCACAGGCCTTATCGCCCCGCACACGAAGCGACGGCCATGTGGTCGGCGCATTCGACGGGCTGGGTGTCGGTGGTCAGCGAGATCGATGCGGATCACACACATATCGTGCGGCACAGCGATCTCTTCGATGACCTCGCTCGCGCGCTGGCCTCCGGCGCTTCAGGCGACCACGATCATGACCGTCGGCCGGAGGAACTGTCATGAGCTTGAGTGTGCACGATGAGGCGAGCATGGCGATGCGCCTGCGGTCGCTGGCGCTTGAACGTCCCCGCGCGCTTGCCTTGATTACAATCGACGCCGCGGGTGAAACGCAGTACGACTACGCCGAGCTCGATCGCCGGGCGGTGTGCGTGGCCGCGCACTTCGGTAAGCAAGGGGCGGCGGGTGAGCGCGCGTTGCTTCTGATGGACAGCGGGATCGACTACGTGAGCGCGTTTTTTGGCTGCCTGTATGCGGGGGTCGTCGCCGTCCCGGTCTATCCGCCGGAATCGAAGCGCGAGCAGCATCTGGCGCGCCTACGGGGGATTGCGCAGGACGCGGGCGTGCGTTACGTGCTGACCACCTCCGCGTTGCAAGAGCGCTTTGCGGACCAGTATGGCGAACTGGCGCCTGACGCCGAGATCATCGCGGTGGACACGTTGTGCGCGACCACTGCTCCGGCTGTTTCCCATGCGTACACGCTGCATGACGTACAACCATCCGATATCGCGTTCCTGCAATACACGTCGGGTTCCACGGGAACGCCGAAAGGCGTGATGGTCAGCCACGGCAATCTGATCGCCAACGAAATCGCGATCAAGGCGGGCCTCGGCGTGCAGAGCGACGACGTGTTCGTGAGCTGGCTGCCGCTCTATCACGACATGGGTTTGATCGGCAGTTTGTTGCAGCCGGTCTTCAGCGGCATTCCTCTCGTGCTGATGTCACCGCAATACTTTCTGGAGCGTCCGCTGCGCTGGCTTCAGGCTATCGCGCGGCATCGGGGTACGATTTCCGGCGCACCTGATTTCGCGTATCGATTGTGTGCCGAACGCCTGCGCGACAGCGCGGTCGCGGAACTCGACCTGTCGAGCTGGAGGCTCGCGTTCTCGGGCTCGGAACCCGTGCGACGCGATACGCTCGATGCGTTTGTTGCGCGCTTTGCTCCCGCCGGCTTCGACGCCGCCGCGCTATACGCATGTTACGGCCTTGCCGAAGCAACGCTCTTCGTGACGGGCGGCCGGCGGGGCGCGGGATTGATATCGGCGAGGTTCGAGAGCGATGCTTTGTCTGCGGCTCGCGTGGCCGTCGCGCCGGAGAACGAGCCGGGAACGATACTGGTCGCTTGTGGCTCGCCGCAACCGGGACATGTGATCGAGATCGTCGATCCTGAGAATGGACAGACGCTCGCCGGCGGGCAGATTGGAGAAATCCATGTGAGGGGCCCAAGCGTCGCGCACGGTTATTGGCAACGTGCCGATGCCAGCGCGTCGACGTTTCGTGCAGATGGCGCGACACATTGGCTGCGAACCGGCGACCTGGGTTTCATCCATGACGGGCAACTCTATATCGCCGGCCGCTGCAAGGATTTGATCATCGTGCGGGGTAAGAACCTGTATCCGCAAGATATCGAGCAGGCTGTTGAAGCGCGCTGCGAGTTCGTGCGGAAGGGCCGCGTTATCGCGTTTGCTGCCGATATGGATGGCGCCGAAGGTCCTGCGCTTGCACTCGAAATCGCCCCGATGATGAAAAAGCGCTTCACGGCGGCTGACATCGTGGCCCAGTTGAACCGCTGCGTGTTCGACGCGTGTGGCGACGTTCCTGTAGTGGTCGTGTTGCTTAATCCTGCGGCGTTGCCGAAGACATCGAGCGGGAAGTTGCAGCGCGCGGCGACGCGGCAAGGCTGGCTGGATCGCACGCTTGATGCGTATGCGCTATGGGAGCGTGGTCACTTCCTATGGGGCGCAGCCTCTGGCGAGACGCCGCAGCAGGCTCCGCTTAACGGCCTTGAAAAAGAACTCGCGGCACTATGGAGCGAAGTGCTCGACCTGGAGATCGTGACACGGGACGCACATTTTTTCGCGTCAGGCGGAAGCTCGCTCACGGCCGCACGCCTGGCGGCGCGCATCAGCCAACATTGGCGCCGGCCGTTCGAGATCGGGCAGGTCTTCGAGTTTCCGACACTCGCGGCCATGGCTCAATCGCTGTCTCAGCTACTTGAAAAGCCCGAGTGCGAGTCCGTCGATACCATCCCGTTGGAACGTAGCGACGAGCTCGTTGTATCGCACGCGCAGCAGAGGCAACTGTTCGCGTGGCAGCTCGATCCGCAGAGCCGCGCTTATCACGTCGCTGCCGGCATACGCTTGCGTGGCCAGCTCGACATCGACGCGTTGCGCCGCAGCTTCGACATCCTCGTCGAACGTCACGCCGCGCTGCGTACGAGCTTTGTCGAGGCGCCGGGCTCGGTGCATGTCTATGTGCCGCAAATTCATCCGGCAACACCACTCGACTGGATGCGCGTCGATCTGCTTGATGAAGCGTTCATCGAAGACACCCTGGGCAAGCTCGCGCAACGTTTTGCCGCCGAGCCCTTCGATCTTGCGCAAGGACCCGTGTTGCGCGTGGGCCTCGTACGTTACGCCGACAATGAACACTTGTTGCTGCTGGCGCTGCATCACATTGCCACCGACGGATGGTCGATGCAGATCATCGTCGATGAATTTGCCGCGCACTACCGTGCCGCTGTCACGGGAACGGCGGCCGCGATTGCCGCGCCGCTGGTTGGTTATGCCGATTACGCTGCGTGGCAGCACCGTTGGCTCGATGGTAGCGAAGCGCAGCGCCAGCTCGACTACTGGCGCAACGAACTGGGCGGCGAAGCACCTGCGTTGGCCTTGCCATTCGATCGTTCGCCCGCCGCCGTGAACGGAAGCCGCGCTGCCGCGCGTATGCAGTTCACACTTCCCGCAAACCTCGCCGGCCGGGTCCGCGATGCAGCGCGCCGGCATGGCGCCACGCCGTTCATCGTGCTGCTCGCGGCTTATCACGCGTGGTTGTATCGCGTGACAGGGCAAGCCGATATCCGCACCGGCGTGCCGGTAGCGAATCGCCAACGGCCTGAAACGCACGGTGTTGTCGGCTTTTTCACGAACACCATCGTGCTGCGTAGCGTCTGTACTGCATCGCTGAGCGTATCGGGGCTGCTGGCGGTGCTTCGTCGCGCGGCGATCGAGGGGCAGGTGCATCAGGCACTGCCTTTCGATGTGCTGGTCGAGCGCCTGAACCCGGCGCGCGACGCGCAAGGCCTGCCGCTCTTCGAGACAACGTTCAACTATCTCGCCGATGACTATCCGGCGCTCGAGCGTCTGCCCGGTCTCACTGCATCGCGTTATGACATCGAAGAAGCGCACGTGAAGGTTCCGCTCGCACTCGATCTGCGCGAATCGCGGGAAGGTGGAATGCGTGCTTACCTGACCTACGCGAGCGATCTGTTCGACGCACGGAGCGTCGAGCGAATGGCCGCGCAATATCGACGGGTAGTTGAAGCGTTCGCCGTGGCGTTGCTCTCTGATGATCCTGCTGCGGACTCGGCGCTCGCAGCCCTTGATCTGCTCGATCCTGAAGAGCGGGCGCGTGTAGCAGTCGCGAGCCAAGGAAGCAAAACAAACCCCTCTGGCGAGCCGGTCCATGTCCGCGTCGCGCACCATGCGCGAGCCCAACCGGACATGCCGGCGCTGATCGATGGAGAGAAGCGTCTGAACTATCGCGAACTCGATCAGCGCGCGCAGCGGATCGCATGCTGGTTGCTCGATCACGGACTTCGGGCCGGGCAAGCCGTTGCGATTGTCGCGGACCGCTCGGCGGCGTTTGTCGTTGCGATGCTGGGTGTGTTGAAAGCAGGGGGCGCCTATGTTCCGCTCGACGCGGCGAATCCGCCGCAAAGACTTGAACAGACCTTGCGCGGTTGCGGCGCGCGATTTGTGCTGTGGGAGAAGGAACAGACCGGACTCGCGCTTGATGGTCCGCAGCGGCAAACGACGATCGACCAGGCGCAAGAACACGCGCACGCGTTATCCCGCGAGCTACCGACTGTCGACTCGCGCGAAGCGGCCTACGTGATTTACACATCGGGCTCTAGCGGCACGCCGAAGGGCGTAGTAGTCCCTCACGCCGCAATGAGCAATTACGTGGAAGCGGTGCTTGACCGTCTCGCGTTACCACCGCGTTCGACGTTCGCGATGGTGTCGACGGTGGCTGCCGATCTCGGTCATACCGTATTGTTCGGCGCACTCGTGTCAGGCGGCACGCTGCACCTGATCGACCGCGATACGTCGCTGGATGCCGACCGCTTCGCGCGGTACATGAATGAAAACAGCATAAACGTACTGAAGATTGTTCCGGGACATCTGAGTGCATTACTGCAGGCGCAGAATGCCGCGGATGTCTTGCCCGCTCATACGTTGGTCTTAGGCGGTGAGGCAACAGCGTGGCCGTTGCTCGAAAAGATCCGTTCGCTCAAGCCATCGTGCCGCGTGATCAATCACTATGGCCCGACCGAAACAACCGTCGGAATCCTGACGCAAGACGCGGCGCATGCTGATGCAAGCGCAGCCACGTTGCCCCTCGGCTTGCCGTTAGCCAATATGTCCACATGGGTGCTCGATGCACACATGAACCCCGTCGATGCAGGCGAAATCGGCGAACTGTATCTGGGCGGCGCGGGCGTCGCACGAGGTTATCTGGGACGGCCGGGAATGACGGCGGAGCGCTTCGTTCCTGATCCCTTCGTGGCAGGCGGACGGTTGTATCGCAGCGGCGACCGGGCACGCAGGTTGACCGGCGGTGCGATCGAATATCTGGGTCGTATCGACGATCAGGTCAAGATCCGCGGCTACCGTGTCGAGCCGGGCGAGATCGCAGCGCGGCTGCGTGCGCTCGATAGCGTGCTCGATGCAGCAGTGATCGTCTCGGCTGCAGGGCGCCTGGCCGGTTTCGCAACAGCGAGGCCTGGATGCGACCTCGATACGGCTTTGCTAAAGAAGCAACTAGCAGCCGTCCTGCCGGACTACATGGTGCCGTCCAGTTTGCGCGTGCTTGACGCGTTGCCGCTCAACCGCAACGGCAAGCTGGACCGGCAGGCGCTGGGCGAACTGGCGCGCACGGCGACAAGAACCGGCGGGAGCGTCGGTCGTGTGCCGCAAGGTGCGACCGAAATCACCCTCGCAGCTATCTGGGCCGACTTGCTGGGACTGGCTGAAAAGCCCCATGGAAACAGCATCCTTCGCGACGACAATTTCTTCGCGCTCGGCGGTCATTCGCTCAGCGCTATGCGGATGTTGTCGCGCGTGCGGGCCGCGTGGTCAATCGAGTTGCCGCTGCGCGCTGTGTTCACTGCACCAACGCTGCAGGCGCTCGGTGTATTGATCGATGATCTGTCCTGTAGTGCAGCCGAAGCAGGTAACGAGACGTCTACGATCCGTATTGTCGAGCGGCAGCGGGAGATGCCGCTATCGCTTACGCAGCAGCGCATCTGGGTCGTGGACCAGTTGGCGGGCGGCAACCTCGCGTCGTACAACATGGCCGCGGGGCTGGACCTGCGCGGTGAACTCGATGCGAGCCTGCTGCACGCGAGCCTGTCCGCATTGGTCGAACGCCATGAAGTGCTGCGTTCGTCGTTCGACGAGCGTGACGGCGATCCTGTCCTGACGATCGCGGACCACCTTGATGTGCCAATGCCCCTCGTCGACTGCGGCGCCTTACCCGACGCGCAGCGCAAGCACACCGTCGCTCGCTATCTAGCCGATGCAGC
The DNA here is from genome assembly GCF_053760385.1 of Caballeronia sp. KNU42. Taxonomy (NCBI): domain Bacteria; kingdom Pseudomonadati; phylum Pseudomonadota; class Betaproteobacteria; order Burkholderiales; family Burkholderiaceae; genus Caballeronia; species Caballeronia sp. KNU42. The sequence continues at coordinate 1,491,690 of NZ_CM132389.1, forward strand.
GAACCGTCCATTCGATCTTGCTGTCCCGCCGCTGATGCGCGCGCTGCTCTTGAAGTTCGATATATCGCATCACGTGCTGATTCTCGTGCTGCATCACATCGTGGCGGATGGTGCGTCGGTGCATATCCTTATCGATGAGTTGTGCGCGCAATATCGTGCGAGGCGCTACCTCACAACGACCGTGTTGCCGCGCTTGCCGGTTCAGTACGCCGACTACGCGGCGTGGCAGCGTGAGCAACTGGCGCCGCCGAGATTGCACATCGAACAGGACTTCTGGCGTACGTATCTGGGGAATGCTCCTCATTTCCTGGCCTTGCCCGCTGACCGGCCGCGTCCGCCAATCGCTTCTCACGATGGCGGCACGGTGCGCCTGACTTTGTCTCGCGAGACCGGCGCACGAGTCATGACGCTCGCGAGCGCGAACGGCATGACGCCGTTCGCGGTGCTGCTCGCGAGTTTCCAGTTGTTCCTGCACAAGCTGACGGGCCAGCCCGACCTTCTGATCGGCACCGACGTAGCAGGGCGCGACCGCACCGAGCTCGAAGGGTTGATTGGATTTTTCATCAACGTGTTGCCGGTCCGCTCGCGCATCAGCGCCGATATCTCGAACACGGCGAACTTCAACGCATGGCTCGATACCGCGAAGCATTCCGCCTGGGAAGCGCTTGAACATCGGGCGTTGCCATTCGACCGGATTGTCGATGCGCTTGCTGTTTCGCGCCGGCGCGATGCGAATCCGCTGCTGCAAATGTTGTTCGTACTGCGCGACTTGCCGCGAAAGAACACAAGCGTGCCGGGACTTGCGATCGAACTGCTGCGAGCGCAGACAACCCAATCGAAATTCGACATGGCGCTGTTCGTGGAGCCAGTCGATGGCGGTTTCGAAGTCGAATGGGTCTACGCATCGTCGCTATTCCTGCGGTCCACGGTGGAGCGCTGGTTCGCTTCATGGCGTGACTTGCTTGACCGGGTTTCAAGCGATCCCGATGCACCTCTCGATCTCGCCCCGTCGCTTCCCGACTACACCGCCGCCGTGCCGCGAGACGTACCGGAAGCCATTTCGCAATGAACGAGAGCCACTCATTTATGAACGCGACCCTGATCACCGACGCTTGCGTCGAGACCTCATTTTTCAGCTCCGGCACGCGCTTGCCCATTGTCCTGACACCGACCGGTCCGATCATCGATTTACCCGGCTGGATCGACGCGCATCGCGACCAACTGGAGACGTGGCTCACCCGCCACGGCGCCATCCTGTTCCGCGATTTTGGCCTCCCCGGGCCTGCTGATTTCGAAGCCTTCGCCGAAGCCATTTCACCTGCTCTGTATGGCGAATACGGCGACCTGCCAAAGAAGGAGGGCGGCCGCAATACCTATCGCTCTACGCCCTACCCCGAGCAGCAGATGATCCTCTACCACAACGAAAGTTCGCACCTGTCGCGCTGGCCGCGCCGGCAATTCTTCTTCTGCGAACTGGCGTCCGTGAAGGGCGGCGCGACGCCGATTGTCGATTGCCGCGAGATGCTGCGGCAGTTGCCGCCGCTACTGGTCGATACGTTCGAGCGCAAGCAGCTGATGTATGTACGCACCTTCACGCGCGGTCTGGATGTGCCGTGGCGCGCCTTCTTCGATACCGACGACCGGCGCGTCGTGGAAGCGCGCTGCGAGGCGGCGGGTGTCCGGTACCAATGGCTGCCGAACGACGAACTGCAAACCCGCACCGTGTGTCCGGCGGTGATCGTGCATCCGCTGACCGGTGAGCGCTCGTTCTTCAACCAGGTGCAGTTGCATCACATCGCTTGCCTCGCGCCGGATGTCCGCATGGACCTGCTCGATGTGGCCGGACCCGAGCGCATGCCACGGCAGGCGTTTTTCGGCGACGGCAGCACGATCAGCAACGAGGACATCGCGTTGATCGGCGAAGCGTATGAGCGCTGCGCGATGCGTTTCGACTGGCGCGCCGGTGACGTGCTGATGCTCGACAACATGCTCGTCGCCCACGCTCGCGATCCTTATCAAGGGCCTCGCAAGGTTGTCGTGGCGATGAGCGAACTGGTCGAACGCTCGCAATTTCCCCATTCCCCATAAAGAAAGCAGGCCACAAACCATGGATCAACAGACTCCCGAACTCCAGGAACCCGCCCTCGACGTTGCCCTGCGCACGCTCTTTGCAACCTTGCTGGAGGTCGATTCCGACGCTGTCGGCGACGATGACGACTTCTTCGAACTGGGCGGCGACTCGCTGCTGGTCATCAAGCTGGTCGCACGTATTCGCCGCACGCTGGGCCGTGAACTCTCTCCCGGCGACGTGTTTGATCACCCAACCGTTGCCAGCCTCGCGCGTTTCCTCGACAACGCCTGACGGACCCGCAACAGACCCGCAACAGACCCGCAACAGACCCGCAACAGACCCGCACGATAGTCAGGGAAATTTCACACAAAAAAATATCTCGTCGATATAATCTCGTATTAGTAATCATTCGCATTTGCATTATCGTTCACAAAATCCAATCACACCACACCAACTGCAAGAGACCATGGCACGACAACAATCAGAACGACGCGGCGCGGGCCGCATCGGGGCGCGCGGGCGCGCAAGGAATCCCTGGCGGCTCGCGCCGATCGCAGCGGCCGTGCTCCTCGCGTCCTCTGCGTTTGCGCAAAGCGACGCAGTCGTGCCCATGGACGGATCCGGCCAGCCGGCGGCATCCGCCAGCGCGGGTCAACAGTTGCCGGCTGTGGTGGTGAAGGGTCAGCGCGACGCGGAAACGGGCACGGGACCGGTGAAAGGTTACGTGGCTAAACAGAGCACGGCGGGCACCAAGACCGACACGCCGATCATCAAGACGCCGCAGGCGATCTCGGTGGTGACGCGCGACCAGATGGATATACAGGACGCGCAGAGCGTCGCGCAGGCGCTGCGCTATACGTCAGGCATCAACCCGGAGCAGCGTGGCACCAACACGGATTCGCTCGAGTACCTGTACGCGCGCGGTTTTCTCGTCGATGAGTTCTGGAACGGTTTGCGCACGCCCGGTCCGGCCGGCGGTTTCGGCTTCAACGTGACGAGCTTCGATCCGTATATGTTCGAGCGTATCGAGTTGCTGCACGGACCCGCGTCGGTGTTGTATGGGCAGGGCTCGCCGGGTGGCACGGTGAATCTCGTGAGCAAGATGCCGACGGCTGAGCCGCTGCATGAAGTCGGATTCCAGACCGGCAGCTATGGGCGCTTGCAGGGCTTCTTCGACTTCAGTGGTCCTATCGATCAGGATGGCAAGGTGCTTTACCGTTTGACGGCGGACGGTTTCAATACCGCCACGCAAACGGATTACGTGAACCAGCAGCGCTTTGCAATTTCGCCGACCATCACGTGGAAGCCGACGAAAGACACCACGTTCACGGTCTTTGCGAACTATCAGGCCGACCCCGAGGCGGGTATCTACAACACCGTGCCGGCGGTAGGTACGATCCAGACCGGTGTGTCACAGTTGTCTCGCAGCTTCTACCCCGGCGAGCCGGACTTCGACAGCTTCCGCAAGACGCAGGAGTCGATTGGTTACCAGCTGGATCATCGTCTGAACGACATCTGGTCGTTCAAGCAGAGCTATCGTTTCCTGCACAACAGCCAGACCGTTCAGTACGTGGCCGACGACCTGGGCTATACAAACAACGGCACCGAGCTCGCGCGCGAGGCGTACCTGAACAGCGGCCGGCTGAACTCGCACACGGTCGACAACCAGGCGACCGCACGCTTCAACACGGGACCTGTGTCGCATACGGCGACCGTGGGTGTCGATTATCAGAATATCCAGTTCGACCACGTTTTCTACGCATCGGCTGACGATAACGTGCCGTCGCTCAGCATCACGAATCCGCAATACGGACAATACATTCCGTACCCGACGTTCATGCTCGGCACATCGAACAAACAGTCCATCAAGCAGCTTGGCACGTACGCCCAGGACCAGTTCGACATCGGCCGGTGGTCGTTCCTGCTGGGCGTGCGCGAAGACTGGACGGACGAAGATAGCCAGTCCTACAAGACAGGGGCGCAGACGAGCCAGTTCAACCGCGCGTTCACTTGGCGTGCGGGCGGCGTATACAAGTTCGACAACGGTTTTGCGCCATACGTCAGCTACACGACGTCGTTCCAGCCGGAAGTTGGTTCGACCGCCTCCGGTACCGCGTTCTCGCCGACAACCGCCCAGCAGTATGAGATCGGCGTGAAGTATCAGCCGAAGAACTACAACAGCTTTGTCACGGTATCGGCGTTTCACCTGACGCAGCAAAACGTGCTGACCACGGACCCGAACAACTCCAACTACCAGGTGCAGACCGGCGAAGTGCGGTCGCAGGGTTTCGAGGTCGAAGCTCACGCGAGCCTGACCAACAACCTCGCGATGATCTTCAGCTACACGTACACGAACCTGCTCAACACGAAGAGCAATACGTCGAACCTCGACAAGGTGCCGGTCGGTATCCCGCGTAATACCGCGTCGCTGTGGGCGGACTATACGGTGACCAGCGGCCCGCTCAATGGTGTGCAAGCGGGCGCGGGCGTGCGTTATATCGGCGGTTCATACGGCGATACGTCGAACTCGCTCCTGCTCGCGTCAGCCACGCTGGTGGACGTCGCGTTGCGTTACGACCTCGGCCGCGCGTTGCCTTCCATGCACGGCTGGACGGCTTCGCTCAATGCAAGCAACCTGCTCAATCGCACCTACATGGCGTCGTGCAGCAATGGTGCTTGCTACTGGGGCCAAGGCCGACTCGTACTCGCGGGATTGAAGTATCAGTGGTAACTCAACAGGAGGCAGGGCGCCGATGCGGTCTTTTGCGACACAAGATTTATTGACGTCCTTATCGACGCAGCTATCGACGCCCGGTGAGCCAGCCGGACCGCTGCCGCTGTCTCCTGCGCAGGAAGGACTCTGGTTCATGCAGCGGCTCGCGCCGCTGTCTACTGCCTACCATCTCGCGCGCGCTTTTCACTTGCGCGGACAGGCCAATATCAGCGCGCTTGAACAGGCGCTGAATGTCGTGAGTGCGCGGCAGGCCGTATTGCGTACGCGATTTGCGGAACTGGACGGCAAGCCTGTTCAGATAGTCGATGCACCGGCCGATGTGCCGTTGCCGCTAACCGATCTTTCCTCGCTTCAGGCCGATGCACGCGACGAAGCGCTGGCAGAAGCGCTTGCTCATGAGGCGCGGCAGCCGTTCGACCTGAGCAGCGAAAATGCGATCCGCGTGCGGGTTTTCGTGATGTCGCCGCAGTGGAACGTGCTGTCGGTGGTGGCTCATCATCTCGTCTCCGATGGCTCGTCGAACGCGATCTTCGCGCGCGAACTCGCTCACGCTTATGGCCGGATAGTGGAACGTGAAGTAACTCCGGAACCACCCGCCTTGACATGGCAGTACGCGGATTTCGCCGCGTGGCAACGCGACATGCTCGCAAGCGACAAGGCACGCGCCGACGTCGCATGGTGGACCGAATACATCGGCTCACCTCAGACAGGTTTTGAACTGCCTGTCGATTTCACTCGCGCGCCGGCTCAGGAACGTCTGGCGCGTACTCATACCTTCACGCTGACTGACTCAACATTTAACGCGCTACGCTCGCGCTGCAAGGCCGAGCGCTGCACTCCGTTTGCCGTGCTGATGGCGGCATGGCAATTGTTATTGTCACGCCATTCAGGCAGCGATGACTTCTGCATCGGCGTGCCGACCAGTGGACGAACCCGCGAGGAAAGCGAAGACCTGATTGGTCTTTTTGTCGATACGCAGGTGTATCGCGTGCGCGTTCAACCGGCCATGACGGGACACGCGCTGCTGCAATCGGTGCGCCAACACACCCGCGCCGCGCTCGATCACGGCTGCGTCACGCTGGCCCCGCTAGTCGATGCGATAGGCGTGAAGCGGGAAGCCGATCGCCATCCGCTCTTCCAGACACTCTTCAACGTGCAAGGCGCTGCTGCTTCGGGAAAGTTGCAACTTGCCGGCCTTGACGTCGATATCGTCGACGCTGAAAGTCATGTGGCCAAGTTCGACCTGAGCATGGATATCCGCGTGAGTGCCGATGCCGTCACGTGTACCGTACGCTACGAGGGCGCGTTGTATCGCCCTGAAACCATCGCCCGGCTTGGACGCCACTATGAAGCGATGTTGACCGGTCTCTGCCAGGACCCTGATCGGCCGGTTGCGGAGATTGCGTTTATCGATGAAGAGGAACTGTCGCGCCTGTCGGCGTGGAGCACGCAAGCTGCGGAGTTTGGCGAAGCAGAGCCTGTTCACCGTTTATTCGAACGCCACGCGATCAAGACGCCTGATGCGCTAGCGCTCTTGTTCGGCGACGAGGTGCTGACTTACCGCCAGCTCGATCAGCGTGCCAACCAACTTGCGCATCGGCTGGTGAAGCTTGGCGTCGGACCGGAAGTGAGGGTCGGTATCGGTCTCGCGCGGTCAGTGGAAATGGTGGTCGGCTTGCTGGCCATATTGAAAGCGGGCGGCGCTTACGTTCCGCTCGATCCGGACTATCCGCCCGAGCGGCTCGCCTACATGATCGGCGATAGCAGCATCGCTTTGTTGCTGACGCAGCACGCTGTGCGCGAACGCCTGAACCAGCATCTGCCCCCGGGCGATGCATGCACGGTGCTTGAACTCGACGTGCTGGATACATCGGGTGAATCTCGGCTTCGTCCGGACATTCAACTCCACCCGGAAAACCTGGCCTACGTGATTTACACGTCGGGTTCCACTGGACGTCCGAAAGGCGCGGCGAACCGGCACAACGCATTGTTCAACCGGCTGGCCTGGATGCAGGCCGCTTACCAACTCGACGCCACCGATACCGTTCTGCAGAAGACCCCGTTCAGCTTCGACGTATCGGTATGGGAGTTTTTCTGGCCACTCATGTTCGGCGCGCGGCTGGCGGTGGCGGGGCCGGGGGACCATCGGGACCCTGCGAAGCTGGTTGAATTGATCGACCGCTTCAAGGTGACCACGCTGCATTTCGTGCCGCCGATGCTGCAAGCTTTCATCGTTTCACTCGATGGTGACAGCGCCGTTTGTGGGAGCCTGCGCCAGATCATTTGCAGCGGCGAAGCGTTGCCGGCGACATTGCAGGATCGCGCACTGCAACGTCTGCCTCATATCCAGTTGCATAACCTGTACGGCCCGACCGAAGCAGCTATCGACGTCACGCACTGGACTTGCCAGGCAGGTGATCCGGTCGTGCCGATCGGCCGGCCGATCGCGAATGTCAGCACGCATGTGCTCGACCAGTCGATGAATCGTTTGCCTGTGGGTGTCGCGGGAGAACTGTATCTGGGCGGCGCGGGACTCGCGCGCGGCTACCTTAACCGACCGGGGCTGACGGCTGAACGTTTCGTGCCCGATCCGTTCAAGGATGGTGGGCGGTTATATCGCACCGGCGACCTTGCGCGTTGGCGCGAGGATGGAGCGCTCGACTATCTCGGACGGCTCGATCATCAGGTCAAGATCCGGGGTTTTCGGATTGAACCGGGTGAGGTCGAAGCGGTATTGCAGACCTTGGCGGGCGTAGATGAAGCGGTAGTCGTGGCGCAAGATGGGCCGGGAGGCAAGCGGCTGGTCGCATACGTGACGGCGCGCGCGGGTCATGAACTGCAGCGTGACGTGCTGGCTGCGGGCCTTCACGATGTCCTGCCCGAATACATGGTGCCGTCCGCCTGGGTCGAACTCGAGCACCTGCCACTGTCGCCGAATGGCAAGGTCGATCGCCGTGCGCTGCCTTTGCCTGATCAGCAGGAACGGGCATGGGAAGCGCCGCAAGGCGATGTCGAACCGATGCTGGCGCGTATCTGGCAGGAGGTGTTGGGCGTCGAACGCGTTGGCCGCGACGATAACTTCTTCGAACTGGGCGGCGATTCAATTCTTAGCCTGCTGATTGTGGAGCGCGTACGGTTAGCTGGATGGAAACTGACTCCGCGGCAATTGTTCGAGCGTCAGACCGTGGTCCAGCTTGCGGCGGTGGCTGAGCCGGTTGCTGCAACCCGGGTCGCCCCTGACGCGCTTATGCACGACACCACCAAGGCGCTTCTGCCGATGCAGGCATGGTTCCTCGACCTGCCGATGGAGCGGCGGCATCACTGGAACCAGGCAGTGCTGCTGACGAGCCGAGAGCCGTTGGACACGGCGCTGCTGGAGCGTGCGTTGCATGCGCTGGTGCAGCACCACGACGCGCTGCGGCTACGCCTTACGCAAGACTCAACCGGTCGATGGTCGCTGGGTAGTGAGCAATCGGCCGCGGACTTGTTATGGGTACGCGAGGCAGCCACACCGGCCGACATTACGACACTCTGCAATCAAGCGCAGCGTAGCCTTGATCTTGGCCACGGACCGTTGCTAAAAGCGCTGGCAATCAATTTTTCCGACGGCACTTGGCGGCTCTTGCTGGTGATCCACCATCTGGCTGTGGACGGCGTGTCATGGCGCATTCTGCTGGCAGACCTGCGAACCGCGTATGCGCAATTGCAGGCCAACGAAACCGTCTCGTTGCCGTCGAAGACAACTTCATGCAATGAGTGGGCGACACGTCTCGCACGCCACGCGAAGAGCCCAGCGCTGCGTGCGCAAGTCGACTACTGGCAGGGAGTTGCACGCACGCCGGCCGGCTTGCCCTGCGACTTTCCGTTGGGCGCGAACCTCGTGGCTCATCAGCAGCACGCGACGTTCCATCTCGACCGTACCTTGACGCAACGGCTGCTGCAAGAAGCGCCTGCAGCGTACCGCACGCATGTCAACGACCTGCTGCTGACCGCGCTGGGCCGCGCGCTTTGCAATTGGACAGCAGAGGAGCGGATCCGCATCGACCTTGAAGGACACGGCCGTGAGGATCTCTTCGACGACCTCGACCTGAGCCGCACGGTTGGCTGGTTCACGAGCCTGTATCCCGTTTCCCTCGAACCGCAGGGCGATGTGGGTGCTGCGCTCGGGCGCGTCAAGGAAGCACTGCGCCGGGTACCGGACCGGGGTCTCGGGTTTGGCGTGCTCAAGTACCTCGGTGACGATGCGGACCGTCACGCGCTGGGTGGCATCGGACCATCGCAAGTCGTGTTCAACTATCTCGGCCAGTTCGACCAGAGCTTTGATGCAACGTCTGCCTGGCAACCCGCGTCTGAATCCGCGGGCCGATCGCAGGACGAAGGGGCGCCGTTGCCGCATGACCTGTCGGTCAGCGGCAAGGTGCTGGACGGCGAGCTCACTTTGAGCGTGGGGTATAGCGGCGAGCGTTATCGGGCGAGTACTGTTGAAGCGCTGATCGATACGATTCGCGTGGAACTGGAACGCGTGATCGACCATTGCACGAGTGGTTCAACTGGCGTCACACCTTCGGACTTCGAATTAATTTCACTGACACAGCACGATCTTGACCGGTTGCCACTGACGTTGAAGAGCGTCGTGGATATTTATCCGCTGTCACCCATGCAGTCGGGCATGTTGTTTCACACCTTGTATGCACCCAGCAGCAGCGTGTACCTGAATCAGCTGCGGGCGGATATCGATGGACTGGATGTTGCGCGTTTCAGTGCGGCATGGGCCGCGATGACGGCGCGACACGACATCCTGCGGACAGGTTTTGTGCCCCAGGGCGAGGGTTGGCTGCAATGGGTGGCGCGGTCGGTGGAGCTGCCATTGACGCATCATGATTTGCGCGGCCACCACGACCTTGCCGCTGCGCTGGACGATCTGGCTGCAGCCGATCTCAAGCAGGGTTTCGACGTCACGCGCGCCCCTCTGCAAAGGCTGGCGCTGGTGCGTGTCGACACGCACCGCTATCACTTCATGTGGACGCACCATCATGTGCTGATGGACGGCTGGAGCGTCGCGCAGTTGCTTGGCGAAGTGCTGCGGCACTACAGCGGGCAGAGCCTGCCCGCGCACGGTGGGCGGTATCGCGACTATATCGGCTGGTTGCAGAAGCACGATGATGAGGCGAGCGCCGCGCACTGGCGCGAGCAGGTAAAGCGGATAGAGGAACCAACACGGCTCGCGGCATCAGTCGCGAGCCGTTACGAGCGGACTGGCACCAGGAACGACAGCGGTTACGGTCAACATACGTTTGAACTCGACCCTGTATCGACCGCGCGCCTCGTCGCATTTGCCCGCCAGGAACGCGTGACGGTGAACACACTCGTGCAGGCCGCGTGGGCGCTGCTGCTGCACCGTTACACGAACCAGCCGACAGTGACCTTCGGCGCGACACTGGCTGGCCGGCCTGCCGGTCTGGCCGGTGCGTCGCAGTTGCTCGGGCTCTTCATCAATACGCTGCCGGTGATTGCCGAGCCGCATGCCGGCAAGCGGCTGGGCGACTGGCTGCGCGAATTGCAGCAGCAAGGCATCACCGCGCAGGAACATGCGCACACGCCGCTGTACGAGATCCAGCGCTGGGCAGGGGCAAGCACGCAAGGCCTGTTCGATACCGTCGTGGTCTTCGAGAACTATCCCGTCGATACCGCGCTGAAAGATGCTTCGCCCGGTGGCCTGACGATCGACAACGTCCGTGCCTGCGATGAAACGAGCTATCCGCTGACCTTGGGCGTAATGCTGGGCGACACCCTGAAGCTGGACTACCGGTTCGCGCATGAGGCGTTTGCCGACCGGGACATAGCAGGCATTGCACGCCAAACGGGCGGACTCCTGAACGCGTTTGCGGACGGAGCGCACCGGTTGCTCGCCGACTTCGACTTGCTCGACGGCGCTCAGCGGCAAGCGCTGCTGACGTTGGGCCATGCCGGTGCATTAGCTGCGTCAGCGCAAAACGTGCTGCCAGTGCACGCGCTGATCGAGGCACGCGAACAGCAGCAACAGGATGCGCTCGCGCTCGTGTCCGGTCACGACAGCTTGAGTTATGGCGAACTGAACGCACGGGCAAACCGCCTTGCGCATCGCTTGATGCGGGAAGGGGTGGGGCCGGAAGTGCGGGTCGGGTTTGCAGTGGCGCGTTCGGCTGAAATGATCGTGGGCCTGCTGGCCGTCCTGAAAGCGGGTGGTGCATATGTACCGCTGGACCCGACGTACCCCGTTGAACGTCTCGCTCACATGGCGGCGGATAGCGGCATCACGTTGCTGATTACTCAATCGCATCTTCACGGACGGTTGCCTGCGGAAGCCGGGCTGAAGCGGCTGGATCTGGATACGCTCGATGTATCGGCGGAACCGGCGAGTAATCCGTGCGTCAAGCTCGCCGGCGGGAACCTGGCGTACGTAATCTATACATCGGGCTCGACAGGCAAGCCCAAGGGCGTGGCGGTGGCGCACGACGCGCTGTCGATGCATTGCCGGGCCATTGCAAAGCGCTATGGCATCACCCCGGAAGACCGCCAACTGCATTTCGCTTCGATCAGCTTCGACGCCGCCGCCGAGCAGTGGCTGGCTCCGTTGATCAGCGGCGCGGCGCTCGTATTGCGCGACGACGCCGTCTGGCCGGCTGAGCGGCTTGCGGCCGAGATGGAGGCGCACAAGATATCGATACTGGATTTGCCGCCAGCCTATATCAATGCGTTCGCTCAGGAGACGGAGGCGGGTGCGGTATCGGTCAGGACGTGCATTGTCGGTGGGGAAGGCTGGTCGCGCAGCGGCTTCGAAACGGTCAGGAAGCGCTTGAACCCCGAGCGCATTTTCAACGCGTATGGGCCGTCGGAAACGGTGATTACCTCGACCGTGTGGAGCGCGGACGGCGCGTCCGAATTCGATAGCGCTTATGCACCGATAGGAACCCCTGTGGGCGAGCGCACAGCGTACGTGCTGGACGCGTCGTTGTGTCTCGTGCCGCGAGGCATGGCAGGCGAACTGTACGTGGGAGGCTCGGGACTGGCGCGGGGTTATCTGAACCGTGCAGCGCTGACGGCGGAACGTTTCATCCCTGACCCGTTCGGCTTGAGCGAGGGCGGCCGTTTGTATCGAACCGGTGACCTGGTGCGCTGGAACAACGCGGGCCAGATGGAGTTCCTCGGACGCATCGATCATCAGGTGAAGCTGCGCGGTTTCCGTATTGAGCTTGGCGAGATCGAGACGGCGCTGCTTGCGCTACCCGGCGTACGGGACGCGGTAGCAACCCTTCACGACGTCACTCGTCTTGTTGCATTCGTGAGCGCGCAGGCGGGCAGTGTGATCGATGGATCAACGTTGAAAACGGCATTGCACAACGTCCTGCCCGACTACATGGTGCCCGGGGCGATAGTCGTGCTCGACGCGTTGCCGCTGACGCCGAACGGCAAGGTGGACCGGCACGCTTTGCCTGCGCCGGAGCTGTCTGTCACGAGGAACTACGAACCACCGCAAGGTGAAGTAGAAGCGGTCATCGCGCAGATCTGGTGCGACGTTCTTGGGATAGAACCGATTGAACGCATAAGCCGTCGCGACAACTTCTTCGAACTCGGCGGGGACTCTATTTTCAGCCTCCGGGTCCAGCGACGGATTTCGCGGCAGCTATCGGTCGAAGTCGAGCTCGCTGCGTTGTTCGCCGCGCCGACGCTCGAAGCGTTCGCCGCCGTTGTTTCGACTGCGCGGAGGGACGTGGCAGAACAAGACCGTTTGACCGGCGACATGCAATCCATCCTCTCCGAACTCATGCAATGAACCGACGCGCCATGCTTTCCGCGCTGCTTGGCGCCGGCGTGCTTGCCGCCACCGTACGCTCCAATGGTGCAGTGGCGGCGGTGCCGCGCCGTGTTGTCGTGCTCGACTGGGGGCTGACGGAGATGGTGCTATCGATCGGCGTGGTGCCGGTCGGGATCGCGAATACCCGCGACTTCCGCAGGAATTTCACGGCGTGCGATGTGCCTGCGTCGGTGGTGGATCTCGGCCTGATGTTCCAGCCGAACATGGAATTGCTGTTCGCATTGAAGCCTGACCTGATTGTCATTTCGCCGGCTCACGCGACCCTGCGGGCGGCGCTCGAACGCGTGGCGCCAACCGTCACGCTCGGTCGTTACCGGTCGAGCGACACGCCCTATTCCGCGGCACGTGCTGAAACCCTGCAGCTCGCGCATTTGCTGGGCTGCGAAGCGCGCGCCGAAGCACTACTCGCGCAAGCGGACACGGTAATGGACCACGCTCGCACGTCACTTGCCGCGCTGCCGGGTGTGAGTAGCAGGCCGCTCTACATGGTGAATTTTATCGATGAAGCGCATGTGCGCGTGTTCGGTCCGAACAGCTTCTATGGTGAACTGATGACGACGCTCGGACTGCAAAACGCGACCCGGTCGGGAGCCTTCTCCACAACCGGTTTCGACGTGCTGGGCAACAGCCCCGACGCGACCCTGCTCTACATGAAGCCGCTTGCATCTTCCGTCGCGAACATGATGAAAACCAGCCCCTTGTGGCACGCCATGCCGTTCATGAACGGGGGCCGCATGATGGGTCTGCCGCGCGTTCCGCCCGACGGCTGCGTTCTTTCTGCGATGTTCTTTGCCCGCGAGCTTGTCGATGCCTTCGAGCATACCGGCGCAACGAAGGAGCACGCATGAAAAGCGTCGCGACCGTCTCCGTTGCACCCTCAGGACGCTGGCCGCTCCTGCCGGTTTGTCTTGTGATCGTGCTGGCCGCGCTGTTGTCGCTGCACAGGCTGGAGGAGCGCTTGCCGGCATCGTTGTGGTGGCAAGCGTTGACGGCTCCATCGCCGACGGATCTGCGACAGCTGCTGGTGCACTATGGCGACCTGCCGCGCATCGCGGTCGCATGGTTGTGCGGCGCCGCGCTCGGACTTGCCGGCGTGGCGACCCAGCAAGTGCTGCGCAATCCGCTCGCCGAACCGATGACGCTCGGCATCTTCTCCGGCTCCTACCTAGGACTCTCGATTGCGACCGTCTACGCCCCGGGCTTACTGGTGTCCGGCCGCGATGGCGTCGCACTGGCCGGTGGCGCAGTAGCATTGGCGATTGTGTTTGCGCTGGCGGCGCGGCGCGGCATCTCGCCGCTCGCACTGATACTCGGCGGCATGATCGTCAACCTGTGCTGCGGCGCGCTGAGTTTCGCGCTCGCGATCTCGCACTACGACCTGTTGAGTGCGCTGATGATCTGGGGCGGCGGCTCGCTTGGACAGCACGACTGGAGCGTTGCGCTGGCGTTGCTCGTGCGGCTCGTGCCATGTGTGGCGTTGCTGCTGCTGTGCATCCGGCCCATGGCCGTGTTCGATCTCGGCGACACGGTCGCGAGCAGCCTGGGTGTCTCGTTGCGGATGACGCGCGGCGCGGCGCTTTTCCTGACCTTGCTCGTGACCGCGTTCGTTGTGAGCGCAGTGGGTGTGATCGGCTTCATCGGACTGGCTGCACCGACGCTTGCGCGCCTTGCCGGCGCACGCCGCTTGCGTGACCGGATGTTGTGGTCGCCCCTGTTTGGCGCTGCGCTCCTATGGCTCGCAGACCAGATCGCGCAGGAATTCGCGGGACGTCTCGGAACCACGATTCCAACGGGCGCAATCACCACGTTGCTGGGCGCCCCCTTGCTGCTGGTCATGTTGCGGCGCTTGCGCGGACGGCCTGACCTGACTCATGCAGCCGCGATACAGTCAGAGCCGCTGTCATCGCGTGCGCTGGCTTTGACGGCGGGCGTTTGCGTACTGGTTTTGCTGGTGGTCATCGGCTTGTCGCTGGGGGTTGGGCGGGGTCTTGCAGGCTGGCACGTCAGCCGCCCGGAGGAGGTATCCGCGTTGCTGTTCCTGCGCCTGCCGCACGTGGTCGCGGCGATGGGCGTGGGCGTCCTGCTTGCGCTCGCGGGTGGCATCGTCCAGCGCATGACGGGCAATCCGATGGCGAGTCCCGACCTGCTCGGCATCACGGCCGGCGGCGCGATGGGGCTCACCGGGGCGTTGTTCCTGACGGCCAGTCCGGGGCTGCCGACGTTCCTTGTCTGGTGCGCATGCGGATCGGTGATTACGTTGGGCGCGCTATTGCTCTTTGCACGCAAATCGTCTTATGCACCCGACACGCTGATACTCGCCGGCGTGACGATCAGCGCCGTGTTCCAGGCAGTGTCGACCATTGCTGTTGCGAGCGACGATCCGCGGGTGATCGTCCTCTACAACCTGCTTGCGGGATCAACCTATAACGTCAGCGCGGGGGCTGCGGGCGTGGTTGCCGTGGTCGCGCTGGCAGCGCTTTGCGTGGTGCCATTCTGCCGGCGCTGGCTGGAGATCCTGCCGTTGGGCGCGGCCGTGTCGCGGGGCTTGGGAGTCGACATAACCGTCGCCCGTTTTGCGCTGCTGCTCCTCAGCGCGCTGCTGACGGCGGCCGCGACACTGGTGATCGGCCCGCTGTCATTTATCGGCCTCATGGCGCCGCACATGACCCGCATGCTCGGTATCCGGCGAGCTGTGCCGCTGCTGTTCGTTTCGGCGGCGCTGGGCGCGGCGCTGATGGTCGCATCCGACTGGCTGGGCCGATGGGTCCTGTTCCCGCAGGAAATGCCGGCAGGCGTGATGGCGACGCTGCTGGGCGGCGTGTACCTGATCGTCACGATGTTCAAGCGCAACCCGCGTGATGCATCCGCTTCTTGACGCGTCGAGCCCTTTCTTCAAGCCCCCGCGCGACTCCTTAATCAGTGAAGTCGTTGTAATGCAAATGATTCGCATTTAATTGACTTCACTTGTCGAATTATTTATTCTGTGACGCCGTCGGACCGTGTTTTCACGGGCCAAATCGAGTTCGGTTGTCACTCGTTGCCCACAAGGAGTTTCATGTCGCTGTTCTTGTATCTTGTCCGCAACTCACGCTGGGTCCTGGCTGTCGCGGTGGTGGCGAGCCTCGTCAGCGGGTTCGGCAACGCGGCGCTCATCGCACTGATCAACCAGGCGCTTGGGGCGTCGAATACGAAGCTCGTCGAACTCGGCTGGCAATTCCTGATCGTCGGCGTGCTCGTGCTCGGCACACGAACGCTGTCGCAAACGCTATTCATGCAGCTCGGCCAGCGCGCCAAGGCAACGCTGCGCATGCGAACCATCCGGCGCATTGCCGACGCGTCGTACCAGCATCTGGAAAAGCAGGGTGCGGCCAAGGCACTCACCGTGCTGACGCAGGACCTGGACACGATCGTCGTATTGTTCCTGAGCCTGCCCGCGCTCGCGATGCACGGCGCGGTGATCGCCGGTTGTCTCGTGTATCTCGGTTACTTGTCATGGCAGATTCTGCTCTTTGCTGTACTGACCATCTTCATCGGCTCGATGGGTTTTCATATCGCCAACACGAAAGCGCTGTTTCATCTGCGTGGTTCACGGCGCAAGGAGGATGAGCTCGTCAAGCATTTCCGCGCGCTCTTCGATGGCGCCAAGGAACTCAAGCTGCATCGCGAACGCAAGAACGCATTCGTGACGGACACGCTGGAAACCAACGTGGAAGCGGTACGTGTCCAGCGCACGCGCGGCTATATCTTGTACTCGGCGGCCGCGAGCTGGGGCAGCTTTATTCTGCTCGCATTCATCGGCATTACGCTGTTCGTGCTCGCGCGCACGTTTCCGGTGAGCACCCACGTCATGTCGGGCTACGCCATGATCTTCCTGTACATGATCATGCCGATCGAAGGCGTGTTGTCCGCCATCCCGAACATCAGCTCGGCGAAGGTTGCACTGGAGCGGATTGAACAGGTCAATGCCGATCTGCCGCTCGAAGATACCTTGCACGAAACGCCGGCCAAGGCCTTCGACAGCATCGTGCTCGACAAGGTCACGCATCGATATTTCCGCGAAAAAGAAAACGAAGTCTTCACGCTGGGCCCGATCGACCTGACGTTCAAGCCGGGCGAACTGATTTACCTGATCGGCGGTAACGGCAGCGGCAAGACGACGCTCGCAAAAATGCTCGTGGGACTTTATGCGCCGGAGGGCGGGCAGATCCTGCTCAACGGCAAGCCGGTCGATGAGGCGCACCGCGATATTTATCGCCAGCATTTCTCGGTGGTCTTCAATGACTTCTACCTCTTCGACACGCTCTTCGGCATGAAGGTGGATGGCCTCGACGCCCACGCGAAGTTGTTGCTCGAGCACCTGCAACTCGATCACAAGGTCACGATCAAGGACGGCGTGTTTTCCACGACCGACCTCTCGCAAGGTCAGCGCAAGCGCCTGGCTTTGCTGGTCACGTATCTGGAAGACCGGCCGTTCTATGTCTTCGATGAATGGGCCGCCGACCAGGATCCGACCTTCAAGGAAGTGTTCTACAAGCAGTTGCTGCCGGAGCTCCAGGCCAAGGGCAAGACCATCGTAGTCATCACGCACGACGACCGTTATTACCATCTCGCCGATCGCTATATCAAGCTTGACTACGGTCAGGTCGTTGAGCTCGGCCGTGGCGCAGACTTGCGTGTCGATCATCCGAACGCGATTCATCCGCAGGCGCATCTGCAGACGCCCACGCCGGTTGCTTCGGCCTAAGCAATATGAACGCCGACCCTGCATTTCTCGACCAGGACGCAGAGAGCGTGGTCACACCTGAGTCCGATCGCGAGCCCATGTATTCGCTCGATGAAGTCTCGTTCAGCATCGGCCAGCGGGTGCTGCTGCATCCGCTGTCGCTCGAGTTGCCCAAGCGTCGGGTATGCGGGCTTATTGGCCACAATGGTTCAGGCAAGTCCACGTTGCTGAAGCTGCTCGCGCGCCAGCAAGCGCCGGGCAGCGGCACGTTGCGTTTCGCGGGCAAGCCGCTCGACGACTGGGAAGGCCGCGCGTTCGCGCGCAAGGTCGCATACCTGCCACAACAGCCGCCCGCTGCCGACGGCATGACCGTGCGCGAACTCGTCGCGCTGGGGCGTTATCCGTGGCACGGTGCGCTCGGCCGCTTCAGCGCACAAGACGGCGCGAAGGTGGAAGAGGCGATGCGGCTGACCGACGTCGAGCGTTTTGCGCACCGCACGGTGGACAGTCTTTCCGGCGGCGAGCGCCAGCGCGTGTGGCTTGCCATGCTTGTCGCGCAGGACAGCGAATGTCTGCTGCTTGACGAGCCCATTTCGGCGCTGGACATTGCGCATCAGATCGAGGTATTGCAACTGGTGCGGACCTTGAGTGTCGAGCGCGGACTCGGTGTGGTGGTGGTGCTGCACGACGTCAACATGGCCGCGCGTTTCTGCGACGATCTCCTCGCGCTCAAGGGCGGCCGCTTGTTGGCATCGGGCACCCCCGCGGAGTTGATGCACGCCGACACACTCGGCGCGATTTATGGTATTCCGATGGGCACGGTCCCGCATCCTCACGGCGGTTCACCCATCAGTTTCGCCCATTGATTCAAGGTTGAATCCCATGAAGCAAGTTGTCAGGTTCGCGGCGGCGGTGGTGTTCGCCGCAGTCACCGTAGCCACCGTAATCACGTTGAGCGGCTGCGTACAAGGCCCCCAAAACCTGGCGGGTGCCGGGTCGCCCTTTAACGTCGAGATCCGCCGTACGCAAGACGGTATCCCGCATATCAAGGCCGACGATTGGGCGAGCCTCGGTTATGGCTACGGATACGTGCAGGCGCAAGACAACCTGTGCACGCTCGCGGATGCTTTCGTCACGTTTCGCGGCGAGCGCTCGGCGAATTTCGGCGCCGATGCGAAGCCGCCAACGGCCGCTTCCTTCGGGCAGCCGCGTAATCTCGATGCCGATTTCTTCTTTCGTTTCGTCGATGACGCGAGCGCTGTCGAGCGTTATCGAGCCGCTCAGTCCAAACCCATTCTCGACTTGATGAATGGGTTTGCGGCAGGCTACAACCGCTACCTCGACGAGCTGAATGCGAGGCACATGGGCGGCGCGAATGCCGAGTGCAGAGGCAAGCCGTGGGTTGCCAAGATCACGTCAGACGATATGATCCGGCGGATGGTGGCAGCGAATCTTGCAGGCGGCGCCGTACGGTTTTTACCGCAGATAGCGCGCGCGCAGCCTCCTGCGAAAGCCGCACAGCCGGCGCCGGCGATGCAAACCGGCGCGATCGACATAACACCTTCGCAACTCGACATAGGCGGGCGGCGGGGTATCGGCAGCAATGCACTGGCGTTCGGTGCACCGGTCACGCAGGAAGGCCGCAGTCTCCTGTTTGGCAACCCGCACTGGTTCCTGCGCGGACCTGACCGCTTCTATGAAGCACAGCTAACCATCCCGGGCCGGTTGAATGTGGCGGGCGCATCGTTTCTTGGCGTGCCGGTCGTGATGATCGGCTTTAACGACGACATCGCCTGGACGCATACCGTGTCGAGCGCACGGCGCTTCGGCATTTTCCAGTTGTCGCTCGATCCTGCCAATCCCACGCGTTATATCTACGACGGCGTCAGCGAACCGATGACACCCGTGCCCGTCACGGTCCAGACGCGCAACGCCGACGGCAGCCTGACATCGATCACTCGCACGCTGTACCGCTCGCGTTTTGGTCCGCTGGTGGATCTCTCGTCGATGTCGCCTGCGCTTGCATGGAATGCACAACACGCGTTCGCGCTGCGCGACGTGAATACCGGCAACACGCGCTCCTTCGAGAATTTCCTGGCGTGGAGCCAGGCGCGCTCACTCGACGATTTCATCGCGATCCAGAAACGCCTCGCGGCCACGCCGTGGGTCAACACCCTGGCGATCGGTCGCGGCGACCCGCGTGTGTGGTTCGCCGACATTGGCGCGGTGCCGGACGTGCCTGATTCGCTGGCGGCGGTCTGCACGACGCCGCTCGGCCGCGCATTCGATGCGAAAGCGCCCGGCGTGCCGTTTCTCGACGGTTCGAAAAGTGCCTGCGAATGGCGCGTGGAGGCATCGAGTGTGCAAGCGGGGGCATTGCCAGTGGCAGACATGCCGCACATGGCGCGCGGTGATTATGTGGGCAACTTCAACGGCAGTTACTGGCTGACCAACGCCCAGGCGCCGACTACAGGTTATCCGCACGTGGCCGGCATCACCGGCACGGAGCAATCGCTGCGCACGCGTTTTGGCCACATGCTCGCGGCCGAATTGGAGGTGCAGAAGGGTGGTGTGACGCGGCTCGCACTTGAAACGAAGGTGCTGGATAGCCGGTCGATGTCGGAGCAATTGTTCCGCAAGCCTATCCTTGATACGGTCTGTGCCGATGCAACGGATTCAATGGTTTCAATCAAGCAAGCCACGTCCGGCGGTCAACCGCAAACAGTGGACTTGGCGCCTGCATGCAAGGTACTTCGTGAGTGGGACGGTACTGCTAACACGCAAGCGCGCGGCGCCAATCTCTGGGACGAGTTCTGGCGTCGCCTGGATGGAGCGGGGCTGGCGCATTTCTACCGCGTGCCGTTCGATCCGGCTGCGCCGCTTGCAACGCCACGCGGTCTCGACACCTCCAATCCCGCGCTTAAACCCGCTCTTCAGCAGGCGCTCGGTGGCGCGGCCCTCGCCATGCAGCGATACGGATTTGCGCTCGACTCCACCCGTGGCGAACTGCTGCACGCTGACCGGAACGGGGAGCGTATCCCGCTCTTTGGCGGTTGCGACGATGCGGGTTATTTCACGGTAGTGTGTTCTCTCCATCCGGTCGATGCAGGCGGCTACGCGGTCGATCGCAGCGGCCACGGCGCGAGCTATTTGCAAGTGGTTTCGTTTGACGCGAACGGTGTGCAGGCGGACACCATGCTCGCTCATTCGGAATCCGACGACCCGGCCTCACCGCATTTCGCCGATGCAACCCGGCGCTTCGCCGGCAAGCAATGGCTGCGCTTTCCGTTCACCGAAGAAGCCATAGCCGCCGATCCGGGCATGACGACGATAAAGCTGCAGGCGCCGAGGTAAGCCGGATTTGGTGCGCTGTGCTATGGTCGAACGACTTTCTTCTTTCAACCGCCATGACCTAGCCGGTCATGGCGCACACCATCGCCATCATGTCCTTCACCGTCCAGCAATCCACTGGTTCAAAAGCCGCGCAATATGACGAGCTCATTGCCCAGGCGCGCTCGCTTCTCAGCGATGAAACCGATCGCATCGCCAACGCCGCCAACTTCTCGGCGCTTGTGTATCACACGCTGCCGGACCTGAACTGGAGCGGCTTTTATTTCTTCGATGGAGCCGAACTCGTCGTCGGTCCCTTCCAGGGCAAACCGGCGTGCGTTCGCATCGCGCTGGGAAAAGGCGTGTGCGGCACTGCCGCGCAAACCCGGCTCACGCAGGTAGTGCAGGACGTGCATGAGTTTCCCGGACACATTGCGTGCGACTCGGCATCGCAATCCGAGATTGTCGTGCCGCTGGTCGCCAAGGACGGCAGCCTGGCCGGTGTCTGGGACGTGGACAGCCCTTCAATCGGCCGCTTCGACGCGGACGATGCCAAGGGGATGGAGGCGCTGTGCCAGGTATTCATGGAACTGGCGTGGGAGCCGCGGACGCGGGCTTGAACCGCTCACCGGGCGTCGGTCCTGACGACAAAACCGCCAAGGTCGGCACGCACTGAGCGAGCCTTCAGCCATTCGAGCGGGATCTGCCACAGCGACGCTTCAAAGCGGCTATGGAAAAACGCAAAGTGGCCGATCTCACGATACCCCATCGATTCCGGCGGAATACGCAGATGGGTGATCGGGCTGTTCCTGAAGTAAGCAAGCAGACGTTCAATGGCTGATTCCGTGCCGAATTCGTCATCGGTTACGCTGAGTGCGAGCATTGGCCCGTGCATCGCGGCAAAACCCTCGACCAGCGTTGCGCGCTCAAGCTCCGTCAGCGCGTGTGGTCCGCGCCGGAACGCGTCTTCGAAGCGGGGTTGCGGCGCGATCCAGTCGCACACCACCCCGCGTGGGGTGTCTTCCATCCAGCCGAGCTTGCCACCGGGAAAATAGCCGAGCGCCGCCGTGAGCGCCGGCATGATTGCATGCCATTTGATCAGCATACCGAATCGTTTGTTACTGGCGTAGTCGCGCCAATGGGCGAATTGCGCGCCCATGGTGAAAACGCGTTCGATCAGATGATTCGACGGAGCCAGCCCCACCAGGACGCCGCCGATGCTATGGGCGACAACCTGTATAGGCTGGCGAGCAAACGTGCCGGATGCCAGGCGCAATACCGCTTCGAAATCGAGCCGGCCCCAGTCCAGCCATCCCGCGTGAAAGCTGCGAAGCGACGCCGGGCGAGATCCGCCGATACCGCGATAGTCATAAGTGATGACATCGAATCCTTGCGCATGCAGGAATGCGGCGAAGCGCGAGTAATAGCCGCATCGGACCGATGTGGCCGGGTTGATGATGACCACGGGCCTGGGTCCGCCGGCATCGAAGGCGTCGGACGATTCGTCATGGCGCCATATCTGGCCTTTCAGCGCGTAGCCGTCTTCGGCATGTATCGTGACCGGGGTAGGCTGGACCTCACTCATTGTTATTTCTCTTTTTGGGGGAGTTTGAATATACCCTTGGTTAGCATTTTCCTGCACAGGAGCGCGCGCCTTAGCGAAGAACAAGCCATGCGGCACATGGAAAGGTCACCACGCTGGAGATCGTGGACAAGAGAATGGCCGCTGACACCCGATGCGGATCGGCGTCATACCGCTGCGCGAGCACATAGATATTCCCGGCCGAGGGCAAGCACGCAATCAGAGTACCTGCGTGCACCCAGAACGGTTCGAGCGTCATCACGTGGCTGAGAACAAGCCACGTGAACAGCGGATACACGACAAGTTTCACGAGACTGATCAGGCATGCAGCGACAGCGGTGCCGCGGTCAGGACGCTGCAAGGCGAGGGCGCCGCCCAGCGCAAAGAGCGCTGTTGGACCCGCTGCGCCGCCGAGGAACGCCAGGAAGCGCGTGACCGACTCGGGCAGCGCGAGTCCCGTGCCCGCCAGCAAAGCGCCCACCACGATCGCCGCGACAACAGGATTGAACACGGTGCCTCGCAGGATCTGGGAACCGATGCCGCGCCGCGAGTCGCCATTGGCGCCCATGAATACACCGCCGAGGGAGAGCAGCACCATGATCTCCGCCAGGATCGCCATTGCCAGCGGACCCGCTCCACGCTCGCCGAAGAAGGCGAGCATCAATGGCGGCCCAAGGAAACCCAGGTTGCTCACCGTCGCCGTAGTCGCGTGCGCGCCGGCCGCCGCGACCGTGGACGCTGCGGTCCAACGCGACACGCCCAGGACCAGCATGAACACGATTGCGCCCGATGCAAGATAGCCGGCGTAGAAGCCGGGATTGAACGATTGACGCAACGGCTGCCCCGCGATGAGCCGTAAAACAAGGGCTGGAAGCGCAAAACGAAACGAGAAGACGTTGAGCGTGTCGAGCGCGCCCGAGGCCAGGAGATGCGCGCGCGTCGCCGCCCATCCCACGCCAATAACGCCGAAGACCGGCAGGCTGAGCAGGAAGAAACCGATCATCGTTGCAGGCCGCTGCGCGCTTCGATTGCCCTGAGCACCGCAACCATGTCGGCTTCTCCGAGGCCAAGTCCCAGCGCTTCGCCATAGAGCGCGTGGCAGACATCCAGCAGCGGAGAGGCGATACCGTTTTCACGCGCCGCTTCGGCAATCAGGCGGTTGTTTTCCAGCACGTTGGAGATCGCGGCTTGCACCGCAAAATCCCGGTCGATGAGTTTCGGCGCCTTCACGCGTGATACATCGCTCGCCATGGGACCGGCGTTCAGCACGGCGAGGAACTGGCTGAGATCGAGGCGGTTGCGCTGGGCGAAATGCACGGCCTCGGCCAGCCCCGTGACGAGCGCGATCAGGAACAGGTTGACCGACAGCTTCATCAGCAGGGCGTTCGGAACAGGCCCGCACACCATGGTTTCGCGGCACATCGGGGCGAGCAGCGGACGGAGGGTTTCTACGGCATCCGCGTCGCCGGCAAGCATGGCGACGAGATGCCCCGCTTCGGCGGGCTTGCGCGATCCCGAGACGGGCGCCTCGACGTAGCGGCCGCCGGCCGAGCGGATGTCGGCTTCCAGTCCACGCGAGTACGCGGGAGAGGTCGTGCCCATGTGGACGATCGTGCGCTCGCGCACGCGGGACGCGAAGGTGGGACCGCAACGGTCGAGGACCACGTCAATGGCGGCGCCATCGACCAGCATCAGGATGACGGTCCGGGCACGCGCGAATACCTCAGCCGCATCTTTTGCAGGCTGTGCGCCGGCTTCGACTAGCTTCCCGGCTTTTGCCGCCGTGCGGTTCCAGACCACCAGCGGCGTGCCGGCCTTCGCGAGGTTCAGCGCCATGGCTTCCCCCATCGCGCCGAGTCCAATGAAACCGACTGTCGGTGTTGTCATGACCCCTTTGCCGAAATGCTTAACTGAATCGCACTGTATTCCGCGGCGTCGCATTAGGAAAACGATACTTTTTGATGCGATGCATTACGATACATAATGTGTCCATGACCCAGAATCTCGACATCAATCTCTTGCGGACCTTCGTCGCCGTGGCGGATCACGGCAGCATGACTGTGGCCGCGAACAGCCTTCATCTGACGCAAGGGGCGGTGAGCCAGCAGATCAAGCGGCTCGAGGAATCGTTCGATTGCAGCCTGTTCGAGCGAGAGGGCCGCCGCCTTGAACTGACCCGGATCGGCGAACGTTTTCTCGGCAAGGCCAAACGCCTGCTTGGCATGAACGACGAGATCTGGGCAGATATGGCAACGCGTCCATTGCAGGGGCCACTGCGGATCGGCGTGCCGTACGACCTCGTGGGAACGTGCTTTCCGCCCATCTTCAAGGCGTTTGCGGAAGCCTGCCCCTACGTGGAGATATCGCTCATGTGCGCGACGTCGCCGGATCTCTCCAAAGCGCTTGCGAGCGGTTCGCTCGACCTGGCGGTCATAGAAGCCGCCACGAACGACGCCGCGGGTGAATGCCTGCGGGTCGAGCGGCTTGTCTGGGTGGGTGCAAGAGGGGGAATGGCGCACCTGAAGCGGCCGTTGCCCGTCTCGATCGTGGCGGAATCCTGCGCGTTCAGGCCGGTCGTTTTACAAGCGCTGCGGGAGAAGAATCTCGAATGGCGAAGCGTGTTCGAGAGTGGCAACATCGAGGCGACCACGGCGACTGTGAGAAGCGATCTGGCGATCACCGCATGGTTGGCATCCACCGTGCCGGCCGACATGAATATCCTCGATACGGATACCGGCATGCCCGCCTTGCCGAACTTTGCGATCAGCCTGCATTTGCCATCCAACAGCGGACCGGCCGCGCGGGCATTCGCACAATATGTTCGCGACGGCGTGTTGCGATGGTCGTGACGTAGGCGCCCATTTGAGGGAGCCACCGTCACTATGCATGAACGCCGAGCTTGAGCGCGGCCTTGCGAACGGCAGCGGCAATATCGTGACTGATGGCGGGATCCTGCACCGCGCGCGCGAGCGTTACCCCGCCAACCAGCATCGCGAGCAGTGCGGTCGCCTCCTCGCGACGGGCCTTGGGCTTTCCCTCCAGGCCGCCAGCCACGGCTTCGATGATCGCGCACAATTGCGTCTCGTAGGCCTGCCGGGTCTCGTCATCGGCGCGGGCCACTTCGCTCGAAAGGCTTTGTAGCGCGCAGCTCTCCGCCAGATCGCAGGTACGGCGA
The DNA here is from genome assembly GCF_053760385.1 of Caballeronia sp. KNU42. Classification (NCBI taxonomy): domain Bacteria; kingdom Pseudomonadati; phylum Pseudomonadota; class Betaproteobacteria; order Burkholderiales; family Burkholderiaceae; genus Caballeronia; species Caballeronia sp. KNU42. Next base: position 1,517,160 of record NZ_CM132389.1, read on the forward strand.
TCTCCCAGGTAGAAGTTGATGAAACCCTCGCGCCAACGGCTGCCCAGTTGCTCGCGTGTCTGCTCGATACCCTCTCTCAGTTCGTCGAGCCCGACCGTCACCGCCTCGCGGAACGCAGCCGCTTTCGACTTGAAGTGTGCATAGAACGCGCCAGACGTGACCTCGGCATCCTTTGCCAGTCCGTCCACACCGGCGCCGCCGAATCCAAGGCTGCGAAAGCCCCGGCCCGCGCTCTTGAGAATCCGCAGCTTGCTTTCTTCCTTCTGATCCGCCCGATTAGCCATGTCCACACGCTCCAGATAACGATCGATATTTGATGCTTGACGATAGCACGATTGATGTGAAACTATCGCCACATCACGATCGTTATATAACGATCGTGATGTAAGTGCGTAGCTCTGATTCGACCATCCGTCATCAAGGAGTTGCTTAAATGCCTATTTCAATTCAAGTCAGCGAAGGCCTTCTCACCCGCGAAGGCGAGCGTGAGGTATTCCCGCTTGTCGCTCACGCGTTGCTGCAAGCACACGGCCTGACCGGCAACCGGTTCATGACCCCGAACGTCATCGGTCATGTGGTCGTGAGCCCGGAGTCGCAGAGTTATGTCGGCGGCAAGCCCCAGTCGCTGGCAATTGTCGAGGTGAAGGTTCCGTCGGCTACCTTCCCGAATGCGGAGGTCAAGCAGGATTTTGTTGGCGCGGTCACTGACATCATCGACCGGTTCAAGGCGGGCGGCCATCCGCGCGACCGGACGTTCGTCAACGTGACGTATGCGGTTGATGGCGCCTGGGGCATCGGCGGTAAAGCGTATTCCAACGCCGAGATCGGCGAGGCCATACAGCAAGGCGCCAGCTAAAGCGCACCTGTCAGACGTCACGAGACACAGTCTGGTTACTTCGGCAAGCTCACCGGTCGATTCGGTGTTCAGGGAATGTTCAGTTGCCCGGCTTGACTTCGTTTCAGGACCGATCGCGCGCTAAAGCAATTGCCTGCTCGCCAGTTCCCGCGCCAACGCTTCGGCGCTGACAAACTTGTATCCGTGCAGGCCGGCATTGATCGCGCCGGCTACGTTGGTGTCCGTGTCGTCGATAAAAAGCGTTTCGTCCGCGTCCGCGCCGAGTAGTTCGAGACAGCGAAGATAGGCCTGAGCCGCCGGCTTTGCCGCGCCGAACGACGCGGATGCATACACGTGGGGACCGAAGAGTTGCGCCACGGGAGGATTCAGATAGCCGATATGGTCAGTGACCAGCCGGCAATTGTTTGTCAGCACCGCAATTCGGCTGCGATCGGCCACTCTTGCCGCGAGTGCGATCACTTCTGTGTAAGGCGTGATCGACGCATGGCGCGCCGCCAGCCAGTCGTCGCGATGGATAGGGCAGCCCAGCAAGACGCCCAGTTCGCCCAGGTATTCGTCGTCGCTGATCTGTCCGGCATCGGCACGTGCTTCGAGCCCGGACCCCCAGATAGCGTGACGCACGACCTCGGCGCCTGACCTGACACGGCCGACAAATGAGCGACCCGTGCGGCGCGGTCGTAGTGAGACAAGACGCCTTCCATGTCGAACAGGACCAGCGCAGGGGATGCAGTCATCTTATCGGCCTCTCGCGGCAAGAGCTTCCAGAGGCCGATGCATTCATCGGGCGATATGCGTTTGGTCCGCTGGAAGTTTCTATTGTCCCTCGACGAAAAAATCGTGGTTGCGCGGCCGGACAAGGCTCAACGTCGGTGGCCGATTTTGGATGCCCTTCAGCGGTTCCGAATCAGATTTGCTCCGCGATGAGCGACTTCAACGCTATGCGCTGCGACGATTCAAGCTTCTCGAATTCCAGTCCATAGACACCGTTATTACCCTGCGCGTCGGCCCCTTGGACATGCCGCACTATCGCGTCGCAATCGATGTTGACGTCAGTGTCGTCCGTGTTGAAACGAAACGACAAATGGATCCGGTCATCGAGTTTCGCATTCGGTTCGGCAACGGCTAACGACATGCCGAAAGGGCTGATATCGCGGATCAGGCCAAGTTGAGGGGTACGCTCTTCGTTGTCCGCGCTGAAAAAATGCGCCGGCATTCGCGTGGTCAAGCGGGTGAACTTGCGAGCGCGTAAGCGGCGGATAATTCCCGGCTCCGACAACACCACGTAGTGAAACGGTTCATGGCATACAGCGTCGACGGTGCAGGCAAACTGGAACACGGACCGCGTTGTCAGCGCGACCAGTCCGACTTGCTCGCCGCGCGTAAGGTCCAGCGGCTGCTGGCCCGAGATCAGGGGCGGCGTGATGAAGAGCGCGTGCGCGCGGCGCGCTCGCGGCGTGGAGAAACCGATCAGGCGGCTTGAATACATGGCAGAGCCGGGAGCCGCCCGCAAGCCCAGGCGCGCACCGATCTTCAGGCCGATATTGTCGAGGGTCAGATGACCGGCGGCTTCGCCCTCCGGCAGTTCGGCGCTTGCGTGAACGGTATGCGCTGCATCGCTCGCGCCGTCCTCGGTCGCTTTGTCAAACTTGTAGGGTTCGAAATTCTCGAACAGGAATGTCCGCACGGCCTGGCTTGGAACCGCGGCGCCGGCATCGAACAACAGCACTCCATCGGCACTGACGATGGACCACGCCAAAGGCTCACCGACGGGAACGTCGTTGGGCGAGAGACGGCTGGACGATGAGGGTATCGATAAAACAGGAACGTCGTCGGTCATGGTCTGGAAGGGGGCGGGTCTGAGCAGCGACAATCGTCTAACGAGCCGGTCGTTGAGTCAAGAGTATGTGTCGGGGCATGTGTCGGGGCCTGTGGCGGCAACGCCCCGAGCGCAAACCGTTTTTCGACCGGCTGGAAGCGCTCGGCAGATACGAGCATTTCACGTTGACGGGCATCGCCGGGAAAACGCAATCCGGTGAGCGGACATACGTCTACGTTCACGCGAAGATCATGCTGATCGACGACGCGTGGGCGACCATTGGCTCATGCAACCTGCATGCGAACTCGCTGTTCGGGCACAGCGAAATGAATGCGGCGGTGTGGGATCGTGACGTCGTGCGAGCGCTGCGCTGTCAGCTTCTGCGCGAACATCTGGGGCAGGATACCGGGCATCTGGACGACCGGCTGGCGATGCAGCTCTATCAACGGATCGCTCGCGACAATGCTGCCCGATGGGAGGCCGGTGATGCAGACTGGCAAGGTCTTGCATGCAGCCTGGATCCATCGACTTATGGTGAATCGCCGGCGCGTTAGAGGACGTCATTCTGCATGATCCAAAGCATCACGCAGGCAGCGCCTCGAACGCGTCGCTCACTGCATCGATGGCTGCATCGTCGATATGCCGGTGAACCACAAGACGCATCGCCTGTCGGCCGCTCGCCCGCACGGCCACTCCCTGAGTCGCGAGCCATTGCACATGGTCTTCCGCCCCGCCATTCGGCACCGCCAGCCGCAGGATATTGGTTTGCGGCGCTTGTCGGTCAGTCTCCACGCGCGTGTTGCCCTGCAGCCTTTCCCAAAGCAACATCGTGCGCCGATGATCCTCGGCAAGCTTCGCGGGCATCGTCCGTAACGCAACCAGACCAGCGGCGGCCATGATGCCTGCTTGCCTCAGTCCGCCCCCAATCGTGCGGCGCAGCGTCCTTGCCCGCTCGATGAATTCACGCGAGCCGAGCAACACCGAGCCCATCGGAGCGCTCAGTCCTTTCGACAGGCAGAACGTGACGCTATCGCCATGCAGGGCAATCTCGCGGGCATCGACGCCCAGCGCGAGCGCCGCATTGAACAGACGTGCGCCATCCATATGGACGGCAGCGCCTCGCTCACGTGCAATGCCTGCCACCCGGGCCATATAGTCGAGCCCTTGAACGCAACCGCCCGCGGCATTATGGCTCGTCTCGATGGCAACCATGGCCGTCGGTTCGCCGTAGCGCGAATAGCCGCCGCGAACGTTATCGCTCAGGAGGTCCAGATCCATCTCCCCGCGATCCGATGCAATCGTGCGGCAGAACAGGCCCGCAAGCCGGGAGACACCGCCGCCTTCCGAATTGGCCATATGCGCGTGCTGGTCGAGGACGGCTTCACCGCCGCGGCGCGCATGAACCAGCGTCGCCAGGACATTGCCCATCGTGCCGCTGCATACGAAGAGCGCGGCCTCTTTACCCAACAACGCCGCCGCTTCCTGTTCCAGCGCCTGGACGGTTGCGTCGCCTTCCAGCGTGTCGTCGCCGAGCGACGCTTCGCGCATCGCGTCCCACATGGCGTCAGTGGGGCGCGTCACGGTATCGCTGCGCAGATCGATCATGCCCGTCATGCAAGCCCCCTCGGCGCGCCGGTTGCGTGCTGCGGCGAACTTGACTCCGGTTCAGGCTCGCTCGCGGGCTGCTCGTAAGCGACGTGCGCCAGCTTCATCACCAGCTTGACGGCCACCGTGTTGCTATAGACGTTGATCGCCGTGCGGCCCATGTCGAGGAACGCGTCGACGCCCGCAATGATCGCCAGTGCCTCTACCGGAACGCCGATCGTGCTAAGTACCATCGCGACTGCCACGAGGCCGCCTGAGGGCACGTTTGCGCTGCCCTTGCTGGCAAGCGTGGTGACGATGACGATCGACAACAGCGTGTGCCAGTCGAGCGGAATGCGATAGGCGTCCGCGAGGAAACCCACCGCGAGCGCAAAGTACATGATCGAGCCGTCGCGGTTGAATGCATAGCCGAGCGGCAGCACCACGGATGCCACGGCTTTCGGCACGCCCATCTTGACGAGCTTCTCCATATGCAACGGCAGGCTCGCTTCCGACGAGCGCGTGGCGAACGCCAGCAGCACGGGTTCGCTGATCTGCCGCGTGACCAGCAACGGCTTTTCGCCGATCGCCTTCAGGACGATCGCGAAGATCACGACAAGCAGTGCTAGGCCGAGATACATCACGCCGACCAGCTTCACGAGCGACAGCAGCGTTCCAATCCCCTGGGTCGCGAAGAGCCACGAGATGATCGCGAAGATCGCGATGGGCGAGAGCGAAATGATCCAGTCCGTCACTTTGAAAATCGCGGCCATCAACGCGTCCAGCACGTCGATCAGCGGCTTCGCGCGACTACCGACCGAGGCCAGCGCAAGCCCGAGAAGCACCGCGAAGAACAGCACCGGCAGAAGATTGCTTCCCGACATCGCCGTCACGATGTTGCTGGGAATCATGTCGAGGAAGAACTTGGTCCAGTCGACGCTTGCAGCAACAACCTGGCCGGGCTTGGCGGCCGCGGCCAGGTTCGCACCCAGGCCCGGATGGAACAGCGCATTGAGTCCGAGACCGATGAAGATGGAGATCACCGTCGCCACGAAGAAGTAGATGAGGCTCACCGCCGATACCCGCCCGAGCGAGCGGGTCTGATTGCCCATCTGGTAGATGCCGAGCGTGATCGCGGTGAACACGAGCGGCACGACGATCATCTTGATCGCCTGCACGAACGCAGTGCCGACCGGCGCAAGCTTCGCGGCGAAATGCGGAAACAGGAACCCGAGCGCACATCCCAGGGCAAGTCCGAGGAGCATCTGCAAAGGCAAGGCTATCTTTCTACGACCGTGTTGCGACCGCATGATTGTTCTCCCGGGACGGATGTCGAATGATGTGAGTAGTGATGTGATTAGTGACGTGAGTAGCGTCAAGCGGCAGCGAGGACGGTCACGTCCGTTCTTCGCCCGTATGCGCGAGAAACTTCAGGCGAATGTGCATCGCACGTTCGATGTGGCCGTAGACAAGTCCGCGTGCGCCTTCCGCGTCGCCGGCTTGAATCGCCGCGTAGATTTCAAGGTGCTCCAGCACCGCCTGTTTCGTCCGCTCGGCGCTGTAGCGTTCAACGCGCCGCAACGCGAGGCCGCTCTGATCGCGCAGGTTTCGGTAGGTCTGCCGCAACCGGCCGTTGTCGGTGCACTCGAACATGGCGTCGTGGAACGCCCAGCCAATGCTTTGCGCTTCGTCGACATCGAGCGCACGGCCGGCATCGACTCCGGCTACCAGCGCTCGCAGTCCGGCCGCCGCTTCGTCAAGCGAAGCGCCGGGGCCATGGCGGGCTGCAAGGAACGCCGCCATTCCCTCTAATGCGAGGCGCATTTCGTGAATTTCGCGCAAGTCGGCCACCGACATCTCGCGCACGAACGTGCCTCGCATGGGCACGATTTCGAGCAGGCCGTCGCGCGCCAGCCATTTGACCGCCTCACGGATCGGCGTTCGGCCGACCTGCAAGCGCTCGGCGAGGCTGCGTTCGGAAAGTGCTTCGCCGGGGCGAAGCGATCCATCGACGATCAACGCGCGAAGGCTCGCGTAAGGTTCGGGGATTTCGCTGGTTTCTATCTGGTTCATGACTGGTATACCAGCATGAAAAAAATAAGCTGGCAAGATTTTTTGCGGGCGCAGGCGTCGCGCGGCTCGGCAACGAGCGACGTGCCCTATGCGGAAGTATTAGATTTGCAGGCGGCGTTCAGCCGGCGTTATCCCACCCAGAACAGCCCGGACGCACTGCATTCCGCGCGAATGAAATCCGCTATGAGCTTGACGCGCGCTACATCGTGCGAGTCCGCATGCGTGACCAGCCAGTAGGAGCGGCTGAGCGAAATTTCATCGGGGAGAATACGCACGAGTGAGGGATCGGTCCGCGCGATAAAACACGGCAACACGCCGATCCCCGCGCCACCGCCAACTGCCGCAGCCTGACTGATCACATTCGAAATCCGCACGGACGGCGTGAGCGACGTGGAGATCTGCGAGAGGTAGTCGAGCTCCGCACTCCACATCAAATCTTCGACGTAGCCGATCCACGGATGATTGAAGATATCCTGAAACGTGGTGATGGGCGCATGCGTATGAAGGTACTGAGGCGACGCGTAAACCCCAAGAGAATAGTCATTAAGCCTGTGTGCGTGGACTCGGCCCTGGCTTGGTCGCGTCATGCTGACTGCTATATCGGCTTCGCGCTTGGACAGGCTGAACATGCGCGGATTGGCGACCAGTTCTATCTCCAGGTCGGGATGCATGGCCGTGATCTTCGCAATCCTCGGCGCGAGAAAGTAGGTGCCGAAGCCCTCGGGCGTACCGATCCTGACCGTCCCCGTCAATCCAGCCGATGGATCGCCGAGGCGCGCATTGATGCGCAGCGCCAGACTCTCCATTGCCTCGGCATCGGTCATCAGCCGTTCTCCCTCGGGCGTCAACAAAAAGCCGACTGAACTCCGCTCGAACAGCTGCACGCCGATGCTTGCCTCAAGCGAGGCAACGCGCCGGCTCAGCGTGGAATGGTCTACGCCCATTTGCTGCGCCGCGACAGTGAGCCGCCCGGCGCGAGCCACAGCGAGAAAGGCTTGCAGCGAATCCCAGTCAAATCTTCGCATGGGAATTTTTGCACAGCGCGGTTGTTGAATTGCCCATTCTATTGCAAAAAATTGGCTGCTATCTTTGGCTTCATGTCCTTCCCCGATGAAGGCGCGCGGCTCGTTTCCGGTGTGACGAACCAGCGGCGAACCGCGATTCAACCGTATGAATAAAGGAGACAGCATGTCGCTTATCGCGAAGCTCGAAGCTCGTGCCCAGGCAGGGCGTCCCGTCAGGGTGGGGCTGATCGGCGCGGGTAAATTTGGTTCGATGTACCTGTCGCAGGCACCGCGTACGCCGGGCATTCATCTGGTCGGCATAGCCGATATTTCGCCGGCACGGGCACGCAGCGCCATGCAGCGCGTCGGCTGGGAAGAAGCGCGTTACTCGGCGAGTTCGTGGGCGGAAGCTTTGCGCAGCGGCTCGACTTTCATCACCGACGACGCCGATGCGATGATCGCAAGCGACCACGTCGATATCATCATCGATGCAACAGGCAGCCCCGCGGCGGGCATCCGTCACGCGCTCCTGTGCTGCAAGTACAAGAAACACATTGTGATGGTGAACGTTGAAGCCGATGTGCTTGCCGGCCCGCTGCTCGCACGGCGCGCGGCGGAAGCGGGCATCATCTATTCGATGGCCTCGGGCGACCAGCCGGCGCTGATTGCAGAACTGGTGGACTGGGCTCGCACGATCGGCTTCAACGTCATCTGCGCGGGCAAGGGCACCAAGTATTTGCCGAACTTTCACCAGTCGACCCCTGACACCGTCTGGAGCCATTACGGCTTCACGGAAGAGCAGGTGGCTTCCGGCGACTTCAACGCGCAGATGTTCAACTCCTTCCTCGACGGCACGAAGTCGGCGCTGGAAATGGCGGCGGTATCGAACGCATGCGATCTGCGCCCGCCGCCCGACGGCCTGGCGTTTCCTGCCTGCGGCGTTGACGACCTGCCTGATTTACTGCGTCCGGTCTCCGAGGGCGGCATCCTTCCGCATCGCGGCAGCGTGGAAGTGGTGTCATCGCTCGAACGCGATGGCCGTCCCGTGTTCCGCGATTTGCGCTGGGGCGTCTACGCCGTCTTCGAAGCGCCCTCCGACTACGTTCGCGACTGCTTCGCGCAATACGGCCTCAAGACCGACAAGAGCGGACGTTTCGCCGCCATGTACAAGCCGTACCACCTGATCGGTCTCGAACTCGGGGTATCGATTGCGAGCATCGCGGTGCGTGGTGAAGCCACGGGCGCGACCACGGGATTCCATGGAGACGTTGCGGCCACCGCGAAGCGTGACCTGCGAGCGGGCGAACGGCTGGACGGCGAGGGCGGCCACACTGTCTATGGCAAGCTGATGCCCGCGGTGGACTCGCTGATTCAGGGCGCGCTGCCCATTGGTCTTGCGCACAACCTGGTGCTGCAACGCCCGGTGGCGGCAGGGCAGCCGGTTCGCTGGAGCGACGTGGCCTTCGATTCCACCAGGGAATCCGTGCGCGTGCGCCTCGAGATGGAAGCGATGTTCCGCAAGGAACTCGGCGTGGAGGTGGCTGCCGAAAAACTCGCATCATAGCTGAATAATAAGTATCCCTGATCGAAGTTGGCCGGGCGTCCGCCCGGCCGCACTCTATAACGTCCGGCAAAGGACGACGGAGGAGACATGAGCCATATCAGCGAAACCCTGTTGGTGGCGCCGGTGGCGCGTACCGATGTGTACCGCAAGATCAGTTGGCGCATCATGCCGTTCATCGTGCTGTGCTATCTGTGCGGGTATCTCGACCGGGTGAACGTGGGCTTCGCCAAGTTGCAGATGCTCAGTGCCCTGAACATGAGCGATGCCGTCTATGGCCTCGGCGCGGGCATCTTCTTCATCGGCTATTTTATTTTCGAGGTACCCAGCAACCTGATCCTGCATCGGGTTGGCGCTCGTCTCTGGATTGCGCGCATCATGATTACGTGGGCCATTATTTCCGCGCTCACGCTGCTGGTGAAAACGCCGATGCAGTTCTACGCCGCCCGCTTTTTCCTGGGCGTGGCCGAGGCCGGTTTCTCGCCAGGCATCATGCTGTACCTGACCTATTGGTTTCCTGCGAGAAAACGGGGCTTCGCGCTCGGCGTGTATTACATCGCGATCCCGCTGTCGGGCGTGGTCGGAGGCCCCTTGTCGGGCTGGGTGCTCAGCAGCTTCAGCCATTCAACCGTCATGGCGGGATGGCAGTGGCTGTTCCTGATCGAAGCGCTTCCGGCCCTGCTTTGCGGCATTGCGGTGCTGGCCCTGATGGTCGATCGTCCCACGCAGGCGAAGTGGCTGACCGACGAGGAGAAAGCGTTGGTCACAGGCGAGATCGACCGGGAGGATGCAGAGAAGACAACGCATCACAACCTCGGCGCCATTCTTTCCGACCGGCACATCTGGAAGCTCTGCGCTGTCTACTTCTGCCAGATCATCGGCTTATACGGGATCAGCTTCTGGTTGCCGTCGATCATCAAGGACTCGGGCTTGACTGACGTATCGACAATCGGCTGGTTATCGGCTATTCCGTACCTGGTCGCCATTCCCGCGATCATACTGACCGGAATGAGCTCGGACCGCTTCCGCTCGCGCCGGATGCATTTTTCCGTGCTGGCTGTGATCGGTGCGATCGGATTCGCCGCAAGCGGCTATGTGGGTCACCATCCGACGCTCGCGGTGATCTGGTTGAGCGTGGCGGCTGCGGGCATATTGTCGGCGCTATCGTTGTTCTGGAGCATTCCGTCGTCGTTCCTTGCCGGCACGTCCGTGGCTGTCGGGATCGCCGGAATCAACTGCGTGGGTAACCTCGCCGGTTTTGTCTCGCCCTATGCGGTGGGATGGCTCAACGTGAGCACGCACGACAATCGCATGGGACTGTATTTCGTCGCCGTATGTCTCGTGCTCGGTGCTTTACTGGTGCGGACCATCTCTGGAAAACTCGCGGATCGTTGAGGTAAAGGGTTGCGCCGACGGTGCTTAATCGTCGGCGCAACCGCCGTTACTCCGCCTTATTAAAGACGAGCGACATCGATAACCGCATCGGCAAATGCTTTCGGCGCTTCCTGCGGCAAGTTGTGTCCGATGCCACCGTCGATGTTCCGGTGCTGATACTTGCCGGTGAACTTCTTCGCGTAGGCCGCCGGCGGGGGATGGGGCGCGCCGTTGGCGTCGCCTTCCATGGTGATGGTGGGAACGGAGATGGCCGGGGCCTTCGCCAGGCGCGCTTCGAGCTCGTCGTACTGTGGCTCGCCCTTGACCAGTCCGAGGCGCCAGCGGTAGTTGTGAATCACCACCGCGACATGGTCCGGATTGTTGAACGACTCGGCCGAGCGGTCGAACGTCGCATCGTCGAAATTCCATTTAGGCGACGCGAGTTGCCAGATCAGCTTGTTGAAGTCGTGACGGTTCGCTTCATACCCCGCCTGACCACGCTCGGTTGCGAAATAGAACTGGTACCACCACGCGAGCTCGGCCTTCGGTGGCAACGGTGCCTGGTTCGCTGCCTGGCTGCCGATCAGATAGCCGCTCACGGAGACCATCGCCTTGCAACGCTCAGGCCACAATGCGGCAATGATATTGACCGTGCGTGCGCCCCAATCGAAGCCGCCGAGGATGGCTTTGTCGATCTTCAATGCATCCATCAATGCAATGATGTCGACGGCTACTACAGCTTGCTGACCGTTGCGAGGTGTGTCCGCGGATAGAAACCGGGTGGAACCATAACCGCGCAGATACGGCACGATGACCCGATAGCCGGCGGCGGTCAGCAACGGGGTGACATCCGCAAAACTGTAGATATCGTAGGGCCAGCCGTGCAGCAGGATCACGACCGGTCCATTCTGTGGGCCCGCTTCCGCATACCCCATGCTGAGCGTTCCGATATTGACTTGCCGGATGCTGTCGAACGAAGCACCGTGCGTTGCAGCTTGCTTGCCGGCCGCAGGTGTATTCGACTGCGCCTTGGCAAGTCCGCTCAATCCCAACTCCATCAAACTGAACCCTGCGACTGTGGTCCCAAGCAAGCGACGACGTCGTGTATTGATCTGGTCCGGCATTGCTGATTCTCCTTGAAGATTCCCCATACAAGCGCAGTGCATGTGTCGTTTTGCTTGCAAAGCCAGACACTCTGGCCTGGAGCTATTGGAACCCGTGGACGTATCTGGCTTGTGTCGGTGACGGGAGCCAGTGAAACGTTGTGTATTCACTGACCGTGTAGATACATTGAGATACAAAGACGAGCTTGCCCCGTAATCAATGAGTTATCCGAATCTATTTTGCGACTTTCAATAAAAGCCTGGCTTCCAGGCCACCGCCGGGACGGTTATGCAACGACAGCGCCGCGTTCATCGCCAGCGCGAGTTGACGCGCGATGGCGAGACCCAGCCCTGTGCCGCCAGTGCCTCGGTTGCGCGATTCTTCCAGCCGGTAGAAGGGTTCAAACACCGCTTCCAGCGACTCGGCCGGAATACCCGGCCCGCGATCGAACACCGAGACCGAAACCTGTCCGTCTTGCGACGCAGCAACCTTGATCTCCGCCGCTCCGCCAAACTTTAGCGCGTTATCCACGAGATTGCCCACAATGCGGCGCAGCGCCTGAGGGCGCGTCACCAATGGAGCAGCAATATGTCCTTGCAGCGAGACGTCCTTGCCGGCATCGATATAGTCGAGCACAAGGCTGTCCAGCAACGCGTCAGGATCGATACGCAGCGGCGCCTCGCTGGCGCCGTGCATGGTGCGCGCGTACGTCACGCCTTCCTTGACCATTGTTTCCATTTCGTGCAAATCCTGCTGCAGTTTTGCCCCTTCGGCGTTGTCGTCCATCACGTCGAGGCGCAAACGCATGCGGGTAATCGGCGTTTGCAGGTCGTGCGAAATCGCCGCGAGGATCTGCAAGCGCTCGGTCATGTACAGTTTGACGCGGTCCTGCATGGCGTTGAACGCCCGCGCCGCACGCGCCACTTCGTCGGGTCCGTCTTCGGCCAGGCGCTCCGCCTTCAGGTCCGGGCCCAAGGTGTCGGCCGCTCGCGCCAACTGGCTCAATGGACGTGTTGCCAGTCGCACGGCCAGCCAGCAGCAGGCAGCCAGCACCACCAGTTGCAGGATAAGCAGCCACGACAGCCACGGGGACAGCGGCGCGCCCGGCATGGGGCGGTAGTCGATCGTGAGAGGCGTCCCGTCACTCAGTCGGAGATGAACCTGCAGGCGGTCCGGGTCACCCGGTACCGCGTTGGCCGTTAGCGCATAGCGCTTGCCGATGCCGTCCGCAATCGATTGAGCCACCCGCGCGGACAGCTCTGCATCCGGCGGCGTGCCGGTGACCCCAGGCCCCAGAGTGAAGCTATAGGTGCGCCGCGCCAGCCTCGGCAGCCATTGAGCGCGTTCGTTCGCGGGCAAATGATCGAGCAGCGCGACGGAACTGGTGACCTCGCGTTCGATGTATCCCATCATCACGTTGTTCATGGTCTGGTCCCGCTCGGTCATGGTGAGCCAGACCGAAAGCGTTTGCACCAGCGCAAGGCTGACAAAGAGAATCAGGGCAAGCCTTGCGAACAGCGTACGCGGCCAGCGCAGCACGGCATTCAGCTTCATGGGTTACCTTCGATCATGGTCACGGCTGCTGAAAACACATAGCCTTCACTGCGCAGCGTCTTGATGTAACGGGGCTCGCGCGCCACGTCCTGCAGGCGCTGCCGCAAGCGGCTGACCAGCAGGTCGATTGACCGGTCGAACGGATCGGACTGGCGGCCCTGGGTCAGGTTGAGCAATTGATCCCGCGTGAGTACGCGCTGCGGATGATCGAGAAATACTCGCAGCAAGCGGTACTCCGCGCCGCTGAGGGCGACCATGGTGCCTTCCGCGTCGAGCAGGTGGCGTGCGGTGGTGTCGAGCCGCCAGTCGCCGAAGCTGATCATCGGCGAGGTTTCCGTCACCTGCATGCCGGGCGGCAGCATGCGGGCGCGGCGCAATACGGAGCGGATGCGCGCCAGCAGTTCACGCACAGCAAACGGCTTGGACAGGTAATCGTCAGCGCCCATTTCCAGGCCGACGATGCGATCCGTCTCTTCGCTGCGGGCGGTCAGCATCAATACCGGCACCGCGCGAAACTTGCCCGCGCGCAATTCGCGGCATAGCACGAGGCCGTCTTCGCCCGGCATCATCAGGTCGAGCACGATCAGGTCGGGCGCGCCCTGCTCGAGGACGGTGCGCATCTGGCGGCCGTTGGCGGCGAGCGACACGCGCATGCCGTTCTTCTCGAGATAAGTGGCGATCAGTTCGCGGATGCCGCGATCGTCATCGACGATCAAGATGTGATCGGTAGTTTCCATCGATGGATCAATCCTTCCGACGATAAACGCGCACCCGGTTCGCGTTGACCAACAGACATTGCACGGGGTGCGCCAATTCCGTTGCAAGTCCGCCCGCCAGGAAGGCGAGAATCGCCATTAGCCGTCTCATGCATCCTCCACCACGGACAGGCTCGCGCCATTGGCCACGCTGGCCTCCAGCGTATACGGGTCAACGCCTTCCAGGCAACCGACGTTGGCGCGCCAGAGCTGCGGATTCGTGCGCGTCTGGTGGAACGGATAAATGCCGCAATGCTTGCAGAAATAGTGCTTCGCCGTGCGCGTATTGAACTGATACAGGCTGAGCGAATCCTCGCCACTCAGGATCTTCAGTTCGCCTGCCGCGAACGCCGGTGTCATCAACGCGCCCTTGCGCCGGCAGAGGCTGCAATTGCAACGGGTAGCAGGGGCGACGGCGGTACGGACTTCAAATTTGACGGTCCCGCAATGACAGGACCCGTGCAGCAGTTCGGTGCTCATGTGGCTCTCCACAGTGGGGATGGCTGCTTTATAGCCTAATACGTGCGGCGCTTTGTATCGCAATGTATCTGGGGTTCCCCTGACACAAAACATTGCACCCGAGCCGCTTCGGCGGCACAAGCCAGATACGAGCGGGCGTTTGAATACAGCCATGCTTACGAGTGAAAGGGTCTGCACGCACTTCGGCGAAGGTGACCATCAATGGACCGAAGCGAAGATCAAGTCCTTGCCGGTGGAAAACCCATGATTCGTGGCGTGCTGTATGCAATTTGCCGGGATTGGAGGAAGTCCGGTCGTCTTCTGCGGGCGACCTGAGCAAGACGAAAATCCGTCCACATGACGATTTCCGCGAGCAACTGGAGATTGTCGTGTGCCGAGCGCGTTGAGAGCGGGTTTAGCCGGCTCGACAGCGATACGCGTCTACTCGACCTTGGTCCAGACCAACACAGCCGAGGTTTCGTTGCCGGTCAGTGGATCCTTCGCGGGCAGTGTTCTGATGTACAGGGTGCTGCCGTCGATCCTGAACTGGCGCACCTGGGTCGTCCCTGTCCACGACTGATTCCACGATACATCGATATGGTGGCTCACCTTGTCGCCCTCGATACTATAGGTCCCCGCGTAAGCGATGAACCCGCCGTAGAGATCGATGCGCTCCGCGTCGGTTGGAATGAGATTGTGAGGCGTTTTGCGCCCCTCCCTGATCAGGATCGCGCACATCCGGCAGTCTGGCCCATAGCTGAGATAGCCGCTTGGGTGAGCGCCGAACATATCGGTCTTCTGGCCGGTCGCCATGTCTTCAGTCGTGAAGGACTGCAGCCGCCAGGTTCCGAGTTGCGGGCCGGTGCAGCTGCGCCGCTGTTGTCCGACAGGAGGGAGTTCCATCGAATGTCCCCTTTGATTTGAATCTGCGCGCCGTCAGGGGAGCGTGACCTGCTTCTCAAAGGCGATACCCAGCTTTGCGTAGCCCTGCATCGACGGATGGATTTCGTTTTCCCAGTCGCCCGATGGACCGGTTGAGTTCGCGGGCGCGGGATCGAGGACGCCGGTCAGGTGCACGGGCCGGATGTTCGGGTTCGCTATGCCCGCGGCGCTCAATACGCCATTCAGGCTATGAAGGTACTGGGACCACTGGTTGATGAGGTAGGTGGTCAAGGGCAGCCAGTCGGTGGAGGGTATCTGGTAAGTCGAATAGGCGCGGCTCAGCCATGGACCGATGCCCGGGCCTGCGGGCCCGTTACGGGGTTGCGGACAATCGTAGGTGTGTACGAAGATCGGTATGCCCTTCGACTGGCTGTTGGGGTCATCGCGCTTGGCGATCACCGCTTCAAAGCATGTCGTGATCATGTCGATGAATGCCGTCCACGCAGCCGGCCGGACATACTTGGACATCGATGTGCCAATAGGCACGTTCGCCGGGGTTTGCAGTAAACGCAGCGCGGCCTTGGCCGGGTCAGGGGTATCGGCGGCCGTCAGGATCGCGTCGAAGAGGTCGTTGCCGCCAGCCGACAGGAGGATCGCATCCCACTTGTAGGCGAGCAGCCCGCCGGCGAGGTAGGTGGCGAACTTGACCTCGCGTTCCCAGTTCACCATCTGGGCGAAGGTTTTGCCGGGATAGGCCAGCGAGACGGCCGCGGCGCTGCTCGGCAGCCGCAGGTTGAAGAGGATGTTGGATGTCGCCCACGGCGGCAACTGGCCGATGGAGAACCACGAGTCTCCCTGAGCCAGGAAGCGCCAGGTGGAGGATGTCAGGACATTGCCGCGATCGTTATTCAGATCACCGGGTTGCAACACCGCGAGCGGGTATTCGAAGGCCATTGCATTCTCCGTGGAGCCCTACAGTGATGAATCCAGGGGGGTAATGCTCGCGAGCATGAGGGTGTACTCCTCTGCGGCGATCTGACGGAACTTCATTCTGGTGACGGCCTCGCGCGGGCCGGCATCATCGTTTGGCAGCAGCAGGGCGGCGGCTTCTGCAATGATCTTTGCCGGGTCCCCGTCGTCAAATTTCGGCATGCCAGGCTTTTGATCACCGTTGAGCGCGTGCACGAGCAGGTAAATGGGAACGACGGTAGAGAGCCCGATCTCGGCAAGGTTGTCCGCCGTTTTGCCGAAATGCCTGCGTACGATGGCCTGCGACGCGAGCTGCAGCGTGAAGCGGAAGCTGAAGCCGGTGCGAATCGCGAGTCTCACGGGATCGGCTGTGGCGACTTGTTCGATCGAGGTCAGTCCCTGGGCCTGGAGTGATTCGGAAACCGCGACGGTCACGCCCTTCAGGTTAAGCAATTCGTCTGGTTCGCTTTTGGCTTCCTGCGCGCTTGGCGTCGTCACGGGGTCGCCGTAGCGGCGGATGACCTTGAGCAACTGATTGACCGGGAGCGTCCCCAGGGACAGCGCAAACGCGACGTGAAAACCCGCGGTGCCGGTGATTCGGTTTGCAACGAGCGCGAGCGGTACGGCTAGAAGAAGCCGGAGTGAGTACCAATAGACGTCCGAGACGTTGAGCGAACCTTTGAGGACACTAGCCACAGTGTCGCCCACGACGAACATGAAGGCCCCGCCGAACGAAGCGATGATGAGTTCCGCACTGAGACCGAATACGGACGTCAGCGCTTCAGGCTTCGCGCAGCAACTCGTGATATAGGTCCATCCGACAATGGCGGCGGCCGCATGGACAAAGGTGAGCAGGATGCACACGGCGGGAACGAAGGGAAGTAGTCCGTATTGATCGTGGTATATACGGGAAAATAGGCGGTCGCAAATCATAGGCGCGTCCAGCGACTGCTTGCGCCAGTCCGTCACCGTTGCGGCAGCGGGGGCGGGGGCGGGGGCGGCAGCAGCAGCGGCAGCGGCAGCGGCAGCAGCAGCGGGGGCGGCAGCGGCAGCGGTTTTCCTCGCTGCGAGGTCGTCAGTCAACGCCTCGATGAGGGCGTTTGACCAGAACCGTTGCAGATAAGCCGCGAGCGCTTCCTGCTTCAGGCTGTTCTGGAATTCCAGGTAGCGGGTGTACCAGCCCACCAGGAGGAAGATGATCAGAGGCGCCGCGGCCAGGGCCGTGCACATGAGACAGAGGATATAAATGGTGACCGGGTACCCGGCAGATCTAGCGCTGTCGGAGGAAGCCGGCCAGTGACCGCCGTTGGTGGCCCATGTCACGATGCCACCGCCCGCCACGTTGATCACAAGAAAGACAATGAGCAGCAGCCACGTCCGGGCTTTCTTAGTGAAGTGCGATAGATGCACAAGGGCGCCGGCATCGCGCACGGGCGTCGCGTTTGCAGAGTTGGCCATGAGCGTGCCCACCTGACAGGATGCGGTCGCGCGTCGCGCGCCGCATTATTCAAACCGTGTTCCTGAGCGTGTACGGCAACAGAAGTCGAGATCGCGCAGGGCGTTGTGATCCTGGTATGCCTGTATTGCTTTTGCGAAGACTGTCGTGCGCGTCAGGCGTTACGGCATGTGGTCGCGTCGTGATGCTGATCGTGCCGCTCGTGTTGCACTGGCTATGCAAAATACATACGGCGGGTTGTGCGCAATGCGCGCTTGGCGTCGACGAAGGGAATGGACGATGCAAACCATCGCAGCTCGCGCCAGCCGGTTGGTGCACTGGCGAAGCTACGCCGGTGGAGGCGCCGGGGACTGTGCGCAAGCCGACATAACCATGCGTATTTTTCCGCGCCGGGGTGTTAGTCAGAGTCGCGTGGCTATTGATTCGGATAACCATCTATTTGCAACGCTTAATTAAATATTGATTGTGAAGCGAGAAAATGGAACGAAAGAAAGCGCCGCAATCGCACACTGGAAAAGCCGATTTGGATTTCCACCAACAACATTTTGTAAATTCCTATCGAAATGCGGCGATCGGTAAGTTAAAACAAATAGGTTTCAACCAATCGAGTTTATTCCGCCTTCACATGCATTGATCCTGATAAAAATGTGCGGTGGTTAAATCCTACAAATAGTTGTATTCAGTCCGTATAGTCAAATCAAATCAATCCCGTCGATCGTAATATTATTTTTTATTGAATTTCGTTTCTCTCCGCTGCATCGTGCCTTACGCCTTTGCGCCGTCCATCCGCAAGGCGTCAACGACGATCGACATGTGTCCCGGCTAGCGATAGCACGGGCGGAAGAGTCAATGTTGATTGAGCAAATACAACGAGGAGAATTGAATTGCGAATCCATCGATATATGCGGGTGGGGTGTTCGGCATTTACAATCGCCGTCGCGGCACTTCCAGCAAGGCTTTTCGCTGACACGCACAGCGCTCTTTCCGCAGTTCCTGCAATTACACTGCTACAGTCATTTCGGCCAATCGGCGGCACGGGTAATAACCTCGACAATCCCAACTTCAATGCCACGCCCGGCAGTCCGGAATTGAATTTGGCTCCGTTGAATTTCGCGCCTGGCACGGCCAATGGCTTGATAAACGGCCCGAATCCCCGGACCATTTCCAACATTATTTCAGGTGGCACTGGCGCGCAGGGACAAGACGGCCAGACCACCGATCCCGCTGCCTCTGCGTGGCTTTATGTGTGGGGGCAATTCGTCGATCACGATCTGGGTCTCGAAGCCGCCCCGCTCACGACCGACGCGATCAACATCACCATTCCCGCGAAAGATCCCGACGTGAGCGCCGGCACCGTCATTTCAATGACCCGCGCGGTCCGCAGTCCGGCGACCAATACGATCGTCAACACGGTTGCAGGCTATCTCGACCTGTCGCAACTTTACGGCTCGACTCAGGAGATGGCCGATAGCTTGCGCAACGCGGACGGCACCTTGAAAGCGTCGCCCGGCGGACAGTCGCTTCCGATTGTCGCCGGGGTCTTTGAAAGCGGCGATCCGCGGGTGATGGAGAATCCCGAGCTCACGGCGACCACGACGCTGTTCATGCGCGAGCACAATAATTGGGTAGGTCAACTGAAGGCACAGCAACCGGCCTTGTCAGGCGACCAGTTGTACAACATGGCGCGAGCCATCACCACCGCCGAGTACCAGAACATTGTGTATTCCGAGTATCTACCTGTGCTGATCGGCCCGGTGCTGGGTCCATACAAAGGGTACGACTCTTCCCAAAACGCGCAGATCTCGCAGGAGTTTTCTGCAGCCGCGTTCCGCGTCGGTCATTCGCAGATCTCGGATACCCAGGAGGGCGTGGATAACGCCGGCGTTACCACCTTCAGTGAAGGGCTCAGCGAAGCGTTCTTCAATACGCCTCAAGTCGATATTGCGAACGGGACCGATCCCCTCCTGCGCTCGCTGAGTCTTGATTTTGCGCAGGCAACGGACGTGTACGTGGTCGCGACGTTGCGCAATCTGCTGGCCGCCAGCCTCGTGGGCGGCGGAGTCGACCTGATCGATCTGATAGCGATCGACATCCAGCGCGAACGCGATCTGGGGGTTGGCAGCCTGAACCAGGTTCGCATTGCGTTAGGCCTCGCGCCTTATCAGTCGTTCGGTGCATTGACCAGCGATCCCGCGCTGCAATCCCGGTTGCAAACCGTCTACGGCACCATCGATCAAGTCGACCTTTTCATTGGCGGGCTCGCGGAAGCGCATGCGCCCAACGCGGTTGTCGGGCCAACGTTTCAGAGAATCATCGGCAACCAGTTTTTCGCGTTGCGGGCCGGCGATCGTTTCTTCTGGCTCAACCAGGGGTTCGATCCTGCAACCACTCGTATGATCAGGAGCACGACGCTGGCCGACATCATCCTGCGTAACACGGACACAACCGCATTGCAGCAGCATGTCTTCATTCAAGGGCCGCCGGTGACACCGCCCTCGCACCACAAGAGTCAGACTCCGGTTCCTCGTGGGATGAGGCCCGATGCCGCGTCCGCTGTCAATCCGGCGCGTTGAGTCGAGACGGTCAGCTTGACGGGAATGTCCCCATGCCGGGGACATTCCCGGGCGTATCTTCCGCGACCATCACGCCATTGGAATCTTTAAAGGAGTCCGGATCAAATCCCCCTGACCTGTGATGACCATTTCAACGGACATTGTTAGACAGCGCCGAAGATCGACAAACCCGGTTTGAACGGTAACGCGGCGGCCGCGATCGAGCATTCGCCAGGCTCAGTCAATGAGATCGGCACCTGTCGTCAGGACGATCTTTCCAAAGTGCGTGCCGGAATCGATCAGCTCGTGAGCGCTGCGAGCGTCGGCAAGCGCAAACGTCTTGTAGATAACCGGCTTGATCTTGCCGCTCTCGATGTGCGGCCAGACCTGCCGCTCCAGTTCATTGACGATGGTCGCCTTGTCCGCGGAGGTACGCGATCGCAATGTCGAGCCCATATGCGTCAGGCGTTTCGTCAACATCGGCAAGACGTTGAGATCCTTCGCCGGCCCCTTGATCACGCCCACCTGGAGGATCCGTCCGTCCATGGCTGCGGCGTCATAGTTTCTGGCCACGTAGTCGCCGGCAATGATGTCGAGGATTACGTCGACGCCTTGTCCATCGGTGAACCGCTTTGTTTCGGCGACAAAGTCGTCCTCGCGGTAATTGATCGCGAGGTCCGCGCCTAGCGCCAGGCTGGCCTCGCGATGCGCCTGCGAGCCCACTGTCGTGATGATTTTCGCGGCGCCGAATGCCTTCGCCAGCATGGTCGCCGTGGTACCGATACCTGACGCGCCGCCATGGATCATCACCGATTCGCCGGCAACCAGCTTGCCGCGCTGGAACAGGTTCAGCCATACCGTCATGAACGTTTCGGGCATGGCTCCCGCTTCCACCAACGTCAGGCCTTTGGGGACATGCATCGTGTTGCAGGCGTGCGCGACTGCATATTCTGCGTAGCCACCGCCTGGAATCAATGCGCACACCAGTTCGCCGATCTGGAACTGGGACACGTCGGAACCCACGGCAACTACTTGACCCGCCACTTCCAGCCCTGGAATGTCAGAAGTGCCGGGGGGCGGATCATACAGTCCTTTGCGCTGGAAAACGTCTGGGCCGTTCACGGCAGCCGCGTGGATACGGATAAGAACCTGATCGGCGGCCGGCATCGGCACGGGGCGCGTAGCCGGCACCAGCACTTCAGGACCGCCGGGCTGTTTGATCTCAATGGCCGTCATCGACGACGGCACACGATAGGTTGAAGCAGACATGGATACCACTCCTTCAATAGATGAGGCTCGATTGATCCGGGCGGATCATTCAACGAGGAACTCTTGCGTTCAGTAAGTTCAGTAAGTTCAGTATAGGCATCGACATTGATGAATATGTGCAGCATTATTCGCGTGGTGAGATGCAAATTTGCATCAGGAGGCCGGCACGATGAACTGGGACGACGCGCGAGTGTTTCTCGCGGTGGAGCGTGAAAAAACGCTCCGTGGAGCGGCCAGGACGCTCAACCTCGATCAGGCGACGGTCGGCAGACGCATTGCGGCACTGGAGCACGCCCTGCGTGCAACGCTCTTCCTGCGCACCTCCGAGGGTTACGCGTTGACCGCCGCAGGCGAGGCCGCGTTGAGGTCAGCGGAGAAAATGGAACAGTCCGCGCACGAACTCGTCAGACGAACTCAGGGTACGGATACACGGCTTGCGGGGGACGTGAGAGTCACCAGCACCGACTCGATCGCGCTCGAATTCCTGCTTCCCGCCATCGAACGCCTGCATGCCGCGCATCCCGAAGTGCGCGTCCTGCTGGACACGTCGACGCGCATGCTCAACCTGGCAAAGCGTGAAGCGGATATCGCGGTCCGCTCAGTCAGGCCGGAGAATCCCGATCTTGTCGCGCGGCGCCTGGCTCGCTGGCCCATGGCGCTGTTTGCATCGAAGGCATATCTTGAGCGGCACGGCAAGCCCGATGCCGGCTCCGCATTCGAGGGCCATGATCTCGTCGTCTATCAGGGAAACTGGACCGGTAGTCGATCGCCCACGTCGCCGACTCTTGCCGGCGAACCGATACACGCGGGGCGCGTTGTATCGACCTTCAATTCCAGCCTCATGCTGCGTACCGCGGTCAAGGCTGGCATCGGTATCGGTGAGCTGCCGATACATCTGGCCGAACACGACGGCCTCGTGCAGATATGGCCGGAACCCGCACGTGGAGCGGTCTACGAAATCTGGCTCGTCACGCATCAGGATCTTCGGCATACCGCGCGCATCGCGGCAATGATTGACGGCATCGTGTCCGCGTTTGAAGATCATACGATCCGAACAAAATAATTACGCATGACTTATAAACTGCTGCTTTAGGCTGCAGGCAGCGTCAGGGAATCCGAAAATGCGTCTATCCAAGATCGATCTGAATTTATTTGTGGTTTTCGACGCGGTGTATAGAACGCGAAACCTGACACGTGCAGCGGAGACGCTCTTCATCACGCAGCCCGCTGTCAGCAATGCATTGGCGCGCATGCGCAAGGCCCTGGACGATCAACTTTTTGTGAGCACGCCGGCCGGCATGGTGCCGACGCCCATGTCCGAAAACATTATTGGGCGCGTACGTGATGCGCTGCAACTGCTCGACTCGAGTACTCACGCCGGAGAACAATTCGATCCGGCGTCGTCGGAACGGACCTTCAGGCTGAGCATGAACGACCAAACCGAGGCGTTGCTGCTTCCTGCGCTCGAGGAGGTGCTACAGCGGCTCGCACCTGGCATATGCATCGAAAGCTATTTCACGACGCGCAGGGACGTTCCAAAGGAATTAGCGAGCGGCGCGGTCAATCTTGCGATCGATGCACCGCTGATTGACGACCCGTACCTCGAACAGGAGCCGTTGGGCCGCGACCGGTATGCGTGCATGCTGCGTCAGGACCACCCGTTTTCGAAAAAGAAGCTGACGATCGATGACTACCTTGGCTTCGGTCACATCCACGTGTCCAGCCGGCGGCAGGGCCCCGGTCTGGTGGATGCGGAACTCAACAAGCTCGGCCTCAGGCGTTCGATCCAGACCCGGGTTCAGCACTATCTGGTCGCTCCGTTGATCGCGATGCGCACAGACCTCGTTCTTACCGCACCGCTCAAGCTTCTTAAGCGTTACGACGCGCGCATCCTGGCGCTACCGTTCGATCTCCCCAGCCTCGAGGCGCATAGCTACTGGCACCGCAGTGTCACGGGGGATCCGGCTCATCGTTGGCTGCGCGAGCAGGTTGGCCGTCTCATGCGAGAGGCGAACTAATAGCCGTGCGCCCCGCAACGGGGCCATGGAAGTATCCTTGTCAGGTGTCACGAAAACTTATCGCCTGCTATCACGACAATAAATTTCCTGAATAAGACGGGACTCGGTATCGTTCGAGCTATGTTGAGACGAGGATGACATGGCGGAACTCTACCTGGTGCGGCACGGGCAGGCGTCTTTCGGCGCCGAAAACTACGACGAGCTATCCCCTTGCGGCGGCCGGCAATCGCATTGGCTCGGCGAATACTTCGCGCAGATGAATCTGGAGTTTGATCGGGTTGTCATCGGCACGATGCGGCGGCACGAGCAAACCGCTGACGCTATTCTCGCCGGGATGCGAGGTCCGCAAGTGGAGGTCGTGCAGGACGCGGGCTTGAACGAATACGATTTCGGGGCTTTGTTTGCCGCTCTCGGCGAAGACGGATCCGGGCCCGGTTCTTCCGCCGAGAGTTCGAAGACCAGCTTTTACAAGCACCTCAAGAAGGCGCTGTCACTCTGGTCCGAAGATCGTTTGCCGGGGCCTGTTCCTGAAACGTGGCAACAGTTCCAGGCGCGTGTTGAGCGTGCGCGTCTCGCCGTTCAGCGAGCGGGCGGCAAGCGGGTTCTGGTCGTGAGTTCCGGAGGTCCGATAGCCATATTTACCCAACAGATTCTGCAGGCGCCGGCGGCGGCCGCCATTGCGCTGAACATGCAGATCCGGAACAGCAGCGTTTGCCAATATGTCTTTAACGACACCGCAATGTCGCTCGTCAGCTTCAACTCGCTGCCTCATCTCGACGCTGTCGAACGTCGCGAATTCACCACCTACGGTTAATTCGAATCGGATTCTCAACACCATGAACGCTAACTTTCAATTCGATGCTGAAGCGCTCACGCGTTATCTGACGGCGCACGTGCCCGGGTTTCAGGGGCCGTTGTCTATCGATAAATTTGCTGGTGGACAATCTAACCCCACGTTTCTCCTGAAAGCGCAAAGCGGCAGTTATGTATTGCGGCGTCAACCGCCCGGCGTGCTGCTCAAATCCGCGCATGCGGTGGATCGCGAATACCGCGTACTCACGGCACTCGGTCAAACACCGGTTCCGGTCGCGCGTGCGTATCACCTTTGCGAGGATCGTGACGTCATTGGCAGCATGTTTTACGTCATGAGCTTCGAGGAAGGCGAGATCTTCTGGAATCCAGCCTTGCCGGAACTTCCCGTTGGGGAACGCGGCGCCATCTACGACGCTTTGCTCGGGACCATGGCGGCGCTCCATGACGTGGATGTCGACGCTGTTGGTCTGGCCGATTACGGTCGCCCCGGCAACTATTTTGCGCGTCAGATCGACGTCTGGACCAAGCAGTATCGTGCGGCGCAAACCGACGTGCTGCCCGCCGTGGAGACCCTGATCGAGTGGCTGCCGGCGAACTGTCCCGTCGAAGACGGTAAGCCTTCGCTCGTGCACGGCGATTTCCGTATCGATAACCTCATTTTCATGCGCGGTTCGCCGCAGGTTCGCGCGGTGCTCGACTGGGAACTCTCCACGCTCGGTAATCCACTGGCCGACCTCGCGTACTTTTGCATGTGCTTGCGGCTTCCTCCACACGGTCATATCGCCGGTCTCGATGGGTTGAACAGAGCCGAACTGGGAGTGCCGGACGAGGCGGCGATCATCGAGCGGTACTGCCGCCTTCGAGGCATCGCGTCGATTGAGCACTGGAACTTCTATCTTGCGTTCAGCTTCTTCCGGCTCGCGGCCATTGCCCAAGGCGTCAAGAAGCGCGCTTTAGGCGGCAACGCGTCGAATAACAAGGCGCGGCAGGTCGGAGAGATGGCAGGGGTGCTTGCGAAGATGGGCGTCGACCTGATCTGAAGACAGGCGGAAAACTGGAACCTGAGACACACTGAAACACAGAGGCTAACTGTGACTACTAATTTATTTGATCTGAACGGGAAGGTTGCACTGGTTACCGGTGCGAGTCGAGGCATTGGCGAAGAGATTGCCAAATTGCTTGCGGAGCAAGGCGCCCACGTGATCGTGTCGAGCCGCAAGCTCGAAGATTGCGAGGTGGTGGCACGCGAAATCAGACATGCAGGCGGCAGTGCGGAAGCCGCGCCTTGCCATGTCGGGCGTCTCGAGGATATTCAGGCGATCTTCCAGCATATTCGCGCGCAACATGGCCGGCTGGATATTCTCGTCAACAATGCCGCGACGAATCCGTATTTCGGCCACATTCTCGATACCGATCTGGCGTCTTTCGAAAAGACGGTGGAAGTCAATTTGCGCGGTTACTTCTTCATGTCTGTAGAGGCCGGCAAGTTGATGCGGGAGAACGGCGGCGGTGCGATCGTGAACACGGCTTCCGTCAACGCGCTGCAACCGGGCGACAAGCAGGGCATCTACTCGATCACGAAGGCCGCCGTTGCGCACATGACGCGTGCGTTCGCGAAGGAGTGCGGGCCGCTGGGGATTCGAGTGAACGCATTGCTCCCGGGCTTGACCAAGACGCGCTTCGCCGGAGCGTTGTTTGCAGATCAGGCGACATACGAAAACATGGTGTCCGGGATTCCGCTGAGGCGTCACGCGGAGCCTCGCGAGATGGCGGGTACGGTCCTTTATCTGGTATCCGATGCCGCGAGCTATACCAATGGCGAGTGCATCGTCGTTGACGGTGGACTGACGATCTAGTGGCCCGGCCGAATCACGGTACGGGTGGACACACTGAAAATATTCTTGAGTGATTGAGGAAGAGAAAATGGACTTTTCATATGGCCAGAAAGTAGAAGCGCTGCGCACCCAAGTACGGGCCTTTATGGATACGCACATTGTTCCGCGTATCCGGCAGTGGCATGAGGAAGTGAACGCCGGGCAATATCCGGTTTCCTTTATGGAAGAGTTGAAGGAACGAGCGCGTGACGAAGGGCTCTGGAATCTCTTCCTGCCGCATCTGCGGGATGACGAACCCGGTACTCGCCTGACGAATCTTGAGTACGCGCCGCTGGCGGAAATCATGGGACGGGTGTCGTGGGCGTCGGAAGTATTCAACTGCAATGCGCCGGACACCGGCAATATGGAACTGCTCCATATGTTCGCGACGCCTGCTCAGCGCGAGCAGTGGCTCACGCCCCTCCTCGACGGCAAGATCCGCTCGGCGTTCGCCATGACGGAACCGGCCGTGGCCTCTTCGGACGCGACCAATATCACGACCTCGATTCGTCGTGACGGGGACGACTACGTGATTGATGGCCGCAAGTGGTTCATCACGAACGCAGCGCACCCGAATTGCGAACTCTTCATCGTGATGGGAAAGACAGACCTTGACGCGCCGAGCCATCGCCAGCAAAGCATGGTGCTGGTGCCGCGCAACACGCCGGGCGTCAAGGTGATCCGCAATGTCGCGGTGGTCAATCACGTGGCGCCAGAAGGACACTGCGAGATCGAATTCAAGGACGTACGCGTACCCCGTTCGAATCTGCTGGGCGAGGAGGGCGCCGGATTTGCGCTCGCGCAGGCGCGCCTCGGGCCGGGACGGATTCATCACTGCATGCGCTCGATCGGTGCGGCGGAACTGGCGCTCGAGTTGATGGTGGAGCGGTCCCAGGCGCGCACGGCATTTGGAAAGCAGCTGCATGAGCTCGGATCGGTGGCTGAATCGATTGCGAAGTCGCGGATCGAAATCGATCAGGCGAGGCTCTTCGTCCTGAAAGCCGCGTGGATGAT
Source organism: Caballeronia sp. KNU42 (assembly GCF_053760385.1). NCBI lineage: Bacteria > Pseudomonadati > Pseudomonadota > Betaproteobacteria > Burkholderiales > Burkholderiaceae > Caballeronia > Caballeronia sp. KNU42. The sequence continues at coordinate 1,544,147 of NZ_CM132389.1, forward strand.
TGACAACGTGGGCGCGAAGGAGGCACGCAAGGAGATCGCGATGATCAAGGCGCTCGTACCGAGTGTGCATGTCGCGGTGTGCGAACGGGCAATACAGGTATTCGGTGCGATGGGGCTGAGTCCCGACACGCCTTTGGCGGATAGCTGGACATGGGGGCGTGCATTGCGCTTCGCTGACGGCCCGGATGAGGTACACCTGCAGAGTATTGCTCGCATGGAAATCAAGGCGCAGCAGTACGAGCCGGGCAAGAAAAATCCCTACCTGATGGCATCGATGTAAGAGCAAGGCTGCCAGCAACGGGCGGCGTGTGTCGTGCCGGCATTCGGCGCTGATCAACGCACGGGCAAATGCCGCTAATCGTCGTCGATATCCAACTGCACGGACAACTCCCGGGCCGCGTTGCGCAAAATTTCCTGGGCGCGTTGCGCGATCGGGGACAGGTAGCCGGCCCTTCGTATCAGTCCGACCTGACGCAGCAGGCCGTCAAGCTGGATCGGACGCACGGCAATGTCGAACGGCAGGGGGCCAGGGTCGAAGCTGCGCGCGTTGATCAGGCTAACCAGTTGCGTGGTCGATACGATCAGGAACAGCGCGGCCAGGCTATTGGCCTCGGCCACAATGCGCATCCGTGGGTACCCGTGTTTTGCGAAGGCTTGCTCGATCTGCACGCGCGCAAATTCCTGTCGGCTGGAGGCGGCCCATGCGCAGTCCACCAGATCCTCCAGCGTGACCGATTCCCGCTCAGCCAGAGGGTGCCCCGTCCCAACCATCAGGCTGTAGTGATCGTCATAAAGCACCTCCTTGGCCATGGATGCATCCAATGTGTCGGGCAAGGGGCATACAGCCAGTTCCACTTCACGCCGGTCGATGGCGTCCAGTAGCACATCGCTAAACGCTGTAGTCACGCTGACGCGTGCGGCAGGCCGCTCCGCCAGCAGTGTTGGGAAGAGCGAGCGCAGCGCAAATCTCGTGGTGGCAGGCGTCGCGCCGATACGCAGCAGGCCCGCGTGTCCTCCACCAATATCACGCGCTTCCTGCAGCGCGCTGTCGAGTTGCAAGGACACGCCCGAAACCCGTGCGTGGAATACCTTGCCTGCCTCGGTCAATACCGAACCGCGTGCGGTGCGCTCGACCAGCGCGACCCCCACCTTGCGTTCCAGCCGCTGTATGGCCTTGGTCACGGCCGGCTGGGAAATGCCTAGCTGGCCGGCGGCGCGTGCCAACGTACCGGTACTCGCGACGCTGAGGAAGTACGCAAGGTCGTTGTCAATCATGCCATTCCTGCAAGTTATGGATTTTGACCTGCCAGTTATTGGATTTTATATCGCTGTCCGCCGAATATTGAAGCTCCAATTACAGAGAAGGAGCAGTGCCATGAAAGACAATCAACAGTGCGCCGCGTTTCGCCATATGCGCGAGGGGTCGGAGCAGGACTGGGCGATCATTGGCAGTGAGGTCGGGCCGTTCGCCAAAGGACTGCCGGGCCGATTGCTGGACCACCTGCAATTGCTGAATGGCGATTTTGGCGGCTTTCCTGTCGATCGTCTGACGCACAGCCTTCAAACTGCCACGCTCGCGCATAGCGACGGCCAGGACGAGGAATACGTGGTTTGCGCGCTGCTGCACGACATTGGCGATACCCTCGGAAGTTACAACCATGCCGATGTCGCAGCCGTGCTGCTGGAGCCGTTCGTGAGCGCGGAAAATCACTGGATGGTCAAGCACCATGGGATCTTCCAGGGGTATTACTTCTTTCACCACATGGGCATGGACCGCAATCTGCGCGATAGCTACCGCGGCGTGCCGGAGCTGTTCAAACGGACCGCGCATTTCTGCGAGAAATATGACGCGGCGGCCTTTGATCCGGATGCGCAAACTTTGCCGCTGGAGTTCTTCGAACCCATGGTGCGGCGAGTGTTTGCCGAGCCGAAGCGAACCCTTTACAAAGCCGCGTTCGAGAAAATAGGCTGAGTGTCATCCGGACGATCATCCGGGGAAACGGTCGCGAAAGCTCCACGCTCGACCGGGAAGGTTTGGGTTCGCTTCGGCTCACGCTCCGGACATCCCAGGGATGATCGTCAAACTGGACTGAAAGGCGTGCCGCGCCTGCCATTCGCAAGGAGATACGAGCGTGTCGTCGACTTCGATACCGGGATATCGAACTGTACTTTCGCGTTTCGTATGAACGGCAGCAACTGTACAGCTCCGGGGTTGTTCGTACACCGGTCAATCAGCGATGCTCTCATCCGGCGCATCGCGTGCGGCATCACGGTGATCAACGCAAGGCTTTTATTCATACCTATTAAAAAACGTATCCGATTAAATCGTTTGCGATTGACATCCGCTAACTCTTTGTTCATCATGCAACGCATGCGATTACATCGCATGCGAGTTAAAACAAGTTGACACCCTTACACACGAAGGAATCCATCATGACCAAGATCGAACAAGTCCTCTTCTCAGGCAACAGCCACGCAACGATCAATCACGATCCCAATGTCGAACGCGGTGAATATGGCGTCCTCGACCTCAAGCTGTCCACGTCCGGCGATGAAAGCCGCGAGTTCATCGCCACCGGGCTGCACCCGAGAGCCGAGCAGTTATTTTCGGGCGCGTGGTCGGCCTGTTACATCAGCGCGTTCGAAATTGCGGCCTCCATGAAGAAGGTCACGCTGCCGTCCGACTATTCAGTGGACATCCAGGTAAGCATTGGGTCGGCCGGTGCCGGGCATTGCTTAGGCGCCCAGTTCACCATCCGCGCGCCGGGTCTGGCAACGGAAGTGGTCGAGGCAATCGCGCATCTGGCCCACCAGATCTGCCCGTACTCGAAGGCGGTGCACGGCAACATCGAAGTTGGCCTGAACGTCGTTACGGTGTGATCGGATGAGGCATGCGAGTCTCATCAAAATCCTCTGAGGAATTGGGTCACGCAAGCTTGTCATTCGCATCTACTTAAAATCGCATGCGATTAAAACGGATGCGTTGTAAATCAGAATTTTTGCACATTATGTAATGCATGCGATCAGATCGCGTGCATTGTAAATTCACTTAAAACCCTTATTCACGAAGGAATCCATCATGGAAAAGATCGAGAAAGTTCTCGCCTCAGGCAACAGCCACGCCACGGTCAATCGCGACCCCAATCTCCAGAGCGGCGAGTTTGGCGTGTTCGACCTCAAGCTGACAGCGCCCGGCGTTGAAAGCCTTGAGTTCATCGCCACCGAGCCGCACCCGAGCGCCGAGCAGTTGTTTGCGGGCGCGTGGTCGGCCTGTTACACAACAGTGTTCGGGATTGCGGCCCAGCTGAAGAAGGTCACGCTGCCGCCCGACTATTCCGTGGACATCAAGGTCAACATTGGGCAGACCGGTAGCGCGTGGTTCCTCGGCGCCGAGTTCACCGTCCGCGTGCCGGGACTGGCCACGGAAGTCGTCGAAGCTATCGCGAAGCTGGCCCATCAGATCTGCCCGTACTCGAAGTCCGTGCGCGGCAACATCGAGATCGTCACGAATATCGTCACGGTTTGATCCACCAACGCACGTGCCTCTCGCCGAGGTACGTGGCTCTCGTTAAAAATCTATTCAGGGAATTTCCATCATGAAGACCAAGCTCATCGTTGCATTGCTCGTCGCGGTTTCCGCGTTCGCCGCCGCACCCGTGTTTGCCAGCGGCTATGGACCGGCGCCTTTTTACCGGCCCGCGGTTGGCGCACCTGCGTCGCAAAGCGGTCAGAGCGTGCGAACCGTCACCGCCGAACGCGCCAACGCAACTGGCTCGGACGAGGCGTATGGCGATGTAGTCTCCGGACTGTCTCAAGCGGGAAGCCATGTCGCCGTAACGCCGCGCAATAGCGTCTTCGCTCACCACTAGACCGGGCATCGCTGCGTCGCTGGACTGTCGCGCATTTTCACTCCTCATGCGCGACGGTCACCACCTAGCATCGCAAGCGACCTGCAAGCCTTATCGAACGTTTTCCGGCGTTGCTGAATTGAGGACAGCGCACCCGCGACCGCTAGGCCCCCATGAGACCAACCAGGGCCGCTCTCTACACGGCGGCAGTCGAGATTCACTCCGTTGCGAGAAAATCGCATGCGATGTATTATTTCAGCATTGCAACATGTCGCGCCCCAGCCAAAGAGGATCCAAATGAAAACTGCGAACCAAGCACCCGCTGCGGCCGTGCCGCTCTCAGACTACCTGTGCTTTGCGGTCTATTCCGCGAACCTGGCGTTCGGCAAGGCGTACAAGCCGATCCTCGAAGAGCTTGGGCTCACCTATACGCAATACGTCACGATCATTGCGCTGTGGGAGCAAGACAACCAGACCGTCAGCGGTCTGGGCGAGAAGCTGTTTCTGGAATCCAACACGCTCACGCCAATGCTGAAGAAGCTCGAGGCGATGGGTTATCTGGAACGGCAGCGCGATCCCGAAGACGAGCGGCAGGTGAGGGTCAGTCTCACGAAAACCGGCCGGAGGCTGCGCGAGAAAGCGCTGAAGATGGACCTTACCGACGCGACGGGCCTCGCGCCCGACGAGTTCGCGAAAGTACAGAAGGCGATCGTGGCGCTACGTAACAATCTCATCGATGCAGTCCAGGCCGGCGAATGAGCGCTGAGTAGCCCGATCGAGACAATCGTTGTCGCGACGTGGTCAATCGAAAGCCCGGTGGCCATCATCGATCGGGCGTACCCGACGCCGCAGCGATCCTTCGCCGTTAGCACCGCAGGCGTTCCGTCACAAACACTCATCGGACGGTGAGCCGTTGAGAATCGCCATGCGGTTGGTGAAAGCCTCACATATCGGAAGCAGAGAGTGATTCTGCGTCGACGAGATACGCGATTTCCTCCACTTCGATTGTCGAACCGAACCTGTTCTTCACACCTTGTCCCCACGCTTGCACATAAGCGCCGGGTGTCAGGTAGGCCTTAAGCTCTGCAGCGGCGTGCGGCGGCATGCGCAACGAGGTGCCGCCCTCCAGCAGCGCGCCGCGCAGTTCTCCTTTTGGTCCATGGAGCGAGAGCACGACTTTCCCTTCGGCATCCATTGGCCTGCCATCGTGTTCTGCATGGTGCTCATGGTGCGCGTGACTCGCATGATGCGGGCCTTCATCCACGATCTCCTTGCCCTGCGCGGAAGTCAGCGCCACTGCCGCGACAATATCGGCGTCGCGTGGCTTCACGCCGCGAATACGAACCCTGTCGTCGATGGCGATGTGCTTCGCCACCTGCTTCGCCAGATGCGGTGGGAAGTGGACTTGCCGGGCGTGATCGAGAATGAAGCCATCGAGTTCGCCGTGGGGGTTCAACAGGAACTGCGTGAGCTTGCCGCGCGTTTCCGGCAGACAGGCGGGATCGATCCAATGCATTTTGATACTCCTTTATTGAGGCGAGGTGTTGTAGATGGAAGTGAGATTGCCCGGCGTGCCGAAAGCGGTAGCCTGCAACGATTCGCCATAGCGGTTGCGGGTTCCATAACCTTCGGCAGCTACCGTCGTGCCCGGTTGCAGGAGGTTCGCGAATTGCATCGCGACCGGTGGCGTCAGCTTGATGACAGTGCCATCGGCGAGCAGCACGCCGTCGGGTTCGCCGCGCGGCGCTGTAGTCACGCGCAAAACGCGTCCGCTTGCGCCGAGCTTGACGAGCCCGGCACCGCGCAAGGAACGCGGCGACGGTGCGGCACCGGGACTCTCCGGCGGCTGGTCCACGAAGCGTCGACCGGTTCGCGTCTGCTCGATCTGCTGCGCCCTGATCGACTCGCCCGGCACCGCGAAACCGGTGATGCGAACGTCGTCTCCCGGCGCTATCGATGCCGCCAGTTGCAGCCCCACGTGCGGAGGAAATGCAACCAGCGTATTGTCCGCGAGAAGCAGGCCATCGACGTCACCTTCCGGGTTGATCAGGATGCGGCCGACAGAACCGCTGATCGTCGTCATGGCGCCGGGCTGCTGTCCAACCGGAGGCGGTGGCATCAGGGGCGCCGCGGGCGATGGAGCCGATGGCGCAGATGGTGCAGCAGGCTGCGCGGCGCACGCGACAGCCGAAGCGATCAGCATCGACGCAAAGGCGAAGCGGGTGACTGAGTGAAATGTGTTCATCGTTGAGACTCCCGGCATTCAGTGTTGAGCAAGTCATCTTGCAAGCACCATGCCGGGCAAGAGAACCCCGATCCACGGGCCTCTTGAGGATCGCAACAAACCGATGTGTCCATGCGACCGACAGCACGCGTCAAGCAACTGGACACTTACCCGAGCTTGTACGCGGCCAGTTTTGTATAGAGCGACTGGCGGCTGATACCGAGCCTGCGAGCGGTTTCAGCACGGTTGCCTGAAGTCGCTCGCAATGCCCGTTCGATAGACGCACGCTCCAGCCGTTCGATCGCTTCCGGTAACGGCAGGTCGAGCAGGGCGTCGGCAATGCCGACCGTCGCCGCAGGCGCGGCCATCAGGAAAACCAGGTCGTCGGCGATGACGAGCGGGCCGCGCGCAAGCGCTGTCACACGTTCCATCGCGTTCTTCAGTTCGCGTACGTTGCCAGGCCACGGGTAAGCGAGCAGGCACGCTTCGGCGGCCGGGCTCAGCGAACGCGCCGGTGCTCCACGCGCCGCCGCGAGCGCAAGGAAATGCGTGGCGAGTTGCGGGATATCGGTAGGACGTTCGCGCAGCGGTGGAAGGTGGATCGGAATCACGTTGAGCCGATAGAACAGGTCTTCGCGAAACGTGCGCGCCGCCACCTCGGCGCTCAACTCGCGATGCGTCGCCGCGATGATCCGCACATCGATCGATACGTTTCGTTCGCCGCCGAGCGGCGTCACCACGCGCTCCTGGATCGCGCGCAACAGCTTCGCCTGCATGTTGAGCGGCAGGTCGCCGATTTCATCGAGGAAGAGCGTGCCGCCATTCGCCTGCGCAAAGCGTCCCGGCCGATCCGCAACCGCGCCCGTGAACGCGCCCTTCACGTGACCGAACAGCTCGCTCTCGATCAGTTCGGCAGGAATGGCCGCGCAGTTGATCGCGACGAAAGGCCCGCGTTTGCGCAGCGATACATCGTGCAGTACGCGCGCGGCCACTTCCTTGCCGGTGCCGGTTTCACCCGTGAGGAGAACGGTCGAATCGCTCGCGGCCGCGCGGCCTATCTGCTTCTGCACTTCACGTAGAGACTCGCTCTTGCCGATCAGCCTTGGAGCGCTGTCCACAGGCTCCGCAGGCTTCACACGAGCTTCGGGCCCCGCGTCCTGCGGGCCGCCCGACGCGCCGATCCTGTCCATCAGCGCGACGATCGCATCGCGTCCGACCGGCTTCGTCAGGTGCTCGAACGCACCGAGGCGCATGGCGTGGATGGTGTTGTCGCTGGTCGCGAATGCAGTCAGGATAACTACGGATAACGCATTGCGTGCGGGTATCGCGCGCAGTCGTTCGAGCACGTCGATGCCGTTCATATCGGGCAAACGAAAATCGAGGAACACGCAATCGAAACGTTGCAAGCCTTCGAGCAGCGCGAGCGCCTCGCGGCCCGTGCCGGATTCCGTGATCCGATGGCCGAGGTCCGCGAGAGTCTCGGCGAGACTCTCGCGAAAGGCATCGTCATCGTCGACAATCAGGATGTGCGCCATGGGATCTCGATGACAAAACACGCGCCATGATTACGCGGGTCAAGGAAGGCTCGGCCGCCATGCGCGGCCGAGATCTCCCGCACCACGGCCAGACCCAGCCCGGAACCTGCCGGATGGCCGGTGACGAAGGGTTCGAAGATGCGCTCGCGTTCGTCTGGCGCCACGCCCGGGCCGTCGTCAGCGACTTCAATGCGAAGCATGTCCTGGAAGCGCCGCGCCAGCAACGTCACATGTCCGCCCGAGGGCGTGTGGCGCACGGCGTTCAGCACGAGGTTATCGATAGCGCGCGCGATCTGCTCCGCGTCCAGGCTAACCGGATCGTCCGTATCGGAGTCGTCCGGGACCGAGAGCGACAGCGAGACCGCGGCGCGCACCGCCGCGTCACGATGGAGTTCCACACGTTCTGCCAGCAATGCGTCCAGCTTCACCGGATGCGCCTCGATGCGCACCGGCTGCGTCAACGCGAGCAGGCCTGTCAACTGGCCCTCGACGCGCTGGATCTGCGCGAGTATGGCCACGAGCGCGTGGTGCCTGCGCTCCGCGTCGCCGGCCAAGGCATTTTCGGCCTTGAGCCGCATGGCGCCTATGGGGTTGCGGATCTCGTGCGCGACCTGGGCGGCGAGCCGTCCGAGCGCGGCGAAACGTTCGGCGCCGGCGAGCCGCGCGTTCAGGTCGACGGCCTGCTTTTGCAGCGCGGCGGTCTGCTCGCCATAGGCGTTGAACGCGCCGACAATCTTGTCGAGATCCGGTTCGCCGGTGGATGCCAACGGTACAAAGGCATCGCCGTGCGGCTCGCGCATCGTCAGGCTTGACTCGATGCGTGCAAGATTCGCGCGCCAGCGTCGCAGCAGGATGCCGAGCGCAATCGCGATCACGACGATCGTCGCCAGCAGCACCGCGAGCACGGACACGAGCGTCTTGCCGTAAGGTCCAAGCGGTGGATGCGCGCGCGTGAGGGTCCACGCGAACAGCGTGTCGCGATGAGGCACCGGGCAGGCGGCGACCACCACGGCATCGTCTTGTCCTTCCACGAACTCCGACGCGCTCGCATGACGTGCGGCAGCTTCACGGAGCGTGCGTAATATCAGCGGCGTCTCGGCTTCGGGGATATCGCGCTTGATGCCGCTGCCCTGGTAGGTCGGATACGCGTACGCGTCGAGCGTCCCGCGAGCGAGGTTCGTATTGCTCCAGAATCCGCCTTCGACGCCCTGCATCTGCGCGAGCACGACATCGAGGATGGCGTGCATCAGATCGATATTCGGCTGGGGGCTTCCCGCCGTGCGATCGGTGGAGAGATCGTAGCGCGACGCTACGGTTTCGCAGGCGCCGAGGGCGGTTTGCCGCGCGAGGCCGACCTGCCTTCCCACGTTCGCTGCCGCCATGAACCAGACGAGACCGATGAGCACCGCGCACATGACGGCGACCAGCACCCAGAACAGGGCGAGGGTGCTGGCGAATGAGAGGCGGCGTGAGACTGCGGGCATGGATGCGGTCGGGCCAATGGCACGTAAGCGAAGGGATAGACGGTGAAGCAAGTTCCTCGCCCGGGGTTGGAAAGTGTCGATTCAGCCTGACTGATAGCGTGCGTAGCGTGCGCTGCCCGCTGTCCAGTTAGTGGACGCCGGGTGTCCAGCAAAGCGACGGCAGCGGTCAGGGATGCCGCCCCCGTGCTTCTCCCACAAGCTTTGCGCCGATGGCATGCGGCTTGCAAAAGGTAGCGTTCAGCCGGCTTTGCCGGCAACTTCGCGAGCCATCGACATCATGCTGACGTGGATTTATTTCGGTAATTTGCATGTCACCGCCACTCTCGGTTCGCAGCCCGGGCCGAACCAGAACGCTCGGAGATGACGGACGTGAAAGCCACTCGACCGCTGGAGGCGCTCAACTTCTTTATCGCCGACGTGCAGGCTGGCATCGGCCCGTTTCTGGGCGTGTTTCTCCAGTCGCGCGGCTGGGGCGCGGACGCAATCGGCACCGTGATGAGCATCGGGGGACTTGCGGGCATGCTCGCGACGACGCCCGCTGGCGCACTCGTCGATGCCACCCGCAGCAAGCGGTCGGTGGTCGTCGTGGCCGGCTCCATGACCGTACTCGCGGCCTTGCTCCCGTGGATCGCGCACGGTTACTGGACCGTGGCGGTGTCGCAAGTGGCAACCGCTATGACCGGCGCCGCAATCGGTCCCGCGCTCGCCGGCATTACGCTCGGCATCGTGCGCCAGCGCGGCTTCGATCGGCAGTTCGGCCGCAATCAGGTCGCCAATCATGCGGGCAATGTGGTCGCGGCAGCGCTCTCGGGATGGTTTGGCTGGCGCTTTGGCTTTGGCGCCGTGTTCGCGTTGAGTGCGCTGTTCGGCGCGTTCTCGGTGCTCGCGACGCTGCTGATTCCGGCTGGCGCCATCGACCATGACCATGCGCGTGGACTTGAGCGCACGGGGTCATCGGAACCGCAGAGCGGCCTGCGCATCCTGCTTGGCTGCCGGCCGCTCCTGCTGCTCGCGCTTGCGCTGGGACTCTTCCACCTCGGCAATGCGGCGATGCTGCCGCTCTACGGGCTCGCTGTCGTCGCCGCGCACCAGGGCGACCCGAGCGCGTTCACGGCCGCGACCATTGTCGTGGCGCAACTCGTGATGGTGGTCGCCTCATTCTTCGCCAACCGCCTGATCCAGTGGCGCGGCTACTGGTGGGTCATCCTGATCACGTTCGTGGCGTTGCCCGTGCGTGGGCTCGTTGCCGCAAGCGTGATCCACGCGTGGGGCGTATGGCCTGTGCAGACGCTTGATGGCATCGGCGCCGGGCTGCAAAGCGTCGTAGTGCCAGCACTCGTGGTACGTCTGCTTAACGGCACGGGCTGCGTGAACGCGGGCCAGGGCGCGGTCATGACGGTCCAGGCAGCAGGTGCCGCGCTTAGTCCTGCATTAGGTGGGATGCTCGCGCATCACTTCGGTTTTTCGACGGCCTTCATTGCGTTGGGTGCTCTTTCCACGGGCTCCCTCGCGCTGTGGCTTGGCTTCGGCTCAAGCCTTCGGCGCGCCTGCCACGTGTCCTCTGATTCCGGCTTGCAACCGGGTCTTGGCGAGTCCGCTTCGTGAGGCTGAACCAGGATGTCGTGCGATCACTATCGAAAGTAGTCCGGGAAATCATCGGCCCTTCAGACGTCCCGCTGGAATTCGAAGCGAGGAAGAGGTCAAGTCAGGGCAACTTCTTTTCGAACCAGTGGTGGGCGTATGGCTCGGTGTTGAACGCATCGACTTCGACGTATCCGGATCGCCGATAGAGCGCGATCGCTTCGTGTAATGTTCGATTCGTCTCCAGGTGAATGACACGCGCCCCGTTCTGCCGGGCATGTTCCTCCGCCTCGTCAATCAATCGCCGGCCCAGACCCAGGCCGCGAGCGGACGAGCTCACCCACATCCTCTTGAGCTCAGCCGGTGACTTCTCGTGAAACTTGAGTGCGACACATCCTATCGGATTGCCGCGGAGTCTCGCCACGATCAACGCTCCTTCCGGAGCCGTCAGTTCACGGGTATCCGCTGACAGGCTGACCGCCGGGTCGAATCCCGTTTCGAAGCGTTCGTTGAGTTCGGCGAAATATTGCGCAAAGCACCATCGCGCGTCATCGCTATTCGGATCCTCGATGGCGAAGCGCACCAGGGATGGCTGTAGCAAGCGCTCCACTTCACCCATTGCTGTGACAAGCCTGCGGCGCTGCTCATCGCTTAGCGGTTCGAGCACGTGAGTAGCGACCGCGTCTGATAGCCGTTCAAGTTCAGTTCTTTCATCGATGCCGGCCTTTGTCAGGCACGCCCGGCGCACTCTGCGATCGTCCGATTGCGTCTGGACGACGACAAGTCCCTGCCGTTCAAGAGAAACGAGCGTACGGCTGAGATATCCCGAATCGAGGCTGAGACGAGCGCGAAGAGCACGGAGATCAGCGCCGTCAACGCCGATCTCCCAGAGGAGGCGCGACTCGCCCATCGGCCGGCCGCGCCCGAGGAAACGGTCATCGATAGCGCCGATGCCCTCAGCGACTATGCGGTTAAAACTACGAACCTGGCGAATGTCGGATGCGTTCATATCTCTGACTTTAGTCAGAGATTGTGATTGCGTCAACGTCACATCGAACTGCCTGGCGGTGATTGATTTAACGCTTTCCCGCTGCGCACTGGTCAGATCAGGCCCTTCAAGCGAGCGTCAGATGCATTACGACTCGTGGCTTTTGAAAGCTGCCGCATTCATCCCAACGGCGATACTCCGACCACGCGCGCATGGGCCCATAGCAACACGAACGCGTACAGCCCCAGCCCGGCGACGACCACGATCACATCGTTCATTGCCGAAGCCGGCGCGCTCGGCACCGGGTGGACGTTGGGACGCCGGCTGACCGAGATCAGGTCCGCGACCGCCCAGACGAGGAAGGCGCCGAACAGCAGCAGATCGTTGAGCGTACCGTTGGCGAGCAAATGCGACGCCGCCCATAAAATCACGGCGAGCAGCATCGGATTCCTGGCGAGGCGTTTAACGCGGCCCGGCAGATAAGCCGCAATCAGCAGAGGAAACACCGGCAACATGAGCAGGAATGCGAGGTGGCGCAGGGCCATCGACGGCGCGTAGACCATGACCGGTAGCTGTCGTGCGATGCCGTAACCGTAGATCATCGCGACAAGACTGACGATCGACGTCAGCGCATACAGTCCTTTCCACCCGTTCTCGCCCATCCTCGCGGCCTGTGCATCTCGCCAGCGTGGCGCGACGATGGAGATGGAGTGGATACCGAGAAAAACCAGGAGACCTGCAACGAAGAGTGTCATCGGTTCGATTGAATGTTGACGGTAGCAACATTTAAAGTAGATGCTGTGTTTAACTTCGTCAAGATAAAATTGACGGCGTCAACATTGGCGGAAACAGATGGCTATCAAGAAGACGGGCAAACAAGCATCAACCGATGCCGCCAAGCGTCCGTATCACCATGGCGCGTTGCGTGAGGCAATGCTGGAAGCAGCCGAGCGCATCCTTGCTCGCGAGGGCATTGGCGGGCTTACGCTGCGAGCCGCTGCACGAGAGGCCGGCGCTTCGCATGCGGCGCCCAAGAACCACTTCGACAATGTGACCGGGCTGCTGAGCGAGCTGGCAGCCGTAGGATTCCGGCGCTTCGGGAATCGTCTGCTCGATGCGGCGGCCTCCGCGAGCACTCCCGAGGCGCGGCTTGCCGCCCAGGGGCGCGCCTACGTCGAGTTCGCGACGGAGTTTCCGGGCCTTTTCATGCTGATGTTTCGCAGCGAACGGCTCGACCTCGATAGACCAGGTTTGAGCGAAGCGATGAGCCGCGCGTCGTCGGTGCTACGCGCGACGGTCGGAGCGCCGCAAGAGCCCGACGCCGCCCTGTCGGCGGATAGCGCCGCGCGCATAGTGACCGCCTGGGCGCTTGTCCATGGATTCGCCTTGTTGCAGATCGACGGGCGTCTCGACCCCATAGTCCGTAGCCTGCCGGGAGGTATGGACGCAATGGCGTTGCTCGATGTCATTCTGAACGCGGGAGGTGGCCAACTGAGCAGTCACAACCCTCTCGCGTTCCAGGAAAAATGACTTGCCGGGATGATCCTGAAGAATATGTAGGATAGCAAATCAATCGACACCATGGACGATGACGATCGCGAACGACCGCTATCTCGCTCAGCTCCTCGGCTGGCACGAAGAATAGAAATTTAACCTTTGGCCCAATCGCCCTGGTGATTCCAATTCTCTCAGTCAATATTTTAGGAATGTTCTTTTAGGAATGTTCTTATTGGTTCTTGCGTAGCTGGAGCCTACTTTTTTCATAGCGAGGCTTATGAGAGGGGAATGTCTGCTTCGCTTGTCATGTCTCAATCCACTCTTTCTATGGGTCCACCATGAAAACCAAGCTGATTTCCGCAGTGATCTTCACCGGTGCCGCCACGGCATCGCAATTCGCTGCCGCTGCTGACGGCACGATCACGTTCAACGGCACTATTACGGCACAGACCTGCACGATCAACGGAAACGGTTCGGGCTCCAGTAACTTCACCATCACGCTGCCGACGGTCTCGTCAAGCACGCTTGCCACAGCCGGTCAGACCGCCGGCCGCACGCCGTTCAGCATCGCGCTGACAAATTGCACGCCGAACTCGGGCAACGTCCGTACGTATTTCGAGTCTGGCCCGACGACCGATCTCACGACCGGCAACCTGATCCTGAACGCCGGCGGCGCTACCAACGTGGAAATCGGCCTGCTGAACTCCGATTTAACGAACATCGCGGCTGGAGCGGCCGAGGCATCGCAGAATTCGAAGCCGGTCGCGATCACTAGTGGCAAGGCAACGCTGAACTACTACGCGCAATACGTTGCAACTGGCGCAGCAACGGCCGGCGCAGCTAACTCGAGCGTCATGTACACAATGGCGTATCAGTGATCTTCAGACAGTAAGGGCGGATATCAAACAGTCAGCGTTACCTTTCGTAGGGCGAAGCAGGCATCTGACTGCTTCGCCATACTAACTATCTAAGCCATTCCGGTGGATCGCCATGAGCATTAAACAATCATTCGGGTCCGTCGTTGCTGCGGCGTGCGTGACGTTGGGATTGGCCGGGGCGATTCGTGCGCAGGCATCGGTCGTTATCGCGGGCACGCGTCTGGTCTACAACGCCCGGGACCACGAAGAGACAATCAAGCTGTCAAACGAAGGCAAGTCCCCGGCGTTGGTGCAGGTATGGATTGACTCGGGCGACGCAAATACCGCACCGTCCGCGATCGACGTGCCATTCGTCGTGATGCCGCCCATCTCACGTATCGACCCGGCCAAAGGGCAAACGTTGCGTGTGGTCTACACCGGGGAGGCATTACCTCAGGACAGGGAATCGGTGTTCTGGCTCAATGTGCTGGAAGTACCACCCAAGGCGGCCCCGGACGAAGCAGATGTCAACAAGCTCCAGTTGGCGTTCCGTTCACGAATCAAACTGTTTTTCCGTCCTGCCGGCCTCAAGGGCCTGGCAGAAGAAGCGCCCGCGCAGATCAGCTGGCGCCTGGCACGGGCCGGCAACCAGCCGGCAATCGAGGCGCGTAATCCAACGCCATTCCACGTGTCGTTCACGGCAATAGAGGTCAGCGCCGGTGGCAAGACGGCTACGTTCGACGATGGCGGCATGGTCGAACCGGGCGAAACCAAGGTCTTCCCACTGAACAAGGATGTGACGGGAGCAGCTGGTGCCAAGGTGATTTATCGCGCGTTGAACGACTTCGGCGGTCCGGTCGATGGCGACGCAACGTTGATGCAAGGCACTGCCGAATCAACCAAATGATCCTGTGCCCTTGGCACGCAAGGCCGTGCATGAGCACGCCTGCCCCTGGTTAATCGCTCCGAAAGACGAACGCGTGGACCGCGTCTCGTCGCAAGGGTGCGGCTTGTCCAAACATTCGACGGTGCTGCTGACATGCAAAGAGAGAATCGCGCTTACCTGTCTGCTCGTCTACGCCCCTGCAGCGCCGTTGTGCTGCTGCTGTTCACGGGCAGCAACGCATTTGCGGCCGGCACCGGTACTGTCACCCAGGCAGCACAAGTCGAGTTCAACGATCAGTTCCTGCAGCGTCCAGGCGAGGCTCATGTCGACATAAGCCGCTTCGACAAAGGCAACCTGGCTGCCCCTGGCGCCTATCGAGTCGATCTGTACATCAACCAGGCTTGGCTCGGTCGTGCGGAGGTGACGCTCAAACAGATCGGCTCCGACGTCAACAATGTGCAGCCATGCTTTAATCGCGCGCTGCTCGAACGTATCGGCGTTGACCTGGCGAAGCTCTCGCCGCAGGCTACTGCAGAGATCACGCAGGGCGCCGCCGGCGATTCAGCCGGCGCCTGTGTGCCGTTGCCTGAACTCGTGCCGGACGCGACCGCTTCATTCGATAACGGCGAACAGCGCATGGACATCAGCGTGCCGCAGGCCGCAATGAATCGCCAGCCGCGCGGCTATGTCGATCCGCGATACTGGGACGAAGGCGTTCCTGCCGCGCTGCTGCAGTACAACGCGAACGTCTATCAGGCGCAGGCGCAAGGAGTGTCCTCGACGCAAGCTTACGCCGGAGTGACCGCCGGGGTGAATGTCGGCCCATGGCGCTTCCGTCACAACGGTAATCTCACATCCAGTACCGGTGCAGGCACGCACTATCAGGATGTGCAAACCGAACTGCAGCGCTCGATTGTGCCGCTCAAGAGCCAACTGACAATCGGCGACGGCTTTACCGACGGCTCGGTATTCGATAGCTACGGTTTTCGCGGCCTGCAGCTTGCCACGGACGACATGATGTATCCGCAGTCCCAGCGCGGCTATGCGCCGACGGTTCACGGCATTGCGAACAGCAATGCGCTGGTCCAGGTCAGCCAGAACGGCAACATCATTTACGAGACCAACGTGGCCCCGGGGCCGTTCGTCATCACCGACCTGTATCCCACAGGTTACGGTGGCAACCTCGATGTCACCGTCACCGAAGCCGACGGCAGCAAGCACGTCTCCCAGGTGCCTTACGCATCGGCGGTGAATGCGCTGCGACCGGGAGTCACGCGCTATGGCGTCACCGCAGGGCAGTACCGCAGCCAGTTGGTGCATAGCACTCCGATGCTGTTTCAGGGCACCGTCCAGCACGGCTTCACGAATACGGTCACCGGCTACGGCGGGGTCGTCGCCACCGATGGCTACGTGGCTGCATTGGTGGGCGCAGCCCTGACCACTGGGTTCGGCGCGTTCGCTCTTGACGTGACGCAGGCCAATACGAACCTGACCGGGCAGTCCAGCCGCAGCGGCCAAAGCGTGCGGCTTGCATACAGCAAGCTGATCGAGCCGACGGACACCAACGTGACGCTCGCTGCGTACCGCTATTCGAGCAGCGGCTATCTGGGTCTTGCCGACGCAATGCAGATGCGCGACCTGAGCGCGCGCGGCATGAACAAGTTCATGTTGAACAGCGTGCAGCGCAGCCAGTTGCAGGTAACGCTCAACCAGACTCTGCCGAGCGGGTACGGTTCGTTCTATCTGTCCGGTTCAACGCAGGACTACTGGAATACCAGTGGCCGCACCACACAATTCCAGGCCGGCTACAACAACAGCTTCAGGCGGATCACCTATGGCGTTTCGGTATCGCGCCAACTCGACCTGACGACGGAGAAATGGGACAACCTCTGCATGCTGAATGTCAGCATCCCGTTGGGTATCGGTGCTCACTCGCCGTATTCGTCGACGAACCTGCAGCACAATTCCAGCGGCTCTACGACCGTGCTGGAGTCGCTGACCGGAGCGCTGGGGGTCGACAACGCGTTCACCTATGGGCTGAACGCCAGCACCAGCGGCGGCGGCGCGACACGCTCCTCGACCGGTGTGGGCGGCAACGTCGCGTACGTATCGCCGGTGGCAACGGTAACGGCTAACGCGTCGACGGCCACCAGTAATACGCAATATGGCGCCGGCCTGTCGGGCGGCATTGTCGCGTACGGCGGCGGGGTCGCGTTCTCGCCGACCATGGGCAGCACCATCGCGATTGTCGAGGCGAAGGACGCGGGCGGCGCGCGCGTGGCAAACGCCAGCGGCTTGCGCATCGATCCGTGGGGGCACGCGATTGTCTCGAACCTCACGCCGTTCTCGGACAACGAAATCGAAATCGACCCGAAGGGTCTGCCGATGAGCGTGGAGTTGAAGGAGAGCGCGCAACACACTGCGCCGACGGCGGGCGCGGTCGTGCGGCTCAAGTTCGACACCGAGGGTGGCGGGCGTCCCGTGATCATGCGGGCGAAGACAGCCGATGGTGCGCCGATACCCTTCGGCGCCCGGGTGACAGACGCGTCCGGGCAGGAAGTCGGCACCGTCGCGCAGGCAGGCCGTATCGTTCTCCACGGCATCAAGGGCGATACCGGCGAGTTCAGCGTGAAATGGGGTGAGGGTGGGAATCAGCAGTGCAAGCTGTCTTACGCGCTGCCAACGGTGCCCGACAGCAAAGCCGTCACGTGGACGGTGGTGGACTCGGTGTGCGGGAGCTGACTGGAGTGTTTGTCATGGCCTGGGCTGGCATGGATGTAATTTGATTGATGCTCCCCACAGGGTGTTGGCACGTAAAAACGAAGGTGATGAATATGTGTTGGTTTGAGCTATTGATTCGGCGGGCGGCTTTGCGGTGTCTACTCGGTACGTTCGGGGCAATCGTCATGCAGCTCCTGCCGGGCCACGCGTGGGCATCGGCAGTCTGTACGGGGACTGCGAACATCACCACCATTTCCATGCCGGCATTCGCGAGCGTGCCGCGTGATGCCGTGGCCGGAACGCTACTCAGCAGCTGGGTCAGTTCCCCCGCTGTCACGAACTACTACAACTGCATCGTGAGCGCCAGCACTGCGACGGGAGCCGAGTTCCAGCCCCTGTCGCTGATGCCGTCCGGCGTGAAGGTTTCGAATAACGGAGTCAGCACAACCGTGTTCAACACCAATCTTCCCGGCGTCGGTATAGCGATCCAGGTAAGGACCTACGCCAACGGCTGCAGTTGGCAGCCCTGGCAGGATCTCGGTACTCCCGGCTCCGTTCCTGGAGCTGGCAGCCCTCCTCCGGCGCCGTGGGTTGGGACCAACTGCAGCGCAAATGGCGTCAGGACGAATGGTGGGCAGGCATCGGTAGCACTGGTAAAAACAGGGTCCATTACGGCAGGAACAGTGACCGGGGGAGTTCTGTTCCAGGCTGGTTCATTCATAGCTCCAACGATGCAGTCTGGCATGTATCAATCGTTCACCGTCACTTCGACAGCCGTCACCGTCCTGTCCTGCACGACGCCAAACGTGACGGTATCGATGGGTTCGTACCCGGCCGCTACCTTCAAGGGGGCGGGTTCATCGTCCAACCCGGTCGGTTTCAACGTGGCGGTCAACAACTGCCCGGCGGGCATGACCAAGATTCAATACTCGTTCGATGCACCTGGCGGTGTGGTCAATGTGACCAACGGCGTGATCGCGCTGTCGAGCGATTCCACTGCAACAGGTATCGGGCTGCAACTGAAGGACAACTCCGGCAATGCGTTGAAGTACGACACACCATACACGCTGAGCAGTTATGTTACTTCGACTGGTGGCTCATACACCATTCCATTGACGGCAGCGTATTACCAGACCGGCACGGCAGTCACGGCGGGAACGGCGAATGGCGTCCTCACCTTCTTGATGACCTATCAGTAGCCCGAAACGCTTGAGTTGCGCGAAGTAGGGAGCAGAAACAATTTTGCTTCAGTTCCTGTAAGAAGCCTGCCGCCTTTTACAGGGCTCGGCAAGCTTGTAAAACTGCGAGGCGCTACGTACCGCCGGCTTCGTTCAACCTCAAATGCTTAATGTCCGGCGCTCTTGCAATCCAAGCCGCCATGCCGACTGGCGGCACTGCCGCGGACACCATCATTGTCGCGTGCAGACACACACTACGCTGTCACGCAGCTTCGCGGTTCATGCGGCGGCGTTACTTTTTGCCTACATGTAGCTGACGATAACCATCATGGTCTTGGAGCCGTTCGTATCCGGGAGACGGACCGTCGTCACGCCATAGCCGTACCCGTGCGAAGGTAGTCGCTGGATAGGGATTCCTTGAAGATCGACGAGCGCGGCATTGAAACTCGCAGGCCGCGCGCAATTGATAATCAAATGGGCAGTGCTGCTGGAGCGCGGCGCGGCGCCAGTGGGTACGTCCCCTGTGGTCAGCGAACAGCCCGGGTCGACGATAGCACCGGAAAACTGGATCGTTCCAGACTGCGCATGTGCATGTGTTGCGACAAGCGCCGTGACCAATGCCAGGCCGAATGTGCTGGTGAAATGCATAGGACACTCCGAAAGCACGGCTTGCGTTTATCGATCGGAACCCGCTGCCGGTCACCGGCACACCTCTTATTCATTATGGTTGGACGAGGATTCGTTTTTCAGGCCGATGAATTTTAAGATAGCCGGACCTGACTGCCAATGCAAGTGGATGTTCAGGGAGGTCCTGGGCAAACCGGCAGGGCGTTACCTTTGCAGCGTCGCCAGGGGGCTGGCGCGCAGACTTGAGGCGTCGGAAACAAGGCACGTTTTGCCGCCCGTCGTTTTTACAGAACCTTTATGGCGAGAAGCGTTCTTTCGACACGGCAATTACCGGGGAAGATCAACAATACCAAGCGATCCGAAGACGGTACGGTTTTCGGAAGATCGACACTATAAAAAGCGGGAGTACCATGACCGACGACGTTCGGGCTTTGATCGAAGAAATTCAACGATACGCAAGAAACCGCGCGCAGGACGTGATACGTGGCGCGGAAACGCCGGCGCTGGCTGCGCTGATGGTCGAGAAATTCGGTGAAGGTCTGGTAAAGGCGGGGTATCTGCTGGGCGTTGTGCGAGCCGATGAACTCAGGCATGAAATCGACCGTCTGGTACGCGAGATCGACGTGCACTACCCCAAGCATCTTCAATGCCGTTTTGAAGCGCGCCCGGCGGGACTGGCCATCAACGGCACGGCTCACTGAGCGTTGCTTACGCTGATGTTGCAAGCATACCTGGCCGTTTCCCGGCCGTGTGACAGATAAAGAGCACTACCAAGTATTGGTCGATTGAATTTTAATGCGAACTCCTTGAACCGGAGCGCACCAATTTATAGAGGATGTGATGGCTTTCAAACAAACCAAGGGCAACATGACCGTTGAGGCTTGTGTCCTTCCTTCTCCCGGCCAGATGTTCAAAGGCGCTATCCGCGTGACGACGGTTCGTGACGCCAAGACGATCGAGCGAGTGACGGGGCGCGGCTGTGGCCGCCCGATGCGCGATGCTGACGCTGCATTGGTGATGGCTGAGAGCGCCGCCAGACAGATGATCGGCGCCTGAGTTTTTCAAGGCCCAAGCGCGGCAAGGGAGCGTTCCGGTCGCTCACGGGGGCAGTGCGCTCCACTTCCTTGCAAGATCGAGTTGCCCGACACGGTCGATCAGCGCCTGGGTGAAGACGCGAATCTTGGCGGGCTGATGGCGCCTGCTCTGGTAAGCGATATTGATGGTGAGGCGGGGTAGTTGCCAGTCTTTGAGAACGGGCACCAGACGGCCGGAAACAATGTCGTCGTGAACAATGTATAGCGGCTGAATGACGATGCCCATGCCCGCATATCCCGCTGCACAAATGACCTGTCCTTCGTTCGAATCAAGCGCGCTTGTAATGGCGATGTCGCGGCTTTCTTCTCCCCGCGTGAGATGCAGCACGTAAGGGTCCAGCGCAAGGTTATAGACAAGCATGCGGTGGCCCGCAAGGTCCTCGGGTGTCTTGGGACGCCCATGCCTCGCCAGATAGCCGGGCGAGGCTGCCAGTACCCGCCGCGTCTCGGCCAGACGCCTCACCGTGATGCCGGAATCGCCCTCGTACTCACGCGTGCGAATGGCCACGTCGATACCCGCTTCGATGAAATCCGGATACCGGTTGGCCGCCACGATCTGCACTGATAATTCCGGATACTGCAGGCTGAACTCGGGCAGCCACGGCGCAATATGCATCATTGCGAACGAGACGGAACTCGTGACGCGCAACGTGCCGCGCGGGTTCAGCGCGGCGTCGCCCGCAGCAGAATCGGCCTCGGCCATCTCGGCCAGAATGGTGCTGCAGCGCCGATGATAATCGCGCCCGGCGTCAGTCAGCCAGAGCCGGCGCGTGGTTCGCTCAACCAGCCTTGCGCCCAGCCGCTCTTCCAGCGCATTCAACGTCCGGCTGGCCGCGGCGTTCGACATGTTCAGCTTCTCCGCCGCTTTGGAAAGACTGCCGGTCTCCGCCGTCAGGACAAAAAATTCGATCTGGGTGAAGCGGTCCATAAGGGATTTTTCCGCCTGGTGGAAATATCATTTCACTATAGCTCGTTTTATTCCAGCGAACCAAGGACTAATATCGACGCAATCAGACTCGCTGATCATCACTGGCAGCGGCCATAAAAGGAGACACCCACAATGCGCAATATCGACGAAGACACCATCACGCAGGCTGTCCTTGCCTCAATGGATGGATGCGGCAACCCACGCCTTCATACCGTCATGACGAGCCTCGTGCAGCATCTGCACGCATTTGCACGCGATGTGAAGCTCACCGAGGACGAGTGGTTCACGGCCATCAAGTTCCTGACGGACGTGGGTCATATCACCGACGATAAACGCCAGGAGTTCGTCCTGCTGTCCGACACGCTGGGACTCTCCATGCTGGTCACCACGCAGAACAACAGGAAACCTGCGGCGTGCACCGAGGCAACCGTACTGGGCCCCTTCTTTGTAGACGGCGCGCCGGAGTATCAGAACGGCGACGATGTATCGAATGGCGCGTTGGGCGCGCCGTGTTTCGTGCAGGGTCAGGTTCGCGGCGTGAACGGCGAGCCCGTTGCCGATGCGTCGATCGACGTCTGGCAGTCCGACGAAGACGGCTTTTACGACGTGCAGAAAACGACTGAAAACGTCGGCGACATGGTTCATAGCGCGCGAGGCAAGTTACGCACGCAAGCCGACGGACGCTTTCATTTCCGGTCGATTCTCGCCGAGGCCTATCCGATCCCGCACGATGGCCCGGTCGGAAAAATGCTCGACGCGCTGGGGCGACATCCGTGGCGGCCCGCTCATCTGCATTTCTGGATCAAGGCGCCCGGTTACGACACGTTGATAACCCACGTATTCCGGGACGGTGATCAGTACCTGGATTCGGATGCGGTGTTTGGCGTGCGCTCGAATCTGGTCGTGGAATGGGTGAGGCATGAACCGGGTATCGCGCCGGACGGCACCGTCATCGGCACGCCGTTTTATACGCTCGAGTACGACTTTGTCCTTAACCGCCAAGGGGTGGCGGCATGATCCGGCATATCGTCATGTGGCGCGTGAGTGGGGAAACGCCGGAGGCAAACCTCGCCTCGCGTCAGCTTGTCAAGCGCAGCTTCGAAGGGCTGCGGGGACGTATCCCCGGCTTGATCCATCTGGAAGTCGGCATGGATTCGAGCGCTGTGGACTATGCCTGCGACGTTGTCCTAGTGACCGATTTCGAATCGCAGCACGCGCTTGATGCCTATGCCAGTCATCCGGAGCATCTGCGCGTGAGGCAGCAGCTTACCGATATCCGGACCGCACGGTTTCAAGTCGATTATCCGGTCGAAGCTTTGACGCCGGTTTCACAGTCAACGGCGGAGACCATCAATGCAGGAATTTGACTTCGTCTATTCGGCGCGGGCAGCGCGAGTAGTGTTTGGCGCAGGCAGCCTGCAGCATCTTGAACGTGAAGTGCTGAACCTGAACGCCGAGCGCGCACTGATCCTGTGTTCGCCTCAACAACGCGACGTCGCCGAAATGCTTGCCGAACGCCTCGGGTCGCGCGCCGCCGGCATCTTCGATCGCGCCGTCATGCACGTGCCTGTCGAACTTGCGGTTGAAGTCCGGGAACTGGCTAAAAAATTAAACGCGGATTGTGCGATAGCGGTGGGTGGTGGCTCGACCATTGGCCTCGGCAAGGCAATCGCCCTCGAATCGGACTTGCCGATACTCGCTATTCCGACGACCTACGCCGGCAGTGAAATGACGCCCATTTTCGGCTTGACCGAAGCGGGCCTGAAGCGAACCGGAACCGACTTGCGGGTGCTTCCCAAGACAGTCATCTATGATCCCGAATTGACGCTGACGCTGCCGGCGCAACTGGCGCTGACGAGTGGCATCAATGCCATTGCGCACGCTGCTGAAGGGCTTTATTCGCGCGACGCCAATCCGATAATCAGTTTGATGGCGGAGGAAGGTATTGCGTCACTGGCGCGTGCATTGCCGGTGGTCGTCGGTCATCCGGAGGATAGTCACGCGAGGTCGCAGGCGCTGTACGGTGCATGGCTGTGCGGGACGGTGCTGGGCAGTGTCGGCATGGCCTTGCATCACAAGCTTTGTCATACGCTTGGCGGCAGTTTCAACCTGCCGCATGCGTCCACGCACACGATCATCCTGCCGCACGCACTGGCCTACAACGCAAGCGCCGCGCCTGACGCAATGAAGCGGATAGCACGCGCACTCGGGCACGACAACGCGGCGATGGGTGTGTATGAACTCGCAAAGGCGAATGGTGCTCAGGTCGCGCTTAGAGACATCGGGATGAGCGAGGCGCAGCTTGATCGGGCGGCGGAGATTGCCAGCGCCAACCCGTATTGGAATCCGCGTGCTGTTGAATACAACGCAATCCGTGCTTTGCTTCAGGATGCCTTTGATGGCGTGCCACCGCGCGAGCATTAATGCGCTTCGCCGTGATGCCACTTGATAGTGGCGTCACACAAGTCTTGCTCAGGTTAGGTTACGGCAGACGTTGAAGCAAAGAGCTTGTCACGCGAGAGCGCGGCAATCATCACGCAGGAAAGCACCGCAGGTATCGCTGCCGCCATAAAAAGGTGACCCGACGACCAGTGCAGTTCCATCAGATTGCCTGCAACTATAGGGCCGACAATCGATCCGGCGCGACCGACACCCAGGCTCCAGCCCACTCCCGTCGCGCGCAACGCAGTGGGATAAACCGTTGCCGCAAGCGTATTGTTCGCCGGCTGGGCACCTACAATGCCGAAGCCGCTGACTGCAACAAACGTCATCATCAGCGCGAAGGAAACGTGGGACGTCTGGCCGATCCCGGCGATTGCCAACGCTGCGATCAGATAGCCCGGCGCCAGGATACGGAAGAATCCCCAACGGTCGATAAGCGGACCCATCGCGATCGTTCCTATCACCCCGCCTACTTGAAGCGTGGTGCCGACAAGCGCCGCACGAGACACGCTGTATCCGGCATCGGCCGCAATGGTCGGCAACCAGTTCGCCAGGAAGAACAGGTTCAGCAGGTTCATGAAGTTCACGGCCCACAGGAGCAGGGTCACGCGCGCGCGTCCGGATGCGAATAGCGCACTGACCGGCATGCCTGCCGGCGCTTGCTCGCGCACGAGATAACGATGCGGCGCAGCGCTTTCGACGAGTGGAGCGATCTTGCCAAGCCAGTGACTCACGCGAGCGAGACCGCGCTGGCGCAGTACGAGGAACTGCATCGATTCCGGCAGGTAGGCGAGCATCGCTATCGCAATGGCAAGGGGAACGGCGCCGCCAAACAGGAACACGGACCGCCATCCTGCCGCCGGGATCAGCGCCGCCGATGCTATGCCACCGAGTACTGCGCCGCCCGTGAAGCCGCACGAGACCCACATCATCAGTGTTGCCCGTTTACGGGTCGGGCTGTATTCACTGACTAGCGCAATCGCGTTGCCCATGATGCCGCCAAGCCCCAGGCCGGTGATAAAACGTAACACCAGGAGTTGTTGCAGCGTCGAGGCGAACGAAGTCCCGAACATGCAGATGGAAAGAAAAAGTGTTGCGCCGATCAACACCGGCCGCCGTCCAATCCGGTCAGCGACCGGACCCAGGATCAGCGACCCAAGCATCATGCCGATCAGGCTCGTGCCGAAAACCGGCCCCATCGCCGCGCGGGAAACGCCCCATTCGCGAATGATCGACGGTGCGACGAAGCCCATCGCCTGAACGTCAAAGCCATCCATCACGACCGAGAAGCCCACGAGCACCATCACCCATTTCTGGAAGCGGCTGAGGGGATGGCTGTCGATAAGGGCGGCAATATCGATTATCTCGCTTGTCTTGACCGCTGGCGTGCTACTGCTGTGATCGGATAGTGCAGCCGATTGTGTGTTCATCGTGGCTCCGGACCTCTGCTGCATTGTTTTCTACTTCAGGCCGAAGAGCCGTTGCGCATTGCCGCGCCCAATCTTGCGGCGATCGTTCTCGCTGATCTCGCAGTTGTCGAACCATCGTGCGGCGTGTTCATGCTTTTCGAATGGGTAATCGACCGAATACATGATGCGGTCGCTACCCACTTCGAGCAGGGTCGACAGCAGCGTCGGCGTGCGGAAATTGCCACTGGTGGTGATGTAGACGTTCTCGCGGAGGTAGTCGCCGATCTCACGCTCGCATGGCATGCCGCGACGGCCCTTGCGCAGAATGTGATCGATGCGCCAGACGTTGAAGGGAATGCCCTCTCCGAAGTGGCCGAGGATCATCTGCAATGCGGGATGCCGGTCGAACAGGCCGCTCGACATCAGGCGCAGCGCATGCACGCTCGTCTCCGCAGCGAATGCCCAGGTCGGTCCTGTGAGCCAGGGACTGCCGTCGTAGATAGGTTCGCGGCTCGGCAGCGGATCGCGCGGATGCATATAAAAAGGCTTGCCAAGAGCCGCCGCGTGACTCCAGAAATCGGCGAACCGGGGGGCATCGTAGTAAGCAACGGTGTGCTCATCACCGACCTGGGAAAAACCATTCACCAGGAAACCGTGGAAACCAAGTTGCGTCACGCAGCGCTCCAGTTCGCGTGCGGCGGCTTCGGGGTCCTGCATCGGCAACGCGGCGAAACCGCCAAAGCGTGTGGGATGACGCTGGATCTGCTCAGCGAGAATGTCGTTGGCGCGCTTGGCGACCTGGACTGCCGTTTGCGGATCGGGGATAGCCTGGACGGCGGGCGAGTTGAGCGACAGGATCGACAACGCCGTGCCCCATTCGTCCATCTGCTCGAGCCGCTGATGTTCGAAATCCAGAAGGTTTTGCTTGAGGTGCGTCCACATCTCGGGGCGCGCATAGACTTGGGAGTCACCAATAGTGAGATCGATGGCGAAATGTTCTTCTAACGCAATTTTATCTTTCATGGCTGGAGGGCGGCGAACGGGGAAAGGAGGCGTTTGTGAGGAGTCTAAAATATCGACACGGCTTCGATGCAGTCACATTGCGGAGCACATTAGATGAAAAATCAAATAATAGGCGTGAAGTATATATTTGATGTATCAAATAATAATTCGGGAATACCCTAGCCGCGCTTTCCGGTACTTTCCGGTATCGAAGAAGATTTTCGTGAGATTCGCGGCAGGATGAGAGCCGGGCTATACTTGACAAATCAATCGATATTTGTCGCAGTGGAAGAAGGTTGAAGCACGCGGAAAAACGTGCCCTTGGCCAAGCACTACGAGGCCGTCGCGGTGAAATGTTTTACCAGGGCCGAGGAGAAGATGTTGCGCAACCTGCACGACCGGCTGTGCGACAACGCCGAGCCGCTGGCCTGATAACCGGATGAATGATGGACAAGCTTGGCAAAATGCGGGTGTACGTAGCGGTTGCGGATACCGGCAGTTTTACCGCTGCCGCCCAGCTCCTGGGCAGCACGACCGCGCAGGCATCGCGAGCAGTCTCTGACCTGGAGCTGCATCTGCGCAGCCGCTTGCTCAACCGGTCCACGCGACGGGTTGCGTTGACCGAAGCGGGCGCCCGCTATCTTGAGCAGTGCCGCGAGATCCTGGATCGGGTCGATATAGCCGAGGCGCAGGCGGCCAATGCGAAGGCGTTGCCGAGAGGTGTGTTGCGCCTTCACGCACCGTCCTCTTTCGGCCAGTACTACGTGATTCCGGCGCTCGCGAAGTATTGCGAGAAGTATCCGGACGTGCGTGTCGACCTCACGCTTTCCCAGCATGCGCCGGACATTGTGGACGGCGGGTTCGACGTATCGATGCACGTAACACACTCGCCGTTACCCGACTCGGCGATGGTCGCGGCCAAGCTATGCAGCGTACCTACGGTGCTGTGTGCGGCGCCATCTTATCTGGCTAGCGCCGGTTCACCGGAAACCGTTGCCGATCTGCAAAAGCATCGTTGCCTGCAACTGCTGACCTCGTTCTTTGCTGCGGACAAGTGGATTTTTAGCGCGGCGCAAGGGACCGAGGTGTTCGACGTGCCGCAGGCGAAGTTGCGTGTCAGTTCGGCGGAAGCGCTGGCAATCGCACTGCGCGAAGGGATGGGCATTGCGCCGCTGCCGTTGCTTACGGCGCTTTCGTTTCTCAGGAGCGGCGAACTGGTGCGGGTGATGCCCACCTACTCGATGCAGAGTTCAACCGTCTATGCACTCTATGCGTCGCGCGAATATCTGGACGCGAAAATTGCGACGTGGATAACATGCTTGCGTGACCATATTGCGGCGTCGTTGCTGGCCGGAGAGTCCGCGACGAAGATCGCTGCAAGTGAACTCGGGGTATCGGGGCAGGAAGCAATCAGGCAATGAACAAGGGCGGGACGAAGGTCGCTGAAGAAACGACCGGCCTGCTCAGACATGCACGGTTCCGGAGTAGGATAGACCGCGCTTGCCTGCATGACCTGAAGCGCCTGATCCCTGCCTGATCCCATTCTCCACTGAGTCAAACATGAGCCAGACAATCTACGATATTCCCGTGACATCCATCGACGGCGCAGCGCTTACGCTGGAGCCATTCAAGGGCAAGGTCTTGTTGATCGTGAACGTTGCCTCCAAGTGCGGGCTCACGCCGCAATACGAGGCCCTGGAGGCGCTCTACGAAGACAAGCGAGCCGAAGGCCTGGAGGTGCTGGGCTTTCCGGCGAACAACTTCAAGGGGCAGGAGCCGGGCAGTGACGCCGAGATCAAGGAATTCTGCAGCCTGACCTACGACGTGAAATTCCCGATGTTTTCGAAGGTATCGGTGGTCGGTGCCGACCAGCATCCGCTTTACCAGGCGCTGACCAGCACGCAGCCGGACGCAACGGGCGACGGTCCGTTTCGCGAGCGGCTCAAAGGCTATGGCATTGAGCCTAACCCCACGCCTGATGTGTTGTGGAACTTCGAGAAATTCGTGGTTGGCAAGGACGGCCGTGTAGTGGGCCGTTTCTCGCCGGACGTCACGGCCGATGATCCTCGCCTGCTCGACGCTATTCAAACCGCACTGTCGAATTAAACTGAGCAGCGGTTCAAGAACATCACTGCGGCTGCGGGGTGAGACCGCCGGCAGGACCGGCGATCGCACCGCGCAGCGACCGACGTCCAGACGAATCGAGACGAATCGAGACGACACGCAACAAGCGAGATCCATCGCACGTATTCTCTGTAGGCGCGAATAGCGCTTAGCCTTGCTTCATCATTCCAGGCTCGCAATCCACGAGTTGATTGCCATACAACGCGCGTTCCCGCAGCGTTTGCGCTGACCTGTCGGTGACGGAGAAAAAGAAGATACCGGCGAATGCGGCGATCATCGAGAAAAGGGCCGTGCACACGATGCAACGGACGGTCCGCATCGGCAAGATTCCGTCGGAGTTGATACGCATCACGAATCGCTCGCGGCCGTCTCGTCATCGCTGACGCTGCTCAGCGACGCCGTGATGGCACGGAACACGATGCATATGCAACGTGCCGTTGACCGGGTCGAGGAAAGGAGTGGAGATGTCATTCAGCCATCGGACCTCCGGCGCATCGCGCCCACGTACCTCGAGGGAATCAGCTTGCGCGGCACGTTCGATTTTCCGATCGCCCGATATGCGGATTGGGTCTTGCCCAGCTTGGTGGATGGTCTGAGTGTAAATGAGCTTCGGTCGGCGTGATGCTGGCGGATCACCTCAATATGATGGCCCCCGATCCGCAAAGGAAAATATCATACAAATACAATTGCGAATCATTTGCATTTGCGTTAATGTAAATGAAAGATTGATGTCGAAACAGATTCCATTAACAGAAACGTAATCATCATGCCATCCCGCTTTTGTCGCATTGCCCGTAGGGAATCCGCTTCACCGCCCGGGTCGCCGGCCGTCCATTTCAAACCGCTGGCATTGTCCATGCGTCTCGCATTTGCAGGGGCGCTGACCACAGCGCTAGGTACTTCCGCCTACGCGCAAGCGCAAGTCGGGGCTGTCCAGAAGACAAGCGAGGACACGAAGGAATTGCCTGCTGTAACGGTCAACGCAGAATCGGCTGGCGATCTTGCACAACCCTACGCGGGCGGCCAGTTGGCACGTGGTGGACGCGTAGGACTACTAGGTAGTAAGAGCGTGTTGGATACGCCTTTTAGCGTCAGCGACTACACCTCGCAGCGGATGAAGGATCTGCAGGCGGTGACGCTAGCGGAGGTGTTGAACCGGGATCCGTCCACGCGATTTACAGGGCAAATCGGCGGCGTAACCGACTCGTTCTTCATCCGCGGCTTTCCGGTCAATGAAGGCAATCTGAGCGAGATTGCGTTCGACGGCGTGTATGGCAGTGCGCCCAATTACCACCTGTTCGCGGAGTATCTGGAGCGTGTCGAAGTGCTCAAGGGGCCGGCCGCATTGTTATACGGGATGTCTCCGAACAGTGGTGTCGGCGGTGTCGTCAACGTGGTGCCCAAGCGTGCGTTGAACAAGGATCTGACGCGCGTCACGCTCGACTATGCATCAGATTCCCAGGTGGGCGAGTCGATCGATCTGAGCCGGCGCTTCGGCAGTGATCGTCAGTTCGGGATCCGGTTCAATGGCTTGCACCGTCAGGGCAGCACGCCCCTCGACAACCAGAAGTCGCGTGCCGAGGTCGGGGCGCTGTCGCTCGATTATCAGGGCGAGCGGTTCCGGGCATCGCTCGACGTGATCGAGCAGTACCAGTGGGTCGACGCACCAACGCGCCCGTTTCTTGTGGCATCGGGCATTCAGGTGCCCTATGCAGCGGATGGCCGCCGCAACGTCACCCAGTCCTGGAGCTGGTGGAAGTCCAACG
This sequence comes from Caballeronia sp. KNU42, assembly GCF_053760385.1. Lineage (NCBI taxonomy): Bacteria > Pseudomonadati > Pseudomonadota > Betaproteobacteria > Burkholderiales > Burkholderiaceae > Caballeronia > Caballeronia sp. KNU42. The sequence continues at coordinate 1,574,338 of NZ_CM132389.1, forward strand.
ACACGTCGACGTTGCTGCATGCCGAATACGACGTCAGCGACAGCGTCACCGTATTCGCCGACGCCGGCGGCACGAAATCGGATGTCTCGCGGCTATCGGATCAGACACCGACGATTCTGAATGCCGCAGGAGATACCTCGGCTACGCCGCAGAACTGGAAATTCCAGGTTAATCGCTCGACCGCGGACACGGGCCTGCGTGCCCGGTTCAATACCGGTGCAGTCAAGCATGCAGTGGTGTTCCAGGCGAACGTCTACCAGGACCGAATCGCGAGTGCGAGCAATTCAGGTACGGCGATTCTGTCGAATATCTATTCGCCCGCCGGGAGTCCGCAGCAATACGTGAGCGCACCGGCGCGGGTGCCGAAGGTCTCTTCGTCGACGCTTTCGGGTGTCGCGCTGGCCGATACATTGAGCATGCTGAACGAGCGATTGCAGCTGACTGTCGGTGTACGTCAGCAACATGTCCTGTCCGACAATTTCAGTGCGACTACTGCGGCACGGACATCGTCGTACAACGAGAGCGCCGCCACGCCGCTGGTCGGCCTTGTCGTGAAGCCGTGGCAAAACGTCTCGTTTTACGCCAATTACATCGAAGGGCTAAGCAAAGGCGACATCGCCCCTGCAGCCGCGACCAACGCGGGCCAGGTTTTCGCGCCCTACAAGACCAAACAGAAGGAGGTCGGTGTCAAGCTCGACATGAGCGGCGTGCTGGCAACCCTGGCTGCCTTCACGATCGCCAAGCCAAGCGGCCAGTTGTACGGCACGGTCTATTCGGTCGACAGCGAGCAGCGCAATCAGGGGCTGGAACTGAACGTGTCCGGCGAGCCGGTCAAGGGCATCCGCTTGCTGGGAGGGGTGACGCTGCTGGATGCCACGCTCACGAAGACCAACAGCGCAGCGACGTTGGGCAACCGCCCAGTGGGCGTTCCGACGTGGATGGCCAATGTTGGCACCGAATGGGACCTGCCGTGGGTCCCTGGCGTCACGCTGACCGGTGGCCTCAATTACACCGGCCGGGAATACATCAATCAGGCGAACAGCCAGTCCGTGCCGTCCTGGACGACGGTCGATCTGGGTGCACGCTATAGGACCGCGCTTTACGGCAAGTCCACCACGGTTCGGGCGGGCCTGCTCAACGTGTTCGATCGTAAGTACTGGTCGGGTGTGGCCTCGTACGGGACGATTTCGCTCGGTGCTCCACGCACCGTCTTCCTGTCTGCTTCCATGGATTTTTAGGCCGGTCAATCATGACGCAAACGCCAGACAATGTGCTGCTGCAGACAACAGCAAACGGTTGGCGGCCTCAAAAGTGAACTGCAACACCTGTCTCGTATAAGGTGTCGCGATGTCCGAAAAAACTTCTTACCAACAACTGCAGCCTGAAGAACGCCTAACCATTGCAAGCATGCATCTGCAGGGTTCGAGTATGCGGGCCATGGCCCGCATACTCGGGCGCTCACCGGGAACTATTAGCCGCGAGTTAATGCGAAACAGCTCTTCTGTTGGCTACGCATCGGTGCCCGCTGCGGCGCTTTGCAGCGCACGCCGCAGTGCGTCGCGCCACCCCGCCAAGCTTTGCCCGCAAAGCGTCTGCTGGCGCATCGTGCTCACCTTGCTTGAGTGGAAATGGTCGCCCCAGCAGATATCGGGCACACTGAAGCGCATGTATCCAACCGACTCGACCCAGCACGTCTCGCACGAAACCATCTACACGGCGATCTATGCTCAGCCGCGCGGTGAACTTCGCCGCCAACTCATTGCCTGCCTGCGCCACGGCCACAGCACGCGCATGCCACGCACGCGGGGCACAGACCGGCGCGGACAGATTCCCGACATGGTCAGTATCCACGTGCGACCGCCCGAAATCGAAGACCGCCTGCTGCCCGGTCACTGGGAAGGAGACTTCATCAAGGGTGCGAACAACCAATCCTCTGTCGGCGTTCTGGTCGAGCGCACCAGCCGCCTGGTGCTGCTTGCCAAGATGGAGGACGCCACCGCTGCCTCAGCGCTAGCGGGCTTCTCCGCCAAACTCAATTCGATTGTTGCGCCGTTACGGCAAAGCTTTACTTACGACCAAGGCAAAGAAATGTCGCGCCATCAGGAACTCACCGCCGCCACCGGCGTGAATGTGTACTTCTGCGACCCGCACAGTCCCTGGCAACGCGGTACTTGCGAAAACACCAATGGGTTGCTGCGCCAGTATTTGCCTAAAGGCACGGACCTATCGGTCTACAGTCAGGACGAACTCGACGCGATCGCCGACAGCCTGAACAGCCGGCCGCGCGCCACTCACGCGTTCCATTCTCCGTTCGAAGTCTTCGCTGCAACCCTTGCTTCAGCAAGCCAATCTCCAAGCTCTAAACACTAAACCCACTGTTGCACTTCACCCTTGAAACCGCCGTTGCTTAAAGGCTTATCCACCCGATGTACTGCCGCCGCTTCTCGATCCCGACATCTCAAGCCTTATCTTCGATTCGCCGCGCGCGCTGCTTAAGCTAATTGAGCAATATGGTTCGCCGCTCAATATCGTGTGGCCGCACATTCTGGGTCGAAACGTCGAGGCATTGCGCGCCGTCCTGAACCGGCACATCGCCCGGTTTGAGGTTTTCTACGGGGCGAAAGTCAACAAGTCACCGGGCCTCGTCCGCGCGGCGGTCGAGGCCGCTGTCGGCGTGGACGTATCCAGCATCCATGAAATGCGCGATGCCCTATTTGCCGGGATCGAACCAGCCACGCTTTGCGCCACGGGGCCGGCCAAGACCAGGGTATTTCACGCGGCGCTCATCGCCAATGCTTCGTTGATCGCGGTCGACTCCGTCGAGGAGTTCAACGACCTCGAAATGATTGCCCGGGAGATAGAGCCGGATCGCCCGACGCGGGTGCTGTTGCGCTATCGGCCTGCCGCGTCCGGAACGAGTCGCTTCGGCATGGGTGCGGATGACCTCCTTACTTGTTTGCAGCGCCTGACCCGGCTAACGCAGTGGTTCTCGTTCGAGGGTTTTCATTTCCATCTCGGCGGCTATGGCCATGAATCACGCGCGCAGGCCGTGCGTGAGCTCACTCGTTTCTTCGCCGCGGCGCGCGATACCGGTCTTGATCCGAAAATCCTCGACATCGGCGGTGGCTTGCCAGTTCAGTACGTGGATCGCGAGGCCTACGACGCGTTTCTGGGTGCGCAGTGCAGCGGCGACTACTGCAACGGCAAGGTGCCCGGGTCGTTCTATCCCTACGGCGGCCCGATAGGAGCGTGTGAGTGGCTGGACCGGTTTCTCGCATCGCCTTGTGTCGATGGGATGTCTATTGCGGGGTATCTCAACGAGATGCGGCTTACCCTTGCGATCGAGCCTGGGCGCAGCCTCGCTGATCAGACCGCGATCTCTGTTTTCCGGATCACGCGTGTCAAGTCGCTGGCAGCGGACAACGTTGTGATCTTCGTGGAAGGCAGCAGCTTCAGCGCATGTGAAACGTGGTTCGCGTCGGAGTTCCTGGTGGACCCGATTCTCGTGTCGGCCCACGTCGGCAGCGAGCACGGAGAACCGCCGGTGCGCGCCTGCATTGCCGGACACAGTTGTCTTGATGAAGATGTCATCACCAACCGCCTGATCCGCTTTCAAAGGAGACCGAAGACTGGCGACCTGCTGGTGTACGTGAACACAGCGGGCTACCAGATGGACATGCTCGAAAACGAATTCCACCGCCACCCCGTGCCGCGCCGGATTTGCGTGACCTACGACGCCGCAGGCCGCATGCAAGTCTCACCCGACGATCGAATGGAGTACCTGAATGATTTTGAATAAAGTCACTGACCTCATTGGTAACACGCCAATTCTCAGCATTTCCCTTCCGGCGAAAAATGCCAGGTTGTTGCTCAAGATCGAGAAGAACAACCCCGGGGGAAGCATCAAGGACCGCATGGCTCGCAACATGATCGTTGCCGCGCTCAAATCAGGGCGACTCAGTCCAGGCGGCGTGGTGGTGGAGTCCTCTTCCGGCAATACGGGCATCGGCCTCGCAATCGCGGCGGTGGAGTTCGGACTGCGCTTTATCGCCGTGGTCGATCATCATGCCGCGCCGGACAAGATCGGGGTCATGCGCGCGTTCGGCGCGGAAATCCGTTTTGTCGAGGGCAACTATCGGGAGGACGAGGTCGCGGTCGTGGAACGGCAGCGCATGGCCGCCGAACTCGCCAGCCAGATTCCCGGTGCAGTGTTCATGAATCAATCGGACAACGCGGCCAACGCAGGCGGGTATTCCGATTTCGTCCGGGAAGTGATTGCGGAGATCGGCGGCGTGGATGCGTATGTCGGTTGCGTCGGCACAGGCGGTTCGATGACCGGCATCGCTCGCGGATTGAAAGTGCACGATCCCCGAACGAAGACTATCGCTGTCGAACCTGATGGTTCGATCGTGTTCGGCCAGCCGGGACATGCCTACTACCAGTCAGGCACGGGAACGCCCGCGGGTGACACGGTCGGCCTCGTGCTCGACTACAGCTGCATCGACATGGGCGTGCAGGTTTCGGATGCGCAGGCGTTCGAGACGGCTCGCTATATGGCCAGGCGCACTGGGTTGCTGGTCGGCGGATCGACGGGCGGCGTCATCTACAAGGCGCTGGAGTTTATCCATAGCGGCCTGATCGGCGGCAATGTCGTGGCGGCCGTGGCTGACGGCGGAGAGAAGTATCTGCATACGGTCTTCAGCGAGAGCTGGCTCAAGGAGCGCAATCTGCTCGACCCGCAAGTGTGGGCCCGGCTCGACGGATGGTTCGGCAGCGAAAGCGCCGCAGAGACGCCGCGCGAGGTTCCGCGGTTGCACGCGGTATGACGGCGGCCAGAGCGCGCGCCGTGCCGCCTCTCAACGTGGTCATTTGCGGAGGCGGCCGGACTGGCCATCTCGCGGCAGTCCTGTTCAAACAGATTCCCGGCGTGAGCGTTTCGTTGCTCACGAGCCGCAGCGAGGTGGTGGACAACCATCGCCGCAGCGCGATCGGCATCACCGCACTGATGCCTGACGGCACGGCGTGCACTGCACGGCTCGACGCCGTCGCGGGCGAGCCGGCCGCGATCCTGGCCGATGCGGATGTCGTCATCATCACGGTGCCCGCGCATGTCAGACCGGCGTTGCTGCGCGCCATCGCGGTCCATTTGCCGTCGGACAAGCCCGTCTACGTCGGCGCGATCCCGGGTTTCTGCGGCTTCGACTGGCTCGCTGAACACAGCCTGGCGGTCCGGCCCAACGCCGTCATCTGGGGCATGAAAGACGTGGCTCATACGGCCTTCGATTTGCGGCCAGGCGTGTCGGTCAGGATGGGCGGAGCGAAGAGCACGCTTTACGTCGGGACGCACGCGCGTGAAAACGACGCGTCGCGCGCCGCTTTGCTGGCGCATCTGCAGAGGCTCTACGCGGCGCCCGTCGAATTGCTCGATGACTACCTGGAAATCACGCTGACGCCCGGTAACCCGATCATGCACAGTTCAGTCATCTATGGGCTGATTGGACCCTACGGGCAATGGCGCAACAAGGTGTTTCCGGCTCCGCTTTGCTGGTGGACCGATTGCCCTGAACTCGGTGCGTATTTCCTCGAGCGCAGCGACGAGGAGAGCCAGATGCTGCGCAAAGCCGTCGAGCGGCGGCTGGGGGTAGACCTGTCGTCGATCAAGCCGTTGAAGCAGGAGATTATCGAGGCCTACGAGGACCAGATCCGCGACCACGGGACCATGCTGTCGGTATTGCGCACCAACCAGGCCTACGACGCGATCGAGGCCCCACTGGTGCCGGCCGGAGAATCCGCCGGATACGTCATCGACAAAGAGAGCCGCGCTTTTCACGAGGATGTGGCTTACGGCCTGGCCTTGCTGGTCGAGATGGCAAAGCGCCTGGACCTGCGCCTGCCTCACATCGAAGCAATCTTTCACTGGAACGTGTCCTATATGAACGGCCTGCGCAGTTCCGCGCTCGACTATTTTCCCGAAACCTGGCCAGCCTGAAGGCGGAGCTCTATGAAGACCACTCTTTCGCTATTGCAGCCTGATAACGCGTTCTATGCAGAGCGCAAGCACGGCGCCTTCGCGTCGGCTGGGCGCAATGCCTTGCGGCGCATCGTCCGCTGCTTGTTCGCCGAGAAGATCATCAGCAAGGACGCACTTGTCTACGCACCCGAAGGCCGCGGCGCCTGGTTACCACTGTGGAGCAGGCATGCGCTGCTGTTCTTCGCCGACCTCGAGGCGGCGCCGGCCGGCACATTGATCAACCGTGGCGCGATCACGCTGGTCGAATCAGACGGAACACGCATGGTTATCGAAGACCCGGGTCAACTGATTGACTTGCTGCGGCCGGGCTTCGATTTTGAGCCGGCCGACGAAGACGTGGCCGAACTCAAGTCCGATGTGGCCAACAGCATCGGGAACGACGCGCTCGCCCGCATTTACCGCGAGGCATGGGATGCGAATCTGCGTGCTCGTATCGACTCGGCGGGCGCCCTGGGTCTGGTCGATTACCTGCGCAAGCACATGAGCGTGCGCGATGCGGCGGTGTTGCTCGATCAGTGGGGCGCGCTCGAAGGTCACCCTTTCTATCCCACCTGGAAGAGCAAGCCGGACTTGAGCGCAACTGAAGTCGCCGCGCTCTCACCCGAATTCAACGCGACGGTCGGTGTACGTATCGCCTCGCTGCGGGCGGACATGGCGTACGTGGAGCGGATGCCGCACGTCGACAATTACCACGACTGGTTCGCCAAGCAATTCCCGCAACTGTGGGCACGCTGGAAAGACGGCCTGATGGCCCGGCAGCTCGACGCGCGCGCGTGGCTGCCGTTGCCGATCCATGCCTGGCATCTCGAGCATTTCGTGCGCAAGGAGTACGCGGCGGAGATCGAGGAGGGCGTGCTGATCCTCGACGGGCCGGACTTGGAGACATGGCCCACCATGTCGTTTCGCACCATGATGCCGAGACTGCCGGGACCGGTGCCGTTTATCAAGCTGCCGGTGGCGCTGTGGCTGACCAGCGAGCAGCGCAGCCTCCAGGCGAAGTCGATCCAGATGGGTCCGCGCGTCAGCACCGTGATCAAACGCGTCCTGGCCGACGAAAACGGCTTTGGCCAGACGCTTGAAATCTTTCCGGAGGAGGTTGCGTTTCACTATAAGCACGCGGTGCGGCAGGAGGACCGGCCAGGACGCCATTTGTCGGTTGCGTATCGCGCGAATAAGGACGCGTTCGAGCGCACGGACGGCCTGTTCCCGATCACCGTGGCGGCATTGCTTACGCGCTCGCCGGCGAGCGGCCGGTCGCTCATGACAGAGCTGATCGGGTGCGACGGCGCGACTGCCGGAACGCAGATGATGGAGGCCTGGTTCCGGCAGTACGCGCGAGTTGTCACGTATCCGGTGATCGGCATCTATCTGCTGTACGGCATCGCGCTCGAGGCGCATCAGCAGAATACGTCGGTGCTGTTTGCCGCGGACGGAACACCCAGAAGCGTGTTGATCCGCGATTTCGGAGACGGCCGCACTTATGCGCCGCTGCTTGCTGAACGCGGCTATGAACTCAAGCCCTACGTGCATCCGGGAATTCTGCCGACCGTCTTTGACGGCGACATCGAGCCGGTCCGATCCTTTGTGCTCGATGCATGCTTTGTGTGTCACCTGCACGAAGTGGCGCTGTTGCTGACAGAGGAATATGGGCTGGCGCGGCCCCGCCTGTGGGAGATTCTGCGCGAAGAAACCCAACGCACCTTCGATACCCTCGCGCCGCGTGTGTCGAGCGCGTTGTGGCAGGCCGAGCGGGAGGCGTTCCTCGAACGTCCCTGGCCGACGCGCTCGGTGTTGCGAATGCATCTGCTCAGATATTCGGACTACCGGCTCCAGCATCATCTGCCCAATCCGCTGCTGCCGGTGTGCAACGAGGGTTGAGCGATGACGAATGTCACGGTCGCGCCGGGCCGAGCGGCGCGTCTGATTCACGTGTTGTTCGTGATTCAGCTCATTTCCATGGGTGCCATGGAAATGAGCGGCCCGTTCTGGCCCATCCATCTGAAAGCGCTCAGCTCTTCCAGCCTGGAGTCCGGCTTCGCGGGCGTTGCGGTCTACGTGGGGCCGATGGTTGGCATCATGTTGACGAGCGCGCTCTGGGGCCGTATCGGCGATCGCACCGGACACAAGCTGATGATGATCCGGGCTTTGCTCGGCTTGTCTCTGACGCAACTGGCGCTGGCCTTCGCAGGCGGCGTCTGGACGATCCTAGCGCTGCGTTTCGTACAAGGCGCGTGCGCGGGCTACATCGCACCGGCGCAAACCTATGGCGTCAGCATCGAATCCCCGTTGCGCCGGGCGCGTCTGTTCGCGTATCTGCAGGTTTCGACCAATCTGGGCTCATTGGCTGGCGCAGTCGCGGGCGGCCTGATTCTCGACCATATGACGTTCTTCTGGATCAATATCGTCGCGGCCGTGCTTTGCGTGTGCTGCGCCGCGGCCGTGTGGTCGATCCTGCCCAACGTGCCGGTGCCGCGCCCCGTGCCTGCCGATCCGCATCCCGATCCGCATCCCGATCCCGACGCCGTAACGCGGTCCGGTTCGCTATCCATGTGGCGTTGTTCGCCGATTCCAGGGCTGCTTGGCATCGTCGGCTTCCTGCTTGTGAGCCGCATGATTACCCAAACGCCGTTCTCGCTTTATGTGAGTTCGATGTTCGACGTGGGCAACTGGGTGGTGGGCCTGTGCTACGGAATGCTGTCGTTGGGCTTTGTCGTGTCCGCCTCGCTTTGGGCCCGCTATTTCGAGGACAAGACACGGCCGGAGGCGTTGCGCAGGATGACCTTCATCGCGCTGGCCTGCGCCGGCCTGACGCTGGCTGCCGGGATCACGCGCAACATCGGCGTGTTCATCGCGATTCATTTCTTGTGGGGCGTTCTGCTTGCCGCCACGACGCCGGTGCTGATGTCGTTGATTTCGAGGGCGGCGAGTGGTCTGCGCCAAGGGCAGATCCTTGGCATCGCCCAGAGCATGACGCAGTTCTCGTCGGTCGTGGGCATTGCACTTGGCGGCTGGTTGAGCGACGGCATCGGGCTGCAATACATATATTTCTTTGTGGCGGTTTCCTACGCCCTCGCGATGGTCGTCATCCTGGTCCTCAGGCGGGAGCGCAGCGTCCTCGCAGGCTCCGCGATTTCGCCCGGTCAGCGGGAAGCTGTCGAATGATCGCTCACAACAATTATAAACATTCCTAATCATGATAATTCAACGTCGCTGTGTTTCCGGTCACTGTCGACTATATGGCGCCGCTGAATGCCTTCGTGATGGCGGTATGGTCGGCGATCCCGATACACGTGCTCAGCACGCGGCGATCGACTACGCGCTCGAACTGGGCATCGTGTCCATCTGGACGCGCACTCGGGCGCTCGCCGATGGTCTACGGGAGCGGTTGTCGCAGATCGACGGCGTGACGGTCCGGGATGCGGGCGCCGTCAAATCCGGCATCGTGACGTTCACGCTCGAGCGTTGTGAATCTCGGGATGTCCGGCAGTGGCTCGCGACGCAAGTCAGACGCATCAACGTCTCCCGTTCGACGGTCCAGTCGACGATGCTGGATACGCAGATGCGCGGTCTGCGCGACGTGGTACGGGCCTCGGTCCATGCCTGCAACTCGGACGAAGACGTCGGCGCGCTCGCGCAAGCGGTGCAGGCGATGTCCGAGGGGATGGCACATGCCCGATAAGCTGCCGTATTGCGTCGCGCTCAAGCCGCTTGCTTTCTTCAGACAGTCCGAGGAGGTCGATGAGCACGACGTACACCATTTGGCCGCGGTCATTCGCGAGGCCGGCTCATGGACAACGCCCATTCCCGTCGAGAAGGAGAGCGGCATCATAATGGACGGAAACCACAGGGCACGCGCGGCCGTGTTGCTAGGGTTACGCCATGTGCCCTGCGTGTTGCTCGACTATCGCGATCCAAGGGTTTCAGTCACGCACTGGCAGACTGGCGCACCATTTTGCATCGACAGCATCAGCAGACGGATCTTGCTGGACAAGCGCCTGTTTCCCTACAAAACGACGCGGCATCGTTTCGCTCCTGTCCTTCCCGCAACGGAGATTCAATTGGCTGTGCTGAAAGTGGGTGGTGGCACTGGACGCATGCAGGTGATTCGGTGATCTACGCCGCTTATCTGCCGAATCGCCGCCATTCGAGCAAGGTACGCACCTTCGTGCAGTCCCTCGCTGTACGCGTGCAAACGCCCACAGCGGATTGATCGGCAGAAGGATGCACGCTGCTCACGGGCGATGCTGGTGACTCGTCGAGCTTTCGATGTCCGACACAATGCAGTTACGCCCGCCCAGCTTGGCGCTGTAAAGCAGCTTGTCGGCGCGTAGCAAGAGGGCGTCGAGCGTCTCCCGCCCGGTTTGCGAAGCCAGCGAGATCCCGAAGCTCAACGTAACTGTAAAGCGGACACCGTCCAGTTCCAGCGCCGTGGATGCCAGGCGCCGGCGCAGTTCATTGGCGGCGCCAATGGCCTCACTGGCGTCATCGACCATTGTCAGCACAGCGAACTCTTCGCCGCCGAGGCGCGCCGCGATATCCGGCTGACGCCATATCTCGCTGCATAGCGTTCCAATCGTCTGCAGCGCGAGATCACCGGCGGCGTGGCCCAGGGTGTCGTTGATCTGTTTGAAGCGGTCCGCGTCGAACATGATGAGGACCTGCTGTTGGGCTCCGGTCGCCGTGCGCCTGCTTAGCGAAGCGCTCGCCTTGCGTTCGAACGCGCGGCGGTTGAGCAGGCGGGTCAGGAAGTCGGTGTCTGCAACGGTCTCGAGTTCGCGCAGCAGGATATTGCGCTCGTGCTCCAGCCGCATCTTTTCGATGCTGTTTTGCTTTAACACGAGGATCGCGTGAAACAGGCTGCGGATCTCAAGCCGGTGTTCACCGGGAGGAATGGGCGTCTCGAGCTTTCCATCGGCGATCGCCATGATGATGTCGGCGGCTTCAATAAACGGCTGGACGAATCGCCGCCTGAAGTACACGGATGCAATCAACAAAAGGTAAAGAACGCCCGCAGTGCCGATTGCACTGGCAACCAGCAACATCAGCGAATCATTACGATGTCCTTTGACTTCGTGTTCCGCCAGACCCAGCACGTAGTCGCGAAATTGCACGATGGGCCGCATGGTCGGCACATACTCCGCCGCCAGTTCGGCCGCCGTGAGATCGGCGCCTTCCGGGTGCGTCGCCAATGCGCGGACGTGCGCCATGTATCTCAGGCCATTGTCGTAATAGACGCTGGTGAGACGCTGATAGGTGGTTTCGCTGACCGGTGTATGTTCTACGCGGGCAGCGATCAGGCCGCGCAATTCGTCGATACGCCCCTTAGCCCGTTCTTGCGCGAATAATTCGGTTTCACTCAGGGGCCGGTGAGCGGTCAGCGCCGCAGTGAAGGTCGACCCCAGAAGCCCCGCTTGTTCACGAAGTTGAGCGGTCAACCGAGCGATCAGGATGCAATTCAGTGCGTTGGGGTCGCCGCGCACAATGCCCGCTCCGCTGGCATTTGCCAGCGGACCGAAGTTCGGAATAACGGCGATCATCTGGTTGACCGCGCTGAGGACGGCATCATGGTCACGTTGTTCTATGGGCTGAGCGATGAGGGCGTCGACTCGCTTGCGGGCCGCAACAAGCTGCGTTTGTACTGCGTCGACGGACGCGCGCTCAACCGTGCAGCCGGGACACGCCTGACTTGTAGTCAGTGAGCGCAGCACCGCCAGGCGCCGGTCGCTTTCGGCGCGCGCGTTGAACAAGGGAAGCCGCAGCGCCGGCGCATTGAGTGCGTCCGCGCCGAGCGAGCCGTTAGCGGGGCCGCGTTCCGCCGATACGCTTTCCATGGCAAGCAATGCGGCGCGAAAGCGGTCTAATGATTGAACCCCATTCTCCGCCAATGAATAGGCGCGCAATTGATGCAGGAGCAAGGGCGTCGCAAGGCTCAAGACCAGTACGCACAGAGCGGCTGTTGTCAGCTTGAGTCGTTTGGCAAGCAAGATCCGGGTTGAGGGCATTTTTGTTAATTCGCAGCAGGTCGCTTGCCTGGCACATTCTTAAAAACAGGGCGACTTATTGCAGCCGGTGATTCAACATACCGCAGCCCGCTGGAATCGTCTACTCGGAGAAAACACGATCGTTAGATCGTTTCCCGTCGAAAAAATTAGAGCGTTATCTATCCGGAATGGTGGTGCTGTTGTGTTGTCGGGAAAAATTCAATCGTGCATGATCTTTCCTGGTTAACGGCACGTTAGCCGCTTTATTGAGCGGCGCGGGCATCCGCTCACGCGCGGTCTTGCCAGTTCGGCCGCGCTCGCGTCATTCATGCGGGCCGCCACAAGCCCGGCTTCCTTCCGATTTAACAAATTTAGGCGGGAGCACGGCTTGCCGCAGTCATGGTTTTATTTTCCGTGTAGCCTAAGTCGCTATTAAGTCATCGAAACTCAGTATTCTTGTTGCCACCCATCCCGCTCCTCGACAAAGGATCCGCAGAAATGAGCTACATCCACTTTATCGGTGGCGAAAAAGGAGGCGTCGGCAAATCGCTCGTCGCCCGCGTACTAGCCCAGTATTTTGTTGATCGGAACATCCCGTTCACGGGTTTCGACACCGACAAGTCGCACGGCGCGCTATTACGGTTCTATGCGGATTTTGCTGCGCCGGCCGTTCTGGATCGTCACGATAGCCTGGACCCGATCATTGAACTTGCACTTGAGGATCCCCAACGGCGCATCCTGGTCGATCTCGCCGCGCAGACGCAGCAGTCCCTCGGAAAATGGCTCGACGACGCGGAAGTTGTTGAACTCGCGCAAGAGCATGGACTCACGCTGACCTGGTGGCACGTAATGGACGCCGGGCGCGATTCCGTCGATCTGTTGCGGCAATGGCTCGATCAGTTCGGCGGCCGCATCAAGCTGGTCATTGTCCTGAATGAGGTTCGCGGTGACCGGTTCGAGATTCTTGAGGCGTCGGGGGAACTCGACCGGGCCAAAGCGCTGGGCGCCAGTGTGATCAGCCTGCGGCGCTTGCCCGATACCACGATGCAGAAAATCGATCAGCACGGCGTGAGTTTTTGGGCAGCCGTCAATCACGCGGATAGGGCAGCTTCCGGACTTGGCTTGCTGGAGCGGCAGCGCGTCAAGGTGTGGTTGAATCGGGCCTATGGGGAACTGGGTAGCCTGGCGTTGTAGTAGTCGGGAAACCGAATAATAGATAGTGATCCAAACTAAATGAAATCAAAAGCAGCGCGGATAATTCTGTCGAATTATCCGCGCGGTTTACTGCAAGAGTTTTAGCCGCTCACGCGATCTCCCGGCCAAAGCCCCAAGATCGCGCTCAAACGCTACAGGCTAAACAAATTCCTCAACCCTGAGCCGCCGCCAGAGCCGCATTCAGCGTCTTGCTCGGACGCATCACCGACTCCAGCTTCTTGAAGTCCGGCTTGTAATAGCCGCCAATGTCCGCCGCTTCACCCTGGATGACCGACAACTCCTCCACGATGGTCTTCTCGTCCGCCGTCAGTTGTTTCGCCAACGGCGCGAACCGGGCAGCGAGCTCTGCGTCATCGGTTTGCGCCGCGAGTTCCTGCGCCCAGTACATCGCGAGATAGAACTGGCTGCCGCGGTTGTCCAGCTGGCCGGTCTTGGGCGATGGGTTCTTGTTGTTCTCCAGCAGTTGACCCGTGGCGGCATCCAGCGTCTTCGCCAGGACCTTGGCTCGCGCATTGCCGGTCTTGATGCCGAGATCTTCCAGCGACACCGCCAGCGCCAGGAATTCACCCAGCGAATCCCAGCGCAGATGGTTTTCTTCCACCAGTTGCTTGACGTGCTTCGGAGCCGAACCACCGGCGCCAGTTTCGTACATGCCGCCGCCGGCCATCAACGGAACGATGGAAAGCATCTTGGCGCTGGTGCCCAGTTCCATGATCGGGAACAGGTCAGTCAGGTAGTCACGCAGGATGTTGCCCGTGACCGAGATCGTGTCCAGGCCGCGAATGACACGCTCCAGCGTATAGCGCATCGCGCGCACTTGCGACATGATCTGGATGTCGAGGCCGCTGGTATCGTGATCCTTCAGGTAGGTCTCGACCTTCTTGATCACTTCGGCTTCGTGCGGACGGTACGGGTCCAGCCAGAAAATGGCCGGCATGCCGGAGTTGCGTGCACGCGTGACGGCAAGCTTGACCCAGTCGCGGATCGGCGCGTCCTTGACCTGGCACATGCGCCAGATGTCGCCTTGCTCCACGTTTTGCGTCAGCAGCACTTCACCCGTGGCGATATCGACAATGCGCGCCTCACCCGCTTCCGGCACTTCGAAGGTCTTGTCGTGCGAGCCGTATTCCTCGGCCTGCTGCGCCATCAGTCCGACGTTGGGCACCGTGCCCATGGTGACCGGATCGAAGTTGCCGTTGGTCTTGCAGAAGTTGATGATCTCCTGATAGATGCGCGCGAACGTGCTTTCCGGGATCACGGCCTTGGTGTCCTTCGGACGGCCGTCGGCGCCCCACATCTTGCCGCCAATGCGGATCATGGCCGGCATCGATGCATCCACGATGATGTCATTAGGCGCATGCAGGTTCGAGATGCCCTTGGCCGAATCGACCATCGCCAGTTCAGGACGATGCTCGTGGCACGCATGCATGTCGCGGATGATCTCTTCATGCTTGGATGTCGGCAGGCTTTCCAGCTTGTCGTACAGGTTGACGAGGCCGTTGTTGACGTTCACGCCCAGCTCGTCGAACAGCTTGCCGTGTTTCTCAAAGGCTTCCTTGTAGAAGATCTTCACGGCATGACCGAAGACGATGGGGTGCGAGACCTTCATCATGGTGGCCTTCACGTGCAGCGAGAACATCACGCCGGTCTTGCGCGCATCTTCCATCTGTTCTTCGTAGAAGTCGCACAGCGCCTTCTTGCTCATGAACATGCTGTCGATGATCTCGCCGTCCAGCAACGACACCTTCGGCTTGAGCACAATGGTCTTGCCGCCTTGCGTGACCAGTTCCATTTTCACGTCGCGCGCCTTCGCCACGGTCATGGACTTTTCGCCATGATAGAAGTCGCCATGCCTCATGTGGGCCACGTGGGTGCGCGAAGCCATGCTCCATGCGCCCATGCTGTGCGGATTCTTGCGGGCGTAGTTCTTGACGGCTGCGGGTGCGCGGCGGTCCGAGTTGCCTTCGCGAAGCACCGGGTTCACGGCGCTGCCCAGGCACTTGGAATAACGCTGGCGGATCGCTTTCTCGGCGTCGGTCTTCGGTTCTTCAGGGAAATCGGGGATCTTGTAGCCCTTGCCCTGCAGTTCCTTGATCGCGCCGGTCAGCTGGTGCTGGGATGCACTGATGTTGGGCAGCTTGATGATGTTGGTTTCAGGCAGCAGCGTCAGGCGGCCGAGTTCGGCCAGGTTGTCCGGCACCCGTTGCTCTTCCGTCAGGAATTCCGGGAACTCGCCCAGGATGCGGCCGGCGACCGAGATGTCGCTAGTGGTGACGCGGATTCCGGCCGGCGCGGTGAACGTGCGGATGATGGGCAGGAAGGCGCTGGTGGCCAACAGCGGGGCCTCGTCGGTGAGGGTGTAGATGATGGTAGGTTGCTCGGTACTCATCGTTTTTCTCAGGAAAAATGGGTTGGGGGCGCCGCCGGCTGCATCAACGTCCGGGGTTAACCATCGAATTTTGCCTGATTTTGCTTTCAAGAGGGCTGAACCGGCCCGGCGTTTCGCATTGCAACTCGCAAATTGAGGCGTTTCAATGCGTGAGGGGCGGGTGTCAGGACCTTGCGACGCGTCCGCCAAACGCGCTTAAGCGCCTAAATTTAAAGACTAAATTGTTGCGCCGATTGTTTGGGCTGGAGCTTGCGGCCGGCTTACATCGCTAAGAGCGGCACACGCGACGATATCAGCGAAAAACTTGGCCGCGACCTTGGCGCCGGGTCCGCACGACCGGAAAATGCGCGGCGCCGGCTCATTCGGGGCAATTGGCTCGCCCGCTTCAGCGGGGTACGGTCAACTCATCCTTGCCAAGGTAATGGCCCGTTCGGGACACGCGGTGACGCATAATCCGCACGCCTGGCACGCATCGGCGTTTGGGGTGTACGCGACCTTCATGCCGTGCACGCGCAGCTTGAATTTCTGCAAGGGCGCGAGGCGTTGGTAGTCGGCGGTGTCGATCCGGCGAATCTCGAAGACGTTCTCGGGACACACGACCGCGCAATCGGCCTTGCCCTCGCATCGCTTGAAGTTCACAACGGGCGCGATCACGCCCGGCGCCTGTTTGCAGGTGGATGCCGACGCATTGCTCATACCGTATCCTCCTGCGGCTTGCTGCGGCCGCAGCGCATGCCCTGCTGAAACTTTTCGCGCTCCTCCGGCGTCATCTGTTCCCAGCGGCGCCAGTGCTGGCGACCACGCCAGCCGCCATGGCCCCGGAATCCGCCGAACAAGATCCGGCTCAGGATCAACAGGCCCAGCGCATGGGCGAAATCGATCGCACGCGCGCCGACGAACAGCGCCGGGACCACCCAGTTCCATAAGGTCATCACCATCCATCCCAGCACGGCAATGCCCACGAGCACAAACAGCGCCTTGCCGAGGAATCTCATTCTGAATCTCATCTGCCTTCTCCTTTAAATATCCAGTTCGTCATACACGGCTTGCAAGCGGGCGCGCAGATGCAGCACCGCATAGCGCTTCCGAGCGAGCAGCGTGTTCAGGGTCACGCCGCTCTCTGATGCCAGTTCCTTGAAGCTGCGGCCCTCGATTTCGTGAGCGATGAAAATATCGCGCTGGTTCTCCGGCAATTCATCGAGCGCGTGTTGCAGGGCTGCCAGGAGCACCGAACGGGCATAGGCGGCTTCCGGCCCGGCATCGTGCGAAGGGAGCGCCAGATCCAGCCGGTATTCGTCGTCGACGGCATCGGCGTGATCGCTGGTCGCGGCGGTCTCGCTCAGGGGCTGCTCTTTCTTCTTGCGAAAGCGGTCGATGATGCGGTTGCGCGCCACGCGAAAGAGCCACGCGCTGACTTGTTCAATAGGTTCGGGAAGCCGGTACGCCTGCACGAATTCGTGAAGCACGTCTTGCATGATGTCTTCGGCGTCGCTTGGATCACGCACGCGACGCCGGATGAAGTTTCCGAGTTTTGTACGCTCACGCAAGACGGTCGCGGTGATGTCGCTGTCTCTATCGATCATCGGGTTCGTGGGCGGCGGCTGTTCCATACAGGTGAAGACGTTTGACGATCGGGAATATTGTGGCCCGCAAGAAAAAAAGCCGGAGATAGGGCCGGGGAGCGCATAGGGTGAATTGAGCGGCTGCGACAAGGAGACCACGATTTTGTCTGTGGCGGTGAAACGGAGGTTTGGCGGGAGTGGGGAAAGATCGCAGAGGGGCAAGAGCACTGAGGTGTTGGGACTGGCACTCCAGCATAGTCGATGACTTGCTCACGAATTCGGTCTCGCGGCGGACGACGCCCGAATCGAATGCGTGAAATTCGCCGGAGTCGAGACGCGAATCAATTGGACTGGCCGGACGTTGCGATCGGCCCGTGTAAGCTTTTTTCACTCGTCCAATATTGACACTCGGGCTTCGGCCATCAACGCCAACTCTCCGACGGCCGGAGCGCTTCGAGGGAAATCGGATTGTGGAGCGTGATGAAAGAGTTCTTTTACTGGACGATATTGGTAAAACAGATTGCAGCCTCTAAAGTGGCATCAACGCGTATGTCTCGCAGATGGATCGACCCAAAAGACTTTGTTTGGTTGGGACCACCCGAGACTGCCAACTTGTATAGCTAATTCGACCTGAGCGCGCCGTTTGCCGGCGCATGCCGCTGCCAGCAACAGCGCAATGCGTCGATTCGAATTGCTAGTGAGTTAGTTGCAGAAGGTCCCGATTGCTATTGCATAACAAAACTTTGGCGCAATCCGTCTCACCGATACAGTCTGCAGAGGGAGCTATGAAATTCACAAGGTTAGCCATGTCCTTTTTCGGCGTGTCGATCGCTTGCATTTCGGTACATGCACAACAGGCGCCGCAGCCTGAATATCGCTACGTGTTGCCACTCAAGATCGCCATGGAGGCGGCGCAAGAGGCACTTCGGGTATGTGAGGAAAAGCACTATTGGTCGACGGTCACGGTGGTCGACATGGATGGAGTACCTCAAGTCGTCTTACGCGGAGATCATGCACCGGTGGCCACAGGTGAATCGAGCTTCAGGAAAGCATTTACGGTCGTCACACTTGGACCGGAGTTTGGATTTGATCGGTCGAGCGGATTCTTCAACCTGGTTAAAACGAACCAATTCGCGCCACAGCTAGCAACCGTGCATAACGTCATTGCCCTGCCAGGGGCCGTCGCTTTCAAGGCGCACGGGGAGATTGTCGGCGCGTTGGGGATCGGCGGCGCGCCAGGTGGCGACAAAGACGAAATATGCGCGGCTGCGGGTGTCGCCAAAGTGGCCGATCAGTTGCCACAGTGAACTTGGACTTCAGTCTGGATGGTGATGAAGCAACGTTTGCACTTCGACTTTGGCTTGATGCAGATATGTCCTTCTGGCTGTTCAGCCGGTGAAGAAGTTTTCGCGCGCCTTCGTCGAACAGGCGCTATCGGCCAGAAGCCGACGTTCGCATTCTCCTTTATGTTGCCATTCAATCGGCCGCTCTGCTCATATAGCGGACTCCGGTACTCGTGCGATGTTGGCTGACGACAAACGGTCGGATGGAGGCCGCTAGAGCGCTACCGGCACGAGTATCTGACATCCTTGCCTGAGAATGAACTCGGTCTCGGCCTCTTCGCTGTCTGTCATGACGATCAAGTGAATTGGCCACTCCACCGAAAGGTCCCAAAGGGAGCTGCGAACAAACAACACCTCGTTCGCATCGCTACAAACGGCGAGCAGGTCGATGTCGTTGAAGGAACTCGGACCGCGGAAGAAAGAGCCAAAACCGTACCACTTCGTATTGGGGAGCTCTTCTTGCAAACCTGCTAGCGTATTCAATATCTCAGCAAGTATAGAACTCATTGTCACGGTCTATTCAGGCGGCCTAGTAAGCCACCAAACATATAAGTTTCAACTCCTAGCTCTTCCGCTACACGTTCCGCCCCACCCGTAGGCTTTCCATTTGGGTTACTGATGAGCACGAGGTCAAAGCGACCGTATCGCTCGCGAGCAGTTCGTAGATGCTCTCCCGTAAGTTCGTACTCGTACAAAGCAAGTACACGCACGTCGCTCGCCCCGTGCCTATGAACCAAAAAAACCCGATCTGCTTCACGGGTAATACCAGAAACCTTGGTATGTTGCCGCAGCGCTCGCTCAATGAAGGCGAATTCTGACTTCACATGCGTCCTCGGATCCTCTTTCTCGATGCATGACTGGAGATCCGCCATCCCACCAAAAGCAACCCCCGCCGCCCGAGTCGCTTCAATCGCTGGGCCAGTCCAGATACCCTGAGAAGGAACGTTTATAACTATGTCAACGGTTGGGTCGGATGCAAGCACATCCCTGACATCCTGCGCGCTGACACTTAACTTTGAGACAATCCCGACGACATAGGGCGGATATTCCTTTCGCGAAATCCGAATCGATCGCTCGCCAATTTTCTCGGCATCTAACACCCCTGCCTTCTCCGCCATGACCTGCGCTACCCAAGTGGTCGTTTCTTCAATCGTGCGGGCCATCAGACCTCCATCATCATTGTCGCCATGTCGGCGGGGAATCGAGCTTGGTTAGCAGGCGCCAGGTCTGTAAGATGACGCAAAGCAAGGTCATTGACATGTCGCCGGAACTGCTCCAGCACCAACAGTTCATCGACATTCATTAGCTCACGGTTGACATCGAGAACTCCAAGTATCCGTCGATTGTTGGGCAGGATCTGAGCTCTCACCGCTGCTTGCCATTTTGTAGCGATTTCCGATTCCGGATTTTCATTGAAAGGCAGGTCCGGATTCAGCGCATCAAAAAGAGCCCGATTTTCAGCCAAAAGTTGTTCGATCGCCTTGCGTACTTCTAGCCGGCTAGAGTACTTCTTGGCACCGAACACGTGTTGCAGCGCGCCTTGGTGGCGAGCTTTCCATTCGTAAAGAAGCGCAGGCGGGTAGTCGCTTTCTGCTTTGTCAATCTCTGTATGACACGACGAGCACAAAACTAACAAGTTTTCGAATGCTCCGCGTTCGCCTGCAGAGAGTGTCCCGGGGGCGCGGGGCCCATCATCATTAGCCGCAAATACGTGCGCCAGTTCCGCGACGTGAATAATTTCAGCGCCGGTCTCCCTGAACAGCGGCGCGTTACAGGCCGGGTTTTGGCAATAACCTCCCGAAGATGCAAACAGCCTCTGCTGCGTGACCCGATCGGGTGCGGCTTTTCCTCGACTTGCCATACTTACCTCAAGGTTGCTCATAGGACGTGAGAATCATAAGGTAAAGATCGTCGTCGTTCACGGCTGGCGATTGGACAGGCGTATCGGTAGCGAAACGCCCCGCGATCTCATCAGCGATACGCAAGTTGATGCAGCCAGCGCTGTCCGCGCAAAAGAGGTCGCTTGGTGTTCCAGTTGTTTTCCGTGCACAGCGAATGACTGCAACGGCCGAGCATCCGCAGGCGGAGATAGCAAACGAATGAGCTATGCACTCTAGGAAGAGCTAATAGCCGACCGCAAGCATCGAGTGGTCGAGATCGGCCAGAGGCCGCCGGTCACATGCGTCGGCCGCAGGACTGTTGAATGTGCCTCTGCTCGGCAAGCAGTCGACCCAATATCAGCGACGAGCGGGGGGACGCCATCAATACTGTGCCCATATGACCTGTCGCCACCTGGACAAGTCCATGTAAAGAGCGAAAAACTTCAGGACAAGCTTCTCGTCTTGAGCGCGTCGACTCCACATCCAGATATAAATCCGAAAATGATCGCCATGCATGCCGGTTTTGGCTCGCGCAACTATCTCATTGTTGATGGCGCTCATCACATCGTCTCCGAAAAGGAGCCGAGCGTGGGCGGCGATTTTTTCATATTCCCTGATTCTGTCGTACGTAATCGTCCAACGGATGTTCACGTTGTCTTGAGCCATCTCTGCAATAAGGTCGACAGTTGCCTTGTAGATCCCGAACCGTTTCTCGAATAGGTCGAGTTTGAATTTCGCGTGAGCGATTTGGTATTGCCGGAACGCGATGCTAGCAGCGATAAGGCCGATAACGATAGTTGCCGTTCTGCCACCACCGGCGGCAACAGCGATCCTAACTCTGCTGTTCTCTCAGCTGTTGCCATAGCATCTTCCCTTGCTCTAGATATCATTAGCGAGATAGCTGTGAAGCAGTTTCGAACAATACTGTGCAAGATGACGCGTAACCCCTAAAAATGCAAAAAAGCTTGTCGGAGCCCGCGAGCGAACGTCCGCGTCTAAAGCATGGTGATATGGGCAACCCGGAATTGAATCTGCCGAGTAGTA
This sequence comes from Caballeronia sp. KNU42, assembly GCF_053760385.1. Classification (NCBI taxonomy): domain Bacteria; kingdom Pseudomonadati; phylum Pseudomonadota; class Betaproteobacteria; order Burkholderiales; family Burkholderiaceae; genus Caballeronia; species Caballeronia sp. KNU42. Next base: position 1,595,783 of record NZ_CM132389.1, read on the forward strand.
AAGTCACCTGCTTCTAAGGTATGCGCCAAGTTGGCTTACGATAGCTCCATGCGATTCGGTCAGCACATTCAATGTAGAGTCCGCCTGGTTGAAGCCGCGATACGTCGCAACGTCAACCGCCGGAAAACTGTCGAGAACCTCCCCCTGTGTGGTAAGAAGGGTCAAGATATTTCCGTATGCTTTGTCCTGCCCCTTGCCTTCGGGGTAAAGGTTTCGAAGCATTTCGAAGCGAAACTTGTCAAGGGCCTTTCTGTAAGCGATTTTGTACGGTCGGTCCAGCTTCGAATAGTAATTTGCCATCCAAAAGTGCAATGTGGGAGCTACCGACGAGTTAAGACGGGCCGAATATAAATGAAGTATCAGCGAATCGTCCGTGCCTATTACATTAGGATCGTTCCAAAAGAAGTCTGATGAAACAAGCGCGATGAGTTCCTCGTTCGCCACACATCCCGCAATGAAATCTTCCAGTGTGCTCGTTCCTGTCCCGACCGAGATCTTTGCACTTCTTCCCCCATTAACCAGGTCAAGAAAACTGGTTCGTTTGAGGTTTAATGGTGCTTTCAGCATCGAATCGCACCAGTTTTCAAATGCCCAGAAATCTGACGCACCCTCACGAATCGCAGTCGCGCCTTCTTGGTACAATTGCTCAGACGATGCGATCATTCCTAGAATCATTGGGTTAGTTATTTTCGAGATTTCCTGCTCGCGAGCTAATATTGATTTGTATCTTTCCAGGATTATGTTTATCGCCACGCCGATAATTAGGACGATGATTGCAATGGCGCCCTTGTCGATTATGATCTTGAGAATTTCGTATTGATGTGCCGGCGTTGACACCTCAGCCAGCAGGGATTCCAAGGCCATGTCCGCCCCTTTTCAAGAATGCTGCGCTTAAACATGAGGGCCAAGCTAGCTATAAAGCGTATTCTGCGTGGGCTAACTTTCAAGGTTTACTTCTTATGGTTCGTCTTAATACACGTCGGTGCACCTGCCAGACGTCCAGTCAATGTTGCAACGTTGTGAGGATGCAAACGGCTCGCTTCTGCGAATGGCGGTTGTGCCTTGGCAGCGGCCGTGGGAGCGGAGGTGAGTCGAACGGCCGCAGCGGGTCGCGTGCTGCCGACCGCAGCCGTGCAGCGCTCAAGCAGGTGTGCCAATCGCATGAGGCAGTACCCGGCCGAGGCTGTGTGAAAACGCATTGATCGCCTAAACTGAATCAACGCATTGAGACCGGGTGACTCATGAAGCGATTCGTTGAAGGCGATGACCGCAAGCAGGTTGCACTACTTCCCGAATGTGTTGATGACTACATCGAACAGGATAATCCAGTCAGGGTCGTAGATGCCTTCGTCGACGAGTTGGACCTGGCGGAACTTGGTTTCAACGGTACCATGCCGGCGCTCACGGGCCGCCCGTCCTATCATCCGGGTGTGATGATCAAGATCTATATCTATGGGTATCTGAACCGTGTACCCTCCAGCCGGCGTCTTGAGCGCGAATGCCAACGCAATGTCGAGCTGATGTGGCTGACAGGACGTCTGGCACCAGACTTCAAGACGATCGCTGACTTTCGCCGCGACAACGGCCCGGCCATTCGCAATGTATGCCGTCGTTTCGTCGAACTGTGTCGCGGACTGAAGCTACTATCCAGCGACATGGTGGCCATCGATGGCAGCAAGTTCAAGACTGTGAACAGCCGTGACAGGAACTACACGGCCGGCAAGATCGATAAGCGTCAGCAGCAGATTGAGGAAAGCGTTCAGCGATATCTCGACATGATTGAAACCGCGGATCGGACCAGTCCGATAGGTTTCGATGTGAAGACCGTGCGCCTGTACGAGAAGATCGCGCTCTTGCGCCAGCGGATGCGTGAGCTCGAACAAATCAAAAGGCAGTTGAAGAAGCAACCGGACGGACAGTTGTCGCTTACGGATCGGGACTCCCGTTCCATGACCAGTGGTGGCAAAAGAACCGGAACGGTTGGCTACAACGTTCAGACCGCCGTGGACACGAAGCATCATCTGATCGTCGAACACGACGTGACGAATGTCGGAAGCGATCAAGGCCAACTCAGCAGGATAGCTTTGTCGGCGAAGAACGCGATGGGCAAGCCGAAGCTGAAGGTGCTGGCTGACCGGGGCTACTTCAGCGGTCCGGATATCCGCGCGTGCGAACTGGCCGGGATCAAAGCGTATGTCCCGAAACCACTTACCTCGGCATCAAGGAAGAAAGGACTCTTTACCAAGCGCGACTTCGTCTACGTTGCAAGGAACGATGAGTATCGATGCCCAGCAGGCGAGCGTGCAATTCATCGATTTACGACGGTTGAGCATGACATGAATCTGCAGGTGTACTGGCCCAGTGCATGCCCGCGTTGCCATCTCAAGGAGCGATGTTCGACCAGCGACTATCGCCGAATCCGACGATGGGAGCACGAACATATTCTGGAAGCCATGCAGCGCCGGCTCGACCGCAAGCCTGATGCAATGACCATCCGCAGAAGTACCGTTGAGCATGTATTCGGCACGCTCAAGCAATGGATGGGTGCCACACACTTTCTGACCCGGACGCTCGGACGGGTGAGCACCGAAATGAGTCTTCAGGTATTGGCCTACAACCTGAAGCGCGTCATGAATATACTTGGGGTTGCCCGGACAATAAAGGCGATGAGGATGGCTGGAAGCTGAGGCCTTGAGAGGCTTTTTTGCGCCCGAGACGTTACGTTTAGCGCGGGCTCGACCTACCAAACTCGAATAGTCACGCTGTCGGCTCGCATCCACCGACAAAAAACAGTTTCCACACACCCTCGGCCAGGAGCGTACATCGCCGCGGTGACTCCCGACGCAGTGAAGGTGTCTGCGGTAAAAGGAACGCAAACGCCTCCTGAGACAGGCGTCCAAATCCTCAGCGCGCCAGATAGAAGTCCAAGGGGATAAGCTCGACGGCCCATCCGCCTTCTTCGCCCAGTGTGGCAGCCGGGTGCATGGACGCGATGCGTAACGCCTCGTCAAGGCTGTCCGCCTCGATGATGAATAGGCCGCCCACGACTTCCTTCGACTCGGTGTAAGGCCCATCGGTGATGCGCGTCTCTCCAGTGTGCGGGCGAAGCGTCCTCCACTTGTCCAGATCGCCAAGGGAGGCGGAAATCAGAACCTTGCCGGTAGTGCGCATCTTCTCGTCCAATGCCGGGCACTGGCTCACCAAGTCCTTGATTTCGTCTGGCGCCATCGCGGCGAATTTTTCGGGGGAGAAGTAGGCCAGGCCGAGGTATTTCATGGCAAATCCTTTGAATGGGGTTCACTAACGACGAATGTGATGATCGGAAATCGACAATGCCCTGGCTAGGTTGTAGCGAGTCTCACCAGCCTGGGCGCTCCGGGTCCCCTCCTGCCCGACGTAGACGGACGGATGGGGAAAGACTTCAAGATTCGAGAGGACGGGGTTCGGCCACAAGCGCACCTTCGACATCGGTGCATGAATCGTCGACACCATACCTCCAGGGCTCCCGTTGTCAGCTTACGTAACCGCCGTGCCCTCCTTTTACGTCCTCGCAAATCACATCCAAAAGCTCGTCGTAAAACATGCATCGATAGTGACTGCAATTTCCAAGGTGACGCGCGTTGAATCGCTGAAACCAAGATGACTTACCGAGGTCCACCGCCGCAAACCGTGCGCTGCCTTCCCAAGGGTTAAATTCCGGCGCGTACGATTCAACCTCCTCGGGCGTGAACATGAACACCTGTGGCTTCACGAAAAGCAAGTGACGCAGGTTCTCTGGCGTATAAGGCTCGTCGGCAAGAAGGTAGTCAGCGGCAACGATGGCTTTGCCGCTGCCGCTGTAATGAACCTTCATCAGCGTTGGACCACGGCCATCATGATAAAAGTGATCCAGCAATACCGGGCGCATGGGAGGTTGTGGCGTGGACGGTTTGCGAAAGCGCTCGAGTAAGCCCATAGTTGAGACGTAGATTGTCGTTAGCGAAGTGGGGCGGAACGGGGTCACTGATATTTCGAAACTGAGAGTGATGCTCGAACTGCGACCATTGTATGAAACGTCCTTTGCTGATCCCTTGTAGCTTGCCTTTCCTGCTCCTCGTTTTCGCGGGCCCAAGCCGGGCGGACAGTGTCGTCGAGAGCCCTCAGGTTACGATTGTCGTCGGTTACGGCAACCGCGACTTGACGGCGCTGCATCAGCTTGAGGATGAGCTTGATGTCGCAGCCAAGGCGGCAAACGTTGGTGAACTCGACGGAGACGAGGTAACGTCAGACGGTAGCCAAGCGTCGATTTACATGACTGCACGGCACGCCGATCTGCTGATGAAGACAATACGCCCGGTCCTGAAGGCGCATGAATTCTCGCGCGATGCCCACATTATTCCGGGCGGCTAAGCGAACACAGTTATTGCCACAGGCATGTCCTCTTATCAGTACGCCGGATGACGGATCAGGGTCGATTATTGCCGAGCCGCGGATATGTCCGAGGAGCCCATGTTACTGCCCGCCCGAGGCGCGGGCACTCACGCGGTGGGGGCAGTATTTACTCGGCCGGGCTTTGTTGCGGACACTCGGTCTCGTACCAGATATCGACCTGACGCTGCGCGGCCTCAAGATCAGCCGGATAGTAAGGATCATCATTAAACGATCCAGGATGGTAGCCCGCTTTTGCCAAGGCCGCCACTTCGCTCATATTGCGCTCGTGGGTGACTGGTGCCTTGTGCTTGATCTCGGTTAGGTCGCGGCATTCCATGGCGCTAAGGTGAGTCCCTGTACCTGCCCGCATGTCCCCCATGGAACATGCAGTGAGCAGCACTAACGCGGAAAGCGTCGGCCAGGCCTTGTTTGCGTTCTTCATTTTGCGTTTCCCCTTCAATGAAGCAACACTTAACAAGCATGGCTCATTCCCACCCCTTGGCATCGCCAGCTTACGATTGACGGCGGTTGGCAACCGGCCCTTCAGAGACGTTCAACCAGACCTTCACTCTGACGTTCGGACGTCCGCTCCCCCAAACAATGGACTTAGCCTCGCGATCATATCGATCGACGCCCGCCTCCCTGGGCAGCCATGTTTATGTTGGTGGCGTCAGTGTCACGAGCACCGGCGGCCTTACGACAGCTCGGGGAACCTACACAATCATCTTGTAGAAGGCGCACGAATTAAAGGAGGGAAAACCTGCGCCCACGCTCGCGCTCAGTTCCCCCTCATGGAAAGCTCCATAGCGAGCAGGCGTGAACCCGTCCGGAACTCGACTAGCGGAAGCCGTAGACCAGGACCTTTTTCCCTTCAAAGCTCACTTGCACAGCCAGCTCGCAATTCGATGTGCACGACGTGCCATCGGCGGTCGGACCGGCAGACGGAACCGTCTCCGTAGCGATAATCGCTTTGACGAGCGTCCCGTCGTCAGCGACCACCATTTCCAGGTCAAGCACGACGCCGGCCGCCACAGGGCCGCCGTTGTACGTGATTTGCATGGTACCGGTGCAATCGGAGTTCACCTTATAGGTGCCGCTCTGATTTGGATTGAATGCAGTCTGCCCACCTTTCGGGACCCCGTTCATATTGCCGAAGTCGGTCCGTGTAAAACGGCCTGAGCCATCAAACGTCACGATGGCGACGTCATTCAGGACGGATGGGGTTGTGAACGCGTGCAGCGTAGTTCCATCCAGCAATCCAAGAACTTCCCCTTGGGCGCTAAACCCATACGGTCCCTTTAGCGTTGCGTTCGAACAAAGGCCGCCGGCCTGCGCGGCGCCACTTAGCGAGAGAAGTGCAACGGCGGTTGCCGACAAAACGCTTAAATGTTTGATCTTCATGGTCATCTCCTTGTCACCGAATCAGGTGCTTACCGTCACAGTGCGCACGGAACCTATTGCCTGGCTGGATTAGGCATCCGATTCAAACAAATAAAATTTCAAATCGCCACAGTGATAACTCGCTGCCGCCGTTTGCGGAGCAAGTGATGAGGGAACGAGGGTCCGTCGGTGCGGCCAGCTGATCCGGAGCGTCAGGCGAGAAAGCTCAGGCCTGAGCCAAAGTAACGAATGGCGAAGCGCTACTCGTTGTGTCGAATTATGCTGCACAATTCCGCCGTGTAACTACGTCAGTTGTAGTCAGGTCAGGCATATGATGTTCGGTATTAAATGTTCTTTTATCGACGAACAAATGTTCGGTGTCACTTTGCTAATATTCGCTACAGTTGGCACCCCGCCGGTGACGACGCCCTCAGACGATTCAGGCAGGTTACCCGGATCGTCGGGGGGTGTCGGGCGAGCCATCGGCGGTCAGTGACCGAAGAAAGTGTTGCAGTAACTGGCGGGGCCGACGCACGACGATGGCGAGGGCTTGGGCAGATGCTGGTAACTGCCGGCGGCCGAAGTGCCGGTGGTCGTCGTGCCGCCAACGTCGTTGTTGCCCGCCTTCTGGCTGTCCTCTGCAGCGATCTTTGCTTCAGCTGCTTGAATTTGCGCGGGATAGGTCGTATGGTCGCCGTCGCCGGCGTGATAGCCGGCCTGCGCGAGACGGATCAGTTCATCGCGCACCTGCGCGCGGGTGACGGGCGCAGTGCTCTGAGCGATGCTGACGACCGGGCTGGCAAGCGCACAGCTGGCGAGGACGATGCATGCAAGTGTTTTCATGATGGAACTCCTTGAATTGGTTGGACGGGAACGTCGTGCTACGACGCTGGCGATCTCCTTAAAAGTGAGGTGAAAAAACGTCGCACATGGAACCCACACGCGCGCGTGCCGATTAAGCAATGATTGTTCGAAAAATCGACGATGCATATTTATGCACCGCGTGATCCCCACCGGTCGGTTATAGAGCCGTACTCGTAACGGGCATGCGAGAAAAGAAGAATGTGGATCATCGTGCGGTGAATTACGCCGTCCTTGTGTCGAATTATGCTGCGTTATTCCGCCGTGAATTCCCGTCAGTTGTAGTGAGGTCGGTTATTTGATGTTCGGTATTAAATGTAACTTTATGGGCGACTAAATGTTCGGTGTCGCTTTGCGATTATTCGTTACAGTTACTTCGTGAGAGCATGCCCCGCACGCCAGGTCACGGAAGCAGATCGACCCAATACCCGACGCGCTGCGAGCGCCGAATATCCCGATTGAAGAACCGTGCTTGACCAGGACTATCGCGAGTTGCTGGTACTGCGTGGCGCCGCACGTCGGCCCTATACTTACCTCCTATCGGCCGCTTTGATGGTTTTCCCGCAAATGCACGCCAAAGCGGGCACGAATCTCGTGCATGGTTCACCTATGTGGACCACGAACATTTGTTCGGCAAGTAACGGAACACCTGTTCATCGACTTGCTGGCGGACCGGTAGCACAATGGAGCACATGCTGAAGCTGATCCTCGGAGGCTTCTTATGGCGTCCGGTACTCAAACACTAGGTTATTCCGACGCAGGCGAAAAGCCCGGGGTCAGAACATCACTGAGCGCGGGTGAAACGGTTCAAAAAATCGAGCGCCGCAGATTCGCTGAATTTGTGAATCTTTTTCTGGGACCCGTTGCAGCACTCAGTTCCGAGCAGAATCTTCTCGTCAAACGCGAGTTATTGGGATCACTGTCCCGTCGAGCGGTATATTGGATCGCGCTACTGTTGGTTGGAAGCTCGCTCTGGTTCGTATGTGGATTGTGGGATCAACACTTGAGATATTTGTCTTTGTTCCGTGCCGCATGGATCTTCGGACTGTGGGGGATGGCCGCTCCCGTGGCAACATACTTACTGAAAAAGACGGCGGCCCTCCCAAAACGCGCAGGCCTCAACGCGATCGAGCAGATGCACTGGGCATGGGTTGCTTTGGTCATGCTGACATCGTTTTGGTGGGCGGCAGGTAGCTTTGGGTTAAGCCCACCAAAATTCACGCTTCTCCACGGTTATTACTTTCGATTCTTCAGGTACAACTTCCTTGAATTGACGATGATCAGCTATGCATTTAATTTGCTGCTGCTCGCGCCTAGTCTTCGTGCGACTTTAGGTTCACTCGTGTTCGGCGCTATCCCGTTCGGATTTAGCATGGCACCAGCGCTATTTATTAATCGGCCAGGAATGTTTGACTGGAATACGGCTCAACTAGTTGGCTATTGTTTCATGGCATGGTTTATTTGCAACGATCAGAAGCGCGCATGTGTCAAAGAGGTCATTCTCGAGGAAGCCCGATCGCAGGCTGAAGCGGCAACCGCGGAAAAGAACCAATTTATCGCGGCGATAAGCCATGACTTGCGCCAACCGCTCGCAACCCTCGGCCTCAAGTTAAATTATATCGAGCGGAACATTGAATCAACCAGACTGACCGAAGACATCTCGATTGCGCAAAGGCAAGTGGATGCGATGGAAGGTATGATTAACGGGGCACTGGATATCTGCCGCCTCGAATCGGGTACCTGGAACGTGGAAATTCAGGAGGTGGCGCTGCCTTCCCTTTTACACGGCATTGTTGTGGATATGCAGCCGCTGGCTGAGGCGAAAGGGCTGAATTTACGACTCCATAGCCGGCCCTATCTGACCCATACGGATCGACATGCGTTGGACCGGATCGTCCGAAATATGGTGACCAATGCGATCCGTTATACGCCTTCCGAAAAGGGAGGCAGGAAGGGGCATATTCTGCTGAGTTGCCAGAGGCGGGGCAACCTCGTAAAGATAAGTGTCTGGGACAACGGGATCGGTATCCCTGAAGGTAGACAGGCGGATATCTTCAAAAGCTATGTACAGGTCGATAATCCCGAGAGGGATCGTGAAAAGGGGTTCGGTCTGGGTCTGTCCATTGTCCAGGGTCTTGCGAACCTTCTTGGTCACAAACTGGACGTGGACTCGACCCCAGGGCTGGGATCGCGTTTTTCGGTTACGGTCCCTTTCGCAGGGCGCATACCGCCGGAGTTGCGCGAGGTTCAAACGGTTGAAAACGGCGCCCCGGACCTGACCAATATGGTGGTGGCGATCATCGAGGACAATAGCGACTTGAGAATCGAAATATCGATGCGCCTGATCGAGCGTGGATGCTACGTCGTGGCGGGAGAATCATCATATGACGTCATCGAGCAGCTGCGCATTGAAGCATTGACAAGTGGTCCGCACTTCATCCTCTCTGACTACCGGCTGGAACACGAGGACGGTATTGCTGCGATTGCGGCGGTCCGCGCTGCTACCGACACCTCGATCCCTGCGATCCTGTGGTCGGGGGATACCTCGTCAGCTGTGCTCAAAAAAGTAGCTGTCAGCGGCATGAAGCTTTTGTCGAAGCCGGTTTCCGAGCAGACCTTGTTGACCTTGCTTGCCAGGCATAAGCCCAAAACATCGATCGAAAGCGCATGAACGTGATGGCAGCGGAACATAACGAGCGGTGTAGCAGAGATCTTCATGACAGTCCCTTATCTGGTCCCCGTACCCCGGCCAGCGGTTCCTGATCTTCCCTGGTGCCGGTACCGATGACGGACCGGTCTGCATGACCACACCGAGCAGGAGGCGCAGGCAGTCAAGGCGGCGCTTTAGGCAAGGCTGGCAGCGTGCCATCCGGATAGCACTGGGGTCGTCTACTGCAAGGATGGAAGTCGCAAGAGCGTGGTTCACCTATGTGGACCACGAACATTTGTTCGGCAAGTAACGGAACACCTGTCGATCGACTTGCTGGCGGACCGGTAGCACAATGGAGCACATGCTGAAGCTGATCCTCGGAGGCTTCTTATGGCGTCCGGTACTCAAACACGAGGTGATTCTGACGCAGGCGAAAAGCCCGGGGCCAGAACTTCACCGAGCGCGGGTGAAACGGTTCAGAAAATCGAGCGCCGCAGATTCGCTGAATTCGTGAATCTTTTTCTGGGACCCGTTGCAGCACTCAGTTCCGAGCAGACTCTTCTCGTCAAGCGCGAGTTATTGGTATCACTGTCCCGTCGAGCGGTCTATTGGATCGTGTTACTGTCGGTCGGAAGCTCGTTCTTGTTCGTATGTGGATCGTGGATCAAAACTTCGGATACCTTTCTTTTATTCCGTTTTGTCTGGGTCTTAGGACTGTGGGGGATGGCCACTCCCATGGCAACATACTTACTGAAAAAGACGATGGCCCTCCCAAAACACGCTGGCACCAGCGCGATCGAGCAGATGCACTGGGCATGGGCTGCTTTGGTCATGCTGACATCGTTTTGGTGGGCGGCAGGTAGCTTTGGGCTGACCCCACCCGACTACTCGAGCCATGCTCCTTACGTACAATTCACCAGGCCTGGCTTCCTCGAATATACGCTGATCAGCCATGCATTTACTGTGCTGCTGCTCGCGCCTGGTCTTCGTGCGACTTTAGGTTCACTCTTGTTCGGCGCTATCCCGTTCGGATTTAGCATGGCACCAGCGCTATTTATTAATCGGCCAGGAATGCTTGTCTGGTATTCCGCTCAACTGCTTGGATATTGTTTCATCGCATGGTTTATTTTTTACAATCAGAAACGCGCATGTGTAAAAGGAGTTATTCTCGATGAGGCCCGATCGCGAGCTGAAGCGGCAAAGGCGGAAAAGAACCAACTTATCGCGGCGATAAGCCATGACTTGCGCCAACCGCTCACAACGCTCGGCTTCAAGTTAAATTATATCGAGCGGAACATTGCATCAACCAGACTGACCGAAGACATCTCGATTGCGCAAAGGCAAGTGGATGCGATGGAAGTTATGATTAACGGCGCACTGGATATCTGCCGCCTCGAATCGGGTACCTGGAATGTAGAAATTCAGGAGGTGGCGCTGCCTTCCCTTTTACACGGCATTGCTGTGGATATGCAGCCGCTGGCTGAGGCGAAAGGGCTGAAGTTAAGCCTCCATAGCCGCCCCTATGTGGTCCGTACGGATCGACATGCGTTGGACCGGATCGTCCGAAATATGGTGATCAATGCGGTCCGTTACACGCCTTCCGGGCAGGGAGGAAAGAAGGGACATGTTCTGGTGAGTTGCCAGAGGCGAGGCAGCTGCATAAAGATAAGCGTGTGGGACAACGGGATCGGTATCCCTGAAGATAGACAGGCGGATATCTTCAAAAGCTATGTACAGGTCGATAATCCAGAGAGGAATCGCGAAAAGGGGTTCGGTCTGGGTCTGTCCATTGTCCAGGGTCTTGCGAACCTTCTTGGTCACAAACTGGACGTGGACTCGACACCAGGGCTGGGATCGCGTTTTTCGGTTACGGTCCCTTTCGTAGGGCGCATATCGCCGGAGTTGCGCGAGGTTCAGGCGGTTGAAGACGGCGACCCGGACCTGACCAATATGGTGGTGGCGATCATCGAGGACAATAGCGACTTGAGAATCGAAATATCGATGCGCCTGATCGAGCGTGGCTGCTACGTCGTGGCGGGAGAATCATCATATGACGTCATCGAGCAGCTGCGCATTGAGGCTTTGGCAAGCGGTCCGCACTTCATCCTCTCGGACTACCGGCTGGAACACGAGGATGGTATTGCTGCGATTGCGGCGGTCCGTGCTGCTACCGGCGCTTCGATCCCTGCGATCCTGTGGTCGGGCGACACCTCGTCAGCTGTGCTCAAAAAAGTAGCTGTCAGCGGCATGAAGCTTTTGTCGAAGCCGGTTTCCGAACGGACCTTGTTGACCTTGCTTGCCAGGCATAAGCCCAAAACATCGATCGAAGGCGCGTGAACGTGATGGCAGCGGAACATAACGAGCGGTCTAGCAGAGATCTTCAAGACAGCCCCTTATCTGACCCACTTCCAAGGGCCAGTTCGGCACTGACTTTTAGCGCAGCTTCAACGCGGTTTCTGACTTGAAGTTTGTCGTAGATGACACAAGAAACCTGTCTGACATGTCCCGCGGTGACGTCAAGCTCTATTGCGATTTGCTTCCCCGAGAGGCCACGTGCAATGCAGCGTGCCACATCCCACTCTCGCAGAGAAAGTCCAAGATGATGCTGATTCCGGATAGCTGAAGACACCTGTGTCGAGCAGGCAAAGCGCATCAAGACTTCTTCCGGAATCCAGAGTTCACCTCCTAAGATCCTGCTCAGTCCAATGAACATTTTCTTGTGTGCACCTCCTTTCAAAAGTATTCCTCGAGCAGAGTAGTCACGCATGCACGCTCGCAAAATTTCGACTTCATCATCGTTTCCAGGAGCGAGTCCCGTACAGATGACCACGGGAACATTGGATGGATTTCCGGCCTGAAAATGTTCAAGTGTCGTGGTGCCACGGTTCTCACCATCCAGATTGAGATCCAGGAATACGAGGTCCGGGGGAGGTGTCTTGCTTACCTCTTCGAGCGCGCTGGCAAGCGTAAATACGGGCGTGACGTCGATTGGGGTTACGCTCAACTCCGATGCATGTGTTTGGACATATTCGGAAAGAGCAACGCAAAGAATCTCGTGGTCATCGACCCATAGGATTTTCATGGTCGCTTCCCCTCTCGATACCTCAGAGAAAAACAATCGATCGCGCGCTAAGTTTGTGCGCAGCACCGCTTAATAGCTAACTTGAACCCTGGCATTCTCCGACCCTCAAATTGGGTGCCTCATGCCTCGCGGTATTTGCGTTCCCAAAACTTCGGGTCGATGGGGCCGATGGCAGTTTTGGCCGTTGGGCGCAGCACTCGCACGCAGGTTGTACACGCGGAATTCATTGACGGAGCTCTACTTCCGCGGCACACGCGATGAGGGTCGAATAAACGTCGCCCCGCAGGTTGGTGCGCTGTACCCGCCTTATCATCCTTACCGTGCACGCACAGGCATGGAACGCCCGGGACTACGTTTCGTGCGAACCCTTCAGAGTCTTCACGCCTGCTTAGCTTCGTTGCTGGTCCATTCTTGCCGCTCGCAACCAAATGAGCAGGCCGGCGGCGCGACATATTGAAGAGGATACATCGCATCGCGGACGGGAGGAACAACAGAGGATGAGCTTTACGGTTGGATGCGCGGCCGAAAGAGCCGTTCACCATGGCTCGCGCATGGACGCTCGAGCGTCAGCTACTTACTCGACAGCGAACCGCCGGAGCGCCGCACGCGAGTGCAAGACGAACGGAGTAAACAAACCTGCAATACCGGCTGTCACGCCAGTGGCCGCGCGCGCGGGCCTACGCTATTGCGCCAGCCCGTGCACCCGACGCATGGTTCGCGTCGGTGGGTATGTCGCATCTTCAGAACATCTTGCGAATACCAACTGCCACGCCCAGGTTGTTGGTCCGGCCAATGGTGTCGGTCGGCACGCCGGCGCCGTTGACCCCGCCCGGGTAGTCGGCGGAGAAGGCGCCTGTGCCGCGAGCGAAGTCTGTGATCGCGTAGACTTCCGTGCGCTTCGTGAACGAGTATTCGGCGAGAACGGTACCTGACTGGTTCACCCCCCTGCCAAGCGAGCCGTCGAGCAGTTCAGCATTGCGCGTCTGCCCGTAGTAGTAGGCGAAAGTGAACAGCAGCGGAGCGGTGGCTTGCCAGTTCGCGCCGACGTAATAGGTGTTGTCGATACGGTTGGGGCTGCCACCCTTCAATGCCGGTGCGCCAGCTTGCTGCATGTTGCTGTCGGTCAAACCAGTCTGGTCCTGCCCGCGCAACCAGCCGGCCAGCAGGCGGATGTCATGGGTGATCTGATACGCGCCGCTAATGTGCAAGAAGTTGGTCTTGCCGCCATTGATTGGGCTGCCGACACTGGTGCCCACCGAAGAGGTGGTCGCAGATGTCGGCACGGAGACCTGCTGGAAGCCTGCGTTGAGCATGGCAGGGCCGAACGTATATGTCAGTTCCGCCGCGTAGGTGGAGCCGATACCGAGCGCGCCCGGCTGGTTGCTGAAGCCGTAAAGGACATCGATCGCAAGGTTATCGAAGCTGCCCTTGTACTTGACCGAGTTGTTGACTTCGAGGTAATTGCCGATGCCGTTATACATCCAGCTGTTTTGCCAGTAGTTGCCAACGGTTAGCGGGTCGAAGACATCGCCCAAGGTGTCGTAGACCGGTGCATATTGCCTGCCGAATGTCAGCGAGCCCCACTTGTCGTTCGACAGGCCCACGTAAGCTTGTCGACTGAACAGTGTGTCGGGGACGTGTAGTTGCCCATCGAAGGCTTCAAAGCCGTTTTCGAGGCGGAAGACTGCAGCCCAGCCGCCCCCCAGATCCTCACTGCCCCTCAAGCCCCAGCGGCTGTGGGTTTCCGGGCCGGATGTCATGGCGACCTGGTCGTGGCCACCCGGTCCAGCATTCGTCTGGTATCGGATGGCTTCATCGACGATGCCGTACAGCGTGACGGAGCTTTGTGCAAATGCCGGCGCCGCAGCAGCAGCGAACAGTGCGCCAGCGGCACTGGAAATGAAAATATGTTTCATTAGCATTCCACAGTAATTGGTGAGCCGACTGCGGGAAATTCTTCCCAGGCTCGAACAATAAGACCGTGAAAGATAGCGTAGTCCGTCATTTCATTGAGGCACAGATATTTGTTACGTAGTGTTGTTTATTTGCCGAGTTGGGACAGGTGTTTGAAAATCGTCTGATAATTATATGCATAGGATAACGACCTATCAGTTTGGTCTTTATGTGCCGCGCTGCGTTAAGCGCAAGGCATTGCCGATGCCGAGGCGGCCAGGGAATGGAGAAGGAATGCTTTCTATTGCTGTCGCAGCAGGGCTTTTATAAAAAAATGAATTAAGCGACGCAATACTTTTGACGACGCGAAGTCCTCCGCCCACCGTTCCGGGAAAACCTGGAAAAGCGGAAAACGGAGGGTTTGACTGAGGCAAGCGACAGGCGCATGCATGCCAAGGGGCATCGCATGAATCTCCCCGGATTTATTCTCAAAGAAAGGCGAGACGGTATCAGGCAGTGTTCACGTCGCTAAGCGGCGTAGTCGCCGTCAGTGCCGACCGATAGCGCGCGCCAGCGGTTGAGTTCAGCTTGCATGCCGGCGAGTTTCGCGTCTGCTGCATTTACGGCAACCGATCCGGCGATAAAACGCATCGGCGGCGTGGCCTCGTTGGCGAGATCTACTAATGCTTGTGCGAGTTTCGCAGGGTCCCCCGGTTGCTCGCCATTGCGTTGTTCGAAGGACGCACGCAGCCGCTCGCGCCGGTCGTCATAGTCGGCCACCGTGGTTTTCCCAAAGCGCAGCGATTCGCGGGTGAGGAAGTCGGTGCGAAAGGGACCGGGCTCGACAATCGTCACGAAGAGATTGAACGGTGCAATTTCCTTCGCCAGGGATTCGGAGAAGCCTTCGAGCGCAAACTTGCTGGCGCAGTAAAGCGAAGCCATTTCCGCGCCGAGGATGCCGGCAAGCGACGAGAGGTTGAAGATGCGTCCGCGGCGAGCCGCGCGCATGACAGGCAGCGCGGCCCACGTCACGTTGAAAACACCGAACAGGTTAGTGGCGAACTGAGCCTGCACGTCCTCGATGGTGTTCTCTTCGAAGAATCCCAGATGGCCGTATCCCGCGTTGTTCACGAGTACGTCTATCCCGCCGAATCGCGACACGGCGGCTTCAACGGCGGCGTTCGCCTGGGCTGCGTCGGTCACGTCCAGCGCGATACCAAGCAGTTGCTCATTGTCCGGCCCCAGGCTCTTGGCAATATCTTCACGCTTGCGTCCCGTAGCGGCGACTCGATCACCAGCCTGCATCGCAGCCTTAGCGATAAGTGCACCAAGGCCGCGGCTTGCACCCGTGATAAACCATGTTTTCTGCATCATCGGCTCCTTTGCTGATTGAGCCTTCATGGAACCATGATGCGATGTTTGCGCGATAGACCGATCCTCGCGCGTTCTTGCCTGAACGTGCAAAACCTGGTCGAGGGTTGGTCAGTCCGTTTGCGGGTGATGAGATAAAGCGTGCTCTTCGCTAGCGCTATTCGCTCAGTCGCCGAGCTCGCTTGTGCAACCAATTAGCCTGGAAGGATCGGCGAGGATGTCTTCAATGGTGCCCTCGTCCTCGAAGAGCATCTTGAGGACGCATGCTTCGTCATCGGTCAGGCATGCTTCGAGCAACTCGCCGTCACGCCCGATGGTGTCGCAGTCTTCAAGGGTCAACTCCGCTATGACGGCGGAGGTCAATTTGACGGGCCACTTTTCACTGAACGCGACGGTGATTACTTTTCGCGCTTCATCGTAGGCTCTGATCTCGACGCTGATGTAGGACATGGTGTCGATTTCTCCAGTGGACGTACCCAGGATGGCTCGCACTGCAACCCGCGACGAAACGCTATGCAACCAAGTTTAGCAACACACACTCGTTTATACACAATGTCTTTAGAGGAATGTAACCGCGAATTGCCGGCGAGTGAACGTGCTTTTTAAATGCCACTTTTAAGCGGGTGCACGCGTTAGTTTTTGTCCACCGCAGATCGCAAGAAATCATCAGGTTGCATGGAACGCTTGATGCATAGCACAGCGGCCAGCCCTTTCATTTCGACGGTTTTGCTGCCTAACTTGCTGCCTATTGCTGCCTAACGGAGCGTACCCATGTCATTTGAAACGTTCGAACTTGCCACCCGCTTTTCGCATATCCGGCCACAAGACACCCGTTATGAGGATCAAGGGTTGCGCGATTTTTTTCTTTATCGTGATTTAGGCATCGCAGACGCGACGGGTGGCAAGGTGTTAGCGCAACTCGTGAAAGCCAACAATGCACCAGAGCAAGGCACGGGTTGGCACCGTCATGAGGCCGAATTCCACATTGTGATCATGCTCAAGGGCTGGGCGCGCTTCATGTACGGCGACAAGGAGACGCTGGTCGCAACCGGCGACTGTGTTCATCAAGCACCGGGGATCGTGCATTACCTCTTCGATTATTCCGAGGACATGGAGTATCTGGAGATAGTCGGCCCTGCCAACTTCACCACCATCGACGCCAAGGGTCCATGCGAAGTGCCGGCGTTTACGCCCTGGACGAGCCAGCAACCCGCATAGGGTTTATCGAGGCCCTTCGGACTGCACATTCAGATCCATCCGCGGTGCGACAGGGCGTGCGAGCGGCGCCAATGATTGCAAAGGCTGGGCGCGTGCATTGATGACGATGGCGCTAGGTTCGTTGTCGTGAATCATTGCGCGCACGCGAGGATAGATATGCCGCTCCCAGCGTTTGCCGTTGAACACGCCATAGTGTCCGACACCCGTTTGCACGTGGTGGGTCTTCATGTATGGGCGCAACTTGTTGCACAGCTCTTGCGCGGCAAGGGTCTGGCCGACCGCGCAGATATCGTCGCGCTCGCCTTCAACGGTGAGCAGCGCGGTTCGCCGGATCAATGACGGATCGACCCTGCGTCCGCGCACCTCCAGTTCATGCAGCGGCAACGCGTGCTGCTGAAAGATGGTGTCGACAGTTTCCAGATAAAACTCGGCCGTTAAATCCATGGTCGCGAAGTATTCTTCATAGAATACGCGGATGGCCTCGGCTTTCGCGGGGTCGCCCTTGGCGCGCTGATACACCATTTCTTCGAACGCATCGAAGTGACGCGCCGGATTCATCGACATGAACGCCATCAGTTGGGTGTGGCCCGGGTACACCCGCCGGCCTGCGCCTGCGAACCCCCACGGTACGGCGCTGATCAGGTTGCGCTCGAACCATTCGATCGGCTTGCTCTTCGCCAGCACGTTCACCGAAGTCGGATTGATGCGCGTGTCGATAGGTCCGGCCATCAGCGTCATGCTGGCAGGTTGCAGCGGATGATCGTCTGCGGCCATCAGCGAAACAGCTGCAAGCGTGGCAACAGTCGGCTGGCAGACCGCCAGCAAATGGGTGTTGGGTCCAAGCGCAACGATAAAGTCGATGACATGCTGGACGTATTCATCGAAGCCGAAGCGGCCTTGCGCCTGCGCAACGTCGCGCGGATTGATCCAGTCCGTGATGTAGACGTCGTGGTGGGGCAGGAGGGTGCGAACCGTGCCGCGCAGGAGCGTGGCGAAATGGCCGGACATGGGCGCGATCACCAGCACGCGCGGCTGTCTAGGCGCGCCTTGCTTCGCAAAATGCAGCAACGAACAGAAGGGCGTGGCGAGCGTGATCTCCTCGGTCACCGGCACGCTTTTGCCGTCCATCTCCACCGAGTCGATGGCAAATGGACGCCGGCTATGCGTGAGCGCCGACAGCGCCAGCAGATCGCATGTGGCTCGCAGTGACCGGCCGCGAGGTGTATCGGCGAGAAACGGCCAGGCATCGAGCGCGTGATCGAGCAGTGCCGCGGCGTGGCGCATTGGCAGCGTGAGGTCCGCCATCGCCTGATAGCCGGAATATGCGAAGGGGTTCATCGGCTTTCGCTTGAGCGCGTATTGTAGAGTCGTCCAGATCAACGCAATACATATGCCAAGCGCCTATTGACGTCCGGCATCTGCATGAGGACCGTTGAAAGTGGCACATCCCTTGCAGCATTCCTGAACGTGGTCTGAACGTGCGGTATTTTGGTGCATGTTTGCACTGCGACGCGCCGTTTGAGCGTGTGCGTTTTCGCTTGAGCTTAAGCCTTTTCCGCCGAGGAGCAATAGATGACGAACGCTACGCTCACTATCAGCAGCAAGAACTATTCGTCGTGGTCGTTACGAGGCTGGTTGCTCACCAAGTTCAGCGGGTTGCCTTTCGACGAGTTCGTGGTGCCTATGGACGACCCTGTCGCGCGTGCCGAACTGTTGCTGCTGTCGCCGTCCATCCTCGTTCCCTGCCTGCTCCACGACGGCATCAAGGTCTGGGACACGCTTGCTATTGCGGAGTACCTGAACGAAGTGCGCCCGAAAGCAGGGCTGTTGCCTGATGACCGGCGCACGCGTGCGCACTGTCGTTCTATTTGCGGGGAAATGCATTCAGGCTTCGGTTCGTTGCGCTCGGCATTACCGATGAACATAAAAGCGCACTTCCCGAACTTCGTGATCTGGGCACGCGCTCAGACTGATATTGAGCGCATCACCGCGATCTGGCTCGAATGCCTCAAGCAGTACGACGGCCCCTATTTGTTCGGGGCCCTTAGCGCCGCCGATGCGATGTTCGCACCGGTCGTCACGCGCTTTGTCACTTACGACGTCAAGCTCGAACCCGAGATTGTCGCGTATGCGCAGCGCATTCTCGCCTTGCCGGAGATGCAGCAATGGATAGCCGATGCGCAGCAGGAAGTCGAAGAGATCGACGAACTGGATGCGGAGTTTTGAGGCCGGTTTAGCTTGCCAGCTTCCTGAACGTTTCCAGCACGGCGTCACCTTTGAACGGTTTGACAATCCAGCCTTTTACGCCGGCGGCCTTGCCTCGCTCTTTCATGGCCGGGCTGCTTTCCGTAGTCAGCATGATGATATTGACCGTGGTGTTCACGAGCTCGCCGCGGATTTTTTCAGCCATGGTGAGGCCGTCCATGTTGGGCATGTTGACGTCGCTGACCACCAGCTTGATCCCGGGACTCGACTTCATCTTGGAGAGGCCATCTTTTCCATCGATAGCAGTCTCCACGTCCAGCCCGTTCTTTCGCAAGAAACCGGCGACTTCGTCGCGTACCGTGCTGGAGTCATCGACAACAAGAATTTTCGGCATGATTTTCCCTTAAGAATTTAGAACAACTCGAGCTCGCCTCTGGTTTCCTCAACGGCAGTCATGTCGGCTACGAAGTCGATGGGCGCATGGGCGCACACGCAGACTGTCGCGGCAAGCTTGACCGACCCGTTGATCGTGATTGCATACGACGAGAGATAGTCGGGCTTCAGCCCTTCGAGGTAAGGCAGGCAGCGGGCGCTAAGCACATACGGGGTCGACATGCCCAGGTCCTGGAAATGCGGAAGCAGGTCCTGATTCACGGCTCCGCAGCACAGGTTGCTGATTTCCAGAAGCACGTCCTGAAGTGAAACGTCGCCGGTTTTGTTTGTGAAGTAATCGCGCGTGTTGGCGTCGTCATCGAAATGAAAAACCAGCAGCAGCCGGAACAGGACGGACGAGATGGTCAGGATGATGACGTTGGCTTCCGGCCGCGCGCTGTCATAGGCTTGCGCCAGGGGGACGATCTCGCATGCATCGTCCGGTTGTTGCGGAAGTCTCGAGCGCGCTGCTTTAAGCAGGATGCCTTCAATGCTTGTTTGTGCGTTGCTGCTGATCATGTCGACACCTAGTGGAGTCTTGCCTGAAATTGATCGGCAAGCACCTCGACGCTGCCAAGCGATGCAGTGATCATCTTCCCGCCCGCCTGGATGTCCTGGAACGTGGCGGTCGTTGTCAGGTCATTGCGGTGCAGGCTGTCCCGGTAGCTCCTTGAGAGTTCTTCCGAGCGCGCCGCGAGCGCCCGCACTTCGCCGGCCACCACCGCAAATCCGCGCCCTGCGTTTCCTGCACGCGCGGCCTCGATGGACGCATTGAGCGAGACGATCACCACATGCTTGACGATGGAGGACAGCTCGTGATTTTTCGCATGCATGTCCTGGTTCTGCGTCATCAGCGAGATCATCTGCTCGTGCCATCGTTCGAACGTGGCGGCGAGGCTCTTGAGGCGCGATGCTTCACCGGCAATCCGTCTGGCCTGGTCGAGCAAATTCTCTTTGTCTTCGACCGCCGCCGCCAGCGCCGCGCGATCCTCGCCGGCAATCTTTAACTGGCTGGCGAGGTCATCGTCCAATTGAGCGATGGAGGATTCCAGTTGCTGAATCTTTTGCTCCCCCTGGTCGATCAGGACGCTCTGCTGCGCGTTGGTTTCCATCAGTGTTTTGATCCGGCCGTTCATTTCCGATTGAAGCCGGGCCAACGTTCGGGCGCTATGCAGCTTGTGCAAGAGCAGAGCCGTGATGGCCGTCGCAACGGCCCCCGCCAATACAGCCAACAGATACTGTTCAATCACAATCAATCCTTCAGGGTTTCAATCGATGCGCTGCTGCTTGGTTGGGTGAGTGCTAGGCCGAAATTTCGTCGGCTTCGCGTGACTGCCGTGCGCCGGTATTTTCCACGGCAACGTCGTCCGGCAAGCAGACAACGGTTTCGAACTGCCGGAATTCCGCGCCCTGGCGATCATCGGTAAAGTGCAGGCTGATGCTGCCGTTCTCACGCTTGAGGAAGTCGCGCACGGCGTCCATGCCTACGCCACGGCCCGACACTTCCGTGACCTGCTCCGCAGTCGAGAACCCCGGGCGGAAGATGAGGTCGGCAATCTCCTCGTCGCTGGTCTTCTCGTCAACGCCGATCCAGCCCCGTTCAACTGCGATAACGCGAATCCGCCCTAAAGCGAGGCCGCGGCCATCGTCTTTCAGCGTAATGCGAACCGCATCTTCTTCAAGATCCACGTTGATATCGATCGTGCCGCCCGACGTCTTTCCTTGCGCCCTACGCACGTCAGGTGTCTCGATGCCGTGGTCCATCGAATTACGCAGCAAGTGCATGAACACGTTTTTCAACGCACCGCCGGCGTGATTGCGCAGGCGGGTGTTGTGGTCACGAATGCGTACCACGGGCGCGTCCTTGCCGAGTTCCCTGGCGAGCGAGGGCAGCGAGTCGAGCACGCCGGAGAGGACTTGGCTGATACTTTCGGTCCCAAGCAGGCGCAAGGTCTGATGCACCGCGTCGCGCATCTCGATCAGGTCGCCGGGGTTCCCTACGTTCATGCCTTCCAGCTGACGCAGGCTTTCCTGGATATGCTCGATATCGACCGTCAGGTACCGTTGCGCATTAACGCCCTGGCCCGGTCCCTTGCGTCCCAGGCTGACCTCGTTGATCTCGGCGTAACTCTCGACCACTTCACGTACACGCGCGAGTTCCTGTACCAGGCCTTCCTGATCCCAGGTCCGCTGCGCGTCGGGCTTGCGCAGTTCGTCGTAGCTCTGCTCGGTCTCGTGAACGATGTCGGTCAGGTACTGGAGGCTGTAGGTGCGCGCGTTGCCCTTGATCGTGTGCATGTTGCGGAACAGCTCGGCAATGGCCGCACCGTTCGGTTGGCGGTGCTCGCGAATGATCCGTTCGTTCTCGCTGATAAAGCTGCTCGAACTTTCGATGAAGTGATGGAACTTCTCCTGGTTGATCGCGAGGATTTCTCCGATCATTTCCAGCCTGCGTTTCTGCTCGCTGGTTTCTGCGGCCAGTGCGCGCAGCTCGGTGACGTCGCGTACGCAGAGCATCAGGCGCACGATGGTGCCGGTCTCATCCGTGATGGCGGACCAGCTCAGGTCGAGTATCTTCACGCGGCCATCGGGCATGCGCTTCGCGGTTTCGTGTACCAGCAAATGCTGATTGAACTCGAAGTTAATGCTGTCTTCGCCCAGGCATGCATGGCTGGCCGCATCCACTTGCGAGAGCGCGTCGGCGCCAAGATCGGTATCGGAGAACACCAGGTCCATGAGATTGCGGCCGGCAATGTCCCTGGTTTCGAAGATCGCTTCAAGATGCGCCGAGTACTCGGCATGGACAACGGCGCCCGATACGACCGTCAGGATGCCCTGCTGCATGTTTTGCAGCATGGCCTGGATGTCCGCGGTCTTCTGCTTGAGCAGGGCTGAATTCTCCTGGATCTTCTCGATCATGCCGTTGAACGCAACTATGGAATGGCCGATCTCGTCCATCCGCCCCACGGGCACACGACGTGTGAAGTCCTGGCTGGAAGCAATCTCGCTCATCATCGCTTGCATGCGGCTCAGCGGCCGAGTGATCTGGCGATAGAGCAGGGAACCGATCAGGCTCAGGAGCACGATAGCGATGCCCGTCACAATGGCGATAGCAGTCGTTGTGGTGGCGAGCGTGTGGTTCAGCGCGGTGATTGCCTCGTCCTTCTCGCGGTTCTTCTCGATGCGAAGCGTCTCGACAATCCCTTCCAGTTCGTCACGATACTGCGCCACGTTGGCGAACAAGTACGCTTGGGCGAGCTCGTTCTTGCCGGCCGCTTTCATCTTTGCGGTGTCGTTGATGGCCGAGAAGTAGTTCTCGAGGCTGTCGTTGGCCTGGCTCACCAGCCCGACTTGCGCCTGGCTGTGTGCATTGCTTGCCTGGAACGCGAGTGCTTGCTGCAAGGTCGCCTTCTTCGCTTTCAACGCGTCCTGCGCTTGCGCCACGATGTTGCCGTCCGGCGAATAGACGAGCGTCATGGTGGCCAGTTGCACATCCTTGACCTGCGAAACAAGGTCCGCGGAAGCCAGCGCGCTGGGTACCACGCCTTCTGTAACTTGCCTGACCTCGGAAGCGCTGCGCCGCGTCTGGTAGACAGCGTAGCCGCCTATCGCGGACAAAGCGACGAACATCAGGATGACCAATAACGTAATGCGATGACGGATAGTCATTTGAAAAACTCCACGGGCTGAACGGGTGTATCGAGCCCTGACTAAGAACAGGTCGGTCTTGCGAGATAGGCGATTCTTTAAGAGACTCGCATAGTGTTGATTTAATGTTACTAATGCGTGACTGGTGAAGAGAAACAACGGCGTTTACCCGGGTAAGCCTTGTTGGGCCTGATAAATACGTTATTCTTCATCAAGCAAAATAATTAGTACAAAAATGGCTATAAAGTTTTCGAGAATCTTGCCGTTAATAGCAGGGTTCGACGGCGCCAGCGGGCGATTCCTGGCTTCTGCGAGGAGGTCGAAGCATGACGTCGAGTGCGGCTGCTTTAAGTGGAGTTATGCAAGGATTTGCTTGTGCTGATTCCGTTGGGATATTCGCGAATGGTCAGATGCCATCAAATATACATTTAGCAAATTCGTTATGTGATTTTGATTCACTAAAATTCTCAGTGATTGATTCCGGTCGTTTTATTATTAAAATAATTTCTATATAAACGCGACCGAGTGACTGCGATTTATTCCACTGAATTGCGCAGATGCATTCGTGCATTCGAGCGGATCGCTGCTGGCAGCCGTGTCCGCCGCCCCTTATGCCTGTAGCTCCCACACCGATGGCTCCGAGTATCAGTAGCGATATCGAATAGAACCAGGCGCACTTCTGTCTGATGAATTGACATAGTGTCTATCGAAGCGCTCCCGGTAACTTGCCGCCAGAGATTGAACACAAGGCCTAGAGCGCTTCCCGTCCGGGTCAATGTCATCGAGTTGCGCATTCATTCGCAGTGAACTCGTCCGTAGTGTTCGTATCTGCGTCCACGGCGTGTCAAAGCACGTTGCGCGGGACGTGAGGACGATGTTTTTATTATAAGACGTCGTACAACATGAAGCTTCGTTGAAGAGTTCAATGGGGCGTACACAACCATATTACATAACGATTCTAAGGGAAAATGCTTAGTCAAAATCTGTTTCTCGGTCATGAATAGTACGTTATCGTACAACTATCAAATGTCTGTACTCTAGGCCCCAGTTCAACCGCGTGACATTGCTCGCACGGATCGGCCGGTCGGGGCACCCAAAGGAAACCTATGAAGAAGATTGCCCTGAGTGGGGCCGGCGGTCAGCTTGGCTCGGTAGTACGGACTGCGCTGATCGCGCGTGGCATCCCATTGCGCTCGGCCGGGGGTACCAAGCCGCTGGCCGCGTTAGTGGAGGGCGAGGATGTCATGCACGGCGACCTGCGTGACCCGGCCGTCGTGGATCGCCTGCTCGACGGTGTCGACGTGTTGATCCACTTCGCGGGCACGAGTGTGGAGCGCCCACTGCCTGAAATCATCGACAACAACCTGCGGGCGTTAGTCGAAGTCTACGAAGGCGCGCGCAGGCAGGGCGTGCGGCGGGTGGTCTTCGCCAGCTCGAACCATGCGATCGGCATGTACCCGGTCACGGAACATCTTGAACTCGACTGCGCGCTGCGCCCGGATGGTTTCTACGGTCTGAGCAAGGTGTGGGGCGAGGCATTGGCAAGAATGTATTGGGACAAGCACGGCATCGAGAGCATTTGCGTACGCATTGGCAGTTGCCTCGAACGCCCGACCGAACCCAGACACCTGAGCACCTGGTTCGGGCATCGCGACCTGATGCATTTCCTCGATCGTTGTATCGAGGCCGAGGGCGTGGGTTTCATGACCGTCTGGGGCGTCTCCGCGAACACGCGTAGCTGGTGGGACAACCGCGGTGCCGACCACCTGGGTTATGTGCCCACACAAAACGCCGAGGATTACGCCGCGCAAGTGCTCGCGGGGCCGAACCCGCTCGATGCCCTGGGCCAGCGCTACCAGGGTGGCAGCTTCGTCGGCCTCGATTATTCGCGCGAAGACCACGCGCCGGATGGATCAACCGCTCCGGCAGCGCAGTCCAACTGACCCGCTGAAGATTGGAAGTACCAGGACTAAAAGCAAAAGCATCGAAAGGAGACAGCAATGAAAATCAAGGGCATCCGCTGGTGGATGGTGAGCCTGGTAGCGGCCGGTCTGATCATCAATTACCTCGCGCGCAACACGCTCTCGGTGGCGGCGCCGACACTGATGAAAGACCTGAATATCACGACCGCACAGTACTCGCATGTCGTGGTGGCATGGCAACTTTGCTATGCGTTCATGCAGCCGGTCGCGGGCTATGTGCTTGACACCGTCGGCACCAAGATCGGATTTGCGGCTTTCGCGCTTGCCTGGTCCCTGGCCTGCGCGGCGGCTGCATGGTCGACCAACTGGCAAAGCCTTGCGTTCTTTCGTGGCGTGCTCGGCATTGCCGAGTCGGCCGGCATTCCCGCAGGCGTGAAGGCGACGAGCGAATGGTTCCCGGCCAAGGAGCGCTCGGTGGCTATCGGCTGGTTCAACATCGGCTCGTCCATTGGCGCGCTGCTCGCGCCGCCTCTGGTCGTGTGGGCGTTGATGCATGGGCAATGGCAATGGGCGTTCCTGATCGTCGGCGTGCTGGGTGTGGCCTGGAGCGCGCTGTGGATGCTGATGTACAAGCATCCGCGCAAGCAGAAGCTGCTCGGCGATGCTGAACGGGATTACATCCTCAGCGGGCAGGAGGCCAAGCACAGCGATGACAGCGCGCCCAAGAAACGCTGGTCCGAGATGCTGGGCAGCCGCAACTTCTGGGCGATCGGTATTCCGCGGATTCTGTCCGAGCCGGCCTGGCAGACTTTCAACGCGTGGATTCCGCTCTACATGATGACCGAGCGGCACATGAACCTGAAGGAAGTCGCGCTGTATGCGTGGATGCCTTTCCTGGCGGCCGACATTGGTTGCGTCCTTGGCGGCTACCTCAGTCCGCTATTCCATAAGTACGCCAAAGTTTCTTTGTTCACGTCGCGCAAGATGGTCTTCGTCTTTGGTGCGCTCTGCATGATCGGGCCGGCATGCGTCGGACTGGTGGCCAGTCCTTACGCGGCTGTTGCGCTTCTGTGCGTCGGCGGCTTCGCCCATCAGACGTTATCGGGCGCGCTGTACGCCATTACGTCGGACCTATTCGGCAAGAACGAAGTCGCGACCGCAACGGGCATGGGCGGCATGGCGGGGTACCTTGGAGCCGCCGCGTTCACGGCGCTGTTCGGTGTATTGGTCACGCAGGTAGGCTACAGTCCGCTGTTTGTCGTACTCGCGGTGTTCGACATCGTCGCGGCGGGCGTGGTGTGCTGGCTGGCGAGAAGCGGCGAGCGCATGCCGGAGCCGCGTCTGGTTGCAGCGGGACCGGGGTTTAAGTAGGGCGCGCAACAGCGTGCCGAATCGCATGTCAGGCGGCGCCCACGGGCGCCGTTTAGCATTTCATGGCCGCGCCGACCTATAAGTAAAAGGAATCGCCACATCAGATATTTTCACTAGACGGATATCGCTGGATTGAACAGACTTTGTCTCCAAGTGCTTCGGCTAATACGCGAAGCCTGAGTGCCTCGCATAAGAAGCGCCCCAAGGCGCAACAGTGAAGGAAGAGGAGACACATGTTCCATCGACCCAAGGTCAGCCGGTCAATCCTCGCGCTCATGTGCGCGATGTCGTTCATCATGTATCTGGATCGCGTGAATCTCTCGGCCGCCGCCGGCCTGATTCGCGATGACCTGCATCTCACCAACACCGACGTCGGCCTCGTCTTCGCCGCCTTCGCCTACACGTACGCGATCTGCCAGGTAATCGGCGGCTGGCTCAGCGATCGCTTCGGTGCGAAAACCACCCTGATCATCTGCGCGTCCATCTGGATCGTTGCGACTGTCGCTACCGGTTTCGCGGGCGGGGTCGTCACGTTATTTTGCGCGCGGATGTTGCTGGGCGTTGGCGAGGGCGCAGCGCTGCCGGCGCAAGCGCGTGCTTTGACCAACTGGTTTCCGGCCGAGAAGCGCGGCTTCGTGCAAGGTCTCACGCATTCGTTCTCACGCCTCGGCAACGCACTGACGCCGCCGTTGATCGCGATGCTCGTGGCGTTCGCATCATGGCGTGCGTCGTTCATCCTCGTCGGCGTGCTGACTGCGATCTGGGTATGCGCCTATGCATGGTATTTCACCGATAACCCGCGCAAGCATCGGCATATGACCGCAGGCGAAGCACTCGGCTTGCCGCCCGAAGGCAAGGTCGTGGTTGAGAAAACTCACGGCCCGGTTCCGTGGCGGCGGCTGCTCAAGCGCATCGGCCCGACCATGATTGTGTACTTCTGCTATGGCTGGACCGGCTGGTTATTCTTCACATGGTTGCCGACGTTTTTCATGCATGGCCGTGGCCTCGACCTGAAAAGCTCCGCGCTGTTTTCAGCCGGCGTATTCCTCTCCGGCGTGGTCGGCAATACGGCGGGCGGCGTGCTGAGCGACCGCATATTGAAGCGTACGCACAACGTAGTGGCGGCGCGGCGTAACGTTATCATCGGAGCGTTTCTGGGTGCACTCGTGTTCCTCACGCCGGTGCTGTTCGTCAAGTCGTTGCCGGTCATGGCTGCATCCATGAGCCTGTCGTTCTTCTTCCTGGAGATGACCATTGGACCCATCTGGGCCGTGCCGATGGACATTACGCCCAAACATGTCGGCATCGCGAGCGGCCTGGTGAATGCGGGCTCGGCAATAGCAGGTATCTTCTCGCCAATCGTATTTGGCTTCGTGGTGGATCACACCGGAAGCTGGACGTTGCCGTTCGCCGGTTCAGTCGGCCTGCTTGCGCTCGGCATCGTGATGACGTTCTTCATGCGTCCGGATATCGCGCTGGATCAAGGCGCAGATGAAGACGATGCAACCCGCCACGGACTTAAGCTGGCGGACCGCCCCGGTCACTGAGCAAGCGCTCCTCCACTGCGGATCACATCGATCACGAGTTGAGTCGCCGGCCTGATCCGGCGATTCTTGCGAAGAATCAGCCCATACGGTGCGAGCCTTCCACGCAACGGCGTTGGCAATGAGGTCATGGTGTTCAGCGCGACGTAGTACTGCGCGACCGAACTTGGCAACACCGCCAGCATGTCGGAGTCGCGCAAGAGCGAGAGCGTGGTGAGGATCGACGAGGTCTCGACAGTACTGACAGGCGGCGCCACGCGCGACTCGCGAAAGGTCTGGTCGATGATCTGGCGCATCGGGCTCGGATGCGGCTGCACGATCCACGGGTACTGCGCCAGCTCCACAAGCTTGGGCCGTGCCGCGGCCTTCGCCGCAGGATGATCCGGACGGGCGACAATCGATAAAGCCTCTTCTGACAAGGTCTCGAAACTCAGATCAAGCGCGGGGAAACCATCGGGAATCCGGCCGATCACGATATCGAGCTGGTCTTGCTGCAACGCCTGCACGAGCACGTCGCTGGTATCGATCTGCACGGAGATCTGCAGGCGCGGATGCGCCTCTTTCAGCGACACAATGGCGTGCGTCAACAGCTCGGGCGCGGGCGCCATCACGGCGCCAATGCGCACCTTGCCGATATCACCGGCTTCGATCGCGGCCAGTTCCTCACGCAGTTCATCGAGATCTTCAAACACCACGCGCGCATAGCGCATCACCGCTTCGCCGAAGATGGTCGGCTCCATGCCGCGCGCATGCCGCACGAACAGCGACACGCCAACTGTGTCCTCCAGTTCCTGCAGCGCCTTGGTCGCGGCGGGCTGGGTCATCGCGAGTTCGTCGGCGGCGCGTCGCAGCGATTCGAACTCCGAGAGCGCCACCATGAGTTGCAGGTGGCGCAGGCGCAAGCGCTTGCGGATGGTGGATGCGGGCGCGATCATGCGAGCGATAACTCCAGGGAATAGAGCGATGCGATTAATTCAATAGTCAGTTATCGCGTAGTTTCGCACACTACGGGTATCAAACGACACGCACAAAAACCCTCGACCTGGTGAGCGACGAACGAGCCGCCAGCGAGCAGCGTGCGACAAAAACTCAGGAGACGAATCAATGATCGCAACCCGCGATACGGCGCTTGACAGCGCTATTGGCCGAGCACGTTCGCGGCTGCTGCCATTCCTGGTACTGATGTACGTACTGGCCTTCATCGACCGTGCCAACGTGGGGTTCGCCAAGAGTGTCCTGCAAGCCGACACGGGCTTGAGCGACGCAGCATTCGCGTTTGGCGCGGGGGTCTTCTTCATCGGTTATGCGATCTTCGAGGTACCCAGCAATCTCCTCATGTACCGCTTCGGCGCGCGCGTCTGGATGAGCCGCATCATGGTGACGTGGGGCATTGTCTCGGCATGCACGGCGCTGGCTCACGATGCAACGAGCTTCTACGCGTTGCGTGTCCTGCTCGGGATAGCCGAGGCGGGATTCTTCCCCGGCATCATCCTGTTTCTTTCAAACTGGTTTCCGGCCAGGACGCGCTCGCAAACCATGGGCGCGTTCTACTTCGGCTTTCCGCTTGCACTGCTGCTCGGCAGTCCGGTGTCGGGCCTCTTGCTCGATGCGTCGAATCCATTCGGGCTGCATCCTTGGCAATGGCTGTTCGTGGTCGAAGGCGTGGCGGCTTCGGTGGTCGGTGTGATCGCCTACTTCTACCTGACCGATCGTCCCGCCGATGCACGCTGGCTCAGCGACGCGCAACGCGATGCATTGTCCCGCGCACTGCGTGACGAGGACGAACGCAAGCTCGCACACGGACCCGCCTCGGTGCTCGCTGCATTACGCGATACCCGTGTGCTCTTCTTCAGCTTCATCTACTTCACGGTGCAGATCAGCGTCTATGGCGTGGTCTTCTATTTGCCAACGCGCATTGCCGGACTGACCGGCGGCCATGTGGGGACGAAGGTCGGTTTGATCACCGCCATTCCATGGATTGCAGCGATTGCCGGGACCTTCGTCGTCACCCGCATTGCTGACCGCGTGGGACATCACCGGACGTTTGCCGCCGCCATGCTCACGCTCGCGGCGTTAGGTATCGCGGCATCGGCAATGACCGCTTCGCTTACGCTGGCCGTGATCGCGTTCTGCGTTGCCGCGATTGGCTTCGTCTCGGTGCAGCCACTCTTCTGGACCTTGCCGACGGGCTATCTTGGCGGCGCCGCTGCCGCGGGCGGCATCGCGCTCATCAATTCGATCGGCAACCTGGGCGGCTTCGTTGCCCCAAATCTGAAGGGACTGGCTGAGCGCATGGTTGGCTCACCGGAGGCGGGGATGTTCGCGCTTGCGGTCGCCGGGCTGATCGGCGCGGCCCTGCTGCTCGCGTTCAATTCTGCTTCGGCACAGTCCACCGGTTCAATCGATTCCGCCGCACCGCTTGGTAAAAAACGGCCGAGCCATTGAGTCCATTAAGTCATTCACTTCTTCGAGGAGAGTCAGACCATGAAAATCAAGCATATCCGCACGCGCGTCTTTGAGTGGAAAGGCAAGGTCGTGCCGCCGCAAGCGCATTTCTGCACGAATGCCGTGGACATTCTCTACGAGCGTGGCGACGCGATGGGTTCGTTCCGCTTTCACGGCTGGCTCGTGGTGGAAGTGGAGTGCGACGACGGCACCATCGGCATTGGCAACTGCGCGCTCGCACCGCGCATTGCGAAGCAGATCGTCGATGAATACCTCGCGCCTATCGCGATTGGCGAAGACCCGTTCGACAACGAATACATCTGGCAGAAGATGTACCGGCGCACTCACGCATGGGGCCGCAAGGGGATCGGCATGGCCGCGATCTCGGCCGTGGACATTGCGCTGTGGGACATCATGGGCAAGGCGGTCAACAAGCCGGTGTTCAAGCTGCTCGGTGGGCGCACGAAGGAGAAGATCTGGTGTTACGCGTCGAAGCTTTATAACAACGATGACCGCGATGTGTTCCTCGCCGAAGCGCAAGGGTATCTCGACCAGGGTTTCACCGCGATGAAGATGCGCTTCGGCTACGGTCCGAAGGACGGACCCAAGGGCATGGCGAAGAACCTGGAACAAGTGCGGCTGCTGCGTGAACTGGCAGGTGACGACATCGACATCATGGTCGAATGCTACATGGGCTGGACGCTCGAATACGCGCGCCGCATGCTGCCGCGCCTGGCCGAATTCAATCCGCGCTGGATCGAGGAGCCGGTGATTGGCGATGACGTCGAGGGGTATCAGGAACTGAAGAAGATGAACATCATTCCCGTGTCCGGCGGCGAACACGAATTCACGAGCTATGGTTTCAAGGACCTGCTCGAACGCCGCGCGGTGGACGTGATCCAGTACGACACGAATCGCGTGGGCGGCATCACGGCCGCGCGCAAGATCAACGCGATGGCGGAAGCATGGTCGGTGCCGGTGATCCCGCATGCGGGCCAGATGCATAACTACCACCTGACCATGTCGAGCACGGCGAGCCCGATGTCCGAGTTCTTCCCGGTGTTCGACGTTGAAGTAGGCAACGAATTGTTCTACTACATCTTCGAGGGCGAGCCGCAACCGGAGAACGGTTTCCTGCAACTCTCCGACGAGACGCCGGGGCTCGGCATCACCCTGAGCGACAAGTATCTCGACGACTTCAACATCATCGAGTGACCGGCAGCCTTTAGCGCTGATCGTCACCATCAGAACCGGAGACAGCCATGCAAAGCCGTATCGCCCGTCGCTGCTCGCCAGTCCCCGGCGGGTTGGCCTGCTGGGCGCATTGATGAATTGCGCCGGGAGTGTGGGCGGTATTTCAATTCCGCTGATCACCGGCTTCATCCTGCAGCGCACGGGTTCGTTCGATATCGTCCTGCAGTTCTATAGCGCCTGTGCGCTGGTTTACATCATCGGATCGATCGCTATCGATCTGCGCCGCACTCATTGAACATAGGGTGAAACGCATGACACCTCGTATTGCAGTATTGCTTGGCGACCCCGCCGGAATCGGCCCTGAACTCATCGCGCGTTTGCTCGCCAAACCGGAGAACCGGGCGCGCGCCGACCTGCTCATCATTGGAGACCGGCGTGAACTCCAGATGGGTATGGAGATCGCGGGGCAGCGGTTTGAATACACGGTCGTGGCCAACGAACAAGCCGCATTGACGGGCACGGGCACGCCGTCGCTGATCGACTTTCGCTTGGCCGACGACGCTCCATACGAGCGAGCCGTTTCTACTGAACGCGGCGGCCGTTACAGCCTGGAATCATTCAAGCAAGCGCTGGCATTGACCAAGGCGAATCGCACGCAGGGGATGCTGTTTGCGCCGGTCAACAAGACCTCGCTGCACATGGCGGGCATGCAGACTGGCGACGAGATGGAATGGTTCGCTCAGCAGCTTGGCTACACCGGCGCGTTCTGTGAGTTCAACGTGCTCGACGAATTGTGGACTTCCCGCGTGACCTCGCACATCGCGCTGAAGGACGTAAGCGCGAAGCTTTCGGCTGAGCGGATCATCAACGCCGTACGGTTGATTCACGATGGTCTCAAGCGTGCGGGCAACCCGGCGCCGCGCATTGCAGTGTGCGGCTTCAATCCGCATAACGGCGACAACGGCGCGTTCGGCCGCGAGGAGATCGACGTGATCGCGCCGGCCGTAGATGAAGCCCGCAAGCTCGGGTTTGACGCTCAGGGACCCTTCCCGGCCGACACAATCTTCGTGCGTGCCCGGGACCAGAAAGCGTTCGACGGCGTGGTCACCATGTACCACGACCAAGGCCAGATCGCGATGAAGCTGATGGGCTTCTGGCGTGGCGTCACGGTGCACGGAGGGTTACCAGTGCCAATCGCGACCCCGGCGCACGGCACGGCTTTCGATATCCACGGCCAGGGCCGCGCGGACGTAGGTGCAACGCAGAAGGCATTCGATATCGTCACACAGATGGCGCTTGCCCGCATGGGCTGACGACGATGCCCATGCCCATCGACGCAATGCGCGAACGCTTCCTGCAAAGCGGCGACAATGCCGACTTGCCGATAGTCGACGCGCATCATCACTTCTGGGACCTGCAGCGAAATTATCATCCGTGGCTGCGCGATCTCCCGCGGATTCAGTTTCGCTACGGCGACTACGAAGCGATTTGCCGGGACTTCTTGCCTGAGGATTATTTCGCGCTGGCTGCACCGCATCGCGTCGTGAAGACGGTCATGATGGAAGGCGAGTGGGACCCGCGCGATCCGCTTGGCGAAGCGCGCTGGGCAACTACGTTGAATGCGCGCTGCGGTTTTCCAAATGCGATGGCCGGGCAAGTCTGGCTCGACCGCGATGACGTGGCTGACGTGCTGCGCGAGTATCGTTCGATGCCACTCGTGCGAAGCGTACGCCACAAGCCCACGGCGGTGCCGCGTAGCGACCATACGGCAACGTTCGCCGCGCCCGGGTCGATGCGTTGCGACCGATGGCGCGCGGGGTATGCGCTGCTCGCTGCCAGCGGCCTGATGTTCGAGCTTCAGGCGCCATGGTGGCACTTCACCGAAGCCGTGGAGCTCGCGCGGGATTTCCCCGGCGTGACGATCATCGTGAACCATACGGGGTTGCCTGCGGACCGGAGCGTCGAGGGCTTGCAAGCTTGGCGGACTGCGCTTGCACAGCTCGCTGGGTGTACGAACGTCAGGCTCAAGATATCCGGCATCGGCGAGCGAGGCGTGCCTTGGAGTGTCGAACGCAATCGTCCGATAGTGCAGGATGCGATTGAAATCTTCGGTGTCGAACGATGTATGTTCGCAAGCAACTTCCCGGTGGACAGCGTGGTGGTGAAGTTGAATATGCTATTCGACGGCTTCAAGTCGATGGTCACAGACTTGAAGCCGCTCCAGCGCCTGGCGCTGTTTCACGACAATGCTGTCGCGCTATACAGGTTATGACGGTCTGAAGGCCGCTAGCCATATTGCGCGACAAGCGCGTTCCATAGCGCGAAGATTTCGAGCATGTCCGGATCGTGATCGTTGGTCCACACAGCAGTCTGAACCAGCACGAGCTTCGAGCGCGGGTCGACAATGATCCTCTGCCCGTCCATGCCAAGCAGCGCAAACACGCGATGATCGCCGGGCAGTATCCACACCTGATAACCGTAGCCCAATACCGTGGTCGCGCGCCCCGGCGCGAGGAAGCTCGTGGGTGAGCTCACCGTGGTTGCATCGAGCAGCCATTGGCGCGGGACGATCTGCTGGCCGTTCCACATTCCGTCATGCGCCATCATCAGGCCAAGGCGAGCCCAGTCACGCAGTGTGGAACTGACACAGCAGTACGTAATATCTTGTCCGGTCGGATCTTTTCCCCACGAGGCGTCGGACTCCATGCCCATCTTTTGCCAGATGCGCTCGCTTGCATATTGCGCAACCGACATGTGGACCGCGTGACTAATGACCAGGCCGAGGACCTCGGTCTCAATGCTCGCGTAGTTGAAGTGAGTGCCCGGCTCGCGCTGGCGCACGTTGAAGCGCTTGACGGCCGCGATCGCGCCCACGCCCTTGGCGTTCAACAAATCCCGCCCGAGCTTGTCGCGGTCGTCGCCGGCCATGCTGTTTTCGTGGAATACAACGCCCGACGACATGTGCAGCAGATTGCGAATCGACGTCTCGCCATACGCGGTGTTGGCCAGTTCGGGAACATACACGTCCGCATGATCGTCGATGGACCGGATAGCACCCTCGGAGACAGCAATGCCGACCAGCATGCCCACGATGGTCTTGGCCATCGACTGCGACATGAACGTGTCATCGTCCTTGCGATCGTATCGATAATGCTCGTAGAGAATGGTGTCGTCGCGGGCGATCAGCAATGCAGTGACCGGGTTCCGGTCGAGATAGCTGTCGATGGTCCTGATGTGGCCATCGTAGGGGTAGAGAAGCGGCAGTTCGTTATCGGCGCGTTTTAACGGCGATGCTGCACCGGTTCCCCTGGCGATTTCGTCCACGGACCTTACCTGGGCGAAGTGCGTGTAGTAACCCACGAACTCCTTTTGTGTCCGTGCTTTTCCCGGCGCCGGCAGCGGGTAGTTTTCCTGTGCGCCATAGGCGTCGGCGGCGTATCCGCTAGCGGAGAAAACGGGACCCGCTTGAGCATGGGCAATGCATGCCGCAAGCAATAGAAGGAGGGGAATGGCCGGCTTTGTCCATAAACGCACGATCCTGCTCCTTATGTCTTGCGATAGTCTTGCGATTGCGTTTCGACGAGATTTCCAGCAGATAACAGCCGCCGTGTCGAGGCGGCGATTTCACTTAAACGATTCATACAGGGGAAGCGTTGACTTCAGTGCGGACGCTTACTGAAGGTTGAACTGTGCATGTCAACGGGATGACGGCTTTGCGGCCGGTCTGTTTATTTGACCTGCCTTGCTCAGGTCAAATAAACGGGCGACGAACCACCGCCGCGCCGCTTAAGCTCGAAGAGCGCGTGATCGCTTGGGCGGGTTTGGCTTGCTCTCTGCGGGACTCGAACCCTGGGCACGATGAGGACCGTCAGACGCACGAATGATCAACTCAGGCGTCCAAACCTCCTGAAGATCCTTGGGTGGCCGGCCCGCCAGCCTCTCAAGCAACATTTCCGCCATCCGCTTGCCAGCGCGGTGCGTCTCAGCCGAAAAGGTTGTCAGCGAAGGCTGTATATAGCGCCCGATTGGATGATTGTCGCCTCCAATAACGCCTACATCACGACCCGCCACCCTGCCTGTTTCCGCAATCCCGCGCATCACGCCCAGGGCGATCAAGTCGTGGCCGCACACAATGGCTGTGGGCGGGTCGGGGAGTTCAAGCAACCGACGCGCAGCGTCCGCACCGCCTTCTTCGGATATTGCGGCTTCGACACAGAGCGTCTTGTCGTATTTGATCCCTGCCGCGCGCAATGCTTCCGCATACCCCACGTGCTCGTGGTGGCTGAACATCAGGTACTCAGGTGCATGGACAAGGGCGATTCGACGATGACCCAGTGCGATAAATCGTGCACAACCGGAGCGACCCACGACCTGATGATCGATATCGACATAGGCGTAATCGTCGGACGTGTCGCTTCTGCCGAAAGCGACAAACGGAATGTCGCGCTCGAGAAGGTAGGCTATGCGTTCGTCTTGGCGGCGTGTGCGTCCGAAGAGCAGCGCATCGACGCGCTGGCGTTCTATGAGGCGCTTGAATACGTCAATTTCCGCTTCCACGCTTCTGGCGGAAGCGACGATCACCTGATACCCGCTGCTATCCATCGCGTCATTCACGCCCATCAACATATCCAGAAAGAATGGGTGAGCGAATGACGTTTGCGGAGGCGACACGACGAACGCGATAGTGTCGGCCGATTGCCGGCGCAAGCGGCTCGCCGATGGATCCGGAGAAAAGCCGTGCAACTCTGCGGCCTCCAGTACGCGCTTACGGGTAGCCGGGCTTACGTCGTCCCGGTCGTTCAGAGCCTTCGACACAGTGCTGATGGAAAGCTTGAGCGTGGCCGCAAATTCCTGAATGTTCATTCCGATTTTCTCTAATTTTCTCTAACTCAACCGTGAGCAAGGCATCGAAAACGATTTTCGACATTCTACGCGATAGCCCGGGCGCATCAAGAACCCTGAAGTCTGACATGACAGAGAACGATTTCGGTCTCCGCTCTGCGCCCTTGCACCACGGACCATTCTTGCGTCAGTGTTTACCCCTTCAGTGATTTCAACCAAACCTGCCAGCAGGAGTGGTGGTTCGCGGCCCAGACGCTTGCGCGGCGCGGCTATCGGGGAAATTACGTGCACGAAAATCGACAGAAAACGATTTCGATAATTATTTTGTGGCGCTTGAATTTTGAAAATTGTGCTGCTATCTTTCAATCGAAATCGTTTTCGAACAAATCGACGAAAGCAGTTTCGCCGCTGAGAGCTTGAGTTGCCGAGAGGACGATGGAAGGCCCAATTTGCAGGCTGCGGTCTCCTACGGTTGAATTCGCAGCTCGGCCAGCGCGCATGCGACGCTCTCAAGGTTCATTTCTCGGCACGTAAAGTACGACTATTTAGCATGTCTATTTAATGGTGAGCGTTTTGATAGAACATATCGTGACCGAGAAAGCGCCTTTGCCGCGGGGGCATTACGCACAGGCAACCAAGGCAAACGGCTTTGTTTTTGTTTCAGGTCAGCTGCCCCTGACAAGCGACGGCAATGCCGCGCTGGCGGAAGGGCTCGAAGCGCAGGTTCAGCAGGCGCTTACGAACGTACGAGAAGTGCTTTTGGCGGCAGGAACCGATGTTGAAAGGCTTTTAAGCGTGCAGATATACGTGTCCGACATCGAAATCTGGCCGCGCGTGAACAAGCTTTACCAGGAGTTCATTGGAAACCCGGCGCCCGCTCGAACGGTGGTGCAGTGCGGGCAACTGCACTATGGAGCGTATATAGAGATTAGTGCGATCGCCCTTTGCGGTGACGCTCTCTGACCAAGGAAAAATAGATCAGATCAAAGCCGCGTCGAGTCGACAAGCAGGGGCATTGAGGTTGCGCGGTCCCCAGGATGTTGCTGTTGGATACGGTTCTGCGAATGCGGACTGTTCCATCCAAGGTATTCCACAGAGGAGATAAAAATGCAGATGTTTGATTGGTATCGAGCGGCCGCCCCGGCAGAACGGCGGACGTTCTGGGGATGCTTTAGCGGCTGGACGCTGGATAGTTTTGACAATCAGGTCTTGGCCTTTCTTTTGCCCACCCTGATGGCGGCGTGGCATTTTTCCAGGACCGAGGCGGGTCTGATTGCGACTTCGTCTTTGCTTGCCGCTGCAATTGGAGGATGGGTGTCGGGAATCTTGAGCGATCGGCACGGACGCGTACGCGTCTTGACCGGCTCGATCATCTGGTTCACGGCATTCAGCATCATTGCCGGGTTCACAGGCTCGTATCACCAGTTGCTGGTCGTGCGCGCTTTGCAGGGCTTGGGGTTCGGCGCCGAGTGGGCGGTCGGGGCCGCTTTGATGGCGGAGGTGATCAACCCGGCCCATCGGGGGAAAGCACTCGGCCTGGTTCAGAGTGGGTTCTCTGTTGGTTGGGCGCTCGCCGCTGTAGTCACGGGTGTTCTTCTGGCGTATCTGCCTTCATCGATTGCGTGGAGGTCCGCCTTCTGGGTTGGCGTCATTCCTGCGCTTGTCGTGCTGCTGATCCGGCGATATATTCCCGAGCCGGAAATCTTCCGCGAAATGAAGAAGGCGACAGGCGGTGCGATCGTGGCGACGTGGCGCTCATCCTTTCGCAGGGATGTCCGGCGCTCGAGTCTTCTCGCCGCGCTTCTGGTGACCGGGCTGCAGGCAAGCAGCTACGCCATCATGATCTGGCTGCCTACGATGCTGGTTCAGGTTCGCCACTTGCCGGTGTCGACGGTTGCCGTGATGGCGACCCTGATGAGTGCCGGCTCGTTCATCGGGCAAGTGAGCTTCGCGTACGTCAACGACTCACTGGGCCGTCGATTCACCGCGACAGTGTTTTGTCTCTGCGCCGTGCTGCTTACCGGTTGTTACTTGTTCATTCCAATGGACGCGTGGATATTGGCAGCGTTGGGGCTTCCTGTGGGCATCTGCATGAATGGTGCATTTGCCGGAATTGGGCCGATGTTGTCGGAGCTGTTCCCAACTCAGATTCGAACTACCTGCATGGGATTCTCGTACAACGTCGGCAAGTCGATTGGAGCGCTGAGCGTCGCCCTGGTTGGCGCTGTTGCCGATCATCTGGGCCTTGTGGGCTCGATCGCCCTGTTCTGCTCCATTGGCTATTTGTGTGCGTTCGTTGCGTTGGGGTTCCTACCGGAAACACGAGGTCGGGATCTCACGAGCATTGCCCCCAGCGAAGATCTGTTTGATCCGGCGGATTTATTGGACCAGGCAAGTCCAATTCGGAGATAGCACGCTGTGCAGTAAGTCTTGGGCCTCGGACGCCATGTATTAGTTCGGTAAGCTAAATTATTATGAAGCAATGATTCTGATCTCTTCGACAGCAGGCGCGCGAGGTTTTGTTGATATTGGGGGTGCACATGAGTAGTGAATTGGGAGTCGACGTACTCGATTCCGGGCCGGCTGTCGATTTTTACGATCCTGCCGCGGGGCACGGCCTGCCGCACGATCCGTTCAAGGCGATTGTCGCGCCGCGCCTGATAGGCTGGGTTTCGACCCGCTCGTCGAGCGGTCAGTTGAATCTCGCGCCATACAGCTTCTTCGGCGCATTCGCGGCGTTCCCGCCGATCATCGGTTTTTGCAGTGAAGGCCGTAAAGATAGCCTTCGCAATATCGAGGAAACGCGCGAATTCGTCTGGAGTCTCGCGACGCGTCCGCTTGCCGAGCAGATGAACCTTACGTCGGCACCGGTCGCGCCGGATGTCGACGAGTTTCAGCTAACGGGCCTGACGCCGGTCGCAGGGCGCAACGTGTCGGTGCCGCATGTGGGTGAATCGCCGGCTGCGCTCGAATGCAAGCTGCTCAAGATCG
This sequence comes from Caballeronia sp. KNU42, assembly GCF_053760385.1. Lineage (NCBI taxonomy): Bacteria > Pseudomonadati > Pseudomonadota > Betaproteobacteria > Burkholderiales > Burkholderiaceae > Caballeronia > Caballeronia sp. KNU42. The sequence continues at coordinate 1,635,242 of NZ_CM132389.1, forward strand.
CGCATCTGCACGATCTGAATGGCAAGCCGACGGACAACTGGCTCGTGCTTGGTCAAGTGGTCGGTGTGCACATCCAGAAGGCGTATCTGAAGGACGGTCTCTTCGACACGCGCGCTGCGCAGCCAATCATGCGCGCGGGTTATCGCGGCGACTACGCGCAGATCGGCGAGATATTTGAAATGATTCGTCCGGCATCCTGAACTTCGGGGGCGCTTAGCCGGTTTCGTCACCTTCAGTTATTTAAAAACTACCGAAAACGTTGTAGATAGAGAATGTTTGTGTTTGACATCAATGCAAGCATGTGCAAACATTATCTAACGAAATCGTTTTCGTAAATATGAGAACACCATGATTCAAATCGATCACGAAGTGTCCATGATCCGGGAAACCGCACGTCGATTCGTGCGCAATCGGCTCGGTCCTCTCGAACAGCAAATCGAAACAGATGACGATGTCAGCACGGAGTTGCTTGCCCAGTTGCGCTCGGAAGTTGCAGCACTGGGCTTGTACGGGTTCAACCTTCCCGAAAGTATTGGCGGACCCGGCCTCTCGGCCGCTGCGAAAGTGGCCATCCTCGAGGAGCTCACGCATACGTCGGTACCGTTGAGCGAGGTATTCGGTCATCTGCCGCTTCAACTGACCCAGACCAATGACCGCCAGCGAGCCGAACTTTTGCCGGGTATCTTGTCAGGCCAGAAGATCGTCACGTACGCGTTGACCGAGCCTAACGCGGGATCGGACCTCAGCGGACTTCGCACCAGAGCGGAGAAAGTGCCGGGGGGCTGGTTGCTTAACGGAAGCAAGCATTTCATCTCGCACGCCGAGACGGCCGACTACATCATCGTGCTCGCTGTCACGGACCCGTCGGCGACGCTGAAGAACAAGCTCACTACGTTTGTCGTTCGCCGTGGCAATCCGGGTGTGGTCGGGATGACGCGCTATCGGAAGATGGGATGGCGTGGATACCACCTCAACGGCTTCACCCTCGAAAACTGCTTCGTTCCTGATGAAGATCTTCTTGGCGAGCCCAACGCGGGCTTCCTCGGCATGATGCAGTCGATCAACCAGGACAGGCTGCTGTCCGCGAGCCGTTCACTCGGTCTTGCCGCACGTGCCCAATCAATGGCCTGTGAGTACGCGCTCGAGCGCAAGGCATTTGGCGCAAATCTCGCGCAACATCAGGGAATCCAGTTCATGGTTGCCGACAATGATGTGGAAATTGAAGCGGCGAGAATGTTGATTCGCGCGGCAGCGGAAATGATCGAAGAGGGAGACCCGCAAGCACACGTAGCCGCATGCCGTGCGAAGCTTTATGCGAGCGAGATGGGATGCCGGGTAACGGATCGCGTGCTGCAGATCTTCGGTGGAATGGGTTACATGACCGAACTTCCGATCGAACGCTTTTATCGCGATGCCCGGGCGTTTCGTATCGGCGAAGGCACGTCGGAAATGCAGCGTATTCAAATCGCGCGCGCCGCCTTTGCCGTGTCCGGAGGTCGTCATGGCATTTGATTTGCTCGAATCGGGCGATGCCGATCTTGTCGCCCTGCATCATGGCGAAAGAACGTTCACTCGCGGCGAACTGCGGATCGCGTCGCGACGAGCCGCTTCCTTTCTATATGAGCTTGGGGTCAGGCGAGGCGACACCGTAGCGGTGTGGTTGCCGGACGGCGGCGTGTGGCTGCAGCTTTTCTTCGCGGCGGCGCAGCTTGGTGCGTTGATGGTGCCGGTCAGTACGCGATTCAAGCTGCAGGAAGCGCAGCATGTTGTCGGCACGGCGAAACCGCGCGTACTCGTGGTGCCGCAGCGTTTTCTTGATTTCGACTACGCAGGCGCGGGTCGTGAGATTCAGGCTTGCAGCGACGATTTGCAGCACGTTGTGGAAGTGCCGCAATTCGATGGCTTTGAATGGGGTGCGTTCGAGGCGTATTCAGAGTGGGACGGCCAGGACACGGATCGGCTCTGCACGTTTACAACGTCTGGAACAACCGGCCGGCCCAAGCTCGCCGTTCACACGGCAGGCGGAATTGCACGGCATGCGCGCAACGTTGGGCGAATCAACGACGTGCGTGTGGGAGACGTGGTGCTCTGCGCGCTTCCCCTTTATGGGGTCCTTGGATTCGTTCAGGCCATCGCAGCACTCGCCTCAGGGGCTGCTTGCGTGCTGTTGCCGGTCTTCAAGGCGGAAGCTGCCGCAGCAGCCATGGAGCGGCATCGCGTGACGCATTTCTTCGGGTCGGACGCAATGATGGACATGGTGCTCAACGCCGGAGATTTCTCGTTGGCTACGTGGCGCCGTGGCGCCTTTGCGGAATATGCAAGCCTCGGCCCAAACGTCATTGCCAAGGCGTGGGAATCCTGGGGCGTGCGCCTCACTGGCTTGTACGGCATGTCGGAATGTTTTGCGATGACCGCGATGCGCGACCCCGAGGGAGACGCACACCAGCGGGGCATGCCGGGAGGTACGCCTATTTCCTCTGAGATCTCGTTTCGAATCGTCGATCCTGCAAGCGCAGCTATCTTGCCCGACGGGCAACAGGGTGAATTGCAGTTGCGCGGCTATAACGTCATGGCGAGCTATCTGAACAATCCTGTCGCGACGGCAGAGGCGTTCACCGCGGACGGCTGGTTCAGGACCGGCGATCTCGCGTACGCCGATGGCGGCACGTTTTTCTACCAGGCCAGAATCAAGGACAGCTTGCGTCTGCGCGGTTATCTGGTCGACCCCGTCGAGATAGAGACGTTTCTCGCGCAACATCCGGGCGTTCAGGCGGCGCAGGTCGTCGGGGTTCATCTCGAAGGTGAAGGAGATGTGGCTATCGCTTTTGTTTGTCCCTCAAAGACACCTGCTACGGAGAACGAATTGATTGCCTACTGCAAGCGGGGAATTTCCGGCTTCAAGGTTCCGCGGCGCATCCTGCCGGTCGATTCCTATCCGCAACAGGACGGTCCCAACGGCGTCAAGATCCTCAAGAGCGTATTGCGGGAAATGGCGTCGCAATGTCTTGGTCCTGTTCAAACCGTATCGGTATCACGGGAGATTAATCATGAAGCAAACTGAAATTCGATCAGACATTGCATGGGCTACGCCGACCAAGGTGGTAGTTCACGGCCTCGATCTCTGTGAAGACATCGTGGGCAAGATCGACTTCGGTCAAATGGCGTTCCTGCAATTGTTCGCGCGACTGCCTGAAGAGCGCGAGTTGCGCATGTTCAACGCGATGATGGTCATTCTTGTCGAACACGGCATCACGCCATCGTCGCTGGCAACGCGCATGACCTATGCCGGTGCGCCTGAAGCGGTGCAGGCGGCGGTCGCCGCTGGATTGTTGGGATTGGGGTCGGTGTTCGTCGGTTCGCTCGACAACGCGGCGCGGCTTTTACAGAAGTCGCTGCCCGATCCGCTTAACGTGCCGGACATCGACGTACTTGCTCGCGAGATCGTCGATGACTATCGCGCGCGCAAGGAGATTTTGCCGGGAATAGGGCATCCGTTTCACAAGCCGATCGATCCTCGTGCGCCTGCGCTGTTCAGGGTCGCGCGAGAGACAGGATACGACGGACCCTACATTCGCCTCATGACGGCAATCGGACATGAAGCTGAGCGGCAGCTCAACCGTTCTTTGCCAGTGAATGTCACAGGCGCGATGGGGGCGGTGGCATCGGAAATGGGTATTGGCTGGCAGATCTGCCGGGGACTGGCGGTTGCCGCGCGATCGGTCGGCCTGGTGGGCCACATCCTGGAAGAAATGCGTCAGCCGATTGCCACCGCGCTTTACCTGCGCACCGAACACGAGGCCAGTGCGCATCTGGTCCCCAAGGAGCACCAGGAGGGAGTATGACGGCCTTCGAACAAGACGGGATGCCGTCAACGCAACGCTCGACGGCGCAAGGCGGTGACTATCGATTCTGGACCGACGAGAAGCTGAGGAATGCAGATACCGATCAGTTCAAACACGTCAACAATGCAGCTATCGCGACGTTTTTCGAGGCGGCTCGCATGGAGATCTTTGCGCCGCCCTCAATTCATGCGCTGATGGACGGGGCGAACCTCGCGGTGGTGAAGCTGCTGATTGAGTTCAGTGCTGAGTTGCATTTTCCCGGATACGTGCGTGTGGGAAGCACGGTTGTCGACGTGGGGAACACATCGTTCAGGGTACAGCAGGGCTTGTTTGGAGGAGTGGATGACACCTGTTGCGCGAAGGCGGAAGCCGTGTGCGTCCTCGTTCATGGCGAGACAGGACGTCCTCATCCAATCACACCTGAATTGCGCGCATACCTTTTGACCCGTGAGGGTAGGGAGACTTTCGCATGAATGGGAACGAAGTTCTGTATGAGCGGCGTGGAGACGTTGCGCTCCTCACGCTCAACGATCCCGACCGCCGCAATGCGCTGTCCCGGGAGATTGTCCGCGGATTGTCGAGTGCGCTGGACACCGCGTTAAGCGAAGGCGTACGCGCGGTGGTGATAACCGCGGCTGGACCTGCATTTTGTGCCGGCGCCAATATCGACGATCTTCGCGACGGATGGATGGAGTGCCCGCACCCGGACGAAGATCCGGCGGTCATGTTCAAACGTATCGCCGAGTTCGATCGACCCGTGGTAGCTGCAGTTCATGGTGCTGCGGTGGGCGGCGGAATGGAGCTCACGCTCGCCTGCGATCTTGTCGTCGCGGCCGACTCGGCGTGGTTCTCGATGCCTGAGTTAGGTCACGGGGTGATTCCGAATACCGGCCTCGCGTTGCTCTCTCGAGTCGTCGGCATTCGCCGCGCATTCGACTTGATACTGACGCGCCGGCGCGTGTCCGTGGAGGAGGCGTTGGACATCGGCCTTGTTAACCGTGTGTTGCCCGGCGACAAGGTCGTCGAAGGGGCATTGTCCCTCGCTGAACAAATCGTGGAATCAGTGCCGCCTGGTGCGCTAAAAGCGGCCAAGCGCAATCTGCATGCGCACGCGGCGATTGATTGGACCCGTGTGCTGAGTTCGCCGCTCGATGTCCCGAAGCAAGAGTGGCAAGAGGGATTGACCGCTTTCACTGAAAAGAGAGCGCCGGAATACGGGCGCTTTTGGGAAGAGACCCAACATTTAATCAAAGGAGCAAGCCTTGATCATTGACCTTCATGCACACGCGCTCGATGAGCAGTTCATTCACGATCTCTCGAAGACGCCGGTGGCCGGGCTTCGCGCAGAACGCGGAGACGACGGGTATTGGGTGATTCGCCGGCAAGGCGATGACCGCAAGAGTTCGATCGATCCGAACCTGCACGATCTTCCCAAGCGGCTCGAGAGCCTGCGCAAACGGGATGTGGGGCTCCAGCTGTTTGCGCCCCCGCCGTTCATGCTCGCATGGCCGGGCGGCGCCTCAGGCGTAGAGCTTGTCCGTGCGTTGAATAGGGCGAGCCATCGCACCGCGGAGCAATCGGGCGGGCGGATGGAGATGCTGGCGGTGCTCGCCCTTGGGGAGCCCGACGTCGCTGCTCAGGAACTGCGGCGCGCCGTGGACGAGTATGGCGTGCGCGGCGTAATGATGCCGAGTTCCGCGGGAGGCAAGCCGCTCGATGGCCCCGAGTTTGCGCCTTTGTTCGCGCTGATCGAGAAACTCGGGCTCGTCATTTTTATGCATCCGACCTCCGCAGTGACATCGGAGCGGTTTGGAATGTACGGGGTGCATGTGCTTATCGGATGGCCGTTTGAAACCACGCTGGCCGTCACGCGGATGATCTTCGAGGGGCTGCTCGAGCGTCATCCAAGACTGAAGCTGGTGCTTGCACACGGTGGTGGAAACCTGATGTTCTTGCGAGGCCGTCTCAATTCAGCTTATGAGGCGACGGGTTGGGAGGCAGACCCGTATTTTCGCAAGAACATTACCCGGCCGCCGAGTGAGTACCTTGACCGTCTTTACTACGATACCTGCGCATTGAGCGAAGACAGTAATCGCTTCACGATCCTGACAATGGGCGCAGAGCGGGTCGTGTTCGGCTCGGACTATCCGTTCGATATTGGCGACCCCGAAGGTCGACGCACGGTCCCGGTGGTGGATGCGCTGCCTGAAGCGCAGCGGCAGATGATTTACAGCGGCAATGCGCTACGACTGCTTGAAGGAGCAGGTCGCTGATACGCGAATGCGCCATTTGAGGAGAGTAAGGTGACTCAGACGAATGACATGTCGACCCTGGCCATTGCGGAACACCCTGACGCGTCGCTGAATACGATGGAGGACGCGGCAATGAGCGCGCCACTCTCGATTGCCCGAAGTGCTTTGGATCCGATAGATATCGCGCGTCTGCAGGGACTCGCGATCGCAAACGCGGAAGATGCAAGCTTGTGGCGATGGTTCTCCCTGATGTTGCAGGACTCGCGCATAAGGTGGTGCCTGGCGCACGGCAACTGGCTGGTTTCTGTTGAACATCGGCATGTGGCAACTGAAGAGAGCTTTGACGAGGCGATACGGGCAGCAAAGGCCAGGTGCGACGGACCTGGCAAACGGCGATGACTTGTTGATTCTGTCAATTCTGTTGATCCCCAAGTCGATGCTTCGACACCCGGTTCGATGGAGCCGTCATATTCGTTTCGCTTAGATGCAACGCAGCGAAGTCAGCGTGGTCCTGACCGCCTCATCCCAGGGCGTATGCGGTTCCTCACCCAGCGTAGCCAGCAGCGGAGCATTCTCCATGCGGATGGGCTCCTTCCACAAGTAGCGCATCTCCCGCATTTCACGGAACATCTCCGAGAATGGCGACATCAGCGGAAGCACCCACCAGGGGAACGCACGCACCTTGACGCGAGGCTGGTCGACCGAGCGTCTGATTGCCCCGATCATCTGCGTGCCATCGGCGTCCCAGTGACCCCTCATGTGAAAGGCTGCGAAGTCGGGCAGCCGATCTTCCTGTTCGATCAGACGCAGCATGGTAAGCGCCACGTCGGGCACATAAGCCCACTGATGTCCGATACCCGCTTTGCCCGGATAGAACATGGCGCGAACGGGTTTGCCCGGTTTGACGAGCCCGCCTGAAAACCAGCTATTGCCAGTACTGCCGGGACCGAAAAAATCGCCGGCCCGCACGACCAGGCTGCGCACACCCTCCGAGCTTGCCGCTTGCAGGCGGCGCTCCAGTTCGACGCGAATCGCACCCTTATGCGTGAGCGGCTCCTGAGACGCGGATTCACGCAATACAGGGAATGCGTTGGGACCGAAGTTATAGACCGTGCCAGGCAAGACGATCCTCGCGCCTGAAGCGCGCGCCGCGGCAATGGTGTTGTCGATCATCGGCAGTACGAGTTGCGCCCAGTTGCGATATCCCGGTGGATTGACCGCGTGAACAACGAGTTGCGCCCCGTCTGCGGCCGCGACAACGTCCTGACGATTCATCGCGTCACCCTTGATCCAGTCGAATCGATCGTCGCGGTTGGTCAACGAAGCGGGGTCCCGATGCAACGCGCGCACCTTCCAGCCACGCGCCACGAGTTGCCGCGCCACTTCACCGCCGATGCTGCCGGTAGCCCCAAGAATCAATGCTGTGCGAGTGCTCGTCATGTTTGCCTCCTGATGTGATGGTGATTATTCTTGCGCAGGCGGCAGTTAAATGAAATTATCGATACCAATAGAGCGGATATACATTTTTGTATGACTGAGACTGAACCGAGCTGGGATCTCTACCGGACTTTCCTTGGCGTGATCCGCGAGGGTTCGCTCTCGGGGGCGGCGCGTTCGCTAGGGCTGACGCAACCGACGGTAGGGCGCCATGTGGATGCGCTCGAACAGGTCATGGGTTATGCGCTTTTCATCCGTACGCAACAAGGTCTTAGCCCTACGCAGGAAGCGCTGGCGCTCAAGCCGTTTGCCGAGGCTCTGGAATCCAATAGTGCTGCGCTGTTGCGGGCGGCGTCGAGTCAGGGCGTGGGAGTCCGCGGCACTATCCGTATTACTGCCAGCGACGTCATTAGCGTGGAAGTGCTGCCGCCTATCATCACCGCGCTGCACGCCGCTTACCCTGAACTGGTCATTGAACTGATGCCGTCGAACCGGATTGAAGACCTGCTGCAACGCGAAGCGGACATTGCAGTGCGGATGCAGCGGCCGAGCCAGGGGGTGTTGATTGCGCGGCGGATTGGCGATGTCGAGCTTGGGCTCCATGCGCATAAGCGCTATCTGGAGCGACGCGGCAAGCCGGCGAATATCGACGAGCTGGCGAACCATGCGCTCATCGGCTTCGACAAGGAAACCGCTTTTATTCGCAGCGTGAAGGACCAGTTACCCGAACTGCGCCGGGAGCTGATGGCGTTACGCACTGACAGCGACCTCGCTTCGCTTGCGATGTTACGGGCGGGGTTTGGTATCGGCATGTGTCAGGTGGGGCTTGCTCGCCGCGATCCTGACCTGATTCGTCTTTTCCCTAAGAAGATATCCCTTCGACTGGATACCTGGCTTGCCATGCATGAAGACCTGCGTTACAACCCGAATTGTAAGGTCGCGTTTGCAGCGCTGGCTGAGGGACTGGATCGATACGTTCAAGGGGTTTAGGGAAACGCCACAATCCCTTAAGCCGCAATTGTGTAAAGCACTTGCATATTGACTAATACCATCGTCTGATCGACGCGCAGCAGCATCTCTGATTAGATTCCCTCCAGACCATGGCCAGTCTCAAGGCGGACCTGACTGGAGATTTCGTCGACTGTTTTTTCTCATCTTTTCTGGGGAACATCATGCAAGTGCTTAAATTCGTCGTGACAACGGCCGCAGCGGCTCTCATTGCTTTGCCCGCCTTCGCGCAAGACTCGAGTGATGCAGCGTCGAGCGCGCCTCCTGCCGCTTCGGGCAAGAAAGCCGTGCGGGCACAAAATCGCCAGATCGAAAAAACAGTTCGCCGGGCGCTGACGAAAACAAAGGGGCTCGATTCATCTGGCATCACGATTCTGGTTAGGCACAATGTCGTGACCCTCGACGGAACGGTGCCGGATGAATCGCAAATCGCGCTGGCAGAAAGTTCTGCGAAGGGCGCTGCGCCGTCGAACAAAGTAACGAACAATCTTACTGTCAGGGAAGTCGGCAACTAGAGCGTCAGCGGATGTACATGACAGACGCTTGATGCGCTGGATGGCGGCGCACGCTTGCGCCGCATTGCTGCGGATCGTAACGTCTGCCAGCACGGGTCCGGCACAGGGCGTCCACATCGCGCCCAGCGACATGCCGAGTACAAAGCCGCCCGTGTTGCCGCTTGCGGGTTGAACTCCAGGCGCGGCCGCGGCGCCGATGCGCGAACCAGATAGCCTCGTCCAGGCAGACTGCGACCTCCAACGCTCGGCCTTCGCTGTTTTCCAAGGGCCGTCACCTCGCTTTGACCCCGCTAAATTGTGCATGACGCTGCGCGCCCGAAAATCCCGGCGCGCAGCGTCATGGCGAACAAATTGCTTTTATTCAGGCAGTAGACTGAGGGATTGTGGCGTCCGTCATGACCTTGTCGGAACCCTACGACGCATACGCCGCATCCGCCGGCTTGCGTGTCTGGTTCACTCCTCCGAGCGGGTGGCGAGCGACGCGCTCATCCAGGATTTCATCAGGGCGGGAGCGGCGGCGAACAGATCGAGTTTGGCAGTCATGGTTCCATCTCCTTTGGTGTGGGTTCCAATGCCATGACGAGCCAGCCTGCTTCGCGTGTGACATCGGCGCGGGAAATTTTTCGCGCGCCGCGGGCGCGGGGTTTGCTGTCAGCAATCCAATCGTATGATGAGAATTTTTCCGCGCTGCACACCTCTAAGTCGGAGGCAGCGGACTATAGAAATGGACTACGCCTCAATTCAACCTGCGCTCGCCACCCTGTTGCGCAATCGGCCGCTCGGCACCACTGCCGATATCAACAAGCAGACGGTTGCATACTGGGACGGCTATGAAGTCAGGGGCATCCACTTGCGGCATGACCAGAGCGGCCGGCTCGATGAGGATTTTGACTTCGACGAGCGCACGCTCAATCAACTGCACGCGGACCTGATCGCGTGGATGGCCGCGCCTCGTTATACGGTGCGACCGGAACTCGCGCACTGGCTGAAGGACGCTACCCCGTTCAACGCAGGCCACTGAAGCAGCCTGCCCTGACTCGTGCAGTGGCGGGAATGAGGCCTCGTGAGGGCACACATGGAACAGCAGGCAGATACGCTCGTGATAGGCGCCGGGCCTGCAGGCCTCGCGGTTGCTGCGTGTCTGAAGAAGCGGGGAGCATCCTGCATCATTGTGGACCGGGCGGGCGAGGTCGGTTCGAGCTGGCGCCATCATTATGACCGCCTGCACCTTCACTCCGACCGGGACCGCTCGGCCCTGCCGTATCTTCCGTTTCCCGCCGGGACCCCACGTTATCCATCGCGCGAACAGGTGATCGGGTATCTCGAACTGTATGCGCGGCATTTCGATCTGGCGCTGCACTTCAACGAGGAAGTCAGGACTGTACGGGCGTGCGGCCCCGGATGGATTACGACCACGACTGCAGGCGTCTATCATTCGCGGCGGGTGGTCGTGGCCACCGGCTACAACGCCGTTCCCTACCTGCCACAGTGGCGCGGCCAGGAGCGCTTCCGCGGCCGCATGCTGCACAGCAGCGAGTACCGCAATGGCGAGTCATTTCGCGGCCAGAGCGTGCTGGTCGTCGGGTTCGGAAACAGTGGTGGCGAGATCGCGATCGATCTCCACGAACACGGCGCACGCGTGGCAATGGCGGTGCGCGGGCCGGTGAACATCGTCCCTCGCGAGATTCTCGGTGTCCCCATACTCGCTATCTCCATCGCGTTGAACCGCCTTCCTGCCCGGCTCGCTGACGCGCTGTCCGCACCCCTCGTGCGGCTCGTTATCGGAGACATCACCAAGCTGGGTTTCCGCAAGCTCCCGATGGGTCCCTTTACCCAAATCAAGGCGACGACACGCATCCCGCTCATCGACGTCGGTACGGTCAAACTGGTCCGGGAGGGCCACATTGAGGTCCTCGGAGATATCCGCGAGATGGGCGAGACTGACGTGACATTCGATGACGGGCGTTTGCGGAGCTTTGATGCAATCATTGCCGCCACGGGGTATAGCCCGCGAAGCGACTGTTTCCTGGAGCCGCAGGGCGATATCCTCGGCGTGAACCAACCACGTCCGCCGAGCGGCGGGGAGAAAAAATCCGGGCTGCATTACTGTGGGTTTATCGTCTCGCCGACCGGCATGTTGCGCGATATCGGAATCGAAGCGCGACGGGTTGCAGATGAAATCGCGCGCCTCGAGGCAATTACAACCGACAACGCCGCCGCTGCGTCCTATCGCGCGTAATATCGAGTGCGAAGCGTGAAGGGCGAACCTCGCCATTCGAAAAGACCCACGAAAAATAGAAGGCTGAACGGGACAAGGGAGATGCAATGAGCAACGACATGTACGAAGAGGGGTTGAACAAAACCGCTGCCAACTTCGCGGCGCTGACACCGCTGACCTTCATCGAACGTGCGGCGTCGGTATATCCAGCGATGCCCGCCATTTCGCACGGCGCGGTGCGACGTGACTGGGCCGAGACCTATGCGCGTACACGACGTCTGGCCTCCGCGCTGAGCGCCAGAGGCATCGGCATTGGCGATACGGTCGCTGCAATGTTGCCTAATATCCCCGAGATGGTCGAGGCACATTTCGGTATCCCGATGATTGGCGCAGTTCTCAACGCGCTCAACACGCGACTCGATGCAAACACGCTCGCGTTCATGCTGAATCATGGCGAAGCGAAAGTGGTGCTGGTCGACCGCGAATTCTCCGCCGTGATGCGCGAGGCGCTCGCGAAAGCAGATCATCCGATTCTTGTCATCGATGTCGACGATTCCGAGTATGCCGGGCCGGGCGAGCGTATTGGTGAACTCGATTATGAAGCGCTGCTGGCGAGCGGCGATCCTGCATTCGAATGGACACCTCCATCCGATGAATGGAATGCGATCTGCCTGAACTACACATCAGGGACAACGGGACATCCGAAAGGCGTCGTCTATCACCATCGCGGGGCGTACACCAACGCGGTCAGCAACATCCTCGAATGGGACATGCCAAAGCACGCGGTGTACCTTTGGACGCTGCCGATGTTCCATTGCAACGGTTGGTGTTTTCCCTGGACCGTGGCCGCGCGGGCGGGCGTCAACGTGTGCTTGCGCAAGGTCGATGCGAAAACGATCTTCGATCTGATCCGGCGCGAGCAAGTCACGCACTATTGCGGCGCGCCTATCGTACAGAACCTGCTGGTCAATGCTCCCGAGGAGATGAAAGGCGGGATAACGCACCGTGTCCACGCAATGGTCGCCGGCGCGGCGCCGCCTGCTGCGATGATCGAAGGAATGGAGCGGCTCGGCTTCGAGCTGACGCATGTGTACGGCCTGACGGAGGTTTATGGACCGGCGACCGTGTGTGCGCAGCAAGCTCAATGGAGCACGCTTGACATAGGTGAACGCGCGAGCCTGAATGCGCGGCAGGGCGTGCGCTATCACTTGCAGGATGCCGTGACGGTACGCGACCCTTTGACGATGCAGGAAGTGCCGGCGGATGGAGAGACCATCGGCGAGATCATGTTTCGCGGCAACATCATGATGAAGGGTTACCTGAAGAATCCGGCCGCCACGCAGGAAGCGTTGCGCGGTGGCTGGTTTCACACCGGAGACCTGGGGGTCGTCAATCCGGACGGTTATGTCCGGATCAAGGACCGCAGCAAGGACATCATCATTTCAGGTGGCGAGAATATTTCGAGCATCGAAATTGAAGATGTGCTGTATCGCCATCCAGCGGTACTTGCGGCCGCCGTCGTTGCGAAGCCGGATGCTCGTTGGGGGGAGACGCCTTGCGCTTTCGTCGAGTTAAAGACGGGCGCGACAGTAAGCGCGGCGGAACTGGTCGCGCATTGCAAAGCCCATCTTGCCGGTTTCAAGGTGCCGCGCTCGGTCGAGTTCTGCGAGTTGCCGAAGACTTCGACGGGCAAGATACAGAAGTTCGAACTGCGCAAGCGCGCAGGGTCGGTCGCGGCCATCGACGTATGACGGAGGCGAGGATGGAAAAAAGCGTGGACAAAAGCGTGGACAAAAGCGTAAGGCCGGAACCGCTGGTGATCATCGATAAAGAACTCTACGGCGTGCCCGGTGCGGTGCGGATAACGCTGAACCGCGCCGATGCATTTAATGCGTTATCCGAATCATTGATCGACGCGCTGCAAAAGAGCCTGGACGAAGTGGCTGAATCGGATGCGCGGGTGGTCGTGCTTGCGGGCGCGGGCCGGGCGTTTTGCGCAGGCCACGATCTGAAGGAGATGCGGGCCACACCGTCGTTCGAGTACTACCAGGCTCTGTTTGCTCGCTGTTCGCAGATGATGTTGACGATCCAGCGCATGCCGCAACCCGTGATCGCACGCGTGCACGGCGTCGCGACTGCGGCGGGCTGCCAACTGGTCGCGATGTGCGATCTGGCAGTGGCTGCAAGCACGGCTCGCTTCGCCGTGTCCGGGGTCAACCTGGGATTGTTCTGCTCGACGCCCAGTGTGCCGCTGTCACGCAATCTGTCTCGCAAGGCCGCATTCGAAATGCTTGTGACGGGTGACTTTATCGACGCACAAACCGCGTGTGAGCGGGGCCTCGTAAATCGAGTCGCCAAGCCTGAACGGCTCGACGATGCGATTCGTGAACTCGTAGCGAGCATCAGTGAGAAGCCGCGTGCCGCGATCGCGGCTGGCAAGCGTTTGTTCTACCGGCAACTGGAGGCAGGCATCGATACGGCGTACCAGCTGGCCGGAGACACGATGGCACGCAACATGCTGGACGACGCGGCTCTCGAGGGAATCGAGGCATTCATTCAGAAACGCACGCCGCGGTGGCGCGAATCGTAAGGTCGTGAATGCAGTTGTGCGCGCCTGCGGAGACGCCATGGTTCGGTGTGCCTCGCGCGGCCTGTGCAAGCGAACCGAAGGCTGTTTATATTTGCCGAAAAACTTCGATCCCGGCCGTGATTTATTGACTAGAATTCATTCGATGCATCCGCGCCGGAACGTGGCGTGCACCGTTCGAGTGCCAGTGTCGAGATGACTCTGCTGCGAGGGCGGCGATTCCTTTAGCGATGCTGACGAGAAGCATATCGAACCGCGAAGGACGAGCCCATGAGAGCCATCCTGTGTATCTGCGCCACGGTGCTCGCGATGCTGTCGGCAAGCTCTTTCGCGGACTCGACCACCGTTGCGCCATTACCGGCGCTCAACATCGATATCACGCAGACGTCGGTCTCCGGGCTCTCCGCCGGCGGGTTCATGGCGGTGCAGCTTGGCGTCGCCTATTCTTCCATCATCAAGGGCGTAGGAGTGGTCGCGGGCGGCCCCTACTATTGCTCGCAAGGCAGCGAACTGATCGCGACGACGAAGTGCTCGTGCACGCTCCTGCCCGGCAGCGCATGCGAAGTCACGCCGGCGAGCACTGACGTGCTGACGCTCGTTTCGTTCACTAAGGCATCGTCGGCGAGCCACGGCATCGACGATGTGGCGAACGTCGCCGCACAACGCGTGATCACCATCTCCGGTGCGAGCGATACCACTGTGCCGTCGCCCGTGGTCACGCAATTGCAGGCGTATTACGCCGCGCTTGGCGTGCCGGCACAAAACATATCGAAGATCGAACTCGCCAACGCCGGCCACACCATGCCAACCATGAACTACGGCGTGGCGTGCGAGAAGACCGAGTCGCCGTTCATCGGCAAGTGTCACGTCGATGGCGCGCAGGAGATTCTCGGCTGGATCTATGGCCCGGGTGCGCTTGCCCCGCCCGCTGCGTCGACGAAGAAAGGGAGCTACATCCGCTTCGATCAGACCCGGTATCTGCCGGCTGACCGTCCTGCGAGTTTTACCTGGACCACGGGCATGGACACCACCGGCTGGCTGTATGTGCCGGCCGCGTGCAATGCGGGGCAGCCTTGCCGTCTGCACATCGTGCTGCATGGGTGCGAGCAGGGCCAGGACTACTTGCCGCTCGAATCGCCGCCGGGCGGCGGCCTCTTGTTCGGCACTACGTTCGTCCGGCATGCGGGTTATGCGCAGTGGGCCGACAATAACCAGATTGTCGTGTTGTTTCCGCAAGCGGTGTCGATCCCCGGTCTGAATCCGGATGGATGCTGGGACTGGTGGGGTTACACAGGCGACCACTTTGCCGATCAGCAGGGCGTGCAGATGCGTACGATCCGCAACATGATCGACAGGCTGGTTTCGGGCGCAACGCCTTGATCGACCGCAAGCGCAGGACTGTGGTGAACCAGGGAAGGGTATGCCATGAAACTCGCGACCATGCTTCGGTGGGCCATCGCGGTAATGGCGGCGAGCGCTGTGGTGTTGCTCGGCGCTGCTCATGCCACGACTTCCGGCGAGGCCTTCGGCACTCCGGGCGCACCGGCCATGCACGGACCCGCGCAGAAGTCCTTCCTCGGGACGGCGCTGAGCCCGGCTTCGCAGGTGTACTTCACGGGCTATCGCGGCATTGTGTCGGAGGTGTATTACCCGGTGCTCGACACGACCGAGACCGTCGACCTGCAGTTTCTCGTCGGCGATGCCGCGGGCACTTTCGTCGATGAAGAAAAGCTTCAGCCTTATAAGGCCGTGCAGACCGACCCGCGCACGATGAGCTGGCAGATAACCACAGCCAATGCCGTTCACAACTGGCAGGTCGTCAAGACCCTCTATGCCGATCCAAAGCGCAGCTCGCTGATCGAGCGCGTCACGTTCCAGGCGCTGAATGGCACGCATGTGAACGACTACAACGTGTATCTGCTGTTCAAGCCGCATCTCGACAATGCCGGTTCGAACAACACCGCGACCACCGCCTCCGCCGCCAATGGCCGGGTGATGCTGGTCGCCAACCACAACACGCGCTATTCGGCGCTTGCCGCCTCGCTGCCGTGGAAAGTGCAGGGCGGCACTACGATGGTATCGAACGGCTTCGTCGCCCAGAGCGACGGCTGGACCGATCTGCTCGGCGGGGCATCGCCGGACAGGAGGATGGACTGGACTTATTCGTCGGCGACCAACGGCAACATCGCGCAGATGGGCTGGCTCGACTTCGGCAGCAGCAGCGCGACGAGCATTTCGTTCAACATCGTGCTTGCGTTCGACAGCACGTCCGCGAGCAACGCGATGCAGACCGCGACCGCCACGCTCGGCGACGACCTCGATAGTCTGCGCACACAATACGACAGCGCGTGGCATACCTACGCCGCGGGCCTCTCGACGCAAGGCAACACCGCCGACGACGAGTACTACCTCGCGGCGATGACCCTCAAGACAATGCAGGACAAGAGCAATGGCGCGATGATCGCGGGCATTGGTACGCCATGGGGCGAGACGCAAGGCGATGGCAACATCGGCGGCTATCACCTCGTGTGGTCGCGCGATCTCTTCAAGTTTGCCAATGCGCTGATCACGGCCGGCGATACGAACACACCTGCCACGGTCGTCCAGTACCTCTTCAATACGCTGCAACAGAACACCAACTGCGGCGCCGCCGAATACAATGCCGACGGATGCGCGCAAGGGTTCAGCCGTGTCGGACGATTCCCGCAGAATTCGTGGGTGAGCGGCTGGCCGTATTGGCAGGGGACGCAGATGGACGAGCAGGCGATGCCGATCCTGCTCGCGTGGCGTCTCGGGCCGGGCGTCTATAACGCGCTGTGGCCGAAGATCCTTCTGACTGCAGACTATATTCTGAGCACGGGACCATGGACCTTTCAGGATCGATGGGAGGAGGACTCGGGCTATTCGCCATCGACGATCGCCGCCGAGGTGGCGGGCCTCGTTGCCGCCGCGCGCATAGCTGTTGACAACGGCGACAACGTACGCGCAGCCAGCTACCTTGCCGCCGCCGACTACTGGCAACAGAACGTGACGCGCTGGACCTACACCAACACCGGCTCCTACGGCAGCGGCAAGTACTACGTGCGCATCAATCCCGCGAGCAAGAGCCAGGCGGGGAGCTCGGGTATCAGTTCGCAACTCTACGAGCCAACGAGCTATCCCGACTCGGGGCAAAGCTTCCTCGTGAAGAACGGCGGCGGCATGCAGGATGAACGCGCAGTGGTCGATGGTGGCTTCCTCGAGATGGTACGCATGGGTGTGAAGCGTGCCAACGATCCCACCATCGTCGGTACGCTCGCCGCCTATGACGCCGTGCTCGCGATGAACGTAACGGGCTCGAACCCGGCGTGGTTCCGCTACAACTTCGACGGTTACGGTGAACACAATGACGGCAGCAATTACGACGGCACCGGCGTCGGCCGCGCGTGGCCGATCTTCACGGCCGAGCGCGGCATGTACAGCATCGCGAGCAGCGGAGCGGGTAGCAGCGGCGCCTCGTACCTCAACGCGATCAAGACTTACGCGACGCCGGAAGGCTTCATCCCCGAGCAGATCTGGACCAGCACCATGACGCTGCCCGGCAACTGGCAGGTCGTGACGCCGCCGGGATTCACGGCCGGTGCGCCGACAAAATCAATGGCGCCGCTCAACTGGGCGATGGGCGAGTACATCAGCCTGCTGGCGTCGATTCACGCGGGCAGGGTCGTCGATATTCCATCCATCGTGTGCGCGCGTTATAGCAATTGCGTGATCGCGCCGGCGAGCGGGCAGGCCGGCGTGACGATCAGCGTCCAGGCCGCGACGCAGCCGGGGCAGTACATGTATGTAACCGGAAGCACGGCCGCGCTCGGCAATTGGAGCACCGACCTCGGACTGCCGGTGGACCCGGCCAACTATCCGGTGTGGAGCAACACGGTGAATCTGCCGGCGGGCAGCAGCGTTCAATACAAGTACTACCGCAAGAACGGCGACGGAAGCGTGACATGGGAGAACCTGCCTGGCGGGGGCAATCGTACGCTGAACGTGCCGGCGGCGGGCGGCGCCGCATTGAACGATACGGTCGGCTGGTGAGCCTGGAGCGGCTGTAGGTGCCTTGGGCGGAGATCGCTCCTCCGCCGGTTCGAGTCGATGCAGGAAGCGAACATTGTCCGGGTCACGCCAAATCGGACAACCATTTCTGTATCACTTTTAAAACGGCCGACAAATGCTTATGCGATCGCGGTTTGAAGGTCGCAAAGGGGCGATTTCAAATGACGTTGCAAAACCCGGATGTGCCTCCAGTAAGGGATTGAGCGCACGAAAGCGTTTGCGCGATTAATCGGACGGATCGCTCCGGTTTGAGCGTGCACCGTTCAAGAGTGAATCAAAAACGTTTCCAGCCCCACTGTGCGCTGCTGCATATTCCGGGGGGCACTATGCTGGTACTGGGTTTGCGCGTGCTGGCACGGTCCTCGCTAAATGTGTGGTGCAGCACTAGCCAATGTCGAAACTTGAAAACGAACAAACGACATTGACAGGGCTGCTACGGGGCCGGTCGCTACATGTCATAGATAGATGCCATCAGATGCATCACGAGGCGGGCAGCGGACCGGAATAAAAAAGCAAGGCGCACAGCGCAATCGAGGGAACAAAATCATGTTGAATCTTCAATCAGACCTGCACGGCAATCATCTGTTGGGCGCGCTTCCGGCGCACGAATGGCAAGCGCTTACGCCGCATCTCGAACTCGTTCAGCTTCGTACGGGCCAACTGCTTTGCGATTCGGGACAGCGTATCCATCACGTGTATTTCCCGACGACGGCCATCATCTCCTTGCTTCACTCGATGGAAGACGGCAGCTCGGCGGAAATTGCAGCCATCGGACGTGAAGGCATGACCGGTGTTCCTATCCTGACCGGCGGCGATACCATGCCGACACGCGTCCAGGTCCAATGCCCGGGCTTCGCTTATCGCATGAGCGCCAGCGCCTTGCGCGAACAGTTCAACCGCTCGGATTTCCTGCGCCGCCTGATGCTGCTGTACATGCAAGCGCTGCTCACGCAAATTGCGCAGACCGCTGCGTGCAACCGTCACCACTCGCTGAGCAAGCAGTTGTGCCGTTGGTTGCTGATCGAGATCGACCGCACACCGTCCAACGAATTCCACGCGACGCAGCAGATGATCGCCGACATGCTGGGCGTGCGTCGCGAAGGGGTCACGGAAGCGGCTGGAAAGCTCCATGACGCCGGGCTGATCCATCACAGCCGTGGTTGCATCAAGGTGCTCGATCGCGCCGGTCTGGAAGCGCGTGCGTGCGAATGCTATGGCATCGTCAAGCGCGAGTTCGACCGGATGCTGCCGCGTGTGCGTCAGACCGAGGAAGTCTGCTAAGGAACGCCCGAAAGAAGAGCGTTCCAATCGCGGGCAGATCATCCACCGTTACATTGCGAAGGTTGGACGATTACGCCCCTCGGAAGGACCGTCTGCAGAGTCGGGCGTCGCGCTCATGCTTCTCTTACAAGTCATGCTGCGGGCGAGACATTATCCAGCGCGGGTCTACGGCGCATGAGAAGCAACAGCAGAAGGAATGGGTGACCGGTACGCTCAACAAGCAGATTGTCGTCGATCCAGGCGGCGAGATCGAGCCTAAGCGAGCCTAACAGCGAGCGGTGGCAGTGCGTCCTTGTTCCGTCTCGTGGGCTGCTCGTTGTCGACCAATCTGCAACATCGCGATACTGGCAAGAATCAAGGCGATGGCGCTCACTTCCAGGACGCCAACCTTTTCTCCGGCGATCCAACCTATTAGAAGCGCAACGGTAGGTGTAATGTAAGTTGAGCCCGAAGCGGCAACTGCACCGAGCTCCTGCAACAGGAAGTAGTAGATCAAGAAGGCGATTCCGGTTCCCAGGATACCAAGCCCGATCACGACTCCCGCGGCCGCTTGCCAATCGCGAAGTATGTGCCCTGTCCCGGTGAAGTCCGTGAGCAAGCCAAGTATAAGCAGGGCCACGCCCATCTGCCACGTGACCAACGCCAGGGGCGGGAGGTTGAATGGCGACAGAAAACGGCGGACGTAGACATACGACAGCCCGAGGATGATCGCCCCTGCCAACATCCAGAAAACGCCGGCAAGATTGATGGGGTTGGCTGCACCTTCCCAAGGCCGTGCAATCAGGACAATGCCGGCAAACCCCAGGACCACGCCGATCGCCATCAACCCGTTCACTTTCTCTGTTCGCAGGAACAATAGCGAGAAGATAGCGGTGAATATGGCAATGGAACCACCCAATACGCCGGCGGTGCCTGAAGGGAGAAGCGCAGTGCCTTTCACGATGGCAACATAATAGAAAGCTGTCGCCACGGCACCCATGACGAAAAAGTGCGGCAGATGACGCAGCTGGCTACGCTTGATCACTCCCTGATGCCATGCGGCAAGCGCCAGCGGCAGGAAGCCAAAAAGTACCCGCAAGAAGGCGATCTGCATCGGGCTGATCAGGGCCACGGCCCACTTCATGTAGATGAAGTTTGATCCCCAGATGAAGCCGAGAAGGACGAAGGCAGCCTTGGTGAGTTTCACAACGCATGCCTCGCCAATCAATGATGGTGTTCATCAGTAGATCAAAGCCCGAAATCCGCTGATAGAACAAAAGCGGCATCGCCGTAGGACGCATCGGCCGCGATCTGGCGGCCGCATCGGCAGTGGAGTTATTCACAACAAGCACAGTATTGGCGAGCGCTTCCCGGTATAAGCACCATGCCGTCAAATGGGCTCAAGGGAATCTGTCGGGCCGAAGTCGAGCATGAGCTGAGCGGCCGGTCGCGCTCTATCTCCAATGCCGGCCCTCCCGTATCACGTGGGTGAATGCAACTGTGTTGGTAAGGGCGCAGGCACTGTACATGTCAAACGAAGGGTCTCCCCTTCAGAATCTTCGATAGACCTATCGAGCCTGGAGTCAGGTTGACTCACGGTGGAGGCGCCATTCACAGGCAATGGCGCACCTGTCGATGCGCCTTGATAGTGACCTGACGAAGCTCCTCGCCCATTATCAACTCCACGAGAACGGCCCCGTGACAATGACTATCGCTGGATACGAAATTTCGACTGATGCAGCGCGCCTCGACCACGAAATGATTTTCAGGTTTCTGTCGGAAGAGTCGTATTGGGTCCCTGGCATCCCTCGATCGGTCGTCGAAAATTCGATCGCTAATTCGCTGTGCTTCGGCGTCTATCAGGCGGGCGCGCAGGTCGGCTTGGCTCGCGTCGTCACCGACAGGGCAACGTTTGCACTCGTCGCCGATGTATTTATTCTGGAGGCGCACCGGGGCAAAGGTTTGTCGAAATGGCTGATGCACGAAGTGACGCAACACCCGGATCTTTCGAGCCTTCGCCGTCTTCTGCTGCTGACATCGGACGCGCATTCGCTCTATGCGCAGTTCGGCTTCACCGAACTCGGGAACGCATGGCGTTTCATGGAGGTTTTGCGACCGGACGTCTACAAGACATCTTGACGCAAGTCCGTCACTTCACACCTGCCTCGTGAATCGGTGCGTGCCTGATGCACAATTTTCACGCTGGATACCTGACATTCATGCTCGCAGTGCTCGGGGACGATTGATCAGCGTCACCATCACGTAGCTCATGATTGTGAGCATGAACCATGAACCCAGTTTTCCCACGGACACCATGGCCCAACCCTGCATCTGGCTTGGATACAACCAGGCATGGCTGAACGTGCCTATGTTTTCTGCCAGCCAGATGAACGTGGCGATAAGCACGAAGCCGAGCAAAAGCGGCATCCGATGGTAGCGTCGGCCAACCAGAAAAAACACGGTACAGCGGCGAAAGACAATTGCGATGCAGCCTATCAACAGGTACCGAACGTCGGGCAGATAGTGGTGGGCAAAGAAGTTGGCATAGATAGCAATGGACAACATACCCGTCACCGCCAGCGAAGGATGGTTTGAAAATCGCAAGTCGAATCCCCGGCACGCCCGGGTGATATAGCTCCCAACCGAGGCATACATAAAACCGGTGAACAATGGCACGCCGCCGATCCGCAAGTACGCGAACTCGGGATATGTCCACGATCCGACAGCGGTCTTGAAAAGCTCCATGGCGGTTCCCGCGATATGGAAAAGCAGGATCACGGCAACTTCGTCCCACTCTTCAAGGCGTAGCGCGATGAGTAGCGTTTGAATCAGAATTGCTGCGATCGTCAATGTGTCGTAACGAGGTATCACCGCGTCCGCTGGATACCAAAAGTGACTGGCAAGCAACATGGCGACCATCAGGCCGCCAAAGAGGCAGACCCACGCTTGTTTGATTCCAAACGCGATCAGAACGCAGAGCGCGGAACCCATGCGGCTTCGTTCGTCGTTGCGTGAAAGAAGTCTGCTTGCAAACCTTTCGACCCACGCGCCAGGGCTCCCCGGTGCCGCCTGATATTGCATTTGTGTTTGTCAGTGGAGAATTGATGTGCAGGTCTGCCAACAGGTTCGGCTGCTATCGTGGATGACCCTTGGACCGGTTTGTGCGCAGGATTGTCAACCATCCGATCGAAGAAGTCGAATGTTCTAAATTGGCTGGACCCCGCCTCATGCATATGGCATGGACTGCTCTGAGTTCACATGGCCGTGATCGGAAGCACGCGAGCCTCAACTGCCTCTCAAAAGCGGCTTCGGAAGGTCTCATCCTCTGAGTAATGCGGACGGTCGCGAGGGGCGACTACGGCGGGTTCGTCAGACGGGCTTATCGAGAGGCTCCTTAACTCCTGGCGCGCGGATCGATCCGGCGCAGAGCTGACGCGCCCCGTACTGTTCGCGAGAGGGGTGGCTTGCAATGTTTCGTCCGCAAAAATAGGATAGCATTCGCAGGATCTGGTCATGTCGGTGCTATGGGAGCACGATGCATAACGGTGAGGACGGTCGCCGAGCGAGTGTTCCTGGAACTCCGGCCACGCTTACCCCGCTTCTGAAACATCTGGAAGCGGCTGGGCGCGTCAATCGGCTACGCGATCCCACTGACGAACGTCAGGTGCGGATTGCCCTGACCGAAAGCGCTCAAAGCGGCGGCCACAACCATTTCAACGACTGTCCTGAGAGCTGCCGGCATCAACCGTCAGTCATTTGAACAACTGCCGGCTGATCTGATTCTATACGCCGCAGCCTTGACATCGCCATCTGATGTCGCGCGCTGACGAGCAATGTCGTCTGCTTCGAGGGAAGGAAGGGCGCAGACTTAACTTGCCGCTCTAACGTTGCCTAATAGCGGAGTCACCATGAATACAAAGAGTTCGCCGACCGATTCGCGCCCACGCAGGACTGGTCAGAGAGGATCGTCCTCATCGACCGTCACTTATCACCGAGCGGAAGTTAAAGGTGTTGGCGTCTTCTATCGGGAGGCGGGACCCAAAGACGCACCAACCATCGTGCTTCTTCACGGGTTTCCATCGTCGTCGCGGATGTTTGATAGCCTCATTCCGCTGCTCGCGACGCACTATCATCTTATCGCACCAGACTATCCTGGCTTCGGCCACAGCGACGCGCCACCGCCCTCGGAGTTCGCCTACACGTTCGATCACCTCGCCGAAACGATCAACGGCCTGCTCGAACAGCTTCACATCAACCGTTACAGCTTTTATCTGCAGGACTACGGCGGTCCGATCGGATTCCGAATCATGCTGGCACATCCCGAACGTGTTGAAGCGCTAGTGATCCAGAACGCCAATAGCCACGAGGAAAGTCTCGGACAAAAGTGGACGGCCATCAAGCAGTACTGGGCAGATCCTGCCGCGTGTCCAGAAGTGTTCGCCGCGTTCACATCGTTCGAAAGCACAAAATATCGTCACGACGGTGAGAGCCCGAACCCCGAGCGCTACAGCCCGGACACCTGGACCGACGAGTATGCGTTTCTCAATCGGCCGGGCCAGCCGGAAATCCAGGCCGCGCTGCTGTATGACTACCGTACGAATGTGGCGGCCTATGGAGACTGGCAAGAATGGATGAGAACGCAACAGCCTCCCGCGCTCATCCTGTGGGGACGCTACGACAGATCCTTCATTGCGGCCGGAGCTGCTGCCTACCAGCGTGATTTGCCAAATGCGCAAGTCCATCTGCTCGACGCGGGCCACTTTGCGCTTGATGAAAAAGTGGATGACGTAGCGGCACTGATGAACGAGTTTCTCGACGCGTTCTATTTGCGACAAGCGGATGAATGACCATTGACTCCGGGCGTTGCAGAGCGATTCGACGCGCGCGTGATGAACGCCCGGGAGGCGCGCGTCAACTCTTCCGTACCAGAGCGGTGGAATCGCGTTTGACCAGCACCGGATCGGCGGTCCGGATAACCGGTGCAACATCCGGTGTGTTGGCGATGAGCTTGAGCAACAACTCGACGCTTTGCTCGGCCATTTCAGCCGTGGGAATGGCCACGGTGGTAAGTGACGGTCTGGACTGACTCGCCAGTTCGATGTTGGTCACGCTGACAATGGACAGGTCGTTGGGAACATTCAATCCGAGCGAGGCCGCGGCGTTTAACGCACCCAGGGCGGGAAGGTCGTTCGAGACGAACAGGGCCGTCAAGTCCGGGTGTGCGGACAACAGGTCGAGCGCAGCGTCGAAGCCGCTTTGGAACGAGTCGCTGCAGAACCGCGCATCGGCCAGGACGTGCTTGACCTTTTGCGCGCGCAGGGCATCGCGAAACCCTTGATAGCGGCCACCGTGAATGCCGTTTTTAGCGCTGCCAACCACCGCGCCGATGCGGCGATGCCCAAGTTCCAGCAGATGATCCGCTGCAATAAAGCCAGCCTTGCGGGAGTCAAAGGCAACGCACGGAACCCCCGGCGGATCGTCTGGAAGTTCCCAGATCGAAACAACCACGGGCGTACCTGTTGCCTGGATGGCTTTCAATTCGTCGATCCGCAGATCGCCGTTGTTCGCCACCAAAATGCCGTCCGACAATGAGCCTGCGACATCCGCAAGAAACCGTGTCCCGCCATCCGGCTCATAATCAGTATTGCAAACCAATAAAAAACGGCCGTGCCGGCGAGCCGCATTGTTCGCTTGCAGCGTGAACTCCGGATAGAACGGGTTCGTGATGCAACCCAGCATGAGCGCGAGCGTAGGTGCGCGGCGTTCCACCAGCGCCCGCGCGTTCAGATTGGGACGGTAACCCTGCGCCGCGACCACCTCCAAGACCCGCTCACGCGTCGCGTCGCCTACCCGGCCGCGGTTTCGCAGCACGTTCGTTACCGTCGTCGGAGTCACGCCTGCCAATGCCGCGACCTCCTTGATCGTCGCCATCAGCCTTTCCCGCTTAGCCATTCGATTTCCCAGAATCTGCAGTGGTCACAACTTACGACTCCCTTTATTGTCATACCAGACATCGATGTTACCAACGCTTCCCGCCGACCGACGGTGTCGATTGCGTTAAAAAAATTCTTGCCAATCGTACCGCACGCTGCTAATTTGCTTCTGCACAACCACGTTGATCGAATTTCCGCACGGCCTCCAGGCCGTATTTTTAGCCAAATTTGATTTAACGTTAAACCAAAAAAATGGAGACGCAGTGGCTGCGATATCTTTGCAGGGCATTTCGAAGGCGTTCGGAGAACATGCGCCGGTGCTTCGGGATGTAAATCTCGAGATTGCACACGATGAGTTCTGCGTGTTCCTCGGTCCGTCCGGCTGCGGAAAGTCGACACTTCTTCGCATCATCGCCGGGTTGGAAGACCCGAGCGCGGGTGAGATTTCGATCGGCGGCCGCGTCGTGAATACGGTGCCGCCGGCCAAACGCGGCGTAGCGATGGTGTTTCAAAGCTATGCCTTGTTTCCGCACATGACTGTCGCCGAGAACATGAGCTTTGGCCTAAAACTGGCCAGGCTTCCGGCGCCAGAGGTGGAGCGCAAGGTACAGGAAGCCGCGAAGATCCTTGAGCTTGGCCCCTTGTTGAATCGCAAGCCGGCGGCATTGTCCGGTGGTCAGCGGCAGCGCGTGGCGATCGGCCGTGCCATCGTCCGCGAGCCCGGAGTCTTCCTGTTCGACGAACCTCTTTCGAACCTCGATGCGACCTTGCGCGGCCAGACTCGCGTCGAAATTGCGCGAATCCATCGCCGCTTCAGCGAGGCGAGCACCGTCTACGTGACGCACGACCAGGTCGAGGCCATGACGCTGGCCGACAAGATCGTCCTGCTCAATGTCAGCCGTAACGTATCGGCATCGGCATCGGCATCGGCATCGGGAAGCATCGCCCAGGTCGGCACGCCCATGGACCTGTATCTGCGGCCGAACAGCCGTTTTGTAGCGGGTTTCATCGGCTCTCCCCAGATGAATTTCCTGCCGGCCACGGTCAGCAAGATAGAAGGAGCGCACACGACCGTGACGTTAAGCGTTTCCCGCGAAGACGTCCGGGTCGAGCGGGCAGGCGCAGGCCTGACGCTTGGACAAGCCGTGATGTTTGGCGTGCGGCCGGAGCACATCGCGCTGCTCGCTTCTGGCGACGCAGAAAGGAACGGACCTCAGTACGTCGGTTCGACGCTGACGCGCACGGTGTCGCTCGTCGAGCGGCTTGGCGAGCAGAGTTACCTCCATTGCAGCGAAGCGGACGGGGCCACGCTTCTCGTCAAGCTGCAGGGCAATACGCTGTTGCGCTCCGGCGAAATGGTTCACCTCGCACCGGACCCCGCTTCATGCCATCTCTTTACCGAAGAAGGCCACGCCGTCTGAGCGGGCTCGACCAACACCAGGAGACAAACCATGCAGAACCGATTCCGCTTGTCGTTGCTTTGCGCTGCACTGAGCTTCGCCGCCACCGTTCATGCCGGCACATTGACTGTCAATATGGCGTTCAAAGGGGCGAATCAGCGCGCATTCTGGGAGACCACGGTAGCCGAATTCGAAAAGGCCAATCCTGACGTCAAGGTCAAGATCGCCTACATCGAGGAAGAGGCTTACAAGGTCCAGTTGCCCGGCTGGTTGATCTCCGAGGCGCCGGATATTGTCAGGTGGCATGAAGGCGAACGGATGCGCTATTACGTCGAGCGCGGCCTGCTGGAGGATCTCTCGCCCGACTGGCAGAAGAACGGCTGGAATACGAGCTTTGCCTCCCTGAAAGAACCGTCGTCGTACGAAGGTAAGCAGTACGCATTGCCGACGGACTACTTTTCATGGGGAGTTTTCTACAGGAAGGACCTGTTCGCGAAGGTGGGGATTCAGGGAGAGCCCAAGACCTGGGCTGAATTTCTCGACGACTGCAAGAAGCTCAAGGCGGCTGGCATTGCGCCGATCTCAATTGGCGGACGCGATTCATGGCCGCTCGCTGCATGGTTCGACTATCTCGATCTGCGCATGAACGGCTACGCGTTTCACATGCAATTGATGGACGGAAAAATTCCTTATACCGATGCGCGCGTGAAGAAGGTGTACGAAGCGTGGAAGGTGCTGATCGACAACAAATATTTTGTCGATAACGGGCTGTCCTACACGCTCGATTCTGCTCAGCCTCTGTTGATCCAGGGTCAGGCGGCAATGATGCTGATGGGCTCGTTCATCTCCGCCGGCTTGCCCGATCCGGTCAAGGCGCAGACGGGTTATTTCCAGTTTCCAATCGTCGACCCCAAGATTCCGGTGGCTGAAGACGGCTCCGCGGACTGCCTGAACATTCCAGCCAAAGCGAAGAACAAAGCCGATGCACGACGCTTCATCGCGTTTGTCGGCACGCCCGAGATTGAAGGACGTCTTGCCAAGGCATTCGGGTCGCTTCCGGCCAACAATCAAGCGACGGTATCGGACGATCCGTTTACGAAGAAGGGTTTCGAGATCCTGTCGAATACCAAAGGAGGCATCGCGCAGTTCTACGATCGCGACATGACCAAGGAAATGGCCGATGAAGGCATGAAGGGCATGCAGCGATTCTTCAGCGACCCGTCCAAGCTTGATCAGGTGCTGGCTCACCTCGAAGAAACCCGCATGCGCATCTACAAGAAATGATGCACGGCGTTCCGGCGCCATTGTGTGCCGGGCCAGCGATCGTTCAACTTACGCAGCGCGCCGTGGCGCGCGTCACCGAGTCTCGTCATGTCCTCATCCCTCAGTGCGTCACCGCTCGCGCGCCGCCGCCGACGCTCGGCGCTGCTGTTCCTCGCGCCCGCGTGCGCGATGTTCTTGATCTATGTGATCTACCCAATCTTCAGCAGCATTGTGCTGAGCTTCTACGATTGGGACGGAGTAGGCGCGCGAACCTTCGTGGGCCTGGCGAACTACCGTGAACTGCTGCACTCCGACACGTTCTCTACGGCGGTGTTGAACAACGTGATCTGGCTGGTCCTGCTGTTGCTCGCGCCGCCGATCGGATTGTTGCTCGCGCTGTATCTGAACCAGAAGGTACGCGGCATCCGGATCATCAAGTCCTTGTTCTTTTCGCCGTTCGTGGTGTCGGGTGTCGTGATCGGTCTTGTTTTCAGCTGGTTCTACGATCCTTCGTTCGGATTGCTGAAGGTATTGATCGGACACGGTGTGCCGGTGCTCGGTGACGAGCATCTGGCCACGCCCGGGATCATTGTTGCCGCGCTCTGGGTGCAGATCCCGTTCTGCATGATCCTGTTCCTGACGAGCCTGACCGGCATCAACCCCGAGGTCATCGAGGCCGGCCGCCTGGAAGGCGCCCGCGGCTGGACCCTGCTGTGGCACGTGGTGCTGCCCCAGTTGCGTCCGGCAACCTTCATGGCGATCACGCTGACCGTGATTGGCGCCTTGCGCAGCTTCGACCTGATCTCCGTCATGACCGGCGGCGGTCCGTTCGACAGCTCGACCGTCCTTGCTTACTTCATGTACGACCAGGCGATCAAGTACTTCCGATACGGCTATTCGGCGGCGATTGCGGTCGTGCTGTTCCTCATCATGCTGGTCTTCATCGTCTATCAGCTGCGGCGCTTGCTGCGCTCGGACAACTGATAAAGGAGCATCCATGTACCCCTTACCCGTCGCCAGCTGGAAACCATCGAACCGGGTGCTGTACAAGATATCTTTGCCGGTCGCATTGATCATCTGGTTGTTGCCCCTGTTAGCCGTGCTGGTCACCTCCATCCGATCCTCCGATGAATTGATGCAGGGCAATTACTGGGGATGGCCGCACGACTTCGCCGCGTTCCAGAACTACCGGACCGTGCTGGTCGACTCGCCGATGCTCCACTATGCATGGAACAGTTGTCTCATCACGTTCCCCTCGGTGTTCGGCGCAATCGTGCTTTCCGCAATGGCAGGTTTCGCGTTGGCGACCTATCCGTTCAGGGGCAGTGCGGCCGTTCTGGCGACTTTCGTCGCCGGCAATTTCGTGCCGATCCAGATCCTGATGATCCCGGTACGCGACCTGACGCTGAGGCTCGGACTGTTCAATACGGTCGGTGGGCTCATCCTGTTTCATCTTTCTTTTCAGACGGGTTTTTGCACCTTGTTTCTTCGCAACTTCATCAAGGAGTTGCCGTACGAACTGGTGGAAGCGGCGCGGGTTGAAGGCGCGACGGAATGGCAACTGTTCTACAAGATCGTGCTGCCGTTGATCCGGCCCGCACTTGCCGCGCTCGCGGTCCTCGTCTTCACCTTCGTGTGGAACGACTATTTCTGGGCGCTCTGTCTCACGCAGGGCGACGACGCTGCGCCACTGACAGTCGGGGTCGCTGCGCTGAAGGGGCAGTGGACCACTTCGTGGAACCTGGTCTCGGCGGGTTCATTGCTGGCAGCACTGCCGTCCGTTGCCATCTTCTTCGCCATGCAAAAGCACTTCGTAACCGGCCTCACGTTTGGCGCAACCAAGGGCTGAATTCTTCCACTTCGCGCCGGGCATTCGAGCCCGGTGTTTAACCATCCAATCAGGAAACGCTTATGAAGGTCGGTGTCGATTATTACCCCGAGCATTGGGACCGCGCGATCTGGGAACAGGACGCCGCGCGCATGCAGGCTGCGGGGATCACGCTTGTGCGGCTTGCAGAATTTGCCTGGTCGCGTCTGGAGCCGACCGAGGGGCAATTCGACTTTGCCTGGCTCGACGACGCCATCGGCGTGCTCGGACAGCATGGCATTCAGGTGGTGATCGGTACGCCGACAGCAACGCCGCCCAACTGGATGGTGGCGAAGTGTCCAGACGTCCTGCCGCTGGACAACAAGCGTCAGCCCGTCTATCCCGGCGTGCGGCTGCATCGTTGCTATAACAGCCCGTCGTTGCGCCGGTACACGCAGATCATTGTCGAAAAACTGACCCGGCATTACGGCAAGAACCCGCATGTCATCGGATGGCAGACCGACAACGAGATGATCGGCAACGACAGTCACAGCGACGCCGCCATCAGCGATTTTCGTCTCTGGCTGCAGAAGAAATACGGAGACCTCGACACGATGAACCGGGCGTGGGGCACGGTCGTCTGGAGCGGCGAGTACAGCGACTGGTCCCAGGTGAATACGCCGCTGGGCGGCTCACCGCATATGAACCCGTCCTACCTGCTCGACTACAAGCGTTTTTGTTCGGACTCGGTCGCGGATTTCAACCGGTTCCAGGCGCGCATCATTCGCGAGAATTGCAGCGGACAATTCGTCACGCATAACCTGTGGGGTTACCCAGTCGTCAACGATTACTACGACCTGTTCGACAGCATGGATTTCGCATCGGTCGACTATTATCCGAGCACCGATCTCGTCAACGACAGCAAGTCACGCGTCTATCACGGGGCGTTGACGCATGACCTCACGCGCGGCCTCAAGCAGAAAAACTTCTGGGTGATGGAGCAACTGAGCGGTACGCCGGGTTGCTGGCATCCGATGTCGCGCACCCCGTATCCGGGCATGATCCGCGCGCACGCCTGGCAAAGTGTGTCGCGTGGCGCGGACGCGATCGTTCAGTTTCGATGGCGCACCGCTCGCATTGGCGCAGAACAGTTCTGGCACGGCTTGCACGACCACCACGGCAAGCCCGGACGTCGCTTCGACGAGTTCGTCCGCTTTAGCGAAGAAGCGCGGCGGGTGTCGCCTCTGCTGGAGGGGACGAGCGTGGTCAACGACGTCGCGATCCTGTTCTCGCACGAGCAACTCAATGCGTTGACGATCCAGCCGCAATCGGACGGATTCGATTATCTTGCCAACCTGAAGCAGATACATCGGGCTTTCCTCAGGCTTGGTGTCGGTACGGATGTCATCAACTGGACATCGAACATTCATCGCTACAAGCTGGTCGTGGCGCCGTTCCTGTTTCTCATCAATGACGACATCGTCAAGACGCTGACCGACTACGTGGCGGGAGGCGGAACGTTGATCCTGACGCCCCGGACCGGCGTCAAGAACATGGACAACGTGTGCTTGCCGACGCAGCTTCCTGGACCATTAAGCGAGCTTGCCGGCGTGCTGGTTGATGAATATGACCCGGTGGGTCATGACACGCAGTTCGTCGCGCTTGGTGAAGACAGCAGGTTCGAATGCAAGCAATGGTGCGATGTCCTCACGCCGACGACGGCCGAGACAGTGGGGACATATGCCAGCGAATTCTTTGCGGGTCGCGCTGCAGTGACCATGAACCGCTTTGGGAGGGGAGCCACCTATTATCTCGGCACGGTGCTGGAGGACCATGGGTACAAAGCGTGGTTTGAGGCGATCTTGACTGGCTTGAACGTCGCGGTCATGCCGCATTTCCCGGCGGGCGTCGAGGTTTCCGTTCGGTCCGACGGCGAGCGTCGCCTTCTGTTCGTGCTCAACCTGACGAAGAACGAACAGGTCGTCGAACTGCCGGAAGGTGACTATCAAAGCGTGCTGAGTCAGCTCGTTGCGCCAAGGCGTTTAGTGCTTGAGGCTATGGGAGTCGAGATCTTGCAGACTCCCGGCAAGATGTAGTGTGTTTTGACATGTTCACTGCCGGCCGGACGTCTCGCCGACGTCCGGTACGGCTAAGCAGTCTCTTCGCTGCTTCGCTCAGCGGCCAATTTCCGCGTCCTTTGCAGCGAAGGGGAGCGTTCGGTCAAGCTGGCCGCTGTGTCCTTATCCTGAGAGCCTGCAGCCGCGAACTGCCGCCTATATTCGGCTGGTGTCGTTTGCTTGGCGCCCCTGAACTGGCGATTGAAATTGGCAACGTTCGCGAAGCCCGATCGAGCAGCAATGACGGCAACGGGCAGTGACGTGTCAACCAGCATCCGGCAGGCGTGGCCAATACGAACCCGGGCGATATACCGGCCGACGCTCTCACCAATATGCTGAACAAAGTATCGCGTGAGCGTACGTTCCGACAGGTTGGCGGCCGCGCAGAGTTCTGACAGTCGCAAGGGTTCGGCAAAGCGCGCGTCAATCATCGAAAGGACCCGGTTGATTCGTTCGGGCTCGTGGCCGGACGGGCCGGCGCCTGACTGATTAAAAGCACTTGGCGAGGCGAGCGGCTGCCCCGGCGCGTCGGCGAGCGTGCACAAGATATCGAGGGCGGCGCTAAGGCGCTCACGCGACCCGCTCGATAGTAATTGCCCCAGCCGGCCGTGCATCGATTTGCCGGCAGGCGGCTCGAAGGCTAGCCCGCACGCGGCCCTGCGTAACAGGTTGCGCAGCGGCTCGTATTCGGGGCAGCAATCCGCCATGCGCCGCGCCCAATCGCCATCGAACCAGATAACGATGGCGACTTGTGGGGAGGATACATCGATCGAACGATTCGACGCCCAGGTGTGCGGCAGATCCGGCGGCACGAGGACGAGATCCTCAGCCTCATATTCGTTGACGGAGTCGCCAATGTAACGCTTGCCATGACTGTTCATGGTCAGCGTCAACTCGTATTCCGGATGGTGATGCCACTCGAACGGAATACGCGGAAGCCGCCGATGGTATACCCGCAGCGAACAGTCCTCGCCGAACTCGACGTGCTCATAGGCTGGTTTCATGGCTGAAAACGCAAATAGATTGCCTGAATAGTATCACCAGGGCGTGCATGCACGTCATATCCTCGGGCATATCAAATTCAGACGGAGACAATCATGGCGTTAGTCATCGACGATTTGCCGAGCTCAATCCGGCAAGCGAAAAAGGAGTTGCGCGCGGCGTTGCCGAACTACCGGGAGGTCTTCGCCGAAGTCGAAGAAGCGATCATCGCCGAGGCGAAGCGAATCGCCGCGCAGCGCGATCGTGGAGAAGCCGTCATACCGGAGATACAGTTTTCCGACATCACCGAACGACGCGTCACTGCGGACCAGATCGCGGTCGTCAAGGCGCGCGGCGCATGCGTGATTCGTAACGTCTTCCCGCGCGCGCTGGTGCAGGGTTGGGATCAGGATATTGCCAACTATGTCGAGCGCAACCATCTCGACAAGCGCCTTGAAAACCGTGCCGAGGACAAATATTTTGGCCAGCTTGCTTCCAGCAAACCGCAGATCTATGGCGTGTACTGGTCGAAGCCACAAGTGCTGGCGCGTCAATCGGAGCTGCTGACTGAGGCACGCGTGTTCCTGAACCGGCTGTGGCGCCACGAAAGCGAGGGCCGCGTGCACTTCGATCCGGAGCGGGTGCCCGCGTATGCCGATCGTTTGCGTCGCAGGCCGCCGGGCTCCGCGTCGCTCGGCTTGTCGGCGCATTGCGATGGCGGGTCCGTCGAGCGCTGGATCGAAAGCAATTTTCGCAAGGTGTATCGCCACGTGTTCGAGGGGAACTGGCGCGACTACGATCCGTTCGACGCGGCGTTTCGGCCCGATGTGCAAGAGATCGAATCGCCCGCCGTATGCTCGATGTTCCGCACCTTCCAGGGATGGACCGCGTTGACGCCGCAAGGCCCGGGCGACGGCACGCTGCAACTCGTGCCCATCGCCAATTCGATGGTGTACATCCTGCTTCGCGCGCTTCAGGACGATGTCGCCGAGGACGACCTGTGCGGCGCCATGCCCGGTCGGGCGCTGTCGATCAAGCAAGAATTCCATGCGCCATTGTTCGAGGCGTTGTCGTCAATTCCCAGGATGGAAGCGGGCGACACCGTGTTCTGGCACAGCGACGTCATCCATGCAGTCGAAGACGAGCACAAGGGAACGGGTTACAGCAATGTGATGTACATCGCGTCGGCACCCGCGTGCGCCAAGAATGACGCTTATCTCAAGCGCCAGTTGCCGAGCTTCCTGAAGGGTGAAAGCCCGCCCGATTTTCCGACTGATCATTTCGAAGTGGATTTCAACGGACGCGCCACGGTTGACGACCTGACAGCGCTCGGCAAGACGCAACTTGGTTTGGACCTGTAGATCGACATCGATACCTGACACGCACGCAAGAAGACGAGCACCCAAGCGCGGCCGCCCTGGCCGCGAATGCGCCGCTCGCTCAATAATTAAATCTCGGAGACTGCAATGAAACGATCACTGACGTCGATTGCGACGGCTGTTACCCTGCTCGTGGCTGGAACGCATGCCGTACTTGGCGCCGAACAGCTTTCGGTACTGCACTGGTGGACCTCCGGCGGCGAATCGAAGGCGATCAGGGTGCTGAAGGACGATATGAGCAAACAGGGCTACGAGTGGAAGGACTTCGCCATAGCGGGAGGAGCGGGCGCGGCGGCCATGACCGCGCTGAAGACGCAGGTTATCGCGGGCAACGCACCGTCGGCTGCGCAGATCAAGGGGCCCCTGATCCAGGACTGGGCCACTCAGGGGGTGCTGGTCAATATCGATCAGTCCGCCACAGATTGGAAAGCGCATTCGCCCGCGCAAATAGACAGCTCCATGAAGGTTGGTGGTCACTATGTGGCTGCACCATTCTCCGTACACCGAATCAATTGGTTATGGATCAACAAAGCCGACCTCGATAAAGTCGGCGGGTCGGTGCCCACGACATGGCCGGAGTTCTTTGCGCTCGCCGACAAGTTTCGCGCGGCGGGAATCACGCCCGTTGCGCATGGCGGCCAGCCTTGGCAAGACATGACCATCTGGGAGACTGTGGTGCTGTCTCAGGGACCTGACTTTTATAGAAAAGCGTTCGTTGATCTCGACCAGAAGACCTTGACGTCGCCGCAAATGGTGCAGGTGTTCGAGACTGTCCAGAAGATCCGGACTTACTTCGACAAGGGCTACTCCGGCCGTGACTGGAATCTCGCGACGGCCATGGTTATTTCCGGCTCAGGCGGGATGCAATTCATGGGCGACTGGGCGAAAGGGGAGTTCGCCAATGCGAACAAGAAGCCGGATGTCGACTATATCTGTGCTGCGGCGCCCGGCACGTCGAATGCCTACACGTACACAGTGGATGCGTTCGTGTTTTTTCAGCAGAACGGCAAAACGGAGGCGACTCCCGGGCAGCTTGCACTTGCCAAGACGATCATGTCGCCTGATTTCCAGCAGCAGTTCAGTCTTTACAAAGGTTCGATTCCGGTCCGGTTGGATGTGCCCATGGACAAGTTCGATGGCTGCGCGAAGAAATCACGCGCAGACGAGCAGGCCACGATTAAATCGGGCGGGTTCCTGCCGTCGTTGGCCTTCGGCGAACTTCAGTCGTCGGTTACTGCTGGCGCCATTACTGACGTCGTAACGAATTTCATGAACTCGAACGAGGATCCGAAAGAGGGCGTGCGCAAACTTGCTGCCGCTGCGAAGGTGAAGTAGGCGGGGACCCCGGCGCTAGTCAAACAGGTTACATGGGATGGGAGACAAAATGGATCCGGTAGCAAAACGTAAATGGCCGCGTTCAGGGCTAAACACAACCGTAATGGGCTTTGGCGCCGCGCCGATCGGTAACATCTTCAAGCCGATCAG
This sequence comes from Caballeronia sp. KNU42, assembly GCF_053760385.1. Taxonomy (NCBI): domain Bacteria; kingdom Pseudomonadati; phylum Pseudomonadota; class Betaproteobacteria; order Burkholderiales; family Burkholderiaceae; genus Caballeronia; species Caballeronia sp. KNU42. The sequence continues at coordinate 1,670,815 of NZ_CM132389.1, forward strand.
CGAAGAGGATTCGGCTGCCTTGATCGAGGCAGCGTGGGACGCAGGCGTACGCTACTTCGACACCGCCCCCATGTACGGCCACGGGTTGAGCGAAGCGCGCTGCGGCCAGGGGCTGCGTTGGTATCCGCGCGACCAGTATGTGCTGTCGACCAAGGTTGGACGCCTTCTGAAGCCACGCAAGCGCGCTGAGATCAACTTCGCGCCGTGGGTCGATGGACTGCCGTTCGAGCCCGTTTTCGACTACAGCTACGACGGCACGATGCGATCGATCGAGGACAGTCTGCAGCGTCTGGCGCTGGAACATATCGACATCGCGCTGATCCACGACATCGACGTATTTACACACGGGAAGCGGCAGCCCGAGATGTTCGAGACGGCGATGGGCGGTGCCGCGAAAGCACTGCTGAAACTTCGTGACGAGGGTGTCGTGAAGGCGGTGGGTATCGGTGTCAACGAGTGGCAGGTCGCGCACGAAGCCATTCGCCGGCAAGATTTCGACTGCCTGCTGCTGGCGGGTCGCTACACGCTGCTGGAACAGGATGCATTGGATGGCTTTCTGCCGCTTTGCGAGGAGAAGCAGGTGTCGGTGATTCTCGGTGGCGGCTATAACAGCGGCATTCTCGCGACCGGCGCGGTGCCTGGTGCGAAGTACAACTATTCGCCTGCGCCGGAGCCAATTCTCGAGCGCGTGCGCAAGATCGAACAGGTGTGCGAGGAATATTCGGTGCCGCTCAAGGCGGCGTCGCTGCAATTCGTTCTGGGCCATCCTGCGATCCCGACCAACATCCCGGGTGTGCGGACGGTGGCACAGCTCGAAGACAACCTGCAAACCTTCCGGGCCGATATCCCACCGGCATTCTGGGCCGAACTGAAACGCCGCGAACTGATCCGGCAGGATGCGCCGACTCAGCAGTAGCGCCTGATTACATGCACTGTCGAGCAACGGCAAGTCATCGCCGCTTGGCAGCATCATTGGATTATTTAATTTTTTTCATTATTTAATTTGTTGAAAAAAATATTCCTTAGACTAGACTCATCGATAGCTTTAACCCAAACGATTATTAGAAGGCTCGGCGCTAACGTCGGCTATGAGACAGCTTTGCAGGAGTTCCCTCGGCTCGACTGAAAGTTCGGGCCTGTCCACGATTCTCAAGGTACCTTGTCAACACGCATTCAGTGCGCCTGTGCTCGGGTCGCCGAATGTGATCCAGGTCGTGTCTCAGGAAAGGGAGATCATCATGAAATTCGCGTGCGGAATAATTAGCAATACGAAATTCATTCACCGTACTCTGATTTTCTTCACCCTGCTCGTGGTGGCAGCATTGCAGCCCGCCGCAGGCCAGAGTCTCACTATCAAGAATCTTGGCACGCTCCCCGGTGGCAATCAGAGCCAGGCGGTCGCGATCAATGAGCGCGGCCAAGTGGTTGGCTACTCGTTCGACGCGCGCGGGGACCAGCATGCCGCCCTGTTCGAAGACGGGCGGATCATCGACCTGCACACACTTCCCGGCGGCGATACGCTTTCCGCCGCTTACGGGATCAACAGTCGCGGACAAGTAGCCGGTTACTCGTTCAACTGGAGCGGCTACCCGCGCGCTACCGTGTTTGAGAAGGGGCAGGTGATCGACCTGGGGACGCTCCCCGGTGGCGACAACAGTGCCGCTAACGCAATCAACGATCGCGGCCAGGTGGTCGGCTGGTCGTTCAACGCGGGCAGGGCGTCGCAAGCCTTTTTGTTTGAAGACGGGGTGATGACCAACCTGGGTACACTCCCCGGTGGTTACTTCAGCGGCGCGAACGGGATCAACGATCGTGGCCAGGTAGCCGGCTGGGCCACGGCAAGCGACGACAACTACCACGCCATTCTGTTTGAACATGGCGCGGTGCGCGACCTGGGTTTGCTCCCCGGCTGCAACAGCAGTGTCGCTTACGGGATCAACAATCGCGGCCAGATAGTGGGCTCGTCAGCCGCTGCAAGCGGGGATCAGCACGCCTTTCTGTTTGAGCACGGGGTGATGACCGACCTGGGCACGCTGCCCGGCGGCAACAAAAGTGCCGCTTATGGGATCAACGAGCGCGGCCAGATAGTCGGCTCGTCGAACACCGCAAGCGGGTGGCAGCAGCATGCCTTTCTGTATGAGCACGGCGTGATGACCGATTTGGGCACGCTCCCCGGCGACGACCAAAGTATCGCTCAGGGAATCAACAATCGCGGCCAGGTCGCAGGTTACTCCGCGCCGGATTCCTCCGTGTGGCAAGCTGTTCTTTGGACACGAGAACGATGACAGCTCGTCTCTGGTAGTCGGCATGACCGTTGGAACTACGGAACCAGCACTTGCGCCGCGTGCGCAAGTGCATGGGCTCGGCGCTAGCGAAGTTCACAAGCCACGATTAGCGTCCCCTCGGACCTCGCTAGTGCTGCAACGGACTTCAACACCGCGACGCCGTTATTCCACCCGTCGGTGAGATCAGGAAGACTGCACCCGGCGCGCAAAGATGCGCCGCGTCAAATCGAACGCCACCAGATTACCGGCGACCACCAGCACGAGCCCAACTACCGCTAATGCGCTCCACCGATAGCCTTCGAACACGGTCGACGCCGCCAGCGCCACGATCGGAAACAGCACGGTGCAGTAAGCAGCCCGTTCCGGCCCTATGCGCCCGACCAGCATCAGATACGCCGTAAAGCCGATCACCGAGCCGAACACGGCCAGATAGACGAGTGCGCCGAGATATCGCGCGTCCGGCTCGATGGCGAAGGAGAAGCCAGCCAGCGCGCTGCCTATCGTCAATACGCTGGCGCCGATCAGCATGGCCCAGCTATTGGTGGCGAAGGGGTGCAGACCCATCGATTGCATCCGGCTCGACAGCAGATTGCCGGCCGAGAAGCACAAGGTGCCGAGAAATGCGATCGCAAGGCCGAACCACACTGCGTGGTCGCCGAGATGCCCGGCCATCTGCTGGACGAACAGGCAGACAATGCCGACCAGGCCCAGCGCCGCGCCGGCAATCGCCGTAGGCTGCAAGGGGCGGCCCATGAACAGGCGTCCGTTGATCGAGTTCAAAAGCGGTGCGGTAGAAAACACCACCGCCACCAGTCCGCTCGGCACGACCTGTTCGGCGTAGTAAAAGCACAGAAAATTAACGCAAAACAGCGCCATTCCCTGCGCGGCCAGGTAGCGCCATGCGGCGCGCGGCGGCCAGATCGGACGGCGCATCAGGCGTAGCAGCGCGAACAGCACCAGCGCCGCAATCCAGAACCGCCACGCAATCGATACCGGCGGCGGCACCGACCCAAGCTGCCATTTGATCGCAATCCAGGTGGTGCCCCAGATCAGCACGGTGACGGCATAGAGCAGCATATTCATGGCGTGGCTTGCAGCATAAAAAACGGGAACTCAACTATGCTGCAGCGGGCCCGGCCGCGCTTGTCCAGGATTGCGCACTTCTTTGCCGCATCGCACCGGTGCTCATGGCGGCGCGTATACTGACGGTTACCCAGTCATCAGATGCATCCGCTCGTCCATGAACGCCAGGCCGCCTGCCTCTCCGACGGATTCCACCGAAACGCCGTTCGGCCTTCATTCGGTCTGTCACACGCTGCACAGCGCCAACGCGGATCTGGAACGGTTCGCGTGGCTTGGGGATCAATTGGCCATCGCGGTGTGGACGCGCGACATCGAGGAAGCCGAGACCGTCTATGACCGGCCGGGTCACCACACGCTCTCGTGTTATCTGGATGGCGGCTATCGCACTGAACGTCAGAAAATGCCGGGGCGCTACGGTGCGCCGGCGCGTCTTTGCGCGCTGCCCGGCGACCACGAATCGCGCTGGTGGGTCCGCGGCCACATGCATTTCATGCATCTGTACTTCCTGCCCGAACACTTCACGCAACGCGCGGTGCAGGAGCTCGATCGCGAGCCGCGCGAACTGACGCTCGCCGATCGCACCTATTTCGAAGACGCCCGTATCGCAAGCCTCTGTCAAACGCTCGCCAATGAAAACTGGCAGGACCCCGACGGCCTGCTGCGTACCAATGAAACCGCACATCAGGTGTTGAGCCTGCTGCTGCGTGCACAAGGCGTGCGGCGGACCGATGCATCTATGACGGGGGGGTTGTCGGTTGCGACCCGGCGGCGGTTGCGCGAGTACATCGACCAGCATCTCGGGCAAACACTCACACTCAGCGAACTGGCCGGCGTTGCCGCGCTATCGGAGTTTCATTTCGTACGCATGTTCCGCACGTCGTTCGGACTGCCGCCTGCTGCGTGGGTTGCTCAACAGCGCCTCGAACGCGCTCGCTCGCTGCTGCGCACCACGGCGCTGCCGCTCGCGCAGGTCGCGGAACAATGCGGGTATGCAAACGCCAGCCATTTCAGCCATCGTTTTCGCGAAAGCGTTGGTGTTGCGCCCACTGTATTCCGGCAGGCCGTCGGCATTCGATAGCTGCTGCCGGTGCAGATGTCACCTGGGACGCGGGATCAGTGATGGCCGGAAGTGCGAAAACGCCATGCACGGGAATTTAGTTTGGCGGTCAACGCCAGCGGGCTGCAATGAATCCGAGTAGCGTCGGAAATATATTTAGGAATATTGAGTAAATATAAAAAATGGGCGAGGCAGCACCGAAGATGCTGCCTCTGACTCAATCTGAATGAAAATGTTTGGCAACAACTTTCACCTGGCACAGAGCTGATGGGGAATATATCTGAACCGAAAACGAAGTGTTAACACAGGGTCTTACGGCATATTCCAGGTTCCATGGATCTGGGTGGCGGCGCTCTGAGTGGCGATGCCGGACCCGGTTGATTCGATGCCACCGATCCCGTCGCAGCGCGGCGCGCGAACGTTTGCCATCCGGAAGACAAGGAAAGTTTTTATATACATAGAATAACTTATCAATGCTTCCGCAAGAATAATCGGTGAGGTTTGGAGACCAAGCGTAATTAGACGGAGTGCGTAACGTATCGCTTTCGCGACAGACTCTGAAAATTAATTTTAGATTTCGGGAAGACGTTCTATTGTCTGCTTCGCTTGATCCCATCAACGAACCAAGACATGTACCCATGACAAAAAAGATTGCTTTAACTGCGACCACTCTCGCTCTTGTCTTCGCCAGCATCCAGGCCCATGCACAAAATTCTGTGACTCTGTACGGGATCATCGATACGGGCTTCACGTACACCCATAACAGCGGTGGCTCCGCCTCCCAGTTCGCGATGACCGCCGGTAACGAATCCGGCTCACGCTGGGGCCTCAAGGGTTCGGAAGACCTGGGCGGTGGTCTCAAGACAATTTTCCAATTGGAAAACGGCTTCAATTCGACGACCGGAAAACTGGGTCAAGGCAGCCGCGAATTCGGGCGCCAGGCGTTCGTCGGATTGTCCGGTACGAACTGGGGCACCGTCACGCTGGGACGTCAATACGATCCGCTGATCGACCTGGTCCAGCCGGTGCAGGGTGACAACTATCTTGGTGGCATCTTCACCTCGCCGGGCGACGTGGATAACGCCGACAACAGCGTTCGTTTCAACAATGCGGTCAAGTGGGCGAGCCCGACCTGGGGCGGTGTGACGGCTGAGGCCATGTACGCAGCAGGCGGGGTCGCGGGTTCGACAAGCAATGGCCAAAGCTATTCCGCCGCGTTGGCTTATAACAGCGGTCCGCTCGGTTTGGCAGCGGGTTATTTGCACATTGACAATGGCACCGCGTCGGTACGCGGAACCACTTCGTCCACGTCTACGGCGGATTCGTTATTCAACTCTAACGTCAACCTTCACTACGAATCGGCGAAGACGATCAACATTGCCCGCATTGGTGGCAACTACCAGATTGGCGCAGTGACAGTTGGCGCTTACGGGAGCTACTCGGACTATAAGCCGGATGCCAGTTCCGCATTCACGACCGCTGAGAAATACAAGGTCGGATCTGCGTACGCCGTGTGGCAAGTGTCGGCACCGCTTAGCACGGAAATTGGTTACGTCTACATGAAGTCGAACGGGGATTCCTCGGCCTCCTACAATCAATTTGCAATTGCGGCGGACTACTTCATCAGCAAGCGTACCGACTTCTACGCCTTCGCCGGATACACCCATGCTAGCGGCACCAACGGGCTTGGCACGGCAGACGCGGTGGTCGGATCGACGGATACGGATTCGGGCAAGAGTTCGCAGGCTGTCGTCACCGTCGGCATTCGCCACAAGTTCTGATCGTTGCCGGTCATGTGCCCGCAATGCATCGCGGGCATTCATGAAGGAGGCGATCTGATGATCGGACTGTCGCGATCGAACCGGTCATGGGTCCTGCAGAAGGGAGAAGGCCACATCCCTTCTGCAGGACCATGTGAACAGGCTGTGCATGGCGCTTAGGGTGAGATCGGCTGCGGATGCGCTTCTTCTCGTCTCAATGCCGGCTGTGTTTGCAAGGCGGCATCCACCTTCTCGAAATCGGCCGGATGTGCGCCAGTACCTGATGGACTGAAGACATAGCCTCGTCCGCGGATGGTCTGGATGAACCGGGGAAGCGAGGGATCCTGCTCTAACACTTGTCTGAGCCGCCAGACGAGTACGTCGAGCGAGCGCTCGCTATACCCCGTCGGGGAATCGCGCAGCTTGGCGACTATGCTACGTCGGGAAAGCACTTTCAGTGGATGTTCCACGAAGAGGTGCAATAACGGGAACAGGCTCGGATGCAAGGTGACGGGGATGCCGTCGCGCGTAACCGATTGCGTCCGGAAGTCGAGAGCGATGCTTCCCAGCTCGCATTTCACGCGCCCCGGCAGGGACCATTGACCATTTTGCAACCTGTGCCGCAGCACGTTCTGGACACGTGCAAGCAATTCATGCGGATCGCAAGGCATTCTTAAGTAGTCTTCGGCTCCGAGTTCCAGGCAGATAATTGCATCGACGGAATCCCTTGGCTCGCCGATCACGATAACCGGGATGTCGTTCCCGGAGTTGCGCAAGGTTTGCAGGACGGCCGTGGCTTGAACGCTGGGCGAACCGTCACGCAACACAAGCAGTGACGGAGTGTCTTGCTTCATGTGCCGGATTAATGAGCGGCTGCAGTCAAGCATATATACGGTCATGCCACGACTTTCGAGAAAGTCACTTAGCATCCCGAGGGTGGGCGGATCGTCTCCAACAAACCAGATACGTTCATTCATCTCTTTCTCTTGAAATGGCTTTGGAGCGCGCTACGAGATCGGCGGGTCCAACGAGTACTTCGGGAACGCAATAATTCGGCACTGACTGGGGCCTGATAGCCCTTACGATGCATGGCGAGCCAGTGCGATTGCGCGCATGCATGGGCTTTACGCACGGACTTCACGCACGGACTTCACAACTGGGGGAAGACCCACTCGCCTTATGTTGACGCTCCAATGCGTCGTGTGCGTCGTGAATTCCGCGAATACAGTGGACGTCTCCGACCGATACGGGTTTCCAACCGGCTGATTGATGCAAACAATCTGGACCGGAAAGTCAGCGCTCGTTTCGAGCTATCTTAGACTAACAAAACCATTCAATGCGTTAGAAATTCAGAAATCCAAACGATATATACGATTTCTATAAGGATAGGCTCACTTTGGGGTAAGAGAAAACCTACAAATGATTAAGGATTTAACTTGAAACCATGCTCAATACTTTGCATATGAATAAGAATGCTTGATTGAGATACTTACTTCTTATAAATATCCCGCTTGTTCATGAACGAAATGCCGGCTACCGTCGCTCGCCCGGCAGATCACCCGGGTCTCTGGTCGGCACAAAAAGCGGCTGGTCAGAACGCGCTAATCTATACAGGCCTCGTGGCACCTCGGGAAGGGTAAAGCGCACCCTGAAACCGGGTGATTTTGGGTCGGACACGGCCTGGACCAGAACCGGCGATTCGACAGCGACGTCCAAATCGTCGAAAATCGTTGCTCGAAATTTCAGATTCGGGGTCGAAACGGTCGAGCTACCCTCCGGGGTGCTCGAATCGGAGGCGCGGCCCCACCTCTGTTAGCTTGTACGTCAGCTCTTAACCGGATGATTCCAACATGACCACCATTCTCGAAAGTCTTCCCGTCCAGCAGCGCGTCGGAATCGCGTTCTCCGGCGGCCTCGATACCAGCGCCGCGCTGCACTGGATGCGCCTCAAAGGCGCGGTGCCGTTCGCTTACACCGCTAACCTGGGGCAACCCGACGAGGATGATTACGACGAGATTCCCCGTCGGGCAATACAGTACGGCGCAGAAGGCGCGCGGTTGATTGACTGCCGGGCGCAGCTCGTGGCCGAGGGCATTGCCGCTTTGCAGTCTGGCGCGTTCCATATTTCGACCGCCGGCGTGACCTATTTCAATACGACGCCGATCGGCCGCGCGGTGACGGGAACCATGCTGGTCGCCGCGATGAAGCAGGATGGCGTCAATATCTGGGGCGACGGCAGCACGTATAAAGGCAACGACATCGAGCGGTTCTATCGTTACGGCCTCTTGGTGAACCCGGACCTCAAGATCTACAAGCCGTGGCTCGATCAGGCGTTCATCGACGAACTGGGCGGGCGCGCCGAGATGTCCGAATTCATGCGCAAGTCCGGATTCGACTACAAGATGTCGGCGGAGAAAGCTTACTCGACCGACTCCAATCTGCTGGGTGCGACGCACGAAGCCAAGGACCTCGAAAGCCTCGAAAGCGGCATGCAGATCGTCAACCCGATCATGGGCGTGGCGTTCTGGCGCGACGAAGTGCAGATCGCCCGCGAACAGGTCACGGTCCGTTTCGAAGAGGGCAGGCCGACAGCTTTGAACGGCGTGGAGTTTCCGGATGCGGTCGAACTGCTGCTGGAGGCCAACCGCATCGGCGGGCGCCACGGACTCGGGATGAGCGATCAGATCGAGAACCGGATCATCGAGGCGAAGAGCCGCGGGATCTATGAGGCGCCGGGGCTTGCGCTGCTGCATATTGCCTACGAGCGGCTGGTGACGGGCATCCACAACGAGGACACGATCGAGCAGTACCGCGATAGCGGCCGCCGCCTCGGACGCCTGCTGTACCAGGGCCGCTGGTTCGACCCGCAGGCGATCATGCTGCGCGAAACCGCCCAGCGCTGGGTGGCCCGTGCAATCACCGGTGAAGTGACCATTGAACTTCGGCGCGGCAATGACTATTCGATCATGAGCACGAAGTCGCCGAACCTGACCTATCAGCCGGAGCGGCTGTCGATGGAAAAAGTTGCGTCGACGTTCTCGCCGCGCGACCGGATCGGGCAGTTGACCATGCGTAACCTGGACATCAACGATACGCGCGAAAAGCTCCGTGTCTACGCGCAGGTCGGCCTGCTGACCCCGGGCGAAACCTCAGCTCTGCCGCAGCTGAAAGAAGACGCCAAGTAAGAAAGACCGGGGACACGGACAGGCGCGCACCCTTACGCAGATGCCAGGCCGGGTGAGCGCCATCGGGCGTTCACAGGTTGGTTACCGCTAAATGCTCTCGATCCCGAGGCATATCTGCGCCGTGTCCTCTCACGCATTGCCTCCCATCCGCTCAATCACGTGAGCGAACTGCGGCCGTGGGCCGTTGCTGAATAGTCACCCTCATACCCCTCCTTGATCGCGATTCGCGTCAAGGACGGCCTCACGCCGACGATGGCTCGGCACGTCATCCAGATCCGGCACCGCATATCCGTAATACAGTGTAAGCATTATTTGTATGAAGATTTCATTCGTACTGTCGTTAACCCCTACATGAGGGTCTTGCGGCGTTCCCTGCCGGTCCGGTTGGGATCCGCTTGCCACTGTGAAATGCAAGGAGATTCGACATGCAGTCTCATGAACCTGAAGGGGGCTATCCAGCTCGTCCCGACAGTTTCGACTGTCATTTTCGGGCTCCTTTTACAGCGACCTCCAGCCGGAACACAGGTTGCGCGACAGTACATTGCGGCCAGCGTTGCCGATCCGTTCCGGTTCTTTCACTTCAACATAGCGAACTATGAATTTCGGCAATATGAAGCTCGGCGCGAAACTAATCAGTGCCTTCATCCTGGTATCCGTCATCAGCGCCATCGTCACCGGGATCGGTCTTTACAACATGGCGCAGATTAGCGCAAATGCCGATAAGACCTATCGGATGGATCTCGTTGGGCTTAACCTGATCCAGCAGGCGAATGCCGATGTGCTGAGGACCGGCACGTATCTGCGCAACGCCATTCTGGCTTCCACTGCCGAGCAGCAGACTGCATCGCTGGACGCGGCTGAAAAAGCCCTCGCGTCGGCGCGCGAACGCCTCAATCAAGCGGAGCCGCTGGTCTACAGCGAGAAAGGGAAGGCTACCTTTACCGATCTCGATCAGAACTGGCAGGACTACACGCAGGCCTTCAATGAAATGAAAGGCAGGATTAACACAGCCGGGCTAAAGGATCGAGACGGCCTGACTGATTACCTGTTGAACGAATATCATCACAAGGGTTTCAAGACCCTGGTCCTGATGAGCGCCCTGGTTGCTCTGAAGCAGGGCGACGCACAAAACGCGGCCGAGTCCAATGAGAAGGTGTACGACCAAAGCCGCAATCTGATGCTTGTTCTGGTGATCCTCTCTGTGCTGACTGGTTTGGGGCTCGGTGCTTACTTGACGCGTAGTCTGACCCGGCAGCTTGGAACAGAGCCTGCGACCGCGGCAGACCTGGCGAGAAGCGTGGCTGCCGGCGATCTCAACGTAAGCATCGACCTCCGGCCCGGCGACACGAGCAGCCTGATGGCGTCGCTGAAGGTAATGCGCGATGCGCTGTTGCGGGTCGTCTCGGATGTACGCGAGAACGCCGAAAGTGTGGCGACTTCGAGTGCGCAGATCGCGCAAGGCAATCTTGATCTGTCGAGCCGTACGGAGGAGCAGGCGGCATCGCTGCAGCAAACTGCCTCGAGCATGGAACAGCTGACCGCTGCAGTCCGTCACAACGCCGACAACTCGAAGCAGGCATCTACACTCGCCGGCACGGCCTCAGGTGTCGCGCAGCGAGGGGGCGAAATCGTCGGGCGGGTGGTTGAGACGATGCACGAGATCTTTGCGAGTTCGACCAAGATGTCCGAGATCATCAGCGTGATCGAGGGGATTGCTTTCCAGACCAACATCCTCGCCCTCAACGCGGCGGTTGAGGCGGCTCGTGCCGGCGAACAGGGGCGTGGATTTGCCGTCGTGGCTGGTGAAGTGCGCACGCTCGCGCAGCGCAGCGCCACCGCGGCCAAGGAAATCAAGGAACTGATCGCCGTCTCGGTCAACCGGGTGGAAGCGGGTTCGACGCTTGTCGAGCAGGCTGGCGGCGCGATCAAGGAGATAGTCGAGTCGGTGAAACGCGTGACTGACATCGTGGGCGAGATCTCATCGGCGTCGGTGGAGCAGAGCGGCGGAATCGAGCAGGTGAATCAGGCGGTCAACCAGATGGACCAGGTAACCCAGCAAAATGCCGCGCTGGTGGAAGAAGCTTCGGCAGCGGCGCAGTCGATGGACCAGCAGGCGCAAAGCCTGCGTGAAGCGGTGGCCTTCTTCAAGGTCAACGGCGGGCGGGTATCAGTGTTACGAGCGAATGCGCCCCGGAAAGAACCCCACCGGACGGCGCCGAAATTTCACGCGTCTTCGCCTGCGATGCTGACAAAACGCGGGAAGACTCCAGTTCTTGTCGCTGGCCAGAGCACGGTGGTCGCGACCGGCGCCAGTGACGCGTCGGGCTGGCAGACATTCTGAACAGGCTTTGGCGTTGGGCGGTGCTCTCGACGTGAGAGCGCCGTGCTCGTCGAGCAGAGTGTCGCCGCACAGGTATTGCATATGCTTGATAACACCTTGCAGATCTTGCTTCAGCTATTCGTGAAGCGTATGCGAGCGACGTCGTAGCCCAAGAAGAGTACTCATGGATGGAGACACGGGCCCGTTGATCAAGCGGGCACGATGAAGCAGCGCGAGACGCGGCTGCAGCTGCTTTGCAGCGCACTCAAGGCCGTCTCGCCGTCTCCACAGGCCGGTTGCGACCGGTCGCGTCATGTCGCCGTTGCGAGGGCTGCACGCGATGACCGGATGAGGGATGGCGAGATCCAACTAACAGTTTCTGCTCGGATCGTACTCGAAACCATGGGATCACCCGCTCCATTCAGCGTATCGAAAATAGTTGTGAAGTCGTTGGAGTCCGCGAAGATCGACCACGTCTTCCTGGTCCCGGGAAAGATGATTTACCCATTGCTGGAGGCAATCGACGAGTCGCCGGCGATTCGCGCAATCGTTAGCGCCCATGAGACTGGCAGCGCCTTCATGGCCGATGGTTATGCGCGGGCCAGCCGGAAATTCGGCGTATGCATAGGGATTTCCGGACCAGGCACCATGAATTTCGTGCCCGGCATGGCGGCTGCTCAGGCAGACCAGATTCCCATGCTCTATATTGCCGGAGGTGTCTCGTCGCGCGCAGAAGGGAAAGGCGCGTTCCAGGACGCTACGCTGGGTGGCATTTTCGAAAGCGGCGTGGTGAGAAACCTGGTGGACAATGTCATCGAGCTAAAGAACAAGGAAAATATCCAGGCCGAAATGCGCCGTGCGACAGACGGGTTGAACTGGATGCGCCGAGCGCGGACTTTCATCAGCATTCCTATTGATGTTCAAAAGCAGGAGGTTCCGACGGGTCAGGACGGAACGAGGCAGCTGTACGATCATGGCGAATTCAATGTATGCGAAGTCCCCGCGAGCCGCGTGGCGTTGGATGCCTTGTGCAAGGAGTATCTGCTCAAATCGAAGAAAGTAGCTTTCCTGATCGGAAGCCGTGGCAATGACGCGGACACCGCAAAGGCCCTGCTCGAGGTGGCCGAAAAATTTCACATTCCCGTCGCGACCACGCTATCGGGGAAGGGCGCATTTCCTGAGCATCATGTCCTTGCTCTCGGCATTTACGGATTCTCCAGCCACTCGCGTGCCGTTCACGCGATCAATTCGGACGGGCTCGACGCCATTGTCGTGTTTGGCAGCGACTTGAACCAGCGCGACAGCATGAATTGGAGCAAGAAGCTGACGGCCGGGAAAGAGTTGATCATCTTCGACGACAGCTTCGACCCGCCCGCAATGGGGCACGTCGCGCACGGCAGGATTTTCTCCGGGATTGGCGCTACATTCCGCGTGCTGTCCCAGACCGATACGGACAGCAGCGCCGGCTTCGTGAAGGTGCTTGAAGCAAGAAAGGCGTGGGTCGCCGAGCTCAACCAAACGCCGTTGTATGACCATCGATTCGAGCAAGCAAGTGTCCCGGTTTTACCTGGCGATCGATCGCTTTATCCGGGAGACGTAGTGAAGCGCTTGTGCCAACTCCTGCCGAAGGACAGCAATGTTGTCGTGGATTCCGGCGCGCACCGTATCTTCATGGCCCATTACTGGCTTTCGTCGGGCATCGGCAATTACTTTTCATCCAGCTCCCTCGCGCCGATGGGTTGGGCAATCGCCGCCGGGATCGGCATCAAGCTTGCAGCCCCAAAGCGCCCGTGTATTGTCGTGACCGGTGACGGTTGCATGCTGATGCACGGAACCGAGATTCAGACCGCGGCGCGCTACGGGGTCAAGATGATCTACGTTGTGTTGAATAACTCCGCGCATGGCGCAATCCATATCGACGCGATCAGCAACGGATCGATTTCAGAGCAGTTCAGCAAGCTCCCTCGTCATGACTGGACAGCTTTTGCATCTTCGCTCGGTGTGGCGGCGCGCAGGGTCGAGCACGTCGATGACCTGGAAGATGCACTGAGCGAAGCGTCGCGATATAACGGGCCATTCCTGATCGAAGTGATGACCGGCGTCTTTCCTGCACCGAATCGGTACTACGCGCAATCGGCGGCTTGTTCGTGAACGGCGCACGAGGGTACGCTCGTTGTTCTACAAAACGCCATGGTTCAAATGAACTCTGATTTTCTGGCGTTAAATGATCTTGATTCGGCAACGCTTGTATAACTGCTCGAACGCACGCAGCAATTGGCAAGCTTTTGGAAAGAGCAACGCATGCCTCAGGGCTTGGCGGGTAGGTACGGGTCGGCTTCTGGCGATAGCTGACGGGCAAAAGCCGGTCAGTTACCGACGTTTGACGTTGCTCTCCGGCGGACATTCGAATGTCCGCTCGACCTGAGTCACAGACCTGCCGCGAGGATCGCCGTCTCGAACAAACGGTCAGGCGCCACTGGCGATCGGCGCCTCGAGTAGACAGCCAAATTCGCGGGCAAAGTCGACCGAGACGCGCGCATGGACTGCGCCCTGCTTGTCAAAGAACCGCTGCGTCCCTCTGAGAGCGAACACACCTTCATGCCAGACGTTCGGGTGGATGTAGAGACCCTGCTGTCCATCGAAGCGAAAGCACACGAACTTCTCTGGCGCGATGTCGTCCCCGGGCAATGCCAGTGGAATGTAGAACGGAAGATGGTCGAGAGGAAAGAACAGCTGTCCGCCGTCCGGGTGATAGTTCGCGTGCCAAAGCAGCATGCGTTCCGGGGCATTGGCGTTGTCGTCGCGGGCTGTCGCAGGCTCCCTTGCGTATGCAAGGATGTAGTTACCGCCCACGGCCTCGTTTCGACCGTAGAGAATATCCCCGCGCCATTCGCTTACAAATGTCCCTTCGGTTGTGCCTGCCTCATCACCGGTTCCAGGATCGATGGGCCTCGTTCCCACCGACGGCCATTGCACGATCTCGATCGAGCACTCGCTCGGGTCTGTCACAAGCCGGCCATATCCATCAAGCGTTGTTGGGGTCGCGTCGACCACGGGCATCGACACGCGTCGGAGGCCCGGAGGAAGGGCGGGGTTGAGGTAATCGATTTCGTCGGACATCCACGCAGTTTACACGAGTCGACAATTCGACCGCAGGTGCTCGAACAAGGCGTTAGCCGACCTTCATACACGTGAAAACGGCCACTGCGGCAACGTCGGACCGAATTCCGGAAACGGATCGGCCTGTGCCTTGGTTACCTGGCTGAACTTGAACGTCACGATAAAACTGCGCCGTCGGCGCGATCGCAAAAGCGATCAGGACGACAGCCATTCCCCGCGTGGGCAGCAACATGGGCGGCGCTTGCGCGTCGTGCCCGGCGGCTTGCCGGGCACGACGCGCAACGCTGACCGCTCAGTGTGCAACTTGCCATCGCAGCACAGGAGACGTCGCGCCAGCCGGGATCACCCACGTTCCGGTGGGACTGAAATTCCAGCTCGAGCCGAAGCTGGCCGGAACGCTCATTTGCGCGGTCGTCAAACCATTGGCAGCGGGTATTTGCGTACCGTTGACTACGCCCGGAGCGCCACGCGCGGTGACCGTGTTCCAGAAGACGTTATTCGCGATGGTGCCGGTGTTCTCCGCGGCAATCCCGCCGTAGGACGCGAGCGGGAGACCTCCCGCCAACCGTGTGGCAGCGGAGTAGGACTCTTCAATCAATCCGGCGTTGGTCCCGACCAGACCACCCGCCTCGGTCGAGGTTTCGACTGCCCCGGTCGTGTAAGACTGGTTGATGACACCGGTCGACGAGTTCGAACCAACCAGGCCGCCCTGCAAACCATGGCTCCCGCCGCTTACGGAGCCCGTAGCGTACGACTGCAGGACCAGTCCGTTGTTGATGCCGACAAGGCCGCCAGATACGCCCTGGATGCCGACTGACGCGCTGCTCCAGGAGCGCTCGATGGTGCCATTATTCGTACCGGCCACTCCACCGGCACTGCCCGATCCGAAGCTCCCGGAGCTTGCCGTCCCGGTGCTGTACGAGTTCGTGATCAAACCAAGATTGTCGCCCGCAATGAGGCCGACACTTGCGAACATTCCGCTGCCAGTTGCATTGGTGACGCCCAGGTTCCGTACTACACCCGTTGTTCCAACTGTCGAGAACAAGCCAATGGCTCCGGTGAAGGAAGTCGAATTTGTCGACGCATAGCTAAGACCGCTGACAGTGTGGCCCATGCCATCGAACTGGCCGGTGAATGGTGTAGCCGGTGTGCCTCCAATAGGGTTGAAAGCGACTGACGGGTCAGCCTGGATATTGTTGCCAAGCGCGTAGATGCCTGCGAGATTCTTCGAAACGTTGTTCAGATCGGCGAGCGTATTCACGAGTTGATAGGCCGTAACCTGCGTCAGAAGTCCGCTAAACGGCGCAGCGCTCCATGCGCTATTGCTTCGAATCGTGCCGGCTTGCCAGCTACCGTTCATGTCGTAGAGCGCAGAGACAATGCCGGTGCTCTTCGACCAGTCGATCGTGCCGGCGTTGATCACGCTGCCGCCGTTGTCAATTCCGGCAGCATCGGCGCGCAACGTGAGATTGCCGCTTCCGGTATTGCCGACGCTGACATGCTGCCCGACGTTCACCGTGTGATACGCATTCAGCGCAAGCGATGCAGCACCCTTCCAGTTCACGCTGGACGATACGGTCAGGTTGCCGTTGGCGCCACCGGCGCCCGTTGTGGTCACGGCAACTGAGGTTCCAAGCGACAGGTTTTGCGCAAGTGCGCTGGCGGTCGCCGCGTCGATCGTGAAGATGGGGGCGCTCAGGTTCCACTGCGCTGCATTGACCGTCGCGCCCTGGACATTCAACGTCTTGCCGCTCATGTCGACCGTGCCACCGCTGCCGCCTGCGTTCGCTGCCTGGATGGTACCTTGCGCGTTGACGGCGCCGGTGTTCGCGACCAGCCAGACATGGCCGTCGCGCGTGGCTGTGCCAGTCGCGCGCAGCACGCTGTGACTTCCGGCAAGCGCGTACACGTTGCCGTCCGCAGCCTGCAGGTTGATCTGCGCCGCCCGAGCCGTGCCGGAGTTGAGCACCTGCCCGGCGCTGCCCGCTTGCACGAACACCTGCGGGCCCGAAGACGAGTCCTGCAGCAGAACCTGGCTACCGGCGGCAAACTCTGCAGTTCCGTTGGGCGCCGTCACAGTGCCCTGGTTCGACACGGTCGTGCGCGAGATCAGGAATACATCGCCGCCGGTCGAACTGATCGCGCCGAGATTGACGATGGTGCCCTTACCATTGCCGCTCAGTGTCAGCGGTCCGCCGTTCATGAACGCGGTGTTGGATACGCCGAGCGTCGAGGCGACAAAGCGGCCCCCTGTTGTGACGACGCCGGTCGTCCCTATCAGCACGCCCTGCGGATTGATCAGATATACGCTGCCGGTCCCGCTCAGCAGTCCGCTGATCGACGAAAGACTGTTACCGGTGACAACGTTCAGCGTCGCGCCCGAGCCATTGTTGATCGCGAC
The DNA here is from genome assembly GCF_053760385.1 of Caballeronia sp. KNU42. Classification (NCBI taxonomy): domain Bacteria; kingdom Pseudomonadati; phylum Pseudomonadota; class Betaproteobacteria; order Burkholderiales; family Burkholderiaceae; genus Caballeronia; species Caballeronia sp. KNU42. The sequence continues at coordinate 1,688,026 of NZ_CM132389.1, forward strand.
GTGTTGACCCGCGCCAATCGAAAAGGTATTCCAGTCGATCACGCCGCGCGCGCTTGTCTGCGAGATGCTGAGCCCGGAACTGACAGTCGAGATCTTGCCGTTGCCTGCAACGAACTGGCCGCCTTGCGGAAGCACGCCGGCCGCTTGCGTTAAAGGCACCCAGAAAGAGGCCGCGATGGGAATAAGCAGAGTAACAACGGGACACCGACGTGACATGTCTTCCTCCAGGGAACAGCGACTGCTTTGGTTATTGGACTGCCCGGCATACAAAGGAATGGCTCGATACACCGATCGGGATATCAGGTATTTAATGCCGGGAAGATATCAAGCATGGAATGTGGTGAATCAATATCGATCTGGCGTAGATGCAGTATAAAAAGATTTTCGCGAAATTAAGATAAATATGTCTGGAGAATAATCAAAATTAAGTGGTCTACCGCACGGTGTTGCCAATACCCGCCCCATGCCGCTTTGAGTGGAACTTGACGGCCGGCGCGATAGCGTTTTAACCCTTTGTCTTTGTTAATCTGAATGAACGAGGGGAAAGACCCAAGATAAGCGGGACGGCGGCGGGGTGTTTTTGGGTTTCGGCAACTGAGGCGCAGCGGCGAAAATGGCATCCAGGCCTTTGCCGCATGGGCCAGGGTCGCCAGAGGCCGGGATTTACCGGCATGCTGGGTCAAGCGTGCTTGTGCTCTGCGAAGGCAAAATAGTGAGCCGGTGTGGCGGCAAACCCTGAGTATTCGCTGCCGAGAAAAAGCGCATCCACGGACTCGAAGCTAAAGTGTCAAACGTGCTGGCGTTTGCGTCGGTTTATTCGTCGTTCTGCTGTAAGTATTGAATTATCCCGACTCGGTAATTGACGTTTTTGACCGTGTTGCTCTCCGGCGCTGCGTTTTCTTGGTGAATGTCCTTCCAGCTTGCTATTACAGCGCTGAACGCCTCAGTCTGGGTGATCAAATCCTGAAATACCACGAGTAGTCGATCCCCAATTATCAGGTGAGGGTTCGCAACCGTTAAATCTTCCATTTTTACATTCAATGGATGACAACAGTTCTTACCCCCGATCGCCATGCGGCAGCTTCTTCAAGCATTGAAGGGTTGCGCGTGTCAAGAAAATAGCGTCGATTTTTACAAGCATAGGTATTTTTAAACTGTCGCCAAGGTTTGTCGTCAGCTTGAGTCAGCGGATAGAGGCGCCCGTAAAGATGCTCAATTTGTCTTTTAATATGGTCTGGTTTTGCGCCACGGACCCGGTCGATCGAGTTGACGACGTAGGTGGCGACGTCGGGTGCTAGTGCAATGACACCAGCCCACGTTTTGCTGGCGGGAAATAGTTGTCCAGCATCAGCGCTTGCTGTGATACGCCATGCAGCTGGACAACCGTTACTTCAAATCAAATGGGATGATTCAGATCGGTCGCGAGTTGGGATGCGATGTTGTTTGCCCCTTCGGTCAAATCCTGTTTGATATCGGTATCTAGCACATTCAACTTCCCGTAGTTGAACGTTTTCCGATATATAGCATTGCCAGCATCGAGCGGGTCGGAATCGTTCGGTTTTTTCCTGAACTGCAACAAGTTGTCGGCCTTTGGATACATCACGACATTAGCGGAGACATAAAGATTTCCCGACTGCAACTGATAGCCGACATCGACGAACAAGACTGCGCTTGCTGAAGCATTGTCAAAGACTGTTCTTTTCTGCGTGCTCGAGTTGACAGTTTCGACATCGAGCGGCGCGGCAAACTTGATGGTCTGAAGCGCGCCGACTGCATTGTCGGACGCCTGCTTCATGACAGCGCGGAAGTCAAAATCGTGGAGTTGCTCAAGCATTGGAGTGGTGGCAATTTCTTTAGCACTCCCAAGGTGCCGCGAGGCCGATATAGAGCGATCTAACAAGCCACGTTCGGAATCGGACGCGCGGTGTCTTGCTTCCCGCGCTACACGCTGTTGCGCTCCGCATTTAGTCGCTCGACATCCTATGCGGTGCTCTTTAGCGAAGTGCCGCCGCCACCGCCTCGTCAATCTGCAGTGCGAAGCGCGCTTGCACATCGGGCACCGTGAAGCCAATCGACAGCTCCAGATACGCGTCGCCCAGCACCAAATTAACGAATGTCGCTGCCCGCAATGCAGCCGTCGATTCGTCAAATCGCTTTCGCAGAATTTTTGCGGCGAAGGCGCGTACGCCCTTCGCACCATTTTCGTAAAACACCTGGCCGAGTTCCGGAAGACGCTCGGCCTCAGCAACGATGGCCCGGTAAAGCCGCAGAAAATCCGGTGCGATAAGACTTTGTGCCAACACCCATCCCAACTCGCGCAACTCGACTTCGGGTGATCCATCGGATTGCTCGTCTAGAGCGCCGGCAAGAAATCCGCCCACCTGAGCGCACATCGAGCTCACCAGACCAACGAAGAGCGCTTCCTTCGACTTGAAATGACGGTAGACCGTCTGTTTGCCGACGCCAGCGGCCGCGGCGACATCGTCCATCGTTGCCAGGCCGAAACCCTGGCTTAAAAAAACGGTTTTCGCGCCGTCGAGGATGGCGGACCGCTTGCGGTGTTGCAGCGGGCTCAGGTCAGAGAGAGAGGATGTGTTCATGCCAGATAAATAACAGATCATCGAGTAGTTGACAAGACTGGTCAGTCTCGTTTAAATTTGCCGAAACGAGACCGATGAGTCTCGTTCGTGTGGCTTATCAACTTCGCAGGCAATCATCGAGGAGAACGCTATGGAACTATTCATTACAGGCGGTACGGGCTACATCGGGCAAGCGGTCGCGCGCAAGGCGATCAGCCTCGGCCATCAGGTGACGGCGCTGGTGCGCGACGACAAGTCGGCGGCCGCGAGCGCGCTTGCACGTCTCGGTGTGAAACTGCATGGCGGCGACTTGCGTGAGCCGCAGTCTTTCGCTGCGACTGCCGGTGCCGCTGATGGCGTGGTGCACATGGCGTCGACTAACGACGCTTCCGCCGCTGCTGCTGACAAGGCCGCGGTTGAGGCGATGCTTTCGCATTTGCATCCGGGCGCGGCGTTTGTCTATACGTCGGGCACGTGGGTCTATGGCAATACGGAGGGCGAGCCCGCGAGTGAAACGTCGGCGCTGAACCCGACACCACTCGTTGCCTGGCGTCCCGCAGTGGAGCAAGACGTGCTGGCGCTGGCAGCACGCCGCTCGATTGCCGCGGTGATCCTCAGGCCGGCAATGGTGCACGGCTACGGCGGCGGCATCTTCCGCATGCTTGCCGGCATGGTCCGTCAGACCAACACGGTGAGAGTCGTCGGCGATGGTCGCAACCGCTGGCCTGCCGTGCATGTCGATGATCTCGCCACGGCCTATCTAAGCGCGGTGGAGCGGGCGGCAAGCGGGGACGGTCGAGTCACGGGACAGATCTTCAACGTGGTCGCGGAAGATGCCGTTGCCGTTGCCGAAATGGGTGAAGCGATCCGGGCCTCGGTCGGCGCCGAGCGCGTCGAATTTTGGCCGCTCGACGATGCTCGCAAATCGCTTGGCCCATTTGCTGACGCTCTGGCGCTTGACCAGACGGTAAGCGGCCAGCACGCCCGGCGAGTTCTTGCGTGGGAACCCCGTGGCCCCGGCCTGATTGCGGACCTCTCTGTACAGAAGCACTTTCAGCAAAATAACGGAGCATGACGATGGCGTTAAACACTGCATCTTTCGAATCGATTCTCGCGACGATCGTAGCGGTTCTGTTCGCGGTTGCCGGGGTGGTCAATCTCGCAGGACTCGGCGGGGTGAAGCGCGACTTCGCGCGCTGGGGTTACCCGGCATGGTTTCATTTGCTCTGTGGCGCTCTTGAGTTGTTGGCTGCGGCACTTCTTTTTGGACAACAAACCAGAGCCTTGGGCCTAACGCTGGCCGGTGCGATCCTGGTCGCCGCGCTCTTCACTTTGCTACGAAACCGGGAGTCGTTGCAGCATCTCGCCCCTGCGCTGATCTTCTCGGCGCTCATCGTAGCGACTGTGGCGCTCCGCAGTTGAGGCTTGCTCGCGACCAGGCGAGTGAGCCCGGGACGCTAACAGGCCGGGCGGCCAATTTCTGTCATTCGACGTGACGAGGCGGATCGTTGACAAGTATTCGCCTCCCAATAGTCCAACCCTCTACGCTGATTGCCCAGCCGCTACAATATGCACATCAGCTCACGAGAGGTTGAAAATGCCGAATCGGGGAAATCTGATCCGTCGGTCGCAGCACACCAGATCCATCCTGCTGGTGGGCGTTCCTCCCGTCCTGGAGCTCGATCTCTTCGGTCCCGCGAGCGTATTCGACCTCGTCAATAAGCTCGTCGCAGGCTCCCCGCTTGCCCCTGCAAATGAACCTCCATACCGGCTTACGATAATTTCATCGACGGAGAGCTGTCAGCTTGAGGGCGAGGCAGGCAGCAGGCTCGCTGCGCATTGCTCCTACAAAGACTACGAGGAGCAAGTCGATACCCTGCTCGTGACAGCTGGCCCGCGTTCGATTGATGATGTGGGAGCGCCCGAGTTCCGCGAGTGGCTTTGCCGCATGAGCAAGAGAGCACGGCGCACCGCCTCCGTTTGCATCGGAGCATTCATACTGGCCGATGCGGGCCTGCTTGAAGGAAAACGTGCGGCCACCCATTGGCATTGGGTGAACGAACTACAGACGCGTCATCCCAATGTTCTGGTCGATCCGGAAAGCATATGGGTCAAAGATCAGGGCGTCTATACCTCCGCGGGCGGCACGGCGGGTATCGATCTGGCGTTAGCGATGGTGACGGAAGATTATGGAAACGCAGTTGCCTTGAATGTGGCCCGCAATCTGGTTGTTTTTCTCAAACGGCCAGGGGGACAGCGTCAGTACAGCGTATCGCTTGCAGCGCAAGCGCCGAAATCGCCAACGTTCGAAGACCTGGGTGTCTGGATTGTCGAGAACCTCGATAAGCCTTTGAGTGTTGAGTCCCTGGCTCAACGCATGGCAATGAGTCCCCGAAATTTCGCTCGTGTATTTCGAGCGGAGTTCGGCTGTACGCCGGCCAGTTACGTCCGTCAAAGCCGGGTAGAGGCAGCGCGCGGGCTGCTCCAGGAGTCAGGACACGGGCTGGAGAAAATTGCCGCGCACTGCGGATTTGGGAGCGATGAAGCAATGCGGAAGGCTTTCATCGTCGTGCTCGGCGTTTCTCCGGGACACTACCGGACTACTTTTCAAACGCATCATTAGAATCAGGATCTCGCTGAACGGGGTTCCAGCATCGCTCAAACGCTGTCCGCCCTCAGATCTCCATACACCCCTCAGCGATTCACCCGGCTCAACGTCACTTCAGTGCGCCTCGCGGCGTAGCGTCGCTCAACGCGGCGAAACTTCTCCATCCGATTGGCAGAGTTGTTGCCCTTTTTGACATCGCGCTTTCCAGCGCCTGCCGATAGTCTGATCACCAGTTTTCGACGAATGCAATGCCTCGGTGGACGGTTGCCGAACGTGCAGCAAGTCGAGACGCTTCCATCCATCCGAGAGTACACACCATGAATCCGTTTCAGGAGTTATTCGATCGTCAACAAAGTCACTTCGCAACTGGCGTAACGCGCAGTCGCGAGTGGCGAATAGAGCAGCTCGACCGTATGGGTCGGCTTATTTTGGAGAACGAGGCGGCGCTTCAGCAGGCGATCGGACGGGACTTCAAGACAGCCAGTCAGGAGCAGATCTTCGAGACCCAGGCGTGCTACGGCGAGACGCTGTTCCAGAAGAGCCAGCTCGAAGAATGGATGAAGCCGACCGAAGCCCCCGTGCCAAAAGCACTCGCCGCCACCGGCCACCGCGGCATTGTCTATCGTGATCCCTACGGCGTTGCACTGGTCATGGGGCCTTTCAATGGCCCGCTCCTGCTGCTGCTCCGACCTGCGATTACGGCGCTGGCCGCAGGCAATTGCTGTGTGCTCAAGCTCAGCATGGCGCTCGAGACTACGTCGTCGCTGCTGATGGAGCTCGTGCCGAAGTACTTTGAACCCGAGGCTGTGGCGGCAGTCGCGGGCCATCGTGAAGAGACCACAGAGCTGTTGAAGCTTCCGTTCGACTTTATCTTCTTCACCGGCAGCACCAGCACGGGCAAGGTTGTAGCGCGGGCTGCTGCGGAGAACCTGACGCCCGTCCTTCTGGAACTTGGCGGACAGAATCCGGCCGTGGTGGACGAGACCGCCAACATCAAGGATGCCGCGAGGAAGATCGCGTGGGGGGCGACGGCATGGGGTGGTCAGTGGTGCACGTCGCCGGGTTACGCTTATGTGCACGAATCCGTTGCAGAGGAGTTCGTCAAGGAGGCAAAGGCCGCGCTCATCGAATTTTATGGCGAAGATCCAAAAGCCAATTCGGACTATTCCCGCGTGATCAATGCACGCGAAGTCAACCGTCTCGCCGGCCTGATCGACCCGAAGAAGATCGTGATCGGTGGGCAATCCGACCCGGCAGCCCGCTATCTCGCCCCGACGATCGTGTATCCCGTGACCTGGGACGACCCGATCATGGAAGAGGAGGTCTTTGGGCCAATCCTGCCCATCCTTACCTATCGCACGTTGGACGAAGCCTTCGGAAAAATTGCGGCGACTCCGCACCCGCTCGCGGCCTTTATCTTCAGCCGGGACCAGAAGACGATCGATCGCTTCGTCGGCGAACTGTCCTTTGGCGGTGGCGCAGTCAATCAGGTCAACGTACACCTGTTCGTTGAAACGATGCCGTTCGGCGGTGTCGGGGCTTCCGGCATGGGTCACTACTACGGGAAAGACGGCTACAACTCGCTGACCCACGCCAAGTCGATGCTGGCCTCGCCGCCGGACGTCGAAATCGAGCATCTGTTCCCGCCATACACCCCGGAAAAGAACACCGCGCTCAAGCTCTGGTTCGAGTATTGAGGTCGCACTAAATTGGACCAGGACTGCATGCCCGTGGAGATAAAAATGAGCGTGCGTTATTAATAGTATTCCTCTTCAATATGATGAATGGGCGACGGAATATTTATAGCAAGGAAAAAATCATGAAACTCTCTGGAAACACCATCTTCATCACGGGCGGCGGCTCCGGCATCGGCCGCGGACTCGCAGAGGCGCTCCACAAGCGCGGCAACAAGGTCATCATCAGTGGCCGCCGGCGCAGTCACCTGGACGAGGTCCTGGCGGTGAACCCTGGCATGGCCGCGGTCGAGCTCGACATTACCGATCCCGCCAGCATCGAGCGGGTAGCAGCGAAGTTGATCGCGGACTTTCCGGATCTCAACGTGCTGTTCAACAATGCGGGGGTGATGTTGCCGGACCAAGCCGGTGACAAGGTCGAGGAGACGGTGATGGTGTCGCACATTACGACCAATCTCATGGGCCCGATCCGCATGACGTCGGCACTCATCGATCACCTCAAGACCAAGAAGGACGCCGCTATCGTCTATACCAGCTCGGTGCTGGCTTTCGTGCCGTTGGCTCCGACTGCAGTGTATTCAGCAACCAAGGCGGCGGTTCACTCGTACGTGCTCTCTCAACGGTTCATGCTGCGAGACACGACGGTTCGCGTGCTTGAGATCGCACCGCCTTGGGTACGTACGGACCTCATGAACAGCCGCGAAGCCGAACAGGCGATGCCACTTGACGCGTTCGTCGACGAAACGATGACGGTGCTCGGAACCAACGCCGATGAGATTCTGGTTGAAGGCGCCAAGCTGTTTCGCGGCAACCCAGGCCCCAGCGAACACGATCTGGTCAACGGCTTCAATACACAGATGCTGGCGATACTGGCCGGGTAATTCGTTGTCTGCAGATGTTCGGAGAAAAGTTCCAGGCAAATGTCACTCGCTCCACTATCGGAGCGAGCATCACTGAAGTTCGCAAGCCTGCATCGGACATTCGGTGTGCCGTCATATTCTCGCTGCGTGGCGCAGGACGGCATAGCGTGTGTCTACCTAAACGGCGTCAAACACGGGACCAAATTAATGGCAACAGGGACTGACGGGTTTCATTGCTCGACGACGTTAAACATCGCCAAACATACATGGGAACCGCGCGACCTTTGAAGCTCCCGAGCGTCCGCTTTCGACAGTCGGGAACAGCCGAGTCCTCGCAGAGGAGCGTTTGCAGTCCGGATTATCTTGTTAGAGAACGCGCAATATCGCATTGGTGAACTCGAGCCGTGACGGGAAATTCGGTCACCGTCCCTGCGTACTGACTGGAACCGTGCGACGTGCGGCCAGATCCCGTTGACGCAGCGCTTCGGTTGTCTGGCTGGATCCGTCCACGTGCCAGCCCGGCGGCAGCATCACGTAGCGGATCGCAGTCCACACGCTGCCCGCCGACATGACATCACGGGCAAGGCTGACCCAATGTTCGAATTCGACAACTAGCGGGTTGCGGGAGCGCGTTGGTGTCGTCAGACCGTAGCGGCACGGCTCATCGGCGCGTTCTTCGACATACGTACCGAACAAGCGGTCGAATATGACGAGCACGCCGCCAAAGTTCGCATCGAGATAGTCGGCATTCGATGCGTGGTGCACGCGATGCGCGGATGGCGTATTGAACACATATTCGAGCCAGCCGAGTTTCGGGGTCCACGTGTTATGGAGCCAAAATTGATAAAGCAGATTGAAACTTAGCGTCGCCAGCACGATTTCCGGACGCACGCCTAGCCACACGAGCGGTGCGAAAAACATCGCTGAGCCAGTCAGCTTGCCGGTCAGGCCAAGCCGGTAAGCAGACGAAAGCGTCAGTTGATTCGGCGAATGATGAACCGCATGCGTTGCCCAGAAAAAGCGAATGCGGTGCGACGCGCGGTGGTACCAGTAGTAGCAGAACTCCTGGCCGATAAAGAGCAGGAACACCATCAGCGCACTGTTGAGCGTGACGGTGAAGATCCGGTGATCCCAGGCAAGCGCGAAAATCGGGGTTGCGAGCGAAAGCGGCAGCAGGGCGAGCAGCTTGCGACCGGCCACATCGGCCAGCGAAATCCACACTTCATACCAATCGAAAGGCATGGCGCTATTGCGCTGCTTGCGAGTGAGCACGCATGCCTCGATCAGTGAGACGGTAATGACGAACAACGTAGCGCAAAGAGCGATCTTTCCAGTGGTAACCATGATGGGCAGATAACCGGTTCAGATTGGACGCGTCGTTTGCTGGAAAGGCTGCTATCGCGTCGGGTGAAGCTAATGTAGTGTTAGGCCCGGTTAAAAACCATGCGCAAACTATGTCACCAGATGTCGCGGACTTCCGCCCGTGACTGGCAAGCCGCGATGCAGGGTCGGCGCTGCGGCGGCGCCCCGGCGATGGACCGTGACAGACAAACGTTTTGTGCCGTATCCAATTGCTTGCTCTACTGCCCGGCAAGGTCCGGCCATTAGCGGTCCGTGGCGCATCCCGTGGATTTGTCGGTGTTTTTGCAATTTGCATGGCAACATACCCTACCTTCGACAGGTTGCTACATTCAAGCAAACTACTACAGGAGCGAATATGTCTGAGCGCGACACTAAGCTTCACGGTTGCTGGCGGTTGGTTTCTTTTGATACTGAACTTCAGGATTCAAAGGAGCGCAGTAAGCCGTGGGGCGCCGACCCCAATGGGCACCTTATTTTCGGCTCTGATGGGCGAATGATGGTACTAGTTACCGCGCAGGCGCGGGAGCCAGGGAATACAGATGAGAAACTCGTGGCACTTTTCCGTACTGTGATGGCCTATACCGGACGGTATCGGATAGATGGGGATAGGTTCATCACAAAGGTTGACGCATCGTGGAATGAAGCCTGGAACGGCAGTGAGCAGGAACGATTCTATAAGCTCGATGGAGACACGCTCGATGTCTTTACGGCCTGGATGCCGAATCCGCTAGTATCAGGAAATCCAATTGGAAGGGCTATTCTCGGTTTTAGACGCGAGTAATTTTCCCTACGCTGAGTTCGCAACTAGTCGCTGATTTGCAGGTCATCAACTCGACGGTGGGTCTGGCAACCAGACAATCGATTTCTCAAAGTAACGCCGTGCTGCAGTCTTTGTCTACTGCTCGATGTAGGACACGTCCGCGACAATCGGCGCCATGTAGCTGGCAGACCTGTCTAGGGAGATCGATGCCGAGAATATCGATTTCCATGATGAAGCTCTGCTCTTCAGGTTGACATCCGTCAGTGTCCCCCGAGGGGAGGTGTCGGGTCCGTCTCATTAGAACCCGTTAGTCTGCGCAACCATGTTGAGCTTGCGGCCCAACGCTCCAAGCGCATTTTCGGCAACACCATGAAGACGAGCGCTGCTGCCGCGGAAAGCGCAGGCATGCTTCAGCGCGTGCGCACTGCACCGAATGACTGATTAAATGACCAATCCCCGCACGCAGGTGTCCGTGAAAGTCTGGAAAGACGAGCACATCGGAGATACCTGGCTTTAGTTTTTCTTTATTCAACGATGCCTATGACAAACCCTTGTTCAAACGAAAACTCACGGGCGTGAAAGGTTGGCGAAGGATTGCAAACCGTAAAATTTCTTCGGCGACTATCAAGGCGTTTAAATCAAACGACGCCACCCGGTCTATTGGGATTAACGGAGACAAAAATGACCCTCGCTGCACGAAAATCTAATCGGTTGGGCAAGTGCACCGTCTCATCGGTTCTGGCGCTTGGCGTGTTCTGCGCAATCACGCAGGCTGCGCGCGCGGCGGAGCCCGAGAAAATCACCATCATGGTGGGCGGCATCACCAAGCTGATTTACCTGCCGGCGCGTCTCACCGAACAACTCGGGTACTTCAAGGCTGAAGGCCTGGATGTCGAGCTTTTATCGCAGCCCGCCGGCGTGGACGCGGAAAACGAACTGCTCGCCGGCGCCGTGCAAGCCGTGGTTGGCTTTTATGATCACTCAATCGATTTACAGGCCAAAGGCAAGGAAGTCAAAGCCATCGTCGTATTCGGCCAGGTGCCGGGTGAAGTTGAAATGGTTGCGACCAAACAAGCCGACACGATCAAGAGCATGGCCGACGTGAAGGGCAAGACCCTTGGCGTGACCGGGTTGGGTTCATCGACGAACTTCCTCACGCAGTACCTCGCGCATCTGAAAGGCATACCGAACTCCGACTATACGGTGCTGCCTGTTGGCGCAGACAACAGCTTTATCGCGGCTATCAAGCAGAACCGGATTGACGCGGGCATGACGACTGAACCGACCGTGTCGCAGCTGCTGAAATCCGGCGATGCGAAGGTGCTGGTCGACATGCGCAGCCTCGATGGCACACGCGCCGCTCTGGGTGGAACCTATCCCGCTTCGAGTCTCTATGTCCAGAGCGCGTGGCTCAACACGCATCAGGACGAGGCGCAAAAGCTTGCCCGTGCTTTTGTCCACACGCTGCAGTACTTGCATACGCATACGGCCGACGAAATTGCGGCGCAGATGCCCAAGGACTACTACGGCAGTGACAAGGCGCTCTACGTGAGCGCATTGAAAGCCTCCCTGCCCATGTACACCGTGGACGGCAAGATGCCTGCCGATGGCCCCGACACCGTGCTGAAGGTGCTCGCCGGGTTCAACCCGTCGGTGAAGGACAAACATATCGACTTGTCGCGCACGTTCACCAACCAGTTAGTGAGCCAGGTGAAATAAGTGAGAGCGCGTACATCAACAGAAGGCAGCCGATGAATCAAGTCACCGCTCAAAATGGGCCTGCGATCGAGTTTCGCAACGTGTCGTGCCGTTTCATATCGCCCGATGGACACGCAACCGTCGCGTTACGCGAGTTCAATATGTCGGTTGCAAGGGGGGAATTCGTGGCTATCGTGGGGCCGACCGGTTGCGGCAAGTCCACCACGCTCAGCATGATTACCGGGCTGCTCAAGCCAACCACGGGCGAGGTTCGCGTGATGGGGCAGCCGGTGGACGGCATCGACCCGCGCATTGGTTTCGTGTTTCAGGCAGATGCCGTATTTCCCTGGCGCTCGGTGCTCGATAACGTTGCGGCCGGTCCCATCTACCGCGGCCGCTCGAAGGCGGCGGCGCACGAACTTGCCCACGACTGGATTCGCCGCGTCGGCCTCGACAAGTTCGCGAAGCATTACCCACATCAGTTGTCCGGCGGCATGCGAAAGCGCGTGGCGCTCGCCCAGACGTTCATTAACAACCCGGAAATTCTGCTGATGGACGAGCCGTTTTCCGCGCTGGACATGCAGACGCGCACGCTGATGCAGGACGAGCTCCTGCAGTTGTGGTCGGGCAACGCGGGTTCCGTCGTGTTCGTCACCCACGATCTCGAAGAGGCGATCGCGCTTGCGGATCGGGTCTTCGTGCTCACCGCGCGGCCGGCGACGCTCAAGCGGGTGTACGAGATCGACCTGCCTCGCCCGCGGGTGACATCCGAAGTCCGCTACGAACCGCGTTTTATAGAAATCTCGCGGGATATCTGGCACGACCTGCGCGAGGAAGTGCAAATTGGCTAATCATGGAACCATGAAAATGAAGGACACGGCCCTGCCGAAAAAACTCGACGCGGTCTCGCTAGCCCGGGATGAACAGATAGCGCAGCGGCGCATTCGCGTGCGCAAATGGACCATCATCACGCTGCGCATCGCCGTGCTGGTCATCGCGCTCGGCGGTTGGGAACTGTCGGCACGGATGAAATGGATTGACTCATTTTTCTTTTCGATGCCGTCACTGATCTATCTTCAGCTGGTGGAATGGTTCACCAATGGCACTTCGCAAGGGCCGCTCTGGATGCAGGTTCTCGTTACGCTTGAAGAAACCGTTCTCGGCTTTCTAATCGGCGCGGCAGGCGGTATCGTGTGCGGGATCGCGCTGGGACGCAACAAATTACTGTCCGACGTTTTCAGCCTCTATATCCAGATCGCCAATTCGATTCCCCGTGTCGTGCTCGGTTCGGTGTTCGTGATTGCGCTGGGTCTCGGGATGGCTTCCAAGGTCGCGCTGGCCGTCGTCATGGTGTTTTTCGTGGTGTTCGGCAATGCATTCCAGGGGGTTCGCGAAGCCGACCGGTATATGATCGCGAACGCGCAAATCCTGGGGGCGTCGAAGCATCAGGTGACAATGACAGTCGTGATTCCATCGGCCTTGAGCTGGATACTCGCCAGTTTGCATGTGAGCTTCGGGTTCGCGCTGGTGGGCGCGGTGGTCGGGGAATTTCTCGGCTCAAAGCAGGGAATCGGACTGCTGATCTCGACCGCGCAGGGCGCGTTCAACGCGAGCGGTGTGTTTGCCGCCATGATCGTTCTTGCGGTCGTTGCACTCGCCGCCGATTACCTGTTGACCAGTCTTGAGCGGCGTCTGCTTAAATGGAAACCGGCAGCGTTTTAAGCGACTATTTGATGCATATTCAAGGAACGTGATTTCGTGATTTTGGGCAGCTTGCGAGCCAGGCTATTAGGGTGGCTTTTATTGCCACTGACGGTGTTCGTCTGCGTATCCGGAATCATGTCCTTGCAGAATGCGCGCTCCACCGCGAATCTCCTGCAGGACAACGCGCTGATGTCATCGATGCGGATCATTGGCGAAGACATCGACTGGGACAACGGCGAGATCGTCGTGCAGATCCCGCCGGCGGCCCTCGAACTGTTCGAGTCGCCCGAGCACGACAATGTGTTCTACAAGATCGTGGATGGACATAACCGACTGCTGGCGGGCAACCCCGACCTGCCGTTGCCAGACACTTTCTCGTCCACGCCGGCGTTTTACAGTGCGGTCCTCAATGACGGCCGGCGTGTGCGCGCCGCTGTATATGTGCGGCAGATGTTCGATTCCGGGCGCGTGGAGAACGTCACCGTGGCGGTCGCGAAGACGGAGTTTTCGCGGGATGCAATGGTGGCCGCCCTATGGCATCCCCAGCTCATCCGCCTTGTCTTAATGCTGCTCCTGGCAATGCTGCTCGTCTATTTCGGCCTCACCTTCGAGTTGAGGCCGCTGATGAAGTTGAAGGATGACGTGGCCGACCGGGCGCCATCCCAACTGCAGCCGATTCGCGCCGAACGACTGCATTTCGAGCTTCGGCCTATCGTCGATGCAATCAACCAGTGCATCTCGCGCATGAGCTTGCAGGCGGCTACGCAGCGCCAATTCATATCCGACGCTGCACACCAGTTGCGAACGCCCCTCACGCTCCTGGACACACAGATCCAGTTTGCCCGGCAGCGGCAAAGCGAGGATGAAAAACTGGTTGAAGCGCTGGCGGGCATGCATAAAAGCAGCCGGAAAATGGCAGTGCTTACCAGCAAGCTGCTCTTGCTGGCCTATACGGAGTCTTCGCAACCGGGTCGCGGCGAGGGCTTCGTCGACCTGAGCGCGGCGATCTACGGGGTACTCGAAGAGCTCGTTGGATTTGCGCAGGAAAAAGAGATTGATCTTGGCGCGGAGATCAGCGACGAAATGTGCGTGACCGGTGACGAGTCCTTGATGACCGCGTTGCTGACCAATCTTGTCGATAACGCTTTGCGCTACACGCAACGGGGAGGACGGGTCACCGTGACCGCGCAGCGCAGCGGCGCCAGCGCGGTAGTCCGGGTGATAGATAACGGACCCGGCATCTCGGCTGAAGCCCGCTCACGGGTATTCGAGCGGTTTTATCGTGCGTCGACTGATACGGAGGGTTCCGGGCTCGGCTTGTCAATTGTGCGCGAGATTGCAAATCGGCATGGCAGTACCGTGACGCTCACACCCGGCGAAAGGGGCGTTGGCCTGCTTGCGACCGTCACCATGCGCTTATGGTGCGATCCGGCGAGCATAGATGCCCAAGAAAAGGAGAGGTGAATGAAATTGCTGCTGGTGGAGGACAACGCAGATCTGGCGCGCTGGGTGGTCAACCTGATGCAAGCCGAACACTTCATGGTGGACTGGGCAGCGGACGGAGAGCAGGCCGAGACCCTGCTCAAGGCGAAAGGTTACGACGCTGTGCTTCTTGATCTGCGCCTGCCGGGTATCAACGGCAAGGACGTGCTGACGCGCCTGCGTCGCGGACGGGACAATGTACCGGTCCTGATGTTGACCGCCAATGGATCGACCGATGACAAGGTCGCCTGTTTCGCGGCCGGTGCAGACGATTACGTCGTCAAGCCATTTGACGCGCGTGAGCTGGTCGCAAGGATAAAAGCGATCATTCGCCGCAAAGCAGGTGGAGACGAAAGCCAATCGATCGTCTGCGGTGATCTTCAATACCGGTTCGAGTCGCGCGAGTTTTTTATCGGAGACGAACCATTGCGCCTGCGGCGCCGGGAGCACGCAATTTTGGAGGCGCTCATCCTTCGCCAGGGGAAGACCGTGTCGAAAGCGGCGTTGATGGAGTGTGTGTTCGCAATCGATGACGATGCCAGCGCCGACGCCATCGACATCTATATTCATCGGTTGCGCAAGCATCTGGGTATCTCGACAGCGCAGATCATGACATTGCGTGGTCTTGGATATATTATTCGGATACCTTAAATAATAGGTAATCGGTATTTCCACCGACGTTTTTCGGGGCCTCGTGAAAGATTCACGAAGGATTGAGGTAGTTAAGCTTTGTTCGGCATCGAACGAATCATAAAAACCTATTCCATCGTGAAGTCGTGAGGAGAACGTCGTGAAAAAAACCTACATGGTATTGGCTGCGAGCGCAGGCACCCTGATAGCCGCAAATGTGCACGCGCAGTCGAGCGTGCAGCTCTACGGGCTGATCGATTTGAGTGCACCGTCGTATCAAACGCACGCCGACGCAAAGGGCGATCACGTGGTCGGCATGGGTATCGGCGGTGAGCCGTGGTTTAGCGGCAGCCGCTGGGGTCTCAAAGGCGCTGAAGACATTGGTAACGGGTCGCGGATCATCTTCCGGCTGGAAAGTGAATACCGCATGAGCGACGGCCAGATGGAGGACCCGGGTCAGATCTTTGACCGCGACGCATGGGTTGGCTACGAGGACGATACGTTTGGGAAGTTCACGGCGGGCTTTCAAAATACAATCGCACGCGATGCATCGACGATCTACGGTGATCCATACGGCAGCGCCGCATTGACGACAGAGGAAGGCGGCTGGACCAACGCCAACAATTTCAAGCAACTGATTTTCTATGCAGGCAGCGCCACGGGTACGCGCTACAACAACAGCATTGCGTGGAAGAAGCTCTTCAACAGCGGCTTGTTCATGAGCGCTGGTTATGCGTTCGGCAACACAACCACTTTCCCGACGGGCTCGAACTACCAGGCCGCGCTCGGCTATGACGGCGGCCCGTTCAATCTCTCCGCATTTTATAGTCACGCCGATAACGCCGGATTCATAAACCAATCGTATTCGGCCGGCGGCAATTATACGTTTAGCATCGTGCGCGTGAATGCAGGCTACTTCCACTACACAGGTGACCAGGGAGCATTGGGACAGCGTCACGACAACGCATGGACTGTGTCGCTGAAGCTCGCTCCGAAGGGCGCATTCGACTATGAGGTCGGATACCAGCAAATGCACGTCAAGAACGCGGCGTACAACAGCGACGGCGATGTCCCGAACGCAAACATAGGGACATTCAGCATGACCAACGGGATCGCCAACGGATACAAAGAGACGCTCTACGCATCCGTTTTCTACCATCTGTCGAAGCGTACCGAAGTGTATATTGCCGGCGACTACATGAAGCTGCATGGCGGCTACACGGTTGCGACTACCTACGGGGCGAACAACCAGCTCGAGCTGACTTCAGGCATTCGTACACGGTTCTGAACGATCGGTGGGTGCGGTGTCGGCTTTGCTGTTCCGACACCAAAGCAGAGCAGCGCGGTCGAACGCGGGTGGTCGTGAGCCGTAACGCGCCCGTACCGGGATGAACTCAAGGATCTTTCGGGCGAAGGCCAGGTGTGATAGAAATGAAGAAGTGCCGTGACGCGCTCGGACAGGAGGGGAACTGTGATGAAATCGCTCAAAGCTGTACTACTTGCGCTCACGGTGATTGCTTCGGCTTCGTGCGCATCGACGATCAGTTCATCCTACACAACGGACGTCCGGCTGAAAGACGGAAAAGCCGTCCGATGTGCGGTTAACAACGCAGCCGAAGCAGCCGGTTTGCCGCCCGCAGGAACGCCTCCGCTGACCCAGCGCGAGCGAAACGAAGCGGAAGTCCTTGCGACTCAACCATTGCGCCTGCTGTCCGGGCCTTTTTCTCCCTATCCAGATCCGGATACTGCGCCGAGGCTGAGCTGCTACGAAGTTCCTGGTTAGGTTCGTGAGGTCGCGGCTGTCTCAATCGTCGGCGCAACAGGATTTACTGACGGTGCGAACGTGCTTTTTCTTCCACGCTTAAGGAATCCTTAAGCAGCGGATCGGTAAAGTTCGAGCTCGAAAAATACCGCGTACTACCAGCTGCGACCAATCGTGATAGTTCGATTCAACTCGGACAAGCCCGGACAGCCCCATTCAATGCCAATTCAAAAAAGACGCCGATTCGTGCAAGCGAAAGCGATCCATCCACTGGGTCTTTTGTTCGGCCGGCGGTGAGAATTTAAAAATGCCTATCGACGTTATCGAGGAATTGCGAAGTGTCGGGTTGCGGGCGACTGTGCCGCGAATGAGAGTGCTGTCGTTTTTCCGCGATGAGCAGCAAAGGCATTTCACCGCCGAGGATGTTTGCCGGCACGTCGCCAACGAGAAGCTCCACATCAGCTTCGGGAGCATCTACCGTGTGCTCCAGCAGTTTGTTGACGCAAAGATACTGCGGAGCGGGACGTTGCACTCGACCAAGATTGTGTACGAGTTGAACAACAGCCCGGATCATGACCACGCCATTTGCATGAGTTGCGGAAAGATCGAGGAATTTCACGATCTGGCGTTCGACGCGAGGCAGAGGGAAGTCGGCGAAAGCTTGGGATTTTTGGTCGCGGGACGACAGTTGGTGCTGCAGGGGTACTGCCTCAATTGCCGCGCGATGGCACTGGAGCCACGGACGAATCAGAGGGGGTAGTGCATCAACGCTTATGCCCTCTGCCATCAAGGCCTCGCGGCCCGCTCATGAAGGTGTAACCGCAAGTCTGTCGCGTCTTTATATATGCGACGATCCGGCGCAACGCTGGACAACGCAGCAGTACATGCCAGGTGTCCGGGTTGTGTCGGAGCGAACGGGCGTACTGCGCGACCAGGTGTCGTACAAGCCGGGAGACATCGATTTTCGTGTTGTCAGGGCGTTCTTAAAGGTAACCGCAAAAGCAAAAAGGCCACCAGTCTTGCAACGGGTGGCCATGGAGGACTTGGACGTGACGGTGATCGCCGCCAGATAGAGCTCCCTTCGGCGGGTGTGCGACAGCATGCCCGCATGAAGCGGGCAAGGGATGCAGTGCAGGCGAACATGAGAAAACGGCTAACGCGTGTTTCTCGGTTGGTCAATATGATTGCCTCATCGTCTTAACTGCAAGAGTCCCTTCGCCTGCCTCAGGTTGCTACCTGCGACATCCAGGACGTTGCCACAAGGGACCGGCAGCCTAGAATTTATAATCCAGACCGACGGAGACCCCCATGATTCTCCCACCCGCATAGCAGAAGGGGGCGCCCTGCGAGATCGAGCTGCCGTCGTGGCAGTCTGTGGTGACCGATCGTCCTCCCGCGCCGAGATCGTAGTGAGCCAGGGCCTGGTTGATCGTGATGGCGTAGTCGGCATAAACGGTGGTGTGTTTGTCCACTGCATGCCTGTACATGGCCGTGAACATATTGGCGCCGTTGGAGGGGTTGGGGTTACCCAGGACATTGGGGTCCGCCGGCGCCGTATTGTGTTGGCCAGGGTCGCCTGGCGTCGAGTTCGCATGGGCCCATCCGATGCTGGCGCTGTCCTTCGGTGTGAACTCCTGCGTCAGCGCCAGCCAGAAACCATTGCGGCTACGTTCGTTCTGAATCTGCAAATAGGCGGGAACATTCCTGCGCAATACTTCGTAGATTGCGCTCAAGGTTGTTTTGGTGGGCAGTGTATATTGCGCGCCGACTTTGAACGCCCATTCGTTACCGATATCGTTCGGGTCGGTGCCGTCGGGTGATGCCAATGCTGCGGCGCTTGTTGTGACATCGCTGGAGCGGTTCACACCTTGGTGCAATTCGTAGGCGGTGGGAAGTAAAGGGGGCCACTGGTATAAGCGAGGTTCGCGCTATATGCCGAGCCATAACTGCCGTCATTACAGGCGATTGGTGTACCGCCGCTCCCGGGAACATCGCCTCCCGTACAACTCGATTCCCCCGCAGCTTGAACCGAATTTTCATAACCGCGGTTCTGGCCAGGCGACACCAATGCGTTAAAGCTCCAGCCGTGGAACGTCGGCGATTCATACCAGATTGCATGGTCAAGCCGCGTGCCGAATTCGACGCGATTGTCCCCGCCCGTGTTGCCCATGATTGCGGAGTAGTCTCCGATCGTCCCTGAGAAAGGATTCATGCGAGCCGTGGACGTCTTGTACGGGGCATCGGTCTTGCCGATCTTCAACGCGCCCCAGGACGTAGACGCGACGCCAATGAAGCTGTTGCGCGATGTTAGCGCGCCCTTGACGCTTGAGTCTTGCGCGGAATTCGAATTTGCCGTGCCGGCCGTCGCCGAGATGTCCAGTTGTGTCTCCAACTGATAGATAAACGCGAGACTCTTATCCGATCCGAACGGCTGTTTGCCGCGTACGCCAACGTAAGACAGGTTTGACGAGACGTCAGGTTGCCAGCCCAGGTGACCCGCCGGAAACACTCGTTCGCCGCCTGGCGTCGTGTATTCGCTTTTAAGTCCCTTGGTGAGGTAGTCCACTGAGAGGTCCAGGTTTCCATAGAATTCCATGTTGCCGAGGGCCGCCAGCAAAGACCGCAAACGTGGCGGCATACTGGCGCCCCATGAGTCGGATCCGTCATCAGCCGAGGCTGTCTGAGTGCTCGTTGGTGTGGCCGTGGCGCTGGCCGACACGGAAGACGTGTTCGGAATAGTTGACACGGTTGCCGGGCGAGGGGCCTCGGTACTGGATCGAGTCTGTCTGGCGGAAAGCTCGTCCAGTTTTTTTGTCAACGCGTCCATTTGTTGCCGCAACAATTGGATTTGTCTTGCCTGGTCGTCCGCGGGAAGTGCCTGCGCGAGCGCTTTCTCCGAAAGACCTCCGCTGCCGGCGGCAAGGAAAATGATTGGCGCGGCCGCCAGAAGTGAATTGCGTCCCTTTCTCAAAGTCGTCTCCGTTCAATAGTTATACTTATTAAAATATCTACTTGCCTTTATGACGCTGGGGCCTCCTCGATGGAACAGGTATCAGGTTGATTCGACGGGACGCGTCCAAGCCGGATACATCGATCGAGTCACGCGAAGAACGCGTGACTCAGGCAGTGCGTGGTCGTTCCAATTTAGCTCGATGGGAATGGCATCGATGTAACTGAAATCAATTTGTAAAAATGACGTGTCCGGAAGTAAATGTGAGGGTTGTGTATTTTTTAGGATAGTTAAATGAATTTATGGTAACCATACCCAATGGTGAGTCTGTATTGCGCGGGTGCAATCAAGTGTGTAGTCGAAGCTAACTTGAGTGGTTTTATTAAAAGATATGGAATGCTATTAAAATTAAAATGAAAGCACACGCTAAGTATCGACTAAGTATCGGCTAGTGATTTCATTGCAACAGCAAGCTGTGTGCGGGATGGCTAGCGGCTTTGAGGAAAACGATTTGGCGCGGCGCCGTCTCTTTCCGCTCGCTGTGTACGCTGGTGTCCAAGCCTAGGGTCAACTGCCGGGAGCAAGCGCAAGAAATGGATCGTCGAAACCTGGCGCGGTGAGACGAGAATCGCCCCGACGAGGTTTGCCATTCGTTCAGGGCGTCCGATTTGAGTCTGGTTCTTTGCATTTGATAAACGAGACGATCGGGAATAAAACGCCCTTGGCCGTAGTTATATGGGTACACGTCTGCCTGATTCATTCAGGACTTTGAGATCTTTGCAATATCTCCGACGCGACAATTCAATGCCTCCAACACATTGAATATACATAGTATTACTTAATAAATGAATGGGAGATTATGATGAAATACCTCACGTTAGTTGTCACTGGCGCGCTGATGGCCGTTGCGGCGCATGCGTATGCCGGGGAGTATGACGCGGCCAAGGGCGCGTCTGGCGATAACAGCGCCGTGGCATCGCAACCGAATACGGCCCCCGCGCAGTCGGCGGCACCCATGAAGAGCAACGCTGCGCCCGTCGGCAAGACTCGTGCAGAGGTTTATCAGGAACTGATGCGCGCCCAACAGGATGGCTCGCTGGAACGCCTGAACCAGCTTTACGGTGGTGAGTGAGCTAGTGCTCCGGCAGGTCTAACAAGGGCTGGTATCCGGCTCATTCTGCGGGGACACGGCCCGCAGAATATTCCGTTCTGTGGCTGAGCACCGTCATGTTGTACGGTTACTCGCTAGAAGCATCGGCGTCTCTGCGAAGCGAAAGCTGATCACGACCAGCACCTCGAACGCGGCCAAAAACTACCCATTCCTTAGCGTAAATCCCTAAGTGCCAACTGTTGACAATTCGAATTGCCATGTCAAAATAAACTGTCGACATTTAACAGTCAGCAAAATAACAAGTCTAATCAAGGAATCTCGCCGACAGGGCGTCGATAAAAATGGGTTCAACGCGGACTATCAAAGAAAGGGCAAACATGAAGCTGTTCAATTTCTCTTATCTCAGCACGACGTTGGCGCTCGGCATCCTTGCACTGGCCACGGCCTCGTTTGCCCATGCGCAATCCCACTACACATTGATTAAAACGATTGATTTGCCGGGGAAGGGGGGTCATGGAGACTGGGTCACGTTCGATGAACCCACTAACACAGTGTGGATAGGCCAGGCGCCAGCGCATAACGTCGTTGTCCTGGATGCTGAAAAGTTGGAGGTGAAAGCGGTTATTCCGGGTATCAAGGAAGCGACCGGTATCGACCTCGATGATGCTTACGCGTACGTCTCGGACGCTAAAAGCAACGCGCTCGTTGTGATCGATAAGCACACGTTCGAGAAGGTCGCGACGGTGGATTCAGGCGGTGAATCGCCCGACGGCGTCAGCGTTGACCGGCGCACCGGGAAAATCCTTCTAGCCAATGACGATAGCAATAACGAAGTGATGTTCGATGGCAAGCCGCCATTCACAAAAATCAGCGCCATCGAATTGCAGCCGCGCCCGGCGAAGCACGGTCCGGACGTCGGCCTATACGTGCCAGAACGGGACCGTTTATATCAGCCGGTGGACAACATGATCGACGTCATCGATCCAAATACGAACCACATAGAAAGTGTCTGGGACTTAGGGGTGAAAACTGATGCCAAGCCCATGGCCTACGACAGCAAGACCAAACACCTGGTGATCGGGACGCGTGACAAGAAGATGCTGATCGTTGACCCCACGACGGGAAAAGTCATCGCGACCATCCCGTTCCAGGGCGGCGATATCGACGAAACTGCTATCGATGTTGACGCCCGTCGCGCTTTCATGGGCGACAAGTCGGGCAACGTTGAAGTCGTGGATCTGGACGCCAATACAGTAGTCGATCACCTGATGACGGAGAAAGGCGTTCACACGCTGACGGTTGATCCGAAGACGCACCGGATCTTTGTCTATCTCAACGTAAGCAACAAGGTTGCGGTATTCGAGCCCACGTGAGGGCCGCGATGGTGAAGACGACATGAATCATGCAACAAGAGATACGACGCGGCACTGTTTGTATCCATCAGGCTCGCAGCGGCGCTCGTGACGGCGTCCATCGCGCAGGATTCCGCGCGGCAAGCCCAGTTCAGCGAAGTCTGGCAAAACGCCAGGCAAGCGCGAAGGCGCGTGAAAAGAGGCGGCCGCAGAGGTAGGCGCAAACCAGTGACGACGATTCGATCAAAGTGTTGACAGTTTGCAAAGTGCAATTTAGTATGGGTCCATGACAACCGATTACAGCACCTCGACCGTTACCGTTGCAGAACTCCAGTCGCACACCCTGACAGGAGTGGTGCAGAACGAGATCGAAAAAATGATCCTGCGGGGCGAGTTAGCTCCAGGGCAGCGCCTGAATGAAAAGCTCATTTCCGACAAGTTGTCGGTCAGCCGCGGCCCGGTGCGGGAAGCATGCCGGGCTCTTGCAGAACTGGGGCTCGTCTATTTAATCCCGAACCGCGGCGTGTTCATCAAGCGGCTGACGAAGAGCGATGCGATTGAAGTCTACGATCTGCGTGCCGGATTGATTGGCCTGTCGGCATCGCTGCTAGCGCCAATCTTGACCGCGCAAGCCGCAACGAAGCTCGATGCATTCGTCGACGAAATGGAAGATGCCGCGGAAAAAGGCGATTTTTCCCGCTTCGATCCGGTCAACCTCGAGTTCCATGACTTCATCGTGCGCTCAACTGAGAACACGCGGCTGATCAAGTTGTATGGGAGTCTCGTGAAGGAGTTTCACCTGTTTCGTGCGCATGGGCTGGTTCAACGCGGCTCCTTATTGCAATCGAATCGGGAGCATCGCGAGATTGTCGTGGCGCTGAAGTCGAAGGATGCGAAGCTGAGCTATGAGGTGAGCTTCAGCCACGTCAGCAATGGCAAGCAACGCATGCTGACAGCGCTGGATGATCTGGCAAAAAACGTGTCTTCGCCCGCGAAGCAGTCGGAGATGAGCGACCCGATCGTATAACGCGGCGGCAGGTAGAAGGAATGATGGAACGTGGGGAGCCAATTATAAGTTGGCCGGCCCATTTATTATGGTGTACGAAATTTGTGAGATGTGCATGCCCGGAGATGCTGATTTGGGCGCCGCTACAAGACGCTGTCAAAGAGGTTTGCCAATATCATGCTTGAGATTTCGTTAGCATGCCAAATTACTGATCGAACCCGGGCATTGATCGACGGCAGGATAAGCATCGGGGGATGTCGGATCAACTTTGTTCACGGTCCCGCGGAGGAGCTGTTTCAGCGAGCGTTTCGTCACGAGGAGTTTGACATCTCGGAGCTCTCGCTCGGCACGCACCTGCTCACCACAGCACGTGGGCAGAGCCGCTATATCGGCGTGCCGGCTTTTGTGTCGCGGTCATTTCGTCATTCAGCCATCTATGTGCGCGCCGATCGCGGGATCGATTCGGCGCAAGCGCTGCGCGGACGCAAGATCGGCGTGCCGGATTTCCAGCAGACCGCAGGGGTATGGGTGCGCGGTTTTCTCGACGACGAACACGGCGTGCGCACACGCGATGTGCATTGGTTGACTGGCGGGCTTGAGCAAACGGGACGCGAAGTGCGCATGCCGCTCGACTTGCCGCCGGACATCAGCATCGTGCCGATCGATTCGGGCGCGACACTGTCAAAACTGCTCGATGCCGGCGATATTGACGCGATCATCGCGCCCAGGGCGCCTTCCTGCTTTGGCCGCAATCCGAACGTCCGGCGCCTGTTCCCGCATTTCCGCGAGGCGGAGGAAGCTTATTTCACCAAGACGGGTCTGTTTCCGCCCATGCATACCATTGGCATCCGCCGTTCGCTGGTGGAGAGGCACCCCTGGTTGCCAGTGAACGTATTCGCGGCTTTCGTGAAAGCGAAGGAAACCGCCATGGCCGAACTGACCATCACCGACACACTGCGCATTACGCATCCGTGGATCAACGCGGAGGTGGACCGGGTCAAGGCGCTGATGGGCGATGACTACTGGCGCTATGGAGTCGACGCCAACCGCCCCGAACTGGCCGCACTGCAGCGCTATGCAAGAACCGACGGGCTCATCGGTCAGGAGGTGCCTCTCGAGGAGCTCTTTGCTGCAACCACGTTTGATGGCTTCAATTTTTGAGCTGCAAAACGGTGATCAAAAAACAATCAGGAGACGATGTAATGGGCAAGACCGGTAGTACCCGCTTCAATCGGTACAGCACGGCGCTGTTGTCATGTGTAGCGGTTCTCGCGTTCAACTCGATAGCTGCGCGCGCCGCCGACGCATGGCAGCCTCATCGTCCCGTTGAGATCGTGGTGCCGAGCGCGCCTGGCGGAGGGCTGGATCTCGTAGGACGCACGCTGCAAAGCGTCATTCAGCAGGACAAGCTTTCAAGCAAGCCTGTCACCGTCATCAACCGTCCGGGCGGAGGCGGTACGGTTGGCATTGCGTACATCAACTCTCACCCTGGAGACGGCCATTACGTCAGCGTGCAAGCACTGCCGCTCATCACGAACCGCATCACCGGCATCAGCACAGTAGGCGTAGACGACGTGACGCCGCTGGCCGTCTTCGTGACCGAACCGGTCGTCTTTTCGGTCGCGGCATCAGGGCCGATCAAGACGGGCAAGGATCTTGTAGAGATGCTGAAAAAGGATCCTTCGGCGGTCAGCATGGCGGTGTCCAGTTCGCCGGGTGGGCAGAGCCACGACGCTGCCGCCCTGGTGCTGAAGGCGGCGGGGCAGGACCCGAAGAAGCTGAAAATAGTGTTCTTCGATTCAGGCGGCGAAGCGATCACCTCGCTGATGGGCGGCCACGTCACCGCGAGCGCAACACCCGCGGGGGTCGTGCTTGGACCGAGTCAGGCGGGTCGTATCAGGATGATCGGAATTCCTTCGGGATCAAGGCAGCAGGGTGACCTGGCCAATGTGCCAACCTGGAAGGAACAGGGTGTGAACGTGGATTTCAGCACGTGGCGGGTGCTCGTCGGACCGAAGAATATGACGCCGGAGGAGATCGCCTGGTGGGACAACGTACTGAAGAAAGCAACCTCATCCACAGAATGGAGCGCGGCGGTCAAGCGCAATCTCTGGACTGCTGATTATAAGAACAGCACCGACACCAAAGTTTTTTTGAGCGGAGAGCAGAAGCGGCTGACGTCGCTTCTCACTGACCTCGGTCTCGCAAAGTAATCGCATAACGGAAATATTCATCAGCATTCACATCCCCTGACTTTTCCACCGTAGCAACCAACGACATGGAGAACCATATGTCACGCATCGTCCATCTCGCCGTCAAGGTCAACGATCTCGAAGAGGCAACCAGGTTTTATACGGAAGTATTCGGTTTCACTGAGGTTAAAACCGGCCGCAACCGGGAGCATATCTCGCGGCATATGACCGACGGTCACATCGACTTCACCCTGATGCAGTACGACAGCGAGGATTCGCATGAGGCCACGATTGCCGGAGAGGGGCCGCGTCTGCATCACTGGGGTGTGACTGTGGACGACCAGGAACTGGCGGCCGAGAAGATCAAGCAATACGGCGGCACGATCCTCTCGGCCAAAGGCGAAGGGGCGCTTAAATTCCGCGCCCCGGACGGCACGATTGCCGAAGTCGTAAAGCCCGGACGCTACAACGAGAAATAGAGCGCGGAATATTGCCGCGCCAGCGCCGGACCGGCGACGCCTGTGCATCGGGCGCGCCGGAGCATGGAAATATAAGGAGGAGACGTGAAAAGCTTAAAGGGTGACGCGCAGCTTGCCATCGGCGTGATCGTGCTCGCCGCCGTATATCTGTACATGGACATGCGCCTGCCGGAAGTGCGTCTGAGCGACCCACTCGGACCCAAGGCTTTTCCCGCGCTCGTCGGCGTGGGCTTAATAGTATCCGCATTGTTGCTGCTGCTCGAGCGGCGGCACAAGCTGCGGATCAATCCGCTCGCCGAGACGCCGCCCGCGGCCGATGAGCCGGGGACCAATCCAGGCAAAAGTATCAAGCACTCGCCGCTGGTCCTGCTCGGCATGGTGGCCTGGACGGCGCTTTATTACGTTTGCTTCGATCGCGTTGGCTATCTGATTGCCACGACTGTATTTCTGCTCGGCCTGCTGACGTATTTCAACCGAAACCGCCACAAAACGAATATAGCGGTCGCACTTGGTTTTACGCTTGTTTTCGACTTGCTGTTTTCCCTGGTGCTGGGTGTCCCCATGCCCGCCGGCCTGTTATCGATCTGACGCGGGAGCGCCAACATGGAAAGCCTGTACGGGATCTTGCATGGACTGGCTGTCGCCATCCAGCCGACCCACCTTCTCTATACGCTCATCGGCGTTTTTATCGGCACGATGATCAGCCACTTGCCGGGCATCGGTCCGTCGGCGGGCATTGCGCTGCTGATTCCCGTCACGTTTGGCATGGACCCGATCACTGCACTGATGATGTTGACCGGGATCTATTACGGCTGTATGTACGGCGGTGCGGTGACCGCGATTCTCCTTAATACCCCGGGCGATGCCGCGGCCGTGATGACCGTGCTCGACGGCTATCCGATGGCGCGCAAAGGTCGTGCTGCGGCCGCGCTCGCCATTGCCGGCGTGAGCTCGTTCATTGCAGGCATGATCGGTGTGACGTGTCTCTCGTTCGTCGCTGTCCCGCTCGCTGCGGTGGCGCTGCACTTCGGCCCGACCGAATACTTCGCGCTTATCTTCTTCGCTCTCTCGACCGTCGGCGCGCTCAATGGCAATTCGATTGCGAAGGGCATGATGGCGGTGTTCATGGGGCTGGGACTCGCGACCATTGGCATCGACCTGCAGAGCGGCGTGCCGCGTTTCACCATGGGCCTTGCGCAACTCCAGGACCGGGTGAGCTTTCTCGTGGTTGTCGTCGGGCTGTTCGCGATCGCCGAGGTCAGCCGGATGGTGGAAGGCACGCTCGGTGGAACGCTGCATTCGGTGAAGGTGGAGGGCAAGCTGTGGTTCACCAAGAAAGAATGGAAGCGCGCCCGTCCAGCAATCTTCCGCGGCACGGCGGTGGGTTTCGTGTGTGGGGCGGCGCCAGGCCTGGGTGGTACGCTGGCGGCGATGCTGTCGTACGTGCTGGAAAAGAAGATCTCCAAGCATCCCGAGGAATTCGGGCACGGCGCAGTGGAGGGTATCGCTGCCCCGGAAGCCGCCACCAATGCCGATACCTGCGGCGCGTTTGTGCATTTGCTTGCCCTGGGCGTACCGGGCTCCGGGGCGACGGCCGTGATCATGGGCGCGTTCATCATGTACGGGATCCAGCCCGGGCCCATGCTGTTCCACACGCAGCCGGATCTTGTCTGGGGGCTGATCGCAAGCATGTACATTGGCAACATCATGCTGCTGGTGCTGAACCTGCCACTCGTGGGCATTCTCTCCAAGATCCTGTATGTGCCGCCCGGTATCCTGCTGTGCCTGATCCTCGGCATTGCTTCGGCGGGAGTCTATTCATTCAACAACGATGTCTTCGACCTGTACCTCGCGCTTGGCTTCGGCGTGGTAGGTTTCCTGTTCCGCAAGCTTGATGTGCCCAAAGCGCCGCTGCTGTTCGGGCTGATTCTCGGGCACACGCTCGAGCAGTCGTTCAGGCAGGCGCTTACGATCTCCAATGGTGACCCAACCGTCTTTGTCCGTAGCCCGATTGCGGCGGGCCTCCTGCTGTGCGCTGCCATCATGATCGGGGCTTCGATCTGGAGCAAGCGTCGTCCGGTCAAGGACCTGCAACTGGCCGAAGCCCGCATTGCGGAGCAGCGTCTGGCGGAACAACACCTCGCTGAACATCGGCACTGACACTGCCTGATTGATATTTGAATGAATTGGCCGCGAGTGCGGATCTTTGCGCCGCCAGGGGGCGGCTCGTGCTGAATTTACCCGATTGATCGTGGGAACAACGATGAATACGTATCGACTATCTATAAGTTTAGTGATCCTTATGTTAACGGGATCGAACGCCTGGGCGCAAAGCAGCGTCACCCTCTATGGCACGCTGGACGACGCGGTGGCCTATTACAACAACGTAGGCGCTCACTCAGTGATCCAGATGCAGGGCGGGGGGCAGGAAGATAACAAGTGGGGGCTCAAAGGCGGAGAAGACTTGGGCGGCGGCATGAAGGCGGTTTTTGCGCTCGAAAATGGCTTCGTGATCAACAACGGCACACTGGACCAGAACGGCCGCGAATTCGGGCGACAAGCTTATGTGGGCTTGTCGAGCGAGACGTTGGGTACGCTAACCGTCGGACGTCAAGACGATCCGACCGTCGACCTTGTGCAGCCCATCACCGCAGACGGCTATGGGTCGGCGTTTTCAACGCCAGGCGACGCGGACAACAACGATAACTCGCTGTGGGTCAACAACGCGGTGAAATATCTCAGCCCAAGCTATGCGGGCTTCCAGTATGAGTTGCTCTACGGGTTCGGTGGCGTGCCTGGCAGCGCGACATCGGGTCAGACCTATTCAGCCGCGGTCTCTTTTACCAACGGCGGCTTCAGTGCTGCTGGCGGCTACTTCTTCGCAAAAAACGATAGCAGCGGCGGGGCAGGCTCGTCCGATCCGATCGCCGATAATTCGGTGACGCCATTGAGTGGCGGGACTGCCTTTGTGGGCTCGCGCCAGATCGTGCAGGCAGGGGTGCAATACGTACTAGGCGACTTCACCGCCAACGCCCGATACAGCAACGCCCAGTTCAAGCCGTATCACGATTTCGGGGCATTCAATCGCACTGAGACGTTCAATATCGGAGCGGCATCGCTAGGCTGGCAGGCAACGCCCGCGCTATTGCTTGCGGCCGGCTACACGTATACGCGATCAAGTGGGAATGCTTCCGCCACCTATAACTCGGCGGCGGCCACGGCCCAGTACGGGCTATCCAAACGAACGAACTTTTACGCAACCGTGGGCTATACGCACGCGAGCGGTACCTCGTTTTCTACCGATGGCTCAACGCTCGTGCCCGCCGGAGGCGCGGTCGCCGACCTTGCGCCGGCCGCTGGGATATCGACTCAGGTGGCGGTGATGCTCGGCATTGTCCATAAATTCTAAGTAAGTATTTCGATTGTTTTTTCTGCGGTCGCCTAAAAACCGCGCGATTGATGCGCAGTTAACAACGGAAGCGGGTGATTCCCGGGCTAAACCTACTTGCATACCCAGTTGCTTATGTATATTGTCGACAGTTAGCAGCTTAGCGTTTACAGTGCAAGCAACAGGACGGTTGTTAAGCGGATGCGTGGTATAGGCGAAGCAAAGGAACCGAAGAGCAAACAGCTCGTGGCAGAGTCGGCTGAAATAGTAGGTGTACTAATAAAAATTAAATCGATAGAAACTTATCAATATTGACGGAGATACCATGCGACGCCTCGTGATTCCCAGTCTTGCCTTGGCCGCGTTGAGCGGAGTTTCGACTAGTTACGCTCAAAACAGCGTTACGCTTTACGGCGAAATAGATAACGCGTTTGCTTATTACAACAATGTGGGTGGCCATTCACTGTTCGCCATGCAAGGCGCGGACCTGACGGCTAACCAATGGGGGATCAAGGGTAAAGAGGATCTGGGAGGGGGGTACTCGGCAATCTTCAACCTGGAGAATGGCTTCGATATCAACACCGGCACGCTGCGCCAGGGTGGTCGTGAGTTCGGCAAGAACGCATGGGTTGGGCTCGCGTCGAAGTCCCTCGGCACGATAACCATGGGTCGTCAACTGGACCCCACGGTCGACCTGGTGCAACCTATCACGGCTGACGCATACGGTCCGGCGTTCACCACACCGGGCGATGCAGACAACAACGACAACACGTTCCGGATCGACAATTCGATCAAGTACACGAGTCCGATATATGGCGGTTTGCAATACGAATTGATGTATGCGCTGGGGGGCGTAGCGGGCAGCATCTCGTCGCAAGACACGATTTCCGGTGCCGCAGCGTACACGCGCGGACCATTAAGCGTCGCGGCAGGTTATATCTTTGCGAAGAATGACGGAGCGGCCGGGGTGGGGACGGCCGACCTGACCCATAACAATTCGGTCACGCCACTGTTTGGCAGCGTCTCATTCGTCGGCTCGCGCCAGATTGCCCACGTTGCGGCGCAGTACGTAATAGGGCCCTTTACCGCCAACATTCGTTACAGCAACGCGCAATGGAAACCTTATATCAAACTAGCGGCGTTCAATCGGACGGAAACTTTCAATACTGGCGGGACGTCGCTCCAGTACCTGGTTACGCCGGCACTCGCACTCAATGCGGGGTATGTCTATACGAGATCAACCGGTGCGTCATCGGCCACTTATCATACGATTGCTGCCAGCACTGAATACTTCTTGTCGAAGCGCACCACGCTGTACGCTATCAGCGCGTACTCGCATGCACGAGGCACGACCTTTAACGCAGCCGGCACCGGTATTGTGTCTGCGGCCGGTTCGATCGGTGACCTCGAGTCGAGTTCGAGTACGCCCAGTCAGGTCGCTGTCATTCTGGGCATTACCACCAAGTTCTGAAAGCACATGATCGTCGCGGGCCTCGGCGCTGCGCGTGGCAAGCGGTCCATAGAGAACCCGCTCACGCTTTTTGGGGGGCGATCTTTCGCCCTTATAAGCGGCGCAACGGGTTCGTCGTACTCAAGGTCGTCGCGGCAGGCCGGAGCAAAGTTGCGTCCGAGCCTCAAAGTCTTCCGCCGCACGATCGGTTTTTTTATAAATTTACTTGACACCTAAACTATCGAGGCCTAAATTAAAACTGACTCTTCAGCCTGGAGCGCACTATGCGCATCGTTTGTATTGGTGGTGGTCCCGCGGGTCTGTACTTTGGCTTGCTGATGAAGAAGCAGAATCCCGCTCACGACGTGACGGTGGTGGAGCGAAATCGTCCCTATGACACCTTCGGCTGGGGCGTGGTTTTCTCCGACCAGACGCTCGGCAACCTGCGTCGTGCGGACGAGGCGAGTGCGGCGGCCATTCTCGATGCGTTCAATCACTGGGACGACATCGACATCCACATCAACGGCCGCACGCAGCGTTCGTCCGGACACGGTTTCTGCGGCATTGGCCGCAAGCGCCTGTTGAATATCCTCCAGGAGCGAGCCGAAGCGCTCGGCGTGAAGCTGGTGTTCGAAACACAGGTCACAAGCGACGAAACCTACGACGCCGACCTCATCATCGCTTGCGATGGCGCCAACAGCGTCGTGCGCACCAAGTACTCAGCCACCTACAAGCCTGACATCGACCTGCGCGATTGCCGCTTCGTCTGGCTCGGCACGGACAAGCTCTTCGACGCCTTCACCTTCGCGTTCGAGAAGACCGAATTCGGCTGGTTCCAGGCGCATGCGTATCGCTTCGACGACCACATGTCCACGTTTATCGTAGAGGCGCCTGAGCGGGTCTGGCGTGCAGTCGGTCTGGATGAAATGAGCAAGGAGGACGGCATCGCATTTTGCGAGCGGCTCTTCGCCAAGTATCTCGACGGCCACGCGCTCAAGTCGAACGCACAGCATTTACGCGGCTCCTCGCAATGGATCCGCTTCCCGCGCATCGTGAACGAAACGTGGGTGCATAACCGCGCGAATAGCGATGGCAGCGTGACGCCTGTCGTCCTGATGGGCGATGCCGCGCACACGGCGCACTTCTCGATTGGCTCCGGCACCAAGCTCGCGCTTGAAGATGCGATCGAACTGACGAACAGCATCGCGGCGCATCCGGGCGATCTGCAGGCCGCGCTCGATCACTACACGCAAGTACGCAGTGTCGATGTCCTGCGCATCCAGAACGCCGCCCGCAACTCCACCGAGTGGTTCGAAAACGTGGACCGTTACGCGTCTTTCGAGCCTGAGCAATTCGCGTATTCGTTGCTCACGCGCTCGCAACGTATCTCCCATGAAAACCTCCGTTCACGCGACGCCGCGTATCTCGCCGAATTTGAAAACTGGATCGCGCAGCGTTCGGGACTTGATATAGACAGCAGCAAGCGTTCCGTCCCGCCGATGTTCACCCCATTCACCGTGCGAGGCGTGACGCTGAAGAACCGCGTGGTGGTGTCTCCCATGGCCCAGTACTCGGCTGTCGATGGCGTCGCGGGTGACTACCACCTGATGCATCTCGGCGCCCGCGCCGTGGGCGGTGCTGCACTCGTGATGACGGAGATGACCTGTGTCTCCCCCGAAGGCCGCATCACGCCCGGTTGCCCGGGTCTCTACAACACCACGCAACGTGACGCGTGGCGACGCATTGTCGACTTCGTGCATCGTCAGAGCGACGCAAAGATTGGCATCCAGTTGGGTCATGCGGGCCCGAAGGCATCGACGCGGGTAAGTTGGGAAGGAATAGACAAGCCGCTTGAAGAGGGCAACTGGCCGATCGTATCCGCGTCGCGGCAGCAGTACTTGAAAGGCATCAGTCAATGGTCGCGCGCAGCAACAACGGACGATCTCCTCGAGATCAAGGCGCAGTTTGTACGTTCGACCGAGCTTGCCGCGGACGCCGGTTTCGATTGGCTCGAACTGCATTGCGCGCATGGTTACCTGCTGTCCGGTTTTCTCTCGCCGCTCACGAATCAACGCGACGATGAATACGGCGGTTCGTCCGCCAACCGTCTGCGTTTTCCGATCGAAGTGTTCACCGCAATCCGCGCGGTGTGGCCCAAGGACAAGCCTATTTCCGTGCGCATCTCGGCGCACGATTGGGTTGACGGCGGCATCACGCCCGACGACGCCGTGCTGATCGCGCGTGCGTTCAAGCAAGCCGGTGCGGACATGATCGACGTATCGTCGGGACAGGTGAGCAAGGAAGAGAAGCCGGTTTATGGCCGCATGTTCCAGACGCCTTTCTCGGATCGGGTACGCAATGAAGCGGGCATTGCGACCATCGCGGTCGGCGCGATCTCGGAAGCGGACCACGTGAACAGCATCATTGCAGCGGGGCGTGCCGACCTGTGCGCTGTAGCGCGTCCGCATCTTGCGAATCCGTCGTGGACGCTCGATCAAGCCGCGAAGATTGGCTATGCCGATATCACCTGGCCGAAGCAATACTTCGCCGCGAAGTCACAGCTCGAGCGAGGCTATGAACGTGAGCGCGCGCAGCGTGCGGAGGGCGAGGCATGAACACGAGCACTTATCCGCTCGAAGGCCAGCACGCAGTGGTCACTGGTGGCGGCAGCGGTATTGGTGCCGCCATCGCGCATGCGCTGGTGACGGTGGGCGCTCAGGTCACGTTGATGGGCCGCGATGCCGCGCGGCTCGCGTATCAGGCCGATATCCTGAGCGAAACCGGAACCGTGCATGTGCAGAGCGTCGACGTTACATCCGCCGATTCTGTCGCTGCTGCGTTTGCTGCTGCGCGAGAGAACGGGTTCATCGACATCCTCGTCAATAACGCGGGGCAGGCCGAAGCCGCGCCGTTTGCGAAGACCGATCTGGCGCTGTGGAAACGGATGCTCGACGTGAATCTGACGGGCGTGTTCCTCTGCACGCAAGAGGTGTTGCCAGCAATGGTCGAGCGCCGCAGCGGGCGCATTGTCAACGTTGCGAGCACGGCGGGACAAGTAGGTTACGCCTACGTGGCCGCGTATTGCGCAGCGAAGCATGGCGTGATCGGCATGACGCGTTCGCTCGCGTTGGAAGTCGCCACGCGTGGCGTCACCGTCAACGCCGTGTGTCCCGGTTATACCGAAACCGGTCTGCTTGATCAGTCGATCGAAAAGATCGTCGCACAGACCGGACGCAGCGAGGAAGAGGCACGCGAAGCACTGCTGCGATCGAATCCGCAACGTCGCTTCGTGACACCGGATGAGGTCGCCAGTTCCGCGTTATGGCTGTGCTTGCCGGAGTCGCGATCGATCACCGGCCAGACCATTTCTATTTCAGGTGGAGAAGTAATGTGAACAAGCCCGCTGCCCGCACGGTTAAAACTACCGCGCCCGAGAAAGCCAAGGCCGCCGGCAACGTCGTCGACCTTGAGATGAGCACGGGCGTCGACAGTCACATGGGACTGCGCTTGTGGCTGCGCATGCTCACCACGACCAACATGGTGCAGGCCGAGTTGCGAAAGCGCCTGCGCGCCGAATTCGACACCACGCTGCCGCGCTTCGACCTGATGGCGCAACTCGAGCGCCATCCCGAAGGCCTGAAGATGAACGAGCTGTCGCGACGCCTGATGGTCACCGGAGGCAACGTGACGGGTCTCACGGACCAGTTGGAGAAGGAAGGTTTTGTCGTGCGCGATACCGATCCCAACGACCGCCGTTCGTTTGCCGTGCGCCTCACCGCGCATGGCCGCGAGTCGTTCGATCGCATGGCGCGTGCGCATGAACAATGGGTCGTCGAATTGTTCGGCGGATTACCGCTGGCTGACAAGGCGCGCATGCATCAGAAACTGGGCAAGTTGAAGCAGCACTTGCGCGAGCGTACGGAATAGATACGGAGACAGTCGATGAACGACAACACCACCGCGCTTTTTGCCGGCAACCGCACGACCCTTGGCGACTATCGCGCGAAGCACTTTGGATGGATGGTGGAGCAGGGCGTTGGCACGATCACCCTTGACCGGCCCGAGCGCAAGAATCCGCTGACGTTCGAATCGTATGCGGAGTTGCGCGACCTATTTCGCCAGCTCGCGTATGCCACCGATGTAAAAAGCATCGTGATCCACGGCGCCGCCGGCAACTTCTGTTCCGGTGGCGACGTGCACGACATCATCGCGCCGCTCGTCGACTTGCCCATGCCGGAGTTGCTCATGTTCACGCGCATGACGGGAGACCTCGTCAAGGCGATGCGCCATTGCCCGCAGCCGATTGTTGCAGCCGTCGATGGCATCTGCGCCGGCGCCGGAGCGATCCTGGCGATGGCGTCGGATATGAGGCTAGGCACCGTGCGAAGCAAGCTCGCGTTTCTCTTCACCCGTGTTGGACTGGCAGGTTGCGACATGGGCGCATGCGCGATCCTGCCGCGCATCATTGGTCAGGGAAGGGCGGCCGAACTGCTTTTTACCGGACGCTCCGCCAGTGGCGACGAAGGTTTCGCGTGGGGCTTCTATAACCGCCTGTGCGAGCCTGACGATGTCCTGCGCGAAGCGCAATCGCTTGCCTCTGATCTCGCGTCAGGGCCAACCTTCGCCCATGGCATCACAAAGAAGATGCTCCATCAGGAGTGGAGCATGAGCATAGACGAAGCCATTGAATCCGAAGCGCAGGCGCAGGCGATCTGCATGGCGACCAATGATTTCGGCCGCGCGTATCGCGCATTCGCCGCGAAGACGCGGCCCGTGTTCGAGGGAGATTGAGTTGGCCCATCCTCAAACAACTTCCGATGCTTTCCACGATGCCCTCGCATGGCCGTTCTTCGAAGAGCGGCATCGCGAACTCGGTGTGCGTATCGACGCGTGGGCAGCAGAACACCTGGGCGATACGCATGCGACCCATGCGAACGTCGATTCAATCTGTCGCCGTCTTGTACGTGAACTCGGCGCGGCCGGATGGTTGCGCTATGGCATAGGCGGCACGGCTTATGGCGGGCACGGCGACACCATCGATACGCGCGCCGTTTGCCTGCTGCGCGAAACGCTTGCCCGCCACAGCGGTCTTGCCGACTTCGCGCTTGCGATGCAGGGACTCGGATCGGGCGCAATTTCACTTGGCGGCAACGAAGCGCAAAAGCAGCGTTATCTGCCGCGTGTGGCGAGCGGCGAGGCCATCGCGGCGTTTGCGCTGACCGAACCCGATGCAGGCTCGGACGTCGCGGCACTCGCGCTCAGCGCGCGCGAAGATGGCGATGCTTATGTACTCAATGGCGAGAAGACCTGGATCTCGAACGGCGGCATCGCGGACTTTTACGTGGTGTTCGCCCGTACCGGCGAGGCGGCGGGGGCGCGTGGCATCAGCGCGTTTATCGTCGATGCGGACACGCCGGGATTGCGCATTGCCGAACGGCTCGATGTGATCGCGCCGCATCCGCTGGCGCGCCTTTCTTTCGAAAACGCACCCGTGCCACGTACTGCTTTACTGGGAAATCGTGGCGAAGGTTTCAAGCTTGCCATGCGTACGCTCGATATCTTTCGAACGTCGGTCGCAGCGGCATCGCTTGGCTTTGCGCGGCGAGCGATGAGCGAAGGGATCGAGCGTGCTGCGTCACGCAAGATGTTCGGGCAGACGCTGGGCGACTTCCAACTGACGCAAGCCAAACTCGCGCAAATGGCGCTCACCATCGACAGCTCCGCGTTGCTTGTTTATCGAGCCGCCTGGTTA
Source organism: Caballeronia sp. KNU42 (assembly GCF_053760385.1). Classification (NCBI taxonomy): domain Bacteria; kingdom Pseudomonadati; phylum Pseudomonadota; class Betaproteobacteria; order Burkholderiales; family Burkholderiaceae; genus Caballeronia; species Caballeronia sp. KNU42. The sequence continues at coordinate 1,724,845 of NZ_CM132389.1, forward strand.
CGCGATCAGGGCAAGTCGGTCACGCGTGAAGCTGCATTGGCGAAGTGGCATGCGAGCGAGGGCGCTCAGCAAGTGATTGATGCCGCCGTGCAATTGTGGGGCGGCAGCGGCGTGCAAAGCGGTGCAGTGGTCGAGCAACTGTATCGCGAGATTCGTGCACTGCGCATCTATGAAGGCGCGACCGAAGTGCAGCAGTTGATTGTCGGGCGCGATCTGCTCAAGGCTCACGCCGCGAGGAACGCATGATGGAATCATCGCCCCGTTTTGAACGGCCGGTACGCATTCGTTTTTCGCATTGTGATCCCGCGGGTATCGTATTTTTTCCGCAGTATCTCGTGATGACCAACGCGCTGGTAGAGGACTGGTTCAACGAAGCACTCGGTATCGACTACGCCGCGATGATCGGCAAGCGTCGCGTCGGCTTGCCGATCGTGAAGCTCGATTGCACATTTTCAAAGCCGAGCCAGATGGGCGACACGCTCGTGTTGTCGCTGACGCTGGAACGTATAGGCGCTCGTTCGGTTGGCATCGTGATTGACGCGCAGTCGCAGGGCGAAACGCGCTTTCTCGCACGGCAGGTGCTCGTGACAACCTCGCTCGAATCCGGGGTGTCGATCGAGATTCCCGATGACATCCGCGTGGCGCTGACGCGCTTTAATCGCGCGGCGCTTGCACAACTAAAGGAGACTCTATCGTGAAAAATGCATTACTCCCGGCTGGCTGGGTCAAGCCACGCGGATACGCGAACGGTGTCGCCGCGCGCGGCACGCAGGTTTTCATAGCAGGACAGATTGGCTGGGACGCGCAAGGCCACTTCCATAGCAGCGACTTCGCGGCGCAAGCGCGTCAGGCTCTGTCGAACATCGTCGCCGTGCTCGATGCTGCAGGAGGGCGTCCGGAGCATCTCGTGCGCTTGACCTGGTACGTGACCGACAAGCGTGAGTACGTCGCCGCACTGAGGGACGTGGGCGGCGCGTTTCGGGAACTGATCGGCAACTACGACATTGCAATGAGCGCCGTGCAGGTGGTCGCGCTCATTGAAGACGAAGCCAAGGTGGAGATCGAAGCCACCGCCATTATTCCGGATTGACACCTGTCGTTCATCCCGTTGCTTATTTTCGTTGCTCCCGGAGCTCACCATGGAACCTTCGGCTCACGTCGATACGTTTTCCCGCGACAACCTGCCGCCGCCCGGCGAGTGGCCGCAGTTTCTGCTCGACAACCCCGACGTCTCCTATCCCGCGCGCCTGAATTGCGCGGTGGAATTGCTCGACCGGACAATCGATGACCATCAGGGGCGCGGGCAGGGTGCAAAACCCGCGATCTGGTCCGACGTCGATGGTGCGCCGCATGCGACCACGTACAGCGAATTGCGTACGCGAGTGAACCAGGTAGCACATGTGCTGACCGGGGTGATGGGACTGGTGCCGGGCAACCGCATCTTGCTGCGTGGGCCGAACACGTTGCACATGGCAATCGCATGGCTCGCGTCCTTGAAGGCGGGTCTCGTGGTGGTGCCGACCATGCCGCTTTTGCGGGCAAAAGAACTGAAGCAGATCATCGACAAGGCTCAAGTGTCGGCGGCGCTATGCGACGCGCGATTGATCGATGAACTGGCGCAATGCGGCGACCCCGCCAGCGCATACTTTTGCGAAAGCCTGCTGCAAACAAGGCTCTTTCATGACGATGGTCCCGATTCCGTCGATACGATCGCCTTGCTTCAGCCTGCCGAATACACGGCGGTGGACACCGCTGCCGACGACGTCTGCCTGATCGCATTCACCAGCGGCACGACAGGAATGCCGAAGGGTTGCATGCATTTTCATCGCGACGTAGTTGCAATGTGCGACCTGTTTCCGCGCCACATCCTCAAGCCCACCGCCGACGATATATTCTGCGGCACGCCTCCGCTAGCGTTCACCTTCGGGCTGGGCGGCTTGCTGTGTTTTCCGTTGCGTGCGGGGGCATCGACGGTATTGATCGAGAAGTTGACGCCGGAGACGCTGCTGCAAGTGGTCGAGCGTTTTCGCGCCACCATCATGTTCACGGCGCCGACGTTCTATCGGCAAATGGCGGGCATTGCTTCGCGCTTCGATTTATCGAGTCTTGGAAAGAGCGTCTCGGCCGGCGAAGCGTTGCCGGATGCCACACGCAAGCTCTGGCGGCAGGCCACGGGTTTGCAAATGATCGATGGCATTGGCAGCACCGAAATGATCCACATCTTTGTGTCGAGCGCCGAAGGACAGGCGCGCGACCGGGCGATCGGGCGCGCGGTGCCGGGCTACGTGGTGCAGGCCGTGGACGACAACATGCAGAGCGTTCCCTTTGGCGAGATCGGCATGCTCGCGGTCAAAGGGCCGACAGGGTGCCGCTATCTGAGCGATCCGCGCCAGCGTAGTTTTGTCCGTGACGGATGGAACCTTCCGGGCGATTCGGTTTGTATCGATGCCGATGGTTACGTCTTTTATCAGTCCCGTGCTGACGACATGATCATCTCGGCCGGCTATAACATTTCCGGCCCGGAAGTTGAAAGCGCGCTGCTGCTGCATGAAGCGGTTGCGGAGTGCGGGGTGGTCAGCGTGGCCGACGATGAGCGCGGGCAAATTGCCAAGGCGTTCGTTGTTCTGAGTGCGGGATTTGTCGCGAGCGACGCGCTGGTGGTCCAGCTACAAACCTTCGTGAAGGAACAGATCGCACCGTACAAGTATCCGCGCGCGATTGAATTTATCGATGCCTTGCCTCGCACCGAGACGGGCAAGCTGAAGCGGTTTGCGTTGCGGGCGTCAGCGGCGTCTTGATGTGAGGCGGGTAGGGTTTGGTGGGGCGGGGAGGGGCGTAAGTCCGAGATTTTGTCAGCAGGGGGTGAACAAAATACAGGCTGTGGTTTTTGTCCGCCCAGCTTCAGAGCATCGGCCAATCTTGCGCGCCCTCGTGCACTCGCATGGATTACGACAAGGCTTGCAGCCGCCAGGGCGAACCGTGTTCCCTGTACCAGCGGGCGCGTCCCTCCCAGGTGAACAGTCTGTCCTTGCACAGGCCATCTTCAAGCGCCTCCATGTACATGATGGTTGAGACATAGGAACGCCAAATGCGGATTTTTGACAGAGCTATAGCTCCTGCAAGATAGAGCCACACAAACACCACCACGGTCACCGGATACCACCAGACCGGTTCCCTCTCCCACCAGCCCCGCAAGGCGATGAGCGTGAGCAGAACCGCACACGCGTTACTCAGCAGCAGCCACTTCGTGACATGGGTTTTCATGTAGACCTTGCGCCACCTTTCACGCGACTGCACGCGCGACTCAAGCTGGGCAAAATGGCGTATGTATTTCGGCATATAGCTCCCTTTAATCATCCAATCCAGCCCATCACATAGTCCGCTATCGATTCCGCTGCCGACGCCACTAGCCGCAGATTACGCAGAAGAAATAGCGCCACCATCACCGCCGCAATGATGCATGTGATAACAGTGTCAGACGTGCTCCAGCCCTTCGGCGGAAGCAGCATGGTGACCATCCATACTGACGCGCACACGCCGAATTCAGGAGCCAGCATCGAGTTGTAGTCATATTCCTTCTTCCACGGCACCGCGACGCGCGCCGGTTCTTTCGCCACCACATTCAACGCGATGCCCTGCTCATGAGGCAGCGCGACGAACTGTGCCCCCTGGCCGAAATGCGCCATCTTCGCGGCCAGTGCCTGAAGCATCCATCGCACCACGGGTGCCTGCGGACCTATCGCCGGATCGATCGGATGTTCTTCCGCCTTCAGGTCTGTCTCCCTTACCGCCCCCAGGGTCGCGTGTTGTGCAAGCCCCTTGAGCCGGCTGTGCCAGAAGTGATGGATACGCCCGGTCGGCACCTGTTCGGCCTGGAGCAGCAAGGCAAGCAATGTGTCCACCTGGTCAGCCTCCCCGGTAATCTGGCGCAGCAGCCACGCTTGGCGCTTCAGCTCCGGCTGCTCGTACATCAGTGCGGGCGAACCCAGCAGCAACGCCACCGCCGCTTCCGATTCCGTTTGCACAGCGTCCGGGCCGCCCTTGTGCAGGTGCCATGCGAGCACGAGGCGGTACTTTGGGGTCCTGTCCTCCGCATACCAGCCGTGGCGTGCGGCATCTGCCTCGAACCACGTATCCGCAAACCCAACATCCCTGCTGTTATCCAGCCACCGCACAACAGGCTTGCCCGGTAGCTCAAGCTTGCTCCACATCGCCAAAACCTCGCTGGATAGTTCCGCGCTATCGCACTGCATCACAATGTCGAAGGACCCGGTCTTGGCGGCCTGCGCAAGCCTTGTTGCCAGCGGCGTCAGCAGCGCTTCCAGCAGCCCGTGCAGACGTGTTGCGTCATCCCCTGCCTCGATGTTTCCCAGCGCCATCACCTTGCCGGGGTTCTCGGGCGGGCTGCCTTCAAGTTTCAGCATGCGCTCGGCAAGGTCCGGCTCAGGCGTGAGCATCACGCTGTCGAGCACCGCCACGCCTGTACGGCTTTGCTGCTGCCAGCGGGTGATCTCTATCCAGCGCTCCTTGTTATGGGCTGCGGCGTGCGTCGCCCAGATGTCATAGGTCACCAGATACATCAAGCAGGCGAGTGCTATCCAGCAGAAAAACGGAATGGCAACTGCGTCATGGATGAACCTGTCCCAGTCGATGGAACCCTTCGGCAGGCCAGGCACAACCAAAGCAAGCGCGAAGCACTGGACAATCATATACAGCAGGAGAAAGAACCAGACGGGCAGCGGTTCCACCGCCTCCTGTTCGGACGAAAACTGCGGGTTCCATTGAAAACTCATCAGCGTATCTCACCCTCAACCTTCGTAAGTCCAGTCGCGCTGCGAGGCGATCAGCCGGGGCGGCGGTGTACACCTGCAGCGGCAAAGATCGTTTTCCAGTGCGGGCAGTTTGCCGTCGATGGCGTTCGCTTCGTCGCGCAACCCGCTTGCCTCAATGCACCCTACGGTGCCGCACACGGGACACTGCACACGCGCGCCGATGTAGCTCATACCGCGCTCACCGACGCCCGTATTCTCAATGGCGTCAAGCACGCTCCCGCCTACGGTGGTCCGATCAAGACGAAGAATGCACGCACGCTCCGTCATGTCAGGCTCCTATCCATTCCCAATCGGCGTTACCTTGCCCCTGAACCGGCGGCATCTGCTGTCCCCGACGCAGGGCGACTACGCGTGATAGGTCATACCGGTAGTCCGAAGACGCGTAACCTGGACTGGTGCCGATGCGCGCGACCCAGCGTCCGCTACGAGGGCACTCAGTGCCGGGTTTGCAGAATTGCTGAGTGCCGTCGATGACGTCGAGTGACCACTGCTTGACGGGTGTTGGTGCGCTCGCTTCCCATACCCACTGGACCGGGCCGTCAAGGTTAATGTCAACGGCAGACTCCATGGGCATGCGCACGTTTTCGGTGGTCGCAACGTCGCCCGCTTTGAGGGGCTTCAAGTTCAGGCCGCGATAGCCGCCGCTTGTGCGCACGGCTCGATACAGGCCGTCCTCGGCGAACGTCGCACCGGGATTCACCGGCCAGTACGACATGTCTGCGCGGTGTTGCGCTTCCCACTGCTCGCGCTCTTCGGGCGTTGAAGGGTAATCGTGGTCGAACGTGATACGGGTGGGATTCTTGTAGTCTGAATGAAAATCAACATAGAGCAGACTGGACTGAATTCCGGTCACCTTCATGCTCATGAATGCACCCGCATATAAATCGTAAGTCCCAGCGGAAAACTTATCGATTTTGTTCGTTTTCATCTTCACGACCGTAGCGCTGTGGGGGGCAAGATTAACCTCGCCATCAGGAAACTGTGCAGGATCGACCAGAGTCTGACCGACAAGCCCAAGGCCGAACTTTGCTCCCATTCCGCTCTTCGTATCACTGACACCCAGGCTATCCCTGCCCATTCTGGTGTCCCACCTATCCGGCGTCTTGAAGTTGATCGGGTAGTCGCCACTATTCGTGAATCTGACGGCCACCAGAAATCCGTCCTTGGCACGATCAATTGAAATGAGTGAAACATCAAGTTTCACAAGCTTTCGCCCTTCCTGAACACCTGAATTTGTAAGTGTGTCCACGAGGTCAGCAATCTTTACTACAACATCACGATTAAAATCCCTCACGTAGCTGCTTCGCATCTCTCCGCCGCACTCCGCGATGTAAAGATCGGGAAGCGTCACGTCGCTTTTGGGGTCCTTTGGAGAGCACAACAACTCTGCAAGTTGCTTTGCGGATTCCAGGTTCTGGTTTGCTAGCCTTAGCTTATATATTCCAACTCCGCTTATATTCCGATTGTTAGCTGAATCACCAATCTGAACCTGCAGAACATCCCCGGAAACCGATACTGAATTGTTCCCGTATTTATTGATGCTGCCATCCGCTGCCCCATTTGTCGTGAAGCTAAATTTCATCGTCTGATTCTCCTGGTTCACAGCCTCATCAGCATGAACATTGTTTCCAAGTGCGAAGCACAGCAGGGCCGCTCGACCCGAAAATTTGACCCATAGGCTACGCGTCATAGCCGACCCTCCACAATTTATTTGTCGCGAGCGAAAACTGGCGTCGCACATATTCAAGGTAATAAGGCTTGATGCTGGCTGTACTACGGCCCGGCTGCAGTGGCCCATTAGCACCGTCACCCATCACATTGCCACCGTAACCCCAGCCTTTGGAATCGGACGCAGTATTCGTTGAATGTCCTTGCCAGAACAGGGTTCCTGCTTTTGCATCGACCAGTGAAAAATCGATCTGCTCGTTCTTGATATATGATTCGTGAAGCCAACCGCCCTGGTTATAGTATTCATCAGGGAAGTTGAAATAATGGCCGCATTCATGGGCTTCCACATTTGCATCTGGATAGTCGAGGATTTTTTGATTATCTTGATATTTATGCCTCTCTCCCCAAGACCCTGTGTCCGCCCGAAGCACGAGCGGAAACAGCTTCAGCGTTACGTGCGGGTTGAATCCGGCAATCGGCGATCCCTTGATCGACACGCGAAGGTCAACCTTGAAATTGACCTTCACCCGGCATCCGCATGCCGCACCCTTTGAGCAACCGTCCAGGATCAGCTTGTAGCTGCCCTGATTCAGTACCGCCTCGATACGGCTGATTAACGCCCTGACATCAAAATTTGACCCGACCGCATCGCGGTGGTCCATTTTTACACCCTGTCTCACCATTCCTGGCGTCATACTCGAATGAGCGGAAAACTCGTATGGAACCGACGCCTCGTCAGCAGACACCGTTGTATCACGAACGCCTTTTAGATCGACGGGAAACAGGTCCATCGGAATCAGCATGGCGCGAACTGTGCAAGTAATCGCCTTGCCCTGTTCGCTGTATGCAAATTCGAACGTCGAATCCCGTGAGCCACCACCCCTATATTGACCTTTGGTTACCGGATCTATCCAATTGGTCCGGTCGTTCAGCATGCCCCAATACGATGTGGATTCAATATGCTCCGTTACATCTGCCTTCACGTCCGAAATTTTCCAATCACAGGGAACCGCGTTTGCCAACTTGATGGGATCGGGCGCAACGTAACTTTGCGTCTTATCGTCAGGGCTGTTCAACGTCACCTTGGCCCTCGGCACCTTCGAATCCACATTCGACGGCTGTCCATCGAACGGCGAGAAATCGCTCATCTTTCCCCCACCAGCCGCAGGAGAGGGTGCAGGCACTACCGCCCCCGTATTTACCACGGGAGCCGGTGCCAGTGCGGGCGCGAGCTGCTGAACGAAATTCGCATTCTTACGCCACACCTCGCAATCCGTCGTGAACGGTACGAACTTCGGCGCGAACGCCGCGCCGCTCAGGTCCATCTGCGCGGGACCCACCTTCTTCAACCCGTTTGTCCTGAACAGGACGCCTCCCCGCGTGCCCGCTTCGATAGCATCCGGTGTCAAGCGCAAATACGAACCGCCCACGTTCAGCACGATCTCCTTCGGAGATTTCACGTGCACCACACCCTCCACCGTCTCGACCGTCATATCCTCCTGCGACGCGAGTTGCATTGACCCGCGCTGCGCCTGCACGGCAACCGGACCCGCCGCTGCGATCAAGCTCATGCCCTTCTGCGAGAACACCGACACGAACTCGCGCGCCGCCACGGTGAAGCGCTTGAGCGTGCTGAAGTGCACGCCCTTCTTCGCCGTCGCGATGATCGACCCATCGGCGGCGAGCTGCACGCCATCGCCCGACACCACACCGACCGGCCCCGGTGCAGTAACCAGCGCACCAGGCTGCTTCAGCTGGTCCAGGGCGTCGTTGATCGCTTTCTGCGCGCCGGTATCGGCTGGCGATGCCTTGGAGGCTTCAGCGGACTGTGCCAGTGTCTGGGCAAGCGCCAGCATGTCCTTGAGCTGCGCGATGGTCTCCTGCATGTCGAGTTGATGTCCGCGAGCGCCCTGACGGTTGTAGGCCGTCACCATCGCACCCGCGCCGCCCCGGACAATCGCCTGCGTATCGGTGCGTAGCTCCGCACCGTGGCCGCGCTCGTTCTGGCTACGGTCCACGCTATGCCCGAGGTTCAGCTGGCTCTTGCTATGCTCGGTCGCGAGCTTGATGTGCTCACGGCCATGACCGTCCTCCATCTGGAGGGTGTTGTTGGAGCGGGTGTGCAGCGTGTTGCGCGTGCCCCAGGGGTAGGTTGAAGTAACCGGGTCGGTATGCTGTGCGGTATGCAGCACCTGGCTGATGAACGGAAGGTCCGGGCAACCCCACAGAAAGCCCACGGTCACGATGGTCCCCTCAACCAGACCGAAATGGAAACCGGTCTGGCCCGCACCCGCGAATGGCTTCGCGAGTCGCATCGGGCAGCTTTGCAGCCCTGGCGTACGCTTGTCCTGATCCGCATGGACGTTCACGATATAGCAGCCCTGCTCATTCAGATACGGAGCTTTGTAGTTACCGGGTGACGCGATCGTGCCGGTGATGACCCCTTCGATCCTGGGCCACGTGGATTCAAGCAGAGGCAGCCGATACTGCCGGGGGAACTGGAGTTGCAGGGTGGACGGAATCGCGGTGAATTCGGCGTGATAGGGGCTCTTCCGCGATGCGCTGCATTTCACCCGAACAGCAAGCATCCCATACTTGGCGTCGGGCAGTTCCCGATTCGAGAGCTTTAGAATGCAACCCGGCGCAAGGTCCAGTACGGTGCAAGTGCCTTCATACACCACTTGCGCGGCTAAAGCCGCTTCCTGCCGCAGCAACGCTTCTTCCTCCGCGTCACTCTGGTTCAGGTCCGGCGTGCCCCACGTATACGCCTCGCCATAGGTGGTGCGATCTTCCCTGATCGCACTGACCGCTTCAATCGGTTCGGAGAGCCGATTCTCGGTGCTGAACGTGCGCACCTTATAGCTCGCCGGCAGAGTGGTCGCGGTCATTTTGAGCGAATTGACCGACTCGGCGCCCGAGCTTTCCAGGCCGCTGTACTCGCGATAAGGCACCTCCAGGCGAAGGTCCCGGCGATAGTGCGTGAAGTCATCCCCAAACCGCACGTTCTCGCAATGCTCGCCTTCCTCGCAGACGAACCAGATGCCGGAGCGGCGGCATAGCCGCGTGATGAAGCTCAGGTCGTCCTCATTCCACTGCATCACGAAATCACGTTTGCGATACGTTCGATAGAGGTTGAACTCGAAGCTGGCCCGTATCCTGTCGAATTCGTGTTCGCCCAGGATCTGCCCGATGATTTCCGGAAAACTCTGGCTAAGGAAGAACCGGCACTTCGGCACGTTACACAGCAACGACAGGCGAGACTCCAGCACAACCTCATAGGTGCTTTCATCGCGATTGCTGCCGAGATGGCTGAAGAACGTGAGCACTCCCTGCACTCGTCGTTCGGGCTCGGGCGCGGCCATCGTGAGCAGATTGAACGGCGTCTGAATCACGAGCGTCGCGGGCCGGTTCAGGTAGTCGATGTGCGACAAGTCCGCCTGCGGATGCGTGAAACGAATGACATAACGGGAAGATTCGCCGATAGCCCGCTCGCCCTCGAATTCAATGATGTCGGCCAAGTCGGCGCTGCGAGTTTGTGGCATATCGAGGCGATAGTGCCAATGCTTGTAAACTACTTTTTGATCCAAGTCCCCTCCTGCTAGATAACAAGATTTCCACGCAGAACGGTAACGAATTTCGGAGCCGAATGAAATGGAGCAAACTCGAAAACAACGTCATATTTTGTCGTTTTTATACGTTGTCCGAATAATAAAAATTAACTGACTACGGCTTAAAAACAGGGATTACAGCGTGCACCTTGAACCGAGCATGCGGCTGATAGGCACGGCACGTCCGGTATCGTAGGCTGGATTCTCATCTCAAAAACGTGATTTTTTCTCAAGGCACTTGCTGTGTTTTCTATGAACACGCGGGGGACCGCGCAACCCGAACGGGAAACAAAACCGCACAAGGCGGGCAAGGAAGCCGACCACAAAGGGGTATAGATGGGTGATGGCTTGCGTGTGATGTCGGAGATGGTAAACAGCATGCCGGTTCAATGTGTGCATCACGCACGCGAGGGCGACATAAGACAACTCCGAAAGGCCGTACATGACCGCAAAAAAGGGGCGGCCGAAGCCGTCCTGTGAAAGACAAAACCACCTACCCCTTTGCGGGCTCGGAGATCAACGCCTCTCCAAGAGTCGCCCAGGGTATTAGGCCTCCATTTTCCGTCGTTCGAACCTCCTATGTTGATCTGAATGCTTGGCGCTGAATTCGTTGGTCTGCGAACATATTTCCGGCGAAAAATCAAATCGGTCAATTCGTCAGTTTTACATTTCGGTCGTTCGTAGCGCACTGATTAGTCTTGCCGATGACATTGCGTTACACCACGCTATTTATTTTTGATTTTTTATTGACGACTTTCCGGCTATTTTAGATTTATGATTAGTTCTCGCCGTATTTTCTTACGGCGAGTAGAAAAACGCGACCAGACGGTTTCGCGAGAATAAACCCCTTGTAAAGCGTAACGTGCAAAGGGCAGATGACTTATGCGTTCTAAATCTGTATTAACCGCAAACAATAAACTCGGCCGCTCAACGCAAGCGTCCATTTTTCGATGCGAACGCTCTTTAATGCCCGCGCCCGGCACAATCAAGCGATAAACCCGTGTGAATCCCGGCCAAGGGGATTTTATTGCCGTGCATTCTGCCTCCACGCCAGTCGACCATTTGGGAGACCCTTATTCATGTTAAAACAACTCACTCATGCTTTCTTTGCTGCCGCCGTGCTGATCGCGGCCATTGCGCCAGAGTGTCAGGCGCAATACACGACCGACTGGATTGCGAACACCTATGGAACGAATTCCACCTACGTTGGTAATGGTGCTCGTTCCATATGGGTCGCGCCCGAGGGAATTATCTATACGGCTTCACTGTGGGACGAAAATGAAGGCGGCGTCGCCATATACGGCAACCGCCAGAACATGGGTTCCATCGGAATTCATAACGAATTCCAGGGCAGCGCCATTACGGGCAATGCAACTTCAATCTTTGCAGCATTGCAATATGACAGGACTAATGGCAGTGGCTGGGTGGGGCGATATAACCGAACCACTAAAACACGCGATCTCTCCATTTCCGTCAGCGCGACAACGACCCAGAAGCGTGGTGACGTGATTACCGGACTCGCGACATCAGGCTCTCTCCTTTATGCGAGCGACTTCCCCGGAAATCGCGTCCGGGTCTTCACCACCGACGGCGTCTGGCAGAGCGATATCAACGTAGCCGCTCCAGGGGCGCTCGCGTTGGACAGCGCCGGCAATGTCTGGGTCGCGCAAGAGAGCGCCGGCACGGTTGTGGAATTCAGTCCGGCAGGCGCGGCTTTGAACACGATCCAGATGCCGGCCACGTCCCGCCCGAGCGCGCTGTATTTCGACGCAACGGCTGGACAGCTTTTGGTCGGCGACGAGGGGCCCGACATGAACATCAAGATCTACCAGACCGCCGGCGTTTCAACTGCGCCAACCCAGGTCGGCACGTTCGGCATCCAGGGCGGATATCTCGACACAACGAGTGGCGTCAAAGGCCAGGTCGGGGACAAGCGCTTCACCCGCGTGGCGGGCATTGGAAAGGACGCCGCGGGCACCCTGTATGTCCTCAACAACCCGTGGGGCGGAACCTGGGACCTGGGCCGCAACGGCAATACCGACATCCACGCCTACAGCAGCTCGGGCACCTTGCAATGGACGCTTCAGGCACTCAACTTTGAAGGCAACGGCGCACCGGACCCCGGGACAGACGGCGCAAACTTCTACGGAGGTTTCAACGTCTACACGGGCACCGCGGGCGGAACGTTCGTGGCGAACACCGTCGATCCGATCGACTATCCGTCCGATCCACGTATCAACATCAATGACACCCAGCGCGGCCAGCACTTCGCGCAAATCGCCACCGTCGGCGCGAACCGGATCATGGTGGCAGCCGGCCAGAATCCAGGGATCTTTTACTTCTTCCACTTCAACGCGGCCAATGGCTACATCGCCATACCCGACGCTTCGCTGCCTGGCGCGGCGTTCAATGCCACTGCGCTGATCACGGGAGGATTCTGTCTCGACAGCAATGGCAACGTCTGGGCCGGCCCCGACCGGACGAATCGCATCTACTACTATCCGCTGACCGGATTCGATGCCAACGGCAAGCCGAGCTGGGGAGCAGGTGTTGCGTATGCCACGCCGAGAACCATCCTGCCATTAACGCGGATCATCTACCTGCCGGAGAGCGACACCATGATCCTCGCTCAAGGCATAGTCGGGAGCACGGACTGGACGTCGATAGGAACAAGGGTCGAGGTCTATCACGGCTGGCTTGCGGGAAACCAGAGCTCGCCGAATCCGGTGATCAACCTCACCAGCGCGAATCCAAAATCGCTCACGGCCGCCGGCAATTACCTGTTCGTCGGATACGTCAACACCGTGCCCAACATCGACGCCTTCAATCTCACTACGGGCAGCTTTGACACTACATTCATCAATAGCAGTCCCGCTAGCGTGGACGTAGGCAACAATGTTGATTCGATGTACGGCCTGAGGTCATACCTGCGATCGACCGGTGAGTACGTGGTCACGAAGGACAACTACAACCAGTCCAGCATCATTGTTTATCGATGGACGCCGGGGTCATAGCGTCAGGCGGGAGTGATCGTCAAGAGCGCCGAGCGTCGATAGTTAGCCCTACGAATTTGCTTCACCCGCATTGCGACAGAAAAACCGGCGCCGCAATGTCCTGGGCGCTTGCACGACCTCGGCCACCTCGCGCCACCACCGCTGACCGCGGTGCGGCGCGGCCAGATCCAGCCGTTCTCCCATGCGTGGCGTTGCGAGCGGAATGCCATGCGCACCGGCGAGCCCCATCACGCGCTCGAACGGCTCCTGCCAGCGATGCATCGCCAGGTCGAAGGTGCCGTTGTGGATCGGCATCAGCCACTGGCCGCGCAGGTCGAGGTGGGCCTGCACGGTTTCATCGGGCTGCATGTGCACGTACGGCCATTGGGCGTCGTAGGCGCCCGTTTCGAGCAGCGTTATATCGAACGGACCGAGCCGTTCGCCAATCGTCTTGAAGCCGTCGAAGTAGCCTGTGTCGCCGCTGAAGAAGACGCGCAAATCGCCGTCGACGATGACCCACGAGGCCCACAAGGTGCTGTTGCCATCGAAGAGACTGCGGCCGGAAAAATGCTGCGAAGGTGTTGCCGTGAACGCAAGACCGTCGATCTCCACGCCCTGCCACCAGTCGAACTGACGAACCTTCGACGCGTCGATACCCCATTCGATCAGCCGGTCGCCCACGCCTAGCGGCGTCAGGAACACGCTCGTGGAATCCGCAAGCGCAAGCACCGTCTCGCGGTCCAGGTGGTCGTAGTGGTCATGGGACAGAATCACGCCGCGCAGCGGCGGCAAGTCGGCGAGCGCAATGGGCGGTGCATGAAAGCGTTTGGGGCCAAACCGCCGGAACGGCGATGCCCGTTCAGCGAAGACCGGGTCGGTCAGCCAGAACTGACCGCGCAGTTTAATCAGCATGGTTGAATGACCGAGGCGAAACAAGCTTTGGTCAGGCGCTGCGTCGAGTTGTTCGCGCGTCAGCGCATCGACGGGCAAGGGGCTTGCAGGCACGGTGCCGGCCGGTTTATGCAGCAGGATATTCCAAACTATGCTCAGGGTCTTGCCGATTCCTTCCACGGGACGAGGCTTGACATTACGGAAGCGCTCGCCGTCGTGCTGGGTTGAGGAGTCGAACGATTCGCGACCGCGTTGCGCTGCGGTCAGCCCCAAAGCACGGCGGATAGAACCGGTGAACGATGTCATGGTGTGGCGTCCCGATACGGAAAGTAGACTGTGCAGTGTAGTTTATCCTATAAAAAAGTAAACTGCCTGGTGTAAAATTTGTCGATGAACGCTACTGCCAATCTCACTGCGAACCTAGCCTCAAACCCGCTCCGCCTGACCGATCGCAAGCGCGCTGCGGTGATCGCTGCGGCTATCGAAGAATTTCTCGCGGCGGGTTTCGACGCAACCAGCATGGACCGCATCGCAGCCCGCGCGGGGGTATCGAAGCGCACGGTCTACAACCATTTTCCAAGCAAGGAAGCGCTGTTCGCCGCCATCCTGCGGCAGTTGTGGGACTCGAGTGATTCGGGAGAGGCGCCCGCTTATTCCGGCTCTGAGCCGTTGCGCGCGCAGTTGCTCCAGTTGCTGTTGAAAAAACTGAGTCTTCTGAACAACGAAGCGTTCCTGTCGCTCGCGCGCGTGGCGATCGCGGCAGGCATCCATTCGCCGGAGCGCGCACGCGACATGGTGGCCCGCATGGGCGAGCGTGAAGAGGACCTGACTGTGTGGATACGCGCTGCCGCCGCCGATGGCCGGCTCAAGACATCGGACCCTGTGTTCGCCTCGCAGCAATTGCAGGCTCTCGTCAAGGCGTTTGCTTTCTGGCCGCAGGTGACAATGGGGCAGCGGCCCCTCGGCAAGGCTGAACAAAAGCAAGTAGCTGAATCCGCCGCCGATATGTTTCTTGCACGCTACGCATAATCGGTGCACGACGCGCATGACGCGCATGACGCTTGCGGTTTCATCGGATTGAACGCAGGGCCAACGTGCCTCGTAATCTCCAGTTACAGCACCTTTGCGATAGCCCGATCGGGTTCACGCAAGTGACACCGCATTTCACTATCGTGGTGACGCTCACTCCTATTGTGGAGTGAGCCCTGTTGCAGATACCGGAGACTTCCATGAGCGATCAACACGAAGTTCATCACCATCATCACGAAGCAGCCAAGCACCTTGATTCGGCCGCCAAGCATCATCGCGAAGCAGCCAAGCACGCCGAAGCCGGCGATCACGAGAGTGCGAGCCACCATGCCCACCTGGCGCATGGTCATGGGCTGCACGCGGGCGAGCACGCTGAACATGCGGCCAAGAAAGCAGCGCACTTGCACAGCGGCCACTGATTGATTTAGTTTGACCCGGTTGTTTCGGACAACGCACAAAGTTCCAGTGTGTTGTCCGGATGCCGGCACTTTTCTTGCGATGGACGGTGCGTAAGTGGTGCAGTGATCCCGCAGCGAAGGCGGCACACGACAACGAACCGGGTTGCCGCGCCCGCTGGAAGATTCCGCTTGAACGGCGCTTACTTGATCGATTGGACCTGCGCCTGGCTCAGTTCCCACGTATGCGGCGGGAGCGGAATGAAGTGCACGGTATCGAGGTATGCCTCATTGGTCTCGGACGGCACGATCGACCAAAGCAGGAACCTGCGCAACGCCGCCGCGGTCGTGGCGTCAGGCTGTTTTGTGGAAACGACGGCGTACTCGTAATTGACGAGCGGGTAAGCGCCCGATGCCGGCGCGAACACAAGGCTCAGACGTTCGTCAGCCGGTGTGCGCGGACCGAGCGAAGCAGCGCCCGCCGTGATCGTGTCTTTGCTCGGCGTGACAAACTCGCCTGCTCCATTCTTGAGGGCGGCGGTGCCCAGATGCGCGGCCGCCAGCTTGTCAGTAAAACTGACGCCGACATAACCGATCGAGTAGGGCGTCGCCTGCAGCGCCTGCACCATGCCGGCGTTTCCCGTTGCGGTCGTACTGCCGGACACAGCAGGCCATGAGATGGACGTGCCGTATCCCTGGCTGCTTTCCCAACTGGGCGTCGAGAACGACAGGAACTGGGTGAACACGAAGGTGTCTCCAGAGCCTTCGGCGCGATGGATCGGCACGATCGGATTATGCGGCAACGCCACGCCCCGGTTGAGCGCGGCGATCTGCGGCGCATCCCAGTTGCGAATCTCGCCGCTATAGATGGCGGCGAGCACGGGCCCGTCCAGCTTGAGGTGCGTCGCGTTGAGGCCGGGCAGGTTGTAGTTGACCGTCTGCGCGGCAATCGCCAGCGGGATGTTGATGATCTGCGGGTGTTGCCGCATCTCGGCATCGGACATATAGGCGTCGGATGCGCCGATGTGAACCTTGGCCGCCAGCACCTGCTGGATACCGGCCTCGGAGCCGGTCTCGCCCACCGTAATGTGGACGCCGGGATGCGACTTCGTGTACTCGGCCACCCAGGTCGTGAAGAGCGGATACATCAAGGTCGAGCCGGTTTCGGTCAATGTAAGGTCCTGCGCATCGGCCACTGCGCTCGCCATCAGGCAGAACGCAGCCATGCACAGCGGCAGGGCGGCGAACCGGTGCGGGCGCAACCGCCGTGCCGGGTTTTTATAGAGCTTGGTCATGCAGGTCTCCGTCGCGATACTGGAACCAACTCTTGCAAATGGAAGTTCATGGCGGTGCGTGAACGCGCGCTTATTTTCCAATGTCGTCAAGGCTCACGCCGTTTGTCTCGATGCGAAACATCCACGTCACCACGGCGCCGAGAATCGATGTGGCCACGAGAATGTAGAGAAGCGGACCGGTGCCGATGCCCGTCAGCAGAATGGGGAAAAGAAATGCGGTCGCGACCGCGCCGATCTTGCCGACGGCTGCCGCGAACCCGGCGCCGGTGCCGCGAATGGCGGTCGGAAACACTTCGCCTGCCAGCAGGTAGGTCTGTGCGTTCGGACCCAGGTTGGTCATGAAATTGAAGAGCATGAAGCCGGCGAAAATCACCACGGTCTTGGTCGAGCCTTCAAAACCATCGGAGAACGAAGCAATCAGCAAGCCTGCCGCGCAGCCGATGAAGCCGACCACTTGCAGCCAGATCCGTCCGACCCGGTCCGCGAGGATGACCGCGAAAATGATGCCGACGATCAGCAGCATGGTGATGAGGGCGGAGCCTTTGGCTGCGAGTATGTCGTTCAGTATCAGGTCGCTGACGCTGCGGACATGATCGGGCTTGCTGCCGAACGCCGCTGCGAGAATGGTCGGCGTGAAGATGCCGATGCCGTACGTGCCGAGATCCTGCAGGAACCACGGTACCGAAGCCAGGATCGTGGCTCGCAGGTTGCGCCGCGCGAACAGCGCAAAAAAGCTCTGCTTGCCGCCGTGACCGGAGGCGGCCATATCCATTTCGCGCGACAACGCAATGTTCGTCGGGTACTGCGGGCTGCGCACCAGCAAGCGCTGCGCAGCGGCTTCCGCCCGGTCGACCGCGCCGCGAATATGCAGCCAGCTCGGGCTTTCGGTGATATAGAAGCGGCCGATGGTCACCGCCAGCGCCGGGATGATCGCCGTGCCGTACATCCAGCGCCATGAGTCGAGGGTGGGGATGGTCGAGAGCACGAGGAAGCCCACCGCCGTACCGCCGAGCGCGCCCAACGCCTGGAAGCCGAACGCGGCCAGCACGAGCTTGCCCCGGCTGCTGCTCGGGATGCTTTCGGAGATGATCATGTGCGCGGTCGGGTAGTCGCAGCCGAGCGCCACGCCGAGTCCGAACAGGCAGATCACGAGCGAGGTGAAGTTGGTGCAAAGAACGAGCAGCATCAGGAACGCCACGAAAATGATCATCTCCACGATGAACATCCGCTTACGCCCGAAGTAGTCGGACATGCCGCCGAGACCTACCGCGCCGACCAGGATGCCCATCAGGCTCGCGGCGCTGATGAAGCCGTTCTGTGCCGCACTGATGCCGAACTCGCGGGAGATCAGCGGGAGCGCCACGCCCGTCATGAAAACGACGAATCCTTCGAAGAACTTTCCCGCTGCGGCCAGCGCCCAGATGCGCCATTGCATCCCGGTCATGGGCACCGACGCGAGATGTGTTCCATCGGGCCACATCGGGTGCTCGTCGATGTACTGCTGGACCGATTTCACACCGTTGCTCTGTAACCTCTCGGACTCTGCCACATCATGCATAACTCGCTCCTGGGGCAATTGCGGCTATTGCGATGGCGATCAGACGCTGGAGAGCAGTTCCCCGCGAGCGTCCTCGCCGCGTCGAGCGTGCCTTCTTGCGGCGCGCGGATCTGGTTATTGCTGGCTGATGCAACACGTCTCGTTCTATTGTCGAAGCGGATCTTTCGCCGAGAATGTGCGATGCCAGATTTCCATCGTGACGGGGGCAGGTGTCGTGCGGATGACAAGAGCAGGTCGAAGGGCTGCTAAGGTTTGTAAGCTTGGGGCCCGTGAGTAGGGAAGGTCTATGTATTCGCGGCTTCGTCGTCGATGAGAGCGTGCGTGGTCCGCGTGCCGCTTTAAATACGCGCTATTTATCGGCTTAATCTATTTGTATGGATTCCCCGCAAGTCATCTTTTTGAGGGGCGTAGCGGCGCTTTCAGGTTGTAAGTTATCCAAAGCGTTTCGTTTTAACGGAGCAGCGTTGCCAGCCACGATTCCTGGCGTAGCAACGCGAGCGCGTGTTACCGGTTCCAGCAATCACCCAGCCGGGGCCGATTCATTCGCCGACGCCTGCGGATCACGATCCGCAAGGTCCTCCAGCATGGAAGCCGATGGAACAAAGAACAGGCCACCAGTGACCGCGCGGCTGTAGTCGAGAAGCCGGTCGTAGTTGCCGGGAGGGCGTCCGACAAACATGTTCTCCAGCATCTGCTCGATTGGCTCGGGCGAACTCGCATAGCCTATAAAGTAGGTTCCAAACTCGCCCGCGCCCGGGCGGCCGAATGCCATGTTGTGACGCAGGATTTTCACTTCCTGACCGTCCTTTTCGATCGTCGTCAGCGAGCTGTGCGAAGACGACGGCTTGATTCCGTCTGCAAGCTCAACATCGGATAATTTCTTGCGGCCGATAATGCGTTCCTGCGCCTCGACTGGAAGTGCGTCCCAGCCAGCCATGTCGTGCAGGTACTTCTGCACCATCACATAACTGCCGCCCGAAAATGCCGGATCCTGATCGCTGATCAGGGCGAACTCGACCGCCTCGCGGCCCCTCGGGTTTTCGGTGCCGTCGACAAAGCCCACCATGTCGCGCAGGTCGAAATAGCGGAAGCCATGGACTTCATCGACGACAGAAACCGCGTCGCCCATGCGCTCCATCAATAAAGCGGCAAGTTCAAAGCAGAGATCCATATGGTCCGCGCGGATGTGCAGCAGGAGGTCCCCGGGCGTGCCAATCGCGCGGCGTGCGCCCTCGCCAAACTCGCGGAACGCATGCAGGTTCGCGGGGCGTGGCGCGCCGAAAAGCGTATCCCAACCGTCAGAGCTGAACCCGCACACGCACGAGAGGTTGGCCGGAGGCGCGCGCGTGCCCACTGCACGAACCAGGCCGGCGACGTCAGCGCATAACGCGCGCACCGTGCTTGCGCTATCGGGACCGGCTTTGAGCGTGGCGACCATGAAGATCGCGCTGCGGGAGATGGAATCGCAAACAGCTTGAGGCTCTGGAATGTCGGTAGGCATCGGATGAATATTCTCGATTGGTCAGAGAGTCTGGCGACCGGCGGCGCGCTTTATCGATGCCAGGACTCCGTTGCGGGATGTTTTGACAAGGTTAGTCAATTCCGGGGATCGGCGCGAGCTTTCGCCGGACAAAGACAGGCATGCGATGCTTTCCCAAATGATCGAGAGGGCAATGTACGAGGTAAGATCATCCCGTTAAAATAGTGACGTTATCCAGGTATACCTCCTGACAGGTTGGACATGCCCTACGCGAACCAGAACGAGAGTGCGAGCGCGAACGACAACCGCCTCGGCAATTATCTGAAGAACAGGCGCACGAAGCTCGACCCCGCGAGCTTTGGCTTTTCCGGCAGCCGGCGGCGCACGGCGGGGCTTCGCCGGGAAGAGGTGGCGCAGCGCGCCAATATCAGTGCGGCTTGGTACACGTGGCTGGAGCAGGGGCGCGGCGGCAATCCGTCGGCCGACGTGCTGGACCGAATAGCCAAGGCACTGATGCTGACGGAGGTCGAGCGCGAACACGTGTTCCTGCTTGGCCTCGGGCATCCGCCCGAAGTCCGCTATCGCGGCGGTGACGCGATCACACCGCGGCTGCAGCGCCTGCTCGAGGCGTTGCCGTATAGCCCGGCGATTGTCAGGACGGCGACGTGGGACGTGGTTGCGTGGAACCGCGCGGCTGCGGCCGTGCTCACCGACTACGGCTCTTTGCCGCCCGAACAACGAAACATCCTGCGCATGATCTTCTGCGATCCCCGCGTCCGTGCTGCGCAGTTCGATTGGGCAAGCGTGGCCCGTTTCGTGGTGAGCGCCTTCCGGATCGATGCCGCACGCGCTGGCGCCGACGCCGAAGTGGCGCCGCTCGTCGATGAACTGTGCCGGTCAAGTCCCGAGTTCGCCGCCATGTGGCGGGACAATGAGGTGCAGACCTACGGCGACGGGGTCAAGCATCTGCGCCATCCCGTGCTCGGGCCGATCTCGCTGGAATACTCTTCCTTCGCGGTCGATGGGCGGCCGGATCTGCAGATGGTTGTCTACAACCCGGCGACACCGGCCGATCAGGAGCGGATTACGTCTCTGATCGAGGCGACACGGGCAAACGCTTCGTATCCGGCTGCTTAAGACTGAAATCATCTCTTGCCGGCCCGTTGCGCTGCAAGGTCGCGAGAAACGCCTTGAGTTCATCCGGCGGACCTATCGCGGCCCTGTGTCCTGAAGCGCCGACGACTTGCGCTCAAGCTTGGAAAGCGCACGCACGGCGCCGATGAGGGCAACTCCGTAATCGGTGCCGCGTGCTCTACCGCTTGGGGCCTTTCATAATTTCGGACTCCATCGCGGCAGTGCGCTCCTCGCTCGCCTCGATGGCATCCATCTCTTCTTCCACGGAACCCATTGCGCGCTCGGCGGCTGCTTTCGTCTCGTCTGCCGAGGCGTCGAATTCGTCGTCTTCGTCACCCGGGGGTTGTAGCATGTCCTTGAGCATCGCGCTTAGCTCCGACGTGTCCCAAGGCAGGCCGCGCTGCTTCTGCAATTTAATGTAGTGCCTCACTTCCGCATCCTGCTCCGGGGTGAGGGGCAACCCGCGAAAAGTGGTATCAGGATCAAGGTCTGTCATGGCTTTCTCCGGCGTGCGCTTGCCTCGTTAGTGTAGCGCCGTTACGGATCCGTGATGCTGCGATGCCGTGAAAGGGGTATTTCCGACGTTGACGATTCGATGTGGGACGCGCATTCACGACAGGCTTAGCCGACCCTGAGCAGGTCCTCTTTTTTTGAAAGCGGACGGTCAGCTTGGCAAGCCGCAGGCATGTAATTCAAGAATTGAAGAGTTGCCCCACGATGGACAAGAAGCCGCCACGTATCTCACTCTTGTTCTCGCGGAACCAGACCATCGCGACCGACGTTGCTGCTTTGGACTCGCCGTCCGGATCTCCTGCAGGAGCGAGGAGTACCGCGCCGGCTGGAAGCGCCGCCGCGGGAAATCCGGCGGCCTTTTCCATGAAGGTAACAAAATGGCCGGGACCCAGCTCCCTCTTCCGGTCGTTCCATGATGTCAGGTAACTTACCTTTTCCACGCCGAAATCGAGCACGAAAGCAGGGTTACGGAAGTCCTTGAAGCGGTACGTCAGCCAGTTTTCGAAGACCCGCTTGATGAGCTGGCCATGGTAGAAGTAGACGAACTCTTCATACTGCAGGTTCCACAATCGAATGAACAGCTTCTTTGCCGTTATTGCTTCGGCAGCCCACTTCGGATCGGGCGCGCCGACGAATGGTGCAAGCCGCTGACGCTCTGATAGATCGTAGAGCTCAATGAAGATCTCTCCGTAGGTTTTGTGACAGGTATTGAGCAGGTTGATTCTGGCGGCTTGCCAGTTTCTTAACCCAACCAGCATGGTGATCATCGCAGCGATGAGGGCGATAACCAACGCAGCTATTGCGAACGTATATTTCGCCCCCACCGCCACATCTCCAGCAGTTGCGGGAACCGACTCCACATCGACGTGCAATGGCTGATCCAGGTTTATCCGGCTTCCAGGCTGTAGCGACACCGAAAACGAATACGATGACGGCCCGCCAGGGGCTACGGCGGTGGCTGTCGCGGAGCCCGGCGCAACCGGCGACGAACTGGGTTGATTGGCTTGCGCGTTCGTGGTTGCTTGATTGATCGGCGCCGAGGAAGCTGCCGCATCTGGCGCGGCTGAAGCTGGAGTCTGCGCCGAGATTGGAGTAAATGGTACGGCCAGCGTGAAAGCCATCACAGCAAGGCCCGAGATTAGGCGAGCTATTCGTGTCTGCACGATCGGATCTCCCGTCTATCGGCGTGCCTTCAGCCGAGCGCCACAATTATAGGAGGACGCCGCGATGACAACGAAGGTATACAACCGCGTTTCCGTCTGGAAGCGAACGTTTCTCGAGCAGGAGCGACAGGCTCGCAGTCTTGAGGAAGGACGCGCAACCATGGAACGGGCAATCGACTTGCTCTTCGAGCTTGCGCATCTGCTGACTGATCGCACTGTGAGTCACGTGCAATTCCGCAGCAGCTTGCGTCCGCCGCATAAGCCAGTGATCGCCCACAGGCCCATACCTGTCAGCCGAATGCGGTCAATCACC
This sequence comes from Caballeronia sp. KNU42, assembly GCF_053760385.1. Taxonomy (NCBI): domain Bacteria; kingdom Pseudomonadati; phylum Pseudomonadota; class Betaproteobacteria; order Burkholderiales; family Burkholderiaceae; genus Caballeronia; species Caballeronia sp. KNU42. The sequence continues at coordinate 1,747,717 of NZ_CM132389.1, forward strand.
GTATATCATCAAGCCCCGTACGAAAGTAACAGCCAAGGAGAAAGCTTTGGAAGAAAGTCGTCTTCGCTTATATGCCGACGCTCAGTTTGCGAGCCCCTACGCCATGTCGGTTTTCGTGGCTCTTCACGAAAAGAAATTGCCGTTTGATCTGTCGACTGTGGATCTTGGCGGTCATGCGAATCGCGAAGCAAGCTACGCTGCCAAGTCGTTGACGCAGCGCGTACCCACGCTGACGCATGGAGATTTCAGTTTGTCGGAGTCTTCGGCAATAACCGAATATCTCGACGATGCATTCCCGCAGACAATCGTATATCCACACGATTACCGTCTTCGAGCGAGAGCACGTCAGGTGCAGGCGTGGCTCCGTAGCGACCTGATGCCTATCCGACAGGAGCGCCCGACGGAGGTTGTGTTCTACGGATGTCGCGGAGCACCACTCACCCCTGCAGCAAGCATGGCGGCGCAGAAGTTGTTTTCAGCGGCTACGGCTTTGCTTTCGGCTGATACAGCGGATCTATTTGGAACGTGGTGCATCGCCGACACTGATCTGGCGTTAATGCTAAATCGCCTCATCCTGAATGGCGATCCGGTACCGGGCAAGTTGGTCGATTACGCCACGCGTCAGTGGGAGAGACCCTCCGTGCAGCGATGGATTGAATTGAACCGTCCTCCGCTTTGAACGAGGTCGGCGTTATGAACCAAAGCGAAATTTGCTGATATCTCGCGAGCTGACAAGCAAAGCTCTGCTTTGGCCGCAAACGACCACTAGACCGAGATCGCTTTGAGTTCGTCGGCAAGATAGGCAACAAATGCGCGGGCGGCCGGCCGGGCGGCCCGAGCGGCGGGATAAACAGCGTTGGCTTCGATTGGCTCGACCGCCCAGTCCGGCAACAAGGCGATGAGCCGGCCATCCGACAGCTCGGCACGGCACCCCCAGAACCCTGTTGCCAGAATCCCGAGACCGGCAACGGCCGCAGCCGTGGTCCCTTCGTTCAGGGAGATAGTCAGGCGTCCCTTTCCGTGGGCCATAGTCTTGTGTCCATCCTTCTCGAAGCTCCATCCTCGCACTCCGGCGCCCGATGGCGTCATGATGAAGGTATGTTCCGCGAGATCGTCCGGCTCGATTGGCGTTCCCCTGCTGGCCAGATAGTCCGGTGAGGCGACCAGCATGCGGGGGCAGCGCCCAAGCATCGTGGCGGTGGCATTCGAGTCCTTCAATAGTCCGAAGCGAAACGCCACATCCACGCCTTCGATGATCAGATCCTGCCGCTCGTCGGCCATTCGCAATTCAACGTGCAAAGCCGGATGTGCGCTCATGAACCGTCCTAATCTCGGGATAACCTCGCGGACCCCGAAACTGGTCGACAGGGCAATGCGTAGATGGCCTCGCAGCTCCGCGGTTCCTCGCGCAGCGTGATCCGCTTCATTCAGCGCGGAGAGTATGGCTTCAACACGGGCGAGGTAGTCGGTACCCGCTTCCGTCAGCGTGACGGCTCGCGTGCTTCTCACGAATAGCGCAGCGCCGACTTCCTCCTCAAGTTCCGAAATGCGCCGCGATGCCGACGGTTGGCTTAAGCCCAATTCCCGGCCGGCTTTAGTGAAGCTCGATGTGTAGGCAACCCGTACGAACAGCTGAAGGGTCGATAGTTTGTCATTCATTCGCGCGGAGAATAACTGAAAGTCATCCGGGCATTCTACCGCTATTAGCGTGAATGAATCACTATTCGATTCACACGAGGATGAGGCGGTAAAACCGACTAGGCATCGAAATTAATTCTTGAAGCAAGCCCGTCAGTGCAAGGCCGATTTCGGGGCAAGGCCGCTCTCACGGAAGCAGAGAAAGTCGTCCGCGCGACGACGGCCAGACCGTTGCGATATGTCGCTACACAAAGCGGTATGGCGAGTATCGCAGTTGATTTGCCAATTCGTTCTCGCTACGCAAGATTGTTTGTCCGGCACGGGTATTCGAAAGCTAGCGCAACGCGCCCACATTAAGGTCTTTCGGAGCCGCCGGTTCAATCGGCGTCAAGCCAAACAACACCATTTTTCTGGAGTTAAGCATGAGCACGTCACAAAAGGTTGTCGTCGTTACCGGCGCATCGCAAGGCATTGGTGCCGACGTCGTCAAGGCATTTCGCAAACTCGATTACCGCGTCGTTGCGACGGCACGTTCGATCAAACCATCGGAAGATCCGAACATCCTGACGGTCGCCGGTGATATTGGGGATCCCGCAACCGCTCAACGCGTCATCTCCGAAGGCGTTGCAAAGTTCGGCCGGATCGACACGCTGGTGAACAACGCCGGCATTTACATTGGCAAGCCTTTCACGGAAAACACACGGGAAGACTACGCCGCAGTGATGAATGTGAATATGGCCGGCTTCTATTACATTACGCAGCTCGCCATCGCTGAAATGGAGAAGCAGGCGGGCGGCCACGTGGTGAGTGTGACTGCGAGCGTCGTGGACCAGGCGATCAGCGGTGTGTATTCGGTACTGGCCGCGCTGACGAAGGGCGGTCTGAACGCGGCAACGAAGTCACTGGCGATTGAGTACGCCAAGAAAGGGATTCGCGTGAATGCCGTTGCGCCGGGGGTCATCAAGACGCCCATGCACCCCGCGGAATATCACGACATGCTCGATGCCTTGCATCCGCTGGGAAGCATGGGCGAGATGAGCGATATCACCAACGCGATTCTGTTCCTGGATTCGGCGCCGTTCATTACGGGAGAAATCCTGCACGTCGACGGCGGCCAAAGCGCCGGCCGCTAAGCACCGGGAGTTTCGGGCGCCGCTGACGCTCAGTAGGGCGGTTGCCAACAGATGGCCAGTTACGCACACCAGGCGATGGACAACGGGATGACCCTGGCGCAACTGGCGTTCTGCTTAGGCTGGCCCAGTGCCGCTACGGCACGCCCAATCCTGAGAGATGCCTTTGAGAAGCGGCTCAAATGAGCGCTTCGCAGCGACTCGCAAGAGCTGGATTCTGCGACGTTTACGCGGTTCCAGTAAGATCACCGCAAAGTCGAAGCATGCTTATTCGGCTAGCTTCCTGCGATCCTGCATTTGCTCTTCTCCGGTTGATGTATCCATGAAAAAGATTGGCTTTCTTTCTTTTGGCCACTGGGCCAATTCTCCGCATTCGCGGGCACGCTCGGCGGCAGATGTGCTTCTGCAATCCATCGACCTGGCGGTCGCCGCCGAAGAACTCGGCGCAGATGGAGCGTTCTTCCGCGTCCATCATTTCGCTCAACAATTGGCATCACCTTTTCCATTGCTTGCAGCGGTTGGCGCAAAAACCAGCAGGATCGAAATTGGCACGGGTGTTATCGACATGCGTTACGAGAATCCGCTCTACATGGCGGAAGACGCGGGCGCAGCCGATCTGATTGCCGGTGGACGATTGCAACTCGGCATTAGCCGAGGCTCGGGCGAACAGGTCATCGATGGATGGCGATACTTCGGCTACGCACCTGGCGAGGGCGAAACGCATGCCGATCTGGCGCGCCACCACACGGAAGTCTTTTATGAGGTGCTGCGCGGCAAAGGCTTTGCGCAGCCGAATGCAAGGCCCATGTTTGCGAATCCGCCTGGCCTGCTGCGGGTCGAACCGCATTCTGAAGGCCTTCGCGATCGCATCTGGTGGGGTTCGGGTTCCGACGCAACTGCGGTTTGGGCGGCAAAGATGGGCATGAATCTCCAGACCTCGACATTGAAGAACGACGAAACGGGCCGTCCCCTTCATGTCCAGCAAGCAGAGCAGATCCGCGCATACCGTGAGGCCTGGAAAGAGGCGGGACATACACGACAGCCGCGCGTGTCGGTCAGCCGGAGCATCTTCGCGCTCATGAACGATCAGGACCGGATGTATTTTGGGCGAGACACTCAGAGCCGGGACTCGGTCGGATTTCTGGACGACGATGTCCAAAAGATCTTCGGACGCAACTACGCCGCGGAACCTGAAGTGCTCATCGCGGAGCTGGCAAAGGACGAGGCGATCGCATCGGCCGATACCCTGCTGCTCACCGTGCCCAACCAACTGGGCGTTGAATACTGCGCGCACGTAATCGAATCGATACTCACGCATGTCGCCCCGGGGCTTGGTTGGCGCTAGAACACAACACCTTTTGAAGGGCCGGCAAATGGCTGGGAATCTTGCTCAAATGTGCTATTCGACGCGACGATGAGTGAGCTTAGCAATCAACCTATTCTGCTGGTTTTTCGGTAGGGTGTTTGGGAATGATCCCGATGATGATGATTGGCAACGCGCGGCGGATGTTTTAACGCCAGAACAAGTCGGTACGCGAGATAGCGCGTCCAACAAGCCTGTCGCGCAACACTGTTGCTAAGTATGTGGAGATTGAAGTTCAGGATGGCGAAGTATTGGTGGCGCTCGCCGGACCCTGGATTCTGATTCAATTGGGTTGGATTTCTAGTTGGAACATCCAGCAAGAAGTCCGGGTTTCAATACCGGCGCTCTTACGCGAACTAGATGAAACCATCTGCCGGTTACGCCGGCCTTGCCTTGGCAGTCGGCCACGTCTCCCAACCGCGATCTTCCACGCCGAGAACTTTTGCCACCTGTTCTCGCAATCTGTTTAAGTCGTCGGCGAAAGTTTCGCGGGTTTGACCCATCGCTAGAAAGATTTGTTGCAGAGTCACGCAGTCCCAAGAATTTCCGGTACTAAGTTCCAGGATGACTGAGCTACCGGTCCACCGAGCTCGAACCCATCGGAAAGACGAGGTATCGTAAGATTTGGATCGGACGCATCTGTCGAATACGCGGGATTCAAGTCGAATGACCTTGGGATTTGCGGCGATAACCCAAACGCGTTCCGAGCATAGAATAAATGCGAAGGAAAGGATTGTCGCAAACACGAGTGGATACGCATTCAGTGAAGCGAACCAATTTCGATGGACGCCGTTGAAGATCACGGCCAAGCAAATAGCGCACAACATGAGTTTTGGCATCACTTGTCCCCGAGTGGCCGGGAACGTGATCTGTGTGGGTGCCTTTGTCGCCGTCGGATTCATGAGGCAGGAACGTCTTTTCTAATGGTCACGAAATACTATCGGAAGGTTCAGGTACCTTCTTCACCTGCGTTGCTAAAGGTGTCGGTGACACGGTTTTATATATCGGTCGCGGGTAACGGTTGCGGTGGGGCGCCGCGGCGAGACCGCTTTGACTAAGATCATGGTTCCCCTGCAACATCTTGATCTAACGGCCGCTTTTGGGAAAACTGAAGGATAGCAACGGGTCTTCCTGCGTCGACCGCGCCAACAAGCGAAGTTGGCCCGCGCCTTCACGCGTGCATTCAAATGTCGGCTCCGCACCAGACAGCAGACCTTCTACTGATTTGCCTGAAAGACTGAGACTCATGCGTTGCGCCGATCAACTACGGTGCAACCGATCCAGACTCATGCTCGCCAGTAGCCATGTAGCCTTGCCGTTCACGGCGGTGTTGGATCGGTGAGATACCACGTGCCGACTTGAATGCGCGGCTGAAAGAGAATTCCGACCCATAGCCAACGCGCACCGCGATTTCACCAAGGCGAAGCTCGGTTTCCTCCAGCAACTGTGCAGCAATGCCCATGCGCCAACGCGTCAGATACTGATGAGGCGGCTCGCCCACCAAGGCGCAAAAATTGCGGGCGAATGCAGCACGCGATAACGTGGCTTCTTTGGCAAGTTCCGTCAGCGTCCAAGCACGTTCGGGTGATTCGTGTATCCGCGCAAGGACCCTCGTCATTTGCGGCGATCGCAAGGCCGAAAACCAATCATTATCTGCAGGGGAAGCAACATCCGCCCATTCGCGCATCAAGTAGACGAACATCGAAGAAAGCAGATTCCGCACTACGATCTGGTTGCCAAAGTTCGGTGTCTCAACTTCATTACGTAGCATGCGCAGTGTATCGCTCAGTGGGGAACGTCCGGGTTCCATCCCGGCGCGGAGCAGTACAGCCTGCGGAAGCGCCCGCAATGCGGGGAGCGCCAAATGCTGATCCAGGTTGAACTGGCCGCAGATGAGCGTGGTGGCTTTGGGATCAGGGTCAACGACACCATCGTGCCTGGCCAGAAACGTATCGAGTGCAATGGTCTTGCCTCGCTTCGAATGCACAACTTCATGCGCACTGCCACGCGGGAATAGGACCAATTCACCTGCGCGTAACTCTATGACTTCCGTGCCAGATTGACGAACGAAAGCATGACCTTCCGCCGCGAAATGGAACACCACGGCATCGCGAGATTTCACCGCGAATCCCCACGGCCCAGCCACGCGCGTCCGTACCAGCACAAGGCCATCAGCGCGGACCGCTTTCAACCACCCGTTCAATGCTTCCATGGTTTCATCATATCCGAATGAGACGAATCGACATGTATTCTGGATGAATTGCTATTGATCGTCTACATCGGAGCGACTTTAATGGAAGAGAGGCAACCTCCAAAGGCGAGACCATGAACAGAGAACAGATTCAAGCCGCAATCGATACCATTTACGCACGCGTTTTCAACAAGGGCGAGTCCGAACTGCTACCGGGCCTGGTTGCTGGTCCGTATATTCAGCACAACCCAATGTTTCCGGATGGCACCGATTTCATCTCCGGCTATATAAAGCAGGTCGGCAAGGTGCCGTGCGAGGTCAAGCGCATTGCGATCGACGGTGACCTCGCTTTCATTCACGTGCGCTATCTGGACTGGGGCGGCAAGGAAACTGCGGGCGTCGACATCTTCCGTTTCGATGCCGATGGAAAGATCGTCGAGCACTGGGATGTTTTGCAGCCGGTGCCGGAGACGGCCAACAACACGAATACGATGTTCTGAGCGCTTGGCGAAAGATGGGATCGAATGAAGAGAGTGCCCGCTTCACAACAACATCGGATGCAAGGACCTGACATGACTGAACCGCCGGGCATGGAGAGTGTGGAATTCATCGAAATCGATGGCTTGAAGATCCGCTTCCGACGCAACCGGGGTGGCACCGGAATCCCCTTGGTGCTGACGAGTCCCTGGCCGGAAAGTTTGTATGCCTATGATCGAATCTGGTCGAGCTTCGGTACCGAAGCTTCTCTTATCTCAGTCGACCTTCCAGGTTTTGGGCAATCGGAAGGCAGGCCGGAATTGATGTCACCCCGAACAATGGGGGCGTTCATTCCGAAGATGCTCACTGCGCTCGGCCTCGACCGTGTCCATGCCATTGGGCCCGACGTTGGTACCTCCGCGCTTCTCTTCGCGGCCTACGCCCGCTCCGACTTGTTCGAAAGCCTGGTAGTCGGAAGCGGTGCCACCGACGCCGCGCTCACGGCAGGGGCATTGAAGGACTTGATCGACGCTCCATCGACAGTCCCCTTCGAAGCAAATGGCGGGGAGATCGCCATCGGCGCCATCGAACAGTTGATGCGGATCAATCCGGGCCAACAGGTGCTCGACGACTATCGAGCGTCTTCGGCCGGACGGCGTTTCGCCGAGGCGATGGCTTACGTGCGTGCCTATGCTGTCGATCTTCCGACCCTGCAGGCCGTGCTTCCCAGCATTCGCACCCCCACTTTGAGCATTTGGGGAACGCATGATCCGCTCGTGCCCCCTGAAAACGCCAGGATCCTCGACCGGGCCTTGCCAAGAACGCGCTCACTGATGCTCGAAAGCGGCCATTTCGTGTGGGAGGACAACTCGAAAGAGTACGCGACAGCGATTCTGGAATGGGTTCGAGGCGGCTATAAAACTGCTTGATGCTGGTCCAGTACCGGGATGTAGTCTGTCAGTTAAAGCACCATGTCAGGGCCTTGACGCATTCCAACGCAGTGAATTCGGCTCAGCCGGAGGCGGCCAACACGTTGACCGACGCTTGAGCGGCCGCTGTACATTCGAAACACGCCGCACGGGTCGCAACATGGGGATCGGCAGCAAAGGGGAGAGTGCTGCCGATAGCCGGCTCGGCAGTTTCAGGCGGCGTATGCCGATTGCATCGGGCGGCAACCGGCCACTTTCAGCCATTCGACAACGTCGACTAGATTGCCGACAATGCGCCGTGCCTCTGCGATCACGTCTGTTGCACAGTGTAAGCCGATATATATTCGGGGCGCGCAAATGAAAAGTGCCGTGTCCGCTAAGAGCTATTTCCTTCTCTTAATAAACATACGGGCGGCGGATATTATCAACGCTATTGCTAGGCATGAACTTATGACCGAAAAAAACACCTTGATATTACCTACACGATCAAATAATTCCGGATCATTAGCGCGATTGAAAGTATTGTGATTTGTGCTAATGTAGCCTCGATTTAAATCAACATGATGAAAATATAAATTCCACCCAGAAGCCACGATTAGAAGCACCGCAATCTTTATTCGTGTCGCAATATTATTCATGGGAATTTATATCTCATAATTCTTTAAAATACTACTCTCATAAAACATCAAAAAAATGTCTTCGTTCCTCACTTAGTTTCCGAAGCGCTGCCCTCGGGACGAAAGTCGTTCACGCTCGTCGACAACGTTTTCAACCCATTCCAGATTTTAGGTTTGATAAATTTAAAATAAAATCCGGTCGCCGAGACCAAGCTCGCGCGGAGATAAATTGCGATGATCGACACAGGGGCAAGATGATTCGATCTCCCGTAGAACAGAATTGCCACGAGCGTAAGTGTGTTACCTGAAAAAACATCGAAATACGCGAATTTCGTAATTTTATTCATATGCCCCAACACGGAAACCACTCTAAATATGATTTAACGGCTGTGTTTAAAGAAACTTTACACAAATAGATCTTGGAACTGTTGGCATGCGTGGCTGCCGCGACAGCTAAGGTCGGTTATGTAGAAGGTAAACCGTCTCTTGTGGGTCGGGTGCCGTCGATCGTCACCAGGCAGTCGTCAGCCATTTTGAGACGTCCTGCACTACCTCTTAGATCGTCGGCAACCGACAGATCCGACGAAATTCCCGGCGCTTGCCGGCTAAGATACCGACGCCAAGCTTCAAGAGCCCGGCAAACGAGACGCACTTGGGTGTTGCCGGAAGCCGCACAATCGATTATAAAAGTGGAATCCCGGTCACAAGCTGGGAGAACACTTTTCACATGTCCACCTTCGGAGGATGCTATGTCACCGTTAAACGTAACGATGTTCTGACCGGCACAACAGAGCCGCCTTCTACCGATTACTCCCGCCTTACGCGTTTGCGCCCTTGCACGCAGCGTTATCCAGTTTCTCTCCCCAATACCTTTTGGCCTTCACGCTTTTCTGCCGCCAGTCTATCTCGCGGGATCTCTTCGCTCGCGCCTGATCTTGTCCCCGCTGACGAGTTAGCTCTATCGCACTACGTTCCAAGGCGTTCGGCCATACGGGTGCCAGAAAAACCACAACTCGAAGGCATCGAAAAGCGTTGGTGTTTGTATTGGGACGAAAAGCGCACATACGCGTTCGATCGCACCGCGAAGCGAGACGCCGTGTATTCGATCGACACCCCGCCGCCCACCGTGTCGGGTTCCCTCCATGTCGGCCACGTGTTCAGCTACACGCATGCTGACGTCATCGCTCGGTTCCAGCGCATGCTGGGTAAGACGGTTTTCTATCCAATGGGCTGGGACGACAACGGACTGCCAACCGAACGACGAGTGGAGAACTATTACGGCGTCGTCTGTGATCTCGATGCCGCCTATGATCCAGACTATTGCACGCCCAATGTTGTGCCGTCCCAGCGATCGTCGTTTGCTCGCGTTAGTCGGCGCAATTTCATTGAACTGTGTCATCGTCTGACGGGGCTCGATGAGATCGCCTTCCGCGATCTTTTCACCCGCTTGGGGCTTTCGGTCGATTGGAGTCTGACCTACGCGACCATTGACGAACGCGCTCAACGCGCAAGTCAGCGCGCGCTGCTGCGAAACCTGCAACGCGGCGAACTCTATCGTCAACTGGCGCCTTGTCTCTGGGACGTCACGTTCCAGACGGCCGTGGCCCAAGCTGAGCTGGAGGATCGCGAGATCGGCGGCGCCTTTCATGATCTTCGCTTTGCAGACGACGATGGCAACGGCGTGGTGGTGTCCACGACGCGGCCGGAATTGCTGCCGGCTTGTGTCGCGCTGGTCGCACACCCCGAGGACGAGCGCTTTCGCCATCTGATCGGCAGGTCGGTCCGTTGCCCATTGTTTGATATGGACGTGCCGGTCAGAACGCACCTGCTCGCCGATCCGGCGAAAGGCACCGGCCTCGCGATGACTTGTACCTTCGGCGACCTGACCGATGTGATCTGGTGGCGTGAACTCGAGCTTCCAACCCGCGCGATTATCGGTAGGGACGGTCGTTTGCTGCGTGATGTGCCGGAGTGGATTCTGTCGCAGGAAGCGCGTGCCTCGTACCTGCAGATTGCGGGATGGCCGGTTGCAGAAGCGCGTCGGCGGATAGTCGAGGCGTTGAAGGCGAGTAACCGCTTGATCGGAACGCCGCGGCCGATCAAACACACCGTTAAGTTCTTCGAGAAAGGTGACCGTCCACTCGAAATCATCGCGACGCGGCAGTGGTATCTGCGCAATGGCGGACGTGATTTGACACTTCGTGAGGACCTCTTGGAGCGTGGCAATGAGCTCCGCTGGTCTCCCAGCTTCATGGGCAGCCGCTACGCGAACTGGGTCGGCGGTTTGAATGGAGACTGGCTCATCAGCCGCCAGAGAGTTTTCGGCGTGCCGATTCCGTTGTGGTATGCGCTCGATTCGCAAGGACAGCCTGATTTCGGTGTGCCGATCTGCCCGGACGAGTCGTCATTGCCGATCGATCCTCAGTCGCACATTCCAGGCGGTTACAGTGAACATCAAAGAGGGCAAGCCGGCGGATTTATTGGTGAAGCCGACATCATGGATACGTGGGCGACGAGTTCCCTCACGCCACAGATCGCAGCCGGTTGGGAGGAAGCGGACGGATGCTTCGACCAGGTGTTTCCGATGGACCTGCGGCCGCAAGCGCACGACATCATCCGGACGTGGCTATTTTCAACGGTCGTCAGGTCGCACCTTGAATCGAAGCAGTTGCCATGCAAGCATGCAATGTTGTCAGGCTGGATCCTCGATCCCGATCGGAAAAAGATGTCAAAGTCGAAAGGCAACGTGGTGACGCCAATCGCGCTGCTCGATAAATACGGCTCTGATGGTGTTCGTTACTGGGCTGCGTTGGGGCGCCCTGGGATGGATACCGCGTTCGACGAAACGCAAATGAAGAACGGGCGGCGGCTGGCGATGAAGCTGTTGAACGTGTCGAAGTTTGCGCTCGGCTTCGCTCATCAATCCGGCGTGAACGTGACCGAAGCACTGGACCGGGCGATGATTTCGCGGCTTGCGAAAGTCGTGAACCTTGCCACGAATGCACTTGCCTCGCTCGACTACAGCAAAGCACTCGAACAGACAGAAGCCTTCTTCTGGTGGTATTGCGACGACTACGTTGAACTCGTGAAAGGTCGCGCGCACGGTACCGGGGCGGCTGCGGCGTCAGCTCATTGCGCGTTGACTGAATCTTTATCAGTGATCCAGCGCCTGTTCGCGCCGTTCTTGCCGTTCGCCGCTGAGGAGACTTGGTCGTGGTGGCAAGAAGCGTCGGTTCATCGTGCTCCGTGGCCAGATGCGTTTCTGCTCGACGTTTTCGCGGGGCCGGACGCGATCGCCGACACCACGAACGTTGTCTCCGACGTCTTGCGCGAGATTCGACGATTCAAATCAGAAGCGAAGGTGTCGATGAAAGCGGTCGTGGACCGTGTCATCGTCAGCGATTCTGTGGATCGGCTGGCGATTTTGCGGTCGGCGGAACGCGATTTGTGTGACGCGGGACAGGTCAGGCGGTTCGATACAGTCTTCGCGGAGAGTTTTGGTGTCAGTGTAACGCTCGCCTAGAAAGCACGGGTCAGGAGACGAGTTTGCGTTTCCTGACCGGGCTGCGACAAAGACGAGCATTCGCAAAATTAATCTACACGTCGCTGCCGCGCTGAAGCTCGGAGAAGGAAGCCGTCCAAGTAGTCGCGGTGGCAACCTCGCTGTGAGTGCTAGGGCAATGGCGACCGGCTTGTATCGGCCGCGACGGGCACGGACCGGCCACGAACGGCCATTCGACACAGACCACCATATCGGTAACAATCTCCGTGCAGCTTTGTTCTCGGTGCATAGTCACGGCGACCGAACTAATAGTCATTGCCCCGTAGAGCAAGTATGAACAGCTCATTGCTGAAGCCGCCGTTTGACCGAGGCGCTAGATCGTTGCCAATTGCGCAACCCCAATGCCGGGCTTTTGGTGCTTGGCATGTATTAAACCCAGGAAACTTTCGCGACATGACCTCCGTCGACGTTATGCACATCTTCGAGGCGCTTATCGCCCTAGCGCTCATCGGCTTAGGAGGCTGCGGCCTTATGCAGAACAAAATTTCTGCCAAGCTGGAGAAAAACTACCCGGCAGAAAGTGCGCGCCTTAGTGATGCTGCTGTCCGTGTAGGCGGTAGGTTCAACTACGCTTCGACTATCTGGCTCGTCACTGGTGACTATAAGTCGCTGAACGATCCACAAATTGATAGCTGGGCGCGGGTAGCAAGAGCGGCACTATTTGTTGGTGCTTTAGCTGCTGTGGTGTTCTTCATGCTGCTCGCGCATGGGCAATATCGCGCTCACTCAATGTGAGTGAATACTCGTCGCCACGCTAACCATCTATATAGGGTCGACGAGCGCCGGACTACGATCGATGACTGGCAGGGTTGAATTACGGCACGGGTATTTGCCGGCGTTCGGCCATCTTCAGACATTCGACGCCGCTGCACAAATCCCCGACAGTTGGGAGGTCACGTCAAGAAACCTTTTCGAACCGTTACAGCTCCAGTAACTTTGCGTGGTTTATGCGGAGCGGGCCGTCAGGAGACAAAATTAAAGAAAGTACTCTCGTTACCGATATAACATAGATAAATCATGTTACTAAAATTAGAATCAGGAGTAGGTTCACATGAGTCGGTCCGGACGTTATTGGAAGCGCTTCTTCGATATCGCAGCACCATCATTCGTCGCGGTCTACTTTTACCTAATGATTTCGGCATCCCATAACAGCCGCCGCGGGCTTGTACTAAGCGCGCACGACTGGAGAACAAAATTCCTCTTATGCGCAACTATCCCAGTTGCTTTATCCATAGTCTGGATCGTTGTGATGTTTTCGCGGAGGCGCCGCACGTCAACGGCGGCCAAGAATGATCGACGGTAGCTGACAGACACAAACCGGCCACAATCGATCATTCGACATAGACGGTTGAATTCGCGACAATCGCTGTGTGTTCCATGCTCAATTACAAAAAAACTTCCTGAACATGTCGAATTCTGAAAGTCTGCAAGGTTCGCCTCGAATTAGAGCCTGGTTTTCTGGTGTTCACTTCTTCGTTTGGTTTGCGTTCGTCACGAGCTTCTATATCAGCGACGAGCTTGACCGGGTTTTCAGGCTGTGGATTTTGGTGATTCCGTTGGTGGCAATCCCTGCGTTGATAGCCATAACAACATCTCTAATCGGACTTATCGCGAACATCTGGGCTCGCAGGTGGGAAAGGCTGGTTTCTGTCATCGTAGCGCCCGTATTTACAGTTGGGCTTCTTGCAGCGTCGATCCACTACCAGATAAATACCGACTGGATTCGATTTCAAGTCACGCAAGCTTATTACATGAGTCTGGCTCGCCAGTTGCCAGGGCCTTCGCCTCGGTACCATGAATGGTCCTGGGGGGACACCGGTGGCGCGGCCACTGCAAATATCTTTTATAACCTTGTCTACGATGAAACCGATAAGCCGCTTGACCGCCCTACCAAGCCAGGACAAGAGGCTGCGACATTTTCAGCGCGCTCGTACGGGAATCATTTCTTTCTGGTGACGGAACTGTTCCAATGACCCCTGTGGAGGCGCTGATGTATCCGCGCCCTTCGAAGTCTGGAACTCCTTCGGTCGACGAGGGTGTCACCTGACGACTTCTGGCCAGACGGCTTCGCCGTAAGTATTCTGCGGGCATTGCCTAGTCAACGATTGGCATTCAAAGGTCCGTTTCCGAAAGCTGTGACGGGCTGCGCCGGGTCGACTTTCGCTGGCCGCAGTCGGCCGCTCAGGTCGTGAGCACGGAAAATGCCCACAGGCGATTTTCGCTCGTCTGGCCCGATATACTTGGAATCACGTTCGAATTAGAAGGCGTGTTCCGACTTCACAATGGCGAGGCCGTTGAGTATTGTTCGACCACGATGCGCAGATGAAATATGGAGAGCAAATCGTAATGAAAAAAACCAGGCTCACGCTAATCATGTTCTCAGCGATCATCTATGCTCTCTCTATAAGCCAGCAAGCCTATTGCTTCTCTACCCACTCCGGCCCAGCTATTTGCGAGGAGGCATTAGGGGTACTTGGGTTTGGAATGTTAGGGTTTTTCCAAGCAGAGTTCGATTGGCTCGCAAACCCGCTTTTGTGGCTTGCTTGGTTCTTCCTCTTCGCAGGGAACGACATCTTCGCTCTACGCTTAGTTTTCTTGGCTACGGTCGTAGGCAATATTTTTTGGATTCAGGGGATAAGTGAGTCGGAAGGAGGCGCGATCTTCCGACCTGTTATTTCGGTCGGATTTGGGTACTGGCTCTGGTTGGCATCTATGCTTCTAACTGCCGTCAGTGCTATTTATTGTAAGGTCCGTCGCCGTTATCTAAGCATGCGACAATAGATCGTGCATAGCGTCAGTCAGTCCAACATTGCGATAACCGATCCTCGAATTCACCGCTTAACGGCGCATTTTGCGTGTGAATAGAGCCGGGCCTATGAATTAATTCGATGGATCAACGTCGAAATGCACCGACCGTGTTGAGGCTAGATGCGGTCATTTTAAACCATTCGAAATAATCATCTGACTTGCTGACAATGTAGCGTCCATTCGTCACGGATCGCGCTTGTTCAAGCGGATCAGCCTTATTATTTGAATAACAAACGCTATCGCGTAAACTATTGCAACCGTCATCAGAGCCTTGAGCGCTACTGACGAAGAACGGTTGAAGAAATATAAAATAATTAAGGTAGCTAATGCCAATAAGACACTTGTCCCAAAGCCGACAAATCTTGCTCTTGTCTTTGTTATCATCCAAGGCATTCTATATTTGACTGTCATGCCGCTCCGGTATTCGGGCCATTCTTCCGTGTACGTTCCGGTCTTTCGTCCTTGGAACGCATTTCATACATGATTGTATTAACGGCCGACAACACACTTTCTTTATCATTTTTCGCGTTGGGTCGGCAGGAAAACGTCTGAGCATCAAGTTTGATAGTCCACAGTTCGGCCCGAGTCGCACGCGTGCACCTCCACGATTCGAACGTCCGCTGCCTGGAAAGGCGGTCGTCTCTAATGGGTCGACTTCGGCCCGACACCAAGGCCGATGAACAACGGCCGACTCCGCTTAATCAGCGGCAGACGGGGCCCAGCACCCGTCAATCACCATCTTGTTCTGGCCCCGCAGCCGAAACGCCCGTCGCGCCAATACCCGCCTCGCTTTGCCGCCGCTGGTCGCTCAAAGCGCAATCAGTTCTTCACCCTTGCGCCCAGAAAAGAGGCAGCCCAGCCCCTCCGGTCGGCTATCATGCGAATCCTCTTCGAAGTAGCTCCTTATGATTTCCGTCCGTAATGTCACGCTGCGCCGTGGCGTCAATGTCGTACTCGACAACGCATCCGTCACCTTCACCCCCGGCGAAAAGATTGGCCTTGTCGGCCGCAATGGCGCCGGCAAGTCATCCTTCTTCGGCCTTCTCAACGGCACGCTGCACGAAGACAGCGGCGAGTTCTCGATTCCCGCCGCATGGAAAATGGGCCAGGTCGCGCAGGATATGCCGGAGACCGAGCAGAGCGCGACCGACTTCGTCGTCGACGGTGACACCGGACTGCTGGCCGCGCAGGCCGAAGTAGCCGCCGCTGAGGCCAGCGACGACGGCATGCGCATGGCGCACGCCTACATGGCCCTGCACGACGCTGGTGCACATGATGCCCCCGCACGCGCCCAGGCGCTGATCCTGGGCCTTGGCTTCAGTGATGCGCAGCTTGACCAGCCGGTCAACAGTTTCTCCGGCGGCTGGCGCATGCGGCTGCAGCTGGCGCGCGCGCTCATGTGCCCGTCCGACTTGCTGTTACTCGACGAACCGACCAATCACCTCGACCTCGACGCACTGGTCTGGCTGGAAGCGTGGCTCAAGCGCTATCAGGGAACTATGGTAGTGATCAGCCACGATCGCGAATTCCTCGACGGAGTGACGCAGGTGACGGTTCACGTCGACAACGCCAAGCTTGTGCGTTACGGCGGCAACTACAGCAAGTTCGAAGAGATGCGCGCTGAGCAACTGCTGTTGCAGCAGGCCTCGATGGCCAAGCAGGCGGACAAGATCGCCCACTTGCAGAAATTCATCGACCGTTTCAAGGCCACGGCCTCGAAGGCGAAGCAGGCGCAGAGCCGGGTCAAGGCGCTCGAACGCATGGAGAAGATCGCCCCCGTGCTTGCCGACGCAGAGTTCAACTTCGAGTTCAAGGAGCCGCTCAACGTCCCGAACCCGCTGCTGTCGATGCTGGACGCGAGCTTCGGCTACCCGGCGCCGGCCGACGCACCGCCGGGCACGCCGCCGACGGTCATCGTGCGGGGCATCAGCCGATCCGTGCTGGCCGGGCAGCGCATCGGCATTCTCGGCGCCAACGGCCAGGGCAAGTCCACTCTGGTGAAGACGGTGGCGCACGAGCTGGCGCCGATTGCCGGCGAAATCAGCGAAGGCAAAGGCCTGAACATCGGCTACTTCGCACAGCAGGAACTCGACGTGCTGCGCCCTCTCGACACGCCGATGGAACACATGATCCGCCTCGCCAAGAACACGCCGCCGAACATGCGAGCGCCCGGCCAGAGTGGCACCGAACAATCGCTTCGCACCTTCCTCGGCACCTTCAACTTCAGTGGTGACATGGTCCATCAGAAGGTCGGCACGATGAGCGGCGGCGAAAAAGCGCGGCTCGTGTTGTGCATGATCGTGTGGCAGCGTCCCAACCTGCTGCTGCTCGACGAGCCTACCAACCACCTCGACCTGTCCACACGCGAAGCGCTAGGCATGGCGCTCAACGAATTCGAAGGCACAGTCTTGCTGGTCAGTCACGACCGGTCCCTGCTGCGCGCGGTATGCGACGAGTTCTGGCTCGTCACCAAGGGTGGCGTCGAGCCCTTCGACGGCGATCTGGACGATTACCAGCAGTTCCTGCGCGACGAAGCCCGTCGCATGCGCGAGCAGGCTGTCGGGGAGCAGAAGGCCATCGCCTGAGTTGAGCCCCCTGGCAGTTCCGGTTTGGAAGCTGCCATCTATACACGGTCGACTTCTGCTCGACGCGGACAGATCAATGGCGGCACACTCCGCAAGCTCAATGAAAAGGGTCGCGGTGAGCTTCACCGCGAAGCAAGCGTGTCCGTTTTTAGTACCGCAGCCAAGGTCCCGGATCTGCCTCGCGTCTCACGGCACCATTTGCATGTCGCCCGAAGCTTGCGGCGGCAATTTGATCGATAGAACCTTGAACTCCCCACTGGTTGGCTCGGACCCGGCATGTGCCGTTCCCTTGGGGATAATGATCAGGTCCCCGGGGTGAATCTGGCGCTGCTCGTCTCCCAGCCAGAAAGTGCCACTTCCCGAGATCACATACTGGATTTCGTCGGAGCCCATATGCGTATGCTTCGGCACGTTGCCTGTCTGCACCGCAACGGTTCCGTTAGGTGTCACTACCAGGCCCTTCGAACGCAAGGTCCCCATGTTCGGAACCTGTGCGCCAAGATCGGCATCGGTCAGCGCCATCAGGTCTATGATTTGCGCTGTGAGCTTGCCATTTGGCATCTGGGCTTGAGCGGGCGTGCTCAGGTGAGACACAAACAGACCGGCAACAAAGGCAGCGGGAATAGCCGCAAGATAGATGTGGCGATGCATGTTCTGTTCCATTTCGGTTGAGCCGGCGATTGATGGGCAGCGCAACGGCACCCATGGGATGCTGAGTCACCGATCGATTGTCACATCACAAACCGGCGCTTCGTAACCGGGACAACACCTGAGTGCGCAGCGGTGAACAGAACGTCCAACGGAGATGGTCTCCACGGGAAGGCGAGTCTGTGGATGGCTTCTCGCGTCCTTCCGAACCTGGTTTATTGTGGCTGCGGCATCCGGTACAAAAAGCCACGCGCACAGCAGACCGCCGATGCTCATCGGCGCGATGACGCAAGCCACTGGCGAAGAGCCCATCGGGCAATGGGTTGATCATCCGGCGACATGCTTCGAAGTCTTGTTCCGAGAGCACGACGATCCGCTGGCGTCACGAAGTCTGCCTTCGTGCGCCGGGCGGATTGCAGCGAAGCTTGAATCAGCGATCGACGCGTTTTTGCAGATGCGCCGGGTAACGATCGCCCACCACGGTGATCTGCTGCAGCGCTGCTTCAATCGCGGCCAAATCACCAGCCGACAGTTCGACAGCGGCCGCGCCGACGTTCTCTTCCAGCCGGTGCAGTTTGGTCGTGCCCGGGATAGGCGCTATCCACGGCTTCTGCGCGAGAAGCCACGCAATCGCGATCTGCGCCCGCGTCGCGCCACGGCCGTCGGCAATCCGGCCGAGCACATCGACCAGTCCGGCGTTGGCCTTGCGGTTTTCCTCGGAGAAACGCGGCACGACATTGCGGAAGTCCGTCTTGTCGAACGTGGTGTTCTGGTCGATAGCGCCAGTCAGGAAGCCCTTGCCGAGCGGGCTGAACGGCACAAAGCCAATGCCTAGTTCCTCGAGTGTCGGCAGCACGGTGGTTTCCGGCTCGCGCCACCACAGCGAATACTCGCTCTGTAATGCCGCTACCGGCTGCACGGTATGAGCGCGACGGATCGACTGTGCGCTCGCCTCTGACATGCCGAAGTGCTTGACCTTGCCTTCCAGGATCAGGTCCTTGACAGTGCCTGCTACATCTTCAACCGGCACGTTCGGATCGACGCGATGCTGATAGAACAGGTCGATACGATCGGTCTTCAGACGCTTCAGCGAGGCCTCGGCGACGGCACGGATGCGTTCAGGGCGGCTGTCGAGCGGGTTCTTCGAGTCGCCGTCCTGGAAGCCGAATTTGGTGGCGATCACGACCTGATCGCGAAATGGCGCGAGTGCCTCGCCGACCAGTTCCTCGTTGATGAACGGGCCGTAGCATTCGGCGGTATCGAAGAATGTGACACCGTGCTCGAAGGCCGCCCGGATCAGTTTGATGCCATCCGACTTTTCAGCGGCCGGCCCATAGCCGAAGCTCAAGCCCATGCATCCAAGACCGATTGCCGACACTTCAAGACCGCTGTTTCCCAGTTTGCGTTTTTGCATGGTGTTTCTCCTTTCAGAATGCCGCGAGCCGCCGTTCGATAGACACGACGCGATAGGCACGAAGCTTAGGCTGTTGTGTGAGACTCAACAATCCGGCCAGACTTGCACGGGCTGTTGAGGAAAATTCATCTATGTCACGTGCAGGTCTATCGGTTGAGGCGGCGCTCGCCGGGATCGGCATTGCGTCGGTGGCGCTAAATTTACCGGCTCCGTGAGCACCCGACTAGACTGTAGAATCGGCAAACTCATATGAGCGAGATTCATGAATGGCCCGCGAAAACCTCAACGACTTGCTGGCTTTCGTCGCCGTGGCGCGCGAGCAGAGCTTTACTAGGGCGGCGGCCAGGCTTGGCGTATCGCAATCGGCGCTGAGCCATACCATCCGTGGTCTCGAGTCGAGGTTAGGGCTGCGGCTCCTGACACGGACGACGCGCAGCGTCTCGCCCACGCCTGCGGGCGAGCGACTGCTTGCGACCGTGGGGCCGCGGTTTGACGAGATCGATGAGGAACTGGCTGCGTTGAGCGAACTTCGGGATAAACCCGCGGGCACCATTCGCATCACGACGGACGAACATGCTGCGGCAACCATACTTCAGCCAAAACTGGTTGAACTGCTGCTCGACTATCCGGATATCGAGGTCGAGATCATCGTTGACTTCGGGTTGACGGATATTGTCGCGCAACGGTATGACGTTGGCGTTCGTCTCGGCGATCAGGTGGCGAAGGACATGATCGCTGTGCGCATTGCACCCGACATGCGCATGGCGGTCGTCGGTGCGCCTGCCTACTTTGCAAAACGAAAGCGGCCGAAAACGCCTCATGACCTGACAGGACATAATTGCATCAATCTGCGGCTGCCAACCTATGGTGGTCTGTACGCCTGGGAGTTTAAAAAGGCAGGGCACGAAGTGAAGGTGCGCGTGGACGGTCAGTGGATTTTCAACGGAACGAACCAGATGCTCAATGCTGCGCTTGCCGGCGGCGGCCTTGCGTACATTCCGGAAGAGCTCTCGCAACCCTATGTTGCCGATGGTCGGCTCAAGCCGGTTCTCAAGGACTGGTGCCCGGTCTTTCCGGGCTATCACCTGTATTACCCGAGCCGTCGCCAGTCCTCACGAGCGCTGGCTGTGTTAATCGAAGCGTTGCGCTATAGGGCGTCTTAGCATGACGATGTGAACGGCTGGTGGCGCATTTCAGCTAAAAGGACAGGACAATTGCCATGAACAAGATCGACCTCTCCAATGTCTATCGAGGCTACATTGCTTGCCTGAACAAGCAGGACTGGCAGCAGTTGGGACAGTTCGTTCACGACGACGTGTACTACAACGATCAGCGGATCGGCTTATCAGGTTATCGCGCAATGCTGGAGAGGGACTTCAGTGAAATTCCAGACCTCTATTTCAACATTCATCTGCTGATTTCCGACCCTCCTTGCGTTGCCAGCCGGCTAGACTTCGTGTGTACACCGAAGGGAAAATTCCTTGGCCTGCCGGTCAACGGCAAGAAAGTTTCCTTTACCGAGAATGTGTTCTATCAGTTTCAGGAGGGAAAGATCGAACACGTATGGTCGGTGATAGACAAGGCGGCGATTGAAGCTCAGCTTTAGTGGTACAAATATCGAGCAGCCCATAACGAAGTCGTGCACCGGAAAGCGATACAGGCAACACGGTTCGCAATCACAGCGTCCAGGAACAATGCGCATTCCACCACTAAAAGCGATCATCGCATTCGAGAGTGTCGCCCGGACAAAAAGCGTCAATCGGGCGGCTGATGAACTAGGGTTGACACCCTCGGCGGTCAGCCATCAGATCTCCAACCTCGAATCCGTGGTCGGAAGGCCC
The DNA here is from genome assembly GCF_053760385.1 of Caballeronia sp. KNU42. Taxonomy (NCBI): domain Bacteria; kingdom Pseudomonadati; phylum Pseudomonadota; class Betaproteobacteria; order Burkholderiales; family Burkholderiaceae; genus Caballeronia; species Caballeronia sp. KNU42. The sequence continues at coordinate 1,768,920 of NZ_CM132389.1, forward strand.
TTGTTCACGAGGCTTGGCCGCGGGCTCGTCATGACGCCCACCGGTCAGCAATATCTGGCGGAGGTCACCGGATCGCTCGCCGACCTGAGCCGCGCGACGGAGCGCGCATCGAGCCAGACGGGCGTCGAGATTCTTCGCATCCACTCAAGTCCAAGCTTCGGGCTGATGTGGCTCCTGCCACGGCTGGCGTCGTTCCAGGAAGCAAATGGCGACATTCAGTTGAATCTGGCGTGCTCGTACGAGGATGTGTCGTTCACCTCTGGCTACTATGACCTCGATGTACGGCATGGCTACGCGCATTGGACCGATGGGGAGATTAAAACGCTTCGCAATGAATTCATCGCGCCTCTGGCATCGCCGGAATACCTGAGAAAATTTCCGGTGCATACCCCCGACGACCTGCTCGAGCGGCGCCTGATTTTCTCGGAGACTCCACTTGTGCAGTGGAAGCAATGGTTCGGCAAGTTCGGCGTCGCCGGGTCCCGGCAGGCATTCGACTTTTCCTTCGATCGCTCATACATGTCCCTTGAGGCCGCCGCTTTGGGACACGGCATTGCGCTCGAAAGCACGATGCTCGCATCCGTCCATCTCGGCAAAGGCTCACTCGTACCTGTTTTCGATCGCAGCTTTGCGGCGGAGGTCGATGCGCATCATATGGTTTACCCAACCCAGAACGCGGATTTGCCGCGCGTGGCTAAATTCCTGGCCTGGGTCGAGCATGAGATCAGCCGTGGCGCGGCGCAGCGCTAGGGCGAGCCGCCGTCCGGCGTCATGCCAGACAGCTGAATTCCGACACCTGAAAATTTTTCAGCAATAGCTGAGCCGGACTGCATTGATCGAGATGGTTGAAGCGCTGACACTGCGTCTACCAACTAACACGATCAATGGAGACAAACATGTTGCTCGACAGCAAAGTAGTCATCGTAACCGGCGCAGCTTCGCCGCGTGGCATCGGCCGTGCGACCGCAAAATCACTTGCGGCACAGGGCGCGCGAGTGGTGATCCTGGACCTTCGCAAGGAGGACGCCGAGAGCGCCGCGCGTGACCTCGGCGAAGAACACCTTGGTCTCGCCTGCGACGTGACCGACAAGGATGCATGCTTCGCCGCAGCCAAGGCGGTCATCGAAAAATACGGGCGTGTCGATGGCTTGATCAACAACGCGGGCATTACCCAGCCGTTGAAGACAATGGACATTCAAGCGGCCAATTTCGATGCGGTCATCGACGTGAATCTGCGCGGTACGCTCTACATGTCGCAAGCGGTCATCCCGCAGATGAGGGAGCAAAAGAGCGGCAGCATTGTCTGCATGTCGTCGGTGTCCGCGCAACGCGGCGGCGGCATCTTCGGCGGTCCTCACTACAGCGCCGCCAAAGCCGGCGTGCTCGGTCTCGCTCGTGCGATGGCTCGTGAACTCGGCGCCGACAACATCCGCGTCAACTCGATCACGCCGGGGTTGATTCAAACCGATATCACCGGTGACAAGCTCACGACCGAGATGCGCGCCGACATCATCAAGGGCATTCCGCTCGGCCGGCTTGGCGATGCAGCCGACGTCGCGAACGCATGCCTGTTCCTCTCGTGCGATCTGTCGGCGTACCTCACCGGCATCACGCTCGACGTCAACGGCGGCATGTTGATTCACTAAGACGGACATCCGCCGCGATCGCGGCAGATGAGTCAATGCACCCGGCGGAAAACCCCGGGGCGATAGGGCCGCAAATAGCGCTAAAAACGCTGACTCCGGCCGACAGGAGACAACCCATGAAAGCGAAGTCCACTGCGCCGTCAGTGACGGGCGAGCTTGCGTCGTTCGTCAACTCGGCGAGCTTTGAATCAAACACGTATGCGAAAGTCGGACGGCGATTAATACCGTTCCTGATGCTGTGCTATCTGGGCGCTTATCTCGACCGCGTCAACGTGGGCTTTGCGAAACTGCAAATGCTCAATGACCTGCGATTCAGCGAAACTGTGTATGGCTTCGGCGCCGGCATTTTCTTTCTCGGCTATTTCCTCTTCGAGATACCGAGCAATCTCATGTTGCATAAAGTGGGCGCACGAAACTGGCTCGCTCGCATCATGCTGACGTGGGCGGTTATTTCTGCCAGCTTCGTCTTCGTCAAGTCGCCTACGACGTTCTATATTCTCCGCTTTCTACTGGGTGTGGCGGAGGCAGGGTTCGCGCCAGGCGTCATCCTGTATCTGACTTACTGGTTTCCTGCGGCGCGGCGCGCAAAGGCACTGTCCCTGTTCTTCATGGCGATTCCGCTTGCGGGTATTGTCGGCGGTCCGTTGTCCGGCTACATCCTGCATGCATTCCAGGGTGTAAATGGACTAGCCGGGTGGAAGTGGCTGTTCATGCTCGAAGCGCTGCCTTCGTTGCTCCTTGGCATCGCCATCCTGCTCTACCTCGACAACGGCATTGCGGCCGCCAAGTGGCTCACCGCAGAAGAGAAGGCGCTCCTTGCGCGCAACGTGGCGAACGACAACGCCCACAAGATCGCTCATGTATCCGTCCGGTCTTTCATCGGCGACCGTCGCCTGTGGTTGATGGCTGCCATCTACTTCTGCGTGGTGCTCGGTCAATACGGCCTGACGTTCTGGCTGCCGACGATCATCCGCAAGTCGGGCGTCGCGGACCCGCTGTGGGTAGGTATCTTCACGGCCATCCCGTACCTCTGCGCGATCATTGCGTTGCCGCTGGTGGGCGCAAGTGCCGACCGCCATCGTGAGCGGCGCCTGCATCTTGCGATCCCGATGCTCGTATCGGCGGCAGGCTTCGCCACGCTTCCGATGCTGGGTGGAGTCGGCGCGTCGCTGGTGTGCGTCAGTGTGGCCGCCGCCGGCATTCTCGCTTCATCGTCGCAGTTCTGGTCACTGCCGACTGCGCTCCTTGGGGGCATGTCGGCTGCGGCTGGTATCGCGGCGGTGAACTGTTTCGCCAATCTTGCGGGCTTCTTCTCGCCGGCCATTGTCGGCTGGTTGAACGACCTGACCGGCAAGTCGACGGCGGGGCTCATCTTTATCTCCGTCGCTATCGTCATTGGCGCCGGGCTTGTTTTCCTCGTGCCAGCCAAGAGTGTCAATCGCTGACACCGTCCGCTGCAAAGACTCACTTTTTAAATCAAGGAGACACCATGAACGGTCCTTCATCAGATGCGGTGACGCTCGCCGAGCGCGCCTATCGGATTCGCAGAAACGCCTTGCTGATGGGCGAAGTGCAGGGGCAGGGCTACATCGGCCAGGCACTCGACATCGCCGATGTACTCGCGGTTGCCTACTTCGGCGCGATGCGCTACCAACCCGATAACCCCGAATGGGAAGGCCGCGATCGCTTCCTCCTGTCCAACGGCCACTATGCGATAGCGCTCTACGCGGCGCTGTTCGAAGCCGGTTTCCTGCCACCGGAAGAACTGGAGACCTATGGCAGCGACGACAGCCGCTTGCCGATGTCCGGTATGGCGAGCTACACGCCCGGCATGGAGATGTCCGGCGGCTCGCTCGGCCACGGACTCACGATCGCGGTCGGCCGCTGCCTTGGACTGAAGCGCAAGGGCTCGGACGCCTTCGTCTACACGCTCTTCTCCGACGGCGAACTCGATGAAGGCGCGATCTGGGAAGGCCTGATGTCGGCGGCTCACTGGAAGCTCGACAACCTGATCGCCATGGTCGACGTCAACAACCAGCAAGCCGACGGTCCCTCGACGCAGATCATGGCGTTCGAGCCGCTCGTCGAAAAGCTTGAAGCATTTGGCTGGTTCACGCAGCGCGTGGACGGCAACGACATCGATGCCGTGAAAGCAGCCTTCGATGCCGCACGCAGTCATCCGTTGGCGCAGCCGCGAATCATCGTATGCGATACGCGCATGGGCTGCGGTGTGCCGTTCCTCGAAGAACGGGAAAAGAACCATTTCATCCGCGTCGATGCCCACGAGTGGCAACTGGCGCTTGCGGCACTCGAAGCCGGGAGGCAAGCATGAGCAATACGACCACCACCACGACCAAGCCGCGTCTGAAGACCTCGGCAATGATCGCCTCTATCGCGAGCGAAGGACAAGTCACGCGCTCCGCGCCGTTCGGTCATGCGCTGGCGCAGCTGGCTCGCGAAAAGAACAACGTGATCGGCATGACTGCGGACCTTGGCAAATACACCGACCTGCACATCTTCGGAAAGGAATTCCCCGAGCGCTACTATCAGATGGGCATGGCCGAGCAACTGCTGATGGGCGCGGCAGCGGGTCTCGCGCATGAAGGTGCCCAGCCGTTCGTGACTACATACGCCGTGTTCGCGACCCGTCGTGCATATGACTTCATGCACCAGGCCATCGCCGAAGACAACCTCGATGTGAAGATCATCTGCGCACTGCCGGGCTTAACTACCGGCTATGGCCCCAGCCACCAGGCGGCAGAAGATCTTGCGCTCATGCGCGCCATGCCGAACATGACGGTCATCGATCCATGCGACGCGCTCGATACCGAACAGATGGTGCCTGCGATCGCCGCGCATAACGGCCCGGTCTATGCGCGCCTGCTGCGCGGCAATGTTCCGGCCGTGCTCGACGAATACGACTACCAGTTCGAGCTTGGCAAGGCCAAACTGCTGCGCGACGGCGCCGAGGTGCTGATCATCTCGTCGGGCATCATGACCATGCGCGCGCTGGAGGTCGCGAAGGCGCTGCAAGCGGATAACGTTGGCGTTGGCGTGCTGCACGTGCCGACCATCAAGCCACTCGACACCGAGACCATCCTGCGCGAAGCGCGGCGCACGGGCCGCATGGTCGTGGTCGCCGAGAATCATTCGGTGATCGGCGGTCTTGGCGAAGCGGTCGCGACCACGTTGCTCACGGCTGGCGTTACGCCGATGTATCGTCAGATCGCATTGCCCGATGAGTTTCTTGCGGCCGGCGCGCTGCCGACCTTGCATGACCGGTATGGCATCTCGACCAGCGTGATGGCCGACACCATCAAAGGCTGGCTTGGCTGACTGAAGAGGATAACAAGAGGATTTGGCTGAGGGAATACAGCCGGTTGAAGACCTGAGAGGCGAACGGTGCGTTGGTTAAATTCGACGCACCGTCAGCTGTGACATGCCCTGTTCCCCGATACATCATGAGCCTGACAATCGCTTGACGGTCAGCGCGGATCAACATTCATCGCACTTATTTTTCGCGTATGCTGCTTTCGAGCGACCTTAAATGGTGGATCGACACGGGAGATCGGAAATGGCTGAGCGTCGGGAAGTTGCTGGCATCAAGCGATACGACAGTCCTGCAGGTGGATGGGGCGCGTTGAACGCCACGGCGAAAGCGGTCAGGCAGCAAATGGACGCCACTGTCGCGCCACTGACTTTGCTGCGCACGAACCAGCCCGATGGTTTCGATTGCCCCGGCTGCGCATGGCCGGACAAAGAGCACAGATCGACCTTCCAGTTCTGCGAAAACGGTGCGAAAGCCGTGACATGGGAAGCCACCAAAAAGCGAGTGACGCCCGAATTTTTTGCGGCGCACACGGTGACGTCGCTGCTCGGCTGGTCCGATCACCAGCTGGAAGACGAGGGGCGCCTGACTCACCCGATGGCATATGACCATGCCACGGATACCTATGCCCCGATCACGTGGGAGGCGGCGTTCTCACGAATTGGGCAGGTGTTGCGTTCGCTGCCGGATCCCGACATGGCTGAGTTCTACACATCGGGCCGGGCATCGAACGAAGCCGCGTTTCTCTATCAACTTTTTGCGCGCGAATTCGGTACGAACAATTTTCCCGACTGTTCGAACATGTGCCACGAGGCGACCAGCGTCGGCTTGCCTCAGTCGATCGGAATCGGGAAAGGAACGGTGTCGCTCGACGATTTCGAGCACTGCGAATTGCTCATCGCGATGGGACACAATCCCGGCACAAACCATCCGCGAATGATGGGAACGCTGCACGAAATCGCTCGCCGCGGCGTGCCGATCATCGTGTTCAATCCGTTGCGGGAACGGGCGCTAGAGAGATTCGCCGATCCCCAGAGCGCGATGGAGATGGTGACGTTCGGCTCGACCGACATTGCGTCTTCGTACTATCAGGTCAGGGTGGGCGGCGACGCCGCCGCGTTGAAGGGCATTCAGAAAGCCATCATCGCCCTCGACGACGCCGCCGGAGCAGACGGGTCGGTCATCGATCACGAATTTATCAACAAGCATACAAATGGCTACGATGCAGTCGTCGCGGATATCAAGGCGACGGAGTGGGAGGGTATCGAGGCAATGAGCGGCCTGCCACGCGATGCGCTGGAGGCGGTCGCGAAGGCATACATCAAGTCGAACGCGACCATTGTCACCTACGGCATGGGCATTACCCAGCACAACAAGGGCACGTCGAACGTCCAGCAGATTGCCAATCTGCTCTTCTTGCGCGGCAACTTCGGGAAACCGGGCGCAGGGATCTGCCCTCTGCGTGGCCATTCGAATGTTCAGGGTAATCGAACGGTTGGCATCACGGAGAAACCGTCCAAGGACATGCTCGAGCGCATGGAGCGCACTTACGGATTCGTGCCCCCGAAGGCGCATGGCCACGACGCCGTGCGTGCGATTCGAGCTATGGCGGATGGAAAATCGAAAGTGCTGATGTGTCTGGGCGGCAATTTTTCGGTGGCGCTTCCGGATTCCGGCGCCTCGTTTGCGGCAATGCGCAAACTCGATCTGGCGGTACACATCAATACGAAACTGAACCGCAACCATCTTCTGGTCGGCAAGGAGTCGATCGTGCTGCCGTGCCTGGGCCGCACCGAACTGGACGAGCAATCCGGCGGCGTGCAGTCGGTGACGGTCGAGGATTCGATGTCGATGGTTCACGCGTCACGGGGCAAGCTTCCGCCTGCGTCCGAGCACCTGCGCTCCGAGCCTGCGATCGTCGCCGGTATCGCGCAAGCGACGCTGACGAGCAGCACGGTACCGTGGCTGAAGTTGATCGACGATTACGACCTGATTCGGGACGGGATCGAATCGGTATTCCCTGATTTTGCGGCGTTCAACGAGCGTATCCGTCAGCCTGGCGGATTCCGGCTCCCGCTGCCGCCAACGGAGCGCGTGTGGCCGACAGTGTCCGGCAAGGCGGAATTCATACCGTTTGCCGGGCTGAACGAAGGGCCGGAGCACATGTCCGGCGACATCCTTACGCTCACGACGCTGCGCAGCCACGATCAATACAACACGACGATCTACGGTCTGGACGACCGCTATCGCGGTGTGTTCGGGCGTCGTGACGTCATTTTCATGAACGAAGACGACATGGCCCTGCACAATCTGGAGCATGGCGATCTGGTCGACGTGGAAACGGCGCTGGCCTACGACCGTACGTTCCGGCTTTCGGGGTTCACCGTGATCGCATACAAGATCGCCCGAGGTGCAATTGGTGCGTACTACCCCGAAGCGAACGTGCTGGTCCCGCTCGAATACATCGACGAAGAAAGCGGCACGCCTTCATATAAGTCCGTGCCGGTCCGGATTTTCCGGTCACCCCGCAGCGAGGTCACGGGATAGGATGCGGTGGCCTGCGGGGAACATGTCATAGACCGGCTAATCCTGCGGGCCTCGCTGGACGTTCAGGTTGGTATCGAAGAACTTTAGCGCGGCATTGCCGATGTATCCGTGCAGGCTGGTCCGGTCCACGCCCGGGGCATCGATACACGCTTCCGGCCACGTGTCCCTTCCGTCCTGATCGCATTCGTTGGCGAAGATTTCATGATCGACCAAGCCAGGCATCACATCCAGTTGCGCATGGGGCGCGTACTTGGCCGCGAATTCGGCATTCTCTTTCGGCGGCGCCTGCGTGTCCCTCGCGCCAACAATGATGTAAGCGGGCAGCTTCAGTTGGGCCACCCCTTCCTCGTCCATTCCGAAACCCGGCAAGTCACCCGGCGCCATCGCGAACACGGCCTTCACGCGGCTGTCGGATACGTTGAGCGCCGGTTTGGCATCGAGCGGCAGCTCCTTGCGCAGTGACGCCGGCACCAGCTCGTTGTTCTTCCAGGCGCGTTGGTAGGCGAGGTACTTGTCCGGGTTCACCTTTGCGCCGCCGATCCAGAGTGCGGTGAAGCCTCCCTGTGAATGGCCAGCCACGCCAATCCGATCCGGATCGATATGCGGTCCCCAGGCTTTATCGTTCAGGAGGAACGTGATGTCCTTGCTGATGTCGACAGGGCGTTGCCAGAGCTTGCTCCTCGTGTACATGATCGTTGCGTCGTAAGTGTTCGCGCGGTAGTGATAGAGCGTAGCCACGATATATCCGCGCGCCGCCATGAACTCGGCAAACCAGGCGTAATAGAGTCCGTTGCTGCCATGACCGTGCGAGAACATGATGAGCGGACGTTTTATATTGTCCGAGACGACCCGCGCGTTCTTGTAGAGATGGAGGTTGGTGAAGAAAACCATGCGTGCCGGCACGTCGGTTTTGCTAAGGATAGCTGGGTAAAACAGAGTGAGCGCCAGGTGCCGGTTACCCTGTGCTGTATCCACATATTCGAGCTGTTTCATCCCGACCGCATACAAAGTTTCAGGCTGTATGGTTTGCGCGGACGTCATCGCCGGCCACGTGGCCGCGCAGCAGGAGAGGAGCGCCATTGCAGGACGGATCAATCCACGTTTCATCAGCAGAGCAAGGTTCATTTTTGCGTTCTCCCGACAAGCAGGTTGACTTGCGTTGTACTTGAACTCTGCTGGTTTATCGGCGGGAACCGGCTAGTCCAGGCAGGACTGCCAGTCTGCGCCGAATTCGCGCTACTCGTAAGCCCTTGGCGGCAACGCAGGCGGCGCGAACCTCCAGTCGATTATTCCTCGTTGTTTTCACCCGAGGATTGACTGATGATCGATAACGGCGAGCCGGACTATGTCGATTTCATTCGCGATCGTTCCAACGGCTTTTTGTCTGTCAAGTTGCCCGTCAAGGGCGCTACGGAACTCCCGGTCAAAATCCACTGGCCTTCAATTGTTCGTCAAATCCTTCCAGTCAATTCGTTTTGCGGTGCTTTATCGCGGCCGAGGAGATGTCTACATTGCACCAACGCAAATCGATTGGCCGCAGAAACAGCCAGTCATTGTCCACGGTAGCCAATCTCTTCAAGGAAACGATCATGAGCAAGCTCACAGGTAAGGTGGCCGTCGTCACAGGCGCGTCCAAGGGTATTGGAGCCGCAATCGCCAAGGCGCTCGCGGCAGAAGGCGCTTCGGTAGTCGTCAACTATGCGAGCAGCAAGGCGGGCGCCGATGCGGTAGTCGCAGCAATTACAGCGGCCGATGGCCGGGCGGTTGCCGTCGGCGGCGATGTGTCGAAGGCAGCGGACGCGAAAGGCATTGTCGATGCGGCCATCGAAACGTTCGGACGGCTCGACATCCTGGTCAACAACTCCGGGGTCTACGAATTCTCGCCGATCGAAGAGATCACCGAAGAACACTTCCACAAACAGTTCAACATCAACGTACTAGGCGTGCTGCTTACCACGCAGGCGGCCGTGGGTCATCTGGGCGAGGGCGGCAGCATCATCAATGTCAGTTCGGTCGTCAGCAGCATTACGCCGCCGGCAAGTGCCGTCTACAGCGGCACGAAAGGCGCAGTCGATGCGATTACCGGCGTGCTGGCGCGCGAACTGGGCCCCCGGAAAATCCGCGTGAACTCGATTAATCCCGGCGTCGTGGTGACCGAGGGTACCCAGAGCGCGGGGATAATCGGGTCCGATCTTGACGCGTGGGCCTTAGCCCAGACTCCGCTCGGCCGGCTGGGTCAGCCGGATGACATCGCGTCGATCGCGGTGTTTCTTGCCTCGGACGACTCACGCTGGATGACGGGCGAACACGTTGTCGCGAGCGGCGGCATGCGCTGATCTTTGGACAGATGATTGTGCCTGGCGCGGACTCGATGTGGTCCCGTCGGGCATAAACCCGGTCTAGCGACGGCCGCTGCGGCCCCATACGTAGCGCACCCAGCGTTGCCATCGGCTCTTCGGCGGGGCGACGGCGCTACGTGTTGCATGCTCGTTGCGGTCGCGCTCGACGCTCTTCTGAACCTGTTCATGGATCTGGCGTAAGGTCAGGCCGCCAGGACCCTTCAGTTTGTCGGGATCGGGATTGTCTGTCATGAGAGTGGCGCGTTCTGAATGAATTGAGTTGATGTTGATACGGATGTGCCGTCGCGGCAAGCAGCGTATCCCCCGGCGCACGGTCTGGAACATTGCATACGAATGCCGAAGCACGCAAGAATCGGTGCCGCGCTTTGATGTAGTCCGTCTTCGAATCTGCAGCACTGGCACAATCGAGGGGACCTTCGATCCACCTGGAATCTCGATGCCTGATGCTGTCCCGGCTGTCCCGCCGTCATCGTCTTCGCCGCCTTCGCCTTCGCGGGCCATAGGCCCCCTGTTTGCGCTGTTTCCCTTCCTGCGCCCCTATGCCGGGCGGTGGGCGCTTGCGTTCCTGGCGCTCGTGACATCGGCGGGGGCTACGCTTGCGTTGCCGGTGGCGTTCAAATACCTCATCGATCGTGGTTTCGCCAGCGGCGACCGGGCACACATCGATCGTTATTTCCTCGCACTCTTCTTCGTTTCGCTGATACTGGCCGGCGCCACCGCGCTGCGCTTCTACCTCGTATCCTGGCTGGGCGAGCGGGTCACCGCTGACCTGCGGCGTGCGGTCTACGACCACGTGCTGGAGATGAGCCCGCAGTTCTTCGAGACTACGCAGACCGGAGAGGTGCTGTCGCGGCTCACCGCCGACACCACGCTGATCCAGACGGTGGTCGGCACCAGCCTGTCGTTGGGATTGCGCAACTTCTTCCTGCTTACTGGCGGCGTGGCGATGCTGGCGGTGACCAGTCCGGTGCTATCGGCTTACATTATCGCTACGCTGGTAGTGGTGGTCGCGCCGATCGTGATCTTTGGGCGGCGCGTGCGGCGCCTTTCGCGCGCGAGCCAGGACAAGGTAGCGAACGCGAGCGCGGTGGCGGGCGAAGTGCTCAATGCCATGCCGACCGTGCAGTCATACACGCAGGAGCCCTTTGAGGCGCGGCGTTTCGGCGGCGCGGTAGAGCTGGCTTTTGAAACCGCGCTCACGCGCATCCGGGCGCGCGCGTGGTTGACCGCCGTGGTCATCGTGCTGGTGTTCACTGCCATCGTGTTCGTGCTCTGGCTTGGGGCGCAGGCGGTGCTGGCCGGGCGAATGACTGCCGGCCAGTTGTCCCAGTTCATCCTCTATGCGGTGTTCACGGCGGGCGCTGTGGGAGCGGTCGCCGAGGTGTGGGGCGACCTGCAGCGGGCCGCCGGCGCCACCGAGCGGTTGCTGCAATTGCTGTCGGCGCGCTCGCCGGTGGTGGAGGCTGAAACGACCGTGCCGTTGCCCACGCGCGGTGAGGGCATCCGCTTCGATAACGTCAGCTTCTCGTATCCGTCCCGCCCGGGTGTCGCAGCGCTTTCCAACCTTTCACTCGATGTTCGCTCGGGTGAACATGTCGCGTTGGTCGGACCGTCCGGGGCCGGCAAGACCACCTTGTTCCAGCTGCTGCTGCGTTTTTATGATCCGCAGGCCGGCGTCATCCTGATCAACAGCGTGCCCACGCGGCAGGTGCCGCTTGTCGAGTTGCGCAGGGAGATCGGGGTAGTGCTGCAGGAATCGGTGATCTTCTCCGGCAGCGTGCTCGACAACATCCGCTATGGCGCGCCCGAAGCCACGCTCGCGCAGGTGCAGCGAGCTGCGGACATGGCTGCAGCGGCGGGCTTTATCGAAGAGCTGCCGCAAGGTTACGACACGTTCCTGGGCGAGCGCGGTGTGCGGCTGTCCGGCGGACAGCGGCAGCGCATTGCGATCGCCCGCGCGATCCTGAAGAATCCGCCTATCCTGCTGCTGGACGAAGCCACCAGCGCGCTCGATGCAGCAAGCGAGCGGCTTGTGCAAAAGGCGCTGGACAATGCCGCGCAGAACCGCACTACGCTTGTCATTGCGCATCGCCTGGCTACGGTGCAGCAAGCGGACCGCATTGTCGTAATGGAACACGGCCGCATTGTTGCGCAAGGCCGTCACGCCGAGCTTCTGCTGAGCTCGCCGCTCTATGCGCAGCTTGCTGCCCTGCAGTTCGGCGAGCAACAGGGGCAGACGGGGCAGACGGGGCAGACTGGCGCTGTGCGTGATCGTGTCGACTCTGCGTGAAGAAGCGGACCTTCGCTCTACGGCCGCTAATGGCTTCTCATGGTTCTCAGACTGAGCGTCGCCGCGCTTCGGATCGAACGGAACATCCGTGGTTCATGGCTTCGTGATCGCGTCCTGGTTCCGGAACGCCGCCTCCCCGGCGTCCGACACCTCGACCCACTTCTTGTCGGGCGCTGCGTCTGCGACGTAGCTGTCGTGCCAGTTCCACCACTTGTAGGTCGGGGTCTGAGGGTATCCCTCGGGCGAGTCCTCCCAGGCCTCCTGCCGACCCAGCGGCGTGATGTCGAGATAGTTCCAGGTGCCCCCCATCTGCTCGTCGCCGCGGTTGTTGATGAAGTAGGTGCGGAACACGCGGTCGCTGGCTGCGTCGCGATAAAACACATTCGTGCCGTGCCACTCGTCCACGCCGAAGTCGGCGTCGAAGCTGTCCGTGAGGGTGAACCACGGGATCTCCCAGCCCATCTGCGCCTTCAGCCGCGCGATGTCCGCCTGAGGCGCACGCGAGAGGAAGACGAGGGTAGTGTCACGGGCGTTCAGGTGGGCGAGGTGAGCGACCTGATCGGCCACCATGGAGCAGCCCCGGCAGGCGTGCTCGGGCCAGCCGAACACGCCCGGCTCGAAGAAGGCACGGTAGACAATCAGCTGGCGCCGGCCGTCGAACAGGTCGGGCAGACTGGCTTTGCCCGCAGGCCCCTCGAACGAATACGCCTTCTCTACAGCCATCCACGGCATGCGTCGACGCTCGGCGGCTAGCGCGTCACGGGCGCGGGTGTGGGCCTTTTCCTTCACGAGCAAATGCTCGTGGGCCTCCTCCCACGCCTGCGACGACACGACCGGTGGTGTGTGCATGGCAGGCTGCCCGTCTTCCCGTCCGTTCTCGGATGATGATGTCATGGCTTTTGCAATCTCCTGGTTAGGACAAGTTCCCGCGCCTCTTGACTGTGAAGCGCGACTCCATTCGCTGCTCATTGCTCGTTATTCGTTATTGGCTGTGAGTTAGTTTGGCACCGGAAATCGAACCTTGGGAGTAACAAGTGCGGCGGTATTCCGATCGAAATGCCGACTACAGCCGCGACGCGTGGGCTGGAAGCGGGGGATTGCCGGCGCGTTGAACCGTGCGATCGTCTGAGACGCTATCGCGTGTAGACTGCTCCGGCCGCGACTACTGCCATGAACCATGGACACTCAACTGTTGATAATTTGCGCGCTCACGTTTGTTATTCACGTGATCGCGACGCTGGCATACGCGGTTCGGATCGCGGGCGTCCGCACTCGACGGATCGCCGTATCGTTTGCGCTTTTCGGTATCATCGCGCTCGTTTCGCGCACGGCAAATTCCTTTCAAGGCCCGTTCCTCGCAAAGCGCGTTGAAGAAAACCTGGCTCACCACGTTCAGCAGGGCATGCTTGCCGATTTCCGGCTTTTCCTCCTCGCGGCAACCTTGGCCACGGTGATAGGGGCGCTCCTCATTCCCACGTTTCAGCGCTACTTCAGCCGCGCGGTGATTCACTTTCAGATACATCGATCCCTTCCTCGCCTCGCGTTGCACGCCTTTAGCCGAGGGGGCATTTCTTATATTCGCGGGGGCGCTCGTCTTCCGTCGCGGGCTAATGTCACCCAATTGGCGACGGGCGCCGGTGTGTCCTGGAAGGTCATTGCCTTGAATGTTTTCGCCATGGCGCTCTGGACCGTGGGTGTCTTTGCTTCGTTGTACGCCGGTTATCTAAAACCCGAGCTACGCGTGACCTGCGCGAATCTGTCCTCGGTGATCAACGGGTTCGCGACCATTGTCCTGACGGTCATCATCGATCCGCAAATATCGGTCATGACCGATGACATCATAGAAGGTCGAGTCACGGAGAATCGGTTCCGCCGGGCCATTACGACGTTGATCGGCGCTCGCGTCGCAGGCACTGTTTTGGCGCAGGCGATGCTGATTCCAGCGGCACTGTTGATCGTTCGCGTGGCGGAAGCTATATGAGCCGGGGGTGGTCAGTTGGAGGCGCGACTGTTGTAATGGTAAGCAGAGGTGGGCCACAAACGGCCGGTCGGCACGCGAGCTTGGATCGCTGACAATTACGTTGCCAGCATGCAGACGGAGAGGGGCCTATGCCTCCAATGCGGCTAAATTAATAAAAACAAAAGGCCAAGGATCCCCGCATTGATCGCAACCCCCGCGGTGACAAAGCAGAAGCCATCTATTGCGGCGATTTCGGCGCGCGGTGTAGTGCGGATCATTGCCCTGATCGCAGCGACAACGACGCCGGTACAGGCCCCAAGCATGCACATCCAGTAACCAGCCCAGCCCATCATTGCATTGCCCCAGACATGCGTGAGGAGAGCGAATGTTCCATAGGCAACGGCTACGCCACCAAGCAACCCAAGCGGCGGCTTGAACAGAAGCGCGACGCATAATGCGAAAACCTGGGGCATCCACCATACCGCGAGATTGCCCCAAAAATACGCATCGCCCGCGGTGCAGTGCACGTCGATAGACACCATGTAAATCAACGCAAGCCCGAGGAAACCAACACCTGACACATGTTTCATGGATTTTTGGCCGGGTACGTAGGTCTTGATACAGGCCGGCGACGGTGCACGGCATCCCCAAAAAAATTCGCATATGTTGAGCGTCCGTTTTCGCCAAATCCGAAAACCGGTCCACTAAGCGTCGGGCAGCCAACTTGTATCGTCGGTTCGTGGTGAGTGCATCGTTCGTTGACGATCGATCCGGGGTGGCCATCGGCACAGAACGTAATTCGTCGCTAGCCGTCACGTCGCAGCGCGCCGCAATTTCGCTCTTCTGAGGACGACAATGCTGAATCTCCGAAAACGCCGTGAGCAGCGAGCGTGAATGACAAAGTGATGCTGCCCATCCACAACCAATATCCGATACCAAGTGATGAAACCCGTTCTAGGCGTAGTCCTGCCTCAGACGTATCAACCCCCTGAAAAAGAAAGGCGTTGCCGACGATTAAGGCGCCAATGCAGTACCCGAAGGCAATCCGATCGGATGACTTGCTTCGCTGAAGCAACGAGCCCCACGCCAGGATAATCAACAGATTTGCAAACCAGCTTACTTGTACGCCATCAATCAAGCCTGCAAAGCCGAGCAGCAGTATTCCCCCTCCCGCCCAGCAAGTGTTGCGGCCATAGCAAAACCCGGTAAAGGGAAGCGACGCAAGGTACAAAGCGACCAATGCTCCCACCAGCTTTTTCCGCTCTTTCAACATTTCGTCTCATTCCAGGTAAGAAGGTCGCTACCTCCGGCCATTTGCCAGAACACGCCCAGCGCTTATTCACTCGACCCTTGCACGTGGCGTTCTCCTTCGCTTCAGCAATTGGCTTTCAGGAATTGGCGTAGTTCGAAAATCGCGTTAGAGAGCCTGGAGGCAGCTTGCGATGTCAAAGCAACGAAAGCAAAGGATTGAGTTTCACGGGCGCATTGGATACCCTCCACAGTATTAAAAATTGATACTTCGGGCTATGACAGAGATCGACCAGCTGCTGGCAGAAATCAAGCGCGAATTGCGCGCGCAGCATCTGACGTATCGCGATGTCGCACAACAACTGGGCATTTCGGAGCCTTCAGTGAAGCGCATATTTGCCAGTGGCGCATTTACGCTGGAACGTCTCGCACAGGTCGCTGCAATTCTCAACCTGAGCATCGTCGAATTGGCGCAGGCAGCAAATGCGGCCATTGTGCGTCCCGCACAGCTCACTGCGGCCCAGGAGCGCGAGCTTGTCTCCGAAGCAAAGCTGCTGCTGGTCGCCGTGTGTGCGATCAATCACTGGAGCATGGCTGATATCACGCGCGTATATCGACTGACCGACGCGGAGTGTGTTGATCGGTTGTTACAACTGGATCGCCTGAAGCTGATCGTGTTGCTGCCGGGTAATCGCATTCGCCTGAATGTCGACCGCAATTTCGACTGGCTGCCGAATGGTCCGATCCGCCGTTTCTTCCGCGATCACGGTGAACAAGAATTCCTTGCTGACGGCTTTCGTGGCCCGCGCGAAATGCACGTGTTCCATCAAGGCATGCTGACGCGTGCGGCGTCCGAGGAATTGCATCGGCAACTCGAGCGTCTGCGCCAGCAGTTCGCCGTGCTGCACGATGAGAGTCTCGCGCGTCCGTTGAGCGAGCGTCATGGCACGGGATTGCTGCTCGCGGTACGGGAATGGGAACCTGATATCTTCGTCGAGCTGCGCCGGAAGTGACGTCCGGCGGGCGTTCAGGCCGGGGCCTAAAAGCACGACGGAGCGTTCTCCGTTGGACCCTCGGTACAATAAAATCCGTTCTTGTTGAACCCAACAGCGCAACCGCTCAGAGACATGATCAAACACGTAACTACCGTTATTTTTATGAACACGTATTCACCTGTGGTTGGGATTGGATCGGATGTGGCGATTTTCGTGTGGTTTAGCGGTACAGCACAGCGAACTTTCGACAAGTATCGATTGCCGATGCTAAGGGGATCGTTCTGACGAACGATGCCGCGCGAATGCCTGCTTTGTGCTGGCGTGACCCTCGCTTGAGGGTAGGGTGCCGCGAACTGCGTATGGGCAAGGGCCGGCCACGAGTTGGCGTTCGCAATGACATATGGGCCGTCGGTCAAACGGCGGCAATACTCGGTTAGCTGCCATTCGTTGCGCGACCGTGCAACGAATGGCAGTGGGTCGAAAGCATGCATTGGGAGCAGTCTAAGTTTGGTTGAACCTATCCAGACTCTCGACGACGGTGCGCGCATCGGTCCGAATCGCGCACGTCGATTGTCGTCTTCCTTCGAGCCGAGCACCTCCCGGCAGCATGCACATCAACGGATGGCCGATCAGCGATACGCGCTCGATCTTCGGGTTGTCGACCACGCTGCTGCTTGGGTCGATTCCGAGTTGCTGCTTCGTTGCATGCAGCGAACGATGATCGCCGCGGATGCTGCTCAAGTTTGCCGATCTCATGCCGATAAAGAGTATGCATTTCCATTCGAAAAAACGATTTCATCAATTGGAACACTCAAATGCAGAGACGACTGCTGTCGATTCTTATCGTGAGCGCAAGCACGGGTTTCTTCGGCGGGTGCGCCGCCACGTTGCAGACCCAAGACAATGTGCCGTCGGGTGAAAGGACCTCAGTAGCTAGCATCGTCATTCCACCTGCTTCGACCCATACAGTTATTCTGCGTATGAACGGATCAAAGGTAGCCACGGCCTCGTCCGACTGGCCGCAGGTGCAGACAGAATGGCGGGAAGCCATGCAAGGTGCATCAAACCCGGAAGGACTTAACTTCATCGATGAAACCGCTGGAATAGCATCCCGGAGCGGCGCCGGCACAGTCGTGGATGTCTATGTTGACGACTACCACTTCGTCTCTCAAGGTGCACGGATCGCATTTGGAATCATGACAGGCAATGCTTTCATGCAAGCCAAGGTGACTTTCCGCGATCTGCAGACTGACCAGGTATTCGGGGAGCGCTCCTACAACACCAAGTCTTCGGCATGGCAGGGCATCTTCGCACCGACTTCCGACAGGCAGACCCGTGCCATCGTGGCTGATGTCGTGAAGCAGATTAATCCGCGTTAGCGCATCCCACAGATCTTTCCGTACGAAGTTGAAGTTCGTCACAGCCAACGCGAACTACAGCGAACAGACGAGCGACCGCCGTACTCGAATACTCGCCGATCACTTGGCGCGACGAGCGTCCGTTGCACTTTGGAAGCGGTCGCGAAGGTGTAAGCAATTCAACGGCAGTTCTGGCTCGAATCGTGACGTTCACGCCAAAAGATCGCTCGCCCTACAAAAAAACCGCGCTGATTACTCAGCGCGGTTTTTCCACAAGCCTCGAGAGAACCGCGTACTTCGCAGTTATTGCGCTTGAATCTTTCTCGGCTTCGGCGGCGTCTCCACTTTGCTGTACTGGAATTCGGGTGTGTCTTTGAGCGCCTCCTTCGTTGCACCTGCCAGATAGAAGTTGCCATTGCGGATGTCGAGCGAGGCAATGGGTACTGCGACGTCGTGCGTAGCGACGCCAAGGAAGCCGCCGGTGGAGATCACGGCCGCCGATACTGTCGTATCCGGTGAAATCACCAGATCGAGGATCGAACCGATTTTCTCGTTCTTGTCGTTGTAGACCGCTTTCCCGAGGATGCTCTTTTTAGCGCTCCATCCCTGCAGCAATGCTTGCGACTGTTGGACCGTCACGGACAACGGCTGGGTGCCGGCCACTTGTGCTTGCGCGCCCATACTTGCCGCGCCAAGCAGGGTTGCAATCGTCACGCTCTGCCAGATTTTCATATCGATTTCTCATTTCACCAGGGTGTCTGGAATGCGCAAGTTTCAGGCCTGCTCGCCAGGTTGCGTCCTTCCGTTCCGTCAAAGCACCGTAGTTGCTGAGGCATAGGTCGCTGACAGCGGTCAAAAGATCCATAGCCGAGGATGCCTGTAACACGATGTTTTCGCTCGCGGCGAGGCATATCATTGCGTTCGTCAATGCCAGTTCTGACAAAGGCGAGGTATGCGTCTTAACGGAAAGGGTGAACCGGAGCTTGAACGCAGGCGATGACCGGTGCTTCCTCCGACGTGCACCTTTAACCACCGATTGCGACCACACCATCCAATGCAAGCACAACTCAGAATTGCCAGACCTGTCAGCGATCTCCCCCGCTCAGAGAGCATGTATTGCGTGGCTCTAAACCTGATCGTGCTGGCACGATTTCAAGATCACCAGGGCTTCGATGGGGTGATGCTAGGGCGTGCTGGAATGGACTATCACTTCGAGTTCACCCAGTTTCGCGAACACCTGGTATCGCCAACTCCGACGCCCGAGGATTTGCTGGTGTTCTACGTTCCGGATCGGGAAGCCTGGCAGTCGACGTGTGAGCGCATGATCGAGAACGGATTCGTTAGCGTGACGTCGTTCAATCCTTATTGGGACATATCGGGTCGAACATTCCAGGATCTCGATGGCTACCGGATCGTTTTGCAAAATGCCCCGTGGTCCTCCTGACGAGGCGTAGTGTAGTGGGGTCCCGCTTGATGTTTTGCTACCCGCCGCTTGACTCAGGCTTCAGAACTCGAAAATAGGGAGAACATCTTGGCCGCAAAAATTCTCATGGTTCTTAGTGCGAGCATTATGTTTGCGCTCGGAGTGATCCACCTCGTCTATACGTTCTGGGGGGCAAAGCTCACGCCCCGTGACCCAGCGCTGCAAATCAGCATGAGCCAGATTTCGCCTGTCATTACGAGAGAAACAACAATGTGGCGGGCCTGGGTGGGCTTCAATGTCAGCCACAGCATGGGGGCCATGTTGTTCGGTCTGGTTTTCGGTTTTCTCGCATTGGCTCACGGCGAGCTGCTCTTTCGGTCACCGTTCCTGCTCGTTGTGGGGCTATCGATGCTTGCTGGTTTTGTTGTGCTCGGCAAGGTTTATTGGTTCAGTGCGCCTTTCATGGGCGTCAGCATTTCCTTGGCCTGCTATGTCGCCAGCATTGCGCTGTCGCGGGCCTGACAATAAGCGCCCGCTCGTCCGGGTGAGATGAAAGAGAAAGCTTAGGACAACCGCACGAAGGTGGCGGACAACCAGTAGAGAACCATCGCCGGCGCGATCGACGCTGGCAATGTCAGTACCCACGCCATCAAAAAGATTGCGTCCGGTATTCGACTGCAATCCCGAACCATTGACGGCCACGGTGCCCGTGACATCCGACGGCAGCACACGCTTCGTCGCGACCGGCAAGCCAACCATATCGGCTACACCGATGCTCAGCGTCGCGTATTCGGGTCGTCCCTAATGCCTCCGAGCATGCAATCACACTCCCCTGTAAGGGGGATGTTGCGCAGCGCTTCGCCCGGACACCATGGCTTACACACAAGACATCGAACAGCAGCGTTAGCAGCCTGCAGCAGCGATCGGCTGTCGCGCAATGGTCGGTCGAGCACGCCAATAATAATTAAGTATTCCTATAAACGATACACCTGACAACCTTCAAGGATGAGACATGACAACCGCATCGAACCACGTTGCAACGCACAAACTCGGCCCTCTAGGCGCCGAGCCTGAGTTGTCGGAGATGGGCCAGATGGTCCAGCAGACGGTCCATCGCTTTGCGGAGGAGGTCATGCGCCCCGTCGGCGTCAAACTCGATCGCATGACGCCGGAGGAGGCCATCGCGCCAGGGTCGCCTTATTGGGAGGCCCGAAAAAAATATGTCGAACTGGGGTTTGGCGTCGACGGGCTTCTCGAGCTCGAACCCGCCGAACGGGCCCAGACCATGTGCATCCTGTTCGAGGAGCTCGGCTGGGGCGACTCCGGACTCGCCATTTCGTACGGCGCCGGGTTGCTCCCGGCGCTGATGAGCACGGTGTTGGGCAACCCGTTTTGCCGGGCGCTTGCGCCAGATTCGAAGCTTGGCTGCTGGGCCATCACGGAACCCGATCACGGCTCCGACATGCTGGACGCGAACGGCATGATCCTGCACCCGCAGGGAACTTACGGCCGGCCCAACTGCATTGCCACGCTGCGCGGCGACGACGTGATCATCAATGGGCAGAAGTCGGCATGGGTGTCGAACGGCATCGTGGCGGATGTCTGCATTCTTTACTGCGCGGCTGACAGTGGCGCCGGCGTGGAGACGAAGCGCGGGGCCGTGATCATCGTGCCGATGGACGCCGAAGGCGTATCGCGTGGCAAGCCGCTCGACAAGGTAGGACAGCGCGCCCTCAACCAGGGGGAGATCTTCTTTGAGAACGTCAAGCTTTCCAAAGATCACATCCTCGCGGGCCCGGATCAATACCTCGATGCCGTCTACGCCATTCACACGTTCGCCAACGCGATCATGGGCGCGGTTTTCACCGGCGCAGCACGAGCAGCCTTCGAACACGCGCTGGCCTACGCGCATGAACGCAAGCAGGGCGGCTTGCCGATCATCCGTCATCAGTCGGTGGCGTCCCGGCTCTTCCACATGTTCAGGAAGGTGGAAGCGGCCCGTGCCCTGGCGCGCCGGGTCGTGCACTACAACTTCTCGTCGCCGAATCCATCGCTGCATGCAGCAATGACGTCCAAGATCACCGCGACCCAAACCGCATTCGAAGTTGCCAACGACGCGCTTCAGATCTTTTGCGGCAACGGACTTACGCGCGAGTATCCGATCGAAAAAATCTGGCGTGACGCGCGGGCGTCCCTGATCGAGGACGGCTGCAACGAAGTCCTCGCGATCAAGGGCGGCTACTACCTGATCGACCCCGATCTGCTTTGAATCGCGCCAACTGGCAAAACAATCCGACAAGTAACCTCAAGGAGATGACGAATGGCAACGACATACGAAGTGGTGCTCTATGGAGCGAGTGGCTACACAGGCAAGCTCACGGCGTGGAAACTCGCCGAGCGGGGGATTTCGTTCATCGCCGCGGGGCGCAACAAGGAGCGGCTGCAAGAGGAGATGTCCAAGGTGCCGGAACTTGCCGGACACGACTACCAGTGCGTCGCGGTCGAGCACGAAACGAACGCGCTAACTGAACTTTTCAAAGGCAAGAAGGCGGTCATCAACATCGTCGGGCCGTTCATGCAACTCGGCCGCCCTGTGGTCGAGGCCAGCCTTGCGGCGGGTTGCCACTATATCGACACGACGGGTGAAACCGACTGGATGTCCTTGTTGAAGCGCACGTATGGCAAGGCGTTTGCCGCAAAAGATCTGGCGCTGTGTCCCGGCAATTCCTACATGTGGACCGAAGGCAATCTGGCGGCAGAGATCGCGCTTGAGACCCCGGGCATTGACACGCTCGACGTGATCTACCTCGGGGACTCGGAAGTCAGCGTCGCGTCCACGATGTCGTTTCTGCGGATGTGTACGCAGCCGCAGTTCTTCCTGCGCAATAAAGAGCTCGTGCAATGGCCCTGGGCCACGCCGTATCAGGTTCATGTGCCCGGTGAACATGTGCTGCTGAACGCGCTGCCCTGGGGCGGCGGTGGCGAACCGATCTGGTACGAGGGCGATCCGCGTGTGCGCAATTGCCAGACGCTGGTGTCGTTCAGAAACCAGGAGCGTTTCAACGCAGTCGTCGGCTTGCTGAAGAAGTTCGAGGAAGAGTGCCGGCATCTCGATCCGGCCAAGCAGGAAGAGATCACCAACGAATGGGGCAAGGCCGTCACGCAAACCGAGCCCGCCCGCGAGAATCCCGACGTCAACCGTTGCACGCTGTCATGTCAAGGACGAGGAAACGTGAATTCCGTCAGCGTGATTCTGCGCGGCAATTCACCCTACGCGCAAACCGGCGTGCTGGGTGCGGAAGCGGTCCGTCGAATCCTGCGAGGACAGCTGCATGCGGTCGGCTTCGTCTCGCCGGCGCAGGCGTTTGGCGCACGCAATCTCCTCGCTGCTCAGGCTGAAGAAGGCTACCTGAGCTACGAAGTGAAGAGCGTTTGAACGGGTGTGGACCGGAACGCGCGACGTTGCATCGTCGCGCAGCCAATGAGCGAGGGAGAGGCGATCATGAGCAAGGAAGTGTACGTCGCGGGCATCGGCATGACGCCCTTTGGCAAACATCTCGACACCAGCGTGAAGCAGATGACGTGCAAGGCGGTGGAGGAAGCGCTCGCCGATGCCGGTTGCGACAAAGAGCAACTGCAGGGCGCGTTCTTCGGCAACTCGACGCAGGGGCACATGGACGGCCAGCACATGATCCGCGGCGAGCTTGCCTTGCGGGCAATGGGCGTGCACGGCTTGCCGGTGATCAACGTCGAGAACGCGTGCGCGAGCGCGAGTACGGCGTTTCATCTGGCGGTGAACTACGTGAAGGCGGGCGCGGCTGACATCGTGCTCGCCGTGGGCGCTGAAAAGATGTTCTCGACGGACAAGGCGCGTACGTTCAGCGCGTTCGACGGTGCGTGGGACGTGCACGATACCGAGAACGGCAAGCGCAGGTTGCTCGACATGGGCAAGGGTATTGAGCTGCCCGAAGGAAGCGTGTCGGACAAGCCGTATAGCGTGTTCATGGATATCTATGCGTCGATGGGACGCCTGCACATGCGGGAGTTCGGCACGACTCAACGGCAGATTGCCGCGGTGTCCTCCAAGAATCACGGGCACTCGGTACACAATCCGCTCGCCCAGTATCGGCGGGCCTACTCCGTGGAGGAAGTACTCGGCGCGCCTCCCATCACCTATCCGCTGACGCTGCCGATGTGCTCGCCGATCAGCGACGGCGCGGCCGCCGCGATCGTATGCAGCGAAGCGGGTCTGGAACTGCTCAAAGGCCGGCGTTCACGGGCGATTCGCGTGCTGGCTTCGGTGCTCCAGACTGGCAGCGACCGGCCTGCTGCTGCGTTCGAGCAGCACCTGGTCCGGCTTGGCTCCATCAAGGCCTATGAACAGGCTGGCGTGGCGCCGCAGGACGTTTCAGTAGCCGAAGTACACGATGCAACCGCGATCGGCGAAATCATCCAGTCTGAAGTGCTCGGGCTGTGCGAACAGGGCATGGGAGGCGTGGCCGCGGAGCGGGGCGACACCTCGATCGGCGGGCGGATTCCGATCAATCCATCGGGTGGCCTGGAATCGAAAGGGCATCCAATCGGCGCGACAGGGCTGGGGCAGCTCTTTGAACTCGTTACCCAGCTACGCGGTGAAGCAGGACCGCGCCAGGTCGCGGGCGCGCGTATCGCGCTTGCCGAGAACGGCGGCGGTCTGTGCGGCGTGGAAGAAGCCGTGGCCAGCATCACGATTCTCGGACGTTAGCGTCGACACCGTTGCGCTCGGCAGCGATTCGGCATGAACACGACATCCAATACCATCAGGAGACACAGTGCCATGAGCACCAGACCAGACACCATCCTGGCCGCGCTGATTGCCAATCGCGTCGACACCATGCCGGATCGGGACGTACTCACGATCGAGGGGGCCGGCGTGCGGCCCGACGAGGTGCGCACCTACCGGCAACTCTGGGAAAACGGCCAGCGTCTCGCTCAAGTGCTGATCGATCGGGGCCTGCGTCCCGGAGAGCACTTCGCGTTGCTGATGGCCAACCATGCCGAGTTCATCGAAGCCATGGTGGCGGCATCGATCTCCGGGACGGTATTCGTGCCGATCGATCCGCGCACCAAGGGCGACAAGCTCGCCTATATGCTCGATAACGCGCAGTGCAGGGGCGTGATCGCCGCCGACTACGCGCTCGACAATCTCGCCGCCGTGCGTGGAACCCTTACGCAACTGTCGTGGGTGATCGGGCTTGAAACGGACGAAGGCGCGAGGCCGCTCTCTGACTTTCCCGATGTCCTGTCTTACCGTGCGTCACTGCCGGAGCAGGTACCCGAGTTGCCCATCCTGACTCGCGACCCCGAAAGCGCGATGCAGCTGATCTTCACGTCCGGCACGACCGGCGATCCGAAAGGCATCGTCATGACGCATCTGCGCTACTGCGCCACGTCCGCCGTGGTGCCGGCGATGTTCGGCTATGCAGCCGGCGATCGGCCCTATTCAGGGCTGTCGCTGACCCACGCCAATGCTCAGGTCATTACGCTTGGTGCGTCGCTCGCCACCGGAATGCGGGCCGTGCTGTCGCGCCGCTTCACGAAGTCCCGGCTGTGGGACATCACGCGCAAATACCAGTGCACCACCTTCACGCTGCTCGGCGGGATGACGACGGCGATCTACAGCGAGCCGGCCAAGCGGGACGACTCGGACAACCCCGTGCGCTTCGTGATATCCGCGGGGATGCCCGCGGCGATCTGGACCGAGTTCGAGCAGCGCTTCAACGTGCGGATCGTCGAGTTCTACGGCGCGGCGGAGGGCGGACTCACGGTCAAGCCCGTCGGGGTCGGTCCAGTCGGCAGTATCGGCAAGCCGGTGCCTACGCTCAGGCATCGAATAGTCGATGACGACGGCCGCGACTGCGCACCTGGGCTGCCTGGCGAACTGCTCTTCCGGCCGGCGGACGGATCGCCGTTCAAGATCGAATATTTTGGCAATCCGGAAGCCTCAGCGAAGAAAAGCAAGGACGGCTGGCTGCATATGGGCGACGTTGTGCGCGAAGACGAGAACGGCTGGCTCTTCTTTGAATACCGGAAAGGAGGCGGGATCCGGCATAACGGTGAATTTATCAATCCAGCGCCAATCGAGAAGGTGATTGCCGAGTCGGGCGCAGTCGAGGACGTCTATGTGTACGGCGTCAAGGCGTCATCCGGTGCGCCGGGCGAGAAGGATGTGGTCGCAGCCGTAGTGCCGAAGGCTGCGTCCGGCTTCGACCCGCAGATGGTGTTCCGCCTCTGCCGCGCGAAGCTTGAAGCGAGTTCGGTGATCTCCTTCCTGCAAGTCGTGCCAGAGATTC
Source organism: Caballeronia sp. KNU42 (assembly GCF_053760385.1). NCBI lineage: Bacteria > Pseudomonadati > Pseudomonadota > Betaproteobacteria > Burkholderiales > Burkholderiaceae > Caballeronia > Caballeronia sp. KNU42. The sequence goes on from NZ_CM132389.1 coordinate 1,794,407, forward strand.
CCAAGACCGCCTCGGAAAAGCCACTGGAGCGCTATCTCCTCGACATGTTCGAACAGCGGCGCGACAGCGTTTTCACCGAGATTTCATGACGGTTCCCGCGAGGGAATCGACCAGGTGCTTGCGCATTAAAGCGAAGTCGCGATTTTAGGTCTATTCTGCATTACCGTGGGCGTCGGGGTTCCTGCAGACCTGCAAGCGAGGGGGTGTATTCGACTACAACAAACATGTCATACCAGGTGGCCGCTGCGCCTCCTGATATGCCTGGTCAGGGAGCATTCCATGTTCCGGAAGGTCATGGTAGTGTTCGATGGTCTGCGCGAATGACAACGAGAGCTAGAGCTGGCAATTGAGTGGGAGGTCCAAGTTTGACTCGTCCCTGACAACGCTATCTATCAACGTATCAACGCAGCGGGGGCATGGACAGAAAGGAGAACGAAAGAATAGTCCGCCTGGGAGACAACATGAAATATCAATTGAGCGCGCTCGTCCTGCTCGCAGCCGGCACGGCTGCATCGGCACAGTCTAGCGTGACGATCTATGGCCGTATGGACGGCGGTATCGAGTACATCAATCACATCTCCAACGGCACGGGGGGCAACTTGAGCCGCTGGAACGCCGAAGGGGGGGACTGGGGCACGAGCATGCTCGGCTTCAAGGGGACCGAGGACCTGGGCGGCGGCACCAGCGCGCTGTTCGACCTCGAAACCGCGCTGCAGATCATGAACGGCACCACAGGCGGCGGCCTCATGTTCTCGCGCCGCGCGTACGTCGGCTTGAAGAATGACACGTGGGGCCAGTTGCAGGCAGGCCGCAATCTCTTCATCGACAGCGACGGCGTGTGGGCATACGATCCGTTCGTGCAGCAGGCGGTCTCGTCGGCCTCGCTCGTGCGCGGGCGCAACTGGCAGCAGACAAGCAACAACGTCGAATATCACAGCCCGGTCTGGCATGGCGTCGACGTGCAGGGGCAGTACGCGTTCGGCAACCAGACAAACGGCTTCAACAATGGCGCCCAAGGCCAGTTCGGCCGCTCGGACGGCATCATGCTGAGCTATCACTCGACGCTCTTCGAGCTGCGTGGCATCTACGACGAGCTGCGCGATTCGAATGGCCGCCTCTCCAACATCTTCACGGCCTCGCGCGAGTACTTCGTGGGCGCGAACGTGCCCGTGCAGAAGTTCAAGTTCCAGGCGGCGTACACGCACCTGGCAGCGCCTGATTCACCCGCGGGCGTGGCCGACAGCGCCGATTACTACTGGCTCGGCACCACGTATCAGGCTACACCGCACTGGGCCGTGACGGCGGCGGGATTCTACATTCGCGTGGGCGACGGCGGCGGCGACGTCTCGCATGATCCGGGCAGCCACGCCATGCTCTACGCGCTCGGGACGACCTACAACCTGAGCGCGCGCACGTTCCTGTACGGCACCGTCGCGTACGTGAACAACAGCAAGAACGGCACGTTTTCGGTGTTCGCGACGCCGCGCGACTCGAGCTCGCCAACGAGCCCGATAGCCGGCGAATCGCAGACCGGTGCGTACGTCGGAGTGATGCACTTGTTCTGACGTGACCAGTTTCCCCGCATTCCAGGCATGCCCGTGCTGCGGGCGCCGCGCGACAGGCGGTGCAAGCAACATCTTCCAAGGAAGGTTGAGGTCATCATGTCAAGACAATCGGCATCCCCGGGTTTCATCGGCGTCATCACACTGCTGTTCACCGCGCTAACCGGCCTGTACCTGCTGATAGGCGGCGCATGGCTGCTCTCGCTCGGCGGCTCGGCGTATTACGTCGTGACCGGCGTCGTGCTGCTCGGCGTGTCCTGGCTGCTGTACCGTCGTAATCCGGCGGCGCTCGTGCTCTACGCGCTCGTGCTCGTCGGCACGGCGATCTGGGCGTTGTGGGAGTCGGGTCCCGACTTCTGGGCGCTCGCGCCGCGCTCCGGTGTGCTCGTCATCTTCGGCGTGTGGCTGCTGCTGGTGAGCTGGCGTCTCGACGCGCCGCGCAAGCTCGGGGTGACGTCGCTCATCGGCGCGCTCGTGATCTGGGCGGTCGTGCTGGTCTACGCGGGCTTCAATGATCCGCAAACGATCAACGGCGCGCTGAGCGTTGCGGCCGGAGCGCCCGCGGCGAACTCCGAGGGTATCGATCCTGCCGACTGGCCCGCCTATGGCCGCACCCAGGAAGGCACACGCTATTCGCCGCTGCAGCAGATCACGCCGGAAAACGCGAAGAACCTGCAGGTGGCCTGGACCTTCCGCACGGGCGACATGAAAGGCCCGAACGATCCGGTAGAGCTCACCAATGAAGTCACGCCGATCAAGATCGGCGACCTGCTTTACCTGTGCTCGCCGCACCAGATCCTGTTCGCGCTCGATGCCAAGACGGGCGAGCAGAAGTGGAAGTTCGATCCGAAACTGCAAGCCGATCCGTCGTTCCAGCACGTGACTTGCCGCGGCGTGTCGTATGTCGATCTCTCGGCGAGCACCGCAACAGCCGTGGCCGCCGCGCCCGCGAGCGACGCTGCTTCGGCAGCGACGGTGGCATCGTCCGCCAACAGCGCCTGCACGCGCCGCATCTACCTGCCGGTCAACGACGGCCACCTCTACGCGCTCGACGCGCTGACGGGCCAACGTTGCGAGGGCTTCGGCAACAAGGGCGACCTCGACCTTCAACATGCCCAACCGATCACAACGCCGGGCATGTACGAGCCTACCTCGCCGTCGATCATCACCAGCAAGGTGATCGTCGTGGCGGGCGCAGTGGAGGACAACTTCTCGAACCGCGAGCCCTCGGGTGTCATCCGCGGCTTCGACGTGCGCACGGGCGAATTGCTCTGGGCGTTCGATCCGGGCGCGAAGGACCCGAATCACATTCCGGGCCCGGGCGAACACTACACGTGGAATTCGCCCAACTCGTGGGCGCCCGCCGCCTATGACGCGAAACTCGACATTGTCTATCTGCCGATGGGTGTAAAGACGCCGGATATCTGGGGCGGCGACCGCACGCCGGAGATGGAGCAATACGCCACCGGGTTGCTCGCACTCAACGCCTCGACCGGCAAGCTCGCCTGGTTCTACCAGAGCGTGCACCACGATCTGTGGGACATGGACCAGCCGTCGCAGCCCACGATCGCCGACATCACCGGCAAGGATGGCAAGACCGTGCCGGTCGTGTACGCGCCGGCCAAGACCGGCAACCTGTTCGTGCTCGACCGCCGCACCGGCGTGCCGGTCGTGCCGGCGCCCGAAACGCCCGTGCCGCAGGGCGCGGCGCCCGGTGACCACGTTGCGCCGACACAGCCGTTCTCACAGCTCACGTATCGTCCGTCGAAGAACCTGACCGACGCCGACATGTGGGGCGCGACGATGTTCGACCAGCTTGTGTGCCGCGTGATGTTCCACCAGCTGCGCTACGAGGGCACGTTCACGCCGCCGTCGCTACAGGGCACGCTCGTGTTCCCGGGCAACCTGGGCGTGTTTGAGTGGGGCGGTCTTGCCGTCGACACCGACCGCCAGATTGCGGTTGCGAACCCGATCGGCTTGCCGTTCGTCTCGCGTCTGATTCCGCGTGGCCCGGGCAACCCGTTGCAGCCGGTGCCGGGCGCCAAGGGCAGCGGCACGGAGTCAGGCATCCAGCCGCAATACGGCGTGCCGTACGGAGTGACGATCAACGCGTTCCTCTCGCCGCTGGGCTTGCCGTGCAAGCAACCGGCATGGGGTTACATCTCGGCGATTGATCTCAAGACCAATGAGATTGTGTGGAAGAAGCGCATTGGCACCGTGCGCGACAGTTCGCCGATTCCGCTGCCGTTCAAGATGGGCATGCCGATGCTGGGCGGTCCGATTGTCACTGCGGGCGGTGTCGTGTTCATTGGCGCGACGGCGGACAACTACATCCGCGCGTTCGATGTGAACAATGGCAAGCAGCTCTGGCAGGACCGCCTGCCCGCAGGGGGGCAGGCCACGCCGATGAGCTATTCGATCAACGGCCGTCAGTACGTCGTGATCGCGGCGGGCGGCCACGGCTCGTTCGGCACGAAGCTCGGCGACTATGTCATTGCCTATGCTTTGCCGCAGCAGTAGGGGGTACGCGTGCCGTCAGATCATCGGCACGCGTGCGCCTCTGGGAAAGCTCGCCCGCTCAGCGGCCTTCTTCCTGCAGCGTCAGCTTGCTCGTCACCGAGGTGACACCTTGAACCTTGCCGGCTGCAGCCTGGGCAATTTGATCCTGGTTCTCACTCTGGATGAATCCCGCCAGCGTGACCTGGCCCGTCTTGGTCATCGCGAAGACTACGATGTCTGTGTTCTCCAGACCTTTGGTTTTATTGAGCGCTAGCCTGATCCGCTTCGCGAGGGCCCGATTCGCTGCACGATCGGCTTTTTTCGACGAGGGCGCTTGATCTGATGCCGCGGCGTTGGTAGCCGAGTCTGATGCCGAAGTTTGCGCATAACTAACGGAAGAAAGCAGGGCCGTCGCTGCGAGGACAATCACCAGATTTTTCAAGTACATGTATTCACCTGTCGTTGAAAGGTTAATCGAAGTTTTTAAAAGAATGCTATAGATCTCATCTTTGGCGATTCAATCTCCTTGGGTGAGGGACTTATAGCGTTCTACCCGACTTCGATGTTAGCTGGCAAGATATCTGAGCGCTATTACATGAAACTGCATCGCGCTTCTGTTTGATGCGTGATGTCTCACTCGAATGATGTAGTTGCCGTGGGAAGGGGAGAGCGCACCAGTTTGCGGCGCCCGATGAATCTTAACGACCGGCGCTCTGGCCACCGTCAACGTGCAGGATTTCTCCCGTGATGAACGGTGCGGAATCAAGGAACAGAATCGCGTCGGCTATATCGCGCGTCTCGCCCATGCGCCCGAGCGGATGGAAAGCGCCCAGCGCTTCATGAGTTTGCGGCGCGTGCATCGGTGTCTTGATGATCCCCGGCGCCACGGCATTCACGCGAATACCTTTCCTTGCGTACTCAATCGCCAGCGACTTCGTGGCGGCGTTCAGACCACCCTTCGTCAGGGCTGCCAGTACCGAATACCCGCCGCTGATCGCATTGTCGGCGGTGCTGGAGGTCACGCTAACCACGTGGCCGCTCGAATGCCTTTCCATGTCGGCAATGGCAAGTTGCGTGACGTAAAAGAAACCCGCCATATTCACATTCGTCACCGCGGCGTAGTCTTCGGCCGTGTGTTCGGTGAAAGGCTTGCCGATGTATATGCCGGCGTTGTTCACCAGCGTATCGATCCGGCCAAATCGCGCTAGACCTTCGGAGACGACACGCCGCGCGGTAGCAGGGTCCCCAATGTCACCCGCTACCGTGAGAATGTTCGGATCTTCCGATGGCTTGATCGAACGTGAGGTAGCCACTACGCGGTAATCGAGCTTGCGAAACGCTCTGACAACCTCGGCGCCGATACCTTGCGATGCGCCGGTAACGATGACGACCTTTTGTGACGTGCTCATGCTTTACTCCGGAATTTTCTATTTGGCTTGGACGGCGATCAAGGCAAATCCAGACGCGTTGAATCGGGTTTCACATCAACCCGCGATCAACCTTTTTTAGCTTGCGCCAGCCACTGGTCGAGACTGACGCGGCCGATCCGCGCGTCGCCGAGCGGCACGAGTGAATGTTCTTCGACACGGCCGCCGTAGTACTGCGCGTCGCGATCCGTCACTACCGGCCGCGCGTCGCCTACCGATTTCAGATAACGCGTGACGATATCCGCGAAGGGCGCGCGGTCCGGTCCCGCGATGTCGACCCTGCCGTTCAGCGGCGCGGCGAGCGCGGTCTGCGCGAGGATCGCCGCGACATCGTCTACGGCGATTGGCTGAAACAGTCCTTCGCCGATACGCACCGTGCCGTCGACCGCGCTGAAATCCGCGATACCGCCAATGAACTCCATGAACTGGGTCGCGCGTACGATCGTGTACGGCACGCCCGCCGCTTCGATCACCTCTTCCTGCGCGACCTTGGCAACGAAATACGCATTCTCCGGCGTGCGGTCGCAGCCGACGATGGATAGCGCAACGTGATGGCGCACCCCTGCGGCCACTTCGGCCTTGCCGAGGTTACGCGCCGAGGTGCGGAAGAAGTCGAGCACCGCTTGCGGCTCCCAGGACGGCGCGTTGGTCGCATCCACTACGACGTCCGCGCCCGCGAGCGCGTTGCTCAGGCCCTCGCCGGTAACGGTGTTCACGCCGCTACGCGGCGACGCGGCGATCGCCTCATGACCCGCCTCGTTGAGCAGCGTGACGACCCGCGACCCGATCAGGCCGGAACCTCCAATTACGATGATCTTCATGACAGATTCTCCAGACGATAGTGAGTGAGCGCGCGGGGCGAACGGTGGCTGCTGTGTCGCGTGAAATTGTTCGACGCCGTCGCATCGCGTGAGGCTAGTGTGGAAGAATCATGTTCTATCGAAAAGTGACAAGAACAGTCGATCTGACTAGTCCAAGTTGTTCCGCTCCTCTTGCCCGCGAGACCGTCATGACCGTGCCGACGCCCGCCTTGACCATCGAAATAGATCGGCGGCAGCAGTTGCCGATCTATCTGCAGATCTGCGAGCGTTTCAAGACTGCGATCGCCGCGGGGCATCTGCGTCCCGGCGAGCGCGTACCCGCGCTGCGCAGCCTCGCCACGCAGTTGAACACGGCGCGCGGCACGGTCGAACTGGCCTATACGATCCTCGTCGACGAGGGCTACCTGCAGATGCGCGGCGCGGCGGGCACGTTCGTCTCACCGTCGCTGCCGGCATCGGTGATGCGCTCGCCGCGTGCGCCAGGGGTTCAGGAGGCGAGCGGTAGCCAGAGCACCGATGGAACTGGCGCGCGGGAGACGCCAGGCGAATCGTGTGGAGCTCAACCGGCGCTGCGCCAGTTGGCCGTCGCCGTCGCCATGAGCGGCGCGCCGCGGCCGTTGCAACCAGGGATGCCCGCGCTCGACGCGTTTCCGGCCAAGGTGTGGAACAGGCTCGTTTCTCATCGCGCCCGCAGCGGCGGACGTGAGATGTTCGCGTACCCGGATCCGGCCGGCTACCGGCCGTTGCGGGAACATATCGCCACCTATCTCGGGCTGTCGCGCGGCGTGACCTGCCGGCCGGAACAGGTGTTCGTCACTGGCGGATACCGCGCGACGCTCGAACTCGTGTTGCGCAGTCTCGCCCGTCCGAACGATCGCGTGTGGTACGAGGATCCCGGCTATCTGCTCGCGCGCGGTTTTCTGGCTGAGACTGGCGTGCAGCTCGTGCCGGTGCCAGTGGACCGCGAAGGGATCGACGTGGAGCGCGGCATGCTGGTGGATGCCCAGGCGCGCTTTGCACTGGTCACGCCGTCGCATCAGAGCCCGCTCGGGCACACGTTGTCGCTCGCAAGACGGGTGGCGCTGCTGGAGTGGGCCGAGAAAGCGTCCAGCTGGATCATCGAGGACGACTACGACAGCGAGTTCCGTTATCTGGGCCGGCCATTGCCGGCTTTGAAGAGCCTCGACCGGCGCGATCGCGTGATCTATTGCGGCACGTTCAGCAAGGTGCTGTTTCCCGGTTTGAGGCTCGCGTATGCGGTGGTGCCGGAGCGGGCCGTCGAGCGCGTCGGGCGCGTGGCGCACAGCATGAACGCCGGATCGCCGACGCTATTGCAGGCGGCCGTGGCGGATTTCATTGAACAGGGGCATTTTGCGCGGCATCTGAAGCGGATGCGTGCGTTGTACGGCGAGCGGCGCATGCTGATCGTGCACGCGCTCGAGCGGGCGTTTGGCGAAAGACTGATCGTCGATTTGCCGCCAGGCGGAATCCAGTTCGCGGTGCAGTTCACCGAAGGCCCCGATGGTCCGGTCGACGACGTCGCCGTCGCCTCGCGCGCCCACGAGGCGGGGCTCGCGGTGCTGCCGCTTTCGATCTGGTACGCGAACAGCCGCGCGCGGCGCACGCCGCGAGGCCTCGTCATGGGCTTTGCCAACATTGCCGATGCGGATGAAGCAGGCCGTCTCGCGCGGACGTTGCGCGCGTGTCTGGACATCTGATGAAGCGAGGAGTGTCGATCGTGATGCCCGCCACGGCGATCCATGCGGCGATCAGATTCTCGCGTGCACCGGCGACAAGGCACTCGCTGCAGCCCGTAGCTCGGCCAGCAGCGCATCGCCCGGCCATGAAGGGCGCACCTCGCTTCGCTCGGCTTCCCGCACGAGCTCGCATAACCGTTCGTTCACCGGCGCCGTTTGCCCGAGGCGCTGAGCGAGGCGCACGACCTCGCCGTTGATCCAGTCGATTTCCGTGGCGCGTCCCATTGCCAGGTCGTCGGACATCGACGAGCGCGCGAGCGGATCGATCGTCAGCATGGTGCGGCCCAGCCGTTCGAACAACGCATCGGGTACGCCGAGAACATGCGGTATCCAGGAGGTGGGAAGCGGCGTGACTTTGGCTGGCCGAATGCCCGCCCGCTTCAGGAGCGCGAGCGCTTCCTTCTGCGCCATGGCAAGGCAGAGCCGGTAGGCGCGTTGCGAGAGCTCTTCCTTCAAAGGCCGGTTCGCCAGCGCGTTAATGGCGTTGTTGAGATTGAGCAACAGCTTCGCCCACTGCACCGGCAACATGTCGACGTGCTGGTGCAAAGGCAGACCCGCTTGTTTGAACGCGTCGATGAAGGGCTGCATGGCCGGCGTATGCCGGATCTCCAGCTCGCCCGCTGAACCCTGGTGAAATCCGCCGGGCCCGCGTTCGACGACATTGAACGGCACCATCCCCTCCAGCACTATGTGATGCGGCAGGGCGGCGCGCAGAACGTCTGCATTGCCAATGCCGTTCTGGAAGCTCACGACGATCGTGCCCGGCCGAAGCACAGCCGCCAGTTCTGCCGCGGCCGTGGGTGTTGCAGCAGACTTCACGGTGACGAGCACGAGGTCGGCTGCGGCGGCGCTGGCGGCGTCCGTCGACACGTCGATGTGCTCCGGCGGCACATGCCAGCGGCTATCGTCGTGCCGCGAGAGCGTGATGCCTTGGCGGCGCAACTGGTCGGCCACCCGTGCGCGCCCAATGAAAGTGACGTCGTTGCCGCCCGCAAGAAGCCGTCCGCCGACATAGCAGCCAATCGAGCCGGCGCCGTAGATAAAGATCTTTGCCATACAGGTTCTCAGTGACCTACCCACACATCCGCGATGCGTTGAATCGGCAAACGCGGTCCGTGACGCTTACGCCGTTCGCCCAGCGCTAGTCAGCATAGCCAGGGTTGCGGCGGTCCAGCCGACGCAGCAGCCCGGGCCACACCAGCTTGCCGGGAGAGCCGCTCGTCACCGCGCGAATCTGCTCCTTGATGCCGGCGAGAATCGGCTGAGGGATGGGCGTGAGCTTTGCACCACCCGACTGGGCGCGTACCTGAATCATGCAGGACGCTTCAAAGAAGTACATGGCGACGAAGGCGTCTGCCGCCGTAGCGCCGACCGTCAACAGGCCGTGGTTGCGCAGCATCAGATAATTGTTGCTGCCAAGGTCCTGAACGAGGCGAGGCTTCTCGCCTTCGTTGAGCGCAATGCCCTCGTAATCGTGATAGCCGAGCGACGCCAGCACACCCAGTGACTGCTGCGAAAGCGGCAGCAACCCCGCCTCCTGCGCCGACACGGCAACGCCGTTGATCGAGTGAGTGTGCATCACGCAATGAGCGTCATCGCGGGCCGTGTGCACGGCGCTGTGGATGTTGAAGCCGGCTGGATTGACGTCGTACGGCGACTCGGAAACCTTGCGGCCATGGAGGTCGATCTTGACCAGCGACGACGCGGTGATTTCCTCGAACATCATGCCGTACGGGTTGATCAGGAAATGGTGCTCCGGGCCAGGCGCGCGCGCCGAGATGTGGGTAAACACCAGGTCATCCCATCCGAACAGCGCAGTGAGACGGTACGCGGCCGCGAGATTGACTCGCGCTTCCCATTCGGCAGGTGATACGTCGTTTTTCAGGCTGAGATCAGATGAGGCCACGTCGACACTCCTTGTTCGATAATTCAAGCGATGGAATAACCCGGGACAGCGCCCTGCGAATTCGCGCATTTGCTCGCGGCGGCGTCACGAGCCGGTCAGATGCGAGTCCCCATGATGTTCGCGAACCTGCCTAAAATCTGTCAGATACACGACAAGTCGACACGCCAATGGAATCCAGCCAGCACCGCTACCGGTCACAGCTCGAAACGACCTCATGGTTCCGGGGCCTGCCCGTCGAGTTGCAGGACTATCTGATCGGTCATGCCAACCTGCTCACACTGGAAAAGGGCCAATCCTTGTATCGGCGCGACGAACTGTCCGATGGCCTGTACGCGGTACTCGGCGGAGCACTTGCTATCGGCACCGTTGGTGCCGAGGGGAAAGAGGCGTTGCTCGCGGTGCTCGGACCGACTGCATGGATAGGGGAAATCTCGCTGTTCGATGGGCTGCCGCGTCCGAACGACGCCACTGCCGTCAGCAGGACGCTTTTGCTGCACGTGCCCGAGTCCGCGCTGCGAAGCCTGCTTGACTCGACGCCCCTCTATTGGCGCGATTTTGCGCTGCTGATGGCGCAAAGACTGCGGGTTTTATTCGAAAACTCCGAGGCGGTTGCGCTGTTGCCCGCGGCGCAGCGCGTGGCGAGCCGGCTGCTGGTGATCGCCGGCGGTTATGGCGGACTCAACGCCACGCAGAACAGGATAAGGCTGTCGCAAGACAGCCTTGCTTCAATGGTGTCGTTGTCGCGGCAAACCACTAACCAGTTGCTCAGGAACCTCGAAAATCAACGGATAGTGAGCCTGAAATCCGGGGAGATCGCCATCCTGGATTTCGATCGATTGCGTGCGGCCAGTCTTGGCGATCCTAGTCCGTAAGTTCGCATTCGATAACAAAGCAACGACACAGGTCAGCTCGATTCAGGGCTTGTGTCTCCACGCTCCAGCAAAACCTCCGTTACTCCCTCGGAAAACCGCCTGGGCTGACCTTCGATGAGCAGCCGTTCCGCGTTTGACGCATCCCGCTCTATATCGGGTAGTCCATGAGCCATGAGCGCGCGTGCGCAGCCGATCCAGTCGGGGTTCACGGGCCCTGTCGGCTCGTTGACCGAGGCCCAGGACAATGTACCGAGCACGTCGTCGCCGAAGCCTTGTATCTCACGCCAGCTGGCTCCGCTAGCGAGCAGGAAGTCCGTCAGCTGCGCGTCGCCACGAAAGACCGCGTGGTTCAGCGCTGACGCGTCCCAGTCTCCCCCACGCGCGGCTATCGGCCAGCCGAGTTCGACCATGACCTTCACCGCGGCGCTGGATCCCCATGCCGCGGCGTCGGGCAGCAACCGGAAGCGCTCCTCCGGCAGCGAGCCTGGCAATTCAGGATGCCGTGCCTGAATGCGGCGCGCCTCGATCGCGTCAGCGCGGGCGCACGCCGCCACGAAGTTGTCTTCCGCGCTTAGATTTTCCGCCACGCCATAGGTGCGCAAGAGCTCCACGACCTCCGTCAGACCGACCTGCGTCGCCAGCCGATAAGCACTGACGCCCGCAGCCGTCCGCCCCGTGGGATCGGCGCCGGCCGCAAGCAATGCGGCGATATGCCGAGGCGACCTGCTCACCGCGATCGCGCGCAGCAGCGGAGGCCCCCAGGTATTCGTGGGTCCTTCTCCAGCCGGTTCGTTGGCGTCGCCGCCATGAGCCAGCAGCAGTTCGAGCGCGGCCGGGTCGGACATGTCAAGCGCTCGCCGCAACGCATTCGTGCCGGCAACGCGCGCGCCGTACCGAAGCAACAGGCGCGAGCAGTCGGGGTTTTCCAGCGAGTGATAGAGCGATTCACCGTCATTGGGGTCTGCGCCGGCTTTCAGAAGCATTTCGGTGAGCGCCGGATCGCGGATAACGCCAGCCGCACCGTAAAGGGCGGACAGCGGACCCATTTCGTCGGGTGCTGCAAGAGATGCCGGTGGGAAGCGATTGCCAATATGTTGGTTGGGATCGGCGCCGGCCTGAAGAAGATGCTGCGCACATTCGCGTAGCCGTCCAATGAACTCCGGCAGTTGTCCCAGGTGCGAGTGGGTCACCGCGACAAGCGGCGGGAGCTTCAGCATTCCCCCCGCGCGATGGGTCCAATCCGCATCGGCTGTGATTGCCCGTGACACCACGTCGAGATGCCCCGCCGCGCAGGCAGCGTAAGCGTCCGTTGCGAGAAGGCCGGGATGTTCCTGGAGGAGCTGAACCGCGACACGTGGCCGTGCCGCGTCATAGGTGCCGGTGACATCGCCGCCATAGACCATCCCAAGCCAGCGGCGCGTGAGCCCCGCGAGATCGTGATGCGCGAAGGCGCTTGTCTCAACGTAAAGGGCGAGATCCGCCCAGGAGGAAAAGCCATACTCGCGCGCGATACAGGAATGCGCATCGTGCAGTCGAAGTTCAAGCGCTGTGACTTCACTCTCTGAGTGGTGCGCGGCGGCGGGAAGGTGATGAACGAAGCGGGCAATCGCTGTTGCGTCGCCGTTGCGGTAGAGACGCAACAACTCCTTCGCCTGCTTCTTCAGATGGTCGAGATTGGCCTTGGGGGGCAGCTTTTTCATGACGGATCCTCGTGCGCTTGATGGCCGAAGGTCCGCAATACCGCCAGCACAAAGGATGGTGTGATTTCTGACGCGCTGCTTACAGGTGGGTTCAACCCTTTCCGCGGACCCGGAAGCGGCCTGCACCGCTAATCCGGATGCTAGGCGATCACATCCGACTTCGTCAACCTGAATGCGATCGGTTTGGAGAGGGGACGGCGGCTTGACCGCGAACCCCCAGGAAAGTACTGCATTGAGCGCCTCATTAACGCGAGGCGTAAGTCGATTCCCAGCCGCCGCCAAGCGCCTTGCACAGAGTGATGAGATTCGCGGCGGCGGTCGCCTTGCTTTGTTCCAGGTTGCTCTGGCCGTCGAGCAATTGCTTCTGCACGTTCAGCACGTCGATATAGTCAACCGCCCCGGCCTTGTAGCGCTGCTGCGCGACCGACAGTGCGCGCTGGTTCAGCGCAACCACTTCGGTCAACCGATCGCGGCGGCGCTGCTCGGCATCGTAGACGACAAGTGCATCGTCCACGTCGCGCCAGGCGTCGAGCACCGTGTGTTTGTAGACGATCGCGGCCTCCTGTTGTTGCGCTTCGCGCAGGTGCAGCGTCCCCTTGAGGCGTCCGCCTTCAAAGATCGGCATGGTAATCGACGGTCCGACAACAAACTGTCCCGACGCCCAGTTCGCGAGGCTCGAGAGCTGAAGCGTCTGGAAACCCGCGCTGCCATTGAGCGAAATGCGCGGATAAAAGTCTGCTTTCGCCATGCCGATCGACGCCGTGGCCGCGTGCAACTGCGCTTCCGCTCGCCTTATATCAGGTCTGCGTTGCACGAGCTCCGACGGAAAGCCGACAGGCACCTGGGCAGGCAGCTCGGGCACGTCATGCGGCTCGTCGAGCATTGGCCTGAGCGCGCCCGGCTCCTCGGCGAGCAATACGCCAATCGCGTTGATCGTGGTCTCGCATCGCGATTCGAGCGTCGGAAGCAGGCTTTCGATCGACTCCGCCTGTGCGGATGCGTTGGCCACGTCCAGATCCGTCGTCACGCCTTCATGCACCCGTACCTGCGTGAGCTTCGTGGTATTGCGGGCAAGCTCAAGGTTTTGTTTCGCTATCCGAAGCAACGACTGTGTGTCGCGCAACTCGATATAGTCGCGCGCGAGTTCGGCGCGGGCAGACAACAACACCGCGTTCCGGTCTTCGAAAGAAGCATCCGCCAGGGCGGATGCGGCTTCTACACCGCGTCGATTCCGGCCCCAGATATCGAGTTCCCACGATGCATCGAAGCCTGCCTGATAGAGGTTGTAAGCCGGCGAACCCTTGGAGCCCGGCAACGGCGCCACACCCAGCGGCGTGGCGCCCGAAGCGGATTGCGACTGGGTTTCGGTTGGGCTGACCCCGAGCAACGACAGGATGCCGTTCGGGCTTCCACGCTCGCGGTCGTACGACGCAGCGCCGTCCAGCGTGGGATATTCCGCCGCGCCTGCCACGCGCTGTTCGGCCCGGCTTTGCCGAAGGCGTGCCGATGCCGCGGCCACATCGAGGTTCGCATCGGCCAGTTGCTGTTCGAGCGCGTTCAACGTGGGGTCGTTAAACAGCGTCCACCAATCCGGATTGAAGCCAGCTTCCACGGCTTTGCTGGGTGCTTGCGCAGCTTGGGTGCGATCAAACACTTGCGGCGGCGCGGAAGTTGTTGGCGCTTCGAAATTCGGTCCCACGGTGCAGCCCGCTATCACGAGGCACGCCAATATCTCCAACACCAACGTGCAGAAGGAAAAGTCTTTCGCGTTCATTTTGCATCTCCCCCTTCGGCCGGCTTGTCGCCATGCTGACCGACAACCACTTCTGTTTCCACAGACAGCCCCACGCTCAACGCGGCCGCCGCTTCCTGACCGCGGTCAATGGTGATCTTGACCGGTACGCGCTGGACGACCTTCGTGAAGTTGCCCGTCGCGTTGTCGGGTGCGATAGGCGCAAAGCTCACGCCGGTTGCCGGAGCGAGACTATCTACGCGTCCGCGAATCACCGTGCCAGGGAAGCTGTCGACCTTGATCCGCACGGTTTCTCCCGGCCGCATGCGGGTGATCTGGTTTTCCTGGAAGTTCGCGACGATATAGGCATCGGAAAGCGGCACGATCGCGAGAACCGGCGCACCGGGCGTCACGAATGCGCCAACCCGTGCGGAACGTCGACCAACCTTGCCGTCGATCGGCGCGTGAATTTCCGTGTAGGACAGGTTGAGCTTCGCCTGCTCGAGCGCTGCCTCGACGCGTGCGACCGCGCCGGCCGCCTTATCGCGCTGGGTGTTCAATACGCCCAGGTTCTGCTCGGTCGACGCCAGCGCGGCCTGGTCGTGCGCCTGCTGCGCGAGTAACTCGGCGAGCGTGCTGGACGCGTGCTGCTGCTCCTGAGCCGTTCCTGCCCCGGCGTCCGAGAGATTCTGGTAGCGCGCGGCGTTGGCCCGCGCGAACTGGATCGACGCATCGTCGGACTTGAGCGTCGCGCGCGCCTGCTCGACGAGCGAGGGCTGCCGCGCGATCTCGGCATCGTAGTTCGCAACCGATGCCTTTGCCGCGGTGACGTCCGCTTCCGCACTCATCAATGCAGCCTTGAAGTCACGGTCATCAATACGCAGCAGCAGTTGCCCGGCTTTGACGGACTGGTTGTCATCGACGAATACATCGGATATCTGGCCGGCAACCCGCGGCGCCACGAGGGTGAAATCGGCCTCCACATAGGCATCGTTCGTGGATTCGCTATTCGAGTGGCCCAAGAGGCCCGAGCACGCCAATGCCCCAACGCCGACTGCGACAACCAAAGCGGCAACACGAATGATCTTGAGGGGAGATTGAGTAGCGGATGACATGATTACCGTCCCTTGGTGGGAAGAGGAGCCGGGGTGCACCACGGCGGATAAATACGCACGGGCAACACCGGCACGAGGAAAAGAACAGCGATGGCAACACCTGCCATAACGCAGTAGAGATCAGCCGAGGTCAGTACGACTGCCTGCTCGTGGATCCGGTGCGCAAGTTCGCCGAGACCATGAGCCGCGTTGATGCTTTGACTCGTCACCAGCGCGTGATTACCCAGGTGATCGACAAGCATGTTCGAATGAAGACGTTCGCGATCGGTGCCCAAGCCTTCGATAAGACCCGTCGCCAAGGCCGCGGAAAATGTCTTGATCGAGTTGAACATGGCTGAAGCGAACGGACCGTCTGTCGGGGCCAGGCCCGTCGTCACGCCCATCAGGATTCCCAGGATCACCATCGGTTGCGCGATGATCTGTATGGACTGAAGCCAGTAGAAGTTGTTGCGGATCCACTCGGACGTGATGAAGCTCCCCATCAGGCAGGTGCTGGTCATGAGGCACAATCCAATCGCCATGACCCACCGGTGGTCGACCCGCCGCAGGTTCAGAAGGGCAGCCGTCAGAGGCAGCGCGATCAATAGAGGGATTGCCACCAGCAAGGACAAAGGCGCGGTCTGCAGCGGCCGGTAGCCATGAACCCTGGCGAGATACTGGCCAGGTATTGCCGCCACGCCAACCAGCAGAATGACCGCGCCCACGAGTGTCATCAGTCCGTGCGTAAAGTTTCTGCGCGACAGCAACTGCAGCTTGAAAAAGGGCAGCGGGTGAAACCACTCGTTGGCGAGGAATGTCGCCAGCAGCAGCGTCCCGCCAATAAACATCAAGCGAATGAAATCGGAATTGAGCCAGTCGAGACGGTCCCCTTGCAGAAGACCGGTCACGAGCATGGCCACAGCCGGGAAGCCTGTCAGGAAGCCGGTCCAGTTGAAGGCCTTGAGCCGTTCGAGTTTCAGCGGATCGGGCGGGAGCCCCTGCTGGATCGCCACGCAGCATGCGACGCCAAGCGGCACGATTTGCCAGAAGGCCATTTGCCAACCG
Source organism: Caballeronia sp. KNU42 (assembly GCF_053760385.1). Classification (NCBI taxonomy): domain Bacteria; kingdom Pseudomonadati; phylum Pseudomonadota; class Betaproteobacteria; order Burkholderiales; family Burkholderiaceae; genus Caballeronia; species Caballeronia sp. KNU42. Next base: position 1,810,842 of record NZ_CM132389.1, read on the forward strand.
ACATACTCGGTCCACAAAGCGGCGAGCGGTGTACCGAGCGCCGGCCCAAAGGTTGCTGTGAGCGCGTAGCCGGCGAGCCCGTACAGCTTCACTTTGGGCGGCAGATAACGCAACGCCACGATGATCAGCATGGGGGGCAGGCATCCGCCGGCAATTCCCTGCAAGACGCGCAGCACGTAGAGCGTAAGCAGGTTCGGTGCGAAGGGGCAAAGGATGCCGAAGAGCATTGTCGCGATCACGGCGCCGATCGTGAACCGCTTGAGCGTGAACGTGATCCCGAACCATGGAGCAAACACCATCGTCGCCACGTTGGCCGCTTCGAACAAAGCGGTCAGCCAGGTTCCATCGTCATGTCCAATTGAGAACGCGCCCTGGATGTCCGCCAATGACACTGCGGTGACCTGTTCGTTGAGAATGGCCAGGAGAGACGCAAGCAACATCCCGACGAGGCCCACGGCAAGGCGAAGCGAAAGCCTGGGTTGTGCGGGCGGCGGCGCCGCAAGAGCCTTTGTCCCCGGCACTGAAACGGATGGCGGCGGCTGTGCGACGCCCGGCGTGTCCGTTTCAGTGATCAAAGGGTTGCCTGTACTCATGGAACTCCCGTTGTTATTCTGGTTAGATAGGGTATCTAAATAGTTTCAGCCGGAGCTCACACGACAAACGTCAATCGAAGTTCCTCCAGCACCTATGACGCAACGCGACCGGTCATGCCTTCGCTTGCACCTCTTTAAAGTATTGCGGTGCTTCACGGCGATCGAACATGCCGTACTCCCGGATAATGCGGATATTGCGCAGGCGTGAGCGCTCCGAGCTCGCCGCATCGCGTTCGAATGCTTCAACTGCAGCCTGGTCGCGCCACGTCACCACCGCGATCACGACCCCCGGCGTCACCAGGTGATCGAAGACGTCCCAGGACACGAGGCCAGGCGCGCTGGTATCCACCCCAAGCGCTGACGCCACCGCTGCGGCGCCTGCCTGCTTGACCCACTCCGTCGAGAACTCCCCATCATGCAGCGACACGGCTGTCCCTTGACCCGTCTCGGTGACATCCAGGCGTTGCTCACGCAACACCTGTCCGGCGGGCAGATGGGTATCGCTGACGGTCTGGCCAATGCGCAAGCGATAGTCGGAAAACACCCGGTCACGCGCAGCTTGCATGATCTTGTGGTGCGTCTCCTGGCTGCGCCAGCGGATAAGCGACTTCTCGTCACGCCAGCTCGACAGGGAAAGAAGCCAGCCGTCACGTGTGAGACTTGCATAGCGATTGTTGTCGATAAACCCGTCGATTTTCTCGAGCTCAGGACGCAGCATCTTGGCCATGCCGAGATAGGCATCGAACTGTTCAGGGATGGGATGGACTTCAAGCATTGCGGTAAACATGGGCGCCTCTCTCGTGTTGGTTGGGCTTTACAACGTGCTGTAATTGTCCGAGATAGGCCCGTTGACAGGCGTCCAAGGTGGTCGGGTATTAGGCCAAAGAGTGGATGAATCTTGCCAACCGTGGCACCAACGTCCCGATAACCATCACGGTCTGAAAGAGTCCTTTGCAAGCCGATAAGGCAAACTCTACTGATGCGAAATAATATGAAGGGCCGCTTTCTTGTCATGTCGAAAGCGTTGAGCCCTTGGAGATTTAATGTCCTCTTCGAGTGTTCCCATGGCGCGAATCGTCACCATGCGGATCACAACGCATAAAATCACGGCATATGAACGCGGGGACCCCGGGGAAACGAAATGGACAAATTGCGTGAGATGGAGATTTTTGTAGCCATCGTCGACCGAGGCAGCTTTACTGGCGCGGCCGACAAAGTTGGCATGTCGTCAGCCGCCGTCTCGCGGGCGGTCAGTTCGCTGGAAGCGCGCCTCGGCACACCGCTGCTTGCCCGGACCACCCGATCGGTTCGTCCGACCGACGCAGGCATGACCTACCTCGAAGCCTGCAGGACGGTGCTGGACGCCATCACGGATGCGGAAGCGAACATCGCGGCGGATCAGCTCAATCCCGTCGGTACGTTGACCATTTCCGCGCCGGTCCTGTTTGGCCAGCGATACGTGGCTCCCCTGGTCAACGCCTTCGCGCTGCGCTACCCGGATGTCAGCATCAATGCGGTGTATGCCGATCGGACCACGCGGCTTCTGGAAGAAGGGGTCGATATCGCCATCCGGGTCGGCCACCTTGGAGACTCCTCCACATTCGCCATTCCATTGGGTTTTGTGCGGCGTCGGACGTACGCGGCTCCGTCGTACCTCGCCGAGCATGGGGAACCCCTTCACCCCAGGGATTTGGCCAGTCACCACTGTGTGTCCTTCACGGGGGTCTCGCCGCCGCTTGAATGGGTGTTCAACGAGAACGGTGCTAGGTTGCCTGTCAGGCTTCGGCCGCGGATGATTGTCGACCTGGGTCCCGCAGCCGTTCTCGCCGCCGTCGATGGTGTGGGGATAACGCAGTTTCTGTCGTATCAGGCGGCGCCCGAAGTGGACGATGGCAGACTCCAGGCCATCCTTACCTCATTCGAGCCCGAGTCCGTGCCGGTGAGCCTGCTACATGTAGAACGCCGAAGCACGAGCGGCAAGATTCGCGCTTTCGTCGAATTCGTTACCGAGACATTACGCAAAAACGCGCACCTTCAGGGCGTGGACGCTAAAGCAATGCGAACTTCCCGATAGGCGGCCACCAGCGAAGCGAGATCGAACGCCCGGTTCAGTCCGCTTGGATTGGGCAGGACCCACGCGCGTGCGCCGCCGAACGGCTCGGCTTGCAAACCCCAAGCGATATTGCGCGTGCCGGAGATTGCCGAGAGCGCCATCTTTCCAAGGAAGGCAATGTTGCGTGGTGAGTAGTGCTCGATCTTCTGCCGGAATTCATCGCCAGCCAATGCAATCTCCGAGCGCGACAGTTCAGCGGCTTGCGCCGTGGGTCGCGGCACGACCGTCGTGAGACCGCAGCCGTATTGAAGAATCATGCGGTCTTCTTCGGGACGAATCTGTTCGGGAGTAAAGCCCGCCAGATGCATGACCCGCCAGAACCGGTTGCCTCTGCCCTCGAAGTGATGACCTGTCGCTGCCGCACGCATACCGGGATTGATTCCGCAGAATATCAGCGACAAGCCCGGTTCAAGCAGATCGGGAAGGGACGGTGGGGAAACGACGTCACTCATGGCAACCGCCTTGCACGGGACCGAAGTAAGTCCCTCAAGCCCCAACTCCAGCCGACAGACCACCCAGTCCTTGAAAAGAGACTTGCTTGCCGGCGCTGTTGGCCGCCCATGGCTGCTTGCCTGCCTCGCCGCGGAATCGTTGCCGATATTGTTTGGGTGTTACGTCCAGCCGTCGCGAGAAAGTCGTGCGCATATGCGTGGCGCTGCGGAAGCCGCATTTAAATGCCACGGTCTTTAGCGGCGCATCCGTGTCTTCGAGCAGCTTCCTCGCGCTGTCGACCCTAACCTGCTCGACAAACACGGACGGTGTCACCTTTGCATACTTCGCAAATAATCTCGAGAAGGTGCGTCGGCTCACTGCTACCGCGCCCGCGAGCTGTTCGATCGATAGTGCATCGGTTATATGCTCGGTCACATAACGATGCACTTTGCGGATAACCGGATCTTCTTCCTTCCCTGACCCAACATACGGGCTGTACTGCGACTGGCCGCCTTCCCGCTGGATATAGACCACAAGACGCTTTGCGACATGCACCGCCAACTCGTGTCCCCAGTCTTCGGCGACGAGCGACAGGCACAGATCGATGCCAGCCGTCACACCCGCCGAGGTAAAGAGGCGTCCATCACGAACGAAGATCTTGTCGGGCTGCACACGCGCCTGCGGAAATTCGCGGGCGAGGCGGGCAGCGTTCGCCCAGTGAGTGGTCACTTCCTTGCCGTCAAGCAGCCCCGCATGGGCAAGCACGAATGCCCCATTGCAAACCGAGCCGAAGCGGGTCGCGCCTTTGGCCTGATTTTGCAGCCACGTCAGAAAGTCGCTTGATAGTTGAGCGTCGGGCAACTCCGGCCCTCCTGCAACCAGTATGAGGTCCCATTGCGTATCGAGATCCGCATACCCGAACGGAACGGAAAGACCCATCCCGTTCGAACACGTCACAGTGCCGGCCCGAAGTCCCACAAGGGAGACTTTATATTTCTGATGCTCGGGAAGCATCGTGTTTGCTTCAGCGAACACGTCGAGGGGGCCCGCAACATCGAGCGCCTGCACACCATCGAACATGACAATGGCGACTTTCATACCGTGACCTTCTTGGAGTAGGTAAGCCCGTTTTGGATACGGGTGATTCGGTCGGCTTCACCCAAACGACTGGACCCAAGCGACCAACCTGTATTCACGAGCGATACGCGAGGTTACCGCAATAGCCCGAAAACGGTGATGGGCTAACCGGTAAGAGTCTTTTGCGTGCGGGTAACAAGACTGGACTGGAGCGGTGCGCGACGGACATTGACTTTCTCCACGCAGCGCAACCAAACGTATGACGTTATCGCAGCGGCGCCGTTGGCCTGAATCTCACGTTGATTGGCCCGTCATGACGGCATCCACATATTTCCTCCCCCATGTCGGCTGACTACACTTGAGTTTCCATGGATGCGGCCACGGCCGCCTCTTCAAACGTCCCGCACTTCGTTGATGCGGGGCGCTCGTAGGCAGCAATTTGAGGAGCAACGGCGCATGCATGTTGCGATGATGCTGTACGCAGGATTCCGGTTACTCGAAGTGACAGGGCCGATGGACGTTTTCCACGAAGCGAACCGTCTATGCGGTGCAAAGCTTTACGAGCAGCATCTGGTGGGGCCGTTGCCGGGACCCGTGCTGTGCTCGAACGGAGTAGCGGTGGGCACGACGCAATCCCTGCTGAATCTGGACACTTCATTCGACATTGTCGTCGTGCCAGGTTCGCCGGTCACTAGCCAGGGGCGTGAGCATCGCGAACTGGTGGACTGGCTTGGCGATGCCGGACGCAGCGTGCGAAGGCTCGCATCGGTGTCCAACGGCGCTTTTTTAATCGCGCGCTCCGGCCTTGCCGACCATCGCGCGTTGACCACGCATTGGCGCGATGCGCAACGCCTCTCCACCGAGTATCCCCTGGTCAACGTCATGCGCAATCAAAGGTACGTGAAGGATGGCAACCTGTACTCGTCGTGCGGGGTAAGCGACGGTATGCAGGTGGCCCTGGCCCTGGTCAGGGAAGACCTTGGCGAAGAGTTTGCGAGAAGCATTAAGAAGTCGTTGTTAAGGCAGCCTGGGTAAGCGCAACGCCAAGCCTGCCAGCCGCTGAATCCCGACCCGTGGCCCAGATGTAGCCAATTTTGGCGCAGGCACGACCATCAGAAGAGACTGCGCCGGTTCAATCGTTGGCAGAATGAAGGTGTCCTTTCTCACCATTCTTGCAGAAGCAAAAGCACCTCACGAGCGTGCTGGATGGAAGAGGCCCGGTGCGGAGAACCCGTCTGAGCAACTGTCCATGAGCTGATGTCGAACATACGCTGTTCCTGAGTTGGAAGGGAAATCATCCTTTGATCCTGGCCGCTGTTCTTTTCAGCGCCGATCTGCCCTTGAGCCAACCATGAGCCGATCATGACCCGAAATCCGATCATTGCTTCACCACCCGAGCTGAGCCCAACGAACCCGGGCGAAACGCTGTCGGGCGCCGACATCATCCTGCGCGTACTCGCCGAGCAAGGCGTCGACACGGTGTTTGGATACAGCGGCGGCGCGATCCTGCCGACCTACGACGCCGTGTTTCGCTATAACGAAATGAACGCGGCGCACGCCGAGCGTCAAATCAAGTTTGTCGTACCCGCCAATGAACAGGCCGCGGGGTTCATGGCCGCCGGCTATGCACGCGCCAGCGGAAAAGTCGGCGTCTTCATGGTCACATCAGGCCCGGGCGCGACCAACGCGCTTACGCCGATCGCCGACTGTTATGGCGATTCGATCCCCGTCGTCCTCATCTGCGGGCAGGTGCCGCGTGCCGCGATCGGCAGCGATGCATTCCAGGAAGCGCCCGTCTTCAACATCATGTCGGCGTGCGCGAAGCACGTCTTTCTCGTAACCGACCCCACGAAGCTCGAACAAACGCTGCGAGCCGCATTTGAAATTGCCCGCAGCGGCCGGCCGGGCCCGGTCGTCGTGGACGTGCCAAAAGATATCCAGAACTGGACCGGTCCCTATCATGGGCAAGGGACGCTGCATTTTCGCGGCTACTCCGATCGTCTGCGGATGGTGGCGAAAAGCGCGCGTCTTGACGCAGAGAAGGCCGACGCCTTCTTCAATCTTTTGCGGCAGAGCAAGCGGCCGCTGCTCTACGTTGGCGGCGGCGTGATCACGGCCCGCGCGACTGCCGAGCTGCGCGAGTTTTCCGAGCGCAACGCCATTCCGATCGTGACGACGCTCATGGGTCTTGGCGCCATCCCGGCGAAACATGAACTGTGTCTTGGCATGCTCGGCATGCATGGCGCCGCCTGCGCTAACTACGCGGTTGAAGACTGCGACTTCCTCATCGCGGTGGGCGCCCGATTCGACGACCGGGTTGCCGGTGGCCGCCCTGAATCATTCGCTCGCGGCGCTCGCCATGTCGCTCATATCGATATAGACGAGGCGGAGATCAACAAGGTCAAGCGCGTACAGTGGAGTCACGTCGGAGATGCAAAGGATGCCTTATTGTCGTTGATAGAGCACAGTCCATCGACGCAGCCACCGTCGGACTGGATCGAACACGTGATGGAGCTGAAGCGGACGTTCGGGATGAACTACGACCGAAACAGTGCTGCGATCCAGCCGCAGTGGGTTATCGAAAAGCTTAGTGAAATCACTGGCGGACGAGCAATCATTACGACGGGTGTGGGTCAGCATCAGATGTGGGCTGCGCAGTTCTTCGAATTTGTCGAACCTCGAAGCTTCCTGACCTCTGGAAGTATGGGCACGATGGGTTTTGGGCTCCCAGCGGCGATCGGCGCGCAACTGGCGCGGCCAGACGCCCTTGTGGTCGATATCGACGGTGACGGCAGCATTCGGATGAATATGGGCGAACTGGAGACGGCAAGCACATATGGCGTCCCTGTCAAGGTATTGCTGCTCAACAATCGCGGTGACGGAATGATCCGGCAGTGGCAGCGTCTCTTCTATGAAGGGCGTATGTTTACCAGCGACAAGGCGCTGCATCGCAAGGACTTTGTGATGGCGGCACAGGCGGACGGCTTTGAATTCGCCCGTCGCGTTCAGGCTATAGACGAGCTTGAGGACACGTTGAGGGAGTTCGTGGCGTTCGACGGTCCCGCCTTCCTAGAGGTGATGATCGACTACAACGCTAACGTATTCCCGATGGTGGGCCCGGGCCAAAGCTACGCGAACATGATCACGGGTCCCTTTATCCCGTCTCGAACCGTGCAGGAAGCGGAGTCTCAAGGCGCAGGACGTAAAAGTGCTGCGGATATGTTCTAGGGAAGTTGAATTCCAGCGTGGCAAAGCGTGACACGATGAAGGGGCGGCGCGATACGCATTGTGCGTTTCGTAGCCGGCCGGAGCGTGTTTGTTCAGCTCATATCGTGGTGCTTGTTGAAAATGGCTGACGAGAATTTAATCTATAAGGCGCTCGCAAACCCGTTCCGGCGGGAGATCTTGAAGTGGTTAAAGACGCCGAGCGAATTCTTTGCGCGAGGATGTATCGATCTGGGTTGCGGGGTGCCATCAAATGCAATCCACGCGCGCAGCGGGTTGTCTCAATCGACCGTGTCAGCGCACGTCGCGGCATTGATCGAGGCGGGACTGCTTGTTTCGACCCGCGTTGGTCAGTGGATGTTTCTATCGCGCAATGAAGCCGTTATCCGGGACTTTGCGGCAGGGATCAGGTTGCATCTGTAGCCGCTGTTTGATCGACCGAAGCGTCGGTCATTATCAAGCGTTATTGAATGGAGAAATGAAAATGAAATTCTCAGTGAAAAATGAAATCCGCTCAGCCGATATTCCGGCGATCGAGCTTGCAATGAAGAGCGTCGACGGCGATGCGAAGGTTAGCGTCGACGTCGACACGAAGACGGTGAGTGTGGATTCGTGGCTAATGCCCGAAGAATTTTTCGTCGCTTTCGATGACGAAAACTATGACGTGGTCATTGTGGAAGCCTAGTCAGCACTAAACCGACCTCGTCATACATGAAGTCCTGGAAATTTTGACGTGATGGCCAGAAAGCAGCGAAAAATGTCCCAGAACCATCGCAGCTAGCGCATCAGCGAAAGCCCGCAAAACATAAACTATTCTTACCGGTGGTCAAAAGATTGCCGGTCCTGGTGGGCACAGGGACCTGGTGACATGAGTTGCGGGGTCTTGCACAAGTTGACGCGGACTGGATGGCAGTGAGTCTTGCCTTCTTTCGCAGTGGGATTTTGTCTTCGTGTACCTGTGGACGCACTGGGTTGACCAGGGCAGCAATGAGTGCTGCCTTGAGTAACTTCGCGGCAGTTACCGGGCATGTGCCCGACTGAGGACAGAGTCATCATGATGATGCGAAATCGGAATACCTCCTTCCTGTTTGGAGGCAATGCTCCTTATGTCGAGGAGCAATATGAGGCATACCTTGCCGACCCGGCCACGGTGCCGCAAGAATGGCGTGACTATTTCGACGCGTTGCAGGAGGGGCCGGCGGTTGATGGCTCAGATGCAGGCGATGTCGCGCATGCGCCGGTTGTGTCTCGTTTTGTGGAGTTGGCGAAGCATGTGCGAACGGGAGGGCGCTCAGAGAACGAGGTACTGAGTTTCGCCCGCAAGCAAGTCGCCGTGCAGGCCTTGATTTCGGCCTATCGGCTGGTCGGCACCCGCAATGCTCAACTGGATCCGCTGCGCTGGACCGCGCCGGTCCCCGTGCCTGAATTGAATCCGAGCTACTACGATCTGTCCCACGCGGACATGAACACGAAGTTCAGCATGTCGGACACTTATTTCTCTGACGAAGACGCGACACTCGGCGATCTGGTGCGGGCGCTGAGAGAGACCTATTGTGGGAAGCTGGGTGCAGAGTTCTTGCATCTGACTGACCCGGATCAGCGTCGGTGGTGGCAGATGCGTCTCGAGTCTTCGCGCTCAAAAGCTAGCCTCGATACCGGTGACAAGCTGCATATCCTCGAACGGCTGACGGCTGCCGAGGGCCTTGAAAAATACCTGCATACTCGTTACGTCGGCCAGAAGCGCTTTTCGCTCGAGGGTGGTGAGTCGCTGATCGCGCTGCTTGACGAGCTGGTTGCCTATGGCGCCACGAAGGGAGTCAAGAGCTCGATTCTCGGCATGGCACACCGGGGACGCCTGAACGTCCTCGTCAATATCGTCGGTAAGCCGCCGGCTGCGTTGTTCGACGAGTTCGACGGGAAAACCGCCAATCTTCTTCCGGCGGGTGACGTCAAATATCACAAGGGCTTTACCGGCTTGCTCCCGACGGCAAGCGGCCCGGCAGAGGTGACGCTCGCGTTTAATCCATCGCACCTGGAAATTGTTAATCCGGTTGTGCAGGGCATTGCTCGCGCACGGGCCGAAGTCCTGGGACAAGGTGCGGGCGCAGTCCTGCCTGTGGAGATCCATGGGGACGCCGCGATTTCGGGGCAGGGCATTGTCATGGAGACGATGAACCTTTCGAATACCCGGGGTTACGGCACGGGCGGCACGGTGCATGTGGTTGTCAATAACCAGGTCGGTTTCACTACGTCCCACCCTGAAGATGTCCGGTCGTCGTTCTATACCACCGACATCGCCAAGATGATCGAGGCGCCGGTCCTGCACGTGAACGGTGACGACCCCGAGGCAGTTGTTGCGGCAACGCGCCTGGCAATCGATTTCCGTGCAACGTTCAAGAAGAGTGTGGTTATCGATCTGGTTTGCTTCCGCCGCCACGGTCACCAGGAACAGGACACGCCGACCATCACGCAGCCGTTGATGTATCGCTCCATTGCCGGTCACCCCGGTGTCCGCACCCTCTATGCAAAGAAGCTTGTGGACGAGCGGGTCATGACGGCGGAAGACGTGGAGAAGCTTGTCCATGACTATCGTGAACATCTTGACGCTGCGCAAAGCGAAGGTTCAAATCCGGTCGACACAAAAAGCGAAGAGGTGAGCTGGCCGCAACTGCTCGATGGAAATGCCGACCGTATCCTCTATACGGCGCCCTTGCCAGACCTTGTTCAAAAACTCGCACTAAAGATTACAAGCATTCCTGAACAGTACTCGCTGCATCCGCTCGTTGGAAAGGTCGTGAGCGCCCGTCGCGAGATGGCGGAAGGTAAGCGGCCGCTGGACTGGGGCATGGGCGAGCATCTGGCCTTCGCCTCTCTTCTCTCCGCCGGTATTGACGTGCGCTTGAGCGGGCAAGACAGTGAGCGCGGCACGTTCAGCCATCGTCATGCGGTGCTTCACGATCAGAAACGGTCGAGTCGGGGAGAGGGTACGTATGTGCCGCTGCACAACGTGTCGGAATCCCAGGGAAAATTTTCGGTGACCAACTCGGTTCTGTCGGAGGCAGCGGTTCTCGCCTTCGAGTACGGGTACTCGATTGTCCGGCAAAATTCGCTCGTCTTGTGGGAAGCGCAGTTCGGCGACTTCGCGAACGGGGCGCAGGTTGTCATCGACAATTTCCTGTCTGCAGGCGCTGCAAAGTGGGGGCAGCATAGTGGCGTCACCATGTTGCTTCCGCACGGTCAGGAGGGGGAAGGTCCTGAACACGCGTCCGCGCGTCTTGAGCGCTATCTGCAACTGTGCGCGCAGGAAAATATGCGGGTTTGTCAGCCCACTACGCCGGCTCAGATTTTCCACCTGTTGCGGATGCAGGCGGTGCTTCAGGATCGCGTTCCACTGATTGTGATGACGCCCAAGTCGCTTCTGCGCCATCCGGAGGCTGTCAGCAGTCTTGAGGATCTTGCACACGGGAGATTCAACGAGATTCTTGCCGAGTCGCCTGCGAAGGAGGCAGCGGCCAAGGTCGACCGGGTCATCCTGTGTTCAGGCAAGGTGTATTTCGAACTTCTGGAGCGTCGGCGTCAGGCCGGAAAGGACAATATCGCGTTGATCCGCGTTGAACAGTTGTATCCGTTCCCCGCGAAGCAGATCAGTTCGGAGCTTGCGCGCTATCCGAACCTGAAGAGTGTCGTCTGGTGCCAGGAAGAGTCAAAGAACCAGGGCTCGTGGAATTTCGTCATGGAACAGCTGCTGGATATTGTGAAGGCGCCTGCGGCGTTGCGCTATGTCGGACCAGAGGCCACTGCATCGACCGCACCGGGCTACAAGTCGATGCACGTTGCGCGTCAGGAAAAGTACTTGCGTGCGGCTATTGAGGAGTAAGGAGACAGCAAGGGCGAATCGGAGAGAATGTCGCTGATTCGCTTTTGTTGGCAGGTTCAATGGCGCAGCCGGCTGAGTGTGCGCGTCCCAAACTTTGGGTCAGCATGTTTTCAAGCAGCGGCTTAAGGACTTAATGATTCGACGAATGACAATATCGTGACCAGAGATGCGTAGCGGGTCGGCCGCACTCCCGTGGTGCTGCCGGTTCTGTTGTCACCAAAAAAATCGTACTGTGGCATGTACTTAGTCAGGAACGCCATGTATTGTCGATTACTCCAATCGACAGCAATTCTTGCATGGGACAGGAGTAAGCGCTAAAGCGCCAACGCCAGCCGACACGCTAATTCTGGCCGACAGCTGAAGCGCCAACTCCGGTCCACAGCGGAGTCCATTGTGGATCTCACCGGATATGAGTTGGAGTCGCTGCACGATGACGGCGACTTCTCACTATATCGCGCTCGCACACCTGGCCATCGCAGCCATCCCAGCCATCCCGTCTCGGTGCTCGCGCTGGTCGCCACCCGCATGGGCTCGCCAAGCATCACACGGCTCGAGCACGAATACGGTTTGGCGCCGTTGCTCCATTCAAGCTGGGCAGCCCAGCCCCTCGCGCTCTGCCGCCGCAGAGAGCCGCCCATGCTCGTTCTCGACGACGATGGCGGCGAGCCCCTGCACCGCTCACTCGGCCGTCCGCTGGAGCTTCCGCGCTTCTTGCGCATTGCCGTCAATCTGGCGAAGGTGGTCGGCCACGTTCATCGATGCGGTCTCGTTCACAAAGACATCAAGCCGGCAAATGTGCTCGTCGACGGCAACGGCAACGTGCGGCTCACCGGCTTCGGCATCGCCTCGCAACTGCCGCACGAACATCAGCCGCCCGCGCCGCCGGAGATCGTTGCCGGCACCTTCGCGTATATGGCGCCCGAACAGACGGGCCGCATGAACCGCTCGATCGATACGCGCAGCGATCTCTACTCGCTCGGCGTCACCCTGTACGAGATGCTCACCGGGTCGCTGCCGTTCACGGCGTCGGATGCGATGGAATGGATTCATTGCCACATCGCTCGCCGGCCGACACCGCCAGGCGAGCGCGTCGACGGTATTCCACCGACGGTCGAGGCCATCGTCCTGAAGCTGCTCGCCAAGGCCGCTGAAGACCGCTACCAGACCGCGGCGGGTGTCGAGGCTGACCTCCGGTCGTGCCTTATTGCATGGGAGGCGCAGCGCCGCATCGAGCCGTTCCCGCTGGGCAGGCACGACGCGTCCGACCGGTTGCTGATCCCTGAGAAATTGTACGGACGCGGGGCACAGATCGAAGCGCTTGTTACAGCATTCGATCGTGTCGTCGCGAACGGGGCGGTCGAACTGGTGCTGATCTCGGGCTACCCGGGCATTGGCAAGTCGTCGGTCGTCAGCGAATTGCACCGCGTGCTGGTGCCGCCACGCGGCCTGTTCGCGTCCGGCAAGTTCGACCAGTACAAACGTGACATCCCCTATGTGCCATTTGCGCAGGCCTTCCAGACGCTCGTACGTAACCTGCTGAGCAAGAGCGATGCGGAGGTCGAGACGTGGCGGCACGCGCTGATGGAGGCGCTCGGGCCCAATGGTCAGCTGATTGTGAACCTGATCCCTGAGCTGGCGCTTATCATCGGCGAGCAGCCGGGCGCGCCCGCGCTGCCGCCGCAAGATGCGCAGAATCGCTTCCAGATAGTATTTCGACGCTTTCTCAGCGTGTTTGCGCGAGCCGAGCATCCGCTCGCGCTGTTTATCGACGATCTGCAATGGGTCGATACGGCGACGCTCGACTTGCTCGCCCACCTCGTCACGCATCCGGACGTGAAGCACGTCCTGCTGGTCGGCGCCTACCGGGACAACGAGGTGGATGCGTCGCACCCATTCGCGCGTACGCTCGAGTCGATCGGCCACGCCGCAGGGCGGGTGCAGCAGATAGAGCTCGCGCCGCTCACGCCGGACAACGTCACGCAACTTGTGGCCGATTCGCTGCACTGCGACAGCGCGACGGCCGGCCCGCTCGCGCAACTGGTGCACGAGAAGACGGGCGGCAATCCATTCTTCACGATCCAGTTCCTGACGACGCTCGCCGATGAAGACCTGCTGACATTCGACCCACGCGCCGCGCTGTGGTGCTGGGATCTGCCGCGCATTCGTGCGAAGGGCTTCACCGAAAACGTCGCCGACCTGATGGCGGCGAAGCTGGGTCGCTTGCCCCCTCTGACGCGCGACGCGTTGGGGCAACTGGCGTGCCTCGGCAACGTCGCCGAAGTCACCGCGCTGGCGTGGGTTCAGGGCGGATCTGACGAGTCGATGCACGCGAACCTGTGGGAAGCCGTGCGGACGGGCCTCGTTTTTCGCGAGGCCAACGCGTATGAATTCGCACACGATCGCGTGCAGGAGGCCGCTTATGCGCTGATCCCCGCTAACGAGCGCGCGGCTGCTCATCTGCGAATCGGCAGGGCGCTGGTGTCGCGGACCCCGCCGGAAGCGCTTGAAGATGCCATCTTCGACATCGTCAACCATCTCAATCGCGGCGCGGCGCTGATCGTGACGGAGGCGGAGCGCGAGCAGGCCGTGGCGCTGAATCTCATTGCAGGCACTCGCGCGATGAGTTCGACGGCCTACGCGGCCGCTCTCAGCTATCTCGCACAGGGCGTCACACTGCTGTCACCCGATGCGTGGACGCAGCGCTACGACAGCACGTTCGAGCTCTATCTCGCGTTCTCGGAGTGCGAATACCTGGCCGGCGATTTCGCGAAAGCCGACGCGCTGGCCGACATGATGCTTGCCAGGGCGCGTTCGAATCTCGATCGCGCCAAGGTCTTCAGCTTGCGGATCGAGTTGTATCAACTCGCCGGAAGATACGACGAGAGCTTCTCGGTTGCGCTCACTGCGCTGCGCGATTTCGACATTATTTTTCCTGAGACCGATGAGGACATCCGGGCGGCTGTCAATGACGGACTGCGCGACGTTCGCGTCAATCAGGCCGAGCGTCCTGTTAGCGAACTGGTCGACGCGCCGGTCGCGACGGATCCCGTGATCCTTGCGGTCGTCAATCTTCTTCTTCAGGCGATGAACTGCGCCTTTGCCGCGCGGCCCGCGTATTACCCGCTCATCACCATGAAGGCGGTCAACCTTTCCTTGCAGCACGGCAATACCGGCAACTCCAGTTTTGCCTACGGCAATTACGCGTTGATGCTGGTCTCCCTGATAGGCGATATCCCCACCGCGGTGCAATTTTCAGAGATGTCGATCAGGCTGAACGAGCGATTTGGCAATCGGCGCCTGAATGGAAAGCTGCTTCACCTGTACGGCGCCCATGTGAATTTCTGGCGCTGCCACATTGCGGCCAATCTGCCGGTCCTTGAACGGGCGACCGCTGCGTGCCTGGAAGTGGGCGACCTCGTTTTTGCAGGCAACGTTGCATTCAACGCGGTCTGGCAGGCGATCGAGAAAGGGGCCGCTCTCGAGGACGTGCAGACGCTATCGGAAAAGTACGCCGCGCTCGCACGCGAGAGCCATAACGACGCGGTCTTCGAGTTGATCCGGGTCGAACGGCAATTCGTTATCAGTCTGCGGGGCAAGACGACCGAAACGTTGAAGCTGAACGACGATACCTTCGACGAAGCAGCCAGCTTCGATGCAATCATCAGATCAAATTTCGGCTGTGCCATTGGCGTTTATCGCATCATCAAGGTCATGCTTGCCTTCCTGGATGGCCGCTATGCCGACGCGTTGAAGGCTGCGGACCGGGCGGAGGAAGTCCTCAGTTCTGTCATGGCGCTGTCAATTGAAGCGACCTATCACTTCTTTCATGTGCTCACCCTGACTGCTCTTTATCCGGAGGCATCCGGAGAACAGCAGCAAGCCTACCGGCGCATTCTTGAAGCGAAACTCAGGAAGTTCGACATGTGGGCCGAGCATTGCCCGGAGAATTATCAGAACCGCTGCGCGCTTGTCAGAGCGGAGATCGCGCGTCTGGAGGGCCGCGATCTCGACGCCATGCGCCTGTACGAAGAGGCAGTCCACTCAGCGCATGAAAATGGCTTTCTGCACCAGGAAGGTATCGCCAACGAACTTGCGGGCCGCTTCTATCTGGGCAACGGTCTCAGAACAAGCGCCGATGCTTATTTACGCAACGCGCGTCATTGCTTTGCCTGTTGGGGCGCGGACGGCAAGGTCGCGCAACTCGACGCTCAATTTCCCCGCCTCGCCAACCAGGACGGTGGCAAGGCCATGTCGACACTCAGCTTCGATTGGCGGCAGTTCGACGCCGCGACGCTGCTCAAGGCGTCTCAGGCCCTTTCCAGCGAGATCGAATTGAACGGCCTGATCGAGCGCCTGATGACAATAGCGCTGCAGACCGCAGGCGCCGACAGGGGCCTGCTAGTCGTGCTGCAGCAGCCGGATGGTTACCGGATTGAGGCAGAGGCGCGCATCAATGGAAACGGGATCGAGTTGAACCGGGAGCCGCCGGCCAATTCAGCCGCCCCTGCCGCCGTTTTGCGTTACGTGATCCACACGCAAAAAAGCGTCATCATCGACGATGCCTTGATACCCAATATGTTTTCCCAGGACAGCTACCTGGCAAGCGGGGCGACTCGATCCCTGTTCTGCCTGCCTCTTGTCAGGCAGGGCAAACTCAGCGGCCTGCTGTATCTCGAGAACACGGCCACTTCGCATGTCTTTACCGCGCGCCGCTCCGCGCTGCTCGATTTGCTGGCTTCACAGGCGGCCATTTCGCTTGAGAATACCCGTCTCTATGCGGATCTTCAGGAGCGCGAGGCGAGGGTGCGGCGTCTGGTGGATTCCAACATCATCGGGATTCACATTTGGGATTTTGAAGGTAACGTCGTAGAAGCCAACGATGCTTTTTTGCGGATCGTGGATTACAGCCGGGAAGATCTGGTCTCCGGGCGTATCCGGTGGCCCGATCTGACTCCGCCTGACTGGCTCGAGCGCGACGAACTGGCGAAGGCCGAATTGAAGGCCACCGGCAGCGCCAAACCCTTCGAGAAGGAATACTTGCGCAAGGATGGCCGCCGGGTGCCTGTGCTGATCGGGCCGGCGGCGTTCGGCGACCGTGCGGGCCAGGGCGTGGCTTTTATTCTCGACCTGAGCGACCAGAAGCGGGCGCAACAGGAAGTGCGCGACGGCGAGCGACGCTACCTCAAGCTCCAGACGGAACTGGCGCATTCAAATCGCGTGGCGACGATGGGGCAGTTATCGGCATCGATTGCCCATGAAGTAAAGCAGCCTATTACTGCATCGATTACTTACGCCAGTGCGGCGTTGCGCTGGCTGGCGGCCCACCCGCCCAATCTCGATGAAGTGCGTCAGGCGCTCAACCGGATCGTTGCCGATAGCGGCCGGGCGAACAACATTGTTGACCGGACCCGCGCTTTCTTTAAAAAGGAACCGCAGCGAAAAGATGGGCTCGATATCAACGAAACGATTCTCGAGTTGATCGCCTTCATGCGAAGTGAAGCCGGCAAGCACGAAGTCGAGCTTGCCGTCGAACTGGTTGATGGATTGCCGCAGATCCAGGGCGACCGGGTACAACTGCAGCAAGTGATCCTCAACCTGATGATCAACGCTTTCGAAGCGATGAGCGCCACTGACGCTGGCGAGCGAACGCTTTTGATTCGAACCGGCAAGACCGGCGCCAATGAAGTCTGCGTTACTGTGCAGGATTCTGGACCCGGCCTTGACGCTGATCATCTGGAAGGTGTTTTTGAAGCATTCTTTACGACCAAACCCAACGGGCTGGGGATGGGCCTGCCGATTTGCCGCTCGATCGTGGAGAGTCACAGAGGACGCTTATGGGTGAGCTCGAACGCGCCCAGGGGCGCCACGTTTCAGTTCACGTTGCCGGGACAGGGTGGTGTGTCGCAACCGGGTCACGATTAGAGGTCGATGGGGGATGGGGTTCGTTCGCACTTGGTCGGGGGGGCGTGGTTGGGGTTGGGGCCGGGTTGCCAGGTTCTGGGGTTAGTGGTCGGGGTTGATGCCGGGTTGCCAGGTTCTAGGGTTAGCGGTCGGAGTCAATGCCGGGTTGCTGCTTTCAAGGTTAGCGGCCTGCTTAGGTTAGCTAATTTCTTTATCACTATTAGCCACTGCGCGTGGCGGCGCGTCATTTCTTTGTCCAAAGCGACAAAGAAACGAAGCAAAGAAAGCGCTTTCAAAACGCGGGCTCATAAGTTGACCTAGCGTGCAGTTTTCGAGTTTTTGGCACCCCAAAAGCACGGTGCTCGCAAGAGCGACGGATGTTTGAACCCCTCCTTCTCGCGAATCCTGACACGAACACGCTTCGCCCCGTACGCTCTCGGGCAAGCACCCTTGCCAAGAAAACCCGCACGGCCCCACGCGTATTTACCGCTTCACGTCTTCATGGGTTAGCTGCTTGGTCGGCACGATCAGCGCGGTTATTTTTGTCGGTAGGGCCTCATCTATCCGAGCGCTTTATTTCGAGGTGGGTTGGCGACGTGGTTCGTCGTGCGTACAAATTCGGTGGATGGTTGTTCGCGGATAGCGCGGGGTGCCACTTTGGCAGGTTCAGTCACTGGTGGCGAAGCGTGTGGGTATCCGTGTTCGGAGAAGGAGGGTTTCACACACCGGTGGTTCTGGCGAGCACCGTGCTTTTGGGGTGCCAAAAACGTGGAGGCTGCACGCTAAGTCAACTTATGAGCCCTCGTTTTGAAAGCGCTTTCTTTGCTTCGTTTCTTTGTCGCTTTGGACAAAGAAATGACGCGCCGCCACGCGCAGTGGCTAATAGTGATAAAGAGATTAGCAAACCTAAGCAGACCACCGACCTTGAAAGCAGCAACCCGGTAATGACTCAGACCGCTAACGCAGAAGCCTGGCAACCCGGCAATGACCAAGACCGCTAACGCAAGAACCTGGCACCCCGGCATAACCCCGACCACCAACCCCAGAAGCTAACAACCCGGCCCCAACCCAACCACCCCCCGACCGAGTGCGAACGATCCAACCCCTCACGACATTAGTGCGAGGTCTTCATCGTGGTTCTTAGGTTGCGAAACCCTGACCACATCATGAACACCCGGCCGCCCCGGCGCCCTGAAAAACTCAGCACAGAAATCGACGAACATCCTGAGCCTCGCCGGAAGCAATTCCCGGTGCGAATAGAACAGACATATTTCAACACCGCTGTCCGATGTCGTGCATTCCGGCAGGACGTGCACGAGCTGCCCCATGTCGATATCTTCGCGAACCATGGTTTCAGGCAACGTGGCAATGCCGGTCCCGGTCAGCGCCGCGGCCCGCAGCAGTACTTCGTTACCGTCCATTGACGACATAGGAGACACGCTCACCCTCCGGCCATCCTCACGCAGCTCAATAAAATCCGCGTTCTTCTTCCTCGACTCCGGGTCGATCAGCAGGAAGTGACTGGCGAGCTGCGAAGCGGTTTCCGGCGTGCCGTATTGCAACAGGTAAGTGGGCGACGCAACAAGAATGCGCGGCGACCTCGACAGCGTCCGGCGAATCACCGCCGATTGCTCCACGAGATGAGGCGGAAGAATCGCTATATCGAAGCGGCCGTCATACAGATTCGCGGCGCCATCCTGAACGGAAACCACGAGACTCACATCGGGCGCAATGGCGTGATAGCCGCGCACCAATCGGGAGAACGTTTCGCTTACCAGCATCGGGTGCACGACAAGCCGCAGCCTGCCGCCGTTGACCTCATGCTCGCGCGAGATACGACGGTTTGCTTCATCGAGCTCTTCAAGCAACCGGCAGCAAATCAGATAGTACGGTTGTGCCGCTTCTGTCAAAGAGACGGACCTTGTTGTCCTGAGCAAGACCCTCGTCTGGATGCACCCTTCGAGCTTGGCGATCGCTTTCGATATCGACCCGGTGGTCACATTCAAGGATTCGGCGGCCTTGCTGAAACTTTGATACCGCGCGGCTGCAACGAATGCGCGCAACATGTAAAGCTGATCCATCTCGCACCTCACAGGGAAATTCACGAAGGGAGTATCCAGCCGCTCAGAACTGTCAAAGATGACGAAATCTCAAGGGCCCGTCTGCGCGTGTCACCGAAGTTGCAGGCTCGCTTGCGGCTTGTACGCTGTCTGAGGCGTTGCCTAATGAGCTGAGAGTCGTGCAATGTTCGGCCGAGGATTGAAGCGTAAGCGCGAACGTCCCGCGGTTCTATCGTGCGATGTGATGTGATGCGTTGTGCCGTCGCATGTTTGTCTAATACGTTCGGATGCTTTAAACCAGGCGGCGCGTCAGGCGGCGCCCCGACGGCCCTTCGGTTAGCTTACTTGCGCAGTATTTCGTCAATCATCGCGAGCAGCCGCGCGTCGTCCACGGGCTTGGGGAAAAAACCGGCGGCGCCGCCAACGGTGGCTCGCTCGAGAAGCTCCTGCGTCGCGTAGGCAGTGATGAAAATGACGGGAACGGGTCGTCTCCAAAGCTTGATCGACTCGAGCAGCGCAAAGCCGTCCATGCCCGGCATGTGGATATCGGCGACAACAAGCTTCAGTTTCGACCGCTGCGCATCCCCTAGAAGATGATTGGCAGACGCATAGGCAATGACCTTCCAGTCTGCCGAACGAAGCAGACTGGATGCCGCCATGCGGACGGATTCGTCGTCGTCCACTACCCCGATAACAGCAGAAGAGCGCTTTGATCTCATCTCGAGCCCGTAGGCCAGCCAAAGAAGGATTCGGAAAAATCGAATCTTCCACGCAAATTACAGGCCTGCGAACGAAGCGACAATAAGACCTTCGCATGGTTTTAGCGACAGTTCGTATTAGGAGCGTTAGCCGTGATCAATCCCGCTGGAGCGGGTGGCCACGGCGCAGCGACTGCAGGCGCGTCTACCGGGCGCCCTGGTGCATGGGCTGCACCTGCTGCAACTTCCTGACGACATCAGGCACCGAGCGTGCATTTAGCTTGTGCATGGCTTGCGCGCGATGGATCTTGACCGTCACCTCGCTAAGACACAGGCGGTCTGCGATCTGCTTGTTCAACAGCCCATCGGCGACCAGGCGGATGACCTCCCGCTCGCGCGCTGTCAGCAAATCGTAGGTTTGACGGATACCGGCGACAATCTTTTCCTGATGCTTCAATTCGCTATCCCTTTTAAGGGCCGCGGCGATCGTATCGATAAGATCCTGATCCTTGAACGGCTTTGTCATGAAATCGAAAGCACCCGCCTTCATGGCCTTGACGGACATTTCGATGTCGCCGTGTCCCGTCAGGAATATGACAGGGAATCGAACACTTTCCTTAAATGGGTCCTGCTGCAGGGTCAGGCCGCTCCTGCCCCGTAGCCGAACGTCAAGAATGAGGCAACTAGGCACGTCCGGCATGTCCGTCGCTAGAAAATCGTCAGCTGATTCGAATGCCCGCACTTGAATTCCGACTGACATGAGCAGGGAGCTCAGGGAGCCTCGAATAGACTCGTCGTCGTCGACCACATAAACGATCGAGTCTGGCAATGATTCACTTCCCGCCTCAACGTTGTCGTGTGTCATCGCTCCATCTTCGGAAAGTTTATTGCGGCAAACCGACGCCGATACCTCCCGTATGGTAAGCAATGCACGCGCTTATCGCTACCTATTGCGCAACGTCATGCGTATTTGCCTTCGCGCCTTCCTGACCGGACGACTACGCAAGGACGCTGTTTCCTCCGATGAATCGAGCAAGGAACGAAGCATTCAAAGCGGAAGCATTCAAAGCGGCTTCGCTGCGGCTATCGCTGAAGCAAGAATCATGGCGCCGGCGTTCACCGGTGCAGGATTAGAGTGGCGCGGATGATAGATCCGGTCACCCCGGTTTATCTTCGCCCCGCTCATCGCGCAGACGCCGGAAACCTTTGCGTTTGCGCCCATCCATATCTGGGCGGCATAGGAACAGCTCGTCGAATCCCGCCAGGCAATCGTGATAGTCGAGGAGCTTGTCCGCTCAACGAGACTGACCACGCGATGCAGTGAAGCGCTGGTCGTGCGCGCGTCGTCGTGGCCAACGGGCGCCCCGCGTCTCGCCCTGAGCGACGTCTTATGGCAGATGTTCGGAAGCGGTGATCCGCGAGACAGGAGTCGTATCGTCTGGATCCATGGATTGGTTTGACTGGCAAGCATTGTTCAGACTCCTGATGAAAAGTGGCGTCTCATTTTCGCGGCCAACGTTCCAGGGCTCGCGCGAACACGTGTGGTGCGCAGAGCAACTGCACCGTCGCTCCTTCGATTCGGGGCGCACAGTTGCCGTGTTGCGGTAAGGTAATCAATCCCGCGCTTCTTTTCTAGTCGTCCGAGCGGATACGCGATTCATCTTATCGTCCGCCCGCGTCATACCTTGGGATAGGCATGTCCTGAATACTCAATGTGCATGCGACGAACGAGATGGCATTGATGACGCAATGCGTCCCTTCCGGCCACGCAACTGCGGACGCATCCGGACGCGATGCATCTGCCCTACATTGGTATGAGCTTCTCAACCGAAGAGCGGTTGCGTGGCATCCCTTGCATGGTGGGTCTTCCGGCAGGGGTGTCACCGGATTCAATAGCCCGTGAGCGGTGCGGCGCGCCGTTCGCGGGGACACTGCTTAAATCCGCGGATCGAAATCGAACTCGAGTCTGATGCCGCCAGGTTCGTACACCATCGTGTGCCGCTTGGGTCCTTCCCCCAGATTCTCCGGCGCGAACTCGGCCACCACGCCGGGCCATCCTGAGACACGCGCAAAGACATCGTTGAGCGCCTCTTCACTGTCTACGCGTAACGCGAGGTGGTGCAGGCCGACATTGGTCTTGCGATCGAACGCAACCAGCTTGTCCTGATTCGTCACCTGCCAGAGCGTCAGCACGACGTGACCATCGGACACAAAGGCCGCGGGGTAGGCGGGACGCTCGCCCACCAGGTTCCAGCCAAGGCACTCTATGAAGAAGTTCCGCGTGTCGTCCAGGTTGTGAACCGCCAGCCCGATATGGTCGATTCCGCTCGTCAGAGGTTTGCCATCCATTGTCATTTTCTCCGTTTATGACTAAACGATGTAACTAAACGATCTAACCAAACGAAGGCGCTGCGGACCACGGTCTGGCGAACGTCCCTGTTTCAAGCTTGCTGCTTGCGATATTCGTCAGCCGATAGACCACCGCAGCCCCCGGTTTCGACGCCTGGTTCGCGCTCCTTGATCGTAGATGACGAAACGGCCGTCGTCCAGCGCCGGCGTCCCGCCATGTGGTCCGGTGCGTGGCATCGCATCGTCGCGCTTAGTGCCCGGCGCTCTGGCCGCCGTCGACGTGCAGGATTTCACCGGTGACGAACGCGGCGGATTCCAGATACACGATCGCGTTGACGATGTCGCTCATCTCGCCCATATGACCCATCGGATGAAGCGCACCGAGTGCCGCATGGGTTTCCACCGCGTGCATCGGCGACTTGATGATGCCCGGGGAGACTGCGTTGGCGCGAATGCCGCGTTTGGCGTATTCGATCGCGAGGGACCGGGTCGCCGCGTTCAGGCCGCCCTTGGTGAGCGAGGCGAGTACCGAGGGCACGCCGTCGATCGCATGATCGACCAGGGTGGTGCTGATGCTGACGACGTGGCCGCTGGAATGCTTCTCCATCTCTGCTATGGCGAGCTGCGTGATATAGAAGAAGCCGTTCATGTTCACGCCCATGACCGTTGCATAGTCTTCCGCGGTGTAGCTGGTAAAAGGCTTCGCGACGAAGATGCCGGCGTTGTTGACGAGCGTATCGATACGGCCGAAGTGCTTCACGGCTTCGCTGATCACGCGGCGGGCGGTGTCGGGGTCGGCAATGTCGCCGGCCACGGTGACGATGTCGGGGTCCTCCGACGTCTTGATGCTGCGCGCGGTGGCGACGACGCGATAGTCGAGCTTGCGGAAAGCCTTGACGACTTCCGCGCCAATGCCCTGCGACGCGCCGGTAACGACAATGACCTTGTGTGAGGTACTCATGGTAATCCTCCAAATCAATTGAGTGGGTTCTGTTGGCGAGTGCTATCCGCGCAAAAGAAGCCTCGGCCGCTGGCGGGGCAGATGCGGCGAAATGTGTGGCGTGAATTACTTGCCCGGTTGATTGACTTCGCCGGTGTACCGGTCGAGATGAATTTCCACATCAGGCTTTTTCTGCAGCCCAAGTTCCATCAGTTTCTTGATGTCCCGCTGTGCCGCCGGACGTTGTACGGAAGTGATGAAAGCGTCCCACTGTGGCCCAATCTCGCTATCGGGCGGCAGAGTGGCGATGTTCACAAAATGCTTGATCTCCCCAATGGTTTGCTTGTCGAAGGACGCGATGCGCCGCGCCAGCGTGTCGACAAACTTATCGAGTTCGGCATCCGGAAGCGAGCGGTTCACATAGCCATATCGTTCGGCAAGTTCGCCGTTGATATCGCTGCCGCTTAGCAGGACTTCGAGCGCACGGCCTCGTCCCATCAGGCGAGGAAGACGGGCCATCGGTCCGCCGCCGGGATCGAATCCGGCACCTACTTCAAACTGGGAGAGCACGGCTTTTTCGCGGCTGGCAAAGCGCATGTCGGATGCAAGGGACAACTCACTGCCAACGCCCGTGGCCCGGCCCCGGATCGACACGATCGACACCACGGGAGCGCGGCTCAGGCGCGTCAGCATATCGGGCACGGGCGGCATACCTGTCGGACCGGGCGGCATGCGCGTGGTGGCTTCCAGAGGCGGCACGAAATCATAGTGGGTCAGGAAAAAGCCGGGTACCGCGCTGTCGAACACCACGACCTTCAGTTCGGGATCGTTCTCCATCTGGGTGATCACGCTGTTCAACTGCGGGATGGATTCAGGACCAAAGATATTGAATGGCGGATGGTCGATAGTCACGCGCCAGTATTCAGGAGTCACACGGGTGATCCTGAATTCCTGCTTTGCACCCGCTTCGGGCTGGACAGCTTGATTTGCAGTGGCGCCTGCCTGATCGTTTTGCGCAATCGCACTGCCGTTGAAAAACAGTGACCCTGCGATCAGCGCCGTCATCCATGCCGTCATCCACGCTTTCATCCACGCTTTCATCCATTCAACCAGTTTCATACTTGCCTCCTTCTTGAGGCCAAAGACATGCGCGGAACAAATAACGAAAGGCATGCCCGGTCTACACGAATCAGTGTAGGCACCCACTCGGCAGATACCAATGAGGATCGCTGCATCGGTCAATCAAGAATCAGGAAACCATATTGAGCGATGCGAAGTAATGCCGGGTGAGTCAATCGACGACTTTTGTCGTTACCTGGCGTCTCGCATCGGATTTGTTCGCGGCCGACACAAGTGTTGTTCTAACTTGGCCGTTTACCCGGAAGGCAAGCTTCCGCAGAATTCAATACAAGGACTGCGAACTGCGGTTTGCAGTCGGTCGAGGCTCTAACGATGTGAGGTTTGCCAACAGGCTGCCTCTACAGACGGCTCAATTGGACAATAGTGAAAGTGTTTGCCCAGGATATTGCGTTGCTGCCGCACTCATCGCTCCGCCTAATCGGTTCACTTAATCATACTAATTGCCAACAGGAGCTTGTATGCCTGACGATATCCTTCCCCAAACCCCATCGCGTCGGCGCTTTATCGGCGTGGCGGCGGCAGCCGTTGTTGCGGGCTCGCTGAGTCGGCTCGCTTTCGCGGACACGAATCAATCCATCGCTGAAGTCGCCCATTCGGGCGGCGGCGACAAGACCGCCATTCGTCCGCTTCACGTGCATGCGCCGGAATCTCAACTCATCGACTTGAAAAGGCGGGTCAAGGCGACCCGCTGGCCTGAGCGAGAAACGGTGACTGATGCGTCGCAAGGCGTGCAGCTTGCGACCATGCAGAAGCTCGCGGCGTATTGGGCGAGCAGCTATGACTGGCGCAAAGTGGAGGCGAGGCTGAACGCTCTGCCGCAATTCATCACCGAAATCGATGGCCTCGATATTCATTTCATCCACGTTCGCTCGAAAGACGCCAACGCGTTGCCGGTGATCGTCACGCACGGGTGGCCCGGCTCGATCATCGAGCAGTTGAAGATCATCGGTCCGTTGACCAATCCGACGGCCCATGGCAATGCGGCATCGGACGCTTTCGATATCGTGATTCCGTCCCTCCCGGGCTACGGGTTCTCGGGCAAACCGACAGCGACCGGCTGGGATCCTCAGCGAATCGCACGCGCCTGGGTGGTGCTGATGAAGCGCCTCGGATACACGCGATATGTTGCGCAAGGCGGCGATTGGGGAAATGCCGTGACGGAGCAGATGGCCCTGCTGGCGCCGCCCGACCTGCTCGGCATTCACACCAACATGCCGGCCACCGTGCCGGACAATATCGCAGAGGCACTCAAGCAGGGCGAGCCGGCGCCGGCAGGCCTTTCACCCGACGAAAAGCACGCGTTCGATCAGCTCGACTTTTTCTACAAGCATGGCCTCGGCTACGCGCAGGAGATGACCGCCCGGCCGCAGACGCTGTATGGAATTGAGGACTCACCTGTTGGCCTGGCCGCGTGGATGCTCGACCACGATGCCGCCAGCCAGGCGCTAATCGCACGCGTGTTCGACGGTCAGTCGGAGGGGCTTACGCGAGACGACGTTCTGGACAACGTGACACTCTATTGGCTTACGAACACGGGGGTTTCTTCGGCTCGTTTGTATTGGGAAAACAAGCTTAACTTCTTTGCGCCCAAGCACGTTGCAATTCCCGTTGCCGTCAGCGTCTTTCCGGATGAAATCTACGCTGCGCCGCAAAGCTGGACAGAGAAGGCGTATCCCAAGCTGATTCACTACAACCGCCTTCCTAAAGGCGGACACTTTGCGGCTTGGGAGCAGCCGCAAGCTTTCTCTGAAGAGCTTCGCGTGAGCTTCCGCACGCTGCGCTGAACGCAAAGCCACGCAAGGATGCGGGCGACGCTGTTCCGGGTCGCCCGCGGGGTCAAGGCTGCCGGGTAATTACGGTCACTCAATATCAGCAGTTCGACCACTTGCGCAAATCGCTTGAAAAGAAGAGCTTCAATATCCCGATGCCAACAGGTAATTGAGCGGCAAAGCGACTGGTGCGATCATCAATGGGCCTGAAGTTGCAACGTCGAGGTCATCGCATTGCATGTACCATCCAGGGTGGGGCGGAGTGAGCCGTGAGTCTTCACAACGTCCGTAGGTGTGCCTTCATCGCCAACACGGGGCGCTTGCCGCGTATCAACGAGGCAGATGCCCCGGGGGGCTCGAGAACTGGAAAGTCAGTTGGGTCAACCGTCACAACACCTGAGGGGATCACGATGCAACGCAGAAATTTCATACGTGCCACCGCCGGCGCCTTCGCTGCTACCGGTCTTTCGTTGTCGGTGCTGACGCCCACGGACAGTCAGGCGGCAACGAACGCGGCGAAGCGGCGATCGATTGACGCGAAGGTGCAGGGCACAATTTCGCGACTCTATTCGATCGTGAAGGGTTCGCGGGAGCTTGTCGCGAAGGCGAACGGCGTGCTGGTGTTTCCCTCCGTGCTTCAGGCCGGCTTCGTCGTTGGTGGTCAATATGGCGAAGGTGCGTTGCGGGTCGGCGGGAGGTCGGTTGGTTACTACAGTACGGTGTCCGGATCCTTTGGCTTTCAGGCAGGCGCCCAGTCGAAGGCGGTAATCTTCCTGTTCATGACACGCGATGCGCTAGCCAGCTTCCGTAACTCACAGGGCTGGTCTGCCGGAGGGGAAGGCTCGGTCGCGCTTGTGAAGGTCGGCGCGAATGGGGCGATCGACACGACCACGGCAACCGCGCCGGTCGAAGTGATCGTCCTGACCAATGCGGGTCTCATGGGTGACGTCTCGCTCTCGGGTACCAAGGTGTCGCGCCTGAATATCTGATGAGCGGGTTGATCGTCGCGGTCATAGGGACGCCTGTGGCCGCGACGTGCACGCGGGCCTCATGGCCCGCTCCGGAGTGGAACTAGGCCTGCAGGAGCTTGAGCAGCGCCCTGGCAGTCGGGCCGGATGAGGCCGGGTTCTGGCCGGTGATCAGCCGCCCGTCCGTAATGGTGAGCACAGCCCAGTTCTCCACCTTTTCGAAGTGGCCGCCCAGACGTTTAAGCTCATCCTCGACAAGGAACGGCATGACCTTGGTCAGGCCCACCGCTTCTTCCTCATCATTGGTAAAGCTGGTGACGCGCTTTCCCTTGACGAGGGGCTGTCCCTCGTAGGTCGCCTTCAGCAGTACACAAGGGCCATGACAGACGGCGGCGACCGGCTTGCCGGCATTGTAGAAATCCTCGATCAAGGAGATCGATTTCTTGTCATTGGTCAGGTCCCACATCGGACCATGGCCACCGGCATAGAAGATCGTGTCGTAATCGTCTGCCTTGATGTCGGCGAGCTTGACGCTATTGGCCAGCACCTTCTGGGTCGCGGCGTCCTTCTTGAAGCGTTCCATGGTGTCGGTCTGGTTATCCGGATCGTCGCTCTTGGGATCGATCGGTGGCTGGCCGCCCTTGGGCGAGGCCACTGTGACGTCTGAGCCGGCGTCCGTGAACGCATAGTAGGGGGCCGTGAACTCTTCAAGCCAGAAGCCGGTCGGCTTGCCGGTATCTCCAAGCACGTTGTGCGAAGTCAAAACCAACAGGATTTTCATTGCGAGTCTCCGTTCATTGAGGCGCATGCCTGAACGCGGCATCGCCGGGGGAATTCCCGAAGTGGAAGTCATTGGTCAGATCAGATTGTCACCATCCTCACCTTGCAGGGAAATTAGCCCGCGCGGGTTGGTGCACGGGAGCGCCGGTCGCCATGACGAGGACGTTGTCATCAGGGTCTTGTCACCGCCGACACGGAGCTCCTATTTGACGCCCGCGCCCGGGTCGCGCGCCATCTGTCGATGGTATGGCCGGACCATGCGATGGTATGAATGGACTCGGCCACCCGTCCTGAACGCCTCGGACGAAGCCATTGCAGGCATGGCTCTCGCATGACAGGTACGTTGCCGTGTTCCTGCTGGAATCAATATGCGAACCTCCCAACTGAATTTCGGCGTCAATGCAGACCGTCCTGCCTGGCATAGGTCGACTCCCACCCGCCGCCGAGCACTTTGCATAGCGTGATCAGGTTGGCGGCTGCGTCGGCCTTGCTTTGCTCAAGGTTGCTTTGCGCGTCGAGCAACTGTTTCTGCACATTAAGTACGTCAAGAAAGTCGACCGCGCCTGCCTTGTACCGCTTCTCCGCAATCGACAGCGCATTCTGGTTCAGGCTCACGACCTTTTTCAGACGGTCGCGGCGGCGCTGTTCAGCGTCGTAGACAACAAGCGCATCGTCCACCTCTCGCCACGCATCGAGTACGGTGCGTTTGTAGACAATCGCGGCCTCCTGCTGTTGTGCCTCGCGCAAGTGAAGCGTTCCCGTGAGGCGTCCGCCTTCGAAGATCGGCAGCGAGATTGACGGTCCCAAGACATACTGGCCCGATGCCCACGTAGCGAGATTCGACAGTTGCAGGCTCTGGAACCCGGCGCTGCCGTTCAGCGATATGCGCGGGTAGAAGTCGGCCTTCGCCATGCCAATGGACGCCGTGGCCGCGTGCAGTTGCGCCTCTGCTTTGCGGATGTCGGGGCGGCGTTGCACCAGTTCCGAGGGAAGCCCGATGGGCACCTGTTCAGGCAGTGCGGGAACATCACGAGGCTCGGCGAGCATCTCTTCCAATGCATGAGGTTCCTTCGCCAGCAGCAGGCCGATCGCATTGATCGTGGTCTCGGAGCGCGATTCGAGTGTCGGGATCAGGCTCTCGATTGTCTCAGCCAGAGCCGAGGCGTTATCCACGTCCAGATTCGTCACCACGCCTTCCTGTACCCGCTTTTCCGTGAGCTTGGTTGCGTTGCGGGCGATTTCCAGGTTCTGTCTTGCGATCTGAAGCAACGCTTGCGTGTCACGCAACTGAACGTAGTCGCGCGCGAGTTCAGCGCGGGCCGACAGTAGCACCGCATTACGGTCCTCGTATGAGGCATCGGACAAGGCGGTTGCGGCTTCGACACCGCGACGGGCGCCACCCCAGATGTCGATTTCCCAGGATGCATCGAAACCGAACTGATACAGGTTGTAAGGCGGCGAACCCTTGGAGCCCGGCAACGGCGCCACGCCAAGCCCCGTGTTGCCCGCCGCCGACTGCTGCGTTTGGAGCGGGGGGACGCCAAGCAACGAAAGGATGCCGTTCGGACTTCCGCGCTCGCGGTTGTAGGACGCGTCGCCGTTCAGCCTCGGATATTCCGCGGCGCCGGCAATCCGTTGCTCCGCCCGGCTTTGCCGCAGACGGGCCGACGCCGCCGCGACGTCGAGGTTCGCATCGGTCAGTTGTTGTTCCAGCGAGTCCAGTGTCGGGTCATTGAACAGCGTCCACCATTCGGGACTTAATTCGGATTCCACAGCTTTGCTGGGCGCTTGCGCAGCCTGAGTGCGGTTAAACACGTCAGGCGTACTTGTCTGCGGACGTTCGAAGTCCGGGCCGACCAGGCAGCCGTTAAGCGCGAGGCACAGCGACACCGCGAGCGCCGGCGTGCGGATGGAGAATTCGCTCGCGTTCATTTCGCGTCTGCTCCTGCGACCCGCGTGTCGGCGCTCTTGCCAACGGCGACCTCTGTTTCGACCGACAACCCCACGCTCAACCTCGACGCAGCCTCTTGTCCCCCGTCGATCGTGATCTTGACAGGCACGCGCTGGACGACCTTGGTGAAGTTGCCCGTTGCGTTGTCGGGCTCGATAGGCGAGAAACTCAAGCCTGTAGCAGGGGCAAGACTATCGACATGTCCTTTGATTACGACGCCCGGGAACGTGTCGACCGTGATCCGTACGGTCTGTCCCGGGCGCATGTTGGTGAGCTGGTTTTCCTGAAAGTTGGCGACCACATAAGCTTCGGCAAGCGGGACGATCGCGAGCAGTGGCGTGCCAGTTGTAACGAATGCGCCGACCCGCACCGAGCGTCGTCCGACCTTGCCGTCGACCGGCGCGGGAATCTGCGTGTAGGACAGGTTGAGCTTTGCCTGATCGAGCACCGCCTCGGCCCGTGCAAGCGCGCCGGCCGCCTTGTTGCGCTCGGTATTCAATACCGCCAGGTTCTGTTCAGTCGTGCTCAGCGCGGCCCGATCGTGGGCCTGCTGCGCGAGCAGTTGGGCAAGCGTGCTGGACGATTGCTGCTGCTCCTGAGCCGTGCCTGCCCCGGATTCCGAGAGATTCTGATACCGCGATGCGTTTTGCCGCGCAAACGCGATCGACGCCTCGTCGGACTTGAGCGTCGCGCGCGCCTGGTCTACGAGCGAAGGCTGGCGCGCGATCTCGGCCTCGTAGTTCGCAACCGACGCCTTTTCCGCAGTCACGTCCGCTTCCGCGCTCATCAATGCGGCCTTGAAGTCACGGTCATCGATGCGCACCAGCAATTGCCCGGCTTTCACCTGCCGGTTGTCCTCCACGAGCACCTCTGAAATCTGACCGGCGATACGGGGCGCCACCAGCGTGAAATCCGCCACTACGTAAGCGTCGTTGGTGGTCTCGCTAGTCGCGTGAGACAGCAGCCTTATACAAGCCCATATCGCGATCACAAGGATGACCACATACGCGACAAGACGAATTGTCTTCGGAGAGGGTCGAGTGACAGGTGACATATATATCGTCGCTTAGCGGGGAGGGGGCGGCGTAGTGCACCAGGGCGGATAAATACGCACGGGTAGCACTGGAATGACGAGCAGAAAAGCGATGGCGACGCCGGCCATCACGCGATAGAGATCCGCTGACGTCAAAACTTCGGCCTGCTCATGAATGCGGTGCGCGAGTGCGCCCAGGCCATGAGTTGCATCGATGCTTTGGCCGGCAATTAACGCCTTGTTGCCCAGCCGGTCCACCAGCATGCTCGAATGATAGTGCTCGCGCGCAGTCCCCACTCCTTCGATAAGACCGTTTGCCACGGCCGCCGCAAACGTCTTGAGCGAGTTGACCATGGCCGAAGCAAATGGACCCTCGGTCGGGGCCAGGCCCGTCGTGATGCCCATCAGGATCGCCATGATCAGCATGGGTTGCGCGACAATCTGTATTGATTGAAGCCAGTAAAAGTCCTCGCGAATCCACTCGGAGGTCACGAAACTTCCCATGAAGAACGTGACGGCCATCAGGCCAAGTCCAATGGCCATGACCCAGCGGTGGTCGATTTGCCGCAGATTCAGGAGAGCGGCAGCCGCAGGCAGCGAAAGCAACAGGGGAATTGCTACCAGTAAAGACAGCGGCGTGGTTTGCAGCGGCCGGTAACCGTGAATATGCGCGAGATATTGGCCGGGTATGGCGGCGACGCTGACCAGCAGGAAAGCCGCGCCTCCCAGTGTCATGAGCCCGTGCGCGAAGTTTCTGCGGGCGAACAGTTGCAGCTTGAAGAATGGCAGCGGATGAAACCACTCATTGATCAGGAATGCTACAAACAATAGCGTACCGCCACAAAACATCGCGGAGATAAACGTGGAATTCAGCCAGTCGAGGCGGTCCCCCTGCAGGAGGCCAATGACGAGCATGGCGATGGCGGGGTATCCCAGCAGGAGTCCGAGCCAGTTGAATGATTGAAAGCGTTCGAGTTTGAGGGGGTCCGCGGGAAGCCCCTTGTAGATCGCCACACAGCTCAATAAACCAAGCGGCACGATTTGCCAGAACGTCATTCGCCAACTGACATATTCCGTCCATAAGGCTGCAAGGGGCGTGCCCAGCGACGGCCCGAACGTCGCAGTGAGCGCATATCCGGCGAGGCCGTATAACTTGATTTTTGGGGGAAGATATCTCAGCGCCACGATGATCAGCATCGGTGGCAAACACCCGTTGGCAACGCCCTGCAGCCCACGCAACACGTAGAACGTCTGGAGGTTCGGCGCCAGGGGACAAAGCAATCCAAGCAGCATCAGGGCGAACACGGCGCCGATCGTAAACCGCTTCAGCGTGAACGTTATCCCGAACCACGGAGCGAATGCCATCGTCGCTGCGTTCGTCGCCTCGTAGATGGTGGTGACCCAGGTGCCGTCGTCACCGCCAATGGAGAGCGCGCCGCGAATGTCCGCCAGCGCCGCTGCGGTGACCTGTTCATTCAATATGGCCAGTAGCGACGCCAGCAGCATTCCGACCAGGCCGACAGCAATGCGAAGCGGGAGTTCGGGTTGCTGGGCAGTTTGCTGTACAGGCGTTTCGGTCTCGCGCGCAGGAACCTGCGCCGCCGATCCGGCCGCCTGCGGTTCTGGTGTTCCGGTCGTGGGTAGGTTGGCGGCGGTCATGATTGATCTAATTCTAGGAGACGGGTTCGCGTTCTTGCAGCCAATAGAATTCGCGTATCAGTTCATTCCATTCACAAATCTGGACAATGCCACCGTAGCTGCCGGGCACGGCGGAACCACCTGGAAATGATCCTTTTCCATTTGCTCAACAGAACGTATTTCAGCGCGGCGCAACGGCGTGAACAGCCGGGTTTCTTTCGGTATCCTTGCGGGATTCGCGGGCAATGAGTCATCGCGCGTGGCCCGAAAACGCACCGTGTCGGCTTGATAAAGGCGTGTGGGCGGCGTGCTCATTCTCCGCTCATTCTTGCGGCTCACACTGCATGCATCCGATACAGCGAACCGCTTGCATCGCATGACAGGAGAGCAAAAATGAAAGCCATCCGTTACTTGGTCGTCGCCGCCGCGCTCGGGTGCGGCTTCGTGAGCTGCGCACAGGCGCATGTGTCCATAGGCATCGGTTTTTCGGCGCCCGTGTATCCGGTCATGCCGGTCGTGCCCGTGATCGCGCCTGCCCCTGTGTATGTTGCGCCGCCGCCCGTGTACTACGCGCCGCCTCCAGTCGTGGCCGGTTACTACGGCCGTCCTTATGGATACGGCTATGGTTACGCGCGGCCCTACGGCTGCGTAAATTGCGGATACGCCTACTGGTCGCGTTGATGTGCGGGCGCGTCGATGGCTCAGTGCGTTATGCGTATTTTCATCAGCGCGGTGACGGGCGACGGTCTGCGGCGGCGGTCCGTTTGCCGGATGAAGCCGTTTATCAAAGCGGCGAGCGCTTTGGGATACTGATACATCATTGCGTGTCCCGCCGACGCCGCCACCTCTAGCCGCGCCCCTGCGATCAACCCCCCAAGCGCGAGGACTACGTCCCCCGCGCCGCGCAGGATCAGCGTGTCGGCCTGCACGGCCTTGAGTGCGACTCCCATCGACCAGCCAACGACTGTCACGTCGGGGCGGGCGTTTTCGGCGGGGAACCGGACATCGCGGGCAAGGGCGGATGCTGAGAGCAGCGCCAACGCACACGCAATCGGAACGACGACAGCCTGCAAATGCCTCATGTAACACTCCTGATGGTGTGTGAATTCAGCATCGCACGATAAAAGCACCGGGAAGACCCCCTCGTCCCGTGCAAAAAAACGCTGAAATCCTGCCGATAAGCGTAGTCGACCCGACCCGATATTCGGTACTCTTGCATGCAACGCGCTCGCACGCTCGAGCCCGCCTCGCGCTTCTGCCCACCTGGAAATGGATGGACACCTTGATCCACGAAATGACCAAGACGGTTTTGCTGATTGTCGCGGCGTTGTTCCCGATCATCAACCCGCCGGCGGCCGCGTTCATCATCCTCAGTCTCACGCCGCACGCGACGCAGGCCGAGCGCGCGGACCTGGCGCGGCGCATAGCGGTGAACAGCTTCGTGATCCTGCTGGCGTCGCTTTCGGTGGGGGCGTACTTGCTGTCGTTCCTCGGGATCTCGATTCCGGTGCTGCGCGTGGCGGGCGGGCTCATCATCGCCATGGCGGGCTGGAACCTGCTCCAATCTTCCGACGATGAATCCGACGACGAGGCCGGCGAAGAAGCGCAACGCGAGCCGGTGTCTCATCGGCATGGTTCCCTGCGATTGAAGGCGTTTTATCCGCTGACGCTGCCGGTGACCGTCGGTCCCGGGTCGATCTCGGTGGCCATCGCGCTGGGCACCGGCACGCCCCGCAGCGGCCTGGAGCCGGTTCATTTCATTGGCGTGGGCGTGGCGCTCGCGCTGCTGTGCATCACCATTTACCTGTGCGTGCGCTTCGTGGCTAACGTCCAGCAACTGCTCGGGCCGGCTGGCACGCAGATTGCCATGCGGCTTTTCGCATTTGCGATCTTCTGCATCGGCATCCAGATCCTGTGGCTCGGACTATCTGAACTGCTCAATTCATTGCATCCGCACTGAAGCACGCGGACGCTGCAAAAGGACCGTCGCGCGCCGGTGAACCTGTGTGGCGAGCGCGATCAGGATCGCGAAGACCGCGACGGTGAGGGCGGCGCTGGCAATGGCAAGCGAAATGTCGAACAGCGCGTGAAGCGTGGCGATCATGATGGTTTCCCTAATCCTGTTTTGTAGACGTGTCGTGCACGCCGTATCAATGAACAGGATTCTGATGATGCAGAATGAGGAGAAAATGAGCGGGGCCGTCGTTCGGGGTCGTTGTTTTGCGGCTGGCTCAGAAGCCGACCGTGGCGCCGAGCAGCAGCCAGGGCAGCATTTCGTCATACGTAGCAGGGCGTTCACCGGACAGCGGCAGCCCGTCTTCTTCGTTGAGGACGCGGTGGTCCATGCGCGAGGCAGCCTGCTCGCTGTTGCCGGTGCTCGAATGCTTGCTGAAGAGTTGGAACATGAGTCGTCTCCCGTGGGGGCCCGTAGCGCTTTGCCCGGGTCCTGCGCATGTTCACAGGCGAGAATGAGCAGAAAATGAGCGCGCGGACAGTCCCGCGCCGCGCTTAGGTCTTTGAGCCAGAACCGGTAATCGACGATGAACCCATCGCTTTTGCACGCTTTGCGCCGCCATTTCATGAGGCCTTCGCTGCGCAACAATCTCATCGTTGCGCTGGCTGTGCTGGTCAGCGTCGTCGCCGTTGCGCAGAGCCTCAGTACTTATCAGCTCTGCCGCACCGGCATGAGCGCGCTGCTCGACTTGCGCCTGGAGCAGGTCGCCTTGCGCATGCGCGGCGATCTCGCCGATGCAATTCCCAGCGCGCCCGCGCGCGGCTCGCAACCGGCGCGCGATATCGTGATCACCATCCGCAAGCCCGGCACCGATGTCCCGCTACGCTCCACCGAGCCGTCGCTGTCGCTGCCGGAAAGCGCCCCGGCGGGATTCTCATCGGAGATGGTTGCCGGCGAACGCTGGCGCATCTACACGCTGCGCCAGGACGAGAGCGTGATCCAGGTGGCCCAGCGTTCGTCGGTGCGCGACGAGCTCGTGCGCGAAGCCGCGCTCACCACGCTCTGGCCCACGCTGATCCTGTTACCTCTGGTGCTCTTTGCTGTCGTCGTGATCGTGCATCGCACGCTGCGGCGGCTGACGCCGCTCGGGCAGGCAGCGCAATCCATCGATGCCGCGCATCTGCAACCACTGCCCGTTACAGGCGTGCCGGGTGAGGTGCTGCCGTTCGTGGAATCGATCAACCGCATGATCGCGCGGCTTGCCCAGGTGATCGAATCCGAGCGCAAGTTCATTGCCGACGCCGCCCACGAACTGCGCACGCCGCTCACCGCGCTCCAGTTGCAGGCGGACAACCTGCAGCCGCATATCGTGGCCGGCAACCAGGAGCGGTTTCAGGAATTGCGCAGCGGGATCACGCGCAGCGGCATGCTGATCGGGCAGTTGCTGCGGCTTGCGCGCGCGGACGCGCCGCTGGGCGCCGCGATTGAGCCTGCCGATGTTTCTCCCATCGTGGTCGATGCCGTCTCCGGCGTGCTGCCAATTGCGGCGGCGCGGGGTATCGATATTGGCGCGGAGTCCATGCTGACCAACAAGGTCGCGGCTTCGGGCGCGGATGTCGCCATTGCGGTCAAGAATCTCGTGAGCAATGCGGTGCGATACACGCCGGATGGAGGCACGATCGACCTGCGCATGCGCCGCGAGGCGAACGCCCTCTGGATCGAGGTGACCGATACCGGTCCGGGCATTGCGGAGGAGTCGCTGCCGCGTGTCTTCGACCGGTTTTTTCGCGCGAACCTGGACACGCATGCGGATGTGGAGGGCACCGGCCTCGGCCTGTCCATCGTGAAAGCGATCACGGCAAAATATGGCGGCGAGGCGGTCATCCAGAACCGCCGGGACGGCCGCTCAGGGATTGTCGCGGCCGTCAGTTTTCCGCTGGCTGGCGTGTGAGAATAGTGGCAAAGGCGTCGGCAAGGAGAGAGATATGAGAGTCCTGCTGGTCGAAGACGATCTCCAGATCGGGCAAAGCCTGATGCGTGCACTGAAGGACGCGGACTACGCGGTGGACTGGGTGCGCGACGGCCTGGCCGGACGCGAGGCCATGAGCGCCGCCGAGTACACCGTCGTGCTGCTCGACATCGGCTTGCCGGGCATGTCGGGCATCGACCTGCTGCGCGCCGCGCGCGCGGGGGGCAATCCGGTCCCGGTGCTGATCCTGACCGCGGTCGATGATCTCGATACCCGCATCGAAGGCCTCGATATCGGCGCAGACGATTACCTGCTCAAGCCCTTCGAGGTCGGCGAGCTGCTCGCCCGTATTCGCGCGGTGCTGCGGCGCAAGGCGGGCTACGCCGTATCCCGCCTGGGCGATGACACCCTGAGCCTGAATCTCGACCAGCGCACGCTGACGTTCGGCGACAAGGCCGGCGCCTTGTCCGCACGCGAATTCGCGTTGATGCACGCGCTGCTCGAACATCCGGGAACGATCTTCTCGCGTGGGCAGATCGAGGACAAGCTGTACGGCTGGGGCAAGGAAGTGGAGAGCAATGCCGTCGATGTGCTGATCCATTCAGTGCGCAAGAAATTCGGCCAGGGCGTGATCCGCAATGTGCGCGGACTCGGCTGGACGGTGATGCTCGGCACGCCGCACGAGCGCAAATCCTCCGACGACTGAGCGAGGCCCATGGGAATCGTCCGCGCTTCGAAACTGCTGCTCGTGATGGCGATGGCGCTGCTCGCCTCGCTTGTCAGCTTCGGCAACCTCACCGACTACGGCAGCAACCTCGCGTTCGTGCAGCATGTATTCCTCATGGACACGACCTTTCCGGGCAACGCGAACATGTATCGCGCGATCAAATCGCCGGTGGTTCAGAACGCGGGTTACATGCTGATCATTGCGCTCGAAACGGTGACCGCGGTGTGCTGCTGGATCGGCGCTTTGAATATCTGGCGTGCGCGCCGGGCGAGCGGACCGGCGTTCACGCAAGCGAAACGGATGGCGATTGCGGGACTCACGCTCGGCTTTCTGACGTGGCAGGTCTCGTTCATGTCGATTGGCGGTGAATGGTTCGACATGTGGATGTCGACTACATGGAACGGAGAGGAAAGTGCGTTCCGCTTCTTTGCGACCTTTGCGCTCGTGTTGATTTTCGTGAGTATTCGCAATGACGATATCGCTGAGTAGACTTGCACTGGTGCAGGCAATGTTGCTGCTCGTCACGTGTTTCCCTGCGATGGCTGCTGTATTGCAGATCGATACCGGCAAGCCCGCCACGCTCACGACCGAAGCGTTGCTCGCCATGCCCGACGCCGCGACAATCCACGTCCCGGACGATGTCACCTACCATCAAGCGATGACTTACCGCGCCGTGCCTTTGCGCTCGCTGCCCGGCGTGCGAACATTGCCCGCCGATGCCGAGCTGCAGATCACCGCCACCGATGGCTTCGTCACCAACCTGCCTGCGGCGCTCGTGCGCGGCGATAGTGATCACGGTGCGACGCCGTGGCTCGCAATCGAACCGCGTGACAAGCCTTGGCCGCGGACGTCGAAGGGAACGGATATCGGTCCGTTCTATCTCGTGTGGATCAATCCGGGCGCATCGGGTGTGATGAGCGAACAGTGGCCATACCAGATCAACGCCATCCGCGTGGTGGCGTCGCGCGTGGCGAAGTGGCCGCAACTCGCCGTGGATGACAGCGTGCCGGCGAACTCGCCCATTCGCCGCGGACAAGCGCTCTTCGCAACCCAGTGCATGGTTTGTCATCGGATGAATGGCGCAGGCGACGCGTCGGTTGGCCCGGATCTGAATCTTCCGCGTAATCCCACCGAGTACTTCCAGGCGTGGGCACTCAGGGCCTATATTCGCGATCCGAAATCAATCCGGGAATGGGCTGACATGAAGATGCCGGGCTTCGGTCAAGCCAACCTTAGCGACCCCGACCTCGACGCGATCATCGCTTATCTGGGTTACATGGCGCATAGGCGCAAGTAGTTGGGAGAGGACGGCCCCATCGCACCGCTCATTCTTCTCTAATTGTTGGTCGTTACGATTCGCTTCATGGATTCGGCAGCAAGCTTTTATTGCCAGTTCAGATCAACGACTAAACCATCAGGAGAAGCATCATGTTAGTGAAGACAACGCGCATTCTCACCGCAGCCGCTGCAGCGCTCGCAGTGACAATTGGTTCAATCGGATCGGCCCAGGCCGGCACGCTTGCCGTGCCGGCGGGCAATCAATTTATCGAAGAAATGAAAGCGTTGCAGCCGCAGCTGAACCTCAGCACCACGCAACAGACGGCTTATGACGTTGCCATGGACACCATGCGTCAAAGCCATGTCACCGCGCGGATGAATGAAGATCAGCTTCAGCAACAGTTCCAGTCGGCGCAGCAAACGCCCATTCTCGATCTGCGCGCTATTCATGCAGCGAACCTGAAGGTCGAAAAAGAGGATGCGCAGGCACGCGAGCAGTCAGCCAATGCATGGATCAACTTCTACGACGGACTGAACAACAGCCAAAAGACTGCTGTCAGTTCGCTGCTCAAGCAGCAGTTCGCCGCGATTCAGAATCATCCCGGCAAACCGTACGAACCGAGGACCGGCTTGTGATTATGCTTGGCCCTTGCGACGCGCAAACTCGCTCGTGCACTGCTTCATGCAGTTCCCGACGCGCAGCGAGCGCGTCAGGTTTATTTCTCCAAAGCGGCCTGCAACAGTCGATCCGATCAACGCTTAATCAACACGATCGCGACTTAGCGCCTCCCTTGGAACAGCCGGCGGGCTCAGGTCGTTTCGAATCAAACCGCGCTTCAACCTTGCTCCTTGATCCGGTTCCGATGCGCCGCTTGCTTCGCCCTGTTACCGCAAGCCGCCATGCTGCACCAGCGCCGCGCATGTCCCCGGGTGTGATCGGCGAACAGCAGCGTGCAGGT
Source organism: Caballeronia sp. KNU42 (assembly GCF_053760385.1). Lineage (NCBI taxonomy): Bacteria > Pseudomonadati > Pseudomonadota > Betaproteobacteria > Burkholderiales > Burkholderiaceae > Caballeronia > Caballeronia sp. KNU42. Next base: position 1,850,273 of record NZ_CM132389.1, read on the forward strand.
CGGACCTTCGCACGCCTTCACGTAGGTGAAGTCCTCCTCGCAAACCAGCTTCGCCAGGATCTCTCCGATCGGCAGCAGCAGCGACTCCGGTGAACTCCAGCGCCGCGAGCGTTCGAACGTGAGGGCACCCGTCGCTTCATCTTCATGAGCGACGATTTTCCCGAAGGCTTCATCCCGTGCCAGCAGCAGATTCAGCGGCTCCAGCTCACGCAGATCCGTAGCCTCCAGCGTCCTGCCTTTGCGCTCACGGACGAACACCCTGAACCATTCACGCAGGCTGCGCGCCTGATCCGCCAGCCGATCGAGCTCGCCTGGCATTGCACGTTCGCGCATCGTGCGCAGCACTTCTGCGGGGACGAGGTTCGACTGCTCGAGCCAGGCCAGCAGGCCATCGCCATCATCGATCCAGTCGATTGGGACATCGACCGGCGTCGCTATCGAATTCAAAAAATCCAGGCCGGCCGAATCGGCTATGAACATCGCGGGAACTTGCTGGGACATTACTCACCTCAAAGCTGGACAAAATAACCTTCTCAAAGACTGTTGACAGGTTACCATATTTCAGAATAACCTTCTCACATCGATTAAGAAGGTTACTTGATCTGACGATGAGCTTGCCCCGGCGAGCTCGACGCGCAAATGGATCTACCTCTCAATATGGAGACAAAAATGTCTGAAAGCGATGTGAAAGTCGTACTTGTGCCCGGTGCCTGGGCCGATGGTTCAAGCTGGAGCAAGGTCATAAGTGAACTCCAGTCAAATTGGGTTGATACGGTTACTGTCCCTCTCCCGCTGACGACGCTGGACGACGACGTCGCGGCACTCGACCGAACCCTCGAGCGGACCGACGGGCCCGTTGTGCTGGCGGGACACGCTTACGCCGGCGCGGTTATTGGCGCCGCACGCAATCCCAGGATCAAGGCGCTCGTCTACATCGCGGCGCTGGCGCCCGACGAGGGAGAAACGGTCGCCGATGTGTTCTATCGAAACGAACCGCACCCCGCAGCGCCCAAGCTCGCTCCTGATAGTCACGGCTTGATCTGGTTGCCCGAGGAGGCGTTTGCCGCGGCCTTTGCTCAGAACGCATCGGCGCAGGAGTTGGCGGTGTTGGCCGCGGTCCAGCGCCCGATCTCGCCGGCTTGTATCAGCGTTCCAGTTGCACGCCCGCTATGGAAGGACGTGCCGAGCTGGTACCTGCTGGCGGAGCAGGATCACATGATCGTCGCCGAGACCCAGCGTTTCATGGCCGAGCGCATGAAGGCGCGGGTGAGCGTGCATGCGGTCGACCACACACCGCTCGTCACGGCGCCGGGTTCAGTTGTTGATCTGATTCTTCAGGCCGTGCGTGAAATTCGTGAAGTTCGTGAAGCGCGCGGCTGATGGACGCGAGGGCTTCGTGTCTTTGCGTGGTCGCTTTAACTGCAAGTATCAACGAGGAGAATCACCATGACTGGTATCACGTACCGTACTGCGGATGTCGATGGCTTCAAGATCTTCTATCGCGAAGCAGGGCTCGCGGGCGCGCCCAAGCTGCTGTTGCTTCACGGCTTCCCCAGCTCCAGCCACATGTTCCGGGACCTGATCCCGCTATTGGCCGATCGCTTCCACATCATCGCGCCGGATCTTCCTGGATTCGGGCGGTCTGATATGCCGCCCAGCGAGCAATTCACGTACAACTTCGACAATCTCGCCGGCGTCATCGATCGCTTTACCGAAGTGGTCGGATTCGACCGCTTCGCGGTTTACGTGTTCGACTATGGGGCGCCAACCGGTTTGCGAATTGCAGCCAGGCATCCCGAGCGCATCACGGCCATCATTTCCCAGAACGGTAACGCGTATGAGGAAGGACTGAGCGATGGGTGGAACCCCATTCGCGCGTATTGGCAGGACCCGTCTGCGGAAAATCGCCAGGCCCTTCGCGCTTTCCTGGCGCCGGAGACGACACGCTGGCAGTACACCCATGGCGTTCCTGACGAAGCCACGGTGTCGCCGGACGGTATCGCGCTGGACAGCTTCTACCTGGCGCGCCCCGGAGCCGATGAGGTCCAGCTGGACTTGTTCGGTGACTACAAGAGCAACGTTGCGCTCTATCCCGCGTTCCAGGAGTACTTCCGCAAGCACCAGCCGCGCTTGCTGGCGGTGTGGGGAAAACACGACCCGTTCTTCTTGCCGCCGGGCGCAGAGGCGTTCAAGCGCGACATCCCCAGCGCGGATATCCGCTTCTACGATACCGGCCACTTCGCTCTGGAAACGCATGCCAGCGAGATTGCTGCGGCGATCGGCGAATTCCTTTCTCGATGAATTGGACTCCTGCGGCACGCTGGGCTTTACCTGCTGCGGGGCGTTCACGACTGAACGCAGACGCGTTCATAAACTTGGGAGCATTGACATGTCGAACGCAGTCGCTGTTGTTACGGGAGCCAGTCAGGGCATTGGCTTCTCCACGGCAGTCCGTCTCGCGCGGGATTTTGAATCGATCGTACTGGTTGCGCGCAATCGGGCCAAGCTCGAGGAGACCGCTTCGGCGGTCAAGGAGGCAGGTGCCGAAGCGCTTGTCATCGACCTTGATCTGTCCGGGCAGTCGTCGGCAAAGAAGGTAGTAGAACAAACAGTTGCCAGGTTCGGCCGTATCGATGCGTTGCTTAATATCGCGGGCGCTGTGCCTCAAATCGACGTACTCGACATGACGGACGAGCAGTGGGATGCAGGCATGGCGCTCAAGTTGCACGGCGCCCGTCGCCTGACCATTGAAGCCTGGCCTGCGTTGAAGGCGTCGAAGGGTTCGGTCGTGTTGATGTCTGGCAATTCCGCGCTCTTTCCGAAAGCACCGTACGCGGCGGTCGGGACAATCAACGCGGCGATCATTGCGCTCGCGAAGGCGTTTTCCGACCGGGGGATCACTGACGGCGTCCAGGTGAACAGCGTACTGCCTGGGGCCGTGATGACGGGACGTCGGCGCTCCTATCTGGAGCACTGGGCGCCGCTGCATAACATGACGGTCGAGGAGGCAACCGCTAAGTTCCCGGGTGAGGTGGGGATTACACGCTACGGCGAGCCTGAAGACATTGCAGAACTGATGGCGTTCCTGGTTTCACCGGCGGCCCGGTGGATGACAGGCTCCGCCATTCGAATGGACGGAGGCGAGGTCAAGTCGATTTGAACAGGCGAGCGAATCGGCATTTGCCTATGTGACCGTGGACCGGGCCGCAGGCACGTTGACTGCCTTACTTCTTTGACGGTGCTGATTTACTGCCACGCCGGCGGGGCTTCGGCTCGACGCCCACGCGCGGATCGCGTGCGAGCACGAGCGCCGTGATGCGTTGCGCGATGGCTTCAAACGCCGGGTCGTCTTGCGCCACGTAAAGCCATTTACCAAGCACCGGATGTGGCTGCAATCCGGGCATGTCATCCATGAGCGCGGCGTGGCGCTCTTGCGATGTGCACACGAGCAAGCCGTTCCACGGTGCGTCGCGGTCGGCGACAACCAGACACAACAGGCCGTCGATATAGGCGGCGTCGCTGCCGAACATTCGCTTGTGAATGTAGGTTGAATCGCTCTCGAATGCTTCAAGGATCCAGGCGAGCGAGTTGCGGATTGAAGAGGGCATTGGCGTGAAGTTTTTGGCGACAGGCGTGTGGGGAGTCAATCCTCTACCGGGCGGCGATACAAGCCGTCGAAATCGTACTCGTCGAACACCATCTCGGCCGCGTTGGAAAACGGCGGCTGGTCCTGGGGCGACGGATAGCCGTCTGTAATTTTCACCGCGACGATAGTACGCGTGCCGACATCCGTGCAACGCCAAAGCCCTGTTTCAGTGTAGAACTCCATACCGATTCGAAAATCGGCATGAGCAAACGTCTCGTCGTTGCCATGGTCTTCAATTTTGTTCATCGCTTTAAGCCAGTAGTCATCCGTTTTTGGATACCGCAATCATAGGTCATCCGCGCAAAGCGATAACAGACTGCGACGCCATGACCAGCACGCCTTGAGAGGCGGGTCTGCTCGCGCCGCCTTCCCACGCCACCTCCTCAAAAATCAGGGTAAATCCTGAAGAAAACATCAGACGTCTGATGTATCTTGCATCAAGTCAACACAAAAGAACCAGTCATGCGCCTGAGTGTAGAGAGATCGATGAGCGAGAAAATACAGGAATCGCTGCGCGCCATGATTCGGGAAAAGGCACTCAAGCCAGGCGATCAGATTCCCACTGAGATCGAGCTTTGCGAGCAACTTGGCGTGGGACGTTCCAGCCTGCGCGAGGCCGTGGCGCAGATGATTTCGCACGGGCTTTTATCGCGTATTCAGGGACGGGGCACGTTCGTCAGACAAATTTCGCTAAAGCTGGAAGGTGGCCTGGATGATCTGATGTCCGTAACCGACATGATCAAGAGTGTCGGCGGGGTTCCGTCGACCAGCCGGTTGCAGATAAAACCGATCACCGCCTCGGAAAACCTGGCGCAAAAGCTGGCGTTGCAAGTAGGCGACCCGTGTGTGCGGATCGAGCGGGTCCGGTGGGCCGATGACGCCATTGCGGCGTATTGCATCGACATCGTGCCGAAGGCTTTATACGACAGAGCCGATGGTGATATGGGCGAGTCCTTGTTCGCGATGTTCGAGCGCACCGGGCTGCGTCTTTCGCATACGCATAGTTCGATTCAACCGACGATCCTGACCTCGAGGGATCTGCCTGAGTTGCGGGAAGGCGTGGGTCTGTTCCTGCTGCTGGATGAAGTGGATTTCGACGATACCGGCAAACCCATCTGCTACAGCAACGACTACTACAACAGCAGCATCTTCAAGTTCGATCTGGTTCGCAAGCGCCATTGAAGCGTCATTGAAGCGTCATTGAAGCGCGATTGAAGCATCTTTGAAGCACTACTCAGCACGCCGCACGAAGTCAAGCCCGAGAGTGTATGTGAAGGAGGAATCGATGGAATTTGAAGCGTTGAATTCTGCTCAATTGACGGCTTACCTTGGCGGCGTTCCGGTGGTGCGCGCGTTGCTCGGCGATACCAATGAACTGGACGTAGTCGAAGTCGGCGACGGCAACCTGAATTTCGTTTATTTCGTGAGCAACGCCCGGGAGCCGGAGAAAAGCGTCGTGGTCAAACAGGCGCCGCCTTTCCTGCGCCTGGTGGGCACGAGCTGGCCGCTGACGCGTCAGCGCATGGAGCATGAGGTGGCGGCGCTGCGCCGGTTCGGCGCGTTATGTCCGCAACACGTCCCTGAGGTTTATCACGCGGACAGCAAGCTGTTCCTGATGGTCATGCAACGTTTGTCCTCGCACAAGATCCTGCGGCAAGGCTTGATGGAAGGCACCGTTTATCCGAAGGTCGCCGATCATCTTTCCACCTATCTGGCGCATACGCTGTTCTTCTGTTCGGATCTGTTCCTGGCGCCGCATGTGAAGAAGGAGGCCGTCAGCGCGGCGGTCAACAGCGAGCTCTGCAAGATCACGGAAGACCTCGTTTTTACTTATCCGTTCGAGGATCATCCTTCGAACATCTATAGCCCGGCCTTGCCTCGCGCCGCGGTAGAAAGGCTTAGAACATCGGCGCCGTTGCGCATTGCCGTCGCGCAAATGAAATGGGCGTTCATGAATCATGCAGAGAGTTTGCTGCATGGCGACCTGCATACCGGATCGATCATGATCAATCAGGAAGAGACCTTCGTGATAGACCCGGAGTTCGCTTTTTACGGGCCCATGGGTTTCGATGTCGGCGCGCTCCTGGCCAATCTCTGGCTGGCGTACTTCTCTCGCGACTGGCACGGCCGCGTGGGGGGCGAGAATCCCGAACATTACCAGCAATGGCTGCTTGAGCAGGCCGCGCAGATCTGGAATGGTTTCTCGGCCAGGTTCCTCAATCTCTGGCGGGACCATGAGAGCCGCAGCAAGCAGCACTTCATTGGCGACAATCCAGACGAACCGTGCTCGGAAGCATTTCGAACCCATTTCATGCGGCGGCTGTTCGCGGACACACTCGGATTCGCGGGCTGCAAGATGATTCGCCGGATTGTGGGAATGGCGAAGGTGGCGGAGATCACGAGCATCCCGGACGAATCAGTACGCGCGCAAATTGAAGTGCGTTGTCTGCGGTTTGCGGAAACCTTGCTTGTGCAACGCCAGCACTTCGGCGGAATTGACGAGGTGCTGGCGCACGCAAGAACCGTCCGCGCGCAGCGCGAGGACTGAACGTGAGTCTGCCAGCTTCAAACCATGCCGATCAAAGCGGCGAATGCAGTAACGAAACCTCGGGTCTGGACAACATCATTCAATCTGGAGAACTCATGGATTCGCCGGCGCCTTTGGAAGCCCTTCCCGCGACGCTTGCGTGGCAGGAGGAGGGTTTGTATCTCCTGGACCAGACGCGACTGCCGCAGGCAGTCGTGGTTGAGCGAGTCGCAGGCGTTGAGGATGTTTGGCGCTGGATTCACGAGCTACGAGTGCGCGGCGCACCGGCGATCGGGGTCGCGGCGGCCTATGGTTTGTGCGTGGCGATGCAACCGTTGCGGCACCTCTCGTCCGGGGATTTCCAGTCGCAATTGGTGCAGCAAGCCAGCTTCCTGGATTCGGCACGGCCGACGGCCGTGAACCTGAGCTGGAGCCTCAAGCGCATGTTGGCTGCGGCGCACCGCTCGGAGACACAAGACTCCGGTGCTATTTACCAAATACTGGTCGAGGAGGCCAGGAAGATTCATGCCGAGGATCAGGCGCTCTGTGCGGGCATCGGTGCGCATGGCGTGTCCCTGATCACGCCCGGTTGCGGCGTGTTGACCCATTGCAATGCGGGTGCGTTGGCGACAACCGGCATGGGTACGGCGACGGCGCCAATCTACATGGCTCATCAACAGGGCATCTCCTTCCGCGTTTTCGCCGATGAAACACGCCCCTTGCTACAAGGGTCGCGTCTCACGGCCTTTGAACTGCAAAGAGCCGGTGTTGACGTGACACTGATCACCGACAGCATGGCGGCTTCCATCATGTCGCAAGGCTTGGTGGACCTCGTGATCGTGGGCACGGATCGAGTGGCGGCTAACGGTGACTTCGCCAACAAGATTGGCACGCTGAGCGTCGCCATAACAGCGCGATATTTCGGCATACCGTTCTACGTTGCATGTCCATCGTCAACGCTTGATCTGTTGACGGCGAACGGATCGGACATTGTGATTGAAGAGCGCCGGGACCATGAGGTCACACACTTGGCGGGCCAGCCCACTGCGCCCGTCGATATCAAGGTGCGCAACCCGGCCTTCGATGTCACGCCCCACGATCTGGTGACCGGCTTCATCACCGAGCGCGGGATTGTGGAGCCACCGTTCGATAAAAACTTCGCCACCCTGTTTTCATCCGGCGGAGGTGGGTTGTGAACAGGACGCCGGACGCCGAGACCACACTGCGCCGAGAGGTGATCGAGACAGCCCTTGAGATGGAGCGACTTGGGATCAATCAGGGAACTTCCGGCAACATCAGCGCGCGCTGGCGAGATGGCTTGCTGATCACGCCGAGCGGCGTTCCCTATGCTCAGTTGCGAACGCCGGACATTGTCTGGTTGCCGCTCGATGTGAGTGATGACGCGGCGGTGTTCGAGCAAAGCCGGCCTTCGACGGAATGGCGGTTTCATCGCGACATCATGCGCTCGCGGCCCGAGATCAACGCGGTGGTGCATACGCATTCGAATGCGGCTACCGCGATGGCGATTCATGGCAGGGAGATTCCCGCGCATCACTACATGGTGGCGGTTGCGGGCGGCAATTCCATACGCTGCGCGCCGTATGCGACCTTCGGTAGTCAGGCATTGTCCGAGCATGCGATCACCGCCTTGAAGGACCGTACCGCGTGTCTGCTTGCGCATCACGGCGTGATTGCCATTGGACACGATCTCGCTCGTGCGTTGTGGCTGGCCAATGAAGTGGAAGTCCTCGCGCAGCAGTATTTGTTTGCTTGCCAGCTCGGGACGCCGCCGGTCTTGTCCGATGAAGCAATCAGCGAGGTCATCGAAAAATTCAAGGGCTATGGACTGCGCAAGAAGAGTTGACGGGACGGGCGTGCTCCAATTTTGCAACGGGTCCTTTCGATTTTGGGGATGGCGTGCTGTGGGTTGCGAGGATAGCATTCGACCACGATAAGCTGTGTTTCGCTGGACTGAATATCGTTGAGTTCTGGCGCGTCATATTAGCCAGCAGCTTGCCGATCGAAGTGAAAGAAGATGCAAGGGACTCTCAACCTGCTTTTAAAACTTACACAACGGAGACGGTTATGGCGTGGAATTCAGACAGGTTTGACAGATGGTCGACGCGCGGCGCATCGGCGGGCGCGTTGGTGCTTTGCGCTGCAGCCGCGCTAAGCGGCTGCTCGAAGAGCGAGAACTCGACAACGGCCGCGACCGATGCAGGCGCCAGCGCCGCGGCAAGTGCGGCACCCGCGGCGGCACCGGCATCAGATGCGGGCGGCGGCAAGGTCAAGGTCGGTTTTTCTGTTTCCACGCTGAACAACGCGTTTTTCGTCGGCTTGAAATCCGGGGTGGAGAAGGGCGCCAAGGCGCAAGGCTTCGATCTCGTTCAGACCAATGCCAATGGCGACGCACAGCAACAGGTCAACGACGCCATCAACCTGTTGAGCCAGGGCGTAACAGCTCTGGTGCTCAACCCGATCGATTCGAAGGCGATCATCCCTGCTGTCGAGAAAGCGAACGCCATGGGCATTCCCGTGTTCACGCTGGATCGTGGCTCGGACGGCGGCAAGGTGACGTCCTTCGTGGCGTCGGACAACGTGGCGCTCGGCGCAACCGGGGCGAACTGGATCGCTGACCAGTTGAAGAAGCGCTATGGCTCTGCGAAGGGTAACGTGGTCGACCTGATTGGACTGGTCGGCACCACGGCGGCTACCGACCGTGAAAAAGGCTTCAGCGATGCAATCGCCAAGTATCCGGACATCAAGGTGGTCGCGCGCCAGGAAGGCGCGTTCGACCAGGAGAAGTCGCTTAACGCGATGACGAACATCCTGCAAAAGTACCCGCAGATCGATGCGGTATTCGGTGCGAACGACGACAACACCGTGGGCGCCGAGAAAGCGATCGACAACTCGGGGCGCTATAAGCCGCTTGGTGACAAGGACCACATCATGGTGATTGGCGCCGATGGCACGGCGCAGGCGCTTTCCGCCATTCGTGCGGGCAAGCAGGACGCGACCATTTCGCAGAACCCGATCGAAATGTCGGCGAAAGCGCTTAGCTTTATCGCGGATTACAGCGCCAAGAAGCCGGTGCCGGCGAACTATGCATGGCCGACCTTGCTGATCGACAAGAGCAATATCGACTCCGATGAGACCAAGAAATACGGCCTCTGGTCCGAGCAGGTCAGTCAATAAGCTGCTCGTGCGCGCTCCTGAAACAGGAGCGCGCTTGCATGTGAATGTGCATCAGATCCTAGTGATATTGAGTGACATACAGTGAGACCCGAACATGAACAATGAGAGGGGTTCCGAGGTAAGTGTCGCCAACGCGGGCACGCTCAGCACGGCCGCCGCTCCGCCGCTGTTGCGCATGGAAGGTATCGTCAAGAGCTTTCCCGGCGTCAAGGCGCTGCGAGGCGTCAGCCTTGAATTGCAGGCCGGCCATGTGATGGCTATCGTCGGTGAGAACGGTGCGGGGAAATCGTCGTTGATCAAGACGCTGTCGGGCGCTTACGAGCCGGACGAAGGCACGATCGAGATCAACGGGCACCCTCTTGCGCGCGGTACGCATGCGGCTATCGATGCCGGCGTGGCCGTGATTTATCAAGAGCTCTCACTGGTCAACGACATGACGGTGGCCGAGAACCTGTTCCTCGGCCGCATGCCGTCGCGCAGCGGCCTGGTGCTGCGCAAGCAGGCCAACGAGATGGCGCGCACCGCGCTCGCCCAAGTGGGCCTTGAAGGCGTTTCGCCGTCCATGCGCCTGGGCGACCTGCCCTTGAATAAACGCCAGCTTGTCGAGGTCGCAAAGGCGCTGGCGCGCGACGCACGCATTCTCGTCATGGACGAACCCACTGCTGCGCTGCAGCGTGAGGACATCGCCAATCTCTACGCCGTGGTCCGGCGTTTGCGTGAAGCCGGCATGGGCATCATCTTTATCTCGCATCATCTTGAAGAGGTGTTCGCGCTCGCAGATTCGGCCGTTGTCATGCGCGACGGCGCGACCGTTGGCGCACGTCCCATGACGCAGTGGACCGAGCAGGACCTGGTGCAGGCCATGGTCGCCCGCAACCTGGATTCGTTCTATCCATGGGAGCCGCGCGACTATGGTCCGATCGTGCTTGAGGTCCGCAATCTGGCCAGTCCGCCGGTGTTGCGTAACGCGAGTTTCAGCGTACGCGCAGGCGAGATCGTGGGAATAGCGGGTATTGCCGGGGCGGGGCGCACCGAGTTGCTCAAGGCGATCTTTGGCGCGCTGCCGTTAAGCCAAGGCGAAGTGCTGATACGCGGTCAGAAAGTGTCCATCGGATCGCCTGCGGACGGGGTTCGCAACGGGCTCGTGTACACGTCCGAGGATCGCAAGCTCGAGGGGCTCGTGCTCGACGCGAGCATCGAAGAAAACGTTGCGCTATCCAGCCTGCTTGCGCTCGCGACGGGCGGCTTCGTCAGCAACACGAAAAAGCGCAAGCTCGCGCAGGAAGCAAGCGCGCGGTTTGGTGTACGCGCATCATCGGTCCTGCAGATCACCGGCAATCTGTCGGGCGGCAATCAGCAGAAGGTGATTCTCGGCCGCGCGACGGCAACAGAGCCCGCGGTGATCATGCTCGACGAACCCACACGCGGTATCGATGTGGGCGCGAAGACCGAGATCTACGCGCATGTGGTGTCGATGGCCCGCGCAGGCGCTGCCGTCATCATGGTCAGTTCGGAGTTGCCGGAATTGCTGGGCATGTCGGACCGGGTCCTGGTCATGTACCGGGGCAGGATCGTCACCGAGATTCCTCGCGATTCTGCACATTCAGAAACGGTGATTCAGTGGGCTACAACAGGAGTAGGGGCATGACTTCCACGGCAGCGAACCAGGCGGATTCGGAGGCGCGCTCCCGCCGCATCATCCGGCAATTGCGCACGGGTCTCGGGCCATTGCTGGCAGCGTTGATCCTGATCTGCATCGGCTTGTCGATAGCATCGCCGGAATTCCTGACCACCAGCACGCTCACCAACATCATGGTGCAGGTGTCCGTGGTCGGCATTGCGGCGGTAGGTGGCACCTTCGTGATCATCACGTCGGGCATCGACCTGTCGGTCGGCTCGCTGGTCGCATTGAGCGGCATGGTCGCGGCGACCGTGATGGCCGGATCGAGCCCGGATAACGTGGCGCTCGGCGTTGCAGGACTGGGCATGGCATTGGTGGTGGGCGCTCTCGTCGGCGCGCTGAACGGCTTGTCCGTCGCGTGGCTCAGGCTGGTGCCGTTCATCGTGACGCTGGCAATGATGGCCATGGGGCGCGGGCTCACACTCGCGATCTCCGATGGCCGGACCAAGTTCGATTTCCCCGACGCGTTCACGGCGTTCGGCGCCAAGACCCTGGCCGGCTTGCCTGCACCGATGATCGTGATGCTGGTGGTGTTCGTGATCGGTCACGTGCTGCTGCGCAAGACGACCTTCGGGCACCAGGTGTTCGCGGTCGGCGGCAACAAGGAGGCGGCCCGGCTTGCGGGTATCCCCGTGAACCGGGTGATCTTCCTCACCTATACGCTCGCTGGGGCGACGGCGGCGGTAGCCGGCATCGTGCTGGCGGGGCGGCTCAACTCGGCGCTGCCATCGGCTGCAAACGGACTGGAACTGCAGGTGATTGCCGGGGTTGTGATTGGCGGCACGTCGCTCGCTGGCGGCCGTGGTTCGATTGTCGGGACTTTCATTGGCGTGGTGCTGATTGGCGTGATCAATGTCGGCTTGTCGTTGCTTGGCGTGAATCCGTTCTGGACGCAATTCATCCAAGGCGGCGTGATCTTCGCGGCTGTGCTGCTCGACGCAGTCAGCCAGCGGCGCAAGCCCTGAGTCCGAACCGCAAGAAATGACGACTGGAACCCGGCGCGGTCAGATGAAATCGTCGCGGAATCGACCGGGAAAAACCGCGCTTCAAGGAGACAAGACCCATGAAAAAGATCATCAACCAGCCCGAGAATTTCGTCGATGAGGTGATCGACGCGTTGCTGCTTGCGCACCCCGGATGGATCAGGGCTGCGACCGCAGACCGCCGCGCGCTGGTGCGTGCCGATGCGCCCAGGCAAGGCCGCGTCGGCATCGTGACCGGCGGCGGCTCCGGACATATGCCGGGTTTTCTGGGGTACGTAGGCGAGGGCTTGTGTGCAGGCGTGGCCGTTGGCAACGTGTTTTCATCGCCGTCGTCCGAGCAGATCTTCGAGGCCACCAAGGCGGTGAATGGCGGCGCGGGCGTGCTGTATGTGTATGGCAACTACGGCGGTGATGTCTTCAATTTCGACCTTGCGTCCGATATGGCCGAGCTCGAAGGCATCGACATCAAGACCGTGGTCTTGACCGACGACGTGGCGTCCGCCCCGGCTGAACGAAGCGCCGACAGGCGCGGCGTGGCCGGCATGGTGTTCGCGTTCAAGTGTGCGGGTGCGGCGGCGGAGCGGGGCGACTCGCTGGACGAAGTCGCGCGCATCGCAGGCAAGGCGAATAGCCGGAGCCGCACGATGGGCGTCGGCTTGTCGCCCACTATCCTGCCTGCTGCCGGCAAGCCCACGTTCACGCTGCCCGATGGCGAGATGGAGATTGGCATCGGCATTCATGGCGAGCCGGGGTCGCATCGCGGCAAGCTGGAAACGGCCGATGAAATTGCCGACCGTCTTACTGGCGCGATCCTTCGCGATCTGGCGTTGCCCACGGACTCGCGTGTCGCCGTCCTGGTGAATGGGCTGGGCGCGACTCCGCTGGAAGAGCTTTATGTGTTGTATCGGCGAGCGGCCGGCATGCTCGCGGACCACGGGCTGACTATCGCGCGATCGTATGTGGGCGAGTATGTGACGAGCCTGGAAATGGCAGGGGCATCGATCACGGTGATGCACGTCGATGACGAACTGGAAGCGCTGCTGGCAGCGCCCGCCCGGTCGCCGTTCTTTCGCGAATGAGCGCTCGCTGGATTAATCAGGAGAACATGCGATGAGCGTTACCTGCAAGGAACTCCGGGACCTGCTCACACTCGCTTTGAGCACGCTGCCTGCACACGCCGACGAACTGCGCGATCTCGATGCGGCGCTGGGTGACGGAGACCTGGGAATTACCGTGTCGGCCGGCTCTGCCGCGGTCATCAAGGCGCTGGATGGTTTGCCGGAAGGCGCGAGCGTGGCGGATATCCTGCTGAGCGCCGGGAAGGCGTTTTCTACCGCGAACCCGTCCACTTTCGCGGCGTTGACGGGCGGCGGTTTGCTGGCGGCATCGAAGGTAATGGCCGGGAAGATGTCCGTTGGAAAGACGGAAGCGGCTGAGATCGGGCGCGCGGTGGCTGGACGGATTGCGGAACGCGGCAAAAGCAAGGTCGGCGACAAGACCGTTCTCGACGCCCTGATTCCAAGCCTTGACGTGCTCGAGTCGTCGACCGGCACGGCCGATGAACTGCTGGCGGCAATGATCGAGACGTCTCAGGAGCAAGTCGATGCCACCGCCGGATTGCAATCGCAAAAGGGACGCGCTGCCTGGGTGCAGGAGCGCAGCGTTGGACATGCGGACCCGGGGGCGACCGCCTACCTGCGGTTCCTTATTGCGTTGCGGGCAGCGTTCAAATCGTAGTCATGGAATAGGCCGCTCCAGAGGTCTGCCAATCAACCTCTGTTCGCGGCCCGGACTGTCGCCGATCAGAATCGGTGAACGATACCGAGCCCCGCGGCAAATTGCCTGGCCGATGACGACGGCGTGCTCTGGAAGCCATCGCCAAGGGTTGCGGTTGCGTCGATGATGTTGCCCGCGCCGGACGTGCCCAGCGTCTTGCCATGCGCTACCTGGAACGCTTGCAGTGCATACAGCGTCGTGCGCTTCGAAAGGTTGTAGGCCTCGGACAGGTTGAACTGGTGATATTGAGCCGCACTGTCGATGCTGTTCGCTTTCGTCGCACGCGTATAGCTATAGCCGGCGGCCAGGTCGATCGCGGTCGCTGCGCGATAGTGAAGCACGGTGCCGAAGGTATTGAAGACGGCCTCGTCGGTGAACTTCGAATTGATGCCCGGTATGTACTGGACGTTCGAATACGACACCGATATATCGAGCGCCGGCGTGAACGCGTAGCCACCGGTAATGGCCACGCGTTGCTGTGCCGCGGCGGTCTGATACCCGTTGGTCAGGGCGGACACAGCCGTTTGCCCGCCCGAATTCGTGGTTGAGTCCGTGCCCCAGGCGCCGCCGCCCGGCGTCGAATTGTTGATGCGTTGCAGGCCTGCCGCAATCCCGAACGGTCCGTTGATGTATTGCAATGCGACGCTCCAGGTCGAGCCCGCGTTGAAGCTGCCAGCCACGCCGCCCACCGAATAGGAACCACTCATGGTCAACCCGTAGATAGTCGGCGACGTATAGACGAGCGAGTTGTTTTCGCGGAAGTCGGTGTCCAGCGAGTCGATATCCCCGGGGTGCGCGCCGAAGTAGCCGGTAAGCCACGTGGTCGGGCTATACGGCGACAGCAGCGCATAGTAGGACGAGTACTGGCGGCCGGCCGTGAACGTGCCGTAGCGGGCATTCGTAATACCGACGTACGCCTGGCGCCCGAACTCCGCGTTCGTATATTGCTGTGCGCCGTTGTCAAGATTAAAGCCCGACTCCAACTGGAAGATCGCCTTGGTCCCGCCGCCCAGGTCCTCGGTGCCCTTCAGGCCGAAACGGTCGCCGGCCCAGATGCCCGATGCGAGTTTCGTTACCGAATGTCCACCGCTCGTCGAACCGAGCGACCCCTGGTTGTTCGCATACACCAGGCCCGTATCCACAATCCCATACAGCGTGACGCTGCTCTGCGCAAAGGCCGGGCTTGCGATACATGAAGCGCCGGCGACACTTAGGATTCCAATATATTGACTGCGTTTTTTCATTGCATCTTCTCCGTTGGTATTTTTATAACACCGCTTTCAAGCGGTGTTATGAGTGACTGTCAGGTCAGGCGATGGATCGCACGCTACAGCGCTGCAATGCGCGCGCGGAAATGCTCGGTACCGGCCACGATCTTGTCGAGCACTGCGTCAAGCGCCCAGAACCGTTCGCGCACGTCGTAGTCGATCACGCGGCAACGAATCGAGCTGAAGGTGCCAATGCGCTGGTGGTACATCTTTGCGAGCGCGGGATAGCCGAGTGCTTCGGACACCGCCGTGACCACAAGAAACGTCGACAATTCCTCGGCCAGTGCCGGGTGAGCATCGCTTTCGGTACGCAGCCACTGATAAAGATCGGGATGGAAGTTGGTGAAGACGCCGTTGAAGCCGGCGGAGCCTGCTTTCATTGCGTCCCATGCGATCGCTGCATTGGCGTTGAGGATCTTCAGCGGTGAGCCTTTGGCGAGCGCGACGCGACGCTTGACCGTGTCGAGATCGCAACTCACGTCCTTGAGCATCACGAAGCGGCCGGTGTCTATACAGGCCTTGAGTTCATCGTCGGATAACAAACGGCGATACGGCGCCGGACATTCGTAGAAGCCAAGCGGCACATCAGTTGGCAGGCGGTTGAGCAGGCGATCGAGATTGGCCAGGAACGTGGCGCTGCCTTCGCGCTTCGGATCGAGATGGTTCGTCACCAGCACGATGCCTTGCGCGCCGGACTCGGCAGCGGCGGTGAGTTCCTCGACCTGCGCGTCGATATCGTCGCTGATGTGGCCGGACGCAACGACCGGCACCCGTCCCGCGACTTTATCGACGACGAAACGTGCCAGCTCAGCCCGCTCGGCCAGACTCAGGAATTGCATTTCGCTCGACTGGGCGACCGCGAACAGCGCGTCCGAGCCGTGAGCCAGATACCACTCGATCAGGCGTTCGAGCCCGGCGTAGTCGATTGCGCCGGCATCGTCGAATGGTGTCAGCATCACCGGGACAATTCCTTCTATGGTGGCGGCTGATTTGAATGCGGTATTCATGTGTTCTCTCTGTTTGTCTTCAAGGTCGGGCCCGGTCGCGCAGCAGCGCAAGCGGGCGGTCATCCAGGGCTCAGGCGGGTAGATGCAGTGTTGCGGGTTCGGGTTCGCGCTCGGGTATCGGCTCGCGAACGAGTACAAGGTATGCGATTGCGCCAATGAGTGCGATGCCGGCGCCGGTCAGCAAAGCGGGCACGAACGAGAAAGCCTGGGCGATGTATCCGGTCGCGACGGGCGCCAGCGCGCCGCCCAGGAAACCGCCGAAGTTCTGGATCGCACCCAGCGATCCCACGCGGCTGGCGGGGGCCGCCGCAGTCGCGAGCGACCACGAGCAGGCCGACGCCGCGTTCGCCAGGAAGATCACGACCGATATGCAGACGAGGGCAATCGTATTGCTTTCGGCGAGCGCTGCGGGAATGGTGAACGCGACCATGCCGAGCATCGTGATGACCACCGCGTTGCGACGGCCCGCGACCGCCGACCTGCTGCGCCGGGTAATCAGGTCGGACAGCCAACCCGCCAGCAGGGCGCCGATAAACCCGCAGAAAAACGGTACGGCCGCGGCAATGCCGCTGCGCTCCAGGCTCATGTGCCGCGCCGTGCGCAAGTACCCTGGCAGCCAGCTCAGATACACCCAGTTGAGATACACGGAGCCGAAGAAGCCGATCAGCATGCCCCACGTGGTGCCGTAGGAGAACAGTGCACGCCAGTCCGCAAACGTGAGTTTCCCCGCCGCCTTGTGGGCCGTGTCCTGATCGGCGTCCGCATCGAGGTACTGACGCTCGGCGTCCGTCATCTGCGATCTGGCGGGATCGCGGTAGACCATCAGCCAGACGATAGAGACGAGCAAACCCGCCGCGCCGGTCACGATGAAGGCCCAGTGCCAGCTCGTGGATGCGATCAGGATGGACAGGCACAGCGGCGCAAGCGCGATGCCCAGTGGCGACGCTGCATTGAAGATGCCCGTGGGTGCGCCGCGCGAGCGCAAAGGAAACCAGTTGCTGACCACGCGTGCGGCCGAAGGGAACTGCGGTGCTTCGCCGATGCCGAGCACGATGCGCGTGACCACGAAGTATCCGAACGTCGAAGCGAGTCCGCCCGCCGCCTGAGCAAACGACCAGACGATCAAGCCAATGCCCAGGAGCCAGCGCGGGCCCAGCCGGTCGACCAGCGCGCCGACGGGTAGTTGACACAGCGCGTAGCTCCACGAAAACGCTGAAAGCAAGATTCCCATCTGTCCCAGCGAAAGACCGAGATCGGCCCGAATGGATTCATTCGCAACCGCCAGGGTGCCGCGATCCAGATAGTTGATGACGCCGCTGATCATCAACAGCGACAGCGCGATGGTCTGGCTGCGCCGTATGCGCGGCGGCGTGGGTTGACCTGCCGGAATCTCGTTCATCGCTTGCGTCTCCGTTATATGTGTTGTGAGATTTCAAAAGGCTGCGAGCCAAATTTCTGGGGCGCTTACGTCTGCGCTACTTCTACGTTACCTTTGCGTGTCGGCCCAGTTCACCACTTTTTGTTCTTGCGTGCCGAGCCCTTCAATTCCGAGCTTCATCGTGTCGCCCGCCTTGAGGTAGACCTCGGGATGCATGCCGAGACCCACGCCCGGCGGCGTGCCGGTTGTAATCACATCGCCCGGTTGAAGCGCCACGAACTGACTGATATACGAAACCAGTTTCCTGATCGGGAAAATCATGTCGTTCGTGGAGGAATCCTGAACTTGCTTCCCATTCAGTTCGAGCCACAACTTCAGTTCCTGGACATCCGCAATCTCATCTTTCGTGACAAGCCATGGACCCAGTGGCCCGAAGGTAGGGAACATCTTGCCCTTCACCCATTGACCACCATGTTCAAGCTGCGATTCGCGTTCCGACACGTCATTGCATACGCAATATCCGGCCACGTAATCAAGCGCGGATTCTTCGCTGACATACAGTGCGTCCCGCCCGATAACGATCGCAAGCTCGACCTCCCAATCGCTTTTAACAGAGCCTATCGGCAGCGTGACGGGATCGAACGGACCGGAGATGCAGGAGGGCGCCTTGTTGAACAGGATCGGCTCGCTTGGGATAGGCGCGTTGGTTTCGATCGCGTGTTGTACGTAGTTCAGGCCGACCGCGATGAAATTTCCCGGACGCCGGATGCACGCGCCAATGCGCGGCGTTCCCTGCACGATCGGCAATTGATCGATGTCCATTGCCGCCACCTTGCGAAGGCCATCGCCCGCGAAAAAATCCGGGTCGATGTCTTTCACGACTTCGGACAGGTCACGGATCTGTCCTTGGTTGTCCATCAAGCCGGGTTTTTCAGAGCCTTGCGGGCCATAGCGTAGTAATTTCATCGTTACTCCAGGTTGCGATTGAATGAAAGCAAGCGGCCGCGATCACGATGTCGCGTGGCCCATGGAATGCCTTACAGGAAATCGCGGGTTTGAAAGAAATCGACAATCTTGCTGATTTGTCCGCGCATCATTTCGCGGCCTTGTATGAAGGTGCAGCCACTATCCCTGGCAAGCGACAGGAGGCCGGTCATTTCAGGCTTGACGATGGCATCGAACACAATCAGGTTGCGGGGCAGCGTGTCCGCCCGGATGGGTAACCGCGTGTCATCCAGCATGCCGACCGGAGACGCATTGATCAGAACGTCCATGCCGTCCACGGTTGGCTCGCCGATCTCGACTTGTGTCGAAGGACTGCAGCGTCTGATCTTCTCGGCTACGTCCGCGGCTCGTTGCGCGTCGGGGTCGAAGATCCTCATGCTCGCGGGGCTCTCGCGGCCTACTGCAACGGCAATTGCGCTGCCTGCGCCGCCCACGCCGATCATCATCACGCGTTTGCCCGTAAAACTCACGTCGCGGCGGCGGAAGGCTTCAACACAGCCGAGACCATCGAAGATATCGCCGAGCCATTGACCTTCGTCGGTGCGTACGAGCGCGTTGACCGCGCCGACAAACGTCGCCTGAGGACCGAGCCGGCTCGCAAATCTGCGCGCCTCGCCTTTGAAGGGAATGGTGAATACGAAGCCGTCGACATTCTGCAGCTTCAGGAGTTCGGGCATCACCCGGTCAAAATCAGCGGGCAAAACGTGCACCGGCACCATTAGCGCATTGAGCCCACGCGACACCAGCTCCGCCGTGATCATCTCCGGTGAGCGGACCTGTTCGATCGGGTGTCCGACGATGCCGAAAATGCGCGTCTTCCCGTTCACGTAACCGACTTCTCCGGTTGTTATCACGACCCATCCTTATCGCGCGTTTTAGAGGACCAACCGCTCCGGCAACCGGCTGCATCAAGGCTTCCGGGCGCGGACTGCCCGGAATCGGGTCGTCCTGAGTGCTCGGTTGCATCATGGTTTTTCGTATGAATGTAACCGCTATGCATTTTGAATGTTTTGTTCATTTAAGGATTTAACGGAGCCGTGATCGCTCATTCTTAGAGGGGTTTGGATCTGCGATACCTGAGAAATAGTTCGTGAATGCCGTTTTGCATAGCGCTTACATCGTAGAATAAATTTGGCCGTACCGTCAAATCGCTATTGCACGTTTAAGGGCAAACACTTACCTTCAGCACACCGCTTACATGCTTCCAGCTTCTTCATGCCAGATTCGAAAAATGCCAGGACCGCGCCCGCGAACAGCCACGCAGCAGGAGCCGACTCAATGCCCGTGACGGAGCAAACACCCCGTTCGCTTTCTGTCTCCGGCGACGAACCCGTATTGGCCGATGTCGCGCGGGTGGCGGGCGTGTCCACGGCGACCGTTTCGCGATACCTGAACGATCCCGAGAAAGTCACTGAGAAAACGCGTGCCCGTGTCCGGGCCGCGATAACGCAACTCGACTGGGTGCCGAACGCGGCCGCCCGGTCGCTGGTGTCGCGGCGTTCCTACACCGTCGGCGCGATTGTCCCGACGCTCGAGCACGAAAAATTCCACCAGCAGTTGCAAGCCTTCCAGGGGCGTTTGGGCGCTGAGGGACTGGCTGTCTTCGTTGCCTGCTCCTCGTATGATCCGGAGGAGGGATACCGGCTGGCGCGCGGCATGGTGGGGCGCGGGGTGGATGCCGTCGCATTGCTCGGAGACAATTATCCCGATGCGCTTTTCGACCTGCTGCGATCCAAGGGCATACCTTACGTGGTCACCTTCGGCAAGAAAGCGGACAGCGATCATCCGTGCGCGGGGTTTGATCATGCGCGCGCCTTCGAGGTCATCACGCGGCGCTTGCTGGAACTTGGGCATACGCGTTTTGGCGTGATCTTCCAGTCGACCAAGCTCAATAACCGCATAGCGGCACGTCTTGAGGGCATTCATGCCACGCTGGCGGAAAACGGCCTGGCTTTGAGACCGCCGCACGTGGCGCTGATGGACAACAACTCGAACATCGGACGCATTCCGTTTGCGCGCAGGAGCTTCCAGCAGATCATGAGTCACGCCCCGGCGCCGACGGCAATCATTTGCGGGAATGACATCCTCGCAATCGGCGCATTGCTGGAGGCTGAGGCAATGGGTATTGACGTGCCGGGCACGCTTTCAATTTGCGGCTTCGATGACATCGAGATTGCCGCTCACTCGCGGCCTTCATTGACGACGGTGCAAGTGCCCGATCGTCAGATGGGGGAGCTGGCGGCGCAATACCTGATCGACAGGCTGGCGGGGCGGGATTGCGAACCGCCTGCAATGCTCGATGTGATGTTGGTCGAGCGAGGGTCGACGGGTAGGGCGCCGGGAGGGGGTGGGTAGGTTGGGCTGGTGGGGGTACGAAATGCCTCGTCTACGGTTGAACGCTGATATCGACGCACTCCACGAGCGCGTTGACACCGACCGCCGACGATACGCTGACGATCCAGTTGGGTTGCATCGCACGATGCAGGCGCTTGCAGCTACTGAGCTTCACAAGCGCCTCGTCATAGGCTTGTGTGCCATCCTCAAGGATCGCAATGGCGTCCACGATGTTAGCGACGCCAAAGTTTTCAATGGAACATCGAGTTGTGGTCCCGAAAGTGATGGTTGTACGAACGTCATCCAGTGACAAGCCAAGCGTCAGGTCGCGGCCTTGTACCGCCATGATGTCGATGTGCCAGTGTTGAAAGTTATCGTGTGCTTTCAGTCCGTCCGTGGGGTCGGTTACTGGACGGGGAGGTGTCGTGGGCATCGGAGGCACGTCCGGTGGCGTCCAATCCATCGGCGTGGCCGTCGTGATCTCCAATCGTTCGCGAAGGCTCTGACGTCGTCCTACCAGGCTCAAAAACGCCATGCTGCCGAGCAAGCGCGCGTCCTCATTGGTGATCGGCGCTCCCGGCGCGGGTGTAGGCAGTGCGTCCACCGGCGCGCGGTCGAGAAACGGCTGGACGGTCGAGAACCGCAGCCATGAGCATTGGAAAGTGTCGCTCGCGTCGTCGTAAAATGCGATGAATGCTTTGTCGATGGTAGCCATTAATGTCTCAAGCAATTGCTGTAGTTTTCGAATGCGCGTGAACGGCACAGCGCGTAGGTTCGCAGGTCGCCGCCAAAGAGCGCTTTGCCTGCATTGCACATTTCCAGGTCCTCCTCGTATTCGGCGAAGCACTGTGCGTCGCGCTCAGAGTGCATAGCCATTGACATTGCGCCGTCGGTAGGTGCACTGGAAAAATACTGGAATGGCGCTGCGCCGTCCAACGGTGTGTGCGCGTCGCCAAGTGTTGTCGCGTCGCCCAAGTCCACGGCGTCGGTCAAACGGGTTCCTTGATTGAAGACGCCGACAATTGCAGCGGCGACCTTCAGCCGCGTGCGCATGAGGTTACTGCCCCGAAGGGTAGGCAACGCAGTCGCCATTTCGTTCGCGAAATCGTTTGTCCAGCCCTCAAGCTGGCTGTGCCAGCCATCGAAGTCAAAGGGCGCTGCGGGCAATGAGCTGTAGTAGGTGTATTCGGCCTCAAAGGGCTTGGTTTCCCATGAGCTCGGCGCAGCAAGACCGGGCGGTCGAACGAAACCATTGTCTGCGTCCGTTGATTCCTCCCGGACCACGCGGACCTCACCTTGTGTGACCTTGTCGCGCAAATATTCAAGGATGCTCACGCGACCGATGCACCGAAAGTCCGAAAATTTTGATGTCAGCCAAGTTTCGACGGCTCGAACCAGCTCAAAGTCATATTCCCAATCATATAGAGACACACCCTCGAACAACGCGGCCCCGGAATCCGGCCGGTTACCGTGAATGTCATGCCGCGAGTAAAGGGAATAAGTCGCGCCCTGGATAGCAATGAGATTTGTCGTCATCCTAATTTTTCTAGTTGCAACGACAGTAAGCTACCTCATTTTCCGAGCGGCTCATCTCAAAAATGACACCAAGGTCATTGTTGCCGTAGCGTTCGTACTCTGCTTCCGTTTCCTCGCGGTCTTGCTGAATTGATCAGTGGCACGCGAAGCATTACTTTTCGGCATGCGACATAAAACCGTCTATGACGGGCCAGACTCTTTTGATTTCGTCGCGTAATCGTGCAATCAGTGCAGGGCAGGTCGATCGTGTTTGGCTTTGATCGAGTAGCCGTACGAATCCGCAGAATTGCCCAACTCGTGCGCGAATGCGAGCAAATTGAGCGAGGCAAGTCGGGCTGAGGATCGGGTGGCGCGGCAACCAGCCCGATAAGCCCAAAAATTCAACTCACGCCCGTCCGCATCGACCGGTATTCCCGCCTGACAATATCCATCAACTCAGCAACCGACGTACTTGCAGCCTCCTTCTCGTAAGTCACGCGGCCGCGCTGCATCAGCATGACGCGATCCGCAATATCGAGCGTCTGCGCATAGTTATGCATGATCATCACAATCGACAGACCCTGCTTCTCCTTCAGCCGCAGCACAAGGTCGATGATCAAGCCCGCCTCGCGCGCACCCATCGCTGCAAGCGGTTCGTCGAGCAGCAGGATCTTCGCATTCGAATTGACCGCGCGAGCCACGGCAATCGCCTGCCGTTGCCCCCCCGACAGCTGCTCCACCGGCAGATCAACCGACGGCACGTGCACGCCGATCTCTTCAAGGCATTCCTCCGCGCGGCGACGCATGGCGCTGTTATTCAACAGACGGAACGGGCCGCGCCGGACGATCTCCCGATTCAGGAACATGTTGTGATAAATGCTTAGCGAATTCGCTAGCGCCAGATCCTGATACACGCATTCGATGCCAAGCGACCGGGCATGATCGACGGAGCGAAGCAGCGTTTCTTCGCCGCCTATAAATAGCTTGCCGCTCGTCTGCTGATGGAACCCGGTAAGGATCTTGATCAACGTCGATTTGCCCGCGCCGTTGTCGCCAAGCACGCCCAGGATCTCGCCCTTCCTGAGCGTCAGCGACACGCCGTCGAGTGCGGTCACCGCGCCAAAACGTTTGACGATATCCTCGCCCCGCAACGCGGCCGTCCCCGTTGTTCCAGCCGTCGCAGCCGCTGATGCATCGGACATCAGAAGTCTCCCTTGCGGGCGAGACGGACGACGTGGATGTTGAAGATCATCGCCGCCAGGATCGCCGCGCCGAGAATCATGTTGAAGGTGAACGCGTTGATGCCGATAAGCGTGAATCCATCGTTGAGGATCCCAAGCACGGCCGCGCCAATCAGCCCTCCAATGATGGTGCCCGAGCCGCCGGCGAGCGGCGTGCCGCCGATCACGGCAGCGGCGACAGCGAGGAACATGATCTGGTTGCCGCCCGCCTGAGGATCGATGGATGTGATCCGAAAGCCTTCCAGGATGCCGGTGAAACCGGCAAGCAGAGCGGCAATCACAAAGTTGCCGAGCTTCAGGCGCTTCACCTGAATACCCGCTTCGCTCGCACCTAGCTGATTCGCGCCCGCCGCGATGGTATGCAAGCCCCATCGGGTATGGCGGAGCAACACATGCATGACCGCGGCGATCGCTATCGTCCAGATGATTTCGCTGTAACCCCACTCGCCCATGATCGCCGAAAAACGCGTGCCCTCCGGGGGCGACACCGGCGTGCCTCGCGAGAGGGTCAGCGTCAGGCCATTCACGAAGAACAGCGTGCCGAGCGTGGTGACGAAGGAGGGGATGCGCAGGTACACCGTCACCGCGCCATTGATCACGCCGACCACGCCTGCCGCGAGCACGCCGGCCAGCAGGGCGAGCCACACGGGCGCGCCTGCCACGATAGCGAAGTGCATGATGAAAGGCGCGAACGCGAAGACCATGCCGGCGGACAAATCGATCTCCCCGCCAATCATCAGCATGATCTCGCCGAAGGCAATGATCGCCACCGGCGCGATGAACTGCGAGAGGTTTTCCAGACTCGCGCTAGTCAGCAGGAAGTCGTGGTTGGCCGTCTCGAAGTACACGCTGAGGATCAGCGCGACCGCAAGGATGCGGATCTCGCTGGATCGCTTCAGCGCGCCCGGCCATAGCCTTGCGCGCCGGTTCGGCCGGCCGCCTTCCGTCACGGGAGTGGTCACCCTTTGATCGCACCCGTGCGCGGCAGGATCTGCGGTTTCGTGCTCTTGCCTTCATACCGCGTCTCGGTGTTCAGGTACGGATCGACCGTGCCCTTGGTAACGAACTTCAGGCCGGTGTTGATATTGGCCGGTCCGACGAGTCCACCCGAGGCAAGGAAAACGAACGCTTCAAGCACGGTATAAAAACCTTGCACGTAAGGTTGCTGATCGATCGTGAAGTCGAGGAAACCGTCGTGGATCAGCTCGACCGTGCGTGGCAACAAATCGAAGCCGCCGCCATGCACGCCCTTGGACGGCAGATTGGACTCCTTCATGACCTGGGCGACGCCTTGCGTGCTGCCTGCATCGACGGCGAACATGCCTTTCAAATCCTGGTGCCCCAGGTAGAACGACTTGATCTTCGAGAGTTCTTCGTTGACGGTCGCGCCTGTCGCAATGGTCTGCGTATCGATTTTCTTGCCTGATTTCTTGATTGCATCGATTGCGCCGTCAAGGCGCGGCTGGATGTTGAGCTGGCCGGGTGTCGCAATAAAAAGTGCGACGAGGCCGCTATCCACGAGGCTGACGATACGCTCGCCCATCTGGTAGCCCGACAGATACAAGTCCTGGCCGATATACGCGAGGCGTGGATTACCGCTGCCGCTGGGGGCATCGGCGTTATACGCAAATACCGCGATCCCGGCGTCGAGCGCTTTCTGGATCGGCGTATTAAATGCCTTGGGGTCCACGATAGGAACCGCAATGGCATCGGCTTTCGCGGCAATGGCCGCGTTGACTGCATTGACCATCTCGCCCACGTCGGCGTTGGCCGAGCCGGTCCATTGGTAATCGAAACCTAGCAAGGCGGACGCATCCTCGATGCCGTATTGCGTGGGAACGAAGAAAGGGTTTGTAGTGACGTGATTGACGAATACGATCTTCCAGCGCTTGTGCGCCGGAAACGGGCCGCCTTCCGCGGCTTGCGCCGGTGTGATCACGCCGCCTAGCATCGCCAGCGCTGCAGTCAGGCCGGCGCCTTGCAGCAAACCGCGACGTACGCTTTGAACTTCACCCAGGTCTTCCCGATCTTGCGCCATGTCCATTCTCCCGTGTCGGTGTTTTTGAACAACTCGTTTCACATGTCGGCGCGGGCGGGAAAAGCGCCGGTGCCGGGCGTCGCTACGCTCCGCTTCGTGAAACTCGCATGCTCAACCGCACGCACGGCCGAATGACGACGTAACCACATCCTAGAACAGGCAATTGGCCAATTAATCGATGTATACCCTTAACTAGTCCGACTATTTTGAAAAGCGGCTAAGGGGCGGCTAAGGGGCGGCTTGTAGTGAGGCGGACCGGAGGCTGCTCAAGAAATGAAAGGTGTGCGGGAGCGTCCGGTATTTGGGAACACCGACCTTCCTGCCCAGGTTATCTTTTGTTGATTCGCCTTACAGCGCGGCTTTCAGAATGGCTGCCAGTTCAAGGCCGGGTTGCGTCATTCCCAGTGCTTGCCTGCCTGGTTTTAAATATACGTAGTAATCCGAATAGTGTCCGCGTGTTGCAGGGAACGTCAATGCAGGATCTTCGCGAGAAAATCCTTCGCGCGGTCGGACTTCGGGTTTGCGAAAAAATCCTCCTTCTTGTCGTCCTCGACAATGAGGCCCTTGTCCATGAAGATCACGCGATGCGCAACCTTTCGTGCAAAGCCCATTTCGTGAGTGACGCACATCATCGTCATGCCCTCCTGCGCGAGTTCCACCATCACGTCGAGCACTTCGTTGATCATCTCGGGGTCGAGCGCGGAGGTCGGTTCGTCGAAGAGCATCGCGATCGGGTCCATCGACAGTGCACGCGCAATCGCAACCCGCTGCTGCTGACCGCCTGACAGTTGACCCGGAAACTTGTCCGCATGCGCGCTCAGCCCAACGCGATCCAATAGCTTGAGCGCCTTCGCTGCGGCTTCGTCCTTCGACCGGCCAAGCACCTTGATCTGCGCCAGCGTCAGGTTTTCAGTGATCGACAAGTGCGGGAACAGTTCGAAGTGCTGGAACACCATGCCCACTTTCGATCGCAGTGCCGAGAGGTTGGTCCTGCGGTCACCCACCGACTGGCCGTCGATCGTGATTGCGCCTTCCTGGAATGGCTCAAGGCCATTCACCGCCTTGATCAGGGTGGACTTGCCCGAACCCGACGGGCCGCACACCACGACCACTTCGCCCTTCTTGACTTCGGCCGTGCAGCCGGTCAGCACCTGGAAAGGGCCGTACCACTTCGAAACATTGTTGATCGAGATCATCGTGAAATCCATTCCTGATTGGGCTTCGTTGAGCAAATCCATCTGGCGGCGCGGCGCGATGGCCGTGTCACCGGCGTGTCTGTGCGTGTTGCAATTGCTGCAGGCGCCGCGCATACAGCGTCAACGGGAAGCACATTGCGAAGTACAGCAGGGCGACCATTCCGTAGATCGGAAACGGGCGGAATACGGTATTGGTCATCATCGACCCAGTCTTCGTGAGTTCGATGAATCCAATGATCGACGTCAGTGCGGTGCTCTTGACGACCTGCACCAGAAAACCGACCGTCGGCGCGACCGCGATCTTCCTCGCCTGCGGCCACACGATGTAGCGCAACTGCTGGCCAAATGTCATGCCGAGACTCGCACCAGCCAGCCACTGGCCACGCGGAACCGCTTCCACGCAGCCGCGCCAGATATCGGCGAGATACGCGCTGGTATAGAGCGTCAGCGTGACGGTGGCGGCAACCCACGGCGACACTTCCACGCCCAGTAACGGCAGGCCGAAGAAGGCAAGGAACAACTGCATCACGAGCGGCGTGCCCTGGAATAGCTCGACATAGAGCGAGACCACGCGGCGCATCCATGGCAATGGCGACACGCGCATGGCTAGCAGCACGAGCCCGACCGCACCGCCGCACACGAAAGCGATCAACGACAACAACACGGTCCAGCGAGCCGCGAGCAGCAGGTTGCGCGCGATATCCCACAGCGTGAATTCGGTCATTGCGAGCGCTCCGTTGCCAACGTTTGGGTACGCCGTCCGCCGAACAGCGTCCAGCCATTTCGCCAGTTCAGCCGTCCAACCGGCGCGCTTGGCGCGTGTGGCGCGTGTGGCGAGCGTCCGGCAAAAAGGCCCCGGCCCAGCCGGTTCAGCAGTTGGCGCAAGACGATCGACAGGAACAGATAGGTCGCGGTGACGATCAGGTAGCTCTCGAACGAGCGGAAGTTGCGCGACTGGATGAAGGCGGCCGCAGACGTCAGGTCCGGCACCGAGATCTGCGAGACCACGGCCGAACCGAGCATCACGATCAGCACCTGGCTCAGGAGCGCCGGGAACACATTGGCCAGCGCCTGCGGCAGCACCACATGGCGGAACACCTGGCGTCCCTGCAAGCCCAGCGCCTGCGCTGCCTGCACCTGGCCACGCGGAATCGAGTCGATGCCGGCGCGGACGATTTCGGTCGCATAAGCGCCTAGATTAACCGTCATCGCGAGGACTGCAGCCTGCATTTCGTCGATATGAACGCCGAGACCCGGCAGCCCGAAGAACACGAAGAACAGTTGCACGAGGAACGGCGTATTGCGTATCAGCTCGACGTAGGTTGCGATCGTCGTGCGGGCCCAACGAGGGCCGGCGACGCTGATGCTTGCGCCCGCGATGCCGACTAAACCGCCGAGTACCGTCGAGACAAAAGTGAGCCAAAGAGTGACGGCGACGCCTCGCGCGAGCATGCCCGCGTAGATGCCGAAGCCGCTGAAATCGAACACATAGGTCATGACGGGTGGCTCATGGTCAGGTGAGGGCGGTTAAGTAGAATGAATGGGCTCAATGCAGCGGACGCGCCGCGATCAGCTTGCAGGCGTGCGCGGGCAACTCGGCCAACACTGGCATGCCGAGCGTGAGCCCGGGCGTTTCGCGCTGCGTGGTGGCGGCTGTCAGCGTGAAGCCGGCGCAGTCTATCGTCGCTTCCAGTGTCGCGCCGACGTCGCGGATGAACGTCACCGTACCGGCCAGATAGTTAGGATCACTGGTGGCCGTGACGTGCTTCACGCAGACATCTTCAGGACGAATCAGCAGGCGGATGTCCGCTGTGGATTCCGGCATCCATGCGCCATCAGCCACGACGATCTGCTGGCCGCCCGGCAGCTTCACGCTGCCGCGTCCGTCATGCGAGACCGCAAGGATGTTGCCGAGCCCGATGAAGTCGGCGACAAACTCGCTGACCGGGTTGCGGTAGATGTCGAGTGGCTTGCCGACCTGCGCAATGCGGCCTTTTTCCATCACGACGATCTCGTCGGCCATCGTCATTGCTTCGCGCTGGTCGTGCGTGACCATGATCGTCGTGATGCCAAGGCGCTTTTGCAGCAGGCGGATTTCGACTTGCATCGATTCGCGCAGCTTGGCGTCGAGCGCGGAGAGCGGCTCGTCGAGCAGCAAGAGTTTCGGCGACGACGCGATCGCACGGGCGATCGCCACGCGTTGACGCTGTCCTCCGGACAGTTGCGTGACCGGCCGGTTCGCCATGTGCGGCAGCTGGATCAGTTCGAGCAGTTCGGCCACGCGCTGCCCTTGTGCAAGCTTGCTCGTTTTGCGCAGCCGCAGCGGGTAGGCGATATTTTCGGCGACGCTCATGTGCGGAAACAGCGCCAGCGACTGGAACACCATGCCGAAGTCGCGCTGGTTCGCCGGCAAGTGGGTGATGTCGCGGCCCGCGAAAGTGACGCTGCCGGAGCTCGGCGTCTCGAGCCCCGCAATCATGCGCAGCAAGGTCGTCTTGCCGCAGCCGGACGGGCCGAGAAAGCAGACCAGCTTGCCGTCCGGGACGCTCAGGTCGACGTGGTCGACGGCGTACGCGGCATTGAAGCGCTTCGTCACGGCCTGGAGTGTCAGATGAGTCATGAGGGTTCCTTAGTTTCTCGAGTGTTCAGAGCGCGACACCTTCGTCGCCAATCAACTTTTCAAGCAGCCATATCAGCGCGAAGTCGATGGCGACGATAAAAACGGCGAACGAAAACACGGTCGGGTCGAGCGACGACACCGTGCGGCTGTAGAGCCACACGGGCAGCGTCATCGTGTTGATGCCGTACAGGAAGAACGTCACCGTGAACTCGTTGAACGAGATGATGAACGCGAACAGCATGCCGGCCAGGATGCCGGGGCGCATCAGCGGCAACACCACATCGAACATCGCGCGGCGCGGGCTCGCACCCATCACGCAGGCGGCTTCCTCGAACTCCGGGCCAATCGATGCCGCCGACGCCGCGCAGTTCTTCACCGTGAATGGCAGCGCGAGAATCACATGCGCAATGATCAGCCGGAACACGCCGAGCTCCACGGGCAGCACGTTGAAGACCAGCAGCAGCGACAGACCGAGCATCACCAGCGGATAGACGAGCGGCAGCGCAACGAGCTGTTCCACGGCCGACTTGCCGCGAAAGCGATAGCGGCTCAATGCATAGGCAGCGGGCACCGAGACCAGCGTGGCGATGATCATCGTCGATACCGCGACGATCAGGCTTGTCGTCAGCGCGGTACCCATGGACAGGGTGTCGCTTGCGTCAGGCGAGACGAAGCTGTGCCATGCCGCGCGATACCACTGCAAGCTGTAGCCCGGCGGCGGGAATTCCAGCGTGTCCGACGCACTGAACGACATCAGGATCATCGTCAGGATCGGCAGGGCGGCCAGGAACAGGACGATGGCCGCGAGCAGCGCCGCGGGCCTGCCAAGCCGGCCCGGCATGGTCGCAGGCAGGAGGCGCGCAGAATTGATTGGGGTGCTCATGCGGACGGCTCCTTGAGACGTTGGGTGCGGCGCACGAGGCTCTGCGAGATCGCCATGACGGCAAGCGTGGCGACCATCAGGACCACGCCGGAGGCGGAGGCCGCCGGCCAGTTCAACAGCGGCGAGACCTCGTCATGGACCAGCACGGCGAGCATTGGCACGCGCCGGCCGCCAAGCAGCAGCGGCACTGCGAACGCGCTTGCGTTGTAAGCGAACACGAGCAGTGCGCCTGAAACAAGCCCGGGCATCGCGAGCGGCAACATGACGTGACGCAGCGTCTGCCAGCGCGTTGCGCCGAGCGTTGCTGCGGCTTCCTCATACGAGAGCGACACGGCGCGCATGGCGCTCGACATCGGCAGCACAGCGAGCGGAAACGCAGTCTGGATCAGGCCGAGCAACACGCCATGCTCACGATAAAGCCATTGCATCGGACGCTGGATCACACCGCTTGCGAGCAATGCGTGATTGAGCAAGCCTGCCGGGCCGAGGATCACGAGCCAGCCATAGCCTTGCAGCAACAGGTTGACGAGCAACGGCAACAGCACGCCCGCCAAAAGCAGGCGCCGCGCCAGGCGCGACTCGGTGCGCGCCATCGCAAGCGCGACCGGAATCGCCAGCAGCACCGCGCACACCATGCTCTGGAACGCGAGCCGCAGCGTGAGCCACAGCGCCTTCAGGAAATACGAATCGGCCAGGTTCGCGTAGTTTTGCAGCGTGAACCCGTGCCACTCGTCGCCCTGCGCACCGAAGCTCATGCGCAGGACCACGAGGGCCGCCGCCGCGAGCACCGCGAGAAACGCGAGGATCGGGGCGAGCAGCAGCCACGGCCGCGCGCGGGCGAGCGCGGTTTCCGATACGGGGGCAACCGGCTGGTCCGGCGCCCCCGGTCCGGCGCGCTGCGAAGAGAGTTCGGCCATCGCGGTCATGCCGAGAAAATCTCGGTGTAGCGCTTGATCCACGCCGCCTGTACCACGGCGAGCGACTTGTCATCGTGGAGGACGGACTTCTCCGCGATCTGCTGCGGGCTCGGCACGAACCTGAGGCTCTCGGCGGGAATGATGGCCTTCGAATTCACCGGGCCGTTCAGCACGTCGGCGGCCATCTTGCCTTGCACGCCGGCATCGAGCGAATGGTTGATGAACGCGTGAATCAGGTCGAGGTCGCCAGGGTGCGATTTCGGAATCACCGTGAACATCAGTTGCGTCGCGAACCCTTCCTTCATGCCGTACGTCACGCCCATTTTGTATTCGGGTTTCCTGATCTGGTCGGGAAAGAACGCAGGCGAATAGATGCCGCCGATATCGAGCGAGCCCGTGCGAAACAGGTCGGCGACCTGGTTCGGATTCTCGCCGAGCGTCATCACGCGGTCCTTCAGTTCCGTAAGCTTCTTGAAGCCCGGATCGATGTTCTGCTGCGAACCGCCCGACATTTTTGCAGCAATGATCGCAAGATCGACCGCCTCGGCGAACTCGGGCGGCGGCAGGAACAGGCGGCCGGCGTACTTGGGATCCCACAGCGCTTCGTACGACCCGGGCGGCGTCTTGACGGTCGACGTGTTGTAGATCAGGCCGTCGGACCACAGCAGGTAGCCGACACCAAAACCATCCGCGCCGGTTCTATAGCGCGCGGCCACTTCCTTGAGATTGGGCAGCTTGTCGAGATCGGGCTTGACCAGCAGGCCGGCATCGCCGAGACCTGAGGCGCCTACGCCCGCGAGCGTAATGACGTCATAGGTCGGGCGGTCGCCCGCGGCCTTCACCTTGGCGACCATGCCGGAGGTGCCGTCCGCGCGGTCCGCAATCACCTTCGCGCCGGTCTTTGCCGTGAAGGTCGCGGCGATATTGTGCAGCGCGGCAGTCCCCGTATCGTCTGACCAGGTCAGCAGACGCAGCGTCTTGCCTGAGAAATTGTGTTCCTGTGCCCTGAGATTAAGAAACGGCGCCGGCAACGCGGACGCTGCGAGCGCTGCGCCGATGGTCTTTACGGCTTGCCGCCGTCCCGTGCTGAATTTGTTCATCGCCGACTCCGTGATGGTTAAGTGAGATGTCTGACCTATGCGCCGGGCGAACGGTCGTATCCGTGCGCTGTTGTCCCTGCATGAAAATGTTAGGATCGCAAAATAGCCATCACAATCGATATATCGTCATGTCTGCCATGATCAAAGCACATGGCTCGGCGGGTTGATGGCTGGTTTTTACAGGTCGTGGCATGCCGAACGTGCATGGCAGGTCGCTGACCAGTCATCAAACGAACTGCCTACTTCCTGTACTTCACCTTCGGCAGCACGCACAACATCTCGTACAGCAGGTTCGCGCCGACCAGCGCGGTGTTGCCGGACGCGTCGTACGGCGGTGAAATCTCCACCAGGTCGCATCCCACGATATCCAGCCCACGGCAGCCGCGGATAATTTCAAGCGCTTGCCAGATCGTCAGGCCGCCGATTTCCGGCGTGCCGGTGCCGGGCGCGAAACTCGGGTCCAGACCGTCGATGTCGAAGCTCAGGTACACCGGGCCATCGCCCAGTTTCGCGCGCACCTCGTCCATGATCGGCGCGACCGATTTGTACCAGCACTCCTCGGCCTGCACGACCCGTATGCCGTGCGACCTCGACCAGTCGAAATCCTCCGCCGTATAGCCGGTGCCGCGCAGGCCTATCTGCGCGACGCGGTTGCCGTCGATCAGGCCTTCTTCAATCGCCCGTCGAAACGGTGTGCCGTGAGCGATCTTCTCGCCGAACATCGTGTCGTTCACGTCCGCATGCGCGTCGACATGGACCACGCCAACCGCGCCGTATTTCTTCTTCATCGCGCGCAGGATGGGCAGCACGATCGTGTGGTCGCCGCCCATCGTGAGCGGCACGCAGCCATGCTCGATAATTTCGTCATACGCTTCAGTGACGATTTCCATGCTCTTCTGCAGATTGAACGTGTTGATCGCGACGTCGCCGATGTCAGCCACCTGGATGCTGTCGTACGGCGCCGCGCGGGTCGCCATGTTGTACGGGCGCAGCAGGCACGATTCGGCCCGGATCGCGCGAGGGCCGAAGCGCGCGCCCGCCCGGTTCGACGTGCCGGTATCGAGCGGCACGCCGACGAAACAGGCATCGAGCCCCTCGGCCGAGGTTGCGCTCGGCAGGCGCATCATCGTTGCGGGCCCCGCGAAGCGCGGCATCTGGTTACCGCCGAGCGGCTGGTTGAAAGCGTTGTAGGATTGGTTATCGTGGTTCATCACAAATCCTTTTGGTAGACGGGCTAGTTGGACTGACGATGCGTCAGCACCTGCTTGATTTCCTGGAAGGCGGCGAGCCCGAACGGACCCAGCTCCCGCCCGATACTGCTGCGCTTGTAGCCGCCCCACGACGTCTGCGGATAGATCAGTTGCGGTGTGTTGAGCCACACCACGCCGGCCTCAAGCGCACGGGCGACCCGCTCGCCGCGCGCCTCGTCCTCTGTGACGACCGTCGCCACCAGTCCGTACTCACTGTCATTGGCCATGTCGACGGCTTGCTCTTCAGTGTCGAACGTGCGCACGCACAGGACCGGGCCGAAGATCTCGTCACGCCATAAGGCGCTCGCCGGCGGCACTTCGGTGAAAATTGTCGGCGCGATGAAAAAGCCCTGCTCCGGTGCACGGGCTGGCCGGCCGCCACCCGTGACGAGCCGCGCTCCGTCCGCAATCCCTTGTTCGATATGGCCACGCACCCGGTCGAATTGGGCACGGCTCACGAGCGGCCCCATGCGCACGTCAGGCGCGAACGGGTCGCCGACGACGATCCGCTCCGCGCGCTCGACGAGCCTTGCCAGCAAGGAGGGAGCGAGTTTGCGCGCGACCAGCACGCGGCTCGTCGCCGAACACATCTGGCCGCTGTTGAAGAAGCCGCCCGCTTCGACAAGGTCGACCGCCAGATCGAGATCCGCATCGTCGAACACGATGATCGACGACTTGCCGCCGAGTTCGAGGCTCACGCCCTTGAGCGTATCGGTGGCCGTCTTCATCACCGTCTGGCCGACACTCGTGCTACCGGTAAACGATACTTTCGCGACCCCAGGATGAGCCACAAGCGGCGCGCCTACGTCCGCGCCGGTGCCCGTCACCGCGTTGAAAACACCCGCCGGCAAGCCTGCCGATGCGATCACCGAGACCAGTTCGAGTTCGGGCAGCGGCGTGATTTCGGAAGGTTTGAGCACGACCGTGCAGCCGGCCGCGAGCGCAGGCGCGAGTTTCCACGCCGTGGTCACCATCGGGAAATTCCACGGCACGATCAGCGCGGCCACGCCGCAGGGTTCGCGCAGAATCCGCGCGCGGTGCTCGATGTTGGGGATGCTGACTTCGGCGCCGCCTGGGTCGTCCAGTTGCTCAGCCAATTGCGCGTAATAGCTGAAGCTCGCGATCACATCGTCGACGTCCATGTGCGCTTCTGCCTGAGGCTTGCCGTTGTTAAGCGATTGCAGCATCACGAGACGGTCGCGCCGCGTTTCCACTTCCGCCGCGATTGCGCGCAGATAGCCTGCGCGCTCGGCGCCGGTCGTATGCCGCCATGTACTAAACGCGCGAGCCGCGCACGCCACCGCCAGGTCCACGTCGGCGAGGGTGCCCGCGGCCACGTCGGCCAGGCGGGTCCCGGTTGCAGGGTTCACCACGGCAATCGTGCGGCCCAGTGCGCCGTCGAGCCAGCGGCCATCTATATAGAGCTGCGTCAGGAATTGAGTGTCGTTCGGCGCGTTCATGCCGGGTCTCCCGGGACGTGGTCGAACCACTTCTGTTCGTCGATTTCAATCAACGTGGGCACGCGGCGCCCCACAGCCTGCTTGAGTTCTTCCGCCAACGCGGCAGGCGTATGGGCAGACGCGGCGCGGCAGCCAAAACCGCGTGCCAGCGCAAGGAAGTCCGGCGTATAGATGTCGACACCGATCGGTTCAATATCGCGTTCAACCATGTATTTCCTGATCTCGGCATAACCCCGGTTGTTCCACAGCAGCACGATGACCGGCACAGCCGCTTCGACGGCGCTCGCCAGTTCAGGCAGCGTGAACTGCAAGCCGCCATCGCCGATCAGGCAGATCACGGGCCGGTTGCCCGACGCGAGCCGTGCGCCGATAGCAGCCGGCAACCCGTAGCCCAGCGTGCCGTAGCCAGTCGATGAGTTGAACCACGACCTGGGGGAGGACGCTTCGAAGACGAAATTACCCGCGTACACGGGGCGCGTTGAATCGCCCACGATGATTGCATCGGGCAGGGCGCTCGATACGATATCGAAGAGCATCGCCTGCGAGCGGATCGGTGCGTCGTAACCGGCATTGACCGCAGCACGCGCAGTACCTGCGCGCGGCGCGCCCCAATCGGCATCGCGTGGCGGCAACGGGCGTGTGGCAAGCCTCTGGTCCAGCGCGGCGAGCACGAGCTTCGCATCGGCTGCAATCGCCACGTCGGGACGGAAATTGCGCATGACCTGCTGCGCGTCGATGTCGATTCGGATCAGCTTGCCGTCGATTGCAAACCCGTTGTCGAACACCACGTCGTAGTCCGTCTCGCCCAGTTCGGTGCCGACCGCGAGCACGACATCGGCCTCACGCACCAGCGCGCGCGTCGCGGCGAGCGACTGGGTCGAGCCGATCGACAGCTCATGGCCGCGCGGCAACAGGCCCTTGGCGTTGATCGTAAGCGCCACCGGCGCATGCAGGCGTTCGGCCAGTGCGCGCAATTCGGGCGCGGCCTCCACAGCACCGCCACCGGCGAGGATCAGCGGCCGGCGCGCGGCGGCGAGCAGGGCGCTGGCCTCGTCGAGGGCAGCCGGCGCGCCGGCGGGCTTCGCGGGCAGCACGACCCAGCGGGATGTCGCGTCGCGAGCAGGCGCGACGATCACGTCGAGCGGAATCTCGATGTGAACCGGCCGCGGCCTCGCGGTGGCGAACACCGCGAACGCGCGCGCCAGGACTTGCGGCAGTTCGTCAGCATCGAGCAACGTGTGGGAGAACGCGGTGAGCCCGGCGAATACGTTGCGCTGCGACGGCAGCTCATGCAGGCGTCCGGTTCCTCCGCCGAGCTGGCGCGTGGTGTTCACGCTGGAGATCACGAGCATGGGGATCGAATCGGCGTAGGCCTGCGCCATCGCGGTCGCGATATTCGTCATGCCCGGCCCGGTGATGATGAAGCACACCCCGGGTTTTCCCGTAACACGCGCATAGCCGTCCGCCATGAAGCCCGCGCCCTGCTCGTGACGAGGGGTGATGTGGCGCAGCGTCGACGTCGCCAGTCCACGATACAGCTCGACCGTATGGACACCGGGAATGCCGAACACCAGTTCAACGCCGTAGTGCTCAAGCAGTCTCACCAGCGCTTCGCCGCAGGTCTGCGTGTCGACTGGACGGGGAGCGCAGTGTCCGCTCGCGTGACCAAGGAGCGAGATATTTTCAGGCGAATTCATGAAATTCCTGCGGAGTGATCCGTTTGATCCGTTGCCGGTACATGCCTTTCTCCGGAGTGTGCGTGTTGATGCATTCTTGGTGCATGGCACGTGTACGGCAATCGATGAATTTGCATGCGCGCCATGTCTTTGGCTCATGGGCTTATTGTGGGGGGCAGTGCTTTCAGGCGATGCGAGGCGTTAAATTCGGTGTATATATGCAGCGTTGGACTCGTGCATCTATCAAACCTCTGGCCGGACAGCACAACCGGCCGCCATGACTTTTTCAAATGCAGGAAGGAAACGAGAATGCGCCGCCTGCCGCCGCTCAATGCGCTGCAAATCTTCGAAACGGTCGCGCGCCACCGCAGTTTCACGCGTGCCGCCGATCACCTTTGCCTCACGCAAGGCGCCGTGAGCCGCCAGATCCTGACGCTGGAGGAGTACTACGGTTTTCCGCTGTTCACGCGGCACTCGAAGGGGCTCGCGCTGACGAATGAAGGCGAGCAGCTATTGCCGACCGTGAAAGAGAGCTTCTCTCGGATCGAGGAGATTTCACTGCGGCTGACCCGGCAGCGTACCGACCTCGCGTTGAAGGTACCCACCTGCCTTATGCGCTGGATCCTGCCGAAGATCATGCGCTTCCAGGCGGAGTACCCAGAGATCCAGTTGCAGCTCACGACCACCTGGCAACACGACGTCGATTTCCAGGTCGAGCCGTTCGACGCCGCGATCATTTATGGCTCGTCCCCGGGCGTGGACGTTCATTCGATTGCGCTTTTCGAGGAGCAACTGACGCCGGTGTGCGCGCCTTCGTTGCTGGAGGAAAAATCGCTCGATAACGTGGCCGATCTTGCCCGGCATACCCTGCTGCATCCAACGCGCGACCATCGCGACTGGAAGATGTGGCTCGCCCATGCCGATGCACCCGAGATCAATGCCGACCTTGGGCAGAGTTTCGAAACGCTCGACCTGGCCACCAATGCGGCGGCGCAAGGCTTCGGCGTCGCGATCAGCGACTGCTCGCTCGTGAGCGAAGATGTCGCGTCAAAGCGCCTCACGAGGCCGTTCGATATCGTGCTCACGACGGGCAGCCGGTACTACTTCGTCTATCCGAATTGCCTCGCGCACCAGCCCAAGGTGAACCTGTTCCGTGAGTGGCTCGGGGCGAATGGATAGAGCTGCCGACGCGAGGTCTCAGCGGTCGGAGTGCGCAGGTCCGTTCAATCCGGACGCTAGCCGGCCCCGCGTAGAATATGACCAGGATGCCGCAGGGAAATGGACTTTCCAAGTGGGCATCGATATATTTAAGCGAATATAACGAAGCCGGAGAAATTGGGTGAGCACTGACACGCAACAGGCAGTGGGCGAAAAATTCGTTCTCGAATCGATGCATTACGCGCGCGACAA
This sequence comes from Caballeronia sp. KNU42, assembly GCF_053760385.1. Classification (NCBI taxonomy): domain Bacteria; kingdom Pseudomonadati; phylum Pseudomonadota; class Betaproteobacteria; order Burkholderiales; family Burkholderiaceae; genus Caballeronia; species Caballeronia sp. KNU42. The sequence goes on from NZ_CM132389.1 coordinate 1,888,379, forward strand.
AACGTGGGAAGTCGTCGAACAGGTGGCGGCCCGGATTCAGCCCGGCATGCTCGAGTCGGAAGCGGTGACCGAGTGCAAGCAAGTCATGCAGGAGCTCGGGATGGAGCGCATCTGGCATCCCATCCTGATCCGGTTCGGAGAAAACACCTTGCGCACGTTCAAGCAACGTTCCGAGGGAGATCCGCGACTTAAAGACGACGACATTTTTTTTGTCGATCTCGGCGTCGTCTGGAAAGGACATGAAGGCGATGCGGGCGCGACCTTCGTGGTCGGTGCGGACCCGGAGATGAAAGCGTGCGCGGAGGCGACCAAGACCGTCTTCGACGAGGTCGAGCATCATTGGCGAACGACGGGCGCCGGCGGCACGGCGTTGTACGACTTCGCGGCGGAGCGTGCGTCAGCGCTTGGGTGGAAACTGAACCTCGACATCAAGGGGCATCGCGTGAGCGATTTCCCGCACGCGATCTTCAAGGCGGGCAATCTCGGCAATTTCGAGCCGCATCCGGATGCCGGGCTCTGGATTCTCGAGATTCAGCTTGCTCATCCTACAAGGCCGTTCGGCTCGTTCTATGAGGACCTGCTTGCGTGAGCCGTGCCGGTGAAACAAGGCTAATAAAAGGACGCAATGTTCATTCGGCAACTCGAGTATCTCGTCACGCTGGCGCGCGAAAAACATTTCGCGCGCGCCGCAGAGGCCTGTCACGTTTCCCAACCCGCGCTGTCGTCGGCCATCCGTACGCTCGAGGCCGAACTGGGGCTGGTCATTGTCGAGCGGACGCGGCGTTTCGTAGGCTTCACGGAGGACGGTGAACGCGTGCTTGGATGGGCGAGGCAAACGCTCGCGTCGCTGCAAAACATGCGGCAGGATGCGTCCGCCGCGCAGGTGAAGCTGATCGGGACGCTTCGTATAGGCGCGATCCCGACCGTCATGCCGGTGACCACCAGCATGCTTGCACCGTGCATGCGCGAGCATCCGCATATGCACTATGAGGTCCGCTCGCTCAGCTCCGACGCGATCCTGCGTCAACTGGACGAGCACGAACTCGATGTCGGCCTGACGTATCTTGACGACCAGGTGCAGGCGGGGTTCAGCGTGTTGCCTCTCTACGTTGAACGCTACCTGCTGTTATCGCCTCCCGGTGCGGGCGATGGGTTTGATGCGGGTACGGTCCAATGGAGCGGCGCGGGTGGATTGCCCCTTGGTCTGTTGACCGCGACCATGCAGAACCGGCAAGTGATCAATGCAGCGTTTCGACGCGAGGGCGTGCAGCCTACGGTCATTCTCGAAACCGACTCCCTTCTTTCTCTCTACGCGCACGTTCAGCATGCGGGCTTGTTCAGCGTGTTTCCGCATAGCCTTCTAAGCGTCCTGCCCGAGGGCAGCGGGGTGCGTGCGTCGCTTTTGTTGCCTGAGTTGACGCGTGGCATCGGCCTTATCGCGCGCAATCGCAATACGCTGCCGCCCCTTGTTGCCGCCATATGGAGAGCCGCCGAGCAGCTTGATCTGCAACAGGCGTTCGACGCTTTGCTGCCCGAGGCTGTGCGCGCATCAACGGGGCTAGTAACCGTTTAAGCCTGAAGATCCGCAGCCTCATGCACGCGCTTGCATGCCCTGATAAGAAGCGCTTATCACCTGATCCATCCAAACGATTGGACCCTCCGCAAGCACTTGGAGACACTCTCCCTGCGTCGACGTGCCAGCCCCACGTTTCGACCAAGGCGGCGCCGCAACATCGGCGCCGGTGCTATCCAAATCAGAGTGGAGTGAGACAGTCATGGCCAAGGTTCTATGCGTTTTATATGACGACCCCGTCGACGGTATGCCGAAGAAGTACGCCCGGGACGACGTTCCCGCCATCACGAAGTATCACGACGGACAAAGCGCCCCGACACCGAAGGCTATCGACTTCAATCCGGGTGAGTTGCTAGGCAGCGTGTCCGGCGAACTGGGCTTGCGCAAGTTCCTCGAAGCGCAAGGACATACCCTGGTTGTCACGTCCGACAAGGACGGCCCCAACTCCACGTTCGAACGTGAACTGGAAGATGCGGAGATCGTCATTTCGCAGCCGTTCTGGCCGGCGTATCTCACCGCCGAGCGGATCGCCCGGGCGCCGAAGCTCAAGCTCGCGCTGACAGCAGGCATTGGCTCGGATCACGTCGATTTGCAGGCCGCCATCGATCGCGGCATCACGGTGGCTGAAGTGACGTTTTGCAACAGCATCAGCGTGGCCGAGCATGTGGTCATGATGATCCTGTCGCAGGTCCGCAATTACCTGCCGTCACATGAATGGGTCAAGAAGGGCGGCTGGAATATCGCGGATTGCGTGTCGCGTGCGTACGATCTTGAAGGCATGAACGTGGGGACCGTGGCGGCTGGCCGGATTGGCTCGGCGGTGCTGCGCAGGCTCAAACCCTTCGACGTCAAGCTGCACTATACGGACCGGCATCGCTTGCCGGAAGCCGTCGAGCGCGAGCTTGGCGCCACCTGGCACCCCACCGTTGAATCGATGGCGCGTGTCTGCGATATCGTCACCATCAACTGTCCGTTGCACCCGGAAGCGGAGCATCTTTTCGATGAGAAGATGATCAGCAAGATGAAGCGCGGTGCGTACATCATCAATACTGCACGAGGGAAGATCGTGGATCGCGACGCGATTGTGCATGCGCTGGAATCCGGCCAGCTCGCGGGCTATGCAGGCGATGTCTGGTTCCCGCAGCCGGCTCCGAGCGATCATCCGTGGCGCACCATGCCGCATCAGGGCATGACGCCGCATACGTCAGGCACGACGCTTTCCGCTCAGGCGCGTTATGCGGCAGGCACGCGCGAGATCCTCGAGTGCTGGTTCGCGAAGGAACCCATTCGCGAGGAGTATCTGATCGTCGACGGCGGACGTCTTGCCGGCGTGGGTGCGCATTCATACAGCGCAGGCAATGCGACCTCGGGCTCGGAAGAGGCTGCCCGCTTCAAGAAGAAGGCTTAACGCCGTGGGCGCGCTGATCCGGCTCTTCGTGATCAGCGCGCGCATTTCCTAAGGCTTTAAACACTATGAATGAACAGATCGCCCGCGCGGCGCCCGCTATTCCTTTAGCGCAGGCTAAACAGGCGGCATTCGGTTTCCTGGGTGGCTTCCTGGCGATTGGCGCGATCTCCCTGCTAGGGCACCTGACGAGCAGCCCTTTGGTGATCGCGCCATTCGGTGCCTCAAGCGTCCTGCTATTCGGCGCGCCCGATAGCGCATTTGCCCAGCCGCGCAATCTTGTATTTGGACATCTGCTATCTACCGCCGTCGGACTGGCAGTCTATTGGTTTGCCGGTCCGGGTATATGGCAAATGGCGCTATCGGTAGGACTCGCTATTGCCTTGATGCAGCTCACCCGGTGCGTGCATCCTCCGGCGGGAGCGGACCCGCTGGTGATCATGCTTAGCGGCAACGCTTCAATAGGATTCTTTTTCGTTCCTGTGCTTAGCGGCGTTTGCTTGCTGCTGGTAATTGCATTGCTGTTCAATAATGTCGTGCGCGGCCGGCGATGGCCGGAGCGATGGTCATGACATCGCAGCCCGGAAGCGGCAACGTGTTGTCGCTTCCGGATAAGCGCGGATTCATGCTTATTGTTCGAACCCATTCCCCTGATTGCGCAAGATGCGTATCGAGCTGTCGAGATGCGCACGGGCGCTTTCTGCATCGCCCAGACGCATTTGCTCATACGTGCGCTGTGCTACTTCGTGCGTCACGGGCTTGAGCGGCTGGTTGCTACTCATGGCCTTGAGCTGAACCTCGGCCGCGCGCTCAAGATAATAGAGATCGTCCCAAGCTTCCGCGATGCTCGCGCCCGCCACCATCACGCCGTGATTCTTCAGGAACAGGATGTCGGCGTCGCCCATGGCGTCGGCAATACGATCGCCCTCGGATTCATCGAGCGCCAGGCCGTTGTATTCCTCATCGACGGCGGTGCGGCCATAGAACTTCAACGCCGTCTGTCCGAGCCACAAGAGCGGCGGCCCTTCGATCAGGCACAGCGCCGTTGCGTTCGGCATATGCGTGTGGAAAGCCGCTTTCACCCGCGGTTTGGACCGATGCAACCGCGCGTGGATATAAAACGCGGTGGCTTCCGGCTGGCCTTCGCCATCAATCACATGCCCTTCGAAATCGCAAACGAGCAGGCGCGATGCGGTGATCTCGCTAAATGCATAACCATACGGATTGACGAGGAACAGGTCGTCGTGTCCGGGCACGACTGCGGAGAAATGATTGCAAACCCCCTCCTCATAGCCCCGTTGCGCAGCAAGCTGAAAGCACGCGGCGAGTTCGATGCGCGCCTGCATAACGGCGTCGGAATCAAACCGTGTGATACGCGACGGGGCAGCAGCGCTGCCGAGTGAAAGCGAGTGAGCCATGATGATTGATTACCCTGAAAATTTACCAGCCGAGTCTACTGAATAGCACAGGTACTTGATCGAGCGTTGCAAGCGTGGCGTCGGGTGAGTAATCCGGCAGCACGGTACGGCCCGTACCACGATCGATCCATACGCAGCGAAAGCCGATTTCGCGCGCGGCCGCGTGATCGAGGTGCGGACTGGCGCAGATATGAACCACGTCGTCCTTCGTCACGCCAAGTGAGTCAAAAGCATAATCGAATATTTTCCGCGATGGTTTGTACGCCCCGGCCTGCTGCGCCGTAACCACTCGATCGATCAACCCATCAAGCTGCGCGATATTGCCGGCAATGATCTCGTCATCCGTATTCGACACAATACACAGACGATACCCCGCCTCCTTAAGTCGCTTCAATGCACCGGTCACCTCCGGAAACGGCGGCATGGCGGAGATGCTGTCCGTTAGCACGCGGGCGTCATCTGCGTCGCTTTCCAAGCCTAGCTCATCGAGTGCTAGCCGTAATGCATCCGCGCTCACGCTGCGAAACGATCGATGCGGCGAAGTTTGCTCAAGCGCATGTTCATGCCGATCATAAATGCCGATGAACCGGGCCGGATCGATCGCCTCCGTTTGCTTAGAGGACAGGATCTTGCGGACCGCGGCTTGCAAACCTTCATCCCACTGGATCAGGGTGCCGTAGCAATCGAAGGTAAGCCATTGCGGGCGGCGGCTGTGTTCAAGCGCGTCAAGAGCCATGATTTGTTTGCCTGGTTGAGTAGATGCCGCAAGCGTAAAAGTATTGATCGATATTTGGAAATTAAATTAAACTCTAAAGGTCAATCGAAATTAAAATAACGCGGCGGTGCCTTGTGCTAGATCTCGAGTTGTTGAACACGCTGGTTTGCGTGGTCGATGAAGGCAGCTTTACGCGTGCCGGTGAGCGCGTCCACCGGACCCAGTCGACGGTGAGCCAGCAGATCCGCAAGCTGGAGGCAGCAGTGGGCCGCACGCTCCTGCTGCGTGACCGGACCGGCAATCACGTGAGCGCTACCGAGCATGGGGAGTTGCTTGCGCACTATGCGCGACGGCTGCTGGCGTTATCAAGGGAGGCGCAGGATGCGTTGACGAGCGACGTGACGCTCGAACCGGTTCGCATTGGCGTTCCCGAGGATTTCGATGCGCGGCGCATGTCGGGCATGCTGTCGGGATTTGTGAAGATGAAACCTGGCGTAAGGCTTGAAACGGTGAGCGGCATGAGTGTCGATCTCCAGCGCAAGCTTTCTGCAGGCGAGCTCGAGATTGCGTTGCTCAAGCGCGAGCCGGGCAGCGGCGAGTGCCTGGCATCCTGGCCCGAATCGCTCGTCTGGGTAAAGGGTGAAGGTGTTGAGCTGACGGACGAACCGGTTCCGCTGGCGTTGTTTCCGCAAGGGTGTGTGTACCGGCAACGCGCGATCCGTGGCCTGGACAAAGCGCGCCGGCGCTGGCGAGTGGCGTTCGGCAGTCATAGCCTGACCGGCATCCAGGCGGCGGTTTCATCGGGGCTTGGCGTGTCGGTCTTGCCTACTACCGCCGTGCTTCCTGAGCATCGCATCTGCACGGGTCTCCCCGGCTTGCCGCCAACCGAGCTTGCGTTGGTGAGCGCGGGCGGCGCGCTCAATGCGGTGCAGCAGGCGTTGATCGAATTCCTGCGTGCAGAGATCAAGGTTTAGCATTGTTTAGCGTGCCTTCGATTGGTGATATCGTTCGCAAAACAACTACCCCAATGGTGCGAGAGCAACTATGGAGACGGTTTCCGGCCACAGGCCGACCATCATCGACGTGGCGAAGCGCGCAGGCGTTTCCAAAAGCACTGCCGCGCGTGCGTTGGCGGGCGCACCAAACATTTCTGATTCAGCGCGGGAGCAGGTGCTGCTCGCAGCGGACGCGCTCGGCTATACCCGCAATGCGCTGGCAGTCAGCATGCGTTCGGGCCGCAGCGGCATGTTGGGACTTGTGTTACCCGATATTGCCAATCCTTTCTGGGGCGAAGTCGCGCGCGGTGCGCAGGATCGGGCAGCCGATGCAGACACGTCCATTCTGATTTTCTCGTCGAACTGGTGCGCGCGAAAGGAGCTGATGCACTTGAACACGCTGATGCGCGCGCGCGTCGACGGCGCGATCCTCAATGCAGTGACAGATAGCCTCGGTGACCTCAATCGTTTCGGGCTGCCTTGCATTTTGATCGGATCGAGCGCGGAGCGGTTTCCCGACGCCTGTTCGGTCGGTTCCGACATCGAGCAGGGAGTGCGGCTCGGCATGGACTACCTGCTCTCCATGGGTCATGAACGTCCGGCCCTGATCCTCGGGCAGAAGGTACGGCTTGCTCATGCGCGCTTCCTGCGCGCGGTCCATGAACATTGCGCCGAGCACGGCATCGATCCGGCGGTGCTATCGATCGAGGACGCGGACTACACGGCCGAAGGCGGCCGCCTCGCCATGCATCGCCTGCTTGCGCGCCGCCGTGGCCACCTGTGCGTCATGGCCGCCAACGACCTCATGGCGCTCGGGGCGATGAGCGCGGTGCGGGAGGCGGGCTTGCGGTGCCCCGAGGACGTATCCATTCTGGGCTTCGACGGCATCCAGGCGGGTGCGTTCACGTGGCCCGGGCTGACGACTATCGAGAAACCCGCCCGTCAGATCGGAGCGCAAGCGGTTGAGTGGTTGCTCGACGGCCACGCCGACGCGAACAGAGGCAAGCGGGTATATCTGCCGTGCACCCTGGTCGAACGAGGATCGCTCGCAAACCTTTGCGGTGCATCCGCGCGACGAATCGCTTAGAAAGAGGACAGTAAAACGACTGAAAAGATTGCAGCCAATAATTTTTCGGCGTAGTTTGGGAACGTTCCCATAACCAGGGGACGATTCTCAAAAATACTGAAAGAAGATTGGACCATGCTTAATACTCGACCGGTTGTCGAGGCGCCACGGGGGTTGTACCGGCGCCCGATGATAATCATCGGCATGCTGTACTTCACGACTGGAGCGCTCAGCTGGCTGAACGGCCCGCTGACGGTCTTCGTCAAGCTGGCGTTTCGGCTCGACGACATACGGGCGCTCCTGATCACGGTTGTCTTCTATGTTCCGTATTTCATCCTGGCGCTGCCGTACGCGTTCTTGCTGAAGCGGATCGGGATGAAAAGAGGCATGGCCGCAGGCCTCGGCGTGATGTCGATCGGTGCGCTGATGTTCAGCCAGTTCGCCGGCATGCACAGCTACGCCGGCATACTCGGCAGCCTGCTCGCGATCGGAGCGGGCCTGTCGCTGATGCAGACCGCCTACAACCCGTACATCAGCATCCTGGGACCCATCGATAGTGCTGCCCGGCGCGTGGCCGCCATGGGCATCTGCAATAAGACAGGGGGCGTCCTGGCGCCGTTCGCATTCGGCGCGTTGATCATGGGTGGGCTTGGAGAGTTCGTCAAACGGGTCGAAGGCGCGCCAACGCCGGCCCTAGCCCAGGCACTCCTTCACGAATTCGCCTCGCGATTGTACTGGCCGTATCTCACGCTGGCGGCCGTCCTCGTTGTCATGGCCGTGTGCGTTGCACGCTCGTCGTTGCCGGACATCACGCCCTCGTCCGCCAACGCCACCAGGCGTAGCGCAGACCTTGCCCGGAGCCTCTTTTCTTTTCCCCATCTTTGGCTCGGCGTCGTGTGCATCTTTGTGTATGTCGGCGCAGAGGTGCTGGCTGGAGGGGTGATCGGGCTTTATGGTCAAAGCCTGAACCTGCCGATCGACGAGGCCAAGCATTTCACGTCCTACACGATATTCGCCATGCTCGTGGGGTATATGGTCGGCCGCTCGCTGGTTCCCCGGGTCGTGTCGCAACAGCGCTACCTGGTCATCTCGGCGCTTCTGGCTGCATTGCTCAGCGTTGCCAGCTATGTTTCGCACGGCTATGGCGCGATCGCGTGCATTGCAGCGCTCGGTTTTGCCCACGCCATGATGTGGCCGGCCGTCTTTCCGCTCGCGATCAGGGGGCTCGGCCGATTCACCGAAGCGGGCGCTGCGTTCCTGATCATGGGTATTGTTGGCGGCGCCGTGATGCCGCAACTCTTTGCACACCTGAAGAAAATATACGACTTCCAGCTGGTCTACATGGCGATAACCGTCTGCTGCTACGCGTACATCGTGTACTACGGCTGGCACGGCCATACAGTGGGCACCCGTGCGTCGATGACAAAAGTTCCTTAACTATCGCAGCGTGATGCACGTAGAAGCGGTGCACACGGCAGCGATGCAAACCAAGCGTGAGGAGATAACCTGTGAGTAGCAACCACCAGACATTGCAGGATCGCGTTCGAGGACTCCTGTATGGGATCGCCTATGGCGACGCCCTTGGATCAACCGTCGAGCAGCTTTCCGCGCAGGAAATCCGGGAGCTCTACGGCCGGGTCAGCTCACTCGATACCGAGTCGCATCGAACGGCCTGGGGCGAAAACGCCAGCAAGGGATGCACGCGCGGGAACGGCATCGTCACCGACGACACCCTCATGGTGCTTTGCCTGATGACGGTCTACAACGAAACGGGCCGGCACCTTGACGCGTGGGATATGGCAAGCGGCATGGTGCGCCAGATTGCCTGGACGCCGCGATGGGTGCCTGAACTGCAGCGGGAAGCAATGCTCATGGAGCGGCTGTTCCATCCGCAGAGGTGGATTTTCCAGCGTCATCAACTCACCTCCTGTGATCCGCGTCAGGGCGGAATAGGCAACATGGTCAATTGCGGCGCTGCGATGTATATCGCGCCTGTGGGGGTGGTGAACGCGGGAGATCCGCATGGCGCCTATGAAGAGGCGATCGCCTTTGCCAGCGGTCATCAGGAAAGCTATGGGCTGGAAGCGGCTGGGGTGTTCGCCAGTGCGATTGCCGCGGCCTTGATACCCGGAACGACCATCGAGAAGGTGATCGAGGCCGCCATCAGCGTGGCGAAGGACGGCACGCGGGCCGCCATTGCCGCGATCGCGGACGTCGCAATCCGTTTGCGTGGCGAGCGCTATGACAGGATCGTTGCGGAATTTCACTGGGTTATCTCACGCTTTTCGCCAATGGGCGACGATGTGCAACTCACCGATGGAAAGACCGGTGTGGCGATCGATGGCTATCGGCCGTCGCGGCGCCTCTCGATCGAGGAATTGCCCCTGGCGCTGGGATTCGCGCTGATCAATGACGGCGACTTCAAGCGCACGATTGAAGACGGGATCAATTCGGGACGCGACACCGGTTCAATTGGCGTGATGACCGGCGCGGTGCTGGGCGCCATGCACGGCGCCAAGGTGATCGACGCCGGTATTTGCGACAAGCTCGACCAAACGAACCGGATGAGCCTGCTAAACGCCGCAGATCGTTTCACGCAGACGGTGCGTGCCATCCACGACGCGGATCGTGCCCGCGACGCGTGGAAGAGCAGGGTGCGCGACAAACTGGCGCTGGACGCGCAACGGGTGCGATAGACGTCCCGGCGTCCTGCGACGCGAGGGAGAGGGCGTTGCGCTGAGCAGTAGAAGGTTTCTGGCCGGCATCGTTTTCGTGGCCGTAATTAGCTTTACTAAATTTAAATAAAATCAATGCACCGGGTCGTCGGGACAACGAATCTTGGGTTATTAATTTTAAGGGAGGCTTGACGTGTCCAAAGAAGCACACCAGGGGCGTGTAGTTGTGGTTGGAAGTATCAATACTGATCTTGTTGCACAGACAACGCATCTGCCGTTTCCCGGCGAGACGCTTGGCAGCGTGCGATTCTCACAAGCTGGCGGAGGCAAAGGCGCCAATCAAGCGATTGCCGCTGCTCGATTCGGGGCGCTCGTCGCGATGGTTGGCCGCGTTGGCGACGATGAAAACGGGGGCCAGCGCTTGGATGATCTCAATTCAGAGGGGATAGATTGCTCGGGTATTACCGTTACGCGCGAGCATCCAACCGGCCTTGCATTGATGACGGTGTCACAAGGAGGGCAAAACACCGTTGTCGTTGTGGACGGAAGCAACGGCGAATTGAAACCCGCTGACGTGTGGCGCCAGGAGACATTGTTCAGCGATTCGGACGTGGTTGTTTGTCAGCTTGAAACGCCGCGGGAAACCGCCTATGCGTCGTTGAAGCTCGCTCGGCACCTTGGAAAAATAACCATACTCAACCCCGCGCCCGCGATTGATCCATTGCCGCCGGAGTGGCTTTCGCTGACAGACTATCTGGTCGTCAATGAAGTCGAAGCATTGATCCTGTCAGACATCCCGTTTGAATCGGGAAGCGACATGGGACACGCCGCGAAGCAATTGCAGCGTCAAGGCGCAGGTAATGTGATCGTGACGCTCGGCGCGCGGGGCGCCTATTTGCTGGAAGAAGGGGGACATGGCCGTCTTTTTGGGGCTCCTCGCGTGGAAGCGGTCGATACGAGCGCGGCTGGTGACACATTCATCGGAGTACTTGCTGCGCAGCTGGCGTCTCGTCAAACGATCGAAAAATCAATCGAGCGCGGACAACTTGCCGCCGCGATCTCGGTTACGCGTCGCGGTGGGCAAACGTCGATTCCGACGCGTGACGAAGTGGACGACTGATTTTATCTTGGGGAAACGAAGAACTCGTTGCGCTCGCAAACGCGTTCGATCACGGAGCCAATGCCGCAAGGCCTCGCGGCGCACCGTCCTAGTGTGGTGCGTCCGACTCCAGCCTGAGCTCTGCTGCTGCCATGGCGTAAGCAACGCAGCGTTTTGCCAGGATATCGGTCGGATCCACCAGCGTGATCGTCCGTCCGCGAGCGCTTACCCATTGAGCGCCAGGAAGCAGCAATGGCAGCTCCGTACATCCAAGGATCACGACTTCCACCCCTTCGTCGGCGAGGCCTTCCAATGCCGCGCAGATGTCGTCCATACACGGTCCATTGACGAAACCCGCCTTCACTCCTTCCTTGCCATAGATCGCATTCATCACGCTTGCCTGCAATGCCGGACTTGGCAAGACCTGCCGCAATCCTTGCGCTTCCAAAGCTTGCCGGTACACCCCGCTTGCGACCGTCCCCGATGTTGCAAGGAGCCCGACGTCGCCAAGCGACGGAAACGAATCGCGCAGCATCTCGACCGTCACGGTCAACATGTTGACGATCGGGATGCCGAGATACGGCTGGATTCGATGCACAAACGCGTGCGCCGTGTTACATGGAATCGCGATGATATCGGCGTCGCCGCTCTCAAGTTTCTTGCACGTGGCGTACAACGAGAGGGTGGGGTCCGGGCCGTCGCCGATCAGGTTGTCGGTGCGATCGGGGATCTGCGGATTCTGCTCGACCAGCAGCTTGATGTGATCCTGATCCCGCTTCGCCGGCGTGTTGCTGACGATCTTCTGCATGAAGTCCACTGTCGCCGCGGGACCGACTCCGCCCACCACGCCGACCTTGAACAGCTTGGGCGGCGACTCATACTGGCCCGACACAATATAGTGGGCATACGCAAGATTCGAGTCGATCAGCGGGATCTCGACCGTGCCCAGTTCAGCGCGAAGCTCATCTGCAACGAGCGCGATCTCGGTCATGCCAGGCATGATGATCTCCGCACCTTGCGCAATGAGATCTTCGCAAGCGGCTTTCAGTAGCGCCACCGGCTGACCCGCCAGGTGGCCGGACTTGATCCCATTGTTCCCATACACGGCGCGCGTAACCAGGTCCGTGCCGCCATCGACGCGAGGATGAATGACGTCGAATTCAGGCGCTGAAAAATAGCGCTCGAAGAGGCCGTTGTTCCGCGTATAGTCCGATGCCAGCACGCCAATGCGACGCACTGAGGGGAACTTGCCTCGCACCAGGTGTCGCACGGCTTCGATCATGTCCACGATCTGCAGGGGCGAGTTGGCCTTCAACTCGTCCATGAAGGTGTGGCTCAGGAAGCAGGGCAGCACGACGGTCTCTATACCGCGTTTCTCGAATGCACGAATGAGGTCGAAGATGTAGATCTGGCGTTCCACCGTCGCGGCGCTGGTGGCGCCGGCGCCGCGAAACGGATGCTGCTCGAAGACGATGTCGAAGTGATCCGCGTCGCCGGTTGCGGGCGTCGATTTGACGAGCTTGAAAAACAGGTCGGCGCTGGCGAGCGGGCCGAGTCCGCCAATGACGCCAAAAGAGCGGCGTCCTTGCTCGTGCTTCTCCCTCATTTCGCTTCGCCTTGCAGCCGATCGAAGATCACGGCTTCTGTTCGCGTGACCCGAGCCGTCTCCCATTTCGCGATCACGGCCGTTGCAATGCTGTTACCGATGACGTTGGTCGCTGTCCGGCCCATGTCGAGTATCTGGTCGATCGCGAGGATCAGCACGACGCCGGACGGAGGCAGATGGAACATCGGCGCAACGGCGGCAACCACTACAACCGAGCCCCGCGCCACGCCGGCCATGCCCTTGCTGCTGATCATGAGCACGAGCAGCATCAGGATCTGCGCGCCTACGGGCATATCGATACCAAAGGCCTGCGCAATGAAGATGGCGGCGAAGGCCTGGTACATCATCGAGCCATCGAGATTGAATGCGTATCCCAGCGGAAGCGTAAAACCGACTATCTTCTTGTCTACGCCGAATTCTTCCAGCTTCTCCGTCAGGCGCGGGTACGCTGCTTCGCTGCTTGCGGTTGAAAACGCCAGCATGGCGGGCTCGCGTACCGCCTTGAGCAACGACCAGATGGCGTTGCCAAGGAACGCGTAACCGGCGCCGATCAGCACCACCCACAGCAGTACCAGTCCCACATAGAAGCTGCCGATCAGCTTGCCGTATGTCATCAAGACATCGAGGCCATGCAAGGTCACAGCCGATGCAATTGCGCCGAATACGCCCACGGGTGCAAGCCGCATGACATAGTCGGTGAGCTTGAGCATGGCGGGGACGAGGGCGTCGATCGCTTGTACGAGCGGCGTCACCCTCGGGTCCGGCTTGATCGCTCCGAGCACAACACCGAAGAGCACGGAGAACACCAGGATTTGCAGGATGTCGTTGCGCGCCATGGCGTCGAGAATGCTGGTCGGAAATGCGTGCGTGACAAAGTCCTTGAAGTTGAGCCCGGCGGTGTTCAGGCCGGTGCTGACGTCGGAACTTGTCTGGACCATATGAAGGCCCGAACCCGGCTGCAGGAGGTTGGCGAGACAAAGGCCAAGCGCAAGCGACATGAGCGAGGCACAGACGAACCAGCCAACTGATCGAATGCCAATGCGGCGCACGTCGCTCGTTCCATCCATTCCGGCAAGACCCGACACCAGCGTGGCGAATACCAGCGGTGCAATGATCATCTTGATGAGCCGCAGGAAGATGTCCGTGATGATGGAGAAGTAACCGGCCACTTCTTTTGCTGCGTTCGAATCAGCGGCGCTGCGGTGACAGACATAGCCGATCACGACGCCAAGCACCATGCCGATGACTATGTAGAGCGTTAACCGGTTTTTCATTTCAATCCTTCCAGAGGTGTCTCGCACGAGGATGGGCGTGGGCGGCCGTGCGATGGGTTTGACGAAAAGTGCCCTTGTTAAAGGACTTTTCTGTCTCTGGACGGATAGTAGAAGCGGACAAAAAATCCGCGATGCGGGTTCAGCATGTCGTTATGCGAGTGCCGCATAACCAGGGTAAACGCTAGGTAAATGCGCTCACGCGGACGAGCGCAGATATCGCCAAAGGGTGTCGATGAACTCGTTTCTATTCGACGCGTCGCGGTACACACGCAACTCGACTTCGAGAGTCCATTCCTTGCCGCCAGCCGGAACGAGCTCGCCGTTTTGCAACTCGGTTTGTATCGAGCTTTTCGGCAGCCACGCTATTCCTTCGCCCTCCAGCACCATCTTCTTGAGCACTTCGGCCATATCCGATTCGTAGTGCGGGCGCAGTGCCGGTTGCGTCTTGGCGCGCCGAAGCAGCAAGGCCAGGCAGCGGCCAAAATAGCTGGTCTCCGTGTACGAGATAAGCGGCAAAGGGCGGCCCACCGTGCCGGGCAAACGCAGAGAAGGCCCCGACTTTTGATTCGGCTTGCAGACTGGCATGAAGGTGTCGATGCCGACCGTCAGGTACTCGTAGCGAGTGGGATCGAGATGAAGCGGCAGGTCGGGGTGGTGATACGCAAACATCAGTTCGCAGTTGCCGTTCACCAGCATCAGGATGGAATCATGGACGTTGGTGGGAATCACGCGCGCCCTGACATCGCGAAATTGTGCGGTAAGCGCGTTGAGCCAGCTGGGAAGAAAACTGAGCGCAATGGTATGGCCCGCTGCAATCTGCAACCCCGTGCCGGGCATGCGCTGTTCCGTACGAATGATGGCCCTGGTGTCGAACAGGCGGTTGAGAATGTCGTCCGCGGTTTCCCTGAAAAGACGTCCGGCGGGCGTCAGTGTGGGCGGATAACTGCTGCGGTCGATCAGGTCCGCTCCCACCCATTGTTCGAGCGCCTGAATCCGCCGGCTGAAACCGGACTGCGTGACGTTACGAACCTCGGCGGCACGCGAGAAACTTTGGTACTGGGCGAGAGCGACAAAGTCCTCAATCCATTTAATTTCCATACCGCTTCCTTCGGGCTTCTCAAGGAGAAGCGTGGTGTGCATGCCGGATGAGTTTGCTGGCTATGTAATGAATGGCAAGGCTTGGCCAAGCGAGTTGGTCTAATCCAGACGATTGTATGCGAGGTCAATAGAACTTACCGCCGTAAGCCAATGGCTAGCGCGTCTTAAGCATGCTTGGGGCACTTTTAGGGCACTTTTAGGGCACTTAGGAGCACCATGCGTTATTGCTTGAATTTGAACCCAAAGCTGAAAATTTGTTGACAAGCGCTAAGCGATCTCTGACACTCGATAGCATGCAAAAGCTCACGTCCGTAGCGATTATTAAACGAATGAACGCCCGTTGGGGCGCTTCATCGGGGACGTGTTTGCATTGGAAATAGGTTAAGTTGCGCAAACACCAGGCCCTACCGAAAAACGGTTGGGCCTTTTTTTTATGGTGCCTCCGTCTTTCGGTTTTAATCGACGGAGAAGATGATGGTTGGATCAAGCGAGCGGTTTGTTTTTCGAGCGGCGTCCGAAACCTCGGCGTCAGCGCATGCGCTATCGCCGGAGATGGTGATTCGTTTTGTTGTGCAACCGGGCCACATCGCCTCATGGCGCGTGCGGTCGGATTCCGAGTTGCGCGTGGGAACAGCAAGGGTCTGGGTCACACGCGTTTTCTCGCCCTACGACTACTGGTTGCAAACTGGTGACGTCCTTCGCGTGTCGCGAGGCGAGCGCATCTGGTTAAGCACCGACGCAAACATAGCGGCGGAAATTTCGCTGACCAGCGCGTATGCTGTTGAACGCAGACCGCTATTCAAGTGGATCGAGCGGCTAAGAGATTTCCTCGCTGACATTTCTTTATTGCGATCTCGCTAGCCGCTTGGCGGTTGAGTGAGTTGGCGGTCCGTTTCATTCCGGCCGCCAAATAAGGGATGAGCGGAAAATGAATAGCCAAGGTCAGCCACATTAAACTTCAGGAGACATTGCATGCTTCAGGTTTGGGGACGACGCAACTCATCTAACGTTCAGAAGGTCATGTGGCTAGTCGGCGAGCTTGATTTACCGCATGAGCATATTCCAGCGGGCGGGAGCTTCGGCCTGACGCAAAGCCCCGACTTCCTGAGCATGAATCCACACGGGCGCGTGCCGGTCATCAAAGACAGCGACGGTACGATTGTGTGGGAGTCGCACAGCATCTTGCGATACCTCGCGGCGCGTTATGGCAGCCCGCGTTTCTGGAGTGACGACGCAGGTCAGCGGTCTCAGGCGGACCGCTGGATGGACTGGTCGCAGAGCACTTTGCAGCCAGCCTTCCTGACGGGGGTGTTCTGGGGCTTCTACCGGACGCCGGAGGCCTTACGCAATACGAAGAGCATTGACGAGAGCCTTGATCGCTGCGCGCAGTATTTCCAGCTCCTCGACCGGGTGCTGGCCGAGCGGCCTTTCATTGCGGGAGACAGTTTGAGCCTGGGCGATATTGCGGCAGGCTCAAACCTTTACCGCTATTTCGAACTCGATATCAAGCGGCCCAGTGTTCCCAATGTAGAAGCCTGGTATGAACGGCTTAAGCTTCGACCGGCTTTCCGCGAGCACGTAATGGTCCCGTTCGATGAGTTGTTCGGGCGGCTCTCGTTCTAGCAGTCACTTGCGCTCATGGATATGCTCGACCAGATAGTCGATCAACGCTCGTACTTTGGGCGGAAGAAAACGATTCGGCGGATAGAGCAGCCACACCGAGCCTACATAAGCGCGTGCTTCGAGGTCCCAGTCGGCGAGTACTTGTATGAGCTCGCCACTCTGCAATGCTCTGCTAGCCGTGAATTCCGGCAGGTTCGCAATGCCGAAATCCTGTTGCGCCGCTTCGAGCCGCGCGCCGGCATGATTCGCTATATATCGCCCGCTCACCTCCACGGTTTGCGTTTCGGTGCCGCGCCGAAAACGCCAGCGGTTGTCGTCGGTGGTTTCGCCCAGATAGAGACAGTCGTGCCGGGCGAGATCACGCGGGTGTTCGGGCGTGCCGCGCGCACGCAGGTACTCGGGCGACGCACACAGCACCCATCGTACCGATCCAAGCCGCCGTCCCGCGAGACCAGGAGGCGGGTGATCGGTTAGCCGGATCACAAGGTCGAGATCGTTCTCGAGCGGATCGACTTCATGATCCGCGTAAAGCAACTGGAGATCGACCTCCTCATACATGCGCAAAAAACCCGGCACGAGCGGATGAATCACCGTTTTCGCAAAGGCCGTTGGCGCGCTCAGACTGACTTTCCCCTGCGGCCGGCCGACCAGTGAACCGGCTGCATCCACGGCGCCCGACGCTGCGCTCACAATCTCGCGGCAGAAGCGAACCACCTGCTCGCCCGATTCGGTCACCTTCACCTTGCGCGTCGATCGCTCGAGCAGCCGCGTGGCCAGCGCTTGCTCAAGACGCTTGATCTGGCGGCTGACCGTCGACGGCGTGCTGCCGAGCTGGCGCGCAGCCACCGAAAAGTTGCCGGCATCGACGACACGGGCGAACACGGCCATGTCGGGCAGCAATGCAAAGAGTTCTGTTGGATTCATCGGACCGTCGCGAGTGGGGGGCAGGATTAATGCATCTGCGACATAAAGGCTTTGCACATCGACCCGATTATCGTCGCATGTGCAACGCCCGACAATACGGACTCGTCTACGGAGGTGCGGCCATGTCCAAGGAAAACCGCCTGCTATTACTGTCTGACCTGATGCTGCTCGTGGTCGCGGTGGTCTGGGGCACCAGTTATGGCGTCGCCAAGAGTGCACTCGTGTTTTATCCGGTATTGGGCCTGCTCACGCTGCGATTCGGCATAACGTTCGTCATGTTGTCGCCTGCGTTGCGCAGCTTGCGTCATGCCGACGCGCGTACATTGCGCGGCGTATTCATCGCCGGCGTGCTTCTGCTGGGCATTTTCCTGAGCGAAACCTTCGGCATATTGCTGACGCGCGCTGCTAACGCTGCGTTCCTGATCAGCCTCTGTGTGGTCATGACGCCGCTGGTCGAGTGGATGCTGCTCAAGCGCAGGCCCGCGCGGATTGAATGGGCGGCAGTGGCGCTTTCGCTTTTAGGCGCATGGCTGCTTGCCGGTGACGGCGCGGTCGTATTGAATCCAGGCGATGCGCTGATCCTGTTGGCCGCCTTACTGCGTGCGCTGAATGTCTGCGTGACGAAACGCGTGATGCGCGACTCTGCGCTGCCGCCGTTGTCAGTGACCGCCGTGCAGTCGGGTGTGGTCGCGTTCGGCAGTGCTGCCGTAGCGCTCGTGTTTGCGCCGGGGCAGTGGCAGCACGTGCCGTCGTTCGCGGGGCACGCGCCGTTTTGGGGCAGCGTGTTTTATCTGGTCTTTGCGTGCACCCTGTTCGCATTCTTTGCGCAGAACTATGCGATCAAGCGCAGCAGTCCAACTCGCGTCGCATTGCTGATGGGGAGCGAACCCGCCTTCGGCGCGCTGTTCGCCTGGTTTTGGCTGGGCGAGAAGATATCGCTTGTGGCATGGGTCGGCGGTGGTTTGATTGTCGCGGCGTCCATGCTGGCGACGGTGCGCTGGCGCAAGGCGGTAACGGTTGCAGTCCCTCGTGCTTCAGAGGTTCTGCCCTGACGCAGCCCCTCAAGCGGCGTGTTCGATCGCCTGTCTAGCCCCGGCTTTTAGCTTCGTGACCGCTTCAATTAGCGCGCGCCGGAACATCTGGTTCGAAGCAAGTTCGTGAGTGAATACATCGCGACAGCCGAGCATCGCATCGACAAGATTTTCGGGCGCGTCGTCTGCGTTGGTCGCCAGCGCAGTCAGTTTCGACGCAAGCGGATCGCTGATGGCGAAAGTCGTGCCGTCGTCGGCGCGTCCGCGCAAGAACACGAACCAAGCAGCAACGCCAAGCGCGAGTCTCGTGATTGACTGATTGCGTTCCAGGCGCGCCGCAATGGTCGCGAGAAGGCGCGGCGGAATCTTCTGACTGCCGTCCATGGCGATCTGCGCGCAGCGATGTTTCAGCGCCGGGTTCGCATAACGCTCGAGCAGTGCATCGCGATACGACATCAAGTCGAACGACGCCGGAACACTCAAGGTCGGTGCGATCTCGTGGGTCATCATCGAATGGATCAGCGAGCGCAGCGGCGCGAAGGAAATGGCTTCATCGATGGTCGCAAAGCCTGCGAGCATCGAGAGATAAGCGAGTGTCGAATGTGTGCCGTTCAGCATGCGCAGCTTGGCGAGTTCGAACGGCATCACGTCGTCCACGAGTTGCGCGCCCACGCGTTCCCACGCGGGCCGTCCGGCGGGAAAGCGGTCTTCGATCACCCATTGACGAAACGGCTCGCACGGAACCGGCGCCGCATCGCGAAGCCCAAGCGCAGCGGCCGCGGCCTCACGGTCGGCGTCGGTGGTCGAAGGGACGATACGATCCACCATCGTTGACGGGAAGGCGACTTCGCGCTCGATCCAGGTTGCGAGCGCTCCGTCGAGCGCGCGAGCGTGGGTGCAGACCACCTGGCGCAATGCTGCGCCGTTGTGCGAGAGGTTGTCGCAAGAGAGCACGGTGAACGGCGCGATGCCGGCATCGCGCCGCGTCTTCAAGGCGGTGACGAGGATCCCCGGTACCGTGCCGGGTTCGCCGGGATGCTCCAGATCATGGGCGATGCCTGGATGGTTAAGGTCGACGTCGCCCGTCTTCGTATCGCGGCAATAGCCTTTCTCGGTGACCGTCAACGAGACGATGCGTACATTCGCGTCGACGAGCAAATCGAACAGGCGCACGCGGTCGTGCGGCAGCGCGAGCACTTCACGCAGTGCGCGAATTACGGTGGTCTTCACACCCTGCGGCCCGCGTTCCACGACGCTATAGAGGCCATCCTGCGCCATCAACGCATCGCGTTTGGTCACGTCACCCTGAAGCGTGACGCCGCAGATTGCCCAGTCGCCACCCGCGGCAAGCATGGCCTCTTCCGTATAGACCGCTTCGTGCGCCCGATGAAAATTCCCGATGCCCAAATGAACAATGCCAATACGCGGATCGCGCCACCCGGGCGCCAGCAAATGAGCCTTGATTAATGGGAGCGTTTTGCGGCAAAGCACGGATTCATCGGACATTTTAAGTAGCCTGGAGCGGGAAAACCCTTGGTTGACGACTAAGTCTACTTGTATGGTAGCATCAATTCCATCGATTGCACCTCAAGGAAATCCCCATGAAAATCGTCCGCGCCGATGTCATCGTCAGTTGTCCGGGACGCAATTTCGTCACGTTGAAAGTGGTGACCGACGAAGGGGTGTACGGCATCGGCGACGCCACTCTCAATGGCCGTGAGCTTGCAGTCGCCTCGTATCTGAAGGATCACGTGTGCCCGTTGCTCGTGGGGCGCGATCCGGGGCGCATCGAAGACATCTGGCAGTTCCTCTACAAGGGCGCCTACTGGCGTCGTGGTCCGGTCACCATGACTGCCATCGCCGCCGTCGACATGGCGCTGTGGGACATCCTGGGCAAGGTCGCAAACCTGCCGTTGTACAAACTGCTCGGCGGCGCGTCGCGTGAAAGCGTGATGGTCTACGGGCATGCGACCGGTCGTGATATTCCTGAAGCCCTCGACCGCTACGCGGAGCATGTGGAGGAGGGGTATCAGGCCATCCGCATTCAATGCGGCGTGCCGAACATGCGCTCGGTGTATGGGGTATCGAAGGGTAGCGGCATGTATGAGCCAGCTACCAAGGGCGCGGTGGAAGAGCAGACATGGTCGTCGGAAAAGTATCTCGACTTCGTGCCCAAACTCTTCGAAGCGGTGCGCGACAAGTTCGGATTCGATACCCATCTGCTCCACGACGTGCATCACCGTCTCACGCCGATTGAGGCGGCACGCCTGGGTAAATCAATCGAGCCGTACCGCTTGTTCTGGATGGAAGACCCCACGCCTGCTGAGAATCAGGCCGGTTTCCGGCTCATTCGCCAGCACACCGTGACGCCGATCGCGGTGGGCGAAGTATTCAACAGCATCTGGGATTGCAAGCAGCTGATCGAAGAGCAGTTGATCGACTACATTCGCGCCACGCTCACGCATGCGGGCGGTATTACGCACCTGAAGCGCATTGCCGATTTTGCTTCGCTCTACCAAGTTCGTACGGGTTGCCACGGCCCCTCGGATCTGTCGCCGGTCTGCATGGGCGCAGCGCTCCATTTCGACTTGTGGGTGCCGAATTTCGGCGTGCAGGAGTACATGGGTTTCCCGAAGGAAGCGCTCGATGTTTTCCCGCATGCGTGGACCTTCGATCGGGGCACGATGCATCCCGGCGAGGCGCCCGGTCACGGCGTGGATATCGACGAAGAACTCGCGGCGCGCTATCCGTACGACCCGGCTTACTTGCCGGTCGCGCGCCTCGAAGACGGTACGCTCTGGAACTGGTGAACGGCGGCGTTTAAGCGCTCGGCAGAACAACAAGGAGACAGGCAATGGCAGATCAGAACAACAGCGCGATGTTACGCCGCGTCGCCTTTGCATCGACGATCGGCACCGCTGCCGAGTACTACGATTTCTTCGTCTACGGGACCGCGGCGGTGCTCGTGTTCGGTGCGAAATTTTTCCCCAGTAGCGACCCGTTGATCGGGACGCTCGCTGCGTTTGCAACGTACGCTGTGGGCTTTATCGCGCGACCGCTGGGCGGCATCGTGTTCGGGCATTTCGGCGATCGCATCGGCCGCAAGAAGGCGCTGATCGTGACCATATTGATCGTGGGCCTGGGTACCTTCCTGATTGGTCTGCTGCCTGATTATTCGCAGATCGGCATCTGGGCGCCGGCTGCACTGATCCTGATCCGTGTACTGCAAGGTTTCGGTGTTGGCGGCGAGCAAGCGGGTGCTGTGTTGCTGACCGCCGAATATGCGCCGCCGCCGAAGCGGGGTTTCTTCGCCAGCCTTGTCCAGCTCGGCGCACCCGCCGGGTTCCTGATTCCGGCAGGCATCTTCGCGATCCTCACCGCAACGCTCACGCACGCGCAACTGCTCGACTGGGGCTGGCGGCTGCCGTTCCTCGGCAGCATCGTGCTGGTCGTCGTGGGTTTGTATATCCGGTTGCGCACGGAGGAGTCACCGGTCTTCACGGAAATTCGCAAGACGCAGGCGGTCGAGTCGCGGCCGGTTGTGGAAGTCGTCCGGCAATTCGGGTCCACGATCCTGAAGGGTGTCGGCGCGAAGCTGATCGAGGCCTGTACGTTCGCGATGTACACGATGATCGTGCTGGCCTACGGCCGCGTGCACGGTATCAGTGAGAGCCTGTTGCTGCAGACGATCATCGTCGCGGTCACGCTCGAACTGATCGCGATTCCGCTTGCCGGCGCGTTGTCGGATCGGATCGGCCGCCGCGCCACGTTTATGGCAGGCAGCCTGCTGCAGGTCCTGCTGGTCGTACCGTTGTTTCATGCCCTCGACAGCGGCAGCCGGCTTGCGATCCAGACCGTGATGATTCTCGCGATTACCGTCGGTCATAGTCTTTGCTATGCGCCGCAGGCGTCGCTCTTTCCCGAACTTTTTCCAGCGCGTGTGCGTTGCAGCGGTATCGCGCTGATCTGGCAGATCGGGTCGTTGATCGGCAGCGGCGTACTCGGACTCGTCGCCGTAAAGATGCTTCAAATGACGGGCGGCAGCTCGGTCGGACTGATTGTCTACGTGATGGCGCTGGGCTTTGTGTCCACGCTGTGTATTTATCTTTTGCCCGAAACCGCACCTTTGCGTCGCGGCGGTGATCTTCACGACTGGGGGGCGCCGGCACTCGCGACGTCTCCCCGCGAAGCGCATGCATCCCCTGTTTTTGCAGCGCGCCGCTAGCCCAAGCGTTGTGCTTCGGCACGCACACTATTCAACGGAGCTTCTCATGCTTGCAGCCGTCCTTCACGAACCGAAACGCTTGTGTATCGACGAAGTCGATGCGCCTCAACCAAAGCCGGGTCAGGTTCAGATCCGTGTGCGCGCAGGCGGTATCTGCGGGTCGGACCTGTCGTATTACTTCAAGGGCAAGAGCGGTGATTTCGCGGTCCGGGAACCGTTCGTCCTCGGGCATGAAGTCGCGGGGGAAATCGCCGCGCTGGGCGAGGGCGTGAGCGGTTTGCGCGTCGGTCAGCGTGTTGCCGTGAACCCGGGACTGAACTGCGGCGAGTGCCGGTTTTGCGTGAAGGGCATGACCAATCATTGCCTGAACATGCGCTTCATGGGCAGCGCCTCGACGTTTCCTCACATGCAGGGCATGTTCCGCCAATACATTGCGGTTGCCGCGCGCCAATGCGTGGCTGTGCCTGATGCACTCGACTTCGCGCAGGCGTCGATGGCCGAGCCGCTTGCCGTTGCATTGCACGCGCTGCGGCACGCGGGATCGCTGGTCGGCGCCCAGGTGCTGGTGATTGGCTGCGGACCTATCGGCTGTATTTTGCTATCGGTTGCGCGGCGTGCAGGAGCGCATCGTCTCGTTGCGCTCGACCTCGCCGACAAAGCATTGCAAATGGCCGCCACGCTCGGCGCCGATCAGACCGTACTCGCCACGGACCAGGCACAGGTCGAAGCATGGTCCCAGTCGCGCGGCACCTTCGACGTCGTGATCGAAGCATCCGGCAGCCCCGCCGGACTCGATACGGCACTTCGTGCTGCGCGTGCAGGGGCCACCGTAATTCAGGTGGGCAACCTGCCGGCAGGGCAGTCGCCGGTCGCGGCCAATCTCGTGATGGCGAAGGAATTGCGTTATCAGGGATCGTTCCGCTTCACCGATGAATACGCGGTCGCCGCCGAAGAAATCGCCACCGGGAAGATTGATCTGAGCCCGTTGATGACGCATGTCTTTCCGCTTGCAGATGCGAACCATGCGTTCGAAGTGGCGCATGACCGCAACCAGTCGATGAAGGTGCATTTGCAGTTCGACTAAATCCCTATCACTGCATTGCCCGAGCGCCCGATCACAAAGAGGCGTATTCCAGGAGACATTCATGTTCAGAAGCCAGCGCTGGTTCGTGGTCGGTTTGCTATTTCTCGCCGGCGTGATCAACTATCTCGATCGCGCTGCGCTCTCTATTGCAGCCCCCTTGATCCAGAAGGACCTCGATTTTTCGCATGCGCAGATGGGCATCGTGTTCAGCAGCTTTTTCATCGGCTATGCACTGTTCAATTTTGTCGGCGGCGTGCTGTCGGACAAGATCGGCGCGAAGAAAGTGTTCGGTGCGTCGATGGGCATCTGGTCGATATTCTGCGGAGCGACCGCGCTGGCCAGCAGCCTCGTTTCGTTGATCGTGTTGCGGGTTTTGTTCGGCATGGGCGAGGGGCCATTCAGTTCATCGAACAGCAAGATGGTCAACAACTGGTTTCCGCGGCGCGAGGTGGCCAGCGCCATTGGTGTGATCAGTTCCGGTACGCCGCTGGGTGGCGCGCTTGCGGGACCGGTTGTTGGATACATGGCAATTCGCTTTGGGTGGCGTTGGGCGTTCGTCGCGATCATGGTGCTTGGGTTGCTGTGGCTCGTGGTGTGGACCTTGACCACGACTGAACAACCGCAGCAGGACAAGCGGATTAAGCCCGAGGAGCTTGCGTTGATTGTCGCCGGCCAGCAGCAGGCTTCGTCGATGGAGCATGCGCCCGAAGGCGAAAAGGCAGGGCTGAAGTTTTACCTGAAGCAGCCGATCATTCTTGCCACGGCGTTCGCCTTTTTTGCCTATAACTATGTGCTGTTTTTCTTTTTGTCATGGTTTCCGACGTATTTGACCGAAGCGCATCATATGTCGCTTCATGACATGAGTATCGCCACCGTGATTCCCTGGGTGCTCGGCAGTATTGGTCTTGCTGCAGGCGGTTTTATCACTGATATGATTTTGCGGATTACCGGTAAGCCGTTGCTTGCGCGGCGGATCGTTTTATCTGTTTGTCTCGGCGTGGCAGCCGTATGTGTCGGATTTGCCGGGCGGGTTGAAAGTATGGAGGGGGCGGTCGCGTTGATGTCGGTGTCGATCTTTTTTCTTTATGTGACGGGCGCTGTCTATTGGGCCGTTATTCAGGATACCGTTCGGCGCGAGAATGTTGGAGGCGTGGGCGGTTTTGTGCATCTGCTGGCGAACCTCGCCGGGGTGATCGGGCCTGCTGTGACCGGTTTTATCGTGCAGGCGACTCATGGTGCGTATGGCAGCGCGTTTGTGCTTGCTGGAGCCGTTGCTGTGTTAGGAGCGCTTTGTTCGTTGATTTGGATTCGCGAACCGCGTGGTGGGAAGGTCAAGGAGCGGGGGTTGCTGGTTTAGGGTTTTGCTCGCGCCGGTGGATGGGGGTGATGTCGGGGTGCTAGCGTTTTGCGTTTGCGGTCGGGGTCATTGCCGGGTTGCTGCTTTCGGCGTTACTGGTCTGCTTAGGTTTGCTAATCTCTTTATCACTTTTAGCCACTGCGCGTGGCGGCGCGTCATTTCTTTGTCCAAAGCGACAAAGAAACGAAGCAAAGAAAGCGCTTTCAAAACGAGGGCTCGTAAGTTGACCTAGCGTGCAGTTTCTACGTTTTTGGCACCCCAAAAGCACGGTGCTCGCAAGAGCGACGAATGTGTGAAACCCTCCTTCTCCGAACACCGATACCCACACGCTTCGCCACCAGTGACTGAACCTGCCCAAGGAACATCCCGCGCTATCCGCGGACAACCATCGGCCAATTTCACCCCCATCTCCGAGGTTTAAATTGACCTCGGCGGCGTGGTAGTATGGTAGATGACAACATGAAGCTTTTGCTTTCTCTTTGTTCTCTCTTTACTCCTCGTTCAGGTGTGCCATGGTCACGAAAAACGTCTTGCCAGCGCCACCGCGACGCGACGCGTCTTCGTCAGAAAACGTCAGTCGCAATGAGACAAAGGCTTCTTCGCGGCCACCGGCCGGGGCTGCCCGTGGCCGAGTTCGCGCAATTGAACCGCGTGTGGCGCTGCCCAATCTGCGTGCTCAGCTTCAGGTCGAATCGCACGAACCCATCGGCAAACAAATCTTTCGCGCCCTGCGCGAAGCCATTTTTTCAGGCGCACTGGTACCCGGCACGCCGTTGTCCGAAACCGAAGTCTCGGAAATGTTCCAGGTTTCCCGGCAACCGGTTCGCGAAGCATTTATCAAACTCGTGGAGTCAGGCGTCCTGCAGGTGCTGCCGCAAAGAGGAACCTTCGTTAAGAGGATTTCTCCGCGGCGCGTTCGCGAAGGAAGGTTCATCCGGGAAGCGATCGAGGCCGCAGTGGCCCGCAAGGCCGCGCTCGAAATCACGACGGAACAGCTTGCGGACCTCGCTGAAAATCTGCGTGACCAGAAGACTGCGGCAAAGGTGAACGACACCACGTCGTTCCTCGCGCTCGACGAGCGTTTTCATTTCCTGATCGCACAATCCATTGATTGCGTCGCGGCATGGGACACCATCCAGGACATCAAGGCCCAGATGGACCGCGTGCGTTATCTGAGCCTGCCGGAAGTCTCGCCGCTTGAATTGCTGATCAAGCAACACGCACGAATCGTGAGTGCGCTGAAAGCGCACGATGCGGATGGCGCCGAGGAAGCCATGCGCGCACATCTGCGAGAGATCCTGGTGTCGCTGAAACCGGTTGCCGAGCGTAATCCGGACTGGTTTGAACCGGATGAAGGCGAGCGCGTCCACCTTGCCAGCTAGCTTGACGGCACCGCGCGCGTTCCTCTGCTCCTAGACGATCTCGATCTCAACGAACACAACCTCGTGGTCGCTAGCATTGACGACGTTGTGTTCAACACCCTTCAATCCGGCATAACTCTGCCCCGCACGCAGTTCGGAAACACGATTGCCTGTTTTAGTTTCAAGCAGGAGTTCTCCGTCCGTTTGCGGAACGACAATATAGTCGTGCCCATGGACGTGCCAGCCGGTCTCGGCACCCGGTGCGAATCGCCACTCGGTCACTATCGCGCGATCGTTTGATACCTGCTGCGTGGGGATTGCCGGTGTGCGAGTCATGCGGGTTCCTCCTAGGTTGGACTGGTTCAGGGCATCAGCATGCGGCCCAACTCGATCAACCCTTTGTCGCTGCCGGGCGGGCCGATCAGCGACAACCCCAGTGGTATGCCGTCTATCTGCATCAACGGCAGCGAGAGTTGCGGGCATCCGCCAAGCCCCGCGACGCACAGCATCCTGATCGCCTGATTACGGTACGCATCCAGCGCTTCTTCCGCGTCCGTAAGCAGCGGGGCGACGTCGGGCATCGTGGGCATGAGAATAACGCGCCCGCCGTCGAGCGCGCTCAACAAGTTCGCACGGAATTGCTCGCGTACGCGTTCACTTTCCTCGTTTTGCAGTGGCGTGACCGTACGTGACCATGCGAAGCGTTCGCGCACGCCCGGACCGAGCTGGAAGTCGAAACGCTCGATCGACTCACCCTGACTTTGCCACGCCTGGAATCCCTGCGCGTAACGAAACGCCCAATAGAGCGAGTCTGTGGAGGGCGTCATGATGTCGACGCTTTCTATCGATCCAAAACATGGCTTGAGGCGGTCTAATGTCGCGAAGAAAACCTTTACAACAGCCTCCGGCAGCCCGGCCAGCACCTCGCGCGGCAAGCAGGCTTGCGGCGTTGATGGGAGCGTCGCCGTGTCTTCGCCGAGCAACACGTCGCCCACGCGTGCGAATGTCTCGATGTCGCGCGTGAACCAGCCGCAAGTGTCGAACCCCGGTGACAACGGCATGCAGCCGTCGAGCGATATGCGCGCGTGGGTTGGTCGCAAACCGATCAGGCCGCAATGGCTAGCCGGCGCGCGGACCGAGCCGCCGGTATCGGTGCCGAGCGCGAAATCGCACAGCCCATTCGATACCGCCGACGCCGACCCCGAACTCGATCCTCCAGTCACACGGTCCGGCGCGGCGCCATTGCGCGGTGCGCCGAAGTGCGCGTTCTTGCCGGTCATCGAGAACGCCAGTTCCTCCGTATAGGTCTTGCCCGCGAAAGCGGCGCCGGCCGCGAGCAAGGCGTCGACTACCGGCGCGTTGGCCGTCTTGATGCCGGACATGGCCAGCATGTGCGGGTTCCCGCAGCCGGTCGGGTAACCGGCCACATCGAAGATGTCCTTTACGCCGAACGTCAGGCCCGTGAGCGGGCCGCTTGCGGCATGGGGTGCTGGATAATCGGGGTAGGGCACGAAAGCGCGATACGAGGCGATGTCTGCTGTCATTTCGTTGTTAGTGAGTGGAGAGAGGTTCGGTCTTCGGTTGCAGCATGGCGATTTCGTCGACCCTGATGCAGCGGGCTGAATGCGCGTTACCAACCAGACGTTCTTCGGGCTGTGTCTGCAAACAGCGGTCGATCACATGCGGGCAACGCGGCGCGAACGCGCAGCCGGGCGGCAGAGCGGAAAGGTCGGGCGGCGCGCCACCGATTGTTTCCAGCCGGACGCCTTTTTTCATGGCGCCTTGCGTGCGGCCCTTGAGCAGAGCGATGGTGTAGGGATGCCGCGGTTCGGTCAGCAGCGCGAGCGCCGGCCCCTGCTCGACGATCCGGCCCGCGTACATTACCGCGATGCGATCCGCAATCTCGGTCGCAGCGCCTATGTCGTGCGTGACGAACACAATCGACAGGCCCAGTTCCTGTTGCAGGTCCCGCAGAAGCAGCAGGATCTGGATCTGCACGGTGGCGTCGAGCGCGGTGGTCGGTTCGTCGGCGAGCAGGACGCGCGGTTCGCACGACAATGCCAGCGCAATCATCGCGCGCTGGCGCATGCCGCCCGACATCTCGTGCGGATACGCATCCAGCCGACGCTCAGGGCTTGGAATGCGGACCTTTTCGAATAACGCCAGCGCTCGCTTGCGCGCTTCGGCCTTCGATACCCCCTGATGCCGGCGCACCATCTCGGCAATTTGCGCACCGAGCGTGTAGACCGGATCAAGCGCGAGCAACGGCTCCTGGAAGATCATCGATACGACCTTGCCGCGCAGGTCCGAAAGCTGCCGGCGCGTGAGCTTCAGGACGTCATGGCCTTCGACGTCGAGTCCGCCCTCCATTTGCGTCGTCTTCTCCGAATGCAGCCTCATGATCGCGCGCAGCGTGACGCTCTTGCCCGAGCCGGATTCGCCAAGCAAGGCGACCACCTCGCCGCGTCCCACTTCCAGATCGACGCCGTTGACCACGTGGATCGTCCGGCCGGGCGTGATAAAGCGGACCCTCAGGTCGCGCAGGCTGACACTGACATCCGGCTTCTTGTTCATCACGCCACCTCCTGCGCAACTGCAATCGAGATTGGAACGTAGCCGCTGTCCGGCTCATATTCAAGGCACGTTACTTGTCCGTCACCGACCGTTGAGACGACCGGTGCGCGTTTGCTGCATACATCCTGTGCCTGCGGGCAACGCGTGTGAAAGCGGCAGCCGCTTGGCGGGTCGATCGGATTGGGCGGATCGCCGAAGAGCGGGGCCGCGGTCGTGCGGCGCGTTGGATCGACGCTCGGCATGGAATTGAGCAAGGCCCGCGTATACGGATGCAGCGCATGCGCGAAGACGTCCTCCGACGTGCCGATCTCCACGATCTCGCCAAGGTACATCACCACCAGCCGGTCCGAGATGTAGCGCACGACGTTCAGGTCGTGGCTGATGAAGACATAGGTCAGTCCGAACTCCGCCTTGAGGTCCGCAAGCAGATTCAGCACCTGGGCTTCCACCGACTTGTCGAGGGCCGACACAGCTTCATCAAGGATCACGAGGCGCGGACCGAGCGCCAACGCCCGCGCAATATTCACGCGCTGGCGCTGACCGCCCGACAGTTCGTGCGGGTAACGTCCCGCGAACCGCACGGGATCGAGTCCGACGCGTGCGAGCAGGTCGCGTCCGCGCGCTATTGCGTCTTTGTGCGAAACGCCGTGGACAGTTGCGCCGAACGCGACTGAATCTTCGATCGTCATGCGTGGATTGAGCGACGAGAAGCTGTCCTGGAACACCATCTGCACCTGACGGCGAAACTCGCGCAGGGGCATGGCGCGGGAACCGACCGTCTCGCCGTCGAAGATAAGCTCACCGCTATCCTGCAGCAGCAGTTGCATCATCAGTCGCGCCATGGTGGATTTGCCACAGCCCGATTCGCCGACCACGCCAAGGGTCTCACCCTTCAATACATCGAACGAGATGTTATCGACCGCACGCACCACGTTGCGCGCGTCCTTTAGAAACGGCAGCCCTTTGTTACCGAGCGGAAAATGCCGGACCACATTCTTTACGCTCAACAACGGCTGCGCCGGCCCGCCGATGTCACGGTCGTCTGTCATGTGCGCAGCCATCACTTGATCTCCATCGCGGCGCGCAGGCCGTCGGACAGCACGTTGAAAGCAATCGAGGTCGCGAAGATAAACACGCCCGGCAGTGCCGCGAGCCAGGGCTGCACATAGATTGCCGTGCGCAAGGTATTGAGCATCAGCCCCCACTCAGGGTTCGGCGGCGTGACTCCCAGGCCGAGGAAGGACAGGCCGGAGGCGAGGATCATCGAGACGGAAATGAGGCTGGTGGAGAACACGAAGATCGGTCCGATCACGTTGCCGAGCACATGCGCGCGCACGATCGTAAAGGCGCTTGCACCTGACGCGCGGGCGGCGTCCACGAAATCGCTGCGGCGGACTTGCGTGGTCACGCTCTCGGCAATCCGTGCGATCTGCGGGATAAACACCACGGTCAGCGATACCAGCGCGTTGCCAATCCCCGTACCCAGTGCACCCGACAATGCGATGGCAAGCAGCACCGACGGAAACGCGTAGAGGACGTCGATCGTGCGCATGACGAGCGCGTTGAGCAGACCACCGGCGTAACCCGCCATGATCCCGACTGCCCCGCCAATGCCGAACGCGAGCAGGACCGGCGTTACGCCCATGAAGAGCGACAGTCGAGCGCCCAGGATCAGGCGGGACAGCATGTCGCGGCCAAGCTCGTCTGTGCCGAGCAGATAACCGGGCGTGCCGATCGGCTTCAGGCGGCTGAACATGGACGCGGCGAATGGATCGGCAGGCATCAGGAGCGGCGCGGCAACGGCCATGATCAGCAAGATGAAGATCACGCTCGCGCCGAGCATGGCCTGGGGATTGCGGACCAGGCGCCGCAGCACATTGGCTCCGTGTCCGCGCGAGCGCAACGGCGTGGGTACGGGCGTGACGTTGTCGCCGGTAGTGGTAATGGTCGTGGTCACGGCTCAGCCCCTTTCGATGCGTGGATCGAATACGGTTTGAAGGATGTCAACCAGAAGATTAAGGATAACGAAGAACAGGGCAAGCACCAGGATCGTACCTTGCAGCAGCGGCAGATCGCGCTGGAAGATCGCGGCATTGAGCAGGAACCCCGTACCCGGCCAGGAAAACACGGTCTCGATCAGGATCGATCCACCCAGCAGATAACCGAGTTGCAGGCCCATCACCGCCAGCGCGGTCGGCGCGCAATTCTTCAGCACGTGGCGGAACAAGGCGAACTCGCTCAAGCCACGCGCCCTCAATCCGACCATGAATTCCTGCGATAGCGTATCGGCCACCAGCGCGCGAACCGTGCGCGCGATGATGCCCATGGGGATGAACGACATGGTGATGGCAGGCAGGACTAGGTACTGGAAGTGCGCCCAGTCCCAATGCCAATCGGCCGAACCATCCGGCCCTGCGCCGGTGGCGGGCAGCCACATCAGCTTCACCGAGAACACGATCACGAGGACCATCCCTAGCCAGTAATGCGGCACGCTCACGCCGGTGACCGAGACGAGCGAAGCGCCGCGGTCAATCCACGAGCCGCGCATGTAGCCCGCTACGAAACCGAACAGCGCGCCGAATGCAAAGCCGATCAGCGTGGCCAGCGCAGCAATCATCATCGTATTGCCGACCGCCTTGATCACTTCGCCCGCGACCGGACGGCCCGTGGCGATCGAGGTGCCGAGGTCGCCGTGCAGCGCGCGCCAGACCCAGCTAAAGAACTGCACTGGCAGCGGACGGTTGAAACCGTAGAGCTCCATCAATCGCTTCTGCAGGTCAGCCGATGCATCGGGCGGCAGGATGGAGACCAGCGGGTCGCCCGGCGCGATATGAACCAGCATGAAGCAGAGGAACGCAACGCCCAGCATGATCGGCAACGCATAGAGCGCGCGCCGTAGAAGATAGGAAAGCATGAGGCGGGGCCCGGTTGCCGCGGCCTGGGCACAAAGTGTCGAGGCCGCGGCGGGTTCAGGTCAGTTCATCGACATGGTGGCGATGTCGATAAACCAGCTCTTCGGTTGCACCACGCCGTGCACCTTGGCCGAGATCGCGCGGGGGCCGGTATCGTGCGCGATCCAGATGAAGGGCGCGTCGTCGACAATATCGCCGTGCAACTGTGCGAGCAGCACGTCACGCTGTTTGGCGTCGAAGGTTGTTCGTGCTTGCTGGATCAACGCGTCGATCTTCGGGTTGCTGTAGTACCCCCAGTTGTTCGATACCGGTGGGAACGCTTGCGTGCTGACGAAACGGACCATGGCGAAGAACGGGTCCATTGACGCGAAGCTCACGTTGGTTGCATTGGCGCCATGTGCCGACGGGTCCTTCGCACCCAGGCGCCAGTTGGTGTACAGCGTGTTCCACTCGACCACGTCAAAGCTGACGTCGATGAAACAGGCCTTCAGGTTTTGCTGCACGAACTCGTTCATGGGCAGCGGCTGCATCTGACCCGACCCCGAAGCTGAAATCTGCACCTTGACCTTCAGCGGCTTGGCTGCTGAATAACCCGCTTCGGTCATCAGCTTGCGGGCTGCGTCCGGGTCGTACTTGATCTCGAAGGTCGGATTGCCGCGCCATGGGTCGCCCGGCTCGAAAGTGCCGGTCGCTTCGCTCATCATGCCGCCCAGCAACTGCTTGAGCGCCGTGCGGTTCACACAGAGGTTCGCTGCGTACCGTACGCGTTTGTCGAGCCACGGTGAACCCGGCAGGAACGAGAGCTGCCAGGGCCACACGTGGGGTTGCGGGTTCGAATAGATCTTGAAGCCGCGCGCCTTGATGGCGTCCATGGAATCCGGCGCGGGCGCCTCGATCCAGTCGACTTGTCCGGACAGCAGGGCAGCCGTGCGCGTGTTGGCCTCGGGCAGCGGCAGCAGTACTACGCGATCGATCTTCGGCTTACGTGCCGGGTCCCAGTACTCGGTGTTCTTGACCATCTCCAGGCGTTCGCGTGGTACGAAGCGCGCCATCTTGAACGGGCCTGTACCCGATGCATCGGCGGCGAATGCGATCCACGCCTGCTTGTCGCGCTCGGCGGGATCGGTGACTGACGCGGGGATGGCGGCGAGCTTTTTCTGCCACTGTACGGGTGAAGCCATATACAGGTTTGTCAGGTTGATCGGCAGGAACGAGTCGGGTTCAGAGGTCGTCAACTCGACGCTCAGGTCGTCGATCTTGCGTGCTGAGCGCAGCGTGGGCATGCGTGATGCGGTCACGCCGACCTGGCTTGGGTCGAAGTTCGGCGCGCTCTTGTTGAGAACCTTGTCGACGTTCCAGACGACCGCGTCGGCGTTGAATGGCGAACCGTCGTGAAACTTTACGCCGGGGCGCAGTTTGAAGATCCACTTGGTGTGATCCTTGGCGTCCACTTGCCAGGACGTGGCGAGGTCGGGGATCAGTTCGCTCGCGCCTTTCTCGTGGCTCAGGTCCCATTGCGTGAGGCCGTCGCACATGGTGATACCTGTGAAGCGATTTCCTTCATAACCCTGGTCCGGCTGGCCCAGCGTGCGAGGAATGTCGCCTGCTGTCATTGCAATCTTCAGCACTTTCTCCTGGGCTTGTGCGGCGGCAGGCAAGATCCCGCTGCATGCCAGCGCACAGGCCCACGTCAGCAAACTTGATTTGATGAAGTTCATGCAGGTACGGTCCTTTATGGCGGTTGATATTTTATGGGTGGCGCAGAGGGTGACCGGGAACGACCCGGATTCAGTTAGTTATGCCTATGTTTATGGAATGATGAAAACTATGCCGGCGCGTTCGGCGGCGCCTTGCAGATGGCGCTGCATGGCAACCATCGCGGCGGTGGCGTTGCCGCCGGTAATCGCGGCAACAATGTGTTCGTGTTCCTCGAATGCTTCGATCAGGCGCGGGGTATTGGCGAGGGGAAAGCGTTGGCTCTTGCCGATGCGGTCTTCGAAGGAGCGGGAGATTTCCGCGAGGATGTCGTTACCTGAGCAGGCGGCGATCGTTTGATGGAAAGCGAGGTCGCAGTGGGCTGCGTCAATCAGGTCATTGCGCAGCAGGGCGTCTTTGAAGCGCGCTTGCATGTCGCGGAACTGGCCTGCTACGCCGGGACCCGTGGTTCGTGCGGCGAGTGCGGCGGCGGAGGGTTCGATGACGTAGCGCAGTTGCATGGTTTGCTCGGCGCTACGGCTGACGGGCTCTGCATCGCGTTGTCCACGATGCGCGACGAACGTGCCTTTGCCGGGAATAGAGCGAACGAAGCCCAGGGTCATGAGTACGGACACGGCTTCGCGCAGGGCGCCCCGGCTTACACCAAGCTGGCCGGCGAGTGTGCGCTGTCCGGGCAGGACTTCACCTGGCGCGTATACGCCTGAAAGAATGCGTTGCTGGAGTGTTTGTGCAACGAAATTCGACATGCTCATGCGGTGCACTCCTACCGGTAGGACCGGAGTGCGTACGCGTGAACCGTGCCAGGAGAGTGTTGGCGTTTAAAAACAATGGCTTGGGGTGGTGAACGGAATTTGGGAACTAGCGTATGCACTAGTTCTTGGCGATCGATTCGGTGCATCGCACGAAATCAGGGCAGAAGGGGTGCGGCAGTACAAGCCCCTCAACGATGCGCCTTAAGCAGAAAATTCAAGAATGCTTCTGCCGCTCGGGTCAAGGGCAGGACCTCCTCGACAATGACGCAAAACCGCATCGAATAAAACGGCGACTCCGGCAGCACTGCAAACGGCATTGTCACGCTGAAGGAGGTGCGACGCACTAATGCGAAACCGCGACAGCTTTTCAGAAAGCGGAAGGACCTTGGGTGCGTTGCGGATCGCGAAAATCATGCACGCCCCGGAGGAAGTCCCTGTGGGACGCGACGCTCGCGTTCACGGGTAGGTTGACTACTGTTTTCGGCCCGGTTCTTCGACGTGGTTATGGCACTGACGCGCTGGCGCAAGCGGTTGCAACGCATCGCCAAAATTGCTTCTCTTGAGGCTGGCCATCAAAGGAGTTCTGAGTCGCAATCCACAGTTGCGCGTTGCCGGCTTTCCCCACAGAAACTTTGCAGTCCCGGACGGCGTTAGTCGCCATCGTGCCAGCACTGTCAATGCATTGTTGGTCATTCGCCGCGCAGGCCGACCTTGCCTCTGCCTCGCAAAAAGCATAGAGACTTGAGGACTCTAATAGCAGGGCCGCTGCCCCGATACATAGAAAAGTAAACCTGCGTACTTTGAAATTGTCGGAATTGAGGTATTGAATCGCTCGGACGTCGACATTGTGAAGCATCGAAAACCTCCTTTTCGAGGTAAACCCAACGGGTTGGTTAAATGAGAGATTTCCCCGCACGCTGCGTAAGCGGGTTCGCTTGAGAAAACGAAAACAAAGTACATGAGCGACGAGCCACCGTCGCATGTCAGCCCCGAGGCCGTCGGTCGGTTTTCCGGACAACGAACATTGATAGGCGCTCTACCTGGCGATAGGCGGTGCTCGAATAGATAAAGGGACATCATTCATACATCCGATGCCAAAATTCTTTCCGGATTTCCTGACAAGAACGTCAAGAATCTGAAAATCGCTAAGGAGCAGGAATTCATTCTTACGATGGAGAACACTCCCCTACCACTGGAAGTGCTCGTGCATCACAAAAAAGATCGGCCTTGTTCTTTTTCCAAGGCTGACACAAATGACTGGACATGATTGGCTTGCCAGATCCGTATCAATTGTTATAACCCGTCTTTACCGTCTCGCTCTTGCACCAGTATGTTGCTCCGCAGTTGTTCGGATCGTTTGGCGGTGATTGATTTATCGATACCATGTACAAATCTTTTCCTGGAAATACGCCGCTGATGCTGTTTCTTTCTCGAGCACGCATCGTAAAATTTCGGGTGCCTCCGGACGAGTCTCTAATACTAAAATGGCATGTGTCGTTTCCACCAGCGTCGCACCCGAACTGGACGGTTTCTTGCTGTGCAAGCGCACTCGCTGTTGCTGCAACCAAGAGGCAACTTGCTGCAATTTTTATAAAGAATTCAGACATGTTAGTTATCCTCTAATAATCTTACATACGACGGGAAACCGAAACGAAAGAACGCGAGCGAGCTCGATTGAGAAGAAGCGCAGCACCCCATCGTCTTAGCAGCGTTCCGCTGCGAAATTAACCAGCGTGCGTTCGGAAGTTTTGTTGATAAGGATGACTATTTAAGTTACCTTCAATCCCACTTCCAAATAGCGCTTCCGCAATTCCATTTTTAATATCTTGCCAGTCGCACCGTAGGGCAACCCGTCGGCGATCACGACTTATTCCGGAATCGCGTATTTGGTCACCCTGACACGATTGAACGATGCGCGAAGACTAAACATGCATGGATCAATCAATCGATACAGAAACGCTAGCGAGCCTTGACGGGACGGTTGCCATGACTGTCCTGCGGCACGCCGCGCTGCAGTGACATGTGCGAATGAACGCCCAGCCAGTGCCCGTCGGGGTGACGCGCGAGAATGATCGTTGCCCGCCCTGGCCTGTCGAAGCGACTGCCGTCAGCGTGGAAGCCGGTGCTCGTCCAGGGCGTGATCACTGTCGCCATTGCTCCGTCGGGGCTGGTTAGCACTGCCGTATTCTCCAGGTCGAAAGCAAAATCTGCCGTGCGTGGCCAGACGTTGTCCCATTGCGTCTCTGTCCAGCGTGAGCAGCCATGGACGAGTTCCTGATAAGTGCCGAACACGATAATGTCCGGATGCCAGAACGGACGGGCGGCGGCATAGTCGACTTCCCTCACGCAGGCGGCGAACCGTTGAAGCCATTCGAAGATCGACTGGCTGGTTACCGGATCGGCAATTGGCAGGGCAAATTCTTCGCTCATGACCTTCCTCATCGTTATGGAAAATGCATCGCAACCATCCTGGTCATCCGCTTTTGTTAGCGCCGCAATGGTGCTTCGTTGACTGTGATTCAGTCACGCACGCAATGCCCCGTCAGCTCAAGAAACCACGGCGACGGTTGGCCCGGAGCGGAAGCTGAGCGCGCATGCTGCCGCCTGCAGTAATGGCCCAATCGTCAGATTTTTCCGCTAGGGGTTGGCCTGTGGCCGTGGTTTGGGACGGGCAGCCGGCAACAGTTCCAGTGCCGACCAGTTCGCATTTGCCCGTGCCAACCGCGTGTCGAACTCTGACGTCCACTTATCAAATGCCGACTTGGAGCATAGTAGATACAGCCGCTCTCCGACGACCTGCCACAACTCCGGCATGCCTCCGCTTTTACGGCCCTCGGACACTGCGTAAGCGCAATGGCCGTCATAAGCAGGGGCATAGCGCGCCGGGTCCGCACGAAACTGCGCCAAATGCGCCGGGGTCGCGAAACGCCACGTAGCGCCGTTCCAATCGGTTGTGATCGTCGTCTCACCGCGGACCGCCGCGTGCTCATCCTGATATGCAACGGCATCGAAGCCAGACAGCGCCGCCCCGTCGACAAATTGCTGCCCTGCGAAGCCAGGCGACGTCAGCAAGGCCATCACCACAATCTGGCCGATGAATTGCATAGGTAGCTGCATTCGGATCATCCCTGTTTCCGCGCCATGGGTCCCATAAACGAGCTATCCCGTTGCCCAGCCCATCCAAGGCCGATGCGTTGAGTGTGTGCCCGTAGAGAAATGGTACAGAGGGGAAATGGAAGGTGGAAGAGGGGCGGCTGACGCGATGGCGGAACACTTTGCGCAGAATTTCAATTATCCTGACCGCTTCAAGGCGTGCGCCAACCAGCCGCATGTCGAGCGAGACAAATCTAATTTTCTTCCGGCTGTCATTTGGCGATTATCTCTAGGGGAACGGGACTTGGAAAATCCGTCTAGTCAAAACTTGGTCCGCGTATGGCCCTCCCTCTCGCTCGATCAAATCATCGTCCATCCGCAGTTTTCAGATGCCCGCAAGCATTACATCGACAGCTTGTTGGCGGTGTACGACGAGCCGTTCCTTGCCCGGCTTTTGATCGAATCCGGACGATTCTTCGTTCACAAGCTGATCATCCTGCTCAATGCGGCACAGGAAGATGGCCTCCCCGATACGTGGCTTACAATCGGGCGCCTCAAACAGGAAATGCAGCAATTTGGATTTGCAAGTGAGCGGCAAATCGATCACCTCGTTCAGAGGTTGATCTCGGTCGACTTTCTCGAACAGGTCCCGACTGCGCAGGACAGGAGGGTGCGGATCCTGAAGCCAACGGAAAAAATGCTTGCGCATGACCGGGCCTGGCTCGTCGCTCACTATGTGCCGTTGACCATTCTGTGCCCGCAGAACGACTACAGTCTGGCCATGCGCGGCGATCCGGTCTTCCAGATTGCGCTTAGCAAGATGTCTGTGCGAATTTTGCCCATGGTGGCGCAGTTGATGGCAACAGTCCCGGACATGCTTCTGTTTTTCGATTTTGCCGCGGGGCAACTGATACTGGCGGCGCTGTTGCAAGCAGCCCTCTCCGAGCCTGAGAGCCAGTATGTGCGCATTTCGTATTCTTCTATCGCGGAGCGCTTCGGTGTATCTCGGACCCACGTTCGCAAGCTGTTATCCGCTGCACACGTAAACGGTCTTGTCCAACTTCATATCGTTGGCGGCAATGCTGTCGAAATTTTGCCACGCCTCTGGGCGAGCTATGATCGCAGTATCGCCATTGGCATGCATCTTCATAACGAGGCCTACGCGATCGTGACAGGCAACGCAGTAGCACCGTAATATTTGGCCTGTTATTTTGAGCGGCATCGAAGTCATGCGCATGATCAAGAAAGGGCAGATGAAGTGCTCGGAAAGCCCCGATGTGCGCTGCACAGCAGTTATATTCGTTCAGTTAATAAGCAATACGTAAGATACCGTGTCGTTCGACGATCGGGCGCGCATTGGCTAGTTGCCAGTTCGGCTCGAATACCCGGACAACGAACCGGATAATCGAGCCGCTAACGAAGTGTTCAGCGCTTAGCGTTGCCTTGCGGGTGCGGTGCGAAATACCAGCGCCAGGCCAGCGAGGATCGACACCATGCCAGCCACGCCAAGAGGCGCCAAGCGGTTTCCCAGCACGAGATAGTCCATGACGGCGGTGACCACGGGCACGAGATAAAAGAGGCTCGTCACGTTGACCAGGTTACCGGCCTGCATCAGCCGGCAAAACAGCAACTGCGCGAACACCGATATCACGATGCCGAGCCACAGCAGCGGTATAAGAAAGTCCACGCTGGGGACGAACGTGACGGGCTCGAACGGTACGAACACCACGGCGAGCACGAGGCCGACAACATTCTGAAGCGGCAGGACATCGGTCGGTTGCTGTTTCAGGCGTTTTTGCAGGATGGCGCCGATCGTCATGCACGCAAGAGCGGCCGAGCCGAGGAGTACTCCCGCCAGAGGAAAGCGCTCGGC
This sequence comes from Caballeronia sp. KNU42, assembly GCF_053760385.1. Taxonomy (NCBI): domain Bacteria; kingdom Pseudomonadati; phylum Pseudomonadota; class Betaproteobacteria; order Burkholderiales; family Burkholderiaceae; genus Caballeronia; species Caballeronia sp. KNU42. The sequence continues at coordinate 1,927,828 of NZ_CM132389.1, forward strand.
GTTGCCGGCTGCGAATACAACGAGGGACAAACCGCCCAACGCAAGCATCAGACCGCCCAAGCGTGCTGCGCTCAAGCGACGCTCGACCAGTACGAGCGTAAGGATGGGCTGTGCACCCAGAAGCGTTGCAAGAATGCCGGGCGTCAATCCGCGATCCAGCGCGAGCAGATAGCAAATCGGATAACCACCGGTCAGCAAGGCGCCGGTTATCGCGACTTGGAGACGCGTCCCGGCCGCCGGTAACCATCGTCCGCGCCATAGCGCGAGCACGGCAAGGACGCTCGACGCCAGGGCAAAGCGCAGGACGAGGAAAGCGAAGGCCGGGGCGTGATCGAGTCCCAGTCTTGAAACGATTGCACCACTGCTCCACAGCAAGACGAAGAGTGCCGTCGAACCATAGGCGGCGACGGCGGTTTTTACAAAAGCCATGAGTATTCACCTGTCGAGGGAATAAAGAACTCGGGCGAACTCGGTCAAGCCGCCAGGCACCAATGGGTGCTGCGGTCAGGCCGGAAGCCTAAGACTTGAAGGGCGTGAAATCAGCCAGGAACGCCCGTGTGCGGCGGCGCAACTACGCCAGCCGGGACGGCGTTCGGGGGAGAAGCGACAGGTGGGGAAACAGAGGAACCGTAACCCTTGGAACCGTCAAAGCACGCATGACCAGCCTTCGAGTCGGGCTCGATAGCGGCAAGGTGAATGTGCGCAAGGTTCGTCATGGGAAGCGGATTGAATGGAGTTGCGTGCCAAGGGTGCAAGACTACCGCTTAGTCGCCGGTTGCGCAATGCTTGGGCGAGGCTTGGCTGCATAGAGCTGTTCGTTGTAGTGCTTACCCGGTCGAACGCGATCCGGCGGGGCAACCCGCTTGCCCTTGTTTAGCCGCGCAAGATACACCCGCCGGATCGCTTGGCCTAAGTCTTTATCGGGGGATATTTGTTAAGACATCGCGCCCGAACGACGGATAAATTTCTGCTCGATTACATGGGTGCCCCACTGCGAACCTTCTGCTTCTTCGGTCAATTGAAAGCCTGATGATTCGTACAGATGCCGCGCCGCATCAAGGCTCTTGAAAGTCCATAGATAGGTTTCATCGAATTCCCGGTCGACGAAATCCAGTGCCTTCGAGAGCAAGCGGCGTCCGACACCTGAGCCGCGCAACGATTCGTCGACAATAAACCATCGCAAATGAGCAAGCCGATGATCACTGTTGTCCGTTTCTGCGTCTATGGCGATTGAAGCGAGCGACCGGCCGTTTTCAACGTAGAGCCAAAGCGCTTTGCCGGGAGCCGGCAAGACCATGGCGAACTCTGCCAGCTCGGTGGCGACCTTCTTTTCGAAGAAGACACCGAAGCCCGCAGCCTGGGAATAAAAGCGTGCATGCAGGCTTGCTATGTCGCCAATGCATCCCGGTTGATATCCCTCCAGGATTTTTTCATCGATCGATGCAATCGCTCGCGGTATCTTGTTGACGTTGTCCTGCGCCAGAGCATCGGCGTAAAGCGCCAGAGAACGGACCAGCGTTTGCTGGTCGGCGGGCACTAGCCGCCGAAGCGCATTGGAAACCTGATCGGTTGCAAAGCGGTCGATCTTTTGGCGCAACTTCTTGCCGGCTGCCGTCAGGAATAGCCGTGACGACCGGCCGTCGTCGCTCGCCGTTTCCCGCGTTACCAATCCCAATGATTCGAGCTTTGCCAACTGCCGGCTGGTGTTCGACTTGTCGAGCCGCAGGGTGTCGGCCAGGTCGCGCGCCTGAAGCCCAGGCGCGAGGCCAATTTCAATCACGGCGTGAACGGCCGACGGCGCGAGGTCGCTGTCGGCCAGTGTATTGCGCATGAAACCAAGCTCGCGTACCAGCTTTCGCGAAAAGTCGCGAAGCTCGAGGATAGTGTGGTCCCGCGATTTCTCAGGCAATTCGACATAGTCCATGCTTGCTCCAATAAGTTGCGCCTCGCAACCAATATACTTGCGAGGCGCAACTTATTCAAGCCCGGCCGAATCCTGATGAAACGACTACGCTTCCCCAATCGGCTCTGCGGAAATGGGCGGTGCAACAGCTCTCTCGGACGCCGCTTTCACGCGGCCGACCCAAATCGCCGCGAATGATACGAGCGCGACAGCCAGCAGACCGTTGACGCCATAACCCCGGATATAGCCATGCGCATCGAACGACAGGAACAGTCCGCCGAGCCACGCGCCGCAGCCGGCGCCGAGTGCTTGCAGTGCGCTGTTCGTGCTGAGGAATGCACCGCGGTTGGACGGTTCGGGAACGGTCGTCAGCAACGCCTGCATCGGCACCATGCGGCCGGACACGATCACCATGAACACCGGGAACAGGAGCACCATTGCGATGAACGGCAGGCTCGGCAGGTGCGTGATGAACAGGACCGGCAACAGGGACAGCATTGCCATCAGGCGGAACATCCTGCGACTGCCGTAGCGGTCGGAGAGCCTGCCGACAAGCCGTGCCGTGAAGAATGTCGCGGCGCCGCCCGCCATGTAAAGCCATGACAACTGCGCAGGGGCCACGCCGTGGTTAGCCACAAGCACAGGCGAGATGAACGGGATCACCAGCATTTGCGACACCATCACAATGAACGTAAGCGCGAATGCATTGGCGTTACGCGGCTTCGACACCAGCCGCCACAGCGTAGGCAGCACGCTGCCTAATTGAGGTTGCGTGCGGCCCAGGTGCTCGGTGAGCGAAGGCACGACCTGCATTCCAGCGAGCCAGATCACCACCGACAAACCCGCCAGCAAGATGAACGGCGTGAACCAGCCGAAGTGCGCGCCTAGCAAGACACCGGCCGGGACGCCCGCCACTGCGGCCAGCGAAAAGGCCGTCATGATCGTGCCGGTCGCGGCGCCGCGGCGGGCGGCGGGAATAACGTCGCTGACGATCGCCATGACGACCGATCCCAGCACGCCGCCGGTGATGCCCGCAAAAGCGCGTGCGATCAGCAGCATGGGAAAACTGGTGGCGCAGGCGCACGCGAGGTTCGACAGCGCGAACAGCGCATACACCGCCAACATGAGCCGGCGGCGATCGAAGCGATCGATGTATGTGGCGGCAAGCAGCCCCGAGAGGCCCGAACACCATGAGTAGGCTGAAACAGCGGTGGCGAACGCGGCCGGTGAGATCTGAAAGCTCCGCATGATCTGCGGGCCGAGCGGCATCATCACCATGAAATCCATGATGACGGTGAATTGCGTCAGTGCAAGCAGCCAGAGAAGGAGCCGCTCGCGACTCGCATCTAAACTATACATATAGCCATCCTTATTAATTTTATTCTGGCGGCCGGAGCGAAGAAGGCACGAGTCAATCGTCGATGTTCTCGTGAACCGCTTCTGCGCCGCGTTTCCAGTAGCTTGCCGCGCGAATCCGGGTTTTGTCGACACCGCGTTCCGCGCACAGGTGCTGGCGGACGGCGCGCATGATCGTGGCTTCGCCGGCGGCCCAGACGTATCCTTCACCGGTCGGCAGATACATTTCACGCAACGCCAGCAACAAGGCGCCGCCTGGGAAGTCCGATTCGCTGCGGTAGCGCCATTCTGTGTACAAGTCGGTCTGCGTCGTGAAGTCGATACGTGCCGACGGATCTTCCACTTCGATCAGCGCCGCCACGCGGGTTCCCGGCGGCAGCTCTTCCAGGCGGCGTGCGATGGCAGGGAGCGCGGTCTCATCGCCGATCAGCAGATGCCAGTCAAAACTCGTGGGGATCGTAAAGGAGCCGCGCGGGCCGCCGATTCCCAGATACTGTCCTACCTTCGCTTGCGCCGCCCACGTCGCGGCAGGTCCCGCCTCATGCAGCGCAAACTCGATGTCGAGCTCGCATGCCTCGCGATCGTATCGGCGTGGGGTGAAATCGCGTGCGATAGGCCGCGGCTGGTCGTCGGGGAACACCGGGCCATTCGGACCGGCCGTGGGCATGACCGGCTTGTCGGCTCCGGGCGCCGGAAAGAAGACCTTGATGTGGTCGTCGAAGGATGCGGATTCAAAGTCGTGGAGATCGTCGCCGCTTAACGTAATGCGCACGAGGTGGGGCGTAAGCGATTGGACGCGCCTCACTTGAGCCAGGCGGAATTTAAGTTGATGGCGGACGCGGCCGACCGCCAGATCGGGTCTGTTTTGCATGGAGTGTTCTCTTGAGAGTTGATTCATGCCGGATCGCCGGCGGTCTTCCCTTCGATCTCGGCAGTCGCACGCGCAAGGATGGCGGCAATGCGGCGTTGCTCGGCAGCGGGCGCGTCGGTTCGCATCAGCAGCGCGTGCTTGAGGGCGCGGCGGGCCTGGATGAACTCGGGCAGCCAGGCGTTGCTGTCGCCGTTAGCCTCTGCGTTTTCATCGGCTGATTCGCCTGCAAATGCGCGGCGCACCGAGTCCATCTTGCGGGCGAAATGGCTTAGCTTGGCCAGCATCAGGTCAACGCGTTCGCGGTTGGTCGCGAGGTAGTTGCGTCCGGATTCGGCTAATGCATAGCGCTTCCGATTGCCTTCCACTTCAACCGTTGCATAGCCCAGTTCTTCAAGGTAAGTCAGCGCGGGATAGACCATGCCCGGACTCGGGCTGTAAAAACCGTTAGAGCGAACTTCCAGCGCCTTGATCAGCTCGTAGCCATGACGCGGTGCTTCGGCAAGAAAGGCAAGCAGGAGCAACTGGAGATCGTCGGAGGTGAACTTGCGGCCGCGCGGCATGCCGTCGTCACCGCGGCCGCCGAATCCTCCCGGGCCGCCTGGACCGCCCGGGAAGCGGCCATCGTCGTCATGGCGGTGGTGGCGGCCGATTGCATGCCACATCGCATGCATGGAAAAACGGTCTGAAGATTCAAATCCAGCTCGGGGGCGAGCGAACTCGCGATTTCGGTGATGTCGCATCGTAGAACTCCGTGGTTATCGTAAAACAGATCTTAAGATATATATCTAAAGATACGTTGTCAATATTTTTTTGGGAGAGACGGTGGCGCGTACGGGGCAGCGGGCGGCGTCGTGCTTGAGCGGATGGCTTCGCGCCTGTGCCCCTCGCGATGGGCCTCGAGCGGCGTAGCGAAACCTGCAATGCTTACGAATCTGGCGCTAATAACCATATCGGAATTGAATAATTCTCATGGGGGCGCGGCGTCGCTACTCTGGGCGCTGATTTCGCCCGCGAGGATTTATGCAGATGGATGGTTCCGATGTTTCCGCTGGACGGCGGCGCGTTTTGCGCTTGCTGAGTGCCGCGCCGGCTGCCGCCGCGCTTGGCGGTTTCGCGTCACAGGAGGTCAGGGCGGCGGATGCTGCGCTCGGTTCCGTCACGCTGGTGCTGGGCGATCAGGCGGGCGGCACGCGCGCGCTGGCCGAGGCGGCCAAGGTGCTCGACGGCACGCCGTATGCCTTCAAGTGGGCTAATTTCCAGGGTGCAGCGCCGCTCTTTGAAGCGCAGCGCGCGGGCGCCGTCGACTTGGCGCCTGCCGGCGATTTGCCGGTTCTGGCAGCGGCTGTTGGCGACCCGACACTCAAGATTGTCGCGACGCGTGTGGGCTCCGGCGCGCAGTTGGGCATCCTCGTTCCGGCGGATTCGAAGCTGCGCAGCGTGGCGGATCTCAAGGGACGTACCGTGTTCGTTTCGTCGGCACGCGGCAGTATTTCGCAGTTCCAACTCTACGGCGCGCTGGCTGAAGCAGGCCTCTCGCGCAATGATGTGTCGGTACGGTTTGTATTGCCGGTCGATGCGTTCACCGCGTTTGAATCGGGGAGTATCGATGTATGGGCGACCTTCGATCCGTACTTCGGGACCGCCGTTCAAAAGGGCGCGCGGGTGCTGCGGGATGGCACCGGGATCAATAGCGGTCTGGGTTTTGTGACGGCGTCCGGCACCGCGGCGGCCGATCCCCTGAAGCGCCTCGCCATTGCAGATGTGCTGCAGCGGTTCCAGCGCGCGGGCGATTGGGCGCTCGCCAATCCCGACGCGTATGCGCGTGTCTATTCTTCATTAACCCGGCTTCCTTTCGATGCCGCCAAGACCATCACCGCGCGATCGGCGTTGAAACAACGCTTTGTCGCGGACACCGATATTGTCGCGTTGCAGCGGGTTGCGGATATCGCTTTCCGCGATGCGATCCTGCCTAGAAGGATCGATGTGCGCGCCATTTCGGATACGCAGATCGCCAAGGCATGATGGTGAATGTCCCTCAAGGCGATGGCCTTGAGGGACGCTTCAAGTCAATCAAGCAGGTCGGGTTCGGCTTCGACCAGGCCTTCATACAAACTCTCGAACGAAAACAACGCGCCTCCCGGTCGGCCGACCCGCTCATGCGTCAACGCCGCCACGTCATGTGGAATGAGCTGGGGCGTACCTGCAGCTTCGGCGAGCAGTTGCGTGTGGCACGCGTTATCCAGCGCGAGATACCACCATGCAGCCGCTTCGACCGTCGGACCCGCGGTCAGGATGCCGTGATTCTTCAGGATCACCGCTTTGCTCGAACCCAGCGCCTCGGCAATGCGCGCGCCTTCCTTGGTGTCGAGCACCACACCCTGGAAATCGTAAAATAGTTCGTGATCCTCATAGAAGGAACACGAGTCCTGCGTGAGCGGATCGAGCTTGCGACCCAGCGTCGACCACGCTTTTCCATACAGCGAATGCGTATGCGCCGCCGCAACAATATCCGGACGGGCTTCGTGAATGGCCGCGTGAATCGCAAACGCAGCCTGATTGACCGGCCCTTTGCCGACGACGATCTCGCCGGTGCTGTTCACCAGCAGCAAGTCGGAAACCCGCATGCGTGCGAAATGCCGCCCAAGCGGATTGACCCAGAAATGATCGGGCCATTCAGGATCGCGCGCAGTGATATGTCCGGCCAGGCCTTGATCGAAACCGTGACGGGCGAACAGGCGAAATGCGCCGGCAAGGCGCTCCAGTCGATGCCTGCGTTCGGCTGCGGGCGTTGCCGGAGCCGGGACTTCGTCGAACCAGAATTTGCGGACGGGCGTGGCGTGCAGGGTGAGGCCGGGCGCGTCGGTGAGGGTGCTCATTTTCTTGATGTCCTTTGGCGTTCAAACGGCGTTCTGACTCGCCCCGATGAGCTTGTGCCGCTAGCGGCCAAGGCCAGTCCGGCGAGTATCCCCGGTGCGAATGGTACGAACGGGTTGAGGGTTCAATCGATCGACACCGGTAAACAGTCTCAAAGGCTAGCACCCGGGCCCGCAAAGCTTAAATATCAAATGAAGATAACCATATCGATCGTGCATGGGTGGCGCCTCCTAAGCGCTTGTCGATTCAAACGAAAACGTCCCCAGCGCCGTCCGTACTTCATCAAGCGTTTGCTGCGTGACCGCCTTGGCGCGTTGCGTGCCTGCCCTGAGCACGCTAAAGACGTATCCCGGGTCCTCGGCGAATCGTTCCCGCCGTTCCCGTATAGGGGCAATCAGCGCCTGCAGTTTGTCTTCCAACCTGAGTTTGAGGGCCATGTCGCCAAGCCCTCCTGCGCGATACGCCGCCTTCAGGCGTTCCACTTCGGCGCGGTCGTCGTCGAATACGTCCAGGTACGTAAAGACCATGTTGCCCTCCACGGTTCCCGGGTCAGATGCACGCAGATGGCTCGGATCGGTGTACATGCGTTTCACGGCTTCGCGTATGGCGTCGGGCGAGGACGAAAGCGCGATCGAGTTGTTCTGCGATTTGCTCATCTTGGCTTTGCCGTCGACGCCGGGGAGGCGGCCCATTGTCGGGATCAATGCCTGGGCTTCCGGCAGCACGTCGATGCCCGATTGCCGGTTGATGCGGCGAACGATCTCGTTGGTCTGTTCGATCAGCGGAGCCTGATCCTCTCCTACCGGCACGAAGTGAGCCTTGAATCCGGTGATATCGGCGGCCTGCGCCACCGGGTAGCAGAGAAAGCCCGCTGGAATGTCGCGCCCAAAACCGCGGGCCTGGATCTCTTCCTTGATCGTGGGATTGCGTTCGAGGCGCGCGACGGTGACGAAGTTCAGATAGAGCAGCGTCAACTCGGCGAGGGCCGGCAGGGCCGACTGGACGGCGATGGTGGTCTTCTCCGGATCGATACCAACAGCCAGATAATCCAGCGCCACTTCCAGCACGTTGCGGCGCACCTTGTCCGGATCGTGAGCGTTGTCGGTCATGGCCTGGGTATCGGCGACGAGGAGGTATTGCGTGTGCGTTTCCTGAAGCTCGAGCCGGGTCTTCAGTGAGCCGACGTAATGGCCCAGATGGAGCGGGCCGGTAGGGCGGTCACCGGTCAGGACGGTGAGGCGCGGTGCGGATGACGGGGCGTCGTGCATATCGTGCGATTCGTGCATGGTCGGATTCTCTTGGAGAACCACCGCAGCACGAGCGAACCGGGAAATGAAACCATGTCGGCCGGACTGCGGCGGTCATGGTCATTAAAAAAGGCGTGACAATGCCGCTCCTTCAGGAGCGGCACCAGGTATGAGAGGTAGCGGAGTTGAGCGCGAACATGGCGTAAGAATGCCATAGAAATGCATCGACGGCGCTCGTGCCTGGCGCTTTGGCGAGTACGTCACGAATCACGGGCAATCGATGTCGGGCAGGGTCTCCATCAACTAAAGCGCCTCACGCATAATGCTCGTGCATGGGCAGCGCCGTATAAGGCGGCGTTATTTTTTACCGGGATTTCTTTTCCATGCGCATGGCGCGCGGCGAGTCCGTCATCACTGCGTCAATGCCGAGCTCGGAGGCGGCCACGTATGCGTCGGCCGAGTCAACTCCGAACGCGACGATCTTCACGTCGCCGTTGGTCTTGAAGCATTTGACGGCCGCCGGCGTCCACCACCGCGCATCCACTCTCGACACGCCGGTCCCCAGTGTGAAGTGCTCGATCACTTCAACCTGACGATGCAGTTCGATTCCCACCCAGCTTCCGGCGGGAGGCGGGTTGTCGCAGGTTCCGCCGAGCGAGAGATCGACCAGACGATTACGCGTCGCATCGCGTGTCTCGAACACCTGCGCTTCGCGGTGCGCCTTCATCAACTGGATGGCTTCGGAGTCGGTGGAATACAGGCGCACGCGGGACCACGCGTTCGCGTCGTCCAGAACCCGGGCGACGGCTTCGACCAGTGGTGCGGCGGGTGTTTGCTTCATGTCGAGCATGATCGGTACATTGCGCGGCACCGTATCCAGTGCTTCACGCAAAGTGGGGATGCGCAGAGGCTTGGCGCGGTACGGGTAGATGAGTTGTCCCGAGGCGTCCTTGCGGCTGAATGAATAACCCGCGTTAAGTTTTCGAAGGTCGTTGAGCGTGATCTCGTCAAGGCGGCCCTGTCCTTCGGTCAGCGAGCCCAGGTCCGCCGGGCGATAGAGCACGGGAACACCATCCTTCGTTACCTGGACGGTCATCCAGAGCGCGTCAGCGCCATTCTCAAGTGCCGTGCTGAACGCTTGCAGCGTGTTCTCCGGTGTGTCCCCGGTACCGCCCCGATGCGCGACGATAAACGGCGCGGCAAACGCGGACGTCAGCGGGAGCGCGGTGACTATCGCCAGTGCAAGCCCGGCGACGCCCAGGCGCGCAGGCCGGGTAGTTCGGATCGACCGGACAGACGTTGCTCTCGTCGGCTTAAAACCAGCGTTAGTTGCTCGTGTCATTATTTTGTCATCCGTAGTCCAAAGGAAGTGACTTTATATGCGGTATGAATTGCTGTATTGAGCGGGCGCAAAGATTTGCTTGCCCTGGCTCGCCCAGGAGGTGTCTGCTTCTTATTGCTTTCGCTTCAAATTTCCTAAGCGTGGTGGTCATTAGTGTGATGATTTTAATGGTCTTATGATTTATATCGGTAAATTCTTCGTTGGAGCAACGTATTGTTGAAAATGGCCGGATCAATACAAAAAAAGCGCAAAAATTACTGGGCTATCACAAACTGTTACGCGTTCCGATGCAACTACTACTGACAAAAAATGTTTCATCGATGTAACATCAAGTCGAGTCGTTGGAGTAGTTATTGATTGCGCGCAAGCACTTCTGGCAGGTTCGTTTTTATCGCGTAGTGACTCAACTAATAAGGACCGCTTAGCGCCCCACTCGGCGCAACGGACTTCCTTTGCCCGGCGCTCGGTCGATACCGGTCACGTCACCAAGGTTATTGCGAACGCGGCCTCGGGCTGCTGCATTTTGGCTTCCTCGCGGGTCTGATGATCGGCACGCAGCCGGACGGCAGCGCGGGACATCCGAAGATCTCGGCCGATATTCCCTATTGGCATTGGTATCAGGACGGTGATGACTTCGAGAACCTCATTGACACGCCTGGGACCTGCAGCGTGCTCAGCGGTCACGGGCGTAGCTTCCGTTGAATCAGTTGAATCAGTTGGAACCCGCCGGTCAGCTAACCACACAGAACTGAGCATGTCGGAGTCTGTCGGCGCTAGCGCGATCGCCTGGAAAAATCGGAAGGGAGAAGCGAAGTGAACACCTGGAACATTGCATCGGGCTTGCGGCCTGTAAGCGCGCTCGGCAGCTTGGCCGCAGGACTCGCGTTTAGCCTGCTTCCCGTATCGCCGGCACACGCGGCGCTCGGTGGCGCGCCCATGACGCCGCCCGCCGGCGCCACCGTCGGCAACGCCGTCACGCATGTAGCGACACCCGCGGTCGCGTCGGCATCGGCATCGGTTGCATCGGCGAGTTCCTATACCGTTTCCACCACGACGCTCCCCGTCGGCACGGTGGTGCACGAGTATGTCGGCGCGGACGGCGTGGTGTTCGGCGTTGCGTGGCAAGGCCCGAGAATCCCCGATCTGCCGAAGCTGCTCGACAGCTATTTTCCGCAATACGTGCAAGGTATTCAGAATCAGCGCGTCAATGGCGGCGGCCACGGCCCCGTGAGCGTAACGGGCGGCGCTTTGGTGGTCCGCTCCGGCGGTCACATGGGCTCGTTTGCCGGTCAGGCTTATCTGCCACCGGCGTTGCCCGCAGGCGTCAGCGCCAGCGATATCAAATAGAGAATGGAGACTTCTACAATGCGTCCGACTGTTTCCTTGTCTCGTTCATCCCTGCGTTCGGGCCTGCCCCGTTGGCTCGCCGCGCTAAGCCTGTCAATCTTGCTTGCGGCTTGCGGCGGTGGAAGCAGCGGCTCCGACAGCAGTTCCGTCAGCAGTTCCCTCGTCAGCGGCAGTTCCGGCAGCACGCCCAGCGCGCAGCCGGTTGCAGCCACTGCGTCGAACACGGTCCCCATCACGGTCGGCTCCGGCGCACAGAACTTCGTCAATATCCCGAATGTGACCGTTACCGTGTGCGCGCCCGGCACTAGCAACTGCCAGACCATCAACAACATTCAGGTTGATACAGGCTCCTACGGCTTGCGGCTTGCCAGCGATGCGGCAGCGCAGATTGTCGGCAGCTTGCCGATAAACGCATCGACGAACGGCCGCCAATTGGCGGAATGCACGCAATTCGCTGATGGCTTCACCTGGGGTACCGTGCGTAGCGCCGACGTGAAGATCGGTGGTGAAACAGCCAGCGGCATTCCGATACAAGTGTTGGGTGATCTGGCCGACTCGACGGTGCCGGCTGACGACTGCATTAATGGCACCAGCGAGAACACCTCGCGGCAACTTGGCGCGAACGGGATTCTCGGAGTGGGCGTTGCGCCAACCGACTGCGGCGTGACGTGTACCAACGTCGCGACCAGCAACTACTATTCGTGCACGGCTGGCAATAACTGCACGGCCATTGCAGTGGCAGTTGCCGATCAAGTCGTGAATCCGGTCACGAAGTTCGCCGTGGACAACAATGGCGTGATCGTGCAATTGCCACCGGTGGCGACTGCCGCGGCGTCTGTGACGGGAACGCTGGTGTTTGGCATCGGCACACAGGGCAATAATGCATTGACGGATGCGACATTGTTTAGCTCGACTGAATTCGGCGATCTGTCCGGCACTTACAAGGGCGCGGCGGTCACGACTATCGTCGACTCGGGTTCGAACGCCCTCTACTTTGCCGATAGCTCGTTGCCAACCTGTGCGTCGACCTTTTACTGCCCTGCGAGTTCGCAAGCACTTTCTGCCACGGTCAGCGGGCTGAGCGGCACTACGGGCACGGTGAATTTCACGGTGAACAATGCGCAGGCTCTCGCGGCCGGCGGCGCGGACTACGCGCTTAACGGACTCGCGGGAAATCTCAGTTCGTCCCCCACGCTGTTCGACTTGGGGTTGCCGTTCTTCTTCGGACGGCACGTGTACGTCGGCTTTGCGAGTGCATCAAATTCGCCGTACGTGGCGTTTTAAGCGGCTCTGTTGCACTAAGGCGTTCCGCACATGATGTGCGGAACGTCATGGATGACTGCGGCGCTGGCCCAGTGCCGATCCTTAGCGCGACAAAACCGAATTCCGTCTTGCTCGCGCGGAGACGAGATTTTGTCTGGTGCGGTAACATCGCCGCTTGAATCCGGATCTCTTAAGACTCGCCCCATGACGATGTCACTCGCACTCGACCCCAAGTTCTGCAATCTGCTGACGGACAGCCACCTCCGGGTGGTCGGTGTACCGTTGCTCGATGCGCAAGTCTTGCAGGCCGATGCCGCACGATGGTTATACGAAAACGCGCCATTTTGCGTAGTCGCGCACAACACCGACGCCGACCCGCGGTTTGTCTATGCAAACCGGGCGGCGCAGCAATGCTTCGAATATAGCTGGGACGAAATGACGGCGCTGCGCTCGCGCTTATCCGCAGAACATCCCAATCGCGAGGAGCGCGACGGTTTGCTCGAATCGGTGCGAACCAGGGGCTATGCAAGCGGATACCGTGGCCTGCGTATAGCCAAGTCGGGAAGGCGCTTCTGGATCGAGAACGTGACGGTCTGGAATCTCGTCGATCGTGAAGGAACCTATTGCGGGCAGGCGGCGACTTATCGGCAGTGGAAGGACGTTTAAGCGGGGTTCCTCCATTAGCCCTGTATTTTCTGCTTGGCCGATCCTTGACCGTTAGCACGCGCACGGGATCCGATCCACGCGATCCCTCTTCCGATAGCCGCAATGAGGGCATATCGCTGCACGGGTACGCTGATAATCCCGTTGACCGCCGAAGTTCCTACCGCCTGGATTTCCACGAAGGCGTCGTAGGGCAGCACATGGCATTCGCCTTCCTCCAGGTCGACCGCTACGGGCGACGTCAGGTTTAACAGCCAATCCAAAGCGGGATCACGGTAAGTCAATCGAAGCGCGCCATCGATGGCGACAAGCTGCGTTCCGGCGCGCCGATATCGGCCGCTAAATTGACCGGGGTAGAAACATTGCCTGATCGCTTGCATGAGGGCACCTTCTCCGTTTGTCTGGATTGTCGTCAAGCCCTCCGCGAACGGGCTTGATCACGGCTCAAGCTTAGTGATGCACCTCGCTTGGCGACAGATTCAGGGCTGTACAATCTGTTGCGCAACAGATCCGCTATTACCCATCTGTTTCCGTTCAATTTCCCGGCGTCTGTATCTGGCGCGAGCGACGGGTTAAACGCAGCATCTGCACAATGACCATGACCGTTGAAACGCCGCCGCGGGACCTGCCCATGGCGGGCGAGCCGCTGTACGAGCGCCTGGCCGAGCACTACCGCCGCGTGATTGCCTCGGGGACGCTCATGCCGGGCGATCGCATGCCGTCCGTCCGGGCGATGATGCTCAGGCATCAGGTGAGTCTCTCGACGGCGCTGCAGGTCTTCCGGCGACTCGAAGATGCAGGCTGGCTGCAAGCTAAACCACGCTCCGGATACTTCGTTCGCCGACGGACGGCGCCGGCCTTGCCCGGTGTCGATGAACCGGAGAACACATCAGCGCCAATGGAAGCGCAGTTCGTCGGCCTGCACGAATCCATTTCGAAGGTGATTGCGCAAGCGCAGCGGTTTCCCGAAGCGCTGAACCTGGGTGGAGCTACGGCCACGGCATCGCTTTATCCGACTGCGCGGCTGCAAGCGCTGACCATAAGAATCCTGCGGCATCAGCCGACGCTGCTTACGGAATCCGGAGGAGAAGCAGCCGGGGCGGTGTTTCGACAAGCCATTGCAAAACGGGCGCTTTCTGCGGGAATGATGCTTTCGCCCGATGAGGTGATTGCTACGACAGGGGGTGTGGAGGCGGTGAACCTCGCGTTACGTGCAGTCACTCAGGCAGGCGACACAGTCGCAATCGAATCCCCGGCGTTCTTTGGTTTATTGCAGATTATCGAAAGCCTCGGTTTGCGTGCGCTCGAGATTTCCACTAGCCCGACAACAGGGATGTCGCTCGAAGCGCTGGAAATGGCGCTGCTCGCGTATGGGAATATCAAGGCCGTGGTGGTCGTGCCGCATCTGCAGAATCCGTTGGGCAGCGTCATGCCTGATGAACGAAAGGCCGGGCTCGTCCGGCTTTGCGCGCGGCATAAGGTTGCGGTGATCGAGGACGAGCCGTATAGGGAACTGCTTGATGACGCTGCACAGAACAAGCCTCTCAAGGCATGGGACCGCGATGGCGGCGTGATTCATTGTGCATCGTTGAATAAAGTCCTGGCGCCAGGTTTGAGGCTAGGCTGGATGGCGTCGGGGCGATGGCACGCGCGCGTCAAGATGCTTAAGTTTGCACAGAGCCGCAACAACGAAAGCCTGCCTCAACTCGTTGCCGCCGAATTCATGGGGTCCGGAGCGTACGACCGGCATCTCTTTCAGTTGCGGGAGCGATTGCGAACGCAGCGGGACGCTACCGCCAATGCCATCGCGCGTTATTTCCCAACAGGCACACGGCTTAGCGTGCCAGTTGGCGGCGTACTGCTTTGGGTTGAGCTGCCGCCCGGTACGGATTCGGGCCGGCTTTTCGAAGAGGCGCTGACGCAGGGCATTCGCATTGCGCCCGGGACCATATTCTCCAATTCAGAGCGCTTTGCTTCGTTCATCCGTTTGAGCTGTCCGCAGCCATTCGATCAAAACCTGGACGATGCGTTGCAGCGGCTTGGAAGGCTGGCTGGCGAATCGTCTTGACTTGTGATTTGGCCGCTGTCTAAAATTCGCTCATTGTCATAAATCGGGTGAATGCCTTGGACACTTGTAGTCGTCAACCTTCGGATTGTTTGGCTGGCTGACCGGCAAGACCCCGCGCTTGAATTCCTAGCCGCCGTCTTGCCAGCAGGCAGGCGGTGCGCGTCGCAGTATTTTTCCCGTGCATCCCTACTAGCACCAATAGCACCAATAGCGCCAATCAGCCGCAGCAGTTGTCCGTGCCTGAACGGAGCCGTGCCGCCGGTACCTGTCCAGCAGAGTAGTTTGGCTAGTGTCATCTGACTGTCACACGCAGACAATACGGTGGGCCGCGCCGGCATTGCGCCGGTGTGGCCATTGAGAGTGCTTGAGCGGTCATCGTCAGGCAATGCATGCGAACATTACAAATCAAAGAATCGCTTCATGATCTACGAGTACATCCTTCCTTTGATAGCCGCTTTGTCGTGCGGCATCGCCATCGGTCTAGAGAGACAGATGCGGCAGCGAACGGCCGGCCTGCGCACCATTACGCTGGTGACCAGTGGCGCCTGCCTGTTCGTGATCCTCGGCGCCATGACCGGCAACGGAACCACGAGCGTGACGCAAATCGCGGCCTATGTGGTGTCCGGTGTGGGCTTCCTGGGTGGCGGGGTCATCATGCGCGAGCAGGGCGCAATCCAGGGGATCAATACGGCGGCCACCTTGTGGTGCTCGGCGGCCGTTGGCGTTCTTTGCGGGGCGGAACACTACGGGCCCGCCATCGCGGGGACCCTGGTGATCCTGTTCACCAACACCGTGCTGCGTGAGATCGGGCGCGCCATCAATACTGCGCCGGTGGCGTCCGCCGACCTGGTGCGCAAATACGTGCTGACGGTAGTCTGCCGCGCGGAAGATGAGGTGAATATCCGGGCGTTGATCACCAACTCGATGGTCTCTGCGCCGCTGTCGTTCCAGGGACTGAGCAGCACGGATGTCGATGGCGATTCGCAGCGAGTGGAAGTGATCGCAACGCTCGAAACGCATCCGAAGTATCAATCAAAGGTCGAGGCCGTTGCGAGCCGGCTCAGCATGGACAAGGGGGTATCGAGCGTTAGCTGGGCCGCGCTCGATACCGTGCCCGAGCCTGATTGAGGCGGCGCGTGCCCCACGCGTGTGGGGCACGGCATGGGTTTTGAAAGGATGCATCGGTAGTATCCGGGACAGCGATGCTTGTGCGTACCTATGCAAGCGCGCGATGAGCGGGTGCTCGCATCATCGATGCATCGCTTCACCCCATTAAAGGTTGCAGATGAGTACTTATGTGTTGTTGGCTTGCGGGTTCGGGACAGGACTAGCGATTGCAATCTGGGGAATATTCGACGCGCTGAAGCATTCCCGGCGTGAATCGCAAGAGCACGCCCATTCGGCGGGCGATAAACCCGGGCAGTAAACACCCCTACCCGCGGCGCAAGACGTTCATCCTGACGTGAGCCCTTGCCAGCCGCCGCCAAGCGCTTTCAATAACAACACGCTTGCATCAAGCCTACGGGCATCTATCTGGTCGGCGGTACGCTGGTTCGTCAATGCGATAGTCTGCGCGGTCACTACATCGAGGTAGCTCACCGCACCCGCCTGAAACCGGTTGGTCGTCAGCTTCAATGCAAGCCCGGCAGCGGACGTCGCGCGTTGCTGGCTTGCGGCTTCGCTCTGAAGCGACTGGAGCGCCGACAAATTGTCCTCGACCTGTTGAAACGCCACGAGCACGGTCTGCCGGTAATCAGCGACCGAGCCGTCGTACTGCGAGTTGGCGCCTTTCAGCGAGGCCTCGCGTTTGCCGCCGTCGAACAACGTGCCGACCAGTTGCGGACCGATCGACCAGAAGAGACTGGGGGCGGTGAGCCACGGCGCAAAGAACGTGCTTTCGAGTCCGGCGCTTGCCGACAGCGCGAGATCGGGAAAAAACGCGGCATGCGCCTCGCCGATCTGCGCGTTGGCCGCAAATACGCGTCGTTCGGCAGCAGCGATATCAGGGCGGCGTTCAAGAAGCTGCGAGGGCAGGCTGGGAGGAATAGAAGGTACAACGAAGGATTGTGGCTTGGCCGCAATCGAGAACGTCGATGCCGGTTCGCCGATCAACGTAGCAATCGCGTGCTGAAGCTGTGCGCGTTGAACATCGATATCCGTATCCTGTGTCCGTGTACTTTCCAGTTGTGTCGAGGCCAGCGCGACCGCCGACGCATCGATCGCCCCATTCTGCAGTTGCTGGTTCAGGATACGCAGCGCGTCGGCATAGGCGTTCACGGTGTCGTCGAGGAGTTTCTTTTGAGTATCGAGTGAACGCAGGTCGAAGTAATCGACGGCGAGGTCGCTCGTCATTGAGAGGCGCACCGCTGCAAGATCAGCCTCGCTCGCAGCCGCGTTCGCTTGCGCGTTGACGGTCGCATCTTTTACACGGCCAAACAGGTCGGGCTCCCACGAAGCGCTCAAGCCGGCCGAGTAGTCGGGAATGGTCTTGCCCGCAAGCGAATGGCCCTGCACGTTCTGCGATGTACGGAAGCGGCTCTCGGACGCGCCCGCGGTCACGGTCGGGAAGAAGCCGGCGCGCTGATAGTCGACCAGCGCACGTGCCTGCTGCACTTGCGCGACCGCTTTCTTCACGGTCTGGTTCGATACATCGATACGGCTTTCGAGTTCGTTCAACTGCGGGTCGCCGAAGACGGTCCACCATGGGCCACGCGGCTGGGTATCGGCGGGCGCGGCGAGCGCCCAGCCTGCGGCGCCGGCATAGTGCGCCGGTATGGCTACGTCCGGCTTCTGGTAAGCAGGCAAGGTGGAGCATGCGCTGAGTGCGACGGCCAAACACGTGACCAACGTCTTGCGGGCGAGGGCGGAGTGTGACGTGAGCATTGGCACGATCCTCAGGAAGCGGACGAAACGATCTGCACCGGCTCGCCCGGGGTGATAGCGTCGCCCGGATTGTCGATGACGCGATCGGTGGCCGTGAGCCCGGTCGTGACTTCCACGTGGGTGCCGAAGTCCCGTCCAACGGTCACTGTCTTGAGCGCGGTTTTACCCGTGCTGTCGACAACTGCAACGGTCACGCCATTGGGTCTGAATAGGAGCGCGCTCACCGGCAGGTCGAGTGCGGGGCTCGCGTTCTGCAGAGCCAGATGTACCTGCGCGTAGGCGCCGGGCATGAGCGCGCCATCGCGGTTGTCGACATCGACTTCCACGTGCAGCGTGCGGCTGACCGGATCGATCGCACCGGCACTGCGCGCGACTTTCGCGGCGAAACG
This sequence comes from Caballeronia sp. KNU42, assembly GCF_053760385.1. Lineage (NCBI taxonomy): Bacteria > Pseudomonadati > Pseudomonadota > Betaproteobacteria > Burkholderiales > Burkholderiaceae > Caballeronia > Caballeronia sp. KNU42. The sequence goes on from NZ_CM132389.1 coordinate 1,946,034, forward strand.
CCTGCCCGGATACTGCTGGACGCTCAGGTAAACCTCGGTGCCCGGCGTGACATAGGGCGCATCGTTTTGCGGCACATCGACGAACACGCGCAACGTGTCTGTCTGCTCCACATGAAAGAGTTCACCGGGCATGGCGGCCAGACCGGGCGAACCGCCCGCCGTGACCAGCGCACCCACGTCCACGTTGCGCGCCGTCACCACGCCGTCGAAGGGTGCGCTCACCTTCTCGTACGACACAAGCTCTGAGAGGCGTTGCACGTTGGCCTGTGCGGACTGCAGCATGGCGTCCTTCGCCTGCATGTCGCTGACCTTTGTGTCGGTGTCCTGTTGCGAGACCGACTGTGTCTTCAGCATGTCCTGCCAGCGTTGCGCGCTGACTTTGGCGTAGTTGAAATTGGCTTGCGCCGTCGCTGCGTCGGCGCGAGCCTGGCGAAGCTGTGCATCGAGCTCCGGTGTCTGGATGACGGCCAGCGTTTGCCCTGCCTTCACCCTGGCGCCGATGTCGGCGTACCAGTGCTCGAGGTAGCCGCTAGTGCGTGCGTAGATCGAGGCGTCGGCGTAGGGCATCACCGAGCCGGGCAGCAGGAGTTCCTGGACCGCAGGCGCAGTGCGCGGTTTGATGATCGACACACTGAGCGCATGTTGCGCAGCGGCTTGCGAGGTCAGCGCAGTGCTGGCGTGCAGTCTCGGAACAATGCCGATAACAAGCAACGCGGCGGCAATAGCGCCGAATGCCAGCGGCATCGTGAAGCGTCGATGTGTGGAACGCTTGGCAGCTGTCTCACTGGCCGACGCCGGTAGTTCGTGCATATCGTTGTGATGGTTCATGGTCTGGGCTCGTTTAAAGGCGGTCACTGAACAGCCGGAGAGGCTTGGTGCGCCGCTTTGCTCAAGCGACGCTTTTCGATCCACGCGTGGACCATGCCGAATACGACCGGAACGAAAAGAAGGGTGGAGACCGTGCCTATCGCCAGGCCGCCGATCACGGCACGTCCAAGCGGCGCATTCTGTTCGCCGCCGTCGCCCAGACCGAGCGCCATCGGCAACATGCCGATCAACATCGCGAGCGCGGTCATCAGCACGGGCCGGAAGCGGTTGAAGCCGGCTTCGAGGGCGGCGGTCAGCGGCGCCGCGCCGCCCTGCAACATCTCTCGCGCCGTGTTGATGACAAGAATGCTGTTGGCCGTTGCAATGCCGATGCACAGGATGGTGCCTGTCAGCGCCGGCACGCTAAGCGTGGTGTGCGTGGCGAAGAGCATCCATGCGATCCCCGCCAGCGACGCGGGCAATCCACTGATGATGATCAGCGGATCGATCCACGACTGGAAGTTCACGACCATGAGCAGGTAGACCAGCGCGATGGCGAATACGAGTCCCAGCCCCAGGCCGCTAAAGGATTCGTTCATCGACTGCACCTGTCCGCGCAGGACGATGGAAGAGCCGGCGGGCAACTGTGCCTGCGCCTGGTCCACGAGCCGGGTGACGTCCGACGCCACGCCGCCGAGATCCCGGCCTTGCGCTGAAGCGAAGATATCGAGCACGGGTTGCACGTTGTAGTGCGAGACCACGGCTTGCTGTGTGCCGCGCGACATCGTGCCCAATGAACCCAGCAAGCTTTGCGGCGCAGGGGTGGTGGCGTCCTTCGTCAGCGGCACGTTCGCCAGCGTCTGCAGCGAATGAATATCGTATTGCGGCACTTCAGTCATCAACGGATAACTCACGCCGTTCTTGGGATCGAGCCAGAAGTTCGGCGTGGTCTGCGAGCTGCCCGACAATGCGATCAGCAGGTTCTGCGCAACATCGCGTTGCGTGAGACCGGCTTGCATCGCCTTGGTCCGGTCTACGTTGACGTTGATCGCGGGTTCGTCGCCGGGCTGCTGAATACGGGCATCGACCAGGCCGCGCACGGTCCTCAGCTTCGCCAGCAAGTTGTTCGCCACCACGCGGTTCTGGTCCAGCTTGTTGCCGACGATCTGGATATCGATGGGCGCAGGGAGGCCGAAATTCAGGATCTGGCTGACGATATCCGCCGGGAGGAACGCGAAGGTGGTCCCGGGGAATGACGCGGTCAATACGTTGCGCAATCTCGCGACGTAATCCGCCGTGGGCGCGTGTCCTTTCTTCAACGTGATCATGATGTCCGCGTCTTCGGAACCGACCGGCGCCGACGAGTCATAGGTCAGGTTGATGCCGCTCACCGGCACGCCGATGTTGTCGAGCAACGCGGCCTGGTCCGACTTCGGGATGACTGTACTGATCTTCGCTTCGACTTCGTCCGCGAGACGCGCGGTCTGCTCGATCCGAGTGCCCGTCGGGGCGCGCATGTGCAGGCGGATTTCGCCGGTATCGACGGCCGGGAAAAAGTCGCGGCCGGTGAAGGGCACGAGCGCGAATGACCCCACGCAGAGCAGCATGAACACCAGCAGGAAGCGGCGGCGATTTTCAATGGCGCGGCTGAGCGTCGCCTTGTAGCCGTGCCGCAATGTTTCGAAACGGCGTTCGAACCCGGCCTGGAATCGCATCAGGAAAGCGAACGGTCCGCGTGCCGGCTTGCCGTCTTTCGACGGCATCTTCATCAGGTACATCGCGAGCGTTGGAATCAGCGTGCGCGAGAAGAAGTAAGACGCGCACATCGCAAACACCACGGCTTCAGCCAGCGGTACGAACAGATAACGCGCCACCCCTGAGAGCAGGAACATCGGCACGAACACGATGCAGATAGAGAGCGTCGAGACGAAGGTCGGGACCGCGATCTCCCCCGAACCGTTGAGAATGGCATCGTGTAGCGGCGCGCCCCGTTCCAGATGATGCGTGATGTTTTCAATAGCGACAGTTGCATCGTCGACCAGAATCCCGACCGCGAGGGCCAACCCTCCGAGGGTCATGATGTTGATGGTCTGCCCGAGCGCGGACAGCGCGATCAGCGAGGTCAGTACCGAAAGCGGAATGGTGACGGCAATGATCAAGGTTGCACGCCAACTGCCGAGGAACAGCAGGATCATCAACGCTGTCAGGCATGCCGCGATCACCGCTTCCCGCACGACGCCGGTCACCGCCGACTTCACGAATACCGACTGATCGGAAAGCGCCGTGATATGCAGCGCCTTCGGCAGTCCTGCCGCGATCTTCGGCAACATGGACTTGATCTGAGCGATGATGGTCAGCGTCGACGTGCTGCCGGTCTTTTCCACCGTGAGCAGCGCGGCGCGCTTGCCGTCGCTGCGCACTATATTGGTTTGCGGCGCATAGCCGTCGCGCACCTGCGCGACGTCCCGTACGTACACCACGCCGCCTTTGACGGTCTTGACCGGCAGGTTGTTGAGCGCCGCGACGCTGTCCGTGCTGCCGTTCATCTGGACGTTGTATTCGCGTGCGCCGATCTTGGCGGTGCCACTGGGCAGGATCAGGTTCTGCGCGTTGACGGCGTTGACCACGTCGCTGGGCGACAGGCCTTTGGCCTGCAACGCACGTGGATCGATGTCGATCATGATCTGGCGGATCTTGCCGCCGAAGGGCAGAGGGACGGCCGCGCCCTGCACCGTAGCAAGCTGCGTACGAATGAAGCTGTTGCCGAGGTCGTAGAGGGTTTGCTCCGGCAGCGTATCGCTCGACAGCCCCAGTTGCAGGATGGGGACCGTCGACGCGTTGTACGTAATGATGTTCGGCGGCAACGTGCCAGGCGGCAGCACGCGCAGGATGGATTCGGCATTCGAACCGGCTTCGGCGATCGCACGGTTGATGTCGGCGCCGGGGTGAAAGAAGATCTTGATCACCGAGACGCCGTTGAGCGACTGCGATTCAATGTGTTCGATGTCTTCCACATCGGACGTCAGCGCGCGTTCATAGTTCGACGTGATCCGGTCCGCCATGTCTTGCGCGGAGAAACCGTTATACGACCAGACAATGCTTACCACCGGAATATTAATATTCGGGAAAATATCCGTAGGCGTACGCATGATGGCAAGCGGTCCGATCAGGAACAGCAGGATCGCGAGCACAATGAAGGTATAAGGCCTGCGCAGGGCCAGTCTGACAATCCACATTGGACATTCCCGGAAGATGAGCCGCGCTTGAAAAGCGAAGACGTTCATAACGTGCGGCCAGTGTGACGAACCGGTCTTTACCCGGTACTGACCGCAAGGTTACAAAGTTGTCATCTTCGAATGCCGGGGTGCGCAATATGGCGATCTTGTCATCTGGGCGTCAGCTTAGAGTCAGTGCCTGCCGCGCAGAATGAAGCTGCTTACCGTCGCAGCGTCGCTTACCGGACGATGGAGCACGGGCTTCATTCATTGAGAGTGAAGCCACTTTATAAAGAGGCTACTCATCATGAAAGCACTGATCTGCACAACACTTGCCCTGGTCCTGGCTGCTCCTGCCGTGTCGTTCGCCCAAACCACGGATCAGCCGGTCACGCGTGCCCAGGTGCGCGCCGAGCTCATCCAGCTTGAGAACGCGGGATGGCGCCCAGACTCGCAGGAAGCTTTCTATCCGAATGATATCCAGGCTGCTGAAACACGCGTGCATTCGGGCGACACCACCACCGGTTATGGTGGCAGCATGGAGAATGGAACGTCGATGTCGCAATCGCCGACGAGCGGACCTGTAGGGGCCCCGGTGTACAAAGGGCAGTGATTTGAATGGTGGTGCAGGACTGGCTGGCGGGCGGCTTGGTGTGTCGGCATGTACATGAGAAGCGACGGTTCCGGTGCGTTGGCCGGATCGCGTAGCGCCGCTAAAAGCGTGCCGCCGTTGACAGAAGCAACGGCGGAGATGACGGCATTGAGCGCAGCATTGAGCGATCAGGCACCGGATTGATCAACGTCCGGCGCCTGAGCGCTGCATCGCCTTGGCTCCAAGTCAGCCTGCCAAGTTATCAGACGCGCTGTCCTTGCTCGCAGTCTTCGCCATTCGCCTCTGCTTGCAATGCGCGCACGCGCGCCGGCAGGAATGGATGGATCAGCAGTTGGTAAGCGCCGCCGCCAATCACGCCGCCTATCAACGGAGCGACCACCGGAATCCACCAGTAGTTGTCCGGTGAAGGCAGCGCCGACGAACCCCAGCCTGCAAAGTACGCAAACAAACGCGGACCCAGATCGCGAGCCGGATTCATTGCCCAGGCTTCCAGATAGCCCATCGACGACCCAAGGATTGCCACCAGGAACCCGATCATGAGCGCACCCGCATTCGCTTGGGGCGCCATTTCGTTGAACTGCTCGGTGATCGCGAAAATCCCGAATAAAAGAAACGCCGTCAGGATGACTTCATCGGAGAACGCGTGCATGGGGGTGATGGCCAGGCCCGGGTGCGTGAAGAACACGCCCGCTGCGCCGCCGTCCGCCCGCGACAGGTGATGAACCAGGTTGTAGTGATCGATCACCGGCCCGAACAGCGCATAAACAATGACGGCGCCCAGTATGCCGCCAGCGAGTTGCGCCACCCAGTAGGGCAGCACTTTCTTCCACGAGAAACCGCGGAACAACGCGAGGGCCAGTGTCACGGCAGGATTTGCATGCGTGCCGGAAATGGAGCCGGTGACATAGATGGCGAGCGTCACGGCCAGCCCCCAGGACATGCAGACACCCCAGTAGGCATTCACATACGGGCTGGGATCGTATAGCACATACATGCATGCCACTGAATCACCGAACGCAATGATGATAAGGACCGCGATGGCCTCGGATATGAGTTCGCCGGCAAATTGCCTGCCAGTAGGTTTTGCAATAGTTGATGACATAAGGAGGATTCCTAAAAGAAGATCTGCGTTGCAGCGGAGAAGACCAGGATGACGTAACTGAGGCTTACGTTGAACGCCGGTTCAACGTAAGCTCAACCCGAGCTCAGGTGGCGTCGGCCCACGCCTTGGCGGCATTCACCGCGCGTTGCCAGCCGTGCATCTGGCGCTTGACCTCGTCAGGCGCACTATCCGGCGAGAAACGGCGGTCCAGCTTCCATTGGCTTTGCAGTTCATTCACATCTTTCCAGTAACCGACTGCCAGCCCGGCCAGATACGCCGCGCCTAGCGCAGTGGTCTCGCTGATCTGCGGACGCACCACGTCCACGCCCAGCATGTCGGCCTGGAATTGCATCAGCAGGTTATTGGCGACCGCACCGCCGTCCACGCGCAGCTCGCCAATGCGGATGCCGGAATCAGCTTCCATGGCCTTCAGCACATCGATTGATTGAAACGCGATGCTTTCCAGTGCCGCCCGTGCGATGTGGCCGGAGGTCGTGCCACGTGTCACGCCGAACAGCGTGCCGCGTGCGCGTGCATTCCAGTGCGGCGCACCCAGGCCGGCGAAAGCGGGCACCATATAGACGCCGTCGCTATGCGGCACACTGCGCGCAAGCGCTTCGATTTCACTCGCACTCTTGATGATGCCAAGTCCGTCACGAACCCATTGCACGACAGCGCCACCAATAAAGATACTGCCTTCCAGCGCATAGTTGACCTGGTCGCCGATCTGCCACGCAATGGTGGTGACAAGGTTGTTGCGCGATTCGATGGGCTTGTCGCCCGTGTTCATGACGAGGAAACAGCCGGTGCCGTAGGTGTTTTTCACCATGCCGGACGTCGTGCACATTTGGCCGAAGAGGGCGGCGTGCTGGTCGCCTGCAATGCCGGCAATCGGAATCTTCGATGCGAATACCGTGGTCTTGGTCGGACCGTACACATCCGACGAGGCACGCACTTCGGGCAGCATGCTGCGCGGAATGTCGAGCGCGTCCAGGAGCTCGTCGTCCCACTTGAGCGTGTGGATATTAAAGAGCATGGTACGCGACGCGTTGGTGACGTCGGTGATATGCAGGCCGTGTTTCGTGAAGTTCCACACGAGCCAGCTATCGACCGTACCGAACGCAAGGCGTCCTTGTTTCGCTTTTTCGCGCGCGCCTTCCACGTTGTCAAGGATCCAGCGGATCTTGGTCGCGGAGAAGTAGGAATCGATAGGCAAGCCCGTCTTGGCACGGACCTTTTCTTCCAGCCCCTGCACCTTCAACTGGTCGCAGAAGTCGGCGGTGCGCCGGTCCTGCCAGACAATGGCGTTGTAGATCGGCTGGCCGGTTTCGCGATCCCAGACAATGGTGGTCTCGCGCTGGTTGGTAATGCCGATAGCGGCGATTGATGCACCGTTCAGGCCCGCGCGGGTGACGGCTTCGGCGGCGACCCCGGCCTGGGTCGACCAGATTTCCTGAGGGTCGTGCTCAACCCAGCCTGGTTGCGGGTAGATCTGGCCAAATTCTTTCTGCGCTACCGACACTACGTTGCCCTGGCGATCGAACACCATTGCGCGTGAACTTGTCGTGCCCTGATCGAGCGCGAGGATGTATTGCTCCTGCATTGTCTTCTCCACTGGTTTTTAAATGGATCGCCGCTTCGTGCATGATGCCTCGCGACGTTGCTGACTTCTTATTTTGACTGCGGCTTCGGTGAGACGGGCGCTTCTACGGATATTACGGTTTTATTACGTCGATAGATCCAGCTAGCCGCTTCATGCGGTTGAGGTAAGGGCCGCCAACTGGCGGGATGAAGGGGTGGTTTCATCCGCAAACCACCGCGCAATTTCATTCAATGCCCGACGCATCACCTATGCAGCGCGATTTTCACGCAGCGATTCGCTCTCGTTCCCATTTCGCCTGGAAACGAACTCATCTTGTTCGAAAAAGAACACCGTAAAAATCAAATCGCTCGATTTCGCTCATGATGCTGTGCTGGTCGATGTTTCGTTTAATTACCAGTAGGTAAGCCATCGCGTCCTGATTCACGTCATTCGCATATCTCAATTAAGAAAATCTATCGAATCGATAATGTTCGAATTCGAATGCTAGTGAACAAAATCGAAAATGTAAAGGCTCATTTTTATCGCTGGCATGAGCGCAGTCAGGTGCATCGGGGTTAGTAGAAAACCTCGAAACGATGCCGGTAAAGATTTTTGAAAGTTCGCAAGAGAACGGACACGTCAAACAATAGCGTCCGCAATAGGGGTGACTCTGCAAGCGAAGGTTTGGATGTGCTGACGGCCCGGTTCATGGAATTCAAGCGAGCGCCGGTTTGCAGGTCCGCTGCCGAATCACGATTGTTTGTAATGGGTTTAAGGGAATCGGGGCAACCCGGCAATAATTTATCGGTGCAGGTAGAGTTAGACTCCGCGACAAAAAATTGGGCGCGGTTGATGCAATGTCGAGAAAAATAGAGGCCAACCATGCGGGTTACGAGACAGGTCACCAAGCTTATTCGTGTCGTTGCCGTGGTCGCGCTCGCGCCCCTCGGTTTGTTGCCGGCACTTGCACATGCAAGCGCGGTAGAAGAACAGCTCGATTGCAAATCGACGGGCCATGTGTTCATCAGCGCGTTGATGAACAGTGGGGAAATACAGTCCAAGCCCATGCATGTCGAGAAGAACTCGATCAACGCGTTCCGGCCCGCCCATGGCGTGAAGCTGACGGCGTTCGATTTCCCGGTCTTCGTGGTGCTTGGTTACGAGAAGGACGATCCGCTCTTCAAACCGGGCAAGGGAGACCCCGTCGGCGACTGGGCTTACGGTGTCGTGGTGACAGGCGCGTCGGACGACGTCAGGGACCGCCTGCATCAAATAGGCAGCGACGCCATCGTTCACGAAGTCACACCGGTGATGACGGCGATTCTTTGCAAGGCCCATTGACGTCATAACGGCTGCTTTTTGCAAGCTGGGACGTCTGCTGCCACTCAATGCCATGCAGGTGGTTCACTCTGCCGCGACTGGCAGCCTGGCTTTTTCGTCACGCAGAGCGAGGCGGGCGATGGCAAACGCGACCAGCGCGGAAAGTGCGATTCCGACGACCATCGGCTTTGGCGCGCCACCGGCGAACAAACCGGATACGGCCATCACCGCAGCGCCCACGACAAACTGCAATGCACCCATCAGCGCCGAAGCCGTACCCGCGATCGCACCATGATTTTCAAGCGACAACACCGCGGAAGTCGGCAAGACAAGCCCCAGGAAACCATAGCCGACAAACAGGAAAACCATCATCACCGCGAGGCTGTCGGCGCCCGCCAGAAACAGCACCGCAACGATGCTCATCGAAATCGCGAAGCCGGTCACCGCTACGCGAATGACGCGCGGCAGGCCGTATCTGGCAGTGAGCCGTGCAGTCAACTGGCTGAAGCCGAAAAACGCCGCGGCGTTAAGTGCAAAGCACAGGCTGAACATGGTGGGCGACAAGCCATAGTGGTTGATGATCACGAACGAGGCGCTTGCCAGGTAGATAAAAAACGACGAGACGCCGAACGCACCGACAAACGTGAGACCAAGGAACATCGGATCACTAAGTAACTTGCGATAACCCGCGAACGCACTCGCCCACGAGCTGTCGGCGCGATGATGGATTTCCCGCGTCTCTTTCAACTGCGTAGCCGCTAGCACGAGGGCAAGTCCGCCCGCCACCGTCAGCGCCCAGAAGACGCCGCGCCAGCCGAAACCCGCAATGATGAAGCTGCCGGTCAGCGGCGCCAAGAGCGGAGAAACGCTCACGACAAGCATAAGCAGCGACATGAGCCGGGTGGCGTCGTGACCGGTGTAAAGGTCCCGCACGATCGCTCGCGGAACGACCATGCCGGCGCACGCGCCCAACGCCTGGAGTACACGGAAGCCGATCAGCACGTGGATGTCCGGTGCAAAGGCGCAGCCCACGCTGCCGATGGTAAAAATTGCCAGGCCGGCATAGATCGGCATCTTGCGGCCGAAGATATCCGAGAGCGGGCCGTACACGAGCTGGCAGACCCCGAGCGTGATAAAGAACACCATCAGGCTCATCTGCACCTCGGCCGGGGTGGCGTGCAGTGCCCCTCCGATGGAAGGCAGGGCGGGCAGGTACATGTCGATGGCAAACGGCCCCACGGCGGTAATCAGGCCCAGCACGATGGCAAGTTGAAGAAAGCGTCGTGTCATTATTTATCGGTAGGAAAGAGTGGCGGCATGGTAATCGAAGTCACGCCGGATTGCGGCGCTATTTGCATGACGAACGACGCCTTGGGAAATCGACATCGCCTGCTGCAAGTAGTTCGATATTCGCCAGGACGCACGCGGCAGCGTTCGCCACTTTATCGACGGCTGCTCTTCGGGATTTTGCGCCAACCGAGAACATGCGTTAGCGATCGCCGGGCGAAGTTGATCTGATTCGCTTAGGTCTTAGGGCTTCTTATCTGCTTACTTTCTCAAGGCGCCTCTAGCCGCTTTAAAGAATTGCCGGCCCTTGGCAAAGTTATTGCGAACTCAGCGATATCCACTATACAAATCCCGGATAGTGCCTGAGAAGCGTTATGCCAAGCGGATCAACGGCGATGCTCCGGACGCACCTGCCCGAACCTAGGGGTTGCCCCGCATAGTCGGCGCTGATATCCCGCCACTAGTATCCCCGCCGCAGAAGCGTGGTGTGTATAAACTGGGAGAATCGCACGCCCGGTGACGACCTAACAAAAATATAAGGAAGAGACATGAGCAGGAGTCCGTCAGTCGACGTTCAGACGTTCATCAATGAACACCCGTTCGGCGCTTTTCAGTGGCTGATATTTGCCATGTGCTTTGTCATCGTCCTGCTGGACGGATTCGACACAGCCGCTATCGGGTTCATCGCCCCGTCGCTGATCACCGAGTGGAATATCAGCAGGCCTGCGCTGGCTCCGGTCCTGAGCGCCGCATTGTTCGGGCTGGCGTTCGGCGCGCTCCTCGCCGGTCCGCTTTCCGACCGGCTGGGACGGCGCGTGCTGCTGATTTCATCGGTGGTGATCTTCGGCGTTGCGTGCCTGGCTTCCTCTTTCTCCGGCGACCTGACGCACTTGACGATACTGCGGTTCATCACTGGACTCGGACTGGGCGCGGCCATGCCGAATGCGGTGACGATCATGAGCGAGTTCTGTCCGGATCGCCGGCGCGCAACCCTGATCAACCTGATGTTCTGCGGCTTTCCGCTAGGAGCCGCGTTCGGCGGATTTCTTGCGGCGTGGATGATTCCCGCTTTCGGATGGCGCAGCGTCCTGGTGCTCGGCGGAACGACGCCGCTCTTGCTGGCGGTCTTGCTGCTCATCGCGCTTCCGGAGTCGGTGCGTTACCGGGTCGCTCATGCGCATTCCGTCGACAAGATTCGGGCAACGCTGAGCCGCATTGGCCGCAGCGCCGCCGACGCCGCTTCGTTCGTCATGACGGAACAGGCTCAGGCCGTGCCCGGAAAAAGCGGTATCCGGCTCGTGCTGTCCCGGCAATACATCGTTGGGTCGGTGATGCTTTCGCTGACTTATTTCATGGGACTCGTCATCTTCTACGCATCGATCAACTGGATGCCGATCCTGCTGAAGGAAGCGGGTCTGAGCCCGCAGCGCGCTACGTTGATTTCCGCGCTGTTCCCGCTTGGCGGCGTGGGCGCCGTGCTGTGCGGCGTCCTGATGGACCGGTTCAATCCGAACCGGATTATTGCGGCATGCTATGCGTTGACCGCCGTCAGCGTGTATTGCATCGGCCACTCCGCCGGCAATATCAGCTTGCTGATACTCGTCGTGTTCGCGGCAGGCGTGCTGATGAACACGGCGCAGTCGTCGATGCCCGCACTGGCGGCAGCGTTCTATCCGACCCAAGGGCGCGGCACCGGCGTTGCATGGATGCTCGGTATTGGCCGGTTCGGTGGGATCGCCGGCTCATTCCTGGTTGCGGAACTGACCCGGCAGCACTTCACTTTCGAGGGCATCTTTGCCGTGGTGGCGGTGCCCGGTGTGGTGGCATGCGTTGCACTGCTGATCAAACAAGCCGTTCAACCGCGTGGAACCGTCAAGATAAGCGACATGGAAACCATCTCGCACTAGACGAAAAAAACCCGCACCTCTCTCGAAGGTGCGGGTGAAAGCTTACGGAGCGTTGCTCGCAGGGACGGGGGAGGCCCGGCGAGAACAGGATGTAGCATAAGCGTTTTTGTTTGAAACAGGTCTTTCCCCATATTCTCTGTTTCTTACCAATTTCTTCCGGACGCTTGAGCAGGGACTTGCGTAAGGATCTGTATCAATGCGGGCGGGTTGCGCATCAACTGTACGCCACGGTTCAGCCGTGGAGCCCCATTTTTCCCGACGCCATCGCCGCGATGCGCACGACGAGCGCGCGAGGAAGCAATCGCGACAACCAGGTCGCCATTCGCACGCTTGGGCGCCCCGGGTAGGCGACAGCTTTCCTGCGATCGAAGGCGTTGAGCGTCTTATCAACTACGGATTCCGAACTATCCATGTCTTTCGGTGACACGTCGGTCGATACCCCGTCGAAGAAGCTCGTTGCCGTTGGTCCCGGGCAAGCCGCCATCACATGAACACCCGTGCCGGCCAGCTCGTATTGCAGCGCTTCACTGAAGGAGAGCACAAAAGCCTTGGTCGCGGCATAGGTGGCCATGTAAGGAAGAGGCTGAAAGCTGGCGTTGGATGCAAGGTTGATGATGCCGCCCCTGCCACGCTTTGTCATCCCGGTGCCGAGCAGATGGCTGAGTGCGACCAGCACCTGAACGTTTACCTGGATCTCCGAGTGTTCCTTCGTCGGATCGTGTGAGAGAAAGCTGCCGGTCAGGCCAAGCCCTGCATTGTTCACTAGCAGGTCGACCTGAATCCCGCGGCGTCCGAGTTCATCACCAATATGGAGCGTGGCGTCGGGATGGGCAAGATCAATGCTGAGTGCGACGGTTTGCACGCCGTATCTGGTAGTCAGGTCCTCCGCCAGCGTCTGCAAGGCATCGCCGGACCGGGCTACCAGCACGAGATTCATTCCGCGTGCAGCGAGCGCATGCGCGAAGGTTTTCCCCAGTCCTTTCGATGCCCCTGTAATGAGGGCGGTTGAGCCTTGATAACCAAACATGTCCTGCTCCTTATGGCAATGGATGTGCATTCACGTCGCTAACCCGGGGGTAACCGGATGCGCGTTCAGGACACATCGGCGGCGTCACTGACCTCGACCAGGGTTTCTGCTTTCGGCAAGGCGGGATAGTCGGTATAACCGCGCTCATCGCCACCAAACAGCGTGCTGGCATCGAAGGCGGCCAGCGGCAGGTCCTCGGCGAGCCGGCGTGCAAAGTCGGGATTGGCGACGAAGGGCCGGGCGAAGGCAACCAGGTCGGCGTAGCCTTTGGACAGCACCCACTCGGCGCGCGCCTTGTCGTATTTGCCGGCAACAATGATCGGGCGCGTGTAACGGGCACGAATGGCCTGACGGAATGCCTCGGTGAACTGCGGCGCATCCTCCCAGTCCGCTTCGACCAGATGGAGATAGGCAATGCCGCGCGCCTGAAGAAATTCAGCGGCCTCGAGAATCGTCGGCAGGATGTCGGGGCAGTCCATGCCTCGGGCCGTCAGGAATGGCGCCAGACGAATGGCGGTGCGATCGGCGCCGATCTCGTTCGCTATCGCGTTGACGACTTCCTTGAGAAAGCGCAGGCGGTTCTCACGCGAACCGCCATATTCGTCGGTGCGAAGATTGGACGTCGTACGCAGGAACTGGTCGATGAGGTAACCATTGGCGCCGTGGATTTCAACGCCGTCGAAACCTGCTGCCATCGCGTTACGTGCGGCCCGGCGAAAATCTGCGATCACGCCCGCGATCTCCTCGGGGGCAAGCGCGCGCGGAGTCGGGCTGGCGACCATCGCGCCCACGCCGGTGTCCGGATCGACTTTCCAGATCTGGCCGTCGAAGGCAACGGCGGACGGGGCCACCGGCAGTTGACCATCGTGAAAATCCGGGTGGGACATGCGCCCCACGTGCCAGAGCTGCGCGAAGATCCGGCCGCCGGCTGCGTGAACCGCATCGGTCGTGAGGCGCCATCCGGCGACCTGCTCGGGGCTATAGATTCCAGGGGTGAAGGAGTAACCCTTGCCCTGGGGCGAGATCTGGGTGGCCTCGGTCACGATCAGGGCGGCGCTCGCGCGCTGGGCGTAATAGCGCGCGTTCATTGCATTGGGAATATCGCCGGGCTGGGTGCTGCGCGCGCGCGTCATGGGCGCCATGACCACGCGATGAGCGAGCGTGTGGCCGGCTACGACAGTCGGCGTGAAGAGTGACGAGGCGGTGGTCGACATGATTGCAAATCCGGGTGGGTTGACGATGTGCACATTGTGCGAAGTCCGCTGCATTTTGATAACGGGTGTACGATTTGAAGCATTTTCAAAAAGAATGGAAATATCGTGGAGACGCTTGGCGACATCCGGCTTTTTGTGGAAGCGGCTAATCAGGGCGGGCTGTCGGCAGCGGGCCGCAAGCTTGGGCTGTCTCCTGCCGCCGCAAGCGCACGGCTGGTGAAGCTGGAGGCGAGCCTGAATGCCCGGCTCTTTGAGCGCACGACGCGGCAGTTACGTCTGACGGAAGAAGGCCGGATGTATCTCGCCCATTGTCAGCAGGCCATCCAGGCGCTCGACGACGCGCGTGCAGCGCTGCAGGCGGGTCGAAGCGTGGTTCGGGGGAAGGTGAGGGTGTCGGCGACGTCGGATTTCGGCCGTCATGTCCTCAAGGGCTGGCTCGACGAATTCAACGTCCTGTATCCCGAGGTCACGTTGGCGTTGGCGTTGTCGGATTCCTTGTCGAACCTGGTGGAGGACGACATCGACCTTGTCATCCGCTTCGGCGTGCCGCCAGATAGCTCGCTGGTCGCCCGCCGGTTGGCTCCGAACCGGCGGGTTTTGTGCGCGTCGCCTGCCTATCTGTCAATACATGGCATTCCTGATCATCCGGGAGATCTCGATCGGTTCGACTACATCGTGCTCAGCTCCGCCTCCGGGTCTGCGAATGAGTGGCGATTCAGCCGCGGCAGCGAAGTCGAGACCTTTACCGTTCCCCTTGAACGTGCGCGGGAAACGAACGACGGCGCGCTCGCGAGGGAGTGGGCCATCGACGGTCACGGTATTGTGATGAAGTCGGTCTGGGATGTTGGGGCGGACTTGCGGGCGGGGCGACTGAATATCGTGATGCCGGATTGGCGCTCTCCCGATGTTCCCGTGCATGCGCTGTATCAACGTAGCCGATACATGGCGCCACGCGTGCGCGCGATCCTCGACTTCCTGATCGAGCGCTTCGATACGGTATCCGGTGAACTGGAAGCGTATCTCGATCCGGTGCGTTGACCGAGTTGCCTGGCGCTAGCCTGCCAGGGGTGAACCGCTTCAGCCGCGCGATATGGCGGCGCCTTTGAGTTCCGAACTCGCGCTGGAAGATCGCGCCTGCTGCGCTTGCAGCCTGAGTTCAAGCAAGCGATTCGTCGCGATCGACCCAGCCACCGCACACAACATGGCCACGATGAAATCGTGATCCACACGCGTGAACTCGACCATGAGAACGAGCGCAGTGATGGGCATTTTCATCGACGAAGCGAGAAAGGCCGTGGCCCCGACAATCGCGAACGCACCCATGGGCGTACCCGGCCACATCAGCGCCCAGATCCCGCCCAGCACGATCGCCAGCAGCGCGCCGTTGGACATGCCGGGAGTGAGCAAGCCGCCCTGGGCACCGGCTCGCAGGCTGCTGGCTGTGATGGCTACCTTGATGACCAGCAGCGCTCCTGCAAGGCCGATAGTCAGCTCATTGCTGAAGCCCAGTTGCGCAGGGGTCTTGCCGTTGCCGAGGATCTGCGGGAACGACACGGCGAGCACGCCGATGATCACGAAGTTGATGAGTGAAAGAAGCGGCAGCGTCCATCCCTTCGGTGCGGCTGCCCGGGCCTTTGTCGTCAACTGGACGAACGCAAAAGCGGCCACGCCAAATAGCGGACCCATGACAATGGACCACGTCACCAGGTTCGCGCTCAAGCCGAAGTGCGGTACGACGTATTGCGATTCATCGCCAAGGCCGAGCCACGCGACCACGGCCGCGATGACGGAAGTGACCAGCGCGGGAATCACGACACGCAGTTCGAACGACCGGAGCAATACTTCAAGAACAAAGATCGCCCCGCCAAACGGTACGTTGTAGACGGCGGCGAGCCCGGCGCCCGCTCCGCATGCCACCATCAAACGGCTTTGCTCGACGCTAAGGCCTGCGTAATGCGATAGCCATCCCGCAAGCAAGGAGCCGATCTCACGGGGAGCAACTTCGCGGCCGAGCGGCGAGCCCAGCGCAACGGTGATGATCTGGAGCATCGCATGTGCGGTCGTAGCCACGGGAGGCATGCGCGGGTCGTCGGATGCAACGGCCTTCTTGATGCTGACCAGCGGCCGTCCATAGCGATAAATGACGAACCAGCCACAGCCTGCAATGAGACCGCAGAGCGCGAGCACGGCAATCCGGCGGCCGGCCGATGCTGCCACGACGCCCTCATAGAAGCTCTCGTGCCCGACCAGCTGCGTGATGCTGTAGCCGTACGCGACATGCTGAATAAGATGCAGGAGGAGCGCCAACGCCATGCCGCCCAAGCCGGCGCCGATCCCGGTAAGAACGGTGACCACCGAGAATCTGATCAGTGGGCTACCGGGAACGCCGGGACGGGAAGGTTGAGCGAGCATCGAAAATGTTAGAGATATGAAAGGGGCGACCCGTTGAGCACTTTTGCGCCCACTGGTTAAGCGTAATCAAGAAACTTCAATTAGCGTGAACCCGAATCTACCGCTTGAGGAATCAGGCGTCAAATTCATTTATTTTTTTAATTAATGTAGTTTGCGCATGATTTCCATGGGGACCTCAAGCATTCAAATATTAGTCACTAGCCACTTTGCGCCGGCCCCTTGAGCCGTTCAAGAAGCGAACTGATCAGATCGATCGGCATGGGGAAAACAATGGTCGAATTCTTGTCGCCGGCTATGGTGGTCAGTGTTTGCAGATAGCGCAGTTGCATGGCTTGCGGCGCTTGCGCAAGCATTTGTGCTGCCTGCAGCAGCTTTTCCGACGCCTGCAGTTCGCCCTCCGCATGAATGATCTTCGCGCGCCGTTCGCGCTCGGCTTCAGCTTGCCGGGCGATGGCGCGCACCATGGTCTCGTTCAAGTCCACATCCTTGATCTCGACATTCGACACCTTGATGCCCCATGCATCGGTCTGCGCATCGAGCACCTTTTGAATGTCCATGTTGAGGCGCTCGCGCTCCGCCAGCAGCTCGTCGAGTTCATGCTTGCCGAGGATCGCGCGCAAGGTCGTCTGCGATAACTGGCTGGTTGCTTCGAAGAAACGGGCGACCTGGATCACCGCTTTCTCCGGGTCGACCACGCGAAAATAGACCACTGCGTTCACCTTCACAGACACGTTGTCGCGGGTGATGACGTCTTGCGGCGGCACGTCGAATACGACGGTGCGCAGATCCATTCTCACGACTTGCTGCACCGCCGGAATGATGAGGACAAGGCCCGGCCCCTTGACCTTCCAGAAGCGGCCGAGCATGAAGACGACACCGCGTTCGTACTCGCGAAAAATGCGGATCGACGAGAACACAATAAGAATGATCAGCGCCAGCAAGACGCCGCTAAAGCCAAACGTAAATCCGATCATTATTTTTCTCCTTGCTTCATTTCATCCAGCCGCGCCACGCTAAGCGTCAGGCCATGACGCCCGAGCACGCGGACGCGCTCCCCGCGCGCGAGCAGTGCCGGAGTTTCGTGACAGCACACACGCCAGCGTTCGCCGTGCACGCGAGCCCAGCCGCTGTCGCTTGGCGCCACGTCTTCCAGCATCTCGCCGATGCTGCCAAGCATCGCCTCCGCTCCGGTTACCACGGGTCGCCGGCGTGCCCGCAGCGCGATGCTCGACACGACGAACACGAACAGCGCGGTGGCAATGGTCAGGCCGGCCACGAGCGCCACGGGAATGCCATAGCCGGGGGTATCGGTACGGAACAGCATGAGCGCACCCATCGCAAACGCGACAATGCCGCCGAAGCCGAGCGTGCCGAACGTGGGCAGGAAAATCTCGGCAACGAGAAAGGCAATGCCGAGCAGGATCAGGCCCAGACCGGCAAAGTCGACGGGCAGCAATTGCAATGCAAACAGGCCCACCATCAGGCTGATTGCGCCGGCAACGCCGGGTAACGCGAGGCCGGGATTTGCGAACTCGAAGAACAGGCCGTACATGCCGATCGTGATGAGAATGAGTGCCACGCTCGGATCGGTAATGGTCGCGAGAAAGCGGCTGCGCCAGTCGGGCTGGATCGTCATGACAAGCGCGGCGGATGTAGACAGGACATGATCGCCCGTGATCGTGTGCACATGCCGGCCGTTCAGTTTCGCGAGCAGGTCGGGTACGTCGGATGCGTTCAGGTCGATCACGTTCTGCGCGAACGCTTCGCTCGCAGACAGGCTGACCGCTTCGCGTACCGCGCGCTCCGCCCACTGCACATTGCGGCCGCGCAGTTGCGCGAGGCCACGTATGTAGGCCGCGGCGTCCTGCACTTGCTTGGTGGTCTCGGTGGATGCCGCGCCCATGTCCGTCTTTGCCTGGCCCGGCTCAGGCTCGGTGGACCCGCCCGCGCCGATACGGATAGGCGTGGCGGCGCCGAGGTTGGTGCCCGGCGCCATCGCGGCTATATGGCTCGCATAGACGATGTACGTGCCGGCGCTGGCCGCCCGCGCCCCGCCCGGCGCAATAAACGCTGCAACGGGAACGGGCGAAGCGAGGATGGCCTTGATGATCGAGCGCATCGACTGGTCGAGTCCGCCAGGGGTATCGATCTCGAGAACGGCCAGTTGAGCGCGTTCTTCAGCCGCGCGGGCAAGCGCGCGAACGACGAAGTCCGCGCTAGCCGGACCGACAGCGCCGTTAAGCGGAATGACCACGACAACCGGGCTTGCGGCTGCGGCGCTGCAGAGCACCAGCGCCGCAAAAAAGGCCACTGCTTTGCGCAACAGCAAGCCCGCTGTGCCGGAAAGCGCGCGCACGGCATCCGGGAGAAACAAGCGAGACGGATAGCGTTCCATCACGATAAGAGCCGCGTCTGCGAACAGGGTGACGCCGGCTCAACGAGGGTTGCCTGATATTAAGCTTATGCCAAATTAAGCACATACCAAGCGTGAGCGCTCTAAGGATTTCCACGATAAAGCAGCACAAGCCGCTTAGCGACATCAGGCGCTCGCAAAGGCTTTGCTTACCTGCGCCCGATTGCTTCCGGTTGCGCGCGATGCCGGAATATTTTCAGGGCTTCAATCGTTTAATCCATGTAGCGCGACTCACGCGGCGTCAGCAAGCTTAAACGCCAATCGATGCCGGTGCGTCCGAGTCCACGCAGGAGACGATAATGCGCCAGTTATTTCGGTTGGGAATAGTGCTTGCCGCACTGGGTTTCGCGGTGCCCGCGCTTGCACAAATGTACGATGGTCCCGTGGGAGCGGGCGTCGACCCTGGAACCAATTGCCGGGCCGTAGCCGGCCAGGCGGATATTGACGGTTCGACGCAGCAGGTCGTGGGACGGGCATGTCTGCAAAGCGATGGAACGTGGCAGATGGTCGACACCCCTGACGGCAGCATGCTTGTATACCCGGTCGCTTACTATCCGTATCCCGACCCGTGGTATTGGGGGCCGCCGCTGTTCATTGGCGCGGGCGTGAGCTTTATTTTCGTCGATCGTTTCCATCACCATTCGCACTTCGACCATTTTCATCAAATGGGTCATATGCACGTTGGTGCGCCAATGGGTTCCGGCTTTCATGGCGGATCATCGCAAGTTGGCGGCGGCATGCACTCGTTCTGGGGAGGCCACCGGCGCTAGGCACCCGATTGAGACTTGACCTGAGAAATACGGGTATTGAAATTTTTAAATAACACGGCCGGTTAATCTACTAATCCGCTAACAAAGGGCTTACGCGCGGTCATTGCCTGCAACAAGGTACAAAGCCGCGTGGAAGCCCGCTCGCTCACTGCAGGGCGACCGCAGGCAATTTCGATTCATCCAGCACGGCGACTCCACAGAACCAGTCGCCTCCATGCGGGTCGTATTTCCAATGCATATTGGATTTCATCAGCGACCTGCAGTTGTCGAGCGAAATCATACCGGGCTCGGTAACGGTGCATCGACCTAGGGCAATCGTGGGCTCCCGCAGCGCACGCTCGGGGGCTGTGCGAACAGGCGAGGGCTTCGAGATGGATTGCAGGTCATCGACCAATTGCTGAAGTTCTCCGATACGGCTGGAATACCAGGTCGTGAGGCACGTTTCATCCGTGCAATGCGCTTCTCGCCAAGTCCATTTGGCGTCGCTGTCCGCGCGGAATGAGCGCTTATCCGCGACTGCTCGGCGCGCCTTCCAATACAGCTTTCCGAGTACATCGTCGAGCTTCGATAAATCCGGGTTGTGACAAATCAGCTTTTCAGTTGCTGAGCGACCGAGGTTGCAATCGAAGCTGGTGGCGTGCGCCGCGAGCGGACTGCCTAAGAAAATCACGGAGATCAGGGTGGTCTTGAAGAGTGTCATGGGTATCGCTGGAGGAATGGGCCTTTCACCCATACTCTAAAATGAATTTTCTTAATGTTTACAACAGCTTGCGTGATTCTTTTTTGTTTCTGGGTCTTCCGGGGGACAAAACTGTTTCCAGCCGAGCCATCTCCATGTCATTTGCGTCACCGTCCATCCACTTGGCATACGTCCTTAAGAACACCTCAACGCTATGCCCCAATTGCTTGGCACAGAACGCCGGTTTCATGCCCGCCATCAGCATCGCGGTGGCGTAGCTATGGCGCATGTTGTACGGTCGCCGATAGCGAATCCCCAGGCGCTTGAGCATCGGTGCCCAATAAAGCTTCAGGAATGCCTTCCCGTTCAACCAGTCCTCGCTATACCGCGGGTCTTGGAATACCCTGCCGCCCCTGATCTGGGTGAGCTCGCGCTGGCGCTGTAGAGCTGCCACGGCGCGGCTGTTCAAATTTACGAGACGGGCGATGGACGTTTTCGTCCGGTCCTTCTCCTCGCCCTCCACGAGCACGGTCGCTACCAACATCTTGGCACTCAGGAAATCGACGTTTTTCCATTCAAGGCCGAGAATCTCGGACGTGCGCAATCCCGTCCAGAACCACGCCTCGACCATGTTGTGAATGTTTCCGCTGTAAGCACGCGCCGCTTCACCGATGATCGCATCCGTCTCTTCGCTAGAAAACGGATCGGGAAGTGGCTTTTGATAATTCGCCCTCGGCACGCCTTCGGCTGGATTCGACGTAACCATTTTGTCCGTCATGGCAAGTTCGAAAGCAGCGCGCAATACGGAGACATAGTTGTTGATCGTCTTGCCGCTGAGATCAGGCCGGTTCGCGATGCAAGTCAGAATGTGGCTGTGCTTGACCGCCCGCAGAGTCATCGGGCCAAGGGCGTTCCCTTTCTCGTCGACAGCAGCCGCCGTCCAGAATCTAGTCGCGGCCTTATATCCAGACCGGCTAGATTTTTCGATGCGCTTCGTCTTGAGCCAAGTCTCAAGCCAACCACTCACGGTGATCGCCGTTTGCATTCCGCTGGCGGGGAAGTACTCCGCCATGCTGAAGGTGCCGGTTCGGATGCGCTCACATATTTCAGCGATCAGTCTGTGGGCGTACTTCAGGTTGGCCGGCGTCGGGGCCATCACCTTTCCATTCATCATGAGAGTAGGGCGCTGCCGTTTGCCGTCCAGCGTAAAGTTCAGCCGGATCGAACTGTCTCGTGCCTCTACACCACCGCTCGTGCGACCCATCGCTCATAACCTTTCAATGAGATAAATATTCCGCCGTCCGGTGCGCGCGAGAATTCTCGGCCCTCGACCCACTTGCCGTCTTCAATCTTGCGATAAATCGCCTTCTCCGACAGGCCAGTAATGATTGCCGCCAGCCGCACGGTAACATACGGTGCGGGCGCCACTTGAGCGATAAGTGTTTCCATTCCTTTCCACCCCAAAATAAACAGCCGCGATCCGAAGAACTTCGGAGATGTTGTCGGTCATGCCGGTGGACTCGGCGACGGCTGCCAGTGCGTCGGAAGTTCATCGGTATCCCACTCGTCCAAGTTGTCTGTGACGGTTTCGTACCAGAGCCAGCCGTCCGAGGTGTCGGTGCGCGCGTGCATCTCCTGCGCAACGAAGCCTGTACCGTCGTTTTTCCAAGCGCACTTGTCCCATGCCACCAAGACCGGCACGCCGAAGTCGGGCAAGCGATCCTTCACGCTAATCCAGGCATCTTTGGCACGTGCCGCTTGCCAGCCGATCAACGCACCGATAGCTAGAGGATCGCGATACTCGCCGTCAGGCTTCGTCCAAAGAAGTCGATGCCAGTAGTTCGGATCGCCGCTCATGGCCGCCTCAAATTCTTCACGCTCAGTCATCTTCTACCCCGTTCCCGCGATTGCGGGAGTTACTCAGCCAATGTCAGCGGTGACCACAAGTCGAAAAGGTATTGCATGCGCGGCTTCAGGAACTCAATCACCCTTGGCTCATCGGCTCGACAAACCTCAATGATCGAGCAGCTATGGAACCCTTTGCGCTGGACCATGAAAAATAGTTTCAGCTTGCCGTTCCGATAGTTGTCGTCACCGTTATAGGTCGGCTCTCCGTCTTCGTTCTGCTCTTCCCAATCCCAACGGAAAAGAAGGTTGTAATCCATATCGGCATCTGCCATTTCAGCCAGAAAATCGGCGAGCGACTTGAATTCCCACACAGTCTTATGCTGAGCCTGCGTATGCGTATAGCCGCCTTCGGTACAGTAATACGCATGTTTTTCTTCCCACAGGTGTTTGCTCACATCAATCTCCAATCCAACTAGTAAGAGGGGCTTACACGTTCCCGCTTCGGTTCCATTCAGTCAGCGGCGTGTTATAGCCGAGCATCAACGGGTGCCTCGGATCTCCGGACTTCGTCAGGCCAAAGTGGCGCACCGGCTTACCGCTGACCAGCAGCATCGCGAGCACCGCATCAAAATCATTGTGCATATGCGCCGGAGCTTTAGATCGATTCCCCCAGCACGGCACGAGCACATCGGCCTCATCTAAGATGCGGCTCAAGTGCCCGAGGTTTTCCCAATGCCGTGCCGGCGGGATGAGATTCTTTGCCAAATCCTTGACGCTCGTAGCTCGAAAAGCCGAAATGTTGCCGACGATGAATCGCCGACCTCCGTTGATGGCAGTGAATCCGCTCCATTTGCGCACAGTCTGATCATCTAGCGTGGCATCTGCGGTCGATGGGTTGATGCCAAAGAATGCAAAGGTGACTCCATCCATGCTGACCTCGCGCTCCAGCCGGAAACGGTACTGCCCACATTCACTGACGATGGCGCTCATGATGATTCTCCGGTCCCGCTTCGGGGCGAGGCGATAGCAGCATCTTGTTGCGACTTAAGGGCGCGGATAGCATCGGCACAACTCTCGAAAGCAAGCTGCGGATCATAGTTGCACGCACGATCAGCGTAGGTATCAACCACGGTCGCGCACAACTCGATCACGCTATCGCGATAGTCCGCAGTAGCGCGGGCTGCTTGCCATGCGCATGCGTCACGCCAGATTTGCCAGGGTGTACGGCCCGAGACAGGCTCGCTCAAGCTGTCATAGGCTCGGAAGGCCGTACGCGATTCGCGATCGTCTCCGTCATATCGGTCAGTCATGTCTCATTCCTTGGCGCGATAGCAGCGCTGATTGCGTCTTCGATGGCTCGTTGCAGGTTCGCGCGCCGATCCGGCTCGGTGTCGAGCGTGAAGCGCTGAGCAATGTCCCGCGCATCACCCACCGATACTTCACGCTCGCGCGGTTCGGTCGCCGCCAGAAAAACAGCATCAGTAGCAGCGACTGCAATAGATCTAGCGAACTTGATAATGTCCTCGTGACGACCGCAGTAAGCGGGTCCGGCCCATTTTTTGATGCGCGCCAAGTAGATGTCCGCAGTCGAGAAAATCAACTGCTCACTAAGCTCCGCAGCAATCTTCGCCATCGCGACTCCGTCACTCGCCACCGGTCGCGCATCTGCACCTCGTTCGCCGCTTGCTGGGTGGTGGCAATGACCTTCGTCGCGACATTGGCCCGGCAAGTCGCAAGTCCGATACCGGCAGTTTGCGAAAGGTCGCGCATCTGCGCCCTGCGTGGGGGCGGCGGCTAACATTGCGCGGTATATGCCTCCTCGCTGTTCGTCTTCGCATTCCCATCCTGCGTCGATCATGGCGCTGGTTGGCTCGACCGGTACCAGTTTCCATTGGTCGATCATGTCCGATCTCCGCCCATAGACGCTGCAAGGAGGGCGCGACAAAGTTTCATCATGTCTCTCCCCTCGATCCGGCACTCTCCATCTATCCAATGGCATGCGTCAAACTCGTCGATAATGGCGCTGATCTGCTCATCCGACATATCGATCGCTGTGCTGTCTGATAAACCTCGCGCGTAGGAGATTCTGGCGATAAATTCAAAAGGCCCTTCTCCGTCATCCATCCACCCTTGTTTGGAAGCTTCAGAAAATAAATATTCACCGTGTTTTGCATAGCGGTTAAATTTTCCTTCGTCGATAGCCCATAGCACTCGTCGTGCATCGGTTACAGGGATATGGACAGCAGACTTTGCGCTCTCTACTTCAGCCCGGAACCGCTCTATAGCCCTGTGAACCGCGTCCGTCAGCACGCTCGCAACAGGCGCATTGGCAGGCGGGGCATCTACGTAGACCGTCGTGAACCACTCCGGGTTGCCCTCTGCATACCTGGCGTCGGATGCTGGCCATTGCTTCCACGATCCGTCCTTCCACACGGTGATTGCCATCGTTTTGCTCACAGCTTGCCAATGGGCTTTAGGCGCTGCGGTCCGCGCGACTTCCAGAGCAGGCGCCACATGCTGCTCGTAAATGCTCGGCACGATTTCACTTGCGAGCACGTTCGCGATGTAGTCGATCGTCAGTGGCTCCGGCGCGTTCCCAGTGGTCGGGGCGGTGGAGATAACGCCGAGCGGCTCGACGGTATGGTGCTCTTTGACGCGAAGTGCTTTGCCTACGTCAGTGGTCGCATGCCAGCCAGTGGGCGTCAGGTAACGCCACGCTACCGGCTCGATCGCCGCTGTATCTGCTGATGTGGTCATGGGTGGTTCCTATGCGTTAAGCGTTTCTTCGACGAGTTGAATGCGGCTGCCAATCCAGTGCATCACCGGTACAGCCATTGAGTTGCCAAGCGCTTTGTACCGGGGACCGTCTGCGGCCGATTTCTTGCGCGATATGACGGAGGTGTAATCGTCGGGGAATCCTTGTAGGCGCTCGCACTCGCGCGGGGTGAGGCGCCGAACAGCCAGGTTTTCGACCGCATGCATCCGGCTCACCTTCGCCATCGTCGGCGAGATGGCGCTAAGTTGCGCTCTGTTTTGCGGGCTCGTGATCTGCTGAAGATCAAACGCCACAGCTAAATGCCCACCGCCGTTTTGATGTGAGTTCGAATGCCCCATGCTCCGCATCGTCGAAGCGATCTCGCCAACGCCAAAGCCGTTCTGCCCTGACGATTTGCAATCAAAAGCCAGGACGGGAACCAAGGGAGTTCCTCGACCCGTACCGTCCTCGCTGGCATCGAAACCTTCAGCACGGAGAGAGTGCGCGACAAGCAATCCACTCTCGGCATCTTGCTGCGTTGCCGATCCGGCAGCTTTCCCAGATGCCTGAAGCGTCCCCGCAACTAATCCACCGTCACAGTCAAAGTCTGTTCCGAGTCCACCACCGCCTTTAGTGCGCGCGCTAAGGGTAGGGGCAACTGCTTGCCCCGCTTGGCGGCTCGGCGCAGAATTCCCGAGCATGCTTTCGCGCTCAAAAAGTACCGCTGCGGCACGTCGCCAGTCTCCAAGATGTCCGACAACGAACACACGCCTTCGTCTTTGAGGGACGGCGCGAGAATGTGATTCCACTCGGACGTACTGAGCGTCAAGAACCCGGTAGGCGAACCCATACCCGAGTTCTGCCAGCCCTCCGAGGAGGGAGCCAAAATCCCTTCCTCCGTTTGATGACAGAACACCGGGGACGTTTTCCCAGACCAGCCAGCGGGGAGTGAATCGTGCAGCAATGGCAAGATAGGTGAGCATGAGGTTGCCACGCGGATCAGCCAGTCCCTTGCGGAGCCCTGCGACGCTGAAGGACTGGCAGGGAGTTCCTCCGACGAGAAGATCGATAGCTGCATCAGGCCATTCCTTGAATTTGGTCATGTCGCCGAGATTCGGCACGGTGGGATAGTGGTGAGCCAGCACGGCAGACGGGAACGCCTCGATCTCGCTCAACCATTGCGCTTCCCAGCCGAGCGGCGACCAGGCGCAACTTGCCGCTTCAATCCCAGAACACACGCTGCCGTATTTCATTCCCCACCTCAATAAAATCCCACGCCCCGCCCGACCTCGCTTTGTGGTGGGCGAGGGGTTATGCGTATCCGGTCATCAACATTTCAGGCAACGACTTGGACGGCCAGCGTGCGAACACCGCGGCGAGCGTCCCTTCGAACACTTCGCCGGTTTTGCGTTCGTCTTCGTCGATCACGTTGAACGACACCGCGTGGTCGGCAGGAAACTCACCCCAATCCATTTCATCGCCGCTTTCGTCGAAAAGCTTCATGACGCGCACGCCCGTGTAATCGAAGTCGTCGGTGAACCGCTCAATGCCAGTGCCGCATTCGGTTGCTGCCGTCAGTTGCTCAATCGACGTGGCCGCAAACACTTCGCTTGTCTCGCCGATCCAGAAGAACCGCGGCGTCGGTGTGATTTCCGTTGACATACAATTTCCTCAATATCCCGCGCACCTACTACGCGGGGTGGTTATTTCACGCTTCGATGCGCGGTTCCTCTGGAGCCATAATCGGCAGTTCAAAAGCAGCCGCACGAACCGCTTTCGCTGCGTCAGGTCCGTATCCCCAGATATCGCCATCGGTGAACGATCTCTCGGTAGCTATCCGCCAGCGCCCAATCTGCTTGCCAGTCATGATGTAATCGCGCATCGATTCGACCAGCGACCGAAGAGTGCCGCCGTGCGAGAAGCCTCGCCAATGGTTTCCGAATACCGTCGCATGCGTGTAGATCCGCGAACCCTTATAGTCGTCGATGAACCACACGCGACCGCGACCGTCGATTTCAATCCGTGCAATCCGATTTGCCGTCTCGTTGTAAAAGAATCGCCGGCCGTGGTCCGAAATGACGCGGATCAGCGCATTGGCGTGCTCGACGCGCTGCTGCCTCTCGATTTTCACAACCCCACCCCGCAGCCATACCAACCACTCCCGCGAATCGGCGGATAATTCTGGTGCTCGCGCTGCGCCCCGATCAGCTTGACCGCAGATATCCCAGCAGCAAGAATCACATCAACGATTGCCCAGATTAGTACAACTGATTGGAAGGTGGTCATGATTGACTCCAAATTATCGGTTGATTCAGGCCTTCAGCAGAACGAGGGCGTACCAGAAGGTGCCCACGCCAGCAAACAGAGCGAACGCGCCGAGGATCGTTTTTCGGTGAAGGCGGTCACAGGCGATTAAGAGTTGATTGTCGGGGGCGTGGCGCATGGGTCTATGCCCCTTTGACGCAAAGCACCTGTTTTAGGATATGCACCACGTCGACCAAATCGGTTTGATTTGCCATGACTTCATCGATCAGTTTGTACGCCCCCGGAATTTCGTCGAGAACCGCATCGTCCTTGCGACATTCGACGCCTTCAGTCTGCGCAGCGAGGTCAGCAAGGTTGAATGTCTTGCGCGCTTGGGTTCGGCTCATCTTGCGGCCAGCGCCATGCGAGCAGGAACAGTACGACTGCAAATCGCCCTTGCCGCGCACGATATAGCTCTTCTGGCCCATGGAACCGGGAATGATGCCGAGATCGCCTTCACGTGCTCGAATAGCGCCCTTGCGAGTCACCCAAAGGTTTCGTCCAAAGTGATTTTCCCGCTCCACGTAGTTGTGGTGGCAGTTGATCGCTTCCTGCGTGATCGTAAATTCAACCGGGATGTGCCGACGCAGCGCGGCAATCACTATTTCCATCATGATCTTGCGATTTTCAAGCGCGTAGTCCTGTGCCCAATGAACCGCCTCGACATAATCGTTGAAATCGGCCGTGTCTTCCGGGAAATAGGCGAGGTCTCCATCGGGCAAGCTGATGAAATACTGCTCCATCCGCTTCTTCGCCTTCTCGATGAAATACCGGCCGATCAGGTTACCGACCCCGCGCGAGCCCGAGTGCAGCATGATCCACACGTCCTGCGACTCGTCAATGCACAGCTCGATGAAGTGATTTCCCGAGCCAAGAGAGCCGAGCTGGCGAGCGGCATTTCTGTTTTCAACCTTCGGATGCTTCTGCAGCACGTCGAGGTAACGCAAGTAGAGCGCTTCCGGCCATTCCTTGGGCCCATGTGCCCCGCCAGTGCCGAGCGGAACGTCACGCTCGATTTGATGGCGAATCGTGACCAGCGAGTCCGGCAAATCTGCTGCCTTCAAAGACAGGCGAACGGCGTTCATGCCGCATCCGATGTCGACGCCCACAGCGGCCGGGATGATCGCCTTGTCGGTTGCAATCACGGTGCCGACCGTTGAGCCGATGCCTGCGTGGACGTCCGGCATGCACGCTACGCCATTGCCAGCGATGAACGGCAAGCGCGCGAGATTTTTCAACTGCGAGAGCGCCGAGTCTTCAACGTAATCTGTCCAGATTTTGATTGGGCGCGAGCCTTCATCGTTGATAACTTGCTTCATATCCACTCCAATGTTAGGTGCCGCTGCTACTTGTAAGACATACGGAAACGCCAATGGCCAATGTATGTGAGCAGCGGCGGTGAAACTAGGCGGCTTTCTTCTGATCGCTCGAAACCGCTTCGATATGCCGAATCAGCGCGGCGCAGATCAGCGGGAAGGAAGACTCGTGGAAAAGCTTGGCGGCTTTGTCAGTAGCGGCATGCGTGAAGCCGAGGCTTGCCAATCCATCAGCGGATAGGGCGATGGGCGCCAAACGTTCATTAATCTGTCCGAGTCGCAGCGTGGGCAGGCCAACAGGATCGACGTGCGCCGTCGGTGCTGGTCGCGAGACCGCGGTGGGTGTGCGTTCTATTGCGGGCGCTGGAGCGGGTTGCGTGACGATCGGTGCATGCTGTTCCGCTGCCTTTGCTGCTGCGGCTTCCTGCGCTGCCTTAACTGCTGCCTCAGCGGCCTCTTTTGCCGCCTGCTCACGCACCCTTGCTTCAGCCTTTTTCTCCTCTTCAGCCTGGATGCGCGCACGATCTTCCTCTCGCCGCTTTTCTTCCGCTGCTTGGTGGTCGGCGATCCGCGTCTTGATAACCAACTTCAGGTCATCCATCGGCTTGCCGATCAGCGAAAGCTTGTCCGAGAACAGAAACCCGAATCCTGCCGTATCTTCACGCAGGCACGTCAGGCTGGCGCGAATCGCCTTGGCTGACGCGTCGGCTGCAATCTTCGCATTGGCAAGCACGGTATCAACACCATCCTGAATGCTGGCGACCGTGCGCTTTCCCTTCGCCGAACCTGCAAAGTCAGGTGGTGGCAAAGCGATCCATGCGCCTTCGGTTTCGGTCTTCAGCCCGGCAATGTGCTTCTCGTAAGCCGCCTTCGCCGTCAGCAGGATGCCGTCTTTGACTTCGACCTTACGTTTTGTGACCAGCTTATCCAGATCGAGGCGCACGCGCCGCGCTTCGGCGGTAATGTCGTCGATCGTCTTGAACAGCGCATCGATGCTCTCGGTCTGGCTAAGAGCATGTTCCTTCGCTGCCTTGAGCTTCGTTTCAACTTCCTCGCACCATTTGACGGTTCTTTCCGCATCGGCAAAATGTTGATCTGTCGTCAGATCGCGATTGATGTTGCCAAAAATCTCCATCGCATGGGCATGGTAAGCCTGAAGATTGCTCGCAGTGACCATGCCAGTGACTTCGATGCGAAGCGCCGGCATGGTTTCGGGAGTGCGGCCCACGGGCTTTATTTCAGCGGCCACTGGAACGTATTCATCCAGATCTTTTTGAAACTGTGACCACCCAGCACGAATCCGTTGGAACCACGAATAGTCTGGGAGGACTTCCATTGTTACCGTGCCGAGTTCGGTTCCGTCCGAGCACGAGAAGATCAACCGGGCGGCGCCAGTCACCATCAACACTTGCTGTGCCTGCGGCATATGCTCGATAGGCAGTACACCGCTTGCAATGGATTCATGCAGCGATTTGTTGCGCTGTTTATTCTCCCACGCGATGTCTTCAAGCATCGTCAGACCATCACACGATGCAGACAGCTTGCCCAATGAAAAGACCATCGGGTAAAGGTCTTCTCCCAGCGACATCTCGATAATAGGCCGCGCAAGTGCCTCCACCTCATGCCCGTGATCGAGAATGTTTTCCTGAACCCAGTCGCTGAATTCCTTCGCGGTGCCGGTATGCTTCATGTGAAGCAATTCGGTCCGCTTGACGGTCTTGGACAAGCCGAGCATTGCAGCGGCCTCTGAAGCGCCAAAATGCGTCAGCCGAAATTCCAGCCAAGCATCTGAGCCTTGCGCTAGGTCGTGCGCGATCCGTTCAGTCATTTTCGTGGCCCCAGCTATCGATAGTGTTCTGTTGCTCGGTCGTCAGGCGAGCGCCCTTTGATTCGATGAACTGGATCATTCCTACCGTTGTCTTACGGCCGGACTTCACCATTTCGCGCCATGTATCCTTGTTGGCATCGAACTTCTTCTGATCGTAGGGGGTGGGTTCCGGTTGTGACGCCGTACGTGCGGCGGGGCGCTCGCTGTTGGGTTGCTGTTGCGAATCGCCGGAAGTCGGATCATCGGCACCTCCGGCGCCATCGTCGTCTTCATCCTTCGTGGACATGCCTGTGACGGAGAGTAGGGTATAGCGCTGCAGGTAGGTAATCGTGCTAGCCGCCTGCTGGATCTGATTCTTCTTCCCGCTGCTGTCGGGTGCGCCGCTCATGGTCACCTTTTTCGAGTGACCGAGCACATGCGTGACGACGCAATCAACGGTAATTGAGCCGCTGCCCTGGTGGATGTCCCAGTCGAAACTCAGGCCGTGGCGTGCCATCGCTGGGGTAATAGCATCGGTTACGTCCGATAACTGGGCGTGCTTGTAGCCGACGAAGTCACCTTCCTTTGTTTTGTAGCCAACCTCTTTGCGCTTGAAAATCTCGACGGGCTCAGCCTTGAATGCCGCCATTGCCACGACAAAAGCTTTCCGGGCCTCGTTAGCTTCCCATCGCTCCTGAAGTTCAAGAAGTTTTTCAAGACGATCAAGGTCCGCATTGCTCTCCACCGCGATGCGCAGCAAATCGGCCGGCGTCGTGGCAGCGATAGCCGTGCGCTGATGCTGAACGACCGGGGCGTGCGCTGGCGGCGGCTCATAAACATCGAAATCGGTGGCCTCGACAACCGTTGCGGTATTCATGTTTGCTCCTGTTGAGCCGGCGTCTTCTTCTCAATGCACACGAAGGGGTATTTCGTGGCGTGCGGCTTGATATTTCGATAGAAGTGACTACCGATTGACTCGGCACCCTTGAACGCCGCAAAGTCTTCGTCAGACACATTCGCGTAGTGATAAAGCGCGGCCGGGCTGCCGTCCTTCGCTTTGAAGCGGATCGCCAGGGTGCTCGATTCCGGGTGGTGGCCGATGCTGTGTAGTTGCGACGACACGATTTCGTCCATCGCGATCACTACCGGCGCGGGCTTCTCTTCCAGTTCAGTGCTCATTGCGGCTCCTGTTTTGTTTTTGCGGCCTGATATCCAGCCGAAAAGTCAGCGAATGCAATCGCAGTCTCGCCATTGACGTAGCTATCGGGGTGCGACGGCGCATTCGTAGTCAAGTCCAATTTCGTGCCGAGCGAACGAATGTAGGACTCGAAAGCGATCTGGACGGCGGGTTGTTCAGTCATCTCGCCCCCACAACAGCCACGCTCGGCGGATCACCAGGCACCATCGAGCACGCCAGCGCAAACACGACAAAGATCGCGAGAAGGGTTCGCCCGGGCCGAGCGTCGGTCCAGCGGTTGAAGGCGGTGAAGGATTTCATGCGGACCTCGCGGTGATCATGGCGTCGGCGTATTCGTAGGCAAACTGAGCCAGCCGCGGCACGCCCTTTGCGCCTCGGTTTTCTGGATCTTTGTCCGGTTGCCCGATCATTGCTGCCAGCGCTTTCGCTGCGAAATAATCCCGCATTGATAAGCCGCCTTCAGCGACCCACAGGTCGCCAGCGCCCTTGCTTTGCGGGAACGCAGACCCACCATCAATTTCGCCCATCACAACCCCCTACTAAAGCTACGCGCCACATTGGCGGGAACAAACCAGCGGCCGATAGGCACTTCGCGGACCAGATTCAACGCCGCGCGCTGACGCTCCCTGCGCACTGCGTGGCGCTCTTCGTCGGTCAATGCAGAGCGGGTGTCGATGTGGCGGAGGTCGGTGTTACGCGCTGGCGTTTGCATGTTTCATCCCCAAAATATTTTAATTAAGCCGTACAAGAAAATTTGCACTGCGAAGAATATTGCTAGGCCGCGCATGGTGATTCCTTTGCTTAAGGGTGGCGGCTGGCGCTGATCTCCAGCTTTGATGGCTCGCTTCGACTCACGCGGCTTTTCACCGCTCCACTCGCATCAGCACTGCGCATTCGCCACTCTTAAACATTCCGCTTACCCTCGTGCGGAGACTCGTCAGACCCCTACGGCGGAGCCATCTTGAGCCGGGTGGCCGATTTCTCGCTATCGACAGCGCCAATAAGATGTGTCGCTCTTACTGGGTTCGTGACAGGCCTACCTCGTCAATCGTCCGACACGACAATCGACGAGGATTAATGCGATGAACTGCATCACGGCCCTCTCGGGGGTGTATTCAAACAAACATGCAAAATCAGGTGCCGCACTCTCTCGGCAGTCGCACCACTCCTTGCGCCCACAACAGGCCCGGTAGGTGTCACGTCGTGTTCAGCACTCAATCATCGTCATCATCTTCGAACCACTGTGGATGCAAATCCTCGATGACCGCATCAAAGGCCGGGTCCTCATCCATGCAGTCCATCTGCGTGTCCCAGTCCATGTTTTCGAAGGCAACCACGAGAACCCGATAAATCATCTTACGCGCCTCGATGTCAGGTACTTGAGGCTGCAATGCCGCAATGACCTCCGACATCACCTCCGCTCCACTTCCCCATCCCATATCGCTCTCCTTGGTTAATTCAATCCGTCCGACTCCGCCAGAATTGCAGCCTTCTTCTCAGCAACGACTTCCACGTAAGCGTCCTTCAATCCGCTGATCACTTGGCTCAGCGCCTGCCCGTCGTCATTGCGAAACGCGCGCATGAAGATATGGTCACCGCGATCAGTAGATTTCTCGGTGAAGCGCTCAATCACTTCGGCGCGCGTCGTGTCGTAGCGCGCCAGTTCTTCAGCAGCACGGACTCGCTCAGCGGCATCGTCAAGGGCTTGAAGAAGGGCGTCGTCGGAGTATTCGACGTGGCCGGGAGTTTCTCGGGCGTTCATAGATGCCTCGGCAACAAAGTCATCACCATGAGAATCGCGTGTTTCGTTGCCTGCGTGATCCGCTTGCGCACGTCCTCGGACATTGGTGGTGCCTCGCGGTCATAAACCCACTGGCCAAGCGTCGAAAGTTTCGTCTTGCCATCGCTCGCCAGTTTCGGGAATTGGATGGGCAGAAGTTCGTTCATGGCTTGGCTCCGGTGGAGGCGAGAATGGCAGCTATAGCCGCATCGGCGATTTCAACTACACGTTCAGAACTATCTGCGACAGGATAGAAATCGTCTTGGCGCATAGTTCCGACGCTCCACGCAGACCAAACACGGTCGCAGTCGTAAGCGTCGCCCAAAGCCTCCGCTACCGCATCGTAGGCGCGCTCTTTCATTTCGTCGGTAATCGTCAGCGGCGCATTCACCGCCCCCATCAACACCCGCGCCGCCTTAAAAAACGCCTCGCTAACCCGATCATCCCCAGGTACGCACGAGTCCTTTCGAAACTCTGCAAATACGCGAGCAATGAGGCAGATATCAGCGTCTTCGTCCATCGGCGGCAATGTGTACAGATTCGTTCCGGCGGGAACATCCGATGCCTTGAAGCAGACCATCGTGAAGCCATCCGTGCCGGGCATGTTGGAGGCTTGGCCTACGGGGAGGGCGTCCGTTCGTGTGCTGGCTGCGGGTGAGTTGCAGTCGGGACAAGGTTCACCACCTTCGTCAGGCTGGCTGTACGAAGGGCCGCCGATCATTCCGTTGCCGTTGCAAGTAGCGCAAGGCGACTCGTTACGTTCGTTCACTTCTGCCTCCACAAATAAGCCCCAACCACAAAGACAACCGTCGCCGCACCGCACACGGCGCCGAAGAGAAAGTTGGCCATTACGCTACGTGCTCGATCAGGTCGCCGACGGTGATGAATTTGGTGTCGTCGGGGATTTCGATGTCGAACGCCTTCTCAAGGTCCAGAATGATTTCGTAGACGTCAAGCGAGTCGGCGTTGAGGTCGAGGACCAGACTGTCGGTCGTTTTCACGCTCGCAAACGAGACGCCAAGTGCGATTGAAACGATGCGCTTGACTTGGTCTTCGGCGCGTTCTGAGGTTGTGGTGGGCATTTAAAACTCCTAAGGCAAACAAAATGGCGAGCCGCCACAGACGCCGTTGTAGGTCTCATCGGGATCTACTTCACCTTCGACATACCAACCGGTATCGCCGTTTTCCATTGCTTTGATGCTGACGTGATCTGTTTTTCCGCATCCGTAGCACCGCAGCCAGATTTTTTCGTCGACTTCAATGGGCGCGTCCTTTCCCTGCTCCGTGAACCATGCTCCGAAGTCGCGCATGTCAACCTCACATCAAACAAACGCGGCTTAGATCGACGGTGCGCCGATAGACGTTCTTGTTCAGCCAAGGAACCCACGTGTATTCGTCGTAAGCGTTGCTGCCCAGAAAAATCCAGTTATGCAGGGCATTCATGATTTACTCCTGTGCGCCGAGGCGCGGGGTTAAAACACGCTTTCGTACTCTTCGGCGACCAACCGCGCCTCGCTCACTTTCACGCTCAGCTTCGCTTGCTGCTTCGCGCCGAAATGTGGGGTGTACTTGCTGCGGGATACCAGAGCCGTGATTGGCGCAGGGCGCTTATCGAAACCCATGATCGGCTGAGCGCGCTTCGCCAGAATCTCTGCCCGTGTGCGCTGTTCGTGTTTCTTGCTCATTTCAATCTCCAGTAAGTAGTAGTGCTAACGTCATCAATGAGAGCGGCGCTCTGGTTGATGTTTGGTGCAGTTTTTCGTGAATAACGCTGCGGCCGGGGCACTCTCGCGATCCCCTTCGCCAGAACTGGCCTCCACATGGAGGTAACGTCAGATCCAACACGGCGCTTCGTAGCTTGTATCGCTCCACGCCGCACAACGCCATTCACGAAAAACTGATTCGCAGCAGCCATGCAACTCCCGGTGAACCGGCTCATGGTCTGCTGCGGTACATATCGATCCCTCTGCGGTTCACTAGCCGAACCCCCGCGTTGGGATAGCCGTCATCTTTCATCTTCATGGGTGACGGGTGAGCCATGCGCCTAGCCACTCTTGCGAGTCATCGGCGTGCCCGGCTTTCGGCCGGCTGGTATCTCGAAACAAGTTTTTAAAGAACTTCGCCAGTCCGGCTCTGCCGGGGCGGGTGCTATTCGCACTGCGTAGCCCGATGAAGGGCTAGGCGCTGAGAACAGTTAGTCTTTCGTGGTGAGCCCGAGAGCGCGGCGCAACTCCATCACGCGGCCCGTGTATCCCTCGCCGAGGAACCCATCGAGGATCGGCAGCAGACGTTGTGCTTCGATGTGACGGTACGGTGCTCGTGCATTCAGGTCCGCACAGGTCGCGACAATGTCTCGAATATCTGAAAACATCTGCGCGTAGTGCGCGGCAACGATCATCTTTTCAGCGATAACATTCGGAGCCTCGGCCAATCTCAGTTCAACGTCGGTGTCCAGAACCTTTGACGTTGCAATATGCGTGAGATCGGCGCGACCAAACTTCTCGATCGTTTCCAAGGTTGCCTTGCTGATATAGATCTCGCTCATTTCTCTCTCGGCTATTAAGTGCTGCCCTGCGACTTACGCTCTGACGGGTTGTCCGCCCCAGCCGCGCACGGTGGATCCGTTACAGATCAAACGGCAGTTCGTACACGGCAAAGCCTTCTTCGTCGAAACCTTTGAAAATCGGCTGCTGTTCCATCGTTCGTCTCCTGGTTCGTTCGGGGCGGGGCTGCTGTTTCGCGGCCCATGGAGAGAAGCATAGATCAAAATGATCTAGCAAGACAAGCTATTTGATTTGTCGCAGAGCAAATAGATTTCTATCGGAAGTCGATTACCGATAGCACTCTAAAAGGCGGACGTAAAAAATCCGGCGCTAAGGCCGGATGCAGAGTGGGGTTATTGCTTGGGGGTGTATTTCGAGATAGCGCGCGCGGCCATCAGGATGTGATACGAGATTTCGTCTAGCAACTTGTCGGGGAGGGTGGTTCTCAGCGCCTGGTCTGCTTTCTTCGGTGGGGTATGCGTTGCTCTATATGTGGTTAGGTCAGTGACGGCATTACTTCTTATGCTTTCTCTCATGTTTGGGCCTCGGAGCTGTGTCAACGCGTGGGCCCAATAACTGATCTGTTTCCGCCAGCATCTGAGTCCGCGCGGAGCCAGTCTGCAATTCTTCATACGCTGCGGAAAGGTAGAGCAAACCCCTAGTATAGGCGAACGTTTTGAGTGCCAGATCGCCAACAGAATCCAGTTGGACGACACACGCGATCAACTTATTTGCTTCGTCGCTAAGAGCGTTGTTTGCCCCGCTAATCAACGCTTCTAAAGCATTTTTGTTGTGGTCGTTGTCCAGCCAGCCTTCTTCCTTCCCATAAGCCGCTTCGATTCGCCGAGCTATGTCATCACCGATGCCGCGCGTAGCTGACGGGCCGATGATCTGGTTCGCTTGCTGGCCGGACATCGGCTTATCAGAGACGTCACTGAGCTTGCGCGCGAAGTCGGCCGGCCCTGCGGAGGCCAGTGCGCGCGCGTTCTCGTAGCGGACTTCCTTACAGGTTTTCATGATTGTCAGGGTAGTCTCGACGATCATTTTGATCAACGCTCAAAAAGATTTGCTTGACCAAATCAAAATGATCTATCATGAGGCATGAACCTCAAAACCTACTTCCAGACAACGAAGCCTTCCGAGCGCGATGAATTCGCTACCAAGCTCGGTGTGGCGGTCGGCTACTTGTATTTGTGTGCGCGCGGGACTCGAAAGCCCAGCTCGGACTTGTGCAAGCGGATCGTGAAATTGGATTCGAGATTCACGCTCGCGGAACTTAGGCCGGACATCTGGGGTAACGGAATTATCGATTCGATCGCTACTTCCGACGATACACAACCGCCTGTTGGCGGCTCGAACAAGACCCGCAAGATGGCAAGGATGGAAAAGGCCGCTTAACCTGCGGCTCTCGTTATAGGCGATCAGCAGTCCTACGCTGCCGCCGCCCCGTTGGCTCTGGGTCGTTCCCCTCGTGGCGATCTGGCTTGCAGCACTCTCGGGTGCTGCTCTTTTATTCAGTAGGTGGTTGTAGGCGGTTTTCATTTTTGTTTGATCGGTGAGACCCTTCGCGGTCTCTTTATTTGGCCCCAATAGCGACGCTCAACGACACTCATTTCAAATGCCATCCAATGAACGTCACCCATCCAACGACCTCGATCTGCAGGTCAAACGCCCGCTCAGGCCCACCAGCAAAGAGGATTGGGCTACGTGGACGAGCGAGGCGAAGGTTATTGCCGACACGCTGAAGAACAGCGGCCTGCAGGACAAATCCGTCGCGCTTGAGATTGGTATAGATGCGGCGCTCTTGTCGAAGGCTCAGTCGGGGCAGGCGCGCTTGTCCGAGCTGCACATGGATTTGCTGATGGACGCCTGCGGTAGCGAGGCATGGCTCCATTACTGGTTGCTCAAACGCGGGTATGACCCGTCATGTCTGCGTCGAATCGAGAGTGATCTCGAACGCGAAAACCGGCTCTTGCGCGAAAAGATCGAATCGCTGGAAACGGAACGGGAAGTTGAACTTCGTCTTTTTTCGAAACTTCGCGCTGCCGCCTAAAGGTCGCGCCAAAAAATCAGGAGATACCCCATGCAACAGCTCGACCTCACAGGAATGCCGAAGAAATTTGCTCCCGGCGAAGGCAACAACGGCATGTTTGGCTATGACGGGAAGTGCACCGACATTGCGCTTGCGAAAGACGACGCCGACATGATCGAGCGTTGTTTTAAAAACGACTTCATCGATTTCGACACGAAGATGTTCACTGGCTGTTCGATCACCCATCACGCGAAACGTGCGGCACCGAAATGCTATCAGCGCCTTGTGAATCTCGGCTTCCCGAAGGCCTAAAGGCATCCCGTGAGCACAGCCCTCCATTCCGATTACGAGTCCTTCATCGCCAGCAAACAGTTGGCCGATGTGCCGACGACACCGAAACGTGCGCGTATTTCTGCAGGCGATGTGTTTGGGCGCCTGACGGTGATTGCACGCGCCGAAAGCTCGAAAAAGTACGACTACCGGTGGTCGTGCCGTTGCGAGTGCGGCGGAGAAATCGTCGTTGCCGCATGCAATCTGCGAACCGGCAACACATCGTCGTGCGGATGCCTTCGCCTAGAGCGTTTGCGTGCGGCCACATCCACGCACGGCGAATCCGGCAGTCGCGCATATGGAATTTGGAGCGGCATGCATTCGCGGTGCTCGAATCCGGGCAGCGACGACTTCGAGAATTATGGTGGCCGTGGGATTTCTGTTTGTGAGCGCTGGAATTCATTTGAAAACTTTCTTGCGGACATGGGCCGCCCTGCATATGGAATGACCATAGAGCGCGATGAAGTGAACGGCATGTATGAGCCGAATAATTGTCATTGGGCTGGTCGCAAAGAACAAAACCGGAATAAGCGCACCAACCAACTTCTGACCTATCGCGGCGAAACGATGTGTCTGGTCGAGTGGGCTGAGCGGATCGGCGTCGCCTATTGGACGTGCCATGCGCGCCTTCGTCGCGGCTGGACTGCACAGCAAATCATTGAAACGCCGGTCGGAGGCAATCGATGAAATACGAAGAATTCATTGCGTCGAAGCAAGTCGCGGACATTCCGACCGGCTTCGATTGTGAGATCACTGTTGGCCCCATGTACGAGCATCAGGCCGCGTGCACTAAATGGGCTTTGAAACGCGGGCGGTCTGCGCTGTTTCTCGACACAGGATTGGGCAAAACGCTTTGCCAAGCTGTGTGGGCTCAAAAGGTCTGTTTGCATACGGGCGGCAATGTCATCATCGCCGCGCCGTTGTGCGTCGCTCAGCAGACGGTCGAGGAAGCCGCGAAGTTTGGCGTCACGATCAAGTACTGCCGCCATGACAGTGAAGTCGAGGACGGCATCACGATCACGAATTACGAAATGCTTGAGCACTTCGAGTTGGGATCGTTCGTTGGCGTGGTGTTGGACGAGTCGAGCATTCTGAAAGGGCATTCGAGCAAGACACGCGCTTTCATCACTGAAGCGTTCCGCCGTACGCCGTACAAGCTCTCATGCACCGCGACGCCGAGTCCGAATGATTGGATGGAGCTCGGCAATCAGGCGGAATTCTTGGGCGTTATGACTGCAGTCGAGATGCTTTCGACGTTCTTCACGCATGACGGCGGCGATACCGGTAAGTGGCGTCTGAAGGGCCACGGCAAGGTCAAGTTTTGGGAATGGATGGCGACGTGGGCAATTTGCATTCGGAGCCCGACTGATCTCGGTTTCGACGGCGCGCGCTACATTCTGCCGCCCTTGACGCTGATGGAGCACGTTGTTTCGAGTCAGGAATTGCTCGAAGGGCAGTTGTTCGCGATCACAGCGCAGACGTTGACGGAGCGCCGGCAGGCCAAGCGCGCCAGCCTCGCCGATAGGCTTGAAGTAGCTGTGCGACTAGCGCGTGAGTCAGATGGCCCCTACATCATCTGGTGCCACCTGAATGATGAATCGGAAGCGCTTGCCGCGATCCTCACTGATGCTGTTGAGGTAACGGGATCAATGACCGCAGATGAGAAAACGCGCCGAATCATGGATTTCACGCACGGCAAGGTGCGCGGGCTTATCAGTAAAAGCTCCATATGCGGATTCGGCATGAACTGGCAGCACTGCCGGCAGATGATTTTCGCCGGCATGGATGACAGCTTCGAAAAGTATTACCAAGCCGTGCGCCGATGCTATCGGTTCGGCCAAACGAGACCGGTATCAGTTCACATCATCACCGCCGACACCGAGGGCGCAGTTAAAGACAACATCGCGCGCAAGCAGGCTCAAAGCGATGCGATGGCTGAAGAAATGGTTGCGTACATGCGCGACCTCACCAAAAAACAGATCCAGGGCGCGACGAGCGGGACCGAGGCCTACCGGCCGGCCGTTCCTCTCGCGATTCCTGAATGGATTTTTCAAAACGTGGAGCGCGTATGACGAACGTGATTGGTCAGGAAATCGCCGACCGGTTCAGCGTGTATAACGCTGATTGCGTCGAGCTCGCAAGATCATTACCGGACGAGTCGATTGATTTCTCGGTATATAGCCCGCCGTTTGAATCGCTGTTCGTATTCAGCAATTCAGAGCGCGACATGGGGAACAATGCATCGAGCGCAGATTTCTGGACGCATTACCGGTTTCTCATTGCCGAGCACATTCGCATCATGAAGCCTGGGCGTCTCGTGGCGATCCACTGCATGAATCTGCCGACCTCGAAAACTCGTGACGGCTATATCGGGCTGAAAGACTTCCGCGGCGAAATTATCCGTGCCCACCAAGAAGCGGGGTTTATCTACCACTCTGAAGTGTGCATCTGGAAAGACCCGGTAGTGGCGATGCAGCGCACCAAGGCGCTCGGCCTCCTTTATAAACAATTGCGCAAAGACAGCGCCATGAGCCGCCAGGGCATTGCCGATTACCTTGTGGTCATGCGCAAGCCCGGCGACAACCCGGAGCCTGTCACGCACACGCATGAAAGCCTGCCGGTTGATCTGTGGCAGCGCTACGCATCGCCGGTCTGGATGGATATCAATCAGACCCGAACGCTTCAGTACATGAGCGCACGGGAAAGCGACGATGAGCGCCACATCAGCCCGCTGCAGCTCGACGTAATCGAGCGCGCTATCGACTTATGGACGAACCCGAACGATCTGGTCTACACCCCGTTCCTCGGTATAGGCAGCGAGATTTATTCAGCTCTGAAGATGGGCCGGCGTGGCATCGGATCGGAACTCAAGCCCTCCTATTTCAAGTTGGCTGTCGAGAACTGCAAGAGTGCCGTGGTCGATAACCAGGTCGATATGTTTTCGGATGCTGCTTGATAGAACGTAGAGCGCAAGTTTAAAGCACGCAGCAGTAACGGAAAGCATTCAATGAGCGACGAGGAAAAGGTCAAGGTTTGGATGCCGCTTTTTATTGGCGCGTATCTGGCCGACACGCAGCGTCTTAGCACCGAGCAGCACGGGGCTTATCTTCTGCTGATTATGGATTACTGGATGAATGGCGCGCCGGCCGACGACGATGAAGACCTCGCTCAAATCACCAAGCTTCCGCTATCCGCTTGGAAGAAGGCGAAAGCGAAGATCATGAAGTTCTTCACGTTGATAGATGGAAACTGGCACCACAAACGGATTGAGCAAGAACTCAAGGACGCGAAGACCCGAAAGGAGAAATCCAACGAAAAGGCCAAAGTTGCGGCCGAAGCTCGGTGGACTAAGCATCGCGCTAAGCAGTCCTCAGAGAAAAGCTTGGAGGATGCCACAAGCAATGCTCCAAGCATGCTCCAAGCATTGCCTGAAGAAGTGCTTGAGTTATGCCCTATACCTTTACCTTTACCAACACCTAAAACCGAGGGTACTAACCCCGTCTTAGGTGACTGTGAGGTTGTTGGCGAGCGAGAAGGCCCAATACGCGCGGTAGACCTTTCGGTCGTAATGCGGGTGTTCAGCATTGATGCCAGCCCTGCCGATCCACGCCTGATCGCCTTGGCTGAGCAAGGCGTCATGCCGGACACGGTTAGAGCAGCTTGCGAGGATGCAAAAAAATCCAAGCCAAACGAGCGAATCAAGCCCGGGTACATCGTTTCGATCTTGGAGCGATGGGCGTCAGAGGCCGCAAGAGTAAAGGTTGGTGGCGCTGCTGCGCCGTCACGGTCAGGCGCACAGAAATTTGATCCAGTCGCCTACGTAAATCGAAACCGAGTCAACGAAAACCATGAACGCACCGACGACATCATCGACGTTTAAACATTCCGTCTGGCTGACGGAGCATCCGAAGCTCGGCATTTCGCTGATGGACCATCTTTTCAATCGATTCGATGGCGCTTACCCGAATCGCTGGCGCGCCGCTTTTGCCAATGAGCACGCTATTGCCAATTGGCGCGAGTCGTGGGCGGAGGCGTTTGACGAAGAAGGCGTTACCACGCAGATGGTTTCGGAAGGGATTCGGGCCTGCCGGAAAATGTACGACTGGCCGCCATCGATCGCGGAATTCCTGAAAGCTTGTAAGCCGCCGATCAACATCGACGCCGCCGTGTACGAAGCAATTGAACAGATGCGCGCACGGCAACATGGCAAGGATGAATGGTCGGACCCGGCGATCTACTGGGCGGCTGCGAAGGTTGGCGAGTACGACATTATCAGCCAGACGTTTTCGCAATTGAAGCCGCGCTTTGAATCGGCGCTGAAGAAAGTCCTTCAGGGTGAAATCCTTCCGGTTCCAGTTCGCATCCCTGCGTTGGCGGCTCCAGGCGCTGCTGTATCGACCCGCGAGTACGGGCGACAACGCTTGCAGGAATTGGGCGCGTCCGCTGCGTTCAAGCGCGAGCCGAACGGCGCAAACATTGGGTGGGCGCGAAAGATTCTCGAAGAGGAGCGCGAGACCGGCAAGGTGCCGCTCAACAAACTCCGCATCGCGAAGGAAGCCATTTTCAATGTGACGGGGAAGGAAGCGTGAAATACGCCGCTAAAGCCGATGCCAATCAAAAGCCCATTGTCGCGGCGCTGCGCGCTCTCGGCGCCAAGGTAGCGACGACGCATGCAATTGGTCAAGGGTTCCCAGATCTGGTTGTCTCGACCGCCGATGGGAAGCGGACATTTTTGCTCGAAGTGAAAGACCCCGACCAGCCGAAGCACCGACACGAGCTCACGCCAGCGCAGAAGGATTTTCACGCTGACTGGACGGGCGAGATCCATATCGTTTTCACGGTCGAGCAGGCAATCGAAATTTTGATGCGAGGACATCATGAAGCGTTTTAACTCATGGAGTGAAG
Organism: Caballeronia sp. KNU42; assembly: GCF_053760385.1. NCBI lineage: Bacteria > Pseudomonadati > Pseudomonadota > Betaproteobacteria > Burkholderiales > Burkholderiaceae > Caballeronia > Caballeronia sp. KNU42. The sequence continues at coordinate 1,989,200 of NZ_CM132389.1, forward strand.
CCGAGGACGCTGCTCTCATCGAAATCTGGAAAAGCGCGGGCAGTCTCGCGAAATACCTTCATTTATTGCCGGGGCGTTCGCGCAACGCAATTGAGAAGCGCGCCGGATCAATTGGCCTTGGTCACCGGATTGCGTGGACGCCCGAGCAGGACGCTTTACTTCGTGACATCTGGGTGAACGGCGGGCCGATCAAGCTTCACGCTCACCAGTTTCCGAGCCACACCGTGGGCGCGATTGTCGGCCACGCTTATCTAATGGGGCTCGGGAAAAGACCAAATCGCAGGCGCGGCATTGAATCAGTGTGCTGGAAACTGATGAGGCAGGAACTTAAAAATGCTGATCGTGCATGCATAGAGCTTGCCGAGTTAGTGAATCTCAATAGATCCGGAGTCTCCAAACATATGGCGGCTCGCCACGAGGCTAAAGAGGTTCACATCTGCAAATGGAAGCGCCTGAAAGCCAGCGGGAAGCATGTGCCCGTGTATCGGCTGGGTGCTGGCGTCGATGCACCGAAGCCGCCGCCTATGTCCAACGCTATCAAGAATCGGAAATATCGGGACGCGCGAAGGGTGAGAGATCTTCTTTTGGGTGAGCCCGTCGATTACAACCCGTTCGCTATAGCGGCTGGCGCTATCACAGCGCCGTCGGCCGCAACTGGGCGCATCTACCGCCAATCCATGAGCATGAAAGATGACGAGGTGATGGCATGAAAATCTACATCAGCGGTGCCATAACGGGCATCCCGAACTTCCGCGAACAGTTCCAGAGCGCGGCCGATCTCCTGAATGCTCAGGGGCATGAGGTCGTCAACCCGGCGCTCTTGAAACTGCATGCACAGGCAACTTGGCAGGACTACATGAGGCGATGCGTCGTGCTGCTTTGCCCGTGCGACGAGATCTACATGCTACCGGGCTGGGAAGCCAGCCGTGGTGCAAAAGAAGAGCGCCGCATCGCCAAGATGCTTGGCATACCTGTTCAGTACGCGGATGAAGCGCAAGCATCTGCTGCCGCCAGCGGTTCATCAGCGCTGCCCGTGCAGCAGAGAGCGGAGGTGGTATGAGAACTTACGGTTCGGCGTTGCGTGAAGCTGCTGTCGGAATATTCACCGGCCCGTGGACAACAGGATTCTGGACTGACATGTGGAGCGCGCTTACGGAATTTGGGTGGCAATTGTTCGTGCTGGCGATGTGGCTGCTCAGCGTCGTGACCTACCCGGTCTCTGTTTTCCTGATCGCGTGGCTGGTCGTTTATTCGGATGCCAAAACTGCCGAGGCGCATCGAAAAGCTGATGCGGAATGGTTCAAGGGCATGCACCGAGGATTTGAAGAATGAATGATGACGCACAAATCAACATTTTCCGTTGCCTAGATTGGATTCGCGACAACGCCGCGCCCTACGCGCAAGCCAAGGCTGATCGCATCTACCTTGAAAACTTCCGCAAGAGCAAGAAATCGCTGTGCATGCGCGACGCGGAACTGCACGGGCACAAGACGGCCGCCATGCAGGAAAGGGAGGCGTATGCCGATCAAGAGTACATCGGCGTACTGGAAGCGCTGAAGGCCGCAGTCGAGAAAGAAGAAACCCTGCGCTGGATGATGGTCTCTGCCGAGGCGAAGATCGAATGCTGGCGGACCATCGAATCAACCCGGCGCGCTGAGGCGAGGACGCTATGAAAACCGCTCTCTTAACCGCCGCTCTTATCTCCCTGACGCTGGTTTGGCCGTACTGGGTCGGCGGAAGAACGCGCGGGAACGTGACTGCGTGTTGCGTCTTGGTGCCGTGGCTGGCGTTCGCTTTTGGGTGGTTTGCGAAATGACCTACTTGCACATTTCATGGGCCGGACCTGATCGTTTCATCACTGACGCGAAGGGTAAGCGCTGGAAGTTCGAAATGCACCGTTACTGCGGCCCCATCGTTCTCGGCGCAAAGGGCGATCCGCTTGATAAACAGCCTGGTGATAAGTCGCCGTTCTGGCACGCGGTGACTCGTTGGGCGCAGGGCGGTCATCGGCTTGATGAGAGCGGTGAATGCATCTGGGAGGAAGAGCCGCAGCCGATCCTTGAGCACATCATCGGCAAGCACTATCGGGTGGTTGGATGGACGGGAGGTAAGCCATGAAGCGCTCAGGATTCGGCCCCCGGAAAAGCTCACTCAAGCGATCGCCCTTCGCTCTCGCCACCGCCAAGACGCAGATGAAGCGGACGGCGATCAAGAAGAAAGGTCGCAAGGCCGCGACCGCCGTCGAGAAGCGCCACATGGACGCCGTCTGTCGCATGGGCTGCATCGTGTGTCGCAACCTTGGATTTGGCGAGACGCCGTGCGAGATCCATCACGTGCGGTTTTTGGTAGGCGGCGGGCAGCGTGCAGGGAACCTTGACGTACTTGGACTTTGTCCTCCGCACCATAGGTTAGGAGGCTACGGAGTTGCTTACCACGCAGGTCCGGAGGTTTGGGAAGAGAGCTTCGGCACCGAGCGCACATTGCTAGAGCAGACGAAGCGGGAAACGGGACTTGTTGAACATAACGAACTGGAGGAAGTGTGATCGATCTTGATGAATTGGAGCGGCTGGCGAAGGCGGCGCAATGGGTGCCCGGGGTATCTGATGATTTCCTCGTGGCTGGTGATCTTGAGGCGCGACTAGCATTTAGGACTGGCGTCACGCCTACGGATGTCCTCGCCCTAATCACCGAACTCCGCACTCTGCGCGACCAACGCCACGAGCTGGCCGGTGTCGTGGCCGACGTTGAGATGGGCCGAGGCTTCGACGGTATCTGCATGAGAACGATCAAGCGCGTGATCGGGGTGCTGGGAGGTGCGGCATGACTGTCTGCGCATGTATGGGGCCGCTACGCGGCGACCCGTATTGCTACTGCGAAATGCATCGGCACGGACTGACTCCAACGCCACCTTCGGCCGAGGAAGTAGCCAAGTTGAAAAGCGTCTTGACCGAGGTATTTGGATGGCCTTCGGTGACGTGCCTATCGTGCGGCGCCAAGGGTAGCACGGCTCTAACAATCCCCTGCGGACATTAGCGATGGCCTACCTAGCCTGCATCCTAACCGGCATGGTCCTCGGCATTTTCGCCTGCGCTCTGCTATGCGGCGTAATCCTCTCCTTCCGCCCGACCCCGCCAACAAAGTATCGAAGGCAGAAGCCGCCAGAGGTGGCGCAAGTGCCGGTATTGGAGGCGGGCATCGTGGCTTATCAGTTTCTTGGGGTTACTGGTTTGGAGGATGACTAAAAAGCTATACGCGCAAGATGAATAGTGGTAAGCAGTGCTGAATTTTGCTAGAATATTGTCAGTCGATTTTCGGGTTCGCTTAACGCTTCGGAGCATGCAATGACGAGTTTTGCTGGATTTCGTAGGCGTGAGGCGCGAGCCGTCAACAGTGGCAATTTGGAGTGGCGCGATACTGGCCCGACCGACGTTGACTACATCGCCGCGCGTGGTATGTCACGGGATTCACTCGGCGCTCTATTGGAGAGCCTGAAGTGGGGTAATCGGCATCAGGATTACGGGCAGTCCGTCAAGCTGCTTTCTGAGCGAGTCCAGCAACGCACGCGGCGCGGCGTTTATCTCCCGCTCGTGCATGCCGCGATCCATGAATGGCTGGATGACTCGTGCCGACGGTGCACGGGGAGCGGTTTGCAATTAGATAAGCGCACGACGAGCGTGCTGGGTCGACCCAGTTATGCGACGTGCGCGAAATGCAACGGGACTGGCGTTCACAACCACACAGATTATGAGCGCGCGAGTCTCGCGAAGCTCCAAGCTGGCGCATGGAAGAAACACGAGAGCGACTATGAAGGTATCCTTCAGTGCCTTCGCGGGGCCGTCGCTGCGCATCGGGTGGGGGCAATGGCAGCGTTTGGCGAGCGGGAAGGGATATTCGCATGACTACCAACACTCGTACCTATGTCGATGGACGGATCAAGAGCGGCGATTTGCCTGTGCATCTTGACGTCAGCAGCGAGCCGTACGATGACGATGCGCCGCCGGCTGTCGTGAAAATCACAGTGAAGCCCCGCGACGCCGACGAGATTACCGATACCCACGGACTGCGCAAATTCCTGCTCAAGCAGATGGTCGCGGCGGCTAGAGGCGAAATCGATACCGAGCGCACGAAGAACGTCGTGGCGATCGTGCAGCAGATTTACCAGGCGACGAAACTTGAGCTGGAGGCCGCGAAAATCCTTCAGGACGGCACTAAGAGCATTCGGGCGATCGACCTGATCGAGTCGGATGATTGAGTGCCCGGACTACGGCGACCCGGTTCTAGTGCCGAGCGGGTGGTACTCGACGATTTCGAGTTCTCAGGTAATAAGGTGGAGCGGTGAGTTTCGAGAAGTCCACGGCCCTGACATTCCGATGCCCTGCGTGTTGCGTGGTTCACGGCACTGCCGCATGGCTAAATGGCGCACTCAAAGCGACTACGGCCACGTCGTCATCGACCGGTACCTAAGGATGAAGAGGGTCACCCAAGTCGATCCCGAAGAATGGAGAAGCTGGTGCTTTAAAGTCCTATTTCCTATGTGTTACCGGAAAACGTGGTGGCACGGGCAGCGCAGCCTGAGAGATATCTATGGCCGCGTGTGCGACTGGATGGTCATTATCGAAGGCGAGTTCATTCCGGTCTACGATAAGACGCGCATGGCGAACGTGAAGAAATTAGCAGGCGTAATCAACAAGATGAATAAGATGGAAAAATCTCTCTCAACCCCTTGTAAACCCTGAAGAATTGATTTAGCATCTTGTCTAATCGTCCGCAGCACATGCAAATACTGTTCGCAGACAACTGACAGTAGGGCGGTAGTGTCCTAGACGACACCGGTAAAACTGAGGCGTAAGCCTTCTGCGCTCTAAAATTCCCCGAACCCGTCCTTGAGGCGGGTTTTTGCATTGGCGCATCGTATGAACCCCGAACTCCCCGCGATTATCGACAGCCTGGAAACAGACATCGACCGCCAGCGCAACCTCGATGCCGCGCTCAAGGTGTCCATGCTCGCGAAGCTGGACCGGATTCGCGCAATGGTCCGTTCGGAGAACGCGCTTGACCGTCTGGCCGAGAATGCGCAGGAGCTTGGGTTGGGGTATTGATTCACGCTCGCGCTGTCAGCTACGGTCGGCGTGGCAGCTTAATACGGATAGTGCGAGCACCATCACGCATGGCGTATGCATCACCTGATTTGACTCGGAGAGTTGCCGAGACGCCAACCGTGAAGGTCGACAGCGCTCTGGATCGACCCCGCGGCACCTTGCTAATAGCCTCGGTGCCTGGTGAGGCTTCACCAACACGGGAACCGCCAGAGCCCCGCGCAGGACGCGCTAACGCCGTCGCTTGTAGCGCTTGCCTTCAACCTTTTATGGGGTGCCGAATCTGGACCGCGCGTGATGCTAGCGATAACGGCGGTCTGGTTAGTAGGCTTGGAAGCGCTTCGGCGCGAGTCAAGGTTCGAATCCTAGTCACCCCGCCAGAGTCTCCTCTCAGGTCACCCCGGCCTGTTTCCTCGGTTTCGGCCGAGGCTCTTTATTTCGCGCAGACCCGGCGTGGCCGCTTCGCCTGCAACGGGTACAGGCCAAACGCCGCTGCCCGGTCAAGCTGGACAGTGACCGTCAACAACGCCAGCCGCGCGCTACGTGTCGCTACCGGATACCTTTCTCCGGGGATGGGCGGCGGGAGCGCGTAACACCTCATTTGATTGGACGCAGCAATGGGCCGTAAATCGAAACTCACCGAAGAGCAGTGGGCGCAGGTAAAGGTCCGCTTGCTCGAAGGCGAATCAAGACGTGCCATCGCCAAAGAATTCGGTGTCTCCGAATCATCTATCCGCGAGAAGGTTTCCGCGCAGGTCGCGGAAATAAAAATTGTTGCGAATCAGATAGTTGCGACTGAGCAAGCACTAAAGGCATTGCCGATTTCCGCGCAGGTTTCCGCGCACAACCTGGCAGCTAGATTGCGCGCGGTAAGCGACCATTTGATAGGGGCCGCCGAACACAGCGCGGCATCTTCGCATCGGCTTTCCATCCTCGCGAACCAGCAGCTACAGCGCGTCGACGAAGTGAACCCGATGGCGAGCCCCATGGAACTGCAGGCAGTAGCATCGCTCCAGAAGATGGCGAACCTGTCGAGTGAGATTGGTTTGAATCTGTTGCGGGCCAATAAGGAAGCAGTTGATGACATCGGCCGACGCGGGGCGGAAGAGGAAGGTATTGGCGGGGCGGTTGGAAGCCCAGAAGAATACAAGACGGCGCTGAGAGAGGTGCTTAAGGAAATCTAAGATGGGCCAGCAAGCGACGCGTCTGAATGCGATTCGGGACGCATGCGAAGCAGATCATCTTTTCTTCACGCGCTACTTCTTCAAGCAACGCCAGGGCATCAAGTTTCGCATTAATTGGCATCACATCCTGCTCGCTGACGCAGTTGAGCGGGTGATAGCTGGCACAAGCAAGAACATCGTCATCAATGTGCCGCCTGGGTCGTCGAAGACTGAGACGGTGGCGATTAACCTGATTGCCCGCGGCCTCACAAAGAACGCGCGCGCACGCTTCCTGCACATTTCGTACTCTGACGACCTGGCACTGTTGAACTCCGAAACGGCGCGCGAGATCGTGCGATCCGAGGAATATCAGGAACTGTGGCCTCTCCAGATAGCGGACGATGCTGACTCGAAGAAACGCTGGAATGTGTTGATGGATGGACGCAAGGCTGGCGGCGTCTACGCTGCGGCGCTTGGCGGTCAGATCACTGGCTTTCGTGCTGGGCACATGGCTGATGGCTGGCAAGGCGCGATCATTATCGACGATCCGCTCAAGGTTGAGGACGCATACAGCAGGCCGAACCGCGATAAGGCTAATCGGAAGCTGGTGTCCACGGTAAAGAGTCGGAAAGCGAATCCTGACACGCCGATCATCGTCATCATGCAGCGCCTAGCTGAAGAAGATCCAACGGGCTTTATCAAAGCCGGCAAGGTTCCTGGCGAGTGGGAGTTCATCAATATCCCCGCGCTGATCACTGACGACTACGTTGCTGCTCTCCCCGAGCACATTCGCGGATTGGTCGAGGTTGGTGAGCGCGACAAGGACGGTCGGTTCAGCTACTGGCCATATAAAGAGCCGCTGAAGGATCTTCTTGAGTTGGAGATTGCTGACCGTTTCGTTTTCAGTGGCCAGTACATGCAGCGGCCGTCGCCTTTGGGCGGTGGCATCTTGCGCGGCAGTGCGTTCAGACGCTACTCAGTCGTGCCGCAGTTGCGCTACCGGAAGATCTATGCGGACACCGCACAGAAGACTGCTGAGCGCAACGATTACAGCGTGTTCCAGTGCTGGGGCTATGGGCTGGATGGGGGCGCCTACCTGCTTGACCAGATTCGTGGAAAGTGGGAAGCGCCGGCGCTACGTCAACGCGCGATGGACTTCTGGAATAAGCATTCCGCGCTGAACTCGAACCAATACATGGGGCCGCTTCGCCTGATGAAGGTCGAGGACAAGGCTAGTGGAACCGGCTTGATTCAGGACATCCGCGCATCGGGCGGAATACCGATTGAAGGCATAGAACGCAATCGGGACAAGCTCTCGCGCGTGATGGATGTCGTCAGTTATATCGATTCCGGCTACGTGCACGTCCCCGAGCATGCCGAATGGGCAAGCGACTTCATCAGCGAGTGCGAGGCCTTCACGGCTGACGACACGCACGCCCATGATGACCAGATTGACCCGATGTGCGATGCGATAAACGACATGCTAGCCGGCGCGAAGGATCTCTCTGTTTGGGCCAAATTGGCTGGATAACTCTGCTCAATGCTCGCGCCTCTGAGCGCAAGGAATAACTCAGAATGTCGCGGAAAAGAGCAAATCAAGCTGCTCCCAAGCAGTCCGTCCAAACCAATGACAGCTTTGCCAATTTTGGCGCGAATGTAGGCTGGGGAACGAACAATCAGTCGTCTGGCTCGATCTACACGCTTTCGTATCAAAGCCGAAATCGCATCGCGCTTGAGGCTGCATACCGCGGTAGCTGGATCGTGCGCGCGGCCGTCGACGCAATGCCGGAAGACATGACCCGGTGCGGCATCGAGATGTCCGGGATGGATCCTGAAGACATCAGCCTGATCGAGCGCGACATGATGCGCCTAGGTATCTGGGACGCGCTGTGCGACGACGGCAAGTGGGCCAACTTGTACGGCGGCTCGCTCGCTGTGATGCTCATTGAAGGCCAGGATCTTTCGACGCCCCTCCGAGTTGAGACTGTAGCCAAAGGGCAATTCAAAGGCCTGCTGATTCTTGATCGCTGGATGGTATCGCCGCCAGTCGGTGAGGTTGTGACGGAGTATGGCCCTGACATGGGCAAGCCCGTCTTCTACAACGTCATCGCGGATTATGCAGCCATTCCGAAAGCAAAGATTCACTACTCACGCGTTATCCGCCTGGATGGCATGGACTTGCCGTTCTATCAGCGCGTTTCTGAAAATGGCTGGGGTCTGTCTGTTCTGGAGCCGATGTGGGATCGACTGATCGCATTCGATAGCGCAAGCGTCGGTGCCGGTCAACTGATTTACAAAGCGCATCTGCGCACTATGACGATCGAGGGGTTGCGCGACGTTATAGCACTCGGTGGTCCCGCTCTCGCCGGCCTGAAAGCGCAGATCGAATTCACGCGTCTCGCTCAGACCAATGAGGGCATGACGTTGGTCGACGGCAAGGATAAGTTCGAGTCGCACACCTACACGTTTGCTGGTTTGTCGGACATGCTTACGCAGTTCGCTCAGCAACTCTGTGGGGCACTCGGAATGCCTTTCACCCGACTGTTCGGGCAATCTCCGACTGGTCTTAGTGCCACGGGCGAAGGTGAGATGAAGCAGTGGCACGAGAAGGTGAAGCAGCAGCAAGAACGCCGGCTTCGTAATCCGGTTCACCGCCTCCTCTCGGTCATGTCTATGTCGACGCTTGGAAAGCCGCTCGATGATGGTTTTCAGTTTGAGTTCCGTAGCCTCCAGGAAATGAGCGAGGCGGAGAAAGCGGAAATAGCCACCAAGAAGACGGCGGCAGTCGTAGAGGCTGTTGACGCGCAGTTGGTGAAGCCATCCGTCGGCATGAAGGAATTGAAGGCGTCGGCGCCAGTCTCCGGGTTGTTCGGAAACATTTCGGACAAAGACATTGCCGAGGCCGAGAAGTTGGAGAAAGAGGCTCCTCCGCCAGAACCCGACGAAAACCCGCCTGATATCCCGAAGAACCCGACGAACGATTCATTCTTCAAGCGGTTCATGAAACGCTAATGCTGACCATTGACCGCAAGCGCGAACGGGAACGCAATCCGGTTCGGACCAAGCGCGCTGAGTTGCGGTACGGGTCTCAGTTGCGCAAGGTGGCCGAGCATGTCGGCGCGATTGTGCGGCCGTTCACCCCTGGCGATATGAGCCAGGTGCCGACGATCACGAACCTGCTCGACGCGTATTCATCCATGCTGCGCAATTGGGCGATTCAGACTGCCAGCAACATGCTGATGGACGTAGCGCTGCAGGACAAAAACGCATGGATGGAGCATGCGAAAGACATGTCGCGAGGCATTCGCGAAGAGATTCGCAACGCGCCTACTGGATCAGTTTTGCGAGCACTTCTCGAAGAACAGGTCGGACTGATCCAGAGCATTCCGCTGGATGCGGCGCAGCGGGTTCATCGGCTAACGCTTGAAGGGCTGGAGAATTCGACCCGCGCATCCGAGATAGCAAAAGAAATCCTTCGCACTGAAGACGTCACGAAAAGCCGCGCCACGCTGATTGCGAGAACGGAAGTGAGCCGGAGCGCAACAACGCTGACGCAAGCAAGGGCGCAGTCGATTGGCTCGCCTGGGTACATTTTCACGACGTCCCATGATTCCAATGTGCGCCCGTCGCACAAAGCCATGGACGGAAAGTTCGTTGCATGGGATGACCCGCCGACGCTGGATGGCCTCACCGGACACGCTGGTTGCGTTCCCAACTGCCGATGCTGGTGCAAAGTTGTTCTTCCCCGATAGCCCGCCCCGAGCGGGCTTTTTTACGCCCAAGGCTAGCTGATGGCACTCCCCGATTTTGTATTCACTGGCGAAGCGGTCATCGCCGCGAACGGTGTATCGCAAGTAGTTGCCGTTCCGGCGACCGGCACGCCGACGCAAGTCATTCTGACCAACCTCGGGCCGGCGGTGGCCTACGTCGGCTATGGCGCCACGGTCACGGTTGCCAATGGGCACCCGCTTGTGCAGAACGTGCCCGTCACGCTGAACCTCAATGCGAATACCAATCTGTCGTTCATTACGACCGGAGATCCCGCAGCAGTTCGCATTAGCGCCGGGAAGTGATGCATGACGTGCCAATGCGATTCTTGCAAGCGGACGCGAACGAACGATGCTGTAACGGCGTCGGGATTCTTCTCCACTGAACAACTCGGCCCCAAGCAGTCTTTTACTCCCGAAGGCTATTTGCTTTGCGAAGAGGTGCCGATCGCTCGTACCGGTGTGCAGGACTACGCCGAGATGGAGCTTGAAGGGATCGATGGTAAGGATGGGGTGATTGAGGTAGAGCGCGATGAAGATGCGGTGTTCGATCCTGAGACGATTGCAAGCTTTCTCGGCAAGCCGGTCACCCTGAACCATCCCAATGATCCTGTCACCCCCGACACATGGTCCTACCTTGCGAAGGGAACCGCGCACAACGTGCGGCGCGGCGAAGGCGAGCAAAGCTACCTGCTGCTCGCCGATCTGCTGATCACCGACAAGGGCGCAATCAACGAGATTCGCAATAACGGGCTGAAGGAAATCTCCTGCGGCTACGACGCCGAATACGAGCAAATCGCGCCTGGGCGGGCGCGTCAAGCGTCCATTGTGGGAAACCATGTGGCGCTTGTTAAGAACGCCCGCTGTGGCCCTGTCTGTAGTGTCCAAGACAGTTCAAAACTTTTGGGAGATTTCCCCATGGCAGCAAAGAAGGCTGTGCAAACGTCCGGCTTGATGGACAAGTTGCGCAAAGCGTTTATGACGCGCGATACGGACGAGTTTGAAAAAACCTTGTCCGAAGTGAAGGATGAGGATGGCATGGAAAAGAATGTTCCTGACATTCATATCCACATGCCCGGCGCGGAAAAAGGTGCGGACGAGGCAACCAAGGACGAGTCCGAAGCTGATCCGATGGCAAAGTGCATGGCCGCTATCGAATCGATCGCACAGTCTGTGGCTGCGATCGGCGAGCGCGTCGGCAAGCTCGAATCTGGTAAGACCAACGATTCCGAGGAAGAAAAGAAAGAAGAAACCAAGGACGCCGACGGCGACGATGAAGAGGGTGACGGCGACGACACCAACGATTCGGACGAGTCCGAAGAGAAGAAGGAAGACGATAAAAAGTCGACCAAGGACTCTGCCGCGTTCAAGGACGAATTCCAGGATGCCAAGGCACGCGCCGAAATCCTCGCTCCGGGCGTGAAGCTTCCGACGTTCGACTCGAAGGCTGAAGGCAAGAAGACTGCGGATTCGCTCTGTGTGCTTCGCCGCCGCGCCCTGCGCGCTGGCCTCGAAAACGGCAACGGCGAGCTCGTGCGCGCGATCGTCGGCGACTCGGACGTTTCGAAGATGAGTTGTGCCGCGGCGAAGATGGCTTTCCATGCGTCGTCGGAACTCGTCAAGCAGAAGAATGCACGGCCGTCGAATCAGACCAACGATTCCAAAGTCGAGCAGAAGAAAGACCTCAACCAAATTCACGCCGATTTCTGGGCGAACCGTAAGTAAGGAGCCGACATGCCTTCGTTGCAAGCTTATACATTTCGCATGCCGGCTGGTTTCGCCGGTGACCTTCAGCGCGCCGAGATCGCTACGATCGAAACGCAGCAAATCAACTCCGCCGCTCCGCCGACCGTGTTCGGTGTAGCCGTCAAGTTGGTGGGTGGCCTCGTCACGCCGATCAACAACTCGGCAGACACCGCGGCCCTGGTCTACGGTATCAATCTGCGCGCGTACCCGATTCAAGGCAACGGCAGCGACCCGCTCGGCACGTCGACGCCCCCGACCTCGGGCGTGACCGACGTTCTCAAGCGCGGCTATGTGGACGTCTCGCTTGGCGGCACGACTGCGGCAGCCAAGGGCGGCACGGTATATGTGCGCGTCGCAACTCCTTCAAGCGGTAAGCCCCTTGGTGGTTTTGAGGCAGCGTCCGACACGACCAACACTGTGGCGCTCCCGTCGAATACGTACTTCACCGGCCCCGCCGATGCGTACGGGATCACGGAAATCGCGTTCAACATCTAATCCCGGCGCATAACAGCGCAGCACAGAGACCCGCTTCGAGCGGGTTTTTGCATTTCTGGAGCATCAAAAAATGGACATGTCTGTTCAAAAATTCCTCAAGCGCCGGGAAATCGCCGAGGCGTCGCGGAAAGCAATCCGCCGCTTCACAGCCGACGAACAATTCACCTACGACCGAGCAACGGTTGACTCGACCGGCGTGTTTCTGGTCGGGCAACTTGAGCGCCTGGATCAGACTCTCAATGAGCCGCTGGTCGAATTTACCTGGTCGCGCGACATCGAGATCCGCACCGACGTTTCGCCGGCTGATGAAATCGCATCATGGACGAACTCCGCGTTCGCCATGTCGGGCGGCATCAACCCGGGCGGCCTGAACTGGATCTCGAACGAAGGCAACGCAATCGCCGGCCCGTCGCTCGATATCGGCAAGACGCCGCAACCGATGCGCCTCTGGGGCGCTGAAGTCAAGTACACGGTGCCTGAGCTGGTGAAGGCTCAGAAGCTCGGCATGCCCGTCGACGCGCAGAAGGTTGAGGGCATGAACCTCAAGCGCAACATGGACTTGGATAACATCGTCTATTTCGGCGATTCGAGTCTCGGCTTTACCGGCTTGGTGAACTCGAACAGCTCGGTCGGTAGCTTCCAGAACGTCGCAAACGGCGCTGCAAGCACGCCGCAGTGGACCACCAAGACAGCGCTGGAAATCCTGAAGGACGTCAATGAAATCCTGACGACTGCATGGTCTGCGTCGGGCTGGAAAGTTCTTCCCGACACCTTGCTGCTGCCGCCTGCGCAATTGGGCTATGTCGCCAGCCAGCCAGTCAACCTGGCCGCGCAAGAGACGATTCTTGCATACATCATCAAGAACAACATCTGCGCCCAGCAAGGCCAGCCGCTCAAGATTTTGCCGCTGAAATGGCTGATCGGCGCGGGCGTTGGCGGCACGCCGGGCACGCTCGGCACGGTCGACCGCATGGTGGCGTACAACAAGAGCAAGAAGTACGTTCAGTACCCGATGACGGAACTGCAGCGCACGCCGCTTGAGTATCGCTCGCTGTTCCAGATCACCACGTACTGGGCGCGCTTTGGCCAGGTGGAATTCCGCTATGGCACCACGTTGGCCTATCGCGACGCGATCTAAGCGGGCCGCGCCGGGCGCTGTAATATAAGCACTCGGCGCATCACCAAGGAAGGATCATGGCACGAGTAGCCAAACAGGACTTCACCCTGACCCGCGACGACTGCCGGCCGCTGTATTTCGTGACCGGACAGGATATCCCGGCTGAATACGAAAACCATTGGTTCGTGCTGCACCATACAGACGAAGCGCCGGTTGCCGATGTAGAAACAGACGAAAAACGCAAGCCCGGCCGCCCCGCAAAGGCGTAACGCATGAACCCCACTCAATTTCGTCTCGACTTCCCGGAATTCGCGGATGCGACGCAGTACCCTGACTCGCTGATCTCGTTCTGGCTTGGCGTGGCTGCTTCGCTTGTAAATGCTTCGCGCTGGATGGAGTTGACGAATCTCGGGCTCGAACTGGTGACGGCACATCATTTGGTGCTGTCGGCTCGCGACGAACTCGCCGCGGCGACGAGTGGCGTTCCCGGAGAATTGAAAGGACCGACATCGGCGAAGTCAGTCGATAAGGTGAGCATCAGCTACGACACGTCCGCTGCGACTTTGAGCGACGCGGGCATGTGGAACCTGACCAGCTACGGTGTGCGCTTCCTTGGCCTCGCGCGTTTGATGGGTGCCGGCGGGTATCAGACTGGCGGTTGGTGCGTATGACAGTAACGATTACCAAGGACCGGTTGTCCGCGGTGCTAAAGACGATCGGGGATCTTGCGAAGAAACAAGTGTTAGTCGGAATCCCCGATGGCTCCCCAGAGAACACGGATAAACCGATCACGAATGCGCAGATCGGCTACATCCAAGAGAAGGGTTCGCCGGCCAAGAATATCCCGGCGCGGCCATTTCTTGTGCCGGGCGTTGCCTCGGTGCAAGACCAATGCTTCGACAAGTTGCGCGACGCAGCAAGCGCAGCGCTCGATGGTCAGCCGTCCGGAGTGAATCAGGGGCTGACTTCCGCCGGGTTTATTGCCGAAGAGGCGGTGAAAGAAAAGATCAACAGCAATATCCAGCCTGAACTGGCTGAGTCGACGCTTGCCGCGCGCCGCGCGCGGGGCGTCACTCGAACCAATACGCTGGTGGATACGGCGGGAATGCGCAATTCTGTGACTCACGTCATACGCGATAAGTCGTAGAATCTTTGTGTGGTGAATGCGCAGGCTGATGCGCAGCCAAGGTAACGCCCTTACGTGCGGGTTGTGCTGAGAGATCCCGCCCCCAATCCGGAGATCAGTACCGGACACCACATTAAGCCCTGACCTAAAAAGTCGGGGCTTTCTCATTTCTGGAAATAGCATGCCGCTTTTAGACGTAAGTGACGTCCTGCTAGATCCAGAGTTCTTCGATTTCGGCCTCGTTTGCTACCGCAACGCGCAGACAGTCGACGGAACCGGCATCGCATCGAACACGACGACCTCAACGCCATTCGGTGGCGTCGTCACGAACAACGCTGGCGACTTGCTCGTGCGCCTCTCAGAAGGCACGCGCATCAAAGGTTCGATCACGATTCACACGAAATTTCGTCTCACTGCTGGAGCCGATGGTGTAGGTGCAGACGAAGTGACGTGGCAATCAAATCGCTACACGGTGTCCAACGTCGGCAACTGGTCGACGTACGGCGCCGGCTTCATGACAGTCAACTGTGATTTGATTCCGCTCTCAGGGGGCGCCATTGCCGGATAGCTCTACAGGCGGGTATCTCGTACCGGCCGCGCCTACGCCGCCAGTTGAGGATGCCGCCTTAGATGCGATCTTCCAGGCGATGATCGTCGGCCTGACAGGCTTGCCGGGTAGCATGGTACGGCCCCGCTGGCAGCCGGTGGTTCCGATCCAGCCAGACCCGAGCATGAACTGGTGCGCTATCGGTATTACAGATATCGATCCCGACGCTAACCCGTTCATGATGCACAACGGTGCGGGGCAAGGCTCGGACACGATGCTGCGGCACGAAGTCATCAAGTTGGCTGTCAGTTTCTACGGCCCCAACGCGATGCAGTACGCAGCACAGGCGCGCGACGGTCTGTATGTATCTCAGAATCACGCGATGCTCACGGCCAACAATATGGGCCTCGTGCGCGCGGACAGAATTATGGCTGCACCAGAGTTGGTAAATCAGCAATGGATTCGCCGGTTTGATTTCGACATCACGATTCGACGGCAAGTAGTGCGAACTTACAACGTGCTGAACGTGCTGTCGGCTGAAGGAACCGTAGATTACGACCCGCGCACCATCCCCTTCAGCGTTACCGATTAACAGTCCACACACGTTTTCCTAAGCCCGCCGCGCGCGGGCTTTTTCTATTGGGATCTCCATGACGACGAGTCAATTACCCATCTCCCGTTTGATTAACGGGACGGTGAATCTGTCTCCGAACGCGGCTCAGGCTCAGAACCTGAACACCGAGCTGATTCTTGGCTCGTCGCCCGTGATCGATGTAGTTTCGCGCATGCGCTCATATCCGAGCCTGACGGCGGTGGCCGGCGACTACGGCACGGCCGCACCCGAATACTTCGCGGCAAATGATTGGTTTGGTCAGTCGCCACAGCCGGCTTCGGTCTTGATCGGCCGATGGGCTCAGACCGCGACCGCAGCGCAGTTGTTTGGCGCGTCGCTGTCGGTGGCTGCGCAACTGATGACAGCATGGAACGCGGTTACAACCCCGGCTTTCTCGATCACGATCAACGGCACGCCTTTTACCATCTCGCCGGCCAGTTTCGCCGCGGCTACGAACCTCAATGGCATTGCGGCATTGATTCAGACCGCGCTCGCCGCGGCTGTGGCCGGAAGCACTTGCGTGTGGAATTCGAGCTTTGCTCAGTTCCAGATCACGGACGGCGTGACTGGCGTCACCTCGACGCTCAGCTTTGCGAGTGCGCCGACGGCATTCGGCAGTGTGACTTATGCGGTCAACCCGACCGCAGCGGCCACCGTCACGATAGGCGGCACAGTGGTGACCTATGTCACGGCTATTACGAGCGGCCCGCAAATCCTGATCGGCGCAACGCTTGCCATAACGCTCGCGAATGCTGTCACGTTCCTGAATCAGTCGGCAGATACGAATCTGGTCAAGGCTACCTATTCGGTGAATGCAGCCGGCACGGCGCTTCAGATCGTCTACAAGACGCCCGGCACCGCAGGTAATGCGTTCACCCTCGCAGGGTCAGTTGGAACCGTATCGGGCGCTACGCTATCGGGCGGTACTGGCACGGATATTTCGGCATTGCTCGGCATGACAGTGACTTCATCGGGCGCCTATGTGGCCAACGGCGTCGCGGCAGAATCAGCGCTGGCTGCGGCGACTCTCTTCGACAACAACTTCGGTCAGCAATGGTATGGCCTGACGATCTGCGGCGCGGCCGATTCCGATCACCTCGCAGTTGCTGCATTTATTGAGGCAACGACCAACAAGCATTTTTACGGTGTGACGACGCAAGAGGCCGGTGTTCTAGTGGCCGCAGTCACGACCGACATCGCTGCCGAACTCCAGGCGCTCGGTTTCAACAAGACCTGCGTGCAGTATTCGAGCAGCAGCGCCTACGCGGTGAACTCGTTACTCGGTCGGCAGTTGACGGTCGACTACACGGGCAACAACACCGTGATCACGCTGATGTACAAGCAGGAACCAGGCGTTCAGGCGGAGACGCTGAATTCAACGCAGATCGGTGCACTCGAAGCCAGCAACTGCAATGTGTATGTCGCCTACAACAATGGCACAACGATCATCGAGCCTGCCGTCGTGTGTTCGGGCGAATACATCGACACCATCGTCGGCATGGATGCATTCGTGATCGACGTGCAGACGGCTCTCTTCAATCGCCTCTACACCAGCACGACGAAGATCCCGCAAACCGATCCGGGGATGCATATCCTCGCGACGGATATTGAAGGCATCTGCCAGCAATACGTGAACAATGGACTGTTCGCCCCGGGCACGTGGACGACGGGCGGCTTCGGTACGTTAAACGAAGGTGACTTCTTGCCGAAGGGCTTCTACGTCTATCAGCCTCCGGTTGCGTCCCAGAGTCAAGCGGCACGCGCTGCTCGGCAGAGCGTGCCATTCCAGATCGCCGTGAAGCTCGCTGGTGCGGTCCACAAAAGCAATTTTGCAATTTCCGTGAATCCCTAATCGAGAGCAAAAATGAGCACGTATTCATTCATGAACTTTTCCATGACCTTAACGGGTCCTGGAGGCGCGATTGCTCTCGGTGATGGATCGGGGGATGCCAAGGAAGGCGTTACTTTCGAATTCGTCGAGAACGCCAACACGATGGTGATCGGTGCCGACGGTACGCCGATGCACAGCTTGAACGCAAGCAAGGGCGCGAAGGCCACGGTTCGATTGCTCAAGACCTCGCCGACGAACGGCCTGCTCAGCGCCATGTACAACTTCCAGCGCACGAGTTCGGCGAACTGGGGGCAAAACGTAATGGCAGGGTCCGACATTGTTCGCGGCGAGCAGTATTCCTGTCAGCAGGTTGCATTCTCCAAGTTTCCGAACAATACGTATGCGATGGAGGCCGGCACAATCGAGTGGAATTTCGATATCGGCATCATGGACCCGGCTTTGAGTTTGGGGATCTAAGTCATGAGTGAACCAGTTGATATCGGCGGCCATCTCTACCGCGTAGGGCATATGGACGTGCGCAAGCAGTTTCACGTCGCGCGCCGGATCGGTCCTGCGATGCTGGGGTTCTTGGGCGGCAGCATGCTCAAGGGAGCCAAGCTCTCCGACATGATCGGACCGGTGGTCGACGCTCTCTCGAAGATGAGCGACGAGGATTCCGATTACGTTCTCGATCAATGCCTGGCTGTCGTCACGCGCGCGCAGAACGGCGGCGAGTGGGCGCGCGTCATCGCTCCGAGCGGCGGCCTGATGTTCCAAGACATCGATCTCGCCCAAATGCTGAAGCTAGCTCAAGCGGTGTTGAAGGAGAATCTTCGCGGTTTTTTTCCTACCGCGGCTCCGGGTTCGAGCCAAGGGTAGGCCCGGGCATAGATCTTCTATCCCTACCGGATGGCGAAGACTGGCTTATGCGTCCGGTGGTCGAAGGGATGTGCAAGTACGAATCGCTGAAAGACGGCTCGCTCGATCTTGAAGACCTGATGCGCATGAATGACGCGCTCAATGTGCGCGATGAAAATAATAGGCGGCTTCAAGAAGCGGCCGAACGGGATCGGCCATGAACGATGATGTTTTGAAAGAGTTTTTGGTGTCACTCGGATTCAAGGTCGACGTCGTGTCGATGAAGAAATTCACCGACTCTGTTGCGACCGTGACTAAGGGCGTCATGGCGGCTGGCGTGGCCGTTGCTGCAACTGCAACAGCCATCGTCGCCGGCGTGGCTGTCATCTCCAATCAAATGGAGAAGCTGTATTACGCGTCACAACGTACCGGTGAAACCGTTGGCAACCTGATGGCGCTGCGTTACGCGGCTGGGCAGATTGGGCTGACTGCAGATCAGGCTCAAGGTGCGCTTGAGGGCTTCGCGCGCACGCTTCGGCTGAACCCGGGAACGAACAACCTGCTTACGTCGCTGGGCGTAACCGGGGATGGTCCGGCGGCCAAATTCGAAAGCTTCGTCGAACAGATGAAAAAGCAGAAGCCCTATGTGGCTGCTGCATACGCAGGCTTGTTCGGGATTGACCCGGACACGCTGCTGATGCTCGAAAACGGTCTTCCGAAGCTGGAGGCTGCGCAAGATAAGTATCGTGAAAAGTTGGCGGCGTTTCACATTACTCCGGATCAAGCTGCGGAAGCAGGCAAGGACTTCGACAATTCGATTCGAAATCTGGCAGATGACATACATCTGTTTTGGGTGCTCCTTCAAGAACACTTGGCGCCAGTCTTAAGCACGATCACAGAAAAGTTTACGAAATGGGAAGAGTCCCATGCCGACGTAGTGGCCGGAAAGATCGCGACAGCGCTTGAGGCGGTTGCGAACTGGGTGGCGCAGATCAACTGGAGTGAGGTCGGTAAAGACGTCGATATATTCCTGACCAAGGCGTGGGAAGTGGCGAAGGTTATAGGCAATATCATCGGCGCATTCGCAAATGTCGCGAAGTTCCTAGGGGGTGGCAGTTCAGGGGGCGGGACGCCGAGCAGCACAGACGGATCAACGCCAGCGCAGGCCGAACAACACCCGGGAGAGACGCCATTCACCGCTTGGATTCGGCGGCACGTTGATAAGTGGCGGGATGATTTCAACGGAACCCATTCGAGCGAGAATGGCGGATTCCAGGCCGACGGAAGCATTGTCGAGGTCCCGGCGGCCAATGGCGCGCCGCGCGGTATTCGCAACAACAACCCCGGCAATATCCGAGCTGGCAGCTTCGCGAATCATGCTGGTGCCACCGGTGATGACGGTGGTGGTTTCGCTACGTTCGCATCGATGCAGGAAGGCACGCAAGCGGCAATTCGCCTTCTGCAAAGTTACGCGGCCCGAGGCTATGACACCGTTAAAACGATAATCTCCCGATGGGCGCCGGGTAGCGAAAATAATACTGCGGCGTATATCGCCGATGTCGCAAAGAAGCTTGGCGTATCGGCTGATGCGCATCTTTCTGGCAACCAGCTAAGCACGGTTGCGCAGGCAATTTTCGAGCATGAGAACGGGCTAGCGTCAGGCAACGGGGCGGCACTAATGTCTTCTGCCAGAAATACCCGGCTCGGAGGTGCGGCTCTTAGCGGGCGCTCAGTGACGGTAACGCAGAAAACAGATATTCATGTCAACGGCTCGGCAGATGCGCATGGCACGGCGCGCGCAGTTGCTAGCGAACAAAGCCGAGTCAATGGTGATCTGGTCCGCAATTTCTCTGGGGTGGTGGTGTGAGCATTCTTGGCAACGCTGCCGCGGTCGGACAGATCGCACTCTCGCTGTTGGTGGTAAAGCCGAAGAGAGGCTTTTATCCATCAACAGGGTCAACGGCTACCGCATTGGTGGCTCAAGTGACCGTCGAAGAGATGCACCAGGACGAAGCTGAAATCACGGAGAACCCGGTCGAACAGGGGGCAGTAATTGCAGATCATGCGTTTGTTCGCCCTGCCGATGTCGTTATTACGGCGGGTTGGTCGAACAGTCCAAGTAATTCCGGGCCGGTCAATCAGATCTTGGGTGCGGCAGCCAATTCTAGTGGCGCGATTAAAGCCGTGATTGGTGCGGCTGAACTGGTGGGAGGCGTGGTTAATCTCTTGAGCGGCGGTCAGGATGCGGTAACGCAGGCGTATCAAAGCCTACTGAACACATATCGATCAAGAGCGCTGGTCGACGTCTACACAGCGCGCCGCATCTATAAAAACATGCTTATCAAGAGCATGGCGCTGACGACAGATCAGAAGACCGAAAACTCGATGATTATCAGGATCACGTTCCGGCAGATATTGATGGCACAGACGCAAACGGTGACGCTTCCGGACTCATCGGTGATGGCTAATCCAGAGAAGAATGCTGTAACCGAGACCGGGGCGACATCGTACCCAGTGCCGGCACCGAACATCAATGTGAGCGCGCTCCCATGAGTACGTATTTGGAGATCCCGCTCTCCGCGAATCCCCAGTCATTTAAAATTTCATTGGTTGGTGTGACCTACGAAATGACGGTCGTATGGAACACGCCGAATGCATCTTGGGTACTCGATATCGCCGACGCGAGCGGGAATCCAATTCTGTCCGGCATTCCAATGGTGACAGGTGCCGATTTGCTTGAACAATACGCGTACCTGTCGTTCGGGTTTCAATTGGTGTGCCAGACCGACAACGCCCCTGATGTAGTGCCAACTTTCGCCGATCTTGGCACTACTGGGCATTTGTATGTGATCACCCCATGAGTAATCAGTTCGGGCGCAAGGCGTCCTTGGTCGTGAGCGCGGGTGTGCAGCCTGGCGCGCCGGGGTTGGAGCTTTCGGAGTTACGCTTCAAGTTCTTTACGCGCGTTGCCGACGAACAAGCGCCCAACACCTTATATGTGCGTATCTACAATTTGTCAGCAGGAACGGTCAATAAGATCGGCAAGGAATTTAACTCGATTACCTTGCAAGCCGGTTATGAAAACGGCGGGAACTACGGGGTCGTCTTCCAAGGAACCATCAAGCAAACCGCGACGGGTAGAGAGCGAAGCGTAGACAACTATGTCGACGTGTGGGCGGCGGACGGCGATGAATTTTATAATTTCGCCGTGATCAGCCTAGCGCTGAAGGCCGGGCAGACCCCCGAGCAAGTGATCAATGCGATTCAGAGCGCTCCGTCTGTCAACGGGGTGTCAGCGCTCCCGTTTGCTGGTGATGCGTCCGGGTTAATTGCGGGGGCTGGTGGCGGGACGGCTCAGGCGCTTTCCCGTGGGAAGTCATTGTTTGGGATGACTAGGGACTACGCGCGAGACTGGTCCAATAAGTATGGGTATAGCTGGTCGATGCAGAACGGCCAGTTTGTCGTAGTGCCGATCACAGGATATCGGCCCGGTGAGGCTGCCGTGCTGTCGTCGACAACTGGGCTCATCGGCATTCCGGAGGCGACTGCGGATGGCGTGAAGGCGCGCGCGCTTCTCAACCCGTTAATCCGCATCGGCTGTCTCGTACAGATAGCGCAGTCAGATATTAACCAGATCACGACGCAGCAGCAGGGCCTGACGTACTCGCCCGCAGTTGCTACTGTCACCACTGCAGCTGGCTTCTACCGGGTGCTGGTAGCCGAGATGTCCGGTGACACGCGTGGCAATGACTGGTTTTCGGATCTTACATGTCTGGCAGTCGATATATCGGCAAGCGACCAGAATGAATCGGTCAAGCCGTACGGTTAATTGTGCAGGTTATCGATCATCGAAGGACTTGTAACTCCCGCAAATGGGAGTCCATCCTTCATGATTCCCCAGACGACTGGTAGGTAGCCGTCCTCCATCTTGACATTCATGGGCGTTCCGGCCGGCACGAACTGGCATCGGTAATCGGACGGTTTAGGTTCTGCCCCGACGTCATACCCATTAACGAGCGCAGCCCTCTTTCGGAGTTCAGGAGAGAGGGATCGCTGAGCGTGCCGAGCCGCATTAATCTGGCCGAAAAGCCAATTCGCCTCATCCATTGACGGGCAAACGATCGCTCCATCTACAAGATCCATGCCCTTCGCTGTCGGCTGAGAAAACGCCGGCGCAGACGCAAAGACCAGCAACAGCACAATATTTTTCATGGTGTCTCAAGGCAAAGATGCAACAGACAGAACGCCTAAATTCGTTCAGTGAGGCGCTTCTATCGGCCTTGGACGGCAGGCAGGCCAATATCTGGACAACATTGCCGGGGATCATCGAGCAAGTCAATGGTAACGGCACTGTGGTGGTTCAGCCGGCCATTAAAGCGCAGGTCAGATCGCCAAATGGAACCATGCAGTGGGTGGCATTGCCGCTGCTGCTGGATTGCCCGGTCGTCTACCAGCGCGGCGGGAACTGCACCTTCACGTTTCCGATCGCGAAGGGCGACGAGTGCCTTGTCTCCTTTTCCTCGCGCTGCATCGATGCGTGGTGGTCGTCGGGAGGCGTTCAGGTTCAGTCAGAACTGCGGATGCACGACCTATCCGATGGGTTCGCGACAGTCGGGCCCTTTTCGCAGGCGACGCTGATTTCGGATATCAGCACGACGACCGCACAACTGCGAAGCAATGATGGTTCGACGTATGTCGAGCTAGACCCGGCCGGCAAGGTGGTGAATGTGGTCGCGCCGGGCGGCATGACGATCACGGCACCAACTCTGACCGTTACCGGCGTGATCAACGTCGAGAACCAAGCCGGCGCCACGAACGCATCTACGTACAACGGAAGCATTGCCACAACCGGCGATGTGGTTGCCGGGACCGTCAGCCTGCAGAACCACTTGACCAGCGGCGTCCAGCACGGAACAGATGAAAGCGGGCCTCCAGTGTCCGGCACGTAACGCTCAACCAGCCCGCTTCGGCGGGCTTTTTTACGCCCATACGACATGAGATATCGCGAACTGACGGCAACAGGCGACATGCAGTTCGGGCAATCGCAAGTCAATTTTTTGGTGAATAGCCCCGCCACCGTCGCGCAAGCCGTCCTCACCCGCCTGAAGTTGATTCAACTCGAATGGTTTCTCGATCAGACGGCCGGCGTCCCGTACAGCACCGACATTCTCGGTGCTGACACCGGGTCGACCCGCGATCTTGCTTACCAGACCGTGATTCTTGAAACGCAGGGCGTGACCGCTATCACCGAATACGCGAGCTATCTCAACCCGGCGACGCGCGCGTTCACCTTGGCAGCGACGATCGACACGATTTACGGCACGACCACAATCACGACGGGCACCTGATGGCAACGACTTACCCTCTGGCAACGCTCTCGGCTCAGATCACGTCGGCCGGTATTTCAGCGCCGTCGTATGCAGAAATTTTTGCTTCATTGCAGGCCAGTTATCAGTCGATCTACGGCAGTGACATTTACATCGACCCAGACAGCCAAGACGGCCAGATCATCGGAGTTTTCGCTCAGGCTATCAGCGACTGCAACCAGACTGCAATCACCGTCTATAACGCCTTCTCGCCGACGTATGCGCAAGGCGCAGGGTTATCCAGTGTCGTGAAGATCAACGGCATCCAGCGCGAGATCTCGACTTATTCGACGGCTCTACTGACGATCGTCGGGCAAGCTGGGCGCACGATCAATAACGGCATCGTGCAGGACGCATCGCAGAACAACTGGGCTCTTCCTGCGCTTGTGACCATTCCTCCGTCCGGAACCATTTCGGTTACTGCGACGTGTCAGACGATTGGCGCGATTACGGCTCTTCCGAACACGATCACGAATATCACGACGCCGCAGCAGGGCTGGCAAACAGCGACTAATCCTGCGGTATCGGAGCCGGGCAATCCTGTCGAAATGGATGCAGCGCTTCGTCAGCGTCAGACCATCTCGACGTCGCTTCCGGCTTTGACACCGCTCCAAGCAATTATTGGAAACGCTGCCAATGTGGTCGGGGTCGGCCGCTATGCGATTTATGAGAACCCGACGAAGATCACGGACAGCAACGGCATCCCCGCGAACAGCATTGCAGTTGTTGTCGAGGGCGGTGATGTCACGCAGATTGCGACTGCCATCGAGGTTAAGAAATCTCCTGGTACTGGGACATACGGCACCACCTCGGTGATTGTCTACGACCCGTCTGGCGTGCCGATTGATATCAGTTTCTTTGAACTCACCGAAGTACCGATTTTCGCACTGATCGATATCACGCCGCTGGTCGGGTATTTGTCGACTACGGGTGTGGCTATCGAGGAATCAGTTTCAGCCTTCATTGAAGCGCTCGCGATTGGCTCCGGCGTGAATCTGAATAAGGTTCTTTCGCCAGCCGGCCTTCAGGGTAATGCGGCGATTACAGCCACGGGCTTGACCCAATCGCAACTCACAACGCTGGCTGCGACCTACGACATCGATTCGGTGTACATGGCGCGCGCCGACATGAGCGTGATTGGCGGTCCTTATGGCGCAGGCGCAGTAGCAGTTTCGGTAACCAATCCGACGAATTTCTCGGTCGGCCAAGGCATTACGTTGATCGCCAGCGACTCATCGCAGATCGCCGCCGCGGTGACGTCGGTCGTCGGCTCGGTCGTCGGATTCTCGCCAGCCATTCCATCCGGAAAAACGATCAACAACGGCGCGCTGATTTATGTGGCCGGCAACCTCGCGATCGCGTTCACCGAGGCCGCGGCATGCAGTTCGGCCAATATCCTTTTGAGCACGTAAATGTCGGCAGATATCTACGCGTACACGTCGCTCATTACGAGCCAGCACAATGTCCAGCCGAATTTCATGGCCACGGTAGCAGCGCTCGTGCAACCGGCGGCCGATCTTCAAGCGGTTCTCAATAGCATTCCGGCCCTGTACGACCTGGATGTTGCGGTAGGTGTTCAGCTTGATACGGTTGGGCAATGGGTCGGACAAACCCGGAATCTGAAAGAGCCGATCACGGGCGTGTATTTCAGCTTCGATACCACCGGCCTCGGTTTCGATCAGGGAACATGGCTTGGCCCGTTCGACCCAACGTCAGGACTTGTCGCGCTGCCTGATGACTCATATCGGATTCTGCTTTACGCGACCATCGCCGCTAATTCATGGGACGGCACTGTTCCATCTGCTTATGCGATCTGGGGAACGCTCTTCGCCTCGCTTGGGTATGAAATCCTGATTCAGGATAACCAAGACATGACGATGGGGATCATCCTCATCGGGCCTACGCCAAACGCTGTGACGCTCGCTCTTTTCTCCGGCGGTTATCTGAATCTCCGGCCCGCAGGAGTGCTGATCGAGTTCTACGGGGTCCAATCTGTTCAGAATGCTCCCGTCTTTGGGTTTGACGCCTCGCTATCTGCTTTTTTGATTACCTCCGGCGGGCAGCAAGTCGTCACTGCAGGAGGAGAGGCCGTGATAGTTGGCGGCACTGGCGGCGGATCAAGTGTTGCAGGCTTTGATATAGGGGCGTGGTTCACCTACATAACCCCAGCATAAAACCAAATACAGCCACCTTCGGGTGGCTTTTTTATTGCCCGCTCGGAGCATAAATGGCTGTTGAAAATGACTTCTTGGTGTTCGCTGGCCAATCCGGCGCGAACGTCGTTCCGCAGAGCTCGTATGCGGGCCAAACGTGGCAGCAGGGCGGATTTGTAGCTGGCATCGCCCCGTCTGCACAGTTGAATAAACCGTGGCGCCAGTCGAGCATCATGGCAGCGGTGCTTGCGCAGTTCATCGTCAACAACAGTGGTCAGCCCGCGATTGACGACGGCACGACCGCGACATTGTTGGCGAATCTGCAGGCCGCTATGTCGGCTATTCATGGGTTCGCCACTTTTACGTCGAGCGGAACATTCACCGCGACTTACACGGGCACCCATTTTGTAAGTGGCGCTGCCGGCGGCGGCAGTGGCGGTGGCGGCGGCAGCAATAACATTACCAACGCCGCAGGCGCATGTGGAAGCGGCGGCGGTGCTGGGATGCCGGTCTTGCTTCAGGCATTCAACCTAGTACAAGGGGTTGTTTACACCGTCACCATCGGGGCTGGTGGCGTTTCAGTGGCCGGTGCGGCCCAAGGGGTTGCAACTGCTCCTAATGGCAACCCTGGTGGCAATGTTGTATTTAGCGGCTCCGGGATAACTACCTTAACTCTCACGGGCGGAAGTGGCGGCCTCGGTGGCGGTCAAGGCATCAACACGGGAAATGTGAGTGGGCCAATCGGAGGGACCGGGTTTCCTGCTGGCGGACCGGCCCCAGATGGTCTGAATGCTGGCAGTGTCCAGGCATATGCGGCTGTAGGAGGAGGAGGAGCATCGGGGCCATTTGGCGGCGGCGGATTCGGGGGGCGTGCTGGCCAGGGCGGCGGCATAGCAGCAACACCAGGTTATGGGTATGGCGCCGGCGGCGCCGGCGGCGGGTCTGCCTATGGTATCGGCGGGGCTGGTGCCGCATCAAGCGCTGGTATGCCCGGCTTCTTAACGATCGAATGGTAAGCAATACGCCGCCGTCATCTCGTCGCATTACAACCACCTTCGCGGTGGTTTTTTATTTGGCACTCACATGACCGTTACTGGCGAGCAGTTAAAGCAGTTCCCCTCAGCGGGAGCAACGCAAGACGCGGATCTGGTCTATACGTCTCAGAGCGGAGCCGAGGCAGCCACGACTGCGGGTCAGTTAGCGGCCTATGTCAATGCCAAAGTAAATCCGGCCAATCTCACTTTCAGGAACACGCTCACCGGCGCGGAGAAGATCGCCATTCTGCAATCGGGATCGCTCGTCTACGCCACGGTCACTGATCTCACGACGACGAACGCCACGGTTGAGACATTTACTGCTGGCCCGACATTCACTGGTTCTATCAGCGGCACGACGCTAACGTCCAGCGCCGTAACTGGCACCATCGCGATTGGGCAAACAGTTTTCGGCGCGGGCGTCACTGCGGGCACGACCATTACTGCCGGTTCTGGCACATCATGGACGGTAAATCACTCGCAAAGCGTCACCAGTGAATCGATGGGCGCCGCGAGCGCCTCTCAATTCGCACCTGGCTTTAGCACGAGCATTGCGCTCGCTGGAACCTATGGGGCAATCGCTAACGTTCCGATTTACTTCGATTCTGATCGGCAATGGGATTGCACTCTCGCCGGCCAAGTTCTTAGCTTTAATCCGACGGTTCCTCTAGGAGTTCTGGCGGTCTATGCCGCAGGCGGTTCGACGCGCACAATCGGCGTGCCAAGCTCCGGCACTGTCGGCGACGCTCAACTGTCTTGGGGGGCGATCCTTCCGCGGGTGCTCGGCTCGGTCGCAGCACTTCAAAACCTGAACGTAGCCATCTACCAGCGAGCATCCACGAACGCCTATTACCCCGGTGGACCTGGAGCCGGCGATTACTGGTACGACTCGACGTGCCCGCAGTCGAGCGCCAACGGTGGGACCATCATCACGAGCAACACCGGAACAGGCTGCTGGCGTTTGATTCCGTGTGGCGCGGTTACGCTTTTTCAGTTCGGCGCCAAAGGAAATTCGAACGGCACAACGGGAAACGGGGCCGATGACACTGCTGCAATTCAGGCTGCCGTAACATGGCAATCGACAACTGGCGCGCCGATCGTCGCAAACTCTGTTTCTGCTACATCCGCATATCGCACCACCGCTCCGATTACGTCGTCTGCTACCTTCAATATGCTGGGCGAGGGCTGCGAGCTGTTCAAGGGTGCAGCTGGCACACCCACAAACGGGCGCGGCCCGGGTTCATGGTTTTACTTTGATCACGCCGGACAAGGATTCGCTGTCAACAGTGGAAATTCCACGCTAGTCACCGCGACGGTTAAGGGCATTGGAACGATGCGCAACCAACCGACGCCAAACGGGGGCGCGTACACGCCAGCAGCGAACGATTTCGATTTCTATTTCTACGATTGCGAATTGGAGATGGACGACTTTGTCACGCTCAATCCGACCAAAGGCGTGATGTTCACTTCCGGCGCGATGTCGCAATCGCGCGCCTCTATCCGGCACTGGAAGGGGCAGCCGTTGTCGGTCGGTTTGCAAATTGACATGGCCGCAGACGTGGTGAAAACCGACGACATCCACTTCTGGCCGTTCTGGTCATTCGACGTGGGCGTGACGAACTACACGCTGGCGAACGGGATCGTTTATTACTCGGGGCGGAATGATAATCCTCAGTTGAGCAATATCTTTGCGTATTCGTACGCATACGGTGTTTTGCTTTATCTGGCCTCTCAGGGCGCGACCAGCAAATTTGCGGCAGTAAATTGCGATTTCGATTCGGTCGGGGTTGCCAGCCTCTATGTGGGTGCGAATGTGTCATCGTTCGTCGGCTACCTGTCGAATTGGGTAGCTCAAGGGCCGAATGGAGCAGTCGGAACTGGCATTGTCTTTGACGCTGCGTCGTCTGGAAATGAGCTTCTTCTCAGCAATTGTGATATGGGCAATTTCCCCGGGAGCGCTCTTTTCATCGGCGGCACGGCAAACAACGTGGTGCGGATGTCTAACACGCGGCTTTATTCGTACAACCAAGCCAACACAGGGAGTCCTGCCGTCGGCATCACCGCGAATAATTTCCTCTACTACGCCCCGGCGACTTGCGCGTTTCTCGCTCCAGGCAGTGGTGCGCTTCCGTTTGGCGCTACTGGAACGATCGTCTCAGGGGTGAGCGCATGGGCAGCGGCTACGCAGACGACCGATGCAAACGGGCTCGTTACCGTCACCCATAGTCTCGGACATACGCCGACGGTCGCGTTTGCGATTCCGACTGGCACGACCGCCGCACTATCGATGAATGCTATCGCGGTGACCCCAACGACAGCCGTGTTCAAGGTTTTTAATCCCACTACTGGTGCGGCCTTGGCTACCACATCGGTTCCATTTTATTGGACCGTATCCTTTTAATCGGGATGTCAATGAAACGTCTTATAGCCATCGCGCTTGCGCTGTTCTGCGCTTCTTCCTTTGCCACGACCCCCAGCCCCGTTTCTCTTCTAAGCACAGCGGGATCAACATCCGGTCAGGCCATCGTGTCTCCTGGTCCGGCAGGTCCTGCTGGTTGGGGGAATGTCTCTGCCGCTGCTTTGACAGGCATAACACCTGCCATAAACGGCGGCACAGGCGTCACCACGGCTGCGGCAGAATTGGCGAGAATTGGCGCAGGGAGCACTGCTAGTCCGTTGTCTCAATTCGCATCAACCACCTCGGCGCAATTGGCTAGCGTGATTTCGGATGAAACTGGCTCGGGCAGCGCGGTATTCGGGACGTCTCCAACAATCGCTACCCCGGCCATCACTGGCGGTACGATATCGGGGACGCCAATCAGCGGCAGTACCGGGTCCTTCACGACATTGGCGGCCAGCAGCACGGTAAGCGGGGCCGGGTTCACTTCGTTACTGGCGCCCTATGCTCCGCTGGCCTCCCCAGCGCTAACCGGATCACCCACCGCGCCATCTGCCGCCGCGCACAACAGCTCCACGCTGCTTGCCACGACACAGTTCGTCGAGAATGAGTTGGCGAACCCACCAGCGATCGGAGCCGGGACGCCGGGGAGCGGCGCTTTTACGACGTTGATTTCGTCGAGCAATTCTAAGGTGTTCGCGCAAAACTCAGGCGGTCAGTCAATTGCAAACAGCACCGCCACGACGGTGACAGGCTGGACAACGGTGTTCGATACCAATTCGAACTTCGTCGCGAGCACAGGCGTATTTACAGCGCCGCGGGCCGGTCAGTACCTCGTGAGCGCCAACGTGACCTATGCGGCAGCCCCATGGTCTGCAAGCACGGTGGGGCAAATATTCATCCTCAAGAATGGGACGTCTCTTGCGGCTACTGGCGCTGCTGTAGGCGCCGCAGCAACAGAAGCGCTGCGAGTTGGCTCCCTGATGATTATTGTCAACTGCGCTGCGGCCGATACGATTACGGTTCAGACATCGCAGAATTCGGGGGCCGCAGTTGCGCTCGCGGCAACTGCTTCTTTTAATACGCTATCCATTACCGAACTTCCGTAAATCTTACTCTGGTGTAATATCTCGCCATTCGAAATAGGGGCGAGTCATGCGGAGAGCAGGGTATTTTATAGGGTTGGTCTTGGCGTGCTGCCTGTCGATTTATCTGTTCTTCTATAAGCAAATCGACAGCGGAATGACCGTCATCTATGGTGATGCGTATGACGCCGTCATTCAGTCTGTCCTGATATCCCACTGGTTCGAAGTCTTCAAGTTGCACCACGTCTGGAACGAGCCGCTTTATTTCTATCCATATCCAGACGTGCTCGGCTATAACGACGGCTATTTCATCAATGGCTTGATCGCCAGCGTCTATCGCCTGTTCGGGTTCAACCTACTACTGAGCAATGAATTCTGCTCGATGACGATCCGCACGATTGGGTTCTTCTCGATGGCGGCTCTGCTTCGACGCCTCAAGTGCGGCGACATTGTGAGCATTCTCGGCGCGGCGCTCTTCACGCTTTCGCTTGCGATCTCGGTTCACGCCGGCAACGGCCAGCTTCTCGATGTGAGCTTCGCGCCCGGGCTTGCGTTGCTTCTGCTCAATGCAGTTCGATCGATCGACAAAGGGAATGTCAGGTCGGCTTTCTGGTGGCTCGCAGGCTTTATCGTGCTGTACGGCGCGTTCCTGATGAGCGGCTTTTACATGGCGTGGTTCTTCGGGCTGTTCACGATCCTGTTCGTTGTGGCGCTCGCGGTAGTGGATTTCGATTATCTGAAGGGCCTCGTATGTCGGTCACGGGCTCTCCTGTGGTATCTGCCTGCACTGTCATTCATTGCCCTGATATCGGTCGCACCGTTCCTCTACGTCTATCTTGCGACGCTAAAATCGACCGGCGGCCAGACCTACGAAGCCCAGAAGCTGTACATGCTGTATCCGATCGATATTTTCAATGCGGGACTGTACAGCGCGATTTGGCATAGCACATTTGCCGCTCTGGATCAGAAACTCCCCGGTCTTTTCAGGATCGGCGTGACAAGCAACGGCTTCACGCCGGACGTGATCGCTGCGATGGCCGTGATCGCCGCGGTGCTGTTGCTCAGAAAGTGGAAGTCTGTGCCGCGCGCCTATGTGGCGCTGGCTCTCGCGGTGTCCGTCGGGCTACTTCTGCCGCTGACGGTTGGCGGGTATTCGCCGTGGTTTCTTGTGAACGTCCTGATACCTGGCGCGCGCGGGATGCGAGTAGTTGGGCGTTTCTACCTGTTCCTGTCGTTTCCCGTGGCCGTCCTGATTGCAGTGTTCATGTCACGCCTCAAGCTGTGGTTCTCGACAATCGCGATGCTGGTGCTTTGCGCCACTCAGGTGAACGCTTCTCCGTATGTAGCGCTGAACGTTCCGGCCGAGATGGCGATAGCTGAGCACGCCGGCCAGCCGCCAGCGTCCTGCAAATCGTTCTACGTGGTGAATCCGAGCGCCTCAACCTCAGAAACCGAGCTTCTGTACAAGCAGAACATGCATGCCATGCTGCTCGCGGATCGATTCGACCTTCCGACGCTCAACGGATTTGCGTCATTCAACCCGCCAGATTGGGTATTCCGCCAGCAGCCGGACTACCAGGAGAAGGTGAAAGCCTACATTCTGGCGCACCGACTCGAAAACGTCTGCGCCTATGATTTAGGAACTGGCGCCTGGTCGAGATAATGTGCGGCCTGATGCATCGCCTCGCCACTGGCTTTCTGCTCAGCGGTGGGTGCGAGGAAATAAAACGATAGCGCTACCACTATAGCCAGTGCTGCTGCGCCTATTAGGCCATTGGAAACTCTCATAACCTCTCCTTATATTTTGTGACCAGATCTTACCGCAAATTCTAAGATGAGCATTTTCCGCCCGCGAGGCGGTTTTTGCGTTCAAGTTTCGCAGCACCGCAAGCCGCCCTCCGAGGCGGTTTTTTATTGTCTGGACCGCATGGACGACCACATGATGACCGTCACCAACGAAGCGTTGCAGGCACAGATAAAAGGCCTTGATGAGAAGGTCGATGAGCGTCACCAGAACAATTCGAGGTCTCTAGAAGAGATCGGCAGAAAGATGGACACGCTGATCGAACTGAACCTCGGACAGAAGCTCCAGGCGCAATTGATCGGGCAGCTCAGCGAGAAAGTGGATTCGCACGACGAGGCGTTCAAGGATTTTTACAAGCGCCTCAACAAGGCCGAATCCACTATCAATGTTCACGGCTGGGCGTGGAAGATCACCGGCACTCTTTTGCTTGCATGCCTGCCGGTCTGCGGCTGGATCGTTGTTCAGATTCAAGAGTTCTACCAAAATTTTCAACATGACGAAGCTCGCGTGGCGACGCTCGAATTTTTAGTGCAGGGCCGCACGACGCCCGTGCTTCCGCCAGCGCAAACATCATCTGGTAAGTAGAGGTTGCCATGCAATATTCCCAGGAAGGTCTATCGCTTACCGAGTCCTTTGAAGGCTGCAACCTAACTGCCTATCAAGATTCAGTTGGCGTCTGGACGATTGGCTATGGCCACACGCAGGGCGTCGCGCAGGGCATGACCTGTACGCAGACTCAGGCCGAGCAATGGCTACTCGCCGACGTCGCCAATGCTGAAGCCGCGGTGAATCGACTCGTGCACATCGCGATGTCGCAAGAGGAATTCGACGCCCTTGTCGATTTCACCTTCAACCTCGGGATCGGCAACTTCGCAGGCTCGACATTGCTGAGGCTGCTCAATGTGCGCGACATCGCAGGCGCCGCCAACGAGTTCGAGAAGTGGGATTTAGCTGGCGGTGTCGTAGTCGCCGGCCTCTTGCGCCGTCGTCAGGCAGAACAAGCGCTGTTCTCGCTCGGGGCTGATTTCAGCGGTTCGACCACATAACACACCCCGCACCACCGAATACCCCAGCCGCCTCGCGCGGCTTTTTGCATTGAAGAGGCGGCATGGCTTATAGCAAGAGCGTCGTCTTCACATCGCTGCCAGTGGTTCTGCCAGCGGACTTCAACCCGGCAGATAACACGATTTACGCGTGGGGTGCTGCGGGTGCGCCCGGCTATGGAGAACTGCCCGGCGGCGCCGGCGGCGCCATTGCATGGCTGTTGAATTATGCAGGTACGCCTGGCGCGACTGTCACTTCCCAGATCGGCGTAGCGGGCACGTCCGGCACGTCCGGGTCTACCAGCGGCACAGCGGGCACGGACACGTGGTTCGTCAGCACGACGACCCTTTTAGCAAAAGCGGGGCAGCCCGGCACGTCGGCCAATACCGCACCGCTCGGCGGTCAGGCTTCCGCGTGCGTGGGGACG
The DNA here is from genome assembly GCF_053760385.1 of Caballeronia sp. KNU42. NCBI lineage: Bacteria > Pseudomonadati > Pseudomonadota > Betaproteobacteria > Burkholderiales > Burkholderiaceae > Caballeronia > Caballeronia sp. KNU42. The sequence continues at coordinate 2,022,870 of NZ_CM132389.1, forward strand.
GGCAAGTTCTCGGGCGGCAGCGGTGGCATCGGTGTCAATGCGGCCGGTGGGGGTAGTGGCGGTGCTTCGGCTTCGCCTACTGGCGCTGGAGCCAATGGAGCTACGGGAACCACGACCGGTGCAGTGGGTGGCGCTTCACCTGGCGCTGGCGCTGGCGGTCTAGGCGCGCCGATTACCCCGGGCACTGGCAACACTTCAGCGAATAACGGCGTCAGCAACGTCCTCGGCGGTGGTGGTGGTGGTGGATGCGGTGAAACATCTGGCGGTGCAGGCGTCGGCGGTAACGGCGGTTTCCCGGCCGGCGCGGCCGGTGCGGGCCAGTTCGGTACAGCAGGCGGAACAAGTGCCGGAGGCCAAATCGTTGTTTCTTACAACCCGGTCATCGCCTCCCTCGTCTGGGACAACAACGCGATGTATAGAAATTTCCTTGTGAGGTAGCAACGTGCCGAGAGTTTATACAGTCGAGTTCAATGCAGTGGCATTGAGCGCGCAGCAGGATTTGATCTCCTTGCTCGCTGGCACGAATCAGCCAGTGATCATGATGGAGCTTGGCTTATCGCAAAGCACGGACGTGAGCGATGCCAACGAAAAGGAATGGAACCTTGTCCTGAAATCCGGTGCGACGTCGGCCGGCTCGGCCGGTAGCAGCTATACCCCCGTTCCTATCGACTTCGGTGATTCCGCGGCTGGCGCCACGGCGCGCACCAACGATACAACGATCGCTTCGGCTGGCACGATCGTCACGCATCTGGCATGGAACTGGAACGTACGCGTCCCGTTTCAATACATCTGGATGCCTGAGACGCGGATCGTCATTCGCCCCGCGCGCCGGATTGTTTTCGGGCTGGCAACAACCCCTAACGCGGCGACGACTTGTTCGGGCTATGCCGTATTTCAAGAAATTGGTTGATTTTTAAGCGAGATAACGATGGCAATCGTAACGACGACGCATGGCGATATGGATCAGGCGGATCTGCTGAAACTGGAAGGCGGTTTCGAAAACGACAATGAGATCGTGACGTGGGTGCAGTACCACCTTCCGGCCAGTGGCGAGATGGTCCACCGCAGCGCTCATGTGCATTTGAAAGATCCGGTCGCCGCGGAAGCCATTGCTGCGATGCTCGGCTAATCCACCACTTTTTATCAGCGAGATAACTCATGGCTAGTAACGCACAGGCAATGGTCACTTCGTTTAAAGTCGACCTTCTCAACGGATTGCATGCCTTCGGCGCAAGCGTGATCCGAGCGGCAACCACGAAAGACACGTTCAATGCAGCCCTATATTTGACGGGTAGCAGCATCGGCGCAGCAACGACGGCATATAGCGCAACCGGCGAAGTGACCGGCACCAATTACACGGCCGGCGGCGTCGCTGTCACGACCGGCACTGCGCCGGCTGCATCAGGCACCGCGGCAATCTTTACGCCGTCCGCATCGATCGTCTACACGAACGTCACGCTTGCGACCGCCTTCGATTGCGTGTTGATCTACAACAACACGGCCTCGGGCAAGAATGCCGTCAGTTCACACACGTTCGGCGCGCAGACCATCACGGCCGGAACGCTCACCTTGACGATGCCGGCTGGTGGCTTAGGCACTTCGCTTCTGCAGATCACCTAACGCGAGGTCGTTATGGCCGGCGTGTTTCGTGTTCCATTTTTCCGGCCGCCGCAACCATCACCGATTGCCACACTCACCGCTCAATCAAGCGCGGGTGCCGCGCTCACTGGAAATTCAGGCACGGGATCGGTGGCCGGCGTCACCGTTTCCGTCACGATTGGGCTAACTGGAAACTCAGCAACCGGCTCGGTCGGTTCTATCGCACCGAATCTTGGCGCGGCTCTGTCTGGCAATGTCGGAATCGGCGTCGTAGGTTCTGTAGGACCGGCTGCGACTTTCGCGCTGAGTGGTAACGCAGGCACAGGAGCGATCGGCTCTCTAGTTTCAAGCCAAGGCATCACGGGCAACGCAGCAACCGGCGGCGTTGGATCTGTAGGCGCTGGCGTCACCCTGGTCATTACGGGTAATTCTGGCGTTGGCGCGGTTGGCTCGCTTAAGCCGAACGTCTCCGCGGCGCTCACCGGGAACAACGCGACGGGCGCAGTAGGCAATGTCGCGCTCGTGACTGGATTGACCGGCGTTGCGGGTTCCGGTTCGGTTGGCGCTGTCGGCGTCAAAAACACGCCTGCCGCGCTCGGTGGGAATACCGCCACCGGCAGCGTCGGTTCGGTCTCGCAATCGGTCTCGATTACGCTTTCGGGCAACGCGGGTGTCGGCTCCGTCAATAGCCTGGCGCTCGTCACTGGTCTGACTGGTAATTCGGCAACTGGTAGCGTCGGCGCGCTTGGCGCAAAGCTCTCTCTGCCGGTCACTGGTAACGCGGGAGTTGGTTCAGTTGGTTCAGTCTCGGCCGGCGGCGCAGGCGTCGTATCACTGTCGGGCAATAGCGGTACCGGCGTTGTTGGAAACATAAGCGCAGGCATCACGCTCGCTCTTACCGGGAACGTCGGCACGGGTTCAGTTGGGTCAGTAGCGCCATCCAGATCAGCAGCGCTGGCTGGGAACAATGCGACCGGCTCCGCAGGATCGTTGATCGCTGGAAGGGCGCTTTCAGTTTCCGGAAATAGCGCGACAGGTTCTGTGCAGTCGCCTACAGAAGGCATTGCGATAGGTCTGTCTGGTAACGCCGCGGCTGGCTCAGTCGGCACCGTGGCAATCACTGGCGGGGCATCGATAGCGCTAACGGGGAATATTTGCGCGGGATCGGTTGGGTCATTAACCGCAGCTACGTCGATACCCATCCCGCCGATCGTGTTCACGGTCGCTGCGGAAAACAGAGCATTCACGGTTCCCGCTGAGTTGCGGTCCTTTGCGGTGCCAGCCGAGAACCGGTCATTCACCCTCGCCGGGCAGAACAGAAGTTTCGTTATCCCTGCGGAGGTACGAACTTTCGTGGTCGGCCGCCAGTAATCTTTTTCGGAGCCGCAATGTCGTTCCCAAGTTTTAACAATGTGCCTCCCAAAGATCCTTTGGACGTGCTGCCATACGCGTTCGATTGGACGGCATTTTTGCCCGTCGGCTCAACGATCGTCAGTGCAACGGTCTCCGTACCAAGTGGAATCACGCTAGTTGCGCCAGCCGTCGTCAATGGCTCGGTCGTGAACTTCACGCTGTCGGGTGGCGTGGCAAACAACGCTTACCTGATCTCCTGTTTCATTCAAATGAACCCGCCTGATGCGGCCAACCGATCGTTCACGCTGAACGTCAAAAGCCTTTAGTCCGGTCCATTGACAACCTTGCGCCATCTGTTTGTCAACCTTAGCTAGCAGTTTTGTCAACCAACCGGCCCTGAGCCGGTTTTTTTACGTCTTCAACTTTTAGGAAATCATCATGACCAAGACCGTTCTCGTTGTTCTCTCCACCGTCGACTCCGACCAGCCCGCAGGAACCGCTGCTCAAGGCGGCATCACGTTCACGCTTTCGAATGGCGCGCCCGCTCAGATGATCGCCGCCGCTCCGTTCTCGGCATCGTTCGCTGACGTTGCCTTCGGCTCGTACACCGTGACCACGCAAGCCGTCGATATCAACGGTCAGCCGGTCGGCGCACCGTCCGTTTCTGAGGCCTTCAACGTCATCGACGACTCGGTGAAATACCAGTTGCCGGGCGGTATGACGATCACGGTGAGCTGAGGTGTTCACGGCATTGCGTAGGCTGCCCGCTTGGTGGCCGGTCTGGTGCCGCCGTCGAAAGCCGGTGGTCTACCAGATGCCTCATTCGTACAAGATCCACATCCACAAGTAGCCGCCTCCGGGTGGCTTCCTCGTTTCTGGAGGTTCCATGAACTGGAATCTGTTCCTGCAATTCATTGGCTACGCGTTTTTGATCTCGATCTACGCGATCTTCGCTTGGTCCGGAAAGGTGCCAGTCGAAGGCTTCATTGTGGTCCTCGCAAGCGCGTTGTCCACCCTGAGTTCGGCGCATATTTCGGCTTCCGCAGCCAAGCGTGCGTCTGATGCGGCGCAAGCAGCAAACGACGCCGCATCGACGCCTGCGGCTCCCGCGCCTTCACCAACCGTCGTAGTCCAGTCGTGATCCGCGCCGCGCTCGTCCTCATGGCGCTGACGCTCTGCTCGTGCGCCGGGATCTCCACTTACGATGTCCGTCCATATTACGACGCCGCGACCGGGCAGCAGGTTTGTTGCTCAGCCGTCATTACGAGTGGACGCGATGTGGCGAGCGCAACGGTTGACGTCACCAAGTACGCCGACGGCACCGTCACAGTTCATTTCGCTGAAAACGGTGTGAACGCAACGGCGCCGATTGCTGCAAATGCTGAAACGGCTTCCGCGGTCGCGGGTGCTGTGTCCAATGTGGCGGTCTCCGCCGCGAAAATCCTCCACTAGGAACCATCATGAAAACGTTGTTCATCGCCGCGCTTGCGGCTATTTGCGTTGGCTTCGCGGGTTGTGCATCCACGGGCACTCCGCAGACAGCCACTCAGTTGCTGGCAACCGTCCACGCCGATATCACGACCGCGTGCACCGTCGCCGGCCCAACGCTCGCTTCCATGCAGACGATGGAATCAGGGTTGACCGCCGATCAGGCTGCGATCGTCGACAAGGTCTATGCGGACGCGACTGCATTCTGCTCGGCGCGCTCGACGATCAGCGTCGCGAGCATTGCCGACTTTGCGAACACCGCCATCCCCGCCGGTTTGAAATTGGTCAATGCCTCATCGCTTTCGACGGACGACAAGACGTTGATCGCCATTGGCGTCATGGCGCTTCAGGCATCGCTTAACGCCGCGCTGGCGCAATACAACTCGGCATTGCCGGCTGCCGTTCCGACTGCAGCTTCCGCCCCCGCCGCATAACACCCAGGTCGTATCAACGCAGGAGCCAACAATGGCACCAGTAATCACATCGCCCGTGCCGGGCGCGACGGTTAGCGGCACAGTCAATCTCATCGGAACTTATGGAGGCGTAACCGGAGAGGTCATGAACGGTACGACCGTCATCGGTACGGTGGTTCTCGTGCAGCCGGTGCCTTTCAGTGTTCCTGTCGATACGACGCAACTCGCGAACGGAGTCCAGCCGCTCTCATTTAGCGACGGGGTGAATGTCGCCACGGTGAGCGTCATCGTGAACAACGTCGTCGCGCCTCCTGTTACGACTCTGACGATCAGTTCCCCCGCGGCCGGAGCGGCAGAGGGCGAAACGTTCAGCGTTACCGGAATCGCTGGCTCGCAATGGGTCAACGTGTCGGTATTCGATGATGCGACTGGAACGAAGGTCGGCACGGACGTCACACCTGGCGTCGGCGGCGCGTTCACGATCCCGGTCAACATGGGCGCGCTCTCAGGCACGCGCCAGATCGACGTAATCGGGTTCACCGTGCCAGCGGGTCAATCGGGTGGCACTCAAGCAACGGCGTCTGTATCCGTGACGATCACGCCCGCGCCCACATTGGCTGTGAGTGCCCCAACAAACGGATTCTCCCAGGCATCACCGGTGACTGTATCGGGCACCACCAATCAATCGAGCGTTGTCATCTCCAACGCGGCCGGTGCGGTGCTCGCCACGGTCACGCCGGCCAATGGCGCGTTCAGCACCAGCCTGACTCTTGCGGCTGGCTCCTACGCTCTTTCGGTGAGCGCCGGGACGGCCACGCCGGTCGCGGTGTCGGGTACGGTGACCGCGGCGCCGCCGGCAGCCAAGCTGCCGTATTGGGCTGTGAACTGTCACTACAATCAAGGTGGCTGGTATTCGCAGACTCCGATCGCCACGCAGGTCGCTCTGATGCAACTGATTGGCGCGGAAGGTTGTCGGCAGGATATGTACGACGTCGGCGACGCACAGACCATTGCGGGTCTTATTTCCCAGTTCGCGCCGATCAAAGTCTTGCCGTGCTACATCCCGACGTACTCGGGAAGCACCGCGCAGGTCTACGCAGCTGCATACGCCGATGGGCAAACCCTAGCCGGTCTCTTCGCTGGGAAAGTTCCGATGGTCGAAATCGGCAACGAGTGGAACCTGGCCGACATCTCTGGCAATGCCCAAGGCAACTTGCCCTCGAACTTTAACGAGTCTGAGACGGTTTACTCAATGGCCGTTATGGCTGGGTTCTGCGAAGGCTTCCGCTCGAAAGATCCGACTTCGCAGACCCTGCTCGGCGTCAACACGACGTATGTGGAGTTCGGCTGGCTGCAGATGATCGTCAACAATACCCTGCCGAATGGTTCTGCCTCCGGCTATACGATCAATTTTGACGTGGCGACATGGCACGACTATCAGACTGGCGGCGATATGGCCAACACCTCGACGCCCTCAGGCAACGTCAACGTGCTGCAGTCGATCAAGGCCATCACCAGCAAGCCGATCTATTTCAGCGAATGCGGGGCTGGGAATCCAAATCTGAGCGTGGCAGCGACTCAAGCCTATATCTCCAGCCAGTTGCCGGAAATGCTGGCAGATTCGCAGGTCGAAGGCTCATGTTGGTATGAACTGGTTGACTTCACAGATGGAGACTATGGTCTTGCCGACTCGAACGGCAACATCAAGGCGCAAGGGACCGCGCTCAAGAACTTCATCGCGGCGAATCCGAGATGACGGCTGCAATGAAATCAACTGGTAGGTTATCCTGATTATATGGAGTAGAATGACGGAAGCCCATAAGCGCTACCAACGCGAACGGGCCTCCTAACCAACAACACTTCTATCTCGGAGAAGCGATGTCAGCTGCTGTCCAGTATACCGTAGGTCAACGTTTCAATTCCCTTTCATACCTGAGAGACGAGCCTCCACGAGGGAGGGCGCGCATGGCGACCTTTCTGTGCGATTGCGGCCGGGAAACTCTGACCTATGTCGGCAACGTAAAGAAAGGGCACACAAGGTCCTGCGGTTGTCTGAAGGAAACAAGGAGTCGCAACCAAGCATCAAAAATCGAATATGCCGAAGGTGATCGACTGCACTCGGTAACATTTATCAGGGATGCGCCCTCTCTGCCAAAGCAGCGCAAAGCAGTTTTCCGTTGCGATTGTGGTAATGAGTTCGTTGCTTATATTAACAACGTCAAGAAGGGAAATTCGAAGTCTTGCGGATGTATCCGAGATGCGAAACGCCCATTCAATAATCTAAAGCATGGTCGTGCAAGAATCGGCGACAGAGCCTATAAGTCATGGACTCACATGCTAGGGCGATGCAACAACCCCAAGGACGCGAAGTACCCGGATTACGGTGCGCGTGGGATTAGTGTCTGCGAGCGCTGGTTATCATTCGAGAATTTTCTTGAAGACATGGGTGATCCGCCGCGTGGGACCACGATCGACCGGAAAGAAAACGACGGCAACTACGAGAAGTCGAATTGCCGCTGGGCCACTCCGACACAACAAGCCAACAACCGCCGTTCAAGTCGGTTTTTAGAATTTGAGGGCGAGCGTTTAACTGTCGCTGAATGGAGTAGGAAGAGGGGGATTGATTATAGCGTCCTCTTATATCGCATAAACGCTGGATGGAGCGCCGGCAAGGCATTATCCGAGCCGATCCGAGTCTGGTAGGTAATCTGAAAAATATTGCCCGCAGGAATAAACGCCTGCGGGCTTTTTTACGCCCATAGGAAACGCAATGTCCAAACCCATTCGGGTCGCTCTCAGCGGCTCGGGATTCCGGCTGGGCGCCCATCTTGGAGCGCTTCAGGCTATTGAAGATGCAGGCTATGAGGTGGTTGAGATAGCGGGGACGTCCGGCGGATCCATTGTGGCGAGCCTTTACGCATCCGGCATGACGCTCGATGGATTGCGAGTTCTTTGTATGACGCTCAACTGGGCGCCGTACATGACATTCTCGCCTTGGACGCTGCTGACCAGGCAGGTGCTGTGCACCGGCAATGCGTTGCTTGATTTTCTGACGAGACAGACCGCGGGGAAGAGGTTTTCGGATCTCGCGATTGACCTGAAATGCATCGCTTCCGATCTGGTGACCGAAAGTGAGTTTCAGTTCAGCAGACAAAACACTCCAGATATGTCGATCGCCCTGGCTGCACGCGCATCTGCGTCCATACCGATTGTGTTCGCACCGGTTGAATATGGCGCGGGAGTGTATCAGGACGGGGGAATGTGCGACAACATCCCGGTCTCCGACCTGACCATTGATGCCATCCCGCGCATTGGTATCTACCTGCAGTCGAATGACCCTCCGCTGCTTCCCAATAAGCGGAGCATTATCGACCTGGCGCCACGGATGATCGACTTGCTACTTGCGTCCAATGAAGCGGCGCACGTTCATCTTGATACAAAAAATGGCGCACTGATTGTCCCGGTTGAAACGGCTTATGCATCAAGCTTCGATCGCAACATGTCGCTCGACATCAGGCAAAGATTATTCAATGACGGCTATGCCGCTGCGGCCGCTGCGCTAGCTAAGAACGCTACGCCGGCGGCATCATAACCCTCCTGCGCCGCCCCAGATCACCTTTCCAGTGCCGCCGATGGCGTCTCCGGATGAGGTACCGCCCGCGCCGGCAGAGCCTGTCGGCCAACTGACGGCCGATGCACCGCCACAACCGCCCTTCAAGTTGCTAGAAGAGACACCGCATGCGCCCGCGCCCGCAATAGGCGCAGCATCAAGTTCGACATTCGGAAGCATGATCTTCACGTAGCCATTTTTCTCGAGCATGTCGGCAGCGTTGCGGAGCGCCTGGACATCTTCCTTGTCCGTGAACTCATACCAGATTGTTGTTTTCATTCTTTCTCACTGATTCGCCCGCACAGCATCGCGCACATGGTTGGGCGACGAGTCGTCTGGCGGTGCGGTGGTCTCGCCGCCCGTCAGGGCACCGTGGGTGTGACCAATTAGCCATTGATCGAGATATACGCCCGTAGCGACGGCAGGAGCAAGGGAGTCAATCAGTGGTTCCCAAAGCCTAGCCATAAGCCGAGCACGGTAATCAAGGTCCGTTTCCGCGCCAGCGCGCGGAAGATCTACGCCTCGCATCGCCCCGATTCTGTCGAGTCCATATCCGGACTCAAGCACTACGGTTTGCCGCGGGTCGATCAGGCTCATATTCAACATTTCCCCTCCTTCGGCACCATCACGTCAACCGCCTTCGCCACCAGTTCAGCCGCTTGGGCTGCGCGCTCTTCGAGTTGCTGGATTCGGGCGAGTAGGGCGGATTCGCGGCTCACCAGCGCGTCGAAGGCTTCGAGAGCCTTGTCTTTCCGATATTCGTTTTCGTCAACATCATCGACAAGGTAGGATTCTTCCTCGAAGAACTCCTCGATGTAGCGCCGCAAGTCCGCGTTTGTGCACGGCATTTCATCTCCTCTCGCTATAAGCGACGATCAATCAGCCCGCACTAGCGGCGCGCCAACCACTACCGCCTGTCCCTTTGCCCCGATCTGCAAGCAGAGTCGGCTATGAGGCGGCTCGTCTCCATAATCCACCCGCCATGCGTCGTAAGGGTCTTCCACATCGGGAAGGCGGTAGACGTCGCCTTGTTCGCCGGAAGGGTGACAAATAGCATCTCCTTCCCGAATCGGGTTCCCCTCGTAATCTGGCCACGGCGCCATTCTCATAACTTCCTCCAGTTCACCACCATCCCCGATCCGGCCGAATATCCGGATGCTTCTCTCCCGGTTCAGTCGGCTCGTTCCCAGTTAGTCCCGCTGCGAACAGCCGCCACCGCGTGTCACTCGGCTCGGCGTGCCCATGTTTTTTGCACCACCGAAGCGTCAGAATCGTCTAGAAGTGCTCGGCCTCGTAACCCTTCATACACTCCCACATTATCGCAGTGCGCTCGGCCCAGAATTCTGCGGCGTTGGAGCCGTCGTCGGTTTCCATCTCAAATTCTTACGTCTGCTCGGAGAAACAGTTTACCCCGCAGTCGCCCTCCAAGCCCCGTTCGATTTTCAGGGACAATCCCGGGGACAATTAAGGGGTAGGCAGGGGTATGGCGGAACAGAAATTTCATGATAATCAACGCGTTATTTCCCCTATGGTTCCCTGTATACCCCTGCTATTTGGGCCTTTCACCCATACTCGGCTGGATTCGACGCCTGGAATGCAAGGAAAAGAACTGGGGTTCGGTCTGTACTTACCAAATATTTCCAATTGACCCAACTGTTGTTCAAGATGCGCGTAAATGGCCGGCAAGCGTGTTTTTTTAACGAGCGGCGTGCGGTACGCTAGGGACACGATCAGGGCTGGTCAAGAATTTTACTTAAGGCTTACGATGCCTTCTGAGCGTTAGCTACGCGACTGGTCGCTGCATTGCATGCGCGGTAAGTCAGGGTAAGGAGCCTGGAAAATATTGCGGTCATTCTCTGATGATCACAGACTGTTACGCGCGATCATTCGATGTGGGAAGACAAGTTGGCGAGTTGTCACATATCTGCCATGGGCGGAAGCGCACACGACGCAGCGGGCTGCCGCCAGCGTGGAGCGAGTCGCGCTGGTTGTCGTTATCATCGAGGCTACGGCGCTCAAGGCCAATGCCCCGGATTGAACCTGACGGCCTAAGCCGCTCACGGGGTAAGCGAGGCGCCGGGTGAAAGAAATCAAGGATCTGATCAGTGCATTGGTGGAGCACGTAAGTGTAGGCCGAAGCTGAAGGTGATGTGGCTTCTCCCCTCGCTAGTTCCAAAACATGGCTCATCGGAGTTGGCATATGTTGAAAACGGTCGCAACCTCTGTATTGCGTCCTGGGATGTTCTTGCACAGTCTGGATCGGCGCTGGCTTGATCACCCATTCTGGAAGAACTCTTTTTTGCTCACCGCTATCGATATCGAGAAGATCGTCGCAAGCGGAATTACATCCATCGTGATCGATACGGATCGAGGCCTGTCATCCCCTGAGGACGGCCTTGGCGAACCGGTCGACCCGTTCGACGCCGCCAGTTCGAGCAGCCAGACGGGGGACGTCCAGCCACTCGCCACGGGAGGCGCCGCGCGCCCGCATCTGCCGCGAAGACCCGTAGGCGAGGAAATCGAGCACGCAAAGCGTCTGTTCGAATCGGCCTCCAATGAGATGAAGGTCGTATTTCAGCAAGCCCGCATGGGGAGAGCCGTGTCCGGCGCCAGCATGATGCCGTTGGTGCAGAGCATTGCTGCGTCCGTTATGCGCAACCCGTACGCATTGACCAGCGTGGCGCGCCTGAAGCACCACGACGGCTACACGTATATGCATTCCGTTGCCGTGTGTGCGCTGATGACGGCGCTGGCGCGTGAACTCGAACTTGACGCACCGGAGGTGCTGGAGGCCGGCGTGGCCGGTTTGCTGCATGACCTCGGCAAGGCGCTCATGCCGCTCGCCGTGCTGAACAAGCCCGGGAAGCTGAGTGTGGAAGAGTTCGAGGTCGCCAAGAAACACTCCTACGACGGCTGGCAGATGTTGCAGTCAGCCGATGTCAGTGACGGGGTGCTGGAGGTCGCACTGCACCACCACGAAAAGGTCAATGGCCATGGGTATCCACATGGGCTCAAGGACAAGGCCATACCGCTTCTGGCACGCATGGGAGCGGTCTGCGATGTGTACGACGCAGTCACGTCGGACCGGCCATACAAATCGTCCTGGCATCCGACCCAGGCGCTTCGCAGCATGGCGTCGTGGGAGGGACAGTTCGACAAGACCATTCTCGCCGCCTTCGTCAGCACGGTGGGCATCTATCCGGTGGGCTCGCTGGTCCGGCTGGAGTCCGGCTTTCTTGCTGTCGTACTCGATCAGGGCAACGGCTCGATCCTCACACCGACCGTCAAGACATTCTTCTCCTGCAAGTCGAATCAACCGGTCTTCCCTCAGATAGTAGATCTAAAGAAATCAAAGGGTGCCGACCGGATAGTGGCTATTGAAGATCCCAAACAGTGGAACCTTCCACAGCTAAACGACCTTTGGTTGAATCAGGCTGGACCCTTTGTGTAAGCCATGCGGGGTGCGCCAGTGGAGTTTGCATTGCATCGTCTAGCCAGATCCGGGCCGCCCCGGGTTTACTTAAGCGAATCATTCGGACGCCGCCATTCCGGCTTGACTGCGTAACGCCGAAATTCCATTCCGGTCAGACACGAAATCACATACGCGTGATTGATCAGGCGTGGCGCGAAAAGAGCGCCGGCTGACTTGTTGCGTTCGCGCTCCCGTCCAGGTAATGCCCGGTAAGCAGATGGCATCTACAGCCCGTAATTGCCGAAATGCCCCTCTTCCAAGCGCTCTAATCTCTCTCTGCGTGCATGGAGTCCTCTGCGTTGGCTCCTTCAAACGCACATCAGGTCCATGACGTGAAGCTGCGTCAGGCGCCTCGGAGTTCCGGCCGGTCCATACCGCAGCAACGACTGTTGAGGGAGAAAAATCTTGCGGCGCTGCATTTTCATCGCGATGCTCTTTTGCATCCTCAATCTTCAAGCGTGCGCCAATTCGGTAGAAACGTTTGCCCTAGGCGGAATCGTCGGCGCAGTGGCGGGCGTATCGGCCATTGTCTGTGCGGTTGGATGTAAATGACTCGCGCCACGAAGCGCACAAGTGCACGCGACGTTCCCCGCCGCACCGCCTCACTCGCGCGGCACAACACCCAGCATGCGAGCCAGGGGCTTGGGAATGTCACTCGGTTCCACTCGTTACCGGAACCCTTGCACTCGCTTGCGGATCACGGCGTCATACCGGTCATGCAGCAAACACTGACAACCGAGCTTTCGCACAATTTGAGCGAAACAATGATCGAGCGGCTTCTTAAGCGCAACGACGTTGTATTGCTGATGGAGTGCGATCAAAAGGTGAGTCGCGTACCCTATCGCGGCAAGCAACGCAGGGGCGACATACTGCGCTTCCTGAGAATAGCGGGCCCACAGGTGCGGGCGCTGGTGTATAGCCACCAGGCTGAAGAGGGACCTGTCTGGATCGACGTCATGTCGGGCGAAGTCTCCGCCCGGTAACAGAGCGCCAGCATCCGCCTGCTCTTCTCGTGTCTCGTGCCGCTTTCGGGCCGATGCAAGGCAGTGTCGATTAGCGCCGCTTCAACTGCGGTAAGGACACGTTGTTAATGATTCTGTATTTTATGAACCAACGAGACGCCATCAGGTATCTCGTGGAAGTCCGGCGCGACACGTTAGCCAGGCCAAGCTCGAGAGTCATCGTTAAAACGCATTTGCATGAAACTCCCGGGCTTGAAGGCGTCGAACGCGTTCTGCTCGACGTGAGAGCCTCACGTACTGCCTATTTCGTGGAATGCGGTTCGACGGTGGGGGACCGGATCGTGTTTATTTCCTGAATGCCGTGCCCCGCTGATCGCGGGGAGCCGTTGACAGGAAGCCATGGCAGGGAGCGGGCTTCTTGATACGTTCGATCATGCCGCTTCGAATCGCCACTCCTCAAAGCTTCTTAACTCCCCGGTCTGGATGTCGACCCATAACATATCTCCGTCGGATGTGTGGCTGAAGACCAGTGCGCGAACCTCGCGCTGACTATCCAGAAATCCCAGCACCGCTCGCAGCGTGTGCTTACCTCGATACCGAATTGCACGGCTTGCCACACCTTGACCGCTAACTAGCATGATGGGATTGATGCGCACTTTGCAAGCAATCTCGCCGGTCGTGGAAAAATTCATTTCATCCTCCAAGTACGTTCAATACTCAGTGATAACGTCAGCGGTGCGAACAACCTTAGGTTACGAAAGACCCGGTAAGAGAATTGACTAAAGGACGCTATTTGCTTTAGAAGATAGGCCCTCAATTGCCGGATCGCCAAGGTCGAGTTTATTGCATTCAACGTCAGCAAAGAAATATAAAGATCGCACCCTTAGCAAGCTGCCGACTAAGCGGAACGTAATGACCGTGTTACCGGATCTTTCATTGTCTTGGCCGCATCGCTTAGTGCATAAGACCGTCGTCAAGCTTGCCGGCGTCAGCTTCTTACCCCGCCTTTCCAACACTACAGATTCATGCTTGCCAGGTCGATATGACGTCTGGGCGAATGAATCCGTGCACTCGCCAATCAATCATACGCAGCACTGAGAATTTGCTCCATGCAGCCGATTCGGCATCACGGAACAACCAACCGAGAGACACCATGGCACTCGATTCCAGCATGTCAATTTCATCTTCTGATTTTCCCAACAGCACGGCAAAGCCATCGGCTAGTGTGCCTGCCAGCGCGCTTCCCGAGCGGCAATCGACAATATCTTCTGGAAGCGGCGACGCATTAATGGCGGCGCTCAAGCTTACGTTGCAACGCCTGGGGCTAGACCCAAGCGGGTTCGCGCCAGCCAGTGACGGCTCTACGGACACTGATTCCTTTTCGGGAAACTCGGGCACTACCGCCGAGTTGCAGGCGCGCGGCGAGACGAACAAAAGCGCAGGCAAGCAATTCCTGGTAGCGCTGTATCAGGCGCTTGTCTTGCAACACGGCCTCAATGCGCCCGCCCTGCAAGAGAGCGATGCGACGACAGCGGACCAGGTGACATCAGCCTATGTCGATCTTGGTTCTTCCATAGAAGAGCTTGCGAAGACAGTCCGGTCTACCTCCATAAGTCGCGATGATCCGGCCGACACCTGGGACTGGCAACTCGATGACCCGCTGGGGTCCACGTCCGGCAGTGATGATAGTGCGAGCGACAGCACCGCAATTTCTGGCGCTGTGGGCACGCTCGACAACGCATTGCAATCCTATGTAGCACCGGACGGGGATGCGGGAGAGGTGTCGTTAGCAGATGTTCTTGATGGATTGAGCGAAGAGACGAAGGGCATCAGATGGGATCCGATCGGACTGCTGGTCGATGTAAAGATCTAGGCTTCGCGGTGCCGGATGATCATCCGCGGCGCAAGCCGGGCGCTGGCATTGATTGCGGCGGAGACAGTACGGTAAGTGCTGGTAAGGAGTCGAGAAAAAGCGCTGATCTTTCATTAATCAACCTTAGCCGTTAGGCGTGATCATTCAATGTCGAAAGAGAGTTCTAGCGACCTGGCATGCATTCAAGTCTGCTTGAGGCTGCCTCGATCCCTTCATCCTTATTGAAAGCGAGCCCGACCATGAATGTGAACAACTATAGCCCCGCACAAAGTATCGCGCCGACACCCATGCGCCCGACCGGCGGCAGCTCAGGCAGCGCAGCCGGCAATAGCGTTAAAACAGATGCACCATCGCTGCCGATCGAGCAAGCGACTCCCCCAACGCTGCCGTCGAACGGCCTGGTTGGCACACGCATCAATACCAGCGTCTGAAAGGGTAGTGGTCCCATTTATGTTTAATTTGCGGTCTTACAAACGCTACGTGCGGCTGGCGGCATGCCTGATGGCAGGCGTGGTCATATTGCCGATGGAAGGTTGCGCGGTGGCTGCACTGCCGTGCCGCCTGGTGTCGGCCACGCTCAAGATCGTGCCAGCCGTGGGGCATGCGGCCGCGGCGCCGTTCGATACATGCGCCGATGCTATCGATTGATAATGACCGGCTCGCCGCTAGAGATGACAAGCGGCGAGCGCGACTCATAGCTTGGCGGCAAGTTGGCAATCCAGACGCCGGCCATTATTTCATCATGCCGCGCGTGGCTAAGTACCTTATTCCGGCGAACCATTAAAAACATGAACTCGTTAAAGTTTGCGATTCTGGCTGGCAGTATGGTTTCGTTAGCTGGATGCTCCGGCGGCTCGAATTCTATCGTCGATATGCCGACGTTCGCGCCAGTCGTGGTCTCAAGTCCGTTGAATATTGAAACGGGCGGCGCGATCTTCCAGGGTGGCAATACGCTGGCCTTGTACGAAACGCCTCGCGCGCAGCACGTGGGCGACGTGTTGACGATTCGTCTCTCGGAGTCCTATTCGGCTAATAACAGCGGCAATGCCTCAGCTGACCGGGCAAGCGAGATCAGCGCGGAAGCAGCAGACAAGTCCAGCGGCGCAGCGGCGCGACTGGCCAAGCTGTTTAACGTCGGGTCCGCTAGCACGACGTTCAAAGGGCAGGGAGCAGTCACCAACACGACCGGGATGACGGGGACGCTGGCGGTGTCGGTTATCGCCACGCTGCCGACCGGGAATCTTGTGGTCGCGGGCGACAAGATCATTGCGATGAACCAGAACCGCGATCGCCTGCGGCTGTCGGGTATCGTGAATCCCAAGGACATCGAGGTTGGAAACTACGTGTCGTCCAGCAAAGTTGCCAACGCCCGCATTGAGCAGGCCGGTGTCGGGATGCTCGCCGATGCAACTACGGTGGGCTGGCTGCAGCGAATGTTTCTTAGCGTGCTGACGTTCTGATCCCGCGAGGGCCGGGGTTGGCGCCGGGTCGCTGGTGCCGGACACTCCGGCATCCCGGCTGAGCACTTCAAGCCAGTGTCTTTCCCGCTGATTAGTTCGGCCGGGATTGCAAGACTGCCGGCTATCTTTCCGACGGTCCCGGCACATCCGAAGAGATCATCCGGTTCAGCGCCCGCATGGCGGGCGCGCGCTTTGCGGAGCGCTTTATGGAGCGGATGGATGTTTCGCCAACGTGCTCAGATCTTCATCCAGGCTCGTGCGAATGGTCGTAATTGCCTGGTCCACGTTGGCCGGGTGCAGCAGGTTACGCGCCAGTGCTTCATAGACGTATTGGCGGATTGCCGGGACCTGCGTCTTCAGCAGGACATCGTGGTAGACATCCCTCATCTCGCTTTCCCGGCCGTTCAGGTCATATAGCCTTTGCAAATGCTGAAGATCATTAACCACCGCAAGGCTCGCTCCGAAACCTTCGCGGCCAACCCGGCCGTCATCCAGATTGGATGACGAAGCGCTTTGAGCGAATGCGCTGCCGGCACCGGTTGCCAGGACGCTTGCGAGAAGGAGGGTTTGGGTAAGTTGTTTCATGATTATCGAGTAGGACTTCGCTTAAGCGGAAGTCGAGTAAGAAATGACAATGCAGCCTCACCGTCGACAGGCCACACACTTCCAACACTGCTGATCATTCTCACTGGCGACAGCCTTGTATGCATTGACTAAGGAGAGGGCGGGGCATGACTGCGATCAAGCCATTCCTCCCCATTGCTTCGTCAATTTGCAGGGTTATGATTGCGCACTTTCACTAACGGTGAAACGTCGAGCAACATACGCGTTCGCCAAGTCCTTTCTGAATCTTATAAATAATTTCGCCGCGTTTATTCGCTTGGGGAAGAAGAGTGCGTGCGTTTAGGAAATGATAGGCAATTAAAGGAAATACTCCGTAAGCCTTAGGGCAAAGCCTTGTCTTTTCCACGCAATTTACTTGAGAGGAAAGGAGCATCATTTGGTTTAGGGAAGCTTGTTACCAATACAATGTGGCACTGCTCCTAACGTTTTCGTCAAACGATCAATTGATCGATTCATCGACGATGTTTTTTTGGGCTCTGTAAAATTCGCGGAGGGAGCATGTTGCTAATCGGCGGTGCGGTAGGTTTCATGTCCGGGGTTCTGCTTATGTTTTTCCTCCTGGGACTTCGGGCGTCTGAGGATCGGGTAATCGATTTCAACGGCACTCTGATTGCGCATAGCCGGCCTGAAGCGCGGACCCGGAGCGGGGAGCCGTTCTTGCAAGTGCCCGGTTCCCGGGCTTGAATCGCGGGCTTAGCGTCATTGCGCTGGCCGATGCACCTGTCGAGCAGTTTGTATAAGAAGAGGATTACGCCAATGGCGAAGAAAAGCATTAGTGAAGACGCTCAGGACGTGATGCGGGCGGCCATCCTGATCGAACTCGGTGCGCGTATTCAAGTGCTGGAAAGTGAAGTCAACCTCTCTCGTGACCGCATGATTCGCCTTTATCAGGAAGTAAAGGGCGTGTCTCCGCCGAAGGGCATGCTGCCGTTCTCGGTCGACTGGTTCCTGACATGGGCGCCGAATATTCACGCATCGCTTTTCTACAATATCTATAGGTTCCTCAAGGATCTCGCAGGCTGTTCGCATTTCGATGCATTGACGAAGGGCTATCAGCTTTATCTCGAGCATTGCGAGCGTCACGACAGTTACATCATGTTGAGCTTCACGCGCGCCTGGACGCTCGTGCGTTTCTTCGATGCCGGCATCCTTCAGTTGACCCGCTGCTGCAACTGCACGGGCAAGTTCGTCACGCGCAAGCAAGACGCAGCTCACGGCGCGGTGTGCGGCAGTTGCCAGCCGCCGTCACGGGCTGGCAAAAGCGCCAAGGCTGCTCCGCGGATCACGGATCACGAAACCGCAGGTGAATGCGGCGCTGCACAGCCCGAGGCCGTGGAGGAGTTGGATTCGACGCTACCCGTTTGCGTCGACGTAGAGCAAGCTCGGCACGAAGCATCCTACGGGCAGGCCGCCTGAGCCTCGCTATAGAGTCTGCGAGTCCCGGTTGGGTGTCACCGGGCTCGTGATGAAGCCGCGGCCTTTCTGGCCGCATTGGCGCTTCAATCTCGAATCAATCCGACGTTGCAACCACCATCTTGTCGATGAGCGCCGTGACCTTGGTCGACGTGCTCGCGAAGCGGTCGAGCTTCGCGCCGCTCGTCGCGTAGCTCGCGGCGACCACGATCTTTCCGCGTTGGAGCAACGTGAGGTTGATGGCGGAAAGGTACTGGGTGTATCCGTCGGTGAATGTCCGGTGCCCCCAATCCGTGGCGGCGCTATAGACGAGTGTGGCTTCGCAATTGGCGGGTGATGTCCCTGGCGCATACACGGTCGACTCCACTCCGCGTTTGTGCAACGCGTATTGCAATGCGGGGACGAAGTCGCCAACGGGGACCAGGGAATTCCACTCGATGCACACGGCATGAAGAGATGCCCGATCGCCATTGATAACGGTGGGTGACGCGTGATTGGACGCAATGCTCAAGCCGGCTTGTACGACCGAGCCGGCTGCATCGACCGCGGAGATCACGGTCAATGCGCACCCGGATAACAAGCATGAGCTGAGCGCGGCGCAGATGAGCGAAACATGACGCACAGATCGATTAACCCGGCAAGCGATGCCGCCGGTTGGTTTGGAGATCTCGGTCATGCCGAGGCGAATGACGGGTTCGACAATGGCCGAACTGCATCCTTCAACCCTACATTCGATCGAGCTGACCATGACACTGCCACTCCTGGTTTGCGTTCTTCAGCGGGTAGCGAGCAGGTGCAATTCGTGTGAAGCTTGCACGCTTGCGGTAAGGCTGGCTCGACCCGATGCGCTCTTGATGATGAAATGACCGCGATAACGACAAGTGACATTGCTGCTGACTTGCATGATTGACTTCCGGGGATAAAGAGGGCGTTTGTTGCGATTCGACTTGTGCAAGGCAATGGATCGTCTGACCGCAATTCCATGGTCGCGTATTTCAGCCGACGGTGAAACGGCAAGCAACAGACGGCTCCCGCGCGTCCTTTCTCAACCTTTCCGCAGCGCTCGAAAAATCATGCAGCTTGCACGGGAGGAGCACTTGCCAACTTGCATCAGCTCGCATCGACGCTGCTGGTCTTCCATTGCTGCACAACGGACTTCACCCAGGCGTCGGGCGCTTTCAGCAGATAGACGAGGGTGGCGTTGCGCGTGGCCGGCAAGAAACGCAAGGTGATCGAGCTCACCGCGTTGTCCCATTCGTAGACCGGTAGCGCGTTGCTTGCAGAGGTGGAGGCCGACGCGTGGGCGCCAGCCCGCGGCGCGCCATAGCGGTCCGCAAGCGCGTGGCGCAGATCGGCTGCGGTGCCTTCGTCTATGACGAACGACATTTCGTATAGCCTGAAGGTGGTTTGTCCGTTGACTCGTGCGAAGCGCAGCATGTGGTCCTGCGCCGGCGCACCGTCGACCACTGCGCGTGATATCGACCAGACACTGGCGCGTTGATGCGCCCAGCGGCAGGCAACCGTCAGGCTTTCGCGTGTCTTCAGGCTCATGCCAAGGGAGCCGGCGATCACATCGGTTTCGCACACGGGCACGCTGTCGATCGGGGTCGCCCTGACGGTCGCGCCAGCCTGGAATGCGTCGAGGGTGATGCCCAGAGGAATTCCACGGAACTCGAAGGGCGTATCTTGAAGGCGCCTTTTCTGATCACCGGCTTGGCTTCTGGAGCTGCCCGCATCGTGCGCGACCGGGTCTGCGTGAACGTTGACGAACGGAGTGAGCGACAGCACTCCGGCAGCTAGCGCAAGTGCGCAGGCAAGAAGGGTGGGTTTCATGGTTCAGCCGATCGCCAACGCAAGCATGTCGAATGACATGCTTGTGGTTTGTTCCGAGAACCTGGCGCTTTGCGGCGTTGCTGAAGGCCAATGACCGCATTGACCGCATTGGGCCGTTGTGGGCACGTGAAGCCGGTTTGAGAAACCAGCAAATACTCGATTGCCGTGATGGGTCATGATAAGCCTCGCGTAGCGCATTGATTCCCAGCTTCTATTCGACGCCACGCATCGCAGCCCCGGGCTTGCGGGTGAACGATGCGCGGTGAAGCGTATTACGTGTCGAATCATCGCACCGGGTTTGGGCGTGCGATATGAGAAGGAGTGCGCGGTTTCCCGCAGTGCTTACGAGCTGTTTCCGCTGCTTACCAATTTTTAGTCAGAACATCGTGTTGTCGTTAGCCGCGTGCTCGGGCACCGGTTCAATCACATCCCAATGTTCGGCAATCTTGCCGTGATCGACGCGGAAGATATCGACGATGGCGTTGCCCCGATCTTGCGGGTTGCCGGTCGAATGAACATGAAGGAACACGAGATCCCCGTCGGCTGCGCTGCGCACGATTTGCGAGCGTGCCTCGGGGTTTGCCTTGAAGCGCTCCGTAAAGAAGCTGATAAACGGCGCCGACCCGCTTGGCACATGCGGGTTGTGCTGAATGTAATTCGGCGCGAGCACGGTGCTGGCGATGCTCAGGTCGTGCTGGTTGAATACCGTGTCGTAGAAGCGCACGACCAGTGCGCGGTTGCTTTCCTCCTGGGCGAGATTGCGCGTTCCCGTATAGGCCGGCATGGCGCTATCTTGCGCGCAGGCGGCATGGCTTGCGACCATGGCAAGCAGTGCAGTAGCGGCGAGTGCACGGCGAAGGAAGGGTGTCTTGGGCGTCATATGAAGTCCGTTAAGTAGTAGTTTGCAGGCAGGTTGCAGGCTCAGTGGTCATCTCAGCGCAAGCGCCAGTTCCACGAACTGCTGAACGCGTGAGTTCACATCGCCATGACGATGAGCGATATAAAGCGTCGTCTTGGTATCGTCGTCATCGAGTTCCCTGAACACTACGCCTGGTATCGCGATGGCCTTCAGCGTGGCCGGCACCAGCGCGATCCCCAGGCCGGTTGCTGTCAGACCGATGAGCGTGGACGCCTGCTGCGCTTCCTGGACCACGTAAGGCTCGAAGCCGCGCTTGGCGCACAACGCCACCGTTTGCTCGTGTACGGCTACGCCCGCCTGCCGAGGATATGCAATAAAGGACTCGTTGCGCAGGTCTGCGATCTTGATGGACTTGGCCTTGGCAAGCGGATGGCCCGCATGCATCGCGAGCAACAGCGGCTCTTCGAGCAACGGTGTAAATACCAGGTTCGACGGCGGCGTGGAGAGCGGCAGGCGCAGGAGTCCGACATCGAGATCACGGGCGTCGAGCTGTTCAATCTGCTGCGACGAAGACAACTCATGCAGTGCGATCTGCACGTTCGGCCGCTGCGTACGGTAGGCGTGGATCAACCGTGGAAAAAGTGGCGATAACGATGACGCATTCGTAAAGCCTAGCCGCAAGCGCCCGACCTGTCCGCTAACCGTCTGCCAGACATTTTCTTTAGCGAGGTCGATGCGCGCGAGGATGTGCTTCGCATCGTTCATCAGGGAAAACCCGGCTTCGGTCAATGCCACCGAGCGACTCGTCCGATGAAAGAGCCGTGCGCCGAGTTCGGTTTCGAGCGCCTGGATCGCGAGACTCAGGGGCGCTTGCGTGATACCAAGCCGTTCAGCGCTGCGCCGGAAATGCAGTTCCTCTGCGAGCACGACGAAATACTCAAGATGCTTGACGTGCATTGATTGTCTCTGTGAATCAATAAGTTTTTCTAGAGAATAAATCAGAATGGATTCTGAGGCGATACTTGTTCCGAAGCCAAATAACAGAGGGAGACAACATGAACGGTATCGAACTGACCGAGCGCTTGCGCGCAGGCGTTCCCGTCTACGCGCTCGGGATTCGCGCGTCGCGAACCACGGATGTCGTGCGCTGGGCGAAGGCGACGGGCTACGACACCATATGGATCGACATGGAGCACAGCACGCTGCCCGTCGATACGGTGGCGCAGTTGTGCTCATGCGCGGTCGATCTCGGCTTGACGCCGTGGGTCCGCGTCCCGGAGCGTGACTACGGCACGATCAATCGCGTGCTCGACGGCGGGGCGCTAGGCATCATCGTCGCGCGGGTGGAGACGGCGGCGCAAGCGAGAGACGTGGTGACGGCAACGCGGTTCCCGCCGCTTGGCCAGCGCTCGCAACTCGCGACGCTGCCCTATGTGAACTTCGAAAAGCTGCACGCCCGCGAACTCAATCAAACGCTCAATGACGCCACCGCAATCAAGGTGCTGATCGAGAGCCGCGCGGGTGTGGAAGCGGCCGATGCGATAGCGGCCGTCGACGGCGTGGACATACTCGCAGTCGGCTGCAACGACCTGAGCGCGGACCTGGGACACACCGGCGAGTCGACGCATCCCGAGGTTGTGGAAGCATGCCGGCGCGTGATCACCGCTGCCCAGCGCTGCGGCAAGGTCGCGATCGTCGGTGGCATGCCGGACAGCGATGCATTGACGAGCCTCAGGAACGAAGGGGCCGCGCCCTTCATTTTCGCGGGCATTGACACGGACCTGTTCCTGAATGCGCTGCGTCAGCGAATGGAGAGCAGTCGTGCGGCGTTGCGCTAAGCCATTCAAGTACTCCAAATCAAATCCAACAAACCTGACTATTCACGACCTACTTTCATGGCCGAAATTCCGCTGATATCCACACCGATGCGTGCGTTCGACACGCTGTCACGCCCCGCCTTCGAGATGCCCGCTCATGCTTGCGATGCGCACATGCACGCGTTCGGCCCGCAGGCGCTGTATCCCCACGTAGAGCATCCGCACTACACCTTGCCGGACGGCAAGCTCGACGCTTACTTGCAGTTGATGAACGTGCTTCAACTCGAACGGTTCGTGATCGTGCAACCGAGTTTCTACGGCACCGACAACCGCTGCCTGATCGACACCTTGAACGCTGCCGGACCGATCGCGCGAGGCGTGGTGATGATCGATGAGGGTACCGACGCAGCCACGCTTGATGGCTACCATCGGGCAGGCGTTCGTGCCGTGCGGCTCGACCTGTTCGCGCGCTCGGCTTGGCCGACCGAAGAGATTCAGCAGTACATCACCCGCATGGCGCGGCTGTGCACGAGCCTCGGATGGCATGTGCAGTTCTACGCGCCGGGCTGGGTCGTGCGCAACCTCATTGCCTTCCTTGCGGATGTGCAATCGGACTTCGTGATCGATCACATGGGGTACATGCTTGAAGAGGACGGTCTCACGCCGACGGATTTCGAGCGCCTGCTGAACCTGCTCAAGGACGGCAACTGCTGGCTCAAGCTCAGCGCGCCTTACCGGATCGCTAAACATCGCGGATATGACGCTGTTGCGCCAATGGCGCAGAAGATAATCGACGCGGCGCCGCACAAGGTGATCTGGGGTTCCGACTGGCCGCACATTCCCGATTCGACTCGCGACACCGGTGAACTGCTCAATCTGCTCGGCGCGTGGACGGACGACCCGGCGATACGCCAGATGATTCTCGCCGACAACCCCGCACGTCTGTTCGATTACTGACCTGCATCACGGAGCCTTCAGGCGATGACTTATCAACCGCATCCCGCCTTTGCCGCGCTGTTCCGCGCGTTTACATCCGACCCGGCCAGTATCGGCAACCAGTTGACGCAACAGATGATGCAGCGCGAAGCGGACGCGCCGCTGTTGGTATCGACCGGCTCGGATATCGTGCTGTTTCCGGGCGGCGGCCGGCCCGCGTCTATCGAGAGTTTTCGCAAATCGACGCGGGGCTTCATTGAACTGACCGCCGTGTCGCACCTGCCGCTTGCCGTTGCCTACCTCGCCCGGATGCGCGAACTGGGTACCTGTGAGAACGCCTGGCAGCACGAAGCCATGAAGTTGATGGTTCATGCGCGCACTACGCTCGAGGCCAATTCACCGGCGCTATGGCGCGACGAGATCGCTGTCCGGAGTCTGCAGGGCTTCGACGTGAAGCTGGCAAACCTGGTCGACTACACGTGCGCCACCACCATCGATTTACTCGAGCGCGTGGTGGACGAACCCGCGTTGATGAGTTTCGATTTCTTGCGTGACAACTATTTCGCGCCACTCGATTCCGATGCGGTTGTGGTGCCCATGAACGACGTGATGTTCGCGACCTTCGGTCTCGCGTTCCTGGATATCGTGTATCGGATCGGCAATTGGCTGCGTGCACAGGAACTCGACTGGGCTCGGCTGATGGTGCTGGTCAGCGGCAGGTCGGGCCGCCCGACGGCGGGTGCGACCTGGGCAACCAACAACATGTGCCATCTGGTTTGGCGTGTCTCCGGTGGGGCATTGCCGCCGGAACGCGTGTTCGTGGCGCCCCATGCACCATCGTTCTCGGTGGCTGAGTTGCCGGACGAAGCAGGCCTGGTTGCGCTTGAGAACAACTATCGGATGCTATGGCTGAACACGCGCGCAAGCATAGACGTGGCGCGTGAGTTGTTTCCGGATCATCCGGGATATCGCTTTGAGCCCGCAACCGCCGAGAGCATGCCGCCGATTACGTCGGTGAACGACCGGGATGCCACGACCGCGCGACTCAGACGCATCATGGAGGACCCGTCGCAACTGTTGTCGAACTGCGTGGCGGACTACATTGTCGATCAGTTGCAGGCCAACGGAAACCATCCGGAGCGCGTGGAGATTCCGGGCTTTACGAACGTGACGTATCCGGGGCCATTGATGAGCTAGTCCCGCAGCAGATGCAGCAGGAAACAAGACATCGGCATCGCAGGGCGGTGGTGCCGGTTTGTATAGAAAGCCCATTATGGAGACGTCACATCATGAATCATTTTGAAGCCGCATCCTCCGGAGGCCGGGCTGTCCGCTCGGTCCTCAGCATCACGCTCGTCTGCTTCGCGGTCTCCATGATCGATGGGTTCGACACGCTGATGCTGTCATTCGTCGCGCCGCTGCTGGCGAAATCGTTGCAGATCGATCATGCGTCGCTCGGGCGTGTGTTCGGCGCCGGTTTTGTCGGCACGGTGCTGGGCTCGCTGATCATCGGCCCGCTTGCCGATCGTTTCGGCCGCAGGAAAATGCTGGTGCTGGCACTGGTCGTGACCGGAGGCTTCACACTGGCCTGCGCATTCGCCAGTTCGGCAGGCACGCTCGCTGCGTTGCGGTTTCTCGGCGGCCTCGGCATGGGCGGCGCGATTCCCCCTATCGCCGCAATCACGGCCGAGAGCGCTTCGTCGGAACGCCGCTCGTCGCTGGTCATCCTGATGTTCATCGGCTTCCCGCTCGGTGCGGTCGTAGGCGGCGCGATCACCGCAGCGGTGATGATGAAGTTCGGCTGGCCATTCGTGTTCCTGATGGGCGGATCGTGCGCGCTGGCGGCCATCATCCCGGTGCTGCTGATCCTTCCGGCGGCGACGCCGGCCGAGACGACGATCAAACCTGTTCTGCAAACAAGCGACGGTCTCGGGGGCGATCTCATGGCCCGGTTCGTCGGCAACCTGTTTGCCGAAGGGCGTCTCGCCGCGACCTTCGCGCTCTGGTTCGGCGTGCTCGCCAGCATGATCCTGTCAGGCTTCCTGGTCAGCTTCATGCCAACCATCCTCAACCTTAACGGCGTGGCGCCCGACCGGGCTGCGCTGGGCGCGGTCGTGATCAACGTGGGGGCGATCGCCGGAGCGTTGCTGATCTCGCTGATCGTGAGGCGGGGAGCGCCGTTCGTCGCGGTGGCCGTGGCGTTTGTTGCCGGCGCCGTGATGGTCTTCACGCTCGGCCGGGTGATTGGCGCGGGCAACGCGGCGTTCGGCTTGCTGTTCCTGGTGGGCGCGTGCATCGTCGGCGGCCAGTTGACCTTTCCGGCGATAGCAAGCTGTCTCTTTCCGACCGGCGTACGCGCAGCGGGCGTGGGCTGGACACTGGCGATCGGACGCACCGGGTCGATCATCGGACCTGTGGCCGGCGGCATCCTGCTGGCACAGAACTGGTCCCTGGGGCACCTGTTCCTGGCGGCTGCGCTGCTGGCGTTGTTCGCGGCGCTTGGCATCACGCTGGCCAATTCATGCCGCCCGCGCGACGACGGCACCCTGCGCCGCAAGCCGCTTGAAAAATTATTGATGACAGGACAGGAGGTTGGTAATGGGAAACACTGAGGCGCACAAATCGCTCCTTACGCCGGTGCAAAGGCTGGCGACCAGCGGTGCGCGCGCGGTCGAAGTATTCAACACCGACGGGCGCTTCTTTGCTGTCATTCCTCAACTGGCGCGTGATATTCCCGGGCAGGCGCCCGGAATGAACGTGGGTGACAGCGACGTCGATGCATTGATCTATACCTGGGAAGCGGGGCGGCTCGTCGAGCACGACGCACTGGCGGTACCGGGCGGAGAAGATGCAGAGTACTTCGAGATTGGCGGCCGGCGTTTTCTCGCGACCGTAGGCGTGCGCTCCGGCAGCGGCCCCTATACGCTCGACAGCGACGCGATCCTGTACGAACGGGGCGACAATCAGTGGATTGCGTTTCAGCGCTTTCCGACGTTCGCCGGCAAACAGTGGCGCTTTTTCTCTATCCGCAACCGGCATTTCCTGGCGCTGGCCCAGGGTGTCACGGTCGAAGGCGTGACGCCAGATAATCCGCGTGAATCCTGCATTTTCGAATGGGATGGAAATCAATTCGGATTGCTACAGACACTGGACGGACGCTGGGGTTACAACTGGGCGTTTATCACGTTCGGGGGCCAACACTACCTGGCCTACGCGGATCATGTCAGCGGCTCTTCGATTTATCGCTGGCGGGGTGAGGGGTTTGAGGTTGTTCAACGCTTCGACGAACCGGGTGGACGCGCATTCAGCTTCTTTATCGAACAGGATGCGTTGTGGATGGTGCACGCGAACCTGATGGGAGAGACGCGCTTGTTCCAGTTCGACGCCGCCCGGATTCAGTTCGATCCGGTCCAGTCGCTGGGCACGGCAGGCGGGCGCGAGCTGCGGCTGATCGACGGTGCGCACGGCCGCTATCTGGTGCGTGTATGTTTCATTACCGGCACTCCCCATGCGCCGCATACGCAGCAGCAATCGCAAATATTCCTGTGGAAACAGGGGCGTTTCGAGCTCGTCGATGAGTTCCCCACTTCGGGCGGGACGGACGCCGCCGCCTTCATGGCGCAAGGGCAGCGCTATCTGCTCGTCAGCAACGCCCTGGCAGAGGACGTGCGCTTTCGTGTAGATAGCGTGCTTTATCGATTCGATGGCTGAACGTCCATGCGATTCTGACACGCTCCGAGTTATCACCTACAATCATATTAAAGGTGATAACTCGGAGCGCCCATGTCATCGTTTCACGAACTCGCTTTTCAAACGCTCTTCGCGCAATTGGAGGACACCGCGCAGTCGCAAGCGGTCATTCCGCTTGAGTCGCCCGGTTTGAAGATCGAGCGGACGGTGAAGGGTATCGACTATGTGTATTGGCGCAGAACAAAGGCCGGCAGGCGGGAAGAGGAACTGCTCGGGCGTGCCGACGCTCCCGCCACCGCCGATAAACTCGTCAAGCTCGAATCAATTCAAGCCGAGCAGAAGACGCTGATGTATCGATCGTCCCAGCTCCGCAAGGCAGGCTTCGCAGCCGCCGATAATTCGGCGGCGCTCACGATCGCGTCCATCTACAATGCCGGCATCTTCGAGCACGGCGGTGTGCTTGTCGGGACGCACGCTTACGGCACTCTGATCAACAGCCTTGGCATTCGATCGCCTAAAAACTACCTGACTGCCGATGTCGACATCGGCACGACGCAAGGAATAACGGTCGCGATCCCGGAAGACAAGAGCTTTCTTGAGGTCTTGCGCAATAGCGGTCTTCAATTTTTGGAAGTCCCTCGCCTTGATCCGGGGAAACATGCAACGTCTTTCAAGGTGAGGGGAATAGATCTCAAGGTGGATCTACTTGTTGCAGGTGACGATACATACGCGTCCAAGCCGATTCCCGCGTTGAAGGCGCATGCAATGGGGCTGCCCTTTTTTAAGTATCTGATGGCTGAGAAAGCGCCAGGCATTGTGCTTGGGCGAGATCACGTCGTGCCGGTGAAGGTGCCGAGTCCGGCCAGGTTCGGCATTCACAAGCTGATTGTCAGCACGCTTCGCTCGAAAACGAGCGCATTGAAAGATGAAAAGGATCTGCATCAGGCGGTGACGCTCATTAGTGCCGTGCTGCAAAAGCATCCGACCGATCTTGATGATGCTGTGGCGGCTCTGGACTCGAAGGGGCGCAAGCGGGCTGCATCGGGAGCACGTAACGCCATGGCCATGATGTTGGATATTTCCCCCGAAGCCGAGGATTTCCTCGCGAGTTTGGCCGGATGAAATATCAAAGTTATCACCTCTGTTTAAATTAAAGGTGATAACTTTAACAGCGGAAAAAACGCGATCCACTCGGGCGACGCCCTCATCCAATCATCCGATGAAACGAACGCCACGCCGCGCGTGACATCCCGCGACATAATTGTTGGATGGAGATCGCGCGGTCATTCATTCATACTTCACTTCGTTGCAGGAACGCCAGAACGCGCAGATCTAACGCAGATTCAATGCTGATCTAACCCGGCGCTTTCCGCACGCAGAGAGCGCCGATGATCAGCTATCCAAACTTGTTTATCTCATCGGACGACGTGATTGAACAATCGAGACACGATGGTGTCGATGAGAGGATGAACATGCTGAATATTCTTAAGATGTTGGCCGGACGAAGCACGCTTCGCGCACTGTCCGCCTTGGCCTTCTGTGCCGTTTTGCTGACTGGCTGTGCTGGCGGCGTGACCAACGTGAGTGCTTTTCCCGCGGCGACGCAGGTGCGGCCGGAGACCATTTATGTCTACGCGTTTGAGAGCACGCCGGAGCAGGTGAAACTCGACGGTGGTCTGCTCCAGAAGGTGAAGACGCAATTCGACGGTGCGTCGGCCATGAAGAAGCAAGCCGACGACGCGCTCGAAGTGCGCGAGCAGGTGGCCAATGAAATCGTCAAGCAACTCCAGTCGATGGGCTTGCACGCAGTACGTGCGGATTCCCCCGCGCCTACCGACCGGAACATCCTGATCGTGCAGGGCAGCTTCGAGACTATCGATGCCGGGAATCGCCGCCGCCGGATGCTGGTCGGTCTGGGCGCGGGGAAAAGCCAGGTCGGCACGTCCGTGCAACTGGTGTATCAACCGGCGGGCGAAACGCCGAGGCTGGTACAGAGTTTCGAAGCTAACGCGGACAGCGGCAAGGCGCCCGGCGTGGTGGAAACAGCGGGTATTGGCGCCGCTGCCGGACACGTCGCGACATCGGCAGCGGCAGGCGTGGGTCTGCATGCTGTGTCCGAGACCAAACACGCCGGAGTGTCGGAAGATGCGAAGCGCCTGGCCGATTCCGTCGCGAAGCAGGTTGCGCAGGTCGGCGTGAGCGAGGGCTGGATGACGCCTGACCGGATCAAGGGCTAAGACCCGGGCCGCCCCATGGAAGAACCGGCGGCATCCAGCTTGATCGAAGTACTCATTCAGTATTCATGCAGCGGTCGCGGTCAACTGCCTTAGCTGTTCCAGCAACATGACGGCGGGGCGCGGCAGGATGCCCTGGCGACGTCGGAAGGCCGTTAGCGTGCGACGCGCGGCGAGCCCTGGAATGGGCAGGGTATCGAACACGCCGGCCGCGCTTTCGGTGTCGTACATGGGAGCGGCCATCCAGCTTAAAAACCCCGCACGCGTGACAAGACTCTTCAGGACAGTAATGGATCGTGTCTCGACCGCGATCTCCGGCATGGGCAGCCCATGCTCGGCAAATACACGCTGCATGTGCTCGAATGGGCCGGTGCCCCGAGGCGGGACGCACCACTGCTGATCGAGGGTATCCGCCAGGCAGAGCTCCGTTTTCGCACGCAGCGGATGATCGAGCGCAGCAACCACGTAGCTCGTGTCCTCCCAGCAACAATCGGATATGGCTGTAATCTCCTCCGTATCGGGCGCTGCCATGCTGAGCGCCAGGTCGATCTCCTGCTTAAGCAGGCTGTCGGCGAGCCGGTCCCACACGCCCTCAATGATCTGCACGCGCAAGTTCGGCCAACGAGCAAGCACGCCGCTGACCGCCAAGGGCAGCACTAGGGTTGCAATGCTCGCCACGGCGCCTACCCGGATCGTGCCCTTGGCGAGACCGCGGATCGCGTCGATCTCTTCGCGCGCATTGTCGGCTTCATGCAGCAGCAGGGTGGCGTGAGGGAGCAGGGCCTCGCCAATCGCTGTCAGCTGCATGCCCTTCGAATGACGTTCGAACAGAGGGGCGCCGAGCTCTTCCTCCAGCCGCTTGATCGTCCGGCTCAAAGCGGGCTGCGTCACATGGAGAACCTCCGCCGCGCGACCGAGGCTGCTGCTTTCGACGATTGTCGTGAACGCATGAAGCTGCTGAAGACTAAAGGTCATGATTGCTTGGGAGCGGAAGGCTAAAGGGGAAGCAGATCAACGCAATGTTCGCTTAACAATAAAGGTTAAAACGAAAATGTGTGCCGGAGAGCGGGGTTTGCGGGTGGAAGCCGCTTTCTGGAAGCTGGATGTAACGCGGCATGGACGTCAACGTGACGGGCGTGTTCCGGAGCTCGAAGAATGGATTTCGACGATGCCGAAGCATGACCTATCGCCGCAACAATATATCGTGCATAGCTTTCCCGCTATGGGTTGAAACGATTGACGGTGATAAGTTTCGCTAGCTTCGACATGATCGAGTCGAAGACAAAACGCATGAAATTCGGGCGGCGATTGATTACCGGCCGGTTCATCCGCGTGGCGCTCACGAGCGCCACGCGTGTCAAGCTGTCCGCGCTCACAATGACAATTGCAATCAGAGTCGATACCGACGCTACCATCCAGATCCGCAGCTTCGCGCGGAGCATCGGCCAAATCGTGCTGCAGAGAAACGCCGCGACAGGCGGGATCCTGGTCCTCGCTTTGTTGTGCTTTAGCCCCCGCCTTGCATGCGCATTGTTACTAGGCACGCTGACGGGCAATGTGCTCGCGCATATCTTCGATGACCATGGTTCGCCGGCAACGCGCAACGACTTGCATGGCTTCAATGGAGGGCTTGCGGCACTTGCTGCGTTCACTTTCATCCATGACGATTCGCGCGCGAGCGCCGTCGCAATTCTCGCGGCCGTGTTAGCCACCGGTTTGTCGGACAGGCTCACGCGGGCGCTCAGCCGTTGGAATTTGCCGGCCTATTCGAGTCCTGCAGTGCTTGTGACATGGGCTTGGCTGCCTTTATTCGCGGACCCATCCGTCCCAAACGCGACAGCGAGAGTGACTGCCGCGGTGAGCGCGGACAGCGTTATAAGTTTGCTTTTTAGCGTCGCCCCTGCCTTCCTTCGGCCCGGCCTCCAGGATATTGTCGCAGGCCTGGCGCCGATCGCTTTTGCCGCGGGGCCTGCTGCGGGGGCTTTGATTCTCGTCGGCCTCCTGGTGGCGAGGCCATCACGCGCCGCATGGGCGCTTGGTGGTAGCGCGCTCGGATTTGCGCTGTATGCGGTTATCGGCACATCCGCGGGCATGCTGCAGAGCGGGGCATGCGGCTTCAATCCCGCACTGGCGGCGCTTGCGACGTGCCGGTTCGGTGTCAAAGCGGCCCTTTCATCCATCGGTTTGGCCTTGCTGATCGAGCTCGCGGCGTCAGCAGTTGGCATACCCGCGATGACTGCGCCTTTCGTACTGGCTTCGTGGGCTGTGCAGTTGCTCGAGCAGCGCTTCAATCCACGTACAGACCACAAAGACACCCATGTCGCTCACGCACAAAACTGATCGCGGCGCTCCTGCTTAAGCTCCATCGAATCGCTTAGGCGACACTGCCGGGGCGGCTAGAAATATTCCAAATGGATGTTTTGAGGGTATATCCATTGCCGCAAGTGAGCGGCGACGACGTCCATGAAGGCCGTCGGCCCGCAACAGTAGGCGTGGGTATTTGATGGAGCCGCTTCGACGGCATAGCCCACCGCACGGTCGGTTGCCTCAGGCGTGAGCCCATAGTGATAATGGACTTGTCCGCTGTGTTCCATTTCGCTCAAGCGATCCTGAAACGCAGCAAACTCGGTCGATCGCGCGAAATAGTGCAAATCAAACGGGCGCTGATTAAATGCCAGCTCTTGAGCCATCGATAGCAACGGCGTGATTCCAATACCTGCAGCGAACAGGAGCGCCTTCTGCGAAGAGTCGAACAACTGAAGATTGTTACGAGGCAGGCCAATGAAGAGTTTGTCTCCTTCAAGAACGTCCCGGTGGATAGTGGCTGACCCTCCCCGGGACCGGCTATCCTCCTTGATCCCCAATACGTAGGCATCCTTGTCCGTGGGACCGTTGCAGAGCGAATACTGACGAACGATGCTTTGAGCGCATTTGTGCTGAGGGATGTGCACGTCAATGTACGCGCCTGCCGCGAATGCGGGGAGCTTGACTTGTGCGTCCGCGACTAACTCCAGGCCGACAATGTCCTGTGCCACGGCCCATTTCCTACGAACAACAACAGCAAGCGTATCCATTTCGGTTTCCTGATTAATAAGTGTGAGCGATCGAAAATTAATAATTCATTTACATCCAGATCCAAAGAATTTTTATAAGTAACTCAGCGCGCACGGTCGCTTCCGGGGCCAGGTGGGAGCGCATGGGTCTAGTGAAGCAGGCGATCCGTTTAGGGACGAATCACAGCAAGGTGACAGGAAAATCGTACCGGGAAAACACTGCCTGGACGGTCGGCAATCTGAGTGCGAATGTCGCTGGCGCCACTTTAAATAGCGGTCGGAAGATACTCGTGAGCGATCGTGGTGTTCCTCAAATGTAGCGGTTTGTCACGCTCAGGGATATGCAGTCGCGACGAATTGCAGGTATACCGCAAATGCGATCTTGCTCATCGGGGCAGCGTTTCCGCATTGACGGAGGTGACGGCGGCAGCGTCAAAGATCGTCGAGCATGTGGAGACGGTGAGGTGATGGCGTGGGTCGCGTTTGATCGATTTATTCTCAGCCGCCAAGCGCCGCCTGATTCAAAGTCATGCGAAAAAGTAATGCCTTTTTCTTAAAAAGGCAATATTCACGATGTGTGCGCGATTGGATAATCATGCAACGGATTAAGCGCTCACTCACTGGATTTTCAGGAGGCATTTGCATGACAGGCAGCACCCCACAGCAAGCTGGTTCAAGTCGCGATCAACGCGCGTGCATTACGGTTCGCGACGCCGTGATCGATTTCATGCGACGCGTGGGAATGACGTCGGTATTTGCGAACCCGGGGTCGACCGAGTTGCCGATGTTCCGCGATTTCCCGGCTGATTTCCGCTACATACTCGGGCTTCAGGAAGCCGTTGTGGTCGGCATGGCCGACGGTTATGCGCAGACAACGGGTAACGCCTCGCTGGTAAACCTGCACTCGGCAGCAGGTGTCGGCAACGCGATGGGCAATATTTTTACGGCGTTTCGCAACCGGTCGCCGATTGTCGTGACCGCCGGACAACAGGCCCGTTCGATCCTCCCGTTCGACCCCTTCCTGGCGTCGACGCACGCAACCGAGTTACCCAGGCCTTACGTGAAATGGAGTATTGAACCGGCGCGCGCTGCCGACGTGCCGCTGGCAATCGCGCGGGCTTATCGCATAGCCATGCAGGAGCCGCGCGGACCTGTGTTCGTTTCTATTCCTGCTGACGATTGGGATCAGCCGGCGGACTATGTGCCGGTGAGTGACGTCAGCACGGTGACGCGGCCCGATCCGGTCATGTTGGCGCGCATGGGTGACGCGCTCGATCAATGTGCGCGGCCTGCGTTTGTCGTTGGTGGCGGCGTGGACCGCGCGGGCGGGGTGGACGAAGTAGTGCGCCTCGCCGAACGTCATCAGGCCCGCGTGTTTGTGGCGCCAATGTCGGGACGCTGCAGCTTTCCCGAGGATCATCGGCTGTTCGCCGGTTTCCTTCCCGCCATGCGCGAGAAGATCGTCGAGATATTGGACGGCCATGATCTCATCTGCGTGCTCGGTGCTCCCGCGTTCACTTATCACGTGGAAGGCAACGGTCCGCACGTCCCCCCGGGCGCGCAACTATTCCAGCTTGTCGATGACCCTGGTGTGGCCGCCTGGACCCCGACCGGCACGGCGACGGTCGGGAACATCCGGCTGGGCATCACGGACTTGCTGGCGCGGCCCGCGCCCAGGGCACGTCCGCTGCCGCCCGTTCGCCGCGCGCCTCCACGTGCCGAGGCTTCGTCACTCATGTCGGTGGCATTCGTGTTGCAAACGCTTGCCGAAATACGCAACCCGGCCGATATCGTGGTTGAAGAAGCGCCGAGTGCCCGGCCGGTCATGCAGGAATATCTGCCGTTCACCCGCAGCGGCACGTTCCTGACCATGGAGAGCGGCGGCCTTGGATACGGCATGCCCGCGGCAGTGGGCGTCGCGCTCGCCAAACCGGGTACCCGGGTAATCGCGCTGATTGGCGATGGTTCCAGCATGTACTCGATTCAGGCCATATGGAGCGCGGTTCAGCTAAACCTGCCTATTACGTTCGTCATCCTTAACAACTCACGATACGCGGCATTGCAGGATTTTGCACCGGTGTTTGGCTTCGCACCGACCGATCCGGTACAGGGAACCGACCTTCCGGGTCTGGATTTCGTGACGCTTGCTGCCGGCATGGGATGTCGCGGCGCGGCGGTGAGGGAGGCCGCCCGCTTGAAGGACGTATTGAACGAGGCTTTGCACACCGCCGGGCCGATGCTGGTCGAAACCATCGTGGCTTAGCGCGCGTGGCGCAACGACCACGCCTTACATAAAAATCATCAGGAGACAGACGATGAAAACCATTACCATGTTGATCAACGGCGAGGCGGTCCAGGCAGCTAACGGCGCGACCTTCGAGCGCAGCAATCCACTGGACGGCGAGGTGGCCACGCGTGCACCGGCCGCATCGGTGGCCGACGCGCTCGCCGCGGTCGACGCCGCCGCCAGTGCATTCCCCGCGTGGTCCGCTACAGGACCGGGCGAGCGACGCGCACTGTTGATGCGTGCCGCGCAAGTCATCGAAGCAAAGCGCGCCGCCTTTGTGTCCGCCATGGCGGCGGAAACCGGGGCGTCGGCTATCTGGGGCGGGTTCAACGTGCATCTGGCTGCTTCCGGACTCATGGAGGCAGCGGCGCTCACCACGCAAATCGCCGGCGAAATCATTCCATCCGATGTACCTGGCAGCCTTGCAATGGGCGTGCGCCAACCGGCCGGTGTGGTGCTCGGGATGGCGCCGTGGAACGCGCCGGTGATCCTGGCGGTGCGTGCTATCGCGTTGCCGCTCGCGTGCGGCAACACGGTCGTCCTCAAAGGGTCCGAGATATGTCCGGCAACGCATGGCCTGATCATCGACGCCTTGCAGGAAGCCGGATTTCCCCCGGGTGTAGTGAACTTCGTGACGAACGCACCAGCGGATGCCGGCCCGGTCGTTGAAGCGATGATTGCTCATCCCAAGGTGCGGCGCGTCAACTTCACGGGTTCGACTCGCGTCGGCAAGGTCATTGCTGCAAGCTGCGCGAAGTACCTCAAACCAGCGGTCCTGGAGCTTGGCGGCAAGGCGCCGCTGCTTGTGCTGGACGATGCCGATCTTGACGCCGCAGTCGATGCGGCCGTGTTCGGTGCGTTCGCCAACTCGGGACAAATTTGCATGTCGACGGAGCGCATCGTGGTGGATCGCAAGGTGGCCGACGCGTTCGTCACCCGGTTCGCCGCCCGGGCGGTCGAACTGCCGCTGGGCGATCCGCGCAACGGACCGGTCGTGCTCGGCTCGGTTGTCGACATGACTACCGTCGCACGATGCAATGCGTTGATCGACGATGCACTTGCGAAAGGCGCGCAGCTTGTGTGCGGTGGCAAGGCCAGTAGCACGCTGATGCCGGCCACGTTGCTGGACCACGTCAGCGCCGACATGCGGATCTACCACGACGAATCGTTCGGACCGGTCAAGGCGATCGTGCGCGTGAACGGCGACGAAGAGGCCATTGCCTGCGCCAACGACAACGAATTTGGTTTGTCTTCAGCGGTGTTCAGCCGGGACATCGCACGCGCGATGAATGTTGCGAGGCGCATTGAGTCAGGGATCTGTCACATCAACGGCCCGACGGTGCACGACGAGGCCCAGATGCCATTTGGTGGTGTCAAGGGCAGCGGATTCGGTCACTTTGGCGGCAAGGCGGGCATCGCGGAATTCACGGATCTGCGCTGGATCACTGTGCAAACCACGCCGCGTCATTATCCGTTCTGATGTTGGGACGCGTGGCGCGTACGGCCGCGTCGTCCCCAACGGTAAGGATCGTTAAGCGATCCTCATAAAAGCTTTTTGCAAAGCAAGCGAAAAGACGGATACCCCCACTAGTAGCAAGTTGAGAAGGTCATGCAAGAAGGTCATGACTTTTACGCTAATTGGCAATATCAAAAGAGCGAACCTCGCTCACATAATTCGCTCAAGAAAATAAAGATGTGCGGGTCGAACCTGCGCAAAAACAGGAGACAGTCATATGACCAGCTACGTACCTCCCGCTGTGTTCGCCGGAACCGCGCAGTCGGAACATGATCAGACGATGGAGCCGGAGGACACGAGCAAGACAGTGGACATTGGGCGCGTGCTGGACGACGGTCCATTCACCATATTCCAGAAGCTCATTGTCCTGCTGGCGGCGCTCTCGATCATTGTCGATGGTTTCGACAGCCAGTTGATCGGCTTCGCCATCCCCATGCTGATCAAGGAGTGGGGTATAGCCCGCAACGCGTTTGCCCCGGTGGTTGCGGCAGGACTGATCGGCATGGGAATAGGCAGCGCCTGCGCTGGTTTGTTCGCGGATCGTTTCGGCCGGCGCTGGGCGGTGATCGGCAGTGTGCTGGTGTTCGGCGTCGCGACCTGCGCGATCAGCGTTGCCCCGAACCTTGCGGTGATTGCCGCACTGCGCTTCATCGCCGGGTTGGGAATAGGGGGAGCGTTGCCGACCTCCACCACGTTGACGGCGGAATATACGCCCGCGCGAGTGCGCACCATAGCGGTCACGGTCACGATCCTTTGCGTGCCTCTGGGAGGCATGGTGGCGGGATTGTTCGCCAGCGTGATCCTGCCGTCCTATGGGTGGCGCGCGTTGTTCCTGACGGGCGGCGTGCTGCCGCTGATGCTGGCGGTGTTACTGCTGTTCGCGCTGCCTGAGTCGCCACGCTTCTTGTCGCGTCGCCCGCACCGCTGGGCCGAACTGGCGGCGCTGCTGGGCCGCATGTCACGCCCGGTCGCGAAAGATGCAAGCTTCACCGACATCCGCGAACGCGATTCAGAGAAGCACGTAGGGTTCACCGCGCTTTTCAAAGATGGCCGCGCGTTGGACACCGTTGCGATCTGGTGCGCATTCTTCATGTGTTTGCTGGCCGTCTACGCTGCTTTCAGCTGGCTGCCGACCATGCTGGCCAACGAGGGTTTGTCGATGCAGTTTGCCGGCTACGGGCTGACGGCCTATAACCTGGGCGGTGCGATTGGGGCGTTGGCGTGTGCGGTCACCATCGCACGATTCGGTTCACGCTGGCCGTTGATCATCTGTTGTTCTGGCGCTGCCGCCAGCGCGTGGCTGCTGCTGACAGTGGACGTCCCACGGCATGTAAGCGTGCTGATGTTGGGACTTTTCACACATGGCCTGTTCGTCAACGCGGTGCAGTCCACCATGTATGCGCTTTGCGCCTACGTGTACCCGACGGGAGTGCGTGCGACCGGAACGGCCTCGGCGCTGGCATTCGGGCGGATAGGCGCCATTGTCAGCGCATTCGCCGGCGCCGCGGTCATTACCGCGGGCGGCGCGTCGTCGTACCTGGTGATGCTGGGCGCGGCAATGACCGTGGTGATGATCGCGCTTGCG
Source organism: Caballeronia sp. KNU42 (assembly GCF_053760385.1). Classification (NCBI taxonomy): domain Bacteria; kingdom Pseudomonadati; phylum Pseudomonadota; class Betaproteobacteria; order Burkholderiales; family Burkholderiaceae; genus Caballeronia; species Caballeronia sp. KNU42. The sequence goes on from NZ_CM132389.1 coordinate 2,060,947, forward strand.
CTCGTGCGTCGACATATACCGAGTGCGATCCGATAGAACGCCGGACGTACTTGCATCGAATCTTCCGATGTGGTGTTGAGTGATCCTCACCCCCGCACGCTTCTGACTGATCAGGTCGTTCAAGCGGAATTCGAATTTCTTGAAATATGAATAAATTAGCATACCTATTAAATATTGATTGCCAGGTCTGAAACAACACAGGAGGGTCGAGCGCGCAACATGCTTGACCGTCGTCGGAACAAGAAATTTTCAACCTGCATTCCAAAGCGCAGGTCAGGGGACACGGAGACCATGAAATACAAAATTGCATTGTTGGGCGCACTGCTCTCGATCAACGCGGCGCCATCTCTTGCGCAAAGCAATGTGACGCTCTACGGGATTATCGACACCGGCGTCGAGTTTGTGACGCATGCCGATGCATCGGGCAGCAGCGTGGTACGGATGCCGGGTGTGACGGGTGAACTGCCATCGCGATGGGGCATTCGCGGCAACGAGGATCTGGGCGGCGGCTGGTCGAGCATCTTCACGCTGGAAAGCGGCTTCAATACCAAAGCCGGAACGCTGAACCAGGGTGGCCGCCTTTTCGGCCGGCAAGCGCTGGTCGGTTTGACGGGACCGTATGGCAGCCTGACGTTCGGGCGCCAGTACACCATGACGTACTGGGCTATCCTCGACTCTGATCTGCTCGGGCCGGACATCTATGGCGGCACGGGTTCCTTCGACCAGTATCTGCCCAGCGCGCGCAGCGACAACACGATTGCGTACAAGGGAACCTTTGGCGGCCTGACCGCCGGTGCGACCTATTCCTTCGGCCGTGATTCGGCTGGCACCGGAAATTCACCGGGGCAGGGCACGTGTGTCGGCTCGGTCCCGGGCAGCCCTCAAACCTGTCGCGAATGGTCGGCCATGCTGCGTTATGACTGGAAGGGATTCGGCGCTGCTGCAGCCTACGACGAACAACGCGGCGGCCCGGGCGCCTCGGCGAACTTGTTCGACGGCACGCCGACATTCGCGTTGACCAACCCGGGCGACAAAGATATCCGCATGCAGTTGAACGGCTACGGGGCGATCGGAAAACTGAAGATCGGGGGCGGCTGGCTTGGACGGAGGGTGGAGACCGTTTCAGCCGCCACGCCCAACGTGAGGTCGGATCAGTTCTATCTGACGGCCGCGTATCCGGTTACGCCCGCGTTCCTGGTGGACGGCGGTATCTACCGGATCGTCAACCGGCAGGACGACACGCGCGGCACGATCGAGGTGCTGCGCACGACCTATTTTCTGTCGAAGAGTACGGCCGTGTATTTGCAAGGAGCGTATCTCGCGAATAGCGCGAAAGCCGCCTACACGGTGAGTCAGGGCGGAGGCGGTACGACGCCTGCAGCGGGCGCTGGGCAACTCGGTGTAATGGCCGGATTGCGGCACAGTTTCTAGCTGTTTGAGATCTCTCTCGCTACCCCGTTGAAGTCTGAGCGGTTAAGCGCGTCCGATGACAAAAACACCACGTCCCGGGGCCGGTTTGATCACTGGCCCTATCCGCGAAAAGGCTTTATTTTCCGGAAAATCTGCCATTTCGCATTAATTTTCCATTTTTTTAACATGCACCATAAGGGGGCCAGGCGCGCTGGGGCACGCGGCGAACCCATTCAACGATGACAATAGTTGCAAGAAAGCCAGTCATTCCCGCGCTAACCGGCGTTCGCTTCCTGGCAGCGTTGAGCGTTGCGCTCTACCACCTTTCGCCTGATGTCGCCGCGTCGTTAGGGATTTCGCCATTTTATTTCTATGAGAATTCGGGCGACCCCGTCGAACTGTTCTTCATTCTTTCGGGGTTTATCCTCACCTATACGCATCCGGAAATGGGCGGCGCGCAAGCGCCTGCCGTACGACAGTTCTATTTTTCCCGGTTCGCAAAAATCTACCCGATCTATTTGCTGGGATGGATCGTATTTGCCCCGCTGGTGTATTCGAACCTCGTTGCGTTGCACGGTCACTCGGCCGGTTTATATGCGCGGCTCGCGTTTTACGGGGTGTTTTCCCTGGCGTTGCTACAAGCCTGGACGCCGGTCACCGCAAACGCCTGGAATACCCCGGGCTGGTCGCTCTCCGCGGAAGCGGTCTTCTACGCGTCGTTTCCCTTCCTGTTTGCTTTCCTGAAAAATCGCAGCGTCGGCGTGCTGTTGAGTTTGATCGGAGCGTGCTGGTTATTTTCCGTTATTCCCACGTTGACGCTATCGTTGCTGCCAGCGTCATTAGGACAGGCGCATTGGTTGCAAGATCTGGTCAAATTTATGCCGGTGCTTCGGATAGGCGAGTTTATCGCCGGGATATGCATGGCGCGTCTTTATCTGAGCCAGGGCGTGGCTAAGGCATTCATCTTCGATGTAGCAGCTTTCGCAGCTTTGGCCGCCGCAGTTGCAGTCATCGTGTTTGCGAATCACGTGTTGGCCAAGGCGTTGCTATTCCCCGCCTTTATCCTGCTTCTGTATTTTCTGGCACGCGCGAAAGGGGTGCTAAGCGACTGGCTTGGGAGCAAGCCCATGGTCCTGCTAGGGGAAGCGAGTTTCGCGTTCTACATCCTGCACGTGCCGCTTTTCAGGTATGCAAAGATGCTGTTCCCGAGCGTTGCCACGGCTCCCGCTCCATTCGTGGCGTTTTTGTTCGTGCTAACGGCCGTGTCGATCTTCAGCTTCCTGTCGATTGAAAAGCCCTTGTGCGCATACCTTCGCAAAGCCTATAAAAGCTCGCGCTCACCGCGTGCGATCCGGCAGCCTGAGCACGCGCATTAAGTCTCGGATTGCCCTTGCAACGGGGCAGCACGCTTTCGACGCTTCAATCTGAATCGTGTAACTGGATCGAATGCCCGGGACGCTTGAGAAGTCCCGTAACAGAGAGGGCTTAAGGCGCGCTGTCGACTTCCTGACGAGTCGGAATGGAGGGTTGTGCGCCGGCGCGTGTAACGGAGATGGCAGCGGCTCTCTGCGCAAGGCTGATCGCCGCCTCTATGGGTTGGCGTGCGGCCAACTGAGCGGCAAAGACGCCGATGAAAGTATCGCCGGCAGCAGTCGTGTCCACCGCGCTCACCTTGGGCGCGGGGTAGTGCGTGCCTTCGCCTGCCTCGGGTAACAGATACGCACCTTGCGATCCAAGCGTCACGATGACGTTACGCGCTCCCGCTCGCTGAAGTTCTTTAGCCGCCCTGCGCGCGCCGCTTTGCGATTCGACCGGCAACCCGGCGAGGATCGCGGCTTCGACCTCGTTCGGAACCAGATAATCGACCAACGGCAGCCACTCGGGCGGCAGCGGACCGGTTGCCGGCGCCGGATTTAATACGGTCAGCTTACCGAATCTCCGAGCGGTGACAAGCGTGGCATAGACGGAATCCCATGGGGTCTCGAGCTGACACACCACCACGTCAGCGGCCTTGATCACCGCCTCATGGCGCTTGACCATCTCGGGAGTGACCTGGCCGTTGCTGCCGGGCACCACCACGATCGTGTTCTGACCGTCGTCCGCTACGGTAACGATCGCGACGCCGGTCGGCACTGACGGGTCGGTTTCGACGGCGCTGCAATCGATCCCTTCCGCTTCGAGATCGGCCAGCCGTAATGTGCCGTTGGCGTCGCCGCCCACGCATCCGGCCATGACCACGTGGCCGCCGATACGTGCAGCCGCAACCGCCTGGTTGGCGCCCTTGCCGCCGGAGATCTGCGCGAACTCATGGCCGCTGATCGTTTCGCCCGGACGCGGCAGGTGCGGCGAGCGCGCGACCAGATCGGTATTGATACTCCCCATGATGAGGACGGAGCCTTGCTTGTTTTCTTTGGACATTTCAATTTCTCCTGCTGGCAAACGGGTCGATCATCGGGCTTGAGCTTTGGTTAAGTACGCGCGGTAAGCACACTGGTCCCAAGCCGGGCGCCACAGACGTCACCCATAATTGGGACGCACGGGCGCTCGGGACCAGGCGCTGCCTACGCTTACACGGTGCGTCGTTTGCTGCGGTACGTATCCAGCACGACCGCAACCACGATCACCGCACCGGTGATGATCCGCTTGGTCGGCTCGTTCGCACCGATTTGCGCGAGACCGGCCGCCAGCACCGAAATGATCAGGACGCCGAAAAACGTGCTGATGACAGAACCGCGTCCACCCATCAGGCTGGTACCGCCGATCACAACTGCGGCAATCACCTGCAGTTCGATCCCTGATCCGGCATTGGGGTCAGCCGCTTCAAGCCGGGAGATCTGGAACAGGGCGGCAAGACCCGAGAGCAGGCCCATCAGCGCAAACACGATGATCTTATACGGGCGCGGGTTCACGCCAGCCAGCCGCACGGCTTCCTCGTTGGTGCCGATACCGACCAGATAGCGGCCAAAAACCGTTCGCGTGAGCACGAGTTGCGCCACGACCATCACGGCGATAGCAATCAGGAATGAAGGGGAAATGCCGAACGCGATGGGATTCGAGAGAAAGTCGAAGGCGTCGCCGATGTACGCCGTGCGCGAGTTCGTCATCTGGTATGCAAGACCGCGTGCCGCTTCCAGCACACCCAGCGAGACGATGAACGAAGGGATGCGCCAACCCACTGTTACGGCGCCAGTCACGCAGCCGGTAAGCGCTGCACCGGCCATGCCGAGCAACGCGGCCGGCAGCGCCCCCCAGTGCCATTGCAATGCGGCGACGCTGGTCACTGCCGCGCCCAATGCCAGCACCGATCCCACTGACAGATCGATACCCGCAATGATCAGCACGAACGTCATGCCGACCGACATCACCACCAGATCGGGAATCTGGTTTGCGATCGTGCTGAAGGTGTCGTAGCTCAAGAAGTGCGAGCTTAGCACGGAGAACAGCGCGATCATGGCGATCAGCGCGCCCAACAGGCCCAGGTAGTTCGAGAAACCCAGCCGGGTGCCGATCGGCTTCGCGCTCTTGGGCGGCTCCGTCTGCGACTTCGGTGTAGTTGTTTGTACAGTCATGACTGGTGCTCCGTGATTGAGGTGTCCGGCGTCCCGTCGCGCGGCGTGTCGACGCCCGGTTCAATAGATTCGCTGAGAATTTTATCGCGGGCTGCATAACCCGAGAACGCTGCGGCCAGCAACGCGTCCTGCGACCAGTTATCGCGTTCGAAGACGCCGGTCATGCGTCCCGCCGACATCACGCCGATCCGGTCGCAGATCAGCATCAGCTCGCGCAGGTCGCTGGAGACCACCACCAGCGCGCGGCCCTCGCGCGCCTGGGCGCCCATCAGCGCATAGATATCGAACTTGGCGCCAACGTCGATGCCGCGCGTGGGTTCGTCGAAGAGCAGGACGGTGCAATCGCGGGCGAGCCAGCGCCCGATCACTACCTTCTGCTGATTGCCGCCCGACAGTTCGGACACCGGTTGCGCGGCGCTCGACGTGCGAATCCGCATGGCGTCGATCTGCTTCTGCGCGAGTGCGGTCTCTTGGTGGGCATCGATGAAACCGTACTTCGATACCGCGCCGATATTGCCGAGCGAAATGTTCGCGGCGATCGGCTGGGGCAACAACAAACCTTCGCCCTTGCGATCTTCGGTGATGAGCGCGATACCCTGGCTCACAGCATCGGAGGGCGACTTGATGCTGACGGTCTTGAGCTCCCCACCGCGATGCGCGATCGAGATGCTGCCGCCATCCGCCCGATCCGCGCCGTAGATCAGCCGCATGAGTTCAGTTCGGCCCGCGCCGATCAGCCCGCTCACGCCGAAGATCTCGCCGGCCTTTACTTCAAACGATACGTCGCGCACGGCGTGGCCGCGCGTCATGCCCTGCACCTTGAATGCAGTCGCGCCGATCCTGCGTTCACCGAGGTCGATACGCTCGCCAATATCGCGTCCGACCATCAGCGTGACAAGCTTGTCGCTGCTGAGGTTGCTCATGGTGTCGACGTGGACCAGCCGGCCGTCGCGCAACACAGCCGCGCGTTCGGCGATGCGCGCCAGTTCTTCCAGCCGATGCGAGATGTACACCAGCGCAACGCCGCGCGACTTCAGGCGCTCGACTTGCTCGAACAGCAAGTCGACTTCGCGCGCCGTGAGCATGGCGGTGGGTTCATCGAGGATCAGCATGCGGCAATCGCCGATCAGGTTGCGCGCGATCTCGACCATCTGCTGATGGCCAATGCCGAGTTGACCCACGAGCATATCCGGGTCTATGGCATCGAGGCCGACCTGGGCCATCGCCTGACGCGCGTCTTCGCGCAGCGTCGTGCGGTCGATCCAGCCCAGCCCGCGTTTTGGCAGGCGATTCAGAAAGAGGTTTTCAGCCACGGACAGCGTGGGCAGCAGGTTCAGCTCCTGCATCACCATGCGCACGCCGAGCGCTTCGGCGCTACTGCGGCTGGCCGGTGCATATGACACACCGCCGAGTTGCATGGAACCGGTGGTGGGCGTGACAAGACCGCCTACGATCTTCGAGAGCGTGCTCTTGCCGGCGCCGTTTTCGCCTGTCAGCGCGAGCACTTCACCAGGACGCAATTGAAGCGAGACGTCCGTGAGCACCGGTTCGACATAGGTCTTGCCGATCCCGTTAATGGTCAGCACCGGCGCTATGTCGGCGGAAGGGACGATTGAACTTGGCATCGCTTATGAGAGGCTAGGGCAGCTACATGAATGCGAGTTGCGCCCCGGCGATCAAGCACCGGGGCGCACCACACGTTTGGACATTTGGAGCTCAAGCCGCACGCGTCGGAACACTCTACGCTGCTTGCGAAATTTCGGCATGCATGCGTCGTCGTGACCCATTGCGGCTTGCCACGACGACTTATCACGACGACGCATACCGGTCGGCTCGAGGCCGGCCGACTTACTTGGTGACCAGGTTGACCGGCGTTTCCACCACGCTCGACAGTTCCGACTGCTTCTGATGCGCGGAGAGCGCCTTCAAAGCGGTGTCGATACCAAATACCGCCTGTTTCGCGGCGTATTGGTCGGCGGTCGCCAAGACCCGGCCGTCGGCCAGCATCGGCTTGATGGCGTTGATGTTGTCGTAACCAACCACGTATACCTTGCCTGCCTTGCCGGCTGCCCGCACTGCAGCAACCGCACCAAGCGCCATGTTGTCGTTGCCGCACAGCAGCGCCTTGATGTTCGGGTTCGCGTTCAGGATCTGCGATGCCACCGCGTTGCCCTTGTCGATTTCCCACTCGCCGGATTGCAGTGCAACAACCTTCATGCCGCCTGCCTGCATTGCCTGCTTGAAGCCGGCCGTGCGTTGCTGCGCATTGGTCGTGGTCGACACGCCTTCGATAATGCCGACTTCATCGCCGGATTTCAGTTTCTTGGCCAGGTAGTCGCCCACCAGTTTCGCGCCCTTCGCGTTGTCCGGGCCGACGAACGGCACGTTCAGGTCTTTCGACTTGAGCACTTCCGGATCGAGCTGGTTGTCGATGTTCACCACGATGATCCCTGCATCCACGGCCTTCTTGATGACCGGAACGAGCGCCTTGGAATCAGCGGGGGCGATCACGAGCGCATCGACCTTCGAGACGATCATCTGCTCGACAATGCGGATCTGGCTCGCGGTATCGGTTTCATCCTTGATGCCGTTCGAGATGAGCGTGAACTTGCTGGCGTTATGCGCCTGATAGTCCTTGGCGCCGGTTTCCATGGTGAGGAAGAACTCGTTGGCGAGTGACTTCATCACGAGGGCGACAACGGGCTTTTTAGCCGTTTGAGCGAATGCCGACGAAACCGGCAGGAGTGAAAATGCGGCAAATACCGCGGTTGCAGCGAGTACGCGGCGCCGTGCTGGGTTGGCTTTGCGGGTCATAGAGTCTCCGTTAGTTCGCTCTTCGGTCTACTGAGGGATAGCCGTCGAATCGTTCAGGCAGTTAGTCGATTGGTCGATTGCTCGGTGCATCAATTTGAATGACATGCTTGTTGCCGCTTTGCTTTAACGCTGATACGTGAAAACCCGATGCATGAGCCAAGGCGTGAATCCAAGCGGCAATCCGGCCCATCGGGGTCTAATGCTATCCTCGCGAATCGCGATATGCTACGTCTAAAATCGAAAGCGAGCGTTTCAAAAATGGAACACGTTGACTGGGACGATCTGCGGCTTTTGCTCGCCATCGCCCGCGAAGGAACCATGAGATCAGCCGCGGCGGCGTGTGATCTTAGCGCGGCGACGCTGTCGCGCCGCCTCACCGAGCTTGAAAGAAGATTAGGTGAACCCCTGATTGACCGCGTGCCTTCGGGCTGCGCAGTCACGGCGTTCGGGCAGCGGGTGCTCGCATGGGCCGAGCAGATGGAGGCCCTGGCGCATCAGATCGAACGGGCCGGAGATGTCACGGGTTCTCACGGTCTTGAAGGTACAGTCAGGATCAATGCGGTCGAGTGGATGTCCTACATCCTGATGAAGTTGCTGGGCTCCTTCCAGGAAAGGTTTCCCGGACTGGCCATTGAAGTGCTGACCTCGCAGCAGCCGTACAACCTAGCCCGGCGCGAAGCCGACATTGCCATCTGGTCGGAATGCCCGGACGAGGGTGACTTGTATGTGCGCCGGATCGGCAAAGTCCGCTTTGGTTTATACGCATCGCGGGACTACTACCTGCGTCACAAGGTGGCGATCAAGAAGAAGGAGTGGAGCAAGCTGTCCTTCGTCGGTTATGACGAGCGCCGGGGCGATCATCCTGCGGCCCGCTGGCTCAAGACGCTGCCGGGCGCGCCCGCGCCTAGCCTTCGCAGCAGCTACGTGCTGGGCGTGTTCGACGGCGTGCTGGGCGGCTCGGGCCTGGGCGTGCTCGCTCAACTGGCGGGAGATACGACGAGCGATCTGGTGTGCATCGAACCGCATATCAGGGAGCTGGATCAGGATGTCTGGATGGTCCTGCACCCGGCGCTTCGCGGCAGCGAGCGCATACGGGCGGTGTCGAACCTTGTCGCCGATATTTTCAGGTGACGACGGCCTTACGCTTAGCCTCTTGAGGGGCGCATGCCGCGGCGCTTCACCGAGCATGGGGATTATCCGGTCCTGCAATTTTCATTTAACGAGCACGGTTTTTTGAAAGCTGCCAATAAATATCGGCGCAATCTATCTGCGATAATCCGTTCGGTTTCGCTTTGTTCAAAGAACTCGGAAATTCCATGCAATCCAATAATAAATGGCGGTACGGGGTAGTTCTGTGGGCGGGGGCGGTGGTCTGCACGGCGGCGTGCGTCGCACCCACTGCAATGGCGGCAACGCCTGCAGGGCAGGATTCGTCGTTGGCAGCGGGGAATGCGCTTGGCGACACGAGTGCGAAACGCGGTCTGCTGACCAACGGCGCGGCTGACGAACCGCAGGCGCCGGGCAACGGCAACATTACCGAGTTGCAGCAGATGATCCGCGACGGCAAGGTCGTAGAAATGCGCACGACTTATAACGGCAGCTATGGTGCGAGCATGTTGTTTTATCCGGACCAGATGACGTATTACGTCGCGCTGTTCCAGCAAAAGAAGTTCTGGCGCGTGATCAAGACGCAGACCGATACGCGTGCCGAAGCGGTCTATGGGGACTTCGCGAAAAACACGGCGCTGCTTGCCGATTCGGAAATTCGCCGGGAGAAGCTGCAGGCTGAAAATGCCTTCGCGGATCGGCTGATTGCGTTGCAGCAGAACCGGGCGAACCGCTTGCAAGCGGATGTCGATGTGGCGCGCGCGCAGCAAAGCCAGGTCGTTGATCGTCAGGCGCAACAAAGGGACGCCATTGTTGCCTTGCGGGCGCAGCAGGACGCGGCTCAGGCTGAATTGCGTGCGTTGCAGACCAAGGTGCAGGATCTTCAGCGTCAGGCGGATGGGGATTTGATGCCGGTGCAGTGAATTTCGCGGGGCTTGGGGGGCGGGGGCGAGGTTCTGCGGCTAGGTTTCTGCGTTTGCGGTTGGGGTCAGTGCCAAGCGCCACCAACACACGCGAGCGCTTGCTAATGAAAAAGATAACGGAAAAAGGCCGCGCCATGACAGATACCACGCCGGAAAAGGTTGCCCACACGATCAAAGAGTTTTGCGCGCTCTATCACATCGGGCGCACGCACTATTACGCGCTGCAAGCAAGCGGCGAAGGCTCGGTCGAACTACGCGCCGGGCCGCGCAAGGTGCTAATTACGCGCCGCAGGGCTAAAGCGTGGGAACGGCGTTTCGAGAAGCAACCCGTAAACGGTGATAGCGTCAGCGACGCGGCATAAGTCTCGCGACGCCGATAGCGACGAAGGAAGGCCCGCGCTGCGGGCCGATGACCTAAGCCTTTGTCGAATCCCCCGGCTCGCTTTCCGTTGTGATCGACAGCTTGCCTTTTAGAATCTGCGATCTGGACGCAAGCGTAAGCAAGATCATTCCGCCCAAACGTCGGGCGAAATCATCATCGAGTCGGTTTTGAAAATCATCCAACGGAAGGTCAAAGCTAGTACGCCTAGCCAGTGCTCCGGCAATGTCATCGACTGGAATATGAAACGTTGAAATCGTGTTCGTTTCCTCGTTGTACAGCGACACGCTGCATGTCGGACGTTTTGATAACATTAATACCCTCTGCACTGTTGATAGTTGGCGAAAGCGCGACTTTTGCATTCTAAAAAATAAGCGGGGCTTTTGAACATCGCTCCGCCCGCCGAACATAGATCCATGTCTAGTTCGTACTTTGCGAAGCAATCAGCCTCCTGTTCCTCGCCCACGCCGCGCGCCGCTATCGACATTACATCATCGCCCGTCACGCTCTTGACGTACTCAAACGGCGCCGCGTCGCCCAGCGGCGTGGTGACGCTTCCAACGTCTGTTACATCGCCAAGATCGAAAGCGGCATCGTCACCGGACGATGGCAGCGCAGACGCAACACCGGAAACCACGGATACAACCGATGCCGCAAGCGCGCTTGCCGCCTCTCTGGCGGTGCGAGCGGCAATGTTACGCGCTTGCGCTTCCGCCATCGTTTCAACGTGCCGGAAGGGTTTTTGTAGTGCCCGAGCTTCTCGTGCGATGCGTTCGTCTATCTCCTGGTTATACGCCTTCAGGTCATCTCGGTATGCCTTCGAGCGGGCCGCGTAACTGCTGGCGCGTTCGGCAATGTCCCGTTGATACGCTTCATAGTCGAATTCTTGCTTCGGAACAAAACCGTCGTGAGCGATGTAAGCGGGTTCCGCTCGAACAATCACCACGTCCCCGCTGCGCAGTTCCTGACAAAGCGCTTCGATAATGTTCTTGGGGCTTTCACCGTAAGGGCTGGGCCGGTAAGCCGGGAACGAACCGATAAGAAACTTTTGCACCCGCTCCACTAGCTCGGGCTGGCTCGCCCAATGCTCGATATTAGCGGCTCTGAATAGAGCTTTTCCAGCGTCTAGCGCTTCTTGCTGCTCTTTCGTTCTCGTGTTTCGTGCGTAGTCCCACTTTTTGTAAAGCAGGTAGCGATAGCGACCATACCGCATCAATTCGATTGTCATCTCAGTTATTTTGTTGTTGCAACACCCCGAACGCTAACGCACTTTTCCGCGCGTCCATCTCAATAAACTGACGCGCGGATGGTGACTCTTACGGAGTGCGCATCAAGGAGTTTTGCGTCAAGGGCTTTGCAGCAACGCGCGGATGGTATCGACGCGCCAGAACAGACGTTGTACACGTCAACAGGCATAAGGGATCCGTGCAAAGTCGCGTTAGGCGCGGATACGGTGATCGACGGCTACATTGACCGCTATGTGGTGAGCATCGACGCAGGCGCGCATACGATGCAAATCATCGGACGCGGCAAGTGTTGTGACTTGGTTGATTGCACGCTCGAATATCCGGGTACCCGCGACTCCCATCCCCCAAAGCTTAGTACCTTAAAACGCCTCTTTAACCCCCGCCCGGCTCACGGCTTTCCCACCCACCAGACAGACGATCAACGCGGCTAGCAACAGCGCACACAACGCGAGACGCAACCCCAGGAAACCTGCGCCCAGCCCAATCAAGGGCGGGCCCACCAGAAAGCCGGCATAGCCCGCCGTGGCGGCCATGGACACACCAACGGCCGGCGTTGTTGTAGAACGGCCCGCAGCACTAAAGATCACCGGCACGATGTTAGCCAGACCAATTCCCACAAGCGCAAACCCCACGCAAGCAGTGACCACGTTTGGATACCCCAGCACCAGCGCCAAGCCAAGCGCTGCGATAAGCCCTCCGCTAGCGACCACTACGCTCGCGCCCAAACGTCGAACCGATACATCGCCGACCACGCGGCATGCCGCCATCGCGAAGGCAAACGACGAATAGCCGAGCGCCGCCGCGCTCGCTTGCGTGTCGAGTGCCGAGCGCAGGAACACCGCGCTCCAGTCCGCCACCGCCCCTTCAACCAGCATGCAGAGAAAGGCGAGGGCGGCGAGTTTCATGACGCCTGCACTAGGCAAAGTGAAACCGCTAGCCGACGCCAATGCCCTCGGTCCAATATCCCGCAGCGCAAATACAGCGCTTGTCAAAACCAGCACGCCGATAACGACGTCAGGCAGCAGCAATCCGCCTATCGTGCCGATGCCGTTGGCCTGAAGCGCCGCACCCCCCGCTGCGCCTAACAGACCACCCATGCTCCAGGCCGCATGAAACGACGACATGATGGGCGACTGCCATTCGCCTTCGATGGCACTGGCATGTCCGTTCATCGATACATCCAGTGCGCCGTTCGCGGCGCCTAACGCAAACAGCACGACGCATAACAAGGCAAAGTCCGGGGCTAGCGCGGGCAAGGGCAGCCCAATGACAAATGCAACGCCCAGGAATGCGGTGACGCGGCCGCTTCCAAAGCGTGGCGCCAGCCGGCCCGCTAGCGGCATCGCCACAATCGCGCCTAAGGCAAAACAAAACAGCGCGATCCCGAGCGATGTATCGCTTAGCGACAAAGCTTCCTTGATCCGCGGGACTTCGACGGCCCACGCGCCAATGCCCAGCCCGTTACCGAGAAAGACCGCCGTGGTGGCAATGCGTTCAGCGACGGGCTTCATGATCGAGCCTCCGCGTGAGCCACGATCACGTTGCCGCAGATCTTTTCGAATTCGGCTAGCCGTTGCACGGACACATCCGGCTCCACGATCAGATGCTCGACACTGGAGGTTGCCGCTACAAAAAAGGGCGCCGAAGTCATCAGTTTCTCCGACGTCATCGCGATGGCGACCTGACCGCTTGACTTGACCATCGCGCGTTTAAGCTCGGCTTCCTCCGCCTCGAACGCCGCCACGCCCTCGTCCGGGTCGATGGCGCATGCGCCGAGGAAACAGAGGTCAGCCTTGATCTGCTGGACCTGCAAAAGCGCGGTGGACCCGAGAGACCCCGCTCCACGCGCGCTCATCCGGCCGCCAATCAGGATGACGTCGAAGCCGGGACGATCGAGCAAGCGCGAGCAGGCATCGGGGGAATTGGTCACCACCGTGAGCCCCGCGTTGTCCGGAAGCGCCGCGGCGATAGCGACGTTGGTCGACCCGGCATCGAGCAGGATGATGTGCCCCGGCCGGACGATGGACACCGCCGCAACAGCCAGTCGGGCCTTTCGGTCGGCCGCTTCGCGCAGACGGGTGGACCCGGATGGTGTAGCGGGCGAGATCAGCAGCGCACCGCCGTACACACGCTTGCAATGGCCCGCGTCGGCCAGATCGCGCAGATGGCGGCGAACCGTGTGCTCGGAGGTGTTGAATTCGAGCGCGAGTTCGGTCGCCAGCACGCGGCCGTGCGTTTGGAGCCTGCCCAGTATCAGCTTTGCACGTTCGTCGGGAAGCAGCCCGTCTACGGCATCACGCCGGGTTCTTTGCATGTCGTTGGCCTCTGTTTGCGCTTATTCAGTCGTCGTCAATCGATCATAATCGAGCATAATGTATCGTAAACGAGATAATCCGGGCAAATTTTTTTGTACAGGTCTTAGGAGGGCGCGCGTCCCGTCGCGCGCATCAAACGCGGATAGCATTGACGTCGAGCGTTATCCTGACGTGCCGTCGCAAACGGTGATGGCAGATGCCGCCAGAACGTGCGGTGCGGATGTGGAGATGTGGACCTGAAGGATTGCCGCGGCAACAGAGGGAACAAACTTGGAACTTCGACACTTAAGGTACTTCGCGGCGGTCGCGGAAAATCAAAGCTTCCGGCTGGCCGCTGAGCATATCAATGTCACGCAGCCGGCGATTACTCGCCAGATACAGGATCTCGAGCAGATGCTGGGTGCGCGGCTTTTCGACCGCACGCCGCAGGGCGTCAAGCTCACTGTCGCGGGCGATTTATTCCTGCGCGAAGTTCGCAAGTCGCTCGGCATACTCGAGTCGGCCACGCGCGCGGTGAGGCTGGTTGCATCGGGGCTCCAGGGCACGTTAAGCCTTGGCGTGGTCGACAATGCAAGTTGGGACGGCCTGGTTCCTGATGCGTTTAACAGTTTTCAGCGCGAAGCACCCGAGGTGAGCATTCATCTGGCGCCAATGAACACGCCCGAGCAGGTCGCCGAGATCCTTGCCGGAACGCTGGACGGCGGGTTTATCTACACCTACGGCGAGCTTCCGCGTGCGCTGCGTGTGTTGCCTCTGGTCATTGACGATGTGGTGGCCGCGGTACCGCGAAGCTGGAATCTTCCGCAGGGCCAGGCGATTTCCGCGCGTGAGCTGAACGGCCGGCCGATGGTTTGTTTTCCGCGGCAAACGTACCCGGCGTATTACGACATGCTGGTCAGCGCGTGCAGCGAGGCCGGATTGACGCTGGACGTGGTGCAGGAAGTGCCGACCGAGGCGGCGATCCTGTCGCTCGTCTCGGCCGGCATGGGAGCCGCGATCGTCAATGCCGCGAATCTCGGGCGGCCGCCGGCACGCGCGCAGTTCCTGCGCTTCACCGACCTGTCGGTGCGGATGCCGCTGGCCTTCGCTTATCTGGAGACGAATCCCAACGCGGCGTTGCAGCGGCTGCTTCGCGTTCTCGGCGCAATGGTGCAGCCCGACGTGAGCGTAGCGGCCGTTAAACAGCGGTAGGGGCATCATTAATTGCCGCAGACAAGCCGACCATCACTCGAAAGATCTTCACACGAAGCGCCAAGCGAAGCCGCCGTTGCTTTGGGCCGAGACATCCCCCACCTCCACCGCACCCGCCGATGTCCCGGCAAAGTGCGGCGTGAACACGGTCGCGCCCGTTTCGACTGCCCGGTCGAGTACCCATCGGCGGGAGACAGTTGCACGATGCTGGTCGGCACAAAACACCGAACTCCACGCCGGACGATAGACCTGGATCGGGTGATGCCATACATCGCCGCTAAAGAGCGCGTGCGCACCCGCCGACTCGATTTCGATCGACATGTGCCCGGCGCTGTGACCCGGCGTCGGATGGAAGCGGATGCCCGGCAGATATTCGCCGCCCTCGGGACCAATTTCTTCGGCGAGTCCCGCGTCGATCACGGGCAACACGCTGTCATCGAAAACCATGCGCCGGCTCTCGCCAGCGGGTGTATCGAAGTACTCTCGTTCGACGCGTGAGAACACGTAACGCGCGTTGGGAAAAGTGGGCACCCAACGGCCGTTGTCGAGCCGGGTATTCCAGCCGACGTGGTCCACATGCAGGTGCGTAAGCAGCACGAAATCGACCTCTTCGGGCTTCACCCCCGCGCGCTCCAGCCGCTCGAGATACGGTGTATTCAGTTGATGGAAGAGGGCGCTGAATGGACGGTCCTTATGATTACCGCTTGCGGTGTCGATCAGGATGACCTTGCCGCCGACTCGCAGCACCCAGGTATTGACGTTCAGGACGAAGTGTTCGGCGGCCGCATCGACTTGGCCGTTGGCGAGCCATGCTCGATGCTCTTCAATGACAACGGGGTCGAAGTCGGGGAACAGCTTGCCCGTCTTCAACTGAAACTGTTGTTCGGTCACGCGGGTGATCAACGCATCGCCGATGCGGTAGGTTGTCGATGGTTCATCCATGTGGGGTCTCCGCTTGCGACTTTCGCGATTCAATAGGATTCAGCAGCATGGCGACCGCACCGGCGAGCGCGATGGCGACGATGGTCAGCATGCCGGCCTGCATGTCGCCGGTGAGCGTCTTGACGACACCGATGATGATCGGACTGGCGAAGCCGCCAAGCGCGCCGCAAATGTTGATGAAGGCAATGCCGCCCGCTGCCGCTGCCGTGCCCAGGTACCCCGCGGGGAGCGCCCATAGAACAGTG
Source organism: Caballeronia sp. KNU42 (assembly GCF_053760385.1). Classification (NCBI taxonomy): domain Bacteria; kingdom Pseudomonadati; phylum Pseudomonadota; class Betaproteobacteria; order Burkholderiales; family Burkholderiaceae; genus Caballeronia; species Caballeronia sp. KNU42. Next base: position 2,077,089 of record NZ_CM132389.1, read on the forward strand.
TAGGACGCCCAGAGCATGGCGGTAGACAGCGCGATGGCAGGCAGCGCGACGCCGAGCTTGTCTGGGTACAACCCGGCGATGGCCAATGCGACGGCGCCCACGATGCTCGCGATCGCACTATGGCGGCGGCGTTCGTTGCGACGGTCTGAGCTGCGGCACAGCCATCCCATTGCGGCAATGGCTGCAACGTAGGGTAAGGACGACCAAAGGCCGATCGCCATTGTGCCCGCAACGCCAGCGGTCTTCAGGATAGTGGGCAGCCAGAAACTCACTGTATAGATCCCCGCGATCACGCAAAAATTGCTGAAGGCAAGCGTCAGCACGCGCGGGTCGGAGACAACGGTTCTCAATGATTGATGCCGCGCTTCGCTCGCCGCACGGTTCAGGCGTTGCGCATCGAGATCAGCGGCAAGCAATGCCTTCTCTTCATCGGAAAGCCAGTTTGCCTGCTGCGGACGATCATCGAGGAAGAAGAATGCAATCACACCCAGCACGCAGCACGGCAGGCCTTCGACAATGAACATCCACTGCCAGCCTTCAAGTCCATGCGTGCCTGCCAGCGTAGTCATGGCCCAGCTCGACAGCGGTCCGCCGATAACACCGCCGATCGGTCCCGCCCACATCACGACGGCCATCGCGCGAGCGGTGCGGGACGGCGCGTACCAGTAGGTCAGGTAGAGCACCATTCCCGGTGCGAACCCCGCTTCGAAAACACCGAGCAGAAAGCGCAGGGCGTAGAACGTGTGGATGTCCCGGACGAACAGCATCGACGCAGAGGTGAGGCCCCACAGCACCATGATGCGCGACAGTGTCTTGCGGGCGCCTATCCTTGGCAACAGCAGATTGCTGGGAATTTCGAACAGCACGTAGCCGATAAAGAAGATGCCCGCAGCGACGCCATAGGCCGCGTCGGAGAACGAGAGCTGGTTCTGCATCTGCAGCTTCGCAAAGCCGATGTTGATGCGGTCGAGGTACGCGAGCATGTAGCACAGCGTCAGGAACGGCAGTAGGCGCCAGGTGATCTTTCTGTAGAGCGCATCGCGTGCGTCGACGCCTTGTGTCAACGGGATGGCGGACATGGTCGTCTCCGGGTTCATTGCGCGTGGTGATTGGAAGGGGATGCCAGATCGGATGCCACGAGCGCGACGCAATCACCCGGCTCGACGCTCGCAAACGAACGCACGATGACGACCACGCCCGCGCTGCGGAACTTCAGCTCGATGGGTTGGGCCCACGGCGCGTGCGGATCGAATATGCGTCCGGCCAAGTCGCCGGCGCTCACGCGGTCGCCGAGCGCGAATACCGGCTCGAAGATCCCGCGCGTGGCCGCAAAGACGTAATGGCGCTCGCCTTCAACCTGCAGCCAGCGCGTGTCGTGACGCGGCGCCGGCAACGCCTCACCGGAGCAGATGCCGAGCGCCGCGAGCACGCGCTGCAAGCCTTCCTCCACGATCGCCAGGCCTTGCGGATTACACGTCGCGTAGCCGCCGAACTCTCCGCACAGGAAGAGCTTCCCGTGTCGCTCGATGGCGGCGCCATAGGTGCGGTCCTCGCCAAGCAGGTCCATGACCATCGCGTTGGGAGCGGCGAACGCATCGACAATCCGCTGATATTCGCGGCGTTGGCCGGCGTCGGCCGGTGGTGCGACCAGCAGCGTCGGCAGATGATCGAACGACGCGCCTCCTGAGTGGATATCGAAGATGAAATCGGCACGGGGAAACAACTCGGTGTCCACGTAGTGCGCAATCATCTCCGTGATGGAGCCATCGCGATGGCCCGGGAAGATCCGGTTCATGTTTGCGCCATCTATGGGCGAGGTCCGCCGCCCCGCGAGAAACGCGGGAAAGTTGAGACCTGGCACGACGATCAGGCGACCGCTGATCTGCATCGACGGCATGCGTTGCAGCAGTTTCATCAGCGCGATTGGGCCTTCGTATTCGTCGCCGTGATTGCCGCCGGTGAGAAGCGCTGTTGGACCATCGCCGAGCTTCAGCACGGCGATCGGGATCGGGATGTGCCCGTATGCGGAGCGGTCCACGGAATGCGGCACGCGCAATGTGCCGGTCTGAAAGCCTTCCTGCTCGAAATCGATATCCGTCGAGATGCGCGAGCGGTCGGTGGCCATGGTTCGTCTCCTGGGTATTGGCATGAGGTGCGGCGGTGAATGCAAACAACACGCAAACGACGCTGCAATGCCCGTACTATCGGAAATCGATGTGGTTTATGCCAATGCCGATTGATGGCTTGCGTGATGCCTCGGAGGCATCACGCTTCAGCGAGGGAAGGCGTACAAGTCCTGTGGCGGATTCAGATGGAGGACGTTTGCTTGCGTGAGAGCGAAGTGATCCTTGTCGGTCGTTGTTCGGAAGAAGTCGACCCGCTGCGGACTCTGGACCAAGCTCGCAACGTCCGCCGCTTTCAGGGGATAGCAGTCGTTCATTCCTTCGAGCCGGTCGAGTGGCCCGTATTGCCGGATACAATAAAGAGCTACCCGATTCGTCCAACAACGACCTGATCCGATCAATGCGCAATCCTGCTAGAGCCGTCCTTCTCGGTCCGTTACTGAAAGGTGTTTCACGTTCCTTCTATCTCACTCTGCGCGTATTGCCCGCTGGCATGCGAGATCCGATTGGCATCGCGTATCTCCTGGCACGCGCGGCAGACACGATCGCGGATACTTCGATCGTGCCGCCGGGGCAACGGCTGGATCTGCTCCTGTCGCTTCGCAGACAGGTCAATGGCGCCTCTGACGAAGGAGCGCTGGCTCGTATTGCTGTAGAAATGGCTGGTCAGCAGACGCAGTCCGACGAAAAGGTTTTGCTTGAGTCGCTCGGTGCGGCGCTGACGGTGCTGTCTCAACTGAGCGAGTCAGATCGGCAAGCGGTACGTGGGATTGTCACTACCCTCACAAAGGGCATGGAATTTGACCTGCGTACTTTCCCCAACGAATATTCCGGGCAAATCGTTGCGCTTCAGGAATTGGACGAACTCGATCTATACACCTATATGGTCGCGGGATGCGTTGGGGAATTCTGGACACAGATGACTTACGCGCACGTGCCGGGAACATTTGATGGAGGCCCTGAAACGATGTTGGACCGCGGCATTCGTTTCGGAAAAGCGCTGCAGATGACAAATGTCTTGCGGGACTGCGGCAAAGATTTGCGCATCGGGCGCTGTTACCTTCCCGCCACGATGCTTGATCGATCCGGCTTGCGTCCGGAAGACCTGTTGCTACCGAACGCTTCGCTTCGTGCCCGCCCGCTTATGTTCGAACTGGTCCACAGGACTCTCGATCACTTCCGTGAAGCCCTCGAATACACGCTCGCTATTCCCGCGTCTTCCGTTCGACTGCGGCTTGCCTGCGTATGGCCAATCCTCATCGGGCTGAAGACGCTATTGCTCCTTGTGAACAACGATGATTGGCTGGATCCGGAAAAGGTATCCAAGGTACGACGTAACGACGTTTACCGAGTGATCGCTTATTCAGTGCCGATGGTGCTGTCGAACAAACTACTACGTATCTGGGTTGAGCGACTGATGGGAAGAGTCAGAGCCGGAATGAAAGACTGAGCGTTGGGTGTGCGTGATTGAACAGATTCACCTCGCAATTGGAATATGACATGCTGATCCGGCCGCAGTCGCTCAAGTCGCGCGGTGCTAACAAAGATCAAAGCCGAAAATCCCGATGTGATCATGTACGGTGATACTGACGCGACGGGGGGGCACTGGCTAAGCAGGCGGTGCAACTCGGATTGCGGGCGAAGATTTTAGGCGGCGATGGCATGTGCACTGAATCGTTGTCGACTCTAGCTGGCGAGTTGCACATCCTCGGATCGTTCCACGCGCACCCGGTCATAAGTGATCGACCAGGCAGGTTTTGGCGAAACGCAGCACACTGTTGGTCGTAGCACTGCGAGCCGGCCGAGCTGCCGGGCGACAGACTGATCTCCCAAGCGATATTCTCCGATGAATTTCCCTTCGCTGCGTGACTGGACTTTTTCGCTAAAGACCTTCTTCGCAGGGATGCTCGCGCTTTACATCGCGTTCTACTTCGACCTTCCGAGACCGTACTGGGCGCTGGCATCGGTCTATATTGTGTCGAACCCGTTTGTCGGTGCGACCCGGTCGAAGGCGCTTTATCGCGTGATCGGCACTGTGCTTGGCGCACTCGCCTCCATCGCCCTCGTGCCGCCTTTCGCGGAGACCCCTTATCTGTTGAGCGCGCTGATAGCGCTATGGACAGGCGTGTTCGTCTACATTTCGATCTTGACGCGAGCCGCACGCAATTACGTTTTTCTGCTCGCCAGTTATTCGCTGTCTGTCATTGCTCTGCCGGCACTGTCGAATCCGTTGAGCATCTTCGATGTGGCCGTGGCGCGAACCGAAGAGATTACGCTTGGCATCGTCTGCGCGAGCATCGTCGGCAGCGTTTTTTTCCCGAGCCGGCTCGCGCCGACACTGATCGAGCGAACGGACTCGTGGTTTCGGGACGCCGCTCTCTACGCGAACGAGTCGCTGGCGGGCCGGGTCGCTGGTGCGCTCGTTTCGGGAAGCCGGCAGAAGATGGCCTCGAGTGTCCGAGGCTTCGAATTCCTGTTGAGCCAGTTGGCCTACGATCACGTCAGTCCGGTAATTCTCGCTCGCAGCGAGGAACTGCAAGGCCGGATGCAACTGATACTGCCCATCACCGCAGCGCTCGCAGACGTGCTCGCGGCCGCGCAGAAATCGGGCCCCGACATTCCTGCGGGCTTAGGCGAACTGCTGCGCGATATCGGGCGCTGGATGGACGCGCCGCTCAGCGACGACCCCGAGCGCGAGGCGCCGCTATTGCGAAAGCGTATTGCGCAACTGGATCCGGCGCGCAACGAACCGACGACATGGCAGGCGGCATTGTTATCCAGCGCGCTCTGGCGCTTGCGGCAAATGGTCGATCTGTGGGTCGATTGCCGGACTTTACGCCTTAACATCGTTCACGGAAGAGGGGCCTGGCGGCCGCGGTTTCGTCATTGGCGGCTCGGCGCGCAGCACGCTTTTTTCGACCGGGGTCTTGCTTTGTTCTCCGCCAGCTCGGCGGCGCTGGTCATCTTCGTTTCGTCGTGCCTGTGGATTGCTTCGGGATGGCAGGAAGGTGCGGCAGCGGTGTCGTTGGGCGCTATCGGCGTCTGCTTTTTCGCCGCGCTGGACGAACCCGTGCCCATGATGATTACTTTCCTGAAGTGCGCGGCGATGGGCGTCGTTATTTCGGCGTTCTATCTGTTTGTCGTGTTGCCGAGTGGCCAGGATTTCCCTTTGCTGGTCATTTTCTTCTCGTTCCTGTTTGTTCCGCTTGGGCTGTTGATGCCACGTCCGAAATGGGCGTTGATTTCGACGCTCGTAGCGTTGACGACCGCGACCTTTCTCGGTATCGACAACGCCTATGACGCCAACATCCTGAACTTCCTGAATGCCAATCTCGCGGGGCTGGCCGGCGTGATTTTCGCTTCGGTGATGACAGGGGTCATCCGCCCGTTCGGAACGGATGCGGCGACGGCACGACTGACCCGGTCCAGCTGGAAGGATGTCGTTTTAAGCGGGACCGCTCTATCGATGGATCAGCAACGCGATCTGAACGCACGCATGCTCGACCGGCTCGTGCAGTTGATTCCGCGCGTGGCGCCGAGCGACGACTACAAGCACCCGTCCACTGAAAGCCTGCGCGACATGCGCATTGCGCTCAATACACTCGACCTGCGCAGACTCTCGGGCAAGTTTTCTGGAGAGTTGCCGGTCGTATTGAATCGTGTGCTTGACGAAGTGCGATCGCACTATGAACGATGCCTCGAATCCGGCGAGCGCCAAAGCGTACCGTCGACTCTTGCGGCCGACGTCGATGCCGCCATAGCGCGGATCATTGCTGACTTTGCGGCCGACCCTGATGCGCCTGGCTACAGGCGGCGCAAAGGTGCGCTGCATGCGCTCATCGGACTGCGCCTGTCGCTGTTCCCAGGCGCGGCGCCTGACGACGCGTCCTGATCGGTGAGCGGTCGCGAGGACGAGCATTACGCCCATCCTCCGCAAAACAAAACCCGCTCTAAAGAATACGGTCCAGCGCCTTCGCGAGCCTGTCCACTGCCCCCTCGACGTCTCGCAGTTTGTCCAAGCCGAATAATCCGATGCGGAAGGTCTTGAAATCTGCAGGCTCATCGCATTGAAGGGGAACGCCGGGCGCGATCTGCAAGCCGGCATCAGCGAACTTCTTGCCGGATCGTATTCCGTCGTCGTCCGTGTAGCTGACTACAACGCCCGGAGCTTCAAAACCTTCCGCCGCCACACTCTTGAAACCCTTGTCAGCGAGAAGTGAGCGGACGCGCTTGCCGAGTTCGAGTTGCTCCGCTCTCACTTTATCGAAGCCGTATGCATCGGTCTCTTTCATGACGTCACGCAGCGTCGCGAGACCGTCCGTGGGCATCGTGGCGTGGTACGCGAACCCGCCGTTCTCGTAGGCTTCCATGATTTGCAGCCATTTGCGAAGATCGCAAGCGAAACTGGTGCTGGTCGTTGCGTCGATTCTTTCGCGGGCGAGCGGGCTAAGCATGACCAGCCCGCAGCACGGTGACGCGCTCCATCCCTTTTGCGGCGCGCTGATCAGGACGTCCACGCCGCACTCGTTCATATCGACCCAGACCGTGCCGGAAGCGATGCAATCCAGTACAAACATGCCGCCGACGGCATGCACAGCGTCGGCCACCGCGCGCAAATAAGCGTCCGGCAGCATGATCCCGGATGCAGTTTCGACATGCGGTGCAAAGACCAGATCCGGCTTGTTTTCCCTGATCGCCGTGACCACATCTTCGATCGGCGGCGGTGCATAGGCCGCCTGCCTCCCTGGTTCGACCGGACGCGCCTTCAGCACGATCGATTCAGACGGAATGCCGCCCATGTCGAAAATCTGCGACCAGCGAAAACTGAACCAGCCATTGCGGATGACCAGACACTTCCTGTTCGTCGCAAACTGCCGGGCAACGGCTTCCATGCCGAAAGTCCCGCTGCCCGGGACGACAACGGCCGACTTCGCGTTGTAGACTTTTTTCAGGGAATCGGAAATATCGCGCACGACTCCTTGAAAGAGCTGCGACATATGATTGATTGATCGGTCGGTGTATACGACTGAATATTCGAGGAGTCCCTCGCGGTCGACATCGGGAAGTAGGCCTGGCACGTTTGTCTCCGGTTACAGACGAATATGATGATCGAAAACAGATTCTAACGAAAGCGACCTGTGGCTGAGGCAAAAAAGCATTTTGGCGTTGGTGCAGTTGTACCAGATCGCGAATGCCGCTTGATCGGGGCATCGTTTTATTCGTTGGTTTGCGCACGCATGAAGTTGTGAGGCCGCTGTGTAGTGCTGTTTCTGTCCGTTGGTTTCCAGCAAGAAATCTGGATGATAGTAATGGGAGATCAATAAGGCATCCTTTTTAATTGCCATCTCACTGAACATCTCTTGCAGACGTTGTTTAGCGGAAAAGGAAAAGGAAGACGAAAAGGCAGCGGCCATGACGGATCCTCGACGGCTACACCAACTCGGTGAGCAAATCCCCAAGGTCAATACCGTTCTTCGCCTCGGTCATCAAATCATCGGGCACGGGGCCTTCGCGGCTAAGGTCGACAAGTGCCTGATTCAGATTCACATACGGCCGCACGCGATGTTCGTATGCGGCAAAGGCTTGCGCCGGATGATCCCAGTTCCGGACCAACTCGCGAACCAGCACAAAAGCGCCGACGAGTGCGAGGCTCGTGCCTTGACCCGAGAATGGCGACGCACAGTGCGCCGCGTCACCGGCAAGCACGACGCGGCCTTTAGACCACGACGGCATGCGGATCTGTGCAAGCTCGTTGTAGTAAAACTGATCGGTCACTTTCATCGCGTCGATGAAGCGGGGGAAATCGCCTTTCAAATGAGCACACTGGCCAGCCACCAGTCGCTTTTGCGCTTCCGTATCGCCTCGCGCCACCGCGGGCTCGGGTATCGCGAAACCAACGCCAATCCGGAGTTCGCGCTTGTCGTGGCTTGGATAGATGACGTAGCCGACGCCGCCCTCGCGATGCCCGAGTTGCCAATCGATCAGACCAATCAGGTTGGGCGTCGAAAAAAGAGCGAGCACCACTCCCAACGGAGCGACAACCGTGGGTTCATCGTCGAAACATTGCTTGCGGACGTTGGAGTAGATTCCGTCAGCGCCAATCAGCAGATCGAATTGCCTGTCCAGGCCGGATGCGAATGTCACCACCACGCGATCACCCTGATCATCGATCGAGCGAATGCTGTCGTCGTAGATGAATTCGACACGGCCGCTCATCGCGCCCATCAGAAGTTCGCAAAGATCATCGCGGAAAATTTCAATGTCATCGCTGTCGAGCCGGCCGGCACTGAAGGTGCGTTCTTCGGTACGTTGCGTCTCGTTGCCGTCGGCGTCGAGCATCGACATGCCCTTGAGCTGTGTCCGCAATGCGCGTGCGTCGTCAAGCAATTTCATTGCGTTGACCACATCGAGCGCGACACCACGGATGTCGACAGCCTGGCCGCCTCGGCGAAATTCCGAGGAGCGCTCAACCAGCGTGGTAGTGAATCCCTCGCGATCGAGCCAGTAAGCCAGCGCCAGGCCGGCGACGCCGGCACCAGAGATTAAGACCTTGCCATTCATCATCAACCTCGTCATCGTTCTGGATGCAGGGGCAAAATGAGCTGCGCGCAGGCTTAAAGACTTGCGCTCCGACTTGCCGGCGTCGGCGATAAAGTATATGAAAAACCAGGCTGGATCGCGGGAATTTCCGGCAGGCCACCGACCGCTCAGATTTGCGAAATGCCGTCCGCTCGTTCCGAGCGGCCGAGGAAAAAGCCCTGCGCGCTGGTACATCCGGAGGCCCGGACAAAGCTCAGTTGCTCGTGCGTTTCGATGCCTTCTGCCGTAGTGGGAATGCCCAGCTCATGGGCTAGCGCCACGATGCCGCGAATCACCGCCGCCGACTCCCGCCGATGAATGGCTTCGCGCACAAACGAGCTGTCGATCTTCAGCGTGTCGAACGAAAAGCGGCATAGATTGGACAGCGTGGAAAAGCCCGTTCCGAAATCGTCGAGCGCGAGTCCGATACCCATCGCGCGAAGTTTTTCAACGTTGCGCCGGGTCGGGACATCGTCGGTCATGAGCACGGTTTCCGTGACCTCGATGTTCAGCCGCGAAGGCGGCAACCCCGACTCCTGCATGACCGCCGCAACCAGGTCCGCGAATGAATCTTCCCGCAATTGCACCGGCGACACGTTCACCGCCACGACCACCGGCTCTCGCCAGCGGGCCGCTTCCGTGCAGGAGCGCCGGAGCACCCATTCACCCAGCGGCAGGATCAGGCCCGTCCGCTCTGCAATGGGAACGAAGGTCGTGGGCGGCAACTCGCCTCGCGTGGGATGGGTCCACCGGACTAGTGCTTCCCGGCCGGTGACGAGCCCGCTGGCCAGATTGACGATCGGCTGATATTCCATCCGCAAGCCGCTGCCGAATGATTGAAGCGCGCCTTCCAGGTCGCTTCGCAGCAGGCTCAGGCTGTCGTCGGAGGCGTGCGCCTTGGCATCGAATACGGCAAAGGCGCTCTTGCCGCTGCGCTTGACTGCGTACAACGCGCGGTCGGCGCATATCAACAGTTGTGGCCCCGTTTCCCCATGTTCGGGATACTGCGAGATTCCGACGCTTGCGCCAATCCGCACCAGCGCCTCGTTAAGCACGAATGGACGCGCCAGGGTTTTCACGATCTGATCCGCCAGCAGCCGGACCTCTTCGCTGATGGCGGCGTCGCTGGAGATGGCGACGAATTCATCGCCCGCCAGACGGCCGACAACGTCCCCTTGGCGCAACACCGCTCGCAAGCGCTTGGCGGATTCCTGAAGCACCAGGTCGCCGGCGGCGTGCCCGAGGCTGTCGTTGATTGCCTTGAAACCATCGAGATCGATGAGAAGCACCGCGAAGGACCCGGGCCTGACCGCCGGCTCGGTATCGGTACGGTTCAGCAGGAGTTCGCTGATGCGGGCGCGATTCGGCAGGCCCGTGAGGCTGTCGTGACGGGCGAGGCGGTTGCTGGTTTCCTGCGCGAGCAGTAGCGCTACGGTGTCCTTGTTGCTGCGGATAGCGACCGTGAAAAAGCCGGCAGCGCAAAACGGCGCCTGGAACAGCAAGACGATTTTTCCAGAAGACGGGGACAGCGCGGCGCCAATTGCAAGCAGGGTAAAGATGACCGAGATCTGGATCAGGACGAGCCGGGGTACGCCTGCGTTGCGGCCGGCCAGCCCGCCCACCACGCCAACCGCGCAAACGTTGCCTAGCAGGAAAAGCGTCTGGTCTCCGCTGATATTGCACAGCAGGGCGCCGAGTCCGAGAAGCGCGCTCCACAGGATGCTGGCGAGCAGGAACAGCGATGTCGGCGTGGGCTCGTTGCGCTCGCTGCGCTTGCAACAGATGGCGATCAGAGACAGCCGCACGATCAGGAGTGCGATCACGCCGAGCGTCCATAACGCGTAGCCCACGTTCGGATAAAGATAATAGGCGGTGGCGCAAACGCTGATCTCGCACACTGACGCCATCGCGATGGACGCCGTCCTGGTGAACAGGTTTGACAGCAATATCTGTCGATTATCTGCGCTCAGGTCTTGAGCGGATCCTACTAGCCATTTGAAAAACGGCAACCTCGGTTCACTAAACGCCATGGCATGCGCAATATAGGTAGGTACTTGGTTATCGGCGCGACTGGCTTTTTTCTGATCCGTAATTATCCCGGTAAATGTGTCCGTTGCTCGAATAATCTGATGTTACGCCCGAGCGACTTGGGCGGATATCGGGAAAACAGAGGGCGCATGTGTGACGGACGCTCCAGCCAAGCCAGGACTGGTAGCGGGTCAGGCGGAAAACATCGGGAGGAAGACCGAGGCGGCAAGAGGCAATCTGGCTTAGGGAAAATAATGCCGATCGACGTTTTTTTGCGCCGCCGCATGACAATCCGCGGCGAATGAGAACGAGATGCCAGTGTTGAACTGCGCGTTCGCCTTGCGTCGAAGACAAAATGCAGGGAATCGAGAAGGGCTACGCTGCGCAGCAAGTGGCGTTAGCCTGTCGCCGGGCCAATGGCGACTGAGTTGAACGAGTTGGACCGGGCACTTGCCGAAGCATGCGCGACGAGTACTTATCAGAGTCGTACGTCACTTGGACGCGGCGCACTGCCTAAGAAGTGCACCGCGTTGCCGCGTCAAATCAGAACCGATGGATGATGCCGACACCCGCAGCAAACTGGCTGGGAGATGAGGACGGCGCGGATTGATAGCCGTCGCCAACCGTCGCGGTCGCGTTGATGATGCTGCTCGCGCCAGCCGTTCCGAGTGTCTTTCCGTTCGCGCGCTGATAGGCCTGCAATGCATAGAGGCCGGTGCGTTTGGAGAGCGAATAGTATTCGGACAGGTTGAACTGTTGGTACTGCGCGGAGCTGGTGATGCCGTTGGCTTTCGTCGCACGCGTATAGCTGTAGCCGGTAGCCAGGTCGAGCAGCGGCAATGCCTTCCAGTGCAGCACCGCGCCGCCCGTATTGAAGATCGCCGTGGTCTTGAAGCTCGAGTTGATACCGGGGATGTACTGCACGTTCGAGTACGACAAGGAGATATCCAGCGTCTGCGTGAACGTATAACCGCTCGTCACGGCAATTCGCTGCTGCGCCTGCGCGGTCTGATATCCGTTCGTGATCGCCGATACGCCCGACTGGCCCGCGGAATTGGTGGTGGAGTCCGTACCAAAAGCACCGCCGCCCGGGGTCGAGTTGTTGATCCGCGTGATACCCGCGGCAATTCCGAACGGGCCGTTGAGGTACTGGAGCGCACCGCTCCATGTCGAGCCCTGGTTCACGCTGCCTGGAACGCCGGCAAACGAATACGAACCGCTGGCAGTGAAGCCGAACAGTTTGGGCGACGTGTACACGAGCGAATTATTGGCGCGATAGATCGTGTCCATTTCGTCGAGGTCGCCCGGATGGGCACCGAACGCGCCGGTAAGCCAGTTCGTCGGGCTATAGGGCGAAAGCAGCGTGTAGTAGGACGTGTATTGACGGCCGGCGGTGAACGTACCGTAGACCGGATTCGTCAAGCCGACCCATGCCTGCCGGCCGAACATGGCGTTCGTGTATTGCTGGGCGCCCGACGCCGCGTTAAAACCCGACTCCAGCTGGAAGATGGTCTTGGTGCCGCCGCCCAGGTCTTCCGAGCCCTTGAGGCCGAAGCGGCTGCCTGCCCAGATACCGGAAGCCATTTTTATGTTGGAACGTCCGCCCTTGTTTGAACCCAGCGTCGTCTGGCTGCTCTGGTAGGACATGGAGTCATCGACAATACCGTACAGCGTCACGCTGTTTTGAGCGAAGACCGGCGAGGCGAGGGTAGCGAGGCTGATCAATACGGCTTTGTTGACCGCTTTGTTGACGGCTTTTTTCGTGTGGCGTGACTGCATGTCTTATTTCCTCTTGTTGTGTGAATGATTGCGACGTGGCCAGCAACGTCGCGGGCTTTTCCTGCTTGCATAACGAAATTGCTCAACGGCACACTACTTTCAGGCGATGTCTCCCGAATCGCCTGGAGATTCATCGGTAATCCTTATAGAATTCCTCCGTAACCGGATTCCGGAGCACCACGGACACCCGGACGCACCGCAAGCAGATGACCGTCGTGTTCGTTCGCGTTGCTCGCCGGACGAATCGATGTAACAAAGAGCGTGTCGAGTTCGCGGCCGCCAAACGTGCACATCGAGGGTTTCGTGACCGGCAGCGCAATGCTTCGGTCCAGGCGGCCGTCAGGCGTGAAACGCAGCAACAGACCCGCGTCGTTGGCGCAGGTCCAGTAGCAGCCGTTGGTGTCGACAGCCGCGCCGTCCGGGCGGCCCGCAAACTGGTTCAGGTCGGCAAAGACGCGACGGTTACGCGGTTCGCCGGTATCGACGTCGTAGTCGAACGCCCAGACGAGCCTGCGCGCCGGATGCGAATCGGAGAGATACATCGTCGTGCCTTGCGGCGACCAGGCGAGTCCGTTCTGCACGATCAGCCCATCGACAATGGACGCGGACAGAGTGCCGTCGATGTCGTATCGGTACAGCGAGCCGGCCGGGTTGGCGGCAGCCATTTCCTGGACCATCGTGCCGGCCCAGAAGCGGCCTTGACGATCGCAGCGGCCGTCGTTGAAGCGCATGCCCGGCAGCGGAAAAACCGGTGCCGCGAGCTTGCGTACACTCGCTTCATGCGCAGCCGGCAGCGTAACCGCGAAGAGTCCCGACTCGCATCCGGCGAGCACGATGCCGTGACGGTCGAAGGTGATGCAGGCCACTTTTTCGGGCAAGCGCCACTCGGTGCGCTTGACCTCGCCCACGACCAATCGAGCGATCTTGCGGGCGGGGATATCGACCCAATACAACGCTTGTTCCTGTTCCCGCCAGACCGGGCTTTCGCCTACTTCGCAAGGTGCCTGATCCGCGGCTTCGAGGCGTTCGACCGCCAGTGTTTCGGGTTGCATGTTGTTCATGACGAGGGTCTCACCGGCCAGTGCAGCCGGCTCATTACTGTGGGCAATTTCGCGCAGATGTGGCTAAGCGCGGCGTTCAAGACGGGCGTCGAGCCGGTGCGATGCGCGCTTCGCTTCGCGCATCACAACGCACCGTGACCACGCGCTAGGCACCGGCCGGACTCGGAAGGTTGGCCTCCGTGCTGCGATTGACCAGCGCAGGCCGCACCAGCGTCCAGAGCAGGGCGACGCCGATCAGGTCGCCGAAGCCGAGCGCGACGAAGAACGGTGCATAGCCGATGGTCGCGACCAGCCCGCCGATCACAAGCGTGAAGATCAGGTTGCCGAGCCCCGCTGACAGTCCCGCGAAGCCCGTGACGGTTGCCACTTCACGACGCGGGAAGAGGTCGGCGGACATCGAAATGACCGCGACGGAAAGCGTCTGGTGCGCGAAGCCGCCGAGGCACAGCAGGAAGATTGCCATCCCCGGGTCTTTTACATAGCCCACGCCTGCCATGGAGATCATGATCAACGCGCCGATCGTGAAGACAATGCGCTTGCCGTTGATCACGGCAATGTTGAAGCGCTTGTTGAGGAACAGCGAAATCGATCCGCCCATCAGGCAGCCCACGTCCGCCGCCACGAACGGCAGCCACGCTGTCATGGCAATGGCCTTGAGGTCGAAGCCGCGTGCCTGATGCAGGTAGAGGGGCATCCAGAACACGAGCGTGGTCCACACCGGATCGGCGAAAAAGCGCGGCAGCGCGATGCCCCAGAAGTTGCGTTGCCTGAAGATCGCGCGCAGGTTGGGTTTGGCGCCGTTGTCGGAGAGTTCGGCGTGCTCACCTTCAACGATGTACGCCGCTTCCGTTGCAGTGAGCGCCTTGTGCTCGCTCGGGTGCCGGTAGAACACGATCCACAGCACTGCCCATACGAGGCCAAGGCAGCCTGCGATGACGAAGGCCATCTCCCAGTTGTACTTGAGGATCGACCAGGCGATCAGCGGCGGCGCGGCGATGGCGCCAATCGATGTGCCGATGTTGAAGATGCCTGCCGCCAACCCGCGTTCACGTGCGGGGAACCAGAACGCGGCCATGCGCATGCCGGCTGGAATGAACGATGCCTCGGCCAGCCCGAGCAAACCACGCAGCACGAAAAGGCCGACCCAGCCGCTTGCAAAACCATGGGCGATACACACCACCGACCATGCGACGCCGCAGATCAGGAAGCCGAAGCGCAGGCCGATCCGGTCCATCAGGTAGCCCGTCACCGGACCGCCAAGCGGGTACATCACGAAGAACGCGCCGGTAATCCAGCCGTACTGGGCGGTGCTGACGTGCAGGTCCTGCATGACCGTGGGAGCGGCGACGCTCAGCGAACTGCGCGCCAGATAGTTCATGACCGTGCCGAGGGTCAGCAGGCCGATCATCCACCAGCGCAGCCCTCTCAGTTTGATTGCCATGTCGGTTGTCTCCGGTTTTTGTTTTGTCAGCCGCTCGGACGGCTGCGGTCGCTGCGTGCGCGTTCGGCGTTCTTCATCCGACCCATTCGGGTTCGATGACAAGGCGCAACTTTCGCAGCGGAAAGGTATGTTGGTGATCTGAGCGCATCGTATGTCAGATGACTTATCTCGTGCAACATGCGCGACATCAACGTTTACACCAGTAATATCTTCTGCGGATTTCTGATTTTTGCGCTTATTAGTCGTTAATATGATCAGAGACTGCAGCCGAGGCCGCTTTGGTTTAGTTGAGCGTGGATTTAATATCAAATGACGTCAGACAACAAAGGGCTTTTACTAAGGCTTTCAAACGGGTATCGCCGGCGAATTCAGCCTGAGATTGAGCGCCCCAGGACGCCGGACGAACCCGGTTACAAAGCCTGTGTTGCTAAAGAAAGACAGTGCTACTTGGATAAGACCCGGAACCTAAACAATAAACGGAAACTCCCCTTCGGGCAGTGGATCACCGGAAGCAAGCCTGCCAACCAGCTCCGGATACGGCGGTGACGTCTCGCCGCCCCGATCCACGTAGTGCGCGCCATCGCCGAGCCACCGGAACGACACGACTCGCCGCGACTGCTGGCCCCCAACATTACCCGGCGCGCCATGCACCGTATGAAAGTCAAACGCGATGGCGTCTCCCGGCTCCAGATCCCAGCCGAGGATCCGATAAGCATCCCGGTTTGCATCGATGTCCGGCATCTCTTCCAGCCGATCCGATTTATGGTCATACGCCACGCCGCTGAACTTGCGCGGACGGAACAGCTTTCCCCATTTGTGCGACCCGGCCACGAATTCAACGCATGTCTCACGCGGCACCGGATCGAGTGGAATCCATAGACTGACCGCTTGCTCGGCGCTCACGCAGTAGTAGGGCTCATCGTGATGCCATGGCGTGAGCTTCGCCGCGCCGGCTTCCTTCACCAGCACATGTTCGTGAAAGATGCGTGCACGCTGCGAGCCCATCAAAGCCTGAGCCACCGATGCAGCCGGACTGTGCTCGACGAAATCCTTGAACGGCTCGATGCGCTGCCAGTTGCAGTAGTCGCCGAAGAAGCGGCCGGTCGTTTTCTCGGGCGTGTAGTTCCTGAACGAAGGTCCCGGATGAGTGGCGTTATATTCGACGCCCGCGCGCAGAGGCTCAACCCAGTCCTTGAACACTCCGCGCAAGACGGCGGCGCCGTCCAGCTCAAACGCTTCCCGTTCTGTTGCCAGCATGCTGCTCTCCTTTAATGTTTAATCAAGCGGCGTCATGCGTCGGGTCTCCTGCCGACGCGATCGTCACTAGCGATAAAAGACAAACACCCGCTCCCTTGAAGCCTTCAGCTTCCCGGCAACGCCGCTGCGGCGCTGCGTCCGCGAAGCCAGTTGATGCTGGTGAACAGCGCCACCGCAAAGAGGATCAGCATGGTGGCGACAGCGAGTATCGACGGATCGATGGAATCGCGAATGCCGCTCCACATCTGCCGTGGAACGGTTCGCTGATCCGGGCCGCCGATAAAAAGAATCACGATGACTTCATCGAACGAGGTGGCAAACGCAAAGACGCTGCCTGTCGCCACGGCCGGCGCGATCAACGGCAACGTGACGCGCCGAAAGGCGATCCATGGAGTCGCCCCGAGTCCCGACGCCGCACGAATGAGACTCTGGTCAAACGAGAGCAGGGACGCCGTCACGGTGATCACCACGAACGGCGTGCCGAGCGCAGCATGCGCAAGCACCACGCCCACGTAGGAGTTGACCAGACCGAGCGGGGCGAAGACCAGATAGAACCCGGCGGCAACGACCACGATGGGGATGATCATCGGCGAGATGAGCAGCGGCATGATGACCGCGCGAAACGGAAAGTTCGCGCGGCTCAGGCCCAGCGCCGCGAGCGTGCCGAGGCAGGTGGCAAGCACCGTGGACGCGGCGCCTATGCCGATACTGTTGAAGAACGCACGTTGCCAGTCGCTGCTGCCGAGCGCTTTGGCGTACCAATGCAGCGAGAAGCCTTGCATCGGATAAGAGAAGTACGAACCGGTGTTGAACGACAGCGGCACGATGGCCAGAATGGGCGCGATCAGGAAGAACAGGATGAGCGCTGAATGCACGCGCAACCACTTCGACGCTATGCGTTCGGAGAGCACGAGATGGCGCTGGCTTTGCATGAGTCCTTCTCCCTTAGCCGAAGCGCAGCCGGTCGATGCCGACAAGCCGGTTGAACACAAAATAGAACACGGCCGTGAAGATCACCAGATACGCCGACAACGCGCCGGCAAGCCCCCAGTTAAGCTGTTCGTTCGTCTGCGTCGCAATCAACTGGCTGATCATTTCGTCGCCGGCTCCCCCCAGCAACGCAGGCGTGATGTAGTAACCCAGCGCGAGCACGAACACGAGGAAACAGCCTGCGCCGACACCCGGCAAAGTCTGCGGCACATAGATGCGGATGAACGCCGTGACCGGATGCGCGCCGAGCGATTGCGCTGCGCGCATGTAGACCGGCGACACGCTCTTCATGACCGAATAGATCGCGAGGATCATGTAGGGCAGGAGAATATGCGTCATGCCGATCAGCACGCCGGTTCGATTGAACAAGAGCGGCAGGGGATGGCTCACGAGACCCAGCCCCACGAGCATGCTGTTGATGACGCCGCTCGGTTGCAAGAGGACGTACCACGCGGTCGTGCGCACGAGCAGCGACGTCCAGAACGGCACGATCACCAGCAGCATCAGGCGATTGCTTTTGGCGGCCGGCAAGGTGGCGAGCAGATACGCGACCGGATAACCCATCACGAGGCACAACAGCGTGACCGATGCACTGATCCACACGGTGCGCGCAAACGCGCTGACGAACACCGAGCTCTCAGCGGGCAGGGACGCGATCGACCCTTCAGGCGTGACGGTGGCGTCCACAGCGCCCAACAGATAATCAGGCGTAGGCGAGACAGCGGAGCGCTTCAGGATGCGCCAGATGTCATGCGTACCCCAGCGCGGATCGAGTTCGATCAATGCCGGTTTCCAGGCGGGTGGCGCAGTCTCGGGCAACTGTCGCGCGGTCCGCATCAACAAGCTGCGAAACTCCGGCAAATAGAAATTCAGCCGCCGCGCCACGGTTCCCAATTGTCCTTCCGCAGACGCCCGGCGCATATCGGCCGCCAGGATGGCAAAGGTATGCTCGTCGGGCACACCTTCGCCGTTCCACGCCTTGAGCGCCTGTGACAGTGCCGGCAGATTCACCGGCACTTCGCGATTCTCGACACTGCGAGAAAGCAGGATCGCGATCGGCGCAATGAAGGTGGCGAGCAGGAACAACAGCAGCGGCAGCGCAAGCAGGAGCGCCTGGACCGACGCCCGGCGACGCGTCCTGGCGTACGCCGCGCGGCCGTCGGCCCCGAACCCCGTGGAGGGTTCGCGCTCAGCCGGTTCCTGCAGATTGCTGGTCACTGTCACGGTCACGGGTCGCCTTACTGTGTCAGCCAGACCTGGAAGCGCTTGTTGATCTGGTCGGCGTTATCCGCCCAGAAGCTCGCGTTGATCTGCAGCGCATGCTTGAAGTTCGCGGGAGCCGTCGGCAAGTCGTTCAGGCGATCCTTGGCAATCAACGGAATCGCATCCTTGCGTGGCGGCGCGTAAGCAATGTACTTCGTCAGGTCTGCGTAGCTTTGTGCGGTCGAGGCGGATGCGATGAACTTGGCCGCTGCGTCGCCGTTCTTCGCGCCCATGGGAATGCCCCACCATTCGAAGTCATAGACCTGGCCGTCCCACACTGACACGAATGGCTTGTGGTCCTTGTGCACCGCGTCGTCAATACGCCCGTTATAGACTTGCGTCATGACCACCGCGCCGTCGGAGAGCAATTGCGGCGGCTGCGCGCCGGCTTCCCACCAGACGATGCTCGGCTTGATCGTGTCGAGTTTCTTGAACGCGCGGTCGACGCCGGCGGGCGTGCCGAGCACCTTGTACACATCAGTCGTTTTCACGCCATCGGCGAGCAACGCCCATTCGAGCGTCACCTTCGGCGACTTGCGCAAGCCGCGTTTGCCAGGGTATTTCGTCAGGTCGAAGAAGTCGTTGATCGTGGTCGGCGGGGTCTTGAGCTTGGTTGTGTCGTAGGCGTACACCGTCGACCAGACCATGGCGGCTACCGCGCAATCCATGATCGAACCGGGGATGAAAGCGCTGGTGTTGCCGAGCGACTTGCGGTCGATCTTGCGCAACAAGCCTTCGTCGCAACCGGTGATGGCGTCGTTGGATTCAAGGTCGATCAAGTCCCAGGTCGGGTTCTTGGCCTGTTCCATGGCGGACAGCTTGGCGAGGCCGCCGTCGTACGATTCCGTCGAGAAGCCGATGCCGGTCGCTGCCGTGAACGGTTCGAAGAACGCTTTCTTCGCCGCGGCCTCGTAAGCGCCGCCGAAGGTCACGACCGAGATGGTATCGGCTGCATGCGCGGTCGCGCAAAACAAGCTGGCTGCTGCAACGGTGAGTCCGGCGATGCCCGTCAGACCGGTTCGAACGAGTGTTGCTTTCATGTTAGTGGACTCCTGCGGTGATGGACGGAGCAGGGCCGCGGGTAACTGCAGCGGCCGTTGCGAGGATCTTGCAATCATCGTGGCGCCATGCCACGGCGGTTGCACTGCCGAGTGACGGAAGATCGTGGTGCTGCGTATTCGGGACTTTGACGATGAGGTTATCGCCATGACCAAGCTCCCCGAGTTTCAAGTGAACGCGGTGATGATCGCCGCAATACACGAGTTCTTCCACGCGCGCGCTCACCACATTGGTGTCCGCAGCGTTCTGCCCGGCGTCAGCGGACGCTATGTGCGCGCGCTCGGGGCGCAGCGCCAGCATCGCTTCCTCGCCGTTGCGCAGGCCCCGCCCGCAGCGGCCGCGAATGACCGCGCCGCCCGGCAGTTCCAGCGTCGCCCAGCTTGTGTCTTGATCGAGCACACGACCCGTCAGGCCGTTGTTCTCGCCGACGAAATTCGCCACGAACGCGTTGTGCGCGTTTTCATAAAGTTCGGTGGGGGTGGCCGCCTGCTGGATGCGGCCGTCGGAGAACACGGCGACCCGGTCCGACATGGTCAACGCCTCCGCCTGGTCATGCGTCACATACACCACCGTCAATCCCAATTCGCGATGCAGCCGCATGATTTCGTATTGCATGGTTTCGCGCAGACGCTTGTCGAGTGCGCCGAGCGGTTCGTCCATCAGCACCACGCTCGGCTCGAACACAAGCGCACGGGCGAGGGCGACACGCTGCTGCTGTCCGCCGGACAACTGCGACGGCCGGCGGGAAGCCAGTTGCGGCAACTCGACCATCTCCAGCGCCCGCTTCACGCGCGCCTTTTGTTCTGCTTTGCCGATACCTCTTACCGACAACGGAAACGCGACGTTCTGTTCGATCGTGAGGTGAGGGAAGAGTGCGTAGTTCTGGAACACCATGCCGATGTCGCGCTGATGCGGCGGTTTATCGTCGAGGCGTTTCCCGTTCAGGCGGATCTCTCCCTGCGTCGCGGATTCGAAGCCGGCAAGCATCATCAACGTGGTTGTCTTGCCGGAACCGGACGGTCCGAGCAGCGAGACGAATTCGCCTTTCGCGACGTCGAGATCGAGCCCTTCCACGACGTAATGAACGCCGTCATACGTCTTGCTCACGCCCGCGAAGGAGATGAAGGAGTGGGTTGACATCGTGTCGTGGGCTCCGGGTTTCAGATCGGTGTTGCGTTGCGTGTTGCGTCGTGCGCTTTAAGTCGTGTTTCAGGCAAGCTGCTTCGCGAGATAACGCGCGAAGTCGTAGTTCGGCCGTTCGAGGTGACTGAGATGGCCGGGTTTTGCAAGCGGCGCTTGCACGCCGCGGAACACAGCCTGCACGCCACGCCGGTCTTCCTCGTTGACCGCATCCAGCAACTCTTTGAGCGACGCCATGTATTGCGCGGCCTTTGGATCCGCGATGAACTCAGGCGCCAGCCCGCCGCCGAAGCGGATATGAACGCGGCTCGTGCCCAGCGGCTGCAGCACGAGATACCAGAAATAGCCCGGCGTCAGCGTGACAAGATGGGTCGGGTAGATCGCGATCAGCGCGGTCGTCTTGCGCCAGTGCCCTTGAAGACGCTGGTTTTCCGGATGCGCCTGACCAATTGGCAGGGAAGCTTCCTTGGTGATCCAGTGGTAGTTGAACGCATCGTGGCCGGCTGGGCATTCCATTTCGTCGAGGCGCGAATGCGGCCCGACAGTCGCCCGATGCAGCATGGGCAGGTGGTAACTCTCCATGAAGTTTTCGGCGAGGATTTTCCAGTTCGTATCCCACACGTGCTCTTCGTAGAACGTTTCCTTGTAATCGGTCATGCCATAGTCGGCAATCAGGTCCGTGAGGCCGGCAAGCTGCTCCGAAACCGGCGGCGCATCCGCGTCGAGCGTGACGTAGATCCAGCCTTGCCATGCTTCGCATCGCACCGTGGGTAATCGATAGCTTTCCTTACAAAATCCGCTTTGACGCTCCATCATGGGGGCGCCGTGGAGCTTGCCGTCGAGCGTGTAATTCCATGCGTGATAGGGACACACGATGCGCCTGGTGTTGCCGCGCCCTTCGAGCAACACCGACATCCGATGCAGGCACACATTGGAGAAAGCCTTCAGTTCCAGATGCTCGTCGCGCAGGACGACGATCGGCTGTCCGTCGATATCCGCTGTGAGATAGTCGCCCGCTCCGCCAAGCGCACTCGCACGGCCGACGCACAGCCATTCGCGGCGAAAAATGCGTTCCTGTTCCAGCGCCAGGAAATCGGGTGATGTGTAGACGGCGGGCGGCATCGAGCGTGCATCGCTGAACGGGCGTTCGCAGTTGACCTGCAACTGGCGGACGATTTCCTGGCCAGCGCCGGAGGCTGTCGACGCCGCTGTCGACGTTACCGCCGAGGATGCCGTTGAAGAACCCATCGCGCCTCCCTGTCCCACTCAGTGAATGTCGCAACCCGCTGCATCTGGGCCGCTGGTTGCTCGCTGCATGGACATCAATCTATCAAGTCAAATTACCAGCCAAAATATTGTTTTTGCATGTAGAACCAAGCTTTTTCCTATCTAGCGGGGTGTCTCGATGTACACGTTCCCGTGCGCTCAACCGCTGTGCTGGCGCCTGATTTCCGCTTCACAGAACGCGGCGAAATGCTGGACGACTTGCCGGAGTTTCATGCTTCTGGACTGGGCAATGCCAAGCGTAGTCGCTTTTACCTCGTCCTTGAACTGCTTGATGACAAAGTCTTCACCGTCAACGGTGCGGCTTGATTTGAGCGGGAAGTTGAGAATGCTGTAGCCCAGGCCGTTCGCTACCATGCCGCGGACAACTTCAGGCTGGGACGACTTGAACGCGGCGATTGGCCGGTCGCCGACCGCGTTGAAGAGTCCGGCGAAGTATTCGCGGCTGTGCGGCAGGTCGAGCATGACGTAGGGCTCGTCGCGCAGGTCGGCCAGTGCGACGCTGCGCGCGCGTGCCAGCCGGTGCGTCCTGGGCAGGATCACATAGGGTGGCAGCGAGAGCAGCGGCGTGAAGGCGATGTCGTCAGTCAGGTCGAGGTTGTAAGTAAGCGCTATATCGAGTGAACCGTCGTGCAGGCCCCGCAGCAAATCCTCCTGATGCGCCTCGAGCGTGCGAAACGCAATGCCCGCATGGTCGGCCAGGAAGCGGCTCATCATTGCGGGCATGAGCGGCGGCGCGAGCGAGACAAGGCAGCCGAGCGTGATGGCGCCGGACATGCCGCCGTCCATTTCCTTGGCGGCCGTCTGCAAGTCCTCCGCGTTCTTGAGCAGGTCGCGTGCACGCCCGAGCATGTCGCGGCCCGCTTGCGTCAGGGATAACCCGCTTGCGTGATGGCGGATAAATAGCTGGACACCGAACGACACCTCCAGGTCCGCCAGCGCCGTGGAGATGGACGGCTGGGAGATATGCAGCAGCTTGGCTGCGGCGGTGAACGACAAGACTTCCGCCGTGACGACGAAGTACCTTAACTGACGCAGCGAATAGCGTAATTGCGCAGGTTCCATAATCGGCCCCGTGGTCTTTTCTAGTAGTTATTGTGCGTGGACATAAATAAGCTTGCATAGGCAAAAGCGATGATTTGCATTTTTGAAATATGTTTTTCGGATGCGTCACCCGAGCGTAGATTTTGCGAAAGGCCAGTGCAAACGCGAGGGGGACGACATGCAACGAGACAGCGGTTCAATGGAATGCGTAGCGGAAGGTGACCATGGTGCAGCCAGCGAAGGAGACGCCTTGCGCGCTGCGTTTCTGGATTCCATGGCGTCGAACTCCACCTCGGTTCACGTGGTGACGACCGGCGCCGGCGACCAGCGTTTCGGCGTGACGGTCAGTGCGTGCAGTTCAGTGTGCGCGGACCCGCCCACGTTGCTGGTCTGCATCAACACGCGAAGCCCGGCGAATGCGGCGGTCGCAGAAAACGGCGTGTTCGCGGTGAACCTGCTCAACGTGGCGCAGCGCGGTATAGCGGATACCTTCGCCGGCCGCTCGGCAACGGCCAAGCCCTTCGACTTTTCCTGCTGCACGCATACGGCTGGTTCGCTGGGCGTACCGCTTATCGATGGTGCGGTGGCTGCGCTCGAATGCCGTGTAGTGGCCCAGCAGGTTATTGGCACGCATACGGTGTTTTTCGGCGAAGTGGTGGCCGTTACTCGCGCGCCGGTGACGCACATGCCCTTGCTTTACTGCAAGCGCGACTATGGCCAGTTCCTGGCTTTTTAGACGCTCGGACAGTCAGGCGCCCATGGGCTTGACCCCTTTCCCGCACGATATTCCTAACGGACCGAGGCACAGTAAATGATCAGAACCGGCGAGCAGTATCGCGATTCCATTCGTGACGGACGGCAAGTCTGGATCAACGGCGAACGCGTGAACGACGTGACCACGCATCCCATGTTCAAACCTATCGTCGATATCCGCGCGCGCATTTACGACATGGCGCACGAGAAAGCGACGCAGGGCGCGATGAGCTACGTCGATGAAACCACGGGCGAGCGCAACGCCATTGGCCTGAAGCTGCCGTACACGCAGCAGGATTGGCACGACAAGCGGCTGGCGGTGGATACCGTGCTCGACGATGTTGGCGGAATCGCTACGCGGGTGGGAGATGAAACCATCGGCGAGATGTGGTCGCTGTATGACGGCAAGGATGTGCTCAACGAAGTGGACCCGCGGTTTGCGGAGAACATCGAGCGCCACATTCATCGCACCTTGCATGAAGACCCGTTCCATGTGTCCGCGAACACGGACCCGAAGGGCGATCGTTCGAAGCCGCCTCAGGAGCAGGACCCCGACATGCTGCTGCATGTAGTGAAAGAAACCGATGCCGGCATTGTGGTGCGCGGCGCCAAGTATGAGACGGCGGCTGCGTATGCGAACCAGGCGTTCGTCAAGCCGACTATCGCCAATTGGGGTGACGCGAAACTTTCTGACTATGCAGTCGGGTTCATCGTCAACATGTCTGCGCCGGGGCTCAAGTTTATCTGCCGCACGGGCTTCGCGGGCCGGGCGAATGCGGACGACTATCCGCTTTCCAACCGCTGTGATGAAATCGACACGCTGCTGATCTTCGACAACGTCCTGATCCCGTGGGAAGACGTGCTGTTCTATCAGCACACGAAGGCCGCTACGTTTATTCGCGCCACGCTGCATCGCTATAGCGCGTTCGCGTTCGTTCAGCGCAACCTGCGTCTGGCCGACCTGATGATTGGCGCCGCGTTGTTCAATGCGCGTCAGACGGGGCTGGAAAAGCAGCAGGCCGTGCAGGAGAAGCTGTCTACTCTCGCGGTGTACCGAGAGACCATCAACGCGCATTTGACTGCGTCCATTGCATGCGGTGAGCGTAGTCCGGCGGGGCTGATGATGCCCAACCAGTCGCTGCTTTATACCGGCCGCGTGCAAGCCTGTTCGCGGCTTCACGAGATGATGCATCTTGCTCGCGAGTTGTGCGGCGGGCAGATTTGCGTGACGCCGGATGCGGCGTCGTTTGCGAATCCCGAGATCAGCGACTGGCTCGACAAGTACTACACCGTCAATGAAAACTGGGTCTCCGATGACCGCCGCAAGCTGCTGGCGTTCGCCCGCGATTTGCTGAATTCCGACTACGCCGGACATCGGCTGACGTTCCAGTTGTTTGCCCAATCGCCACCGTTCGCGCACTTGGGTGCTGTGTACCGCAACTTTGATTTCGACAGTACGCTTGGTTTTGTGAAGAAGGCCGCGAACCTGTCGGACCGTGTTGTTCAATCCAGCGCAGAGCCGCGGCTCAAGCGCGTAGTATGAGGTGTCCATGAGCCATACCCGCATCCGCAAATTCAACACTCGCGAAACTTATCCCGAGCAGAAACTGAACAATGACTTGTGCCAGGCGGTGGTCGCGAACGGCACGGTGTACTTGCGCGGCCAGATAGGCCAGGATCTGGATACGCGCGAATCCGTGGGGGTAGGCGACGTTGCCGCCCAGACCGAAAAAGCCATGGCGAACATCGCGATGCTGCTGGACGAAGCCGGCAGCAAGCTTGAGGATATCTGCAAGATCACGGTCTATCTCGTCGATGTCCGATATCGCGAGGCAGTCTATACGGTGATGGGCAAGTGGTTGAAGGGCGTGTATCCGGCTTCCACCGGGGTCGTGATTTCAGCGCTCGCGCGGCCCGAGTGGCTGGTCGAGATCGACGCGATCGCCGTCATTCCAAACAGTTGAGCGGAGTCTTTCTATGACCTTTTCACTGGCTGGCCGATGTGAGCGGACAGGCATGGTTGGCGGTATCGTGTGCAGTTCGAGCATTGCGGTGCCTAGCCGTTGCTTGTGGGCGAGTCCGCACGGCGTGGTGTTGAGCCAGAACGTGACCGATCCGCGTCTTGGCGTGCTTGGGCTTCAATTGCTGGCGCAGGGGTTTGGGGCGCAGAGTACCCTGAGGCAGTTGCAGGACGCACGGCCCTACGCCGAGTGGCGACAGCTTGCGGTATTGGACGCCGACGGTTCGCGAGACGCGGTGACCGGTGCGAAAGGGCTTGGCACTATCGCGACGAAGGCGGGGCGTGATTGCATCGCGGCGGGGAATTTGCTGGCGCATGATGGCATTCCGGTTGCAATGGCTGATGCCTTCGACGCGTCTAATGCGAGTTCACTTGCCGAGCGTTTGATTCTGGCGCTGGAAGCCGGCGCGGCGGCAGGCGGTGAGGCGGGGCCCGTGCATTCAGCGGGTTTCTGCGTATACGGGCGGGATGTCTGGCCGCTTGCGGAGTTGCGGGTGGACTGGTCCGATGAACCCATCGCTGATTTGCGTGCGCTTTGGCAGCGCTATGAGCCGCAGATGAACGACTACGCGACGCGTGCGAAACGCCCTGAGCAGGCGCCGTCGTATGGGGTGCCTGGAGATTTGTAGGTTTCGTTCGCACTTGGGGTTGGGGGGAGGTTTTGGGGGTAGGGGTTGGGGTCAGTGCTGGGGTGCCAGGTTCCTGCGTTAGCGGTCGGGGTCTATGCCGGGTTGCTGCTTTCGGCCTTAGCGGTCTGCTTGAGTTGGCTCATTTCTTTACCACTATTAGCCACTGCGCGTGGCGGCGCGTCATTTCTTTGTCCAAAGCGACAAAGAAACGAAGCAAAGAAAGCGCTTTCAAAACGAGGGCTCGTAAGTTGACCTAGCGTGCAGTTTTTATGTTTTTGGCACCCCAAAAGCACGGTGCTCGCCAGAGCGACGGATGTGTGAAACCCTCCTTCTCCGAACACCGATACCCACACGCTTCGCCACCAGTGACTGAACCTGCCCAAGGAGCACCCCGCGCTATCCGCGAAAAACCATCCACCAAATTTGTACGCATGCCGAACTACATGGGCAACCCACCACGAAACGAGTTTGCCAAAATGTGCGAGGCCATAGCCGGCGGAAATTGCGTGTGGGCTATGCAAACGCCTACCAAAAAATAAAGCAATCAATATGCGTCCAGCCGTGATGCGGTCCCCGGATACATTCGGGCAGACCACGCAGCTGATCTGTCAGAAACTCAAGGGGTGGGCTTTGTTTCCAAGAAGATAGCAGCGCTGACAACACAACCAACCTACAAAAAATGGAGCCGCGAAGGGCGCGTGAGGCGGTACGAATTCCTTGGCAATCGTGCTTGCCCGAGAGCGTACGGGGCGAAGCGTGTGCGTGTAAGAATTCGCGAGAAGGAGGGTTTCAAACATCCGTCGCTCTTGCGAGCACCGTGCTTTTGGGGTGCCAAAAACGCACAAAGTGCACGCTAGGTCAACTTACGAGCCCGCGTTTTGAAAGCGTTTTCTTTGCTTCGTTTCTTTGTCGCTTTGGACAAAGAAATGACGCGCCGCCACGCGCAGTGGCTAATAGTGCTAAAGAAAATAGCTCACTCACGCAGACCGCTAACCCTGAAAGCAGCAACCCGGCAACGACCCCGACCGCTAACGCACGAACCTAGCAACCCAGCATTGACCCCGACCGCTACCGCAAGAACCTGGCACCCCAGCACTGACCCCAACCGCTAACCCCTGAACCTGGCACCCCCGTATTAACCCCCCCGAGTGCGAACGCCCCCCAACCGTATTGTCTGCGCACTGAAAGGCCCGCCTAATTATTGTCTAAGCATGCTGGCATAAGCTTCACTCAAAGAACGGCTATAGGGCATACGCGCGGTGTCTATCCCTGCCTCAGAAGAGTCCCCAAGCCCCCGCCACCCGTCGTACAAACCATTGCTATTCTCAATTACGCAGACCTTAAAGGTCTTTAACCAGCAAGTACGCCCGATCCGTTAGGATTTACTGAGAAATTTTCCGTAATCCATCGAGGAGGGCAATCCTTTGGCATCGAAGACGGAGCTAAAAAGATTCAGGTCGAACCTGGCCGACGAACTCGACAGCGCGGCGCTTTACGAAACGCTGGCGAACGTCGAGCAAGATGGTTCGAAGAAGGCCATTTATGCGGAACTCGCTGCGTCCGAGTTCGAGCACGCGCAAGTGTGGCGAGAGAAACTTCGGGCGAACGGCGTCAAGGTCCGAACGCATCAGTACAGCGCCAAGACCCGGGTCATGCGCTCGCTCGTGCGAGTCTTCGGGCCGGATTTCGTGCTGCGTACGGTCGCTGCCGCCGAATACGCGGACAGGGACAAATACGCCGGACAGCCGGACGCCGCGCAAATGGCCGAGGAAGAGCATCGGCACGCGGATATGGTGCAAAGCGTGGCGAATCGCAAACGCCCGGAGAAGTCCAAAGGCGCGGAAATTGCCGACGCGGAGTCATGGCACAAGGGCGTTTCGTCGGGCAACGATTTACGGGCGGCTGTCCTCGGGGCGAACGACGGCCTGGTATCGAATTTTTGTCTGATCATGGGAGTAGCCGGAGCAGGGACCAACAACAAGACAATCCTGCTGACAGCCTTCGCCGGTCTGATCGCCGGCGCATGTTCTATGGCGCTGGGCGAGTGGCTTTCCGTAACGAACGCGCGGGAACTCGCGCGCACCCAGATCGCGAAGGAGGCGGACGAGCTTGAACACACGCCTGATGCCGAGCGGCACGAACTCGCGCTCATCTATCAGGCAAAAGGTCTGGATAGCGATGAAGCCAAGCGGGTCGCCGCGCAGATCATGCGCGACAAGGACAAGGCGCTCGACACGCTGACACGTGAAGAACTCGGCCTTGATCCCGCGGAGTTGGGCGGCAATCCGTGGTCGGCAGCCGGCGTGTCGTTTTGCCTGTTCTCCATCGGGGCAATTTTTCCGGCGATGCCGTTCCTGTGGAGCACCGGACTCGCGGCAATCGTCCAGTGTGTTGCGTTAAGCGCGTTGGCGCTCGCGGCGATCGGCGTGTTCACGTCGCTTTTCAATGGACGCGGTGCGGCGTTTTCGGCGATCAGGCAAATCGTTATCGGGTGTATTGCAGCGACTTTCACGTTCTGCGTAGGGCACTTGCTTGGAGTGTCAATATCCTGAGGGTTGCATGAGCTTGAATGATGTAGGCAAGTGTTTTAGCCACGGAGTTTTCGCGGAGCAACGCAATGAAAGCTAAACCGACGGGGGTGCGCCTCATGCCCGCTGCCGGCATGACGGCCTTTGCGCTTGCAGCAGGTTTCTACGCGTACGGGACGTCGACGGGCACGGTCGCTTCGCTCTACAGCACGCTTGGGAATATTGTCGGCGTTTCCGTTGGTCTTGCGTTACCGGCGCTCGAGGCGATTCGCGCGCGACGCGCGATGTATATGCTCAGGCTGGAGCGCTTGCGTGAGACGGTCACCATAGTCAACATCGGCCGCGGGCTCGCCGATCAGGCAAACGCCGCACTGTGTAGCGGTGAGCGCGACAGCAGCTATTTCCAGCGGACCTACAACCGCTCCCGGATCGAACACGCATGCCGGCTCGTCGACCAGATCGAGCCGGCTTCACAGACAAGACGCGCGGACCATGCCGTTGCCGACACGCGGCGTGACCTGCGCACATTCTTCTCTCTCCTCCACTGTGTGGCGTCCGATTTCGGGGATTTTCAGGCGGTGCCGGAACCGGTGGTCATGAGGCTGCGGATGTCGTATGGCAATCTGGCGCAAGACCTCGATTGCCTCGAAACCGAGTGTCGGCGGCTGGAGGAAAAAATCGACTTCTGGCACGTTGCCCGCAAGGTTTGACCGCCGATGTTCAAGTAGCGTGGCGGCTACCGGTCTGCATATTGGTGGTCGCCGCCGCTTCCTGAGTTGTCGACGAGGGGCACTCCGTGCTTCTGCGCCAGCGCAAGTTGCCATGCGAGCAGTCCGGGAACGAAGACGAGCAGGTCGCGCAAACGCCTTGCGCCCGCGAGCGCGAGACTCATGGACGGATCGAGGCCCAAGGCGCCCCCGATCAGAACGAAGCCACCCTCCTGAACGCCCAGCGCGCCGGGTACAAAGAACGCGGCGCTGCTGAGTGCCTGAATCAAGGACTCAAGCACGACCGCTTCAGCGAAACTGATCGGCGAACCGAGAAAATAGAGCGCCAGCCAGATCTCGAGAGAGGTGGCGAGGCACTGCAGCGGTTGCCAGATGAACAGATAGCGCAACACAACGCCGTGTCTTCTCCAGATCAGCTTGATCGACTGGTCGATGCGTAGTGAAGGACCGGCGAGCGCCGCAATCTGGCCGCTTGTCAGGCGATTGAACATGCGGGTCACTCTTTCGAACAGGTTCACGTGTTGGATCAGTGCAAAGCCTGTCAGGAGCGGTGCGAGCAGGGCGAGCCCCCAAAGCACATCCACGGCAAGCTGACGTTCACCAGGTGTGGCGTGGCCCAGCAGGAACACGATGCCTACCAGCGTGAACACGAGCTGGCTGATCAGAGTGAGCTGCATGTCGACGACCAGGCTCGCCACAGCAGTCGACGCCCGCAACCCGGCGCGGGTCAACAGCCGGAACGAGACGATCTCGCCGCCGATCCGCGCAACAGGAAGCAGGCTGTTCACGGACTCGCGAATCCAGACCAGCCGCAGCATGGACATCAGGCTCGGGCGTCGCGGTCCGATGATGAGCGTTTGCCAGTCCCGGGCATTGGCGAGCATCGGCAGCACATGGGCAGCGGCTGCCAGGACAAGGCCGGGACCCGCGGTGAGCAACAGCGCGAATACCGAGCGCGGATCTTCGCGCCACACTAGCGCCAGTGCGACGATCAGTCCAAGCGCGGCGATTGCACGGCCCAGATATTTAGTCATGCCATGTAAATGGATAAATTAAACCGCAATGCTCACTTCTCCCCAAGCGGATAAAGCAGGCCATCGCGGCCGACTTTGAACTTGAACCCTCTCCAGAGTACGCGCGTCGAGAAAAAGCTGCTGACGAAAATGGCGAAGCAGACGAGATCCCAGATCGGCAACAACCACAGATCCCCCGAGGCCTGGCCAAGCGCATGGTCCAGTTGCAGCTTCAGCGCGAGCCGCGTAAGGAGTGCCGCGAGCGTGAGCGGCCAGGTCCACAGTGCGGCCCCGGACAACGCGATCGCCAACAACGCGAACACAAACGGATGCGTGAGCGCCGATCCAAGGTGACCGGCCGGGTCGATGGTTCGAATGGTACGGCTCCAGCGCAGTTCGTGAGAGATCAGTTGCGACGCACTGGTCTCAACGCAAGCATGCGTCACGATGATCGGCGGAACAACAACCTTTTCTCCCAACTGCCGCACCGCTTCGCCAATTGCATGGTCTTCGGCAAGATGATGGGTGAACTGCGAGAAGCCGCCAATTTTTTCGAGCGTCGCCCGGCGCAAGGCGATGGTCTGTCCGAAACAGGGGCGGGCAAGCCGAAGCGCCATGCCGACCACGACGCTTGGAAGAAACTGGTAGTTGCTGGCCTTGGCGGACAGTCGAGGCCAGAAACCTGCATCCGGCAACCCGCGATAAAGACAGGTGACGAGGCCGACTCCCGGATTTTGCAACTCGCCGACAATACCTCGCAGGTAGCCGGGACTGACCCCCACGTCGCTATCGGCGAACACCAGGATGTCGTGGCGCGCATCGGGCAGCATATTGAGGATATTGCTCATCTTGCGGTTCGGGCCATACAGCCGGGAATCGATCACGACCGCAATCTCGGCGTGAGGGTGCAATTGCCGCAACCGCTCCACCACATCGAGCGCGGGGTCCGTCTTGTCGTGGACGCCGAACAGGTACTGTACGGGACCGGCATAATCCTGCTTGCAGAATCCCGACAGGTTGTCGAGCAGCGCTTGTTCATTCCCATGCAAGGGCTTGATGATGGTCACGCCCGGAAACGAACTGGGCTCCGCGCAGGGGCGTGCAAGAAAGCGCCTCGTCAGCGCCGCGGCCGCCAGCATGTAGAGGATCCCGAAGACAGCGCTTGCGCCGCACACATAGGCCGCTAACCCAAGCGTCAGGTGGACCATATGCGGGCTGCCTGCGTGGATGGCGAATGCGACCAGCAGGACGGCGCCTGCCAGCCACGCAGATCTCACGGTCAGCCTTCGAAGCCTTTTGTGTCGTGTGGGTGACAAGCCCGGAAACTGAGCGGGCACGTCTGGCATGTCGGGCGCCCGGGGGATCATGCCTCGTGAGCCCGCAGGAACTTGAAGAACTCCACGCCTTCGCGCAAGCGCCGCTTCATCATCTCCCAGCTCATCAGCATCTCGCGGACGATTTCCCAGATCTTCGACGGCCTGAAATAGAAGCGCTTATAGAACTCTTCGAGGCCGTGATAAATCTCTTCGCGCGACAGATGCGGATAGCCGATCGCCGAAAGCTGGACGCCCTTCGAACTGACGAGATTGATGACCTTGTTTTCCTGCAGCCAGCCATTGTCGACCGCTTGCTTGTACAAGGTCGTGCCGGGATAAGGCGCGGCAAGCGACACCTGGATGGTGTGCGGGTTAATGTCCTTCGCGTATTCGATGGTCTTCTGGATCGTCTCGCGGGTTTCGCCCGGCAGGCCGAGGATGAACGTACCGTGAATCTTGATGTCGAGCTTGCGGCAATCTTCGCTAAAGCGCCGGGCGATATCGGTACGCAAGCCTTTCTTGATGTTGAGCAGGATCTGGTCGTCGCCCGACTCGTAGCCGACCAGCAGCAAACGCAGGCCGTTCTCCTTCATGACTTTTAGCGTGGCGTAAGGCACGTTCGCTTTCGCATTGCAGGACCAGGTGACGCCAAGCTTGCCGAGTCCGCGCGCTATTTCTTCCACTCGCGGCTTGAAGTCGGTGAAGGTGTCGTCGTCGAACATGATCTCCTTTACCTCAGGCATGTTGTCCCTGATCCACTTCACTTCTTCGAGCACGTTGTCCACCGAACGCGTGCGGTAGCGATGTCCCCCGACGGTCTGCGGCCAGAGACAGAAAGTGCACTTCGACCTGCAGCCGCGCCCGGTATAGATCGATACATAGGGATGTTTCAGATAGCCAATGAAGTAGTTCTCGATCTTCAGGTCGCGCTTGTAAATGGGTGCGACAAACGGCAACTCATCCATGTTCTCGAGAATCGGCCGGGCCTCGTTGTGCATGATCCCGCCGTCGGGCAGGCGGTAGCTCAGGCCGGGAATCGATGCAAGCGGCAAGCCTTGTGCTATGTCCCGGCAGGTAAAGTCGAATTCCTCCCGGCACACGAAATCGATTGCCTCGCTGGCGACGAGCGAATCGTGCGGGTCGACCGCGACCTTCGCGCCAACCATGCCTACCAGCACCGCCGGCTTCCTTTGCTTTAACTGTTCGGCGAACAGCGTGTCGGTAGGAAACGACGGCGTGCTCGTATGAATCACGACGAGATCATATTGTTGTGCGATATCGAGCGACGCTTCTACCGAGAGACCATCGGCGGGAGCATCGAGCAAACGGCTTCCTTCAATCAGGGCCGCTGGCTGGGCGAGCCATGTCGGGTACCAGAACGACCGGACTTCGCGCTTGGCCTGATATCGCGAACCCGCTCCGCCATCAAAACCATCGTACGAAGGGGCCTGCAGGAACAGCGTTTTCATGGGTACTCCGGAAGGGCGCGATTTGGATAAATACAGGGACTGATTGGACGGAACGAACGTTACGGCCGTGTGATGAAAGGCTTGATCATGTCGAATAAAGCTGAGGTTCAGGGGGCGGCGTACTGAACACGAGTCTTGCGAAAAGAAAATGTCTTTCAAATGAAAATGAAAGTTAGCCGATAGCCTTTAGTGATTTATATCGGCGCGTGCTCCTGGCGAAAGGCGCACAACGCCCCTCACGCCTGGCGAACAAGTCGACAGCGTGACAGGCGGGAAAAATGTTGATCGCAAACACGCAAAAAGTGTCGTGGCGCGGACCGTGGAAGTAAAATAGACCGCCTTACTTAGCCGATAGTTAGGCAACCTGAATCGTTTGTAATCTTGCTAATAATCTTGTTTCTGATTTACTCGAACGGAAGACACTCGCATGCGCATCCTGGTCGTAGAGGACGACGAGTTGATCGGTACCGCGATTGCTCGCGCACTGCACGATGCGGCTTATGTCGCGGACTGGGTCATGGACGCGCCCTCGGCAACGGGCGCGTTGCTCGGCCGCGAGCACGACGCCGTGCTGCTCGACCTGAATCTTCCTCATGGCGACGGCCTGAGCATCCTGCGCGACCTTCGCAAGCGCGACGCCGATACACCGGTCCTCATCATGACTGCGCGCGATGGCGTGGATGACCGTATCGAAGGGCTTGACAGCGGGGCGGATGATTACCTGGTCAAGCCGTTCAACCTGAACGAAATGCTGGCGCGGCTGCGTGCCGCAACCCGCAAGCTCGGCCACCATCCCGACGCCACGCTTTCAAGCGGCAAGCTGTCGCTCGATCCGCGCACGCTGGTCGCGGTGTATAACAATGTCGAGTGCCGTTTGTCGGGTCGCGAGTTCGCGGTGCTGAGGGCGCTGCTCTCGCGTCCCGGCATCATCCTGTCGAGGAGCGAGCTTGAGAACCGGGTCTACGGCTGGAACGAGCAGGTCGACAGTAACGCCGTCGAATACCTGATCCATACAATCCGGAAGAAGATCGGGCACAGCGCGATTCGCAACATACGAGGTGTGGGATGGATGGTCGACCGCGACGAAAGCCACGCTCGCTGACAAGACAACTGACGTGGTCGATCATCGGCATCATCGTGGTGTTTGCGATGATGGGCGGCGCGCTGTCATTCGCCGGCGGGTACCGGGAGGCGAGCCGGTTGCAGGACAGCCATTTGCATGACATCGGCGTCTTGATCAACAGCGGCAAGCTGATGCTCGCGTCGGCTACCGTGACGTGGCCCGATGCGCATGGCAACGGCATGTCGATGATCATTTCACGGGTGAGTCCGGGTGAACCTGAAACCGGTATCAACGTGCCTCTGCCGCCACTTGAAACCCTTCCTGACGGGTTCCAGAACGTCGACTTCGAAGGCAGGCGCTGGCGCGTCAATGTGCAGACGCTGCAGGGCGGCGACCGCCTGCTGGTGGCGGAGCGCTCGACCATCCGGGACGAGATCGCTCATGACGGCTCGCTGCGAACGCTGTTGCCCATGCTCGCGCTGACGCCGCTTCTGCTGATTGTCATCGCGCTGATCACTCGCGGCGCGCTGGCGCCGGTACGCCGCCTTGCAGCCATCGTGGACGGGCAGGACGAGGTCACGCTCGACGCGTTGTCGGAGGTGGGAATCCCGAAGGAGTTGCTGCCTTTCATCCGCTCGATCAATCGCCTGATCAGCCGGCTCAAGGACGCCATGGCTCAGCAGCGGCGCTTTATTGCCGACGCTGCGCACGAGCTGCGCTCGCCGCTGGCCGCGCTCACGTTGCAGGCCGAGAGTCTCACGGCGGCCACCGGCCCGGAGGACGCTCGAGGGCGGCTGGAGGCCTTGCAGGCTGCGGTGCATCGCACTGCAAGACTGGTCGAACAACTGCTCGCGCTGGCCCGTTCACAGCATGCAGCCGCGCCCGCGCATTCGCTTGTGTCGCTTCACCGGCTTGCGACCGATGCGATCCAGGACGCGGTCAACGTAGCCAATGCGAAAAACGTGGATCTCGGACTCAAGCAGGTGGACGACATCCAGGTCGACCTGGACGCCTCAGCCGTCACCATTGCACTGCGTAACCTGGTCGACAATGCGGTGAGGTATGTGCCCGAAGGCGGCAAGGTTGACGTTGCCGTGGTGAACCGCGAAGGCTATCTCGTTTGCAGCGTCAAGGACTCGGGACGAGGTGTTCCCGATGACCAGCTTGTGCGCGTGACCGAGCGGTTCTATCGCGTACCGGGGACGGTGTCTAGCGGTAGCGGGCTCGGTCTTTCGATCGTTTCGGAGATCGCTCGGCGCAATGGCGGACGGCTGGAACTGCAGAACGCGAGCGATGGTTTTCACGCGACTTATTATCATTTGCTTTAGCGCGCATAGCCTAAGTCTGCGCTAAGGCAGCCGTTTTATTAATAGGCAGTCCGGGTTCATTCGCTCTTGCGGGCCGCAACGTGCGCAAACCATGTGAACGGTCAGCTCCCAAACAAACATTCTCCTTGGCTCCTCCTCGATGCAAACAAGCGAAACCCCCGCCTTCGGTGCACCCGCCAGGCTCTTTCATTGGCTTACCGTGCTTTTGCTAATCGTGCAGTATGCGATCGGCTGGCTGATGCCCGATGTCCATCATGACACGCGTCCGGTTGGTTTGATCGGGCTGCATCTGTCTGTCGGCGCAACGATCGTGTTGCTGGTACTGGTGCGGCTCGCATGGCGTGCCGGCCACAAGCCACCCGCCGAATCGCGTACCTTGCCACCGCTAATGAGAGTGGCGGCTGGCGCAACCCATGGATTGCTCTACGCGCTGCTGATTGCGCTGCCGCTAATGGGGTGGGCAAATGCGTCGGCGCGAGGTTGGGCCGTGTCGCTGTTCCATGTCGTGCCGCTGCCTGCGCTTGCTGCCACGGGTTCAGCGCTTGGGCATACGCTTGGCGACGTCCATAAGCTCACCGCCTGGGTCCTGCTCGCGCTCATTGGACTGCACGTGGCTGCTGCGTTGTTCCACCAGTTCGTCATGCGCGATGGCACCCTGGGCAGGATGTTGCCTGGCGTGCGCAAGACGCGCTGAGAGTGCGCCGAGAACGGCCGAACGATTCACCCGCGTGGCGCGTTAAGGTAATCGAAAAATTTCGGTAATAGCGATGACTCGTTGCTGATCCAGACTAATGAGAAGTGCGTCAATTGAATCGGGGCGCGTTGCTGCTCACTAAAACAGTTCGATGGTCTGGAGATACGGGAATGAATAATCGATTTCGCCTTGCAGCAACGGCGAGCTTGCTGGGGGCGTTCATGTTGGCTGCCTGCAGCACCGGCAACATGACTACCGCCGCGACGGGCAACGGGATCACCAACGCCCGGCGCGTGCTGCTTGTCAGCATCGATGGCCTGCATGAACAGGATCTTGCGAACTGCACGGCGGCGAAGACCTGTCCCAACATTGCATCGCTCGCCCAGACCGGTGTCACGTACTCGAACGCGTACACGCCTGGATTGTCCGACTCGTTTCCAGGGCTGGCCGCTATCCTGACGGGCGGCTCGCCAAAGTCAGCGGGTTTGTTCTACGACGTCTCTTATGACCGCACGCTCTACGCACCGGGCGATACGCAATGCGCCGGTCCCCAGGGCTGGAATGTCGTATTCGATGAAACCACAGGGATTGACGCGATCAACGGCGGGGCGCTGACCCATCTCGATGGCGGGGGTGCGTTCAACCCGCAGGCCATTCCGAATGCAAAGATCAATGGCGTCTGCACGCCGGTCTATCCCCATAACTACCTGAAGACCAATACGGTCTTCGAAGTGGTGAAGCAACAGCTCGCGAACGCGCGCACTGCATGGGCCGACAAACACGCCTGGGGTTACGACTGGGTGAACGGACCGTCGGGCAAGGGCGTGGACGACCTCGCGCGCACCGAGATCAACTCCGTGGACCCGGCCACGAAAACCGACTACACCGACGTCTACACGCACACGGAAAAATTCGACAACCTGCACGTGCGGGCCATCATCAACCAGATCGACGGGAAGGATTCGAGCGGTGAGAACAGTGCCAGCGTGCCCACACTGTTCGGAACCAATTTGCAGACCTTGAGCGTGGCGCAAAAGGCGCCGAATGCAAGCGGGGGCGGCTACACCGATCCGCAGTTCACACCGGGTCCGCAAGTGGCTGCCGCCATAGCCTATGCAGACAACGCGCTGGGACAGATGGTGGCTGAGCTGAAGGCGAAAGACCTTTACGGCTCGACGGTCATCATCGTTACATCGAAGCACGGCCAGTCGCCGGCCGACCATACGACACTGGTCAAGAACGGCGACACGCTCACCGCGTTGCTCGAAGCGAATAACGCTCTTGATCGGCAAGGCAAGTTCGGACAAGCGGCGACGAAGAGCGGCAACCTGAATGACGGCTCGGGCCTGGCCGGCACGGGCCTGGTGCAGACCGACGATCTTGGTCTCATCTGGTTGCGCGATCAGTCGCAGACGGGCGCCGTCGTTGCGTCGCTGAAAGCAAATCTTGCGTGTACACCTAAAGGTATTTGCGCCGATGGACCGCAAGCATCGATCCTTTCAGGCGCAGCGCTCGCCGCGAAGTTCGGTGACCCCGCGCAGGGCCGTGCGCCCGACATCATCGTGCAGCCTAATCCGGGCGTGATCTATACGAAGAGCAAGAAGAAAGACGCGGAGCACGGCGGCAATGCGCCTGACGACAGCCATCTGGGCCTGCTCGTGTCGTATCCCTCGCTGCATCCCGCGACTATCGCCAGCACGGTCAGCATGACGCAGGTCGCGCCGACTATCCTGAAGTCGCTTGACGTCAATCCCATGCTATTGCAGTCAGTCGCGCAAGAGGGGACGCAGGTGCTGCCTGGCCTGGGATTTTGATGAAGGATGCGAATGTTGGGGGCACCGGCGTGGCAGCCGCATCGATCAGGTCGATGCGGTCCGCGCCTTGCGGCAACAGCGCGCCTAGTTATACCCAAGTATTGCAATGGCGGTGATGTCGGCGCGATCGGACACATTGCACGCGAGAACGGTCATGGGCGCCTGGAGCATCGACACATAGGAGGAGCACTGCTTTTCAGTTTTGGCTGCTGCCTTGGATACTGCGCTACGGCTTACTGCCGGCGATGAGGTCGAGGCATTGAGATGATTGAACGTCTTCATGTTGAACACCACTTCGTTTAGTTATCGACGAAAACAACGGCGTGCCCGGGTAGACGTATGCGCAATCGCGCAATCCCGAGAACAAACACCGGACAGCCGCAGTTCGTGTTCTTCCAGTAAGCGCTAACTGCAGGGTTCGGGACATCGGTAGTGTTACCAATGCGGCAGCGCAAACCCGCGCTGGCCGGGCATTTCCCGCGTTAAGCGTATGTTTAGGGCAACAGTATTGAAGGCCCGCAGGCGCTAGCGCCATTGGCTTGGCTTGGTTTGATTGGGATGATCGGTTCTCAGGGTTTAACCGGAAGCACAATTTCCCAGGCCGAAATCAAAGGCTTATTCGACATCACCGCGCGAGGTGCAGTTGGTGTGACCGGTTGGCGGCTCACAAGGCGGATACGTTTCAGGAACAACCACGCGAACAGCGATGCGGTGTGCCGCGATGCAGACGTGGTGTACTGTTTTCCGAAGGTGTTGCGGTTCCATCAAGCGCCATGCGGGAGTACAAAACAATCTCTGCTTTGCATCACCTGGGCGCGCATGAACTCAAAGCCGAGTCACCTGACGTACCCGCTTTTATTCAGCCAGCGGGCGGTTTGACGTTGCCTCGGGCTCTTCGCCAAATCCTGCTGTTTCCGTCTCCGGCTGGCTCGCATCCCGCGCCTTCTCATCTTGCGCCGCACCTCCAAGACCTAACTGCTGCCTTGCTTTCTCCCAATACTCGTCCGCGCGTCCGTCAGGACTACCGTCTTGTTCCCAAAGATGGAACGCAAGCGTACGAATCTGCT
Source organism: Caballeronia sp. KNU42 (assembly GCF_053760385.1). Lineage (NCBI taxonomy): Bacteria > Pseudomonadati > Pseudomonadota > Betaproteobacteria > Burkholderiales > Burkholderiaceae > Caballeronia > Caballeronia sp. KNU42. The sequence goes on from NZ_CM132389.1 coordinate 2,116,559, forward strand.
CTTCCGACATCTGGACGTCCATAGTCTGCCCCGTAAAAGTGAATACCTGATCCGAAAAACATCGGTCAACGCAAAGGCGTGACCGCGTGAAGCTCGCTTGAGCTTAACGACACAGGCAGCAATTTTCGTGACACCTGAACATTGAGGATGGGGTATCGGGTCGCGTTTGAACAGGCGGCGACGTGGGGGTCAGAGCCGCAAGTTAACGTCTGAGGAAAGAACTGCCGCGAGGGGCGCGTGCGCAAAGACAGGGTGCCTGAGTTTGGTCGCGTCGCGCGCAATCGGGCGATGAAACGCCGCTCCAATACGGTCGTCATTCACCAGCGGCCGTATCGGATCACATTGCTTGTGCCAGGCATCGCATCGCCCGAATACTTCAAGTACTAAAAAATCACATACACCTTGCGCATGGCTTCTTCCACTTCCCACAGCCCTTCGGTATTCGCTTCGAAAAACAGCGTGTCACCGCTCTCGAAGTGAATCGTGTCTTCGCCGTCCGCCGTAAAGCGCCCGCGTCCCGCCAGGAAATGCATCACTTCCGCCTGCTTCACCGAGCGCCGGTATGTCCCCGCCGTACATTCGAAAATGCCGGTATCAATCGCTTCGGCGCCTTCGATTACGCGTTGCACGCCCGAGACTTTGATCGGCGTCGTGCCGGGCAAGCCCGCGGTGCCCCAATCCTCGAGATTTTGCAGGCTGACGCTCTGCTTGATTTGTTGAACCTTCATGTGGACCTTATTGATTCGTTATATGCCAAGCTTGACGTCAGGCAGCGCTATCCCGCTCTACCGTTCGCTCGATTTTCCCCAGGCGCACGACGGTCACGCCCGGACGCAATTGCCGAAGCGACGGCATCACCAGCATGCAGTCGTCGTAAGGTGTGTGAATCGGCTCGCCGTTCGACCAGCCGATCAGGCTTCCCGCTTCGGGGAAAATTTCCAGGCCCGTGTAAGGCGCGGCAAAGCGAAAATCCATGCTCTGCGCGACGACCGGTTGCGTCACGCGTACAACATGCATGGTTTGCGGCAGGGGGCTTAGCCAGTCGCTCGGTAAGTCCTCACTATCGATCACGCCGGATAGCAACAGGAAGCGCGCGGTCGTATCGCGGGCGACGGTGACAGCGCTGCGTTCCCAATGCTGTCCGCATTCGATCAGCAACGCGTTCTTCGGGCTGGCGGCGTCGCCGAAACCCTCGTAATCGCGCATCCGGCGGCCTTCGGGATGACCTTCATCGCAGATCACCGTGGCAGGCGTGCCGAGCCGCAACGACAAGTCGATACCCTTGTCCAGCGGACCCGCAACAATCAGCGGCTTGCTGCGTTCGTGCATTGAATGGAGGTCGAGCAGGGCGTCCACGGTATCGATGACCGGACGCATCTCGCGAGCCCGGGCGAGCTCGCTGGACGTGTGCGATGTGTCGTCGAGCACCTTGCTGGTCCACACGCGGTTGAAGTCCTGATCGACGAAACGGGCGGCGTCGGGCTTCGAAGCATCGAAGCTCGCATACGCCGCGACGTTCGCGAACGAGAGCGTCAGGCGGCCGCGCCGCGGCCGCAATTTCAAGTGCAGCAACGCGTCGACCACGATCGCGCCGCACACCTCGTTACCATGCGTCAGCGCGTTGATCATCACGTGTGGTCCCGGCGCTCCGGAGTCAAACGTGTGCACGTACGGAATGCCCGACCCGGACTCCGCATGCACCGAGATATCGGGGAACGTGACCTCGATCGGATAGTTTTCAGCCGGCGTGCTCATGCGAGGTTCCCCTGACACAGGTACTTGATGGAGAGGTAGTCATCGAGGCCGTACTTCGATCCTTCGCGTCCATAGCCCGATTCTTTTACGCCGCCAAAGGGCGCCGCTTCGCTGGCCAGCGCGCCTTCGTTGATACCCACGATACCCGCTTGCAGCGCTCGCGATACGCGGTCGATACGCCGCACATCCTGGCTGTAGAAATACGAAGCGAGGCCAAACGGTGTGTTGTTGGCGGCTTCGATGGCTTCGGCTTCATCGTCGAAACGGAACAGTGCTGCGACCGGTCCGAAGGTCTCTTCGCCGCACAGGAGCATCTCGTGGGTGGCGTCGGCGAGCACGGTCGGCGCGTAGTAATTCGGGCCGAGTTCGGGCAGGCGCTTGCCGCCAGCGAGCACGCGCGCGCCGTGCGCGAGGGCGTCGTCTACGTGGCGAGCGATCTTGTCGATTGCACGGCTGTTGATCATTGGACCGATCTGCGCGCTGGCGTCGGTGGCCGGTGCGACCTTCAGCTCGGCCACGCGACGGCTCAGCATGTCGGCGAATTTATCGTAGACGCCTGCTTGTACATACACGCGGTTGGGGCACACGCAGGTCTGTCCGCCATTGCGGAACTTAGAGGCGAGCAGGCCCGTGACGGCGGCGTCGAGGTCGGCGTCATCGAAGACAATGAACGGCGCATTGCCACCCAGTTCCAGCGATAACTTCTTCAACGTCCCCGCCGATTCACGCGCCAGGTACTTGCCCACCGGCGTCGAACCGGTGAACGTGATCTTGCGTACCCGCGAGTCTTCAAGCCAGTCGGCAACGGTCGCCACCGCATGATCCCGCGAGGCCGTGATGAGGTTCAGCACGCCTGCCGGCACGCCGGCTTCATGCGCCAGCAGCACCAATGCCGATGCAGTCAGCGGCGTGTCTTCAGCGGGCTTTGCGACCACCGTGCAGCCGGCTGCGAGCGCCGGGGCGATCTTGCGCGCGATCATCGCAAGCGGGAAATTCCACGGCGTGATGGCAGCGACAATGCCGATGGGTTCCTTCACCGCCGTCATGCGCTTGCCGCGTTGCTGCTGAGGAATGATGTCACCGTAGATGCGCGTGGCTTCATCGGCGAACCAGGCGACGTACGACGCGCCATACGCCACTTCGCCCCGGCCTTCAGCTAGCGGCTTGCCTTGTTCCAGCGAGATCAGCGCGCCGAGCGCGTCCTGATTCGCCAGCATCAGCGCGTGCCATTTATGCAGGATCGTCGCGCGTTCTTTCGGCAGCAAGTCGCGCCACGCGGGCGCCGCGCGAGCGGCTGCGTCGGTGGCGGCGCGGGCGTCGGCGGGGCTGCTGTCGGCGACTTGCGTGATGAGCGTGCCGGTGGCCGGATCGGTGACGGCGAAGCGCGCGCCGTCAGCGGCCGCGCACCATTGGCCATCGATGAAATTGTCCGAGCGGATCAATTCCTTCAGTTCGAATTGGCGTGTCATAAGTCCATGCTCCTGATTTAAGCCAACTAATTTAAGCGCAATACTTCAATCCTGCTGGTTTGAGCGCGCAGCCTCAAGCCAGCCGTGCCGCAATCGCCTGGCCGACTTCTGTTGTGTTCGCCTTGCCGCCGAGGTCGCCGGTATGCGGGCCTTCCTTGAGCGTTGCTTCAATAGCGGCGAGGATCGCGTCGTGCGCGTCTTTTTCCGGGCCTTTGAAGTCTCCGAGGAACTCGAGCATCATGGCGGCCGACCAGATCATGGCGACCGGGTTCGCGATGTTCTTGCCCGCGATGTCCGGCGCCGATCCATGCACCGGTTCGAATAGCGAGGGGAATTTGCGCTCGGGATTCAGGTTGCCCGAAGGCGCGAGGCCGATGGTGCCGGTGCATGCAGGGCCCAAGTCCGAGAGGATATCGCCGAACAGGTTGGTCGCCACGACCACGTCGAAGCGGTCCGGATTGAGGACGAAGCGGGCGCACAGGATGTCGATGTGCTGCTTGTCCCATTTCACGTCCGGATAGAGCGCCGCGACTTCAGCGGCGCGCTGGTCCCACCACGGCATGCTGATGGCGATGCCGTTGCTCTTCGTGGCGACGGTGATCTTTTTCTTCTCGCGGCGCTGCGCGAGATCGAATGCGAATTTCAGCACGCGTTCGCTGCCGTGGCGCGTGAAGACGGATTCCTGCAGTACGAACTCGCGGTCCGTGCCTTCGAACATCACGCCGCCCACCGATGAATATTCGCCTTCGGTGTTTTCGCGCACGATCCAGAAGTCGATGTCGCCGGCCTTGCGGTTCGCTAGCGGCGAGGGCACGCCTTCGAACAAACGCGCGGGGCGCAGGTTGATGTACTGGTCGAATTCACGGCGGAATTTAAGGAGCGAGCCCCATAGGGAGATGTGATCGGGGACAGTGTCGGGCCAGCCGACCGCGCCGAAGAGGATGGCGTTGCAGTCCTGCAGTTGCGCTTTCCAATCGTCGGGCATCATTTGGCCGTGTTTTGCGTAGTACTCGCAGCTGGCCCATTCTATGTGCTTGTATTCGATTGATATGCCAAAGCGCTTTGTCGCAGCGTCGAGGACGCGGATGGCTTCGGGCATGACTTCGGTGCCGATACCATCGCCGGGGATGATTGCGATTTTGTAGGTCTTCGTCATGGTTTGGGTCCTGTTAAGGGTTTCTATGTGTCAGGGTTTTGTTTGCGAATTGGGGCGTTGGGATGTTGCGGTAGCGGTCGGGGTCATTGCCGGGTTGCCAGGTTCCTGCGTTAGCGGTCTGGGTCGATGCCGGGTTGCTGCTTTCGGCGTTAGCGGCCTGCTTGAGTTGGCTCATTTCTTTACCACTATTAGCCACTGCGCGTGGCGGCGCGTCATTTCTTTGTCCAAAGCGACAAAGAAACGAAGCAAAGAAAGCGCTTTCAAAACGCGGGCTCGTAAGTTGACCTAGCGTGCACTTTGTGCGTTTTTGGCACCCCAAAAGCACGGTGCTCGCCAGAGCGACCGATGTGTGAACCCCTCCTTCTCCGAACACCGATACCCACACGCTTCGCCACCAGTGACTGAATCTGCCCAGGGACACCCCGCGCTATCCGCGGATAACCCCCCTCCGAATTTGTACGCTCGTCGAACCTCGTCGGTGACCCGCCAAGGGGCAAAGCCGTAGGTATGGTTGGGGGCTTTGGTTGTTATTTTATTCCGCTCCAGAAGGCTTAAAATCAGTGTTTTGGTTAAGCCACTCTGCACGAAGCGTGAACAATGAATATCCCGTCTTCCCCGAATCTCGATGATCTCCGCGTCTTCTGCACCGTCGCCCGCAAGTCCAGCTTCAGCGCGGCAGCGGAGGTCCTCTCTGTCTCGGCGGCGTACGTCAGCAAGCGCGTGAGCGTGCTCGAAAACGACCTGGGTACGCGTTTGTTGCATCGCTCTACGCGCCGGGTCGCCATTACCGAGGCGGGCGAACGGGTTTATGCGTGGGCGGAAAAGATCCTCGATGACGTCGACCATCTCGTCGAAGACGTGTCCACCACTCGCCGTATTCCGCGTGGCACGCTGCGCATTTCCAGCAGCTTTGGTTTCGGACGGCATATCGTGGCGCCCGCGCTCGCGCGTCTCTCCGACCAGCATCCGCAACTGAGCGTGCGCCTGGACCTGTTCGACCGGCTGGTCGATGTGGCGGGAGAGGGCTTCGACCTGGATATCCGGATTGGCGACGAGATCGCAGCGCATCTGATTGCCAAGCGGCTGGCGTCGAATCATCGGGTGTTGTGCGCTTCGCCGGATTATGTGGAACGTCATGGCGCGCCTAAGCAACTGGCCGATCTCGCGAGCCATGCGTGTCTGGCCATCAAGGAGCGCGATCATCCGTTCGGTTTGTGGCGCTTGCATGTGCGTGGCGAACCGGTTTCGATCAAGGTGACCGGGCCGTTGTCGACGAATCACGGCGAGGTCGCGGTGCAATGGGCGCTGGCCGGGCGCGGAATCGTGCTGCGCTCGCTGTGGGACGTTCGCCCCTTGCTTGAGAGCGGCCAGTTGGTGCAAGTGCTGCCTGAAGTCACGCAGCCCGCCAACGTCTGGGCGGTGTACCCGGCGCGGCTGGCGGCATCGGCGAAAGTGCGGGTATGCGTGGACTTTCTCGCCGATGAGTTCGCGCAATGGAACCTGCCGGCGCCGTAAGATTCGCTAACTGTGATTCTGTGAAAACAGGCTTTCGAGCGGGTAGTGGTTCTTCACGAACGCCGACTTGATGATGATAAAGCTGAAGTACTTCTCAATGCCTATGTCACGCTCGAGCAAGCCTTCAATGATGCTTTGGTAATGACTCACGCTGCGCGTGACGAACTTGAGCAGGTAGTCGTATCCGCCGCTTGCCAGATGGCACTCCACGATTTCATCCACGTCCTTGATCGCCGCGACGAACTTGATGAAGTCCTCGCGGCGATGATCGGCAAGCGTCACTTCGGTGAAGACGATCTGGACGTCGCCGAGCTTTTCCAGCTGGATCTGCGCGCCGTATCCGACGATATACCCCGCCTTCTCCAGCCGCTTCACACGGATCAGGCATGGGCTCGGCGAGAGCCCGACCGCGTCGGCCAGCTCGACATTCGTGATGCGGCCTTTCTTCTGCAACTGCGAAAGGATGCGCAGATCTATGCGGTCAAGCTTGCCTTCGCTGCTCATCGTCAGGGGGTCTCTCCAGTTGCGTGGGATCGTTTCGACAGTGGCGTCTCACCACTGTCATTCGATCTTATCACGCAGCTACGTGGGTTTTCACCTCGCCTTGGGCTGCGCTTGCGGCTCCGGCTGGCGCGGTCTTGAGCTTCAGTGCGGCGCGGACTTCGGGTTCGGCGAGCACGTCGTCGAGTGTCTTCTCAAGGCGCTCGAACATCAGGTCGAATTCGGCGTCCGTATAGCTCAGAGCCGGCGCGAAACCCAGGATGTTGTCGCCGAACGCGCGGAACACAAGGCGGTTCCGGTAAGCGGCGGCGGTGATCCGCTCGGACAGGTTGAGCGCTGCGTCGAAGCCTTGTCTGGTTTCCTTATCGGAGACAAGTTCAAGCGCGCCCAGCAATCCGCGATGGCGTGAATCGCCGACCAGCGGATGCGCCAGCAGCGCGTCGAGGCCGCGTGCGAAACGCTCGGCGTGACGAACGCCGTTCTCGAGCAGGCCGCCTTCGTGATAAAGGCGCAGCACTTCGAGGCCAATCGCCGCGCTGACCGGATGCGCCGAATACGTATGACCATGTCCGACGATCGCGGCAGCGTCGCCGTTTGCGATGCCTTGGTACACAGCGTCCGACATCAGCACCGCGCCCATGGGTGCGTAACCGGCCGTCAGGCCCTTGGCGACCGTCATTAGGTCCGGTTCGACGTCTTCAGCCTGGCAGGCGAACAGCGGGCCGGTACGGCCGAAACCGGTGATGACTTCATCGGCGACGAACAGGATGTCCAGCTTGCGGCAGGTTTCGCGCATGGCCTTGAGCCAGCCGAACGGCGGCACGATCACGCCGCCCGAGCCCTGGATCGGTTCGCAGAAGAACGCGGCGACGTTGTCCGCGCCGAGTGCGGCGACCTTCGTTTCCAGTGCGGCGACGGACGCGGCGATAAGCGCTGCGTCGTCGGCGAAATTGTTGCGATACGCGTACGGCGACGGGATGTGATGCTGGTTGGGCAGCGGCAAGTCGAAGTTGCGATGGAACGCCGGCAGGGCGGTGAGTCCTGCGCCGACCGCCGATGAGCCGTGGTAACCCCGTTCGAGCGCGATGATGTGTTTCTTCGATGGCCGGCCGGTCGCGTTGAAGTAGTGCGTGATGAAGCGCACTGCGGAGTCGACCGCATCCGATCCGCCCAGCGTGAAATACACGTGCTGCAGCGAGGCGGGCGACAGCTCGACCAGTTTCTCGGCCAGTTCGATCGCGGGTGCGTTGCCGAAGTGGAAATAGCTGGTGGCGTAGGGCAGGCGGGTCATTTGTTCGGCCGCTACTTTCACGATGCTGGGTTGGCCGTAGCCGACGTTCACGCACCAGAGGCCGGAGAAGGCATCGAGGAGTTCGTTGCCTTCGGCGTCGCGCAGGAAGGCGCCGCTGGCGGATTCGAGGACGGTGACGCCGCGGGCTTCGTGAGCGCGGTAGTTGATGACCGGATGAATCAGATGCTTACGGTCGGCTTCGATGAGCGATTGGATCGACATGGGGAATTTTCTCGTCGCGGAAAGGGGCTGATGACCGTTCCATACTAGAGAAGGATGGCAGGAGTCCGACGCCCTAAACAATTCGTGAAATAGCGCGGATGCCGCGTTTTGCAGCGCGCCCGCAGCATTTTGTGCCGCGGACGCATAAAAACACTGGTTTGCCCTGATTTGCCGGGTTGAAGGGCCAGGTTCAGTAACCGCGGCTGCGATCGATTTGTCCGATCATCGGCATGCCTTCGCGATGGCGCCGCAGGTTCTCGAGCACGACTTCGACGGCGCTGTCCGGCCGTGTTTCGCTGGCGATGTGCGGTGTGATGCGCACGCGCGGGTGTGTCCAGAGCGGATGGGTTGGCGGGAGGGGTTCGGGGTCGGTGACGTCGAGAATGGCGTTTTGCAGCTGGCCGCTTGCGAGTGCGGCGAGCAGGTCGTCCTGATTGAGATGCGGTCCGCGGCCGGTTTGAATCAGCGATGCGCCCGTTGGCAGCTTGTTGAATAGCGTGGTGTTCAGCATGCCGCGGGTGGCGTCGGTGAGGGGGAGCAGGCAGATCAGGATGTCGGTGCGGGCGAGGAACGTGTCGAGCGTGTTCGCGCCGGCGTAGCATTCGACGCCTTCGATATCCCGGCCTGAGCGGCTCCAGCCGGCGCAGCGGAAGCCGAATAGTTTCAGTTGTTCCAGTACGGCATTGCCTAGTACGCCGAGGCCGAGTACGCCGATGCGTCGGGATGACGCTGCGCGTACTGGCAAGGGGTTCCATGATTTTTGTTGCTGTTGCAGGTGGTAATCGAAGAGATCGCGGTGGATGGTGAGCACTGCGTGAGTGACGTATTCGACCATTCCCTCGACGATGCCGGGTTCGATCATGCGGACTACCGGGATGTGTTCCGGCACGCCGGAGAGGTCGAATTGATCGACGCCGGCGCCGACCGAGAAGACGACTTCGAGGTTCGGCAGAGTGCGTGCGGGGTCTTCGGGTGGTTGCCAGGCGGCGAGGTAGCGGACCTTCGCGGGGTCTCCGGTTTCCGGCCACACGTGGAAGTCGATGTCAGGGGATTTTTGGGCAAAGAGCCGTGCCCATTGGGCTCCGCGTTCGGGACTGCCCTTGTAGAGAAATGTCATTTCGCTCGCGCCGGTGGACGGGGGGTGGTCGGGGTGCTGGGTTCTGGGGTTAGCGGCCGGGGTTGATGCCGGGTTGCCAGGTTCGTGCGTTAGCGGTCTTAGTCATTGCCGGGTTGCTGCTTTCGGGGTTAGTGGTCTGCTTGAGTTGGCTATTTTCTTTAGCACTATTAGCCACTGCGCGTGGCGGCGCGTCATTTCTTTGTCCAAAGCGACAAAGAAACGAAGCAAAGAAAGCGCTTTCAAAACGCGGGCTCGTAAGTTGACCTAGCGTGCACTTTGTGCGTTTTTGGCACCCCAAAAGCACGGTGCTCGCCAGAGCGACGGATGTGTGAACCCCTCTTTCTCCGAACACCGATACCCACACGCTTCGCCACCAGTGACTGAACCTGCCCAAGGGACACCCCGCGCTATCCGCGAAAAACCATCCACCGAATTTGTACGCATGCCGAACTACATGGGCAACCCACCACGAAACAAGCTTGCCAAAATGTGTAAGGCCGCAACCGCCGAAAATCGCGCGCCGACCACGCAATGCCTACCAAAAATTAAAGCAATCAATATGCGTCCGGCCGTGATGTAGTCCACGAAGACATCACGCACAGCGCGCAACCCACCCGTCAAGAACTTAGGGAGTGAGCTGTTTTTCCACGAAGATAGCAGCGCTGACCAATCAACCAACCAACAAAAAATGGAGCCGCGAAAAGCGCGTGAGGCGATGCGAGTTTCTTGGCAAGTGTGCTTGCCCGAGAGCGTACGGGGCGAAGCGTGTTCGTGTCAGGATTCGCGAGAAGGAGGGGTTCAAACATCCGTGGTTCTGGCGAGCACCGTACTTTTGGGGTGCCAAAAACGTAGAAACTGCACGCTAGGTCAACTTATGGGCCCGCGTTTTGAAAGCGCTTTCTTTGCTTCGTTTCTTTGTCGCTTTGGACAAAGAAATGACGCGCCGCCACGCGCAGTGGCTAATAGTGATAAAGAAAATAGCTCACTCACGCAGACCACTACCCCTGAAAGCAGCAACCCGGCAATGACTCAGACCGCAAACGCACGAACCTGGCAACCCGGCACTGACCCCAACCGCTAACGCAGGAACCTGGCAACCCGGCATCAACCCCATCCGCTAACCCTAAACCCCCACATGCCCAAAACCCCAAGTGCCAACGCCCCCCCGGGGGCTCCTTACATCATGGCCTGATTAATAATCCCAAACTGCTTAACGTCCGCATCGGCGGGAGGAAAAGGGGCCTCCGAACCCTTCGGCCCATTCAACACCATCTTGACCACCGTATCCACCCTCGGCAAACCCAACCCGTCCAACCACTCCGTCAACCCGCTATCCCCCGGGGTATCGATACGAACAAACACCCCCTCGTTCAACGCCAGCCAATGGCTGATCAACGCCTTCGCACGGCTCGAATCAGGCGCATCCGGCGCCACCACCGGCCCAATCGCAAAGCCACGCCCAAAACGCCTGAACAAAGCAAATCCAAGCAACTCGCCATCGTGATCCAGCGCAATGCCATCCGCACTCTCAAGCAACGCCGGCAATACCTCACCCCGATCCAGCCCGCACGCCCGCGAAGCCAGCTCGATCAACTGAGGCGTGTCGTTAGACCCCAGCGGCCGCAACCGCTCACCCGGCGGCAACGACACCAATGGCGGCTGAAACGCCGCTCCCTGATGCTGGTCCAACGTGCCAACAGCCCGGAATCCCAACTTCTCATACAACGGCTGGCCAGCCGGCGTCGCGTGCAAAAACGTAACGCGCCCACCCAGCCGCTCAAGCACCAGTTCCATCAGCCGCTTGCCAATCCCCCGGCCCTGCCATGCCGGCGACACAATCACCATCCCCAACGACGCACGCTCAGCACCATAAGTCCAGCACAACGCCGTGCCAATCACACCCTCCGCCACCTCGGCGACAAACCCCGCGCCCGCCTGCACCACGAAACGCCAGTCGTCCGCCCGATGCGGCCACTTCAGCTCAACGGTCAACGCATGCGCCGCAGCAATATCGTCGCCGGTAAAGGCCCGATAGGTAATTTGTTCGGTAACTCGTTCGTTGACTTGCTCGGACACGCCGACCTCCCTCGATGGCTTTGACTGCAGCCGCTCAGCAACCTTCCTTCAGGCCTTCTTCTATCAAGCTCAACTCAACCTCAACTCAAGCTCAGGTTTCACGCCGCCACTCTCGCATCCCACAACGAACGTGACTAGGACGATCTTTTCATGAAACGACCCCAAACCCGGGTCGCACCCACTTCGCACCAACTTCAATGCAAAACGGCATGTCGGCGCCCTCATAACGCGTGCGATCTGCCGAGCCGCTGTTTTTGTCGGCGATAAATGCTGCGCACCTGGCCCTACGATTTCATAAGGTCGCGCAGCATCCGCGGCCGCTTTTGCCACCGCTTCTGCCACCGCTCCCGGCACCGCTACTCAAAGGACCTCTATATGGATAGCTTCGATCCCGCCGCCGTCACCGTGCGCAGCGGCCATTTCATCGGCGGCGAATATGTGGATGAAGGCGCACGCCGCATCGAGGTCGCGCGCCCGTCGGACGGCGCGGTGTATGCATCGGTGCCGCTCGCGGACGCGGAGATGATCGACCGCGCGGTCGAGAACGCATGGCAGGCATTCCGCGCAAGCGGCTGGCGCACCATGCCGCCGCGCGAACGCGCCCGGATCCTGCGCCGTTTCGCCGATCTGATCGCGGCCGATGTCGACACCCTCGGCCCCCTGGAAGCGCTCGGTTCAACCCGCCCGATCCGCGATGCCACCGCCTGGGACGTGCCGTTCACCGCCGAAGGCATCCGCTTCTACGCGGAGTTCGCCGACAAGATCGGCGGCGACGTGGCCGCCACCGATCACGATCACCTGGGCATGACGATCGCCGAACCGTATGGCGTGATCGGCGCTATCGCCCCGTGGAATTTTCCGTTGGTGATGGCATCGTGGAAGATCGCGCCGGCGCTCGCGGCCGGCAATGCCGTCGTCCTGAAGCCCTCCGAAATGACGCCGTTCTCGGTGCTGCGCCTAGCCGAACTCGCCATCCGCGCCGGCATTCCGGCGGGCATTTTCAACGTCGTGCAAGGCGATGGCCGCACGACAGGCGACGCGCTCGTGCGGCATCCGAAAATCTCCAAGGTCACGTTCACCGGTTCCACGCGCACCGGTGCGGCCATCATGGCCGCGTGCGCCGAAACGGGCACCAAGCCGGTCACGCTGGAACTGGGCGGCAAAAGCCCGCAAATCGTTTTCGCCGATGCCCCGCGTCTCGACGCTGTCGCGCGCCGTATCGCCGGGGCCATTTCGGGTAACGCAGGCCAGGTGTGCGTCGCAGGTTCGCGGCTGCTGGTCGAGCGGTCGCTCGCGGAGCCGCTGGCCGAACGCATCCAGGCGGTCTTCAGCGAACTGAAAGCGGGTGCGACCTGGACGCCCGGCACGACGCTCTCGCCGATCATCTCGGAACCGCAGGCGGCGCGTATCGAAGCGATCGTCGGACGCACGCTCGCCGGTGGCGCGACCCTGCGCTGCGGCGGCGCACGGGCCGATGGCGGCGGTGCCGGCTCGTTTTATGCGCCAACGCTGCTGAGCGGCGTGACCCAGCAATCGGAAGCGGTTCGCGAGGAAGTATTCGGGCCCGTGCTGACCCTGCAAACCTTCGACACTGAAGAAGAAGCGCTCGCGCTCGCGCAGCACCCCGACTATGGTCTCGCGGCCGGCGTGCACACAGGGGACCTTGGCCGTGCGCTGCGGCTGGTCCGTGGCCTGGAAGCCGGCACGGTATGGGTGAACCGCTACGGCAGGACGTCCGACTTCATGATCCCGACGGGCGGTTACAAACGCTCGGGTATCGGCAAGGATCTCGGCCGCCAGGCTTACGAAGCGAACCTTCGCTTCAAGAGCGTGCTGATCGATCTGCGCGAGTAGATCCGTGGGCCCGAGCCCGCCCGGGCATACGAAAGGAAGGGCAAACCCTGAGGCCGCGAGGGGGCCTGAAGCCCAACCGCAGACTGTGCTACGGACACCCCGCAAAACGCATGTTTTATGTTTTTGGATTGCGCGAATCAGGGACATCTTTGTTTTTGCGCTGATTAAATCTCATACAGGAATGCGCTTTCCTGTTTTCGCCACTGAACCCCTCGCGGGTTCATACCAACGATAGGACTATCACCATGATCGAATTCGAACCGAAGTACATCACCTTCGATTGCTACGGCACTCTGACCAAATTCCGCCTCGCCGACATGACGCGCGAAATGTACGGCGACGTGCTGAGCGGCCCCGACATGGACAAGCTGATCGCCTTCTTCTCAGGGTATCGCCGCGATGAAGTGCTCGGCGCATGGAAGCCGTATCGCGATGTGATCGTGAACGCGTTCAAGCGGGCCTGCAAACGCATGAACGTCGAATTCGATGAAGCCAAGGCAGAAACGTTCTACACCGCCGTGCCCACCTGGGGTCCGCATCCGGACGTGCCGGAAGGCCTCTCGCGCCTGGCGAAGAAGTACAAGCTGGTGATCCTGTCGAATGCGTCGAACAACCAGATCCAGAGCAACGTCGACAAGCTCGGCGCGCCGTTCCATGCTGTGTTCACCGCCGAGCAGGCGCAGTCGTACAAGCCGCGCATGCAAGGCTTCGAGTACATGTTCGACCAGTTGAACTGCAACCCGGAAGACGTGCTGCACGTGTCGTCGAGCCTGCGCTATGACCTGATGACCGCACACGACATGGGCGTGAAGCACAAGGCGTTCGTCAAGCGCGGCCATGAACCGTCGACGCCGTACTACGAGTACACCGAAGTCGACGACATTCCGCATCTCGCCACGCTGCTCGGCCTGTAAGCCACTCTATAAGCCGCCCTATGAAGCTCGACTCCTACTGGCTCGACACCGCACCGCCGCTGCTTTCAACGAGCTCTGGTCCGGTCGATGGTCATGTCGACGTGGCCGTGGTCGGAGCGGGCTTCACGGGATTGTCGGCGGCGCTGGCGCTCGGCAAACGCGGAGCATCTGTGGTGGTGCTGGACGCCGGCCGGATCGGCGGCGGCGCGTCGGGACGCAATGGCGGTCAGGTCAATACCGGTGTTGCGCAGGACTTCGCCGCGCTGGTCGAGCAGCTTGGCGTGGAGAAGGCGCGTGGGTGTTACCGGGCGTATGCGGCCGCGGTCGATACCGTCGAACGCCTGATCCGCGAGGAGCAGATTGATTGTGATTACCTTGCGTCGGGGAAGCTGAAGCTCGCGTCCAAGCCGCATCATCTCGCGCATCTCGAGAAGACGGCGGAAGTGATCCGGCGTGAAGTCGATGCCGACATCGAGATCATCAGCCGCGACCGGATCTCGACTGAAGTGCAGTCGGACAGTTTTTTTGGCGGCCTGCTGCAGCGGCATGGCGGCCAGATGCACATGGGCAAGTTCACCGTCGGTCTCGCGGACGCCGCTGCACGTCACGGCGCGAAGCTCTACGAGAACGCACCCGTGACGTCGATAGAAAAGGCTGCTGGCGGCGGGTATCGGATCGTATCGGCGCGGGGCGAAGTTCGCGCCAGGCAGGTGTTGATCGCGACCGGACCGTCGCGGCAAGGGCCGTTCGGCTGGTACCGGCGACGCTTGGCGCCCGTGGGTTCTTTCATCGTGGTGACCGAGCCGTTGCCGGTCGAGCTGATCAACCAGGTCTTTCCGAATCTCCGCGCATACACGACGTCGCGCCTGATGCACAACTATTTCCGCATCACGCCCGATTCGCGTTTGCTCTACGGCGGCCGCGCACGCTTCACGGCCTCCGAGCAGCCCTCGGACGCGAAGAGCGGACGCATCCTGCAGGACGGGCTCGCTGCGATGTTCCCGGCGCTGGCGCAGGCGCGTATCGATTATTGCTGGGGTGGTCTCGTCGATATCACCGCGGACCGGCTGCCGCGTGCGGGCCAGCATGAAGGCATCTATTTTTCGATGGGTTATAGCGGCCACGGCACCCAGATGTCCACGCACATGGGACAGGTGATGGCCGATGTGATCGACGGCCGCGAGAGCGCGAATCCGTGGCGTGAATTCGAGTGGCCCGCGATTCCCGGCCACACGGGCAAGCCCTGGTTCCTGCCACTGGTCGGCACGTACTACCGCATCAAGGACGTGTTTTATTGATTTCTTAGCCTTACAGCCTCGCCCCCTTCGCCCCCTGTTATGCAAGCTTGAATAAACCAAAACCAACCCAGCCACCCTCGCGGAGAAGTCTCAATGAAACAAGAAAATCTGCAACACGCCGATGCCCCAGCCGGGACTGAAGTGACCGAACTCGAGCGCCTGACGCGCCGGGGCGCGTCACGGCGCGAGGTGCTGCGCGCGCTGACGGCGGCCGGCATGGCATCGCTCACCGGAGCAGGGTTGCTCACCGCGAGCGGCGCTGCGTTCGCCCAGGCGAAGCCGAAGCAGGGCGGCAAGATCCGCGTGGCGACGCAGTCCGCGTCCGCCGCGGATACGCTGGATCCGGCCAAGGGCGCGCTTGGCACGGACTACGTGCGTGCATTCATGGTCTACAGCGGGCTGACCGAACTGGATTCGCATCTCGGCGCGAAGATGGCGCTGGCGGAATCGCTGGAAACAAAAGACGCGACCGTGTGGGTCGTGAAGCTGCGTAGCGGCGTGCAATTCCACGACGGCAAGGCGCTGACGCCCGCCGACGTGATCTATTCGCTGATGCGCCATAAGGACCCGGCAACGGCATCGAAGGCCAAGACCCTCGCCGACCAGATCAAGGAAGCGAAAGCCACGGGCCCGAATGAAGTCACCATCACGCTGGAAGGCGCGAATGCCGACCTGCCGGTGATCCTGGCGACCTCGCACTTTCTTATCATCAAGGACGGCACGACCGACTTCAAGACCGCTGTTGGCACCGGTCCCTTCAAGATCAAGGACTTCTCGCCGGGCGTGCGCACGGTTGGCGTGAAGAACGAGAACTACTGGAAGCCGGGCATGCCGCATCTGGACGAAGTCGAGCTGATTGGCATCGGCGACGAATCCGCGCGCGTGAATGCGCTGCTTTCCGGCGACGTGCAACTGATCAACGCGATCAGCCCGCGTTCGACGGGCCGCATCAAGGGCACGCCGGGTTTCACCGTGCTGGAGACGAAGACGGGCCAGTACACGGACCTGATTGTTCGCGACGACGGCGGGATTTCCGGCAACGACGATTTTCGTCGGGGTATGTTCTATCTCATGGACCGCGAGCAGATTCGCCGCGCCGTGTTCCAGGGTTTCGGCACGATCGCCAACGACCAGCCGATCGATCCGACCAACAAGTACTACATGCACGGTATTCCCCAACGTCCCTACGATCCGGAGAAGGCCAAGTTCTACTTCCAGAAGGCGAAAGTGGGCAGCACGCCCGTGCAGATCTTTGCATCACCGGCGGCTGACGGCTCAGTCGAAATGGCCGTGTTGCTGCAGCAGGCCGCGCCCGCAGCGGGCCTGAACCTGCAGGTCACGCGTGTGCCCGCTGACGGCTACTGGTCGAACCACTGGATGAAACATCCGCTCGGCTTCGGCAATATCAATGCTCGCCCAAGCGCCGACGTGCTGTTCACCCAGTTCTTCAAGTCGGACGCACCATGGAACGAAGCGAACTGGAAGAGCCCGAAGTTCGACCAGATGCTGCTCGCGGCGCGCGGCGAACCGGACGACGCCAAGCGCAAGCAGATCTACGGCGACATGCAGGTGCTGGTGCACGAGAACGGCGGTGTCGGCATTCCGATGTTCCAGAGTTCGATCGACGGATACACGACCAAGCTCAAGGGCCTGGGTTCGATTCCGCTGGCAGGCCTCATGGGCTTCATGTTCGCGGAGCACGTCTGGCTGGAAAGCTGAAGCGGGTCCTGGTGGCCCCTTGAATCAGGCAGTAAAAGCACGCCGCCCGCGCGGGGCGTGCCGTTTCAACCCCGGAGGCGGATTATGAAAGCACACGCGTCACGACTTATTGCTGCTCGCCTGGGCCTCGCACTGCTCACGCTGCTGATTGTCTCGGCAGTGGTGTTCGGCATTACGGGGCTGCTCCCCGGCGACGCCGCGCAGCAGGCGCTCGGGCAGGCCGCCACACCCGAAGCGGTGGCAGCATTGCGCCACCAGTTCGGGCTCGACCAGCCGGCCTTGCAGCGCTACTTCGAGTGGCTCTACCTGGTCGTCACCGGTAACTTCGGTACGTCGTTGTCGAATAGCTTGCCGGTCAGTCAGCTGATCGCCACGCGTTTGCCGAACTCGCTCGTGCTGGCCGGACTCACCGCGCTGGTGTCCGTCCCGGTCGCGCTGATTATCGGTATCTCGTCGGCGATGTTTCGCGGCTCGCTCCTCGATCGCGTGCTTAACGTGCTGACGCTGTCCACGGTCGCCGTGCCCGAGTTCCTGATCGCGACCATCGCCGTGCTGGTGTTCGCCGTGAAGCTGCGCTGGTTGCCCGCGTTGTCGTATCTGTCCGAGGTGTCGTCGTTCGGCGGCCTGTTGCGGATCTACGCCATGCCCGTCATGACGCTGTGCTGCGTGCTCGTCGCGCAGATGGCGCGCATGACCCGCGCCGCAGTGCTCGACCAGCTCAATGCATCGTATGTCGAGATGGCGATCCTGAAGGGCGCGTCTCCCATGCGCGTGGTCCTGCGCCACGTGCTGCCGAACACCATTGGCCCGATCGCGAATGCGGTGGCGTTGAGCCTGTCGTACCTGTTCGGCGGCGTGGTGATTGTCGAGTCGATCTTCAACTATCCGGGCCTCGCCAGCCTTATGGTCGACGCCGTCACGAACCGCGACATGCCGCTCGTGCAGGGCTGCGTCATGGTGTTCTGCGCGGCTTACCTGCTGCTCGTGCTGATAGCAGATCTTGCTCAAATCGTATCCAACCCGAGGCTGCGTCAACGATGAACCGACCCGCCAACTCCTCCATTCACCATCCCGGCACTGAGCTCTACGAAATGGGTCTCGAAGACATGGGCCTCGATGAAATCGTCAATGAACCGGCCGTGCCGGAGCCTGAGCTTGCCGGGCCGAAACCGGGCATGCTGAAACGGCTGCACCGGCGCTTCTCCGTACTTGGTTTGATCGGCCTCGTGCTGGTCGTATTCTGGATGGTCATTGCGGTCATCGGCCCGTGGATTGCGCCTTACAAAAGCGGGGCGCTGTCGTCCGTCGATGTATTCGCGGGTTCAAGCCACGCGTTCCTGCTGGGCACCGACTATCTCGGCCGCGACATGCTGAGCCGGATTCTCTACGGCACGCGCTATACGGTCGGGCTGGCGTTGGCCGCGGCGTTGATGGCGAGTCTCATCGGCACGTGCTTCGGCTTGATCGCCGCGGTGTCGGGCCGCTGGGTCGATGAAATCCTGAGCCGCCTGTTCGACGCGTTGATCTCCATTCCGAGCAAGGTGCTCGCGCTGGTCGTGATCGCCGCGTTTGGTTCGTCGATCCCCATGCTGATGGGTGTCGCCGCGCTCGCCTACATACCCGGCGCGTTCCGCATCTCGCGCTCGCTCGCGGTCAACCTGATGACGCTCGAATACGTGCAGGTCGCGCGGGCTCGCGGCGAACGGCTGTTCTACATCGCGCGCGTGGAAGTGCTGCCCAACATGATCCATCCGATGCTCGCCGACTTCGGCCTGCGCTTCGTGTTCATCGTATTGCTGCTCAGCGGCCTGAGTTTCCTTGGCCTCGGGGTGCAGCCGCCCAATGCCGACTGGGGCTCGCTCGTGCGCGAGAACATCGGCGGGCTGTCTGAAGGGGCGCCTGCGGTCATGATGCCGGCCATCGCGATCGCGACGCTGACCATTGGCGTGAACCTGCTGATCGATAACCTGCGCCGCCGCGGCGGCCGCGGGCAAGGAGCTGCGCAATGACCGCCCCCACAATCGACATGATTCAAGTGAAGGGCTTGCGTGTGGTGGCAGGCGCCGCACCCGATGCGGTGACGGAGATCGTCAAGGGCGTCGACTTTTCGGTGAAGAAAGGCGAAGTGCTGGCGCTGATCGGCGAGTCGGGTTCCGGCAAGACGACGATCGCACTGGCGCTGCTGGGCTATGCGCGGCAAGGCTGCTCCATTAGCGGCGGGTCGGTGCGTATCGGTGAGACCGAAGTGCTTGAACTCGACCAGCAAGGCCGCCGCGCGCTGCGTGCCCGGACCGTGGCCTATGTGGCGCAAAGCGCATCTTCCGGGTTCAATCCGGCGCGCACGATTATCGATCAGGTGACGGAACCGGCGCTGCTGCATCGGCTCATGACGAAGGACGCGGCACGTCGCAAGGCGATCGAGTTGTTTCGTGCGCTGGCGTTGCCGGAAGCGGACACGATTGGCGAGCGCTATCCGCACCAGGTCTCGGGCGGGCAGTTGCAGCGCCTGATGGCGGCCATGGCGCTGATTACGGATCCTGCGGTAGTGGTGTTCGACGAGCCGACGACCGCACTCGATGTGACCACGCAGATCGAAGTGCTCGCGGCGTTCAAGAAGGTGATTCGCGAGCTGGGCACGACCGCTATCTACGTGTCGCATGATCTGGCGGTGGTCGCTCAAATGGCGGACCGGATCGTCGTGCTGAACGGCGGCCGGGTGAAAGAAAATGGTCTGGTGGCGCAAGTGCTCGACGCCCCCGCCGATGCCTACACGCAGCAACTGCTCGCCGCCACGCGGCGGCCGGAGCCGGTGTTGTCGGTGCAGACCGCGGCGCAGAAACTCGCGCCGCCCTTGCTTGAAATCCGCGGGCTGGCGGCGGGTTATGGCCGTATCGACCGCTACGGCGCGCCTGCCGTGCGCGTGCTCGACGATGTGAGCCTTTCCATTCCTCGCGGCAGTACGCTGGGTGTGATCGGAGAATCGGGTTCAGGCAAGACGACGCTCGCTCGCGTCGTAGCGGGTCTGGTGGACCGGGCGCGCGGCGAAGTTTTCTTCGACGGCAAACCGCTCCCGGCTCAGCTATCGAAGCGGACTCCTGATCAATACCGGCAGATCCAGATCGTGTTCCAGAACGCCGATACCGCGTTGAACCCGAGCCATACCATTGCCGATATCCTCAGCCGGCCGCTCGCTTTTTATCATCATCTGCGCGGGTCGGCGGCACGCAAGCGGACGATGGAACTGCTCGATCTGGTCAAGCTGCCGGCATCGATTGCACAGCGCACGCCGGGCGGTTTGTCGGGCGGCCAGAAGCAGCGTGTCAACCTGGCGCGTGCGCTTGCAGCGGACCCCGCGCTGATCCTCTGCGACGAAGTGACGTCCGCGCTCGACACCGTGGTCGGTGCGGCGATTCTCGACCTGCTCGCGGAACTGCGGCGTGAGCTGGGTGTGTCGTACATGTTCATCAGCCACGACATCTCGACGGTGCGTTCGATCTGCGACGAAGTGATCGTGCTGTACGCGGGGCATCGCGTAGAGGCGGGCGAGCGCGACGTGCTCGCGGCGCCGCCCTATCACCCGTACACAGGCTTGCTGGTCGACTCCGTGCCGGAGCTGAAACCCGGCTGGCTCGACGCACGCCGCCTGATCGGCATCGCCGCGTTGCCGCAGATGGGCGAAAGCGCTGACATAGCCGAGCTGTGCAGCTTCAGGGCGCGTTGTCCGGTTCGTATCGACGGTAAATGCAACGCCACGCCGCCTGCCATGAAGAAGCTGCCTTCGGGCGCGGAAATTCTTTGCCACCATTCAACGGCCGAGCTGAGCCGGCTCCAGACAATCGAGGCGGTCGAAGCATGAGCGGACGGTTCGTGCGGCTGGCGGAAACGGGGCGCAAGACGTTTGTGATTACGGTCGATGGCGTGGCGCGGCAGGCGGCCGTTGGCGACACGCTGATGGTCGCGTTGCTGACCGGCACGAGGACCTTGCGCGACTCCGAGTTCGGCGATGGCAGGCGCGCAGGTTTCTGCCTGATGGGCGCATGCCAGGATTGCTGGGTCTGGACCGCCGACGGCGACCGGTTGCGTGCGTGCACAACGCCGGCGGTAGAGGGGATGTCGATCGTCACGCAACTGGCTACAGCCGGGGAGGGTGTATGGCCGCGCGGGTAATCGTGATCGGCACGGGGCCGGCAGGCGTGCGGGCAGCCGAGGCGCTGGTCGAAGCGGGTCTGCGGCCTACCGTGATAGATGAAGGGCGGCGGGATGGCGGGCAGATTTATCGACGCCAGCCGGAGGGGTTCACACGCTCTTATGACACGCTCTATGGCACCGAAAGTGCGCGCGCGGCGGCCCTCCATCAGAGCTTCGACGCGCTCAAGAGCCGTATCGACTACCTGCCTGAAACGCTCGTCTGGAACATCTCGGCGAACGCCGTGCATGTTGTCAGCGCAACGTCCTACCGTACACTCGAATTCGATTCGCTGATCATTTGCAGCGGCGCAACGGACCGGCTGATGCCGGTCAAAGGCTGGCAGTACGCCGGCACGTATAGCCTGGGCGGTGCGCAGGTCGCGCTGAAGTCGCAGGGGTGCTCGATCGGTTCGCGAGTCGTGCTGATGGGCACCGGGCCGCTGCTTTACCTTGTCGCTGCGCAGTATGTGAAAGCGGGCGCGGCGGTGTCCGCTGTCTTCGATACCTCCACGCTTTTACAACGGCTCGGTGCGTTGCCGAGGCTGCTCGCCATTCCCGCCGCGCTGAAGAAAGGCATCGCTTTGATGGGAGTGCTGAGGAAAGCGCGGGTGCGGGTGTATCGCGGCGTGCGGCCGCTGGAAATAAGCGGTTCACCGGAGCACGGCGTGAGCCACGTCGAGGTCGCGCTGCAAAGCGGCATGCCCATGAAGGTGGCCTGCGACGCGGTCGCGCTGGGTTATCACTTGCGCCCTGAAACGCAGCTCGCCGATCTGGCCGGCTGCGAATTTTCTTTCGATGAAGCCGCGCAGCAATGGCTTCCCGCTACCGATGAAGACGGCCGCAGCAGCGTCAAGGGCGTCTATCTGGCGGGCGATGGCGCGCGTATTCGCGGCGCCGATGCCGCCGAACGATCGGGCCGTCTCGCCGCGCTCGCTGCCATGCAGGATGGCGGCTTGAAGGTCGAAGGGCTCTCGGCCTTGCGAGAACAACTGAAGGTCTTCAGCCGCTTCGCGGCCGGTTTGCGTGCGGCCTTTCCATGGCCGGCCCGGTTCGCGGGCATGCTGCCGGACGAGACTATCGTGTGCCGTTGCGAAGCCATCACCGCGGGTGAATTACGTCGTGTGGTGCGCGAAACCGGCGCGAAGGAAGCGAATCGCGCCAAGGCGTTTTCGCGTGTGGGCATGGGCCGGTGCCAGGGCCGCTTCTGCGCTCACGCAGGAGCGGAAGTGATCGCGGCGGCGGCATCGGTGCCGCTGGCTTCTGTAGGGCGGCTGCGTGGACAGGCGCCCGTGAAGCCGTTGCCTGTGGCGTTGGTCGAGGAAGAGGAGGCGAGCGAATGACCACATCACAACAAGTCGCTCATCAAGCTGAACGCCGAGCCGATGTGATCGTGATCGGCGGCGGCATCATGGGCACGACCACCGCGTTTTTCCTGCGACGCCGCAACCCCGCTTGTTCCGTGATCCTGCTCGAGCGCGGCCTGACGGGTCAGCAAGCGAGCGGCGTCAACTTCGGCGGCATCCGCAGGCAAGGGCGTGCGCTGCCGCAACTTGCTATGGCGAATCGCGCGCTCAATACGTGGCAGCGTTCGAAGGAACTGCTGGGCGACGACGTCGAATTCTTGCCGTCGAGTCATACCCGGGTCTGTTATCACGCACACGATGCGGATACCTTCGATCGCTACGCCGCCGATGCTCGCGCCTACGGTCTCGAACTGGAAGTGCTGCACGGCCGGGCGATGTTCGATCGCTTCCCTTTTCTTGGCCGCGAAGTGCTGGCCGCTTCCATCTCGCCGCTCGATGGTCATGCGAACCCGCGCCTCGCAGCACCCGCCTTCGGCCGTGCGGCAGCGCGTCTTGGCGCGCAAGTGGTGGAGCACACGGAGATCGCGCATGTTGAAAAGGATGGCGATGGTTTTCGCGTGGAGACCACGGCAGGCGTCGTGTATCGGGCAGCGCAGCTCGTGATTTGTGCGGGCGCGTGGGCAAGCCGGCTCACTGAGCAGTTCGGCGAGCCGGTGCCGCTGCGTGCAAGCGGACCGCAAATGTCGGTCACCGAACCCGTGCCGTATGTCTTCAAGGCGTCGATAGGCGTGTACACATCGATCAAGCAGGAGGGCATCTACTTCCGCCAGATTCCGCGCGGCAACATCATCATAGGTGGCGGGCCGCCCGGTCCCGCCGATGCCGTGACGCGACGCGCCTCCGTGCTGCCAATCAACACCGTGCGTCAGATCGCGCAACTGCGCCGCCTGGTACCTTCGATGGCTCCGCTTCACATTATCCGGGTCTGGAGCGGAGTGGAAGGCTACCTGCCCGACAGCGAGCCGGTGATCGGGCGGAGCTCAACGACCGACGGTCTGTTCTATGCGTTCGGCTTTAGCGGCTCGGGATTCCAGATTGGCCCGGGCGTAGGCGAGACGCTGGCCGAGTTGATCGATACCGGCAGTACACCCATTCCGCTTGAGCCGTTTTCGATCAGCCGGTTCGCGGCGTTTGCGGCTGCTTCTGCTTCTGCGTCTGCCTCTGCCTCGCAAGCTCAGCCTGTGGTGGCGTCATGAAGCAAGCGATGCCGCTGACTGAAGCACGGGCGTTCATCGAGGCGCACTTCGATGAACCCGTCACGCTTGCCCAACTTGCCGAGTTGTCGGCGCTTAGCGTGTCGCGATTCGCGACCGCGTTCCGGCAACAATTTGGTTCTTCACCGTATCGCTACTTATGCGGACTACGGATCGAGCGTGCGCAAGCATTGTTGCTGGCGGGCGTGCCGGGATCGGTGGTGGCGGCTGAAGTCGGGTTCTTCGACCAGAGTCATTTCGCCCGGCATTTCAAGCGCTTCTGCGGCATGACGCCGAGCATGTATTTGAAGCGCTCGCGCGCCCGTTGTTCATTGCAGGCGAGCGCCGGGTTGTTGCGTGGCGCCGGCAACGGAACTGAGTCGGTGGAGCAGCGCGCGCTTGCTTGCTCAGTCAGCGAATTAGTCAGCGAATTAGTCAGCGAATCGGCCTGACCTCTCTCTATGAGCTTCGCATCCGAAGGATGCGGAGCACCTTTGAGCGATATCCCTCTCTCCTGTTAAGCGCGTCCTCCCCTAGCCCTTACGCTATTATTCCGCAGACCAAAGCCGTGGTTCATCGACTCGCCTCATCGCTTTCTGGTGAGGTTTGATCGCGCGTCCGAAGATCGGGCCGCCCATGAACCGATGGACCGCCATGTAGCAATTCAATACGGGGATTGACCGATGCAACCCATGCGAGTGTCAGAAAAATGGTTTCACCGGGCGCTCTGGTTGATCGCCTTCGCGTTTGCGGGTTTCCTGATTGGCCTGGGTGGGCTGGTTGTCGGGAATCTCCCTGGTGTCGAAGCGCCGCCTACGCTGGACTCGCTGATCGATCCGGGCGCCAGCGCCGCGATAGAAACATCGATTAAACAAGCGCAAAGCAATCTCCGCGATGGCGAGAGAGCGGAAGAATCCGCGCGCCTCAAACTCCAGGCCGCGACGGCCGAATATACGAGCGCGCACGAAACGTTCTCTAACTGGCTGGCTACCCGCACGGCGACGGAACAAGCCGATCAAAACAAGGAGCTTGTCAGCCGCACGCATTCGCTTGAGACGCTCAATGACAACGTCCGAACCGCACAAAGAGCGCTGGACCAGATAGAGCAAACCAACGCGCAGACCCGGCAAGGACTGGAGAAGCAACGCGCAGCAGAAGCGTCGCTTCGTACCGAGGCTGAGAAAAAACTCGATGCGCTTCAGCGCGGCATCGACATGAAGAATTTCCTCATCCGGCTGGCGATCACTTTGCCTTTGCTGGTAATTGGTGGATGGCTGTTTGCAAAGCATCGCAAGAACCGTTACTGGCCCTTTGTGTGGGGCTTCATATTTTTCGCGTTGTTTGCGTTTTTCGTGGAGCTGGTTCCGTACCTTCCCGACTATGGCGGTTATGTCCGGTACATCGTCGGCGTGATCGTGACCATCTTGGTCGGACGTTATTCCATCAATGCCTTGCAGCGCTACCTGCAAAACCAGAAATCCGCGGAGACGTTACCCGATGACCAGCGTCGCCAGGCGCTGAGTTACGACGTTGCTCAAAGCCGCTTTGCGAAGGGCATCTGCCCGGGATGCGAACGCAAGGCCGACCTGAGCAATCCGAAACTCGACTTCTGCATGCACTGCGGCATCAGCTTGTTTGACGCATGCGCCTTTTGCGAGACGCGCAAGAATGCGTTCGCACATTATTGTCCCTCGTGCGGGAAAGAGGCGGTGGCCGCCAAGTAGCCGCGGGTTCGTTGGGGCAAGCGCGTAGCCTCGTGAAACGCCGAGCCAATGTTTTTGCAACGTGGTCGAACATGAAGGTCATATCGCGAAGGTGCAATCGCTCGGCCACTTCCTTGCACCTTCGCAGACCACTGCGTCAGTGTGCGTTACGAGCCGTATCGACCCAGCCGTCGAACTGCGTTTTGTTCGCGGCCAGCCACTGGTCGGCCAGTGTCGAGACGACCGTGGTTGCGCCATTACCCTTGCTGATTGCAAGCTCCCATGCCGACCATGTCTCCGATGGAAAACGGATCTGCTCGACGAGCTTCTTCACGACCGGATTGGCCGCAATAAATTGCTTGTTAGCGACCGCGCCATAGTTCCAGGACGCCATCGCCATGCGGCACGGATTGGCGCCGCCCGCACACCCTTCGACACCATTCACGAGCGCCGAGCCGTGGTTCGGCACGTTCGGCGGCAATGCGTCGGTGGGCGTTGGCAGCCATACGACGTCCTTGCCCGGAACCAGCACGTTGACCGTCCATGACGGACTCCACGCATAGAAGAACGCCGGCTTGCCTTCCTTGACGCGAGTCACGACGTCCGCCATGAGCGCCTCGTATTTGCCGCTTACGGGATGCACGGTCTGCCGGAGTCCGAATTTGTCCAGCTGATAATTGACGACGTCACCGCAACTCCAGCCCGGATCGCAGCTGATCAGTTGCGCCTTGTTATCGTCACCAAACAGCGCAGCGATCTTCGGGTCCTTCATCTGGTCGAGACTGGTGATGTGGTGCGCCAGCGCGGTCTTCTTGTCGATCAGATAGCCGTTGATACCGCCGCCGATGATCTCGCCGCCGCCGACCATTTCCGCCTGGTTCTGGACCACTCGGAAATCAGGTTCGCTCTGCGGAAAATTGACGTCGGTCTCCATGTCGACGTCGCCTTGCGCGACCGCCTGAAAGAACAGCACGGTCCCCATCGTGCTCAGGTTCACCTCGTAGCCGAGCGACGTGAGCGCCTTCTTCACAATCTGCACCGCAACGTAATTCGCGCCCAGACTGTCGGTCTGCGCATAATGAATCGTCTTGCCCGCGCCTGGCTGCGCCTGCGGGGATGCGGCCATTGCAGGCGTTATCGGTGCTGTGAGTGCTGTCAGTGCCAGGCCCGCCGCGACTGTTGCCGCTCGCATCATTGCTTTCATGAACGTCGTCTCCCTATGTAGTATTGAAATCGAATTCAAGCTAACCAGCCCATGCAAAGCCGTCGCATGCGAGCGCCTCCGGATCACGACCGCCAGCGCGTCCTGCTCATCAAGCGCTCGCCTTTTCGGCCTCCATCTCCGCCATGTCCTGGAATCGATCGGCAATGCGCGGATGAGCGCGCCCGCCGTCCGCCGCGCCGATCGCGATCAGGATCTCGTCCGGCCCGGGAGCATCCGCGACCTGGAACGTCGCCGTGATGAAGTGCGACCGCTTGCCCGTTTCTGACTTGTGGATCATGGGCACAGACAGGAGCGCGCCTGGGGCTGAGCGCGTATTGGTGAAGCTGAGAAAGGCCGTACCGTTGACCGCCTCGCGGAACATATTGCCAAAGCGAAGCGTATGGATCAGCGCCGAACCGTGTTCGATCTCACCGTTGACGCCAACGGTCGCCGCCTTGCCATACGCCTCTACTCGATCGGCCGGCATGATGGCCACAAGCCGACGTGTCATCTCGGCGCCCAGCACGGGAGCCAGTCGCAGGATCTCCGGCCGGAGGTCTTCCACGAAGCCCTGACCCGCCCACGGGTTGCGGACTATTGCTGCTACGACCACCGTCGTGATGGGCCGCTCTGCTGCCCGGCCACCCTCGATAACGGTCTCTTCAATAAACGTCGCGATCTTGCGAATCCCGGTTTCCATTTACGCACTCCATTGGCTAGCGTGGTTAGGTTCGTCCTATCCCGAATGCTAACGATGCGAACCGGGTGCGTCCTCCGCGTCTTCGGCGGATGAATCTTTTATTTTTTGCTACGTTATGTCGTATATTGAAATAAGACTTTTGGATGCTTTGATATGCCAGATCAATTGTCGCGGATCATGTCGCTGCGTGATGTCGCGAGCCAAATCAACTCGGACGGCGACCTCGATACGCTGCTGCGGGACCTGATCCAGGCGGCATGCAGACACGGCTCGTGGGACCTGGGCTCGATCATGACCGTGGACTTGGCGCACGGTTACGCGCTGGTTACCGCGCGTCATGAGACCAATGCGATGCTGCGGCGCCCGCTGGGAGATCGCTGGGAACTGGCGACCAGTCCCGCGCTGG
The DNA here is from genome assembly GCF_053760385.1 of Caballeronia sp. KNU42. Lineage (NCBI taxonomy): Bacteria > Pseudomonadati > Pseudomonadota > Betaproteobacteria > Burkholderiales > Burkholderiaceae > Caballeronia > Caballeronia sp. KNU42. Next base: position 2,144,204 of record NZ_CM132389.1, read on the forward strand.
TTGCCCTGCAGCGTTTCGAGCCCGTGTACATCCGCGACGCGCGTGAGTCCGTTGAATTCCCTGGGTATCGGCTTGAAGCGCATGAGCGCGGCTATTGCACCGTGCTGATCTATCCGATGGCGAGCGTCGATGTAGAAGGACGGCCCATGGTCATGTCCGTGACGTCGCGCAAAGTGGTCGATGTGTCCGCGGATGATCTCGCGTTCATGGGGATCATCGTGCATCTGGGAGCGATTGCGATTGAGCGAGCGCATCGTCATCGCGCGCAGATTGCTGCGGCCGAGCAATTGCGTCGCGTGCTGGGCGCACAGGGTTCGCTATTGCAGGAAGTGCTTGCGGGCGGTTCCATAGAATCGCTCACGGCCATGCTCGGCGATCTTCTCAATGCCCCTGTGCTCATTCTGGATTTCTTCGCAAGCACCCTGCTTGCGTCCGCGTCGCCGCTGCCGGGTGTCCATGACGACGCGTGGCGCCTCATGCTCGAAGGCGCGACGGGCCGCCAGATTCTTGGCGAGGTCCGGGACGCTGCCACCACGCGGCGCGCCGAGACGATCACGCTCCACCTTGGCGACAAGCTCTCGCTCGACGCGCGCATAGAACCGCTCATGGTCGACGACGAAGCGGTCGGCGCGCTGCTGACCTTCGACAAGTCCGACCCGAATGATCTTCAGAAACTCCTGATCGAAAGTGCGAAGTTTGCGCTGAGCGTGCAGTTGATGCGCAGCGTCATTCGCTTTCGTTTCGAGACGCGAACGCTGACCGAATTGTTCTTCGAGATCGTCGAACGGCGCTGGCGCGACGAGCAGGATATGCTGCGCCGCGCCCGCCGTCTCGGGCTGTCGCTCGCGTCGCCCATGCGCATGCTCGTGACTGATTTTCCGGATCGTACGGACGGGTCCGCCGATCTTTCCATCGATGCCCATCGCGCAGTCGCGCAGCTCGCGGCGCAGTTGCATGTTGCGGTGCACATCGTGACAGTCGGCGGGGCGCTGGTGTGTCTCGTGCCGCAGGAAGAGGGCATGGAACTGGACCGGGTCGCGCGACTGGCGCAGCGCGTCTCCGAGACCTTGTTCCGGTCGTTCGGCAGTGAACCTATCGTAGTCGTCGGCGATACGTGTGAAGGTCTGGAATCGATCGCGAAGGAATGGGAGCGCTGCTGGCGCATGATCCGCGTTGCCCGCACGTTTGGCAGGCGGGGCGCCATGACCGTCCCCGACTTCGGGCCGTTGCCCATGCTGATAGGCGCCGCCGATTCGGCCGATGTGCGCAGCTTTATCGACGGCGCCATCGGCCGGGTAGTGGAATACGACAAGAAGCACAAGTCGGCCTACCTCGAGACGCTGGCCGCCTACGTTCGCTCGGGCTGCCGCAGTCAGCATTGCGCCGATGCGATGGAGCTTCACGTGACGACGCTGCGGTATCGCCTGTCGCGGATCTCGGACCTGTTCGGCATTCAGGTCGAAACGCCTGAACAGCGTTTCGCCATCGAGCTTGCGTTGCAACTGCACAGCCTGGTCGATAGCACCATACCGTCCGCGAAGCACGCGAAGCCGATACCTCGAATGAGAGGGTAATCAGCCTCGGATGTCCTCCGATCCGGCGGAAGAAATCATATTTTGCATGGCTTAACTTAGACCTCAACGTAACGACGTTCGAGGTGAAGTTCATGCAAGCCGATGTTTCAGATAAACCTGTCGCTGTCGATCCCGTGGCCTTACGCCGGGCGTTCGGCACGTTCGTGACAGGGGTGACGGTCATCACCACGCGCGACGCCGAAGGCCGTCCGCGCGGGATGACGGCAAACTCGTTCACGTCGGTGTCGCTCGATCCGCCGCTTCTGCTCGTATGCGTAGGAAAGGGCGCCTCGAGTTTTCCTGTCTTCCAGCATACCGATCACTTCGCCGTCAATCTGCTGCACGAAGCGCAGACCGACGTCTCCAATCTGTTCGCCTCCAAATCCGCCGATAAATTCGCCGCCGTCAGTCACGACGGCGTGCACACCGGCGCCCCGGTCCTGACTGAATGCCTGACGTGGTTCGACTGCACGGTTCACGACCGGGTGGATGCAGGAGACCACACGATTCTCATCGGCCGCGTGCAGGCCTTTGGAACGAGTCCTTCAGCACCGCTGGGCTTTTGCCGCGGCCGCTATGCGCAAGTGAAGAATCCCTTGCCGCCCGGCTGGCTTTCATCGCACAACATGATGGTCGGCTATCTCATCGCGGCAGAAGGGTCGCTGCTATTGGCCGGCGATGGCAAGAACGGCTGGACGCTGCCAAGCGCACCGCACCGTCTCGTCAACGGCCGGCTTCCCATTGCGGGAGGAGACGATCTGGAATTGCTGCCCGACGATACGTTCCTCTATTCCGTCTTCGACGCAGCCGGCAGCGACTCCGGTTACCTGATCTATCGCGCCCGGCTGGCGCTGCCGCGCGCGGCTTGCGAGATCCCTGAAAACTTCCGCTTCTTCCCGCTCGATCAGCTTCCGTACGACGACATTCCAACGATGGAAATACGCGGCATGCTGCGGCGCTTCGTGACCGAGAGCGCAGGCGGACGGTTCGGCATCTACATGGATTCACACGATGGCGGCCGTGTCGCGATGGTGAGCGCGGCGCAGCCCCACACAACACATGCAGCAGCATTTGCAACCTTGATTCCGGAAAGGACATGATGAAAACGACAGTCGAAAGTTTGCAAGGGTCGAGACAAAATCTATTCATCCATGGAGAGTTCACGCCTCCACGCAGCGGCCAGTATGTATCGAGCTATGACCCCACGACGGCGCTGCCCTGGTACGAGTTTGCGCAGGCGAATGCCGAGGACGTGGATGCCGCCGTGCGTTCAGCGCAAGCGGCGCTGAAGAACCCGGCATGGCGCCGGATCACGCAAACCGATCGCGGCAAACTGGTGCGCCGTCTTGCGGATCTTGTCCTCGCGAACGCTGACGAACTGGCGCTGATCGAATGCCGCGACAACGGCAAGCTCATCAAGGAAATGCGCGCGCAGATGCGGGCTATCCCTGATTCGTATCTCTACTTTGCCGGCATGGCCGACAAGCTTCAGGGCGACACGATTCCCGTCAACAAGCTCGATACGCTGAACTTCAACCTGCGTGAGCCGATTGGCGTGGTGGGGATGATCATCCCGTGGAATTCGCCCCTGATGATGCTTACCGGCACGCTCGCACCGTGTCTCGCGATAGGCAATACGGTGGTCGTCAAACCGTCGGAACACGCGACGGCCTCAACACTCGCGCTGGCTGAACTGGCGATTCAAGCAGGCTTTCCACCGGGCGTGCTCAACGTGGTCACGGGCGACGGTGCCACCACCGGCGACGCGCTCACGCGTCACCCCGGCATCTCCAAGTTTGTGTTCACCGGCAGCACGGTGACCGGTCGCAAGATTGCCGGCAACGCGGCGGAAAATCTTGTCCCCTGCCAGATGGAACTCGGAGGTAAGTCGCCGCACGTCGTGTTCTCGGATGTCGATGTGGAACGGGCGGTGAACGGTGTTGTATCGGGCATCTTCGCGGCGGCCGGGCAGACCTGTGTGGCGGGTTCGCGCTGCTTCGTCGAGGCGCCGGTGTATGAGCGTTTCGTCGAGGCTCTGGTTGAGCGTACTCGTCGGGTCAAGGTCGGACACCCCATGGCCGACGACACCGATATCGGGCCGCTCGCGCTTGCCAGTCAGCTCGATAAGGTCGTGGGTTACGTCGCGTCCGGTGTGCACGAAGGCGCAAAGATCGCGGCAGGCGGCGGCCAGCCAAAAGACTCTGCTTTATCACGCGGCTGGTACTTCGAGCCGACTGTCATGACGCAAGCTCGCAACGAGATGCGCTTCATGCAGGAGGAGATTTTCGGACCGGTGGTGGGCGTGGTTCCGTTCAACACGGAAGAGGAACTGATCGCGCTCGCCAACGCCACCGAATACGGTTTGGCCGCGGGCATCTGGACCCAGAACATCGACCGCGCGCTGCGCTTTGCACGCGACATCGAGGCGGGCACGGTGTGGGTCAACACCTATCGTTCAGCAGCTTATATGTCCGCGAACGGCGGCACCAAGCGAAGCGGTTACGGCCGACGCGGCGGCTTCGAAGTGATGCGCGAGTTCTCGCGTCTGAAGAACGTCGTGATCGATTACTCGGGCGCCATGCAGGACCCGTTCGTGATCCGTTTGCGCTAAGCCATGCGCGTTGCTAATAAAACCAAATCAAGAGACCCATTATGAAATTTGCCATCTCGATCAGCATGGAGCGGTTTTCGCCGAAGGATTCAATGTCGACCGCCATGTCCAATATGCTTGCGCTCGCCCGCATAGCCGATGAAGGCGGGTTCGAGACGCTCTGGACCGCCGAGCATCACACGATTGAATGCACCGTCTCGCCTAATCCGTTCACCATCCTGACGTGGTTGTCGCAGCACACCCAGCGCATCAGGCTCGGCACGGCGACGCTGGTCGCGCCATATTGGTCGCCGATCCGGCTCGCAGGCGAAGCCGCCATGTGCGATCACCTGACCGGTGGACGCCTCGAATTCGGCATTGCGCGCGGAGCGTATCAGTACGAGTTCGATCGCATGGCTGGCGGCATTCCTCAACAAGAGGGCGTGGGCTATATGAAGGAGCTCGTGCCGGCCGTGCAGAAGCTGTGGGCAGGGGACTACGCCCATGACGGACACTACTGGAAGTTTCCGCTTGCCACCTCCGTGCCCAAGCCATTGCAGCAACCTCATCCGCCTATCTGGGTCGCCACGCGGGACCCCGGCAGTTTCGACTGGGCGGTGGGAATTGGCGCGAACATCCTGTCGACCCCGTTGTCCTCTCCGCCGGCTGAGGTCGCCGTGCTCGGCGAGAAATTTCGCAAGGCAGTTGCCGACCATCCGGAACATCCGCGCCCCCGATTCATGATGCAGCGGCGCACATGCGTCTACGATCGCCCTGATGACTGGCAAACCGTGGTGCGCCACAGCGTGGACTATGGCCGCACCTTCGAGAACCTCATGCAGAACATTGGCACCGTCACGGCGGGTTTTCCCGAGCCCGTGCCTTACGAGACCGTGGCGAATCGCGCCAACTACGATCCGGCCAACATTCGCGATAACCTCATGTTCGGCACGCCGGACGAAGTGATCCGCAAGCTCCAGATCTATGAGGATCAGGGCGTCGATCAATACTGCCTGGGGCTCTCGTTCAACCTGCCGTTTGAGCTGCAGGTCAAGACGTTGCGCCTCTTTATCGATGAAGTGATGCCGCACTTTGCCGCCCGCGATGCCGCTCTCGAACGGGAGTCACGGGGCGAGCGGAAGACTGTTGCCGCCGCGGGGTACTGAGTCATGGACGCCGCCAGGACCTCAATTACTCAACCGGCGAATGAACGCACATTCAGCGGCCGTGGTGTTGAGCTGAATTATCGGCTTCAGGGTGAGGGTTCGCGCTCGCTGGTTTGCATCCACGGCGTGGGGTCGAGTCTCGAAGCGTGGGAAGGCGTCGCGGCAAAACTCAGCGATACCTTCCGCATCCTGACGCTGGATCTGCGTGGTCATGGACGCTCGTCGCTGATCAAGGGTCGATATGAAATCGATGATTTCGTCGGGGACGTGCTGGCTCTCGCTGATCACGTTGGCTTCGAACAATTCGACCTCGCCGGCTTCTCACTCGGCGGCCTGATTGCGCAGCGGCTGGCGCTGACGCATGGGACGCGATTGCGCAAGCTCGTGTTGCTGGCGACTGTCGCGGGCCGTACGCCCGAGGAGCGTGAGCGGGTCGCGGCAAGGCTTGCTGCACTGCAAGCCGGCGACCGGGGCTCGCACTACGATGCGTCGTTGTCGCGCTGGTTGACCGAAGGGTTTCAGGCGCGTCATCCTGAACTCGTCGAGCGCATGCGTCAGCGCAATGCCGAGAACGATCCCGACTGCTATGCAGCCGCTTATCGCGTGCTGGCGCAAACGGACTTCGGTGGTCTTATCGATCAGATCGGTGTGCCTACGCTGATCGCTACCGGCGAGGAGGATCAGGGTTCCAATCCGCGCATGGCGCACTTCATGCACGAACGCATTCCCGGCTCGCAACTCGAGATCCTGCCAGCCTTGAGGCATTCGATCCTGATCGAAGCCCCGGACCTTGTCGCGACGCTGATGCGCGGTTTTCTGGCGAGTGATGATCAGGAGATGAGCCGATGATTGTCGAAGAGCGGATCTATCGGATCAGGAACGGCTGCATGGGCCGTTATCTGCAACTTGTACGCGAGGAGGGGCTGGCGATCCAGCAGCCCATACTCGGCGGTCTCGTGGGGTATTTCACCAGCGATATCGGCCCCTTGAGCCAGGTGACGCACTGGTGGGCTTATGCAGACCTTCAGGACCGGGCGCGCCGCCGTGAGCAACTGGCGAATGATTCACGATGGCAGGCTTTCCTGCCCAGGCTGTCAGAGAACATCGAGCAGGCGGAAAACCGGATTCTCGTGCCGACGGACTTTTCACCGTTGCAGCATCTGTCACGTTCCGCAGGCTTTCATGAGGAGAAGAGACTATGACCGAGCGCTTGAAGATCGAGCACTTGTACAAGGTGTTCACGGACAAGCCGGAGAGGGCGCTGGCGATGCTGAACGCCGGGAAAAACAAGTCGGAGGTGCAGGAGACGCTCGGCCAGGTCGTCGGACTCGACGACGTTTCCCTGAGCGTGCCGTCGGGTTCGATGTACATGATCATGGGACTGTCCGGCTCGGGCAAGTCCACGCTTGCTCGCTGTATCAATCGGCTCAACGAACCGAGCGCCGGAAAGATCCTGCTGGACGGCGAGGACATCTGCACGCTCGATGAAACCGGATTGCGCGAGGTGCGGCGCAATCGCATCTCCATGGTGTTCCAGCATTTCGCGTTGCTGCCCAACCGGCGTGTCATTGAAAACGTTGAGTTCGGATTGAAGCTGCGCGGCATGTCGGCGCCGGAGCGACGCAAGCGCGCCGAGGAAGTGCTGAGTGTGGTCGGCCTCGCGCGCTGGGCATACCACATGCCGCATGAACTGAGCGGCGGCATGCGTCAGCGCGTGGGTCTCGCGCGTGCGCTCGCGACCGACGCCGACATCCTCATCATGGACGAAGCATTCAGCGCGCTGGACCCGCTGATCCGCACCGAGATGCAGGATGAACTACTGCGTCTGCAGCGCACGTTGAGCAAGACGATCCTGTTCATCACGCACGACTTCCAGGAGGCGCTCAAGCTTGGCTCGCGCATCGCCATCATGTCGGAGGGACGGCTCGTGCGCGAAGGCACGCCGCAGTCCATCGTGCTTGAACCCGGCAGCGAGTATGTCGCCGCGTTCACGCGTGAAGTCGACCGTGGACGGCTCTTCGATGCCGCGTCGGTGATGACATCGCTCGTGCCCATCCTGCGCGGCCCCGACGGGATCGTGCTGGGCGATGCTTCAGGCGAGCCGGGATCGGGCTTCATGCTCGACGCCGATGAACGCATCCTCGGCACCGTGACGGCGTCCGGGATCGAACTGGCGCGCGGCGGCTCCATGCCCCGGCCGGACACGCGCTTCACCTGCGTGCCCGCCGATACCAAGCTCGTCGATGTCGCCGGCAGTTATCGCGCCGGTGGAGCGATCGGCGTCATAGATGACACCGGCCGTCTGATAGGCCGTCTGGAAGCCGGGCAGATTCTGGCAGGCATTGGCGCCCCTGGCGCCGCGGGAGTACGCCATGTTAATTAAAGCCGATGATCTCGCAGGCCTGCCGGTCGGCGAATGGATCCAGCACGGCGTGCAATGGATCGCGCTCAACTTGCGGCCGTTCTTCCTGCTCATCAAATGGCCCGTCGAACGGCTGTTGAACTTCAACGACAGCATGCTCCATGCAATTCCGTTCCCGGTCATGTTGTTGTTGATGTTCGTGCTCGCGTGGCGCTTGGCGAGTCTTGGGGTCGCCGGGTTCACGTTAGTAGGGTTGATCGTTATCGCGATGCTCGGCGTCTGGGATCAAGCCATCACCACGCTCTCGCTGATCGCCACCGCCATTGTGTTCTGCGCGGTGATCGGTATTCCGATCGGCATCTGGTGTGCGCGCAGCGACCGGGTCTGGCGGATCGTCCGGCCGGTGCTGGACATCATGCAGACCACGCCGACGTTCGTGTATCTCGTGCCCGTGGTGATGCTCTTCGGCGTGGGCACGGTGCCGGGCGAAGTCGCGGTCGTCATTACGGCCATGCCGCCGCTGATTCGCTTCACGCACCTCGGGATTCGCATGGTCGACCATGAGATCGTTGAGGCGGGTCTCGCTTTCGGTGCGGACAAACGCCAGCTCCTGTGGGAGGTTCAGTTGCCGCTGGCCATCCCGACTATCCTCGGCGGTCTCAACCAGACCGTGCTCACCGCCATGGTGATGTCGGTCGTGATCGCGATGATCGGTGCGGAAGGTCTCGGGCTTGTAGTGCTGCAAGGGCTGGGTCGTCTTGATGTCGGTCAGGCGGCCATTGGCGGTATCGCCATCGTGCTGCTCGCGATGATGCTCGATCGGATCACCCAGACGCTGGCCCAGTCGAAGGGTGGAACCAGGAGCGCGCTTCTGCCGGTGCTGGCAAGGTTCATCCGCGGTGGACGCATTCCGCGGGGCACGCCGGCAGACACGGCCCACGATGCCGAAAAGGCCCTGTGATAATAGTCAGTGAACCTAAGCAAGCGTCTGGTTTTAAAACCAGGCAATCGAACGATCACGAAAGAGGAGCATTGATGAGAGCATTTGTCCGGGCAGCGAGCTTACTTGCTGCCGTCGCAGCCGTCGGCCTGACATCGGCTAACGCGATTTCTGCCACACCTGCGCTGCCAGGAGATGGCAAGACGATTCGCTACGCACAGGGCGACAGCCTCGGTGGCAACTACGTCGCGGCGCAGATCGTGATGAAAGCGATGAAAGCGCTGGGCTACGACGTGAAGATGAGCACCATGAACACCACGCTGTTCTTCCAGGCCGCGGCGCAAGGCGACGAGGATATCGCGACCGATGTGAATTTCCCCCAGCGCGAGCCAGGCTTTCGGGCGGTTGAAAAACAGGCGCAAATTGTCGGCAACGGCATGATTGTAGGCGGCGGCATCAACGGCTATGTGATCGACAGGAAGACGGCGCTTGCGTACAACATCATTAGTCTCGACCAAATGAAAGATCCCAAGATAGCGGGTCTTTTCGGCACCGACGGCAAGGCGGAACTGATCAGTTGCGACCCGGGCTGGAGTTGCGGTGACGTGGTGGATTACCAGCTGGATAAATTCGGCCTCAAGCAAACCGTCCACGCGGTGCGCGGCAAATACGAGGCATTGATGGTCGATGCGGTGACGCGCGTGAAGAGCGGCAAGCCCGCGTTTTTCTACGCATGGAGTCCGTCGTGGGCAACCAACGCGCTGGTTCCGGGAAAGGACGTGGTATGGCTGCCGACGCCCGCGGATGCCATGCCGCCCAACGTGCCGAACAAGGCCACGGCGTTATTGAAGGGCGTTGAAGGTTGTGCCGGCGGTGCGGACCCGTGCCGCATGGCGATGTCGTCATGGAACTTCGATTCCGTGGCGAACAAGGAATTCATCGCCGCCAATCCGGCCATCAAGACGCTGATCGAACAGATCAAATTCCCCGTCGCGACATGGTCGCAGTGGGAGTATGCAATCAGCAAGAACGGCGGGTCTTCGCCGCTGATTGCGAAGCTGGCCGATGAATGGCTTGGAACCAACAAGCCGCAATTCGACCAATGGGTTGCAACCGCGAGCAAGGCGCGATGACTGAGCCGTTCCGATGCCGATCCGTGGATCGTTCAGTCCACTGCACAGCAGCGCTCAGGCGATCACCCGGAAGAGCCAATAGAGTCCCGCTGCCAGCGCAATGGACGCTGGCAGCGTCAGCACCCAGGCCAGCACCAGGCTTCTCAAGGTGTTCCACTGGAGGCCCGAGCCATTCGCGGCCATCGTGCCCGCAACCCCCGATGTCAGTATGTGCGTAGTCGATACCGGAAGTCCGTACAGATCCGCGGCTCCGATGGTCAGCATGGCGACCACCTCCGCCGATGCGCCTTGGCCATAGGTCAGGTGCTGCTTCCCGATTTTTTCCCCGACCGTCACCACAATCCGCTTCCAGCCGACCATTGTGCCGAGCCCCAGTGCAATGGCGACCGCGACCTTGACCCAGGTCGGGATGAATTTGGTCGCGTGATTAAGCTGCAGGTTGTAGGCGTCGATGATGGCCAGCTCATCAGCCGTGAAGGTGGGCAGCTTCGATTTCTCCATCAGACGAATTGCTTCCGACACCAGATACATGCTGTTGCGTACATTGTCGACCAGGCTGGGCGGTACGGTACTCATCGATCCGGCTGAAGTGATTTGCTGGGCGACGGTGTCGGTGAGTTGTTTTACCGCCGGCAATGTTGCGTCTGTCATTTGGCGGGTTCGCACGTAGGTTTCCACGTCTGCACGAGCGTTTGCAGACGCGGGCAAGCCGGCGCCGTACTTGTCGAACACGGCCGATGCCTGATGGGCGACATTCACGAAGGCCTGGGTTTGCTCGGGCGTGACTGCTTTGTTCAGCGCATAGGCTGTCGGCACCGTGCCTATGAGGATCAACATGATCAGGCCCATGCCCTTCTGCCCATCGTTCGATCCATGGGCGAAGGAGACGCCCGTACAGGTGAGGATCAGCAGGCCGCGAATCCAGAATGGCGGCGGTTTATTGCCGACAGGTTCAGCGTAGAGCGCGGGGACACGTACCACGGCCTTGAGTATCAACAAGAGCAGACCGGCGAGCAGGAAGCCGACGATAGGCGAAAACAGGAGTGATTTGCCGACACCGACGGCCTGCGCCCAGTCGACCCCGGTAGTACCTGAGGGGCCGCGCATCAGTTGATTCATCAGACCAACGCCGATGATCGAACCAATCAGCGTGTGTGAGCTGGAGGAGGGAAGTCCGAGGTACCACGTTGCCAGGTTCCAGACGATCGCCGCGATCAGCAGCGCAAATACCATGGCGAAACCCGCGTGCCCACCCACCTGCAAAATCAGCTCGACGGGGAGCAACTGGACAATGCCGAACGCCACCGCGCCGCTGGAGACCAGTACGCCCGCAAAATTCCATGCACCCGACCAGAGCACGGCGAGATTCGGCGTTAGCGAGTGAGTGTAGATAACGGTCGCTACGGCATTCGCGGTGTCGTGAAAGCCATTGACGAACTCGAAGCCAAGCGCGATCAGCAACGCGAAGCCGAGCAGGACGTAGGGGAATGCCGAGCTTTGTTTAACGGGCTCGAGGTCTATTACCAGATGGACTGCGACGTAGGCGACGCCTACCGCGATGATCAGCAGGAAGATTGCCAGGCCGGTGCTACGGGTACGCTCACTGACACTTGTCTGAGGAAACATGAGATCAGGCATGATCATTTCCTGTGGCCGCTGGTTTGCTATCGTACAACTCGCATTAATTGTAATCAGTGAAGGATTTGTGGCATTTATATTTCGGATACCTTTCCATTGCATTTAATATGTTGCTACTAACCTGGCTGCGTCCCTTAAGGAAATCATTCGCTGCGCGGTAGAATTCGAGTGAATACTCGCTTTTTACCAGGTTACATCGTGACGAAAATCAGACGTCAATCATTAAAGCCGCGCAAGATTCCACAGCAGTCCCGTGCCGAACAAACCGTCGCCACGATCCTGGAGGCAGCGGCCCGGGTGCTCGAAACGAAGGGGATGGACGGGATGAATACCAATCTCGTCGCGCAGCGTGCGGGCGTCGGCGTGGGTTCCCTGTATCAATACTTTCCTAACAAGGACGCGATCATCGTTGCCCTGAGCAAGCGGGAAGGGGCCGTGTTTTTTGCAGAGGCTGAAGGCGCATTGAGTGAGCCCACGGGTCAGAGGGCATTGGAGCACCTGATTACCGTCTCGGTCCGTCAGCAACTGCGTCGACCCGCGCTTGCACGCGCGCTCGATTTCGAGGAAAACCGTCCCGCCATTGCCAGCGAACTGGCGACATCGAAGGCCGCTTTTCGCGAAGTGATTCGACAGATCCTGGCCCGTGAAGATATTCCACCGCAGCCAAACCTGGAGACCACGACCGACGACCTCGTCGTCGTGCTTCGCGCGATAGTGGATGCAGCAGGGGAGCGCGGGGAATCGGATCGAAAGGATCTGGAAAGCCGCGTTAGCCGTGCCTTGTTCGGATACCTGGGGATCGTGGTTCGTCAGCCCGAAAAGTCACGAGCCCGGAAATAGCCGGCTTCGCAGGTGTGTTTTCCGCAGCGGCGGAAATGCGAGCAATCGTTCAGATCAGTGGTGTGGCAGACGCGTAAACCCCCGCCGTTACAAGGCCTCGCGCCAGGGTAAGTGCGCTGTCCGATGCGAGTTTAAAAATCGAGCAATTACTCGCAAAATGGACGCCGTGGAGCACAGCACGACCGGCACAACCGCTATAGGCGCCGATCGGCGACCACTCCCTTTACAGCGCATTTCAACCTGTCTGCGAGATCGACCATGAATCTTCATAAAGAAGCAAAGCTGAATCACCTGAGCTTTCCCACTACCAACGTAGCCGAGACGGCTGCATTTTTCGAGAAATACCTTGGCTGCGAGATCGTCGCCGCTGGAGAGAGCTGCCTGCTCAAACGGAATGGCTTTGACATCGTTCTGGATCACGTCGCGGAGGACGCGCCGGCGTGGCCCAAAAATTTCCACTTCGGCCTGGAAGTCGACAGCCTGGATGACGTCCATATCCTCTATAAGGAATTCCTGGAGGGCGGCGTTCGCATGGAAACAGAGGTATTCAACAACTCGCGTGGCTCGCGGTTCTTTTGCCGCTCACCGGGTGGCGTCCTGATCGAGGTCAACACTCGAGCAGATATGCAGAAGCAGGATGAATGGCAAAAGCTGTTTTAAGGGAAGACGCGAATGGCATACGAAACGTATGCCGCCATTTCCGTTTAGTGAGGTTCAATACCTCGGCGCTGACATGCCGGCAGTGACTGCAAGAGCAATGGCGACGACGCCTTCAGTCGTAAGAGAAGACGCTGCCGAATTTGTCCATGCGTTCGAGCGCCATGCCCGAGCCACGCACGACGCACGTCAGCGGAGCTTCAGCGACGAGCACCGGCAGGCCGGTTTCCTCGGCAAGCAGGCGGTCGAGGTCGCGCAGCAGTGCACCGCCGCCCGCGAGCATGATGCCGCGTTCGGCGATGTCGGCGCCAAGTTCAGGCGGCGTGTTTTCAAGCGCGATCTTGACCGCTGAAATGATCTGGTTCAGCGGGTCGGAGAGGGCTTCGAGGATCTCATTGCTGGATACCGTGAAGCTACGCGGTATTCCTTCGGACATGTTGCGGCCTCTCACGTCCATTTCCCTGACTTCGGAGCCGGGGAACGCGGAGCCTATCTCCTTCTTGATGGCTTCGGCGGTCTGCTCACCGATGAGCATGCCGTAGTTGCGACGGATATAGTTGACGATCGCGTCGTCGAATTTGTCGCCGCCGACGCGCACGGAACCTTTGTACACGATACCGCCAAGCGCAATGACCCCTACCTCGGTGGTGCCGCCGCCGATGTCGACCACCATTGAGCCGGTGGCCTCGGACACGGGCAGGCCGGCGCCGGTTGCGGCCGCCATGGGTTCTTCGATCAGGTAGACCTGCGACGCGCCGGCGCTATGCGCGGCTTCCTTGATCGCACGCCGTTCGACCTGAGTGGATCCGCACGGCACGCAGACGACGATCCGCGGCGATGGCGCCAGCATGCGGTGCTCGTGCGCCATCCGGATGAAGTGTTTGATCATCTGCTCGGTAATGCTGAAGTCGGCGATCACACCGTCCTTCATGGGGCGTATGGCTTCAATGTTGCCGGGCACCTTGCCGAGCATCTGCTTGGCTTCCTTGCCCACGGCCAGAATGGTTTTCTTGCCATTCGGGCCGCCTTCCTGACGAATCGACACGACCGAAGGTTCGTCGAGGACGATACCCTTGCCGCGCATGTAGATCAGCGTGTTTGACGTGCCGAGATCAATGGCCAGGTCGTTGGAAAAATAACTGCGTAGAAAACCGAACATTCAAAATCCTGTGTTGCTTGGCGCCAGGCGCCTGGCCCATCCACGTGCGACCAGGCTGCGGTCGGAAGCGGGAAGAGTAACAGTTTCGGGGGAACGGAGCCGCAGCGGCGCACGCAGGCCATGAGAACGGTCACATAAGCGCTGTTGAACGTGAGCACGGCTTGTACTGCGTCGCCGGCTTCGATCAGGGCTTCGCATCGTCTGGCTTCCAGCCCATGGCCGCGGCAAGGCGGCTTTGTACCGGGACGAGCTGGTCATCGGTAGTCGCCACCAGCCACAGACGTGCGCGCTCCACGATCTGGCGGTTGTGGTCCTTCAATGGGCCCATTGCACTAGCTGCCTTCCAGACCACGGGGCCGACTTTGCTCTTCCTGCCCGACACCGCGCCGACCAGCAGGCAATAAGGTCCCAGCGGAAGCGATACAAACGGAAGGCCCGGGCTGACTCGCACGCGCCAGTCGATGAAGGGCGTCTCGCTGATCAGCAGCGGCGTGGGCAAACCGTAAAGCACACTGAAATCGTACAGCGCCAGTTGCTCCCGCATGCCGGTGTAGATACGTCGTATGTCCTCGACAACCGCCGCGCGGATCTCGTCGTCAAACATGGCCTCTTGCGCATAGCGGGCCTGTGCTTCGCGAGCTTCCTGTTGATAGGCGCTGAACAGGCCGAGCTCCACGCAATCCTGCACTGCACGCTGAACCTCTGCGACAGATCCGGCGTCCTCCGGCGTGCCTAATTGCGCGGCCCGCAAGAACCGGGCAAGGCCCGCGTCCTGGATCGCAGGACCTTCTACGGAGGCATCGTCTCGAGCGTCCTTGTCGAGGGGCACATAGACATATTTTTCGGCTGCGAAATGCGATTTCTTGCCTTCATCAAACTTGATTTCGCCATCGATGTAGTCGAGATAGCGAGTTCCAATCCGGCCGTGCTCCCAGATCCAGTTCTTCAGGAGCGGACGTAGCGGATGTAGTCGGTCGTGATCGGCCATTGAAACCTCCAGGTGCCCCAGTATAGTTCCAAGCCGGGTTTCACTTGAACCGGAGAGACGCGGGCGCCGTCTTTCCTTCTGTATGCAGGAAGATCCGATATTGCGCGTGAACTAGCTCGTGACCGCACGCCGCATGAGTACAAACGGCAAGCCCGAGTCACTCAATGGGTACTTTTGAACGATCGCTCCGGAACTGATTTGAGGTCGTCGTGCGTGCCCGAAAGGTCTCCAAGCCATATCAGCTCTGCGAAGCCCCTATTTCCGGCTTGGCAAAAACCCCGCTTCGAATATTTATTTTGAGCATTGACATATGACGACACACCTCATACTCTGAGCATCATTGCAGGTTGCCCCGAGTGTGTAAAAAGCATGATCGTTCGTGAGCGTGGGGCTAGGTAGCGTCGCGACTGATGGCCACCACGGGGGTCAGGAATTTGTAATTTGCATAACTAATTAAAACCTTGAAGCAAAAACCCACCAACGATTGAGGAAGTCAATGATGAGCCGCTCTTCGCGTTCCGCTATTGCCGTTGCCCTTGCACCTGTTTTTTTTACTTCCTCCGTGTTTTGTTCAGTCGCGTATGCAGCCGATGCGACCATTGGATTTGCCGCACCTCTGACTGGCGGGTCGGCCCATTACGGGATCGACTTGAAACACGGGGTAGAGTTGGCAATTGAAGACGCCAATGCGAAAAGCATCGTCATAGGCGGACAACCTGTGCATTTCGTGCTTGATTCAGAGGATGACGCCGGCGACCCCCGCACAGGCACGCAGGTCGCTCAAAAGCTTGTCGACGCGGGCGTGGTCGGCATAGTCGGGCACTTTAATTCCGGCACGAGTATTCCGGCATCGCGGATTTACTACAATGCCGGCATCCCGATGGTTTCGCCCACGGCGACCAATCCGACCTTGACGTCTCAGGGCTTCAATACTGTCTTCCGCGTGACGAATTCCGACTCGCAGATGGGACAACTCGCGGGACGATCTGCGGTGGAATCGTTGAAGGGGAAAAGTATCGCCGTCATGGACGATCGCAGTGCGTTCGGGCAGGGCATGGCTGACGAGTTCGTCAAAGGCGTTGAGAAATCGGGTGGCAAGATTGCGGACCGGGAGTTCACGACGGACAAGGCGGTGGACTTCAAAGGTCAGCTTACTCGCATGAAGTCGATTAACCCGGACGTCGTTTTCTGGGCAGGCCTGGATCAGCAGGCAGGGATGGTCGTAAAACAGATGCGTCAACTGGGTATGAAGGCCACCTTCCTGGGCGGGGGCAGCTTCGAGAACGAAACATTTCTCCAGGTGGCGGGTCCTGACGCAGACGGCGCCATGTCGTGGGACTACGGCGTTCCGTTGTCGCAGTTAAAAGCAGGCAAGCAGTTCGATGAGCGCATGAAGGCGAAATATAACCAGGGCGTTGTGGCTTATTCACCCGCAGCATACGACGCAACCTGGGTACTTGTCCGCGCCATGCAAAAAGCCAATTCGACCGATCCGAAGGTGTACGCGCCGTTTATCAAATCAGTCACGTTTGAGGGAATCGCGGGAGATGTTGCGTTCATGGCGAATGGCGACATGAAAGATCCTGCGGCCACGTTTTACAAAGTGACTGACGGGAAGTGGGTTCCGCAGGCAATCGCTCACGGCGACAAGGTCGAGACGTTGAAGAACTAAAGCCGGACTTGTTCAGCACGACCGCCGCCTAAGTAAAACACTTGCAGCAATTAACCGGTAGCGGTCGAGCATGTTGATCCCGAAGCTGCTGCACAAAGCGTGCTTACAACGAATCCGCAACGAACTAACTACCATCGGTCGTGGATGCGTTTGAAAGGTTGTGGTAACGCTCAAGGCTTTCGTTCAGATGCCGGCGCATCGCGCGGCGTGCAGCAACCTCGTCCTGCTTTTCGATTGCGTCAAGGATGGCGCTGTGCTCCCGCTGAATCCGTTTGATATAGATCTTGCGCTCCTTCGCATCGGCCTTGGCATGCTTGAGCCTGAGGTCAATTGTGATTTCCTGTCCAAGCGAACGAAGGATCGAAGTAAAGTGGGGATTCTCAGAGCACGTTGCCACCGCCAGATGGAACTCGAAGTCGGCGCGAGCGCACTCTGCTTCGTCATCGGGATTCAGGTGGTCCATCCGGGCGTAGACCTGTTTCAGCGCTTCCAGATGTTCGGCAGTCCGCCGAATTGCCGCAAAGGCAGCGGTCTCCGTTTCCACCCCAATGCGCAGCTCGAGAACATACATCGAGTTGTTCAACGTCGATGTGTCAATAAACGAATTCAGCGAAGAATGCGCGTTGGCTTCGGCTACGAATACGCCGACACCATGGCGGGCGATAAGACGTCGACCCAGCTTCAACGACGCAACAGCTTCACGTATGACCGTGCGACTCACGCCGTACTCCGTGCAGAGTTCGGGCTCGGTCGGCAATTTCTCGCCTGGCGAATATTCACCGCGCTCGATCTTGTCCGTCAGCGCCTGAATGACGAGTTCGGTGAGGCTTTTACGGCGTCCGGAGCTTGAGGCGTTCTTAAGGAGGGTTTCAGCGTCGATGGTTGACATTCCGCGTACTCCGCACCGGATCGAGGCGGGAAGGGCTCTGCAATTGTCGGATGCAGACACACCGCATGTCGAGCGACTGCGCTCAGTTCGGCGTATGACCTAGGCCGTGTGACATCACATGATGTTATCACACGGTTTTGGCAGATATCTGGCTCTCGCGACTATCAGGTTATAGCCTTGTTGCTGAATCAGACGTAGATGTACCCGCCGCTCACGACGACGTTCTCACCCGTCGCATAGCTATTGCGGCTGCTCGCCATCATGATGACCCATTGCGCGATCTCCTCCGGTTCCGCCGCTCGACCCAAGGGGTTTGCGGCTGCAAGCTCACCGAGGAAACCCAGCTTTTTCGCCTTGTCCGTGGCGAAGCCGGCGGGCGCGACCGAGTTGATGAGAATCGCGTCTTTCGCAACTTCCTGCGCAAAGGACTTCGTCAGGCTGACGACCGCCGCTTTTGTCGCGGCATAGTGAGCGTTTTGCGGATGCGCCTTGAAGGCGTCGACGGAAGTAATGTTCACAATACGTCCCGACACGTTCGTCTCGAACCTGGGACGTGCGCGCATGTGCTCCACCGCTGCGACCATGATGTGGTAAGTACCCTTTATGTTGACTGCGTTCTCAAGATCCCAGTCGTCATCCGAGATCTCGAGCAAGGGGCGCCGCGGGTAGATAGCGGCGCTATTCACCACGCTGTCGACGCGGCCGAGCGCGGCAACTGCCTGTCGAAAGGCTTCATGTGCAGGCTCCTTGAGCGTAATGTCGCCGGCAACCCCAAATACTTCGTAGCCCTCACTTCGAAGTTGGGCTACGGCTTCATCAAGAGAGGCGCGATTTTTATCGATGAGCGCAATTGCGGCAGCACCGTCTTTAAGCATGAGCCTTGCCACCGAGAGTCCGAGTCCAGCCGCACCGCCCACAATTACCGCACGTTGATTCTTCATGTGTTCGCCTTTAGGTTTTCGACGTTTCAATCATTGGTTCGCAACGATCTGGGAGCCGCCGGGGGCTTGATCGGTTGGAAAGACTTCCAGTCTCGACACGTTCACGTAGTTCGGGAGGTTCAATGTCGCTGCGATCAGTTCAGCGATGTGCTCCGGCTGGATCGAACGGTATGAATCGTAGAGCTTCTTGTTTGCACCGTCTTCACCAAGTGCGGTTCGATAAAGGCTTGTCTGCACTCGACCGGGCGCAACCTCAGACACACGCACGCCAGTACCAAGAAGGTCGCAGCGAAGGGAATCGCAAAACATGCTGATGGCTGCTTTTGTCGCTCCATAAACGGCGGTGTTTGGATGGGGGAAGCGACCGGCACTGGATCCAATAAAGAACAGGTGACCGCGCTTACGGCTGATCATGCCCGCGAGGGCCATCTGCGCCAGGTGCAGCGGCGCCCGGAGATTGACGTCGATCATGCTGTCGACGTCCACCGGCGAGGTTTCGGAAAACCGTCCAAGGGCGGGCAGCAGGCCGGCATTGTTCACGACCACATCGATCTCGTTGGAAGAGAACAGGCCGCCCAACTCCGCAACATCCTTTAGATCCAAAACGATGGGTGTCAGATCACACTCTTTTGACAACGCGTCCAACGCGGCTGCGTCCCGACCCAACGCGTACACGGTGAGCCCCTCTGCTACCAGGCGCTTCGCGATTGCACGACCGATCCCGCTCGATGCACCCGTCACCAACGCTGTTTTATAGCTGTGCTTGGACACTTGCAATCCTTTGATAGTGGACTTCGTGTGGTCGTCTAAATGACGCCTTCTTCCAGGAATGGCCGGTTTTCGACGACACGTTCATAGCCGAGGGGGGACAGGTCAAGCGCTCGATAGCTGCCGTAGGTAATCAGCTCGCTTAACCCCCGCCCGATGGCCGGCGATTGTTGAAGTCCGTGTCCGCTGAATCCGTTTGCGAACAGGAAGTTGGAAACCTCCGAGTGGGGACCAACAATGGCATTGTGATCAAGCATGCAGAAGTCGTAGTGCCCGGCCCATGCATTCACCACTTTGATGGCTTCAAAAGCAGGGACGCGTTCGGCGAGAGCTGGCCAGATAAGCTCATCGAATTCATTGTGCAGCACATCAAAGTCCGTTACGTCAGCGAGCGGGTCAGGATCTGGGTAGCATCCAGTCAGGTAGTACTGGCCCTCGGGGCGGAAGAAAATGCCCGTGATGTCGATCGTAAGCGGCACCTTGCCGGGCAGAGGCGTGCGGCAATCAAAGACAAACAAACAGCGCTTGCGCGGTTCAACCGGAATATCCAGCCCCGCAAGCCGGGCGACGGCCGGGCCGCGCGTACCCGCCGCATTGACCAGATGACCGCATCCAATTGTTTCACCTGACTTCAGGACGACCGAGGTGACGGTTGTATTTTCCCGGTTGACGGCCACCACTTCATTTTCGATGTATTCGATACCCAGGGAGCGGGCTTTGCGGCGCATTCCTTGCAGCAACCCGTAGCTATCGAACCATCCCTCGCCGCTTTGTCCATATACCCCATTGACGAGCTGGTCTGGATTGAGCCACGGAAACTTCGCCTGAAGTTGCTCGACGTCGAACAGCGCAACATCCGCGTTATTTTCTCGTTGTGTGATGAAGTTTCGCTCGAGTGCTGCAGCGCCGGCAGCGTTGCCAAGATACAGGTAACCGTTTTCCTTGAAACCCAGCTCGGGTGAATCGCCGTCAACGGCGACGCGCTCATGAAAGCTGCGGATAAACTCGGTTCCGAATTGCGAAATCCTGATGTTGAGCGGATTGGAGAACTGGTGTCTGATCGACGCACTCGACAGGGCAGTTGCCGACTGCGCATAGGACCAATCGCGTTCTACCACCAGCACCGACCCCTTGAAATCCGGGTTGGTCGCGAGAAAGTACGCCGTCGCGCTGCCGACTACCGCACCACCCACGATCACCACGTCATAGTGCGCTTTAGTTGCTTGCTGTGCCATAGCCATTGCCAGTCGTTATCATAGTTATTCAGGAATGCTAGTCAACCTTCGGATCTTCAAAGTGACCATCTGCCGCAAATTGGCCGCCTTGGAAGCGGATCGCGGGATGCCGCGGGTCCGGTATGGGTGTCTTTGAAAACACATCATCCTGGAAGATGTCGGCCGTATCTTTGGGACGGTATCCGAGGTAGCCGGCCTGCGTGTTATCCCAGAAATTGGCGCTGTTGTCCGAGTTCCCGTAGACAATCATGTGACCGACGCTCGAGGAGACTAGCGCGCGCACGACGAGACGGGCGAAGTCGTCATAAGAGAGCCACGTCGCAAGCATTCGCCGGTCAACGGGTTTGGGAAAGCACGAACCTATCCGAAGACATACAGATTCAATGCCGAACTTGTCGAAGTAGTAGCGCGACAGGTTCTCGACGAAGGCTTTGCTTACGCCGTAAAGGCTGTCCGGTCTTTGCGGGACGTCTGCATCAATGGTTTGTGTGCACTCGTAGAAGCCGATTGCATGGACAGAGCTTGCATAGATGACACGTCTTACGCATAGTTGTCGCGCCGATTCATAGATGTTGTAGCTCCCGACAATATTCGAATCGAGAATCACCTGAAATGTGTTTTCTCGCGGAGCGCCACCTAGATGGACGACCATGTCGACGTCTTTCATCATCTCGAACACGGCACTTTTATCCGCTAGATCGCAGATCACGTGTTCTTCGTTCTCAGCGAGTTCACCCAGCGCTGAACGATCGTTGAGGCGAAGCGTTGACGCATACGGTTTCAGCGCTTCTCGCAAGACCGTACCGAGCGCACCGGCGGCGCCCGTTATCAAAATTCTCTTGAACGGTTTCGTGGTCACTTCAGCCATGGCAAAGCTCCTTATTTTCCTGCTGATGCGGTGAGTTCTTCGAGCGAAGTACCGTAGTCATCACGCAGTTGAACCTCTGAAACATATTCGTTGCGGACATCGCGAATCATGGCTTCAGGGGATCGTTGTTTGGGCACACCTATGCCGCCGCCGCCCGGCAGCGACAACACAACGCGCTCGTTCTCTCCCACGGCCTGAGTCCCTTTGCCGCGCATTTTGGTGCCATCCGACAAGGCCACTTGACCGGGCGCGCCGGGCTTTCCACCCGACTGCCCGCGTGCCGGATGATCGATTCGGTCGAACATCGCGTTGAAGCGAAAGTGATAACCCTTTCGCGGTCCTATCTCGACAATCTGACCCAAGCCGCCGCGATGCATGCCGGCGCCGCCCGATCCCGAACGCAATTCCTTGCGCCACACGACAATCGGGCCCACCTGCTCGGTTGCTTCAACGGACATGGCGTGCACACCGCTAGGAAATGCGGTGGCCGACAAACCATCGAGCTCCGCGCGAGCGCCTGTGCCGCCGCTGTTAAACATCAGGATCTCTGCGCCCTTCAGCCCGTCTTCGTTGTTGACGGGCCGGGCGCTAACGTGAAGATTCCAGAGCGCGCCGGCGCCTTCGGCCGGAACGCGCCCGGGAAGGAATTTGTGCAGCGCGCCGAGGACAAGGTCAGGGACGAAATGTCCCAGCACATGGCGAACCGACACCGGACTTGGCCGCTGCGCATTCAGGATGCAGCCCTTCGGAGCCTGGACGCGAAAGGGTTCGAGCGATGCCGCGTTGTTCGGAACCTCGGGAGCGATGATGCATTTAAGACCGTAGCACGCGTAGGCTTTGGCATAGATGAGCGGAACGTTGATCCCGAACGGACTTGATGGCGCCGAGCCATCGAAGTCCGCCAGCAAGTGGTCATCGGAGATAGTTAGCTTTACTTGCAATTTAACCGGGACGTCGTAACCGTCGAGCGTCATCTCGTTGGTTGCGCTGCCCTTGGGTAACGCGGCTATGCGTTCGAGCGTGGCTTCCCGGCTTCGCGCGAGGATGAACTCGCCAATGCCTTCGACGTCGGCGAGCTTGAACTCCTTGAGCATTTCAATGAGGCGTTTATGACCCGTTTCATTGCACGCGGCTAATGCATACAGATCGCCCACCACCTTGTCGGCTTCGCGCACGTTGTTGCGCAGGATATTGACAAGATCACGGTTCACCTCGCCACGATCGATCAAACGCATGATCGGCACGAAGAGACCTTCTTCGTAGACTTCCCTGGAATCGGGACCAAAGCCTCTGCCGCCAATGTCGACCACATGTGCTGTGCTTGCAAAGTAGCCGATCAACTCGCCGTTAAAGAATGACGGTGACACCACAGTAAAGTCATGAAGGTGGCCGGTTCCTTTCCATGGATCGTTGGTCAGGTACACGTCGCCTTCATGCATCCGGTCGACGCCAATGTCTTCCATGAAATGAGCGACGGCCTCCGCCATTGTATTGACATGGCCCGGCGTGCCGGTGACGGCCTGGGCGAGCATTCGACCGCGTTGATCGAAGATGCCCGCCGACAAGTCCCCGGCTTCACGAACGCTTGTACTGAAGGCGGTCCGTATCAGAGCCATTGCCTGTTCTTCGACGACGGAAATCAAGCGATTCCACATGACTTGCATGTGGATTGTTTCGACATTGCTTAACGCCATTTTTTACTCCCGGTTCGCCGCGCTGGCGCTCAATGCTTTCGTGACCACCAGCAGGCAACCGTCAGGTTGCACGGTGGCGTCAAAGGAAGATGTCACAAGAGTGGCCGTTTCCGGCTCGACAATGACTGCCGGGCCACGCACGCAAGTGCCAACCGGCATCGCGCTGCGTTCCACGATCGCTGCATCGACGAACTGGTGCAAAGCCGCGTCGAAGATCCGGCGTGTCTTTTGAGGGGTTATATCCGTGCGTTCGCCAACCAGTTTCAAGCGCTCGACGGGCGGCAGGGGCGAACTTGCTTTAACCGCCCAACTGACGATCTCGATGTCAAGGCCCTCAATCGGGCGACCAAAGAATTGCGTATAGGCCGTCGTGAACAGATCGGCGAATGCTGTTCTATCAGCTCCTGTGAACGTCCGATAGGGAAGGGCGATAGGGATTTCCCAACCTTGCCCGACATAACGCATGAACGCTTTCACCTCCACGACAGGTTCGATCGACCCCGAGCCCTGACGTGCGAAGCGAACCGCTTCTTCGCTGAGTTGGGTCACCACGCTGTTCAATGCGGCTGCATCGAAATCGGCAAATCGCATGCTTGCGCTACGGACACTTTCATATCCGAACGGGGCGCGCAGAAAGCCGATAGCCGAGCCGACACCTGCGCCCGGCGGCACGAGAAATTTAGTGATGCCGCTCTTCTCACACAGGCGCGCCGCGTGGAGTGGTCCCGCGCCGCCAAACGTGATCATCGTATAGTCGCTGATGTCTTTGCCGCTCTCTACGGCATGGACTCGCGCGGCGTTGCTCATGTTTTCGTCCACGACCTCGGCAATTCCGTACGCCGCTTCTTCTGCGCCCAGATCTAACGCAGCGCCCACTTGAGTGATCAACGCATCCGAGGCGGCGCCAACCGATAGCGGAATGGAGCCACCGGCAAAATCGTCTGGATCAATTCTTCCCAAGAGCAAGTCAGCGTCGGTGACCGTTGGCTGGGTACCGCCACGTTGATAGCATGCCGGTCCGGGTTCAGAGGCTGCGCTATGCGGGCCCACCCTGATTTGACGCATGACATCCACAGCGGCGATCGAACCGCCGCCCGCCCCGATCTCCACCATTTCGACAACGGGGATAGAGATCGGCATGCCGCTTCCTTTCTTGAAGCGATAGGTGCGTGCGACCTCGAACGTATTTGCCGTCTTGGGCGTGTGGTCATCGATCAGACAGATCTTCGCGGTGGTCCCGCCCATGTCGAATGAGAGTACCGAGTTCAAGTCGTAACGGGCCGCTATATGCGCTGCGAAGATGGCGCCGCCAGCCGGCCCTGACTCAACGAGTCTGACCGGAAACTCAGAGGCGCTTTCGACCGATATGATCCCTCCGCCCGAATGGATCACAAAGATCGGGCAATCGGCGCCGGCTTGGCGTACCTCACCGATCAGGCGATCGAGATACGATTTCATGATCGGGCGCACATACGCATTGGCGCACACGGTGTTGAAGCGTTCGAATTCACGTATCTGCGCGGAGACCTCGGATGAAATCGAAATGGATACGTTCGGAAGCCGCGCGAGGAGCGCGTCACGCATCTGCCGCTCATGGCTTCCATTCACATAGGCGTGAATAAATCCAATGGCGACGCTTTCATAGCCGCCTTGTTCGATCTTATCGATCAAGGTTTGAATAGCTTGATGGTCTGGAGCGAGCAACACACCGCCCTGGGCGTCCAGACGTTCGGCGAGCGTGTAGCGGTCGCAACGCTCAACGAGTGGGGGAGGCAATTTGATATTCAGGTCGTACTGCTCGAAGCGGTTTTCGGTCCGCATTTCGATCGTGTCCCGGAACCCCTCGGTGGTGATGAACGCTGTCTTTGCGCCCCGGCGTTCAATCAGTGCGTTCGTGGCGAGTGTCGTCCCGTGGATGATTACGCCAATGTCCCTTAACCCGATTTCGGCCTTTGTTGTGACGATTTCAATGCCCCGGATGATCGCGCGCTCAGGCGCCGTGTAATCCGTGAGGACCTTGGTCGAAAAAAGTTTGTCGCCAAGTTCGAGCGCGACGTCGGTGAACGTTCCGCCGATATCAACACCCACTCGTGCCTGCGCGGGACTGGCCACTGTAACCCTCCTGTTGAACCGTTTAATGCTTCGGCTAAGTGCCGGGCACATCATCGAATTGGCTTATATGTCGCATGCATCTCGCGTGCGGCCTTGGGTCTGAACTGCGGCTCTGGCTTGCTCGGACGGACCATCGTTCGCGATATGAGCTAGCCAATTTAAGCTCGTTGACATATGATGAGTGACGTCATACAGTGCTGTCAACCAAGACAATTTAATTTTATTTTTCGGCAGCAACTTTGGGGCGATCGCAGGGCGTTTTTGTATCAGCGATTGCAGCGATTGCGTGCGAAGGGCAGGCGTCGCTTCGTCTCCAAGTAGCGTCGAACCCCGGTTGAACTAAGACATTATCCGCATCACGTCACGGAGAACGCTTCTCGATGATCTCTACATCCGATCCGCATTTCAATCGCAAACCAAGGAATATCTCCGAGCAAGAGTGGGACACACGGGTGCAGCTTGCTGCCGCATACCGCCTGGCCGCAAAGTTCGGAATGACCGACCTGATTTATACGCATATTTCGGCTCGCGTTCCAGGTACGAAGGATACGTTCCTGATCAATCCGCATGGCTGGTTCTTCGATGAGATCACCGCGTCGTCGCTCGTTAAAATTGACGTGCAAGGCAGTCCCGTTGGAGACGAGCGTTTCGAGGTGAACGCCGCAGGCTTCACGATCCATAGCGCTTTGCATCTTGCCCGCCACGATTCCGAATGCGTGGTCCATCTTCATACTTCCGCCGGAATGGCGGTGGCTGCAATGGAATGCGGGCTGCTGCCGCTTAACCAGATCAGCATGCAGTTCTATAACCGGGTTGCGTATCACAACTATGAGGGCATTTCGCTTGAGCTCGATGAGCGAGACCGCATAGTGCAATCGATGGGGGACAAGGATTACCTGATACTGCGGAACCATGGGCTTCTTACAACGGGACGGTCGATCGCTGAGGCGTTCACGCGCATGTACTATTTGAACAAGGCGTGCGAGATTCAAGTCACGACTTTATCTGCCGGCCAGAAAGTGACGATTCCGTCGCCGGAGGTGTGCGAGCACGCGGCCAGGCAACATGATGACTACGCGTACCTGGACACCGTTCATCTGGATCGTGAATGGACAGCGCTGTTGAGGCTGCTTGAACGGGACGGTGGGAATTATCGATGCTAAAGCTGGCTTAGAGCGAGGGCGGCTTTTTTCCGGTCGACAGGATCAAACGCCGTTCTTCGCTCCGGCAGTTATCGACAGGTAATGGATGATTTTTTCGACGGCCTGTTCGACAGACACGTTAGCAGTGTCGACTACAAGACGCGCTGAGTCCCATGGATCATATTGACGTTCAAGCACGCTCTGCCATGTTGGTAACTTGTGGCCAAGGATGTCGGCCCGTCTGCCCTCGACTCGATGACGGTGCGTCGTTGTATCGGGACAAATCAGCTCGATCTCGACGATCCGCACACCAGCCTCTAGCGCTACTTTCCTCCAGGCGCTACGTGTAACGTGCAACGAATTGACTGAGTCCGCGACGACGGTCAACCCGAGGCGCAAATTGTCGCCCGCCACTGCATATCCCGCCAGATAGCCCGCAGGTCCGATATCCGTCTGGTCGCTCCCGGACGCGATGAATGCCTGCTCCAACGTGTCGATACGCAGATAAACCGCAGCGAGCTTGCGAGCGAGCGCTTGGGCTATTGTTGTCTTTCCGGTTCCTGGTAGCCCACCGAAGGCAATCAACATTTTCGTCGCTCCCTGTGTATCGGATCGTGTCGCGGGTTTCTGCGGCAACCTCCAGTGGTCGGTGTCTACCAGTCACTCCACTGCTTTGCCGAGCGTCATCAAATCCGGCTAGATAATTTGCTCCGTACGTACGATCAAAAGTGCTCATCCGCTTACAGAGACTCGATTAATCGGCCTGG
Organism: Caballeronia sp. KNU42; assembly: GCF_053760385.1. Classification (NCBI taxonomy): domain Bacteria; kingdom Pseudomonadati; phylum Pseudomonadota; class Betaproteobacteria; order Burkholderiales; family Burkholderiaceae; genus Caballeronia; species Caballeronia sp. KNU42. The sequence continues at coordinate 2,171,339 of NZ_CM132389.1, forward strand.
GGCAAGAAGCCGAGACTACCAAATAATCGCTCTGACGGGTCGTTGCCAACAGTGATCATCGCGGAGCATTCCTGGAAACCGAGCGTTGCAAGCGACGACAGTGCTGCATTTACCAACATGCGGCCGTCACCCGATTGTTTATGCGAAGGCGTAGTAGCCACAACCGCGATGACCGGGCAACCATAGGGTTTGTAGTCACAGACGAGGCACGCAGATCGAAGGCGGCCGGTGTGTTCAATTGTCCACGACGCGGCTGGAATCCATTCTCCATACTGCCCTTCGATGATTGACGTTGCCTTTGACGCGTATTGCGTTTCGGTCTGACCAGCATCATCGATCGTGCCGAGGAACGCGTTAAAAAAGAGCGCGCCTAACGCAGGTATGTCTTTCGGCGTTAAGTGGCGCAGATGGGGCGGATTCTTACCCGCTCGACGGTCCGCCAACAAGGTGCGCTTCCAGAGTCGGGCGTTACGTTCGTGCGTCGTTGCCTGCATCGTTTGCTGTTCTCCCTAACATCATCGAATATCCCTTCGCGGCAGGCTTTTACCGGTCAGCAATTGGTACAAGTCGACCCTGAATCATCCGTCGACCGGGCATGACTTCCACTGCAGCTTTTAAAATTGAGCGGTCATGTGCGCAGTGATGTCGGTCGGAAAGCGCGCGGTACATTATGTATTTGCCACCAGCAGTTCTTCCGCATTGTCTGGCGGGCGCAGGCCATCGGTCCTGTCAGCGAAGTAGCGCTGCGTAAGATCAGCCGCCGAGACATGCCGTGCTTCTTTAAAGCCCGCGTCGCGCGCCAGCGTTTGAATCTCCGACGGCGTGAAGAAGCTGAGGAACGGCGTTCCGCTTGCCCGCGCTCCCTTCTCCGCCATCTCGAGCCCGGGACGTATCTCGGGGTCTGCCAGCTCCAGCGGGAGCAGGAATGTCATGGCAAGCGTCGATCCCGAGGCGAGGGCTGCGACCTGGCGCAGCGTGGCTGCGTTCGCCTCCTTGGTGAGGTACATGCTGACGCCCGTGGAGACCACGATGGCAGGCATGCTGTCATCGAAGCCGGCTGTCACTAGCTCATCTCGCCAAGCTTCTCCCGCCTCAAAATCAACCGGCACGAAGTGCAGCCAGTCCGGGATGCCGAAGCCGAGTTCGGTCAGGCGCTGACGCTTCCAAGCCTGAGGACCGGGCTGGTCGACCTCGAACACCCGAAGGCGGGATGCGATCTCCGGCCTGCGCTGCGCAAAGCTGTCAAGGCCGGCGCCGAGGATGACGTACTGACTGACCCCATGACCAGCCTGTTCCACTACCAGGTCCTCAATGAAGCGGGCGCGAGCCACGATCGAGGCGCGAAAGGGCCGGGTGAACTGCGGGTCCATGTCCCCGCGGCTGCGCCAATCCTTGCCCGGGGCCAGCAGCTTCAGGCCGATATCGTCTTTCAGCACATGCGGCGGCGCGTCGGCTTCGATATGCAGAGCGCGCCACAAGGCGACTCGTGCTGCTGTGCTGTCCGGCGCTGCATCTGGCGTGTCGTTCATGATTTCCAATCCTGTTTTTTCGCGTTCGTGTTCGTCTGAAGCATCAGATCTTGACGCCGCCATTTAGACGCAAACGATCAATCATGAAGAAAACTGCGCACAGAGCGCGGCCAGATCGCGTCGCACCCAGGCTGCGTCGGCTTCGAATTTCTCAACCGACATACCCGGTTGCCGGAACAACGTGAATGCCACCTCGGCTCCGGCGCCATTTTGAAAGACGCGCATCGGCACATAGATTTCCTCGCCGCTGCTCAGGCGAACGTAATGGTCCATCACGCCAAACTGATTGTGAGCGGTAAATCGAATGCTCACGCTGCCCTCCGGGCCATGAGCTTTCCAGTGATCCCCGCACTCTTCGAGTGCCGAATCCGCCATTCCCGACGCCCAACTCTGGAATGACTCAGGACGCCATATCGCGTTGTACAGGTCTTGCCAATCGCGATCGACGGAGACGCTTATCGTTAATACATCCAGCATCGATTCACTCCTCGAAAACGGCCCTGACTTTGAAGTCCAGGCGATGACAAACCACTTACTCTGCCGTCCACTCGGCGAGCTTGGCGACAGTATTCATGTTGCGAGCGGTTCCAGTTCCGGCAGCCGCGATTTTCAACTTTGAGTGGGCTATTCCGTCTTTGTAGTGCACGTAGATCTCACGTGTCCCGAGTGCGATTTCTTCTGTTTGCTGACCACTCACACTATCCAGCAAGTCTGCGGGAGGCGGTGCATCGAGAAAGATAGCGACGGTTCGATTCGGCGCCGCCGAGCTGAAGGGATTGTTGGCAAGAATCGCCGCTAACTCAGCGCCCGTCCGGACCAGGACACCTACCGGCTTTCCCGCATAAGTCTCAAGGGCGCGCTCCAGTTTCGCTTTCACGGATTTTTCCGAAAGCTTGCTTTCGAATACAACATTGCCGCTGGCGATATACGTGCGCACATTGGAAAAACCAACGGATTCGCACATTGCGCGAAGTTCGGACATGGGGAGCTTGCCGGTGCCGCCAACATTCACGGCCCGCAAGAGAGCGGCGTAAGTAGTCATCCAGGCATTCTATTGCCATTTCTATCTGCATGGCTCTGCTCAGACCTTCCCAGGCGTATGCACAGCAGCGCCCCCACGGCCAACGCCGCCGCAGCCGTCTCCAGCGATCCCGAGAACGAATGATGCGGTGCGTACATCGCATTGGCGACAAGCGGTCCCACGATCTGCCCGATGCCAAAGCATGCGGTCATCACAGCGAGAATGCTCATGCGCATCGTGTGTGCAACCCGGCGGGCTGCGAGCATCGAAATAGTGGTGGTGCCCATGAACGTGCCGCCCACGATCAACGCGCTGCCGAGGAATCCAACCGCGTTCGGCGATACGACCGGCAAGAGGACGCCGAGCGCTTGCAGCGCGAGATTCAGGAACAGCGCGCGTCGTGTACCAAGACGCATATGGATTGCGTGCCAGATGAAACACGACGGAACCGCGCCCAGTCCAAACAACGCCCAGACCTGGATCGGATCGATTGAGCCCAGTGCGTTCCGGACAAAAAACGGCAGATAGGTCGCGGTGATGATGTAGCCGAATCCCGCCAGCCCGTAGAGCGCGATCAGCCGCCCTGCATCGAGCGCGGGGAAGGCCTCGTGTCCGTGCAAGCTGGCACGCGTGCCGGGAGCGTCAACCGGGCGTGCATCGAGACTCGGCAGCGCAATTGCACCAAGGATCAATGCGCCTGCTGCCAACACCCACCAAAGCGCGGCGCTATGCAGATCGTATGCACGTCCCGCGATCAGCATTTCCGACGACAGCACAATGCCCATGCCGACACCCGCATAAAGCAAGGGCGCGCCGTGCGTGTGGCCGCGATGTTGCAGCAGCCAGAGCGAAGCCGCCACCATGGTGACCGCGCTGACGGCGCCCGTGATGCCGCGCATCGCAATGATCAACCAGGGCGCACTCAACAGCGCCGTCAGCCCGAGACAAACCACGATGCCCGCGAGCGCGAGCATGCACAGCCTTCGCGAGTGTCGCGGATGCATTGCAGCAGTCAGCAGCGCTCCGGCCAGATAACCCGCATAGTTCGCCGATGCAGCGAGCGTGCCCTGGTGCACGCTCAGCACGGCATCGCTGACCATGACCGGGTAGATGCCCGTGAACGCAAAGCGTCCGAACCCCATTCCGACTGCCATGACGAGAGCGGCAACCAGTGCCGCCATGCCTTGGCCAGCAGTCGATGAAACCTGGCGAATCGTGCTCATGATGCTTTTCTCCTTGCTGCGTGATTCTTCGATACAAATGGCGCAAGCGCTTCGCGCAGCGCGTTGAAAGCCGCTGTCTCGTAGCCGTTTCGATGGATGAGCCACGTATCCACCTTCGCCACGACATGCGTGCGCAACGCCGGCGGTTCGCGCAGCAACTCGAGCACGCTGCGCGGCACGAGCGATACGCAACCACCCGCCGCGACGCACGCCAGCATGGTGTGATACGACCCGACTTCCTGGATGTCGAGCGGCGACCTGTCCTGACCGAGCCATTCTTCAGCGAGCACGCGGTAGCTGCAGCCGTCTGCGAATGCAGCAAGCGAACGCACGCGGATATCCGCGCCCTGGCGAATGGCGGCATGTCCGGGCGGCAGCACGAGCAGGATTTCCTCGCGAAACACGGGTTCCGCGTGAAGTCCGACTGCCTCCAGATCCGATGCCGACGCCATCTCGCCGCACGGCGGCAGCGCCGCGAACGCGCAATCGATCAGACCATTGCGAACCTGTTCGATCAGTTGCCGCGAGGGCGCGGTCGCTATCCTGAGCTGGACGTCGGGGTACTGCACGTGAAGGGCTGAAAGCGGTCCCGGAAGACGAGCCGCCGCCGTGCTTTCCATGCTGCCGATTCGCAGCGTGCCCGACGGCGCTTGCGGGCTTAGCACTTGTCGCGCTTCGTCGGCCAGCGCGAGCATGCGGTTGGCGTAGCCTAGAAAACGTTCGCCTTCCGTGCTCAGCGTAAGACGGTTGCCGTCGCGCCGAAACAGCGCCACGCCCAGTTCCTCTTCGAGCTGCTGGATTCGCGTGGTCACGTTCGACTGCACGCGCCCGAGGCGCTTGGCCGCCCGGGTCACGCTGAGTTCGGCGGCGACGACGCGAAAAATGTCGAGAGTGGTGTGATCCATGAAAATCTCAATTAGAGAACGATATAAACATCATATTCCCAAATTGAGATAATATGCAAGCGGTCTACTTCTTTGCGATGGTGACCCGGATCGACGCTCATGCGCCCGGCCATCGCCCAACGCCTGACAGAACGATCGAGGCCCACATGGAACAAGCAACCAGTTCATTTATGCCGCGGGACGCCCAGGTCCCAGGGCTTAGCTATGCCGAACGCAACGCGCCATACTGGCGGCGCAATCTTTTCGTCTGCGTATTCGGGTCTTTTACGACACTGCTGAGTCTCAGCATGCTGTTGCCGTTCCTGCCGCTGTACGTACAGCAGCTGGGCGTGAGTTCTCCGGCGGCGATCGTGCAGTGGTCGGGTATCGCATTCGGCGCAACGTTCTTCGGCACCGCGATTACAGCGCCGCTTTGGGGGCGCCTCGCGGACCGTTATGGCCGCAAGCCCATGCTGATCCGTGCAGCGCTCGGCATGGCCATCGTGATGTCGATGATCGGCCTCGCGCACAACCTGACCGAGCTTGTGGTGTTGCGGCTGATCGCGGGGTTGATCGGCGGTTATGCGTCCGCGTCGATCGTCATGGTCGGCACGCAAGCGCCACGCGAACGCGCGGGATGGGCACTGGGCGTGCTGTCGACGGGTGCGCTCGCGGGCAATCTCGTGGGACCGCTGGTGGGTGGTTTCCTGCCGACCTATGTCGGCATTCGCGGCACCTTCTTCGTGGGCGGCGCGATCATCGCCGTGGCGGCGCTGCTGACCATCGTGCTTGTACGCGAAGACTTCGATCGAGCGACCGATGCGAAGAAGCGTGTCGATACTGGCGCGGCCTTGCCTCCGGTCATGAACCAGCGAGTGATTCTCGCGCTGCTGGTGACAGCGATGATGGTGTTGCTCGCCAACATGTCGATCGAGCCAATCATCACCGTTTATATCGGGCAACTCGGCGTGCCGGGCGACCATGTTGCGCGCATGGCCGGGATCGTGATGGCGGCATCGGCGTTCGGCAGCATGTTGACGGCCGCGCGGTTTGGGGCCCTGGCTGATCGCATCGGCAGCTCGAAGGTCATCATCGGATGTTTGATTGCGACCGGCGTGGTGCTGGTGCCGCAGGCGTTCGTCACCGACTGGTGGCAGTTGGCCATTCTGCGCGGCTTGATGGGCATGACGCTCGCGGGACTGCTTCCATCGATAGCCAAGGAAATCCGGCACGCGGTCGCCGACCACAACTCCGGCAAGACGCTCGGGTATCTGCAGTCCGCCCAGTTCAGTGGGCAAGTCATTGGCCCGTTGATCGGTGGGCTGATCGGCGCGCATGTGGGCTTGCGTGCGGTGTTTTTTGTGACGTCGTCGTTGTTGCTTGTATGTGCCGGGTTGAATCGGTGGGCGAGCGTTAAGTCAGCGAAGTAGGGATGCCGTCTATGACGGATGCATCAATGTCGCAAGATGAGGGATTCAGCCTGTAGCCAATCGCGAAACGCCGACAGGCGCGGCAGTGCCGCGCACTCAGGCCGATAGACCACGTAATACGCGAGTTGCAACGGGCAAGCCTTGCTGCTGAAGAGCCGGACGAGGCGGCCAGCCGCGAGGTCATCGTGCACCATGACACTCCGGCCAAGCGCAATGCCGTGGCCGTCGATTGCGGCTTGCACCACGGCCGCCGAGTTGTTGATGCGCAGTCCGCGATTCGACGCAACGTCATTGACACCAGCCTTCTCGAGCCATGCGCGCCAGGTCGGGAAACCCGAGCTGCTTTCCATCGAAAGGTCATGGATCAGCGTGCGTCCCTTGAGTCCGGACAGGCTCCGGAGCCCGCCATTCCTGCGCCGGAATTCGGGTGAGCAGACGGGGTAGATCTCTTCATCGAACAGCTTATCGGCAGCGAGGCCGGGCCACGAACCCGAGCCATATCGGACGCCGATGTCTATGCCGTGGGCCGTGAAATCAAGCAGTTTCAGGCTTGTATCGAGACGCAGGTCGGTCTCCGGATAGGCCTGCTGGAAGCGGTCGATTCTTGGCAGCAACCACTTCGCGGCGAACGCCGGGCTCGTTGTCACGGTCAGCACGCCGTTTGTCGACGCTTCCTGCAGGCGTGCAAGGCCGAGGCTCAGCCGGTCGAAGCCGGCGCGGATATCCGGCAGCGCGCGTTCTGCGATCTCAGTCGGCGCAAGCCTGATGGCGCCGCTGGCGCTGCGGTGAAAGAGCGGAGTCCCCAGCCACTCTTCGAGGCCACGGACCAGTTGCCCCACAGCGGCCGACGTGACGTTCAACTCCGCTGCCGCAGCGGAGAAACTTTGATGTCGCGCGCTTGCTTCAAATGCACGAAGCGCGTTCAAGTGAACCGGATATTTCATAAACTACAAAGATTTTCTTTATCGATTGGCAAGATTAACTGATTTGTCCGCGCGACGCGGTGTTTCTACACTGGCTCCATGCTTTGGAGGCGTCGACGCTAACTGCCTACCGCCTCCAGCACTCGGTGCGAGCCATCTCGCGGAAAAGAACAGCAGGCAAAAAGGTGATGATAATGAATAGTTTTTCTTTAAAGGTTGCGATTGTAACCGGCGGCGGTTCAGGTATTGGCAAGGAAGTGGCGAAGCAGCTTGTTGCCGCGGGCGCATCGGTCGTCATTGGCGGGCGTGACGCGTCGAAGCTCGCGCAGGCGGCGAAGGACATCGACCCGAGTGGCGCAAAGGTGCGCTATCACGCCGGGGACATCGCTCTGCCTGCGACGGCTGACGCGTTGGTCGAACGGGCGACGCAGGCCTTCGGCGGTGTCGATATCCTGATCAACAACGCCGGCGTGTTTCGTCCCAAGCCTTTCCTCGAGGTGGATGAAAAGGAATACGACTGGTTCATCGACACCATCCTGAAGGGCAAGTTCTTCATGGCCCAGGCTGCGGCGCGTGGAATGAAACTGCGCGGAGGCGGTGCGATCGTGCAGACCGGTTCGCTGTGGGCACTGCAGGCAATCGGCGCTACGCCGTCAGCAGCGTACTCCGCTGCGAATGCGGGCGTGCATGCGCTGACCCGCAATCTCGCGCTCGAACTCGCGCCGCTGAACATCCGGATCAATACGGTCGCGCCTGCAGTCGTCGAGACCCCGGTCTACAACACGTTCATGACCGACGATCAAGTGAAGGAAACGCTGCCGTCGTTCAACGCCTTCCATCCGCTTGGCCGCAACGGTCAGCCTGCCGATGTCGCATCGGCAATGCTCTTTCTCGCGTCCACGGAGGCATCGTGGATTACCGGTACGGTGCTGCCGGTCGATGGCGGGGTAACCGCGGGCCGGATCTGACGGGTTCGCTGCTGACCCTGGCTTATCGGGACTTCGTTCGGCATGCGCGTGCTTGTGCGCACGCGCATGCCAATGAAATAGAATGAATTCGCCAGGACAACCTCGGACAAAGCCATGGATCAGCAGCAATGGGATTTACTCGATAGCTATATTTGTACTCGACTGGTGCCGCCGGACGAGGCGCTGGAGGCGGCGTTGCGATCCAGCGCGCAAGCGGGTTTGCCGTCCATCAATGTCGCGCCCAATCAAGGCAAGTTTCTCCAGTTGCTGGCGCGCATACGCGGGGCTCGGCGGATACTTGAGATCGGAACGCTCGGCGGATATAGCTCCATCTGGCTTGCGCGCGGGCTTCAGCCGGGAGGTTCCATGGTGACGCTTGAGGCCAACCCGGACTACGCTGCCGTTGCCATGCACAACATTGCGTTCGCGGGATTGTCGGAAACGGTGTCCGTTATCGTCGGTCCGGCGGTAGATACGCTGGCGCAACTGATAGACGATAAAGCCGAACCGTTCGACATGGTGTTTATCGACGCCGACAAGAAGACCTACCCGGATTATTTGCGGTTGTCGCTTGAGCTCTGCCGTCCCGGTGCAATCATCGTTGGCGACAACGTCATCAGAAAGGGCAGGATGGCCGACTTCACCAGCACGGACCCTGATGTGATTGGGTTGCGGAAGTATTTCGAATTGCTGGGCAGTCATCCGAAGCTTGACTCGACCGCGGTACAGACGGTCGGTTCGAAGGGATGGGACGGATTTTCGATTTCGATTTTGTCGGCTTGACTGGTCTGGCTTGCGCCGCCGCACGGCGCGAGCGAAACCAATCCGCTACCGCGCTGCCTGCATAAAACTGCGGACCTTGTTTTCATCGACGGGATTCCACCATACGCCCCCGACCTTCAACGAACTGGCGACGATCACACCGTCAACCACCGACAGGATCTCCGCGATGTTGCGTTCCGTGCAACCACTGCCGACAAGCAGCGGCAAGGTGGTCGCATTCCTGATCTGCCGCAAATAGTCGGTACTGGCCGCATCCCCCGTGCGTTGCCCCGTCGCGATGATCGCATCGGCATCGAAGAACTCCACATCGCGTACCAGCTCTTCCAGCGACCGGTCCGATACGATTGCATGCGCGCCATGCTTGACGTGGGCATCGGCGAAAACGCGGATGCCGTCGGCGCGCAGCTTTGCCCGGTAGCGCAATGCAAGCGCCGCCGCGCCTTCTATCAGGCCTTCGTTTGCGACATACGCATTGGCCCACTGATTCACGCGCACGAACGCCGCGTTGCTCGCAGCAGCAATGGCAAGCGCGGGGACGGCCGCGTTGGCAAGCACGTTGATACCGATCGGCAAACCGGTTTCCCGGGCAATTCTATCGGCGGCAACAGCCATAAATGCCGATGTTTCAGGGCCGATATCGTCCGGCTTTGAAAACGGCACGTCGCCGTGATTCTCGACGATCAGACCATCGACGCCGCCTTTCGCATAGGCCACGGCGTCGGCGAGCGCGGCGCTGTACATCGCCTCGCTCGATGCGCCCTGATACCGTGGCGAACCGGGAAACGCCGGGCAGTGGATCACGCCGATCACCACACCGCGTGGGCGTCCAAAAATCTGTTCGACGCAATCGGTGCGTCCGCGGCCAACGCCAGAAGAAGTGTTCATATCGATTGAATTCAGGTTAGAGAGTTGAATAGCGCGAAGAATTCGGCGCGGCTGGGGAAAGCGGCCTGCGTACCCTTCCTTGCGACAGCAAACGCGGCTGCGCTTTGCGCGCGCTGCAATGCAGACGTCATGGCCATGCCCTGCGCAAGTGCCGCGAGGAGGGTGCCGCAGAACGCGTCGCCGGCGCCCACGGTGTCGATGGCGTTGACCGTTTTTGCCGGTATCAGCGCCGTGTGCTCGTGACTGCACCAGAGGACGCCTTCGGACCCCAGCGTGACGATGACATCGCCTGCGCCCGACGCCCGCAGCGAACGCGCGGCGTCCTCGGGGTTCTCCAGCCGCGTCAGCGTCGCGGCCTCTACGCGATTGACCACGAGGACGTCAACGTGGTTCAGCAACGGGCGGCAATCGAAGCAAACGGGCCCGGGGTTGAGCAAGGTACGACGTTCGCCCACATGCGCGTGATGCAGGAGCCCGGCTGTGATGGCTTCGCCCAGGTTGCCCTGCAGGGCTATCCAGTCACCGCTGCGGGTTGCATCGAGCACCACGTCCGGCGAGGGCACATAGCGAGCCGCTGCATCGTTGCGAGTCACGATCGTATTCTCGCCTCGCGGGTCGACCGTCACGATCGAGATATCCGTCATGCACGGCAAGCGGTCGATATGGCAGGTGTCGATACCTTCTTCCGCGAGCCGGGCCAGGAAACGATCGCCATCGGCGTCGTTGCCGAGTGCAGCAAACAATTGCACCTTGGCGCCCGCGCGTTGTGCCATCACCGCCTGATTCGCACCCTTGCCGCCGAAGTCGTGCAACGTATCGATAGCAAGCGAAGTCTCGCCGGCAAGCGGCAAGTGATCGACCCGAAACACCAGGTCGATTGCCGCATTGCCGATAACGCAAACGCGCGCTTCATTCGCGTTCATTTTTCATCCGCGGTTAGCCAGTCCAGACAATTCGTCCATAGCCGCGCGTTACCTTCCCAGGCTGAGAACTCCGGCGGTAGCCAGTGACTCGACATATCACTGGTCCACGCCAGCGTGCGTCCGCTACCGTGTGTCCCGGCGACTAACAAAGGGTGGCCCGTTTCGGGGACGGTTGCGATCAGCGTCGCACCCGTTTTCAACTGCACTTCGTTATAGCCCAGCAAGTGAGGCCACTGCGTTCCAAGCCCCTCGACCACCGGGTGCGTAGCCACCACGTCAGGGGTGAATCCTTCCGGGACTTCAACACGATCGTCATAAGGCAGGCAGGTGACCGGCAACACATCCTCGACCGGTGTGTTGCGGAACCGCGCGCTGCCGTTGATGCCCTGGAAGCTCAGGTAACCGCCGATCATCATCAATCCGCGCCCGGCCTCTACATACTCCCGCAGCAGCTTCAGACGGTTCGGCGTGCGCTGGCTCTTGACCCACGTATCAGGATGCAGCAGCAACGTATTCGCGCCGATGTCGGAAAGAATGATCGCGTCATAGGCAAGCAATCCGTCAAGCGTGGAGGGGAAGGCTTCCTGCGCTTCGTGGCTTGGCATATGCGTGATTGCATAGTCGCTGTCCTTGAAGATATCGAGGAAGATCGTAGCGCCGTTTTGATAGGTCACGGTTGGAAACTGGTCGAAGCCCTTGATGTGCGTCGACATGCTCGTCCAGCTCTCTCCGGCGAGCAAAACAGATTTGGTCATGCATGTGCTCCTTAAGCGCGCGGCGGACCGTGTCGGCGGCACGCGGCGCAAGGTGGAACCGGTTCACATCGTCTGGTGCGAACTGCCGTTATATGCCCGAGAAAACTCTCGCCGGGTTCGCAATCATCATTGTTTCAATCTGCTCGTTCGTGACACCATGGCGTCGCAGACGAGGCACGAAGTATTTGAGGATGTAGCCGTAACCGTGGCCGCCAAAACGCGTCAGCATGATCTTCATGAACACGTCCTGCGACATGAGGATCCTGTCGATAAATCCGGCATCGATCAGCGCCTTGATCGCGCGGGCATTCTCTTCGTCAGAGGGCGATTGCGCGTTCTCGTCGGCGTAGAAATACTCCATGCCGATCATGTCGTACTCGAGCCAGGCGCCGCGTTCGGCGAGTGAGTGCTGGTACTGCACGTCCATGTGGCTCGGGTTCATGTGGCACAGCACGGTGTGGTTCAGGTCGGCGCCTTCTTGCGCCACGATATCGAGTACGCGATGCCCGTGCCGGACCCAACCGGGCAGATGCACGGACAAAGGCACATGCGTTGCCGCACTCGCTCGGGCAGCCGCACGCAGCGACTTTTCCTCGTTGGCAGTGAAAGCTGCCGAGACGCCTATCTCGCCGATCATTCCGGCGACCACGCCGGGCTTTTCAGCAGCACCGCCAACGTCGGCAATCAGTTGAGCGGCCAGTTCATCGATCGACTTGTGTTTCACATAGTCGGGATGCGAAGGTTCGAGATAAAACCCCGTCGACATCACAATGTTCAGGCCGGTGCGGCGTGAGATCCGTTGCAGCGCGGCGGGGTCTCGTCCAATGCCGAGATTGGTCGGATCGACCACCGTATCGCCACCCAGTTCGCGGAAGCGCATCAGTTCTTCAACGGCGACGTCGGCGTCGAACAACTGGACGTTGTCGCGGTTCATCAGCGGATTCATGCGCAGTGCGCCCAGGATGCCGATATGAACCTTCTGCTCACCGATGAACCGGTCGCTGCAGCAACTGGGCGGTACCCACTTCCCCGATGCGTCCAGCAGGATGTGTTCATGCATCAGCGTGACCCCCATTTGCGCGACGGGGAGCGCTCCGAGCACGGTCATCACATGCCCGCTGCCCACGCCTATCGGCAGCGGTGCGTCGTGGCGGAAGATCGAACTCATCGCTTAGCCTTTCTTGCGCCGTTGCGCCGAGAAGATGCGCGTATTGAGCCATATCGCAAGCAGCATGATCGCTCCCTGGATGATCTGCGTATAGAAGGGCGAGACGTTGATCAGGATCAGCCCGTTGCCGAGCACGGCGATGGTCAGCGCCCCCAGCAAGGTGCCGAGAATGGTTCCTCTGCCGCCAAAGAGATCCGTGCTGCCCAGCACAACCGCAGCGATCACGGCGAGTTCAAAACCGACACCCTGGTTCGACGATCCGCTGCCAAGCCGTGCAGTTGTGATAAGTCCGGCGAGACCCGCAGCCGCGCCGCTGAGGACATAGACTTTCAGGGTGACGGCGCGCACGTTGACGCCCGCGCGCCGCACGCCTTCCGAATTGGTGCCTATGCCGGTGACATAGCGCCCGAAGCGCGTATGCCGCAGCGTGACCCATCCCGCGAGCAGCGTGACGATCGCAATGACCGCAGGCGTTGGCACGCCGAGCAAACGGCCGCGGCCGAGTTCGACGAACCAGCCGTCGTTTTCGATCGGCACGGAAAAACCCTGCGTGATCAGCAACGCAATACCGCGCACGACTGACAGCGTCCCCAATGTGACGATGAACGCCGGCATGCCCGCAAACGCGATGAAGTAGCCGTTGATGGCGCCGATCAGCGCACCCAGCGAGAGGCCACCGAGCAGCACGACAATACCCGGCGCACCGGCGCGCAACGCGATGGCCGAGAGCGCGCCCACCAGCGCGAGCGTGGAGCCGATCGACAAGTCGATACCGCCCGTCGTGATGACGAGCGTCATGGTCGTGGCGACGATCAGCAGCGGCGCGCTTTGACGGAGCACGTTGAGCAGGTTGCCGGCGGTGAGAAAGGTGTGCGTCGTGAGCGTGAAGGCGAGGGCGCAGACAATGAAGAATGCTGCGATGCTCGCTACGCCTGCATTGCGGCCGAGCAAGTGCCTGAGCGACAGGCGCGGCGCCTTGGACTTGTTGTCGTGCATGGCGAGTTCCATGTCAATTCTCCGCAAGCGCGCGTGCCGATCGCGCGCTGAACTTGTGGCCCACGATCAGATCGACGATCTCCTCCAGATTCGTCTCGCCGATCTTCCGGTCCGCGACGTTCTGGCCTTCGTACATCACGCTGATGCGGTCGCACACGAGGAACAGGTCCTGCAAGCGGTGGCTGATCAGGATCACGCTGACACCGCGCTCGCTGATCGTGCGCACGAGTTCCAGCACCGCTTCGACTTCGGCCACGGCCAGCGCGGCCGTGGGTTCATCCATGATCAGCACTTTCGGATCGAACGATACCGCCCGCGAAATGGCAATGGCCTGCCGCTGACCGCCCGACAGGTTTTCCACATCCAGCTTCGTGCTCGGGATGCGGATGCCGAGGTTGCTCAGCATGTCGCGCGCGTCATGATGCATCTTGCGATGATCGAGCACCTGCACACCGCAGATGCGGCGCATGGGCTCGCGGCCGAGGAACAGGTTGCCGGCCACATCGACCGTATTGCACAGCGACAAATCCTGATAAACCATTTCGATGTGATGCGCGCGAGCATCGCCCGGGTCGGAGAAACTGACCCGCTTGCCGTCTATCTCGATGCTGCCGCTGTCCGGTATCACCGCACCCGACAGCACCTTCGAGACGGTCGACTTGCCCGCGCCGTTGTCGCCAACGAGCCCGAGCACTTCACCGGGCATCACATGCAGGTCGACGCCGCGCAACGATTGCACGGCGCCATAACTCTTGGTGATGTTCTCCATGCGCACGCGCGGCGTTGCAGCATCGGTTTGCATAACGTTCTCCGAGGAAGGCTCAGTTGCCGGGCTTGATTGAAGGGCTTACTTGAAGACAGCCCGGTATTTACCGACGTTCGCCTTGGTCACGATCGTCACCGGCACCGAGATGTTTTTCTGGACTGGCTGCTTGTTGATGAGCTTCATCGCGGCATTCACGGCGGCATGGCCTTCGCCTTCCGGGTCCTGCTGAACCACTGCTGTCACGAAGCCGGCATCGATGCCTTTGATGGCCTGCGCGCTCAAGTCCCAACCGACAATCTTCACCCGGCCGGTTGCGTCCTGTGCTGTTGTTGCCGCGACGAGACCGATCAATGCAGGCTCACCGGTTGCATAGACGATCTGCAAATTCGGATTGGCGGAAATCAGGTTTTCGGCGGCGGTTTGCGCTTGATCCTGAACGTTTTGCCCATCGACGGTAGAGACTATCTTCGCACCCGGCACCGTCGCGATGCCCGCCTTGAAGCCATCGAGGCGGACGTTCTGGATGAACGAATTCAGCGCGCCCACCACGCCAATGTTCGCGTTGCCGCCAAGATTGGTCTTGATGTAATTCGCCGTGTACTTGCCGATGTCTTCGCCGACTTTCTTGTTGTCCACGCCGACTTGCACCGCATTGTCGCCATCGACGATAGCGTCGATGGTCACCACCGGAATGCCGGCTTTCTTGGCCTCCGTGATGGCGGGCTTGATGCCGTTCACATCGATCGCGACCACGAGAATGGCGTCGACCTTTTGCTGGATATAGGTTTCGATCGCGTTGTTCTGCGCGCTCGGGTCGTTGTTCGAGTTGAAGATGGCCAGCTCGACGCCCGCGGCTTTTGCAGCTGCTTGTGCTCCCTGGTCCATCTGCGTGAAAAACAGCGCTTCCTGGTTGATCTGCACCATGGCGATCTTCTTGCCTGCCGCCACTGCACTGCCTGCAATGGAAAGCAGGGCGGCGCTCAACAAGACGGCGGTCATGCGGCGGAAATTCACTGCTGCGCTCATTGGAATCCCTTTCCTGGTTGATCCGGACGTGGCTCACGCGCTCCATGAGCGCCCCGCGGCCGGTGGTTAAAGAAGGACTTCATGGGCGCAACCGACATTGCGCCGTTCGCTTGTAAACCGGTTTATAAAAAATTAATCCGCGAGTATTGGCCTGTCAACTATTTCAAAAAAGGATGCGGGTAAGTACGGAGGGAAGCGATTGTCAACCGGAGCGCGGCGGGCCGACCGATGCGCGTTCGATCAACTCGACCGGCAGGCGGCGCACGGCGGGCGAAGAGGTGGCTTGTCCGGTGAGCATCGCGACCAGCAGGGCGACGCCGGTCCGGCCAAGCTCGGCGGCCGACTGGCGCACCGTGGTGATCGGCGGCATCAGGAGGCTGGCGAATTCCATGTCGTCGAAGCCGACTATCGACATGTAGCCGGGCACGTCCAGCGCGCGTTCGCGCAATGCATCGAGCACGCCGACCGCGATGTAGTCGCTGGTGGCGAACAGCGCGGTGGGCGGTTGCGCGCACGCGATCAGGTCTGCGCCCGCGGCGCGCCCGAAGCGGCGGTCGTAGGCGCCGTAGCGCACGAGGTCAGCATCGAAGGGGACTTGGGCTTCGGCCAGCGCCCGCCGGTAGCCCTCCAGCCGTTCCTGCACGGTGAACAGCGTTTCGGGACCGGTCACGTGCGCGATCCGCCGATGTCCCGCGTCAAGCAGATGGCGAGTCGCCAGATAGCTCCCTTCTACGTTGTCGACGAACACCTTGGGCACGTCGGTACCCGGCACGTCCTCGTCGACCAGCACGATATTGGCGCGCTCGCCAATCAGGCTGCGCAGCGAGCCGTCGTCCGGGCGATTGGTCGCGAAGATCAGGCCGTCGAGGTGGCGGGTGTCGAGCCAGCGCAGATAAAGCGCCTCACGCTCGAGCTTGTTGCGCGTGATGCAGAGCGCGAGGCCATAGCCACTTTCGGAGGCGGCTTCCTCCACGGCATCCGCGAGCTCGGCGAAAAACGGATTGGCGACTTCGGGCATGGCGAGGCCAATGGTCTCACTGCTGCCGATGCTCAGGCGCCGGGCCAGACTGTTCTGGCGATAGTTGAGCGCGACGACGGCGTCGTCCACGCGCTTGGCGGTCTCGGGCGGTAGCGCGAGGCTGCCGTTCAGGTAGCGCGAAACGGTTGCCTTCGACACATCCGCCAGTTCGGCGACATCGCGAATCGTGGGTACTTTTGCCACTTGAGGGGTCCCCGCTGGAGTGGAACGTAGTGTAACGCGGGGGATTTTGTTGAAGGGGGGCTTCGTGGAAGCCCCGAGCGCAGGACTTTCTGCTATTAGAGTAAGTCGTTGAAATCGATACCTGGTTTAACCAAGGCGAGGAACGATATTGCGGCTTCGGTTTCATCGGTGATCGGCTGCATATGGTCGCGTTCACGTTCCGAGATGAAACCATGCGCGTCATCAGCCTTCGCAAGGCGAACGCCAGAGAGGTGAGAGATTATGAGCAAGCGTGAAAAAACCACTGCGGAAATCGAACATGAATTCGATTCAGCGGAAGTGCCAAGCGCCAACATCAAGGCGATGCGGCCGTTCTCGGAATTGCTGGAAAAGAAGCGCATGGGCCGTCCACCCAAAGAGAGCCCAAAGGTGCTTGTCACCAGCCGGTACGACGCCGACATCATCGAGCGGTTCAGGGCCAAGGGTGATGGCTGGCAAACACGCATGAACGATGCACTGCGCACGTATCTGAAAGAACACCCGCTATAACGGAGGCTTATTTTGGGGGCCTATCCCCGCGCTACTGACTCACAGGATTCACCACCACCCCACTCGCCGGGCTCCCAGCACTCGCCGCTTCCACCGGATGCCGCGGATCGTGCAGCGCGCTGTCCGACCAGCCGCCGCCCAGGTCGCCGATCAGCGTGGCGGCATCGAGCAACCTTGACTGCTGCACGTTCAGCGCGGTTTGCTGATTGTTCAACTGGGTCGCTTGCGCGGTCGCCACCGTGGTGTAGTCCACGGTGCCCGCCTGATACTCGTTGAAGGCAATCTCGGCGCCGCGGTTTGCATCGCGCACGGCGGCATCGAGCGCGTCGGACTGCTCGGCGAGAATACGCAAGCCGGACAAATCGTTCTCCACATCTTCAAACGCGGTCAGCACCGTGCCGCGGTAATTGGCGACAGCCGCCTGATAAGCCGCCTTGGCCGCAGCCACTTCGCCGCTGCGCTCGCCGCCGTCGAACAGCGTTTCAGTCGCGCTGCCACCGAGCGACCAGACGTAGTTGGCCACCCGCAACAAGCCGCCCAACGGCGACTGCGTAAAGCCGTCCAGTGCGGACAGCGACACCGTCGGGTAATACGCGGCGACCGCGACCCCGATGGCCGCATTCTCCGAGGCCATCTGGCGTTCGGCCGTCGCGATATCGGGCCGGCGCTGCAGCAACGTCGATGGAACTCCAACCGGAATGGCCGGCAGCGTGGGCATCGTGGTGCTGTGCGGGATGACCAGGTCCTCAGGGTTCTTGCCGACCAGCACCGCTATCGCATGTTCGTTTTGAGCGCGTGCCACACCGAGCGCAATCAGGTTCGACTGCGCGGTTTCGAGCTGGGTGCGCGCGGTGATCACGTCGGAAGGCGCGATGGTGCCGAACTTGTCCTGATCAGACACTACGTCCAGAAAGTGCTGGTACGCCTTGACCGTTTGCTGCAGCAAGTCGATATCAGCGTCGCTGACACGCAACTGGATCACGGCGGTCGCGAGCGCAATCTGTTCGGAGAGCGTCGCATTGGCGAGCGTCGCTTCGCTGGCCTGCGCGGTCGCGGCGTTCTCTTCAATCGTGCGGCGCACCGAGCCCCACAGGTCGGGCGCCCAACTGACGTTACCTTCGAGCGAGGCCGAGTTGTTCACCGTCTGGATGTTGGCCAGGCTGCGGCTTGCGCTGCTGCTCGACGTACCCGTTGCACTGCGCTGCCGCGTGCCCGAACCGGTCACGCCAATGACCGGAAACAGGCCTGAGCGTGCAACCTTGACCTCGGCGATCGCTTCCTGGTATTTGGCATAGTCCTGGGCCACGGTCTGGTTGGACACCTCGACCTGCGGTTCGAGTTCGTCAAGCAGCGGGTCGTTGAAGCCGGTCCACCACGCACCTTTCGGCCCGCTCGCATTCGGCTCGGCCTGGGTCCACCCGGGCAATTCGCGGAAGGTCGCGGGAACGTTGACCTGCGGCCGGTGATAGTCGGGACCGACCATGCAGCCGCCGAGCAGCAGGGCCGCCGCGGCGGCCAGGGGTTTGGAGGAAATCTTCATCTTCATGCCTTCGTATCCGTTTGCCCCGATTGCTCCGGCGGCCCCATTTGTTCAGCTTGCCGGTTCCACGGCAATCCGGAAGACCACTTGACGAGCTTGGAGCGCAACCGGTCCAGGTACAGGTAGATCACCGGTGTGGTGTACAGCGTAAAGACCTGGCTCAGGATCAGGCCGCCCATCACGGTGATACCCAGCGGCTGGCGCAGCGACGCGCCCTGGCCGATGCCGATCGCAAGCGGCACCGCACCGAGCACGGCCGCGAACGTGGTCATCATGATCGGCCGCAGACGCACGACGGCGGCGGCATGAATCGCCTCCTTGGCCGGCATGCGTTCGTTGCGCTGCAACTGGATCGCCACGTCGACCATCATGATCCCGTTCTTCTTGACGATACCGATCAGCAAGATCATGCCGATCAACGCGATCACGGAGAACGGCGTGCCAAAAATCAGCAGCGCGAGCGTGGCGCCGATACCGGCAGAGGGCAGCGTCGACAAGATCGTGAGCGGGTGAATCGAACTCTCATAGAGTACCCCCAGCACGATGTACACCACACCTAGCGCCGCGAGGATCAGCAGCGGGATGGTGCCCATCGACTGCGCATAGGCTTGCGCCGCGCCCGCGAACGCACCGTGGATGCTGGCCGGCATGCCGATTTCGCGCTCCGCGTCCTGAAGCGCCACCTGGGCCTTGCTGAGCGACCCGCCGGCGGGGAGGTTGAAGGAGATCGTTGCGGCTACCAGCCCGCTCTGATGGTTCACCTGTGTCGACGTATGGTTGTTGACGTAGCTCGCGAGCACCGGCAGCGGCACCATGGTCTCGGCCGAGGTGCTGTCCGCGCTGCCGCTCGAACTGCCGCCCTTGCTGTTGGAGATGCTGTTGTTGGTCGCGTTGGCTTGCGCGTTCGAATTCAGCGAGTTGGTGCTCGACGACGAACTCGACGCCGTGCTCACCGCGCTCGCGGCCGTCACGCCCTTGACGGTTGCACCCGGCATTTGCGTCTGCTGCGAACCGGTCGGATTGCCCGCCGCCGTGCTCATGAAAATCTGGTTGAGCGTCTGCGGATACTGCCAATATTGCGGCGCCACTTCCATCACCACGAAGTACTGGTTAAGCGCGTTGTAGATAGTCGATACGGTCCGCTGGCCGAACGCGTCATACAGCACGTTGTCGATCTGGTTCGGCGCAAAGCCATAGCGAGCCGCCGTGGCGCGATTGAAATTGACGTAGGTTTGCAGACCGTTTTGCTGCAGGTCCGAGTTGACGTCGAGCAACTGGTCGTGGTCCTTGTTGAGCGCGGTCACGAGCTTGGGCGTCCATGCGAACAGCGCGGCGGAATCATCGCTGGTCAGCGTGTACTGGTATTCAGCGGCTGACTGCCGTCCGCCAATCCGCAGATCCTGCTGCGCCTGCAGGAAAAGCCGTGCGCCGGAGACCGCGTTCAGCTTGGGCCGCAAGCGGTTGACCACTTCTGTTGCGGTTGCATGTCGCTGCGCCAGCGGCTTGAGTTCAATGAACACGTTCGCGGTGTTCAGCGCGCGGCCGCCGGTAAAGCCGGCCACCGACTGAACCGCCGGATCCTTCTGCACGATCGACTGCAACTGCGCGAGTTTCTTTTCCATCGCGGGGAAGGAGATGCTCTGGTCGGCAATGATCTGGCCGCCCAAAATGCCGGTGTCCTGCTCCGGGAAGAAGGTAGCGGGCAGCAGCTTGAACAGGAACACGTTGGCGACCAGCAAGCCGATCAGTAACAGGATCACCAGCAGCGAATGGTCCAGCACGGCAGTGAGCGAGCGCGAGTAGGCGTTCTTGAAACGATCGAACTGCGCCTCGACCCAGGTCGCCCAGCGAGCCTTCGAATGGCCGGCGTGCTCGCGGCTCAGTACATACGCGCACATGGCCGGCGTGACCGTGAGCGAGATCACGAGCGAGATCAGGATGGCGATCGACAGCGTCACCGCGAACTCGTGGAACAGCAAGCCGACAATGCCCGGCATCAGCAGGATGGGCAGGAATACCGCGATCAGCGAGAGGCTCATCGAGATCACCGTGAAGCCGACTTCGCCGCTGCCTTTCAGCGCAGCTTCCTTAGGACTCAGACCCAGTTCGAGGTGGCGCGTGATGTTTTCCAGCACCACCACGGCATCGTCGACCACGAAGCCGGTGCCAATAGTCAGCGCCATCAGCGAGAGGTTGTCGATGCTATAGCCGAGCAGGTACATCGGCCCGAAGGTGCCCACAATCGATAGCGGCAACGCCACCGCCGGCACCAGCGTGGCGCGCGGCGACTGCAGGAAGATGAACACAACCCCAACCACCAGCAGCACGGCGATGAACAACGTGCGCTCGGTGTCCGCCACCGACGCCCGCACCGACTCCGAGCGATCGATGGCCACGCCCACGTGGACGCTGCTCGGCAGTGTCGCCTCGATGGCCGGCAGCACGTTCCTGATCTGCCTGACCGTATTGACGATATTGCTGCCGGGCATGGGGTACACGATCACCAGCACGGCCGACTTGCCGTTATAGAGCCCGGCGTTGCGGATGTTTTCGTTGGAGTCCCTGACCTGGGCGACATCGCGCAATAGCACGGGCGCGCCGTTGCGGTAAGCGACGACCAGGTCGCGGTAAGGCGCCGCCTTATTGATCTGATCGTTGGACAAGATCACGTAGCGCTGGTCGCCCTGTTCGAGGTGGCCCTTCGCGCTGTTGGCGTTCGCCGCGCTGATGGCCGCGCGCACGTCCTCGAGGCCAAGGCCGTAGCTGTTCAGCTTGCCCGGCTGCAACTCGACGCGCACCGAGGGCAACGCGCCGCCGCCCAGCGTGATCTGGCCCACCCCGCTGACCTGCGAGAGTTGCTGCTGGATCACGGAATCCGCGGAGTCATACAACTGCGCCTTGGTGAGCGTGTCCGAGGTCAGCGAGAGCACCATGATCGGCGAATCCGCGGGGTTGTACTGGCGATAGCTCGGGTTGCTGCGCAGCGTGCTCGGCAAGTCTGCGCGCGCCGCCTGGATGGCCGCCTCGACGTCGCGCGCGGCGCCGTTGATGTCGCGGTTCAGGCCGAACTCGACCACGATCATCGACGAGCCCACATAACTGATCGACGTCAGCTCTTCCACGTTGGCAATCGTGCCGAGCCGCCGTTCGAGCGGTTCAGCCACGGTGGCCGCCATGATGCTCGGGCTCGCGCCCGCCATGTTGGCCTGCACCACGATCACCGGAAAGGCGATATTGGGCAGCGGCGCGACCGGCAACTGGAAGTAGGCGAGCGCGCCGGAGATCAGGATAGCGATCGCCAGAAGGGTGGTCGCAACCGGGCGCCGGATGAATAACGCCGATATGTTCACGGCGTACCCTCCTCCGGAACCGGTGGCGTGTCAGGTGTGTCGTTACCACCCCGGCGCTTGCGCCAGCGCCTCGTGCGCTCCGCCATGCGGTCGAAGAACAGATAGATGACCGGCGTGGTGAAGAGCGTGAGCACCTGGCTCAAGGTCAGCCCGCCGATGATCGCCAGACCCAGCGGGCGGCGCAACTCCGAACCCGTGCCGCTGCCGAGCAGCATGGGCAGGGCGCCGAGCATGGCGGCGAGCGTGGTCATCAGGATCGGCCGGAAGCGCAGCAGCGACGCTTCGAAGATCGCCTCGCGCGGCGCCTTGCCGTGGTTGCGTTCGGCGTCGAGCGCGAAGTCCACCATCATGATGGCGTTCTTCTTGACAATACCGATCAGCAGCACGATGCCGATGATGCCAATCACGTCGAGGTCGCTGCCAGCGATCATCAGCGCAAGCAACGCGCCAATCCCCGCCGATGGCAACGTGGAGAGGATCGTGACCGGATGGATGAAGCTCTCATACAGCACGCCCAGCACGATGTACACCGCCACCAGTGCCGCGATCAGCAGGTACACCTCGCTCGAGAGCGAGTCTTGGAACGCTTGCGCGGCACCCTGCAGCGAGGACGTGATCGACGGCGGCAGGTTGACCGCCTGTTCGGCGGCGTGGACGTCCTTGACCGCCGCACTCAGCGATGCACCCTTCGCGAGGTTGAACGAGATGGTGACGGCCGGGAACTGCGCCAGATGGCTGATCACGAGCGGCGATTTGACGATCTGGATCTTGGCGATCCCGGAGAGCGGCACCTGGCCGGTGCTGCTCGTCTGGCTCGGCAGATAGATATCGCCGATCGATTGCACGGTGGGCAGCGATTCGGGCTTGGCGACGAGGATCACCCGGTACTGGTCCGACTGCTGGAAGATGGTCGAGACAATCCGCTGGCCGAGCGTGTCGTACAGCGCGTTGTCGACGGTGGCCGGGGTGATGCCGAAACGCGCGGCGAGCTGCCGGTTGACTTCGACATTCACGCTCAGGCCGTCGGTGTTCATATCACTTTGCACATCGGCGATCGATGGAATCGCCTTCAGGCGTGCAACCAGTTCAGGCACGTACTTCTGGAACGCCTGCTGGTTCGGTCCGCGCAGCACGAAGCTGTACTGGTTCGGGGAGACCGTGGTGTCGAGCGTCAGGTCCTGCTCCGGCTGCATGTAGAGCTTGATTCCGGAGACATTGGCGACTTCGTCCTGCAGGCGCCGCGCGATCTCCTGCGCCGTGTCCGACCGTTTATCGCGGTCGCGCAGGTTGATCAGGAAGCGGCCGTTGTTCAGCGTCGAGTTGGTGCCGTCGATGCCCACGTAGGAGGTGAGCGAGACGACATCGGAGTCTTTCAGGATCGCATCGGCGAGTGCGCGCTGGCGCGTCACCATCGCCTTGTATGAGACCGAGTTGTCGGCCACGCTGATCCCTTCGATCACACCGACGTCCTGCACCGGGAACAGGCCCTTCGGGATCACGATGTACAGCACGGCCGTCAGCACGACGGTGCCTACAGCCACTATCAGGGTCAGGATCTGGTGATCCAGCACCCAGAGCAAACCGCGTTCGTAGGCGGCGAGGGTTTTGTCGAACAGGCCCTCGCTGATGCGCTCGAAGCGGCTCGGATGGCGTTCGGCCTGGGCCTTCAGGAGGCGAGCGCAAAGCATGGGCACCACCGTCAGCGAGACCACCGCGGACAGCACGATCGTGACCGCGAGCGTCACCGCGAATTCGCTGAAGAGGCGTCCAATCACGCCGCCCATGAAGAGCAGGGGGATCAGCACGGCGATCAGCGAGATGGTCAGCGAGAGAATCGTGAAGCCGATCTGCCCGGCGCCTTCGAGCGCCGCCTCAAGCGGCGTCTTGCCTTCCTCCAGATAGCGCACGACGTTCTCGATCATCACGATCGAATCGTCGACCACGAAGCCGGTGGCGATGATCAACGCCATCAGCGAGAGGTTATCGATGGAGTAGTTCAGCTGGTACATCACGGCCAGCGTGCCGATCAGCGACACCGGCACCGAGATGCTCGGGATGATGGTTGCCGGCACGTTGCGCAGGAACACGAAGATCACCGCCACCACCAGCACGATCGCGAGCCCGAGTTCGAGCGCAGCGTCTGACACCGACGAGCGGATCACGCCCGTGCTGTCCGAGACGACCGTGACCTTCATGCCGGCCGGCAGCGTGGATTCGAGCTGCGGCAACTGTTTCATGATCTGGTTCACGGTGGCGATCACGTTCGCGCCCGGCTGGCGCTGGACGTTCAGCACGATGGCCGGCGAGCCGTTGTACCAGGCGCCGCGCTCGACGTCCTGGGGCGCCTGGCTCACGTTGGCGACGTCTTTCATGAACACCGGCGCGCCGTTCTGGTAAGCGATCACCGTGTCAAGGTAGTCCTTCGGATCGCTGATCTGGTCGTTGCCGTTGATGGTGTAGTCGAGCTCCGGTCCGTCGAAGTTGCCCTTCGGCTGGCTGACGTTGACGTAGCTGAGCAGTGTGCGCAGATCGTCGATATTCAGGCCATAGGCTGCCAGCTTGTGCGGGTCCGCTTCCACGCGGATAGCGGGCACATTGCCGCCGCTGGTGGTCACCACACCCACGCCCGACACTTCCGAAATCTTCGTCCCGAGGCGGTTGTTGGCGGCGTCTTCCAGTTGCGTGAGCGACATCGACGTCGAGGTGACCGCCAGCGTCAGGATCGGCTGGTCGGCCGGATTCACCTTCGCATAGGTCGGCGGCGCGGGCAGGCCGGTCGGCAGGAAACTGTTGGCGGCGTTGATCGCCTGCTGGACATTCTGCTCGGCGATATCGAGGTTCAGCGACAGGTCGAACTGCAACGTGATGACCGAGGCGCCGTCCGAACTGTAGGACGTCATCTGCTGCAAGCCCGGGATCTCGCCCAGTTGCACTTCGAGCGGCGCGGTCACCGTGGTGGCCATCACGTCCGGGCTCGCGCCCGGATAGAAGGTCTGCACCTGGATGGTCGGATAGTCGACGTTGGGCAGCGAGGAAACCGGCAGCACGCGCACCGCGACGAGGCCCACCAATACGAGGGCGATCATCAGCAGCAGCGTGGCTACCGGTCTGAGAATAAACAGGCGGGAGATATTCATCGGCGCGTGGCTTCAGCCTTTACGAGGCAGCATCGGCCGCGGCTGCGCCCGAGGCGCCGCCGTGGGCGTGCTTGTGCTGACCCTGTGCGCCGCTGGCCCCGCTTGCGGCGGTCGCTGGCGCTTTGGCACCGGCGCCGTCCGATGCGGGCTTCGCCGCAGCCGCCTGGATCTTCGCGCCGTCGCTCAAGCGGTCGGTGCCGTCGGTGACCACGATGTTGCCCGCCGCAAGCCCTGACGTGATGACCGTGTTCTTGCCGTCGCTCGGGCCGAGCGTGACCTTGTGCACGGACACGGAGTTATCCGTATTCACCAGGTAGACATAGTCGCCTGGCGCACCGGTTTGCACAGCCGGCGTAGGCACCAGTACGGCGTTTTGCAAGGTATCGACGAGCAGCTTGACGTTGACGAACTCGCTTGGAAACAGCGCCTCGTCGTCGTTGGGGAACGTGGCCCGAAGGGTAATCGTGCCCGTGCTCGTTGCCATCTGGTTGCTCACTGCATAGAGCGTGCCGGTGGCGATCTCCTTCGAGTTGTCGCTGCTGTACGCGGTGACCGGCAGGCTCGCGCCGCCGTGCATGCGCTGCAGCACGTTCGCGAGCGAGTCTTGCGGCACCGTGAACTGCACGGTGGTGGGCTTCATGGTGGTGATGACCACGATACCCGGTGACGACGAAGCGGTGACGTAGTTGCCCGGATCGACGAGGCGCAGTCCGACGCGCCCTGACACCGGTGCTGTGATGCGGCAATAAGCCAGGTCGAGATCGAACTGCGCGATGTTGGCCAGGTCGACCTTCACCGCGGCCTCGTCCTGTTGCACGAGGAACTGCTGGTCGGCAAAGGTCTGCTCGGCAATGGACTTGCGCTCGTTCAGCTGCGTGAAGCGGACGAGGTCGGCGCGTGCCTGTGCAAGCGCAGCACGGTCCTTCGCAAGGGTCGCCTCGGCCTGTTGCTTGTCGATTTCATACTGGCGTGGATCGATCTGGGCAAGGAACTGTCCTTTCTGCACGTCCTGGCCTTCGCGATAACCGACAGCAGTCAGGTATCCGCTCAATTGCGGCAGCACGGTCACGGTGGCGGTGGGGGTCACCGTGCCCAGTTCGCTCAGGACTTCCGGCATCGAGCCAAGCGTCGCGGTGGCGACCGTCACCACTTGGGGCGGCGTCGCGCGCTGCGGCTTCTTGGCCCGCATCAAATGCACGACCACGACTGCGATCAGCACCAGCACCACCAACAACAGCAAGACACGCCAGCGCGTCGAGCGCTTTACCTGCGTGGAACCGGTGTCGCTCATACCGCTCATACCTGCGCCCTCCGAAAACAATCTTTGCCCTGGATATCCGGGTGGCCCGCTGAAGAAGCCGGCCCGGCAAGTGCCGCATGTCTCTGATCCCCAGTTCAGCCGGGGTATGACGGAAGCTCCGTCATGGTCCGCAAGATAGCTCGCTGAGTCAGCGGGGTATTCCTGCGGTTTTATTCGTTAGCGAAGAAGCCCTTGGGCAAGATCCGGCACGACGCAGGCGTGCTCTTCGATTCGCCTTGTGGCTGCTTCTTCAGGTCTCATTCCAGGTTAAGCGGACATGGCGTGGCATCGAAAGTATTGCGTCCTTTGTGATCGAACGAGTGCATACAAGTTCATTGGGCCGGATGCAATGCCATCCACGACGACTGGATAAGACCGTATCGCAGTGTAACGAACCGGAGGCTGATTGATGAACGATCGTGTGGGGTGAAGCATTCCGAACCATTACGATAAGAGCGTGCGTAACGCCGCGTAATACGACGGCGGACTTTCTTAAGAAAGTACCGCAAATGGCATCGATATGGGGTGCTATCGATAGTTGTCAGGTTTAAGAAAGCTAAAAGAAAGCTATGGATGCGCGAGCAATGCGCGGATGCCGGGATTTGAACCGAGATGAATTACAAATTGCTTGTGGATTACTAACTAAATAGTCGCGCGACGCGCCGTCGATGTCATTTGCCTGGACTTCAGGTTGATCCTGATCGACGCGGTCCGGTGGATGCACGCACAACCAGTGTCGGCGGTGGGGCGATAACCATGGTTGGCTGCATCGCGGGTGCGTCAATGAGCTTGATCAACCGGTCGACGGATAACTCGGCAATGGCTGCGGTCTGGATCGCGACGGTCGTCAAGGCCGGGTGCACCTGATGTGCGAGCTGGATATCCGTAATGCCGATGACCGACACATCGTCCGGCACCTTGCGGCCAAGCGTGATCAACGCCTGCGCGGCGCCAATTGCCAACAGGTCATTGGTCGCGAAAATGGCGGTGAGGTGCGGCCGGTTCGACATCAACTGCATGCAGGCGGCATACCCTGCGTCGATCGAGTCGCGGATCTGCAGCACGGCCGCGGCGTCCGCTTCAATCCCGGCCGCGCGCGTGGCGGCGCGAAAGCCGTTGGAACGGGCATCCTGCAAACCGCCGCAGCCATCGCCGATCAAGAGGCCGATCTCGCGGTGGCCAAGTTCAAGCAGATGTCCTGCGGCCAGCGCGCCCGCTTGCGCGAAATCCACGGCAATGCAGGGCAGGGCGGGCGGCGTCTCGGGATGCTCCCACATGGCAAGCAAAATCGGCGCGCTATGCATGGCGGAGGCGCACAGGTCGTTGATGGCAATGTCCGTGTTCATCACGAGTACGCCATCCGCCAGCGTTCCCGCGATCTGGTTCAAGTAGGCGCGGCCGATCTCCGCGTCGTCATCGGTATTGCAGACCATCAGGAAGTGGCCTGCCTTGCGGGCGGCGCGCTCGGCCGCCAGCACGAACTCGGGATAGAACGGGTTCGAGATATTGGAGAGCATCAAGGCTAACGTCGACGAACGGCCCTCGGCCAACGCACGCGCGTTGAGGTTAGGCCGATAGCCGAGATCGGCAATCGCCTTCAACACGCGGTCGGCCGTTTCCGGGCGGACTTTCTCGCGGTTGCGCAGCACGTTGGACACGGTCGCCGCGGTGACATGCGCGCGCTTCGCAACTTCGGACAAGGTGACCATTTTTAGGTTTTTCCCACATTCAGGGAATGCGATTCAAATGTTGCAAGCGATGGGCGACGTTGATAACTTCTGGAAAACACAACGGAGACGCTCACCATGACTTCTTGCATCGTACCCGAATTTAAGCGGTTAAATACACGCCACATAACGATCTGCCGCTCATTTTACGCAAAAATTTAAGCGGTTAAATCCGGGAGACAGACATGGCGGCAATTCGTCTTGTGAACGTACAGAAGTCATACGGTGACCACCCGCCGGTAATCCGGCGTGTGAACCTCGATATCGCACAGCACGAGTTTTGCGTTTTCCTGGGGCCGTCGGGTTGCGGCAAGTCGACCCTGCTCCGAATGATCGCCGGTCTCGAAGACCTGAGCGAAGGCGAGCTGCATATTAACGGGCGTCTGGTGAACGATGTGCCCGCAGCGTCGCGCGGCGTCGCGATGGTGTTCCAGAGCTACGCGCTGTTTCCGCACATGAGTGTGTACGACAACATGGCGTTCGGCCTGAAACTCGCGAAGCAGCCCAGGGATGTGATCGACCGCAAGGTGCGTGACGCCGCGCACATCCTGCAACTGGACAGTTACCTCGACCGGTTTCCCAAAGCGCTTTCCGGTGGGCAAAGGCAGCGGGTCGCGATTGGCCGGGCGATTGTGCGCGAGCCAGGCGTGTTTCTCTTCGATGAACCGTTGTCGAACCTGGATGCAGCCCTGCGCGGCCAGACGCGGGTGGAAATCGCCCGGCTGCACCAGCGCTTTGCCAACGCGAGCGTGGTCTATGTGACCCACGATCAGGTCGAGGCGATGACGCTCGCCGACAGGATCGTGCTGCTGCACGCAGGCGCGGACGCGGAGCGCTTCGGCAGCATCGCGCAGAGCGGTGCGCCGCTCGAGCTGTATCACCATCCGAAGTCGCGCTTCGTGGCGGGTTTCATCGGCTCACCGAGAATGAATTTCATCGATGCCGTTGTCGAGTCGATCGGGGCCGGGAGTGTGACGGTCAAGCTGGCGACAAGCGGCGAACGGCTGGCAGCTCACGTCGATGGCCAGCGCTTGCAGCGCGGCCAGCCGGTCACGCTCGGCGTGCGCCCCGAACATCTGCGACTCGATGGCAGCGAGCAGTCCATTCAGTGCGTGACCGTGTTGTCGGAGCGGCTTGGCGAGCACAGCTATGTGCATGCGGATCACGCAGCCGGCACGCTCGTCGCAAAAGCGCCCGGCGATACGTCGATCAGTCCAGGCGAGCGAATCCGCGTTCATGTTCCGGGGTCGGCTTGCCACGTGTTTGACGCCGATGGACTCGCGCTTCGACGCAGCACGCTCGAACCTGAACGAGTCGCAGCTTAGTCGTATTAGAAGCGCAGTAGAAGCGCATCGCGTTAAAACCCAATTCCGCCACAGAGCGGGTTACATCGTCTGGCAGTTAATCGCTGTCAGCTAACAAGGTAGTCAAGGAGACAAAGATGATTGCTCATCGCCTTCGCAGTCTGGCTCATGCATCAGCGGCGCTCGCGCTGGTAGCAGGTGTGCTCTGCTGCACCGTGGCCGACGCCGCCACACTTACGGTCAACGTATCCGCACGCGGTAACCAGCGTTCGACCTGGCAAGACGCATTCGACAAATTCAAAAAAGCCAATCCCGACGTCGACCTCAAGGTGACCTATATCACCGAAGAGGCGTACAAGGTCCAGATGGGCGGCTGGCTCGCGACCGATCCGCCTGACGTGGTCTCGTGGCACGACGGCGAACGCATGGCGTATTACGCGCAGCGCGGCCTGCTGGAAGACCTGTCGCCGGACTGGAGCAAGAACGGCTGGTCGCAGCAATATGCGTCGGTCAAGGAAGCGTCCACCTACAAGGGCAAGCAATACGCGGCGCCGCTTGGCTACGACGCTTACGGCTTCTTCTACCGCAAGGACCTGTTCGAGAAGGCTGGCATCAAGGGCGAGCCGAAGACCTGGGATGAATTCCTCGATGCCTGCGCGAAGCTGAAAGCAAGCGGCGTTGCGCCAATAGCGGTAGCCGCACGCGATAGCTGGACGCTTGCTGCATGGTTTGACTATCTCGACCTGCGTATTAACGGCAATGCATTCCATCAGCAATTGATGGCAGGCGAAATTCCGTACACCGACGCACGCGTGAAGAAGGTTTATATCGCGTGGAAAACGCTTATCGATGACCACTACTTCATTGACAACGCGCTGTCCTACGATCTCGATTCCATCGCGCCGTTCCTCGCGAACGGCAAGGCTTCGATGATGCTGATGGGCACGTTCTTCTCGGCGAGCATCCCGGCCTCCATCCGTCCGCAAACCGGCTTCTTCCGCTTCCCGGTGATCGACGCGAATGTGCCGACGGCCGAAGACGGTCCGGTCAACGTGCTGCTGATTCCGGCGAAGGCAAAGAACAAGGCTGATGCCCGCAAGCTGCTGGCCTTCATGGAGACGCCGCAGATCAACGCCGATCTCGCGAAGGGTTGGGGACAATTGCCGTCGAACAGTCAGTCCGCTGCGCCCGACGATGAAATTTCCAAGGTCGGTTTCCAGACACTCGCGAATACGAAGGGCGGCATTGCGCAGTTCTACGATCGCGACATGACGAAGGAAATGGCCGACGAAGGCATGAAGGCGATGCAGCAGTTCTATAGCGATCCGTCGCAACTCGACGCCGTGCTCGTTCGCCTCGAAGCGACTCGCAAACGTATCTATAAGAAGTAAGCCCTCGGCGCCAGCGGTTGCATGTTGAATGATGGTGCAACGGCTGGCGCTCGCACTCGATCCCTGACGAGGCCCGATCATGTCTGATTCCGTAGCGCGCCGCTTACCCGCGGCCCGGCGCCGGCACGTCCCTGCTACACGCCGTCATCAGCATCGCGCCGCATTTTTCTTCCTGCTGCCGGGTTGTGCGCTGTTTTGCCTGTGCGTGGTTTATCCGATCATCAGCAGCATTAATCTCAGCTTCTATAACTGGGACGGAATGACGCCGAAGACTTTCGCCGGCTTCGATAACTACATCGAATTGTTTCACTCGGACACGTTCTACACGGCGCTCAAGAACAACCTGATCTGGCTCGCGCTGTTCCTGCTTGCGCCTCCCCTTGGCCTGCTGTTCGCGTTGTATCTGAATCAGCATATCCGTGGGATGCGCATTGTGAAGTCGCTGTTCTTTGCGCCATTCGTGCTGTCGGGCGTGGTGGTGGGTCTCGTGTTCAGCTGGTTCTATGACCCGGGCTTTGGTCTGCTAAGACTGATTGTCGGCCACGGCATTCCTGTACTCGGCGATCCCCATACGGTGACGCTCGGCATCATCTTCGCCGCGCTATGGCCGCAGACGCCGTTCTGCATGGTGCTGTACCTCACCGGTCTGACGGCCATCAATCCGGAAGTGGTCGAGGCGGCCCGCATGGAAGGCGCGAAGGGCGTGGCGCTGCTATGGCACGTGATCCTTCCTCAATTGCGGCCCGCTACTTTCATGGCCGTGGTGCTCACCGTGATCGGTGCGCTGCGCAGCTTCGACCTGATCGCCGTGATGAGCGGCGGTGGTCCGTTCGACAGTTCCACCGTGCTTGCCTATTACATGTACGACCAGGCGATCAAGTACTACCGCGAAGGGTATTCCGCAGCGATTGCAGTCGTGCTGTTCGCCATCATGCTCGTCTATATCGTGTTCCACCTGCGCCGCATGCTGCGCGAAGAACGCTGATTTCCAGGAGTTACGTGTCATGTATCCACTTCCCGTCGAACGCTGGAAACCGCTTAACAGAAGGTTGTACAAAGCCTCGCTGCCGCTTGCATTGCTGATATGGCTATTGCCCATGCTGGCCGTGCTCGTTACCTCCATACGTTCTTCCGATGAACTGTCGCAAGGCGACTATTGGGGCTGGCCGAAGCATTTTGCGCTGATCGAAAACTACGGTACGGCGCTTACGCAAACGCCGATGCTGCATTACTTCGCCAATAGCGTGCTGATCACGGTGCCATCGGTGATCGGGGCGATCGTGCTGGCTTCCATGGCGGGCTTTGCTCTGGCTACCTACAAGTTCCCGGGCAATACGGCTGTGCTGTTCGCGTTCGTCGCCGGCAACTTTGTGCCGATCCAGATCCTGATGATCCCGGTACGCGACATGGCGCTGAAGGTGGGCCTGTTCAATACCGTATGGGCGCTGGTGATTTTCCATGTGTCGTTTCAGACCGGTTTTTGCACGCTGTTTCTGCGCAACTTCATCAAGCAGTTGCCGTTCGAATTGATCGAGGCGGCACGCGTGGAGGGGGCGAGCGAATGGACGATCTATCTGCGCATCGTGCTGCCGTTGATCCGGCCCGCGCTCGCCGCGCTCGGCATCCTCGTATTCACGTTTGTCTGGAACGACTACTTCTGGGCGCTGTGCCTCACGCAAGGCGATGACGCCGCGCCGATCACCGTGGGCGTCGCTGCGCTTAAAGGGCAATGGACGACCGCGTGGAATCTTGTGGCCGCCGGTTCGGTTTTGGCCGCGTTGCCTTCCGTGCTGATGTTCTTCGCGATGCAAAAGCATTTCGTCGCCGGTCTGACTTTTGGTGCAAGCAAGGGCTGATCGATTATGCGTCGCTACGGTTGGCACTTGAGCGTTGGTTGTTGGTTAGTGTTTCGGGGGCGGCGCTGGGTTGGTGCTTTCGGCGTTAGTGGTTGGGGTCAGTGCTGGGTTGGTGCTTTCGGCGTTAGTGGTCGGGGTCAATGCCGGGTTGCTGCTTTCGGGGTTAGTGGTCTGCGTGAGTGAGCTCATTTCTTTATCACTATTAGCCACTGCGCGTGGCGGCGCGTCATTTCTTTGTCCAAAGCGACAAAGAAACGAAGCAAAGAAAGCGCTTTCAAAACGCGGGCTCATAAGTTGACCCAGCGTGCAGCTTCGATGTTTTTGGCACCCCAAAAGCACGGTGCTCGCCAGAGCGACGGATGTTTGAACCCCTCCTTCTCGCGAATCCTGACACGAACACGCTTCGCCCCGTACGCTCTCGGGCAAGCACCATTGCCAAGGAAACCCGCACGGCCTCACGTCTGTTTGATGCCGCGGCTCTTCGCAGTTTAGCTGCTTGGTCGGCATGATCGGCCCCGGCTTTTTTTGCTGGTAAGGCCTCATCTATCCGAGCAACTTGTTTCGTGGTGGGTTGGCGACGTGGTTCGGCGTGCGTACAAATTCGGAAGATGGTTGTTCGCGGATAGCGCGGGGTGCCCCTTTGGCAGGTTCAGTCACTGGTGGCGAAGCGTGTGGGTATCGGTGTTCGGAGAAGGAGGGTTTCACACATCCGTGGCTCTTGCGAGCACCGTGCTTTTGGGGTGCCAAAAACGTGGAGGCTGCACGCTGGGTCAACTTACGAGCCCGCGTTTTGAAAGCGCTTTCTTTGCTTCGTTTCTTTGTCGCTTTGGACAAAGAAATGACGCGCCGCCACGCGCAGTGGCTAATAGTGATAAAGAGATTAGCAAACCTAAGCAGACCACTAACCTTGAAAGCAGCAACCCGGCACTGACCCCAACCGCTAACCCCGGAACCTAACCCCCCAACCGCTAACCCCAAAAACCAGCCCCATCCAACCCCGAGTGCGAACGAAACCCACTCCCGATAACCTCTAACGAGACTTTCTCATGCAACTTGGTGTGTGTTATTACCCGGAACAATGGCCCCGTTCAATGTGGGCCGACGACGCAAAGCGTATGGCCGAACTTGGCATCACGCATGTGCGGATTGCTGAATTCGCGTGGAGCAGGATGGAGCCGCGCGCAGGTGAGTTCGTCTGGGAATGGCTTGACGAAGCGATCGAGACGCTGGCGGCTGCAGGGCTGAAACTCGTGCTGGGCACACCGACCGCGTCGCCGCCGAAATGGCTGATCGACGCGTATCCGGACGTGTTGCCGGTGCGCGCGGATGGCGTGCGCTGGAATTTCGGTTCGCGTCGTCATTACGATATTTCCAGCGACATCTATC
The DNA here is from genome assembly GCF_053760385.1 of Caballeronia sp. KNU42. NCBI lineage: Bacteria > Pseudomonadati > Pseudomonadota > Betaproteobacteria > Burkholderiales > Burkholderiaceae > Caballeronia > Caballeronia sp. KNU42. The sequence goes on from NZ_CM132389.1 coordinate 2,205,360, forward strand.
GGCGTGAATGCGTGCGTTTTGTCACCGCGATGGCGCAGCGCTATGGGCGCAACCCCGCTATTGTCGCTTGGCAGACCGACAACGAACTCGGTTGTCACGATACCGTGCCGAGTTATTCTGCCGCCGCGCTGAAGCGCTTCCAGGCATGGCTGCAGCTTCGCTATGAGAGCGTCAGTGCGCTCAATGAAGCGTGGGGTAACGTATTCTGGAGCATGGAGTATTCATCGTTCGACGCGATCGAATTGCCGAACCTGACACCCACGGACGCCAATCCAATCCATCTGCTCGACTTCCGCCGTTTCATGTCGGACGAAGTGGCGAGTTTTCATCGCGAGCAGATCGAGGTGCTGCGGCAGCATGCGCCCCATGCCGATCTGCTGCATAACTTCATGGGCTTTTTCACGACTTTCGATCACTACCGCTTTGCTGAAGACAACGCGATCGACGTGGCTGCGTGGGACAGCTATCCGATTGCGCGCACCGAGTCGATTGCGCTGCCGGAAGAGCAGAAAGCGCGTTACGCGCGAACCGCGCATCCCGACGTGTCCGCATTCGATCACGATCGTTATCGGGCGATAGGGGGCGGACGTTTCTGGGTGATGGAGCAGCAGGCGGGACCCGTGAACTGGGCATCGTGGAACCCGGTGCCAGCCAAGGGCATGGTCAGGCTCTGGGCTTATGAGGCGTTCGCGCACGGGGCCGAACTGGTGTCGTATTTCCGCTGGCGTCAGTGTCTGTTTGCACAGGAACAGATGCACTCCGGGCTCAACCTGCCGAATAACGAATTGTCCCCGGGCGGCGTTGAAGTGCAGCAGGCGGCGCGGGAGATTGCGGCATCGAAGGCGTTGTCGGAACTCGGCGCGCCGACGCACGCCGCTACCGCGATCGTGTTCGACTACGAGACGCAATGGATGTTCGAGATTCAGCGTCACGGCAAAACGTTCGACTACCAGATGTTGGCGTTCGACTACTATGAGGCGCTGCGTGAACTCGGCCTGGACGTCGATATTGTTTCGAGCAAAGCCGATCTGTCGTCGTACCGCTTGGTGGTTGTGCCGAGCCTTGCGGTCATCGATGAAACGCTCGTCAGCCAAATAGAAAAGAGTTCTGCGCAATGGGTATTCGGTCCGAGGAGCGGTTCGAAAACGACTGCGTTCGCTATCCCTTCCGACCTCCCGCCCGGTGCGCTGCAACGGGTATTGCCGATGCAGGTGCTGGAAGTCGAAACACTGCGCCCGACGCTCACGCCCGCGCTTTCTTTCGGTGACACGCAGGGTCATGCAACGCATTGGCGCGAGCATGTCCGCGCGAACGGTGACACGCGCGTCGATGCGCAGTTCGAGGACACATGGCCGGCCGTGCTGAGTCACGGAAAGGTTCGATATGTGGCGGCGTGGCTGTCGCACGAATTGCATCGCGCGGTGCTGGAGCACGCGGCGAAGGAGGCCGGGATTGCGACTCAACTGCTGGCTGAGGGCTTACGCGTTCGCCGCCGAGGCAACCTGACTTTCGCGTTCAACTTTGGCGCGCAGCAAGTGCAAGCGCCTGCACCGGTCAATGCGACGTTCGTGCTCGGACAGCGGCAGCTTGCAACCGGCGATGTCTGCGCGTGGAGCGATGCGTCTGGCAGTTGAGGTGGCAACGGTCGGCGTTCGCAGCCGGCCGCTCCCATGACAAGATCAACGAAGAAGCGGCGCTTACTGGGCTTGTGCTGCCAAAGGCACGATCGCCGCAATGCGCCAGCCTTCGGCGGTCCGCACAGCAACCTCATAGACGAGGTATGGGGCGGGCTTGCTCGGCGCGTCCAAGGGTCCGCCCGTGATCTGCGTCTCCGCATACACCTGGGCAACATCCGCAGTCAGGGGAATGATTTTGATGCTCTCGACATTCGGATCGAACTTCCACACGCCTTTGAACGTTTCCTTGAAGTGCGCGATCAGCGCCGGCTTTCCCCAGAAACGGTACGGGCGGGCGACTAACGCGACGGGGTCGGGTTGACCGGCCGGCGCCGACGCGAATACGCCCTCGAACGCCACTATGTCATGGGCGGTGGCGGCAGCCGCCTGACGAAGAAAAACATCCTTGACCTCTTGCCTGTCCTGGTCGGTGAATTCATGCGTTGCTGCGGCGTAGGCCGACAGATGCGCAGCGCTCAGGATCACAGCGGCGATGAGCGAAGCGAGCGGTTTCCGACTGCGTTGAATAGTCATGAATATAGTCTCATATACCCGTATCGAGGATTTTTTTGCGGCGATAGAACGGGTATCTTTCGCCGCATGCCACGGGGTGATCGTGTTGGGTATTGCGCTCGCGCTATCAGGAAGTGGCTTGTTCGGCGTCGAGTTCCAGTTGCGTGATCCGAGCCATCATTCGCCGCATTGCTAACGCGTCCTGTTTGCCAAATTCCTTTTCAAAGCTTGCCTGGGCCATCAGCCAATACGGCTTGCTTTGCGCCTCGATGCCGACGCCTGCAGTGGACAACGCCACTTCACGCTCCCGGCGGTCCTCGCGCCCGACCCGAATTATCACAAGCCCGTCGCGCTCGAGCGGGCGCAGGTTGTGCCCCATCGTCGCCCGATCCATCGACAGGAGATCGGCAAGCGCGGCCATGGTAGTCGGGCCGCGGTTCGCGAGCAGGCTCAGGATGGTGTATTGCGTGGCGCGCAAACCCGTGTCCGCCATGCAGGCATCGTAGAAACGGGTCAGGCGCCGCGCGGCTTTACGCAGCGCAGTGTTGTTGCAAATGCCCGGATTGATTGGCAGGCGAGACGCAGTCATGTTCGATCAAGCGACGAGGATATTTGCCGGCATTATTATGGGCATATAAGTCGATTGTCAAGCGGATCAGTGCGGACGGATGCTTCGCAAGCGTCCTGTAAACGCAGGTGAGCGGCGTCATTACACCCGGCTTGCAGTCGCTCGATGCAAGCCGGGGCGTGGCGCTCAGGCAGTCCCCGGCCTATAGGTCAGCCGACTCGTCGCCCCTCGACCGGGTATCCGGGATCGGTGTAGCCGGGTGTCGACGCATGCCCCGGTGCAACGAGGCTATCGACGAGCTTTTCGTCCTCGGGTCCCAGTTGCAACTGCAGCGCCTCGACATAGCTGTCCCACTGCGCTTCGGTACGCGGACCGGCGATCGTGCTGCTGACAATGCGGTTCTTGAGCACCCATGCGAGAGCGAAGGCAATGGAAGTCGTTCCACGCTTCGCGGAATGATCCGCGATAGTGTTTGCAATCCTAAGCGATTCCGGACGCCACTCGGTCTGTTGGATTCGTTTGTCGCCACGGCCTGCGCGCGAGTCGGCGGGCGGCGGCGCATCCACCGCATATTTGCCGCTGAGGACGCCACGCGCGAGGGGACTGTATGGCACCACGCCCAGACCGTAGTGCGCCGCTGCCGGCAGCTGCTCGACTTCCGCGGTGCGGTCGACAATGTTATAGAGCGGTTCGCTCGCGACGGGGCGGTCAATTCCCATCTGATCGGCGAGACGCGCGATTTCGGCAATGCGCCAGCCACGGAAATTCGACAAGCCGAAGTAACGGATCTTGCCCTGGCGAATCAGATCACCGATCGCACGCACGCTTTCGTCCAGCGGTGCGTCAACAAGCGCCCGGTGAAAGTACAGAATGTCGATGTAGTCCGTGCCCAGGCGCTTCAGGCTCGCTTCAACGGACTGGATGATCCACTTGCGCGACTGACCCTGCTCGTTCGGGCCTTGCGTCGCCGGATAGCCGAACTTGGTGGCGACGACCCAGTTGTCCCGGTGTTCAGCGATCGCCCGCCCAACGATTTCCTCCGAACGACCCGCGTGATAAACGTCGGCGGTATCGATGAAATTAACGCCCTGGTCGAACGCCTTGTCGACGATGCGCTTTGACGTCGCCTCATCCGTTTCGCCGCCGAACATCATCGCGCCCAGACACAAGGGCGAGACCTTGAGTGCGCTGCGGCCCAGATACCGATAGTCCATTCAATTTGCTCCATTCAAGTAACGCTCGCGACAAGCAAGCGCCAGGAAAATTTGATTCGACAGATCAAGCGCCGCGATTATCGAAGGCTTGCCTTGCAATGGGCAGCGCCGTCATTGCCGTCGGCCAGCCAGAGTAGAAAGCGAGGTGAGTGATCAGCTCGATGAGTTCGTCGCGAGTCACCCCGTTGTTCAGCGCCTTGCCGATATGAAACGCAAGCTCGTTGGTGCGATAAAGCGCGACGAGACTGGCGACCGTGATCAGGCTGCGATCACGCGGAGAAAGCCCGGGGCGCTCCCAGACGTCGGCGAACAGGACCTTGTCGGAGTATTCCGCGAGTGCGGGTGCGAAGTCGCCGAACGCCTTGCGTGCAGCGGTGGGTTCGTTAGTCATCAAGTCATCTCCAACTCTGGGTCTGGGCCACGGTCGTGTGCCTGAAGCGCTAAATTTACCGCCTGTGTCGGCATGTGACTAGACGGTGGAATCGGCAAGCTCATATGAGTGGGATTCATGAATGGCTCACCAAAAAAACTTCAAAGAGCGGCTTGACATCACGCGATGACCCTCTATAGTTAACTCCATGGTTAAGTTTAAGGAAAACGCATTGGATCGCACCTTCGCTGCGTTGGCTGACCCAACGCGGCGTGCGCTCCTTGCACGTCTGTCCGCGCATGCGGACCTGTCCGTCAGCGAACTCGCGCAGCCGTTCGAGATGTCGTTGCCGGCCGTGATGAAGCATCTGGATGTTTTGTCGGATGCTGGTCTGATTACGCGCGCCAAAACGGGCCGCACCGTCGCGTGCCGGCTTGCCGCCGGACCGATGGAGGAAGCAATGGAATGGCTCACCCGCTACCAGCGCTTCTGGACCGATACCCTTGATCGCCTTGCCGCTTTTGTGGAGGAAGACCCATGCCCACCCAACCCAGTCTCACGCTCCAGCGCCACATCAACGCAAAGCCCGCCAAAATCTACGCCGCCTGGACGGTCCCGTCGCAAATCGTGAAGTGGATGCATCCGAACAATAACGACGTGGTTCACGCGGAGATGGACGTGCGGGTCGGTGGGCGTTTTCGCATTTTGTTGCGCACGCCCGAGGGTGAGGAGCACGACGTGAGCGGCGTCTTTCAGGAAGTCATTCCGAACGAAAAACTCGTCTACACGTGGGCATGGCGCAGCACACCGGAGCGCGAGTCCCTTGTGACGTTCACGCTGCGCAGCGAGGAGGACGGCGAGCGCACGTTGCTCACGTTAAAGCATGAGCAGTTCGCGGATGCTGAAGCACGAGACAATCACGAGGTTGGCTGGAACAACGTACTCGACGAACTTGCACGGCAATTTGCCTGATCACAACAGGAGGATCCAGACATGGAACCGCATCGAATTGTTTCAAGGGAAGAATGGCTTGCGGCGCACAAGGCGCATCTGGCCGAGGAAAAAGCGTTGACGCATGCACGCGACGCGCTCGCCGAAAAGCGCCGCGCGTTGCCCTGGGAGAAGGTCGGCACAACTTATGCGTTCGACACGCCGCAAGGCCGCAAGACGCTCGCTGAACTGTTCAACGGACGCAGCCAGTTGATCGTCTATCACTTCATGTTGGGGCCCGACTGGGAGGAGGGTTGCCCGGGCTGCTCGTTCGTGTCCGATCATATCGACGGGGCGTTGCAGCATGTCGAGCGGCGTGATGTTGCGTACGTCGCGGTATCGCGTGCGCCGCTCGAGAAAATCGAAGCGTTCAAAAAACGCATGGGTTGGCAGTTCCGCTGGGTGTCGTCGTACGGCAGCGAATTCAACTACGATTATCACGTGTCGTTCACGCCTGAGCAGAGGGAAAAAGGTCAGGTGTACTACAACTTCGAGACGAGCGACGTCACGAAGGGCGGATTCGACAGCGACGAATTACCCGGGCTCAGCGTGTTCTACAAGGACGATGCGGGTGATGTGTTCCATACGTTCTCGGTATATGGACGCGGCGGCGAGCCGATTATCGGCACTTATACCTTGCTCGACCTCACCCCGAAGGGACGAGACGAAAAGCGCAACATGATGGAATGGTTGCGTCTTCACGATCGTTATGACGACGTGCGTAACGGTGCGGATACCGGGACAGCTGAGACTTCGAAGAACGAAGGCGGACGCAGTTGCCACTAGCCGTTCGCAGTGGATTCAAACACTGCGAAGAGTCATGGGCGCCGCGCGCCGGCAGCGGGTGCGGCGCCTCTAAATCCATAGGAGAAACGCCCGTGATGGACCGCATCATGGCGATGCGGACATTCGTGCGCATTGTCGACACCAATAGCTTTACCCGTGCCGCAAGCTCGCTTGGAATTCCGCGCGCAAGCGCCACAACGCTGCTGCAGAGCCTTGAGGAACTGCTTGGCATCCAGTTGCTCGTGCGAACCACCCGCCGCCTCAACCTGACCGCCGAGGGGGCAGCCTATTACGAGCGTTGTGTGCAGATTCTTGCCGACATCGACGACATCGAGGCAAGCCTGCAGCATACCGACGACCGGCCGCGCGGGAGGTTGCGGGTTGAATTGCCGGCGGCAGTCGCCAATGCGATCGTGCTTCCCGCACTCGATGACTTCCACGCGCGCTACGAGCACATCTCGCTTGCGTTCGGCGTCAGCAACCGGCAGGTCGACCTGGTCGGTGACGCGATCGATTGCTGCATCCTGCTTGGCGCATTGCCGGATGCAGGGCTGTCGGGTCTGTCGGTGCGCCGGCTTGGCGCACTGGAGCATGTGACCTGTGCGAGCCCGCACTATCTCGCGCGGCAGGGCATGCCGCTGCGGCTCGAGGAGCTAACCGGTCACGTCGCGGTGAATTGCATGTGCGCGCGGACCGGGCGCCCGGAGGACTTCGGTTTTCAAGTCGATGGCGACACGGTCAACGTGCCGCTTGGGGGCTTCGTGCAGGTCAGCGACGAGCATGCTTATCTGGAGTGCGGGCTGCGAGGACTAGGGCTGATCCAGCCGCCGCGGACGCTCGCGCAGCCGTATCTTGACTCCGGGCGGCTGCGTGAAGTGCTGCCGCGCTACCGGCCCGCAGCCGTGCCGGTGTCGGTTGCCTGTCTGCGTCATCGCCTCGTTCCGCCGCGGGTGCGTGCGTTCGTCAACTGGCTCGCAGAACTGTTCGAAACCGCGCGGCACGTGAGTCATGAGTTGCCACTCGAAATACCACATGAACGCTCAGGCATGCGCCCGATCCTGCGTGGGCTGGAGGCGGACGAACCGGTCTGAGCGAGCGGAGCTTTCGACCCGATTTACTCCGCGTCCAGCCAGGAATCGAGACCCACGCGGAACGCGACGGCCGCAATCACCGGAACCGTCAGCATCATGACGATGCCGAAGTTCTCGATCATGTCGCCGTACATGATCGGTTTGTACAGAACAATGCCCGAGACAGCAACGAAGGCGATAAAACCGACGAGCACCATCAGGCTGCTGCGCAGCGCATTGGACGGTTGCCAGCGCCGCCGCTTTTGCGGGGCGCTGATCCGCTCCGGGGTCGACGGAGTCTCGGATTCTGGTTTCGGTTGATTTTCTGGCATGGCGCAGCAAGGTGAGGGGCGGCCGAATGCGTAAATGACGCTCTGCACTCGGGTTTTTCAATTGGAACATGTCCTGGCGCGTAATGCCAATCGTAACAAGGCGATGGGCATACCGGCATAGAACAATTGTGGCACAGGCAGAGTGCCCTGAGCAGAACGTCTTAAGTTCATGCCCGTGGAACGTAACGGTTTGCCATCGGCGAGGGTCACCGGCGATCCGAATACGCACAACGCGCGGCGCTTTCATTCTCCATTCATGCCGCGGCTCCTGTAAAAAACGCACTAGAATGTCTGCCGGCGCCATCATTCTCAAGTGTCGGCGAGAGGCAGCGCGATCCCACCGATCAAAACTTGATAAACAGGTTCGTCGACAAGACTTCTTCGATAGAGGAAAACGTGAGTTCATTGCTTGCAGGCAGATGCCTTTGCGGCGCAGTCCAATACGCAGTGAAGGACGAGTTCGTTTATGCATTGAACTGCCACTGTTCAAACTGCCGGCGCGCGACGGGTTCCGCGTTCAAGCCATTCGCGGGAATCGAGCGTAGCAAGTTAAACATTATTCAAGGGCACGGCGACCTTTTGATTTTCGGTGACGAGAACGCTGCTCACGATGTTCATTGCAGGATCTGCGGGAGCCTTTTGTTTTCCGTGGTGCGTGAAGGCGAGTTTGTGCACGTCACTTTAGGAACGCTCAGCGACACTCCAAATATTCGCCCGAGTGCACATATTTTTGTCGGGTCCAAAGCGCCGTGGTATTCCATCACCGACCAATTGCCGCAGCACGACGAATTTGGCTAGCATGATGAGCCGGCGATCACGGCCGATTTCATGTCCCGATCGAGCGTGGTTTCATCAGGCAGTGATGGGGCAATCAACCATCGCGTTGTTCCAATATCCTTAATTGCGTCGTGCGGACAACTGCTGCAATCTGGCGGTCTTCATACGGCTAGCAAAAGATCCAAAAAATTCTTCCCGTCCTATAAGGTTATTCCAGTTGTACTGGTACAAAACCAAATATAATTCGGAATACGTAGTAATAAAAACCACGCCATCGCTGACCAATCTTGCCGCTGTACGGATGTCAATCCGCGTGAGCAGGGCGCACGCATATCACGAGATCTGGCAGCGCGGGATCAATTCACGATGTCGCCTATCTAGAACCCTTGCCATTTAGCCGCAGCACTGATTTCGACCGGATGACTCACTCCCTGACGTTTAGCGCGAGCGAATGATAAGCGGCAAGCTGACTGAAGCTTGATCCGGAACAAAATGCGCCATATCCCGCAACGGTTCAACCCTTTGAAGAGCCGGTGCGCGTAGGCGTTTACACCGCCGCATTGAGAGCAGAGCGTCTGAATTATGCGGTTTCCCGCAAGCTAACCCCGCCGTTACGCATCTTTAAGCTGAACCTAATCCCTGCTTTCGCACAATCGAATTCCAGCCGGATTTTTGTGTCGGCAACCTTCGGTCTACCTCGTGATTGAACACGAGGCAACACCCGGGAACGAAACGCGGAGTCCTGTTCGTTCCAACATCGAAGCTTGGCTCTTGGAGATGGTTATGAACGGCCGGAAAGGATTGGTTAAATTTGGCGCGCTGCTCGGCATGGGCGGAATGGCGTTGGCCTGCTCGGCCGCGGCGGACGCGGGCGTTGTAGTGGGTGTGGCGGGTCCGATGACGGGGGAGTACGCCTCAGGAGGCGACCAGTTTCGCAAGGGCGCGGAGCAGGCGGTGAAAGACATCAACGCGGCAGGCGGTGTGCTTGGACAGCAACTCGACCTGGTTGTGGGTGACGACGTCTGCGATCCCAAGCAGGCAGTTTCCGTTGCAAACAGTTTCGTGAACAAGAAAGTCGCGTTCGTCGACGGTCACTGGTGCTCCAGTTCCACGCTGCCCGCATCCGATGTCTACAACGACGCGCAGATTCCACAGGTCACCGTGTCGACGAACCCCAAGATCACGGAACGAGGCATCAAAGGAGTCTTCCGTATCACCGGCCGCGATGACCAGCAGGGAGAGGTTGCGGCCGACTATATCGCTACACACTTCAAGGGTAAGAAGATTGCCGTCATTGATGACAAGACCGCGTATGGCGGCGGCCTGGCTGACGAGATCGCCAAGGACCTTGCCGCAAAGCAGACCCCTGTGGTACTGCGCCAGTCGATCACGGCCGGTGAGAAGGACTACTCGGGCCTGATCAGCAAACTGAAGGCGAACGGCGTTGAGGTCCTCGCGTACGGCGGCTACTACCAGGAAGTGGCGCTGATCCTGCGGCAAGCGGCGCAGGCCGGGCTCAATCTGACAGTCCTGGGCGGCGACACGCTCACGAACAATGAACTGGTCACGGCTGCGGGTCCGGAAATCGACAAGGTCCTGTTCACGTTCCCGCCTGACCCGCGCAAGAGTGCGGCCGCTGCGAAAGTGGTGGCCACGTTCCGTGCGCAGAAGATCGAGCCGGAAGGCTACATGCTGTACTCGTACGCTGCCATGCAGGTGTTTGCAGAGGCAGCCAAAAAGGCCAACTCCACCGACTATGCGGCGATCGTGAAGCAGCTTCACAACGGCTCCTTCAATACGGTGGTGGGTCAGGTGGACTTCGACGCGAAAGGCGATCTCAAGAGCCCCGGATATGTGGTCTACCGATGGAAGGGCAGCAACTACGAGTATGTGAAGTGACGAGTCCTTTTCCGTCGGCGTAATACGAAAGGAGGCGGCGCGCCGGTCCGCTGCGCTGCCTCCGAAGCAGATTGATCGGAGAGGACATGAGCCAGGCATTGCAACAACTGATTAACGGGCTGACCCTGGGAGCCGTCTATGGGCTGATTGCGATCGGCTATACGATGGTGTACGGCATTATCGGCATGATCAATTTCGCGCATGGCGATATCTATATGGTCAGCGCTTTCATTGCCGTCACGTGTTTCACGCTTCTCGCAAACAGCGGAATCTCGTCCGTGGTGGCGAGCATTGCAATCACGTTGATCGTATCGATCGCACTGACGTCCGTGTTCGGCTGGACTGTCGAGCGTGTGGGCTATCGGCCGCTGCGCGGATCGAATCGTCTCGCACCGCTGATCTCGTCAATCGGGATTTCCATCTTCCTGCAGAACATGGTCCAGCTTACCCAGGGCGCACGGGTCAAATCGATTCCGCCGCTGGTAACGGGAGGTGTGAACCTTTTCGCGGGCGAAGGATTCCACGGCCCCTACGTCTCGTATGTGCAACTTCTGATCGTGGCAGTGACGATCCTGCTGATGATCGCGTTCACGTTGTTCATCAATAAAACCGCTTTCGGCAGGCAGCAAAGAGCGTGTGAGCAGGATCAAAGGATGATGCAATTCCTCGGCTACAACGTGGATCGGATTATTGCGCTTACCTTCATGATAGGAGCTGCACTGGCCGCCGTCGCAGGCGTGATGGTGACGCTGTACTACGGTGTGATCGACTTCTCCATCGGATTCGAGGCGGGTATCAAGGCATTTACCGCAGCGGTGCTTGGTGGAATTGGCTCAATCCCCGGAGCGATGCTGGGCGGTGTGATCATCGGCTTGATCGAAGCATTCTGGTCTGCTTACCTTTCACCGGAATACAAAGATGTGGCTACGTTCGTGATTCTGATTGTTGTCTTGATGTTTCGCCCATCCGGGCTTCTCGGCCGCCCCGAAGTGGAGAAAGTGTGATGAGTTCGACCGCCACGCAAGAAATGAATCTGCACTTTCGTGTCAAGGACGCGCTCGGCGCGGCGGTGGTCGCCGGCCTTGTCGGCTTGCCGATGCTGGGTTTGACGACGCGAGACGGAGCCAATGGCCTGGAGGTTCAGACTCGATGGGCGCTGCTGGGCGCTTTCATCGTCATCGCATTTGCCGGGCGCATCACATTGCAAATGCTGCTCCAGCGCTTTCATCTGTTTTCAAGGCGGCGATTGCGCGCCAGGCCCGTTTCCGAGGTCACCGGCAACGGTTCGCTCGTGTGGGCCGGCGCTGCATGTGTGGCATTCGCCGTGCTGCTCCCCGCGCTGTTCGCAGGAAACCGCTATGTAGTCGATACAGCGACGACCGTACTGATCTACGTGATGCTCGGCTGGGGCCTGAACGTGGTTGTCGGTCTGGCGGGTTTGCTCGACCTGGGCTACGTCGCGTTTTACGCAGTTGGGGCGTACACATACGGCCTGTTATCGACTCATTTCGGTCTCGGCTTCTGGCAGTGTCTGCCGATCGCCGGTGGGCTTGCCGCCACGTTCGGCGTGGTGCTCGGCTATCCCACGCTCAGACTCAGGGGCGACTATCTGGCCATCGTGACGCTGGGATTCGGAGAGATCATACGGTTGGTGCTCGTCAATTGGGGCGATGTCACCGGTGGGCCAAATGGCATCTCGTCCATTCCGAAACCGACATTCTTTGGCCTGCCCATGCAGGCGCCGGGAGAGGGTCCTACGTTTGCCTCCGTGTTCGGCCTCGATTACTCGCCCGGTCAGAGGGTCGTCTTCCTGTACTACCTGATCCTGATACTTGCACTGCTCACAAACCTCCTCGTCTCGAGACTCAGGCGCTTGCCCGTCGGACGCGCGTGGGAAGCGGTGCGCGAGGACGAGATCGCCTGCAAGGCAATGGGCATCAACGTGACGAATGTGAAGCTGTCGGCTTTCGCAACCGGTGCAATGCTGGCCGGATTCGGCGGCGTTTTCTTCGCGGCACGGCAGGGGTTCATTTCGCCGGAGAGCTTCACATTCTCGGAGTCGGCCACGATCCTTGCGATCGTGGTGCTGGGCGGCATGGGCAGCCAACTCGGTGTCGTCCTTGCGGCTTCGCTGCTCGTGATCCTGCCGGAGTTGGGGCGCGATTTCTCCGAGTACCGAATGCTGCTGTTCGGTATTGCTATGGTCTTCATCATGATAGTGCGGCCCGGCGGACTCATCAGTCATCGCCGTGCCACTGTCAGCGTTCCAGGCGTGGAGGCGAAGCCATGAATGCCGGCAAACCGCTGCTCAGCGTGGAGTGTCTGACGATGCAATTCGGCGGACTTCGCGCAATTGAAGACCTCTCCATGAGCGCGAGATCCGCAGAGGTGACTTCAGTGATCGGGCCGAACGGAGCCGGAAAGACGACCCTGTTTAACTGCTTGACTGGCTTTTATAAGCCCACTAAAGGTTGCGTCACGCTGACTCATCCGCACCATGGCGAACTCCGGCTTGATGAAATGCGCAACGTGGATGTTGCGCGGGTTGGCCAGGTCGTCAGGACGTTCCAGAACATACGGCTGTTTCCGCGTATGACGGTGCTCGAAAACCTGATGATCGCCCAACACAATGTCTTGCAGGAAGCGTCGAGGTTCTCGATTGCCGGGATGTTCTGTTCAAAATCGTACCGGCGTGCGAACGATAAGGCCATAGAAAACGCCTTGACCTGGCTCGAGCGTCTAAGCGTTCGAGAGTTAGCCGATAAACCCGCTGGTGACATGCCATACGGGGTTCAGCGCCGGGTAGAGATCGCGCGTGCGATGTCTGCGGGGCCAATTTTGCTCTGCCTGGATGAACCGGCTGCCGGCCTTAATCCGCGCGAATCGTCTGAACTCACAGCGCTGTTGACCGCGCTCTCCAGGGAGCAGGGTATCGGCATACTGTTGATCGAGCACGATATGAGCGTAGTCATGAAAGTTTCGGACCATATTGTCGTCCTCAACCATGGCAAGAAGATTGCAGAAGGGCAGCCTGACGCCATCAAGGCGAATCCCGATGTGATCAGCGCTTACCTGGGAGAAGATGACGAGACGTCGTTACACGATGAAGCATCGCAGGGGAGATCGACACATGCTTAGGATTACCGATCTAAGTGCCCACTATGGCAGCGTGCAAGCGCTGCGCGGTGTCGGCCTGATTGTGAATACCGGCGAGATTGTCACGTTGATCGGTGCGAACGGCGCTGGCAAGTCAACCCTCATGAATTCGATCTTCGGCTATCCCCGCGCGAGTAGCGGCAAGGTCGAATTCGATGACCGGAATATTACGGGCCTGGCATCGCATGCGATCGGCAAACTCGATATTGCCGTGGTGCCCGAGGGACGCCGCATTTTTCAGCGGATGACCGTTCTCGAGAACCTCCTGATGGGCGATACGTCGGATAACCGCAGGACCGGTGATGACCTCGAGCGTATGTACGAGATGTTCCCGATCCTCAGAGGCCGGGCCTCGCAGCGCGCGGGCACGCTGTCGGGAGGCGAGCAGCAGATGCTCGCCATTGGCCGCGCATTGATGTCGCAGCCGAGGTTGTTGTTACTCGACGAACCATCGCTTGGTCTCGCACCCATTTTCATCAAGAAGATTTTTTCGGTCATCAAGGAGTTGAACGAGCAATTCGGCATGACGATCCTGCTTGTTGAACAGAACGCTCATCATGCGTTGCGTGTTGCACATCGAGGCTACGTTCTTCAGCATGGACAGATTGCCCTTGAGGGGAGCGGCGCCGAACTGCTGGCTAACCCCGCAGTGCGGGCAGCGTATCTTGAAGGTGATGCCGCTCAGCTGGATGCGGCTTGAGCGTAAGTGTCCTGGAAGGCGCTCAGGGATACTCTGTGGAGGCGAAATGCAGCAGTTCTCCGCAGATCGGCAGACGCCTTGCAAGGATTCGTAAAGGCTATGGTGACGCAGGGTTCTATGACCTGTGCCGGTGCACGTGCCGCCGGCAAATGTGCAGAATTCCGCGCAAATTAGCCGAGCCCCTTCAAGACCGGAATCTTGTAAAGATCCAGAATGCTGTAAACCGATTCGACCGCTACGCCGGGACCGATCCTCACAGTTTCGCGCGGAAAGATCGCCGCATAAGGGAACGAATCCAACAGGCGTAGGCTAACGGCCGGCACGCTCAATAAACAGGTATTTATGGAGTAATCGTATGAAAGTGCTCATCGTTTTTGCCCACCCCGAACCTAAGTCGTTCAACGGTGCGCTGAAAGATACGGCTGTGTCGACCCTGAAAGAAGCGGGTCACGAGGTTCAGGTGACAGACCTATACCAACTGAAGTGGCGGCCCGAACTCGGCCCGGAAGACTTCGTGGGTGAGCGCCTTGACCCCGACTTCCTCGACCTTTCGGCGGAACAGGAGCACATGTTCGGGACGTCGACGAAGCCGACGCCCGATGTCTACGCCGAACAACAGAAAGTGCTCTGGTGCGATCTGATCATCTTCCAATATCCCATGTGGTGGTTCGGGATGCCGGCAATACTGAAGGGCTGGGTGGACCGTGTAATGACGCGTGGATTCGCGTATGCCACTGGCCGGAAATACGACACCGGTATGTTCAAGGGCCGTCGTGCAATGGTCTCGGCCACGACCGGAACGGCCTCCAGTCTTTACGAACCGGATGGCGTCGACGGTGACATCAACCACATTCTCTGGCCAATCCACAACGGGATCTTCAAGTACCTCGGCTTCGACGTACTGCCGCCACATATGTCCTGGATGCCGGGTCGTGTGACGCCCGGGGAGCGGCAGGACTACCTCGACAGTTACGCAGCGCGTTTGCGCAATATCGAAAGCACGGAGCCTTTGTTTTTTCATCCTCATGCGGACTATGGTCCGGACCAGCGCCTGAAGCCCGGAGTCGTAGCCCGTTCCGGATTCCAGTGGAACCCAGCCACCGGACCGTCGCATGCCGAGGCGGCAGAAACTTTTACGCCGACGAGGATTGCCAAGGCCGGTTGATCCGTCATCAAAACTCACCAGGAATCAAACGCGAAATGGAAAAGCTGCCGATTTTTCAAAAGCTTCATCATGTCTGCATCGTGGTTCGTGATATCGAGCACGCTGTGAAGTATTACGAGTCGATCGGAGTGGGCCCCTGGACTGATTTTCCGCCGATGGATGCGTACGAATTGAACGGCTACGATCGTGAAGCCTTCCTGAAGATGCGCTACAAGTTCGCCAACATCGAAAATGCGCAACTGCAGCTTTGCCAGCCGGGTGAAGGAGACACACCGCAACGACGTTTTCTGGAGACGCGCGGCGAGGGTGTCTTTCATCTCGGTTTTTCTGTCGAGAGCTGCGACAAGGCAGAGGAACAGGCAACGAACGCCGGACTGGATGTTCTCGCGCGGGGACGTCTTGATGATCGAAGCGGGTTCACGTACTTCAAGACCGTCAACGAAGGGGCCGGGGTCACGTTGGAGGTCCGCGCGCCAAGCAGCAAGGGACCTCAAGGTATCAAGTCCTGATGTTTTGCGAGTGCCGACAGGTAATGCCCAGGTCAAATTGACTTAACCGCTTTTGCCACCGCCCCGCGGCTTGCCGCGGGGCTTCAACACTTTCACCGCATGACAAACGGGTTCGCAGTCTTGACGCCCGTATTGATCCACACGCTCTTCGTTTGCAAATACTCGCGGATCGCGTCGATGCCGTTTTCGCGGCCGAGTCCGGAATCCTTGTAGCCGCCGAACGGCGACATATAACTCACTGCGCGATAGCTGTTCACCCAGACCATGCCGGCCTGCAGTTTTTCGGCGACACGAATTGACCGGCCGATATCCTTCGTCCAGACGCCTGAGCCCAGGCCGAAGCGCACATCGTTGGCAAGCGCGACCGCCTCGTCTTCGTCCTTGAACTTGATGATCGACAGGATAGGACCGAAGACTTCTTCCTGCGCAATTCGCATTTTGTTGTTCACATCGCCGAAAATGGTCGGTTCGATGAACCAGCCATTGCCGCATTCGGGCGCACTGCCGGGTTTTCCGCCGAGCAACAAAGCAGCGCCTTCCTGCTTCGCGGTCTCGATGTAGAACAAGACCTTCTGGTATTGAGGGCGTGTAGTTACCGGCCCGACCTGTGTATCCATACTCGAGGGATCGCCCATTTTCGCGGTCCGTGCCAGGGTCAGGAGTTTGTCGACGAACGTCTCGTAGATGCTTTCCTGCAACAACAGCCGCGAACCCGCAATGCAGGTCTGTCCGGTCGCGGCGAAGATGCCTGAGACCGCACCATTTACGGCGTCGTCCAGATCGGCATCGTCGAAAACGATATTGGGCGACTTCCCGCCGAGTTCGAGGCTCACGTGTTTGAACTGTCGAGCTGCCGCTTCGTTGATCTTGCGGCCCGTGGAATCTGCGCCGGTAAAGGTGATCTTCTTGACTAGCGGATGTTCAACCAAAGGAGAGCCAACGTCCGCACCGAATCCGGTCACGACGTTTATTACGCCCGGCGGAAAGCCGGCCTCAGTGAACAACTTCGCGAACTCGATTGTCGACGCTGAAGTGAACTCGGATGGTTTGATCACTATCGTGCAACCTGCGGCTAACGCGGGCGCGATTTTCCACGTGGCCAGCAATAGCGGTGAATTCCACGGCGTAATGGCAGCAACGACACCTAGCGGCTCATTGCGCGTGAAATTGAAGTAGCCCTTCTTGTCGAGCGGAATGACGGTGCCCTGAACCTTGTCCGCCAGGCCGCCAAAGTAGTAATACCACTGGGGCAAATATTGGCATTGGCCGAGCATTTCCGCCATGAGCTTGCCGTTGTCCCGTACTTCGAGCTCGGCAAGCTTCTGCGCGTCGCGTGCGATCAGGTCGCCCACGCGATGAAGCAGCAGACCTCGCTGGCTCGGAGACATCTGCGACCATGGCCCTGTACTGAATGCGGCATGCGCCGCCTGCACAGCGCGATCGACGTCAGTGCCATTGCCTTTTGGGATTTGCGCCCAGGTTTGCGCCGTAAAGGGGTTTTCAGTATCGAACCATTCGCCCGATGCCGACGGGCATGATTCGCCATTGATGAGCATTCCAAATCGTTGCATGACTTTCGTCTCCTGTTGAACTGGTGCTATCGCATCACGTGCTAACGGGCAGGCGTCGCTGAGACTCGGCCAGTATTTCCTGGGCTTTTAAAATGACCGGCCGGTCGACCATGCGGCCGTCCACGGCGACGGCTGCTCCATGGGATGCAGTTGCGCCTTCAACAACCCGTCGCGCCCATTCCAGATCTTTCACAGTGGGGGCGAACGCCGCATTGACTGCAGCTACCTGCCTGGGGTGAATGCAAAGCTTGGCGCCGAAGCCGAGCCGTTTTGCGCGGAGTGTGTCGCGCGTGATCTGCTCGGCGTCGTCGAGTGTGATACTGACGCCGTCCACCGGTGGAAGCAAATTGCCGATGCGGGAGGCGAAGACGATCTGTGAGCGGAAGTAGAGAAGTTGCTCATCGTCGCCATCTATGCCGAGATCGAGCTGGAAATCCACATTCCCGAATACGAGGCGGTTGGTTAGCCGGTGCTGGGCTATGGCGACCACATTTCGAAAGCCCTGGGCGGTTTCGATCATCGGCAAGATGTCAGTCGGCTTGCCGGCGAACTCGCAGAGGAAGATGTCGTCGATGCGTTCTGTCTTCGGCAGCATGACTGCGGTGACGCACGGGGCGCGGCACAAGGCAATGTCGTCGCGAAACCATTCGCTGTTCACGTCATTGACGCGTACGGTCACCGGTGTACGACTGGCGGACAGCCACTCGGCAAGCGCGGCCCGTGCGACCTTCTTCTCGATCGGCGGCACTGCGTCCTCCAGGTCGATCACGACCACATCGACACCCGATGCAGCGGCCTTGGCAAACCTGTCTGGCCGGTTGCCGGGAACAAAGAGATAGGACCGGGGAGCAAGGTCAGCCATGGTGAATTTCCAGTATCGATTCAGGGAGTAGCTTGGGTACGACAACAGCTTCCGTAATCGCCCATATCGACGCAACTGCGCGCTTGAGTTCGTCTTCGGTGGCCGCATTGCCATACATACCAAGCGTGATGGTTTTATGCTCGAGTTCAGTACGCGAGAGTGTGTTGCCCGGATCCCCCTTGGGATCATCCACGCGGCCTTCGAAAGTCCGGCCATCTTTCGTCTGAACCGTGACTTTCCCGATCCAGCGCGACGGATAGGCTGTGTCGACCTCTTGGTCGAGCACCATCGAAACCTTGTTGCAGAAGTGCGTGATGGCGCTTTCCTTGTAATGGCCGTCGAACTCACGTACGCCCGCATGGCCGAACTCCGCAACCAGAGCAAGCACGGTGCCCATGGAAAACTTCGCCTGATGGACTGTCTTTGGATCGGTTACGGGTCCAAGGACATCGATGGCAGCCTGATGAACATGAGTCACCACCGTCTCGATGTCATCTGGCGAGAGCTTCTCACGCTGAATAACCTGCAGCAGGGCATCGGCCGCCGGATGAGTGTGCCGGCAGGACGCGTGATATTTGAACGACGTTTCGATCAGCGCCCATCGCCGGCCTAGCGCTTCGGTGAGCTTGTCTGGATATGTTTGCGCAGACATGCCGGCGCCCATGCCTTTTGCACCCTCGAAGATATCCTTCGCGCCCGTGAAGCCGTCGGCCGCCAGGTAGGCTGCCAGAAGTCCGTTCGACGCAGCTTTAGCCGTATGCAGTTGCTTGGAGTCCGCTGCGTCTTTCAGGAACTCCCAGAGTCCGGCTGCTTGCGTGCCGGCAGAGCCGAACGCATTGACCATCTGCTCGTCGTTCAATCGCAAAAGGTGTCCGGCCGCCGCGGCGGCTGCGATCGTACCGACTGTGCCGGTGGTATGAAAAATCTTGTAGTGCGAGCGACCGAGAAATTCACCGGCGCGAATGCCCACCTCATACCCTGCGACGCACGCCGCGATGAACTCCTTGCCGCTTCTGCCAAGTGCTTGCGCGACGGCCCACGCCGCGGGAAACACGACGGTGGCCGGGTGCAGGACTGAGCTGTTGTGGAGGTCGTCTTGTTCAGCGAAATGCGATGCGGCCGCGTTGATCATCGCCGCGAAAAGCGGGCTGGTCGATCGTCGCGAGATCAGCACTTCACAGGGACCGGACTGCGGACCAAAGTCAAATGCCTGTTTCTGGATCGTCTCAACGGGGCGAGCTCCACGGCCGGCTAGTGCCGAGCCGAACCAGTCAAGGAACAGATCTTCCGTGCGGTCCACCACCTCCTTCGGAATCTGCTCAAACTCGAGATTGGCCGCGAACGAAGCAAGAATCTGGGTGTTGCTCATGAAAGGCGTACCTTGGAGAAAGGGTTAGACGATGGCTGCTTCGCGAAGCGCGCGGATGGCATCGGTCGAAAAGCCCAATTCACTCAAGAGGGCGTCTGTGTGTTGGCCTAGCGCGGGAACGGCGTCCAGCCGAACTTCGATCGCATTGCTGATGCCGGGTGGCAGCAATGCAGGGATCTTTCCAGCAGGCGAGTCGACCGTGACCCAGCGATTGCGCTCCTGCAGTTGCGGATGCGACCACACGTCGGCCATGTCGTTCATGCGGGCGTTGGCAATCTGCGCTGCATCCAGCCGGCTGATGACTTCTTCGGAAGTCAATTCGCTGAAGGCCGCCACGATAATGTCGCGGAGTGCCTGCCGGGCCGCTGTTCGTTTCGAGTTGGAATTGAAGCGGGGATCCGTTGCGAGTTCAGGCGCAAGGAGGACCTGTGAGCAGAAGACTGCCCATTCACGTTCGTTCTGCAAGCCCAGCATCACGGTCTTTGCATCGCCGGCAGGGAAGGGCCCGTAGGGATAGATCGTCGCATGAGCGGCCCCCGCGCGAGAGGGAGGAGGTGCCCCCTCGAATGCGTAGTACATGGGGTAGCTCATCCATTCCACCATGCTCTCCAGCATCGAAACGTCTATGTCTTTTCCCAGGCCGGTCTTGCCTCGTTGCAGAAGCGCGGAGAGGATGTTGGTGTACGCATACATCCCTGCAGCAATATCAGCGATGGAGCAGCCCGCCTTGGCCGGTGAATCCGGGTCTCCGGTAATAGAAAGGAATCCTGATTCACTCTGGATCAGCAGGTCGTAGGCTTTCTTGTCGCGGTACGAGCCATCGGATCCATAACCCGAGATGTTGCAGACAATCAGGCGCGGATACTTTTCATGCAGTGCTTCAAACGACAGTCCCAGCCGCGCGGCCGCGCCGGGCGCAAGGTTTTGCACCAGCACGTCGGTATCTTCCAGCAAGCGCTCGAGGATTTCGTTTGCCTGAGGAGCCTTGACGTCCAGCGTCAGACTTTCCTTCGAGCGATTGCACCATACAAAATGCGAGGCCATGCCGTGCACGCGCTCATCGTAGGCACGGGCGAAGTCACCAACACCTGGGCGTTCGATCTTGATCACGCGTGCGCCGAGATCTGCAAGTTGACGCGTACAAAACGGTGCTGCAATCGCGTGTTCGAGGGTGATGACCTTCACGCCGTCTAGCGGTTTCATGTTCGCCTCGTCAAAAGGAACGCGGCAGACCGAGCAGATGCTCGGCTACATACGAAAGAATGAGATTGGTCGAGATGGGCGCGACCTGATAGAGCCGTGTCTCGCGGAATTTGCGTTCGATGTCGTACTCGTTTGCGAACCCGAAGCCACCGTGAAATTGCAGGCAAGCGTTTGCCGCCTCCCACGAAGCATCCGCGGCGAGCAGCTTTGCCATGTTGGCTTGCGCACCCGCCGGCCGCCTGGCGTCGAAAAGCTCGCAGGCCTTATATCGCATCAAGCTCGCCGCTTCCACGTTGACATACGCACGCGCTATCGGGAATTGCACGCCCTGGTTTTGTCCAATCGCGCGGCCGAAGACGACGCGGTCTTTAACGTAATTGCAGACCTTGTCGAGGAACCAGTATCCGTCGCCGATGCACTCGGCAGCGATGAGCGTCCGTTCAGCATTCAAGCCATCGAGGATGTACTTGAAGCCTTTGCCTTCTTCGCCGATGAGGTTTTCCGCCGGGATCTCGAGGTTGTCGAAGAAGAGTTCGTTCGTCTCGTGATTGACCATGTTCGGGATGGGGCGCACCGTCATGCCTTTGCTGATTGCCTGATGCAGGTCGACCAGGAATATGGACATGCCTTCCGATTTCCTTGCCACCTGATCGACAGGCGTGGTCCGCGCCAGCAGAATCATCAGGTCGGAATGTTGAACCCGGGAGATCCAGACCTTCTGTCCATTGACCACATAGCGGTCGCCGTGGCGGACCGCGGTCGTCTTGAGCTTGGTGGTGTCGCTACCCGTCGTCGGCTCGGTTACGCCCATCGATTGCAGCCGCAACTTGCCGCTGGCGATATCCGGAAGGTAGCGAGCCTTTTGCTCTTCGGAACCATGCCTGAGCAGTGTCCCCATGTTGTACATCTGCCCGTGACACGCACCGGAATTGCCGCCGCTGCGGTTGATCTCTTCCATGATCACCGACGCTTCAGTCAGTCCGAGCCCGGAGCCGCCGTAGTCCTGGGGAATGAGGGCCGCGAGCCATCCCGCGTCTGTCAGGGCTTGCACGAAGGTCTCGGGATAGGCTCGCTCCTCGTCTACCTTGCGGAAATACTCGGCCGGAAAATTGGAGCACAGGTCACGAACCGCTTCGCGAATGTCCTGATAGGGGTCAATGTCAGCCAACACTTGTCTCTGCTCCTTTATCGTCATTCCTGGAAAATACCTGCGGGCGCCGCCAGCTTGCCCTTAGTTGTTTGCGGTTAGCGTCGCTTCTGCGTCGACGCACAGCACACCATCGGAATTGGCCGCCCAGAGCTTCACCTCGGTCGATCCGGGAGCATGTGCTGCAAAGATGTGAAACGGGGCGTGATCAAAGAGCGGATTGACCGCTTTGAACGAGAAGGAAGCGATCGATTTACCGGGAATGTTGCGCCGGACGAGATCGATCAGCAACGTTGCAGTCAGTGGCCCATGGACGACCAACGCGGGATAACCTTCCTGCTCACGCGCGTAGGTGCGGTCATAGTGAATGCGGTGCCCATTGAAGGTGTCGGCGGAGTAGCGGAACAGCAGGACCGGGTCGGGCACGATCTCCCGTTGCCACGTGAACTCCGTAGGCGCCAATGGGCCTGTCGCCGCGGTGTATGCGGTCGTCGAGGACTCGCGGTACACAATGTCTTGCTCCTCGGAAATCAGCGGACCGTCGAGGTCTTCCAGTTCATGACGCAGACGCACAAATACGAGCTTCCCGGTGCGCCCATCCTTCTCTGCTACGTCGAGTATCTGGGACGTTCTGGTGACTTCGCTACCGACCACGAGTGAGCGGTCGAACCGAACCCGGCTGCCCGCCCACATGCGTCTTTGCAGGGGTACGGGCGGCAGGAATCCACCGCGTTTCGGATGCCCGTCCGAGCCGATGTTCGATTGGGAAACAATATGAGGAAAGAGCGCCCAGTGCCACAAAGGCGGCAACGGACTGCCGATGCCTGCCTCGCCCTCAAATTCCAGCGTGGCCGCAAGCTGGCTGGCAAGCCGAGGAGAGACGAATTCCTGTTCGGTCTGTGTACGGCCGATCCAGGTGCGCAGATAGTTGAGTTCAGCAGTCATGGGGGCGTCGGGAAGCGTCGTTGAAGCTAGATTGACGCACCGGCGCGCTGACTACAATTTGTGTCTTGAGAAGAGGGCTTTAAACGCAGACTAAAGCTGACCGTCAGGCTAGGTGGGAGGCTAGCTGAGCCGCGGCTTCGGACCCGCTGTCGTTTTTGCACTTTTGCGTGAGGAGGTCGACCAGTTCGCGCGCGAACGACGGCAACAGGTCGAGGTTGCGCACGCAAATCAACAAGTTACGCGTGGCCCAGTCGTCTTCGATTTCAACTAGCTTGATATTCATGGTCTTGACGTAGCGCACCGCCGATGAACACGGCAGCACGCCGATCCCGACGTTGGCCTCGATCATCCGGCACAACGCTTCAAAGTTGCCGACCTCGATGCGCACCTGGAGTTTCTTGTGCATGTCGTTTGCAACCCGATTCAGGAAGGTGTGGATTGCGCTGGCTTCAGGCATGCAGACGAAGTCGTACCCGGTTGCCTCTCGGAAAGGAATCGACGCCTTCTCGCTCAGGGGATGCGAATTCGAGACCGCCAGGATGAGCCGGTCTGATCGATAGGGCAGGACCTGCAAGGACTCGGGTCTGACATTGCCTGCCACAATGCCGACATCTGCGGTGCCTTCACTGACTGCACGCACCACATCATGGCTCAAGCGCTCGCGGAGCTCGACGTTCACGTCAGGATGCTCGGCGAGGAAGTCACGCAGGTCGTTAGGAAGAAATTCAGTGGTGGCCGTGGTGTTTGCAAAGATCCGCACATGACCTTTGACGCCGCGCGCGTACTCCTGCATGTCGCCGCGCAGCTGTTCGAGTTGCGACAGCACGAGCCGGGCGTGATGTAGGAACGCCTGACCCGGTGGCGTGAGGGTCACACCCTGGCTCGTCCGATACAGCAGCTTTGTCCCCATGCTTTCTTCGAGATTCTTGATGCGGGTGCTTGCTGCGGGTACTGACATATGGAACCGCTCGGCACCGCGCGTCAAGCTGTCCGTCTCGGCAATACACGTAATGAGACGAAGATCCACCAGATCGAAATGCATGGCCATGATGCGTGCTCCGAATGAAGAGATGCTCCCGTTGACCCAAGTGTAGCAAATAGCATAAATCCGCAAATCCGTATTTACTATATCTTGGGGATGATTTGAAGGAATCCTTTCTATAAATGGACCATTGGCTTGCATGCGGTACTTACGCATTTTTGCAACTATGCAAAACGCCGCAAATATTAAAGGAAGTCCGATCAAGACCGGAACAATTTCGCGCCGGACAATGGCTTCTCGGTAGCGTGCCGTGCTCGTCGGGCGGCCGCGCAGCCAGAACCATTCAACCTGGAGAAAGCGATGCTGATTGCACCGTTCAAGAACGAGCCGTTCGATTTGTTCGACACCGAAGATGCTAAGGCAGATATGCAGCGGGCTTTGAAAAAGGTGCGTTCCGAGTTTGGCCAGACGTATCCGCTGGTGATCAATGGCGCGCGTGTGCAGACCGAGGCGAAACTCGTCTCGACGAATCCGTCGAATCCGCAAGAGATCGTCGGCTACACCGCCAAGGCGACGACACAGCACGCGGACGCCGCACTGGATGCAGCATGGGCAGCATTTGAATCGTGGAAGCGCTGGAGCCAGGAAGACCGGTCGCGCGTCATGCTGAAGGCAGCAGCCATTATGCGTAGGCAGAAGCGCGAACTGGAGGCGTGGCTGGTCTATGAAATCGGCAAGAACTATGTGGAAGCAAGCGCCGAAGTCGCGGAGATGATCGACTTCACCGAGTACTACGCACGCCAGGCGATCAGGCACGTGGGCGCCCTGGGGTCGCTGGTCGATGCTCCGGGCGAAGAGAACGAGAGCTTCTATATTCCGCTGGGCGTAGGCGTCACCATTTCGCCGTGGAACTTCCCGATGGCGTTGATGACCGGAATGACTGTCGGCGCGATCGTGGTGGGTAACACGGTCGTTTGCAAGCCCGCTGAAGACACGGTGGTTTCACTCGCGAAGATCTTCGACATCTTCGCGCAAGCGGGCCTGCCGCCCGGCGTGGTGAACTACCTGCCGGGCACCGGCCGGGAGATCGGCTCATATCTGGTCGCTCACCCCAAGACGCGCTTTATCAACTTTACGGGCTCTCTCGCGACCGGTGCGCAGATCAACGAGTCCGCAGCGAAACTTGCCCAAGGCCAGAAATGGATCAAGCGGGTTTTCCTTGAGCTTGGCGGCAAGGACGCAATCCTGGTCGATGAAACTGCGAACCTCGATGACGCGGCGACTGGCGTTATCCAGGCCGCTTTTGGGTACTCAGGTCAGAAATGTTCTGCCTGCTCGCGTTTGATCGTAGTTGATTCAGTCTACGACGCATTGCTCGGGAAGATCGTCGCGAAAGCAAAGGAACTGGTAGTCAGTGACGCCAGGGACAATCCAAGTTTCGGTCCGGTGTGCAACGAATTGCAGTACAGGAAGGTGCTGTCATACATCGATATCGGCCACACCGAGGGCAAGCTGCTGACCGGCGGCAAGGCCGTGGAGAATGCAGCGGGCTTCCTGATCGAGCCGACCGTCTTTGGCGACGTGTCGCCTCGCGCGCGCATTGCGCAGGAGGAGGTGTTCGGCCCGTTCGTCGCCGCCATCCGCGTCAAGGATTTCGAAGAAGGCCTGGCCGTTGTCAACGACACCGTTTACGGCTTGACAGGCGCGCTCTTCTCGAACGACCGCCGTCGCATAGAGCGAGCCCGTCGCGACTTTCATGTCGGAAATCTTTACTTCAATCGCAAATGTACGGGTGCTCTCGTTGGCATTCAGCCGTTCGGTGGTTTTAACCTCAGTGGCACCGACACCAAGACGGGAGGTCCTGACTACCTTCTGCAGTTCCTGCAGATGAAGTCGGTGGCTGAGCGTTTGTAAAAGCAAGTGCTGTCAGGTCCGTGACCCTCGGGTGGTCCCTGGTGACGGGTCAGATTGTCCAATTGAACGGAACAAATAAAATGGGCTTCATTGCAGATCGCATTGGCCAGATCGCCCCCGCGCAAACCATGGCAATGGCGGCAAAAGCGGCCGCACTGCGGCGAGAGGGGAAGAACGTTATCTCGCTGTCGCAGGGCGAACCAGACTTTCACACACCCGGGAATATCCAGGCTGCGGCTATTCGTGCGATGCGCGAAGGCAAGACACGTTACACCGAGGCGGCCGGTGTTCGAGAGTTGCGGGAGGCGATAGTTGCGAAGTTGAAGCGGGACAATGGCGTTGATTATCCGGTTGATTGCGTCAGCGTATCGGTCGGCGCGAAGCAGGCTATTTTCGCGGCATTTTTTGCCTCGCTGAATCCGGACGATGAAGTGATCGTGCCGGCGCCTTGCTGGGTCTCCTATCCGGAGATCGTAAAGATGGCGAATGGGATACCTGTCGTCGTGGAGTGCGGCGAAGGGGCGGGGTTCAAACTCACGGCTGCTCAGCTTGATGCGTCAATCACGCCGCGTACGAAGTGGCTGATGCTGAATTCGCCATCGAACCCGACTGGCGCCGTGTACTCGGCTGACGAACTCAGCGCGATCGCGGAGGTGCTTCGTCGACACCCCCAAGTCTGGGTTCTGTCCGACGATATCTACGAAAAGCTCATCTATACCGGCAGACCGTTCGTTAATATCCTGAACGTCGCGCCGGATCTGAAAGAGCGCACGCTGATCATCAACGGCGTGTCGAAGATGTATTCGATGACAGGCTGGCGGATCGGCTACTCAGCCGGACCCGCGGTGCTCATCCGGGCCATGAATCTGGTGCAAGGCCAGATTGTGACCAGCGCATCGTCGATATCGCAGTACGCTGCGATTGAAGCGCTCACAGGGGACCAGTCCTTTGTCGAAACTTCGCGGGTCGCTTTCGATGAACGCAGGAAGCTGGTCGTCAAGACATTGGGTGACATACCGGGCCTAAGAAGTAATCAGCCCGAGGGCGCGTTCTATGCCTTCGTCGGCTGTCACGGAGTCATTGGAAGTCGTACGGCGAAGGGGCGGTTGCTTGAAAGCGATCATGACTTTGTCATGTACCTGCTGGAAGAGGCGAACGTGGCCGTCGTTTCGGGTTCGGGTTTTCTGCTCTCGCCGTACTTCAGGCTCTCTTATGCGGCGTCCATTGAAGAATTGAACGAAGCGTTGAGCCGGATTCGCGCCGCGTGTCAAAGCCTCGAAACAGTGGTTGTCTGAGCGTCTGCTATTTACATTGCCGGGTTCCCATTCGAAGGTAAAGCATGAGCGAACGAATTGTCATCACGGGGGGCGGTGCGATTGGCTGTTCCATAGCCTATTTCCTGAGTCTCCAGGAATCTGCCAACCGTGAGATCTGGGTGATAGAAAAAGATCCGACCTACAGAATTGCATCGTCGTCGCTATCAGCCAGTTCGATCCGCCAGCAGTTTTCCACACCAATCTGCATTCAGCTATCGCAGTTCGGTTACGAATTTTTCTCCGCCTGCGAGCGAGAGAAGGCGCGATACGGTAGCGGAGTCGATCTGGTGGATTGCGGATATTTATTCGTTGGGAATGCTGATCAAGAGAAGGCTCTGCGCCGTCGAAGCACCCTTGCCAGATCGTTAGGTGTCGAATTGCGGGAGCATTCCGTCGAAGAGCTGCTGCGGCGCTATCCATGGATGAATGTCGGTGATCTGACTTACGCCGTCGAGGGTCTTGCCGGCGAGGGCTGGTTCGATGGTTAC
The DNA here is from genome assembly GCF_053760385.1 of Caballeronia sp. KNU42. Classification (NCBI taxonomy): domain Bacteria; kingdom Pseudomonadati; phylum Pseudomonadota; class Betaproteobacteria; order Burkholderiales; family Burkholderiaceae; genus Caballeronia; species Caballeronia sp. KNU42. The sequence goes on from NZ_CM132389.1 coordinate 2,232,882, forward strand.
AGCGTCATGCAATGGTTCAGGAATCGTGCGCGCGAAGCGGGTGTCCACTTCGTCACGGGTGAAGCGGCGGGTTACCGTATGCGCGCAAACCTGATCACTCATGTGGAACTGAAGGACGGGCGGAAAATCGCTGGAAACAAGTTTGTCAATGCCAGCGGCGCGTGGTGCGCAGATCTTGCAAGAAGCGTGGGTGTCGATCTGCCGGTTCGGCCGAGGCGGCGTTCAGCGTTCGTCGTGTCATGCCCGACGTCGATTCCGGATATGCCGATCCTGATCGATACCTCGGGCGTGTACTTGCGCCGTGAACAGAACCATTTCCTGTGTATCGTCTCGCCCTCCGCGGAGCTTGACCCGGATTACCCGCCCCTTGACGTGCAGTTCTCCGAATTCGACGAGGTAATCTGGCCGACCTTGGCCGAGCGAATCCCTGCGTTTGAAGCGCTTCGTGTGGAACACGCCTGGGCCGGCTACTATGAATACAACATCCTCGACCAGAACGGCATCGTCGGTCAGTCGGGGCCGGAGAACTCGTTCGTGGCGGCAGGTTTCAGCGGCCACGGCATGATGCACAGTCCGGGAGTGGGACGGGCCGTTGCCGAGTTGTTGAGCTTCGGCGATTTCAAAACGCTGGACCTCTCGCCTCTGTCGCCGGCGCGGCTTACGTCGGGACGACTGGTGATTGAAGAGGGTGTTTACTAACTACTGGCGCTCGTGACCAGCCGCTTTATCAGTGAGGGTTCAGGCCACGCCCTCGCGCGTTTCTATATTGCCGGGGCGTGAGGTGCGTGGCAGATTTGAATTGACGCGTGAACGCGCTGTGATCGGCGTAACCACAGTCCGTCGCAATTTCCGTGATGCTGTTATCAGTCGTTTCCAACAGCTTGCACGCGTGATCGATCCGCATTTTCATCAGCAACTGTTTGGGCGTGAGATGAAACACTTCACGGGTCAGACGCTCCAGGGTGTCGACGGAGATGGAAGCGCGTTGCGCCGCTTCAGTGACCAGGATGTTCTGTCCAAGGTTCTGTTCCAGGTAATCCAGATATTCGAGCAAACGCCGGTAGCCGTGGTGACGTTCGTCAGGCCGAGGCAGATCGCGCGATATGCCGATCAATCCGATCGCCTGCCCGTCTTCGTTGAGTACCGGAAACTTTGAGCTCAGGCACCAGTATCGATGCCCCATTCCTGCGGAGTAGAGGCGCAGCCGATCGATAATGGGAGACCGCGTTTCGATAACGTTCAAGTCCTGCGCGCTGGTGCTTGCACCCGTCACCGGGAATAGCTGGTCAGCGGTCTTTCCGATCACATCGTCGCGTGACAGTCCGCTTCGGGTGATGAGGGTTTGATTGACGGACAGATAACGCGCCTGCGCATCCTTGATGTAGTACAGCACATCCGGGAAGCAGTCGAAGACGCGCTCAAGCATCTCAGGCTGGCGATCCAACTGGCGAAAGACCTCCACCAACATATCGGAATAGGCCTTGGCGGGCATGGGGGATCAGTGTGAAGTCACAATTGATCCCGATTGTACAGGGGCGAAAAAGAGGCTGAGACCCGGAAATGCGGGCTCTTCCGCCCGCATTCTTAAAGAACGCTCCAGTGCTCGTTTACTGACTTGCGTGGGCCTTGGCGCCCAATAGCGCTTCCCGGAAACGGCTGCGCAGATACGGACCGTCCCGGGGCGGAAGGGCGGTCGGTTCGGGATCGGTGCCGACCTTCACGGTGGCGAGGACCGGACCCGTAGCCTTGAGAATGACGTCGATGTACTCCTCGAGTTCGTTCTCAGCACGGATCGTCGTTGCCTTTTCGAATCCAGCGGCGCGTGCAATGCCAGTGATGTCCACCCCACGGCCTGCGTGCGCCAATTGCATGCCCGTCTCCGCGTAGTGTTCGTTGTCGATTACGACGATCGACAGATTGGCGGGTCGATCCACTCCCACTGTCGCGAGCGACCCCAGGCCCATCATCATTTCACCATCGCCCACGAATACGATCACGCGCTTTTCAGGTTGGGCCAGTGCCACGCCCAGGCCGAAGGTGACGGCGCCACCCATTGCCCCCCAAAGATAGAAGTTCTGTGGCGTGTCGCCGGCGGCTGCCACGTCGAAGGTCGGATTGCCAAGGCTGGTTACAGCCAGCACATCCTGCTGCCGATCGTGGAGAATCCGCTTCACCGCCAGCCGGCGGTTCAAGGGTTTCGTCTGCTGTGTCATGGTTGAGCTCACTGATGACATCACTTCTGGAAGTTCTTGGTGCCGATGACACGCTGTCCGATGAGGACAGCAACCATGCGGGACGTGTTGTAGCCGAAATTCAACGCGGCGCGCACGGTCTCGGCGACGTCGTCGGGATCATCGGCGCGGTAGACGTAGACGCCCGCTGATTCAAGGGCGGCCTGCGTGGATTTGCCCATGGCCACTTGCCAGGGATTGAATTCGCCCCACTCTCCGCGCATGGTGACCAGCATCACGATCGGCATGCGGCATTCGTGCTGCAGCGAGAGCATGTTGATGCAGTTGCCCACGCCGCTCGACTGCAGGAGCAGTACACCGCGCTGGCCGCCGACCCATGCGCCGCCCATCATGGCCACCCCTTCTTCTTCGGTGGTCAGGGAAACAGCGTGAATGCCGGCGTCCGCTTCGCAGCGTTCGATTAAAAGTTTGTGCCCCGCATCCGGCACGTAGGCCACTTGCCGCACGTCAGCGGCTTTGAAGTGCTCGAAGATTGTTTCCGGCCAGTTGGCTGACATGGTGACGAGTTTGAGTCGATAAGTTGAAGAAAACGGATAGCCGTCGCGTCAAGCAAAGCTGATGCATTGCCGTGCTTCGATAAGTGACAGCGTGCAACAACCGAAGTCTTTGCTCAATTACTGGTTGCGGAAGGCGCGATTAGGCTGGGGTTAACGCGCGTTGGGGAATTAGCCGGCGTGCTCGCATCCGCCTTCGAGCAACCAAAATGCCGCGTTCCAGAATGCCGAATTCCAATGATTGCTTCAGGTAAGCAGACTGGCGTGCAAACGGATTGGAGAAGGGACGATGGAGATCGATATGAGCGATGTCAGGACGGCAGCGGCCTTGGCCGCCAACGCCGAGGACGCCGCCATCTGGCGGTGGTTCGCACCGCTTCTCGAGGAGCGGAGGATCCGTTGGTGCTGCAGCGGAGACCGCTGGCTCGTGAGCGTGAATAACAGGCACGTGGCCACCGATAGCAGCTTCGACAAAGCCATCCGGATCGCGAAGGCCAACGTGGATACGTTGACGGGGCCGCCGCGCAGCAAACGGGCGGCCTGAGCCATGGGCCGCAGAAAGCGGCCTTCACACCGCGCGTATCAGCCCGGCAGTTCCATCACCTGTCCGCTGCGATTCCTCACGCTCGGCCGCTCCGATACCTTTGCCTGCCACGCAGACAAGGCCGAACAATCGTCTGGAATCGCAATGCCTGCGGCGCCTGCATGCAAGAGCGCAGCATAGACCGTGATATCGGCCATCGAGAAATCATCGCCGGCCACGTAGGGGTGCGCTTTAAGGACCCCGTCGAAGTACTTCATGCCGCGCACGAACTTCTCAAGGTGGCGCTCGCCCCATTCCTTCCGGTGCGCCCACTCGGGGCTCTTGTAGGCTTCCAGGCGTGCACCCAGTCCGGGCGTTGCATGGTGAAAATAGATGCCGACGGCATCGATGAGTTGATCGTCAGCCCGTTTCTGCATCATGTGGATGACCGCTTTGTCCTTCGGCGTCTTGCCGGTGAGCGTGGGCTTTCCATCCAGGTTGTCGAGATATTCCGTAATCGCGACGCCTTCCGAGATAAACGTGCCATCGTCGAGTTCGAGAACGGGAACCGTTCCCGTCGGATTGATGGCGAGAAACGCGCTTTGCTTGTGCTCGGCCGCAAACAGATCCACTTTCACGAATTCGATTTGGGAATCCAGTCCCTTCTCGGCGAGGACGATGCGAATGCGGGCCGGATTCGGGAAACCAGGGATGTCGTAAATTTTCATGATCAATTCTCCGTGTTATCTATCGATAGGTAAGGCGCGGAACGAAGCATGAAAGGTGAAGGTCGCGATGTCAACAACTATCTATCGATAGGAAAGTAGAACGATGGTGCTTATCTATCGATAGGGATATACTCACCGCTACCTATCCAGTGAAGACCCCTGATGACCACCCCAGACACCAAGGAACGAATCATGAGCGTGGCGCGGCTCATGGTGCAGGCGCACGGCTACAACGCGCTAAGCTTTCGTGAAATCGGAAAAGAGGTGGGTGTGTCCAGTGCGAGCATCCACCATCACTTTCCCACCAAAGGCGATCTTGGCGCCGCGCTGGCGCAACGCTACACAGACGACGGCAGAGTGGCGCTTGATAAGTTGCTGGCTACGTCCAAAGACGCTCACAAATGCATGACGGGTTACGCGGCGATCTTTCGAGCGGCATTGCTCAATGACAATCGGATGTGCCTTGTCGGACTGATGTCCGCCGAATACGAGGACTTGCCCGACGAAGTGCGAACAGAGGTGGACCGATTCGCCGACGTCAACGTCAAATGGTTGACTGAGGTGCTTTCACTTCGAAAGGCCAAGACAGGCAAGGATGCAATTCAACACCAGGCGCTTGCGATCTACGCTGCAATTGGAGGTGCTCAGCTCGTGGCGCGAGGGCGGGGCGACATCGCCATGTTCGACCGCGCGATTACCGGATATCGGGCGGCCGGGTTGATTCCTTGAAAGCGCTTTAGGGCGATGCCCGGTGGATTGAGGGAATTGTCAGCGCCACAGCGCATGCTTTTTGCTTGAGCGAAAGTGCATGCCGCCGGAGCGGCAAACAGGCTGGCGACAAGCCCAACGTACAAGGGCCACTGCCCGCCAATCCGCATGGGAGGAGCTATGCCAGGAAGCAATGACCGGGTACGCGCTGCAATTCTTGCCATGGCGGTTTCACTGCTTGCCTCATGTGGCGGAGGCGGCAGCGGCTCGAGTGGCGCGCCTTCTCCGCCTGGCGGCATCGATCTGCAGGTCGTTTCGTTCGGCGACAGTCTGTCGGACGTCGGGACCTACGCGCCGCTCGCCAGCGCGGTAGGCGGCGGTCGTTTCACGACCAATCCGGGGCAGGTGTGGACTCAGGATGTCGCGCAGTATTACGGCAACACGCTCACGGCTGCCTATACGATCGACATCACTCACGAGTTGAAGGCGCAAGGCGGTCTAGGCTATGCGCAGGGCGGTGCGACCGTGGCCACGCCCGCAAACCTGTATGACTTCCTGACTGACGTGATCGGCAATATAGAAATGCCCGTCAATCAGCAGGTTTCGAGCTATCTGGCCGCTCACGGCAGCTTCAACTCCAATCAACTGGTGCTGGTCTGGGCTGGCGCAAACGATGTACTTCGCGCAGGGACGCTGCCGGCCGCGGCGCCGACCGTGCAGACGGCGGCAAGCACCCTGGCTCAAGTTGTCGGACAGATCGTGCAGGGGGGCGCCACTCATGTGGTGTTGGTCAATGTCCCGAATATCGGACTGACTCCCAAAGGCATTACATCGGCCGATGGCGGGGCAAACCTGACCCAGTTATCGCAACTGTTCAACAACGACTTGAACGCTGCCCTGCAAGCCGATGGCCTGCAAGGCAAGGTGATCCAGATCGATGCTTACACATGGGCGGATCAGATCATCGCGAACTTTCAGGCGAATGGTTTCGTCGTGTCGAACACCGCCACCGCCTGCGACCCTTCGAAAACGCCGGATGACACGGCGCTGCTCTGCTCGCCGCCCACCTACGCGACATCCAATGCCGATCAGACGTACATATTCGCCGACGACATTCATCCGACAACGCGTCTGCATTCCCTGTTCGCGCAGTACGTGGAACAGCAGGTTGCCGCAAGCGGTCTTGGTCATTGACGCCGGGTGAGCATCATTGACGACCGGCGCTTCGCTAGCGTGCCTTGCCGCGCGTACTTTTCCGGGGGCTACCGGAGCGAGGCGCGTCTTTATCCGGCAACGCGCCGCCGCCGTTCATCTGCTCCATCCACGACAAGGCGTCGATGTACGACAGGAACTGCTCCAGATACCCCGGCGACAACTCGCGCATCAGCGAGAGCGAACGATGCACGAGGCTGCTCGAATTGAGCGGACCGGCATTGCCGGGGACTTGCGCGAGCGACTGTCGAAATTGTTTTTCGGCGCTGACCCTGGTCCAGGTTTTCCGGAAGTAATCGAGCACTTCCATATCTGGATAGGACGCGGGGCGGGGCAGGGCGTGACCCTCGTCGCCATCCGCCGGAGCACGGCTGCTCACGTACTCGATCAGCCCGGCAAGCGCACCGTGAGCAGGCTCACCGGCACTGGCGGTTTGGGGCGCGGCATTCTCGAGATCGTCGGCATACGCCTGAAGCAGTTTGGCCAGCCTTTCATTCAGGATGCGTCGTGCCTCGCCGCTATGGCCGGCCGCTCGCCGATCCAGCGCTTCCATTAAATAAAACCGGACGGGGTCCAGCCGATCGGCGCCGCGCTCGCGCCACGCATCGAGCGTCGAGCGGACACTGCTCGTTACATCACCAGCGTCGCTATTCACCGGACTTCACCGCTGCGCTCGACGGCCGTGGGACCGGCGCTATTTCCACGCGCCGGTTCTTCGCCCGTCCTTCGTTATCGGAATTCGAACTCACGGGCTGCTGCGAACCGAACGCGGCTGCGAATACCGAGGAGGAGGGGACACCCGCATCGATCAACGCGCGGGTCACCGTCAACGCGCGCTGGGCCGACAGCTCCCAGTTGTCGGCAAAGCGGCGGTTGCCCTCTCGCAACTGCCGGTCATCGGTAAAGCCGCTCACCATCAGGATCTGCTCGTTGGCCCGGAGATAAGCGCTCAGCGGCCCGGCGAGGCTCTTCAATACGTCGCGGCCTTCGGGCTGCAACTGATCGGAGTTGAGCGCGAACAACACGCTGCCGTTGATGCCAATACGTCCGTTGACGAGCGTCACCCGGCCGGCCGCCAACGGCCCGGCCAGCGCCTGCTCCAGGGTCTTGCGGCGCTGCGTTTCCAGCTGCCGCTGCTTGACCTCTTGTTCAAGCTTGGAAGACAGCTCAAGCTGCACGCCGATGACGCCAATCATGATCAGCATGAACGCGCCCAGCAGCACCGACATCAAGTCGGCGAACGCGGGCCATACAGGCGCGGCCGTCTCCACGCCGCCGTCGATATCCTCGCTCATGCAGCTTCGGCTCCGGCGGACGCACGCCGTCCGGCGAGCTGTTGCAGGTCTTCAACAATCTGCTTCTGCGACATCATGCTCAAGTCGATGACTTCCCGAGCCTGCGCCACGTAATAGGCGAGCTGTTCGTCGCTGCGTGCGAGCGATTTGTCCAGCGCGCTTTCAATCCGCTGGAGATGCGTCACCAGCTTTTCGTTCGAATCGCCGAACACCTGTACGGCCATGCCGAACGCTTCGCCCAGGCTCGCGACCTCGACCGCGCTGCCGGTGACCTGTGCGGCCACGGCGCCGAGCTTGGCCGTCTCGGCTTCAACCTTGTCGGCGAACTGGGTGCCCACGTGCTCCAGCAGACCTGCTGACGTCGCGACCAGAGCGTCGACGGCTGAGCGCTGCTCGGTGGATGCGTGGTTCACCGCATCGAGCAGGGTTTCCAGTGTCGCCAGCAGACGGCTGCGCTCCTCGAGCATGGCGGTGTCGCGGACCATGCTGTCGGAGAGCTTCTGGCGCAGTTCGGCGACGACTTCGGCCGCAGCCTTGGGAGCTTCGGACGCCGCCTGCACGAGCCCGGAAATCTCCGCGATCGTGTTGCTGGCATGCGCCTGCGTCTGGGCCGATATCTCGTGCGCGGTTCGCTCGAGCGTGTCGCAGATTTCCTGCTGCCGGTTCGCGGTGCGCGTACCGACCTGCTCCCATTCTCGGCTCAGCGTGGCGGCCATCGAAGCAAGCGTCTCGGTCCATGCCGCCAGCCGCTGCTGATCCCGCGATGCCAATTCCGCCTGCAGGTTCGCCGCGGCCTTGGGCGCTTCCGACGCAGCTTGTACCAGCCGGTCGATTTCGGCGATCGTGTTGCTGGCGTGCGCCTGCGTCTGCTCCGATATATCGCGTGCGGTTTGCGCCAGCGTGTCGCACATTTCCTGCTGCCGGCTCGCGGTGCGCGTGCCCGCCTGCTCCCACTCGCGGCTCAACGTAGCGGCCATCGAACCGAGCGTCTCGGTCCAGACCGCAAGCCGTTGCTCGTCCCGCGATGCCAGTTCGCCCTGCAAGTCCGTTTGCGATTGGCCTACGGTGCGCAGCAGCGAAGCCGAATGCTGCTCGAAGGTCGCGGCAGCGTTGGCCAAGGCCTGCTCGTTGTGAGCCGCCAGCGTTTCGCCGGCGCGTTCCTGCCGTGACAGCGCTTCGTTCCACGCCACGGACACACTGCCTGCCGTAGTGTCCAGACGCGCGGACACGCCTTCCAACAAACCTGCCGAACGTTGCTCGAAGGTTTCGGTGAATCGATCCAGCGAACTGCCCAGTTGCTGGACCAGCGCTTCGCTTGCGCGCTGGTGTCCCTCCAGCGCCTGATTCCAGATGCCGGCCACGGTGGTGGTGCTCGCCTCGAAGCCGCTCGACAGACCGTCCAGTTGCTGCTGCACGGCGTGAGTGACGGTGGCGTGCAACGAAGCCGTCTCGCGCGCAAGGCCCGCCATCGTGGCTTCCATGACCGGCTGCAGCGCCGCGCCGGCGGCGCGGGTGCTGTCGGCGACGCTCTCCTTCAACGAGCGTTCCACCGATGAAGCGAGCCGCGCGTAGGTGGCCTCGGTCTTGTCGTGGAAAGCCTCCTGGCTTGCGATCTGCCGCGCGTTCACGGCGAGGTTCTGCTGCTCGATGGCGGCCATCATCATCTGCAGACGATTGACCAGTTCAGGCATCCCGTCGGCCTGCCGCTGCAGGAGCTTGAAGGTTTCCTCGCGCTGATGGTTCTGCGAGTAGATGCGTAATGTGGTCGCGATCTTCATGTCGAGCATCTGCCCGGCTTCGATCCGCTCGCGCCGGCACAGCGCGGATAGCAGCCCGAGCATGGCGGAGGTGGCCACGCCCGCAATCGAGGTGCCGAACGCAAAGCCCAACCCCTTGACCGGTGCGGCCAGCGAATCGCGGATAGCCTGCAGGTCCGTCGCGCTTTCCAGCGCCACGCCTGTCCCTCTCAGGGTCGCGACCATGCCCAGGAGCGTGCCCAGCATGCCCAGCAACACGAGCAAGCCGACCAGGTAGGGCGCAAGCGCGGGGCCGGGCAGCGCGATACGCTCGCCTTCGACACGCAGCCGCACCGGGTGGCGCAAGCTAGGATGCAAGCGCTCAAGCCACGCGGCGAGTGCGGGCGGAGGTCCGGACAGCTCCGTGACGGCCATCGTCAAAGTTGAAGTGGCCTGGCTGTAGCGTTGCAACTCGAGCGCACCCGCCAGATAGCAGGCAGCCACCAGCATCGTGACGGCCAGCGCCAGCGTGTTCGAGCCGACGTAGCCCGCGCCGATCCAGCACACAGCGGCCAGACCTACCAAAAAAACGACAAGATTCAGATATCTGGACATAGCGTCCCAGTTAGCGGGTACGAAGGGCCGCGAGCAACCCTTCGACCGGTTGAAAACGAAGATCCAGTTCGGCCAGCAGCACGCTCTGCATATCTTTGCGGAACACGTTCAGCCACGCGCCCGGCGTAACCGTCGGGGCGTCCTCCGGCGCCTGGGCGTCGGCGAGCGTCTCCCGGCCCGCTTTGCGCAAGCGTTCGAAGTGCCCGCCGAGCAACCCGGGCACGGTGGCCAGCAGACTCCGCTCGCGCGGGCTCAGCGCGCGCTCCATGACGGCATCGACCTCAGCCAGCCGGCTCATGCCGGGTGTCCCGGCGGAAAGCTTTGCCCGCAGGCGGCTACGCAAGTTGCCGATGCCCGTCTCCATCGTCTGTTGCATGGACAGATAGATCTGACGAAAAGCCGCGTAGTCGACGGCAGCGTCCATGGACACTCCATGAGCGGATGTTCTCGCGCCTTGGTGCCGCCTGGCGGCGGTGGGCGCACCGCCGGCGATGGCATGCACCAGCGTGCCGCGCACGCGGGCGCAATCGGCCTCCTCCGCGCTGACAGGGGCTTGCGCGCCGGGAGCGAGAGCAGGCACATGGCCGCCAAGCGCCGTGGACAGCGCGATGGCGTCCGTCCAGTGCAGCCATTGGCTCAGCCGGTCAGAGAGCGACTGTCTGGATTCGGTAACTTCGACATCCGCCAGACGTGCCAGCAAGCGAATAAGTGTCGGACCGCTGAAAGCTGTGCGCTGAGGGGCTTGCACCATACCACCAGTGTCAAAAAGTCCGCTAGTTTACACGCGGACGCGATCGCTGCTGTCTGTGTGTTGATCAGCAGGGCGCGCGAGTAGAAATTTCAGGGCGTTCGACATGCCGCTAACGATGCCGGAACGTCGGGCTCGGTCTTAGCCACAGGTGTAGTCGGTGACGGGCGCTACAACGTTTTAGCGAGTTCGCCAGAGAACAAAAGCGTGAAAGAAGAGACTATCGCGGGGACGCATCTCCCGGACATGGACCTGACTTTGATACAACAGAAGCCGCTGGCAGCATACGTCACTCGACGCGGATATCATTGCGAACAGCAGGCCCTGCCCAACCACGAAAGGAGAATGTCCGGATGATTCACGTCATTGCCACGATCACCGCGCTGCCCGGTTCACGCGACGCCGTGCTGGAACTATTCAGCAAGAACCGTCCAGCAGTGCTGGCCGAAAATGGATGCATCAGCTACGAAGCGGTAATCGACGTACCGGATTTCGGGGCGATTCAGACACCGCTCGGCAATAACACGTTTGCCGTGATTGAACGCTGGGAAAGCGCCGAAGCGTTGAAGGCGCATGGCGCCTCTGCGCATATGGCCGAATACGGGCGTAACACGAAGCCGTTGCTCGCCAGCCGCGTTATTAATGTGCTCGAAGCCTGCTAAGACGCAGGCCTGCATGGACGCGCCTGCGCTGAGCGCAGCATGGATGAAGGACCTATCCGGTGCGCCGTGCGAAACCCGCGCGGCGTCGCACTGATCGCTATGGCTAGCGCCGCAATACACAAGACGCGTTCAGGCACATGCTAAGCCGGCTCCGTTACACGAATGACGATGCCTTCGTCGCCGGCGAGCACCCAGCCGGGTCCTGCGATTCGCTTCCCCTCATGACCGCCCATCGTCGATAACACCACGATTCCCTGAGGCACCTGCACCGGCGCATCCCCTCCGGCCATGTTCAACGCGATGAAAAACCGGTCGCCGCCAAAGCTGCGTTCATAGGTCAATACGCTCCCGCTGGAAGCCACCCGTTCGATCGCGCCTTCCACCAACGCCGGTTCGCTTCTGCGCAACGCCAGCAAGCGTCGATAAAACGTCAGCATAGACGATTCTTCGCGATCCTGATCAATTACGTTGACACCGTCGCCTCTGCTTATTGGCAGCCAGGGCACGCCGCTCGAAAAGCCCGCGTTCGGCGATCCATCCCATTGCATGGGCGTTCGTTCCGGGTCGCGGCCCTGACCGATGCCGGGTTGTCGCAACTCGGCAGGATCCTGTACGCGATCGGGCGGAATCACACCATCCGCCATGCCGATTTCATCACCGTAATAGAGCGTGGGCGTGCCGCGCAGGGTGAGCAGCAACATCGCGGCGACTCGCGCCTGGCGCGCGCCGATGCGTGACGCGACCCGCGGGTTATCGTGATTGCCGAGCACCCAGTTCGGCCATGCATGCAAGGGGAGCGCATCGTCGTATTCGGACACGATTCGCGCAATCTCCGCCGCGTTCCAGGGCGCGCTGATCAGTTGAAAGTTGAACGGCATGTTGGCGCCGTCGCCATTCGGTCCGTAATAGCTGACGAGTTGATGCACGGGCAAATAAATTTCGCCGATAAGCACGCGCTCGCCGTATTCGTCGAGCGTCGCGCGCATCGACCGGACGATGTCATGGACTTCAGGCTGGTCTTCCGTATACGTCTGCAACTGCCGATGATGATCCGGTTCACCAGCCCTGAACTGCGGGTTCGGCGGATTGTCGCGGAAGAGGGCGTCCTTGATCAGCAACCAAAGTACATCCACACGAAAGCCATCGACGCCCCGATCCAGCCAGAACCGCAAGACGCCCTCCATTGCCGTGCGTACCTCGGCATTGCGCCAGTTGAGATCGGGCTGTTCGCGCAGGAAAGCGTGATAGTAGTATTGGCCCGTGAGGGCGTCCCACTCCCATGCCGAACCGCCCATGCGGCTCAGCCAGTTGTTCGGCGGCCCGCCATCGGGAGCGGGATCGCGCCACAAATACCAGTCGCGCTTCGGGTTATCGCGTGACGAGCGGCTCTCCTTGAACCACGGATGCTGGTCGGAGGAATGATTGGGGACAAAGTCGAGCAATACCTTCAGGCCCAGTTCGTGCGCATGTGCCACGAGCCGGTCAAAGTCGCCAAGCGTCCCGAACACCGGCGCGATGGCGCAATAGTCGGCGACGTCGTAACCGAAGTCGGCCATGGGCGATGGGTAGACAGGCGAGATCCACACGGCGTTGACGCCAAGCGTGCTGAGATAGTCCAGGCGTGCAGTGATGCCCGCGAGATCGCCGATGCCGTCGCCGTTTTCGTCCTGGAAGGATCGCGGATAGACCTGGTAAATCACGCCTCGCTGCCACCACGCCAAGTCTGACATTTTCGTTCCTCGAATGACTGCACAGGTTGGACCCAACGGGCAGACTTAAATGCTAAACGACCTCTGGTACAAGAATGCAGTCGTCTATTGCCTCTCGGTAGGCACGTTCATGGACGCTAACGGCGACGGCGTCGGCGACTTCCAGGGCCTTATCCGCCGCCTTGATTACCTGCAAGGCCTCGGCATTACCACTATCTGGCTGATGCCGTTCCAGCCGTCACCCGGCCGCGACGCCGGATACGACATCTCGGACTACTACAACGTCGATCCCCGCTACGGCACGCTAGGCGATTTCGCCGAGTTTGCGCATGCCTGCCATCAGCGCGGCCTGCGAGTCATGATCGATCTCGTGGTCAACCACACGTCCGATCAGCACGCATGGTTTCGCGAAGCACGTAGCGATCCCGACTCGAAATATCGCGACTGGTATGTGTGGTCGGAGAAGAAACCGCGCAATGCCAAGGATGGAATCGTGTTCCCGGGCGTTCAGAAGTCGACGTGGACGTACGACAAGCAAGCGGCGCTTTGGTACTTCCATCGTTTCTACGATTTTCAGCCGGACTTGAATACCGCCAACCCGCACGTGCAGGCGGAGATACTGAAGGTGATGGGTTTCTGGATTCAGCTTGGCGTGTCGGGTTTCCGGATGGACGCCGTGCCTTTCGTGATATCCACAAAGGGCGCCAAGGTCACTAAGCCGGTCGAGCAGTACGACATGCTGCGCACGTTCCGGGAGTTCCTGCAGTGGCGCAAGGGCGACGCGATCATCCTCGCGGAGGCGAATGTCCTGCCTGATACTGACCTGGATTATTTCGGCGATGACGGCGAGCGTCTTCAGATGATGTTCAATTTCCAGGTCAACCAGAATACGTTCTACACGCTTGCCAGCGCGGATACGGGACCGCTGAAGAAGGCGCTGCTGGCGACCAGGCCGCGGCCGGCAACCGCGCAATGGGGCGTGTTCCTGCGCAACCACGATGAACTCGATCTCGGCCGCCTGACGCCCGAGCAACGTGCCACGGTATTCGCGGCCTTCGGCCCGGATCCGGATATGCAGCTATACGAAAGGGGCATCCGCAGAAGGATTGCGCCGATGCTCTCCGGCGACCGGCGTCGTCTTGAACTCGCCTACAGCTTGATGCTGACGCTGCCGGGAACCCCGGTGTTCCGATACGGCGATGAAATCGGCATGGGCGACGATCTGCGCCTGCCGGAACGTGAATGCGCCCGCACGCCGATGCAGTGGTCGAGCGAGCCGCATGGCGGTTTTACCAAGCACGAACGGCCCGTTTCGCGCGTCATTTCGGGTGGTCCGTACGGATACGAACGGGTCAATGTGGCCGACCAGCGGCGCGACCCCAATTCGTTCCTGAACTGGACGGAGCGGCTGATCCGCATGCGTCGGGAGGTGCCTGAGATCAGCTGGGGCGACTTCGCGGTCCTACGCGTTTCCCGCAACGATGTCCTCGCCCTGCGCTACGACTGGCGCAACAATTCGGTCTTGTGCCTGCATAACTTCAGCGCCGAGGCGTGCACCGTGAAGTTCAGGTCGGGCTGTGCGAATCCCGGCGAGGACATGCTCGTCAACCTGCTGTCCGACGACCACAGCCAGGTGGGCGCCGACGGCCGCCATAGCGTGGTTCTCGAGCCTTATGGTTACCGGTGGTATCGCGTGGGCGGGCTCGATTACTTGCTCAAGCGCAGCGAAGTGTAAGGTGCGGCTGCGTTCGTGAAATGCGGCTAATGCAACGCCGCCCACGCGAGAGATAAGGAAAAGGCCGCCAGGACAATCGATGCACCACGCTGCATGTGCACCGGACTGAGCCGCATCAGGCGGCCGCTGCCGAGTTCTGCGCCAAATGCGATCCACGCCAGCCCGATCGGGACTAGCAGGGCAGTGAAGATTGCCATCGCTTCAACATAGGCGCCCAGGCTCTCGAACGCAGCCGCCGGAAAAATCGTGCCGCCGAACAGGATGGCTTTCGGGTTGAGCAATGTCGCGGTGAACAACACACGCAGGCCGATCGTCCCTTGCGCCGATGAAGGCAACGAGTCCGCTGTTTGCCACATGCGCACCGAGAGGTAGGCAAGATAGAGGCCGCTCGCAATACGCAGGAGCGTCGGCAGCCAGGTGAGCGAGGTCGCCGCATGGGACAGGAAATATCCCCAGCCTGAAATCGACACGAGGTAGCCGGCGAATTCGGCGGCAGTCAGATGGGCGGAGCGCTTTAAACCCCGCCTTAGACCGGCGGTAGCGAGTAACGTGTTTGTTGGACCCGGCATGACCAGCACGATGGCGATGCCTAACGTCATCAGCGTGGCGCTTGAAGTTGAAAGCATGGATTGGCGGTAGGAAAGCTGAATTCAGGTTGTCGGAAACAGGGGTATTTCAGTGTTGTTATCGATGTGCGCAAAGTCTTGCTTCGGATTTCATGCGAATTGTTGCGATGTCGGGTCGCTAGGCAGTCGGCTAAATGCGATTGTCGGCGATTCGGACCGCAATGTCGAACGGTCGAAATGAGCCGCAAGCGTGAATTGGAATTTTCAAGTCGGCGGACGTAAGCCAGACGATCAGCATTCCTATTGATAATCCTTCGACACGCAGAGGCCTGAACGCAACGTCCGGTGGACTCACCAGCCAGCCCCGTAGAGAAGTGTCGCGAGTGACGGTGTCGGCGGAATCGACGCGCCGACGCGCGCCTTTGTGACCGTCAACCCGCCCGTTAACGCGAAAGTGTCACTTGATTTTTTACATAAATAATAATATAAACACGAATCATTCTTATTTGTTGAATAAATGAACGGGAGTGCGCATTCCTCGGGCTGGCTTGAACCGTCAGCATCCGGGATCGCGCTCACACGCTCATTCGGGGGTTTAACGATGTGTCGCGGAAAAAGGGCGGGTAGACGGTTGCCGCTCAATAAAAGGGCGCCGCTCGTCAGCACTTTGCTGGCAGCAGGCTTGATCGGAATGGCAGCACGGCCGGCAATGGCCGATACAACCAGCAGCACGGCAGTTCCAACGACCGATGAATCGGGCGCCCAGCAGCTTCCCGCGGTAACGGTCACCAGCCAGCGGGCACAGGGCTTTGCGCCTAAGTCCGTCGAAACGGGCCCGTATCGGGGAATGGATGTGCTGGACGTGCCCGCGACCGTAAATGTGGTGACGCGCAGCGTGATGGATGCTCAGGGAGACACCGGCCTTTACGACGCGCTGCGTAACGTAGCCGGCGTGACGCGCCAGCAGCTCAGCGGTCTTGCCTACGACAACCTGGCGATCCGCGGCATTCCGCTCGACAACCGCGCAAGCTTCTACTTCAACGGCATCCTGCCAATCGACAACAACATCTGGATGCCGATGGAAGACAAGGAGCGCGTCGAAGTCCTGAAAGCGGCGTCCGCGCTTTACTACGGATTTGCCGCGCCGGCCGGCATCGTGAACATGGTCACCAAGCGCGCGGGTACCGAGCCGGTCACGAGCGTCTCGCTGCTCGGCGACTCGCGAGGATCGTTCGGCACGCATGTCGACATCGCCCGGCGCTTCGGCACGGACGACCAGTTCGGCGTGCGCGTCAATGCGATGGATGAGCATGTCGAGGCGCCGATCGAGGGCGATCACGGTTATCGGAAGTTCATCAGTGCGGCGCTCGACTGGCGGGTGAACAGCCGCCTGACGCTCCAGTACGATCTCGAACACATCGAGACCAGCATTGTCGAGCAAGCGGGCATCGTGCCGCTCGCGGCGAACAAACAGGGCGTCATTTCCCTACCCGGCATTCCTGATCCAAATAAACTGCTCTCAGGCGCAGGCTATCCGACGCGTTCAAGCGCAGACACGAACCTGTTCCGCGCCAACTACGCTTTATCGGACAACTGGAGCGTGAACCTTGCAGCGGGCGAGTCGATCACACGGCGTGATCGCTGGAACTGGGTCTTCCAGAAATACAACGTGACAACGGGCGCCGGCACCGTGCAGGCCACCAAGCAATTTGGTCAGCGGTACCAGAACGAGACGGTCCGCCTCGAGACGAACGGCGTGTTCAATACCGGTTCGATCGCTCATGACCTGACGATGGGCGTCTCGCAGGACTGGATGTATCAGCCGAATTTCACGTCCTACACGTTCACTGCGGCGCAAAACCTTTACAACCCCGTCGACATCACCACGCTGACGCCAAGCGGCACGCCCAAGCAGTTCTACGCGCAGCATGTGCGCAACGGCGGCGCCTATGTGTTCGACCGGATCGACCTGACCTCACGGCTGCAATTCATCCCGGGGCTAAGGCAATCCGAATACATCACGTCGCAAGCGGGAACGCCCAACTCCGACATCAGCAGGACCACACCGTCCGCCAGCCTGAGCTTCAGGGTGACGCCGAGCACCAGCGTCTACGCGAGCTATGTCGAAGCACTGGAGTCCGAAGGAAGTGCGCCGTCTACCGCCGAAAACGCCAACCAGATCCTGCCCGCCGGTGTCAGCAAGCAGGAAGAAATCGGCGTGAGGACCCGGATCACGAACAACATGCTTGCGTCGGTCGCGTTGTTCAATTTGCGTCAGCCATCGACCGGTACCAACGCCGACAACGTCTTCGTGATGAACGGCAATGCGCGGTATAGAGGCGTCGAATTTTCGCTGCAAGGCGATCTGACGCGCGATCTGTCGGTCATCGCTTCCGCGGTCTATCTGGATGCGACGCAGGTCGATTCTCCCGATCCGACGCTGGTAGGCAAGACGCCCGAAAACGCTGCTCACGTCACCGCGAGCCTGTTTGCCGACTACCGCATACCGGCGGTGGCCGGGCTCTCGATCAATGGCGGCCTGTACTACATCGGGCCTCGCGCGGTGAACGATCTCGACCAGGCGTCGATAGGTGGTTATACGTTGCTCACCGCCGGCCTGCGCTACACGACGCGCCTCTTCGGCAAGCGGGCGACGATCCAGGCGAACCTCGAAAACGCGACCAACAAGCGTTACTGGAGTGCAGTCGGATCGAACCAGATTGGTGTTGGCCTTGGCCGCACGCTCGAGCTTAGTTCTACGTTCGATTTCTAGCGCTTCGCGCTTCCCCCCACAGCCCACCCACACGAAACCATGCAGGCAAGCACACTAAAAAACAACGCCGAACCGGCGGCGGCATCCCAGGAAAGCGCGCAAAAATCGCGCTCTCGACGCAGCACTTTTCTCAAGTGGCTGCGCCGCGTTCACGGCTGGATCGGATTGTGGGGCGCGGTGCTCGGCCTGCTATTTGGCGTGACAGGGATCCTGCAGAATCATCGCGCGACGATGAAAATCAAGGTCGGCGGTCCCAGCGTATCGACGATCCAGGTCGCCATGCCGACGCCGGCGCCCAAGTCGCCTGCTGAGCTTGCGCAATTTCTGCAGGGCGAATTAAAACTCGACCGGCCTGCCGAGCGAGTGACGCGTGAAAAGGCCAAACCCGTCACGTGGGGCGACCAGTCGGTGATTCAGCCCGAGCACTGGGTGATTCGCTTCATCGCGCCGCATTATCTGGTCACGGCGGATACGTGGAAGGGCGCAAACCTGGTCAACGTTGAACGTCGCGACCAGGGTTTGCTCAACACGCTTGAAGGGTTGCATCGCTCGGAAGGCGCGGGTGTCGGCTGGATCCTGTTCGCGGATTCGATCGCCGGCAGCTTGATTCTGCTATCGCTTACCGGCGTGCTGCTCTGGACCGAACTGACTCGACGCAAGACGATCGGCGCTTCGATCTTCGTCGTGTCGCTGGTGACCATGATCGTGATGGCGTTGCAGTCCGCGTAGCGTGTAGTTGGGGCCGGTCATCCAGTCCGATGCGCACGAAGTACAACGGATGCCGGCCTGCCAGTTCGCGGGTCTAATGGCTCTTGCAGCGCGCTCAGCGTCAGTCCGCTAGACCTGATGAGTTCGAGCCACGTGCCCAAGGTCCTGAAGTACCAGGGCGGGGCATCGGTGAACGCAGGGCCGAACCCTGCCCATGAACCTGGCCGCCAGCCGTCGACGTACGGCAGGTCACCACATGCAACCAGCGGATGCAGCGTCTGCACGATCAAGGCGCCATCCGGCTTGAGCAACGTGGGAATGGCTCGCAGCAGGTCGTCCACCGATTCCTTTCCGAGCAATGAGAAGTTGCAGACCACGACATCGGCGCTGACTGACAAGCGCCCTTCGGCGATTTCTTCGTAAGACATCACGCGGCTGTCGACCACGCCCGCCTGCCTCGCAGCCAGTGCCAATGCCGGCACCACATCCACCGCCGTTACCTCGATCCCATTCTGCTGTAAGGCAAGGGCAAGCCAGCCTTCGCCACAACCCAGATCGATGACCGTCCGTGGTCTGCACGCGAGCACCGCGTCCAGGATTGCGCGATCGGTCACCAATCGACGGCTCTCGATTTCGCCTGCACGTACCGCAGTCGTCCAGGGCGAAGCGTTCCGCTTCCAGGCCTCGATTATCTGGCCGTCGCTCAAAGCTTCGATGCTCATCGCTTGTCCTTTCTTTATCCAGATTGCAAATCATCCCACAGGGCTGATCCATGCGAATGGCCGCCGAAAGCATCGCTGAACCCTCCCCAAACCCAAACTCACGCAATCAAGCTTTCATAAACATGACGGCTCTCGTGTAAGGGTTTTAGCGGATGCCAACGGGGGATTTGCTTGCTATTCTTGGCACAGATGAAATAAATTACAGCAGACGAAAAAAAATTCATTTTTCGTTTTTGCACGTGGAGAAGACATGACGAAGTCCGCCGACAGGCGTGATGCCGAAGACAGTCTCGCGATCAGGGCGGCGTGGTTGCACTACGCCGCGGGGCAGACGCAGGCCGATGTCGCCATGCGCCTAGGAGTCAGCAACGTCAAGGCGCATCGGCTTATCACGCGCGCCAACCAGAGCGGCGCGGTGAAGGTCACGATCGATGGCGACGTGGCCGAATGTGTCGTACTGGAAGCCGAACTTGGCGAGCGCTACGGGTTGGCCTATTGCGAAGTAGTCCCGGATCTACATGAGGTTGGCTTGCCGCTACGTGCCCTCGGCGTTGCCGGCGCGCACTTTTTGCAGCGCGAAATTGCGGCGCGCCAAGGCGGCGTGATCGGCATGGGGCACGGCCGGACGCTTGCGGCCGTCGTGGCTGACATGCCGCGCATCGATGCCGGCAAAGTGCGTTTCGTGTCGCTGCTGGGCGGCGTCACGCGCAACTACACGGCGAATCCGTACGACGTCATTCACCGTCTGGCAGAGAAAACCGGCGCCGTGTCTTACGTGCTGCCGCTGCCGTTTTTCGCCAATACCGCTGAAGACAGGGAGGTATTGCTGTCGCAGCGCGGCGTGCGCGAGGTGTTCGATCTGGCGGCGCATGCGGACCTGATGATCGTCGGTATCGGCTCTGCACAGCCCGACGCGCAACTCGTTGCATCGCAGATGATCGAACCGGCAGAAATCCGCGAAGTACGCGATATGGGCGGCCAGGGCGAAGTGCTGGGTCACTTTTTCGATGACGCCGGCAAATCTGTCGAAACATCGTTGGCGGCTCGCACGGTGGCGCCCAATCTCGCTGACCTGACCGGGCGGCGCATTGTCGCCATCGCCGGCGGCGCCGAGAAGGTAGACGCGATTCGTGCCGTTCTGAACAGTGGGCTCCTCAGCGGATTGATAACCGATGAAGCCACGGCGCTGGCCTTGAATCGCGGAACGATCAACGAGGAGGCGGCGTGATGGCTCCGTCATCGATCGCCAGTGCCGGACGCGATCTCCTGATCGGTATCGACGCGGGTACGTCGGTCATCAAGGCGGTGGCCTTCGACTTGGCAGGGCGGCAAGTCGCGGTGGCATCGGTTCCTAACCGTTACACCACGAGCGCCGATGGCGCGGCCTTTCAGTCACTGGACCAGACGTGGGCGGACTGCGCGCAGACGCTGCGTGATCTTGGCGCCAAGATCGAGGGCCTGGCTCGCCGCACTGCGGCGATATCGGTGACGGGGCAGGGCGATGGCACCTGGCTGGTCGGCGCGGAAAACAAGCCCGCGACCGACGCATGGCTCTGGCTGGACGCGCGTGCCGCGGATACGGTGCGGCGTCTACAAGGAAGCCCAACAAGCCGTGCTCGCTTCGAGGCCACCGGCACCGGGCTGGCGGCATGCAGTCAAGGCGCGCAGATCGCGCACATGGACGCGACCACGCCCGAGGTGCTCGACCGTTCCGAAGTCGCATTGCATTGCAAGGACTGGCTGTATCTCAACCTCACCGGAGTTCGCGCGACGGACCCGTCGGAAGCGAGCTTCACCTATGGCGACTTCCGCACCCGGCGTTATGACGACTCGGTGATCGAAACGTTGGGGCTGTCGGCGCGGCGTGGCCTGTTGCCGGAAATCATCGATGGCACCGAGATCACTCATGCGCTGTCGCCTGAAGCTGCAGCGGCAACGGGCCTGTTGGCCGGAACGCCGGTGTGCCTGGGGTTTGTCGATATTGTGCTGACGGCATTGGGCGCCGGCATTCACACAGAGGGCGCAGTGGGCGCCACCTGCTCGATCATCGGATCGACGGGCATGCATATGCGTGCAGTGCAGAACACTGATGTCTATCTCAACGCGGAGGGCACGGGGTACGTCATCGCGCTGCCGATACCGGGCATGTCGGCGCAGGTGCAGTCGAACATGGCGGCGACGCTGAACGTCGACTGGATCCTGAATCTGGCGTGCGACCTGCTTGCGGAATTCGGCACGCCGCTCTCGCAAAGCGAGCGGGTGAAACGCATCGATGGATGGCTGCAAGCCGGCCGGCCGGGCGCGCACCTTTACCACCCCTATATCTCCGATGCAGGCGAACGCGGCCCGTTCGTCAACGCCAACGCGCGCGCCAACTTCACAGGACTCACCAGCGAAAGCCGGTTCCCGGATTTGCTGCTTGCGGTGGTCGAAGGACTCGGCATGGCCGCGCGCGATTGCTATGCAGCAATGGGCGGCGCGATGCCGGCAGAGCTCCGCCTGACCGGCGGTGCAACCCGGTCGCGTGCGTTGCGCGCGGTGCTCGGCGCGGTGGTCGGCGCTCCGGTGCGAACGTCCACGCGCGAAGAAGCGGGCGCGGCGGGCGCGGCCATGATGGCGGCGGTCGCGCTTGGCGTTTATCCCGACATGCAGGCGTGCATCGCCGAGTGGGTGACTCCGCTGCTGGGGCCAATCGAGACACCCGATCCCAACCGGATGCAAACCTATGCACAGGCGTTCCCTGTCTATCAGAAGGCGCGACACGCTCTGGAGCCCGTGTGGGATGAAATGGCACGGCAGGCGCGGGGCAGGAGTCATCCCGGAGCCATTGGCGCCGTCAATAAAGAAGTCGAACGGAGGGCAGTGAGATGAACGGCAGCCAGATGGTCGACCTGTTCGTCATTGGCGGTGGCATCAACGGCGCGGGCATTGCGCGCGATGCTGCGGGACGCGGGCTGTCCGTGATCCTGTGCGAGAAGGACGACCTGGCGCAGGGTACCTCGTCGCGCTCGGGCAAGCTGGTGCATGGAGGACTGCGCTATCTTGAGTACTACGAATTCCGGCTCGTGCGTGAGGCGTTGATCGAGCGCGAAGTGCTGCTCAACGCGGCGCCCCATATCATCTGGCCGCTGCGTTTTGTACTTCCGCACAGTCCGGACGATCGCCCGGCGTGGCTGGTGAGGCTGGGACTGTTTTTATACGATCACCTTGGCGGGCGCAAGAAGCTGCCGGGCACGCGGACCCTCGATCTGCGGCGCAGTCCGGAAGGCGCGCCGATCAAGGACGAGTACCACAGGGGTTTCGAATATTCCGATTGCTGGGTCGATGATGCGCGCCTCGTGGTGCTCAACGCCGTGGACGCGGCGCAGCTCGGCGCGCAAGTGCTTACGCGCACTGCATGCGTCTCGGCGCGGCGCGAAGGCGGGGCGTGGCGCATCGAGTTGCGCAACACGCGCAACGGTGCAACGCGCGTTGTCACCGCCAAAGCGCTGGTCAATGCCGCCGGGCCGTGGGTGGCTGATGTCATCGAACGTGCGGGTGGTCATTCGACCCGCAAGGTGCGGCTGGTCAAGGGCAGCCACATTGTCACCCCCAAGTTCTGGGACGGCCCGCATTCGTACCTGGTGCAGAACCACGACAAGCGGGTGATCTTCATCAACCCCTACGAAGGGGACAAGGCGCTCATCGGCACCACGGACATCCCCTGGGACGGCGCGCCTGAGAACGTATCGATCGACGAAACGGAAATCGACTACCTGCTGGCTGCGGTAAACCGTTACTTCAAGCAACCGCTGCGGCGCCAGGACGTGGTGCAGACCTTCTCCGGCGTGCGCCCGCTTTACGACGACGGCGCAGGCAATCCTTCAGCGGTGACGCGCGACTATGTGTTCGACCTCGACACCAATGGCGGCGCGCCCCTGCTCAACGTCTTCGGCGGCAAGATCACAACCTTTCGCAAGCTCTCCGAGCACGCGCTGCAACACCTGCGGCCAACCTTTCCCGACATGGGGAAAGACTGGACGTCGACGGCAACGCTGCCTGGTGGAGAGATCGAGAACGCCGACGTGCCGAAATTCATCGCGCGTTTGCAGCGCGAGTTTGGCTGGTTGCCACGGGACCTGATGCTTCACTACGCGCGGACCTATGGTGCGCGCACGGCACAGGTGATTGGCTCCGCCAAGTCCGTTGCCGATCTCGGCCGCCAGTTCGGACCGAATTTATACGAGGCCGAGGTGCGTTACCTCATGGCGCAGGAGTGGGCCGAGACGGCGCCGGACATCCTGACGCGGCGCACCAAGCACGGACTGCACATGAGTACTGAGCAAACGGCGGCGTTCGGCGCCTGGTTCGAC
Organism: Caballeronia sp. KNU42; assembly: GCF_053760385.1. Classification (NCBI taxonomy): domain Bacteria; kingdom Pseudomonadati; phylum Pseudomonadota; class Betaproteobacteria; order Burkholderiales; family Burkholderiaceae; genus Caballeronia; species Caballeronia sp. KNU42. Next base: position 2,256,420 of record NZ_CM132389.1, read on the forward strand.
GGCCTCGATAGAAAAACCGCCTGACGCTTCTGCTGAACCACACATAACACGAGACGCACATGGCTTTCACTCTCGCACTCAACACGAATCCGCTGGTGAATCGCTTTGCCGAGCCGGATGACCTCATCGACGCCATCGCGCACAAGATGAAGATCCGCGACGTGCAGCTCACGCATGAGTTCATCAACCCGTCGTGGCCCGCTGCAGTCACCCGGCGTCTCACGCGCCAGATGCGTGCAGCGATGGCGCGAACCGGCGTGCGCATCACATCGGGCATGACGGGTCCCTATGGGCGGCTCAACCACTTCGGTCATCCGGATGCCGATGTCCGGCGCTATTACGTCGACTGGTTCAAGACCTTCGCGGACATCACGGCGGACCTCGGCGGCAATTCGATCGGCACCCAGTTCGCCATTTTCACCTACCGCGACTACGACGATGCCACCCGTCGCGAGGCGCTGATCCAGACCGCCATCGATTGCTGGGCGGAGGTCGCGGAACACGCCAAGCGTGCCGGGTTGCAATACGTGTTCTGGGAGCCGATGTCGGTCGGGCGCGAGTTCGGCGAGACGATCGCTGCCTGCATGGCGCTGCAAAAACGGCTGAGCGCTGCAAACATGGCGGTGCCGATGTGGATGATGGCCGACATTGATCACGGCGACGTCACCAGTTCGAACCCCGACGACTTCGACCCCTACGCCTGGGCACGCGCGGTGCCGCGCGTCTCGCCCATCATCCACATCAAGCAGTCGCTGATGGACAAGGGCGGTCACCATCCTTTCACCGCCGAGTTCAACGCACGCGGGCGCATCCAACCTGGTCCGCTGATCGAAGCCATTCAAGCAGGCGGTGGACAGGATAACGAAATATGCCTGGAGTTGTCGTTCAAGGAGCGCGAACCGAAGGATCGGCAGGTCGTTGAGCAGATCGCTGAATCGGTGGCGTTCTGGGCTCCGCATTTCGATACCGGTGTTTCCGACCTGAACATCTGAAGGGGAGATTGCCATGCAAGATCCGATCACACAGAAACTGATCAACGACGGCAATGCCGCCGTCGACGAGATGCTGGACGGCGTGATGGCCGCACACGGCAACTTGCTGCGCCGCCTCGATGGCTCGCCGCGTGCGATCGTCGCGCGTCACGGACCGCGTCAGGGAAAGGTCGCGCTGTTGATCGGCGGCGGATCGGGACACGAGCCGACGTTTTTGGGCTTCGTCGGCAAGGGATTGGCCGATGCAGCGGCGATCGGCAATGTGTTCGCCTCTCCGCCGCCGCAACCGGCCGTCGATGCGGCGCTGGCCACGCATGGAGGCGCCGGCGTGCTGTTCATGTACGGCAACTATGCCGGCGACGTGATGAATTTCGACATGGCCACCGAATTGCTGGAGCTGGAGGGCGTCGAGGCGCGCACGGTGCTGACCACCGACGACATCGCTTCCGCGCCGCGTGACAAGCGCGACCAACGGCGCGGCGTGGCCGGCAATGTGTTCATTTTCAAAGCTGCTGGTGCAGCGGCCGATCTGATGATGTCGCTGGACGAAGTGGAGCGGGTGGCGCGTCATGCCAACGCCCGCACTTACACGTTGGGCGTGGCGCTCGCACCGTGTTCGCTGCCGCAGACGCGGCGCGCGAACTTCGAGATCGCAGCGGGTGAGATGGAGATCGGCATGGGCATCCACGGCGAGCCGGGGATGCGTCGCGAGGCGCTGCGTCCAGCCGATGCCGTGGTCGACGAGATCATGGACGCCATCCTCGCCGAGATGGGCGCGACCAAAGGAGAGCGCGTGGCGGTGCTGGTGAACTCGCTTGGCGCCACGCCTTTGATGGAGCTGTACATCATGAACCGCCGCGTCACGCAGCGATTGGCCGAGGCGGGATTGATCGTGCATCGCACGCAGGTTGGACCGCTATGCACGTCGCTCGAAATGGCCGGTGCGTCGATCACGCTGATGCATCTCGACGATGAACTGCAGCGCTTGCTGGATCATCCGTGCGAGTGCGCGATGTATCAACAGGGGACCGGGCGATGCTGACGACCGCTGACATCGCGCGCTTGTTCCGCCAGCTCGCCGGGACCATCCGCGCGGCGCGAGATGAGCTGTGCCGGCTCGACGGTGTGATCGGCGATGCCGACCACGGCATCGCGATGGCGGACGGATTTGCCGCGGCATCCGGTGCGATCGATGCGCTGTCTGCTGAAGCAACGCTTGCCGATCAATTCAACGCCGCGGCAAAGGGGTTCCTGAACGCGGTCGGCGCCTCGTCGGGGCCGCTTTACGCGACCGCGTTCATGCGTGCCGCAAAGGCTGCCGGGGCGCGTTCAAACATGCCGCTGAGCGAGGCGCCGGCGCTGATCGTCGCGATGGCCGAAGGCATCCGGTCGCGTGGCAAGGCGGAGCAGGGAGAAAAAACCATGGTCGATGTCTGGACGCCCGCCGCCGCAGCGGCGGAGCAAGGCATGGCGAGTGGACTGACGCTGCCCGAGATCATGGCGCGGATCCGCTACGCCGCCGCTGAAGGCGCCGAGTCGACCAAATCGATGGTCGCGACCAAGGGGCGCTCGGCGCGTCTTGGCGAACGGAGCCTTGGACATATCGATCCTGGCGCGGCATCCGCGGCGATGGTGCTCAACGTGATCGCTGATGACTGGGGGCAACGTGGCACAGCATGAAGTAGTGGTCAAAGCGAAGGGATTCACCCCGTCCGCTTTGCATTTGAATTTGCATAGTTCAGAAGTACGGGAGACAACGTCATGAGCACACTTACCCCATCGATGAACCGGCGCTCCAAGCGCAGCATTCGCGCAGCCATCGCCGCAGTGCTGGCAGTGATCCTGCTCGTGGCGATGGCCTTCAGCACCAAGGTCGTGAAGATCGGGTCTGCAGGCGACGCGCAAGTCAAGACCTTCGATCCCGCGGCCTACGGCGAAGCGCAGTTTCCGAAGACACAAGCAGCGATCGACGGCCGCGCAGTCAGCGCCGACACGCTGGCTGCGGCCATCGCCAAGGACCAGGACGCCGCCGGCAAGCAGTACGGCGTGGCAGGCGGTGGCATCGGCCCTGAGATTTCGGTCAAGTTCACCGGCGTAGCGGGCAGTGAAGATGCCGGGATCTATACCGTGAAAGTGCCGAACGTACCCGACTCGGTGATCATCCGCGTGCAGACCGGGCCGGCGATCAACGGCACGGATCTGCGCGATGCCACCGGCACCATCGGCTTCGAGCAATTCACCAACCAGATCGACTACCAGAATGCCGGATACGCGATCAACACGGCGATGAAAAAGGCGGTCCTGGCGAAGGTTGATACGACCAAGCTGACAGGCAAGACCATTTCGGTTGTCGGCGTCTTCCAGTTGATCAACCCGAACGGCTGGCTGGTGACGCCGGTGAAGCTGGACGTGAAATGAGCACGCTAAACGAAACCCGTCGGACCCAACCCGTGGCCGACGAAGTGCTGCTGTCGGCGCGTGACATCGTCAAGTCATACGGCGGCGTGCATGCGTTGAAGGGCGTGAACTTCGATATCCATCGCGGCAAGGTCACCACGCTCTTCGGCGAAAACGGCGCGGGCAAATCGACCTTGATGAAGATCCTCGCCGGGGTGGAGACGCCGACATCGGGGCGTATCGAACTCGATGGTCAGCACGTTGAGTTTGCTTCGTCAAACGATGCGCGCGACCATGGCATCTCGATCATTCACCAGGAGTTGAGTCTCGCACCCAATCTCAGCGTGCGCGACAATATCTTCATGGGCCGGGAGCTGCGCACGGCCACCGGCGTCAACTTCGCCGAAGAAGCGCGGCAGGCACGCTCGCTGATGGCCGATCTCGAGGAAGAGATCGACCCGATGACGCGCGTCCAGGACTTGCGCCTGGGCCAGCAGCAGGTCGTCGAAATCGCTCGCGCGCTCTCCGTTGAATCGCGCATCCTCATCATGGATGAGCCGACTTCGGCGCTGAGCGCGTCCGAAGTCGAGGTGCTGTTCAAGGTGACCCGCGACCTGACCAGCCGCGGCGTATCCATTGTCTATATCTCGCATCATCTCGAAGAGGCTCTGCAGATTACAGACTACGCCGTGGTGCTGCGCGACGGCAGGATCACGGCAACTGCCGAGGCCAAGGATATCGACCTCGCCTGGATCGTGCGCAACATGGTGGGAGAGAACTTCGACCTTGGCTCGCCGCCAACAGGCTACGCGTTCGGCGAAGTTGCACTGGCTATCGACGATGTGAGCGTGGCCGACGACGCCGGGTCCGGCATGTCGGTGGTGGATCATCTGTCGCTCGAGGTGCGCGCGGGAGAGATCGTGTGCATCTACGGTTTGATGGGGGCGGGGCGGACGGAACTGCTTGAAGCGGTTGCCGGCCGCTCTCAGGTGTCCGGTGGCAAGGTCCTTCTGGAAGGCGAGGACATTGCCTCCCTGAGCATCGCCGGGCGGATTGCCCGCGGCCTTGTGCTGGTGCCGGAAGATCGGCAGCGCGATGGCCTGGTGCCCACCATGAGCGTCGGCACGAACCTGTCGCTCGCGAGCATCGGCACCTTCGTCAGGGGGATGCTGCTGTCCTTCCCCCGCGAGCGGGCGCTCGTCGATCAATCGATCCGAAACGTTCACGTCAAGACGGCAGGCCCGGGCGCACCTATCGGCTCCTTGTCCGGCGGCAACCAGCAGAAAGTCGTGATCGGCAAGATGCTCGCCACCCGCCCGAAAGTCATCCTGCTCGACGAGCCCAGCCGCGGCATCGACATCGGCGCCAAGGCCGAGGTCTTTCGCTTGCTCAGCGAGAGCGCCACGAAGGGGTTGGCCGTGGTGTTTTCCACGTCGGAAGTGGGTGAATGCCTGAGCATTGCGCATCGCATCGTCGTCATGCGCCGCGGCAAGATTTCAGCAGAATTCGGCACCGATGCCACCAAAGACCAGATCATGGCCGCCTCCGGCGAAGCCGTGGTGATCTGATCATAGAAATGCATGGAGACTAGAACATGAACGACTCCGCCAAACCTTCCACGTCAACCCGCGCCAGCCGGTTCGGCGACGGTTTCGACCTGGGCAAGATGCTGCTCGAAGGACGTGCGTTCTTTGCGCTGATCGTGATCATCATCGTATTTTCGTTTCTCTCGCCGTATTACTTCGCCACCGAAAACTTCCTGACGATGGCTTCGCACGTGGCCATCTACGGCATCCTCGCGATCGGCATGCTGCTCGTGATCATCAACGGGGGTATCGATCTCTCGGTGGGGTCCACGCTTGGCCTGTCCGGCGTGGTCGCGGGGTTCTTCCTGCAAGGCGTGACGCTGAACCTGTTCGGCGTCGTGCTGTATCCGGCGGTCTGGGTCGTGGTGGTGCTGTGCTGTTTGCTTGGCGCCTTTATCGGCCTGGTCAACGGCGTGCTCATCGCGCGCTTCAAGGTGCCTGCCTTCGTCGCTACGCTCGGCGTGATGTACGTGGTTCGCGGATTAGCTCTCCTGATGACCAACGGCCTGACCTATAACAACCTGGGCGGCCACGCGGATCTGGGCAACGTCGGCTTCAACGGGCTTGGCTTCGATCGCCTGTTCAATGTGCCGGTTGGCGTCCTGATCCTCGCAGTGATCGGAGTCCTGGGCAGCATCATGCTCAACCGCACGGCCTTCGGCCGCTGGCTGTATGGCTCCGGCGGCAACGAGCGCGCAGCCCAGCTCTCCGGCGTGCCGGTGAAAAGAGTTCAGATCAGCGTGTACATGCTCTCGGGCGTCTGCGCCGCCATCGCCGGGTTGATCCTGTCCTCGCAGCTCACCTCCGCAGGTCCGACGGCCGGCACGACCTATGAACTCACGGCCATTGCCGCGGTGGTGATCGGCGGCGCGTCGTTGATGGGGGGCACCGGCAATATTCGCGGAACGCTTCTCGGGGCCTTCGTGATCGGTTTCCTGTCCGACGGTCTGGTGATCATCGGCATCTCTTCTTACTGGCAGACGGTGTTCACCGGCGCGGTCATCGTGCTCGCGGTGTTGCTCAACGCCATTCAATATCGCCGTCGGGTCAAGCGTCCTGCGCCGACCGCCGGCCAACCCACTTCTCCACAAGGCGGCAAGGCTTAAGCCGCGCCACCGGTCCTTGAGAAGAATGTCTTATATCGACGTTATCGCCAATCAAAAACGGAGACTTACCATGACAACCAAGAGAAGAACCCTGCTGCTCGCCGCCGTCGCCATCGCTGCGCCTCTGTTCGCCACGCAAGCTCACGCGGCCGGAGGGCTCGTGACCATCATCGTCAACGATCCCTCTAATCCGTACTGGCTCACCGAAGGCAACGTTGCCGCGGCCGAAGCGAAACGGCTCGGATACACCGCTAACGTCGCAGCTTCGAAAGGTGACACCAACACCGAGAGCCAGTTGATCGACACCGCCATCACCAACAAATCGGTCGCGATCATTCTCGATCCCGCGAATGCGAGCGGCTCCGTCGGCGCGGTGAAAAAAGCGGTTGCGGCCAACATTCCGGTGTTCCTCGTCAATGCCGAGATCAACCAGGAAGGCCTGGCCAAGGCGCAGCTCGTGTCCAACAACGCCCAGGGTGCGGCGCTGGGTGCGCAGCAATGGGTGAAGGACGTCGGATCGAAGGGCAACTACGTCGAACTGCTGGGCGCGCCTTCCGACAACAACGCCGCTACGCGTTCCAACGGGTATACGTCGGTGCTTAGCCAGTATCCGGACCTGAAGAAGGTCGGGTCGCAAGTGGCCGACTGGGATCGCACCAAGGGTTTCAACGCGATGCAGAGCCTGTTGCAAGCTCACCCGGACATCATTGGCGTGATCAGCGGTAACGACGAAATGGCGCTTGGCGGGATTGCCGCGCTCAAGCAGGCAAACAAACTGTCGAGCATCAAGGTGGGTGGTTTTGACGGATCGCCAACGGCAGTGGCCGCGGTCAAGGCCGGTGAGTTGCAATACACGGTGCTGCAGCCGGTGGCCACGTTTTCCGTCAAGGCGGTGCAGGAAGCCGATCAGTTCCTGAAGACCGGCAAGACGGGCGCGAAGACTGAAAAGCAGCTCTTCGATTGCGTCCTGATCACCAAGGCCAACGTGGATAAGTACACCTCGGCATTTACGCTTTCGAAGTAATGCCATGGCTCGAATCCGCAGGGCGCCGAAAGGTGCCTGCGGTTTTTTCACGCTGCGCGCCGGGGTAGCGGAACCCACCCCGGCGCGACGCACAGCAGCACCGGTTCGTGCATCCGATTGACGACATCACCATGACCCATTCCCCTTTCTGGATCGGTACCAGCTGGAAAATGAACAAGACCCTGGGAGAGGCGCGCGTTTTTGCCCAGGGCCTGCTTACGGATGCCTCGGACCCGCGCATGCAGCGCTTCGTGATCCCGCCGTTCACCGCGATCCGCGAGGTCAAGGCGGTCCTCAAGGACACGACGGTGAAGGTCGGCGCGCAGAACATGCACTGGGCGGATCACGGCGCCTGGACCGGTGAAATCTCACCGGCGATGCTCGTCGATTGCGCAATGGACCTGGTCGAGCTCGGCCACTCCGAGCGGCGCGAGCATTTTGGCGAGACCGATGAAAAGGTCGGACTGAAGGTCGAAGCGGCGGTGCGCCATGGGCTGACGCCGCTGATCTGCATTGGCGAGACGCTGGCCGATCGCGAAGGCGGGCGCGCAGCCGAGGTGCTGGCTGCCGAAGTTCGCGGCGCGCTGGGTCGACTGAAGCCGGAACAACACACTGCCCCGATCCTGCTTGCATACGAGCCGGTTTGGGCGATCGGCGAGCACGGCATACCGGCGAGCGCCGACTATGCCGATGCTCGCCAGGCCGAGATCATCGAGGTCGCGCAAGAGATTCTTGGCCGCCGCGTGCCGTGCCTTTACGGCGGCTCGGTGAACCCCGGCAACTGCGCTGAACTCGCTGCGTGCGCGCACATCGACGGGCTGTTCATCGGACGCTCCGCCTGGGACGTCACCGGGTATCTGGACATCCTGGAGCGCGTCAAGGCAGTGCTCTGACTGGTCCGGATGCGTGGAACTTTAACTGAGGGAGATCTTCATGAAACTTGCAATTGCAGGAGATAGCGCGGGAGAAGGGCTGGCCCATGTGCTGGCTGAACACCTGAAGGACCGCTTCGAAGTCTTCGAGGTGTCGACCAACGAAGCTGATCCGAAGGAGTTCTATGCAAACCTGTCCGACCGCGTGGCTTCAGGCGTGATGCGCGGCGATTACGACCGCGCCATCCTGGTCTGCGGCACGGGGATCGGCGTCAGTATCTCGGCCAACAAGGTGCCCGGAATCCGCGCTGCGTTGTGCCACGATACCTATTCCGCGGAGCGCGCGGCACTGTCGAACAATGCACAGATCATCACGATGGGTTCGCGAGTGATCGGGACCGAGGTGGCCAAGACCATCGCCGATGCGTTTCTTGCACTGACCTTCGACGAGAACGGCCGAAGCGCGGGCAACGTGGCGGCGATCAACGAGCTTGATTCCAAATACCACGGTTAAGCATCGGCGCAAGTGTTGGCGGCATGGCGACGATCATGCGCTGCCGGCGGGCATGTTGAAGCAAGCCTCATTCTTTACCGCTTCCTGCGCTCCGAGGGACTTCGCGGCAGCATCACAAATGGACCGGAGACACGATGGAGACATATCTGCTCGGCCTCGACAGCGGTTCGACCGCGACGAAGGCCGTTATCTTCGACACCGCCGGCCGTACCGTAGCCGTTGGATCCCGGCGTGTGGAGCAGCGGCAGCCGCGCCCCCGTCACGTCGAGCGGGACATGCAGGAAACCTGGGCCGCGGCAAGCGGAGCGATTCGCGATGTGCTGGAGCTCAGCCATGTGCCCGCAGACGCGATCGCGGCCGTCGGGGTAACCGGGCACGGCGACGGCTTGTACCTGGTCGACCACGACGGTGCTCCGCTAGGACCCGGAATCCTGTCGCTCGATAGCCGGGCCTTCGACATTCGCGAGCAATGGCGCGAAGCTGGCCTGTTGCCACGGGCGCTGGAATTGACCGGGCAGCAGCCGTATCCGTACGCCGCTGTCAGCCTGCTGAAATGGATCCAGGTCAACGAGCCTGAGCGGTACGCGAAGATAGGCCATGTGCTCTTTTGCAAGGACTGGCTGCGTCTGTGTCTGACTGGCGTCGCGGCGACTGATCCGACGGAAGCCAGTTCATCCTTTACCGATGTCCGCACACAACAGTACAGCGCGGACGTACTGGAGCTATACGGCCTCACGTCTATTGCTCCCGCGTTACCGCCAATCTTGCCGTCTGGGGCAATTGCTGGACGTGTCACCGCACAAGCTGCCGCACAGACGGGCCTGAAGGAGGGTATGCCTGTTGCCTGCGGATTGCACGATGTCACCTCCAGCGCCCTGGGGATGGGTAACACGGAGCCGGGTATCGTGTCGATTACGGCGGGGACATTCAGCATCAATGAGATCCTCTCTGATCGTCCTCAACTGGATCCGCGCTGGTCGTGCCGCAATGGCACCCGTCCCGGGCAATGGATGAACATGTCGATTTCACCGGCTTCGTCGAGCAATGTCGACTGGTTCCTGCGCGAGTTTTTCTCGCACGAAGCGCAACAAGCTGCAGAACGTGGATGCTCGCTGTTCGACCTGATCGGCGACGAATTGCAGGCTGCGTTCGCCGAGCCGAGTTCCGTCATGTTCCATCCATTCCTGTTCGGTTCCCCCTTCGAGCAGCCCGCAAGCGCTTCGTTCTTCGGCATCCGCGGCTGGCACCGCCGTGCCCATCTGGCGCGTGCGGTGCTCGAAGGCATGGTCTTCAATCACCGATACCACGTCGAAGCACTGACCAGCGTGCTTCCCGCGCGCCGGGCGGGTTTGACCGGTGGAGGGTCATCGAGTCCCATGCTTGCCCAGTTGTTTGCCGATACCCTAGGGATTCCTATCGATATTCCGGAGAATCAGGAAGCCAGTGCGCTGGGCGCCGCGCTCTGTGCCGGCGTGAGCGCGGGAGCGTTTGCATCGCTGGCGGAGGCCGGCACGAAAGCATACCGCATCCAGCGAACGCACCAGCCGGACCCGGTGCGTCACGGCCAGCTCACCGAGGCGTACACCCTTTACATGCAACTCATTGCAGGCATGAAGCCATTGTGGCCGGCGCTCGATCGCGCAGCCACGGGGTATTGACGATGCGATTGACGATGCGATTGACGATGCGATTGACACGAGACAAGTGATGACCGAACGATCCCGCGAATTTTTTCTCGACCGGCTTGCGCAACGACGCCGTGTCAGCGTGCTGATTATTGGTGGCGGGATTAACGGTGCAGGGCTGTTCCGCGACCTGTCGTTGCAGCAGGTCGACTGCTTGCTGATCGATAAGGCGGACTTCGCCTCAGGCGCAAGTTCGGCGCCATCGAGGCTCATTCACGGCGGCTTGAAGTACCTTGAAACCGGAGAATTTCGTCTTGTCGCCGAATCCACGCTGGAACGCAACCTCTTGCTGAAAAACGCGCCGCACTTCGTCCGGCCGCTTGAGACGGTGCTGCCGATTCATTCGTACTTTGGCGGCATCGTCGCGTCCACGCTGCGATTTTTCGGTGTCAAGTCGAAGCTCGCCGACCGCGGCGCGATCATTTCGAAACTCGGTCTCTCGATCTACGATTTTCTCGGCCGCCATCACCGGACCATGCCTCGCCACCATGTCGCGCTCAGGAGACGTTCGCTGCAAGGTCTTCCGTTGCTCGATCCCGCCATCAAGGCAACCGCCACGTATTTCGACGCACAGGTGACACAGGCCGAACGACTGAACTACGAACTGGTCGCCGATGGGCTGGCCGCTTGCGAGGAAGCCGCGGCGGCAAACTACATGACGGTTGACCACGTGGAAGGCGACACGGTCTGGCTAGGGGATCTCGTGTCTGAGCGGCTCTTTCCTGTGACAGCGACCGTCATCATCAACGCTGGTGGTGCCTGGATCGACAGCGTGAACCGGTCGCTCGCCATCGAGCGAAAGTACATCGGCGGAGCGAAAGGATCGCACCTGATCGTGACGCATCCGGAGCTCCATGCGCAACTGCGGGGCCGCATGGTGTACTTCGGCTCGAAGGACGGCCGCATCTGTCTTGCCTATCCGTTCATGGATCGGCTGCTGATTGGTTCGACCGATATACGCGTGAGTGATCCCGATCAGGTCCGCTGTGAGGACAGCGAGGTCGACTATATGCTCGGCGTCTTGCGTGAAATATTTCCCCGCCTGGAACTGGATGCATCGCACATCACGTTCCGTTATAGCGGCGTGCGGCCGCTGCCGTATTCCGATGCCGCGAATCCCGGCGACGTGAGTCGCGATCACGTGGTGCACGTCGATCATCTGCCCGATACCGCGATTCCTGTGCTCTCGCTGGTCGGCGGCAAATGGACAACGTTCCGGGCGTTCGCCGAATCGGTCGCCGACGATACCCTCAAGCGCCTCGGGCGGTCGCGCCGTGTCAGCACTCGCGACGAAGCCATTGGTGGCGGCCATGAATTTCCGCTTACCTCCGCGAATCGGGCTGCATGGATCAGCGAGTTGGCTGAGCGTAGCGGTATTCCCGTTGCACGAGCTGAAACCTTGTTCTCGCGTTACGGCACGAGCGCATCGGTCATCGCAGCATTCTGCTCACGGATTCAGGACGCAGCGCATGACAACCCGCTCGCCAGTGAACCGAGTTACACCGTGCGGGAGATTCAGTACCTATGCGAGCACGAAGCGGTGACGCATCTTGCGGACCTGCTTTTCCGACGGACGACGATCGCGATCTCTGGCCAATTGACCGGCGCCTTGCTGGATGAGATTGCGGTGGTTGCGGCGGGCGCGTTGGGATGGGACGCGGTCCGCATGCGGCAGGAAATTGAAGCGTCCCGCGACATCGCCCGGCAGCGCCACGGCATGGTGCTTCGCGATACAGAGCTTGCGCATTGACTCAGGCGCCTGAGACCGGACGAAGTCTGATGCGTGAATTGGCGCTCGAGGCACTGGATCCGTCAGGCGATCTTTCAAGAACGGACGAGTGCGCGGTCAACACAAGAGTCCGGCTTCGAAACGCGCCTGCCGCCTGAAACTACTCGCTGGCAGATTCGATAGGAACGCCGGCATCGCTGCCGGCCGCCGAGTCTCGCCGTGGGCGGCGAACCGCTCTTACCTTGCCGCTGGTTCCTCCGCCGCAGAAGAATTGCTCACCGCCATCGGACTCGAGCCCTGACACGTAGACTCCAGTTGGCATCTCGAGGCTCTCCAGGACCTCTCCCGTTTGCGAATCGATATGTCTCAGCTCGCTCGCATCATCTTCCCAGGTGCCGTGCCAGAGATCTCCATCAACCCATGTCACGCCGGTGACGAAGCGGTTGGATTCTATGGCGCGAAGAATCGTCCCCGTTTCAGGATCGACCTGATGAATCTTCCGGCTCCGATACTGCCCCACCCAGAGCGTCCCTTCAGCCCACGCGAGCCCCGAATTACCACCGCCATCCGGCGCCGGGATCGTGGCGAGCACCTGACCGGTTTTCGGATCGATCTTCTGGATACGATCGCCGTCGATTTGAAACAGGTGCCGGCCGTCGAAGGCCGTTCCCGCGTCGGCGGGGACCTTAAGCGAGCGTAGCGACGGGTTGGCGCTCGCCGGATCGAAGGCGTTCAGCTTGTCTCCGGATCCAAACCAGACGTGCTGACCGTCATACGTGACGCCATGCACGCTATCGATACCCGGAAAGGGTCCATATTCACGGATGATTTCTGCCTCTGCTCGTTTCATAGTGGCATCCTAATCATTAGGTAAGTGGAGCGGGGAGTAACAAGCTTGTCGCGAATCCCGGCACCGGCGGGGTCAACCAGCGACGTGCCCGCCCACGGCCAAACGACTGCACCCGGCCTTCTGCCGAAAGCACGTCGAGTGAACGCTGCACGGTGCGCTGGCTGGTTCCAAGCACAAGCGCGAGAGCCGAGCTCGTCCACGACTCGCCGTCGGCGAGGAAGACCAGCACCGCCGCATGTTTGTCTTCAACGGGCCGGGCCAGTACGACGACCTCGCGTGCGGCACGCGGCACCAGTACAAATCCTCGCTTCGTCGCGCTTACGCCGGCGAGCGTCCCGAGCACCGCGCGAAGCCGTCCGACTTCAACACGCAAGCGTGCGCGATGCGATTCATCGGCGTGTTTCGCCCGGAATGCCCGCGCGACGAGCGTGTCCCTGGGCACGTCGTCGGGCCACGCTTCGCCCAGCGCACGGGCGAGCGCGAACAATACCGGACGCCTCGCGAGCGAGACCACGGTGCCTGTGTCGCGCACGATCTGGCGGCACGCGTCCACCACCAGCGCCTTCGATGCCAGCAACGCCTCGACCTCATCGAGCAGCATGAGCCGTTCCTCACCACTCGCAATCGAGCGCGCGGCAGGCGTATTCAGTATGAGGGATGCGCTTTCGACCTCTGCGGTGAGCGCAGGAATACCCGCATGCTGCGCGGCGTGTGCGGCCCGCGCAAGCGCAGCGCGCGCCGTCTTTGCCTGGAGGCGCCGCATGGCGATGCCCGTCACTACAAGCTCATGCGCTACCCTCAACGCGGACGGGAAGGGCGTGGGGTCAAGCCTTGCGAGCGCCTGTTCGGCCGCGTCGAGATGTCCGATCAGGAGCAGGCGCCGGACCGCGAGATACCGCGCATGGGCGGCGTTCACGCGATCGCCGTGTGCTTCGAGCGTCGCTCGTGCTGCGTCGAGCGTCTTCACGGGCCAGCCCAGGTCTCTCGAGGCGAGCGCGATCTCGGCCTCGGCGACGACACACCTCGCGCGGGCCACGGCTTCCTTCGGACCGAACGCGCGCGCCGCACTTCGCATGAGGGCCTTCGCTCGAACCAGATCGCCGAGTTGCGCCATCGCGATGCCTCGAAGCGCGAGCGCGGGCGCGTCGTCGCGCAAGGCGATCCGGTTCAGCGCGCCGAGCGGGTCACCGGTGGCAAGCGCACGCGCCGCGACCGCAATCAGTGGGTCCATGGTCTACCTGAATCCCGCCACACTTGTCACTCCCATCGTTCGATGCACGGTACTAATCTATCACCTAACGAACGACGAAGACCACCCAACGGAGGCAAGGACGATGACGACACACGCAACCGGGACACGTGAAGAATGGCTCGCAGCGCGGCTCAAGCTGCTCGAGGCGGAGAAGGAATCCACACGGCGCGGCGACGAGCTGGCGCAGCAACGTCAGGCACTGCCGTGGGTTCGCATCGACAAGGACTACCGGTTCGAGACCGATGAAGGGAGCGCGTCGCTGGCAGACCTCTTCCAGGGACGTTCGCAACTCCTCGTCTATCACTTCATGTTCGGGCCCGACTACACGGCAGGGTGCCCGTCATGCTCGTCGATCGCGGATGGGTTCGACGGCGTGGTTGTGCACCTCGCGAATCATGACGTCACGCTGTCGGCGGTGTCGCGGGCGCCGCTCGCGAAATTGCAGGCGTACCGGCGCCGGATGGGGTGGACGTTTCCCTGGGCGTCTTCGTTCGGCAGCGACTTCAACTTTGACTTCAACATCTCGCTCACGGAGCAGCAACAGCGCGAGGGCACGGTCGAATACAACTACGTTCGCGAGGCGCCTATGGTCGACATACCCTCGCGTACGACCCCCGACGGGGTCACTACGTTCGCAACCATGTCCGGCACCGACACGGCTACGTACGCGCGCGAGCGACCGGGCGTCAGTGCGTTCGTGCTTGAGGACGGCGTGGTCTATCACACCTATTCCTCCTATTCGCGTGGCGTGGACGGCCTCTGGGGCATGTACCAGTGGCTTGATCGCGCGTCCAAGGGGCGCAACGAGACAGGTGTCTGGTGGAAGCGTCACGACGAGTACGGCAAGCGCTGAGCGAGATCGTGCTCGTTCGCGCAAAACGGGAGGCAGGAGATGCCACAAAGCATGGGTTCCGAACGCGTTTCCCAGCGGGTGTTCTTCGGCGTCTCTGCGTTGCTTTTCGGCGCCAGCGCGACGGTGACGATCGTCTGGTGCGCGTCCATGTCGGCGATGGGCGAGATGCCGATGCCCGGCGGCTGGATGATGTCGATGGCATGGATGCGAATGTGCGGACAGACATGGCCCAATGCAACGGCGTCGTTCATCGGCATGTGGGTCGCGATGATGGTGGCGATGATGCTGCCATCCCTCGCTCCCATGCTCTGGCGCTACCGTCAGGCCTTGGGCAGGACAGGTGCAACTCGCGTGCGATGGCTGACCGTGCTGGTGGGCATCGGGTACTTCTCCGTGTGGGCCGTATTTGGAATGGTCATGTTTGCGCTGGGCAGCGCGCTGGCGTCCCTTCAAATGCAGGCGCCAACACTGGCGCGCATTGTTCCGATCGCGTCCGGCGTGGTCGTCGTGATCGCTGGTGCGCTTCAGTTCACTGCGTGGAAGGCGCATCACCTTGCTTGCTGCCGGGGTGCGCCGGGGCACGGCTGTACGTTGCAGGCGTTGCAGCCGTTGCAGGCAGGCGCCGGCACGGCCTGGCGACATGGCCTGCGCCTCGGGCTTCACTGCAGCACGTGTTGTGCCGGCCTGACGGCGGTCCTTCTCGTGATCGGCGTGATGGATCTGCGCGCGATGGCCGGCGTGACGGCACTCATTACCGTCGAACGTCTCGCACCGGAAGGTGAGCGCGTGGCGAGAGCGATCGGAGCCATCGTCGTTGTAATCGGGTTGGTCATGCTCGTTCGAGCAATGGGGCTTGGATGAAGCATCACGGTGCCGGTTCGGGCGCGACGGCTCACGCTTCCGGCACTCGCTTAAACTCCTAAGCCAAACTCAGCAAAACTGACTACTTTCGCGCCACAAGCCTGGGAAAAATCCACGTCATAGCTCGAAAAGAAAACCGTCCGGTCTGCACCCAGCGTCCTGAACAAATCAATCAGGACAGCACGCGCGGGGGCATCGAGGCCGGCGGCTGGTTCATCCGCGATAACGACCTTCACATCGCCCAGCGCCGCCGCCGTCAGGAAGATTTTCTTGCGCGTGCCAAACGACATTTGCTCGAAACGCTTCTCCAAGTGTGGCGTCAAGCCAAAGCGATCCGCCAGGTCGAGCGTGCGACTGTCGACGGTTGTTTTCCTGTTCGCTGCCACCAATTCCAGATACTCGCGGCCCGTCTGCAGCGAGTACGGCATGCAGTCGTCCGGTACGTATGCGAGCAGGGACTTTGCCTCGAGCGGGGCGGCACGCAGGGAATGCCCGTCTATCCATACCTCGCCGTGATCAGGTTCGATCTCACCTGCGAGAATGCCGAGCAACGTGGATTTGCCGCTGCCGCTTTCATCGTTCAGCGCCACGCATCCAGCGCCGGCGCTATAACGCAGTGCATGGAAGATGACGCGCTCGTCGTAACGTTTACAGAGGTTCTCGAATCGAAGCATGGGTTGCAGACTTTGTCAGAAGAAGAATGGACGCGCGATCGGCATTGTGCCGGACGGCGAGCGTTGCGCGGCAATTGATATCGCGGCAAGTGTAGCAGCGCAGGCAGGCGCGCTTTGACGGACGAGCGCGCCAAATTCCCGATAGGCATGAATCGTCATGAATGATTCGATATCCTTACGGCTTTGAAGCGCGCGGGAGGACGGCTGCAACGGGACGTTCTCGTACCGGACAATCCCCAGGTCGCTCACAACAAACTCTGACCAGGCCTGATGTAAATTATCGAAGAACATCAGTCTCAAGCGATCGCACAGCGATGCCACGTTCACGCGTACGACCTGATCATCCGACCCGGGCCACCAGCTTAAATAAGGGCGCGCTGTCAGATGTTGGCTGCGAAGCGTTTCGAGCAATTCGGGCTTGCGTAATTTCGCCGCGCCGAATGCATCAGGAAAGATATTCGCCAGTTCGCGCAGGGTATGCAGGCGAAATAGTTCGTCTATTGTCAGTGCCGGGTCGGGATCGACCCATCCCAAAGCGTTGAGAGGATTGAGAGCGTCTGTTGGGCTGCCTATCTCGTCATAGGCCAGCGCGCTTACCCGGAACAGTGGCCCGGCGCGCATCAGCGGGCGCATCAGCAGTGCACGGGAAGCCAGGGGCAGCGTGGAGAACGCGCTCAGGAAAGCACGTTCGTCGTCGATCCACAGGTCGTCGTACCGATCGGCGAGCCATTGGAGAGCGAACTCGAAATTGCGGAGATAGTAGAAGCGCCGTTGGGATTCAGCCTGCCCCGCTAATGCAAGGTCGATCATGATAACTGTATGGATGTACAGTTATCATGATATCGCCAAATTGCCAGGCACCGTTCGTCGTTCCGGCAGGATTGACGGGTGCAAACGTCGGGTATCGATAAAACGGAACGGAAATTCCAATCGTCCTAACAAACAAGCCGGCGAACGGCACCGTTTGGCGCCCTGCAGAAACCTTGACTTTGGCGGATATAGGCTAGAGTTTGACGCATCCAATCTTCCGTTTGAGCGCGTAAGTTATCAATTGCAAGACCGCAGCGCATGCGCGTTCCTTTTTGCGCTGCATCCATGCGAGTGAAGGTCGGTGAAGCTGATGTTATCCGGGTGTCGGATGTGCATTTCCAAGCTACGGGACAGACACTTATGTTGAGCATTCCTAAGAGGACATTCCTCGCGGGCCTCCTTCTGGGTGCCCTGGTGATCGGCGCATCTGTAATGCGGTCAGGCGAAGACAAACTGCCGGGGGCGCAATCAGGCTCGCAACGCGACGGTGCTTCCATTTCCGGCGATCCGGAGGATGGCTGGGGCGAATCCGAGAGATCAAAT
Organism: Caballeronia sp. KNU42; assembly: GCF_053760385.1. Classification (NCBI taxonomy): domain Bacteria; kingdom Pseudomonadati; phylum Pseudomonadota; class Betaproteobacteria; order Burkholderiales; family Burkholderiaceae; genus Caballeronia; species Caballeronia sp. KNU42. The sequence continues at coordinate 2,274,168 of NZ_CM132389.1, forward strand.
TCAGCTTCAGCGAGCAGCCATTCCGACGATATCGCCCATATTCTTCAGGCAATTCGGGAAAACCTGAAACGCAACGATCTCGCTTCCGCCAAGGTTCTATTAGGGGCGGTTCAAACGCTTCACATGGACGATAGCCGCGCGCTCCCGCTTCAGAAAGAGTTGCAGGCGCGTGAGGAAAAAGTTGACTCAGTGCCGCCTGTTACGCCGCCTGACAACTCGCGCATTACGGCAAAGTCGAGTCGGCCTGCAACGCGTTTGCCTGCGAGAGCCGAACGTTCACATAAGGGCAAATCCCGGGTGCGCGAACATGCGATCGGCACTTCTCTTGAGTCCTTGGCTGGGGATACGCCACAGATCAAAACTCTATCGAATAGCGCTGTAGAAACCGAAGCAGCAAGCCCGGCCTTGGGAGCCGGAAGTGAAAATCCAGGTTCGCCAGAGGGAGCGCCAACCGCAGCCAGCACGGCACCACGGCCAGCGTTGGTTCTCGCAAGGCCGCGGGTCAAGGAAGTGCTGCCGGTAGTACAGCCTGTAGCGCCAAAGCCGCTTCCAATTCAATCCGATCAGGCTCCAAAGACGCGTGCACAGGTGCGAGCAGAGCTGGCTCGCGCTCGTGCGGATGGGTCGATTCCGCGTTTTGGCAATCCCAATCCTGCCGGACCCGGTGGCGTGCCGAGCAGTATCAAGATGGAATTTGGCAGTGAGTAACCGAACCGTGCTGCGATCCGCGATCAGTTCACGCGGCCTTTAGCCTTTTTTGATAAGTTCGGTCGATCTCTTGGCACCTCGTTGACGGGTCCTTGCCTAGTCTTAAAGACAAAGACCTATCAATCTGTCAGGAGACAAATCGTGGACCTGCTTTTTATCGGCGCAATCATCGCCTTCTGGGCGGTTTCGTTCGGGATGGCTATTGGCTGCGACAAGCTGCGCCGTACTTCGCATCATCGTGAATAGTATGGGTTGTGGCATTCGCGGATGACCGGCGCCATCGAGCGGGATGCCCGATGGCGTCATCTACATCTAAGCGGAGGACATCCGCAACGCGGCTCTCAGCAACAGCCGCCACGTCCCGACGTATCGAGCCGCATTCCATGCAGCCCGCGGTAAGGCGGCGCCTCCGGCGAACTCCATCCATCGAGCATCCGGGGCGCGAGCCGATATACCTCCACGCCCAGCGGCCGGCAAACTTCGAGCGGATCGCGCGCGTCCGGACCCCACATCGGCAAGGACAAATCGCCGCCCGGGCAAGTCGACAGCGCGCACAACAAATCAATCTCCGCGAAGAACTCCAGATAGTCGCCTTTCTTTGCCGGACATGCCTTCATGAAATACTGGTCGTTCAGATTGAGCCCGGTGCACTGGAACACGTTCAGTACATCGTGCACATCGAATTCGGTGAGACCGTACGGGGCGATCGCGCGCGTCAGGTTCGAATGGCAATGGAAATCGAAATCTTCGCCGGTCAGCATCCGGTTCACATACGGATCGCAGCGTGTGCCCAGCAGGTCGTGAACGCGGCCGCCGTGTTCGTCGACTCCGTAGTCGGCCAGGCTGTCGTCGGTGATCGTCACGAGCGGCCGGAGATAGGGCAGGGTCGACCACAGCCGGTCGAATGTGCTCACATGCGCCTGCTGCAACTGGCGCGTGCGTGATGCCCAGAAGCGCTCACGCGGATTGTGCAGGTTCCAGATGTTGAGATCCGCGACCTGCGGGCCTTCAATGGTTACGATCCGGAACACATGTCCGGCCGGTACCTTCCACGCATAGCCGGAGCGGATTGGCACTACCGCCGAGTCCACCAGCGTGCGCGTTTCCGGCGCGGTGGCAACCCGCGTATAAAAGTCCCGGTCCACTTCGAGCGCGGAACCCTGGGTTACCTGATAAGCGGCAGGGTAGTTCAACATGGTTCTGATTCTCCTGAATGAATCGATGCGAGGCGCCAGGCCTCGCTCGCGAAAGGGACCCTCGAAAGAAGCGGTTCAGAGAAGGTCGATCAGCGCTTCTTCAGAGCGGTCCAGGTAGTCGGAAAGTTTCTTGCTCGCCCGCTTGTGTTCCCCGGCCACGATCAGGTCGTAGAGCTCCCGGTCACGCTCGATCCACGGCAACTGGAAACGCCGTTCGTCGGGTGCGGCGGAGAACAGCAAGCGCAACTGCGCGAGAATCGTGCGGAAGAACTGGTCGAGCAGCGCGCTGCCGATCATCTCCACAATGTGCTGATGAAACCGCAGGCTATGCGTGCCCACGCTTCGCCAGTCTTCTTGCGACGCGGCTTGCGCAGCGGCATCGCAGGCAGCGGCCATGGCGCGCAGCACGGCCGGGTCGGGCGGGTCGGTCTTTCCCGGCAGCGCAATCGCCTGCAATTCCAGGGTGCGGCGGACCCGGAAGATATCGCGGACGTCGGTGCGGGTGAGCGTGCGCACCACCACGCCTCGATGCCGGTAGTGCACGGCCAGTCCTTCACGGCAAATCTGCCGCAGCGCCTCGCGAAGCGTATTGCGCGAGACGTCGTACGCCTTCGTGAGATCGGCTTCGGTGAGCGCAGTGCCGGGAGACAGGTCGCCGCAGATGATCTTGTCGCGGATCTGCGTGACGATGCGCTCGGTCACGGACTCTTCTTCGATGTGCTCGGTCACGGTCTTGTTCTTGGTCACGGCGCGGTTGAAATCGGTTACGGAATCGGACACGGAATCGGTTACTGAATCGTTCGCTGAAACTGATCGGGTCATGCGATCTGAAGGTCTTTAAGAAAGTGCGCGACGCGGGAATCCTTGTCGAACGCGGTCATGACGTGGGGCGCGGCATCCGCCACGATCGAGCCATTCTCCAGGAAGATTATCCGATCCGAAATGCGGAAGGCGAAATTGATCTCGTGCGTGACGATCACCATTGTCATCCCTTCGCGCGCAAGCTGCTCGATGACTTTCAGGACTTCAGCCACCAGTTCGGGATCGAGCGCGGAGGTCGGTTCGTCGAAGAGGACGATGGATGGTTTCATGGCCAGCGCCCGCGCAATCGCCACCCGCTGTTGCTGGCCGCCGGAGAGCTGGTGCGGATACTTGTGCGCATGCGCGGCCAGTCCGACTTTTGAAAGCATCTCCATGCCGAGCGCGCGCAGAGCCGCCTTCGAGCCGCGATTGTGATAGCGCGGCGCCAGCGTCACGTTGTCGAGCACGCTGCGATGCGGGAAGAGATTGAAGCTCTGGAACACCATACCTATATCGACAATGCCACGCATGTGCTCGCGATGCGACACCGCTCGTCGCGCTCGGCTTGCACCCCATTGGAATAGCTTGCCGTGAAGCATGATCTCACCGTCGTCGAGCGCCTCAAGACCATTGAGCGTGCGGATCAGCGAAGTCTTGCCCGATCCTGACGGCCCGATCACCGAGATGACTTCGCCCGCCTGCACCTTGAGGTCGACGCCTTTCAGCACTTCGTGCACGCCATAGCGCTTGCGCAAGCCCACCGCTTCAAGCGCGACACGCCCGGTCTTTTCGACCTGCGCCGTTGGTGTGTTGATGGACGCCGCCGACTCGGCAGGACTGAACGCCGCGGGCTCCCTGCGTGCAACATCAAGGCGCTGTTCGAGCAGTTTCAGCGCGTACCCGACCACGGTCACGATCAACACGTAGTAGAACGACACTGCGAGCATCGTCTCCAGGACCTTGAAGTTCTGCGTGTAGAGGCGCTCACCCACGAGCAATATTTCGGCGAGCGAGATCACGGACACGAGCGAGGTGAGCTTGACGATCGTGATGTATTCGTTGACGAGCGACGGCAAGGCGACGCGAAACGCCTGCGGCACCACCACCAGCCGCTGCAGCCCGAGGTAGCGCAACCCCAGCGCGCGGCCGGCCTCGAACTGGCCCCGACCAATGGAAAGCAACCCGCCCCGATGAATCTCCGCTATATAAGCGGCTTCGCTGATCGACAGCGCAATCAAGCCCGCCCGAAACGGGTCGGCGAGCACCATGCTCGACGCCGGGAACACTTGCGGGAGGTTGTACACGAAGATCAGCAGCACCAGCAACGGTAAGCTGCGAAACAGCCAGATGTAAGCCGAGCACGCCACGCGCAATGATGCGATGCGAGACTGCTTGCCGAGCGCCAGCAGGAACCCGGCCACGATGCCAATCACCCACGTCGCCATGCTGAGTTCGACCACGCGCCAGGATGCGCTCCAGAATGCCTTGTCGGCGAGTAGCGACAGGGCGTAGTGCCAGTCAAAAATCATTCATCTTTCTCCGCAGGGCAACGCGGCCGTTCAAACGCGCCGCGTTGTCCGTGAAGGGTGTGGGACTGGCATATGCTGCCAAACATGACGCTCAATTCGTCGCGCCGAGTGCTTGTGCGATTTCCGCGCCGGTCGGCTCGGCGACGTTGTAGCGCTTGAGCAGCGTGGCGTACTCGCCGTCATGCTTCATCGTGTCGAGCGCACCCTTCACCGCCGCAAGCAGCGCTGGATCGTTCTTGGCCACACCCAGGCCGACCACCACCGGGAACAGCGGCGTAGTGGATGTGATGGCAAGGCGCCCACTCATCTTGTCGACGGCCATCTTCGCCACGGCCGAGTCCTCGAACTGCGCATCGACAGCGTGGGCCAACAGCGCTTGCGAGGCTTGCGGCGAGGTCTCGAACTCGCGTACATCGATAGGTGCGAGGCCCTTCGTTGCACAGGTGTCCTGACTGACTTTCGCCAGCTTGGGAATCCACGAGGCGCCCTTGATCGAACTCACGCGTTTGCCGCACAGGGCTTCGGGCGTGACGGGGGCGAAACCGCTGCCGGCCAGCGCAAGGAGCGAGCCGCCGGTCTTGAAGTAGGGCACGAAATCGATCTGTTTCGCGCGCTCGGGCGTGACATAGAGCGCGGACGCAATGATGTCGATGCGCTTCGCGTTGATCCCGAGGATCAGGTTGGCGAAACGCGTGTCGACGAACTGCGGCTTGAGTTGCAAGTGCGACGCGAGCGAGGTCATGAAATCAGGATCGAGTCCGGCGGGCGTGTCGCCCTCCATGAATGCGTACGGCGGATAGGTCAGGTCGGAACCAATGGTGAGCGTGCCCGAGGCGATGGTGGGCGGCGCCTGTGTGGCGGCGTTGGCCTCACCCTGCAGGACCAGCAGCATCAGACCTGTGAGCCCGGCAAGCAGGGCGCGACGCGGCGAGAAGGACGGACGATATGCATGCATGGACGTTCCCTTTCTGAAGAAAGGATCACTCTCGGCGATCCTGATTGTTGAACAATATATGTAATGTTGTTCAACAAAATAAGAATGTCAAGAATTTGTGAAACGTCGGATGGAGGCGTCTTTGATCGTCTGCGAAGTGCCGGCGAAAGCAGAAAATCGTGCGTTCAACGCCACTGTGGATCGCGTTCGTTGCGACGAATAGTGGCGAAGCGCTTTCAATGAGGACGTGCTGGATGACGGGCAGCGGACAGCCGTGGCCGTGCATGGAAGGGATTGGTCAGGACATTCGCGCGACGGTGGAAGCGGACCGTTATTCCCGTCGTGACGGGACCGGTGACCGGGCGGATTGGGTCCGCTACTGCCTTGGCGGAAAATACTCGGGTGGCGTGGGACGGGTCACGAAGAGGCTATCCTCAGCTTCCTCGGAGACCGTACGCGCGGCGCTGGAGTTAACCAAGCGGCGCCGGCGTCCAAGTGCGTCTCGGTCCGGGCTATCAGGACAATATGGAGAAACGTAGGGACGCAACAGCATTGCCTATACCGTTGCGGCGACGCTTCCGTTTCCGTGTGGGCCCGGTCGAAGTGCCCGTGCCTGTAGCCTAATGGGTGCAAAGGAGGCTGCGGGACAGCCGCAAACCTCCTGCTCTCACATACGATTAATCGGCAACGTTCTCGGAATCCGGAACGGCCAGCTTTTCAGCAACCGGTGCGTTCTCAGCTACCGGTGCGTTCTCGACCACCGCTTCGCTCTCAGGCACTGCCGCCTTTTCTGAAGCCGCGGCCTTCGACGCGACTCTGGCCAGACGACCTTCTTCGAGCTTTGTCGCGCGGACACCGTCTTCAGGCGACACCCGTCCGGCTTCTTCTCCGGAGAGATCAACGCGGATCGCGCCTTCAACCATGGATGTCCAGTAACGGCTGCCACGGCACCAGATCTTGATCGCGGCGCGCAACTCCGTCTCGCTCAGCGCGAGTTCCGTGGCATGCGCGAGAAGATCTTCGAAAATTCCGATCTTCAGCGGCACCTTCGGCAACGGATTTTTCGGGAAGGCTTTCGGAAACCTTTTTTGCAGTTTTCCGATGGTCAAGACGACGGGGTCCACGGGTTTCGACCTGACTGCGACAGGAGCGGGAGCAGCAGGCCTGGCCGCGGGCCGGGGATGGCGCGGCGGCTTCGCGACAGGTTTCGAGTCCGGCGCGGAGGCCTGCTTCGAGATCGGCTTGGCTGTCGGCTTCGGGGCGGGCTTCGAGGCAGGCTTATGCGCAGGCTTCGCCACGGGCTTGGATTGCGCGCGTTTCGCCTGTTTTTCTTTCTCGAGTTGTTGTTTCAATACAGCGAGCTGTTCAAAGCCCATAGCACATGACCAGGCAAGTAAAACGTCAATTCTAGCAGCCCGCCGCGCCCGGCGTTCTGCAAGCCCGGGCGGGGTGGGCAATCCTCAGGCAATTGCGGCGCCTGTCGACGCCCATGATCGCCCCGAAATGGCCGTCAGACGTCGGCAAATAGCGGGGTTAACCAAGATGACATCTGCAAACCACGGACGCTCTCGAAGCCCGCTAACCAGCCCTCGGGAGCGTCCACCGCCGCAACTGCGGCAATCGTTCAGAGCGCGATTTCAGTTCCAAGCCGTGCGAGGAACTGACCCAGCCAGCGGGGATGAGCGGGCCACGCCGGGGCCGTGATGAAATTGCCGTCGGTGACCGCGCTGTCCACCTCGATGTCCGCATACTCTGCGCCGGCCAACCGGACTTCCGGCGCGCAAGCGGGGTAGGCGGAAATCCGCTTGCCGCGAATCACATCGGCGGCTGCCAGCAACTGCGCGCCGTGACAGACGGCTGCAATCGGTTTTTCCGCAGCAGCGAACTGCCGTACGATTTCGATCACCCGATCGTTGAGCCGCAGATATTCCGGCGCACGGCCGCCGGCGATCATCAGCGCGTCGTAGTGGGTGACATCGACGTCATCGAAATTTGCGTTCAGCGCGAACAGATGTCCCGGCTTTTCAGTGTAGGTCTGGTCGCCCTCGAAGTCGTGAATCGCGGTCTTGATCCTGTCGCCGCTCTTCTTTCCAGGGCACACGGCGTGCACTGTATGGCCGACCATTTGCAGCGCCTGGAATGGCACCATCGTTTCATAATCTTCCGCAAAATCGCCGGTCAGAAATAAGATCTTCTTGGCTGCCATCTTGTTCTCCTGTCAAAGAAAATCACGCACGAACGCGGCCCGGCCAAACCGGAACCACTCGATTCATCTTAGCGTGTCTTCATGGCAGAACGGGGATACTTTGCCGCTTGCCGGATAAATCGCGATTGAGCATCGAACCGGAGACAGCGTTTTCTCAAGCGCATTTTCCACCAGAGGCTCGCCATTTTTTGCTAACGTGCGGAACCCTCGCCGGACCGCGCGACAATGACGCGGCTGTGGCCCTTCGAACCTGGTTCCCAACAGTCCCTCCCTGACATCCGACCCGCATGACCGATCCGCTGATTCCCGCCACGCTTGCATTCCGCCCCAATGGGTCGCCGTATTCGCCGGAATACGGCGATATCTATCACAGCATAGTGGGCAGTCTTGCCCAGTCGCAGCATGTATTTTTGCAGGGCAACGGTTTGCCCGGACGATGGCAAGGCCGTCAAACGTTCACTGTGCTCGAAACCGGTTTCGGCATGGGCATCAACTTCCTGACGACCTGGTCCGCGTGGCGCGCGGACCCCGAACGCGGCGAACGGCTGCATTTCGTATCGATCGAAAAGCACCCGTTTTCAGCGGACGATCTGCGTCGTGCCTACGCGGTGACCGTGGACGATGCATCGGTCCTCGCACTCGCGGACGGGCTCATCGCCGCGTGGCCGGCAATGGAACCGGGCACGCATCAACTCGATTTTGACGATGGCAGCGTCACGTTGACGCTTATATTCGGTGACGCAGTGGCTATCCTGCCCACCCTGCAATTGCGCGTCGACGCGTTTTATCTCGATGGTTTTGCGCCGGCGAAAAACCCTGAACTCTGGACGCCCGCGATCTTCAGTTCACTTGCCGCGTTGGCAATCGACGACGCGACGTTTTCCACCTACACCAGCGCCGGCGATGTGAAACGCGCGTTGCTGCAAGCGGGTTTTGAATATCGGAAAGTAGCAGGCTTTGGATGGAAACGCGCGATGCTCGTGGGCCGCTTTGCGCCGCGCTAAGAGGCGGGCGGCAAGCCGTATGACGCGTGTGCGTTGCGCTCGTTGGCTAATCGATGATCAATGGAGCAAAGTACGTCCACCGCCCGAGCGCTTGGACCCGATGGCGGCGGCATGCCCGATCGAACAGTTGACGGCCGTCGGCTTCACTATGTCGGGAGCATCGCAATAGACTCCGTAGACGCCCACGCTGCCTTGGCAAAATGAAATCCAACCGACGCCAAGGCGCGATACATCATTTACTGAATAGGGAAATCCCCAATGGCCGATCAATCCCACAAGCCTGATCACATGCAAGATGAGAAGCAAGCCCCGGCCCCCGCGACCGGCATGAAACGAGGCCTGACCTCGTACGGCGACCAGGATTTTTCGCTGTTCTTGCGCAAGGCTTTCATCAAGGGCGCCGGTTATACCGACCAAGCCTTGAACCGGCCGGTGATCGGTATCGTCAATACGGGCAGTGCGTATAACCCGTGTCACGGCAACATGCCGCAACTGATTGAAGCGGTAAAGCGCGGTGTGATGCTTGGCGGCGGCTTGCCGATGGACTTCCCGACCATCTCCATTCACGAAAGCTTTGCGTCGCCTACCTCCATGTACCTGCGCAATCTTATGTCGATGGATACCGAGGAAATGATTCGCGCGCAGCCCATGGATGCGGTCGTTCTCATAGGCGGTTGCGACAAGACCGTGCCCGCGCAATTGATGGGCGCAGCGTCCGCCGGCGTGCCTGCCATCCAGCTCATCACCGGGTCCATGCTGACCGGCTCGCACCGTGGCGAACGCGTGGGCGCATGCACTGATTGCCGTCGCTACTGGGCCAGGTTCCGCGCATCCGAGATCGACGAGGAAGAGGTCGCCGACGTCAACAACCAGTTGGTCGCAAGCGTGGGAACGTGTTCGGTCATGGGCACCGCGAGCACCATGGCCTGCGTCGCGGAAGCGTTGGGCATGACGGTTCCCGGCGGCGCGTCGCCTCCTGCGGTGACGGCCGACCGGATTCGCGTGGCGGAAGAAACGGGCGCACAAGCGGTTCGGATGGCGCTCGACGGTCTCACCATCGACAAGATCCTGAGCGTCAAAGCCTTCGAAAATGCAATGCGTGTGCTGCTGGCCATTGGCGGCTCGACAAACGCGATCGTTCATCTGACTGCGATCGCCGGACGACTGGGGCATCGGATCGATCTGGACACGCTCGACAGGATGGGCAAGGAAACGCCCGTATTGCTGGATCTGAAACCGACTGGCCAGCACTACATGGAAGACTTCCACAAGGCGGGCGGCATGGCTACGTTGCTGCGTGAACTCAAGCCGTTGCTCCATCTGGACGCGCTGACGGTCACCGGGCGCACGCTTGGGGAGGAGCTTGAGCTTGGCGGACCCGGATATCAGCAGGATGTTGTACGTTCATTTAGTGATCCGATCTATCCCCAAGGCGGACTGGCGGTATTGCGCGGCAATCTCGCGCCGGGTGGCGCGATCATCAAGCAATCGGCTGCCGATCCGGCGTTGATGGAACATGAGGGGCGTGCGGTCGTATTCGACGATCTCGAGGACATGATCAGCCGTATCGACGACGAAGCGCTCGACGTCACCGCGCAAGACGTTCTTGTGCTGAAGAACATTGGCCCGGTCGGTGCACCGGGGATGCCCGAAGCGGGTTATATCCCCATTCCACGCAAGCTGGCGCGAGCGGGTGTCAAGGACATGGTCCGGATCTCCGATGGCCGCATGAGCGGCACCGCGTTCGGCACGATTGTGCTGCACGTCACGCCGGAAGCGGCGATCGGCGGCCCGCTTGCCCATGTCCGCAACGGGGACCGGATTCGTTTGAGTGTGATCAACCGGGAGATTGCGCTGCTTGTCCCGGAAGCTGAATTGCATCAGCGTGCGCTCGACAACCCGGTGCATCGCCCGACTGCAGGACGTGGTTACCGGAAGTTGTTTTTGCAGACGGTGACGCAAGCGGATGAGGGGGGGGACTTCGATTTCCTGCAGAGCGAAAGTCTGCAGCAGGCGAACAAGGCGGGTGAAAAATAGAACGTGTTGGCGGGCTAAAAAAGTCGCTTTCCGGCCCGCGCCTGGTGCTCAGGCAAATACACAGGCCGTGTGCGGCGCAACCGTATCAACCGTATTGCGCCGCAACAGGAACTAGTCCTGGTCGAGTCCCGATGGTGTCTCTGCGTCCCGCATGTTGTAGGCGGACAGGATCCGGTACAGCGTCACCCGGGATACACCGAGTTCGCGCGCCGCATCGCCGACGCGTCCGCGATTTCTCAGCAAGGCCATTTCGATTGCCTGCCGTTCGCCCACTTCGCGCGCTTGCGCAAGGGACATGGGCACGCACTCGGCAAACTCGCCGAGTTCGAGATCATGCGCGCCGATCAAGCGGCCTTCGGTCATGACAATCGCGCGCCGGACGCGGTTGATCAGCTCTCGCACATTGCCAGGCCAGCTATAGTTATGGATCGCGGCGATGGCGTCAGGGGCGAAACCGCGGATGCGCCGGCTAGCGTCTTTCTCGAATCGATCCAGCATGTGCCGGGCCAGCAATTCAATGTCCTTGCCCCGTGCCCGCAACGGCGGCTCTTCGATCTGCAGCACGCACAGCCGATGGTAAAGGTCAGAGCGAAACCGGCCTTCAACCATGGCCGTCTGCATGTCCACGTGAGTGGCCGAAACAATGCGTACGTCCACCAGCGTGGACTCATGGCCGCCCAGGCGCTCGATCTTGCGTTCCTGAAGAAAGCGCAACAGGCTCGCCTGGCTCTCCAGCGGCAAGTCGCCTATCTCATCGAGGAACAGCGTGCCGCCGTTCGCCGCTTCAACGCGCCCGATCTTGCGCTGATTGGCGCCGGTGAACGCACCGCGTTCATAACCAAATAACTCGGACTGCAAGAGATGAGCGGGGATGGCCCCGCAGTTGATCGCGACAAACGGTTCGTTGCGCCGCACCGAGCGCGCGTGAATGGCGGCCGCGGTCAGTTCCTTACCCGTTCCCGATTCGCCGGAGATGAACACCGGGGCATCGGTCATGGCTACTTTGCGGATCGCGCGAAAGAGCGCGAGCATGGCGTCGCATGAGCCGATCATGTCGCCTTCGGCGTTGCTGTCGTTCTTCACGTTGACCGGGTCGCGTGAGCCGCCGTCATGCAACGCAGCGATTCCATATGCGTGGCCCAGCGCGTTCAGGATGCGCTCGCCCGACGCGGGAAGCGTTACATAATCAAAGCAAAAATCCCGGACGAGACGCCTGATAGTTGAATCTTCAAGTTGCGCCGGCGACAAGAGCGCCAGCCAGCCCACAGTTTTTACCGATAGCCAGGTTTCCGCCAGCCGCAGATTGGCTGCAACGTTGCGCGCCGAGAAGTCGAGTAAGCCCCCGCTGGGCTTCGATGAGAAATTCTCCGGCTCACGGTCCAGTTCCAGGGATTTGACCGTCCAGCCGCGTGTATCCAGGAGCGAGCGAAGTTCGAGCGTCAAAGGATCGCCTACGTAAAACAGATGCCTGGGAAGCGATGAAGAATCAGCCATGAAAATCATACCGGTTAGTTATAGCGAACACCGCTATCAAGACGCTGCGGGGTCAGCACATTCTGGGCACGTTGCGAAAATTGCAGTTGCAGGCCGTACGAACACTGCACGTGCCTTAGTTATATCGACTCAGTACGAGAAAACTTGAAGGAATCGAAGGTTGATCGGCTGTCGGTGGTCATGCCATAAAGCCCCGTTGGAATTTCGCGTTTGTCTTCGGTTTGTCTTCGATGAGCATCAAGAAGAAACACGTAGCAAGTTTCTTGTTCCCACCGGCAAGCATTTTTTGCGGCAACCCGCTTTTATAGCTCTTAATAGCACATGTTATCTGCGCGTGTTGGCGGGCCGTTTACTTTTTGCCGCCTTGTCTCATTATTTCACGATAGTTCACGTTCGCTCCATGACGGGTATCGACAACGCTCGATCGCCATGAGAACGCAGCACGTCCGGCGAGTTCGAATCACGTGCTGATTAACGAGTTTCGGCATCGGCAATGGAGGCAAATAATACTAATCTAGGCTGAAAGCAGCGCTTTAGCCAGATTATTTGTATGAAGGTAACGAAACCCCGATTAGCGGGGCTGGGCGCATATCCGATGTATCGGGTTACCCCTAACCAGCCTTATCCCAACACCAGCCCCGCACCTTTGAGCGCATCGCGAATTCCAAGCGCGGGATAAGCCTGGTCGACGGTGCGCATGTCCGCACGCGTCTCCTCGACAATCCAGTCCCGGATCGCTTCGACTATAGGACGCATCGGCCGGTTTTCTGGCGATACCAGACAACAACGCCTGCTGGTCACGAGCAACTCCTGCTCGGCCGGCAGCAACGCGCCTTCCGCCAGCCAGTGCGAGACGACGTTGAGCCAGCCAAGCGCGATTCCTTGCCCCAGCAGCGCGGCCTGCACGACGATCGCGTAGTCGTTGAAGCTCAGCATGCTGGCCGCACGCCGCTTGTGTTCGCCAAACGCGCTGAAGCGGTCATGCCAGCCGCGCTCGCCATCGTCCATGACGATCACGGTGTCTCCATGCGTGCCGGCCTCATCCAGCAGCGCCTGTTCGTGATACCGGCGGTTGCACACGGGCAGCAGCACTTCAGGCATCACCAGCACGCTGTTCGCGCCTATCTCGTCCTGCGTCATGAAGCGCATGCCGAGATCGACGTCGACAAGCGGTCCGCCAATACGCCCGGAGATCAGTTGAAAGCGCAGGTCGACAGAAGGAAATGCCTGGTTGAGCCGGTTCATGCGCGGCATCAGCCAGTGCGTGGTGAATGCGGTCGACACCGATAACGTGACCGACTCCACGCCGGTTGCGCGCGCCTCGATCTCGCGGATCGCACCTTCGATGCCGCTAAAACCCTCGGAGATCTTCCGGTAGAGGATGCGGCCGTTCTCCGTCAGCTCGATGCCCCCGCGCACGCGCTCGAACAAACGCACGCCCAGATGGTCTTCCATGCGCGCCAGCATGCGGCTCACCGCGGGCTGGCTCACGTACAGCTCTTGCGCCGCGCGGGTAAAGTTGCCGCAGCGCGCGGCGGCTTCAAACACGAACAGCGCATTCGCGCTCGGCAGTTTCTTGCGTAGATTAGGCATGACCTCATGTTATGCCTGATCCAACAATTCGGGAATTGCCGCCAATAAAAGCGCACCGTATATTTTGATCAACCGAAGACTTACATGGCGAGAAAACACGGTATGGATGCAAGGGCGAAAGCAGGTGTATCGATCCGGTCTGCCACGAAGCGCTACGGTTCCGTGGTAGCGCTGGACGACGTATCGCTCGATATTGCACCCGGCGAATTCGTCTCTCTCTTGGGGCCTTCCGGTTCGGGCAAGACCACGTTGCTCGGCATTCTTGGCGGCTTTGTCCAGCCTAGCTCCGGTGCGGTGTGGGTAGGCGAGCGGGATATTACATACGCGCCTCCGCACAAGCGCGACATCGGTATCGTGTTCCAGAACTACGCGCTGTTCCCGCATATGACGGTTGGGGAGAACGTCGCGTTCCCTCTGCGCGCCCGGCGTCAGCCGAAGGCGGGCTGGGCCCGCAAGGTGTCGGATGCCCTGGCGATGGTCGAGCTGGCCGGTTATGAAAGCCGTGGTGTTGCCCAGTTGTCGGGCGGCCAGCGCCAGCGCGTGGCGCTGGCTCGGGCAATGGTCTTCGAGCCGCAACTGATCCTGATGGACGAACCGCTGTCCGCGCTGGACAAGCAGTTGCGCGAGACCATGCAGATTGAATTACGCCGCTTGCACAGGAAGCTGGAAGCGACGATTGTCTATGTCACCCACGACCAGCGCGAGGCGCTCACCATGAGCGACCGCGTGGCCGTGCTGCGCAATGGCCGGCTGGTCCAGATCGATACGCCGGAGCGCCTCTATGACCGCCCGTGCGATGCGTTCGTGGCGAGTTTCATCGGCGAGGCGACCTTGCTCGACGTGACCCGTGCCGGCGATGACGCCGTAACGCTCGGCGGAGTAGTGCTGCGGACGGCACATCCTTTGCCGCCCGGCGAGAAGCTTTTGCTGGCGGTGCAGACCGAGAAGCTGGTGATTGACGGCGGGTATGAAAGGCCCGGCGTGAACAGGTTGGTGTGCCGTGTCAGCGAGGTGCTGTACCAGGGCGAGAGCTTGCGCGTGTTCGCCACGCTCGCCGACGGTACGCCGATCAGCCTGAGGCAGCCCGGCAGTCACGACGCACGGCAACGCATTCCCGCGCCCGGCGCGGAGATGACGGTCTTGCTCGATCCGCAGGACACCATCGTTGTACCTGCCTGAATTTTTCGTATGCCCGTGAAGGCGGGCAATACCGTCGGGATTCAACACAAACTATAGAGGATGACGAATCATGAAGCTGAAGGATTTCAAGGTACTGACGTTCGATGTGGTCGGCACGCTGATCAACTTTGAAAGCGGTGTGCTGGCGTCGGTACGGCGTCTGGGCGGCGCAAAGGCGAAAGATCTAACCGATGACCAGATCTTCGAACCCTATATGCGTGGCCGTGCAGCGTTTCCCGGCCGTTCCAGCCAGGCGATGGCAAGCGTCTATCAGTCGCTCGCCAACGAACTTGGCTTGCCCGCGGATGACGAGACCGCTGCTGCGTTCCAGCGCGATGTGCTGGATTGGCCCGCGTTTGAAGACTCGGTGGCGGCGCTCAAGCGGCTGCGCAAGCACTATCGGCTGGTTGCCATGACCAACGCAGACCGCGTGGCGTTGTCGGCCTACGCTCATACGCTGGGTGATCCATTCGACGACACCGTGTGTGCCGATGAAACCGGCGTCGCCAAACCGGACCCGCAATTCTTTGCGTATAACCGCGGTCGTCAGGCTGCATTCGGCTATAAGTTCAGCGAGATCCTGCATACGGCGCAAAGCCAGTATCACGACATTGGTGTTGCGACCGAACTGGGTTACGCGACCTGCTGGATCGAGCGTCGTCAGGGCATGAAGGGTTTTGGCGCGACCCCCACGCCCAGCGCCGTCATCACGCCGACGTTCAATTTCGCCACACTCGCCGCACTCGCGGACGCAGTGGAAGCCGAAGCGCGCGCCGCATGAAGCGTGAGGTGATCCCACCCTCGCTATGGATTGACATGGCGGGTGCCGCGCCGTTGGCGGACGCGCCCGTCAGTACGGGCGCTCCGCTCGATCGCGATCTCTCTGTGGAGGTAGCGGTGATCGGCGCGGGCTACTCGGGTTTGTCAGCGGCGCATGCGTTGCAAAAGCGCGGCGTGCAAACAGTCGTGCTCGATGCCAATCCGGTCGGCTGGGGTGCGAGCGGGCGCAATGGCGGTGTGGTGTCGTCGAAGTTCCGCTTGTCGTTTCCCGCAATCGAGCGTTTGCATGGCATTGCAACAGCGAAGACCATGCATCGCCTCGCGCACGACGGGGTGCGCGTGGTCGAGCAGTTCATCGATGAATTCAAGCTTGACCGCGCCCGCTTCGAACACACCGGCAGCTTGCGCTGCGCCCACACCGAACGCGCATTCGCCTCCATTCGCGCCGAGGCGGAGTGGGTCAGGCAACAACTCGGCGACACCACGATGACCGTTCAATCGCGCGCCGAGGTCGAGCATGAAACGGGATCGACTGCGTTTGTCGGCGGCGTGCTGAGCACGGATGCAGGCACCATCCTGCCGCTTGAATATGTGCGTGGAATTGCCGCCGGACTCACGCGGCGCAAGGTGGATATCTACGAATCGACGCCTGTCCTCGAGATGATCCGTGCAGACGGCAGCGGTGGCGTAACCTTGCGCACGCCGAACGGCACGGTCCGTGCGAAGCAGGTGATCGTCGGCACGAATGCCTATTCGAACCTGACGCCCGCAACCGCCGCTTACCAACGCGAACTGGTGCCGTTCCGCAGCGCGATGATCGCGACGGAACGCTTGCCTGCCGGACTCGATTCCCGCCTGATGGTCGAGCGCCGCAGCTATACCGAAACGCGCCGCATGATGAAGTGGTTTCGCAAGGTTGACGGCCGCATGCTGTTCGGCGGTCGCGATGCGTTTGGCAAGGAAGGGCAGACGACCGGCTTCGATGCGTTGCAGCGCGCGATGATCGAGCTCTTCCCGGATCTGGCCGGCGTGCGCGTAGAGTACCAATGGTCGGGTTATGTCGGCATGACGTTCAACTCGCTGCCGCATGTGGGCCGCAGTGACGACACGACGACTTTTTGTCTCGGGTATAACGGGGCGGGCGTTGCAATGGCCAGTTTGCTCGGTCAGCAAGCGGCAGCGCTTGCCTTGGGCGAAACGCCGGAGCTTTCGCTGCTTGCCGCGCCCGGCCTGAACCCGGTGCCTTTCCATTCGCTGCGTGCGCCGGGCGTTCGCCTGGTGGCCGCGTGGTACCAATTCCTCGATGCCGTGGGGGCGTGATGAGGGGCGCCGCACAGACCTTTCAAGGACAGACAGCCATGCACGCAACGCCTGCCGATCCTTCCGTCCTGCATCAACGCCGCGAAGATCGCGCGATGCTGCTGCTGATGACGCCCGCTCTGTTGGTGATCGTGTTGCTGCTGGTGGTGCCGCTTGCATGGCTCTCGTGGCAGTCCATCTGGAATCACGGTTTCACCTTCGAGAACTACCGGCGCATGTTCTCGGGCGTGTACCTCGACACGTTCTTGCTCACCTTCAGGCTCAGCGTGATCGTGACGATCGTGACCTTGCTGCTCGGGTATCCGGTGGCGTATCTGGCGGCGTCCGTACCGCCGAAGGTCAGTGCGCTGATACTCGGCATGGTCATCCTGCCGTTCTGGACCAGCGTGCTGGTGCGTACTTATGCCTGGCTCGTGTTGCTGCAGCGCACCGGCGTGGTCAACAAGGCGCTGATGGCAAGCGGCCTGATCGATCATCCGTTGCAACTTGCTTATAACCAGCTCGGCACGGTGGTCGCCATGGTGCATATCCTGCTGCCGTTCATGGTGCTGCCGCTTTATTCGGCGATGCAGAAAATCCCGCAGAATCTCTCGCAAGCCGGCGCAAGTCTTGGCGGCTCGCCGCTGCATGTGTTTGCGCGCGTGTTCCTGCCGTTATCGATGAGTGGGGTGGTGGCAGGCGTTACGCTCGTCTTTATCCTGTGCCTCGGCTTCTACATTACGCCCGAGCTGATGGGCGGCGGCAAGTCGGTCATGGTGTCGATGGTCGTGAGCCGCAATGTCGAAATCTACAATAGCTGGGGCGCGGCGAGTGCGGTGAGCGTCGTGCTGCTGGTCTGCGTGTTCGCCATCTTCTATGCAGCGAGCCGCGTGGTTCCGCTCGAAAAAACCCTGGGTGCGAAATGAGCGGGACGACCCACATGAACACTATGAAACCGCTCCCGGTCGGCCGCATCGTCCTTGGCTTTGGCGTCGTACTGATCCTCGTGTTCCTGATGGTGCCGATCCTGATCGTCGTGCCGCTGTCATTCTCCGACACGCGCTTCATGACGTTCCCGCCACCCGGGTACTCACTGCGCTGGTATCACGCGTTCTTCAGCAATCCTGCGTCGATAGATGCTGCGCGAACCACGCTGATTGCGTCGACCAGTGCCGCGCTGATCGCCACGCCGCTTGGGGTAGCGGCCGCTTATGCGATCCAGAACGGCACGCATCGCAGCATGCGTTATCTGCGCACCGTCCTCATGTTGCCGCTCATGGTGCCTATTATCATTGTCGCGGTGGGTGTGTTTTTCGTGTACTCGCAGATGGGATACGTGAATACCCTCGGTGGCTTGATTGTCGCTGACACCATGCTGGGTTTGCCTTATGTGCTTATTTCCGTAGGCGCCGACCTGCGTACCTTCGATCCTACCCAGGAGATGGTCGCGCGCAGTCTCGGCATGAACCGCTGGCGCAGCTTCATGACCGTCACGCTGCCGCAGATCAGGTCGAGCGTGATTTCCGGCGCGGTGTTTGTATTCATCCAGGCGCTGGATGAGACGGTAGTCGCGCTGTTTGTATCCGGTGGCTCGAACCAGACGCTCACGCGCCGGATGTTCGTCACCTTGCGCGACGAGATCGATCCGACCATTGCCGCGATCAGCACCATGTTGACTGCCCTGACGCTGTGCCTTGTAATGATCGTGGTCGTGAGCCGCAAGTCATCCGCACGCGCCTGAACGAAACTTGACGAGGATCAGAATGAGCCATGCACTGCAGTTTTATATAGGCGGCGAGTGGGTCGCACCAGCGGGCGCGGCACGCTTGCCGGTCATCGATCCCTCAACCGAGGAGGCCTTCGCCGAGATCGCGATGGGCACGCCCGCCGATGTCGACCGCGCGGTCGCCGCGGCGCGCCATGCGTTCGCGTCGTTTTCATTGACCTCACCCGACGAACGGCTTGCGTTGATCCGCAAGATCCTGGAAGCGTACGGTGAACGTTATGACGAAATGGCGCAGCTCATCTCGCGTGAAATAGGCGCACCGCGTGCATTGGCGCAGGGCTGGCAAGCCGGACTCGGCACGCGGCATCTGAAGGAACTGATTCGAACCTGCGAGGCATTCACCTGGCAAAGAAGCAAAGGGACGACGCTCATTACGCATGAGCCTATTGGCGTTGTTGCGTTGATTACGCCGTGGAACTGGCCGATCAACCAGATAGTCTGCAAGGTTGCTCCGGCTATTGCAGCGGGTTGCACGATGGTGCTCAAGCCTAGCGAAGTGTCGCCGTTGAACGCGCTTCTCTTCGCGGAGGTGCTGCACGCGGCAGGTGTTCCGCCGGGCGTTTTCAATCTGGTGAACGGCGATGGCCCGACGGTTGGCGCGGCATTGTGCAGTCATCCCGATGTGGACATGGTGTCGTTCACCGGATCGACGCGCGCGGGTATCCAGATCGCCGCGCTGGCCGCGCCGACCGTCAAGCGTGTGCATCAGGAACTGGGCGGCAAGTCGGCGAACCTGATTCTCGATGACGCCGATCTCGACGCTGCGGTGACCGCGGGCGTCAACGCTTGCTTCGGCAACAGCGGCCAGTCGTGCAATGCGCCCACGCGCATGTTCGTGCCCGCCGCGCGCCATGAGGACGCGGTGGCCATTGCACGCCGGGCGGCTGAAGCCCACGTAGTTGGTCCCGCCGATGCGCCCGGCATCACGCTGGGACCCGTGGTCAGCGAATTGCAGTTCGAGCGGATCCAGCGCTTGATTCAAACCGGCGTTGACGAGGGCGCGCGCGTGGTGACGGGCGGCCCCGGCCGGCCTGAAGGACTGACACGTGGCTACTTCGTGCGGCCGACCGTGTTCGCCGGCGTCTCCCCTGACATGACCATTGCACGTGATGAAATCTTCGGTCCGGTGCTCGCTATCCTGCCGTATCGCGATGAGGAAGATGCGATCGCCATGGCAAACGACAGCGTGTTCGGCCTGGCGGCCTATGTGCAATCCGCGGATCTCGAGCGCGCCCGGCGCGTCGCGTTCCGCTTGCGCGCGGGCAGCGTCCATCTCAACTATCCCGCTTGGGATGCGGGTGCGCCGTTCGGTGGCTACAAGCAGTCGGGCAATGGCCGGGAGTATGGCGAATGGGGCCTCGAGGCATTTCTCGAGGTCAAGGGCATCGTGGGTTACGGCGCTTGACGTGCTTCCGAGCGGATCATGTCCGCGATCCGCTCGGCGATCATGATGGTCGGTACGTTCGTGTTCGCGCACGGAATGGACGGCATCAGCGAGGCATCGCAGACGCGCAGGTTCTGCACGCCGTAGACGGCGCCCGACGCGTCCGTGACGGCTGCCGGATCATCGGCGGAACCCATCCTGCATGTTCCCGAAGGGTGCCATGTGCCACCGACCGAACGCGTGACGAACTGCGTTAGTGCGTGGTCGTCGGCGAGGAGGTCATCGATGGAAACGCCTTGCGTCACCAGGCGGCGAATCAAGCCCTTTCGCCACGGCCCGGCCCAATCCAGCAGTGCGCTCAACGCGCCGCGTTGAATCGCGTTGGCGGCTCCCGGTACAGCGACTTTCGCGACCCGGGGGGAATAACTCGATGGAAAGATGGCGCCCTGGTGCGCTGCCATGGAGGGGTCCGCCAGCGTCTCTGCGCCGAAGCGAATGGCAAGCTTCAGGCGTTCCAGGTCGCGTGAGTCGGAGAGCATGTTGAACTCGACGGCGGGTTCATCGAGCGGGTTCGCCGATGTCAGCGTGACCGTGCCGCGCGAGTACGATTTGTTGACCCAGAAGAAGATCGTCCCCAGCCGATAACCAATCGAATGCCAGCCTGAACGTGACAGGATTGCGCCGTGCATGTCGCCCTCAACCGTTCCTGGCAACCCTGACGAAAAGCGCACGATGGCCTGCTCATGGTGTTCATCGGGGAAGGGCGTGCGAGAGGACTTCGGCAGGAAGGCCGACACGGCGATGGACGGATGTTCCATCAGGTTGCCGCCAACTCCGGGCCGGTCCGCAAGCAGTGGAATGTGCAGTGCAGCGAGGCTGTCTGCCGGACCGATGCCGCTGCGCAGCAGGATCGCGGGGCTATGGATCGCGCCCGCGCACACGACCACCTTGGCGGCGTGCACGGCCTCGCCGGAACCGAGTAGTGCACCGATTGCCTGGGTGCCGTCGAACATTACACGGTCCACACCCTCGCCGGTCCTGATCGTCAGGTTGGGGCGTTGGCGTACGGCATCCGTGAGATAACAGACGGAGGTTGGGATCCGTTCACCCGTGGCGCTGACTGCAATTGCGCCTACGAAGGTTCCGTCTTGCCACGGACCGTTTTGATCATCGAGGCGGGGATGACCGCGCTGTTCAAGGGTTGCCAGCACGGCGCGTACGAACGGCGAGATACGCGGCCATTCCGTGCGTTTGATGCGCAGCGGACCGGTCCCGCCGTGCAGTTCACCGGCGAAGTCCACATCGGTTTCCAGCTTGCGAAAGTAGGGCAGGCAGGTGATCCAGTTCCATCCGTGCGCGCCGAGCGTTTCCCATTCGTCGTAGTCGGCGGGGGCGCCGCGATTGGCCATCAGTGCGTTGATGGCCGAGCCGCCGCCGAGGATGCGTGCCTGTTCGTAACGGCGGGGTTGTGTTGCGTTGCTCATTCTGGCGGTGAGGCGCTGCCAGATGTTGGCGGTGTCGAGATACGCACGGCCGGGATAGCGGCTGCGAATGGCCGCGGGCATGCTGGCAGCGGAAATGGGCCGGCCGGCTTCGATCAGGCAAATGGTTTTGCCGGGGTCTTCGGATAGGCGTGTGGCGAGCACGCATCCCGCCGAGCCACCGCCGAGGATGAGATAGTCGATCAAGTTCTGCCTATTGTTTCGTTCGCACTCGGGGTTTGGTCCAGGTTTTGGGGGTAGCGGTTGGGGTCAGTTCCAGGTTCCTGCGTTAGCGGTCTGAGTCAATGCCAGGTTCTTGCGTTAGCGGTCGGGGTCAGTGCCGGGTTGCTGCTTTCGGGGTTAGTGGTCTGCGTGAGTGAGCTATTTTCTTTATCACTATTAGCCACTGCGCGTGGCGGCGCGTCATTTCTTTGTCCAAAGCGACAAAGAAACGAAGCAAAGAAAGCGCTTTCAAAACGCGGGCTCGTAAGTTGACCCAGCGTGCAGTCTCCACGTTTTTGGCACCCCAAAAGCACTGTGCTCGCCAGAGCGACGGATGTTTGAACCCCTCCTTCTCGCGAATTCTTACACGCACACGCTTCGCCCCGTACGCTCTCGGGCAAGCACGCTTGCCAAGAAACCCGCACGGCCTCACGCGTATTTACCGCTACAGGTCTTCATGGGTTAGCTGCTTGGTCGGCATGATCGGCATGATCGGCGCCGTTATTTTCGTCGGTAGGGCCTCATCTATCCGAGCACCTTGTTTCGAGGCGGGTTGGCGACGTGGTTCGGCATGCGTACAAATTCGGTGGGTGGTTGTTCGCGGATAGCGCGGGGTGCACCTGTAGCAGGTTCAGTCACTGGTGGCGAAGCGTGTGGGTATCGGTGTTCGGAGAAGGAGGGGTTCACACATCCGTGGCTCTTGCGAGCACCGCGCTTTTGGGGTGCCAAAAACTTGGAAACTGCACGCTGGGTCAACTTACGAGCCCTCGTTTTGAAAGCGCTTTCTTTGCTTCGTTTCTTTGTCGCTTTGGACAAAGAAATGACGCGCCGCCACGCGCAGTGGCTAATAGTGATAAAGAGAATAGATCACTCATGCAGACCACTAACACTGAAAGCAGCAACCCGGCATTGACTCAGACCGCAAACGCACGAACCTGGCAACCCGGCACTGACCCCGACCGCAAACGCACGAACCTGGCACCCCGGCATAAACCCCGACCGCTAACTCCATAACCTAGCACCCCAGCATTGCCGCCCCACCACAAACCCCCAAACCTCCCCCAAGTGCGAACGCCCCCCCTTACTGCATAAATTTAAGCCACCGTGCCTTGGCCTGAATACCCGGCTCCGACGCCCACCACTCCTCCGACATCAAAGCCTGCCTCCCCGCATTCTCCGGCGAACTTGGCAACTCACTCGCCCGCTTGGCAGTAATCTTACCGGTCTTGAAAGCCGCCGGATTCCCCGGCCCATAATCGATATAAAGCGGCAAGTTAGCCTGCAAATCCGGCGACACCGCCGCGTTCACGAACTGGATCGCCGCCGGCAGGTTCGGCGCATTCTTCAGGATGCACAACTGCGTGTTTTGCAGGATGCCATCGTTGTAAGTAAAAGCGACATCCGGAGTGTCTTTTTGCACGGCGCTTGCGCGGCCGTTCCAGATCATCTCCATGTCTACCTCGCCGTCATGCAGCAATTGCGCCGACTGGCCGCCCGATGTCCACCAGACCGTAATGTCCGGCTTGATCTGCTGAAGCTTCTTGAAAGCCCGGTCCACATCGAGCGGATAAAGCTTGTCACGCGGCACGCCGTCGGCGAGCAACGCGGCTTCGAGCACCGTCTGCGGATCGTTGCGAAGCGCACGCGTCCCGGGGAACGCCTTCACGTTCCAGAAATCCGCCCAGCTTTGCGGAACCTTCTTGAGCGACTTCTTGTTGTAGCCGATCACCGTCGAATAGAACTCGTAAGCAACCGAATAAGGCGTACGGTACTGCTCCGGCATGGCGGCCGCGTTGGGCAGTTTGGAAAAATCCAGTTTCTCCAGCAGGCCTTCACGGCCACCGCGCAAACAATTCGACGTCGGGGTATCCACTACGTCCCAGATCGGCTTTCCGGTCGCGCCTTGAGCCTTGATCGCCGGCCATGCGTCAGGGATGCTGTCCTGATTGACCGTGATTCCGAGTAGCTTCGCAGCCGGATCGAGAATGGCCTTGGTCTGGGCTTCCTGATAACTGCCGCCTTGCGACACGAAGGTGATCTGTCCCGCGGCAAAAGCGGGACCAGTCGAAGCAAGACCAATTAGCAGCGACAGTGCGACGGGGCGAAGCGACAGGGTTCTCATCGACGGCGGTCCTGATGGTTGAGTGATTCGGCTGCGGAGAATGAAGCGGCATGTGGAGTTGCACACGACGTTGCATGCGGCTTGCGCGTTGATTCAAGGTTCGTCGCGCGATCAATGTAATGTCTTCATCGTGCCATGCGGTTCATCCGGACCCGCACGCTCAAACGAACGCTGTTGCAATGCAAGGCAACGTACATGCGGCCGGCATGGGGAAAATATAGGGGGCCATTTTTGAGGAGGCAATGCCGCAATTGTTTGAGTACCCATAACATGGGGTAATGATCGGCCAAGCGCGCATCGCTGCGGTCGGGATTTCCCTAGATCGCGAGCAGCGCTTTTTTAGCGATATTCGAGGCTTTCCCGATTTCTAAATCCGGGCTTCTGCTTTACGATCGAACAATCCAGGACTCCTTGCCCTTCACTATGCTGCGATGAGCGCTGATTCTTTCGACCCCAAGCCTGCCGCCGATCAAATCGACGCTATCTGTTTGCGCCTGTTCGATTCGTGGTGCGATACGAGAAACGTCATCTCGTTGACCTTCCTGCTGCGTTGCTGGCCGTTGATCAGCATGGATGCGGTGTCGCTCAGGCAACTTTGCGATACCCTGGGCGAGCTTCAGGAATCGCATGGCAACGCGTTGGCCAAGGGGCAGGCGGAACTGCTGGTCGAACTAAAACAACGTATTGACGACCTGCAGGTGCATGGCGCGGACGATCGCGCGATTATTCGCCACAGCCGCGATCGCGCATGGGCCACCTCGAAGTTACTGCGGCTTTGCAGGATCGAACCATAGCGCCTTGCGTCCATACGGTACCCACGAGGGCAAGTACGGATTCTTGAGCTCGATGACGGTTCTCGTTTCCAGCTTGAGTTCGGCTAGTTGCCTCGCGAAATGACGGTTGAAGAAGGCGTCGAAACTACCGTCGCGTTCCATTTGCTCCAGCCCGTCGTTGATGCGTGCCGCAAGACGTGGATCGGATTTGCTGATGTAGAAGCATTGGGCAAATGCATACCGGATCAACAGATGCTGCTCGATCGCGAGATCGGGATAACGCGCGCGGTAGGCGGCAAGCTCCCCAGGCGCCTCTGTTACACCGCGAGGAAACATGTCGAAGCGCCCATGCATAAGCATGAGAAACAACGATTCATAGGTATCGGCCGTCCTCACCGGGACATTGTTGTACTCGTATACGCGTACATCGCCCCATAACGCACCCTGGCCGACCGAGAGCGTGCGGAATTGATCCAGCGTCTGCACCCGGGCAATTTTCTCCTGGCTGCCCTTTGAAATCAGCGCGACACGGTAGCCAAGCAAACCCTTGTCGATAGGGAACGGGACGGGGATCATTCCCTCGTCCAGCTCCTTATGACCCACGTCGCTGATCATGATGTTGATGCGTGTGCCCTTGATCGCTTCCAGATGCGAGCGCGCAACGGAGATCTCGTCCGTGTAAGCCTGCTCGACGTAAGGGCCGTATTGCGGCGTGGTTCGCTGCAGCACTTCGGTCAGCAACTCGAACGCATACGCGTAGCGGACCTTGAATTCCTCCGACTTTAGGGGTTTCACCACATCCTGCGCGCACACGGTGGACGTCATCGTGAGCGCGATTAGCCATGCCATGAGGGCAATACGCATGCTTGTCTCCCAAGCACTGGACGCCGGCCGGTTGGCGGCGTTCATGACGGCCTCTGCAGCCGGCCATCCCTGTTGTTTTCTTTGAATTCCTTGTGTTACGCCACCGTTAGACCACCGCCGCCAGAGCGCGCAGAATAGGCAAATGAAGAAACCAAGGCGGTCCTGGGGAAGAACTATGGCGCTCAACACATTCGGCGGACTTTGGGATCTGGTCGGCCGCCACCGCAGCAGTGTCTTGATGCGGCTGCTCGCTACAGTGTTCCTGTTCAGTTGCACGGTCACGCTCACGCTCACAGCGCTTCAACTGTATCGCGATTATCACCGGGGGGTGATGCTCGTCGAAAGCCGGCTGGCGGAGATCGATAGCAGTTATCGGGGCAGTCTGGGCGAAGCGCTCTGGCGGCTCGACCGGCCGCAACTCGAACTCCAGCTCGACGGCATTCTCCATCTGCCGGACATCCGGCTGGCCGAAGTCACCGAGGTGAACGCGAACGACAGCTCCATGGTGGTCTCCGCCGGAAGCCATTCTCGCGGGCCGGTCATGGCGCGCAGTTTTCCGATCGTGTATCGCATCCAGGGCCACGAGGAATCGATCGGCACGCTGCGCGTCGAGGCAACCCTCGCCAACCTGTACAACGAACTGTTCAGGACTGCACTGGTGATCTTGCTGAGCCAGGGCGCCAATACGTTTCTCGTGTCGCTGTTCACCATCTACATTTTCTCGCGGCTCGTCACGCGCCATCTCGCCACGGTGGCGCGGCGGGTCGAAAGCTACGACTTCCGGCAGGCGCCGCAAGCCTTCACGCTGCATCGCCGCCGGCCACGCCGTCCGGACGAACTCGAACGGGTCGTGGCCGCGTTCGACTCCATGTGCGCGCGCCTTCACCGCGCCTATAACGACGAGCGGGAAGCGGCGGAGGGCCGTGAAGCCCGGCGCACCGCCGAGGCGGCCAATCGGGCGAAATCCGAATTCCTCGCCAACATGAGCCATGAATTACGCACGCCGCTGAACGGCATCCTGGGGTACGCGCAGGTGCTCGGCCGGGACCGGACGCTTAGTGAGCGGCAGCGCGACGGGCTCGGCGTGATCCAGCGCAGCGGCGAACACCTGCTTGCGCTGATCAACGACATTCTCGATATCGCCAAGATCGAGGCCGGTAAGATGCCGTTCGATATTGTTGCGGTGTCACTCCCCGGGCTACTGGGCGACGTCGAGGAAATCATTCGTGTGAAGGCCGAGCAAAAGCAGCTGGTCTTCGTGTGCGATGCAGCTCGCGACATGCCTAACGCCGTGCGTGCAGATGAACGGCGGTTGCGCCAGGTACTGCTCAACCTGCTGGCAAACGCAGTGAAGTTCACCGACAGCGGCACCGTGAGCCTGCGCGTGGCGCCCTTGCCGGATGGGCGGATCCGTTTCACGGTGGAAGATACCGGGATCGGCATCGGCGACATGCAACACGAACTGATCTTCGAACCCTTCGAGCAAACCGGCGCCGAACAACGGCATCGTGGAGGAGCCGGGCTCGGGCTTGGCATCAGCCGGCAACTCATGCGTTCGATGGGAAGCGACATCCTGGTCGAGAGCCGCAAGGGCGAGGGCAGCACCTTCTGGTTCGACCTCGAAGCGGTACCGGTCCCGTCCGTGTCGCAAGAGTCCCATGCCGCGTGGGTGGTCACCGGCTACGCGGGAATGCGCAGGAGCGTGCTGGTCATCGACGACGTGGCCACCAACCGCGCGGTGGCGGTCGATATGCTGGGGCAGATCGGCTTCGACATGACCGAGGCGGCCAGCGGTCAGGAGGCGCTGGATAAAGCTCAGGTGAAACGCCCGTCGCTGATCCTGACCGACATTGTGATGCACGAGATGGACGGACTCGAAACCATGCGCCGCTTGCGGCTTCTGCCGGACTTTGCCAGTGTGCCGATCATCGCGATCTCCGCCAGCCCGACGGGCGGCGACGAAAGGCGCAGCTTCAGCGCCGGCGCCGACGCGTTCGTGGCGAAACCCATTCACCTGGACACGTTGCTCACGAAGATTGCGGCGCTGCTCTCGCTCACCTGGACCTATGCGCCGCTTGGCGAGCCGCTGGCCCAGCCTGCTGCGACAATGGAGTGTCCGGCCGTGCCTTCGCAAGAAATGCAGGACCTGCACCGGCTCGCGCGCCAAGGCAACATGCGGGAGATCGTGTTGTGGGCCGAACGCATCGCCATCCTCGACGAGCGCTATAGCGCGTTCGCTGCTGAATTGCGCTCGCTGGCGAAGAACTATCGGACCAAGGCGATCGTGCAATTCGTCGAGCGGCATCTTGAGGAGGGGCACGCGTCATGAATGACACAAACGACACGACCATCGGCCTGGCGCCCGCGACGCTGGAGCCGCCTGCGGTCCTGATCGTGGACGACATGCCCGCTAACCTGAGCGTCGTGGTGGAGAGTCTCGAAGGGCAGGGCTTTCGCGTGCTCGTGGCGCTGGATGGTCTGGAAGCGCTGGAACGCGCGGCGTTCTCGCGACCGGATCTCATCCTGCTCGACGTCAAGATGCCCGGCATAGACGGCTACGAGACCTGCCGGCGGCTTAAATCGAATAGTGAAACCAGCGACATTCCGGTGATCTTCATGACGTCGATGTCCGCGACTGCAGACGTGATCGAAGGGCTGGCAGCGGGCGGCGTCGACTATGTGACCAAGCCGATCCGGGTGGACGAGGTCGTGGCGCGCATTGGCACGCATCTGGCGTTGCGCACGCTGCAGCAGCAACTCGTTACGCGCAACATGCAGTTGCAGCATGAAATTACCGCACGCGAAAAGACGCAGAAAGCATTAAGCGATGCCCGCGATGAACTCGAAGCGCGGGTGGCGCAACGCACCGAGGAACTGGCGCGGGCCAATGTCAGCCTCAACCTGGAGATTGTCGAACGCCGCGGTGTGGAGGCGCGGCTGAAGGAAAGCGAGGCGCGCTTTCGCGCGATCGTGGAGACGAGTCCGGTTCCGTTGTGCATCACGTCCATGCCGGAAGGCGACATCCTCTACATGAACCAGCCGATGCACGAACTCTTCGGACTCGATACGACGCAACCGGCGCTTGGAAACATTATCGACCTGTATGCTGCGCCCAAGGAGCGCGGCGAGCTGGTGTGCCACCTGCGCGACGAGGGAAACCTCAGCAACACCGAGCTGAGTTTCAGGCGGCCGGACGGCACCTCGTTCTGGGCCGTGGCGAACGCACGCGTTGCGACCTACGGCGACGTTCCCGCAATTTATGTAGGGCTATACGACATCACGGCGCGCAGGAAGGCCGACGAGAAACTGCGAGCGAGCGAAGCGAGCCTCGCCAATGCGCAGCGTCTTGCGCGCCTCGGCGACTGGGCATGGGATCGCGATAGCGGGCTCACGCACTGGTCGAACGAGCTCTACCGCATTCTCGGACTGGAACCCTCGGGCGTGAAGCCGTGCTATAGCGTCTATCTCGCGCTGGTTCATCCCGACGACCAGGCCACCGTCAGGCGTGCGGTACGTATGCTGCTCGCGAAGGCACAACCCTTTGGCATCGACCATCGCATCACGGGTCAGGACGGCACGACACGCATCGTCCGGCTCCAGGCAGAACTCGTGGATATGCGAGAGGGGCAGTCGTGGGGTATTGTCGGCACCGTCCAGGACATCACCGAAAGGAAGCGTACCGAGGAGGAGCTGCTGGCGTCGCGCGAACAATTGCGCGAGTTGTCGGCCTATCTGGAGGCAATCCGGGAGGAGGAGCGGCGTCGTATAGCATTGGAGATTCACGACGAACTGGGTCAGTTGCTCACCGCGCTGAAAATGGATGTTGCGCTGCTCAAGATGCGTGTAGTCGCCGACGCGGAAGCGACCCGGAAGATCGATGACATCCGCGAGCTGGTGGAGAAAACCATGTGGATGGTGCGTAACGTTGCGAGCCATTTGAGACCGGCGGCGCTTAACTTCGGTATTGTGTCGGCCTTGGAGTGGCTTGCCGAGGACTTCAGCCGGCGCAACGGCATGCCTTGTCAACTGGTGGTGCGCGGCGGTGAGCCGACCCTTGCGGACGCCCATGCAACGGCCGTGTTCCGTATTGTCCAGGAATCGCTCACGAACGTATCGCGGCATGCCGGCGCGTCGCGCGTCGCGGTGACACTTGTGAGCACTGACCTCGCGCTCGATCTTCGGGTAAGCGACGACGGTCAGGGCTTCGACCTGGAGTCGGAGCAAGGCGGCTACTCGTACGGATTACTGGGCATGAGTGAACGGGCGCGCCTGATAGGCGGGACGCTGCAAGTCGATAGTGCGCCGGGTGCCGGAACCATGGTTTCAATCAATTTGCCGCTGGATAGCGGGCGGGAACGATGATTAGTATTTTTATAGCGGATGACCACGCAATCGTAAGAAGCGGGCTGAAGCAGATCGTAGCCACTACGAGCGATATTACCGTGGTCGGGGAAGCCGGGCACGGGTCTGAAGTCGTCGACAAGCTGCGTGCTTGCCGCGTGGACCTGCTGTTGCTCGATATGACCATGCCGGGCATTAGCGGCGTGGATCTGATCCGGCGCGTGCGGGCGGAACAGCCCGCGTTACCGATCCTGGTGCTGAGCATTCACAACGAGGGGCAGGTGGTGTCGCGGGCGTTACGTGCGGGCGCAACGGGCTACGTGACCAAGGACAGCGACCTTGAGGTCCTGCTCGCCGCGATCCGCAAGCTGGCCGGGGGTGGGCGCTTCATTGATCCGAAGCTGGTCGATGCAATCGTTTTCGATTCGCCTTCCAGCGACGGGCCGCCGCATGAGATTCTCTCGGACCGCGAGTTCCAGGTGCTGCAAATGCTGGCGGCCGGTAATAGCATCAATGATATTGCCGACGCATTGTCGCTAAGTGCAAAGACCATCAGCACGCACAAGATGCGGCTGATGCAAAAACTCGGACTCAATAACAATTCGGAAGTGATTCGTTATGCCGTCCGGCACGGGCTCGTGACTGAGTAAGGAAATGAAAGACTCGGAACACACACTTCGCATACTTCTTTACGAACCTTGAGCATCCGAATCCACAGGCTTGCCCTGTCAGGAAATCCCTATAGTCATTGCAGGATATTCCTAGTTCAAATTCCGCTTCTGCCGACTGGAAAATAGATTGGAACCAGATAGCATGATGTCATGCAAAGGGGTGCGAGGAATAGGCCGGTAGCGGCAAAATCTTCAGGTCTTTAGCAAGGTTTCATAGTGGTCGCTAAAGGTCGCATCGATTCACGTGCTGGTCTGATTGTTTGGTATTTTCATGGCGGGGTGGGGCGGTTGCGATTGTGGTTTGTCACAATCATCCGTCTGCGGCCTGGCTCTCGGTGTTCTTTCATCACGATGGTTCTTGGCAAGTAATCCCGCCGTGCGGGAAGGCTTTGATGGAGCGTGTCCGGGTGGCAGCTTGACGACGCTGGTGAGTTTTACGGAGATTCCATGGACAACAAATCCGGGCTGGAACGACAGGAAGATGTGCATGAGCTTAAAGGCTGGATCAGCGTCTGGTACGACCAGGCGGTCGCCGCGCGGTTCATCGACCCACCGTTCGTTCTTGACGATACGATTGCGGACCGTCTTCAAGGTTACTTCGACGTCGGCCTGACGCCAGACGACGCGGTCCATGCTTTTTTCGGTGTGATGCACTGACGCATTGACGTTCACGCCGCCGCCAACCGTGTATGCGGCAAGTTTTTAGAACCTTCAGCGGCCCATGTGCCGGGGAGGTTGAGTTGTAAGCTGGCTCTCAGTTCTAGCCCTCCCCTCGGAGCTAGAATTTCAGGCGCCGTGTTCGCACGGCGCCTTTTTTTTGGTTGTTGAAGACGATCGCATCAGCGATCGTCCAGGGCGCGAGGTCAGCCCGAGACATCGCCCGACACTTCAGCCGGACACATAAGGCCCATGCTGCAGCTCTGATTTCTCCAGCGCTGCCAGCACGGCGTCGAACACGAGCCGTATGCGTGCGGGCACCGGTCCTCGCTGCGGCCTGTAGACGTAGACCGGCCACGGCTCCGGCGCAATGTCGTCCAGTACGCTGATCACCTTGCCCGCGCGCAGAAAGGGCAGTGCGAGATAGCTCACGATCTGTCCAAACCCCAGCCCCGCAACAACGGCGCGGCACTCGCACTCGCCATCGTCGGTCTGGAACGCAAGGTTCGTCGGCGTCATTTGCTGCCCGTTGGAAAACTGCCAGGGCCACACTCGCCCGGTGTTCCTGTCGATGAATCCCGTCGACGGCAGCAGCGCAAGCTCAGCGAGGTCCGCGGGACGGCCCACGCGTGCAATAAGCTTAGGACTGGCAATGACGGAGAAGCCTACGTGGGAAGCCGGACGCACCACGAAGCGGCTGTCCCGCATGAAGCCGATCCGCACGCCAATGTCGATCTGCTCCGCAATGGGGTCGCTGATCGCATCGGATAAACGCAGGTCGAGCGTGATGCGGGGATGCTTCTCGGCAAGACGCACCAGCGCGGGCATGAGAAAACGCTCACCGATGGACTTGGGTGTGGTCAACCGGACCAAGCCAGCAATCTCGGCATCGATCTCGCTGTCCTTTGGCCTCAAGAGATCATCCATCTGCCGCACGAGCGCGCGCGCCCGCTGTGCAAACGCTTCTCCTGCTTCGGTCGCGCGCACGCGCCGGGTGTTGCGGTGGAAGAGGATTTCGCCCACCAACGCTTCCGCTTCCTGAACGGCTCGCGTGATCGCCTGAGGCGAGGTACCCAGCCGCGTGGCCGCTTCCTTGAAGCTCTGTGCTTCAACGGCCGCGCAATAGATGCGCAACATTTCAAGTCGATTCTGCATGACGGGTTCCCGGTTTTGCTTCCATAAAATGGAATTATGAAATCGTATCATTTCCATTGAATGGCCGGCTTGCGATTCCCATACTGTCTTCTGTCGAGGGGGCGTTCGTCCTCTCAGGAACACAGGAGCCTGTCAGCAATGAGCAATCACGTCAGCAGTGGAATTGAAGGTAAGGTCGTTGTGATCACCGGCGCGAGCAGCGGGCTGGGTGAAGCCACGGCGCGTCATTTGTCGGCGAAAGGGGCGGCGCTTGTATTGGGCGCGCGGCGCCTGGACCGGCTCGAAAGCATTGCCGCCGAGTTGCGCGAAGCGGGCGGCAAGGTCGAGGTAATGGCCGTCGATGTCACCCGCCGCGCAGATGTCCAGGCGCTGGTCGATCAGGCAGTGAGCGCTTACGGTCGCGTGGATGTAGTGATCAATAACGCAGGGTTCATGGCGATCGCGCCCATGTCGGAGATGAAGGTCGACGAGTGGGAACGCATGATCGACATCAACATCAAGGGCGTGCTGTACGGAATCGCCGCCGCGTTGCCGGTATTCCGGAAGCAGGACAGCGGCCACTTCATCAACATTTCGTCGGTGGCGGGCATCAAGGTTTTCAGCCCCGGCGGCACGGTCTATAGCGGCACCAAGTTTGCCGTGCGCGCGATCTCCGAAGGGCTGCGCCACGAAGTCGGCGCTTCGATCCGCACCACGATCATCCTGCCGGGCGCAGTGGACTCCGAACTCAAGCTCGGCAGTTCCCATGAAGAGAGCGCGAAAGTGGTGGGGCAGTTTTATCAGCAAGCGATCCCCGCCGATTCCGTGGCTCGCGCGATTGCCTACGCGATCGAGCAACCGGGCGATGTCGATATCAACGAGATCGTGTTGCGTCCGACCGCGCAGGAATTTTGATTGGGGTACCGGCAGACCGCTTGTCCGGTCCAGTCTCAGGAATTGAACCTGTTCAGCCGGAACGCCTTGGGGTCCACTCCTGGCGAATCTCCGGTCACCAGGTCCGCCATCAACGCGCCGGCTGCCGGGCCAATGCCAAAACCATGCCCTGAAAATCCAGCGGCCAGGAAGAAGCCTCGAATCTTGCCGACCTCGGAGATGACCGGCAGGGCATCTGGCGTGACATCGATAAACCCGGCCCATGTTTGCGCTACCGTCGCATTCCTGAACGCCGGGAAAGCATGCTTCAATTTGCCTAACGCACCGTCGACCATCTTCATCGTCGGCGGCGGATCGAGCGTCCGGCATGCTTCGAACGGTGTGGGGGCGTCGAGGCGAAAGTGGCGCGGTATCTTCAGTTCTTCTACAAAACGGCGGCCTACGCGAAGCTTCAAGTATTTGCGTTCGGACATCCACGCCGGCAAGAACTGGCGGCATAAACGGATGCTATCCGGCGTAAGGTCGGCAATTGAGGCGCCGAGTTGCGAGACTGTATAACCGCCGTCAGCACGCTTACGGCAAGTAAAGTCCGAGCCGTTGATCGCCATCTCCAACCCGGTCTCCAACGGCTCTGTCCGCAGCACCGACGCATGTACCTTCAACTGCGGGAAATCAACCGCATTGTTGCCGCAAAAAAGCCGTGACCAGGCGCCACCTGCCAGCACCACGGACGCACATTTCACCACACCAAGCTCGGTGACAACCGCCGACGTTCTTCCGGCGCTGGTCTCCAGCCCGCGAACCGCGCACTGTTCGAACACCAGCGCACCGGCGTCAGCCGCCAGTCTGGCGATCGCAGCGGTCGCGAGCGCGGGTTCGGCAACGCCATCGCCCGCACTGTACAAAGCGCCGATCCACGGCCGGTTCGAGGCGGGAATAAGACGCGCGAGTTCGTCGCGTCCCAGGAGGTTGCCTTCGGTGCCCGTGTCTTTGGCCGCGTCGAGCCACGCCTGATGACGGGCCATTTCCTTGTCCGTTTCCGCCAGATAGGCGAGGCCGGTGCGCCGATAACCCACGTTGATGCGCGCCTGGATGTCGGCCCACATATCGTTCGCTATAGCCGATAACGGCAACTCTTTCGGATCACGCCCGACCGTGCGAATCCATCCCCAGTTGCGCGACGACTGTTCGCCCGCGACCGTACCCTTTTCGAATACCGCTACACGTACTCCCTTGCGCGCCAGCGCGAGCGCAGTGCTGATGCCAATGATGCCGCCTCCGACGATCGCAACGTCGATCTCCGCGGGCAATGTCGAACGCATGTCATGTCCTTGAAAATAAGCGGTCGATGCTCTCAGTGAGCACGGCTTCGGCTTGCCGACAAGCCCACTAGCGCGACCACGCCGATCACGATCACGTAATAAGCCGGCGACATGATGCTGCCCGTGCGCGCAACCAGGAAGCCGACGACGAGCGGCGTGACGCCGCCGAAAAATGTCTGCGATGCAACGTAGGCGATCGACACGCCGGTCGTCCGGCACGAGGTCGGAAAGAGCTGCGATAGCAGTGAGCCGACCGGCGCGTAATAGAAGCTGTAGAACACCAGCGACATCGCGCATTGAAACAGGATCAGCGACTGGAACGAGGGCGTATGCGTCAACACGAAGAACATGGGAAAGATCATGACCAGGCCGGCGATCAACGCAATCCGCATGACCTTGATGGTGCCGAACCGGTCAGCAGCCAGTCCGCCGAAGATCGGAAAGATCGTGCTCACGAGGCCGCTGAAGATGGATGCAATGAATGCGGAATCCTTAGCTATCCCGAGGTTATTGATCGCGAACGTCGGCATGTAGATGTTCAGGAAACTCGCCACATTGCCCGCCGCCACCACGGCCGCGCCGATGAGCAGGAAGCGCTTGTGGGAGGCAAAGATTTCGGCAAGCGGCCGATGCGGTTTGTCAGCGACTTCCTCGAACTCGCGCGTCTCGTTGATCTTGCTGCGTATATACAGTCCAACCGGACCGATCAGGCAGCCGAAGATGAACGGCGTGCGCCATCCCCACGAATCAACCTGCTCCTGCGAAAGATAGTGATTGATCAGGTAAGCAAACAGCGAGGCGGTCAGCACCGCCAGGCCCGAGGTCGAGAACTGCAGGCTGGCGAAAAACGCTTTTGTGCGCGCGTTTTGCTCGGTCAGGTAAGAGTTCGCGCAACCGAATTCACCGCCGACCGAGAACCCCTGCAGCAGGCGTCCGGACACGAGCAGGGCGGGCGCCCATGCACCAATGACCTTATAGGTCGGAATCACCGCCATCAGGAAGGTGCCGCACAGCATCAGAAATGCAGCGATGGTCAGCGCGGCGCGGCGGCCCCGCTTATCGGCGTAGATGCCCAGCACGACCGCGCCAACGGGCCGTATCACATAGGCGCTCGCGAAGGTCAGCAGGCTGTACAACAACGCCGACTGCGGGTTGCCGGTGGGGAAAAACAGGTGCGAGATGGTGATCGCGAACATGGCGTAGACGAGCAGGTCGAACCACTCGAAAAACGTGCCCACGTTCGCCGCCACCACGTCACGAATCTTGTGCGTGGATGCCTGCGTGGATGACGGAATGCTGTCCGGGCCTATATTGCCGATCGCCTGTTTCATCTCTGCGTCCTGTGTCGTGAGCACCGGCCGGTCAGGGCGCGGTGTGTCCAGTACAGCTAAGTAGGCGCACAAGACTGGCCGCGCCCGGGCGAAAACCTAAACGTAGAAGTGGTTGCTGTTGATGACGAGAATGGTGGTGGGTGACTCCCAGCCGTTTTCCCATCTGTAGCGGTGCCCTGACGGAAAACCATATATGTCCCCGGCTTCCAGCAGCATTTCCTGGTCGTCGACGAACAGGCGCAGCTTGCCGCGCACGACGTAACCAATCTTGTCGCCGGTCTGCAGGACGAAGTTCACGTCGGACACGGCGCCCGCACCGATCTCCATGAGGAACCCTTCCATGACCGAGCAGCCCGCGGGCGTCACCCGGTATTTAGTGACGCCGCCCACGCTCACCGGCTTGCGGTCCGCGAGCCGCACGACAAAGTCTGCGCCTGCGCCATCTTGCGCGGAGGGCGCATTGCGCTCGTCGAACAAGGCGGCGCCATCCACGCCCAGCGCATGGCAGATGTTGCGAAGCACGCGAATGGAAGGGGAACTGATCCCGCGTTCGATCTGGCTGAGCATGCTGACGGACAGGCCGGCTTGCTCCGCCACGTGCTTGAGACGCAGGTCCTGCGCCTTGCGCATGGCGCGCAAGCGGGCGCCGATGACCACGTCCTGCTCGTGCGCAGGGGTGTTCGTCAACGGCAACGAGTCTTCGGACACGGTATCGCCTTGTAGGGACAGTAGATCAATAATTACACTGTGATGAAGTTTCTGCCAAAAAATTATTGTTTTCAAGCAAACAATAAGGATCTGGTGAAATTCTGAGCTAAATTACCCAGACGCCGCGTGAGGTGGCCGGCGACGAATGCCTGCGATTCTTCAGGTCATTCCCCCGTAGCCGCCTGTGAGGAACAGCTTCCCGACCAAGGAAACGAGCCATGCTGAACGACCGCAAGATCAAGCTGGGTTTGTCGATGCGCTACCTCGGCTACCACGTTGCCGCGTGGCGGCATCCTGATGTTCCCGCCGACGGCGCCGTGCACTTCGACTACTTCCTGAAGAGCGCGATCAAGGCTGAAGCCGCCAAGCTCGACATGATCTTTTTCGCCGATGGCCTCGGCATACGCGCGGCGGACGACCCGGCCGGGTCGCTCTGCCGGGACATGCGCAACGTGGAACTGGAGCCTCTTACTCTGCTCGCGGCCCTTGGTGTCTGTACGAAACACATTGGGCTGGTCGCGACGGCGTCCACTACGTATAACGAGCCGTTTCACGTTGCACGGAAGTTCGCGTCGATTGACCACATCAGTGGTGGCCGCGCGGGGTGGAACGTCGTCACCTCCTGGTCGGAACAGGAGGCGTGGAATTTCAGCCGCGACACGCATCTTGGTTATGCAGAACGCTTCGAGCGGGCCGATGAATTCGTCGATGTCGTCAAGGGCCTGTGGAATAGCTGGGAGGATGACGCATTCGTTCGCGACAAGGCCAGCGGCGTGTTTTACGAGCCATCGAAGTTGCACACGCTGAACCACAAGGGCAAGCATTTCAGCGTGAGGGGGCCGCTGAATGCGGCACGCACGCCGCAAGGCCGGCCCATCATTGTCCAGGCAGGTGGCTCGGAGGCGGGCCGGGAACTCGCGGCGAAGGACGCCGACGTCATCTATAGCAACGCGTTCGAACTCACACCCGCGAAGGCTTTCTACGACGATGTAAAAGCGCGCCTGGCCAAACATGGGCGGACAGCGGATCAATTGCTGATCATGCCGGGGGTCACGCTGTACGTCGGCAGGACGCGGGAGGAAGCACAGGCGAAATTGGACGAGCTTCAGGCGCTGATCGATCCGCTAAGCGGGCTTGCGATGCTGCATGGTTATCTCGGTGACCTGTCCGCCTACGATGTAGACGGTCCCGTGCCCGAGGTTGCGATCAGCAGCAACCAGGTGCGCAGCATTGCCGAGAACCTGTTGCATCTGGCGCGTAAAGACAAGCTGAGTATCCGGCAGCTTTATCAGACCTTGGCAGCGGGGAATGGCTGCCGTGTGCTGGTCGGTACGCCGGGTGAAGTGGTGGACGACCTGCAGCACTGGTTCGAGAGCGGAGCCGCCGACGGCTTCAATATTTGTCCGCCGACGTTGCCGCAAGGCATTGATGATCTCGCTGAGCTGGTGATTCCTGAAATGCGCCGCCGTGGCCTGTTTCGAACGGAATATGAAGGCACTACGTTACGCGAGAACCTTGGTCTGAAGTGCGTGGTGTTCGGGGCTTAGCGACGAACCGGCTCAGGATGGCCTCTATCTCCGCAACAGCGGTTGCTGTTCCGGTTTCCTGCGCCATTTGTTTTCCCAGTGTCGACGCTCGCTGTCTTGTCTCTGCACGCTGCGCAAATCTGATCGCCTCTTTAAGTTTCTCCCGGTCCAGCTTGCGCGTTGATACCGCGTGGTCTGCTATGCCCAAGCGGTTCAGTTGATGAGCCCAAAAGAACTGGTCTCCCGCAAAAGGCAACACGACCGACGGCACGCCTGCACGGCACGCCGAGTGTGTCGTGCCGCTACCGCCATGATGTATAACCAGCGACGTACGGGGAAATAGCCATTGATGTGGCGTCTCTTCGATGATGAAGAAATTTTCGGGCATCACCATGTCGGGGGTGCCAGACCAGCCTGGATACAAGAGCACCCGGAGCCCTTTCGTCGCGTCAATGAAAACATCAAGCATGGCTTTCTGGTCGAATCCGACCATGCTGCCGAACCCCAGATACACCGGCGGTTCACCCGCATCCAGAAATGCTTTAAGAGCCGCTGGCGGCGCCCAGGAATCCGCAGGGGCCAGCCATTGCCCGCACAGTCTGGTGTGCGCAGGCCAGTCCCGCGGCTCGGGCACCAGGGCAGGGGAGACGCCATATAGCATGGGGTGCTCTGTCCATGGCTTCTCGCGTGGCAGCAGGCTTAGCACGCTCCGTCTCGCCTCATTTGTCGCTTTGCGGAAAGCGCGCCATAGCAGGCTATTCACTGCCTGATGGCTTGTCCGATTCAACACTGCAGGGATCCAGCGAGGCGGCAGAAACGGCGGGGCAAATGCATGTGTCGGGGAGATGGGTATCAGGCCAGTGCCGATAACGCGTATGCCAAGATGCTCGCCTACGGATAAGCCCACGAAGGCGGCCAGTCCCGACACAATCAGCCCGTCGCAGCCTATGGCCGCCTGGGCGATCTGCTGCATCCAGCTGTGCGCCTGAGCGTTTGCGATACGCGCCAAACCCGCCGCTGTAGCGTTGACGCCCTTGCCGCTGGACACCAGCGCGCTCAACTCGTCTTTCATGTTTCCGCTCAGCGCCGCATGAGGAACCCCCAATGCGCGGGCGCTCCCAAGCGTTGCGCCATCGGCGAGGAGGGTGACGTTGTGGCCCGCATCCGTCAGGGCGCGGCACAGTACAGCCAGGGGTCTCGTGTCGCCTTCGGTGCCGTAGGTCAATGCCAGGAGTTTCATCTGAAGCCCATTTAGTGCTAACTCGGGATGTAGAGAAGATGCAGCGGTCCGCGGTCTACCCGGACCGCTGCATCATTTCCCCGTGCTCAACGTAGGATCGCTCGCATAACCGCTTGGCAGGTAGCCGGTTTTTGCCGCGCTGGCCGGCTCGGCATGGTCGGTTGTCAATCCGAGCGCTTGCCGTTCGAATAAACGCCGGTACAAGCCGTTGTGAAGCTGGATCAGCTTCTCATGGCTGCCTTCCTCTGCAATCCTGCCCTTGTCGAGAACCAGCAGTCTGTCCAGCGCACGCACCGTTGAAAGCCGGTGCGCAACGACCACGGTAGTGCGGCCGACCATCAGCCGCTCCATGGCCTGCTGGATCAGCATTTCGCTCTCGCTGTCGAGGCTCGATGTAGCTTCGTCCAGGATCAGGATGGGCGCATCGGCGAGGAACGCCCGGGCGATCGCCACGCGCTGGCGTTCACCACCCGACAGCTTGATGCCACGCTCACCCACGAGCGTTTCATAACCCTGAGGCAGCGCCGCGATGAAATCGTGGGCGCTGGCCTGCCTTGCGGCACGCTCGATTTCCGCGCGGGTTGCGCCCGGCCGGGCATACGCGATGTTCTCCGCGAGCGAGCGGTGGAACAGCACCGGCTCTTGCTGGACGATCGCGATCTGCCCGCGCAGCGACGCCTGGCCGACATCGGCAATGTTCTGACCGTCGATCGTGATCCGCCCGCCCGAGATGTCGTAGAGCCGCTGGATAAGCTTGATCAACGTCGTCTTGCCGGACCCCGAGTGGCCGATCAACCCGACACGCTCGCCCGGCGCAATCCGCACCGAGAAGTCGTCATAGAGCGGCTTCGTGTGGCCGTCGTAACTGAAGGTCACATGCTCGAAGCGGATCTCGCCTTCACGGATCGCGATCGGCCCGGCGTCAGGCTTGTCTTCCACGCCGAGAGGCTGACCTTCAAG
Organism: Caballeronia sp. KNU42; assembly: GCF_053760385.1. NCBI lineage: Bacteria > Pseudomonadati > Pseudomonadota > Betaproteobacteria > Burkholderiales > Burkholderiaceae > Caballeronia > Caballeronia sp. KNU42. The sequence goes on from NZ_CM132389.1 coordinate 2,314,344, forward strand.
GGAAACCAGCTCTTCCATGTCGTTGACTGAGCGCTGCAGATTGCGCACGTGCATCCCGACTTCGCGCAGATAGCCTTGCAGCATGAAGAACATGGTCAGCGTGAACGTGATGTCGCCCACGCTGGCCTTGTCGGCTTCCCACAGCAACAGCGCAGCACCGAGGATCGCCGCCTGCATGACCACCAGCATGCCGCCCTGCACACCGCCGTTGATCGTGCCGCGTGCCCAGGTGCGGCGCGTGCGGTGACGCCACTTGCCGATCACACGGGCAAGCCGCGCTTCCTCGCGCGTTTCCGCACCGAAGGCCTTGACCACGGTGTTGCAGCTCACCGCATCGGCCAGCGCACCGCCCATGCGGGTATCCCAGGCGTTGCCCAGGCGGGCAGCGGGCGCCACGAAGCCGAGCGACAGGCCGACCGTCACCGCGATATAGAGCAACGACCCAAGGCCCACGACCACGCCCATCACCGCCCAGTGCATGCCGAGCAGCACGGTTGCGCCGACCAGCATCACCAGCGACGGGAGCAAGGCGATGAGCAACGTGTCGTTGAGCAGGTCGAGTGCCCACATGCCGCGCGTGATCTTGCGCACGGTTGAGCCGGCGAAGCTGTTGCCGTGCCAGTCAGCGGAAAACCGTTGCACGCGATGAAACGCGTTGGCGGCAATCTCGCTCATCATCTTGAGTGTCAACACGATGATGTTCATGAAAACGAGCTGACGCAGCAGCGTGCCGGCCAGCCCGAGGCAAGCCAGGATGCTGAACGCGGTCGTGGCTGCACGCCAGGCAAGCTCCTTGCCGGCCGCGCCGGCGGCGAGCGCATCCACGAGCCGGCCTGCGAACAGAGGCGTGAGGACATCGGCGAGTGCCGACAGCAAGGCGAGCACGACAATGGCCACGATGCGCCACGGCTGTTTGCCCCAGTGAACCACGGTGAAACCGAGAACGTCCTTGAACGCCCGTCCGCCGAAATCGAGTTTTTTTGTGTAAGCCATTTGCCACAGCCCGAGGCGCAAAACGCGACGAGGCTATCCGGTCGAGAGAGATGAGAGCGACAGCCGGAGCGCACCTGCATGAGCGGGCGAACTGACGACGAGACTGTCTGGAATTGGCGCAGGCTGCTGTGCCCGCGCTGACGGCGACCTAAACTGGCCGGCGCGCCGAGTAAGCCGAGTGAGGGACGGCGATAGTGAATGTGAGCATTTTTTCGCCTCCCTTTGAGAAATTTTGAGGAATGAAGCTTGAGTGACGTGGGGCCGGGCGGCCATCCACGTCCCAATATTATCAGGCGCGTGTGGCGCTTGCCAACCTCTTTCGGCCGCGCAGATGTTGTCGAGCCGATACAGTCCGGGCGACTGCTGCATGGCACTGCATCGCCGCCGCGCGAACAATCAGAATGCTTGAATGTCCCTTCAATGCAGGGACATTAATGAAAAGACCAGGCTCGTGCTGAGTTATCAGGCTCAGGCGAATCCGCCGAAAACGTCGTTCAATTGCTTGCCGGATGCAGCGCTGCCGAGGCCATCGAACGAACCGGTCTTCATTTGTTCGGCGGCCGTCAGCATGGCCTGCCACGCAACCCGCGCCAACCCTCCGCCGACGCTGATTCGACGCACGCCAAGGTCAGTCAGTTCGGCGACGCTCAGCCCGGGCCGCATCATCAGTACGTTGAGCGGCTTGGGCGCGACAGCGCGCACCATGACGGCTATATCGGCCTTGTCGACCACGCCCGGCGCGTACAAGCAGTCCGCACCTTCGGCCGCAAAGGCCACGAGTTTGTCGATGGACTGGGTGAGCGCACCCGGATCGCTGAGCAGGATTTCGGTGCGCGCGACCAGGATGACGTCATCGCCGGAGCGGTCGATCGCCGCGCGGGCCGCACGCACGCGTTCGACAGCAAGAGCGGTTTCGTAGAGTCCGAACGGTGCTTCCACGTCACGATCTTCAATCGATAAACCCGCCACGCCCGTCTGGATCGCGAGGCTGACGTTGGCCGCGAGCGTGGCCGGGTCGGAAGCGAAACCGGACTCGAAATCGGCGTTCACCGGCAGGTCGACAGCCTCGCAGAGGGCTCCCAGATGTTGCAGGACATCGGAGCAGGTCACTGCGTAGTCGGGCCGGCCTGTGGACCATGCAAAACCTGAACTGGTCGATGCCAGCGCGGCAAAGCCGAGATGCTGCAGCATCCGCGCGCTGCCTGCATCCCATGGGTTGGGCAACACGAAACAACCTTGCTGGTGAAGCGCGCGAAAGGCAGCGCGTTTTTCGGCGACAGTACGGGTCATCGGAACCTCATCAAGTGTGGGCGACTGGTTACAAAAGCCAAGACGTTGAAATGCAATCTCGTGCGCGCGAATCAGGTCCTGAACAACGCTTCGGATGCCAAAGGGTAATCCAGGCCAGATCGCGCTTTATATTCCCGCTCCCGCAGCCTCCAACCCCTCCATGCTCTGCTGGGTCAGCACCGCTTCGCCCGCTATCGCGCGAGCGATCAGCGCATCGGGCTGCGCAACCGGAATTCCCTGCGCCTGGTACCAGGCATCGTCATAGTAGGTGTTGCTATAACGTTCACCGCTATCGCAGATCAGGCTGACGATGGAACCCTCCTTGCCCGCCTGCTTCATGCGCTCGGCCAGATACAGGACACCGACAAAATTCGTGCCGGTCGAGCCGCCGACGCGGCGTCCGAAGCGCCCGGCCAGATAGCGCATTGCAGCAAAGGACAACGCGTCGGGGACCTTGAGCATGGCATCGATACATGTCGGAATAAAGGAGCGTTCAACCCGCGGACGGCCGATGCCTTCAATCCTCGATCCGGCATCGAGCGTCAGGCTGCTGTCCGGCGCGCCCGTGAGCACGCTTTTGAAATGATCGAAAAATACCGAATTCTCCGGGTCCGTGCAAAGAATGCGGGTGGTATGCCGACGGTACGCTACGTAGCGGCCCAACGTGGCGATCGTGCCGCCGGTGCCGCCGCTTGCGACAATCCACATTGGCACGGGGTACTCCTCGTCATCCATCTGCTTGAAGATCGACTCGGCAATATTGTTGTTGGCTCGCCAGTCGGTCGCACGTTCGGCGTAGGTGAACTGGTCCATGAAATGACCACCGGTTTCCGCCGCGAGCCGATGCGATTCCGCATAGATGTCCGCGGGGTTCGCAACCAGATGGCAGCGCCCGCCGTAGAACTCTATCGCCTCGATTTTCATCCGGGATGTACCCGCCGGAATCACCGCGACAAACGGCAGGCCAAGCAGTCTTGCGAAATACGCTTCGGAAATGGCCGTTGATCCGCTCGATGCTTCAACAATCGTGCTCTGCTCGCGCAGCCAGCCATTGCAAAGTGCATAGAGAAACAAGGATCGCGCCAGACGATGTTTCAGGCTGCCGGTCGGATGGCTCGATTCATCCTTGAAATAGAAACGGATGGCGGGATAACCGGGCAAGTCCAGCGGAATCAGGTGGGTGTCGGCGGAGCGGTTGAAGTCCGCTTCAATCTTGCGAATCGCTTCACGGGTCCAGTCGGAACGCGGCATGAAAATCCCCACCCAGTGACGGCTAACAGCGGAACGGCGCGTAAATCCGGCTCAAGCGCGCGGGCTATTGCAGCGTGCTCGCGGCATGGCGTTGTCTGTAACGCTCGGCTTGGCCGGGGGCTCGATGTGAAGCCATCGTACACGAGAGCGGCAGCCCGGTTTTCACATTCGCCACGGGACGCCGTAGGTGTTTTCGCGGCTATCCGACATGCAGCCGGGTCATGCAGCCGGGTGATGAATGCGTCACGAGAAGTCCGTCGAGCGCGTGACCTTTTCCCACGTTTCAATCTCGGTGTTGAGGGCCGCGAGCTTGTCCCTGACCAGGCCGAGCGCATCGGTGCCGAGCAGCAGATGTACCGGCGGATTGTCTGCCGCAATCACCTCCAGCAGCACATGGGCCGCCTTGACCGGATCGCCGGCCTGCTTACCGCTTTTCGCCTCCCGCGCCTGACGGATCGGGGTGAACAGCGCGTCGTAGTCCGCAATGCTGCGATCCGAGCGCACCATCGAGCGGCCAGCCCAATCGGTGCGGAACGAGCCGGGTGCGACGGCGGTTACCTTGATGCCGAAACCGGCGACTTCTTTCGCGAGCGTTTCGGAGATGCCTTCGAGAGCGAACTTGCTGCCGCAGTAGTAAGAAATCCCCGGCATGGTGACGAAGCCGCCCATCGACGTGATGTTGATGATGTGGCCCGTGCGGCGTTCGCGCATGGCGGGGAGCACGGCTTTGATCATCGCTACGGCGCCGAATACGTTGACGTCGAACTGATGGCGCAGGTCTTCAAGCGGCGACTCCTCGAGCACGCCTTCGTGGCCGTATCCTGCATTGTTGACGAGCACATCGATAGGTCCGATTTTTTCCGTTATCGCCGTGACGGCCGGGCCTATAGCCGCGAAATCGGTCACATCGAGCACGATTGCGTGCGCACGACCGGCCGCGAGCGCCTCGAATGGTTGTACGTCGGTCTCGCGGCGCACCGTCCCCACGACTATGTGGCCGGCATTCAATGCGGCGTCTGCGAACGCGCGGCCGAAACCCGAACTCACGCCGGTGATCAGGAAGGTCTTCTTCTTGCTCTGGATGGGGCTCATGGTGTTGCACTCCTTGTCGGTAGTCGTGGATGAGCTGAGCGTCGGGATGTATCTCCGATAACACACGCGACTTCAGCAACGATTGCATGTTAGAAGTGCAGCGCCTGAACGCGAATGCCGGTTCATCTGTGGTGTTTGCCTAATCCTATGAGCCGATGGATTTCTGCTCAGGCAAGTGGCACATTGCAAGCTCACTGCAATAACTGGCGAGACCGGACGTGGCCCTTGAACGCGATGAATACGATGATCGTACGAAAGCGCAGCAACGCATGATCGCGTTGTTGAAGCAGCTGGCGCCGGCGGAAGGGTACAACCTGACGGTGCTGCCCGACGTGCGGTTCCTGCGTTCGAACCGTCCGCTAAGCCGTACCCCCGTGCTATATGAACCGGGCATTGTGATTGTCTGCCAGGGACGCAAGCGCGGGTTTCTGGGCGACGACGTTTATGTTTATGACGCACAGCATTATCTGGCGGTATCGGTGCCGGTGCCATTTTCGATGGAAACCGAGGCAAGCGCAGCCGAGCCCCTGCTGGCTATCTATTTTCGCCTCGACTTCAACGTGGCCGCCGACTTGATGCTGCAGCTTGACGAACGGGCGGGCGGCGTTCCGGCGAAGCCCAAAGGGATGATGTCGACACCGCTCGACGCCAGGCTCGGTTTATCGGTACTGCGGTTTCTCGAGACGATGAGTGTGCCGCTGGAGGCAGAGATCCTCGGCCCGGGACTCGTGCGTGAAATCTACTATCGCGTGCTGACGGGCGAGCAGGGTGGGTCGATGCGCGCAGCACTCACGCGGCAAGGGCATTTCGGCAAGATCGCGAAGGCTCTGCGCAAGATCCACGTGTCGTTCCGCGAACCACTGGATGTCGAGCGGCTGGCTTTGGAGGCGAGCATGAGCGTGCCGTCGTTTCATTCGCACTTCAAGGCAGTGACCAACACCTCGCCGATGCAATACCTGAAGTCGACGCGGCTTCATCAGGCACGCCTTCTAATGGTAAGAAACGACATAACGGCGGCGGTCGCGTGCGCCCAGGTGGGCTACGAAAGTTCGTCGCAGTTCAGCCGCGAATTCAAGCGGCTGTTCGGACGTAGCCCGATAGAAGAAGCGGACCGGATGAAAAAGACCTTCGCGGTTCCTCAAACCGGACACGACTCCATCTACGTTGCGTCGCATTGATCCCCGCATGACGATGCATGATCCGGTTTGATCACCATCAAGCGAAGCGCAAACAGCGCACCTCGCTTCTGCAAATAACGTCGTGATATCAATCCCCGAATTGCTGCACCACGATATTCCATTAATTGGAATTGTGAAATCGCAATATTTCCATTGAGCGGTTGGTGCAGAATTCGCATACTGTTCTGCGAAGGGGCGCTCGCATCGTCGGAGCGTCCGGATTCAGAATCAGAATCGAAACGAAGCCTGGCAGCGCGCATTTATGCGCATTCGCAATTCCGCAGCGGCGCAACCGGGCAATGTCGATACAAGTGAAGTCAGGTTTTGGCGCGGTTCCAGACGTCGTCCAAGCCCGGGAAACCTTCTTATCAAGCTTGTTGCCTGTCGATCCGGCCGTTGTGACACGCGGTGCCGGAGTTACCTGCCGATGGGTGCGGATGTTCGGGGCTTTTTGAACGGACAGCGCGCCCCGGTATCGACGAACGGGCAACGAATCAGCAACAAACCAACGAACCATTTCAAGGACCACACCATGTACAAGACCTATGGCTATGCCGCGCACTCCGCCGATAAGCCGTTTGCTCCCTTCGCCTTCGATCGCCGGGACACGGGTCCGCACGATGTCCGCATCGAAATCCTGTACTGCGGCGTGTGCCATTCGGACCTGCACACCGCGCGCGGCGAATGGGCGGGTACGGTGTACCCGAACGTCCCGGGACACGAAATTGTCGGCCGGGTGACCGAGGTCGGCTCTGAAGTCACGAAGTTTAAGGTTGGCGCGCTGGCGGGTGTCGGCTGCATGGTGGATTCGTGCAGGACTTGCCCGTCATGCCAGGAAGGCCTCGAACAGTATTGCGAAGGCAGCGGATTTGTCGGCACCTACAATGCACCCGATAAACACACGGGTGGCGTGACTTACGGCGGTTACTCCAAGTCGATCGTCGTGGACGAAGCGTTCACGCTGCTGGTTCCCGAGAACCTTGAACTCGCCGCCGTGGCGCCGTTGTTGTGCGCGGGGATCACCACGTATTCGCCGCTGCGACACTGGAATGTCCAGGCTGGACAGAAGGTCGGCATCGTCGGGCTGGGCGGGCTCGGTCATATGGGCGTGAAGCTCGCGGCGGCGTTCGGCGCGCACGTGGTGCTGTTCACCACGTCGGCCGGCAAGATTGAAGATGCGAAGCGGCTTGGCGCGCATGAAGTCGTGATTTCGAAAGATCCGGAACAGATGGCGAAACACGTCAACTCGTTCGATTTCATCCTCAACACCGTCGCGGCCTCGCATGACCTCGACCAGTTCACGGCGCTGCTCAAGCGCGACGGAACGATGACTCTGGTCGGCGTGCCGGAGCATGCTCATCCGTCGCCGTCTGTCGGCAACCTGATTTTCAAGCGCCGTGCACTGGCCGGTTCGCTGATCGGCGGCATTGCTGAAACGCAGGAAATGCTCGATTTTTGCGGCAAGCATGGCATCACATCGGACATCGAGATGATCCGCATGGACGAGATCGACAAGGCCTACGAACGCATGGTTAAAAGCGATGTGAAATATCGGTTCGTGATCGACATGGCGTCGTTGAAAGAAGAGGCCTGATCAATAGGCTCGCCCAAGTCGAATGCGGGTCTGGCGTCCTTGCGATCCGTCCGTTTCGACCGCTGCTTCTCACTACACATCCCCAGAATTGAGGATGCGTAGCGCACGCCAATCGGTTAACTTGTCAGGCAGAGCCGGGGGGCTTAACGTCAACACCGCACTCCGATGGCAAAAGCGAACGTGCCAAAGAATGCTCGCGCGTTCAGCCATACGAAACTGAGAGACTAAGACCCGCCTCGTGCGGGTCTTTTTTTGCGCCGATTTTCAGGTCAGCCCCGTGAACGCGAGTCTCAACGTCAGCGGCTTGCCTTACTTCCGCGTTGGTGGAAGCCAGGATTGGGTGCCGGCGGCCTGATCCTGTTGTTACGCCGCTGCCTCACGATGCGTTCAAAAAATTGGCCCGTCAGTTAAAATGACGTCAAACGATTTAACTGCACGAATAAAACAGGCTTGAATCGGAAATATCGTCCGTGTAGTCTGCGGGACGGCATTTTAAAAGCATGGAGGCTTGCGCGTGGAGAAAACGTCCGCGAGCCATTGACGGGGACCCACCAGCATGTCCGTGAAATGTATTTGACGAGCCGGGAAACCCGCCTGGTTTCCGATATCTTCGCCGTACTTGCCGATTCACTTCCTGAGCAGTTAATGCGGCAGGAAGTGGGCGTTCGCATGCTTAGCTTGTTGCGCGCGGACCATCTCGGGTCTTATGTCTGGGACGAGACGAAGAAGGAATTCGTCAACCGGGTCTCGTTCAACATGTCGGAAGACAACTTGTCCGAGTACGAGAAGTACTACCAGTACCGCGATACCGTGACTCCTCGGCTGCAAAATTGCCGCGAGGCGGTTCGAGTAAGCAACGTGATTCCGCAAGGCGAACTGATGCGCACCGAACTGTTCAACGATTTTTTGCGTCGTGACGGTTTGCACTGGGGCATGAACGTCTATGCGTGGGCCGGCGATTCGAACATCGGCGATCTGCGCATCTGGCGCGGTAAACATAGGGAAGATTTCTCCGATCATGACCTCGCCATGGCCGAATTCATTCGCCCGGCTTTTACCGCGGCACTCGCGCGAGCGCGCGCCGCAGCGGGCATGTCAAAGCCGTCCGGACCGCAAGCCAGGCTGATTTCAGAGGACGTGCTGAAGAACCTGACGGCGCGTGAGCGGGATGTGGTCGGGCTGGTAGTGGAAGGCTTGCTCGACAAGGAAATCGCATTCCGGCTGGGCATTTCTTATACGACGGTCCGGACTCACATCGACCGTTCTTTCCATAAGCTCGGTGTCGGAAGCCGCTCCAAACTGATTCGCGCGGTGCAGGCGAACGGGCAGCAGTAGGGCGGCACGCGGGCGAAGGGGTTTTTTATCGCTACCCGCCCAGCGGAAAATAATTGTCGCTAAATGCTGCGCCCAGCCGAGGGACCGCTTGTGCACGGAATGCGAAGACGAGCGTAATAACCGGTTCAGCAGAAATCCTGTGGAAATGTAAGACCTGCATGGCAACTGAATTAATTTCGGTCTGGCCATTGCAAGCACTGGACACTATTCCTCTTTTGCAGAACAACGGTCATTTACCGCACTGGCCCGGTGCGCGTATGCATTCTAATTATTGTCTTTGCCGGAAGGTGATTTCCAGACCTTACCGCCTGGCGTAAATCCTCAGAATTGAGGATTCGCTATCGGCGAAGTCACGGTATTGTCAGCTCCTTCGTTAGTGGATAAGAGAGAGGGCCGAATATGGAAATGCAATACCGAGGATCGACAATACGACCCATGGTTGCCCCCGCCCAAGGCGCCTTCGATTCATCCGTGATCATCCGGGACGAGCATGGAAATCAACGCTCGCACGGCACCCTTGGCCGTTTCGCGTCGCATAACGCCGCGACGAATTTTGCAGTGGTCTGGGCGATAGCCAGTCTCGACGGAGATACAGTACCGCGAGCGCCGTTCCAGGTTATTTGATGGCGTGGGCCGGCGCCATTCGATATTGGCCCGGCTCTACGAAGCTGCAGCAACGCGCCGCGTGCGGCGGCGTAAGTAAAGGTTGTTGAGAATCAGCGCCGTGCCTGTCATGCAAGCCCCTGCAATCTGCATGGGGGTCGGGATCAATCCGCTTATCGCCGACACTACGAATGTTGTCACGGGCAGCACGTCCATGAACAGCACGCCATTGAGCGGCGTAAGAATTTTGTTCCCCATGTTCCAGAACAGAATGGCGATAAAACCCGCTACAGGTCCCATGTAAAGCAGGTGAGGGACGATGTCGATCAGCATCGCCGTGGTGGGTACCGGCACGACGTGAAGCGCGAACAACAGCACGTTCAGCCCGATGATCGTGCTCAGGCCGAGCACGGTTGTCATCGTCGTGTACTTGAGGGCGGACCAGGTCTTGAAGGTCGACGCACTGAACGTGTAGATCACCCAGCACAGCGCGCCCACCACAATCAACGCGTTCGCCGAGTAGTGCTGAGGCTCGCTCAGCAGCGCCGCAATATCGCCTTTTGTCACCACCAGTGCGACTCCGGCAAACGACATCAGGATAAACAGGAACGAATACAGCGGCGGCAGGACGCGGCGCACGATCGAATTGACGATCAAACCCATCATCGGCTGGGTTGCCATCATGATCGATGCCGTCAGCGCGCCGTCGCGTCCGGCCAGTTGCTGTCCGAGAAAAACAAAAGAACCGAATCCACAAAAACCAATTGACCCCAGCAACCAGGCACGCGCTATAGGTTCTCCTTTGAACCGGAAGGCGCTTCGGCCTTCTTTCACCCGCAACAGGACGATAAACGCGCTGCCGGCGATCAGGTAACGCAGCGACGTGAAGGTGAATGGATCGACATGACGGAGTGCGCTTGTCATGACGGGAAACATGATGCCCATCAAAACTGTCGCGCATACGCAGAGCAACACACCCGTCATGTAACCAGGACGCAGACTGACAAAAGATGCGCCGCGAACCGGGGCAGGGTTTGTCGCTTGGGGCTCGAATAATTTATTCATGACCTATCGTTCAAAAATTAGGGAAAAATTTTTAGAGCAATGCGCGCAGGGTCATATCGACAATGCCGGCCAGCTTCTTTTCGCTGATCTCAACCTTCCCCAGCACCCGCAGTCCTTGCACGATGCATAGCAGGAAAGTGCCAACGTCGTTTTCGTCGAGATCGGCATTGAACTCTCCCGCTTGCTGGCCGCGAATCACGGCCGCGCTCAGTTGGGCGCCAATGCGTTGGAGTGTCGTTTCAATGTAAGGCCGCAATACTTCATCTGCCGGAAGCAGTTCGAGTGCCGCGTTGGTGATGAAACACCCATGGCGGCCGGCAAGGTCGGCGCTCAACCGGGTGTAGTGAAGCAACGCCTCACGCAAGCATTCGCGCGGCGGCAGATCCGCTTGCAGACGCTCTTTGAGCCGGGCAACCGCGCCGTCGGCATACCGTTCGAACGCGACGATCAACAGACCGTGCTTGTCTCCGAATGCGCCGTACAGGCTGCCGCGCAGCAGGCCGGTTGCATCGCATAAGGTGCCCACCGAGGTCGCGTTATAACCGCCTTCCCAGAACACCCGGGCGGCGGAATCGACGACTTCGTCGAGATCGAACTCACGAGGCCGTCCGCGCTCCTGGGAGCGGTCGGCAGGCTGCTGCAGGGAAGAAGTTTTTGTCATGCGTGGATATTATGACCTGTCGTTCAATAAATCAAGGTGGCTTGTGCGCACGGCACAGCAGCACGTGAGGAGCCTCGGCATTGCGCGTTCCTTGCTGAACCGCGAGCCAGGAACGCAAGGCCATTAAATGTGGACTCAGCCCTGTTGTCCCGTCAGCGCCGGGTTGCCCGCCAGGATCTCTACCAGGAAGTCGATGAACACCCGGACCTTGGTCGGCAGGCGGCGGCCGGCAGGGTGGACGGCGCTGATGGCCAGCGGGCCGGGCGCGTAGTCAGCCAGCACGACGCGCAGCGCGCCCGAGGCGATCTCGGGTGCGAACGCCCAGACCGGGGCGTGGGCCAGGCCAAGGTCGGCGAGCACCGCGGCGCGGATCTGCTCGGCGTCGGCGGTACGGAAGTTCGAACGTGGGTGATGCAGAACGGACTTCGACCCGTCCTGGAACTCCCACGGCAGCGGCTCGTGGAGCGGGGCGAAAATCAGGCAGGCGTGCGCGTCGAGGTCAGTGGGGGTCCGAGGCTCGCCGCGAACTGCGAGGTAGGCCGGCGTGGCGACGGTCGCGAACGGCGCCATGGCGATGCGGCGCACGATCATGTTCGAGTCGGCGAGTTCACCGTTGCGGATCGCCAGGTCGACGCCTTCCTCGATCAGGTTGATATTGCGCCCGGAGCCGGTGAGCTCGACGGAGATGTCCGGATAGCGGGCGAAAAACTCGGGAAGGCGCGGCACGATGTAGAGCCGCCCGAACACCGGGGCGACGGTCACCCGGATCAGGCCGGACGGCGCGGACTGGCCGCGGCCAACCAACGACTCCGCTGCTTTGAATTCGTCGACCAGCCGCAAGGCGGATTCATAGAAGATTTGGCCGGCGTCGGTGAGGGTCATGCTCCGCGAGGTGCGGCGCAGCAGTTGCGCCCCCAGGTGGGCTTCGAGGGCGGCGATCTGTTTGCTGACCGCCGACTGGCCGACCCCGGCTTCCCGGGCGACCGCCGAAAAACTGCCGCGTTCGACGACTCGAACGAAGAGGTGCATTGCGTCGAGGCGGTCCATAGAAGATTCCCAATCCATCTGATCAGGAATGGATTGTATTCCCGGGCGGTGGCTTCCGCGCCGAATTGAAATGGATGATCCTCTCGTCAGACGCGGCCGGAGCGTTCCGGCCAAAAACCCCAGAGGATTTCCATGACCACTACCACCACGACGACCTCTATTGAAACCCGGCACGTTCTGTCCGACGACGAGCGCCAGATTGAGCAAGCTGTGCTCGCCGAGATCCATGCGCTGTTCTCGAACCCCACCGGCAATCAGCGCGAGACTTATGACACGATGATCTCGATGACGCCGATCGCCGATGGCGTCACCCTGGAAGCCATCGACCAGGACGGCGTCAGCGGCTGGTGGGTGCGGCCGGCCGGCGCCCCGGCCGACCGGGCGATCCTCTTCCTGCACGGCGGCGGCTACATGCTGGGCTCGGCCAGGGCCTATCGAGGCTTGGCTAGTCAGCTGGCGGTCCGCGCCGGGGTGGCGGCGTTCGTGGCCGACTATCCACTGGCGCCGGAGCATGTGTTCCCGGCCGCGCCCGAGGCCGCCGCCGCCGTTCGCCGCTGGTTAGGCAGCCAGGGTGTGTCGCAGGTCGCGCTGGTCGGCGACTCCGCGGGTGGCGGTCTGTCGCTGAGCGTGTTGGGCGATGCGGCGGCGAGCTCGCCCTCCATCGCGTCCGTCGCGGTCTTTTCGCCCTGGCTCGACCTGGCGATGACCGGCGCCTCGGTCGCCAGTCCCGACATCCACGATCCCATCTTCCAGCCGGAGACGCTTGCCGGGCCGGCCGCGGCCTACCTGGCTGGCGCCGATCCGATGGATGGCCGGGCGTCGCCGCTCTACGCCGTGCCCGAGGTCCTGCCACCGTTATTCATCCAGGTAGGCGGCGACGAGATCCTGCTCGACGACGCGCGACGCTATGCGCAGGCGGCCGCGGACAAGGGCGGTGAGGTGCGGCTCGAGATCTTCGAAGGGCTGCACCACGTCTTCCAGGGTGCAACAAAGGACCTGCCGAGCGCGCGTCGCGCACTGGACACGGTAGCGACTTTCCTGAATCGACATTGGGCCTAGCGCGACGTGTACGGGAGCGCCGCCGGCAGGCAGATCGTGGCGCTTCTGCGGGAGTACGTCTTGTTCCAATGCGCCTTGGACCCCGCTGACCCGGCGTTCCTCATCGCAGCAGAACGGCGCAAACGGACCCGGCGAATTGCACGGTGACGGTTTGTTCGTTTCGCGTCTGCCGCTGGACGAGGCCGATTTCACGCGCGAAGGTTTCGTCACCAAGAGACAACGCGCGCACGGTCTCCGGCACGTGCAGGGCGCACGACTGCGGAATCAGCGCAATGCCCACCCCGTGCGCCACGAGCCCGACGATCCCCTGCAATTCGTCCAGTTCGACGACATCCTGCACCGTCACGCGAATCCGTCTGAGAAAGCGGTCGACGAGGCGGCCCCCGAAGGAGCTCCGGTCGTATCGGATAAAGGGCTCCGACTTGAGCAGCGCGCGCCATGGCCGGTCCGCAAGCTCGCGCGGGACCAGCAGCACGAAGGTTTCGGTGAGCAGCGTGCGCCAGTGCAGTTCGGCCGGCAACGCGAAAGGGGGTTTGATGATCACCGCGACATCGACCTCGCCGGAATCCACCTGTGCGAGCAAGTTGAGCGACACCCCGGGAACCACACGGATTCGCCACCCCGGCGAAGTCTGCCGGAACAGTTCGATTGCATTGACGAGAAACGACGCCTGCGCCGAAGCAATCGCCCCCACCCGCAGCAGCCCGGACTGTTCCACAGCGCCGCCACGCGCGGCGAGGCGGGCATAAACCGACAACAATTCTTCGGCCGTATCGACTGTCTGCTTGCCGGCGGCGTTGAGCGTCGCTGAACGCCCGGTCCGGTCGAATAGCGGGAAACCCAGGTCTTCCTCCAGCCGCTGGATCTGCGCGCTGACGGCCGATTGCGTCAGTCCGATATGCGCCCCGGCACTCGCGAACGTCCCGAAACGCACCACCGCCAGAAAGGTTTTCAGCTCTCGCATCATGTTTTATCGATCGCTTTGGTTAAGCTTTGGCAGGTTTTAATCAATCGATTTTATTGATGCTGAGCTAAAAAAACTATCGTTATTCAACTATTATCGTTGCCCTTAAACTGTCTTCCCATGGCGTGACATTCATTTTTCGCGCACCATGACGGCGGCGCGGACAGACCTTGTCCGCGTCGTCGAATCCGTACCATTCAACCGATATCCGAGCCCGCCATGAGCGACACCACTGCTGCCATTTCCCCTTTTCATCTCGCCTTTCCGGTCCATGACATCGCGGCCGCCCGTGAGTTTTATGGCGACCTGCTCGGCTGCCCGGAAGGCCGGAGTTCTGCCGATTGGGTGGACTTCAATTTCTACGGCCACCAGATCGTGGCGCATCTCGCGCCGGACGAAATTGGTCATCGGAAGACAAGCGAGGTAGATGGCGATGCAGTCCCGGTCCGGCACTTCGGCGTGGTGCTGCCGATGGACCAGTGGCAAGCGGCATCGGACAAACTCACGGCGGCCGGCGTGGAATTCATCATTGAACCGCATGTGCGCTTCAAGGGCGAAGTCGGCGAACAGGCGACCATGTTTTTCCTGGACCCGTCGGGCAATGCGCTTGAGATCAAGGCGTTTGCGAACATTGCTTCGCTGTTTGCGAAGTAGTTTTTTTCCCTCGCCGCCCGTAGCGAACGCAGACACTGAATCATCGGCTGGCTCGCACGCCGCCCGCGCTCTGCTGAGCCGGGTTGTTGAATACGTCGTGCGAACTGCCGGGGAATTACTGAGGCTCGCAGACCACGCTGAACCTCACCAGCGTGGTGGCGCCGAAGGTGTTGCTCAACGCGACATCGGCGGCGTCGCGGCCTCGACCCATCAATACGCGTCCGATGCGCGGCCCGTTGTTGCGCGGATCGAATGTCTGCCACGTGTTGCCCAGATACACCTCGATCCAGGCGCAGAAATCCATGGGTGCGTAGGGCGGCGGCAAACCGACGTCGCTGATATACCCCGTGCAGTAACGCGCCGGAATGTTCATCGCGCGGCATAACGCGACGGCCAGATGCGCGAAGTCCCGGCACACGCCCACGCCTTCCCGATACGCTTCAAACGCAGTCTTGGTCGGCCGCGCGCAGTTGTAGTCAAAGCGTATGTGCCGATGAACATAGTCGCAAATGGCCTGCACCCGGGCGCGTCCGAGCGGCGTATGGCCGAACATCTGCCAGGCGGCTTCGGATAGCAGGTCGGTCTCGCAGTAGCGGCTGCCGAGCAGGAACTGCATGCACTCGTCAGGCAGTTCTTCAACGGCATGCTGATAACCGTTTGGTTCCTGCAATTCCATATAAGCCGGCACGTCGATCAGCCCCTCGGTGGACAGCGTGAGCCAGCCTTGCGGCGCAACCAGCCGGCTGCATAAATTGCCGAATGAGTCGTGATACTGCGAGTAGCGCAGCGCCGGGTTGACCCTCAGGATGTCCGGGACAAGGATGCTCTGCGCACGCGACGCGTGCATGTTCAGCATCAGCAGCATGGGCGTCGGCTGCACGCATTCATAGACCAGTTCGTAACCAACGCGGAGCTTCATCGGACTGACCTTTTTAGGTTGGCGCGCTTAAATGAATCGAGGCGTGGCCGCGAAGATTCGGGCAACGACCTCGCTTGCTTCATCAGGGACGATGGTCAAGCCGGAGTTAAAACCATCGGATTCCTGATTAATGCCTGATCAACCGGTCGATGCCGCCGGCTGGTCCTGCTTGATTTCTGGCTGACTTGGCGGAGCGTCAACCTTCGCTTGCTGCTGCGCACCCGCGTTCGCAATCACCTTATGCACGAAACGCAGCTTGGCGACGACCTTCGGCGAGAGCGTGAACGGGTACGCATCGGCGAGTCCCAGGCTTCGATTCAAGCTATTCAAGGCGTACATCAGGGGAAACCATTGCTTCATGAGTTTATCGAAGCTGGTGTTCTCGATCGGCTCGATCTCGGTGAGCGACGGCTCGTTGTCGGACTTCGGGTCGAGCTTGAATCCGCAGGCAGCGGCAGTGTCCACCGTATCGACAATATGCAGGTAATGCGCCCATGTCTCCGCCCAGTCCTCCCAGGGATGCGTGGTGGCATATGCGCTCACATAGGATTGCTCCCAGTCGGCCGGCGGACCATTGTCGTAATGCGCCTGCAGTGATTGCGCGTAGTCGGCGCGCTCATCGCCGAACATCTCCCGAAACGGCTCTTCCCAGCTCGTATTCGCCACGAGCCGGTCGAAATAGTAGTGACCTATCTCATGCCGGAAATGCCCGAGGAGGGTCCGGTACGGCTCGTGCATATCCGCGCGCATGCGTTCACGCAGCGCGTCGTCGGCTTCGGCTATGTTCATCGTGATGAGGCCGTCGTCGTGACCCGTCAGGACCTTGGCGCCCATGTCGCCGTCCTCGAGAAACTCGAACTGCAAACCGGTTTCCGGATTGGTCCGCCGGGAGTCCGTGTTCAGCCCGAGTGCCGAGAGCGCGAACAGCAAGCGCCGCTTGGCCGTCTCCAGCTTGTACCAGTAGACGCGGTTATTGGGCTGCGTGAGATTGGGGATGGTCTGCGTCAGGCTGCACGCCGGGCACAATACGTCCGGCGAATCGGCCGGGATCATCCAGTTGCAGACATTCTCGAGCGCGTAGTTGTTGCACTGCCGGAACAACGCACCGTTCGCCGATGGATTCAGGGCTTTCCACAGGGTGTCGCCGGCGGGTTCGAACGCGCAAACTTCGGACAATTCAGGCACGAAGCCCAGCAACGCCGCGCAGGATTCGCATTTGACGTTCTCGAAAAAAACGTGATGCTGGCAACGGCCGCAATGAAATGTTTTCATATAAAAGAGATAGGCTGGAACGCGGGGCGTGGTGGCTTGATGGTGACTATTGGTGACTATCAAGCAAGCCACGTGCCGCTGCAGGAACGGTCCGGTCCCGATGCAAGGGGCGTTTTACGCGCCAGTTTGGTGCATCGACGGACACTTGAAACGGCTTGTACGCAGTATTTCGTGCATGCAAGCCGCCGGGAGCCTTGCCCGATGGTGCATTCGACCAAACGGCATGGAGTTTGCTTTTGAAGATTGCCAAAATTCGTCCAGGAGTCAGGTGTGTCAATCCGTGTCGCGTTGAACCATGTCACGCACTACCGTTATGACCGCCTCGTCGGCCTTTCACCGCAGGTCGTGCGCCTGCGGCCTGCGCCGCATTGCCGTACCCCGATCGTTTCCTATTCGATGCGGGTCGAGCCAGCTGAACACTTCATCAACTGGCAGCAGGACGCGTTCGCCAACTACCAGGCGCGGCTCGTCTTCCAGGAGAAAACGCGCGAATTCAAGATCACGGTCGATCTGGTCGCCGAAATGGCGGTGTACAACCCGTTCGACTTCTTCCTCGAGCCCTACGCCGAGAAATTCCCGTTCGCGTACGAACCGGAACTCGCGGTCGAGTTGGCGCCGTATCTGATCAAGCGCGAGCCTACGCCGTTGCTGGCGAAGTTTGTCGAGAGCATCGACAAGACGCCCAAGGTAACGGCCGATTTCCTGGTCGAGCTGAACCAGCGGCTGCAGCACGATATTGGCTACGTGATCCGCATGGAACCCGGCGTGCAGACGCCGGAAGAGACGCTCGAAAAAGCGTTGGGATCATGTCGCGACACGGGCTGGCTGCTCGTTGAAACCTTGCGGCAGCTCGGGCTGGCCGCGCGTTTCGTGTCGGGTTACCTGATCCAGCTCACCCCCGACCAGAAGTCCCTCGATGGCCCGAGCGGCACCGAAGTCGACTTCACCGACCTGCACGCGTGGTGCGAAGTCTTCCTGCCTGGCGCGGGCTGGATCGGACTCGACCCGACCTCCGGGCTGCTGGCGGGCGAAGGGCATATCCCCGTTGCCTGCACGCCTGAGCCGGGGAGCGCCGCGCCGATCTCCGGCGCGGTCGATGAAAGCGAAGTCGAGTTCGAGCACATCATGCAGGTGCAGCGCGTACTCGAAACGCCGCGCGTGACGAAGCCGTACACGGAAGAAGTGTGGAGCGCGGTGCAGAAGATGGGCGCGCAAGTCGACCAGCAACTGACCGACATGGACGTGCGCCTGACGATGGGCGGCGAGCCCACGTTCGTCGCCGTGAGCGATCGCGATGCCGCCGAATGGAACACCGACGCACTGGGGCCCACGAAGCGCGGTTATGCCGTCTCGCTGATGGACAAATTGCGTGCGCGTTATGGCGTGGGCGGTTTCCTGCATCTCGGGCAGGGCAAGTGGTATCCGGGCGAGCAGTTGCCGCGCTGGGCCATGTCGCTGTTCTGGCGCGCGGATGGCGAGCCGATCTGGGAAGACCCGAAGCTCTTCGCCGATGAACGCGATCCCGGCCAGTACACGGCTGAAGACGCACGGCGGTTTATCGAACATCTGGCGGCCAAGGTCTCGCTGGATGCGTCGTATATCCAGCCCGGTTACGAAGACACGTTCTACTACCTGTGGCGTGAACGTCGCCTGCCGGTGAACGTGGACCCGTTCGAATCCGAACTCGACGACGAAATGGAGCGCATGCGCTTGCGCCGTGTGTTCGACGCAGGCTTGTCGCAGGTGACGGGCTATGTGCTGCCTATCGCGCGTGAACGTGATATTCCGATGCAAGCGCCGACATGGGTCAGCGGCCCTTGGTTTTTCCGCGATGGTCGCATGTACCTGATCCCTGGCGACTCGCCGATGGGGTATCGGCTGCCGCTTGAATCGCTGCCGTGGGTGAGCGAGGGGGACTTTCCGTATCAACATCCGCACGATCCGTTCGGGCCGCCAGCACCCTTGCGCCAGGCGATGGAATTGCGCATGCAATATCGCGGGGAAGCGGTTCCTGGGGCGGGTATAGAAGGAAGAGCGGGCGAAGGTGCGGGAGCAGGCACGGGCACGGGCTTAGGCGCCGGTACCGGCACCGGGCGCGCGCCTGCAACCTCAACCCGCGAGCCGTCGCGCGGCGAGTCCGCTTCGTGGATCCGGCGTACGGCGCTGTGTGTTGAAGCGCGAGATCCGGCACGCGCGGCGGGACCGGATGTCGAAGAGAAATCATTCGGAAGCGGCAAGAGCCTGCTGCATGTGTTCATGCCGCCGCTGACCGAACTCGATGACTACCTCGACCTGCTTGCGGCCATTGAGGCAACGGCAGCCGATCTGCGCATGAAAGTGGTGATAGAAGGCTATCCGCCGCCACGCGACGCCCGTCTCAAGATGCTGCAAGTCACACCTGACCCGGGCGTGATCGAGGTGAACATTCATCCGGCGTCCAGCTGGGATCAACTCGTCGATCACACCGAGTTCTTGTATCAATCGGCGCATGAAAGCTACCTCAGCACCGAGAAGTTCATGACCGACGGGCGTCACACCGGCACGGGCGGCGGCAATCACTTCGTGCTGGGCGGCGCGACGCCTGCCGACAGCCCGTTCCTGCGGCGTCCCGACCTGCTTGCAAGCCTGATCGCGTACTTCATCAACCATCCGTCGATGTCGTACCTGTTCTCGGGATTGTTCCTCGGGCCGACGAGCCAGGCGCCGCGTGTTGACGAAGCACGCAACGACCAGCTTTACGAACTCGAGATCGCGTTCAAGGAGATCGAGCATCAGCTCGAACGCCTGGGCGGACGCGATAGCGCATTGCTGCCGCCGTGGCTGATCGACCGGACGTTGCGCAATTTGTTGATCGATGTGACCGGCAACACGCACCGTGCGGAGTTCTGCATCGACAAGCTGTATTCCCCCGATGGCCCGACCGGCCGCCTCGGCCTGCTCGAACTGCGGGGCTTTGAAATGCCGCCGCATGCGCGCATGAGCCTCGTCCAGCAGTTGCTGTTGCGCTCGCTCGTCGCGCGGTTCTGGGACAAGCCGTATACCACGCGTCTCACGCGCTGGGACACGGAACTGCATGACCGTTTCATGCTCAGCACGTTCATCGAAATGGATTTCCACGATGTCATCGCGGACCTCAACGAAGCCGGTTATGCATTCGATGCCGCGTGGTTCGCGCCGCATTTCGAATTCCGTTTCCCGCTGGTGGGCGCGGTCCAGACGAATGGCATCGAACTGACCGTGCGCAGCGCGCTGGAGCCGTGGCACGTCATGGGCGAGCAGGGGTCGCCGGGCGGGACGGTGCGCTATGTGGATTCATCGGTGGAACGGCTCGAAGTGCGGGTGCTCGGGCTCAACGACAACCGCCACGTGGTGACGGTCAACGGCGTGCCGCTGCCGCTGCAACCGACCGGCCGGGTCAGCGAACATGTGGCCGGCGTGCGCTTTCGGGCATGGTCCCAGCCGACTGCGCTGCATCCGTCAATTGGTGTGGATGCGCCGCTCACCTTTGACATAGTTGACACTTGGAGCAACCGTTCCATAGGTGGATGCCGGTATCATGTAGCCCATCCGGGTGGCCGCAACTATGTGACCTATCCGGTCAACGCATACGAGGCGGAAAGCCGGCGGCGCGCACGCTTCTTCAGGATCGGCCATACGCCTGGACGCATGGTCGTGGAGGAACCGAAGCGCAGCCTGGAATTCCCTTTCACACTCGATTTGCGCCGACGGTAGCCTTAACAACTAAAACTGCTCAATTTGGCCTTCCAATCCACGCTTCCGTTTGAAGCAATCACGAACCGCGCGAGTGTGTCGTCACACCTTCGCGCGGTCCCGGCCCGGGAGGGTCACTGGGACGAACTGCGCGACGCGTCGGGCCAGTTGCGCGCTTGCTGGCAGCAATTCTTCGATCTCCTCGGCGACGACGGCATAGCCGGCCTCGACCGGGCGGCCGCGACCATTGCGCAGCAGGTGCGCGACAACGACATCAGCTACAACGTCTACGCGGACGGGGGCGAACCTCGTCCGTGGTCGCTGGACCTGCTGCCGTTTCTTATCGATGAAAACGAGTGGTCGGTGATCGAGCGCGCGGTGACGCAGCGCGCGAAGCTGCTCAATGCCGTAGTCGCCGATATCTACGGGCCGCAAACACTGTTGCACGACGGCCTCTTGCCGCCCGCGCTGGTGTTTGGACATCCGGGGTACCTGCGCTCGGTGAAGGGTTTCGTGCCGCCCGGCTCGCAGTATCTGCAGCTTGTTGCCGTGGACCTGACGCGTGCCCCCAACGGCGCGTGGACCGTGATGGCCCACCGGACGGAAGCGCCTTCCGGCCTCGGTTACGCGCTGGAAAACCGGCTGATCGTCTCCGACGTATTCGCCGAGCCGTTCCGTTCCATGAAGGTCCAGCGGCTTGCTCCGTTCTACTCGCAACTGATCGCGGCACTGGTCCAGGGCGGCCGGGCGCTGATGTCGGGAGAAGGATCGCCGCACATCGCGCTGCTCACGCCCGGGCCTTTCAGCGAAACTTTCTTCGAGCATGCGTTCCTGGCTCGCTACCTTGGCGTCACGCTGGTCGAAGGCAAGGACCTGACCGTGCGCGACGACATGCTGTTCCTGAAGACATTCGCAGGACTGGAACGGGTTCACGTATTGATGCGCCGCCTGGACGATGCATTCTGCGATCCGGTCGAATTGCGCGCCGATTCGACCATCGGTGTGCCGGGCCTGTTGCAGGTGATGCGGGCCGGCAACGTGATGGTGTCCAACGTACCGGGCTCGGGATTTGTCGAATCGCCGGCGCTGCATGGTTTCCTGCCGGCCATCTCGCGGGCGCTGCTAAACGAGCCGCTGGCGCTCGCCAGCGTGCCCACCTGGTGGTGCGGTGAGGAAGCGGCACGCGAAGCAGTGCTGGCGCGTCTGGACAAGGCGTTCGTGATTCCCACCTGGCCGGGCTTGCCGCTCAACGGCGGCGGCCCGCGCGGTTTCGGCGACGGCCTGCAGCCGCTAGCCGGCTGGCGCACGCGCATCGACGCCATGCCGGATGCGTTCACGATCCAGAACCTGTTTCCGAGTTCGCATGCGCCGCGTTATGAAGACAACACGTTGACCGGACGGCCGTCGGTGCTGCGTGTTTTTGCGATCGCGAACATCGATGGCGGCTGGTCCGTCATGCCGGGCGGATTCACGCGGCTTGGGGCCGAGCGCCAGCCGTCGGTATCGATGCAATACGGCAGCAGCAGCGTCGACACCTGGGTGCTGTCGAGTAAGCCGGGTTCAAGCTTCTCGCTGCTCCCCACGCCGATCAAACCGGCTGACCTTGCGCGCAAGCATCGGACGGTATCTAGCCGGGCTGCCGAAAACCTCTTCTGGGCCGGACGATACGGAGAACGCGCCGAGAACAACGTGCGGCTGCTGCGCGTGATCCTCTCGTCGATCGACAGCAACGACTCAGAGGGCATGCTGGAGACCATGGTGGACCTTGCGTGGCAGAGTGGCCTCCTGCCGCCGGGCACGCCGATCCAGGGGCATACGGCGCGCGGGCTCGAACGCTTGCTGGTCGCCAACATTGGCGAGAACGGCGCCGCGGCGAGCATAGGCCAGAACCTGGCGAGCCAGGTGCGCGCGAGCAGCGAGATCCGCGGACGTCTTTCGACCGATCACTGGCGCACGATCCTGGCCGCGCGAAATGATTTCCGCGACGCCATCCAGCACTTCAAGCCCGGACCGGGCGTGGAGCGCTATGACCGCGTGAAGCTCACGCGAACGCTTGAAACGCTGTCGACGCAACTGCTCGCAATCAGCGGCGCGCAAGGCGACCGCATGACGCGCGACGAAGCGTGGAAGCTGGTGTTTGCGGGACGGCACATCGAACGCGTATGGACGATGACCACCTTCCTGCGCGTGGCCGCCGAGCATGGCCAGATGACGACGCCGGCCGGTTTCGATTTGCTGCTGCAATTGTTCGACAGCACGCTCACGTATCGATCGCTTTATCCCGGACGTTTCGAGGTTCCGGCGCTGATCGACCTGCTGGTGGTCGAGCCGACCAATCCGCGCGGCCTGTATGGCGTGTACAAGCGCTTGTGCACCAAGCTCAACGAGATTTCGATTGCGGCCGGCAACACGAACTACGGCGCGTTCAGCGACGCCACGCTTTTGCTCAAGTCGCTGCGAGGACTCGAGCAACTGTGCACCACTGACGAGGACGGCAACTATGGCGAACTCATCCAGGCGTGCGAGGCGCTCGGCGATCACGTGAGCGCCGCTGCGCATGAAATCAGCGCGCGTTACTTCAGCCACGCCAATACGCAGGCATTGCAGGTGTCGTCGTGAAAATTCCGAAAACCACGTTGTGGGTATCGCACCGGACGACCTACCGCTATTCAACCTATGTGGAAACGGCTCAGCATCTCGCGACCATCCGGCCGCAGAGCTGCGCGTGGCAGCGGGTGATCTCGCACACCGAAAGCATTGAGCCGAAGCCGCCGTACATCAACAGTCGCGTCGATACCTTCGGTAACGACGTGCTGTATTTTTCGCTCGAGTCTCCGCACCGCTCATTGCAGATGGTCAGCGAAACGACCGTGGAACTGACGCCGCGATGGGCCTCGCTCGATCCGGCGACCACGCCGGCGTGGGACGAGGTCGCGAAGGGCATGCGTTTTAGCGCCCACGCGCCGTTTCGCCCGGAGACGGAGTTTTGCTTTGCGTCGCCCAACGTCAGTCTCGGGCAGGATCTGCGGGACTATGCAATGGAGAGCTTTCCTGCGGGCATGCCGCTCGCGCAGGGGGCGATCGACCTGATGCACCGGATTCACGCCGACTTCAAGTACAAGCCTTTGGCGACTTCCTACGACACGCCGGCGCATCGCGCGTTCGAAATGCGCCGTGGCGTCTGCCAGGATTTTGCGCAGGTGATGATCGGATGCATGCGCTCGCTCGGATTGCCGGCACGGTATGTGAGCGGATATTTGCGCAATGATCCGGCGCCGGGGCAGGAAAAGCTGATCGGCGCGGATGCCTCGCATGCGTGGGTGTCGGTGTTTTGCCCGGGCAGCGGGTGGATCGATCTTGATCCGACGAACGATGTGCTCGCCGATCTCGAACATGTGACGCTTGCCACGGGGCGGGACTATAGCGACGTGTCGCTGCTGCGCGGGATGATTCTCGGCGGCGGGTCACATCGGATCGATGTTGGGGTGACCGTGCTGGCGATGGACGCCGAGTCTGACTTGGGCGCTGATTAAGGGAGCGTTGTTCGTACGCGCCGGGCGCACTGCAAGCGGTACGCCTGGCGCCAAGCGCTTCTCTTCATTCCGGCGGCGTGCTCTCAAAAGCCGGTTGCTGCTCGGCGAAAGCGGAGAACGCTTGCAGGTTCGGATACTCCGCCGCGATCACAATCTTCGGCACCATCATCTGGGTGAATCTCCAGGCGACTGCGACGGTCACGCCCGCCTGCCCAAGCCCACTTGCGTCTATGGGTAAGCTAGCCAGCGCTAGTTCACCTTCAAGCTCCGCATACGCCGCGAGCACCTGTGCACTGACCCGATCGATCCACGGTTCGTGCTGTTTTTCGACTGGCCGCAAGTTGCGTTCATAAACAATCTGAACTGTCTTGTCACACGCGGCCAACGCGAGGCCGGTGAGTCTGGTCGCGCGTAACCGATCGCCTGCGTGGTTTGGTGTCGAAGTGACGGCTGACCCGGCAACGGCCGTCACGTAGTCGAGGATCAGTGTTGAATCCATCAGGCTTTGACCGTCGTCGAGGATCAAGGTCGGCGCCTTCACGACCGGGTTGAGCTTGCGGAATTCCTCGAAGCCGCTGAACACGGAAACCGGGCGATGCTCGAAATCAAGCGCTAGCAGCTTGAGGCAAATAGCCACCCGGCGCACATAGGGCGAGTCCAGCATTCCGATCAGTTGCATACACTTCCCGTTAGAATATCTATCATGTAGCGGTCTTCATGCGCACTGTCGGCTGCGCTTGCGCAAGGGACATAAGCCCGTAATTTCCATCAGGTTATCCATTTAACCAACGCGTGAAAAGCGACATAAACAAACGTCTTTCGTAAGAAAATCTTACATGAAAAATATCCCGCCTCTTACCGCGCTCCGATGTTTCGAAGCGGCTGCCAGGCTCGGCGGCGTCACGCTCGCTGCGCGCGAACTTCACGTGACGCACTCGGCGGTCAGTCAGCAGATCAGGATTCTCGAAGACAGCATGGGCATTGCGCTCTTCGTGCGTGAAGCGAGAGGATTGCGGCTCACGGAAGAGGGACGACTCTATGCGCTCGAAATACGGTCGGCGCTTCGCGATATTGCGAACGCGACGCTTCTGGCCCAGGCCCGTCCTCAAGAAAGCGAACTGGTTATTGCAACGCTGCCATCGTTTGCGCTGCATTGGCTGCTGCCCCGCTTATCGAGTTTCCGCGAGCATCATCCGTACTACCGGGTGCGCTTGCAGACGAGCCTTGAGATCCAGGACATGCGGCAGGGTCTTGCCGATATCAGCATTCGAATGGGACAAGGACACTGGCCCGGTCTCGCCCAGAAAGAGTTGTTCAGCGACGAACTGCTGGTCGTCGCGGCGCCTCATTTCAATGGAGGCCGGCTTCCTCGCTGCGCTGAAGAAATCCTGGCGTGCCCATTGATCAGAAGCACCGATGCACCCTGGACCGAGTGGTGCCACGCGGCCAATGTGCGCGAACCCGACAACCTGAGCGGACTCTTCGCGAACGATTCGAACATCGTATTGGGCGCGGTGCTGCTGGGCCAGGGTATCGCGCTCGAACGGCGCACGCTCGTTGCAGACGCCATTGCTCGCGGCGGCCTCGTCCAGATTACCGATATACACGTGCCATACCCGTATCCGTACTGGCTGGTCTGGCAGCAGCGTGAAGGGTTGAGCGCGAAGCAGGCGCATTTCACGGAATGGATCGGCGCTGAGGTGAAGCGTTATCTTGCCCGCGCCGCTTGATGGGACGCGGCGCGTTCCGGCTCTCAGATTGATTGACGACGCATCGTGGTCAGTACGATGAGCAATGCCAACGCGAAGAATGCCGCCGAGCCGATCGCAGACACGGTCAAGGCATCGGCCAGGGCGGCCCGGGTTTCGCGCCCTGATATCCCGCTTGCACCGGACACATCAGGCGGATGGCAAGCGAGATTGACGATAACCACCAGCAAGGCCGTCCCAAGCGCCCCGCCGATGTAATGGGTGACAGTCATCATGCCGGCGGCCGCGCCGGCATCGCGCGGCGCGACGCCTGCCAGACCGGCGGTTGCGAGTGGAACCAGGGCGGCGCCGGTTCCCAGTCCAAGAACGACAAGAGAGAAGAACAAGCCTTGCATGGAGGCCGTATCGATCCCGGCTCCGCTTAAGCACAGCATACCGGCAAGGGCGAGGGCAATTCCGCATACGAGCAGGCGCAGGCTGCCCAGGCGCGGCGTCAGCCACGGCCCGCCGTAGATGACCATCAGGAATTGCGCCAACGAAAGCGGCACGAACGAAAGCCCCGCCCGGAGCGGGCCGAGTCCCGCCACTTCCTGAACATATTGAGTCAGAAAGAAGAAGGTACCGAGCATGCCGCCAATGAGCAGCATCCTGGCGGCGTAGGCGCCCGAGCGCGACGCAGAACTGAAGAGTGCAAGCGGCGTGATCGGTTGCGCCGCACGCTTTTCGATAAAAACGAATGCGCAGAGCAACGCTGCGCTGGCCGCGAGGGTTGCAGCAATCACGGGGCCGGGATTCGCCGAGCTTGCGTGGATGAAACCGTACACCATGAGGCTCATGGCGAGCGTGATGGTCACTCCACCCGCAATGTCGAGACGTCCGCCAGCAGGCTTTGAGCGCGGCAGATCACGCACTCCGACGATCAGCAGTACGATACAGATCGGCAGGTTGACGAACAGCACCCATCGCCACGAGACAAGCTCGGTCAGGATGCCGCCAAGTACGAGTCCGACCGCGCTGCCAATACCCGAAACGGCGGTATAGAAACGGATCGCCCGTGCGCGCGGCGCCCCCTGCGGAAAAGCGAGCATCAACAACGCGAGTCCCGCCGGCGCGGCAAACGCTCCGGCGGCGCCTTGTACTGCGCGCGCGGCCAGCAACCAGCCGGCGGACTGGGCAAAACCGCCTGCGAGCGACGCAACGGTGAACACCCCATTCGCCACGATGAAGACGCGCCGGTGCCCGATCAGGTCACCCGTGCGGGCGCCTAGCAGCAGTAACCCGCCAAACGTCAGCATGTAGGCATTCTGAACCCAGGACAGGCTCGCCCGCGACAGGCCTAGCTCCATGCGAATGTGCGGTAGCGCGGTATAGATCACGGTCCCGTCGAGGACGACCATTAACTGGCAAGCGAGAATGGCGCCTAGCGCCCATTCGAGGCTGCGCTGCGAACGAAGTCGGCGCGTCTTGCGTGCACCGGGCCGTAACGGTGGCGTCATCTCATCCCTGTGCTTCGGCGGCGAGCGACGCGATGTCGGAAAGGGACAGGCCTAACTGCTCGTGCAGGAAGCGGACCATGGTCCAGTGAGGAAGCGCATTTTCGTCGAACGGGCCGAACGTGCCTTGATAGAGCGGCAACCAGCGCAGTGCTTCCTCGATCAGCTGTGTCCGGCTGGGTTCCTGGTGATATGACGAGAAAGCAAGGCTGCGATGCTCGATGAAGAAGCCGCCGGGCAGACCCTGCTCGCAGAGCTCGCGATATGGCCGCGTCTGCAGGATCAGGTAGTGCCAGATTTCGTCGATTTCCTGTTCGACAGGAAGGAACAGGCCGCCCAACTGCTTCGGGTAGCGGGATATCAGGTACAGATAGCGCAGACACTCGACAACCTGATGTTCGACGCGTACTCGGGGCGCGCCGGTGCGACGCGTGAAATAGGTCACGACTTCGTCGTAAAGCGCAGTCGGCAGCAAGGTGCTGACGTCCACGGCGCGGACAGGCGATAGGGTGGGAAGCATAGGATTTGAATTGAGTTGGTTGAGTCCAGGCACGTCGAACCCCGACACGCCCTGAGGACGAGCCCCTCTGTGTCAGATGGGGTCAGTGGAAGCCGGCTGCATGACGAGCCACGCGTACTTTCCTGACCGGCCGACGGGAAGGTGGGCCTGATGTTCAATTGCACAATCCAGGCCTGTTGACGCGCGCAGCGCGTTCGACAGATTCGCGACCGTGCAATCCCCGAGCGGTTCACCGTCAAATGTCGTATAGCAAAGTCGATCGCCGGACGGTTCAACGCACAACTGATAAATAAATACGTTGGGCGATGTAGCGCAGATCAGATCGTCGACATCGGCTTGGGAAAAAATGCCTCGCGATGTACTCAGCATTTCCTTCTCACGACCGCAGAAACGGACAATGCTCGCCGGATCATCGGAGCCGTCCGCCGTTTGCACGCAGTCGCCCGAACGGTAGCGGATCAACGGCATGTACGGATTACGCACACTGGACACGATCAGGCTATAGATACGGCTGCCCGGCGCGAACGGCTGTAGCTCAAGACTCATCTTGTCGAGGTAAGGCAAGTACTTGCCGTCCCGGTCGCTGTAGTAAAGATAACCAAGCTCAGTACTGCCGAAGAGATCGACGACAGGGCAGCCGAGGTAATCGATCAGGAAGCGGCGCACGTTAGCAGGTGTGTATTCGTAGGCGTGCACGACACTGGCCGGTTGACGGAACCGATGCGTCTGTCCGAACTCGTCGAGCTTAAGCAGAAAATGCACCAGGTGATAACTGGAGCAGTCGAGATGGTAGAGCCTGTCCGGGTGAGCTCGCCAGACTGTTTCCAGATCACTCAGCATCTGCTCGATGTCAGCGCGATTCCAGCATGCGGGGTCCAGCTTCCGATTCAGGTAAAGCGTGCGTTCGTCGAGACGGCGGGCGGCGGGGCTGGCCGTGTCGGATGCCGATAGCCCGAATTTCCGCGCGTTGACCCGGGCGACGTGTTCCGTGGCGAGGACGGTCGTGAGGGATACACGCTGGCAATGTTTCTGCCATGTAAAGCCGATATCGGGATGCTCGCTCCACAGCCGGTAATACGAGTGCAGCAGGAAGTATGGCGGCCGGATGATCTGCATCCGCGCATGATGGGTACCGGTCGAAAGCACGCATTCGGCGGCGCCGGTCTCGAGCGCCTGTGCAAGCGTTGGGGTCATCCAGTTGTCGGGAAAACCGTGCGCGATGGCGGGTTTTTCGAGTATAGGAAAGAAATTTTGTGCGATTGATGGCCGGTATAGGGGAATGTTTCTAACATACGCGATCATCTCGGCAGAGGGCTGATTTTTCATGGACGTTAAAGATGAGAACATGCCCGTAACGCGGCGAACAATAGCCGCCCGCTGAAGCGGGCGGAGCGCAAAGCAAGCTATCTACTGCCTGCCAGGACGGTGAGTCAGCTGACGCAGCCAGCCTTCGGAAGCTGCTTGCCTTGAGCAATCGAGACGCAACCTTCCTTGGCAAGCGCAGGGCTGGAAATACACCCCTCTTTCTGAGCCGAGACGCAACCGGCATTTTCAGCCGAGTTCGCACTAACCCATTTGTTCCATACGTTATCCTGTGCAATCTTGCTGATCAGATTTTTCATGATTATCTCCAGAGAGGAACGCTACAGTTGACCGCCGAAATGGCGGAGTGAAAAACAAGGTACGTACTACAAACTAAAATGATTAGTTGGGGAAGACTGGTTGTCCTGCCGCACTGGCTGCCTTGGGCGATGGAAATGCACGCCTTCCTTGGCAACCGCCGGGTTGGAAATGCCCCGTCCTTCTGAGCTGACGTGCAACCGGCGTTTTGAGTCAAGTTCGCGACGACCCATTTATTCCATAGGTTGTCCTATGCGATTTGACCAATCAGATGTTTCTTGAGTATCTCCACATGTTGATCAGCTGCTTTGGTAGATTAGGTAAGATCATTGTAGATAAGTTCCAAGCGTTTCGAAAGCTTTCCTGAAATTAAATACATTGATCACGTGTGTCAGGTTTTGCCGATCAGGATTGCGCTACAGCGACGGCCTTGCAACCTTGCATTTGAGAGGGCTACGGGGATATCCCCGTCCCCTACTCAATGACCTTCATTTGAAGGGCGGCCGTTTGAAGAACGCCAGACGCCGCTGCAAACCCGGTCGTTCTCGCGCCGTGCGTTCAAGCTGCTGGCATTCCACGTGAATGCCGCGCTCGGGGGCGTCGGCGACGAATTTATCGATTAGCTCGCGCACATCGGGATCGACGAAGTCGGCGCGGCTTGCATCCACGATGACCAACGCGTTGTCCGGAATCTGCCGCAGGTGATGCGTGAGCGACACCTTGCCAAGAAACGACACGTCCTTGCGAAACGACAGCAGGAAGTGATCGTCATGCTGCGCGATGGTGATAGGCCGCTGCAGGTTCGCGTGAATCGCGAGCCCCATACTGCAAGCAATCCCAAGCAAAATGCCAATTAGCAGATCCGTCGCGAGCACGCCCGCGATCGTCACGATGAACGGCGCAAAGCGTTCGAGTCCCTGCTTCGCAACCGCCACGAATAACGAAGGTTTCGCCAGCTTCAGTCCGGTGAAGATCAGGATCGCGGCGAGACACGCCAATGGAATCAGGTTGATCACGGCCGTCAGCGCGAACACACTTGCCAGCAGCAAGAATCCGTGTACGACGGCGGACAAGCGGCTCTGCGCGCCCGCGTGGACGTTGGCGGAACTACGCACGATGACCGAAGCGATCGGCAACGCACCGATCGCACCTGCCATCATGTTGCCGATACCCTGCGCCTTGAGTTCCCGATCCGGATGCGCGGTGCGCTTCTTCGGGTCGATCTGCTCGACGGCTTCAAGGCTCAGCAACGTCTCCAGGCTTGCGACGATGGCAAGCGTCATCGCGAGGCGCCAGACATCGGGATTGATGAGTTGCTCGAAGTTGGGCCAGTCGAGCGCGGCGTTCAACGCGGCAAATGACGCGAGCGAGGGCAACAACACGCGATGCTCCGCCGGCGGCGCAAAGGCGGGTGCTGCGAAGTCGAGCACCAGCGTGATCGCAATGCCGAGCATGACCACCGCAAGCGGTGCGGGTAGCAGGCGTACCAGCGTGAAGCGGCGCATCGCTTTCGTTTCCCAACCGGCCAATATCGCGATGGAGAGCACGGCAACGGCGCAAGCGGTGAGCGACATCGCGCCCAACGGCGTGTCGAGTATGCCCGGGGAGTGTGCGGCAACCTGGGCGCTGCCGGTGGCGAAACCTGCGGCAAGCGGCGCCTGCTTGATGATCAGCAGCAAGCCGATCGCGGCGAGCATGCCCTTGATGACCGATGACGGCACGTATCCCGCGAAGCGCCCGGCTTTCAGCATGCCGAAACCGAACTGGATCACGCCCGCGAGCATCACGGCCATCAGGAAGGTCGAAAAACTGCCGAGCTTGGCGATGCCGTCCACGACGATGACGACGAGTCCCGCCCCAGGTCCGCTCACGCTAAGGTGCGAGCCGCTGAGCAGCGCCACGACCAGGCCGCCGATAATGCCCGACAGCAGGCCGGCAAATGGTTCGACGCCGGATGCGTTGGCGATGCCAAGGCATAGCGGCATCGCGACAAGAAAGACGACGGTGCCCGCGAACAGGTCACGCGGGAAAGTTGAAAACGTTTCACGTAGGTTCATGTTTTTTTTGGCGCGAGTTGAACCACGCGATGCCCGCGAAGGCATCGAACGGTGAAGGGTTGAAGGGGAGGATCGAGCGGCTAGTGGGTGATAGTTTTGTTCAAGCGCTGGGCGGTGTCAGGCTGCGGTGCGGGATCTGCCACCCCATTCGAAGAGGTGGCTTTGTCCCCAATGCAGGCGTCGACCGGGTCACCGCACGAAAGAACCTTCGTGCGGCCGTTGCTCAGACCGAAGATCCAGCCGTGAACGCGCGGTGCGTGCCTGGCGTCTCGCACGATGGGCGTGTTGCGTAGCGCGCGTACTTGTTCAAGCACGCTCAGTTCAGCCAGCCGGTCGATGCGCGAATCCATCGTGCCGATGGCGCCAAGTTCAATGCTGTGCTCACGAGCGAGCGCACACAGCGGCGCAATGCGGCGGTTCACGTGGGGCAGGGCGTCGGACAGCGGCAGCAAGGACGCTCGCACGCCGCCGCAGCCGTAGTGCCCGCACACGATTACGTCATCCACTTTCAGGACCTTCACCGCGTATTCGAGAACGCTCATGGTGTTGTCATCGTGCGGTGAAAAGAGGTTCGCGATGTTGCGATGGACGAATAAATCACCGGGCTTGGAGTGTGTAATGGTTTCGGCCGGTACGCGGCTGTCCGAGCAACCAAGCCACAGGACGGTCGGACTTTGGCCCTGAGCCAGGGTGTCGAAGAAACCCGGGTCGCGGGCGGCAACCTCAGCCGCCCAGCCGACATTTTCAACCAGCATGCGTTTGGTTCGGTTCATGGCTCTCAGCTCCAAAAGCGTAACGAAAGGGGGCAACACGGCAGGGTTCAAAGCATTGCTGGAAAGAGGTTTCCCGCGTAGTCGCCACGTTGCGAACAATCTTACGAATCGCTTTTCATGGAAAAGTTCAACCGGAATTGATCCGGCTGTGACATACCGGAATATTAAAAGTAAGGTATGCAAAGTGATTAAGAACCAGCTTTAATTGAGCAAAACCGGTTCGGCTAAGCAGGAGCTAAGTTTGCCTCTGTAACGTCTCCCACATGCAAATTCCTGCGCATTTCTGGAGAAACCTTATGCACCGCCATGCCAAACTTTCTCTGGCGGCCATCGTGAGTGCCGCGACCTGTGCCGTAGCCTTCGCCTCGAACGGCGATATGGATCGCGAGGCCATGGCGATCATCAAGGCCAGGATTCCGCTCAGCCTGGCGGTCACGATTGCCGAGCACTATGCCAATGGCAAGGCGTTGCAAGCCGAGTTTGAGAACTCGATGAGGGGCTGGGTCTATGACGTGGAAGTCGTCAGCGGAGTCAAGGTTTTCGATGTCACGGTCGATGCCGACAATGGCACAGTCATTTCGTCCGTCGAGGACAAACCGGATCACGATGACTACCACTTCAAGAAATACTCGCAGTCCTCCAGCACGGCAGGATCGCTTCCTGTGCGTTGAGCCGGCCCGGAGGCCTCTTGGAGCCCCTCAATGTGTCGTTCTGCTGACGACACCAGCGATCCTACGTAGACAGAGGCCCTGCTGCCCGGGACGCGTCGGCCAGTGGAATGGAGATCGCAACGCTCAAGCCGGTTTGCTGCGCTTCGTCTGAGAACTCAAGGCGAATCTCCGCGCCGATGTGGCTGACAATGGTTTGGACGATGGCAAGGCCCAGGCCCGAACCGATCTGCTCGCTGCCGAGTGCGCGATAGAAGGGGGCGAAAACCTGATCCCGCTCGGCCAACGGGATGCCAGGGCCGTTGTCCCGGATACGCAGCACGACGCGCCCCTCTGTCGCACTGACGGAAAGGTCGACCCGGCCGCGCTGCGGTGTATAGCGGATAGCGTTATCAACCAGGTTCTTGACCACTGCGATCATGTCCAGCTCATTGACCCATGCCCGGGCGTCTTCTGCCCCCTCGATCCCGATGTCGATGTGCCTGGCCTCGGCCAGTGGCATGAGGTCCTCCAATACACGGCGGTAGATGCCATGGATGGATACCGGCGAGCTCGGCGATTCGCTGGACGACTGCGCCTTGGCGAGCGTCAGGAGTTGATCCAGCAGGTTGCTGCCGCGTTCGATGCCCCGCCGTAGCGCCGCCAGCCGCTCACGCGCCGGGCCGGACATTTCCGCTTGCGCGAGCCGTTCCGCTTGCAGCGATAAAGCGGTCAGCGGCGAGCGCAGTTCGTGCGCTGCATCTGCAACAAAGCGACGCTGGGAATCCATCGACCGGGCAACGCGGGCGAGCATGCGATTGATCGCCACCACGAATGGAAGCACTTCGGTGGGAAGGTGGCTTTCTTCGATGGGGTGCAGTTCCTGCTCTGCACGCTTGTCGATTTCCCTGGAGAGCGTCGCCATGGGCCGGAACATCTTGCGTACCATGCCGGCGACGACCAGCAGCAGGACCGGCACGAGAATCAGGAAGGGCGTGACGGTGCGAAGCGCGCCATCGCGGACAATCTCATTGCGCAAGCCTGACGCCTGGGCGACGGCAATGCGTTCGCCGGCCGCCGTCGTCTTGATCATCACACGGAACGTCTCGCCGCCGGCCTCCAGCGTGTGCAGGCCATCGGCCAGCGTCGGAGGCAGCAGCAGCGATCCGCCGGCATCCGCGCCAGCCGGAGATGGATTGCGCTCGCCCAGGCGCTGAGCGATCACACGCGATTTTTCATCGTTGCCTTTGAGACGGGCATCGGTAGCGGGGGAGGTCGGCGACAGGCGCTGCCGAACCATAAGCTGCGCTACCTGGCGAAGCACATCATCTTGCAGTCCGTGCGCTTCATCGAAGGCGGCCATGAACGAGAATACGCCGGCCGCGACCGCAACGATGAGAATCACCAGAGACAGGATGAAGGATAGCCTGAGCTGAATCGACTCGTTCAAGCGCCTCTTGAGACCCTCCATCCGACCCCCCTGACGTTCTTGATAATCTCGCTGCCCAATTTGCGCCGCAGTGCATGGATCAGAAACTCGACGGCATTACTGCCGACCTCTTCCCCCCAGCCGTAGATGTGATCCTCCAGCTCGCTACGAGACAGGATGGCCCCGGGCCGAATCAGCAAGGCTCTCAGCAACGAGAACTCGCGATTGGACAGTTGCACCCGGCAACCGCCATTGACGCTGGCCTCTCTCGTGACCGGATCGAGAGAGGCCACGCCGTTGCTGAGAAGGGGCGCGGCGTTGCCGGCCTTGCGACGCAGCACGGCCCGCATCCGGGCGAGCAGCTCCGCCATCTCGAAGGGCTTGACCACGTAATCGTCGGCTCCGCCATCCAGGCCGCGCAGGCGGTCATCCAAACCATTGCGGCCCGTAATGATGAGAAGGGAAATCGGGTTGTCGTTGGCGCGGACGCTGGTCAGCACGTCCAGGCCATCCTTGCCGGGCAGCCCCAGGTCGAGCAGCACCAGGTCATAGTGCTGGCAAACCAGTGTCGTGAGGGCGGTCTGTGCGTTCTTGACCCAGTCAGCCGCATAGGACGCATCTTTCAATGCGCCACGGATCGCTTCACCGATCATGAGGTCGTCTTCGACCAGCAATACTCGCATTCCCCCTCCGTGCAAGCGTTATTCAATGCGCCAAGGCCGCCGTGAAATTCAAAATGCACTGTGTCACGTCGTCCGGATTCGACAATTGAATCCAATGCCCGGCGTTTACCGGGCACTTCACCAAATTGCGGACGCCGCCCGGCATGGTCCTGACCGGCTCTACCATGGTTGCTTCCTTCACGAACGCGTCACGGGTCGGCACAATAAGCTGGATGTTTTGCAGCGGCACCCGGTCATACGTCGCAAACAAAACGCGCTGTGGAATGTTTGCGCGGTACAGGTTGGCGCCGGCCGACGAATCACGCGCGTTGATGACACGCTGCTTGTCGCCCTGGATGAAGATCAGGAAGTTCAACAACTGATCGCGCACAAACGTCGGTTGCGGCAATTCCACCAACGGTATGTAGCTCGACGCGACGGCTTGCTGCACAAGGTCGGACCACTCGGCCGGATTCAGCAGATTGCGCTGCAGCCAGTGGCTCAGCAGGTCCATCGACGGACCCGAGATCGACGTGAAGGAGGCGATCTTTCCCGCCATCGACGCCTTGGCCACGGATTCCCACGTCTGGATGCTGCCCCAGTCGTGTCCGACCAGGTGCACGCGCTGCCCTGGCGCGCTCGCATCGAGCACGGCGTTCAGGTCGTCTGACAGATTCGGCAAGGCGTAACTCGCCGTCAGCGGCGGATGATCGCTGGCGCCCGCGCCACGCGTATCGTACGTAACCACGTGGAAATGGTTCGCCAGTCTTGCGACGACCTGATCCCAGACAGCAGCCGTGTCCGGATAGCCGTGCACCAGCACGATCGTGGGCGCGTTTTCCGGTCCGTATTCATATACGGCCAACCGCACGCCGTCCTTGCTCGAGACAGTGCGCCGGCGGGCGTCGGGTACGGGCAGGGTTGCCTGGGTGCGCGCTCAACGCGCTCTGCTCCGAATCGACGCCCGGTGAAGGCGCGGCCACTTCCGCGGCCTGCGCGCCGACGCAAGAAGCCGACAACACGACGGCGAGCATCAACGCGTGCGCGTTGGTGAACACCTTGTCCCGCCACGACGCGGACACGCCGATCCCGGCATCTTCATGTTTTGCGAACATGGTCATTTTTTTCTCTCACTGCGAACGATCAACCTGAATGGGCAGGCCGCTCGCCTCCGGCAGGACGCAAGCGGCCGCCGACGGTGCTTAAAGCGCGGGTACCCACACGGAGATGCCAGGTCCCGGCCCGGTCGGAATCGGGGCGCCCACGATCGCGTCGGTCGCGGGATCGATCACGATGATCTGGCCCGGGCCGAGCAGTCCCGGGCCGATCAGATTGCCGAACAGCACAGCTTCGCCAAGCGGTGTCTTCAGGAATGCGGAACTTGGACCCATGTCGCTGATATAGCCGCGCGTACCGTCCGCGCTGAACGTGATTCCCGTGGTCGAGCCCGCTGTCTTGATTTTGCCGATGATC
Source organism: Caballeronia sp. KNU42 (assembly GCF_053760385.1). Classification (NCBI taxonomy): domain Bacteria; kingdom Pseudomonadati; phylum Pseudomonadota; class Betaproteobacteria; order Burkholderiales; family Burkholderiaceae; genus Caballeronia; species Caballeronia sp. KNU42. The sequence continues at coordinate 2,350,948 of NZ_CM132389.1, forward strand.
TTGTCCGTTGCGACATCGACGACCAGTACACCGGTTTCGCCAAATAGCGTGACGTAGAGTTTCTTGCCGTCAGGAGAGAGCGTCGACGTGAACGCACCGGGATCGGTCGGCAGGTAGGTTGCGCTGCCGCTCGTCGGAATTGATTTGATCAGCTGCCACTTTTGCAGATCGATGACGCCGATGGTGTTGACGGTGTCCGTATAGAGTTTCTTGCCATCCTTGGTGAATGTGAACCAGAACGTCAAGGTCCCGCCTGACCAGATAGGAGGCCGAACGGTGCGCCCGGTCTTCGGATCGTAGGCGCCCAGGAATCCGGTTGCAAACCCGACATAAAGATTACCGTCGGGACCACTGATGGAGGCGACCGGAATATCCGGGAACGTCAGGCGGCGCACGATCGCATCCGTTTGCGTACTGATCACGTCCACGCCGAAGTTCACTTCCGGCAGATAGATCTCCGTGCCGTCCAGTGACGTGAACGCCCCGAGTGGTATGCCGCCTACGCGGATGGATTTGTTGGTCCCCGTGCGCCGGTTGATGATCGTGACCGTCGGTGGCTCGACGCCGAAATTGTCGCTGTAGATCTTGCCGCCGTCCAGGGTCGCGGCCAGGACGGCTGGCCGGCTACCGAAAGGAAGAACGGCGATGTCATTCACCGGCACGCGCCGGATGATCTTCGCCGCTGCGGTGTCGATGACTGCAATCTGGTTCAAGTCGACTTCCGGCACGTAGAGCTCGCCGACCGGTCCCGCGGCCGCCGCAGACGCGTAGGCCAGGATGCCCGCCGACGACAGCGCGCACACCAGACTGGCGAGCGCGCATCGCCATTGCTTCATGAAGCGCATATAGCCTCCTGCTGATTCAGGTGAGAATTCAAGGCAATCAGATGTTCGTGCTGACCGGAATGCGACTGGGCAACAGATATCCGTACGCATATTTCCTGGCCTGATTGCGCTGCACGATCTGGGATTCGACGCTCTTCAGCGCCTGCCGGAATCTATCCAGAGGTCCGCCAGCCTGGACGACCCTGGCATCCGTCAGACTCGGGAGATAAGGAAATTCGTGCTGGCGGTAATCGCCAAGAGGGCGGTAGTGAACGCCTCCGAGCAGCGACAGGAAATTCAATTGCTCGATGTCGGTCAGCCGCGACTGCGGCATCAGGGTGAACCAATTCACCTCGCTGTTACCCGTCACCTTTGCTGCGGACGTCGCCGCGCCGGCCATCCCCGCAAAGGCCGGGATATAGGTCATGTAATCCCGCTGCGGGTAGTTGACCGCCGCGTGCTGCGCGCTCGCGGTAAAGATGATCATGGTCAATATGTCGATCAGCTGGGCGCGGTTGTTGATGGTACGGAAACCCTTCACCTTGCCGTTGTCCTTGACGTCCGCCGTCCACGCCGCAAGCTCTGTGTCGCCGGTTACATCGGCGTCCGACAAATAGTAGATCGCGACGTAATCAGCGACCCATTGCCTGATCGCATTCCAGACCAGCAGCGCATCGTCGCGGTACGGATACTCCAACAAGGTAGAATCCGTATCGACACCTCTCGATTTCAGGTCCGCCGGCAGCATGGATGCATAAAAGTCCAGAAGAAGGCGGTCAATCCCTGAGCATCCCTGAAGAATGCCGATAGGCGCGGCCAGTATCACGTCACCGAAGGTGCCTGGTCCCATGATGACTTTTCCGGCCAGGTCGTTGATGAACAGAGTTCCTTCGAAGTGAGGCACGAGGAGCGCGTTGAGGGGATGGCTGGATGCCAGTTGCCGGTGAGTCGCAATGGTGAACGCCTCCGACAGCAAATGCGTCCGCCCCAGGTGGACGAACATTTCGTGGTAGTTGAAATCAGCCACCTGGATGACCGTCTTGGCCATCTGCCAGGTCCAGTAGGTCGCGCTTTCCGGCGCCGGCGAACGCATGATGATCGGATGCGTGCCGGGCGCCTGTCCACATTGAATGGCAACGGGTTGCAATGCGCCGCCACCGGCCGGAACCGCAAAGAGAGCGATCGGCGCGCTTGCGTAACCGGTCTTGCTCAATAGCTTCGAAACAGGCCGTTCGTCTCCCATCGCACCTAGCGCGGCATAGTCGGCCAGGAAGAGGCGGCCGGCGGCGCTCGCTTGTTGCAGCGTGTCGGAGGCGCCCATGACTGCTTGATACTGGACGTTCGTCAGGGGGAATTTGCCGGGCAGCGACGAGGCGCGCGTGAGCAGCATCGGATTGGGGCCGGCGACCCGCAGGTGGGCAAACATCTCGTCATCGCGGAAATTCTGCGCGATCGCGGGCCTTGGCAGCGTGGCGAACATCTGGTCGTAGCGGGCGAGGCTTGTCGCGTTGTCGTCCTTGAACCCGTTGCTGTCGCTCAAGGCGGATACTTTCGTCTTGAGCGACGCCTGCAGCGTGGCAAGTTGATTCACGACGCCGCTCAAGGTGCTCTCGAGTGATTGGGCCTGGACGGCGAGCGCCGCCGAATTGGCATCGCCGGCACCCGCCTGCGCGCGCAGCTCCGAGAAAGAGGACTGGATCGCCGCCAGTTGGCCGCGCAAAGTCGTCAGCTGTGAAAAGTGTTCATTCAAACCGCCTGCCTGGGTAGGGACTACTTGCTTGAGCAGCGAGGCAATCGCGTTGATCAGCAAGTCCGCTATCGTGGTCGCCGCGGCCAACAACCATTCCAGCGTGGGCATATTGTCCAGAGGAACGGTCTGAGCCATCGGGACGCCCGACAAGTTGGGTGACGTCTCGGTCCACACATACTTCAATTGATTTGCCAGGAGGGCTCCCTTGCGTAGCGATCTGCTCAGGAACACGTCATTCTGCGGCAACACGGGTATTGCGCCGGGGACCGTTGCCGCAGCTATTTTGTTATTTAGGATCGGTAATCCAAATACAAGCCCGGTGGCCTTGAATATCTCTCTGCGCTTCATTTTCTGTACCTTGTAGATTCGTCAATCAAGATTGCCGTTCGGTCCATGGGCTCGATGTCGACACATATCCCATGCCGCATGCGCTGGGTGGAATTTGAATATTAGGTTTACTAACTAAATAGAATATAAAAGCTCATCTATTACCGCGCCTCTATTTACGACTGCGCCCGTGTTTTTACTTCATCTGAGCGCCGGCAATTTTTTATGGATCAGCCAAATTCGGCACTATCCGCCACGAAGATGGTTCCGCGATACAAGACGGGTGGCGCCGATTAAACCCTTGTCCGACATTTTTATTTTGTTGGTCGCCCAAATTGTGTGGTTATCAAAGCCTCATTTGAGGGAAAGCCAATCCTGTAAACCAGATCGAAATTATTCTCCACTCCCGATTTTCATTCGGGAAAATTGATGGCTTTAATCGATCGATTTTCGGATTCAAGCTTCAAACGCTAAAAGCTGGCGTTCTCTCTGCGTCGCATCAATCGCAAGGCAAGATTTAATCATTCCGATCGGTAAAGGCGGGCGAGCGTCTCGGGGAACTCGCCTTTTTATTTGTCTCTCAGCGGTCAATCCTTTTTCGCGTTTTCTGAGTAATAGCATGTAACATTCGTCCAAACATTTCAAGGAACAATTTGTTGAATATTGTCGCGAACGTTTAAAGTCGAATTATTGGGCGGTATGGAAGGAACGCCGCGAGTCTCTTGAATCATGGCTTCGACTGCGTCCGGCATGCACGATCGCCCTCCCGAAACTCGCGCAAGTAACTCAAGCACAGGGAGAGCGTCTCGATGAAGAAGATTGAAACAATAGTCCTGGTAGCCGATCTCGCAGGCACGGCCGTGTTCGCCGCTGAAGGCGCGATCGCCGCCATGCGGGGTGGACTCGACCTGCTCGGGGTGATGGTCCTGTCGTTTGCCGTGGCGCTGGGCGGCGGCGTGATTCGCGATCTGCTGATCGGCGCGACGCCGCCCAATGCCGTGCGCGACTGGCGCTATCCGGCGCTCGCGTTTCTCTCGGGATTACTGACCTTCATCTTTCACAGCGAGGCACGCACGCTCTCGGCGCCCTTGCTCATGGTGCTGGACGCAGCCGGGCTTGCGCTGTTCGCGGTTGCGGGCGCGCAGAAGGCGCTGAACTATGGCATCGGGCCTTTCATATCGACACTGATGGGTACGATCACCGGCGTGGGCGGCGGCGTTATACGCGACATCCTGCTGGCCCGCGTGCCCATGGTTCTCGTCGCCGATATCTATGCGAGCGCCGCGTTCGCGGGAGGGGTCGTGCTGGTCGTCAGCCGCAGGTTTGGACTGTCGCCAATGGCGGCCGCGATCCTCAGCGGCGCCGCGTGTTTCATCTTGCGCGTGGCGTCTGTCACGTATGGGTGGCAGTTGCCGAAGGTCGCGCACTGGTGAAAATGGCAGGCGCATGCGCCGGCGGCGGCCTTGGCTTCAACCCGCGATCATCCCGGGAATCTCGGCGACCAGTGCGTCGATAGCACGCCGTGTCTTCAACGGCAGGTAGCGCGTTTGCGGCCACACCGCGTGAATATCCTGAGGCAGCATGCCGCAGCTGTTCATGACCACCACCAGTTCACCGGTCTTCTCATAACGCGTCAGCAGCCAGCTGGGCAGCCACGCCAGCCCAAACCCTTCGATAGCCGCCGCGGCTATCGCCTGCACATCGTCCAGGCTCACTTGCGGCTGGATGCGCGCCTGCCGCACCTGTCCGTCGATATCCCGCACCTGCCAGGGCGACAACGCGCCGGCGCGCGAGTAAGCAATGCCCGCATGTCCGTCCATCTCTTCGATACTCGCAGGCAGCCCGTGCCGCGCCACATACGACGGCGCGGCGCCAATGCTCGAGTACTGCGTACCCAGACGGCGCGCCGCGAGGCTTACGCTATCGCGTAACTCGCCGATACGAATCGCGAGGTCGAATCCTTCTTCCACCAGATCCACCGCGCGATCGCTGAACGAAATGTCGATCTGCAATTGCGGATGCCTGGACGCTAAGCGCAACAGCACCGGCGCCACGCAGAGATGGCCGAACGCGATGGGCACGCTGACGCGCAAGCGGCCACGCGGTTCGCGCCGGCCGCTTTCCAGATCGGCCTCGGCCGCATCCAGTTCGGCCAGCGCGCGCACGCAGCGATCGTAGTAAGTCTGGCCGTCTTCGGTCAGGCTTTGACTGCGCGTGGTGCGATGGAGCAAACGCACGCCGAGACGCGATTCAAGCCGCGTGATCACCTTGCCGACGGCCGAGCGCGTCAGGTTCAAACGCTCGGCGGCCAGTGCGAAACTGCCGGATTCGACCACCTGGACGAAGGTTGTCACGCCATGGAGCTTGTCACTCATACCCGACCCTTATTGGTTCCATACAGGATTCATTGATAGGAAATCAATGAATCAATGAGTACTTCAGTTCCCTCTATATTACCTTTTCACCCGCAGGCGCCACACGGTGCACACCCCTCGAATTTTTAGTGAGCGGGTCCATTTACTCTTCCCGGTGTAAATTAAATATGCAGAGTTATCGAATCGAACTCAGTGGTTTAGTCAGTGCGGTCAGTGCGCGTTGCAAGTCAGCGCACCAACGTTTCAAACCCACATGCGGGAGGCGCGGATAGCCGGAACATCTGGCCAACCCGTGATATTCATGACACTCGCTCATCCCCACAAAAACACAATTGCATTAGCCGCCATTTGTCTGGCGTCGCTCATGTTCGGCCTGGAAATTTCAAGCGTACCCGTGATATTGCCAACCCTTCAAAAGGTATTGCACGGCGATTTCAAGGAAATGCAATGGATCATGAATGCCTACACCATTGCCTGCACGACGGTTTTGATGGCGACCGGGACGCTCGCGGACCGGTTTGGCAGGAAACGTATTTTTATGATCGCTATTGTCCTGTTCGGTATCACATCGCTGATTTGCGGAATGGCGCAGGGCGTTTCCGTGTTAATCGTGAGCCGCTTTCTTCAAGGCATAGCCGGCGGGGCCATGCTGATTTGCCAGGTGGCTGTTTTATCGCATCAGTTCCAGGAGGGACAGGCCCGTACCAGAGCCTTCGGCGCCTGGGGGATCATATTCGGCATCGGCCTGGGTTTTGGGCCGATTGTGGGCGGGGTCATTGTCGCGGTGTCGGATTGGCAGTGGGTGTTCCTGATCCACGTTCTGATTGCGACAGTGACGTTGATTCTTGTTTTTAACGGGGTTCAGGAATCCAGCGACCCGCAGGCGAAAAAGCTGGACCTGGCTGGAATGGTCACGCTTTCCCTGTCGGTTTTCGGCCTTGCGTATTTCATTACGCAAGGGTCCGACCTTGGTTTTACCAGTACCGCGGGCATCGGCATCATTGCCGCGGCGGCGATCAGTTTTATTCTCTTTATAGTTGCGGAAAAGAGCAACGCTCATCCGATGTTCGATTTTTCCGTGTTCAGGATACGCAATTTTTCGGGCGCGCTGTTTGGATCGATGGGTATGAACTTCAGCTTTTGGCCGTTCATGATTTATCTGCCAATTTATTTCCAGAGCAGCCTGGGATACAGCAGCGTCACTGCCGGATCTGCACTTCTGGCTTATACGCTTCCCACGCTGGTGATACCCCCGCTGGCCGAGCGTCTTTCGCTTCGGTATCACCCGGGCGTCGTCATTCCGCTTGGCCTGTTCACCATTGGTGCGGGTTTTATCGTGATGCGCGCGGGCAGTGGTGCGGAGCATGCGAGTTGGCTGAGCATGCTGCCGGGGTGCCTGTTGGCCGGCATCGGATTGGGCCTGACCAATACGCCCGTGACCAATACGACGACCAGCTCGGTTCCGAGCACGCGGGCAGGCATGGCTTCGGGCATCGACATGAGTGCGAGGCTCATTTCTCTGGCCGTCAATATCGCGCTGATGGGATACATCCTGATAGAAGGCATCCTGTCGTCCTTAACGAGCACATTTGCCGGGTCTCTCGATGCGCGACAACTGAGATCGCTGGCTGAACGAATAGCCGCAGGCGATGTTGCCTCTCTCAAGCAGTGGGTTCCGGAGCTGGCCTCCCTGGATTCATCAGGGGCGGCCGTTCATGCCGCGCTCGTGCATGGCTTCGGCCTGGTCATGCTGTACGGCTGTATTGGCGTGTGGGTGCTGGCCGTGGCCAGTTTCGCGATGTTCGGTCCGAGGAAACAGGTGCGTCAGACCAGTCCGGTGGTTTGACGGGAGGTTCACGGTTCCTGGCTGATTGAGCACTGGGAGCGCCCTCAGCACGAATGGCGTGATTGCATGATTCAGATTGCATGACTCAGATCGCATGACTCAACGCGCGGGGATCCCAGTCTCCTTCGCGCCACCGTCTCTTTTTAGATCATTTTCGGCTCATTTTGTGTCGTTGACTCATTCTTGAATCATTTTTACCTCACTCTCACATCAAAATCAGCCGTTCGCATCGAATTTGATCTAAGATTGACTCAAGAGTCATTCTTAGATCATTTTCAAACTTTCGAGCCCCTCACCATGGCAAGACGCGAGCTTTACGGCGCTATTTTGGAACTCCTGGCAGAACGCGCCTACGCGGGTCAGGACCTCATGTCACGCGCTGACATAGCCATGGCGCTCGGCGCTCCACCTGCAACGGTCCTGCGTTACATCGACAAGCTCATCGGCGACGGAAAGCTTGAACGGATTGGAGCAACCTCTGCGGCGCGCTATAGATTGTTGTGGCGAACGATTCCACATGCCGTTCCAGTCGTCATTGCACATTCAGGCAACGCAAAACCGACGGCTTCGCCGGTTTGGTCCGAGGCTGCGGCAGCGCTGATCGCAGAACTGGACGTGCCTCTGGGTGCGCGCCGGCCCGTCAGTTATCAACGGCGTTTCGTTGACGGCTATGTCCCCAACCAGAGTTTTCTTCTTCCACAGACTCTCGCGAATGATCTGTATAACGAAGGAAGATCGCCCGGCCAGCAGCCCGCTGGAACCTACGCGCGCAAGGTCATCGAACCGCTGTTGATTGACCTGTCTTTTTCGTCGTCAAGGCTCGAGGGCAATCGCTATTCGAGGCTCGACACCGAGGTCCTGTTCGACGCGGGAACCGCGGACCCCGCCGATAAAGACGCGACCATGCTGCTCAATCACAAGAGGGCGATCGAATTCCTGATTGACGATGTGCCATCGTACGGATTGACGACCATGGTTGTTCGCAACCTCCACACGCTGTTGATGCAAGGCCTGCTCAATGACGAGAACTCACTTGGCTCGATTCGCGAAAGAGTCGTCAGCATCAGCAACACCGTTTATATCCCGTCTCATGTGCCTTCCCTGCTTGGCGAAATGCTGGAGGAAATCACCGAGAAGGCGCGTCACATTAAAAATCCGGTCGAAGCCGCGTTTTTCCTTTGGGTGAACCTGGCCTACCTGCAGCCTTTCGAGGACGGCAACAAACGCACTGGTCGCCTGAGCGCCAACATCCCGCTGCTGCTGTACAACTGTGCGCCGCTCAGCTTTCTGGATGTGGGTGACGAAGACTATGCCCGTGCAAAAATCGGTGTCTATGAGCGGCTTGACACGAGTATTGCGGCCGATCTCTTTGCCTGGACTTATCGCCGCTCCATTGCCAAGTATGCGGCGCAGATCGACGCCGCCGGAGTGCCGGATCCGTTCCGTGCAAGGTATCGCGAAGCCATCAATGAGATGGTCTCGCGGATCGTGCGGGATCGGGAAGCACTGGGAGCGGTGATCGCCGAGTTCAAGCTTCGGGACGACGAAGCGGCTCGCCTTGGCGACATGGTGAGAGGTGACATTTCCCGGCTCGGCGAGCACAACTTCGCCCGTTATCGATTGCGATTGAAAGAGCTGGAGCAATGGATATCGGCTGGTCGCCCGTTAATCGACTAGCAAGCAGCGCCGCAATCCAGCCGGGGAAATCCTTAAAAATTTGAAGCACGACCGCTTACTCTTAAGCCTCTGTTTACCTATCATGTAGAGGTGAGTACAGAGGACGCGGGAGGGCATCATGGACCAGTTTGTAAACACGGTAATGGATATCCTTGGTTCCGCGTCGCGATTAAGCCTGCACAGTTCCGCCATCGATTTGATCAACGTGCTGATCGGCCTAGGCGGCCTCGCGCTGGTAGCAATTATCCTGTTAATTAACGAGTCGAAACGGCCGGGTCAAAACCGCGAGCGCACGGATGATCATCACCGGCATTGGTGGATGCATCATCGGCACTGAGTAGCGTGCGGGTGTCGTTTTTGGTACGGCTTGAGCGGAATTCCGGGCCGGTCGCCAGAGTGTTGAATTTTCCAAAGCGAGTCGTTCTGATTAATAATCAGGATACCTACTAGTACTGGAAATGCCATTGCTGCCTGAGCATCCATCGCGTGCCTCTAAACGCTCGCGTCCATCGCAATCGTAACAATTCTGCATGCTTCTGACCGTGTGATAGCGCGGTTATGAACCATCGCAACGCGCCTCATCCGTCGTGTCATCGCGGTCCCGGACCCGCTCAGGGGAAACCCTCTCGATGAAAATACATTTTTTTCCAGAGAAATTTTGTGTAAATATACTTTCATCGTCACTTCCTCGGCTTCCCGCTGATCCTTCTTCATGGCAGATCATCCGCCCGCTGTATCCGGGCCGTCCGGACTGAGTATCGCGGCGACTATCGTGGCGGCAATGCCTGGTCTTACGCCGATCCATCGCCGCATGGGCGCCTATGTGCAGGCCAACTTGTTCCGTGCGGCGACCATGCGCATCGACGAACTGGCGGACGCCGTCGGCGCCTCCGTGGCGACTGCAAACCGCTTCGCGCGTGCGCTCGGCTTCGACGGTTATCCGGCATTTCGCGGCGCGCTGGTGCGCGGTTTCGAAGCGACGCTCGCGCCGGTCGAGCGCTTGCGTTCGGCGCAGGAATCGCCTGCGAGCGGTGACGAATTGCTCGGCGCGTCGCTTGAACAGGCCGAAGTCAATCTGCGTTTGACACGCAGCGCCATTGACGGCGCCGCGGCGGATGCAGCGGTCGAAGCCATTCTTGCTGCGCGTCGCGTGTTCGTGCTTGGCGCCGGCTCGAGCGCGTTTCTGGCGGGGCTGATGGAGCACGGCCTGATGCCGTATCACAACAACGTGCAATCGCTGGCGTTCGTTGGCGGGCCGACACACGCAGCGCGCCGTCTCTTTAGCGCCGGCGAGGGCGATCTCGTGATCGGCATTGCGTTTCCGCGTTATGTCGACGACACGATCCAGCTCGCGCGCCGTGCCGCAAGCCTGGGCGCCCGGGTGCTGGCCTTGACCGACAGCGTCAACTCACCGCTCGGGCAGTTCGCAGACCTGACGCTGTGCGTGCGCTCGGAACGGCGGCTCGCGGCAAACTCGGACGCAGCGGTGCTGGCCGTGATTGAAGCGCTCTGCGACGCCGTTGCATATCGCACCAAACGCTCGGCGAAAGCGGCCGCGGACATGACCGAATTCGTCTTGCCATGGCTGACCGAGATGCCGTCCAGCGATAGCAGCCCGTCGACGCCGGGCCCGTCGAATCGTCCCGCGACCAAAGCCCGGACGTCCGGTACTCCACGCCCCAACAAGAAGCCGAAACGATGAATCCGACCGCAGTCATTGCCATTCACGGCGGCGCAGGCACCATCCTGCGCACGCTGATGGAGTCCGACGCAGAGCAGCGCTACCACACGAGCCTGCACGACATCCTCGCAGCAGGCCAGGGCGTTCTGGCCGCCGGCGGCAGCGCGCTCGACGCCGTGAGCGAAGCCGTACGCCTGCTCGAAGACAACCCGCTCTTCAACGCGGGCCGGGGTGCGGTGTTCACCGCCGACGGCACGCACGAACTCGACGCATCGATCATGGACGGCAGCACGCTTGAGGCCGGTGCGATCTGCTGCGTCAAGCGCGTGCGCAATCCGATCCTGGTTGCGCGCCGCGTGCTCGAGGCAAGTGAACATGTGATGTTCACGGGCGCAGGTGCGGAAGCATTCGCTGTGGCGCAGGGGTTTGAACCGGTCGACCCTTCGTACTTCCATACCGATGCCCGTCACAAGCAATGGCTGCTTGCACGCGGCCAGCAGCGCGTGATGCTCGATCACGACGGCGCCACGTTGAAGGATGGCGACGCGGAGCCCATGCCACACGAACCCATCGATCCGAATCGAAAGTTCGGTACAGTCGGCGCGGTTGCGCTCGATCAACACGGACACGTGGCTGCCGCCACATCGACGGGCGGTGTCACCAACAAGCAGGTCGGACGGGTGGGTGATGCTCCGTTGATCGGCGCGGGCTGTTATGCGGACGATGCAACCTGTGCGGTGTCCACCACAGGTTCGGGCGAGATGTTCATGCGGATGGTCGCCGCTTACGACGTTGCGGCGCAAATGGCGTATCGCGGGGTGTCGCTGGAAGAAGCTGCAGCCGATGTCGTGATGAAACGCCTGCCGCGTATCAATGGACGCGGTGGTTTGATCGCCGTCGACGCACTCGGCAACGTCACGTTGCCGTTCAACACAGAGGGCATGTACCGCGGTTTTGCGCGGGTCGGAGAAGTACCCGTCACGGCAATCTATCGCTGACGTTCGTTCATCTTTCGTTCGTTCACCTGTCGTGCGGCACTGCGCGAATCATCGCCCGCGCCGCGTCAATTCCTTGAGGAAAACATCGTGCCGATTTCACCGCACATTGCACGCTCGCGTCTGGACACCTTGCCGCCGGAATGCGTGCTCGCCGTTGACGATCTTTCGATCGCGTTCCGCCAGGGCGACAAGGCGTTCAACGCGGTGCGCAACCTGTCGCTGACGGTCGATCGCGGCGAGACACTGGCGATCGTCGGCGAATCAGGGTCGGGCAAGTCGGTGACGTCGCTTGCGCTGATGCGCCTGATCGAGCATGGCGGCGGTCGCATTGCCGGTGGCTCCATTGCGTTCCGGCGGCGCGACGGCCAGGTGCTCGATCTCGCGCGCGCCTCGTCCGCCACGATGCGTTCAATCCGCGGCGCGGACATCGCGATGATCTTCCAGGAGCCGATGACGTCGCTGAACCCCGTGTTCACGGTGGGCGATCAGATTGGCGAAGCGATCGCGCTGCATCAGCACAAGAGTCGTAGTGCCGCTCGCGCAGAAACCTTGCGTTTGCTTGAACTCGTGAGGATTCCTGAGGCACGCCGTGTGGCCGCGCGGTTTCCGCATCAGTTGTCGGGCGGCATGCGACAGCGCGTGATGATTGCCATGGCGCTGTCATGCAAGCCCGCGCTGCTGATCGCCGATGAACCGACCACCGCGCTCGACGTCACGATCCAGGCGCAGATCCTGCAGCTGATCCGCGGCTTGCAGGACGAGATGAACATGGGCGTGATCTTTATCACGCATGACATGGGCGTGGTCGCTGAAGTGGCTGATCGCGTGCTGGTGATGTATCACGGCGAGAAGGTGGAGGAGGGCGCGTCCGGCCCCCTGTTCGCGGCGCCCGTGCATCCTTATACGAAGGCGTTGCTGGCCGCCGTTCCGCGGCTTGGCGCGATGTCAGGCACCCACTCGCCGGCCAAGTTTCCGATTCTCACCGTGGAACGGGCGGGCGCCGATGAAACGCTGGTCCCGGCGCCGGCGGTCGCGCACGAAGCGCAGCCGGCTATCGCCGATACCACGCCGCCGATCCTGCGCGTGCGTGATCTGGTCACGCGCTTTCCGGTCCGCACGGGTCTGTTCGGCCGCGTGACGGGCCGCGTGCATGCCGTCGAACGCGTGAGCTTCGACTTGCGTCCCGGCGAAACGCTTGCGCTAGTGGGTGAATCGGGCTGCGGTAAATCCACCACAGGCCGCTCGCTGCTGCGGCTCGTTGAAAGCCAGAGCGGTTCGATCGAGTTCGACGGCAACGAGATCAGTTCGCTGACCGGACCCTCCTTGCAAGCGTTGCGCCGCGATATCCAGTTTATTTTCCAGGACCCGTTTGCATCGTTGAATCCGCGCTTGACTGTCGGCTTCTCGATCATGGAACCGCTGCTGGTGCACGGTGTATCGCAAGGCGCCGAGGCGCAGGCGCGGGTTGCATGGCTGCTTGACAAGGTGGGGCTGCCGGCCGAAGCGGCGCGCCGTTATCCGCACGAATTTTCGGGCGGACAACGCCAGCGCATAGCCATTGCCCGTGCGCTCGCATTGAACCCGAAAGTGGTGATCGCCGATGAATCCGTCTCGGCGCTCGATGTGTCCGTGCAGGCGCAGATCGTGAACCTGATGCTCGATCTGCAACGCGAACTCGGCGTGGCTTACCTGTTCATTTCGCATGACATGGCGGTGGTCGAACGGGTCAGCCATCGCGTGGCGGTGATGTATCTCGGCCAGATCGTCGAGATCGGGCCACGCCGCGCGGTGTTCGAAGGACCACGCCACGCCTACACGAAAAAACTCATGGGTGCGGTGCCGGTTGCTGACCCGGCCCGGCGTCATGCGAAGCGCGTGCTTGCCGTCGACGAAATGCCAAGCCCGATACGCGCGCTCGACGACGAGCCGGTCTTCGCTCCGCTTGTCATGGTCGGCCCGGACCATTTTGTTGCAGAGCACCGGATTGGCGGTGCTTACTGATCGCCTCTGATCGATTCTGATCGCCCGATGCGCGGGACGTTTTTTACCTGTTTTCACTATCAAGCTGCCTGGAGCCCACCCTTATGAACTCGCTTGTCCTGTCTTCTCCGTTTCGTTTGCGTGCGCTGCTGGCCGGCGGCGCGATAGTCTTCTCGATGCTTGCGAGCGGCTTGGCGCACGCCGAACAAACCGCCGTGATGGCCGTCGCATCGACCTTTACAAGTCTCGATCCCTACGACGCCAACGACACGCTCTCGCAAGCCGCCGCGAAGTCGTTCTATCAAGGCCTGTTCGGTTTCGACAAGGACATGAAGCTCGTCAATGTGCTGGCAACCAGCTACGAAGCGAGCCCCGATGCGCGCGTCTACACGTTCAAGCTGCGCCAGGGCGTCAAGTTCCAGGATGGCACCGACTTCAACGCAGCGGCGGTGAAGGCCAACTTCGACCGCGTGAACGATCCGGCGAACAAGCTCAAGCGTTACAACCTGTTCAGCCGCATCGATAAAACCGAGGTCATCGATCCGTACACCGTGAAGATCACGCTCAAGACGCCGTTCTCTGCTTTCGTCAACGTGCTCGCGCATCCGTCGGCGGTGATGATCTCGCCGGCTGCCATGACGAAATGGGGCAAGGACATCGGCTTTCATCCGGTCGGCACGGGCCCGTTTGAATTTGTGAAGTGGGACCCGGCGGGCGATCTGACCGTGAAGAAGTTCGCGGGCTACTGGAAGACGGGGTATCCGAAGATCGATGCGATCGACTGGAAACCGGTCGTCGACAACAACACGCGTTCCGCGCTGATGCGCACCGGCGAAGCCGACTTCGCGTTCCAGGTGCCTTATGAACAGGCCGCCATGCTCAAGACCGATCCCAAGGTCGACCTGTTCGCGGGGCCGTCGATTATCGTGCGTTATATCAGCCTGAACGTGACGAAGAAACCGTTCGACAACCCGAAGGTCCGCGAAGCGCTGAACTACGCGGTGAACAAGGACGCGCTCACGAAGGTGGCGTTCTCGGGCTACGCCACGCCGGCCGACGGTGTCGTGCCCCAGGGCGTGGACTACGCGTCGAAGACGGGGCCTTGGCCGTACGATCCCGCGAAGGCGCGCGCCCTGCTGAAAGAAGCCGGCTATCCGGACGGTTTCGAGTCCACTCTCTGGTCGGCGTATAACAATTCGACGTCGCAGAAGGTCATTCAATTCGTGCAGCAGCAACTCGCGCAGGTCGGCGTGAAGGTGCAAGTGGAAGCGCTCGAAGCAGGCCAGCGCGTGGCGAAGGTGGAGAGCGCCCCGGACCCGGCAAGCGCGCCCGTGAGGATGTACTACGCCGGCTGGTCGTCGTCGACCGGTGAAGCCGACTGGGCGATCTCGCCGCTGCTGGCGTCGGCTTCAATACCGCCGAAGCTCACGAATACCGCTTACTACAAGAACGATACCGTCGACGCGGACCTGTCGAAGGCGCTCGAGACCCCCGACCGCGCGCAGAAGACGACGCTGTACACGGACGCGCAAAAGCGTATCTGGACCGACGCGCCGTGGATCTTCCTGGTCCAGGAAAAGGTGCTCTATGCGCGCAGCAAACGTCTGTCGGGCGCGTACGTCGCGCCGGACGGCTCGTTCAACTTCGACGAGATCGCGATCAAGTAAGGTTGTTTGCGTGGTCCGGCTCGTCATGCCGTACCGCTTCCGTATTCTCTTTTGCTGTCGTGGGCTGTGGCCGGGAATCTCCGGTCATGGCGGCTGCATGACAGCCGGGTCGCCTTCATGC
The DNA here is from genome assembly GCF_053760385.1 of Caballeronia sp. KNU42. Lineage (NCBI taxonomy): Bacteria > Pseudomonadati > Pseudomonadota > Betaproteobacteria > Burkholderiales > Burkholderiaceae > Caballeronia > Caballeronia sp. KNU42. Next base: position 2,366,194 of record NZ_CM132389.1, read on the forward strand.
TGAACTTTCTCTGCAAACGTCTCCTGGGCCTGCTGCCGACGCTTTTCATCGTCGCGGTGCTCGTGTTCCTGTTCGTGCATTTGTTGCCGGGGGACCCGGCGCGTCTTGCCGCCGGTCCCGAAGCCGACGATGCGACCGTCACGCTGGTGCGCAGCGACCTCGGCCTCGACAAGCCGCTGCCGCAGCAATTCGTGCACTTTTTCTGGCGCATCGCGCATGGCGATTTCGGTGTCTCGACGCGCAGCAAGCGGCCTGTCAGCGAGGAGATCAGCGAGCGGTTCATGCCGACCTTGCTGCTGACGCTGGTGAGCATGGTGTGGGCAGTCGTGTTTGGGATGGCGGTGGGGATAACGTCGGCAGTGTGGCGTAATCGATGGCCTGACCGCCTCGGCATGACCTTGGCGGTATCGGGAATCTCATTCCCCGCGTTCGCGCTCGGCATGTTGCTGATGGAAGTCTTCTCGGTGAAGCTGGGCTGGCTGCCGGTGGTCGGTGACGGTTCCTGGAAGAGCTACGTGCTGCCTTCAGTAACGCTTGGCGCAGCAGTCGCCGCTGTGATGGCGCGCTTCACGCGTGCTTCCTTCGTCGAAGTGATGCATGAGGACTTCGTGCGCACCGCGCGCGCCAAGGGCGTGCCTGAGTGGCTGGTGATCGTCAAGCACAGCCTGCGCAACGCGATGATTCCAGTCGTCACCATGATGGGGTTGCAGTTTGGCTTCCTGCTAGGCGGCTCCATCGTCGTTGAAGTCGTATTCAACTGGCCCGGGCTCGGGCGCTTGCTGGTCGATGCCGTTTCCATGCGCGACTATCCGGTGATCCAGGCGGAAGTGCTGCTGTTTTCGCTCGAGTTCATTGTCATCAATCTGGTTGTCGACGTGCTCTACGCCGTCATCAATCCGACCATCCGTTTCAAGTGAGGTCCGCATGAGCACGACAGGCAGTGAGACGAGTATCGTGGCGCCGGTGACGCAGGCTGACAGTGCGATCCGCACGCCCTGGGGCGAGTTCTGGCGCAAGTTCCGCAAGCAACATGTCGCGCTCGCAGCGGGCGTGCTGGTGCTGCTGCTTGTGGTGGTGGCGATCGTGGCGCCGCACATCGTTCCGTACGATCCGGAAAACTATTTCGACTACGACGCGTTGAACGCGGGTCCATCCATGGCGCATTGGTTCGGCGTCGATTCATTGGGCCGCGACATCTTCAGCCGGATCCTGTCGGGCACGCGTATCTCGCTGGCTGCGGGTTTCCTGTCGGTTGCTATAGGAGCCGCGATCGGCACTTTCTTCGGTCTGCTTGCCGGTTACTACGAAGGATGGTGGGATCGGATCACCATGCGCGTGGCGGACGTCCTGTTCGCGTTTCCGGGCATCCTGCTCGCGATCGGCGTGGTGGCCATTCTCGGCAACGGCATGGTCAACGTGGTCTGCGCGGTGTCCATCTTCAGCATTCCGGCGTTTGCGCGGCTCGTGCGCGGCAATACGCTGATGCTCAAGCAACTCACCTATATTGAAGCGGCGCGGAGCATAGGCGCGTCGGACTGGACCATCATCGTGCGGCATATCCTGCCGGGGACCATATCGTCGATCGTCGTGTATTTCACGATGCGTATCGGTACCTCGATTATCACCGCGGCGAGCCTCTCGTTCCTCGGCCTTGGCGCGCAGCCGCCAACGCCGGAGTGGGGCGCGATGCTCAACGAAGCACGCGCCGACATGGTGACGGCGCCGCATATCGCGTTGTTTCCGAGCCTGGCCATTTTCGTGACCGTGCTCGCGTTCAACCTGCTCGGCGACGGCTTGCGTGACGCGCTCGATCCAAAGCTCGACCGGCCATGAGCGATACGTGTTTGGCGCCTTCTATTGGCGTATTGCCTCGCGGGCCGCTTGGAACGATCGCCGATGTAGCGGGCGTAAAAGTAGGCCATTGCACGCTGGATGACGGGCCGGTTCAAACCGGCGTCACTGTCATTCATCCGCATGGCGGCGATCCGTATCGCAGCAAGGTCCCGGCTGCGGTGAGCGTGATCAACGGCTTCGGCAAGAGCATCGGTCTCATGCAGGTCGAAGAGCTAGGGGTGTTGGAGACGCCGATTGCGTTGACGAATACGTTTGGGGTAGCGGCGGTTGCTGAGGCGCAGATTCGCGCGGCGATCCAAGCAAATCCCGAGGTCGGGCGCGAATGGCCTACGGTGAATCCGCTTGTTTTCGAATGCAATGATGGTTACCTGAACGATATCCAGGCGCTGGCGGTTACGGGCGAACACTATCTGCGAGCGAGCGGTGGGGCGAGTGCCAACGTAGCCAGCGGCTCGGTGGGCGCCGGGCGCGGCATGTCGTGCTTCGATCTGAAAGGGGGCATAGGCACGGCTTCACGCGTGGTATCCATAGCCGGGCAGACGGTCACTGTCGGCGCTTTGGTGCTCGCTAACTTCGGCCGGCTGCCAATGTTGACGCTCGCAGGCAAACCGGTCGGCCGGATATTGGCGGACCGGAACGCCCATGCCGCTGCTATGGAACCGGAGCAGGGCTCGATCATCATGATCATCGCTGTAGATGCCGCGCTCGATGCGCGCCAACTGAAACGCCTGTCCATGCGCGCTGCTGCGGGTCTGGCGCGCACGGGTTCTGTCTATGGACACGGCAGCGGAGATATCGCCTTGGCGTTCTCCACGGCCTACACAATCCCCCACAACGTCACCCATATTCCTCATCCCCCCATCCTCGCCGACACCCGCCTCGACCCGCTCTTCCAGGCCTGTGCGGATAGCGTCGAACAGGCTATCGTCGATGCGCTTTGGAGCGCTACCTCGCTATCGGGCCGCGATGGCCATCGACGTCTTTCATTACTCGATGCAGCGCCCGATCTCGCGCAGCTACTAACTTGACCTGGCTTTAATTTTCCCCATGAACGTCCTGATTTCAGTCGATATAGAAGGCATTGCTGGTGTGTTCCATCCCGAGCAAACGCGTGCGGGCAACGGCGAATATGAACGCGCTCGCCGCTGGATGACGCTCGAGGCAAACGCCGCGATACAAGGGGCATTCGCGGGCGGCGCAACGCAGGTCTGGGTCAACGATTCGCACGGTGGGTTCCGCAACTTGCTGCCGGATCTGCTCGATGCTCGCGCGCAAGTCGTGCTGGGCAAACCCCGGACGCTTGGGATGATGGCGGGGCTCGAATACGGAGCTGCTCTTGTATTCATGATCGGCTATCACGCGATGTCGCAGAGCCGCGGCATCCTCGCCCACACCATCAATAGCTTCGCGTTTGCGCGCGTGCTGTTAAACGGCGTGGAGACCGGTGAAGCAGGGTTGTACGGTGCACTGGCTGCGCAATACGGTGCGCAGGTCGCGCTGCTTTCAGGCGACGATGTCTTCGCCGAGGAAACGCGGCCGCAATTTCCCGATGCCAGCTTCGTCGTTACCAAGAACGCGACCGGTCACGCGAGCGGCGTGACACAGACGCCGGAAAGCGCGTGCATCGCGATCGAGCGTGCGGCGCGTGCGGCTGTTGAACGTCACGTGGCGGCGGGCACGATCCGGCATGACGCTCGCGTGTCATCCGCGCCGGTCGAATGCGAACTGCGCGTGCAGACCACCGCGCTTGCTGATCTGTTTTGTCAGTGGCCATCGCTTAAGCGAGTCGATGGCGTGACGCTGCGCTTTAACGCACCGTCCGCCGAACATGTGGTGCGTATGTTGAACTGTTTATCGGCGATGTCGTTCATGCTGCGGTGAGAGGCCGAGGCGGCGACCAAAACAGGTCGCGGGGTTGCTGCTCGGACTCAACTCTACTCAGAAGAAGCGAGCCAAAACGATCCTTCCATCACACTGACGCATTTACCGCCAATGCGGACCCGTGTCTTGCCATTGTCGGTATCCACGCTGGCGATCAGGACGCTCGGCCGCCCCATGTCTACGCCTTGACTCACTCGCAGCACCAGTTCTGACTGACCCCGGACCTGGGCAACGAGTGCCGCCATGGCGGCAGTTGCGCTGCCTGTCGCCGGGTCTTCGGTCATGCGGGGCGTGAACATGCGGGCCTGCACATCGCAACCGGCGGCAGTCGCGTCCGGGCCTGCATCGCGGGTATAGGCGTAGATCGACGTTGCGCCGTCAATGGGCAGCAAGCCTTTGTAAGCGATGAGGTTAGGCGTACACCGGCGGAGCGCATCCCGGGACGCGAGTTCAGCAACGACGAACGGCAGGCCGACAGAGGCCACCTGGGGTGCGTGAGCGTCGATGAGGACATCGGCGCAATCGAGCGAAAGACACTCGGCCACGCGCTCTTGCGGCACTTGCGACAGCCTGACCAATGGCTCGGGCGCAGTAAGTTGCGCTCCGACCAGCTTGCCGTTTTCTTTCAGTTGGATGACTGGAACCAGGCCCGCGGCTTCCTCAAACACGAGTTGATCCGGCAGGGGTGTCGGGCCCGATGCCGCTCTTGTGGCCAATACAAACGCCGTGCCGATGTTCGGATGTCCGGCGAAAGGTACTTCGCGGCTCGGCGTGAAGATTCTCACCCAGGCCGTGTTGGCGGGATTGCGTGGAGGCAGTACAAATGTAGTTTCGCTGTACCCGAATTCGGCGGCGATCGCCTGCATCTGTTCCGTCGATAAACCTTCAGCATCCAACACGACAGCGACCGGATTGCCCTTGAACTTCTCGTGCGTGAATACATCTGCCGTGACATAACGACGGTTCATGAATGCCTCCCTGGCTTGATAGTGCCGACCAACGACGATTCGCCATTATTGCTTCGGGAATGGCCGGGGCACCCTATACAGATAGGCGAGGATGGATCGGGCCAGTCCACCTGATCCAATGCGTTCGTGTGCGACTGGCCTTGCGCAACAAAGTCCCTTCACACGGTCCGCAGCAATCCGCGTTTGCGCAACATAGGCTCGGCACGAGGATCGCGGCCACGAAAAGCGCGGAACGCCTTGCCCTGTTCGCGGCTGTCGCCCGCGCTATACACGTACCGATGCAGCTTGTCCGCCAGCGCCGGATCGAATGCATTGCCGGCTTCTTCGAATGCGTCGAACGCATCGGCTTCCAGGACCTCCGCCCACATATAGACGTAGTACCCGGCGGCGTAATATCCGCCGCTGAAGATATGGCCAAAGTGGGGCAGCCGGTGGCGCATGCCCACCTCGCGCGGTACGCCTAGCCGCTCCCGCTCGTCTATCTCGAACCGGGCGATATCGATGCCGGCAGGATCGCGACGCTGATGCAGCGCCATGTCGATCAAGGCTGACGATGTGTAGGCAACGGTGTTGAACCCCTGGTTGAAAGTCTGCGAAGCCCTGATGCGTTCGATCAGCGCAGCGGGGATAGGCTCGCCCGTCGTCACATGGCGCGCGTGCTTCGCGAGCACCTCCGGCACCGTGGCCCAGTTTTCCATCAACTGAGAGGGAAGTTCCACATAGTCTTGCGGGACATGGGTACCCGACAGGCGACCGTAATTTACATCGGACAGCAAGCCGTGCAGGCCGTGACCGAACTCATGAAACAGCGTGCGCACGTCGTCAAAACTCAGCAGCGTAGGACCATCGTCAGTGCGGGCGAAGTTGTTGTTGTTCACCACGATCGGCGTCACCTTGCCGCCATGACGCCTTTGCCTGCGATAAACATGCATCCATGCACCGCCCTGTTTATTCGGCCGGGCATAGTTGTCGCCAAGGAAGATGCCCACCAGTTCGTCTGCGCGTCGCACCTCCCACAAGCGCACGTCCGGGTGATACAGCGGCACGTTGGTTCTTTCGATAAACCGCACGCCGAACAGGCGTTCCGCGCAATCGAACATGGCGGCGAGCATTGCGTCGAGGCTAAAGTACGGTTTCACTTGCGCGTCATCGAGTGCAAAGCGCGTAGCCCGTACCTTCTCGGCGAGGTAATACCAGTCCCACGGTTCAATGCCGGCAGGTTCCCCCAGCGCGGCAGCCTGCGCAGCCAGAGCCTTGCGCTCCTGTGCAACGCTCGCCTTCGCCGGCTCCCATACCTGGCTAAGCAGCGCGTGGACCGCAGACGCTTTGCCCGCCATGCGATCGGCAAGCGCATAGTCGGCAAAGTTTTCGTAGCCGAGCAAACCTGCTTGTTCTTGCCGCAGCATCAGTATCTCGCGAGCGATTGGCCTGTTATCGCGTGCCGGGTTTTCTCCGCGACTGGTCCAGGCACGCCATGCCGTCTCACGCAGATCACGGCGTGTAGACCAGGTAAGAAAGGGCTGCACCAGTGAACGTGACAGCGTGATGACATGGCCTTCCATACCGCGTTCCTTCGCGGCGCCGCGTGCCGACTGACGCAGGAAATCGGGCAAACCGGCCAGGTCCGCTTCCAATATCAGCGGCAACTGGTAGCCGGATTCGTCCGCGAGTATGTTTTGCGCGAACTGCGTCTGCAGATTCGCGAGTCGCGTGGCAATGGCCGCAAAACGCTCACGGGCGCGCCCTTGCAGCGTGGCGCCGGTACGGACAAAGTCGGTATGCATGCGTTGCAGCAAACGCTGCTGCTCTTCGTTAAGATCTAGCACCGCAACTTGCTGGTGGACAGAATCGAGCCTTGCGAAGAAACCGGCGTGCATGGCGATTTTGCTGTCGTGCGCGGCCAGCAGCGGCGCCATCTCGCGCTCCACGGCCTGCAACGCGGCCGGCGACTCCGAGGCGCACAGGTTTTCGAATGTGAGCCGCACACGATCGAGTGAGGCGCCGGCCGCGTCGAACGCAGCCACGGTATTGTCGAATGTAGGTGTGGCCTGATTGTCAGCAAGCGCATCGATTTCCGCCAGATGCTGCTCGAAGAGCGCCGCGAATGCGGGTGCGAAATGTTCGGGCCGGATCTGGTGGAAGGGCGGCAATTGGTAGGGCGTTTGCCAGTCCTGCAGCAGCGGGTTGCGGTTGTCGGTCATGTCGATCCGCCTGTTCGGTATTGATGGTCACGAAGTGAACATGATATGACATCAAGCTTATAGGTTTTCGAGCCGGGTCTGATCGGGCTAGTGATCGGGCAAGCAAGAGCGAGTGCTACCCTGGATAAGTGACAATGCAAACCATTATTGTGTCGAACTGGCAGGAGTTCATGAGGCTCACCATAGAGCTCGACGGCTGGGCGTTTCGCGGTCAGCAAGACGCACGATGGCCGTTGCAAAGTTCGTTATCGCGCTACCTGTCCGCGTTCGTGCCAGACCGCTCGGCGTGGCGAATTCAGGAGCAGCGCGCCATTCGTATCTTCAGGCGAAAGGCGCATAACTATCTTTCCGATGTCCGTGCGCTATCCGACGACCTGCGTTGCCTCGGGCTGATGCAGCATCACGGCGCGCCCACCAGACTGCTTGATTTCACCAAGTCGCCTTTTGTCGCCGCGTTCTTTGCGCTCGAGCGCGCTGTGACCGATGCAGCCGTTTTCGCGGTCAACACCCCGGCGTTGTGGACGAATCGCGCAGTCCCTGTTTCGGCGCCGCATCTTGTGCGGGAGATGATCGACCCGCGCCTGCCCGGAAATTTCGAAAGGTTTTATCTGAGCGATGAAAACCCGGTCATGTGGTTTGGGGAACCCGCTGAAATGGACCAGCGGCTGATCGCGCAAGCGGGCACGTTCGTGTTGCCCGGCCTGCTGCATCAGCCGCTCGACATGATCCTCGATCAATACACCTGCAGCGACGAACTACTGCGCAAGATCGTGTTGCCGTCGAACTTACGCGACGAAGCCATGCGTTCGTTGTACAGGATGAACATCACGAATGCATCGCTCTTCCCGGACCTCGAAGGACTGGCGCGTTCCATTGCGCTGGAACTGGAGATCGTATGGCCGGCGCTTGATCATCGGCTATAGAACCGCCAGGTTTGTGACAGATTCATCAAGAAACCCTTCGGCGCGCAGATACGCGAGATATAGCGGAATCAGTTGCTCGTAGTCGACCGTCAGTTGAACATCGTGCCGCGTCAGTTCAGCTATCGTGGCGCTCTGCTCAATTGTCAGCGGCTTCTCAGACAAGTCCCCGGTATAGAAGTCGCGAATAAGAGCGAGGCCATTCGATGACGAGAGACCGGTCAACCGGTGCTGCCATTCGAGTGGTGTTTCCGGCAGCACCTTCAAGCCGTCTTTGGCAAGCAAGTCGAACCAGCGCCGCTGGCTCAGCGTCACCGGATTGCTGAGATTCGCCACGCGCAAGCCATCGCGGTGACTTAGCGTCAGCGCGACGATCGCGCGAGCAAGCTGGTCGACGGGCATCATCTCGACTTCCTGGCCGGTATCCGGAAAAGTCCCCAGTTCGATGCAGCCCTTGTTGTAGAGCCAGAAGTGGTTGCTAGCGTAGTTGCTGTAGCCGCTGCGGCTGTCCCCGGTAATGTTGCCGGGACGCGCGACGATGACCGGTAGTCCGAAACGCCGGGCGCACTCGGCAACGCGTTGTTCGCCGGCCCACTTCGTCAGCAGATAGCCGTTGTCCATTTGCGGACGGCCGGGTTGCACCTGCTCCTCGATTCGCGTCACCCCCTCTTGCATTGCCGGTGCCGACATCGTTGAAATGAAACACAGCGGCTTTTGCCGTTGCGTCAGTGCGAGGCGCAGCAAGCTCTCGGTGCCGTCGACATTCGCCCGCTTCATTTGCGCATAGCTGTGCAGGTGATGGACGAACGCGCCGCAATGCAGAATGGCGTCGACTTCGCCAGCCAGCCGATGCCATTGCACGGAATCAAGTCCGAGATCCGGCGCGGCGAGATCGGCGGCGATCACTTCAACGCGCGAGAAATCTATCAGGAGTCCTGCCTCCTGTGCCTTGCGTCGCAAATCCTCCTCGCCTGTGGCAGCGCTATCGCAGCGTTGCAGGCAGACCACCTTGTCAACACGTTTGACCAGATCATGGAGCAGATAGATGCCGAGGAACCCGCCGGCGCCGGTCAGCAACATCGAACCGACTGGTGCCGTTCGAGTCTCTTCAGGGAGCGGTGGCGCAGGATCGTTGATGACTAGCGGCGTCGCTGCATCGGCTATCGCGAGTTCGATCATGCCTTCCTGCTGGCCGGCCGCGAGCGAGGCGACAGTCGACGATCGATAGAACGCCGACATCGCGAAATCGATGCCCAGCGTCTCGCGCGCTTCTGCCTGCATCCGGACAGCGAGAATCGAATTGCCGCCCAGGTGGAAGAAATTGTCGTCCCGGCCGATGCCGTTCAGTTGCAGCAGTCTCTCCCAAAGGTCGGCGATCCGCCGTTCGACGCCATCACGCGGCGGCGAGCGGCTCGTGCTCCGCGGCATCGCGGGAAGCGCCTTTCGGTCGACCTTGCCGCTGGAGGATGCCGGAATCGCATCGAGCTGCATGAACCACGCCGGCAGCATGTAGTCCGGCAACGCGTTTGCCACGTGTTGGCGCAAGACGTCTTCGTCAAGAGCCGCATCTGTCTCAGCGACGTAGTACGCCGCGAGGTAACGCTGTTCGCCTTCACCCCATACCGTGCAGGCTGCGTGCGCCACACCGGCCGCAGCCGCGATGCAGCTCTCGATTTCCCCGAGTTCGATGCGAAAGCCACGCAGCTTGATTTGCGCGTCGTTGCGGCCGCAGTATTCGATCGTGCCGTCGGGCAGGAAACGGCCGAGATCACCGGTCCGGTACATCAGGGCATAGGATGTCTGATTGAACGGGTCGACGACGAAGCGTTCCATCGTCATTGCCGGTTGCTTCACGTAGCCGCGGGCGAGATTGTCTCCACCAATATAGATTTCGCCGACCGTTCCTGGCGGCGTCAGTTGCCGTTGCGCGTTCAGCATGTAGAGGCGATATCCCGGCAACGGCTTGCCTATGATCCGGCTGGGACCGTCCGGCATCACCTGGCCACACGAGGCCATGACCGTGATTTCGGTCGGCCCGTAGAGACTGAGGAGCCGCGTATGCGAGGCCCACCACCTGGCGGTCGGCTCGTCGATCGTATCTCCGCCGAACCCGAGCAACCGCAAATCGGGCAGCGCTTCGCGGGGCAGGCTTTGCACGACCACCGGCGCGAGCGACGCATGCGTGACTCGGGCGTCCTTGAGCAAGCGGTGCAGCCTGACGGAATCGCGGCGCACCTCCTCCGGCAGCACGACCAGGGTGCCGCCGTGCAACAGCGCGAGAAAGATATCGAGCACGCTCGCGTCGAAGTTGGTCGAAGCGGCCAACGTGCTGATGCTGCCCGGCGTGTAGTCGAACTCAAGGCGCGCCCCTTCCACCATCCGGACCACGCTGTGGTGCTCTACCAGAACGCCTTTCGGCTTGCCGGTCGACCCGGAGGTATGGATCACGTACGCGAGGGCGTTCGGCGCGACCGGCGCGAGGGCGGCCGTGGGCGCGAGTGTCCGCTTGGCCAGATCCGCCGGATCGATCCGGTGCAATCCGGCGAGTCCGGCGGTATCGAGTGCGAGCCAGCTTGGCGCGTCCGCAAGGACGGTTTCAATCGAACAGTTCTCGACGAAAAAGCGCAGCCGCTCTGGCGGATAGTCCGGGTCGAGCGGCACGTACGCGCAGCCGGCTTTCAGCACGCCCAGCACCGTAGCCACCAGCAGTGTGCCCTTGTGCATGCTCAGGCCGATACACGTGCCCGGCGCCATGTCCGAGGCGAGACTGTAGGCAATGCGGTCGCTCAGCAGATCGAGTTCCCGGTAGGTGAGCGCCTCATCGCCGAAGCGGACCGCATCCTGCGTCGCGAACGTCGCAACAGCTTCCGCAAAGCGCGCCGGGATGGATGCCGGCGCATCCGGCAGCGGATGCTCGCATGCGAAACTCAGGCATTGCGCGCGTTGACGCTCGCTCAAATATCCCAGCTCGCCAACTTGCGCGCCGGGGTTCTGACCGGCTGTCCCGATGAGCGTATGGAACACCTCGGCCATCCGCTCCATCGAGCTTGCGAACAGCTGCGAGCCGTCGTATTCGAACCGGCCATCCAGTCCGCCGTCCCGGCGCACATAGAAGATCGCCGAGAGATCCGCTTTCGACGTCAGCGATGGCAATTCTTCGGCCTGGTACGACGCATTGCCGATCCGGCCCTCCAGATCAATGCCGCTCTGCAGACTGAAAATTGTATTGAGAGAGCCGAATTGCACGTTGTCCGTGTCATAAGGCGTCGCCAGCAGATGGTCCTGGTCGTCGAGCATCTGGCGCTGGACCGCCCGGGCGAGGTCGGAGAACGTTTGGCGCGGCTCGATGCCTTGTACGAGCACGGCCATTGACATTAGCATCCCATAGATATCTTCGCTGCCGGCCACGTCGCGGCCGGCGTTCGGATACGCGCAGGCGAGACGTGCTTGCCCGCTGACGCGCCAGATCCAGACCAGGTACAGGGCGAACAACACCGGTGGCAACGTCATGCCGTGCTGCTCCGCGAACGTCTTGAGGCGCTCCACGTGCTCCGGCCTGACAGACACTGCTAATGACCGGTTCGCGTTTTCCGTGCGCCGCAGCGAATCGAAGGGCAATTCTGTGCGCAGCGTGAGCCCTGCCAGCTTGCAGGCCCAGTAATCGCGAGCCTCGATAAATAAGGGCGACGCCCTCATCTGGTGCTCCCACTTGCAGTAGTCGAACCATGACAGCGGGCGCGGCGCAAGCGGCTGACCGTCGTAGCGCCGTGCAAGTTCGTCCAGCAGCAGGTTGAGCGACCAGCCGTCAAAAATCGCATGATGGATGCACAACAGCAACGTGGTGGAACCGTCGTCCGGGCACAGCAGCAATTCGGCGCGCCATAGCGGCGAATCGCCGAACGGCAGGCGCTCTTTTCGCAACGCGTCGGCCCGTGCGGCGATGGTCTGTGCGTCAGCGCTTTCGACGCGGATCACCGGCGTGACTGCCGGACCCGCCTGGAGCAGCAACTCTGTGTCGCGCTCGATCAGGCACGCGCGAAACAGGGGATCATGGCCGAGCACGCCGGTCAGCGCCTGATGCAAGCGCAGCGGATTCGTTTCGTGGGTGAAATTGACCCGGACCACGATGTGATAAGTGTTGTCGTCCGGCTTGGCGATCGAGCGGTTGACCATCATTCGCACAAGGAGATTTGCAACTGGTACCGGCACGGGTACGGACACCGCGCTGCCCGACGCCGCGATCAGCTGCGGCAAGGCAGCCTCGAGCGGATCGCTGCTGCGCGCGTGTGTGCAGAACGCGCTGAATACCGGATGCTCGAACAGAGCCTTGAGTTTGACGGGAGTGTTCAGTGTCGAACTCACGCGGTTGCGCACGAGTGTCGCGAGCAGGGAATGGCCGCCCAGCTGAAAAAAATGGCTGCTTGCGCCGATGCTCTCGATCGGCACGCCTAGCGTGTCGGCCCAGATCGCGCGCACGCCCCGTTCAAAGGCATCAGGTTCACGCTCACTTTCCTGGTGGACCAGCGCTTGCGGCTCAGGCAACCTTGAGCGGTCGATCTTGCCGTTAAGATTTAGCGGCAGTGCGGCCACCTGGATCAGGAACGACGGCACCATGTAATGCGCGAGGCTGTTCGCCAGCCGCTGGCGCAACACTTCGGGATCCAGATTATTGCTGACGTACCATGCGACGAGCGCCAAGCCATTCTGGCGCTTGCACGTGCCGACATGCACGCCGTTCACTTCGGGCTGCGCCGCAATGACGCTTTCGATTTCGCCTGCCTCAATTCGGTAGCCTCGGATCTTGACCTGGAAATCACGGCGGCCGAGGAACTCGATCTCGCCATTCGGCAGGAAGCGTCCGAGGTCCCCGGAACGGTACAGGCGGCCGGCGCTGAACGGATTGGGCGCGAACTTCTGCTCGGTCAGATCGGGCCGGCGCAGATAGCCGCGTGCCACCGACATCCCGCCGATACAGATTTCGCCAACGCCGCCAAGCGGGACAGGCTGCCCCCGATCATCCAGCAGATGAATCTGGTAGCCGGGTAAGGCGTGACCCAGATGGTTTGCCAGCTTGCACGAGCCAAAGGTGTTCTCGGTTGCAATCACCGTGGTCTCGGTCGGACCGTAGATGTTCGACAGCCGTAGCATTTTTGACCAGAAACGGATCGTGTCGTTATCGCTGGTTTCGCCGCCGCATAGCACCGTAGCGAGATCTGGCAACGGCCGGCGCGGCAACAGCTTGAGGATCGCCGGCGGCAGGAATGCGTGGCTTATCCGGTGCGTCTGGAGGAACGCAAACAGCGCCTCGGCATCCGTGCGGATCGCTTCCGGGGCAATGATCAAATGACCGCCGTGCGTGAGGGGATTGAATATTTCCAGCACGCTGGCATCGAAGTTGACCGATGCGAATTGCAGCCAGCGCGTACCGGCGGAGCGCTCGTAGAGGCCATCGAGCGACGCAATGAAATGAGCGAGCATGCCGCGCTCGATCACGACGCCTTTCGGTTTGCCCGTGGTGCCCGAGGTATAGATCACGTAGGCGGTGCGTGCCGGGGCAGCAGAGGGCTGCATGAACGGCGCGCTTGCCGGAGCGCCCTCCAGGAGTTCGCTGAGCAGGTGCACCGGGCAATCGACGGCAGCCCTCACGCGCTCGAGCGTCGCGGCATCGACGATGACTCCGGCCAGTTGCGCATCGTGGCCTATGTAACGCAGCCGTTCGTCCGGCATCTGCGGGTCAAGCGGCACATAGCCGGCGCCGGCAGCAAGCACGCCGAGGATTGCCGGCACGATCTGCGCACCGCGCGACATGCAAACACCTATGAGGGTGTCCGGCGCCGTTGCGCCCAAAGACGCAGCCACGCACTGCAGGGCGGCCGACAACTCTGCGTAATTGTAGACAGCGTCAGGGCCGCTCACGGCCGGAAGTTGACCATGCCGCCGGACGGCCTGCGCAAAGAGGTCGAGCACATCCGTGGCAGGCACGGCGAACGGTCCGCCATCCGACCACGCGAGCCGGCTCGCGTGCAGCGCCGGCGTGTACAGGTCGATGGCGTCGATCTCCTGATCAAGGACATCCCGCAGGCGCATGAGCAATGCCATGCCGTGTTCGAACGCCATGCGCACACCGTCCAGCTCCTGCGGATGGCGGAGCTGAATGTGCAACGAAACTTGCTCGCGCACATCAAGGTATATCGCCACATCATGATGAGGGGCGCCGCGGGAAAACGGCGCGAGCAGCGTCGCCTTGAGTGTGCCGAGCCGAAGCGCATCGTAGGGCAGTGAATCAGCCTCGCACAGCACGTTGGTAGCGCTGACGTATCCTGGTATGCGGTGCTCCATCTCGTCCAGCACCTCGAACGCCGGAACATCGCCGTGGAAGTAGTTCATGTCGAGCCGCGCGGCCGCATGGCGCAAGAACTCGCGCAGTGTCATCGAATCATCGAACTCCGTCCTGAGAACGCGCCGTCGCTCATCAAAACCGATGCCGGTGCTCGTTCGCCCGCAACCTCGCTGGTGATAGGCGGTGAGGACTGTCGAGTTGGACGTGAGACGGTGCAGCAAGACGTGGACGCACAACAAAAGCAGAACGTCCGGCGCCATGGCAAGCGTATCGGCCAGGGCACAAAAATCCCGGCTTGCCGCAGCGTCGAGGGAGGTGGTGAAGCAGTTTTCGGCCGATCCGTTTTCGTTGCGCGGCGCATGCCATTCGAACGACGATTTGCCAAGCTGTCCTATCCAGAATTCGAGACTGGTCGCGAGGTGTTCGCTTGCCAACAACGACTGTTCCGCTTCGAGCAGACCCCGCTGGTCGAGGCCGAGCGCCGGCGCGAGTGCTTCACCGCCATAGGCATCCGAGAGCGCGTCAAACAGCGACTTCAGCGAGAAGCGGTCGAGCAGCGCGGGGTGACACGCGAAAACGAGGAAACTTTGTTCTCCCGCGAGCAGCAATGTGAACGACCAGGGCAGCCCCATGTCCATGCGGAACTTGCGTGCACACAAGCCTTCGATCAACGAAAGCTCAGTCGCTTGGGAGCGTTCGCCAATATCGATGATCTTCAGCTCGAAGCCGGCATCACGCTGGACAATGAAGCGTGTGCCATCCTCCGAGTCGATGGTGCGGTAGGCAAGCTGTTCACAGTGATTGGTCGCCTGGGTAATGGCGTCGGCGAGGCGAGTTGCATCGGGGTGGGCGTCGAGCCGGTAGACCGCGCACACGTTGCGAGCGGTGTTGCTGCGGGCGAGCGTGCGTTCCTGGGACTGGGTCAATGCTAGAGACTGGAATGCCATCTGATTACCTCGTTCTGTATTGAACATCAGGAAATAGACCATGTGCTGTAGCAGAACCGTTCGCCGCGCATCTGCACATCGATTCGATCTATGGATGTGAACGCTAGTTATCTGAGGTATTGCGGACAATCAGATTTTTCTGAAAGACTGACCTCGAAAGTTGTTCGTAATAGAGCGTCCCGGTCACGGAATCAGAACGGGAGCGTGCAATGGCCGGCTTTGAATTCATGGGAACTCACCCAGGACTGCTCGCTGGAGACAAATCGACGCCGGCGCACCAGGCGTATAGCGGGAGGGAGTTAAGGCTTGAAGCTTTTCGGAAGCGGCTGACCATGCCTGATAAAAAGCCGGGCCAGATAGGAGGGGGACTCGACGCCCACCGCCATCGATGCAGCCAGCACCGTGGTGCCTGACACGCTTAGAAGTTCTGCTGCGCGCGCAACACGCTGCCGGGTCTGGTAATCGCCGATACTTTCGCCCGTCGACTCACGAAAAATGCGGGTGAGATGGCGGCGGGACAACGAGAATTCGTCAGCAATCCGATCGAGATCGAGTTGCTCCGTCAGCGTGGCGTTCAGGAACAGTTTGATGTCGTCGATCAGGTGCTTGTTTCTGTCCACAGGGCTCGCGCGAAGTGCGGGACTCAATCCCGCTTCAACACACGCGCTCGCCACGAGACGATCGACCAGATCCTGCCGATACCGCGAGAAGTCATCAAGCTCGTGGTGCGCAAGCTCGCTCTGCAGCCGGATCGCGCTGAGCAGGGACCTATTGACACTGCAGACCGCGATCTTGTTCACGGACAACGTCCTGTTCGCTTTTCTCTCGCAGTATGAGACGAAATCGCTCTCGACATACACGGCGATATGTTCGTTCTCCGCGCAGTGACTTCCTGTCTCATGAAGAAGACTGGGGCGGACAACCGCGAGCGTGGCCGGGGCAATTTTGACTGGCAGGTCATTGGCTTCCGACGACAGCGCAAGCACGCCGCGCCGCGGCACGAGGAACATGTATTCCTCGTGTTTGTGCAATGCGGTTGAGTATCCGGTTTCCGCGACACGACACACCGCCGAGACATGGCCCGGAGGAATGTGCGAGGACGCGGTTTGATACGTCATGACGTGCTGTCCATCGAGAACGGCTAAGGATGTGAACGCTTAAATGAACGCGCCTGCCCTGCGAGGCGACTCGGAGAAGTAGCATAACACCGGCAAAAAAGTCTTTCCTCGGCCAATTGAACCGGGCATCGCCGACTGTATTTTCAGCGCAAAGTTGCTGGAGCAAAGCTCACGAAGAGCGGTTCATCATCTGGCATGGCCCGATTGTTATCAAACAATGGCCCGAGTGAGCGCGAAAAAACAAATCGACTCGCGCATGCTGGCAGCAGGATAAAAGGAGTCGATCTTGCTAATAGTTGCCAATGGAGTTTCCATTCCGCCTTGCCCGACGCGCACCGGTCAGCGTCGCACGCACGCTGTATCGACCAGGAGCAACGGGCGAAATCGTGCCATCGACGGGTACCTTTCAAACGCCATTGCGGCATCGAAGGGGCTTGTATGAGCGCGCACGAAATTCATCTCGTACGCGTTTTCGCAGCGAGCAAAGGCGGCGGCAATCCCGCGCCGATCATCCTGAATGCGGATGGCTTGTCGGACCATGAGATGCGTTCGATCGCCGGGGAGTACGGGCACGAAAGCGCCTTCGTACTGCGTCCGGAGAGTGCCGGTCACACGTTCCGGTTGCGTTTCTTCGTGCCGAATCATGAGATGGAGATGTGCGGCCACGCAACGCTGGGTGCGCTGTGGCTTCTCCAGAAACTGGGCGTATGGACCACGAAGTGGGCATCGATCGAAACCAAGAGCGGTGTCGTAGAGGCACGGATCACGCCCACCACCCATGGGATCGAAGTCAGCCAGCCGGCAGGCGTAGTGCAGCCTGTGGACGATGCTGGCCTGCTCGCCGAAACACTCGATGTAATGAACTTATCCGCCAGTGACCTGATGCCGATCGGCATTGTCAACGCGGCCACGAGCCGTACTAAGACGCTGATCCCGCTCAAGTCCGTGGCGCAGTTGCATGCGTTGCGGCCGACGTTCGAACGCGTTGAAGCGTTGTGCAGTTCGTTGAATTCAACGGGCTTGTATCCGTTCGCTGTCGATGCAGGCACATCGCTAGCGCTCCAGGCGCGCCAGTTCCCCCGCTCTTCCGGCTACCCCGAAGACGCCGCGACCGGCATCGCCGCGGCTGCATTGCTGTACGGCGCCCGGCACTATGGATTGCTTGCCGGGAGTGCGGACAGCGTGCATGTCCGCCAAGGCGTGGCAATGGGCCGGCCATCGGAAATCTTCGTTGAATTCCGCGATCCGCTCGACACTGCTCTGGGCTGCTGGATCAGCGGCGCCGTGCAGTGCGACGGTCCGGCCGGTCACCAGGCCGATGAGTTGCATCAGGAAAGACCATGAACTTCTACACGAATGAAGAGGTGGTCTCGGTGCTGTCGCCTCAGACCGCTATCGATGCGCTTCGTGACGCCTATCTCGAGCTGGCGCGCGGCGACGCCGCCGTGCAGGTTCGCAGCCGCATTGCGATTCCGGCTGCCAAATTCAGCACGATGTCCGCCATGCTCGGAGCTGCGAACGTCGCGGCGGTCAAGATGTACACGACGCTCAACGGGCAGTTCTCGTTTTTTATCGCGTTGATCTCACTGGACGACGGACGGCTGCTCGCCATGATGGAAGCCGACGCGCTGACGCGTTTGCGCACGGCCGCTACAACGGCGCTTGCGGCGCAGCATCTGGCGAGACCCGCGAGCAGGAGCATCGGCATATTCGGAAGCGGTGTGCAGGCGAGCGCTCACGCGCAGATGCTGATTCCGAGGTTCCCTATTGAAGACGCGCTGATACGCAGCAGCAACGTTGAAAGTGCGGAGCGGCTCGCCGCGGACTTGCGGCAGAGGTTCAACGTGCGCGTCTCGGTAGCCTCAGCCGAGGAGGCGGCCGGATCGGACATCGTGGTGCTCGCCACGCGAGCTTCCACCCCCGTCATACAAGGTAAGTGGCTCAAGCCCGGAAGCTTTGTTGCCGCCATTGGAGCGACGCGTCCCGACCAGCGCGAGATGGACGACGAAACGATCAGCCGCAGCGCAGAAATTGTGGTCGACTGGCTTGAGCAAACGCCGGCCGAGTCCGGTGATCTGGCGCTTGCGCCGCCCGCATTGCTGGCAGCCAGGAAGATCACCGACCTTTGCGACGTGATCGAGGCCGGCCAGACGCGGCAGGACGACTGTGCGGGCATTGTGGTGTACAAGGCGGTCGGCATGGCTTTGCAGGATGCTGCCATTGCCAACCTCGTCCATCTGACACTCGGCAAGAAGGCTACGTCCACCGCATCATGAGAGCGCGCCGGGTTGCGCTCATTGACACGACCAACCGCCACTACAGGGAGATTCAAATGAATATTTTTCACCGAGCAGTCACGTTTGCAACATTAGGATTCCTTCTATTATCGACGAGATCAGTGTTTGCCGATGACCTGGGGCCTACGCTCGACAAGATTCAGAAGTCCGACGTTGTCGTGATTGGTCACCGCGAGGCGTCCATCCCCTTTTCTTACTACGACGCGAACCAGCACGTCATAGGTTTCTCGCAGGATCTTTGCCAGAAGGTCATTGACGCCATCAAGGTGAAGCTGAACAAACCAAGCCTTAACGTTCGCATGATTCCCGTGAATTCACAAAACAGGATCTCACTGGTCCAGAACGGATCTGTCGACCTGGAATGCGGGGTCACGACCAATACGAACGCGCGCCACGCACAAGTTGCGTTTTCCGATACCTTCTTCGTCACGCTTACGCGTCTCCTGGTCAGCAAGAGTTCGGGCGTGAAGGATTTCTCCGATCTTGCCAATCAGACCGTCGTGACCAACGCGGGCACGACCGCTGAAGCCATTTTGCGTCGCATGAATGTCGAGAAGAAATTGAACATGAACATTATCTCGACCAAGGACTACGGTGAGTCGTTCCTGACTTTGCAAACCGGCCGCGCCAAGGCTTTCATGCTGGACGATGTCCTGCTGTACGGAGCGCGCACATTGGCCAGCACGCCCTCTGACTGGACGGTGACCGGCACGGCGCAATCGAAAGAGCCCTACGCGTTCATGATGCGCAAAGACGATCCGCAGTTCAAGCAACTGGTCGACGACGCACTGACCAAAACCATGAAGTCGGGCGATATCAATGGCTTGTTCGCGAAGTGGTTCCAGAAGCCTGTGCCGCCTAAAAATATCAACTTCGATTTCGCGATGAGCCCTGAGTTGCGGACGCTTTACGCGAATCCGAACGATCAAGCTGCCTATTGAACATCGGGAGAACATCGGAACATCGGGGCGCGAAAGAACGAACGGAAACCGCATCAGGAGGAAATACATGGCCCATGGCCTCGATACAACCAAGGTGACCCAGCGAGCGCAGGTCACGCCGGGCGAACTCGACACGCCCGCGATCCGCCAGGCGCGAGTCGATCTCGCAGCGTGCTTTCGCATGGCGGCGCGGCTTGGCATGCAGGAGGGCGTTTGCAATCACTTGTCGGCGGTGCTTCCCGGTCGCGATGATTTGTTCCTCGTGAATGCGTTCGGGTACGCATTCGAGGAGATCACTGCGTCGAACCTGCTGGTCTGCGACCTGGATGGCAATGTGATCGAGGGGGAGGGTATCCCTGAAATCACGGCGTTCTATATTCATGCACGCGTCCATCTACGGCAACCCCGGATCAAGGTCGCGTTCCACACGCACATGCCGAACGCGACTGCATTGACGATGGTGCAGGGCGCTCCGTTGCTCTGGGCCGGGCAGACAGCGCTCAAGTTTTTCGGCAGGACCGCCGTGGATCCGATCTTCAACGGACTCGCGCTCGATGAGTCCGAGGGCGATCGGATTGCCGACGCCATTGGCACTGCCGACGTGGTGTTCATGAAGAACCATGGCGTCATGATTGTAGGCGGCAGCATTGCGGACGCATGGGACGACATGTACTACCTGGAGCGAGCCTGCGAGGTTCAGCGGCTGGCGCAATCCACGGGGCTTGCGTTGCAGTCGATCGATCGCGACATGGCCGCACGGACTTATCAGCAGATGCGCTCGGGCGGCCGTGAAAGCGCACGCCGCCATCTCGAGAGCATCAAGCGAATCCTGAACAAGCACGATCCGGATTATTCACTTTAAATTCGCGAACTCGCTGCGCTTTGAGATCGCTTCGGACTATCCCGAAGTGTATTTCTTGTTTTTGGTATTTTTCCGTTGAATATGTTTGCCTAGACTCCGTTTCAGATGCAGCAGCCTCTCCTGACAAAGGGCGTTGCTGCAGCAATGGGGAGAGCGGTGCCCGCACGCCGCACCTGTCTGGATGAATAGAACAAAACGGAGATAGATCATGTCTGAAAACAGCTACGAAACGGGTCGGCTCAATTTGCCGTTCGTGGGCATCTGCACGTTCGCGAAATCCCCATTGTGTCTTGACTGGGACAAGATCGATGCGGACGTCGCGGTCATGGGCGCGCCTTTCGACTGCGGCACACAGTGGCGCGCCGGGGCACGCTTCGGCCCGCGTTCGATTCGCGATGCGTCGACGCTGTTTTCGTTCGGCCACGGCGGCGCGTACGACTTCGAAGACGATGTTATCTATCTGCCAAGCGACGAAGTTCGTATAGTCGATATCGGCGATGCGGACATGGTGCACACCAACACTGAAAAGAGCCACGCAAACATCGAGTACGGCGTGCGCAAGATCCTCGCGGCGGGCGCGTTGCCGGTGGTGATGGGCGGCGATCATTCCATCAACATTCCGTGCATCAACGCGTTCGAAGGCCAGGAGCCGTTTCATATCGTTCACATCGACGCGCACCTTGATTTCGTCGACGAGCGTCATGGTGTGCGATACGGCCATGGCAATCCACTAAGGCGCGCGGCAGAGAAAAGCGTGGTGTCGGGCATGACGCAGATCGGCATTCGCAACGTGTCATCGACTGCACGCGAAGGCTACGCCCAGGCTCGCGAGATGGGCTCCGACATTATCTCGGTGCGTGATCTCCGGCGCCTCGGCATCCAGGGCGTGCTGGACCGTATCCCGAAGGGCGTGCGCTATTACCTGACGATCGATATCGACGGTTTCGATCCTTCGATCGCGCCGGGCACGGGCACCCCGAGCCACGGTGGTCTGCTGTACTACGAAGGACTTGAACTGGTCGCGGGCCTCGCGGAGCAGGGCGACGTGATCGGCATCGACCTCGTGGAAGTGGCGCCCGACTACGACCATTCGGCCTCGACTTCAATTCTTGCGGCGCAATTGCTGCTGAACACCATCGGCCGTGTCATGCATCAACGCAAGGTCAAACGAAACCTTTCTCGCTGATCCACGCGTTAATCCAAGCGTTAACCCACTCGCTATTTGCCGCTTCGCATGGTGTGGTCCAGTTGCCGGGCAGCTGCGCGCAACTGCTTGCAAAAGACCTGAACGACCCGCGCCGGTTCGCCCCCCTTGCGCGTGATGATCTGGAAGTCCAGATGAGTCGCGTAGTGCCCGGGATCGATGCGGGTCAACAAGCCGCTGTTCACCCAGGGTTCGGCATAGTGCGGCGGCAGGAAGCCGATGTAGTTGCCGGACAGGATCAGCATGGCCCGGCCTTCGACGTTATCGACGGAGGCCGCGGCTTCCGGCATGTGGAGCAACTTCAATTCCTGGCTGCCGAGATAGGCGCGGGCTGCCAGCCGCTGCTTGCTGAGCAGTGAAACAGGAACCCGGCCGCTCGCCCGTTCGTGCAGCGGATGGGTCGACGCACAGTAGAGCCCTTGTTCCTCACGATAGAGCGGCATGTAATCGAGGCCGGGAATCTGCGCGGGGAACGGGCCGACGGCAAGATGCAGACGGCCATCGAGCACATGCTGCTCCATGCTGCCGGGCGCCTCGATCTGCACATGCAGGCGCACTTCCGGCGCCATCTGGCCGAACTCTCGAATGGCTGTTGGCAGAGGCGAGCACTGGTCGGTCAACGTCGCTTCGATCATGCCGAACCGCAGCACGCCGGACAGCTCATTGCGCAGTGCGCCGGCTTCCATTTGAAACGTGTCGACGGCCCCGAGCAGACGTTGCGCGGCGGCGTGCAATTGCGCGCCTTCCTCGGTGAGCCGGAAACCGGCGCGTCCGCGTTCACATAGCCGCAGCCCGAGTCGCGTCTCCAGTTGCGACATGTATTCGCTGATGCTCGATGCACCGATATTGAGAATCGGCTGGGCCGCGGCGAAGCCACCGCATCGCACGATGGTTTCGAAGATCCGCAACAGCTTGAGATC
Organism: Caballeronia sp. KNU42; assembly: GCF_053760385.1. Lineage (NCBI taxonomy): Bacteria > Pseudomonadati > Pseudomonadota > Betaproteobacteria > Burkholderiales > Burkholderiaceae > Caballeronia > Caballeronia sp. KNU42. The sequence goes on from NZ_CM132389.1 coordinate 2,388,647, forward strand.
CGTGTCCTGAACTTGCATCGTGGCGCCCCTTGTCACTTCGGGAATTTCCGAAATGTGTTCCATCAATCATGCATTTTATTGAGGAATTTGGCTACGCAGAATTGCTGTCAACCCCGCCGTCCGCGCCTCGGAAGAGATGTCGCGGCGCACGGGGCCACACGCTGTTTTCTGTGCCCGCACTGATAGGCTCGCCCCTTGGCGACGACACGGTCTGGCACGCCACACGAGGTGAGGAGAGCATGATGAACAAGCCCTATGCAGGTGCAAACCGTTTGATAGCAGTCGCTTTGAGCATGATCTCCCTGATCGCGACGGCCGGTGAGCAGGTCGTCAAGATCGGTTTGACGGGGCCATTGACCGGCGCGCAGGCTGCCATTGGCAAGGACGACGAAAACGGCGTGAGAATGGCGATCGAGCGCCTGAATGCAGAGGGTCTCGTGATCGGCGGCCAGAAGACGCGCTTCGAACTGGTCTCACAGGATGACGCCGCCGACCCGCGTACCGGCATGACGGTCGCGCAAAGCCTGGTGGACGCGAACGTCAAGGTTATTTTCGGGCCGTTCAATTCCGGCGTCGCGATTCCGACTTCGAACCTCGTGAACGTGTCGGGCATTGTGATGGCGACCGTCGCGTCGAACCCGTCGATCACCCAGCACGGTTATCCGTTCGTGTTTCGCATCTCCGCCAGCGATACGCAACTTGGCAGCCGGATGGGGGAATTTGCCGCAAAGGCGCTGAAGGTCAAGCGCATTGCCGTGATCGACGATCGCACTGCGTACGGCCAGGGCGTCGCGGACGAGTTCATCAACGCGGCTAAAGCCAATGGCATCGAGATCGTCGATCGCGAATATACGACCGACAAGGCGACCGACTTCGTCTCGATCCTGACGCACGTCAAGGGCTCGAACGCCGAAGGGATTTTCTATGGCGGTTACTACGCTCAGGCCGGCGCGCTGCGCAAGCAGATGAAGCGTCTTGCGATGAATGGCTACCTGCTGGGCGGCGACGCAATGTGCAATGCAGAACTGGCGAAACTTGGCGGCGACGCGATCGACACGCGCGTGTATTGCCCGCAAGGCGGCCCCGTTCTCGATCAGACGCCGGAAGGCCGGCAGTTCAAGGCGGACTACAAGCAACGCTTCAATACCGATCCGCTAACGTATAGCGCTGCCTTGTACGATGGCGTGAACATCGTCGCGCAAGCGATGACGAAGGCCAATTCGATCGAACCGGCCCAATACCGCACCGCGCTGGCGAACATGGATGCTCGCGGTGTTTCCGGGCACTACCAGTTCGACAAGAATCGCGATCTCACGGATTCTCCCATCACCATTTATAACTATCGAAATGGCGAGCCGACGCCGCTTGCGTCCGCACAACCCTAGGCTTGCGGCATTCGCGCCGCTTGCGCGACCATTCGGTAACTCACGCGGCGTGCTCGAGAAGGGTGTCGGAAAGGGCGAATTGGCGTGCGATCGATGCCAGACGATCTCGCCATTCCCATTTGCCGAAGACATCGTGCACGTTTTGCAGGCAGCTGAGTAACTCGACGGTTGTCGGATCGTACACGTTGATCCGTGAACGCAATAATGCGCGTTTGAGCGCTGCGACGCCCACGTCCATGTAAGCCGGCACGGAGCGCACGGACGCCCCGATGTAGCGCACGGGTACGCCTTCCATGGCGGTCATGTGATCTCGGGCGGCAATGAAATTGCCTACCGGGCATCCCCCGCAATACCCACGGTATGCGCCGCCTCCGTGCGGTAATAGCGCAGCGTGGCCTTGGGCGAACAGGTGAAGCGCGGCTTTATCGAAAATCTCTTGGTGAGAGAGAAAGTGCAAGGTTTTCATGATCGGCTCCTTTGGTCGGCACGCGGTGGATATCCGATATTCTTAGTATGTATATCGGCCCCATGGGAACCGGCCGATATGCTGACTAACCCGATATCGCCATCCCGGGATGTTTGAATTCGAACGGAGTGCAACAGGGGCTCGCGAATCGCTGGCATGAAAATCGAGGTTTGCGAAAGGGCAAGGGCTGTCGTCTCGCTACGCCGGGACGAGAGAATCCGGCGATTCGCAGCGCTGTTTCAGCACTCTCATGTACGTAGAGGCAAGGTTCGGCATCCCACCGTCTTCCAACACCTGAGATAGCCGTCTCGCTGCCGCCTCAATTGTACGGAGAGCTAACGTTGTCAGTTGGGCATCATGCTGACGCAGCATTTTCTCGACGTAGTGAGCGTGCTCGGACTTCAACGTCCATTCGCCCGCCATTTTTGCATGCGCAACACTTGCCTTGATCGTCAGTTCGGCGGCAACGCAGGTCTCGAGCAAATCCTCGTCCGCGTCCATGCCGCATATGAAGTAGGTCAGATAGGCGGTTTGCAACAAGTCAGCGGCGATCTCTGCATGGCCGAAACCCTGGCGCATGGCGACCAGCGCCAAATGATTGCGCAGCGACGCAGCCTGGAAGGCCGCCGCCGACATTGGCAGGAGATCGGACCGCCTCAGCTGTTGCCGCTTGGCCGTCCCTCGATTGCTCGAGTGGGTGTCGGTTTTGCTCATTATCGATTCCTATGCTAACCGTCGGAATGCAAGCCCACGTGCGCCAAATTGCTTGCGACGGGTAATTTTAACGGGCGCCGGTGAATGCGATCGAGCGAACTAGGGACGTTTAGCGCCTCTATTTGATCGAATGCCGGTCGGCCTGCGGAACGAGTAAATGAGTTTGCGATACCCGGATGCCTGCATTCGGCAAGCACGGGTCAAGTTTTATGCGGCTTGGGGGGCTCGACGCGGAGCGACGAAACCGCTGATCTTCCGTTTTCGACTTTCCCCTCAATCGCTCTCAGTTTCTTTAAGGACTGCCGTTGCCGCTTCGCAAGCGCCGCGCAATTGCTCGCGCATCAGGTCCTGAACGCGTTTATCGCCGGTGGAGATCGCGTCCTTGATCTTCACGGCCTGTTCAAACGATGCCCGCATGCGCCCGCCGCGGGCCATCGCAATGCGTCGCAATCGACGCACGGGGCCCATCAGGCTCGCGTGCGTCGCCTGCAGCGTACGGTTGTCGGCGAGGGTCATCACGATCGAGTAGAAGCGGTCGAGCGCATCGACATAGGCCGCGGGGTCATCGGCGCTCACGTTCGCGCGCATCTCGCCTATGACGTCTTCCAGTTGAGCGCGCCCGAGCGTCGTGATGTTCTGTGCACAAAGCTGGACCGCGAGGCACTCGAGCGCGGTTCGCACCGTGTAGATCTCCGCCACATCGCGCAGCGTCACCGACCGGACGAACGCGCCAACACGCGCCACCACCGTCACCAGACCCTCACGTTCAAGCTGTGCGAACGCTTCACGCATGGGCGTGCGGCTCACGTTCAACTGCTTCGCGACCTGTACTTCCGACAGCCGGCTTCCCGGCGCCAGCACGCCTTCCACGATCGCTTCGCGCAACGCGGGGACCACCACGCCGTCGCTGAGCGAGTCGCTGGATGCGTCGACTGTGCGCATCTTCGAGTGATATTTGCGTCCGATCGCGTCGAGCGCCTGATCCGGCGCATCGATGAGATTTGCCGTTTGAGCGCGTTTCGTTGCAGAGGCCATTGACTTTCCGTTATCCAGTGAATACGCTGTATACAGCTCATACAGGCAATTATACAACAGGAGGCTGCTTGGATCACGCGCGCTTGCCGGACCCGGTCGTTATCGATCGATCGGGCGAAGTTCTGACCTTTACCCTGAACAATGCCGAAGCCGGCAATGAAGTCACCGCGCCGATGTTCGACGCCATGATCGCCGCCCTGCGCAGTGAAGCGACCGTGCCCACGGCGCGCGTGCTGCGTATCCGCGCACGCGGCGATGTGTTCTGCACGGGGCGCGAGCGCGCCGGCACGGACGCGGTGTCCATTCATCATGAAGTATCGCGGCTGATCGAGTTGAAGCGGTTATTGCGGGCGTCTTCCATGATCACGATTGCCGAAGTGCAGGGCAACGCGTTCGGCTTCGGCTTTGGTCTGGCGATCCTGTGCGACTTCACGCTCGTATCGAGCAGCGCGAAGCTTGCCTTTCCCGAGATGCGCAAGGGCTTGCCGCCGGCCGCGATCATGGCCTACCTTGGCCGCTACACCTTGCCCAAGCAAGTGTTCCCGATGGTTCTTTTCGGCGATGCAATCACGCCCGAGGCGGCATTGAATGCCGGTCTCGTGACCCGAGTTTGTCCGCCCGATACGCTGCACGCCGAAGCCGATGCACTCGCGGAACGAATCCTCGCGCTCGACGACACCGGCGCGCGGCAGTGCAAGACCTTCTTCCAGGCGACCGAAGAAAGTTCGCTCGAGCATAACTTCCGATGCGCGACGGAAACGCTGACGGTCTCGGCGTTGCGACTGATGGCGCTGAAGTAATCGGTCATGTATTCGCTCATGTATTACGACAAACCCACGAAGGTTTGCAGGAGACGCAAATGAATGTGAATGCAGGCGCACGTCTGGACCGGCTGCCGGTATCGGGCTTCCACAAGCGCATCATGTGGCTGATCGGTATCGGCATGTTCTTCGATGGCTTCGATATCTACGTAGCCTCCACGGTCCTCGGCGCCACGTTGCAAAGCGGCTTTTCGACACTCGGCCAGAATGCGCTGTTCGTATCGCTGACATTCCTCGGGATGATGCTCGGCTCGCTGGCCACGGGTTTCCTTGGTGATCGATTCGGCCGTCGCTTTACGTACCAGACCAATCTCATGATCTTCGGCATTGCGTCGCTGGGCGCCGCGATGGCGCCGAACATGCTGGTCCTGATCGCGTTCCGCTTCGTGATGGGACTCGGGCTTGGCGCGGAAAACGTCGTCGGATATTCCACGCTCACCGAATTCGCGCCGCCTGCGTCACGCGGCAAGATGCAGGGACTGATGGCCGTGTTCGTCGTCTCGGGATTGCCCGTAGCGGGACTGATCGGACTCGTGCTGATTCCCGCGATGGGCTGGCGAGCCATGTTCGTGCTTGGTGGAATTGGCGCACTTGGCGTCTGGTATGCGCGCAAGTCGTTGCCGGAGTCGCCACGCTGGCTTGAGTCGGCAGGTCGTCATCAGGATGCCGAAGCGATTCTTTCGAAGATCGAGAGTGAGGTAAAGGCAGAACACGGGGGCACGTTGCCGGCGCCGTCGCCCAAGCCTTCGGTTGCGCCCTCGCGTGCGCTGGGCTCGCTTTTTACGGGCGCAATGCTGCCGCGCATGATCGTTGGCTGCGTCACGCTGGTGGTGATCAATACCTTGTTATACGGTTTCGTGACCTGGTTGCCGACGTTTTTCGTCCATCAAGGATTCAGCATTGCGAAGTCGTTTGGCTACGCGCTCGTGATGTCGCTAGGCGCGCCTATCGGCTCGGGCATCGGTGCGCTGACTGCCGACAGGTGGGGCCGCAAGCCGACCATCATCGGCGCGTCGGTCCTCGCCATTATCTTCGGCGCAATCTATCCGTTCGTGAGCAACCCGATCATGTTGCCGGTCGTCGGCTTGCTGCTGGTGATCCCTATTTATGTACTGGTCGCATTGCTATTCGCGATCTATGTGCCTGAGCTGTTTCCGACCGAAGTGCGCCTGCGTGCATCGGGCATCTGCAATACCCTTGGTCGAGGGGCGACGATCGTCACGCCTTTCATTGTGGTGGCGCTCTTCGGACATTACGGCGTGGTCGGCGTGCTTGCGCTGATGATCGGCTTGCTGGCAATTCAAATCGTGGTGGTGGCATGGCTTGGCGTCGAGCCGACCGGCCAGCGCCTGGAAGACATTCAGCCGACTGACGCGCCCGCGCGTCTTGATATCGGCGTTGACAGGCGGGTTTCCCCGCTCAAGTAATCACGGAGAAAGCAAGATGGATGCAGTGAACAAGCAGTTCCTGAGTGCGCAGTTGTTTATTGACGGGAAGTTCGTCGATGCCGCGTCGGGCGAGACCATGGACATCATCAATCCGGCCGACGGCGCTGTGATCGGCACGTTGTCGAAGGCATCGGCTCAGGACGTGGGACGTGCCGTGCAGTGCGCGCACGATGCCTTTGAAAGCGGTGTTTGGCGCGACATGCCGTTCACGCAACGCGCTCGTATCCTGAACCGTTTCGCGGATCTGTTCGAAGCGGACCTGGAGAATTTCTACAAGCTGGAGACGCTCAACAATGGCCGGCCAATCGTTGAGACGCGTGCGCAGATCTCGCGCTTGCCGCAGTTTTATCGATACTTCGCAGCGCTTGCACTCACGCGCCGCAGCGACGTGATTCCTATAGAAGGTCCGTATCTCTGCTACACGCAGCGCGTGCCGCTCGGTGTGTGCGCGCTGATGACGTCGTTCAATCACCCGTTGATGATTCTGTCGAAGAGCCTTGCGCCGGCGCTCGCCACGGGAAATAGCGTTGTGATCAAGGCGTCGGAGCAGACCCCGCTCACCACGGTGCGGCTGGTCGCGTTATTGCAGCAGGCGGGCGTTCCTGACGGCGTGGTGAACGTCATTAACGGCGAGGGTAAGGAAGCAGGCGCTGCGTTGGCCCGTCATCCGCTGATCGCGAAGGTCGTGTTCACCGGAGGTACGGAAGTGGGCCGCTCCATAGGCGAGGCGGCGGCGCAGACGTTCGCGCTGACCACGCTTGAACTGGGCGGCAAGGGAGCAGTGATCCTGTTCGACGACATGGACATTGATCGCGCGGTGAACGGCGCGGCGTTCGCGGCGTTTATCGGCGCCGGACAGACTTGCGTGTGCGGTGCGCGCCTGCTTGTGCACGAGTCCATCTACGAGAAGTTCCTCGAAAAATTCCGCGCGAAGGTCGAGGCAATTCGCGTGGGGAACCCCGCCGATCTCAACACGCAACTGGGCCCGGTGATCTCCGAGCGTTCGCGTACGCGCATTCTCGGCATGCTGGAACGGGGGATCAAGGACGGTGCGAAGTTGCTCGCAGGCGGCGGTATTCCGGCACATCTGAACGAGGGCTTTTATCTCCAGCCTACCGCGTTCTACGATGTCGATCCGAAATCGGAACTGGGGCAGGGCGAGGTGTTCGGCCCTGTTACCGTGATCATGCCGTTCAAGGACGAAGCGGACGCGCTGCGCATTGCCAACGACACGCAGTTCGGCCTCGCGGCTTCTGTCTGGACAATGGACGTGGCGCGTGCTCATCGCGTGGCGAGCAAGCTGGTGTTCGGCATGGTCTGGATCAACGATCATCATCGGCTGGATCCGGCCTCGCCGTGGGGCGGCTTCAAGAACAGCGGTGTAGGACGGGAAACCGGGATCGAATCCTTCGATCAGTTCAGCGAGCCGCGTGCGGTAACCGTCAATACCAGCGGCGCCACGGTCGACTGGTACGCCGACGATGGTCAGCTGAAGCGACTCAACTGAAGCAACTCAACTGAAGCAACTCAACTGGCGCAACTGCAGCAGGTTAGTCAACCGTCGTGTTCAGTGGCATTGTCTCGCCTGACTAATGTGCGCCGCTGAACGCTCGACACGTGCTCAAGCATGCGCCGTGCAGCCAATTCGCTATCGCGGGATTTTGCGTCGTTGACCCTATCCCCATGCCGCCGCATGGTTGATCACAGCGAAGCAGGGAGCATTGCGGAACTGATTGCGATCACTCTTTCCAGGTCACGCAGGTTACTCGTGTTGGTCTTGCGCAGGATGGCCTTGACCTGGCTTCGGATCGTCTCAGACGATACACATCTCGTCCTTGCAACGTCCTCGGCGGTCGCACCTCCGCCGAACGAAAGCGCGACGGCCGCCTCGGCTTTTGTGAGTCCATACAGGTCGCACATCAGGCCAGGGTGCGGCAACGAAGGATGGTTCAAAGGGCGCACGACGATCATTGCTGTGCCTGGCTCGATGCGGCAGCCGTTCCCGGTTCGGGTTCCGGGGCCGGAAAGGAAGTGGGTCATCGCAGGAGAGACGAGGACGGCAAGCGAGGCTCGGCTCGCGGGTTCGTCGCGTGTATTGCGCATCCTTAGCGCACATCCCGAAGCACCTTTTGCGACTGCGGCAACGAGCTGGCTCAATCTTGAATGATCGTCGGGGTGGCGTGCCGAAAGTGTTGCGTTACCCGGGCTCGGGTCCGGCCCGGCACGGCTCACCGTCATGCCGCAGACTCCGTTCGTCAGTGCGACTGCCGCTGCATTCGCGTGTTTGACGCGCATGTTCCCGTCTACGACCATCACGGCGATCGAAAGGGCATCCAGCGCGCCGGCGCCAAGCCTGGATGTATCCGGCTCGAACCGCTTGCGCAACTGAAGCGCGCGTTGCAGGTGAGGCATGAGCGACTGCAGCGTATGCCGGTCGCGCTCGTCGAACGGTCCTGCTGCGGCGTCGCGTGTAAATGCGATCGACACAGCCGTTTCCGCGCTCAGCAATCCGCCAATCATGTGCCGGAAACCGGCGTGGCGTCCGTAGTCGTTATAAAACTCGCTGTTCAAAAACTCACGATCCGGCACGATATCTTCGCCGCGCACGACCCGCCCGACAGGGGCGAAACCGCTACGAATCGCGTTTTGCGCTTCCACGCGCCAGGGAGAGATGTCCCGATAGTAATGGCGAACCCGCTCATCGTAAGTGCCGGGCTCCAGGAAGACATTGTGTTCTGTCCCATTCGCAGCGGGAAGAACCAGGCTGGCTTGCTGGGCTCCCGTCAGCATGAGGATGTGGCGTGCTACCTCCGGCCAGGTCGTGCCCTCAGCCAGGGCGGCCGCGTAGATAAGGTCGATAAGATCCGCAAGCCCGGACTGCGGCACCTTGGCCTCCGACAAATGGGAAATGAGATTCCGGTAGAGAAACCAGTTTAGTCAATTCAACGGATATCACCAGATTCTTACTACGCTGGTCGATCCGTTCTGGCGAAAGCGGCTTGAGCTGTTGAAACGCCATGACTTCAGGTTCGGTATCGAGGTCTTTCCTATCAGTTGCCGGATAGCTTGTCTTATCGTGTGGCAGACCTTTGGTTCTGTCCGAAGTAAGCGCTTCAAATAGAAATGCACGCGCAAAAGTGACGGCTTCTCCCTCGTTTTCATCAACGCCTTAGTCAGCGGCGGAATGCGTGCCGCCTGCGCCGCTATCACCAATTTTGGGGATGAGCGGCAGGCACCCGGCAGCCATACTCCCGCTACGGTCCAATGCCGTTTCGCAATCAAGTGAATCTCAGCTCGGGGCAACTGCTCAGATTGACGCCCACGTGATAGCTGGTCGCGCGAAACCAGCCGTTTTTATCCCCAGTTTTGGTGATGGAAATTGCATCGGTACTTAGCAGAATTCGCACACGCCAGATTTTCGGTACCGTGAACCTTACGTACTCCTCCTTCAATGAATGAGCAGCGCGCTGGTCTGGTTTTGTGATTCAGCGCTAGCCGCTTTCAGTGTATGCAGCCGTCCAATCGCACGGCTTCCATTAATACAGATACAGGTCTCAAATGAAATTGCTTTCATCTATTCCGCGTTCGTCTGCCGCTGCGAAACTCGTTGTGATTGGCTCATTAGCCGGACTGTGAGCACTCCGCCGGTCAGTTGATCCCGCGCTCATTCTGCGCTCATTTTCCGCGTACATCATGCGTTCAACGCAAGAGCGGGATTGGCTTGCGATAACGCACAGGCTGACGGCCAAACGCACAGCAATGCCCACCCCATGATTCACAAAGGAGGATCGATCATGAAAAATGACAGCGAAACAACAGAGCGGCTTTATATCGATGCATTACTCGACCAGCTTGGAATGCGGCCGGACAAACCCGTGCTGCGTTATCTTCATGCTGACGTGACCGGCGACGCGCTGCGTCGCTCGATCTTCCGCTATGCACGTGCGCTCCAGGCACTCGGTATTGGCCGAGGCTCTCTGCTCGCATTGCTCGCACCCAATTGTCCCGATGCACTCGCCATCCGCTACGCGGCGAATCTTCTTGGCGCCGCGACGCTGTTCATGCCTGCGCTCGCGAAGCGCGATCAACTCAGTGCACTGCTTGCCAGAATCCAGCCCACGCTCCTGGTCGTGTTCGGAGAAACAGAGCATCTCGTGCCTGACGACGTGACTGTGCGCGTCGTGCCAGTGGGTTTTGACATGGATACTTTTCGGCTGGACCGGCTTGCAGCAACACAGTCAGATCGGCCGCTGCACAGCCGCGCCATGCCCGATGATCTCGCGGTAATCGTATCGTCCGGCGGCACGACGGGCATGCCGAAATGCAGCCGGCGATCGTTCGCGGCATATTCGGCAATGGTCAAGGCAGAGAAGGCGGAAGACAAGCGACAACTCATCAACGGCGCGCTCGCCTACATTTCACAAGTGCTAGTGGACTCGACCTTGATCGGTGGAGGCACGGTCGTGCTCGAGCGCCAATACGACGCTGCCGCGACGCTCTCCGTGATCGAGTCAGAACGCATCACCGACTTGCTGCTGGTTGAGCCGCAGCTTTTCGAAACGATGGATCATCCGGATGCACGCTGGCGCGATCTGTCGTCGTTGCGTTCGATTGCACACATCGGCGGCTCGGCGCCCGCGGTTCTGCGACAACGCGCAATCACGCGGTTCGGCCCGGTGCTCAAGCATATGTACGGCGCAAGCGAAGCGGGTCTGGTGAGCGTGCTTGCAACGCCTGCGTACGAGGCGACCGTCAATATGCCATCCGGCGCAGGGCGCATTGTGGATGGCGTCGAGGTACGCATCCGCCGCGCGGACGAACGATTCGCGGATGTCGGCGAGATAGGCAACATCGAGGTGAGGTCGGGTTGTGTGGCGCAGGGCTACTACAGGCAGCCGGAAGCGGAGTCGCACAAGTTTCGCAACGGCTGGTGCCGGATGGGCGACGCCGGTTTCATCGACGAGGATGGCCACTTGCATGTTCTCGGGCGCGCGTCCGATGTTGCGGTAATCGACGGCGTTTGTATCAGTCCAACCAAGATCGAGGAAATCCTCTGCTGGCTGCCTGACGTACGGTATGCCGCGGCGTATGCACCAGGAAACGGTTCGGCGGCCTATACATGGAACGCGTTGGTTGAACCATGGGCAGGAAGACGCGTGGAGCTTGCGCGATGCGTCAGCATTCTCGAATCCGTGTTCGGCGCTTCCATTTCGAACCGGGTGAACATTATCGCGGTCGATCGCGTGCCACAAACCGAACAGGGCAAAGTGGACCGCATGGCGATCGAAGCTGTTCTTCAGGATGAGCCGCACAACAGAACGCGCCGGATCGAGCTCAATCCGCAGTCGCGCCGGCAGACAAGCCTGGCCGACGCGCCAGTGTGATTCACGCTCTCAAGCGATGGGCGTGCTGCCCAGCCTCGCCGGCTACGGTTTAACCCGCATTAGTTCGTCATCATGCGTCGCGGCCCGTGAAGTAATTCAGCGCTAATTCTTCGACGTCACCATGGCATCTATGTACTCACTGGATATCTAAATCATGAAACGTTTACAACTCGTGTGCGTGGCCACACCTCTATGCCTGATCGCCCTCTCGTTGACCGGGTGCGCCGTCATTCCTCCCAGCGGCCCGACCGTGGTTGCGTTGCCGCCCAAGGGAGAGTCGCTGAGCAAATTCCAGCAGGAAGATTACGCCTGCCGGGATTATGCGTTCCGCTCTGACAACGCATCGCAACCGGCGGCAGCGGCGACCAATGACGGTCTGCGCACCGGAGCGATCGGCACCGTAGGCGGTGCGGCGGCAGGCGCGCTGTTTGGCGCGGCAGCAGGCGATGCAGGTATTGGCGCGGCAATCGGCGCCGGCGCCGGCTTGCTGCTCGGCAGCGCCGTGGGTTCCAACGGCGCCCAGGCCACCTCGGAGAGTCTGCAAGCACGCTACGACGCCGCCTATTCGCAATGCATGGCGTCCAAGGGAAATGAAATCACGCACCCGGCCGTCTATTCGACCGCGCCCATGTACGCACCGCCGCCGGTCATGGCTGCGCCGGTCGTCTATGGTTATCCGCAACCGGCTTTCGGCTACTGGTAATACGGATGACGCCCCGTTCGCTCGCGGCGACATAATTTTTCCCTAACTTGGCGCTTATACGATGTATCCAGTCGATGCACACCGGCACTTGCGGTGAACAACGCCTGGCAAGTTTCATTTTGTAGTACGCGTGCCCGATTCGAAAGGGTACTTATCATCAGCCCGGGCATTCATCCTCGAAGCCGGGAGTATCGATTTATCAACAAGCAGGACCCTGCCGCCGCGAAGGCGGAAAGACCCGCAACACTATCTGGAGAATGTTATGAAACACCTTGTTATTGCGACCGCCGTGTTGGCCAGCGTATGTGTGTCCTCCGTTGCTTTTGCACAATCGGCAAAGCCAGTCACGCCCGCACAAATGAGCTGCTCGGATTTCCTTGCCGTGGACGATGCCTATAAACCCGCGCTCGTCTATTGGGTCTCAGGCGTCGACAAGCTGGGCGTGAAGGAAACCGTGACGACAGTCGTCGATGTTGGAACTCCGGTAGCCATGGTAGTTGGCGAGTGCAAGCAGACGCCGAAGGCAGCGTTCGCGAGTAAAGTGCGCGACCTGTACAAGAGCGGTCGAATCTCGCTGTTCAGCCACAGCTGAGCGTCCCACTTCAATTTTTAAGCTTGTATTTTAGCGAACCATTTATGGAAGGAATATAGATCATGAAGATCAGCTATCCTCATCAAGTAGAATTGATTAACGCGTCAAAGTTCGGCATTGAGCATGTCGAAATGATGATCGAAAAATTGAAAACGGAATGTCCCGATGCGTTCCATACGGACAGCACGCTGGCAAAGCGTAGGTTCCATCATAAACCGACCTCTGACACCCCTTGTCGTGGCTTCGTCGCCGATCGGGATTCGTGAGTGTGTCGGGATAGCTGGCTGCCGGCAGCCAGCTATCCGCCCGCGCTCGCTGGCGAGCGTGACCATCGCGCAAGAACGCCCCATTTCTTGAATCCGGTGCTTGATCTCTACCCATCGACGTTACGCGTGCTCACAACAATCACCGCACCTAAGGTCCGCGCCGCCTGCATGCGGGGCGACCTCAAAATCCCCAACGCCAAACCTTTTGCCGCCCGGTGGAACACCGGACTTGCTGCCTGTTGAACCCGCCGGATCGGACGCCGCGCAACCCATAGCCTCTTGCGCGCCCATTCCTATCATTTGCAGCATGACTGCCACGGCGGCTCGGCCTGAATCACCCAGCCCACGCGATCGAAGGAAACCGTTTCCACATGGATCACTATGTCTTTTCTGCCATCGTGCTTCTGCTCATTCTTTTGGGCGCAGCGCTTGGGTCGCACGTACGCGCAAGACTCGCAGATCACCATTTCTCGGAAGACTCGCTTGCCGCGATGCGCATTGCCGTTGGTCTGGTGGCAACGCTGTCGGCGTTAGTGCTCAGCCTGCTGATTTCGTCCGGAAAGTCCTCGCTCGACCTGGTCAACACCGCGCTCCAGCGCAATAGTGTCGCAATGATCCAGCTGGACCGAAATTTGTCGCAGTTTGGCCCATCGGCTGAAGGTTTGCGCGTCGACATCAAGAACGACTATGCGCGATGGATCGCCTTCCTGTTTTCCAACGAAAGGGGAACGACCGCGGAGGCGGAATCGCGCGAAATCCTCGCGACTACCTATGATATTCAGGGGCGCATTTTCGCTTTGCAGACCCTCGGCCCTTCGCAGGAAAAACGCCGTGATCATGCGATGGAACTTTGGGACAACATATTTGCGGGTCGATGGTTTGCGCTCGAACACAGGAGGGGCTCGATTCCAAGCCCTCTCATTGCGATCCTGGTGGGATGGCTGGTTGTGATATTCGGCATATTCGGCTTCAGTGCGCCAAGAAACTGGAGCATGTGCGTTGTATTTCTTCTTTGCGCATTGTCGGCGACGACCGCCGTGTTTGTGGTCCTCGATCTCGACACGCCATTTCAGGGAATGGTCAATCTGTCAAAGACGCCGATGATGGATGCGCTCAAGTTCATAGGACGATAACCTGAACGTGGCGATCGACGCCGACTCTTAAACAGCCGGCGTCGATCGCTCAGGCGAGCAGGATGAGCCTGAAGTCAATGCGCCGGAATCTGCCACGCATCGCGCAACAGTCTCAGGAAGTCGGCTTCCCGATCGCAATGGCTACGGTCCGCCATGACGGCCTCGTTGCATAGCTCGATGATGTCGCGACGCAGTTGCCGGTCGTGCACATCGGCCGCCAGCCAGGCGAGTGTCTCGGGATTGACCTGACATACGTCGCTCCAGCTCAGATACCCGGAGCGCGTCAGGTCTTCGTAAAGGGTTTGCACGATGGAGAGCAAACGGCTGCGATCCAACGACAGCCGGCTTTCCATGCCGCAGCGATCGAGCGCCTCAAGTTCCGTGAGGCCAAGGTGTCCGTCGGAAAGCAGGCATGCCGCCAGGATGCGGCCCGCGGCCTCGGGACTGTTGCGATGATAGTGACGCATTCTCTACTCCTTGTTATCTCGGCAGGAACGGCCCGGTGATATGGACTCTGAAATGATCCAGATGAATCGCCGTGGCGATTCCGTTCAACCTATTTATCCACTAAATAAGGATGACGAATTGATTGGGATGTCATGCCGAGGATTGGGTTTATCGTTCAATGAATCTTGGTGATCGCGTGGCCGCCGGTCAGAGGCGAATATCGCAATCGATGCCGGTGCCCAGATTATCGGGCGTCAGCCGCCGACGCCTCGGCCCAGGGTGTTGCGGCACGACGCGTCGAGCCGCCAATGACTTTCCGGAGACAACCTGAATCGGCGTGTTCGTATGGCGCCGTACCTCGGAGGCAACGTCCGCGCTCAGCCAGCGCAACCAGCCCGATTTCCGCTCGCCGAGAAGAATCAGATCGGCACCCGACGTCTCGGCGGCAGAAGCGATCGCTCCGCCTACCGTTTGACCCGCTATCGGCAGCGTGACCATACGGGTTTCGGCGGGACGTGAATGGTCGGCAAGCACATTCGCCGCTTGCGTGACGATTTCTCGTCCATGTGTTTCCAGCAACTCGACCGCAAGTCCGAAGTCGTAATCCATGGGCCCCATCCAGCAGGGCGCGGGGTCGACCACGTGCAGCACAAAAATGCGTGCATCGTATTTCCTGGCGATGTCGATGGCCGATTCCAATACCGTATCGACCGAGCTTGCACTAACCGCAACTAGAATCCTGGTGAACATTCCGGGTGCCTCTTTGTAGTGGAACAGTGGAACACTGCGGACTGTGCCGTTCGTGATCCATGGCCGTATCATCACGCGGCAGAGTGAGAACAAAATTAGCGCGTGATGCGTTGCAGCCAACCTCGAAATCAAACGTGCCAGTCACGCGGCGCGCCACTTGAATACAAGCTGACCGGCTGGTGGTTCATCTCGAACGCGTGCATGCGACGTTCGAGATCGACGAAGTCGACTGACTCCCCCAGATAAGCCTCGCGTTTCTGCTCTTCAGTCGTGAAGAAAAATTCATTCAGCGTATTGGTGAATTTTGCAAACATGATGCACTCCCGTCAGTGATTCGATTGATGGCGGACCGGCGGTCCGCCTCGTCGCGACGAATGCAGCAGGCAATTGGAATGAGCCGTTAAACAGGGTGCCGCTCGTCGATGGAGTGCATCGTAGGCCTGAAGAGTGAGCGGAGAATGAGCAAGGCTTGCTATTGAAAAACATCGGACAGGAGGGCCGTTGAACCTCCTGTAACACGCGACGGATAGCATGCGTGGCGCATGCGAGATTTTGTTTTGCCACTAAAGTCCGCCCCGCGCGCGCCGTTAACTACTTGACGGCATTTCGGCGGACGCATAAGAGCTCGGTGTAGAAGTTCACTTACCTTATTCGACGGAATAGGGTTCGATACTAGGATAAGCCGTTGAATCGGCGACAGGGGATCTGGATATGGGCGCAAAAGGACCGTTAGCCGTTGTCAATGTAACCGAGTGGATCCGGCGTACGGCGCTCACACTCAGTTCGCGAAGCGCGAGCACGCGCCGGGTCGATGCTGCATACACCGCCTGGTGCACAGCGCGCTTCGACCAACTCAAGGCTGCCACCCTGCGCGACGCGCTCGACGACTACCTGGCCGAGAAAGGCGGTGTCTGGTCGCGAGTACCGCGCAACACGGAAAGCGGCGGCCTGATGGAATACATATTCCGGGAGGCGACAGCCGTTGCGCCGCCCCGGCCGTCAGCCGCAGCCGCACGCAGCAAGATCCAGACATTCGATATCCCGCATTCGCGCTACGGCGTGCTTTACCTGTTGGGCAATATCGACATCGACATGAACTGCTTCACCATCGCGATGGAGGGCGTAGGCGCCGTGGGCGGCGCAGTCGGATCGGGCTTTGCGACCAACATGCAACATTTGAACAGCGCCACGCAGGGCGCCCGGCATGTCGCGGTGGCTGGGCACCAGGTGTCCGCTCAGGCGATCTCCAGGGGCGCCGCGACGGCCGTCAAACTGGTGCCCAAGGCAGGCAAGACGATCGACTCGACCTTCGGCATCAGTGACCCCAATGGCCGCGAGCGGCTATGGTCTCCCACAGGCACCGTCAGGCCCGGCATGGATAACGCCGAAAGCCCGGTTGTAAAGTCCAAGGTGACCTGGACCTACCCGGTGACCCAGGCCGGCTTTGACATGATCAAGGACGATCCAGCCTTGTTCCTCAACCCGTGGGTGCTGCCTACGACCTTGGTCGGCACGGCGTTCGTCACCATTACTGAAACGCTTAACAACTTGCGCCGCGAGATAGACAGCGCCGTCACGTGGGCCTTCGAGAAAATCAAGAATGCCTTGCTCGGCTCGTCTGCCGGCACGTTCAACCTGGCCGGCAGCATCGTCCGTTCGCTGATCAAGGTCGTCGTCACACAGTGCCTCGCCAGCGCGGCGCCTTTTATTGGTGCTGCCATGGACATTGGCGCGGGCATCGTCAAGACCTTGCGCGCGGCGGCGGAACAGGTCGGCGCCTGGCTGCAACGGCGGCGCATCGAGCTGAATCCCGGACACCCGGAACTGATTGCCGCGGCGCTCGAGGGCGAAATGGAATCGGGCATCTTCCAGGGCCTGTGGACCACGCTGAAAGGGGTGATTTCCATGGCGCTGAACTCCTTCCTGCCGGGCGCAGGCAGTCTCGTGTCGGCGATTGTCACGGGCGTCGAGTGGCTGGTGAAGTTCACCTTCCGCTTGTGGGAGCAAAGCAAGATCAAGGCGTTTCTCGTCAAGGCACGCGAGTTCTACCTGGCGGAGCGGGAGCTTGCCACGCGCGACCCGGGCCCGCGCGGCCTGGAGTTCCAGCCGAATATGGACCCCACCCGAGGCGGCATCATTCACGACCTGGAGAAGTTCAAGGCGTTCTTCCAGGAGGGTTGCGACGCGAGCCCGCTGATCCCGATGCTCACGCTCAATACCGGAATTTGCGGCAGCCTGATGACCCTCGTCAACTTGTTCAGGGACGAGGAGAAAACGGGTCGCGAGGTGGTTGATCGAGCGACCTACGACAGCGGCGTAGCCTACTTTTCCCGGCTGAAGGGTTTCGGCGCGCGGTATTTGCAGACTGCCGGCTTCAAGTTCCAGGCACGTCAAACAGAAACGCGCGGTGGTATTCAAGGCCTGCTCGATCACGCCGTGCACCACCACGGCAACGATACGATGGCCGGCAAGGCCGCGGCGTTCATTGCGGCAACCTAGGCACTGTGCGGCTCGTGTGCGCGCCTGCTTGGGAGGCGCGCACGCTGTTCTGCCCAAGCGTCGGCAGGACCTCGCATCGTCGTTCGTTCACAGACGTTCGCCAGCCCGATGCGAGGGCCGTTCCCGCCGGACACTCGTGCGTCCTTGACCGACCGAATTCACTCCTTTCGTTTTAACCGCGAATTAGACCTGATAGAACGTCCTGCCGCTTAGGCATGCTGACTATAAAACGAGCGTGCTTAAAGCCGATTTTATGATTGTCATAAAGCAGCGATATTTTATAAGACAAATAACCGCACAATGTCTTTGTATTAATTAGATGAATGATCTAACTTGATATTGATAAGACAAATAAAATCCGAAAGTACTGTCTCTAAAGCCCCGTCATAGGGACTAACCCGAAACCTGAGGAAAAGGTCTAAAGAACCGAAACCCCCGGCCGATATACGTATGAGGACTTTTAGCGGCGTTCGCGCGCGCCCGTCCTCGTACTGCAATTCCTGCGTGTTCTTCGCCGAATTACCTGATTTTCCGGTCGCCTTCGAATCCGGGCGAACGGGACGGTTCCTCAAATGCATTCGAGCTTCCCTGGGAGATACGTATGTCCAATAGTTTGCAGAAGTGGGTCGGGCGCAATCGTCCGCCGCGCGTCCAGATCACCTATGACGTGGAAATCGGCGACGCAATTGAAAAGCGCGAATTGCCGATGGTCGTCGGCCTTCTCGCCGATTTATCGGGTCAACCGGCAGAGCCACTGCCCAAGCTGAAAGAACGCCGGCTGGTCGAAATCGATCGCGACAACTTCGACGAGATCATGAGCAAGATCGCACCGCGCCTCGACCTGTCGGTTCCCGACACGATGAAAGGCGAAGGCAACCTCAAGGTCGAACTTAACTTCGCCAAGTTCGGTGATTTCCATCCGGAAGCGATCGTTCAGCAAGTTCCGCGTTTGGCCAAGCTGCTCGAAGCACGTCAGCAACTGCGTGACCTGCTTGCCAAGCTCGACGGTAACGACGAGCTCGACCTGATGCTGGAGCGCATCGTCCAAAACTCGGAGGAGCTGAAGAAAGTTCAAAGCCAGGCTCACGCCGGGGACAAGCCGGTGGCCGTGGCTGCCGCCGACGAAGCCACACCCGCCGCTTAATGCCCGCAACGGGACGCAATGGCATTGCATGCCCACAACCGCGGGCGTAACGAACTTTCATAGGTGATCCAGATGGCAAGCAAGAATGCAGCCGGCACGGCGGCAAGCGATACCCACGATACCCACGATACCCAGACACTCGAAGCACCGGCATCCGGCGCCGAACTGAGCCTGCTTGAACGCATCGTTCATGAAGGCAACATGGCGGTCGAGGAGTCGCAAAGCGTCTACGCGAAGAAGCTGATCGGGCAACTCGCGTCGCAGATTCTCGACGAAGGCATGCGCACGAGCCCGGACAAGAGCGTTGTCGCGATGATCAACGAACGCGTCGCTGAAATCGATTCGCTCCTGACCGATCAGCTCAACGCGATCATGCATGACCCGTCATTCCAGGCGCTCGAAGCGTCGTGGAGTGGTTTGCACGACATGGTGTACGGCACCGAGACGAGCACGAAGCTGAAGTTGCGCCTGCTCAACGTCACAAAGAAAGAACTGCTGAAGGATCTTGAAACGGCCGTCGATCACGACATGAGCGTGCTGTTCAAGAAGATCTACGAAGAAGAGTACGGCACGTTCGGTGGCTATCCGTATTCGCTGCTGATCGGCGATTACAGCTTCGGCCGTCATCCGCAAGACCTCGCGTTGCTCGAACGCATTTCGAAGGTCGCCGCTGCCGCCCACGCACCGTTCATCACCGCGGCTGCACCAAGCCTGTTCGACATGAAGTCGTACACGGAACTGGGCGTGACGCGCGATCTCTCGAAGACGTTCGAAAGCGCTGAACTCGCCGCATGGCGCAGCTTCCGCGATTCGGAAGATTCCCGCTACGTGTCACTCGTGCTGCCGTCGTACGCCGCGCGTTTGCCGTATGGCGCGAAGACCAAGCCGGTGGACAGCTTCAGCTTCGAAGAAAACGTCGATGGCACCGACCACAGCAAGTACCTGTGGGCCAACTCGGCTTACCAACTGGGCCTGCGCATTACCGACGCCTTTGCCAAGTACAACTGGTCGACGGCCATTCGCGGCGTTGAAGGCGGCGGCAAGGTGGACGGCATGGTCGCTCACACGTTCAAGACCGGCGAAGGCGATGTCGTGCTGAAGTGCCCGACCGAAGTGACGATCACCGATCGCCGCGAGAAGGAACTGAACGACCTCGGCTTCATCGCGATCGTCAATTCGAAGGGCTCCAACTTCGCGACGTTCTTCGGCAGCCAGACCGCCAATCGTCCGAAGGCCTACAACAAGGACTCGGCGAACGCGAATGCGCAACTGTCGTCGCGCCTGCCGTACGTGCTCGCCGCTTCGCGTTTCGCGCACTACCTGAAGGTCATCATCCGCGACAAGATCGGCAGCTTCCAGACGCGCGCCGATGTCGAAAGCTATCTGAACAACTGGATTGCCGACTACGTGCTGATCAATCCGTCGGCGTCGCAAGCGTCGAAGGCGCGTTATC
Organism: Caballeronia sp. KNU42; assembly: GCF_053760385.1. Lineage (NCBI taxonomy): Bacteria > Pseudomonadati > Pseudomonadota > Betaproteobacteria > Burkholderiales > Burkholderiaceae > Caballeronia > Caballeronia sp. KNU42. The sequence continues at coordinate 2,408,887 of NZ_CM132389.1, forward strand.
CGCTGGGCGAAGCGCGGGTGGACGTGACGGAAGTGCCGGGCAAGCCGGGTGCGTATCGCGCCACCTGTTTCCTGAAGCCGCATTTCCAGATGGAAGAACTGACCGCTTCGATTCGCCTCGTCGCGGAACTGCCGGCAGCGGCAGCCTGATGCATTGCGTGCGGCCCGGCCGCACGCAAGCTTCGCTAAATCTCACCCAATAAACCAGGACAGTCATGGATACGATTCTTCTCTCCATCAAGGACATCAAGGGTAACGCGATGATCGACGGCTACGCCGATCAGATCGTGATCCACTCGTTCTCGCACTCCGTTTCGCTGCCAATGGGCATGGACGCGACCAATACGGAACGCACGCTCGGCCGCCCGAACTTCCAGGAGTTCTCGTTCTCGAAGAGCACCGACCAGGCAACGCCGGGTCTGTTCGCGGCTTGTGCCCAAGGCACCAAGCTCGGCGACGCAACGCTCTCCATCGGCCGCAACGAAAACGGCAAGTTCATGCTGCACATGAAGTACGTGCTGACCAATTCGATGGTGTCGTCCATCGGCACGAGCGGCGGCGGTGAAATGGGCGACACGTTCTCGCTCAACTTCACGCAGATGACGTCGCAATACACGCAGCAGAACATCGACTCGACCAAGAAGGGCAACGCATCGTTCGGCTGGGACCTGTCGAAGAACGTCCCGGTTTCGCCACCGGCCTGATAGCCGGGGATGGGCCGCGTCAGGCGAAGGACGTTTCACAATCTGCTTATCAGTATCAGGAGTATTCGCGTCATGCCGGCAACTTCAAGGGGTTCAGCCATGCCCTTGTTCGACCGTCTCGCCGCAGGCGGCGAGACCCAATCCCCGGGCAGGAATGTGCTGCGGGATTCGGTGGCGCGCGATCTGGGCAGGTTGCTGAACACGCGTTCGCGGCTCACCTTCGAGGCGTTCGGCGCAACCGATGGCAGTGTCATCGACTACGGCGTGCCGGACTTCTCGGAGCGTTCGTTGCGATCGGGTGACGATCGTGACGCGATTGCTGCTGCGATCCGGCACGCGATTCAGTTGTTCGAACCGCGTCTCAAGGATGTCACCGTCAGTTTTGCCTTTCCCGCCGATCACGCGCCCGACGCCATCCTGCTGATCGGCGGCCAGATTCGTGAAGCAACCGGCGTGGGCCATGTTGCTTTTGAACTGGCGTCGTCGGCGGGTCAGTACACCGCGGACCCGCGTTGGGTGGAACATGGCTGATCTCGCCCGCGACGATATCCTCCAGTACTACAAACGCGAGCTGTCCTATCTGCGCACGCAAGGCGCCGATTTCGCGCAACGTTATCCGAAGGTTGCGGCGCGGCTTGCGTTGCACGGCACGGAATCGCTGGACCCTCACACCGAGCGGCTGATTGAAGCCACGGCATTTCTCGCGGCGCGTGTGCATCGTGATCTCGATCAGGAATTTCCTCAGGTTGCTTCGGCCTTGATGGACAACGTTTGCCCGTCGCTCGTTCAGCCGATACCGTCGATGACCGTCGCACAGTTCGAACTCGATCCGAGCCAGGGCAAGGTGACGGCGGGTTTCAAGGTGGCGCGTCATACGGGCTTGCAGGCGTTGACCGAGAGCGGTGATTCCTGCCGCTTCCGCACGGCGTGGGAGACGGTGCTCTGGCCGCTGCGGATCAGCCGGGCCGCGTTCGGCGACGACTCCACGCTGCGACTCACGCTCGAGTGCGAACCGGGCGTCGATTTCTCGGAGCTCGAACTGAAGCAATTGCGCATCCATTTGCACGGCGACTGGATGACGACAATGCCGCTCTATGAATTGCTGGCGTCGGGCGTGACCGATGTATCGGTGCGGCCGGAGAGTGGTGGAGGTGTCGTGTTGCCCGCGTCGGCATGGCGCGAAGTGGGCTACGCGGAAGCCGACAGCGTGCTGCCGCAGCCGCCGCATGCGCAGCCGGCTTATGGGCTGATGCAGGAGTATTTCGCGTTCCCGCGCAAGTTTCATTTCTTCGATCTGCATCATCTGGCGGGTCGCCTCGGCACCGGCCGCACGTGTGAAATCGTGCTGCATCTGGAGCGGGTGCCGCGCGGACTCGGCATGCTGGGCGCGCAACATTTCAAGCTTGGCTGCACGCCGATCGTGAACCTGTTTTCGCAGACCAGCGAGCCCATCGCGATCGATCATCGGCAGTACGAATATCGGCTGGTCGCGGACCAGCGGCGCGACGCCATGACCGAGATCCATTCGATTGTCTCCGTGGTCGCGTCCGACCCGTCGATGGAACGCTCGGCGACCGTGCCGGGGTTCTCCGCGATCGATCATGTAGACGCGAACGGCGCGACAGTCTTCTGGTCAGCGCGCCGCGAGCATAGCCTGCGCGAGAACGTGCAGGGCACCGACATGTTCCTGAGCTTCGTCGATGCAGGCAATGTCGGCAGCCAGCCGACCGAGCCGGTCGTCTACGCGAACGTGATGTGCACCAATCGGCACCTTGCCGAACAGTTGCCGGTCGGCGCGCGAATGATGCTGGAAAAGGTCTCGCAGAACGTGCGGGTTCGTTGCCTTTATGAACCGACTCTGCAGCGCAGTCCGCCGCTCGGCAGCGAGACGCTGTGGCGGCTGATCTCCATGCTGACGCTCAACTATCACTCGCTCGTGAGTGGCGCGACGGGGCACAAGCAGTTGCAGGAAATGCTGCGTCTGTTCGCGTCGGACAGCACGCGTGAGCAGGACCAGATTCACGGCATCAAGAGCATTCAGGCGCGCAACGTGACCGCGCATGTCGGCGCCGACGCATGGCGCGGATACTGCCGCGGCACGGAAGTCAGCATCGAGTTCGATCCGCATGCGTTCGTCGGTGGCTCGCCGTTGCTGATGGGCGCGGTGCTCGCGCGCTTTTTCGCGATGTACACATCGGTCAATTCTTTTGTGCGGTTGGTCGTGCGCCGTGGAGACGAGATATGGAAGCAATGGGAACCGATGACCGGTTGCCAGCAGCTGCTCTGATCGCCCGGCTCATCGCGAATCCGCAAGGGTTCGATTTGTTCCAGGCCATCAGTCTGCTCGAGCGCGCAGTGCCTCACGGGCGTCCGCTCGGGCGCGGCAATGGCGCGGGCGAAGGCGTGCGGCTGAGCGGCTTCGTGTCGCTTACTTTCGAGCCAAGCGATGTGCGCAGCGTGCGGCAAGGCGAACTGCCGAAGCGCCGGTCCGCTCATGAAACGAATGAAGTTCATGAAGCACACGATGCACACCGTCCGGCCTACACGCTATCAACGCCGGTGTTGACGCTGGCCGGCGCAAACGGTCCGTTGCCCATGCCGTTCACCGAACTCGTGCTGGAAGGCCGTGCGCAGCGCGACTTGGCAACCGCTGATCTGCTCGATATCTTCAACCATCGCTTCCTGTCGTTTCTCTATCGCAGCCGCAAGAAGCACGCGCCGGGTCTTAACTGGCGCTCACCTCATTCATCGGCGCTGGCTGCCTGTCTCGATTCGTTGAGCAACCTCGGGCTGCGTGGAGCATTGCGAGGCCCGCACGGCGAACACCTGTGGCTGCGCCACGCCGGACTGCTCAGTGCCGCGCCGCGCTCGATGACGGGCCTGCTCGCGTTGCTGTCCGACCGCCTCGGGATGCCGGTGCGCGGTGTGCAGTTTGTCGGTGGCTGGCGTGAGATCGACAAGACGGATTCGCTGCGGCTTGCGCGCGTGGGAACGCGTGCACCCCGGCTCGGCGGGCAGAGCATGCTCGGGCGCCGGGCATGGGACCAGGCGGCGGGCATTCGCATCGAGTTCGCTGATCTTTCGCGTGCGCGCTTTGCCGCATTGTTGCCCGGTGGCCCGGATCATGCGCTGGCGCAATGGCTGATTCGCTGCTACGTGCAACAGGATTTCGATGTGGAGTTCGTGCTGAAACTCGCGCCGCAAAAAGTGACCTGCGCGCTCGGCGGCCCGAATGCGGCCCGGCTTGGCTGGACCTCGTGGGTGACTGGCACGCAGGGCAGCGAAGCACGCGAGACCGATACACCCTATAAATCCGGTACGACTACCGCGGCGCCGGCTCCGGTTCGGCTAACGCTGCGCGCGGCCGGCGAACCCAAGCGTCACTACGAAGGATGCAGCGCATGAACATTGATATCCGTACGCTGCTGAGCCGGCTCAACCCGGAGTGCAAGCACGCGATGGAACAGGCCGCGCAATTGTGCGTGCGGCAGACGCATTACAACGTCGATGTCGAGCATCTGCTGCTGACATTGCTGGAACTGGATGCGCCTGATCTGCACGCGATCCTCGCGCATTTCCAGATCAAGCCGGACGCGTTGATTGCGCAACTGCAGAAATCGGTTGACCAGTTCAAGCGCGGCAACGGCCGCACGCCGGCCTTGTCGCCGAATTTCTCGTCGCTGTTCCAGGAAGCGTGGTTGTTGAGTTCGATGCTGCTCGCCGAGCAACAGATCCGCTCGGGCACGTTGTTGCTCGCACTGCTCGAAGTCGACAGCTTGCGCGGTCTGTTGCTCGATTCGGCGCCGGCGTTGCTGAATATTCCGCGTGCGGCTTTGCGCGAACTGTTGCCTACTTTGCTGGCCGATTCGGCGGAAGACGCCGGCGGTGCCGCTGCGCGCAGCGCAGCGTCAACTGGCAAAGCCACCGACAGCGAACCGTCGCCATCACAACCGGCGATGCCGTCAATGCCTCGCGGTCAAGCAGGCGGCACGCAGCGCACAGCGCTTGACCAGTACACCGTCGACCTTACCGCTTTAGCCCGCGAAGGCGCGATCGACCCGATCCGTGGTCGCGATGCGGAGATCCGCCAACTGATCGACGTGTTGCTGCGACGCCGCCAGAACAATCCGATCCTGACCGGCGAAGCGGGTGTCGGCAAGACGGCAGTGGTCGAAGGTTTCGCGCAACGCATCGTGCAGGGCGATGTGCCGCCCGCACTGGTGAACGTGTCGGTGCGCTCGCTCGATCTCGCGTTGTTGCAGGCCGGCGCCGGCGTGAAGGGCGAATTCGAAAATCGCCTGAAGTCGGTGATCGCTGAAGTGAAGGCGTCGCCGATTCCCGTGATCCTGTTCATCGATGAAGCGCATCAGTTGATTGGCGCGGGCGGCAGCGAAGGCCAAGGCGATGCGGCCAACCTGCTCAAACCGGCGCTGGCGCGCGGCGAACTGCGCACCATCGCTGCGACGACATGGGCCGAATACAAGAAATACGTTGAACGTGACCCGGCGCTTGCAAGGCGCTTCCAGGTGGTGAAGGTCGAAGAGCCGACCGAAGCGGTGGCCATCGATATGCTGCGTGGCATGGTGCAAAAACTCGAGGAACATCACGGCGTAGAAATTCTCGACGACGCGGTGCGTGATGCGGTCAAGCTATCGCATCGCTACATTTCCGGACGCCAATTGCCCGACAAGGCGATCAGCGTGCTCGACACCGCCTGCGCGCGGGTCGCTATCGGCCAGAACGGCGTGCCGGAGGAAATTGAAGCATTGGGCCGCTTGATCGAGACCAACGAGAACCAGTTGCGCATCCTGCGTCACGAGGCCGCCACCGGCAGCGATCATGTGGACGCGATCGCCGCCGTCACGAAGCAACTCGAAGAACATCGCGCACAGCACGCGCGGCTAAGCGACAAGCTCGCCACGGAAAAGCACGCGGTGGGTGAAATCATCGCGTGGCGCAAGAAGATCGGCCTTCATCTGGCGGACGAAAACAAGGCGGCGGAAGGCGAGGATAGCGAAGACGGCGCGTCGTTGACGGCGAATCTTGCACGTCTTGAGAAAGGGCTCGAAGCCGTGCAAAGCGATGAGCCGATGGTGCCGGTCTGCGTCGACTCCAGCACGGTGGCCAAGGTGATTTCAGGCTGGACCGGGATTCCGGTTGGCCGCATGCTCGCCGATGAACTGCACACGGTGCTGTATCTGCAGGACAAGCTCGCCGAGCGCGTGGTCGGCCAGAACCAGGCGCTCGATGCCATCGCGCGCCGGGTGCGCACGTTCCGCGCCGATCTCGACGATCCAGGCAAGCCGGTCGGCGTATTCCTGCTGGTGGGTCCGAGCGGAGTGGGCAAGACCGAAACGGCATTTGCGCTCGCGGACACGCTGTACGGCGGCGAGCGCAACATGATCACGGTGAACATGTCCGAGTTCCAGGAAGCCCACAGCGTGTCGGGCCTGAAGGGCGCGCCGCCCGGTTATGTCGGCTATGGACGCGGCGGCGTGCTGACCGAAGCGGTGCGGCGTCGCCCATACAGCGTCGTGCTGCTGGACGAAATGGAAAAAGCCCATCCTGACGTGCTCGAACTGTTTTTCCAGGTGTTCGACAAGGGCGTGATGGAAGACGGCGAAGGCGTGCCGATCGACTTCAAGAACACGCTGATCCTGCTGACATCGAATGCGGCCCAGGACATCATCACCGACGCGTGCCAGGGCGGCCGTCGCCCGGAACCCGAAGCGTTGACCGAACGCCTGCGTCCGGCGTTGCTCAAGCAATTCAGCCCTGCGTTTCTCGGCCGTCTCGTGCTCGTGCCGTATTACCCGCTCGGCGACGCGCAGATCACATCGATCGTTAACCTCAAGCTCACGCGGCTCGCGCAACGTTTCGAGCGCAATCATCATGCGCGCCTCACGTGGGATGAACCGTTGGCTGCGCTGATCACCGAGCGCTGCAAGGAAGTCGATAGCGGCGCGCGCAATGTCGATCACATCCTGACGCAATCGGTATTGCCCGAGCTGGCGCGTCAGGTGCTGGAGCGCATTTCGATCGCGGAACCGTTCGGCGGCGTGCACCTTGCGCTGAACGGCGCAGGCGGCATTGAATTCCGCTTCCTGTCTGTCGAGGAGGCGTAGAAACATGTCGACTGTGCCCAGCCAGGCTGACTGCTTTGTGTCGGTCGCGACGCCGTTCGGTGCCGATGTGCTGCTGCTCGATGGGTTCGGCGGTCGCGAGGCGATCTCCGAGCCGTTTCATTTCGACTTGCGGATGCACTCGACGAACAAGGCGCTGGATGCACAGACGATCATCGGCAAGGGTGTGACGGTAACGGTCAAGGATCAGGTCGGCACGGCGCGTTACTTCAACGGGATCGTGAAGCGCTTCGCGCATACGGGCGCGAACTCGCAGTACGGCTTCTACTCGGCGGAACTGGCGCCGCGCTTGTGGTTGCTGACGCTTGGTCAGGACCGGATGATTTATCAGAACCAGAGTGCGCTCGATATCATCAAGGCGGTGCTCGGCACTTTTCAGGTGCCGCTCGATTTGCGTATCAGCGGCGACTATGCGGTGCGTGAGTACTGCGTGCAGTACGACGAAAGCGCGTTCGATTTCATCTCGAGGCTGATGGAAGAAGAGGGCATCTTCTACTTCTTCACCTTCGCCAATGGCGCTCACACCATGGTGCTCGCCGACAGCGCATCGGCGCATGAAGTCGGCCAGACCACGCTGTATTTTTCGCCCGACAGCAGCGTGGCGCCGCGCGCCGAACGAGTCGCTGAGTTCGCGATGACGCAGGACATTGTGTCCGGTGAACACGTGCTTGCCGATTACGACTATCTCACCGCGGCCAGTTCGACGGCATCGTCGAGCGCGAGCGCTTCCGTGCCTACCGGGCGGCGCTATACGTTTCCCGGCAAGTACGCGACCAGCGCGGAAGGCACGCGGAAGTCTTCTGTCCGGCTCGCCGCGCAAACCGTCCAGCAGCAGACCGGTCGCGGCGCAGGTTACTGCTACGCGCTGACGGCAGGCACGTCGTTCACGTTGAGCGGGCATGTGAACAGCGCGCTGAATGTGTCGTATGTGGTGCGCGCCGTCACGCACACCGCGTCGAACGATACCTACAGTAACGAGTTCAACGTGTTTCCGGAATCGGTGCCGTTTCGCGCGCCGCTCACGACGCCGCGTCCGCTCGTCGCCGGCACGCATACAGCGAAAGTGGTCGGTTCATCGGGGGAAGAAATCTGGACCGATTCAAACGGCCGCGTGAAGCTGAAGTTCTACTGGGACGGCAGCGCCGGTGCAGATGAAAACAGCTCGTGCTGGGTGCGCGTATCGCAATCATCGGCGGGCCAGGGATGGGGGCATCTGTTCCTGCCGCGCATCGGGCAGGAAGTGGTCGTGAGTTACGTCGATGGCGACCCCGACCGGCCGCTCGTGACCGGCAGTGTCTATAACGGCGAGAACGCGACACCCGTCGCGCTGCCTTCGATGCAGACGCAAAGCGTGATGCGCTCGCGCTCATCGAAGGGCGGCACCGCCGGCAACGAAATCCGCATGGAAGACAAGCTCGATTCCGAAGAGCTGTATTTCCACGCGCAGAAAGACATGAACGTCGCCATCGAGAATGCGCTGACCACGACCGTGATCGCCGGCGCCGAATCGCATGTCATCCAGAAGGGCGACCGCACGATCGACGTGCAGACCGGCAAGGAAACGCACACCGTCAAGGGCACGCGCACGCTGGATGTGACCGGCGATGAGACGCACACCAACCATGCCGCGTTCACGCAAAACGTCAGCGGCAATTACACGCTCAAGGTCACCGGCAACCTGGTGATCGACGTCACGGGGTCGATCAGCATCAAGGCGGGCACGTCGCTGGCCAGCGAAGGCGGCACGACGCACGCAAGCAAGGCGGGCACGACCCTCAGCAGCGAAGGAATGACGATTTCACACAAGGCATCGGCGACGCAAACCGTCGACGGTGGCGGCATGCTCGCGCTCAAAGGCGGGCTGGTCAAACTGAATTGAGGCAAGCGATCGAAACTTTCCTGTCACCGCCGGCCGCCACGCCTGACGCTTCATCGTCAGATGAAGTCACGCAGATCGTCGAAGAACGCGACGAAGCGGGGCGCGTGGTCGGCCGCGCGTCGTTGATGGCTGGCGTGCCGCATGGCGAGAGCACGCGCTATGCGGCCGACGGCACCATGCTCCTGCAGGCCAACTATGCGCACGGTGCATTGAACGGACCGCTGCGCTCGTTCGACGAGCAAGGCGCGCCGCTGCAACACGCGCATTACCTGAACGGCAAGGTCCATGGCGTGGTGACGGTCTATCAGGACGGCTGCCTCGCCGCGCGTCAGCACTACGTACAAGGCGTACTGCACGGCGAGAGCGTGTCTTATGCGCCATCGGGACTCGTCACGTCGCGGATGACATATGAGGCAGGCAAGCTCGATCGTGAGGCGTTGTTCATGACCGACGGCGTCATCGTCCGGCGCATGAACTATCGGCATGGAGTGCTCGAAGGCGAAACGCGCGAATACGCACGCGACGGCGCGCTGGTTCAGTCGTCGCCTTACCGGGCGAATCTGCTGCATGGGACCGTGCGTCGCTACGCGCCCGACGGCAGCGTATTCGAAGAGCGTGTCTTCCAGCAGGGCAAGCCGCAAGGCGAATGGCGCAGCGTCGACGCAGCCCCGGCAGCGGGAAGCTCGCCGGGCGCGCCGCGGCTGGTCAAGCATTTTGAAAAATGGGTGAGGGGCTAGACGTGGGCATTCAGGTCACAGCAGGGACCACGCTGCAATGCAGCTTCGGCGCGGCGCCCGGAACGCTCGGCGTGCTGCCGCTGAACGCCGTGCTGTCCGGCGCGCCGGCGGCAACCGTGATGGATCACCTGCCAATGGTCAACGTGATGCCCTTCGGCACCTGCATGTGCATGGGCAATCCGATGGTCGCCGCCGCAACCGCCGCCGCGCTCGGTGTGCTGACGCCCATGCCTTGCCTGCCGGTCACGGCCGCGCCGTGGGTGCCGGGGTCTCCAACCGTACTGATCGGTGGACAGCCGGCACTGCAGAACTCGTCGAAGCTGATGTGCTCGTGGGGCGGCGTGATCCAGATCGTCGCGCCCGCACAGTTCACCACTATGGTTCCTTGAGGATAAACCCCCATGCAGCAATACGTTTTTTCGATGACATCACGCATGGTGACCATCGCCGCGGCCTGCGCGTTGTTGCTCTGTGTCCTGCTGTTTGTACTGGGCATCGAGATCGGCGCGCGGTTTAACACGACGCCGCCGGCCGACGCTGCCATGACGTCGTCCGCTCACTCGGTGGTCTCCACCGACACTGTCCCGCCGCAGCCGGCAGCGCAAGGTGCAAATGACCTCGCCGCGGTTCCCGCTTCTTCGACTCTCTAAGACTGGTGCTTTTCATGTCGTCTCTGCTTCGTATCTTTTCAAGGTTTACCCGGACCCTCGACCAGCGTGCGCAGGCAGCACGTTTTACGGGCGGCATGCTGCTCGCGGCCATTGTCACGCTGGCCGCGTTGCCCGCAGATGCCGCGAGCAATCGGCCGGCACCTGCTGCCGCGCCTGCCGCCGCTGCCTCAGCCACGGCCCCGGCCGCCTTGCCGGTGACATCCACGGGCTTGGTCCAGATGCCTGACGGCCGGCTGCTCGCGCCTGAGTTCGCACGCATCATCGAACGGGGGGAGCTGGTGGTCGCAGTGCTGGGTGTCGACCAGCCGCCGTTCTTCGAAGAACGCTTTGGCCAGCTGACCGGACTCGACATCACCCTCGCCGGCGACATCGCCAAAAAGCTCGGCGTGAAGGTGCGCTTCAATCGCGATGCAAAGACTTTCGATGACGTTGTGAGCCTTCTCGCTAAAGGCCAGGCGGATCTGGCCGTTAGTAAGTTGTCGCGCACGCTGCCGCGCGCGCAGGTGATCAGTTTCAGCACGCCTTACCTGAGCCTGAAGCGTTCGCTGCTGCTCAATCGTGTGAAGTTTGCGCAGCTCGCGCATGGCCGGGGGGTACCGGAAGTGATCCGTTCGTACGATGGCTCGATCGGCGTAGTCGCCAATTCGTCGTACGCCAGTTATGTCGTCACCAATTTTCCGAAGGCGCAGGTACACAGTTATCCGACCTGGGAGTCGGTGCTCCGCGCGCTGAATATGGGCGAAGTAACGGCGGCTTATCGCGACGAGTTCGAGGTGAAGCGTGTGCTGAAGCTGGACCCGACCGCGTCGCTGCGGCTTCGTGTCGTCACGCTGCAGGACCTGGAAGACACGCTCGCAATCGGTGTGAACGTTTCCGAGCCGACATTGCTCGCGTTCATCAACCAGTTCCTGGCGGAGCGCAGCACCAAGTTCGATGTCAGCACGGTCCTGCAAGCCACTAACGACTGATAAGCACACGATAAGCACACACATACGCGAGAGAGCAGACCATGAATTCCAGCAGGATCTATGCATTCGCCCTGAACCCGTGGGTGGTGATCGGCAGCCTCGCGATCGGTGGCACGCTCGGCTTGCTGTTGCCCGTCGAGGCGCAGAAACTTGGCTTCATCGGCGATATCTATGTCGACTTGCTGAAGATGACGACCTTGCCGTTCATGATCTCGGCGGTCATCTTCAGCTTGCAGCGCCTGTTCCGCGACGGCGGCACCTCGCGCCTGTTGGTTCGGGTGGTGACGGTGTTCCTGTGCGCTTCGGCGACCGTGGCGGTGGTCGGCGCGATCGTGTTGCTGGTGCTTCATCCCGGCAAGAACCTGTCGAGCGCGACCATGCAGACGTTCGGCCTGATGGTCGGCAGCGACAGCACCTCCAGCGACACCGTGATGAGCCTGTATGGCGCCGATGTCGCGCAACCGTCGCTCAGTTTCTCCGACGTGCTAACGAGCCTCGTGCCGACCAACATCTTCGCGGCGCTCGCGAACGGTGACGCGCTCAAGGCGCTGGTGTTCGCACTGCTGTTCGGTCTTGCGGTCGGGCGTGTGCCCGAGCGCATTTCGGCCGGCCTCAGCCAGTCGCTCGAAACCATCTATCACGCCTGCCAGAGATTGATGCACTGGCTCAGCTATCCGCTGCCGCTGATCCTGATTTGCATGAGCGCCGCCCAGCTCGGCAAGTCGGGCGTGGGACCGCTGCACGCGATGCTGCACTTCGTCATCGCGTTTTTCATCGCGTCCGTATTGTTGCTGCTGCTCGCGACCGCGATCATTTGGAAACGTTCGAGCCATAGTCTCGGCAAGACGCTGGACGAGTTGCGCGCGCCGTTTGCACTCGCACTTGCGACCCGCAATAGCGCGGCATGCATGCCGAGCATGATCGAAAGCCTCGTCGACGGACTGGGCTTTGCACGTTCACGCGTCGAGTTGCTGGTGCCGCTCACCATCTCGCTGCTGCGTGTCGGACCGATGGTCTATTACGTGTGCGCCACGCTCTTCATCGCGCAACTGTATGGGCACGCGCTTGGCATCGTCGAGCTGGCCACGGTGCTGCTTGCATCGGTGCTGGCGGGGTTTGCATCGGCGGGCATGACCGGGCTCGTCACGGTGTCGCTGGTGGGCATGACGTGCGCGTACCTGCGGCTGCCGTTTGAAGCCGCGTTCATCCTGTTCCTCGCGGTCGATCCGTTGTGCGACATGCTGCGCACGCTGATCCTCGTGATCGGCAACGCAGCCGCGGTGACGCTGATCTGTCCGCGTCCGCTGAAAATCTAGGACCATCGATGGCACTCATCGGAATTCTCGGCGGCATGGGACCTCTCGCGACGGTCGACTTCATGGCGAAGGTCGTGCAGCTCACCGACGCGTCCTGCGACCAGCAGCATCTGCCGATGCTGGTCGCCAATCTGCCGCACGTCGCGGACCGCTCGCGCGCCATTCTCGGCGACGGCGAGGATTGTCTCGACGGTCTGCTGGAGGGTATCGACCTGCTGAACCGCAACGGCGTGGGACTCGTCACGATCCCGTGCAATTCCGCTCATCACTGGTATGCGCAGATGCTGGCGCGCAGCGACGCGCCGGTGCTCCACATCGCCGATGCCTGCGTCGCCGCAGTGCCCGATTCGGTGCGGCGCGTGGCTGTGCTCGGCACCGGCGGCACGCTGGTGTCCGGCTTTTACCAGGCGGCGTTGGCCGCGCGCGGCATCGAGCCCGTGGTGCCGGACGCGAACATGCAACTGCAGATCGCCGCGTGCATCCATGAGGTCAAGGCTGGCGCACTCAAGCATGCCGCCGGGCATCTGGCATTGGTGCTCGACAAGCTGGCCGCACAGGATGTGCGCGTGGCGGTGATGGGTTGCACGGAGATTCCACTGGCCGCACGGCATCTGCCGGATTCACCGCTGACGTTGATCGACAGTTCCCTGGAGCTGGCGCGCGCCACGGTATCGTTCGCAGTCGCGCGCGGCTGGAACCGGCCGCAATGAAGACTTTGCAGACGCTCTCGCAGAGCACCCTGGGCTTGCTGCTGTGCCTCGCGGTGGGCGGCCTGTGCGGCGTGTTCGCCGCGCCGGCCGGCGCATTCGCGTATTTCATCGGCGAGATGTATCTGTCGGTCGTCAACATGGCCGCTGTGCCGCTGCTGGTGGTGGCGACGTTCTTCGGATTGCGCCAGGTGCTGGCGTTGCCGAGGCCGGCCATGCGCACCGGCACCATCGTCGGTCTGGCTGTCGGCCTGGTCGTGCTGTGCGCTATCGGCGGCACGCTGGCCGGCGTGCTCATGATGCCGGGGCAGCATCTCTCCATCGCAGCGCATGAACAGCTTGGCGGACTCGTCCTCAAAAGCGCGGGCGATGGCGGGGAAGTGCGCGTCACGCTGCTCGGCCAGGCGGCGCACGCTGCGTCGGGCGTGGGCGCCTATGGCGTGCATGACCTGTTTCCAGACAATTTCTACCGGGTGCTCGCCGAAGGCCGCTCGCTCGGCATCCTGACCGGCACGATCCTCTTCGGCATGGCGTTCGCCACGCTTTCACGCGATCAGTCGAACATGTTGAACAGCGTGTTCGAGGGCGTGTACAGGACGCTCGAAGTCATCATCGCGCATGCGAACCTGCTGATTCCCGTGCTGGCGTTCGGCATGGCCGCGCATCTCACATCGCATACGGAGCGCGCCACGCTCAGCGCCATGGGCGGTTTCCTGCTGTGCTTCCTGCTGGTCACCGTGTTGCTTGGCGGCTTCGCCCTGGCGATGATCACAACGCGCAGCAGCCAGCCGCTGGGGCACGTGATCAAAGGCCTGAAGGCGCCGCTGCTGGTAGGCCTCACATCGGGCAGCGCGACCGCGCCGATCCCGCACACCATCGAAGCGATGAGCGCGGGGCTGGGCTTCAGCCGCGGCATTGTCGAACTGGTGGTGCCGTTCGGCTCGGTGTTCGTGCGGGCCGGCTCCGCACTCTACTTCGCGCTGGCGACGGTGTTCGTCGCGAACCTGTATGAGCGGCCGCTCGATGCCGGCGACATCGCGATGATCGCCGCTGCTGCCGCGTTGGCCTCATTTATCTCCGCAGGGCAAAACGGCGTGGCGACAGTCGGTTATACGGGCGTCGTGCTGTCGTTCCTGCACCTGCCGGTGGAAGCCGCCGGCGTGCTGTTCGTCACCATCGATCTTATCTGCGAAGGGCCGCGCAACGTGCTGAGCCTGTTATCGGTGTGCACGGTGATTGCGCTCGTGTCGGCAGGATTGCCTTCCGAGCGGACCCAGTTTGCCGATGGGCATCAGCATGGCGGTCCCCAGCTCGCACAGGTGCTGCGCTTCGAGTTCACGCGTGCGCAACTCGTGCTGGCGGTAGGCTGCGCGGCGGTGGCGGCGTCGCTGATCGTATTGATGGGCATTGGAGTTGGAGCGAGATGACGAACTGGTCGATGAGCGATGGTGTGCGCTGCATGTCGCGTCGCGGCGCTCGCCTGTTGGTGGCAATCGGCTGCGCTTGCATACTTGCTGGCTGCGGCATGATGGGTTTGAGCGGAGAGAAAGCGTCGTGGTCGCAGGTCACGCTGAGCGCCAGCGACGACATGAACAACAACAGCCCGCTGGCGGTAGACGTGGTGCTGGTGAGTGACGAAGCGATGCTCGCACGGATCGCCGAGCTGCCCGCATCGAAATGGTTCGCCGGGCGCGCCGATCTGCTCAGTACGTTCCCGAAAAGCCTGCGTTACCGCAGCTGGGAGTTGGTGCCCGGCCAGCGGGTCGACCTCTCCGACGATGCATTCACCGGTCCGCGTGTCGTCGCGGCTTTTGTGTTTGCCAATTACCCCGACCCCGGCGCGCATCGCGTCCGGATACAAAAGTTCAGCGGCCGCCTCGTCGTGCAGCTGGACAGCAATAGTTTTTCAGTCGCGGATACGAAATGACAGCGTGTGAGCGCCAATTAAAAGATGACGCCGCCAACCTGGCGGATGCACACCGACTCGCGAACGAATGCGGCGTGTGGAGGAACAACCATGGCTAACCCGGTCACCGATCGCATCGAATGGTACGAGGGCATGCTGCTGTCCCCGCAGCACTTTCAGTTGATGGCTGCGCGGGTCGATTCGCTCGTGGCGTGGCAGACCCTGGCCGCCGCGCCATTCAGCTGGGGCGTGCGGCGCCTGGTGTTCGATAACGGCCTGTTGCCGACCGGACTCGTGCGGATTCTCGAACTCGACGCGATCATGCCCGACGGCACGGCGGTGTCCTATGCGGCCGAGTCGAGCCAGCACGGGCGGCTCGAACTGTCGCTGGAGCCGTTTGCCGAGCAGTTGGCGAAGGGGCCGCTCGATTTCTATCTCGTGCTGCCGGTCGCCGCAACCATGCGCCGCGATGCGCAGGTGAAGCGCTTCCGTTCGAGCGCTGGCGTGCCGGTCGAAGACGAAGTGTCCGATGCGCCGCCTGCCGATATCCCGCGTCTCCTGCCGAATCTCGCGATTACCGCGGGCGAACCGCCTTCAGGAATGCATGTGCATGTGCGGCTCGGCTCGGTGTATCGCGACAACGAGGTGGTGCGGCTCGGCGACTGTCTGCCGCCGCTGCTCGAAATAGCCCGCGACAATCCGTTGTGGACCGCGGTTGCTTCGTTGCTCGGACAGTTGCGCGGCAAGGCGGCCTTCGTCGCGCGGCAGACGGCGAATCCGTCGTCGAAGGTGGACGACCGCCTGACTCAATTGGAATTGAAGGATCGCCTGCGCAGCCTGCTGAGCGCGTTGCCGCTTGCAGAAGCGGTGCTGCGCACGCCGCATCTGCATCCGCTCGCGCTGTTCTGGTCGCTGGCGTCGTTAAGCGGAGCGCTTGCCACGATCAAGCCCGGAGGCCTGCCCCCGGTGCCCCCTGATTACGACCACGCAGATCCGCTGGCGGTGTTCACGCCGTTGTTGCGTTCACTGCGCGAAGCGGTGTCCGAAGTCAGCGAGGACTACCGCGAACACAAGTTCGATTTCCGCCATGGCGCGTTCGAAATCGGCTTGCAGCCGGACTGGGTTGGTGAGCGTCTCGTCGTAGGCCTGCGCGGCCAGTCCGAGCGTGACCTGCTTGCTTGGATGGACGGTGCGGTGATCGGTTCGCAATCCGTGTATGCGTCGCTGCGGGCGCGCCGAGTACTGGGCGCCACGCGACGCGGCGTCGATTATGCGGAAGAGCTTGGGATCCGCTCGGGCTCCGGCTACCTGCTGTTCGAGATCGACGCTGAAGCGGCGCTCGTGCATGCCACGGAGCCGCTGGTGATCGGGAATCCGAATGAAGGCGCGAGCGCGCAACGGCCGCAGGAAATGCTGCTGTTCGTGAAGGGCTGAAGCCCGCCGAGACAGTGAAGATGAAAGCAACGATGAAGGTACGCTGAGCATGGCACGCAATCGACCGCTTGAACCCGAAGAAGACGACCTCGTGACTGAACAGTTCCGGGTTTTCCTCGATGAGCTCGTCAAGGCGCAGGCGCGCTTTTCCGAAGTGCCCGGCACCGATCCGGATGTCGCCGCTCAGGGCCTGAGCCGTCATCTTCTGAATCTGCTCGAGGTACAGACGCTGCAATCAAGGCGCGACACCACACGCTTCGAAATGGAAAACGTCGCCGATGCGCGTTATCTGAAGACCGTGCTCGCCGATGAAATCCTGCTCAATACGCCGTGGACCGGCCGCGAGCGCTGGACCGCGTACCTGCTTGAATCGACGCTGTTTCGCACTAACGTCGCAGGCGACCTGGTGTTCCGCCGCATCGAGCAACTGCTGTCGGACCGCGAACCGTCGCGCCGTCACGTCGCGCGGCTTTACCTGTTCGCGCTCGCGATGGGTTTTCAGGGCCGCTTTCGCGATGCCGATGCGGCCCCTCGGCTGCGCAGCTACCGCGAGGAACTCTACGAGTTCGTCTATCAGCGCCGCGCGGACCTGGGCGGCCGCGACCGCGTGCTGGCCGAGCCGGCGTACGCGAACACGCTGTCGCACGTGGCGCCCCGCAAGCTGCCGACCGTCAGTCGCTGGACAGTCATTTTTCTGCTCGCGCTGGTGTCGTTGCTGGCGATTTCCGAAGTGCTCTGGCTGTGGCAATCATGGCCGGTGCGCGAAGCTTTATATGCCGATCCGGTGACGGGGGTGAGCCAGTGAACTCACTCAAGCTGACCAGGGTTGCGGGAGCGCGAGCATGCTGACGAGCAATCTGTTCCTGTTGTCCATCGGAGTGCTGACGCTGGTGGTATGCGTCGTGCTCGGCGCCGTGCTGTACTTCGCGTTGCATGGCGCGCAAAGCAAGCCGGCCCCGGATCGCAAGATCGTCCGCCTGCGCTCGGATTCACTGCGCAGCGCGTTTCGCCAGGCGGTTGAACTGATCGAAGGGAATATTGCGTCGCGTGCCGAGCGCTACAACATTCCGTGGATCATGATCCTCAACGAAGGCGACGATCCGCGCCCGCTGCCGATCGCGCAGTCCGGCGTCGCGAGCGTGTTGAGCGCTGAGGCGGCCAGCCCGGCTGCCACGCAAGGGATCTCGTGGCATTTCTTCGATCGCGGCATTGTTGTCGATATCAAGGCGGCGTACCTGGGTTCCCCGGAAGACGACGGCGATGAGAAACCCTGGGACGAGTTTCTCGGCCTGTGCCGGAACTATAGGCAGCAGCGGCCGTTCGACTCGGTGGTCATCACCGTACCGGCTGCAACCCTGCTTGCAGACGATACCGACGCGCAACTCGAACTGGTTCGTCATGCGAAGCTTGCGCATCGGCGCCTGTGGCTCGCGCAGAACCGCTTTGCGATGCGCTTCGCGGTGTACGTCGTGGTCACCGGCTGCGAGGCGTTGACGGGCTTCGCCCCGTTTGCCCGCGCATTGCCGGAAGCGTTGCGCGCGAGCATGCTCGGCTGGTCGTCGCCGTATGACTTGTCCACCACGTATTCGTCGGATTGGGTCGATACCGCGATGCACAGCATCATGCGTTCGGTTTCCGATGCGAGCGCGGAACTGTTCGCGCTCGATGCCGGGCAGATGGACGCGCGCCAGTTCCTGCTGTTGCCGTCGCGGATCGAGGCGATGAGCGCGCAACTGCAGCGCTACGTGGATGAACTGCTGCGCGCGAGCGCCTACCACGAGCCGTTCTTCTTCCGCGGCATCTACCTGACCGGCGACAGCAGCGAATTCGCGCAATGGAGCGTGGGGCAGGGCGACGAAGCTGCGGTGAAGCGCGATGCGCTTGCATCGCCTGCATTCAGTGAGGACCTGGCGATGGGCGGTGTGGCCGTCTACGACGCGGGCGATTCAGCGTTGCAGCCGGCCGGTGGCGGTTCGCCCATGGGCCGCCGCGAACCGGGCGGCTCGCTTAACGACCTGATGCTGCAGCCCGCGTTCCTGCGCGATTTGTTCGAAAAGAAAATCTTCCTGGAGTACGGCCTGACGCGGCCGTCGCGCTCGCAATACCTGGCGCGGCCGGTGCTGAGCCGGGCGTTGCGTTGGGGTGGCATCGCGTTGCTCGGAGGCTGGGGTCTCGGGCTGGTTGTTGCGACCGTTCAACTGAGCCATCGCAACGGCGAACTGGTTACCGCGCTCGGCTCGCTGCGCAGGGATGCGCAGGAGCGTGCCGCGGCCGCGCAGCAGGCTCAGGACCTTCCGGCGGATTGGTATCGGCGCAAGGCGCTCTCGCTGATCGCGCTCAACCAGCATCTGAGAACCGACAGCGCGTGGACCGTGTTCATGCCGGGCTCGTGGAGTGTGGTCGACGACCTGAACGCCCACGTGAAAGAGCGCTTCGAGCGCGAATTCGGTGAAATCGCGGTGACTGCGCTGGAGCGTGAGATGTTCTTGCGCGTGAGCCAGTTGACCGGCGAAAGCCGCGATCCGAGCACCGGGCAGTTGATCGTCAACGACGACTGCACGGCGCCGGCAGCGGCGCGCAGCGACGTGCGCGGCGCGTCGAGCCTCTCTGTCGACAACGCGCCGCAAGTGCGCGCGTTGCAGCAGTATGTAGGCTCGGTCGATCAGCTCGACGCCGCGTTGCAGGCGCTGCAGCGCTTGCAGACACCGTCGCCGGACAATGCCGACGCGTTGCGGCTGGTGGTGCGCTATGCGCTTGGCGCCGAACTTCAAGGGAGCGTGGCCGGCACCTTGCCTTACTTCTATCGCGATCCCGCCGGACGCGGTGCGACCAACTACGCGACGAATTTTGCGGCCAACCCCGTGGGCGGCGTCAGTTTGCCGGTCATCCAGCAGGCGCTGCGCTGCACGTTCGACAAGGGCGCGCAACAGGTCGACAGCGGCCTGTTCACCAACAATGCGTTGCTCGCCGCGGAGCGTTCGGTCACCGAGCATCTGAACAACCTGTCGGTGGGTAGCGCAGGCGCGGCGGATTTCACGCAGCTGACCAACAACTATCGTGCGATCGTGGCGGGTATCGATTCGCAGCGCGAACTATTGGCGTCGGGCAACGGTGGCTGGCTGCGCCAGCCGCAATTCACGCCTGGGCCGGTCTATGAACGCACCCTCGCGCATGCGGCACAGAACCGTCTGCTCGGACCCGATCTCGTGGCGCGTATTCGTGAGCGTGACGACACCGCGTTCCAGGCGTTTCGCAGCGAACTCGCACTGCGTTTCGACGCACCCGACGCCGGCCTCGTCTGGCTCGACAAGGACGCGCGCTATGCGGTCTCGCCGACACGGCTTGCGCTGCGCGATGGCCTGTCCAATCTGCTGGGCCAGCCGTTCATGACGGCGCCGCGAGGCCGCACGCTGCCCGATCTCGCTGAAGGCTCGACGATCGTCTGGGATCGTGCGCAACTCGACCAGGCGCTGACGCTGGGCGACGTGCACAAGCGCTTCATGACCGATGGTCTCGCGAGCTTGCCGGCGGCAACGCGGCCGGCGATCGAGCAGGCGCTCGACACGCAGTTCGCACAGTTGATCCTCGATCAGACCGCGGGCGCTGCGACCGTTACTCAAACGCAAGGCGACACGGACAGCGCCGCGTTCGATGCGTCGCGCGCGCGCCTCGTCAGGATCGAATCGTTGCTGGCGGAGATGAATGCCTCGGCTCAGGTCGAAGATCTGGACAGCGTGATGTCGCGCGATGCATCGGCCCATCTGAAACTCGTCGACGATGCGCTCACGCAGTCCGAGTTGTACGCGACTCGCGAAAGCGTCGTGTACGACCACGCCGGCAGTAGCCGCTCTCCCGTGCTGGTGGCGTTCGGCGTTCCCGATGCCGGCGCGCTCGCGGTGTATCTCGACCAGCAATCGGCTCGTGCGCTCGCGCTCGGCAAGCAGGCGTCCACCTATCTGGCCGCGCTCAATGAAGCCGATGCGGCGTCGCCGCTCGCGCAGCGCTGGCAGGCGATCGTGCGCGATCTCGAACGGTATCGCCTGAAAAATCCGAACAGCAGCCTGCTGCGACTCGAGCAGTTTGTAGCAACAGCCGCGGCCGACCCGGGTGCGGGCAGTTGCATGGCTAAGTTTGCCGGCCGGCCTGCCGCGAACGGAGCCGATGACTACTTTGCGGCGTTGCATGCGCGTCTCTACGATAGCCTGCTGACGCGTTGCAGCCAGAACTACGTGTATGACTTGCGGCAGCAGTGGGACAGCTTCGCGACGGCGTTCAACCAGAACGTCGCGGGGCGGCAACCCTTCAGCGGCTCCATGCTGATTCACGTCGTGAACCGGGGCGACGCCACACCGGCGGATTTCGGCGAGCTTGGTCAGGTGCTCAAGCGTTACGCGGCGGTGTCGGACACGTTCCGCGCCACGCGCACGGGGGCGGGCACGCAGACGTCGTTGACGAACACCTCGGTGCGCCAGTTCATCGACAATTTCGATCAGGTCAGGACGCTGCTCGCGCCGCTTTATCCCGCTGACGATGGTGCGCCGACCGGTTACGACGTAGGCGTCGAATTCCGCGCCAATCGCGGCGCTGAAGTGGCTGCGAACCAGGTGATCGACTGGACCTTGTCGATCGGTTCGCAGAGCCTGTCGTTGCACGACGCTCCGCACGCGCTTCACTGGGATTACGGCACGCCGGTCACGCTGGTGCTGCGCTTTGCGAAAGACTCGCCGCTCGCGGCGGCAAGCGACCCGCAGCAGCGCGCACTGTCCACCGACGGGCACACGCTTACCTGGCAATTCGCCGACCCTTGGGCGTTGCTGTCGTTCATCGGGCGGCAGCGCGTGCCGGATGCGAGCCTGAGAGGCGACAGCGCGTCGCAATTGCTGAGCTTTGATTTCCCGCTTGTTACCACAAGCCCGGCCGACCTCGCCCTGTTGCCGAAGCAGGCGCGGGGCAGCGTGTTCCTGCGCCTCACGCTGATGCCTGCCGGCAAGAAAACCCCACTGCCGTGGCCTGGCAGTTTCCCGGCGCGCGCGCCGGACTGGACCGCGTTATGAAACTGGCTGACACAATGGACTCCGCGCTGGACTCCGCGCTGGATTTTGCACCGACGGCGTTTGGCGTCGACCTCAATTCGCTGCTTGCACCGGTAGAAGGCGGCGAGGGCGGCGCGGGCATTTCGCTGCGCTACGACGCGCTCTACCAGCGGATTCGCGATGCCCGGCATCAGGACGATGCAACGCTGCCGATGGGTGAATGGGAGCGCCCGCTGGTCAAGGCCGACTGGAAGACGGTCGCGGCGTTATGCAGTGACGCGCTAGGCAACCGCAGCAAGGATTTTCAGCTGGCCGCATGGCTGTGCGAAGCGTGGACGCGTCTGCACCGGATCGACGGCTTTGTTGCCGGGACGCGGCTGCTGGCCGCTCTGGTCGAGCGCTATTGGGACCACGCATGGCCGCAGATCGAGCACGACGACGTGGACGCGCGGATCGCGCCGTTCGTCTGGATGAACGATGCCTTTTCGTTGATGCTGTCGTTGCATGTGCCGTTGATGACCATCGAGGGGCGTGAACCGTCCGACGTTAATCTCGACGACTGGCAGCGGGTTCTGCAGCTTGCCGATGACGATGCCGGCAGTGGCGTCTTAACGCGCGATCTGCTCGCGCAGAATCTGAACAAAGGGCGCAACCTTGAGAGCCTCCGATCATTGCATCAGCAACTGGACGGCGCGCTCGGCGCCTGGCGCTCGCTGACCGGCCTGGTCGACGAACGGCTGCACGACGATGGTCCGAATCTTTCGCGCGTGAGCGACGCGTTGGCGCGCCTCGCGCGTGCGACGACCAGCCTGCTTGGCGAGCACGCGCTACCGCAGATTCAGCGGACGCCGCTTGGTGGCGGGCAGGACAAGCTCACGCATTTGCCGTCGGTTGCAGAGGGGTTTGCGTCTGCGGAACACGGCGGGCCATTGGGATTTGAGGTGCTCGCCGGCGATTCCCAACGCGAGGCGGCACAGGGGCGCAATGCGGCTGTGGCGGCATTGCCGGCCCGTATCGAGAACCGTGCGCACGCCTACCAGCTGATTGAAATCGTCGCACGTTATCTGGAGGAAAACGAGCCGCATAGTCCCACGCCGTATCTGCTCAAACGAGCCGTCTCGTGGGGACAAATGCCACTCGCGAACCTGATGCGCGAGATCGTTCGCACCGAGGGAGACTTGACGCGTTACCTCGCGCTGCTCGGGCTGGAATAGCGCAAGCCGGCACAAAAACCAATCACATTCCGCGCGGTTTCGTGCGGATGCTCGGGCCGGTGGTCAAGCCCCGCACCCGCAATCATTTCCTGAACGCAGCCACTGCCGCGCGTATCGCGGCAGCTGGCCGTGTCAGTCCAACGTCACCTCAATCACTCATGGAAGGCAAGCGGCCGGCCGAAACGGGCCTGCCGTCAAGCTGACGTGCGGCCCGGTTTGAGCCGCCCGGAGCGGATTCCCGGATGTCCGCCTCCTGGCCGCTAGGGTTATCTCGGACTTTGGCAAAGGAGGGAGCGGCGCACAATGTCCGCTCGCAGCTTTGTTTGCCCGGGGTTCGTTCGCTCGCCGCTGATCGAGGAGACATCATGAGCGCAGGCTTCCAGCACCCGTTTCTATCGTCGCCGCGCAGTTCGGAGCGCGGCAAGGTGGTATCCGCCCGTGAAGCCGTACGGCTGATCAGACCCGGCGATACGGTCGCGACGGGAGGTTTCGTCGGCATTGGTTTTGCCGAGGAAATAGCGATCGCGCTCGAAGCGCTCTACCTCGAGGAGAACAAGTCGACCGGCGATTTTCCGCGAGACCTGACGCTTGTGTATGCCGGAGGGCAAGGAGACGGCAAGTCCAAGGGCTTGAATCATCTGGCGCACGTTGGCCTGGTTCGCCGGGTCGTCGGCGGTCACTGGGGTCTGGTGCCCGGGCTGCAGCGCCTGGCGATAGATGGCCTGATCGAGGCTTATAACTTGCCGCAGGGCGTCATCTCCCAGATGTTCCGGGACATCGCCGCGCATCGTCCAGCGCATCTTTCGACCATTGGCCTGGGCACGTTCGTCGACCCGCGTCACGGCGGAGGAAAGCTCAACTCCCGCACCACTGAAGACCTGGTCAGCCTGATTTCAGTCAACGGGAAAGACTGCCTCCTCTACAAAACGTTTCCAGTCAATGTCGCAATCGTGCGTGGGACGACCGCCGACGCGAGCGGCAATCTGACGATGGAAAAGGAGGCATTGACGCTTGAGGCGCTGTCCATTGCGATGGCGGCGCGGAACTCTGGCGGCATCGTCATCGCGCAGGTCGAGCGGATCGCCGACACGAACACGCTGAACCCGCGGCAGGTCAAGATCCCGGGAATCATGGTCGACTGCGTGGTTCTGGCGCAACCATCGAACCACTGGCAAACCTTCGCCGAACCCTACAGCGCCGCGTTTTCAAGCGAGCTTCGCGTAGCGGCGAGCTCCGTCGCGGCGATGCCGATGAACGAGAGGAAGGTCATTGCCCGCAGGGCAGCGTTCGAATTGATGGCCAACAGCGTGGTCAATCTCGGTATCGGGATGCCCGAAGGCATCGCAAGTGTGGCCAATGAAGAGCAGGTAATCGACCTCTTCACGATGACGACCGAGCCCGGCGTCATTGGCGGCATCCCTGCCGGAGGTCTCAATTTCGGCGCTGCGACGAACACCCAGGCGATTATCGACCAGCCATATCAATTCGATTTCTATGACGGTGGCGGCCTCGACATCGCTTTTCTCGGGCTCGCCCAGGCGGACCGCGAAGGCAATCTCAATGTCAGCAAGTTCGGTCCGAAGCTCGCGGGAGCAGGCGGGTTCATCAATATCAGCCAGAGCGCCAAGAAGGTCGTATTCGTCGGGACATTCAACGCGGGGAAGGTGGATGTAGAGATAAAGGATGGCCGCCTTATCATTCGCCAGGACGGTACGTGCAGAAAATTTGTTGATGCAGTAGAGCATCGGACGTTCAGCGGTCAGTATGCGCGTGAGCGCGGGCAGCCCGTGTTGTACATCACCGAGCGCTGTGTTTTTTCGCTCAGTCAGGACGGACTTGAGCTGATTGAAGTCGCACCGGGTGTGGATGTGCAACGCGACATCGTCTCCCAGATGGGATTCACCCCCGTCATCAAGGCGCCGCCGCGACTCATGGACGAACGCATTTTCCTTGGTACGCCGATGGGCTTGCGCAGCGTTCTGCTCCGGCTGAAATTGAGCGAGCGCTTTAGCCTCGACACCGAAAAGAATATGTTCTTCATCAACTTTGAAGGGCTGGACGTGGTGACTCTCGATGACGTCGATGCGATATACGCCGAGGTTGAGTCGCGGCTGAGCCGTGTTCTGTCGCGTCCACACGCTATCGTCAACTACGACAATTTCACCATTCGCCCCGAGATCATCGCCGACTATTCGAAGATGGTTTCCAGGCTGGTGAGTCAGTTCTATTCGGCGGTGACGCGATACACGACCAGCAGCTTCCTGAAAATGAAGCTGGGTAGCGCGTTGAGTGAGCGGGGTGTTTCCTCTTATATCTACGAGAGCCCGGAGGAAGCAGCAGCACAAAAAGACGGCGCGGGCGGGCGCTCGGCGCTGCACTGAGCGTCTCTCCCGGCCGGGAAGACATTGTCTGAACGCCGGATCCGGATGCGCTCGGGCAAACCGAGCCGCCGCCTATGGGATCGGGCGGCTCAGCACTATCGGCAACAGGACTCCTCGCGTTCCTGTAGATCCGCGATCTTCGCTATGCGGCATCCATCACGCGGTTCTTGAGTTCATCGACGAGTACGCGGGTGTTCTCCGAGTAGTCGACCGGAACGATGACCAACTGCACGCCGCCTTCGCGAAACGCCGCTTCAAGTGTCGGCGCCAGCGCATCGGCCGACTCGACTCGCCGTCCCTTGGCCCCGTACGCATCCGCATACTTGACGAAATCGGGGTTGCCGAAAGTGAGACCCCAGTCCGCGAAGTTGTCGACGGCCTGTTTCCATCGGATCATGCCGTACGCGTCGTCCTGGATGATCAGTACAACGAGGTTAAGCTTCAGCCGGACGGCGGTTTCGAGCTCCTGCGAGTTCATCATGAAGCCGCCGTCGCCGCATACCGCCATCACGCGCCGGGCAGGGTAGAGCAGGGCCGCCATCATGGCCGACGGCAGGCCGGCGCCCATCGTCGCCAATGCGTTGTCGAGCAGCAGCGTGTTGGCGTTGCGTGTGCGGTAGCAGCGCGCGAACCAGATCTTGTACATGCCGTTATCGAGTGCGACGATGCCGTCGACCGGCATGACCTCGCGCACGTCGTGGACGATGCGCTGCGGCGTCAGCGGGAAGCGTGACTCCTGCGCCCGGTCCAGCGTGCGTCTCAAGATGCCTTCGCGCAGCGGCGCCAGTGCAGCCGCGTTCGGAAGCTTGCCTTGAACGTGATCGGCAAGCCGCGCGAGACTCAGGCCGAGGTCTCCCACCACTTCGGCATGCGGGAAGAACACCTGTTCGACGTGCGCTGGCGTATAACCCACATGAATGACCTTGGGCCCTTTCGGCCCCATGATGAACGGTGGTTTTTCGACGGTGTCGTGCCCGATCGCGAGGATCAGGTCGGCGCGGTCGATCGCCTCGTGCAAGTAGTCGCGCGCGCTCAGCGCGGCCGTTCCCATCCAGAGTTCGCTGGCCTCGTCATGGCCGACGGCGGCAACGGTGCCCTTGCCCATCTGGGTGTTGAAGAACGGGATACCGGTGGACCGGATGAACTCGGTTAATTGACCCACCAGCCGCGGCCGGTTGCTGGCGGCGCCGAACATGACCAGCGGACGCTCGGCTTTCATGAGCAAAGATGCCGCCCGTTCAATGGCGGCCTCTTGCGCCACCGGAAGTTCAACGGGATGCAGCGGAACGAGCGCTATGTCGTCGCTCACCTCGACGGCGGCCACGTCTTCCGGCAACTCGAGATGGACCGGACCGGGCCGCTCCTCCGCAGCCAGCCGGAACGCTTCGCGCACCACGGTGGGAATACTGCTCCCGCTGACGATCTGCCGGGACGCCTTGGTCAGTGGTTTCATCGTGGCGACAATGTCGACTATCTGGAAGCGCGCCTGGTTCGCCGTCATGATGGGTTTCTGCCCGGTAATGAGCACCATCGGCATGGCGCCAAGATGCGCGTAAGCGGCGCCGGTCACCAGGTTCAGCGCGCCGGGGCCGAGCGTCGCCATGCAGACGCCCGGCCTTCCTGTCAGGCGGCCGTGGGTCGCCGCCATGAAGGCTGCAGACTGTTCATGGCGGGTCAGGATCAGCTGGATGCTGGAGCGCCGCAGCGACTCGACGACGTCAAGATTCTCTTCGCCGGGCACGGCGAAAATGCGATCGACGCCTTCATTCTCAAGTGCCTTGACGAACAGGTCGGATGCTTTCATGAGTATTCACCTTGTTTCTTCAGACCCTTAGCCGGTCCTGGGCCGAATCAGTGGACGTGCTGCTGGCAACATGCAATCGCGGTGCGAACCGGCGCGTTTCACCTGCCGGCTGATCGCCCTCCAGTATGCGCGAGTTGGCGAGTCGCATGAGTTCTGCCGGCTCTCGTGTTTCGATCACTTCTCAGCGGCGACAATTTTGTCTTTCATCGCGCTGCTCAAAGAAGTAATGAATGTACGCCCGAATGTACGTTCGCCGCTTGCAGCATCAATTGCCAGGCGAACGATTATTGATTCCCAACCCTTGCATGTACCAGGCAAGGCAAGCGACCCTTTGCCAGCGGATTCATCAGGAACAGGTCCTCCGTCATCTTTTGCCAGCCACGGGGAGCCCGGTACTCGAGCACGCTCAAGGTCGCTATGGCTGATGACCAGCTGCGCAGGCGCGCCGCGATCTCATCGCTGTTAATGCCCCAGGGCATAGGAGGCAGGCGATAGTGCGGCGTTTGCATGACGCCCCATTGGGTGAGCTGGGAAAACCACCGCGGAATGACGTCGAATGCAATCTCGGCGCCCGGGAAACGCTCGACGATCCTGATAAACAAGCGTCGCACCGCTTCCGGCTCCAGATACATGAAGAGGCCCTGAACAACGATGAATACATCCGGGTTCGCTTCGATCCCTTCGATCCAGCCTGGCTCGACCACGCTCGCGGCGACGTGACGAAAGCGTCTGGTCGCTGGAAGAAAGTGCTGACGCAGTTCGATTGCAGCCGGCAGGTCGACCGTGATCCAATGCATCCGCCCGTTGTCCACGCGATGAGCCTGCGTTTCGAGGCCTTCACCGAGCGATACGACCAGGCCGTCCGGATGCCGTTCGAGCCATCGTGTCAACAATTGGTCTATCCTGGCCGCCCGTGCGGCAAACGAACCGACGGGTTCTCCAAAACGACGCACGAAATCGTAGTCGATGGCATTGCAGATGCGCACGCTGTCGGGGTCATTGAGAATACCGTCAGGGCGGCGCGCTTCGCACGCACGGTCGTAGAGCGTCCACAGCATGGTTTCCGACACACCGTCCAATTTGCATTGGATCTTCGGGAAAGTCTCGGCGCTGTGATCGCGAGCCTGCGGAGGCGCGTCACGAAGTGGTTCGCCTAGAACGGCGGCTGTCAAAGCACACCTAGACGCTTGGCATTTGCGGTCGCACGGTCGTAGATGGGTGCGAGACTCTCCTGGACCACACGCGCGGTCGAGTTGGCCAGCTGTAACGGATTGGCCGGAGATGCTGCTGCGATCTTCAACAGCGCTGCCTGGCGTTCAAGCCATTGTGTCAGGGATTGGCTCGACCCCAAGGATGAGGCCGCGGCAGACGTAGCCCAGATATGTTTGCTGGTATCGGTTGCCAGCGCCATGCCCAGATTGACGAATCCTGAACCCATCGCCTGGATTGACTCGGACGCCGCCTCGCTCTTTTCCTGGCTCATCAGGCTGAATTCGACCCGGTCCCGCTCGTTGGGGAGCGGCCCTGCCATCGCCATGCGAGTGGTGCGAACTTTAACGACTTGTGCGGTCGCGCCGAGCATTTCGCAGGTCTCGGTGAAAAGGCGCATCCAGTTCCTGGAAAGTTCACTGAGAGACGGCGAGAAAGTCGAGTAAGGCATGAAGTGCTCCAGGGTCGGTCTGCCTGATACGGATACCTAATAAAGATATCAACCACAGTCAATGAATGAGCCAAATCGGAAATTTGGTGTGTGAATCAGGGTTCATGCAGGAAAAAACTGCCGCTTCGTCATAACCATGTTGATCAACAAACAAGACAAGGCGGTGAACCGGCATCGGTTCCGTCTGCGCTCGTTGTGATCACCGGTTTCAACCCCGCCGAGTTGGAAGACGTTCAGGTTCCGATACGCGATGTGCATACCGTGCCTGCACTTTAGTAAGGTTTCTGCGACCGGCATGAGCCGTCAAGTCGCCGTCGCTCGGCTACAGCATAGGCCGATAATTGTTGCGTCGCAACAATTCATTTGCAGATAACTTTGGCCTCGATGCAATCTATTCGCCGGGGCCAGGGGATCGGAGCGGGAAAACGAACATGGCTGCCGCGAGGCCGATTGCCCCGCCGAGTAGCGTCTCCCAGGCGCGTGCCGCGAGCAGGGGGATTGAATGCACACCACTTGCCGCCAGCGTGACGATCAACGTAAAAGCGAACGCCGCGCAGGCGATGTCATAGCGCTCCGGCAATGCCATCGTATAGACGACCATGGCGAGTGCAGCCACAGCCCAGATCAGCAGCGGTGCATGCTCGGCGACAGGCAGACAGGCAAGGCCTAACGGAACGCCGATCAATGTGCCAATAATGCGGCGACGCACGCGTTGTTTGGTGCCGCTCGCCGACCCCGCGACGACGTACGTGCATGCAGTGATGGCCCAGGCAGATTCGTCCAGGCCGATCAAGCCGTTCAGGGCCACGATGATCAACGCGCCGGCGGCCGCCTGGCACCCCATGAAGAACTCCGGCGAGCATCTCCGCGAACCCGATGCCGTGCCGGCCGCGAGCGCTGCTATCTGGACGGGGCGCTCCGCGGGCCCGCTTAGCACGCGTGGCACGATCGCCGCCAGTGCGGCGATCAACGCGGCAATCCCAATGGCCCCCAGGTCGGCGGCCGTCAGCCGGGCGCCGTAGGCGAGCAACTCCCCAATATATATTTGCGACCCGATTCCGGCGCCCAGCACCCCGAATCGCTTCAAATAGCCGACCAGGAATGCGCCGGTCACAAGAATCAGCTCCGGACCTGCCCGCCCGGCAAGCTGCAATGGCCGGAGGAAAAGCACGAACAGGATCGCGCCAAGTGCGGCCGCAAAACTCAGCAGCAGGAGATCACGGCTCGACTCGGCGCGCGTCGTTTTTCCCTCGGACACGCTCGCCCAGAGCGCGAAGCTGCCAGCGAGGTAACCCAGCGATACGCTGCTGGGCACACTGTGCGCAATATCCTGCAGCGTCCCGAGCGCGGCCGCGATGCCGTACGCCGTCACGAGCCGCAAGCCCTTGATGCGACGGTGCGTACCGGGATCGACCCGGTCGAGCCAACGGCCAACTGCCTCTACAGGCCGCAAGATGCCCCGACGAAAATTCCCACCATGGTCCATGGAGCTTTGCGGGTCGTCATTCATTGGCTTCACCGTGTCGTTTGGCGGGGCTCATTCGACTAGGAGCGTCAATGCGAGGTTATCTGGTCGGGGGAAAAACGGGAAGTATCGACCCGGATGACGGCGTGATCGTGTTGAGACCGCACTTAAGGATGAAAGGGGGTTTCGGCATGCTTTGCGCCATTTTGTTACTCTCGCTGCGCACTGCCTTTTTCCTGAGGCAGAAGGACTGAGGCACAGGGACTAAGACCCAAGGACTGAAACACAAGGACTGAAACACAAGGAGCTGTGAGCATGACCGATTCGTCTGACTACGTGCCGCCGAAGGTTTGGACATGGAATAAATCCGATGGCGGCCGCTTCGCGAACATCAACCGCCCGACGTCGGGGCCGACCCACGACAAGGACCTGCCGGTGGGCCTCCATCCTCTCCAGCTTTACTCGCTGGCGACACCGAACGGCGTGAAGGTCACGACGATGCTGGAGGAATTGCTGGCACTCGGCCATAGCGGCGCGCAATACGATGCCTGGCTGATCAGGATTGGCGACGGTGAGCAGTTCGGTAGCGGCTTCGTCGAAGCGAACCCGAACTCCAAGATCCCAGCGCTCTTGGATCGAAGCGGCCCGAAGCCGGTCCGGGTCTTCGAGTCCGGTGCGATTTTGCTATACCTTGCCGAAAAATTTGGCGCTTTCCTGCCGACGGAGCCCAGCGCGCGCGCCGAATGCCTGTCATGGTTATTCTGGCAGATGGGCAGCGCGCCCTATCTGGGCGGGGGCTTCGGCCATTTCTATGCTTACGCGCCGACGAAGATTGAATATGCGATCGATCGGTTCGCGATGGAAACGAAGCGTCAGCTCGATGTGCTCGATAAGCAGCTCGCCGGCAACGAATACGTGGCCGGCAGCGAGTACACCATAGCCGACATGGCGATCTGGCCTTGGTATGGTGGCTTGGCAAAGGGTTGGCTCTACGAGGCGGCAGAGTTCCTGGCGGTGCAGGACTATCAGCATGTTCAGCGCTGGGCTGATGCGATCGGCGAACGCGCGGCCGTGCGGCGTGGGCGGATGGTTAACCGCGTTTTTGGCGAGCCATCCAGTCAACTGCACGAGCGCCATGACGCCGCGGATTTCGACACCAGGACTCAGGACAAGTTGACGCCACAGGAGGAGTGAAGCGCAGGGGCATCACGGCGGTCCTTCATGCCGGGGACGTGGACCGTCACCATTTGTACAGGGTACGGCCGATTCCTGGCACGCTTGTGTAGTCCTTATGATTGGATGGCGCCTTGGCGCCATCGCAACACGCAAGGACACCGTCCTCGACCGGCTACGGACACCAACAAAGAGCTTCGTCCTATTCAGCGTCGGGGACGAAGAGCATGGAGATATAGAGAATCGTGGAAGCGACTATGATCCCGACACCGACAAAGACTTTCGTCCGGTTGAATTCAAGTCCGCCATCTATCGCAACTCCGATGCCAACGACCGAAGATAACGTACCAATAGCAGCAAGACCGATGTGAATTTTGCTGAGCAGTAATCTGCGGCGCAGCGGCTTATCTGGATTAGAAGTTTTCGGTGCCATTTGGAATATCCTCATTGCACGGTTGCGAGCACTGGCTTTCCAGATGCTCGGAGAGTCGACCCAGCACGGACCCTAAACGGACCCGCACGGCGACTCCCGGATAAAACCCGCTGGTTCAAGGTCGCAAACCGGAGCGGCCTGGAACTGCTGTCCTGGCGCACTCGGGGAATGTGCAACTAATGAGTCCTTCCGCCGCCGAGCCGGGCTTACGGCTATCAGACCACCGCCCGACGTTCGCCGAGCGTGTCTTCTGGAATCGTTACACAGACGCCTCTTGGCCACATCGCTTCTTGGCCAATGTTTGCGCGAGCGCAAGCAATAAAGGCTCGGGCTGCAGGCGTCGGCTCAATGCCGCTGCGGTAAACAACGGCCGCTCCGGCGTCAAGCGCGTCGACGGTGTAGCCTGGCAACAGCCGCAACAGCTCGCCACGCTGTTCGTCCTCAGCGACTGAGCTAGCCGGCACGACAGAAAAGCCCATGTCTGCAAGCAAACCCGCATGGACGGCAGTTGCGCTATTGACCGTATATGCAGGTGTCAGCGCGACTTGCTCTCGTTGTCCTGTCGAATTCAAAAACAACAAACGTGCATTGGCAGTCGCGATGGACAACGCAATATAGGCATGGTTGCAGAGGTCCTGAGGCACGCGCGGCGTACCGTGAACTGCAAGATAGCGCGACGTCGCAACGCATATCATTGGGCTTGTCCAGAGTGAGTACGCCGCGAATTCCTTTTCGTCGATATCGACATTGGCAACGAGCGCAACGTCGTAGCTTGAATCCAGCCAATTGTCGTCACGTTCTAGAACGGCCAGTTGCAAATCTACATTCGGGTAACGACGATGAAAGGCGCCAACCAGAGAAGTCAACGAGGACAGCGGTAGCGTGTTGGACGCGACGATTCGTAGCGTGCCGCCAGGCTCATCCTCCGTGTGACGAACGGCTCCCTCCAGATGATCAAGGTGTTCAAGCCAGACGCGGCTCGTTGTTAAATAGTTGAGACCGGATGGTGTCAACCTGACTGAGCGCGTCGAACGGTCCAGCAGTTGCACGTTCAAGCGGGCTTCCAAAGCCGCGATGGTCCGCGTCGCGCAGGCGTTGCTCAATCCCAACTCTCTCGCGGCGGAGCGGAAGCTTTTGAGTTCCGCGATGCGTACGAATATGCGCATGCTCTCGATCAGCTTCATTAAATCTTCTCCGTTGATCTGACAGGCAGTGGGCCGAAAAACATTCTTCGCAGCTTGTCGTGGCCGATCACGCGTGCCAATTCGGCGAGCACACAGTAGTTGGTGATCAGCGTCGCCAGCAGGATCTGGATGGCCCAGAAATGCGCCCAGTTCATCTCGGCGAGAAGTTTCTGATTGGCGGCGAGCAAGCCGGGCGCTTCCTTCCAGTACTCGTAAACGCGTTCCAGATAATGAACGATCAACGCCACCACGGCGTAGATGGCGGTCTTCCAGCCTGCATTCCAGATCAATGGCTTGTCGGGAAAGCGATTGATGAAAGGCAGCAGGTTGGCAAGTAGCACGGATTTCCCGAGAATCAGGGCGGCGACGGTTATAGAGGCGGACGTCGGCAGCGTGATGCCGGTGCCCCGGGTCATCAGCGCGCGAATGATCACGACAATATGGAGGATGACGAAAAAAAAGATTGTCGGTGGCAACATTTCCATGAAGCCATGCTTGATCGTGGCGGTCAGTTTGCTCATGGTCCTTTTCTACGATGGTTGGCTTCCCCAGCGGCCGCTTGAGTCGCGAGACGCAACGCGTCCCGATCCAGTGGGGACTACAACTTGACCGCTTATGAAAGAGGCTTCGTTGTACAAAATGGCGCCGATGCGACGTGCAGGCAAGACGTCGCGATAGAGATGTGTTCACCGATGAAATAGTTCAAGCGAACATTTCTGACCGATAGTGAAACGCGCCGCTTGAGTCAAGGGATTTTTGTGGCCGTAAGCTCGCTCGCGCGTTGCAGATCGAGGTCGTGGCGCAAGGCGTCGAGACGGAGTCGCAATTCCGTACGCTCGGCGAACTTGCCTGCGATCAGGCGCAGGGTTTCCTGTTGAGCCGACCGTTGCCCGCTGCCGAGTTCCTTGCGTTCCTGCGTTGCGCCGCGGACCGGATCGTCGTCGCCAGGAGCGTTTGCGTCGCGCCCGCAGGGTGAGGGCGCCCGCGCCCGAGGTCAGCAGGGACCGTTATTGTTAGATGTCGCTTGCGTTGTCTGCGAGCTCGACACGGTTGCGGCCCGCCGCCTTGGCGCTATAAAGTGCGCGATCGGCGCGAACGATCGTATCGTCAACAGACTGGCCTGAGCGGTGGCCCGCGACGCCAGCCGAGAACGTAAAGTGCATATCGCCCAGCTCGCTTGTGACCCCAAGCACGGCGATGCGCTCCCGTAGCCGCTCCATCGCGTCGAACGCGTGCGACACGTCGGTCTCCGGCATCAGGATCAGAAACTCTTCTCCTCCCCAGCGCGCTACCGTGTCGACACTGCGCATGCTTGCGCGCGCGACCTCGGAGAAACGACGCAGTATCCGGTCGCCGCCGGCGTGGCCGAAGCGATCGTTGAGCTGCTTGAAATGGTCGAGATCGAGCAATGCCACGGAAAATGACTGCACCGCACGGTCCACGCGGGTTACCTCGGTCAGCAGCAGTTCACGGGCGCGGCGACGATTGGCGAGGCCCGTCAGATCGTCGAGCGTTGCAAGGTCCTGGATGCGGTCCAGTGCCGCCTTCAGATCCAATCGTTGTTGTTTCAGCCGTGCCTGCAATGAGTTGAGCCTCATGGCGAGCGCCGATACCCCCGGCAACGTAATCATGCATACGAGGAAGTTGGACAGGTCCACGACCGTTGAATAGCGGCCTGGCCAGCGGGCATGCATCCATACAATGACCGCGCCCATGACCACGAGCGCAAACACCGTCAATTGAACCATGCGGCGCCACCCTATGGAGAACGCGCCAAAGTTCAAGACAACGACGAATGGAAGCAGAACGGCGCTTCGCGCGGCGCCCGTGATGGTATACCCCGCCATGACCGCGAAAATGGCGAACACGATCTGCGCCTGGCTCAGCGCCGCGTCCTCGAATCGGCGGCTCCAACCGCTTCGGATCAGCACATGAAAAGCGCAGAGGCAGATCAGCACGCACACAGCCCACGCCACGATGGCGTCGCCCGAGACGACTTTGGAGCGCGTGAACAAGCTCATTACCCCGGCGCAACCCGCATAAATTGCAAAGGTCAGCCACCAATGCTGGAGCCTGATCCTGGTGTTGCGCTCATCGGTCCAGAGTGCGATCGCGAGACGGCGCTGCAATGGAAATCTCATACGTTAGGGGTCGCCTCAGAAATCGGATTTTTCGTACGATAGACGATTGCCCGATAAATGAACCAAAGATCATCGTTCACGCTAAATGGCTTACGGACAGCTTTCCTGCGGGATGGAGCTGAGCCCGCATTGTCGCTGCGAGTCGGTAAGATCTGACAAAGGAGATGAGCAAAAATCAGCAATTTTGTCGAGTCCGGAAAAAAGTCAAAATACAAACACCGTGCCGGTGCGCGGTCAGCATCGCGAGTTCGACTTATAAACGCGTGATACTGTGGCAGCAAAATTACCCGGCCTGATGTCAAATCTTGTCAGGCCAATCGAATCATGACGAATGCAAGGGCTCCGTCAGGGCCCGTCCTTCAGGCATCGACAACCCAGAAAGGATTTGCACGATGGCCAAGATCTCTGCAGGAGTAGGTCCACAATTCCCACAAGTCGTCGTCCTGTTCGGCGCCACTGGCGACCTGGCGCGACGCAAGCTTTTGCCAGGCTTGTTCCATTTGGCGAGCGCAGGATTCATTCCGGGCTGCAGGATCATAGCCGTCGCGCTCGACGACATTCACATCGACGATTTTCGTCGCACGGCGCGCCAGGCGCTTGACGAGTTTTCTTCTCGCAAGGTCGCCCAGACGGAGTGGGACACGTTCGCCGCCAATCTCGACTACGTGCCGCTGACAGCAGGAGCGGAGGCGCTCAAGGCGGCCGTGCTGAACGCCGAGATGAGTTTCGATGGCGAATGCCGGCGCTTGCACTACCTGAGCGTTCCGCCTAACGCCGCACTCTCCGCGGTTGGCATGCTCAAGGAAGCGGACCTCGTGGACCGCTCGCGGATCATCATGGAGAAGCCGTTCGGAACGGATCTGAAGAGTTCTGTTTCGCTGAATGCCCGGTTACACGAAGTCTTCGAAGAAGAGCAGATCTTCCGGATCGATCATTTTCTGGGGAAGGAGCCTGCCCAGAACATCCTCGCGTTCCGCTTCGCGAACGGCCTGTTCGAGCCGATCTGGAACCGCAACTTCATTGACCACGTGCAGATCGATGTGCCCGAAACGCTGGGCCTCGGCAAGCGCGCGGGATTCTACGAGCAAACAGGCGCGTTTCGCGACATGGTCGTCACCCACCTGTTTCAGATTCTCGCGTTCATGGCAATGGAGCCGCCGACGTCGCTGGAACCGTCGCCCATCAGCGAGGAAAAGAACAAGGTTTTTCGCAGCATGCTGCCGATACAGCCAACGGATGTCGTCCGGGGGCAGTACACCGGTTATCGATCCGAAGAGGGCGTCAGTCCCGAATCGGAAACGGAAACATTCATTGCGTTGAAATGCTCGATCGATAACTGGCGCTGGGCCGGCGTGCCATTTTATCTGCGCACGGGAAAGCGGCTTGCCGAGGGGCAACGCATCATTTCCATCGCCTTTCGCGAGCCGCCGAAGAGCATGTTTCCGGCTGGGTCAGGTGTCGGTTCCCAAGGACCGGACCATTTGACGTTCGACCTGGCGGACGCCTCGAAGATGTCGCTTTCGTTTTATGGCAAGCGCCCGGGTCCCGGGATGCGGCTGGACAAACTGAGCTTGCAATTCGCCATGCGCGATACCGGCCTGATTGGCGATGTACTGGAAGCGTACGAGCGATTGATCCTCGACGCCATGCGGGGAGACCGGACGCTTTTCACGACCGCCGAGGGCATTGAGCGGTTGTGGCAAGTCTCGACGGCCTTGATCGAATCTCCTCCGCCGGTTCGCTTCTACGCGCCCGGATCGTGGGGCCCGAATGCTATCCATCAACTCGTCGCGCCCCGGGCGTGGCGGCTTCCCTTCGAGCGAGCGTGGCGGGATCCAAACGCCCTGGGTAGCTGACTCGTCCGGTGCACATCACGCATCCGATGCGATTTGCCTCCTGCTCGCGACGCGCCAGCGCACTGGCCATCGATTCGATCTGGTGGACCGTGATTGCGCTTTTCATCCCTCTCGGTCCATCGATGGACGAGTTGCTCATGGCGCCGGAGTCCTTCGCTTCGACCATTCTTCTTTGGTTGGCGATAGGCCAGTGCATACCCATACTCGTGACCGGAGTCCTGTGGGCTGTGTGGGGCACATCGCCGGGGAAACGGGCGCTGCATCTGCGGATTGTCGATGCAGACACAGGAGAACCGATGACAGTAAGGCAAGCCGGTCTGCGCACGCTGGGCTACCTGCTGAGCTTTGCGACATGCGGCGCAGGATTCCTGTGGGTGCTATTCAACCAGCGAAAACAGGCGCTGCATGACCGGATCGCGAATACCGTTGTGATCGATGACGGACCCGGCAAGAAGCTGTAACCAGGTCCTGTTCACCGAGGTGAGCGACGATGCGTCGCCGGTCGTCAGAGCGCGTCTGCAGGCGCACGAACCCATCCTTCCATCAGCACCCGGGCGCTGCGGCTCATGATGGCCTTGGTGACCTTCCATTGGCCCTCTACAAGGCTCGCCTGAGCTCCCACGCGCAGCGTGCCCGATGGATGTCCGAAGCGCACGGTGCCGCGTCCTTCGCCGCCGGCGGCGAGACTCACGAGCGTTCCCGGAATGGCCGCAGCCGTGCCTATCGCCACGGCTGCCGTTCCCATCATCGCGTGATGGAGCTTGCCCATCGACATCGCGCGCACGAGCAGATCGACATCATGAGCGGCAACCTGCTTGCCGCTGGACGCGACGTAATCAGCGGGCTTCGCGACGAAGGCAATTTTCGGCGTGTGCTGCCGGCTCGCGATCTCGTCGATATGTTTGATCAGCCCCATGCGAATCGCGCCATGCGCGCGGATGGTCTCGAAGATCGCCAGCGCTTTCGGATCGCTGTTGATCGCGTCCTGCAATTCCGTGCCGGTGTACCCGATCGCCTCCGCATTCACGAAGATGGTCGGGATGCCTGCGTTGATCATCGTGGCCTTCAGCGTACCGATGCCGGGAACCTCGAGATCGTCGACGAGATTGCCCGTCGGAAACATCGCACCGTCCGCGCCGTCTTCGTCGGCGGCGGGGTCCATGAACTCGAGCTGCACTTCGGCAGCGGGGAAGGTGACGCCGTCGAGTTCGAAGTCGCCGGTTTCCTGCACGGCGCCCTTCGTGATGGGTACAT
Organism: Caballeronia sp. KNU42; assembly: GCF_053760385.1. NCBI lineage: Bacteria > Pseudomonadati > Pseudomonadota > Betaproteobacteria > Burkholderiales > Burkholderiaceae > Caballeronia > Caballeronia sp. KNU42. The sequence continues at coordinate 2,446,949 of NZ_CM132389.1, forward strand.
GCGCGATGATCGTCTTGCCGATGTTCGCCTGCCAGATGCGCACGATGGCCACGCCGTTATCCGGCACGCGCTCGGGATCAATGAGTCCGTTGCTGATCGCGAACGGCCCCACGGCGGCGGAGAGATTGCCGCAGTTGCCGCTCCAGTCGACAAATGCGCGATCGATGGCGACCTGACCAAAAAGATAATCGACGTCGTGATCGGCTTTGCTGCTCTTCGCGATAATCACCGTCTTGCTGGTGCTCGACGTGGCGCCTCCCATGCCGTCGGTCTGCTTGCCGTAAGGGTCCGGGCTGCCGATCACGCGCAAGAGCAGGGCGTCGCGTGCCGCACCCGGCACGCGGGCGGCTTCGGGTAGATCCTGCAGGCGAAAGAACACGCCTTTGCTGGTCCCGCCACGCATGTAGGTCGCGGGAATCCTGATCTGGGGTGCGTGGGCCATGATGATGTTGTCCTTGTTTATATGGTGCAGCCGGGCGCGGTAAGCATATCGCTCACCGCCCGGCTTCCGTTGCTAAGCCGCCGCCTGCGACGATTCAAGAAAGTCCTGCGCGAAGCGCTGAAGCACGCCGCCCGCTTCGTAAATCGATAGCTCTTCCGCGGTGTCGAGGCGGCAGGTCACCGGCACTTCCACGCGCTCGCCGTCCCGGCGATGGATCACGAGCGTCAGGTCGGCGCCCGGCTTGCGTTCGCCGGCCACATCGAACGTTTCGGTACCGTCAATACGGAGCGTCGTGCGGTTGACGCCGGGCTTGAATTCCAGCGGCAGCACACCCATGCCAACCAGGTTCGTGCGGTGAATGCGCTCGAACCCTTCGGCGACGATCGCTTCGGCGCCCGCGAGACGCACGCCCTTGGCGGCCCAGTCGCGCGAGGAGCCTTGGCCGTAGTCCGCGCCGGCGATCACGATCAGCGGTTGCTTGCGCTCCATGTAGGTTTCAATGGCTTCCCACATGCGCGTCACCCGGCCCTCGGGCTCGATGCGGGCAAACGAACCCGCCTTCACCTTGCCATCTTCGATCACCATTTCGTTGAGGAGCGTCGGGTTCGCGAAAGTGGCGCGCTGGGCGGTCAGGTGATCGCCGCGATGTGTGGCGTACGAGTTGAAGTCCTCTTCCGGCAGGCCCATCTTCGTGAGGTATTCGCCTGCGGCGCTATCGGCGAGGATGGCGTTCGATGGCGACAGGTGATCGGTGGTGATGTTGTCGCCCAGCACGGCGAGCGCTCTCATGCCCTGCAACGTGCGCTCGCCGGCAAGCGCGCCTTCCCAATAGGGCGGGCGGCGGATATAGGTGCTCTGCGGACGCCAGTCGTAGAGTGGGGCGGCACGCTCGCCGGCATCGGCGGCGACCGCGAACATCGGCTCATACACCTTGCGGAACTGCTCGGGCTTTACGCTGGACGCCACGATCGCATCGATCTCTTCGTCCGACGGCCAGATGTCCGCAAGCCTCACCGCGTTGCCATCGGCGTCAGTGCCCAGCACGTCCTTCTCGATGTCGAAGCGGATCGTGCCGGCAATGGCGTAAGCGACCACCAGCGGCGGCGACGCGAGGAACGCCTGCTTCGCATACGGATGGATGCGGCCATCGAAGTTGCGGTTTCCGGATAGCACGGCGGTCGCGTACAAATCACGATCGACGATTTCCTTCTGGATCACCGGATCCAGCGCGCCCGACATGCCGTTGCACGACGTACAGGCATACGCCACCACGCCAAACCCCAGCTGTTCCAGTTCCGGCAGCAGGCCGGCTGCCTCGAGGTAAAGCGTGACCGCCTTCGAGCCCGGCGCCAGCGACGTCTTCGCCCACGGCTTGCGGGTGAGGCCACGCTGGTTGGCGTTACGCGCGAGCAAACCGGCGGCGATCATGTTGCGTGGATTGTTGGTGTTGGTGCAACTCGTGATCGCGGCGATGATCACGGCGCCGTCCGGCATCAGGCCTGGCTCGTTCTCGACCTTGCCGCTGATGCCGCGTGCGGCCAGCTCGGACACGGGCAGCCGGCGATGCGGGTTGGACGGCCCGGCCAGCGTACGAACCACTGTGGACAGGTCGAACTGCAATACACGCTCATAGTCGGCGTTCTTCAGGGTCTCGCCCCAAAGGCCGGTTTCCTTCGCGTACGTTTCCACCAGCTTCACGAGTTCGTCGTCGCGGCCGGTGAGCTTGAGATACTTGATGGTCTGCTCATCGATATAAAACATCGCGGCCGTGGCGCCAAATTCGGGCGCCATGTTCGCGATGGTCGCGCGATCACCGAGCGTCAGGTTCGCCGTGCCTTCGCCATAAAACTCCAGGTAGGCGCCAACGACTTTTTGTTTGCGCAGGAATTCGGTCAGCGACAGCACCACGTCGGTGGCCGTAATTCCCGGTCCCGGCTTGCCGCTCAGTTCGACGCCAACGATATCCGGCAGCCGCATGTACGAAGCCCGCCCCAGCATCACGCTTTCGGCCTCCAGACCGCCCACGCCGATCGCGAGCACCCCCAGCGCGTCGACCATCGGCGTGTGCGAATCGGTGCCGATGAGCGTGTCGGGAAATGCCACGCCGTCCTTCACCTGCACGACCGGGCTCATGCGTTCGAGGTTGATCTGATGCAGGATGCCGTTGCCCGGCGGAATCACGACAATGTTCTTGAAAGCCTTCTTCGTCCAGTCGATGAAGTGGAAGCGGTCCTCATTGCGACGATCTTCGATGGCCCGGTTTTTCTCGAACGCGTCCGGATCGAACCCGCCGCGCTCGACGGCAAGCGAGTGGTCGACCACGAGCTGCGTTTCCACCACCGGATTCACCAGCGCAGGATCGCCGCCTTGCGCCGCGATGGCATCGCGCAGGCCGGCCAGGTCGACAAGCGCGGTCTGGCCAAGAATATCGTGGCACACGACGCGCGCCGGAAACCAGGGGAAATCCAGCTCGCGCTTGCGTTCGATGATCTGCCTGAGCGATGCGGCGAGCGAGACCGGCGGGCAACAGCGCGCGAGGTTCTCGGCGAGCACGCGTGACGTGTACGGCAGCGTGTCGTAAGCGCCGGGCTGGAGTTCTTCGACCGCGGCACGCGTGTCGAAATAATCGAGCTTGGTGCCGGGAAGGGGTTTGCGGTTTGCAGTATTCATACCGTGGGGGAATAAATAGTAATGGTCGGGATAATTGCCGCCAAGGTGATCAAGACCTTGCCGGTCAACCATCCCGTGTCACGGTCAGCGCTTCGCGAGCGGCACGAAAGGCAGATCGTCCGGCCCCGTATAGTTTGCGCTCGGGCGAATGATCTTGTTGTCGATGCGCTGCTCAATGATATGCGCAGCCCAGCCCGATGTGCGCGAGATCACGAAAAGCGGCGTGAACATTGCGGTGGGCACGCCCAGCATGTGATACGAGACCGCGCTGAACCAGTCCAGGTTCGGGAACATCTTCTTCGCTTCCCACATCACCGACTCGAGCCGCTCGGCGATGTCGAAGAGCTTGGTGTTGCCCGCTTCCTTCGACAGCTTCTTCGCAACTTCCTTGATCACGACATTGCGCGGGTCCGAGATCGTGTACACCGGATGGCCGAAGCCGATCACGACTTCCTTGTTCTCGACGCGTCGTTTGATATCGGCTTCTGCTTCGTCAGCCGTCTGATAACGCGATTGAATGTCGAATGCGGCTTCGTTGGCGCCGCCGTGCTTCGGGCCGCGCAATGCGCCGATTGCGCCGGTGATCGCCGAATAGATGTCCGAGCCCGTGCCCGCGATCACACGGCCGGTAAATGTCGATGCATTGAACTCGTGTTCCGCGTACAGGTTCAGCGATACGTGCATGGCGTCGACCCACGATTTCGACGGCTCCTTGCCGTGCAGCAGATGCAGGAAGTGTCCGCCGATGGAGTCATCGTCGGTTTCGACCTCGATGCGCTTGCCGTTGTGCGAATAGTGATACCAATAGAGCAGCATCGAACCAAGCGACGCCATCAGGCGATCGGCAATATCCTTCGCGCCCGCGATGCTGTGGTCGTCCTTCTCAGGTAGTACCGTGCCGAGGACCGATACGCCGGTGCGCATCACGTCCATCGGATGGGCGGACGCAGGCACGCATTCGAGTGCGGTCTTCAAGTTTGCGGGCAATCCACGCAGCGCCTTGAGCTTGGCCTTGTACGCGGTCAGCTCGGCTTGCGTGGGCAGCTTTTCATGCACCAGCAGATGAGCAATTTCCTCGAACTCGCAGGCGCCCGCGAGTTCGAGAATGTCATAGCCGCGGTAATGCAGGTCGTTGCCCGTGCGTCCGACTGTGCACAGCGCGGTGTTGCCCGCTGTCACGCCCGACAGCACGACCGACTTCTTCGGTTTGAATGCGCCGGTAGCCGGCGTGGTGGTGTTTGCGTCGCTCATGGGTATGTCGTCTCCAGCGTAAGGGTTATTTTTTCGTGGCGAAGAGCGCGTCGAGCTTGTCTTCGTACTCGTGATAGCCGAGGTATCGATACAGGTCGGCGCGCGACTGCATCGTTGCGACGGCGGCTTTCTGCGTGCCGTCGCGCAATACCGTCTGGTAGAAGTTGAGCGCCGCCGCGTTCATCGCACGATACGCACCGCAGCAGTAGAGCGCGATGTCGACATTGGCTTCGCGCAGCTCATCGGTCGTGAAGAAAGGCGTCGAGCCGAATTCGGTCAGGTTCGCCAGGATCGGCACCTTCACCGCGGCCTTGAAGCGGCGGTAATCATCGAGCGATTGCATCGCTTCGGGAAAAATCATGTCGGCGCCGGCTTCGACATACGCCACCGCGCGTTCGATCGCCGCATCGATTCCTTCCGCTGCCGCCGCATCGGTACGCGCCATGATGACGAACTGGTCGTCGGTGCGGGCATCGACGGCGGCCTTCACGCGGTCGACCATTTCGTCCATCGGCACGACTTCCTTGCCCGGCCGGTGACCGCAACGCTTCTGGCCGACCTGGTCTTCCAGATGCACGGCAGCGACGCCTGCCTTGATGAACGAGCGCACCGTGCGCGCGATGTTGAAGGCGCCGCCCCAGCCGGTATCGATATCGACGAGCAGCGGCAGGTTCGACGCGTCCGTGATGCGGCGTGCGTCGATCAACACGTCGTCCATCGTGCTGATGCCGAGATCGGGGATGCCGAGCGAATTTGCCGCCACGCCCCCGCCTGACAGATAGAGCGCCTTGAAGCCGACGGCTTCAGCCATTTTTGCAGCGTAAGCGGTGATCGCGCCGACCACCTGCAAGGGCTGCCCTTCAGAGACTGCCGTGCGAAATCGCGCGCCGGCGCTGGTGGGTTCCTGTTTAGCTGAATTCAATTGTTCGCTCCGATAAAGGTGCACTTTCAGACGCAAAAGACGGGCCATGCATGGAGAGCACGGTAACTATCTGATTTTCATGGCTATTTCAAAATGCTCTGCTCACATCTAATTGCGAAAATGAAATACAGATTTCATATTCGAAACCCCGGTGCATAATAAGCGTGCCCCCATTCGTTGCTCCGCCTGTCTCTTATGACCTCTGAAATCTCCGATTCCGTTGAACGCCCCCGCCTTTGGGCGATGGGTATAAGCCGACTACAAGACCTGTTTTTCGACATTGCGAACGAGTATGGCGCACGCGCCGACCTGCGCATCGTGTCGCGTGGTTTCGAGGACGCGGTGAAGGAAATCAGCGCGGCGGGCGAGGCGGGGCCTGATGTGGTTGTCGCGGGTGGCGCGAATGGGGCGTTTCTGAAGTCTCGGGTCGATGTCCCCGTCGTACTGATCAACCCGACGGGTTTCGACGTGATGCACGCGTTGGCACGAGCACGGCGCAAAGCGGCATCGGTGGCCCTCGTTACCCACGGCGAAACGCCGGATGAGGTTCGCCGGTTCGTCGCCGCCTACGATATCAAGGTCGTATTCGCCTCGTATCAATCCACGGAGGATGCGGAGAATTGCGTGCTCGATCTTCGCGATCGGGGAGTGGGGGCCGTTGTCGGTCCCGGACTCGTCACGGATCTGGCCGCGCGTGCCGGCATGGAAGCCGTGTTTCTCTATTCGCGCGCGTCCGTGCGCTCAGCGTTCGACACGGCGCTGGAAGTTGCGCAGGCGACTCGAACCGAGGCGCTGCGTCGTCAACGGCTCGATAACCTGTTGCAGCACATGCGCGACGGCGTCGTCGCGCTCGACGATCAGGGTAGGGTCGAGGCGATCAACCGGCGCCTGGCGGAGGTGCTTGGCATCGATGCGGCGAACGCCGTGGGCCGCTCGCTGCTCGAACTCGCGCCGGATATAGCCGCGGCCTTGCCGGACGCCGACGGCGACGCGCTCGGCTCGATACGCGGCGTGAGCTATGTCGTGCATCGCGGCCCGCTCGCGACACATGGTGCAGCGGCCGGGACGGTCCTGACGTTCCAGGAATCGCGCGCCGTCGAGCGGCTCGACCGCACGCTGCGCTCGACGCAGCGGCCCCGCCAATTCACTGCGCGCTACCGGCTCGATGACCTGGTCGGCGAATGTGCGGCCATGCAACGGGTTCGCACGCTCGTTCAACGCTACGCGAAATCGAACGCAACGCTGCTGATTCTCGGTGAAAGCGGGACCGGCAAGGAGATGGTCGCGCAAAGCATGCATCAGTTGAGCGCCCGGCGAGACTTCGCGTTTGTCGCGATCAACTGCGGCGCGTTCCCGGAGGCGTTGCTCGAAAGCGAGTTGTTCGGCTATGAGGAGGGAGCGTTCACCGGGGCGCGCAAGGGCGGCAAGGCCGGGCTGATAGAAGTAGCGCATCGCGGCACGCTGTTCCTCGATGAAATCGGCGAGATGCCCTTGCCGCTGCAAAGCAGGCTGCTGCGCGTATTGCAGGAACGTGAGGTTGTGCGGCTCGGCTCGACGGAACCCACGCGCGTCGATATACGGGTGATCGCGGCGACTCACCAGGCGCTGACCGATGGCATTGAGGCCGGCACATTCCGCGCGGATCTTTACTATCGGCTCAACATCCTGAACATAGGCTTACCGCCATTGCGCGAGCGGCCGGCGGACCTGATGCCGCTTGCCATCGAACTGCTGCTGCAGGTGGCGAAGCGCGAGCCGCAGCTGCGTGCGCGGGTCCGTAATGCAGAGGCCGCTGCGCGCGCGCTTGGCGGGATTGGCGACACACTGTCCGCCTATGCATGGCCGGGCAACGTGCGTGAATTGCAGAATGTGATTGAACGGATTGCCGTCGAACTGGCCGATGCGGATAGCGCCGGAGCAAGCGCGCTAACCAGTGAGGATTTGCACTCGATTGCGCCGGAACTCTTCGAGGCACGTTCGCGCGCGCTTTCAGGCGAGCTCTCAGGCGAGCGAGAGGAAGCGCTGACGCTGCGCGAGCGCAGCCGCCACATCGAGGCGGACGAGATCCGCGCGGTACTCGCTGCCTGTAACGGCGACCGGGAGGCCGTTTGCAAGGCGCTCGGAATCAGTAAGACGACGCTATGGAGAAAATTGAACGGGGTCGCAAGTCGCAGGTAAAGCGGGAAGGACAGGGGGATTTACGGGGAGCTACCGGATCAACGTCACCAGTTCGGTTGGCTGCATGGCGAGTTCCCATCGTTCGCAGTACTCTGCGCATGCCGCGCACCCGTACCATTCCACCCCGCAATCACAAATCACAGAACGCGTTGAGATGTCGGCACCGCCCTCGTCATGGGCGATTCCGGCATCCCAACGCGTCTTCGGGATCAACGGTTGCTTGTGAGCGTCTCGAATCGAAACGACGCAATACATTGGTTTAGCTGTCGACCCTGATCTTCGAGCGAGTTCGCCGCCGCAGCGGCTTCCTCCACGAGTGCGGCATTCTGCTGGGTCACCTCGTCCATCTGGGTGATGGCATGGCTGACCTGTTCGATGCCCTTGCTCTGCTCGGTCGATGCGGCAGCGATTTCACCCATGATGTCGGTCACGCGAGCGACCGCTTGAGTCACTTCCGCCATCGTTGTGCCTGCTTCGTTCGCGAGGGTCTCTCCCTGCCGAACCTTATGCACCGATGTACTGATCAGCTCCTTGATCTCTTTCGCAGCACTGGACGAACGCTGCGCAAGGTTACGCACTTCGCTCGCGACTACCGCAAAGCCGCGTCCCTGTTCACCCGCTCGTGCAGCTTCCACGGCGGCATTAAGCGCCAGGATGTTCGTCTGGAAAGCGATGCCTTCAATGATGCTCGTGATGTCCGCGATCTTGGCCGAGTTCGCGCTGATATCTCCCATTGTGTCGACAACCCGACCGACCACACCGCTGCCCTTGAGCGCGACTTCCGATGCGTTCGCGGACAAGGTGCTAGCCTGCTGGGCATTCTCGGCGTTCTGTTTCACGGTAGAGGTAAGCTCTTCCATGCTCGACGCCGTTTCCTGCAGCGAGGCCGCCTGCTGCTCGGTGCGAGAAGAGAGGTCCGTGTTACCGGTGGCGATTTGACTGGAGCCTGTCGCAATGCTGTCTGCAGCTGTGCGCACGCGGCCGATCAGGTTCACGAGACTGATCTGCATTTCACCCATCGATGCAAGCACGCTTCCCGCGGGGGCGTTCGCGGCGCCCGCGACCGGGCTGAGATCGCCTGCGGCGACGCGCTGTGTCACATGGGCGAGATCGGTCGGCTCCGCACCGAGAGCGCGCATCAATCTGCGCGTAATGATCACACCGGCCAGTACCGCCATCGCGATCGCGGCAAGACATATTGCAATGAGCAGGTTGCGTTGGCTGGAAAACTTATCCTCGGCTTCCTGAACCATGTTCGTGGCACGCTGGTGTGTCACGTCCGCGTAGTCGTTGGACGCCTTGATCAGCGAAGTAAGCAAAGGCCTGCATTTCGTATTGATCTCCTCGATTGCCGCATCGCGTTGGTTGCTCGACGCAAGGCGATTGATATCCAGAGCGACCGGGCGATACAGCGCTTCAACGCGCGATATTTCCGCGGCGAGGCTACGCGCCTGATCACTCATGTCGTGAGCACCCGCCACCATGGCGTTAAATTTTTCCAGGCGGCTCTCGACCCTTTGTTCCGCATCGACAACTGCGGCTTTCTCGATCTCCACATCAGCCGGCTTGGTCACGAGCACCAGGTTGCGGACTGCCACGGCGCGTTCATCTACGGCCGTGCGGATGGACTCGGCCATTTCTGCCCGCGCGTTGATGCCATTGACGAAGCCGTAGAAGCGGTCGTTGGCGTCGTTCAGTGACTTAAGCGACATCCCCGATACGATCAGCACAACAAAGGCGAGCAAGCCAAATGCGATGGAAAGTGCACCCCTCACCGTAAGTCTTTTTGATTTCATCCCTCAACCCCAAATATTGTTATCGCAGAAAGTGTGTTTTCTTGCGGCTCTCTTGCTATGGATGCAGACCATCAATGACGGACGAAACAATGGCCGCTGCCATTGGTAACGGCATCGCCTTGTAATCGCGCAGGGTGGACATCCCTTGGTCATGTTTGCGCAAAGGTTTGCGTGGAATTTATTTTTAGGGATGGGTGAAAATTGGCAGTCTGCGTCACCGGTTCATGGGCGCGCTCGCGAGCATAAGCCTCTACATGCGCAGGGACCGTTCTTCGCAAACCTGCTGGAGGCGGTCTCCTGCTCAGTGCAGCTTGATCAAAGGATGCGCACGCCGCCGCAACCAATGACTTGCCGTATCGAACGCCATGCGGGCGAAGCCCGTCAGGGTCATTACGTGCTTGCGGTAGATCAGCTTGTACACAACCGTCGCAAGCCAGCCATCGACGAATATCGGCCGGGCTCGCAGCCCGCTCAGGCTGCCGATGGCTCCTTGGTTGCCGAACCCGACCAGCGTGCCCGCGTCGCGGTAGCTGAATTCCGGCAGTGCCCGCCCAGTGACGCGGCACTTCATTGCCTGGGCGAGGAACACCGCCTGCTGGTGTGCGACCTGGGCGCGCGGTGCGAGAAAAGCATCCGTGCCGTGCGACGGACACGCGGCACAGTCGCCAAGCGCGAAGATGTTGGTATCGGTTGTGGACTGCAGCGTGCGGTTCACGAGCACCTGTGCGCTCCCGTTCACGGCAACGCCATCCGTTGCGCGAAGCACCGGTGGCCCGGCTATGCCCGCCGTCCAGATAGCAATGTCACTCGATAGTTGAACACCGTCGTGCGTGAGAACCGCGTCTGCGCGCACTTCGGTGACGCGCGTGCCGGTCAGCAGTTCGACACCGAGACTGCCGAGCATGCGTTGCGCGCGATCGGAGATCTGGCTGGACAACGCAGGCAGCACCCGGGCACTGCTTTCGATTAGCCGGATGCGGAAGTCGCGCACCGGGTCGAGTGCAAACAGGCTGTAGCGATTGAGCAACCGCACGGTATCGCGCAACGCAGCAGCTAGTTCAACGCCCGTTGCGCCGGCGCCCACTATGTTGATCGACACGGGCTCGGCCGTCTGTGCCGGGTTCATGCGGCGTGTATGGTTCGCGCGAATGCATGCGTCCAGCAGCTTGCGTCTGAAGGATTCCGCATGCACGACCGATTCGAGCGGCAGCGCGTGCTCGGCCGCGCCGCGCACGCCGAAGAAGTTGGTCACGCTGCCCAATGCGAGGACCAGGGTATCGAAAGCGAGTTGCCGGGCGGGCAGAATCTCGCGCCCATCGGCATCGTGCGTTGCGCCGATCATGGCGAGCCGCTCTGCGCGATCGATGCCGGCAAGTTCACCCTGCTCGAATTCAAAGCCGTTGCGTTTCGCCTGCACCGCGTATTGAAGCTGATGCGTGGCCGGATCGATCTGTCCGGACGCGGCTTCATGCAGCAGCGGCTTCCAGAAGTGAGTGGGTGATCGGTCGATGAGCACGATCTGCGCGTCACCGGTCTTTCCGAGCGTTTCGCCCAGACGTGTCGCCAACCCGAGACCGCCAACACCGCCACCGACGATAACGATCCGATGTGGTCCCTGGCAGTTCGAGCGTGCTGCGTGTCGATCAATTGCGGCCATGATGTCTGTCCTCCTGGAGCGTTGCGTTGCGTCGGACTGTTTTTCCGGATCACCACGAACATGTTGATGAAACCTTGCGCAAGGTCATCGACACGTTCTCTGAGGCCGAGTATAGAATCCGATAAAACCACAGCACAATTTAATGTTTCTACTCAATATATAAGCTTTAACCTATGCTAAAAGCCGCGACGTTCCGTCAGTTGAAAACGCTTCATACCGTGGCGAAGCTGGGCAGCGTGTCACGCGCTGCTGAAGAGTTGCGTCTGACGCAGCCGGCGGTATCGCTGCAGATTCGCTTGCTGGAGGAGGGCGCGGGTGCGCCGTTATTGCAGCGAGTCGGCCGGGGCATACAGCTCACGGCAGCAGGCGAAATCCTTGCGCGTTACGCGCTTGAAATCCTTGATCTATGGAATGGCGCCGCCGACGATCTGGCGGCGCTGCAGGGCGAGCAGGGCGGCACGCTGCGCATTGGTGCGATCACCACGGCCGAATATCTGATTCCGCCGTTCCTCGTCCGTTTTACCGAACAGCGGCCCCAGGTGAAGGTGCAATTGAAGGTGGGTAACCGTGCGGACATCATTCGCATGCTGGCGACGCATGAGATCGACCTCGCGATAATGGGCAGCGCGCCGCGTGAGTTGCGTACATCGGCGACGCCATTCGCGAAGCATCCCATGGCGTTTGTCGCTTCGCCGTCGCATCCGCTGATGAAAAAGAAACGCCTGTCGCTCGACGATCTGAGAACCGCGAATATGTTCGTGCGTGAACGGGGGTCGGGTACGCGCTCGACTGTCGAAAATCTGTTCAAGCAGGAAGGCCATAAACTGCACATTGACTCTGAGCTATCGAGCAACGAGGCGATCAAGCAACTGGTTGAAGCGGGCCTTGGGATCTCGTTTTTATCCTTGCATGCGTGTTCGCTGGAGTTTCAGGCGGGCTTGCTCGCGTTGCTGCCGCTGCCTTCCAATCCAATCGAGCGGGACTGGTATGTGATGCATGTCTCCGACAAGCGCCTGCCGCATGTGGCCAGCCTGTTTCGCGATTTCCTTATCGAGCAAGGCATGTCGGGCGCCGTTCGGATTCCGCTGCCCACACTCGCCGCGGCGAAGCGCAAGCGATCCGTCTGACGCGCAGGTTGACGTTTAAATACGGGCGCGTGGCCGTGGCTCAGCTCATCGCGGCTCAAGCCATCCCCGCTTGTCCTGCCTCCAACAACCGAAAGCACATTTCATATTGTGGAATTCATTCCGAATTTCCGCGGTAACACTTTCCCGTGTCTTGAAAGCATGTTTCACATCGCAATAACCGTTGTGTATCTCATTGAAAAATAAGCTAAAAATAAGTCATATGTCTTATATAAGACCATGGTGCGACGCGTCAAAAAGACCCTACAATTCAGTCATGCAGTGCGCTTCGACATGCCTAGCGGCACACCCGGTTCTTTTTTCAAACGCGCTTCGCTCTTAGGAGAGACACATGAGCCAATATCAAGACGACATCAAGGCAGTTGCTGGTTTGAAGGAAAAACAAGGCAGCGCCTGGAATGCAATCAATCCCGAGTCTGCCGCGCGCATGCGTGCACAGAACAAGTTCAAAACGGGCCTGGACATCGCCAAGTACACCGCGAAGATCATGCGCGCCGACATGGCCGCCTACGATGCCGACCCGTCCAAGTACACCCAGTCGCTGGGTTGCTGGCACGGCTTCATCGGCCAGCAGAAGATGATCTCGATCAAGAAGCACTTCAACAACACCGACCGCCGTTACCTTTACCTGTCCGGCTGGATGGTAGCCGCGCTGCGCTCCGAGTTCGGTCCGCTGCCGGACCAGTCGATGCACGAAAAGACCTCCGTCAGCGCGCTGATCCGCGAGCTGTACACCTTCCTGCGCCAGGCCGACGCCCGTGAACTGGGCGGCCTGTTCCGTCAACTGGATGCAGCTGACGGTTCTGCCAAGGCCGCCATCCAGGAAAAAATCGACAACCACGTCACCCACGTCGTGCCGATCATCGCCGACATCGACGCAGGTTTCGGCAACGCCGAAGCCACCTACCTGCTGGCCAAGCAGTTCATTGAAGCGGGCGCGTGCTGCATTCAGATCGAAAACCAGGTGTCCGACGAGAAGCAGTGCGGCCACCAGGATGGCAAAGTCACGGTGCCGCACGAGGACTTCCTGGCCAAGGTCCGCGCGATCCGCTACGCCTTCCTGGAACTGGGGGTGGACGACGGCGTCATCGTGACCCGTACCGACTCGCTGGGCGCAGGCCTGACCAAGCAGATTGCCGTGACCAACACGCCAGGCGACCTGGGCGACCAATACAATTCCTTCCTCGATTGCGACGAAATATCGGCCGACGCGCTGGGCAATGGTGACGTCGTCATCAAGCGCGGCGGCAAGCTGCTGCGTCCCAAGCGCCTGCCCAGCAACCTGTTCCAGTTCCGCGCCGGCACGGGCGAAGCGCGCTGCGTACTGGATTGCATCACTTCGCTGCAAAACGGCGCTGACCTGCTGTGGATCGAAACCGAAAAACCGCACATCGCCCAGATCGGCGGCATGGTCAACGAGATTCGCAAGGTCATCCCGAACGCCAAGCTGGTGTACAACAACAGCCCGTCGTTCAACTGGACCCTGAACTTCCGCCAGCAGGTGTACGACGCGATGAAGGCCGCGGGCAATGATGTGTCGGCATACGACCGCGCCCAGCTGATGAGCGTGGAATACGACCAGACCGAACTGGCGATCACCGCCGACGAAAAGATCCGCACCTTCCAGGCCGACGCGGCGCGCGAAGCAGGGATCTTCCACCACCTGATTACGCTGCCGACCTATCACACCGCGGCACTGTCGACCGACAACCTGGCCCGCGAATACTTCGGCGACCAGGGCATGCTGGGGTATGTGGCGGGCGTGCAGCGTAAGGAAATCCGTCAGGGCATCGCATGCGTCAAGCATCAGAACATGTCCGGCTCGGATATCGGCGACGACCACAAGGAGTATTTCAGCGGTGAAGCGGCCCTGAAAGCGGCGGGTAAAGACAACACCATGAACCAGTTCTGATATCAGTAGTACCCCAAGCGAAACGCCAACCCATAAAGGTTGGCGTTTTTTTATCCTGCGAGATAGCTCGCGGGGCTCTCATCAAACATTTTCAAGGGGCGGCAACAGACAAACCGAACCTGCTGCTGCCGCGCACGCGCATCTCCTCTACGCTCACCGCACGCTCCTCCGATAAGAAGAACAGATGCGAGATGAGGGCACTTGCGATAACCGCGCGACACCCGCCATGGCAGAATCGCCAGAATAACTCACACGCCTGGGGCGACGTGCTCTCAGGCTGCATTCCCATGCATCCGGCCGGCGATCGAAGGCAAAGACACAATGCGGTTTGGGGGAGATTCATGTCAGCCAGTCAAAAGACGCCACGCGCTAGCGCGGGCCCGTCCCCTTCACCTTCCTCGTCTCTGCCGCTTGGCTCGGCATTGCGCCGCTGGAATCTGCGCGTGCAGTGGACGATTGTCGCGCTTAGCGCGATTGGCGCGGTCGCCGCGGCCCGCTGGTATGGTTACTATGGCGCCGCATTGGGTCTCGCGCAGTTCCTGATGATTTTCGGGTGGTTCGGGGCCGGCCTGTTCCGCGCAATCTCTACCTTGCGTGCGCAACTGGATGCCCTGTGCGAAGGCGATCTGGTGCGGGACGTGTCTTTGCCCGGCCGCGACGAACTGGCGGCGCTCGGCGAACAGGGACGCCTGCTCGCTCATCAGTTCTCGCAGCTCGTGGCTCGCATCCGCAGCGAAGCCGAACTGATCGCGATGGGCGGGGCCGAGGCGACCGAACATGCCACTTCGTTGTCGCAGCGCACCGAGTCGCAGGCTGCCAGCCTTCAGCAGACCCGTGCGTCGCTCGACACCTTGCTGGAAGCCGTGCGCTACAACACAAATCAGACGCAGCAAGCCGATGAGCGGTCCGCCCGTGCGCATGCCGATGCCGTCGCAGGACAGAAGGCGGTGCGCGCTTCGGTCGAAAGCATCGAACGCATCGAGCAACGTTCGCACGAAATGGGCGAGATACTTGGTGTAATCGACGGCATCGCTTTCCAGACCAATATCCTCGCGCTTAACGCCGCCGTGGAAGCGGCCCGCGCCGGCGATTCCGGCCGCGGTTTTGCCGTGGTCGCCGCCGAAGTGCGGGCCTTGGCGCAGCGCAGCGCGCAGGCCGCAGCGGAAGTCAAAAAACTGATCCAGCATTCTCGCGACGAGGTGACCGGCGGCGTGCAAGCCATCGAAGGCAGCCGGAATCTGCTGGCACGTGCAGTCGACGCGGTCAGCGAGGTGGCCGCCTTGCTGCGCGACGTTGCGCGCTCGAGCGGCGAGCAGACCATCGGGTTGCAGGAGATCGCCCAGGCAGTCGAGGTGCTGGATGACATCACCCAACGCAACGGCCAGATGGTCGGCGGGTCGGTGGAAACGGCAAGTCAATTGCAGGTCCGTGCCGATCGGCTCAGCGACGGCGTGAAATATATACGGCTACGCCAGGGCTGTGCCGGCGAGGCACGGGCCATGGCGCAGCGTGCGGCGCGTCTGGTGGACACCGAGGGGCCGGACGCAGCTGTCCGCCTCTTTCACGACTCGCAGGGCGGCTTTCGCGACCGCGACCTTTATATCGTGGTGGCTGACCGCGACGACTATTTCCGTGCCTTCGGCTCCGATCCGAGCAAGGCCGGCAAGCTGCGCAAAGATGCACTGCCCGGCGACGACCAAAGCGCGATCCGCGAGGCAAGCTGGCGCGCGGTCGAGCAAGGCGGCGGCTGGATCGAATTCAACGGGCGGCACCCTGTGACGAAGCAACCGGTGGAAAAGATCGGCTACATTGCGCCCGCGCTCGGCGGCCGATGGGCGGTGCAGTGTAGCGTCAACCGCGGCGACGGGTTGAAACCTTCCAACAAGGCTTGAGCGCGGCCAAAGCTGTTGCGCTTACAAGACTGAGCGCTTCCATGACCTGAAGAACTCGAGCAGCGCCTTGGCTGGCTGGACCTCAATGTCTGCAGCGCTGCTCCGCGTTTTGAAGATCCTGAACATGGCACATCTCGTGATCAGAATGTTTCCCAGTCCGCGTTCGCCGTATCGGCTACGGTGACGGGATGTTTGTCACTCATGGCGCAGGGAGCAACCGGTGGCTTCGAGGGCTCGGCACGACGCGTGACCGGAGCACTTGGGGCAGGCAAGCGGGGCTTGCCTTCCGCAATCGCCATGCGTGCCGCAGATTGCCCCGCGTCGCCGATCCTGAACACGGACACGGCCTCCGCCAGCCTGGTTGCCTGTTCTTCAAGTGACTGCGCTGCGGCCGCGGCCTGCTCTACAAGCGCCGCGTTCTGCTGAGTGACTTCGTCCATCTGGCCGACAGCCTGGTTCACCTGCTCGATGCCACGGCTCTGTTCTTCAGATGCTGCCGCGATCTCGCCGACAATATCGGAAACCTGCTTGATTGCCTGCTTGACCTGTCCCATGGTGGCGCTGACTTCCGCTGCCTGCTTCGCACCGTCCTGAATCGTAGTCACGGACGAGCTGATCAGCTCCTTGATTTCCTTTGCGGCGGTGGCGCAACGCTGGGCCAGACTGCGAACCTCACTGGCGACCACAGCAAAGCCTCGCCCCTGTTCGCCGGCACGTGCGGCTTCGACCGCTGCGTTGAGCGCAAGAATGTTCGTCTGGAAAGCAATGCCTTCAATAACGCTGGTGATGTCGGAAATCTTGCTCGAACTACTGCTGATCTGTCCGATTGTCCCGACCATGGCCTGAACAGAGTCATTACCTGTATCGGCCATGTCGGTGGCATTGGCAGCCAGGGCGTTCGCCTGCCGCGCATTGTCGGCGTTTTGCTTTACCGTCTCGGTCAACTGCGTCATGCTGGCTGCCGTTTCTTCAAGCGACGCCGCCTGCTCCTCGGTGCGGGCCGACAAATCGGTGTTGCCGCTGGCAATTTCACGCGACGCCACAGCGACCGACTCTGTGGATGTCATGATTCCGCGAACCGTATCGCTGAGCTGGTGGTCCATTTTTCCGAGTGCTTCGAGAAGCTGGCCGAACTCGCCTCCTGAATCGACCACGACCTGATTTTCAAGCTTGCCGCTCGCGATATTGTTCGCGACTTCAACCGCCTTGTTGAGCGGCTTCGAGATTGCACGCAGCAGATAGATAGATGCACCGAGGGCAACAATAACGCCGGCGCCGAGAAGAGCAATTGCGGCCCAGAGGATGGTCGTGAACGTCGATTGACCGTCATCGACAAATTGCCGGGCCTGAGCCAGATTAAGTGCGGCATCCTGGTCCAGTGCGTCGTTCATCGTCTCAGCTACCTTGACGATCTGATCGATCGCGGAAGACGCCGCGTCGAAATTGCCCGCGCCGGCAGCGGCTAAAGCTTCATCCGTGAGCGACGTGAACTGCGGCAGGGTGCTCCTGATCAGATCCGCGATCTCCCGCTCCTTGTCGCTGGATACGCCGTCCGGGTAATAGTGATTCCATGACGCGTTGAACTTTTCAAATTGCCGGTGAATGGCCGTAGCGAATTCCGCTGTTTTAGCTGGATCGTGAAATACCTGAATACGCCTTAGCAGAAGGCGCACGTTGAGCTGGGCTGCACGAACTTCTGATAGATCCGCAATCGGAACGGTATTGCCAGAGTACCCGTCGGCGATGTTCGAATTGAGCCTGGAGAGCCCGGCTAGCCCAAACAGTCCTATGGCAGTCATGAGTATCACGCACGCACCGAACGCGAGAACGATCTTGAATCTGATTGTTTGCAAAAAGTTGCTCATGTCGCGTCCGTCTAAAGGTTGGTGTCCGGTTCGACCCTGGCGTGCAGAATCACGCATGGGTTCGTTGTTGATGATCGAGGGAGGGTATGTTCGAGGGAGAGTATTGCCATGAATGGGTCAGCGTTGCCGGACTGCACGAATTGATTACCGATAATGAGGAAGCTGAAGAGCCTGGACACGCTGTTTGATGGGCGAGATTTCGATCGCGAGATCATCCTTCTGAGTCAGGCGCCGCCCGCCCTAAAAAAACGGTGCGCCCCCCAAAAATAGGGAGAACGCACCGGGACGCGCCTCTCGCAGCAACGTGAAATCTTCAACACAAAGGAATGCTAAGAAATTATCGTTTCAGATAGTGACTCAAAACGAATGCTGGATCCCCATATAGACGCCTGATTGGCTATGACCATAAAGCGGGTTTTCGTTATATCCCGAGCTGGTGGTCCCGCCATCGCCCGCGGAGTTCGCATCAAGCCCGAAGTTTGCACTTTTGCTATTGCGTACCGTTGCCACTTGAATATCAAGCAAGGTTCGCTTCGACAGATTGTAGGAGCCGCCGATCGAATAGATGTTGGCGTTGCCCCCGCCGTTATTCGCATTGACATGGTATACAGCCCCGATCAGAGCTGCTGCCGGAGTGGCCTGCCAGGTAAAGCCGGCCCATTCCTGGTCAGTCGTCGTGGGCGTACCTGCCGAAGTACCGGTCATTCCCGACGTCCGCGACGCCTGGTACACGGCCGAAACCTTGAATTGGCCAAGGAATACATTGACGCCGGCAAAGTACTCGCGTGACGCCGTGAACGGATTGTTTAACTGACCATTCGCAGACCGAAGCTCGTCATATAAACCACGCACCTGAAACAAGGACGTCGTATAGGTCACTTGAAGGCCATCTGCGCGCCCCGAACCCGTACCGTTACCGTTCCAGCTCGTCGTGTTTGACAGCGAATACTGTCCATACACATCAAAACCGCCAAACTTCGCAGATTGATAGGACACGTTGTTGCTGGACTGCGGCCAGTTACGACCACGGACCAGCGATGCTGACGACCAGGCGGACTGACCAAACGGATCAAAATCCCAAAGGCCGTTCGAAATAAACAATTCGCGTCCCAGCAAGAACGTACCGTACCGATCGTCGGCTACGCCGACCGTCGCCCAACGATTCCAGATTGAACCCGATGAGCCCAATGCTCCCGTCGTCGTGCTGAAGCTGCCTTCCAACTGGAATACAGCCTTGGTGCCACCGCCCAGATCTTCAACACCCTTCAAGCCCCAAAGACTCGTACCGAAGTCACCACTCTCCGCGCGTACACGCGACGTGGACGCCGAATATCCGGTGTTGGGCAAACCGGTCATGTACTCAAGACCCGCGTCCAGACGACCGTACAAAGTGACGCTACTCTGGGCCTGTGCCGCTGTCCCGACCACCAACAGTGCCGCCGCCAGCAATGCCTTTTTCATCTTCTCCCCCAATAGCACAATGGAATAAAAAATATATGCAAAATCCAACGCTTTAAATGCTGGGACAAGCGCCGTTAGATTAGGAAATTAATTGAAATTATTAGAGCGATGCCTCATTCGGCAGTCCGTAAATTATTTCATAAACTTTCCACTGCTTTTCCATTCTTCCGGCGATCACCTCGCTTCATAGCTTTTTGCGCTGCCTAATCTAGCAAAGCAATTATTAGCTGCATAGAAAATTATTCCAACCCAAGTCGTTGTCATTTTATGGCAACTCAGGGTATTAACTTATGGCGTGATACCAGTGGGTTTCATAGTCGTCCAAATCGTCGATTCATAATAAAGAGTAAGAAATTCCTAACAATGGAGATAACTGAAATATCCGGTAAATGATTATTAAGAAAATAAATATTTGAATGTTTTGATTCATTGCTATCGTGTCACAGCCTTCTAGCCTAAAAACTGCCTGTCAGAGATGCGCTTGAAGTGGCACAGGCTGAACTTTCGATAACTGACCGGCACTGCAATGAGAATAGTTACTCTTGAGCGTGATCCTGAAGCGTCTTCGTCGCTGAATCGCAGTCTCAAATTGGCTGGTTATCACAGCAAGGGGTATAGCACCGGAGATACGTTACGGCGAACCTTGCGTGCCGGCGCTTTTGATCTTGCGATCCTTGACTGGGACGTAGAAGACGCTCGTAGTACTTCCATGCTGGATCTCCTGCGCCAATCGCTGCCTCTCGAATCACAGATTATCTTCGTCATAAGTCGCCCGGAAGATGAGAAGGCGCTGGAGAGTCTGCAGTGGCCGCATAGTTATTTGGTTAAACCGATGCTGGTTTCAAGCTTGCTGGCACGCGTAAGGTCCTTCCTGCAGCGCACGTGGTGCACGGAGCCGTTTAACAACGAAATGCAATTCGGGCCGTACAGGTTTGAACCGGCCAGCAATGCGGTCGAGATAGAGGGCACGCGGGTGATGCTGACGCGCAAGGAATATGCGCTCGCATTACTGTTGCTGCGAAGTTTGGCGAATCCTCTGTCCCGGGTATACATTGCGGGGAAGGTTTGGTCGCGTGATGAAAGGATCAACGCGCGCACAATTACGACACATCTCTCGATGATTAAATCAAAATTGAAATTTTCTCAATATGGTTATCGATTGATGCCGATTTATAATTATGGTTACAGGCTTGACAGCATTGCAAGCGATTCTGAATCACTTGCTAATTAGATCGGTCGTAATGGCTCTGATAATCATATAGCCGAGCGGTTGTGATTTCGCGCACGCGTTCGCGTGCCGGCTGGTAGATATTCTCCGCCTGGTTGTTCAGCCGGGCGGCCGCTTTGACGCCCACATGCTTCACATCCACTAACTCTGGAATGCCGGCCCTTGCGGGTCGAAGTTTGCCGCAAGATTCGAAAGTCCTGCTCCGCCGTATACTTGTGCAAGGTAGCCTGGTTGTCGCTGCTCTCCTAGAACAAGGTATCGTCCTGAGGGAATCCTCCTCCCCGAGCGAAACGAGGTCCGATCGATTCTGATAAGGATGGTCAGTCGCCATGCGCAAGATCCTGTTGTTTCTCTTCCTTCTTTCCGCTTTGACCGGGACCGAATTGATTGCGAAAGAGACCACAATCGGTGTCGTCCTGCCGGGATCATCACTTGTCTTCTACCAGGCGATGATCAAGGGAATTGAACGGGCTGCTCACGATCAGCATGTCCAGCTCCTGATTCGCAACCCATCGGACGGGACGTCGCTCGACACGTCGAATCTCCAGTTGCACATCATCGACTACCTGGTGCAGCAGGGCGTGGCTGGGGTTGTACTGGCGCCGGAACCGCTGGTGGGCAATACCCCGGTGTCGATCTCCGTCCCGGTGATTCTCGTCGATAGGGACAGCGCTGACTACAACGGCATTTCGACCGTCTATACGGACAATTTTGGTGCAGGCAGAAAGGCTGCGCTCAGCCTTGTCCCCGTCCTGAGCAAGGGCGCCAAGGTAGCCGTGCTGCGGCTCGCACCGAACATCAGCTCCACGACCGCGCGAGAAAACGGCTTCATAAGCGTGGCACGGGAAGAGGGATGGAATGTGGCTATCGATACCTACGTGGGGTATCGGCCCCGTGAAGCGGAGAGCTTGACCGCCAAGGCGTTGAACGCCTATCCGGGTCACCTCGATGCCGTTTTTGCACCAGCTGAGCCAATCGCCTACGGCGCCTTGCGGGTTATTGACGCCCGGCCGGTCGGAGATCGCCCGCGTCTGGTTGTATTCGACTGGCGTCCGGAATTCATGGATGGCCTCAGACGTGGCATCGTGTATGTTGATATAGTGCAAGACCCTTACCGCATGGGCTATCTTGCGCTGGAAGCATTGGTTGAGGCCCTGCGAGGACATCCGCCGCGCCCCAAAGTCTTCGTCAACGTGGTCACGGTGACGCCGGACAACATGAACGATCCGGCGATCCGTGCGGTGTTGGCGAATTACACCCAGTAAGCGCTGCGGGTGTGTCGACGAAGGTCAACGTTGGGTGCGCAAGAAGAGTCTCATGGGACCGCGCAATGGAATCCGGTCCCTGACGACGCGTAACAGCGGGACTCGCTCGAGGACTTCATGCCTCGCTCGATCCACTCCGGGGTGGCGGGCCGGCTATTTCGAACACACCCAGGACTGCCATCTCATCGGCCTCAAACCAGCGACGCGGCAAGACCTGCGCCGCGCTCGAGCTTGAAGATAGAGACGACTTGCACCAGTTCGTGGGACTGGTTGCGCAGGCTGTTGGCCGCGGCGGTCATTTCTTCCACCAGAGCGGCGTTTTGCTGGGTGGCCTCGTCCATCTGGGTGACAGCCTCGCCGACCTGGGCCACGCCCAGGGATTGTTCGTTGCTCGCGGCACTGATCTCACCCATGGTGTCGGTGACGCGGCGGATGGAGCGGACGACTTCGGTCATGGTGAGACCGGCCTGCTCGACCTGGGCCGAACCCTGAGCTACGCGTTCCACGCTGGCGCTGATGAGCTTTTTGATTTCCTTGGCCGCTTCGGCGGAACGTGCGGCCAGGCTGCGCACTTCATTGGCCACTACTGCGAAGCCGCGACCCTGTTCACCGGCACGGGCTGATTCCACCGCAGCGTTCAGGGCGAGGATGTTGGTCTGGAAGGCGATGCCGTCGATGACGCCAATGATGTCGAAGATTTTCCTTGAACTGTCGTTGATACCTTTCATGGTTTCCACGACCTGGTTGACGACTCCGCCACACTGTATGGCGACGTCAGATGTGTTCATGGCCAACTGGTTCGCCTGGCGGGCATTGTCGGCGTTCTGGCGTACGGTGGAACTGAGCTCTTCCATGGAGGCGGCGGTTTCTTCCAGGGCGCTGGCCTGACTTTCAGTGCGGGCGCTGAGGTCGTCGTTGCCCTGGGCGATTTCGGCGCTGGCGGTGGCCACGTTTTCCGAGCCGGAACGTACGTTGGAGACAACGCGCACGAGACTGGTTTGCATGTCTCTCAGGCTGTCGAGCAACAGGCCGACTTCGTCGGTGCTGTGACTATCAATACGGGCGGTCAAATCGCCTTCGGCGACCTGGCGGGCTACCTCGGTGGCTTTTAGCAGCGGCCTGGTGATGCTGCCGGAGATCAGCCACGCACACAGCACGCTCAGCAGCAGGCTGACCACTCCAAGAGCGATCATCAGTGTGCGGCTGAATTCGTAGTTGGCCTGAATCTGCGTGGCCACCTTGTCGATTTCTTCGCGCTGCTGCTTCACTAAGGCGTCAACCTTCGCCACAAAGAGCCTGGACGCAGGTATGAACTGTTGCTCTAGCAACTGGTTCGCTTCCTCGGCTTTGCCCGATTTTTTCAGTGCATAAATCTGGTCGCGGGTAGAGATAAAAATTTTGCGCTGTTCACCAATTGCGCCAAACAAGGTTTTTTCCTCGTCAGAGATCATCAAAGCTTCTATCGACTTTTGCAACGCTCCTGACACCTTGGAAGAAGCCATTGCTTCTTCCACGAAGTAACTGGCAAGGCCAGGGTCAGCGCTCTTGGCAATCGCGGTCGTGCGGGTGACCGCGGTATTGATATTGCGTGACCAGTCGTTGACGAGCCGCTCGGTCTGTATTGGATTGGCAACCAGATCGCGGGTTGCTTGCGCCACAGAGGACAGGCGCGCAAGCCCTATGACGATGCTGACCATCGACATGATCAATACCACAACAAAGCCTGCAGCCAGCCGCTTGGCAATGGGCAGGTTGGAAATAAACGTTGGCATAGTCAGTTTCTTCAATAACTTAAAGGGAAAATATCCGCCGACCCGCCGGCAATAGGGACTATCAGAATTCGCGCACTACAGGTATACGGCATCAAACGCCGAGCGCTGAAGACACCATTCGATGAGTCATTCCTGAAATGGAGGTAGGGATATCCTTAATCCGCCTCGGGCGGAGCCCATTCTCGGCAGCGGATGCATCGACGTCCGTCTGAAAATCTCTGCGGTGGATCAACGAATACTTTTCCTGGGCAAGTCTGGCCGTCGCACACTGTCTCAACCGAACACGCAAGTCGAAACCGCGGCAAGGCCGGCAAGAATCGCTGCGAGGTTGTGGTGCCATTGGGATGGCACTGTCACGTTGCTGAGAGCGTGATGCCACTTGCGTGCTTCCGGAGTGCCCAGCTACCTTCATTGATGGCTGATCCTGCCACCGCGCGAGCCCAAGAAAACTTGATGCGCAGCAATTCAGGCGCATGCACTAGCTTGCGATCCGCCCATATATCCTGCTATAGGCCCTGGTGCACATAGCGAAAATGGACTTGGAGGTAGATTTTGATAGGATGGCTTATTGATTGGAGAGGACCGCATTCCAAACGACCGCGGCGCACGCTGCTGAACCATGGCCCGCCGTTTGAGGGAAAACATCATGCCTCCGCCGTTCTGGGCAGCAGCGCTGCGTGGCAATGGGCTCGCGAACAACGTGCCGTGCGACCGTTGGCAAATCTGCCGCTTCACGCCGCCGAGCCACGTCATGATCGAGGTGGGCATGGCGCATGCGGGCAAAGGTGGTTATCACGCGGAACCAAAGCACAAGGCGTCGAGCATCGTGGTCGATTTCATCACGCCGGATCATCGAGCGGCTCATCGCGGGCGAGCGTCAGCCTGACTCGTCTTCGTCCCGAGGTTCACGCCCGAATCCGGTTCCCTACGTTAACAAGACTGCCTGACGGGCTCCGATCGGATCGCTTACCGGCGATTGCGGGGCCGCAAGCATCGGCAGGATGTCCTGGGCCCATCTCAACGACAGAAAACCGGTGAGCGGCAGCGCGAACACCGCTCACCCGGTTACGTTCAATGCGGCGCGGTCCAGCCCTTGTAACTGGCTACGTTGTCGCGCGTCACGAGCGTCGATGGCATCAAGACAATCGGGTTGGCCGGCTTCTTGCCGTTCATGATGTCGTAGCCAATGGTCACGGCGTTCTGCGCCATCGTCCACGGATCCTGGCTCGCCGACGCCTGAACGAGCGTGTCACTCTTGAGCGCCGTCTCGATGTCCGGCGCGCCATCGACCGACGTAATGAACAATTCCTTCCGATGCAGCTGCTTCGCGGCAAGATCGCTGCCGACCGCCTGCGGGTCATTGATCGCGAACACGGCGTCCACCTTCGGGAAGCGCGTCAGATAGCCCTGCATCGCGGCCATGCCGCCTTCGCGCGATCCCTTGGCGTCCTGGTCATCGGACAGGACCTTGATGCCCGGGCTCTTGGCCAGCACCGACTTGCAGCCCTTCACGCGATCCAGCACAGCCGAAACGGGCGGTCCATTTTCAATCACGACATCGCCCTTGCCGTTGAGCTTCTTCACGATAAACCCGCACGACAGTTCGCCGGCCTGGACGTTGTTCGTCTGAACGGTGGCATCGGAGCCGGCAGCGGCCACGTCGACTGCAACGACCACGATCCCTGCCGCTTGCGCCTTCTTCACCGCCGGCTCGATGGCCTTCGGATCCGCAGCGTTCAACAGGATCATGTCCACGTGAGCGGCAATGAAGTTATCGATCTGCGTGAACTGTTTGCTCATGTCGTAATCGGCCGATACAGCCGTGACGGTCGCGGCCGGATTGATCTGCTTGGCCTTGGCCTCCGCACCCTTCACGATCGTGACGAAGTAGGGGTTACCGAGCGATCCGACCGTGATGCCGATCGACTTGAGTTGCTTGTCGGCAGCGTGCGCCGGGGCAGTGAGGCTGAAGCCGAGTGCGACTGCAATGCTCGCGGCAGCAATTTTTTGTTTCAACATGTCGATGTCTCCAAAGAGGTCCGGTGTATTTTTCGAACGCGAAGGGACCGTTTTCGCGTCCGTGCTTCCATGAGAAAAAATTCGAGGATTACTATTACTTCAGGTGCGCGCTGAACCACGCTGCCGGTACCGGTCGAGCGTGACGGCGCCAATAATCACAAGGCCTTTGATGATGTACTGCCACACGTCCGACACGCCGAGCAGCACGAGGCCGTTGGTCAGGACAGCGATGATCAGTGCGCCAACCAGCGTACCGATGATCGATCCCACGCCACCCACAAAACTGGTGCCGCCGAGAATCACCGCGGCAATGGCGTCGAGTTCGTACGATTGCCCCATCTGCAAACCGTTCGCTGCATACAGGCGGGCCGCCGACATCACTGCGCCCAGACCCGCAAGAAAGCCGGAGATGACGTACACGAACATCTCGATGCCCCACACCCGGATGCCTGAAAGGCGTGCCGCTTCGGGGTTGCCGCCGACGGAGTAGATCCGCAATCCGAGAACCGTTCGCCGCAAAATGAACCACGAGATCGCGACAACCGCTATGGCGATAATGACGAGCCATGGAATACCGAAGAGCGATTCATTGCCGATGAACGCAAACGACAGTTGCGGGTTGAAGATCGTGGTGTCATGTCCCATCAAACGGGCAATGCCTCGCACCGCCGTCAGCGAGCCCAGCGTCACGATGAACGGCGGCAGCCTGAGGAGGGAAATCAATGCGCCGTTGATCAGTCCGAAGCCGGCCCCGACCACGAGCGCGACCGGCACGGCGAGGCCACCGAAACCCGGAATGTTCGATGCCAGCAAGGCCGCCACTGCCGCCGCCGACAGCACGGACCCAACCGACAGGTCGATACCGCCGGTCAGGATGACGAAGGTCATGCCTGCAGCCAGCACCACGTTGATCGACGCCTGCTGCGTGACGATCGACAGGTTTTGAAGGCTGAAGAAATTGCCCGTCGTGATGCCGAAGCCGATGCACAGCAGAATCAGGATTGGCAGCATGCCGGCAGTTCGCATCAGCGTCTGCATGCGCTCGTGCCGCAATATATTGGCTTGTCGCTGGACCGGATTGGTCGCGCCCTTGGTAGGGGTGGTGCCGGCTTCCTGCGGCTTGAGTGAATTGCTCATGTCGTCCTCCAGATATTCGTGACGTCAGATTGTTTCGTTGTACGGATCAGTGGATCAAGCTGCCTGATTAAGCTGCCTGATCGACCGGCGGGCGGGAGCCCGTTGCCAGTTCGATGATGGCTTCCTGTGTGATCGGCGTGCCGGTATGGCCGCCGAGCTGGCCGGCAAGTTCGCCTTCGCGCATGACGAGCACGCGGTCCGCGACGCCGATCACTTCCGGTAATTCGCTCGAGATGACGATGATGCCGACGCCGGATCGAGCCAGTTCGTTGATGATTCGATAGATCTCGGACTTGGCGCCGATGTCGACGCCGCGCGTGGGTTCGTCAAGGATGAGGACGCGCGGTTTGGTTTCCAGCAGGCGCGACAGCAGCACTTTCTGCTGGTTGCCGCCGGACAGGGAGCCCGCGTTGACCTTCGCGCTTGCCACGCGAATGGAGAGCGCGGAGATCGCGTCGCGGGCGCGCACCGCGCCTCGGGCGAGGTCGAGCACCCCAAGACGGGCATCGCGGCCGGCCACGGCAACGTTGATGTTGTCGCGCACGCTCATGTCGAGGAACAGGCCCTGGCGCTTGCGGTCTTCAGTCAGATACACCACGCCTGCATCGATCGCGTCGCGCGGCGAGCGCATGGCGAGCGTTTTGCCATCGACGGTAATCTCGCCACGGATACGCGGCTCAGCGCCGAAGATCAGCCGGGCCAGTTCGGTGCGGCCCGCGCCGACCAGCCCTGCAATGCCAAGCACTTCGCCGGCGTGAAGTTCAAGACTGCAGCCTTTGACGCGGCGGCCATCGGCGACGTCGCGGACCGACAGCACGACCTTGCCCGGATCGTAGGGCGCATGCTGCTTTTTATAGAAACCGGAAATGTCCCGGCCGACCATCATCTTGACGAGGCTTTCGGCCGACAGATCGGCGCGATCGAGCGTGCCGACGTAGGCGCCATCGCGCAGCACGGAGACGCGATCCGACAATTCATAGATCTCGGCCATCCGGTGGCTGATGTAGATGATCGCCAGCCCCTCGGCACGCAATGTCCGGATCAACTCGAACAGCCGGTCGGTTTCACGCGATGACAGCGGCGTGGTCGGCTCATCCATCACGAGGATGCGCGCATTGGCATGAACCGCCCGCGCGATTTCAACCAGTTGTTGCTCTGCTATAGACAGATCGCCCACCAGCGTCTGCGGCCGGAAGCTCGCGCCCAGCCGCTTGAGCACGTCCTCGCAGCCGCGCTCCATGCCTGCGCGGTCCACCAGCCCGAAGCGGCCGCCTTTGCGCAATTCACGGCCGGCATGGATGTTCTCGGCAACGGAAAGATTAGGCGCGAGGCTCAGTTCCTGATAGATCACGGCGACGCCGATTGCTTTCGCCGCGAGCGGGCCGTCGATGGTCGTGACCTTTCCATCGACCAGGATTTCGCCGCCGGGGTCCGCCTGGTAGGCGCCCGAGAGCACCTTCATCAAGGTGGATTTACCGGCGCCGTTTTCGCCCATCAGCGAGTGCACTTCGCCCGGATAGACGGTCAGCGACACGTTGTCGAGCGCGCGCACGCCGGGGAAGGTTTTACTGATTCCCTGCATCGCGAGGATGGGGGGCCTTGATTCAGACATGGGCATGATTGACCTCTTTCGATTTCGCGCTGGCGCTCTGGAGCAACCCGGCGTTGGGCGAAAAGTTGAAGAACATGGGCAGCGTGGCCGCACCGATGGCGCCCGCATCCGATCCAAACGATCCCCGAAGCAGTGCCGGGACGCTGCGGGCTTCCGGCGCCGTGGCCGTCATCGCGGCCTGTAATCTTTCGAGCAACGTATCGAGGAGTCCGCTGTCGACATCCGCGTCGAGCACGATTGTCGGCACGTCCACCACGCACAGCGTTGCGTGCAGCGCCGGGGCGAGCGCCTCCACGCAATCGTCGATCCACTCGTCCACCGCAGGCAGATTGCGCTCGATGCAGGTGCTGAGATCGAAGCGATTCTGGATTGACTCGCCGCTGTATCGCAGATGGCGAGCAAGCGCATTCAGCGACGCGCGCGACAGCAGGATGTCCCATTGCCCGGCGGGGAGCGGGGCGGAGGCGAGGCGGCTTGGGGGCACCGGCATGATGCCGATATCCCCCGCGTTGCCCGTGCCGCCGCGCAGGCAATCGCCATCGATCGCGATGCCCCCGCCAATGGCCGAGCCAAGGAAGAGATAGACGAAGTCGTGACACTGGCGTCCGACACCGTAAAACAGTTCAGCGATAGCGGCCGCGTTGCCATCGTTTTCGGCGAACACCGGAAGATGCATCAGCTTGCTTAACTCGGCCGAGAAATCGATCTCGTCCCATGCCCGGAAGCGTTCAGCCGACAGCCCAAGTTCGCGTGCCCAACTTCCCAGGTGAAACGGCTGCGCGAGACCGATCCCTGTCAGCCGCTCGCGCTCGCCCGGGTTGAGCAATGCAAGCATGTTCTGGATGTCGCGCTGAAGGATTGTCAGGACTTCGTCGGGGTGGGGGAGAACCCGGTCGAGGGTGCTGCGCGCCAGGACCTCGCCAGAAAAATTCACAAGCACCGTTTCGATGCTGGTCCGGTCGATTCTCACGCCAATACCAAACGCGCCGCGCGGGTTCAGCCGGATCAGCGAAGCGGGCTGACCGCGCTGGCCTTCGAGCCGACGGCCAATGTGTTCAATAAGACCGGCCTCGTCCAGCGACGCAATGATGCTCCCGACCGCCGTGCCGGTCAGGTTGGCCTGGCGCGCGAGATCCGCTTTGGCAGTGGGTTGCGAGCGACGCAGAGCCTGTAGCAAAAGCCGCTCGTGATAGAGGCGCAAGTTTGCCGAATTGCTGCCACGTCCAATGTGGGGGCTTCTCACGGGTCTCCTCCTACAAATCTGCTGAATATTTATTAAATCAACGTGATTTATTTAATACCGTCTGCTCGCGAATGTATAGGAGGGAAATCCCGGAGACGGTGCTGGAACTGCGAGGCCGGGGTTTTGTCATGGCCCTCGGGCAGGCGCGAAAAGAACGGCTAACGCACCGGCACGCGTCCACCCGGCAACCAGCAACGATTGCGCATCCTGCTCACCCTCAGTCGTCACACCGCACGGCGGCGTTGTCCCCGCCGGCTTTTCGCCGTGACGAATGACCATGATTTTCTGTGAGCGCGTCATGAATTTCTCCGGCGGGTAAGGGGAACACATCCGGGTTGTCGCCCCTTTTTTCATCGACTTTCTTACGCTTTCATTCGATGGACAGACCGCGCGAATTGTCAGGGAGTAGTAGGCGAGTACTAAAGCACCAGCGCGTTCATGATGATGTGAACCGCTGATCGCGCTATCGTTAAACCAGTGATCGACGGCTTAGGTTGAAATCGTAATGGTGTTTATGGATATCCTTACGGAATCCTATATTGTCGATTGTCGCGGCTCGATAGACCGTAAGGACCAGCCGGCCCTCGTTATGGTCTACGGGGTGAGGGGGCGAGCTACCGTCGAGTCGGAGAACCACCTTGGTATAAATCCCGATCAATTGCGTCTTGCAGTTCTCTCGTGAGCACCTAGTCTGCGAATACTGACCTCGCTCGGGAAAGACGGACCGCGTTTATTTCACAATAGCTTTGGCGCGTCGTATCGGCGTCGACGTATTGAGCGAGCGTTTTCACAATGGCGGCTGGCAATCGGACACAACGTCTGAAGTGCCTTTTTAGCAGCGACGAATGCGATGTGGCCAGTCCGATCAAGCCACAGGTAACCACAGAGAACAAACCATGCAGCTATCGTCCTGTCGGGACAGTTTCCGCGAACTAAGAGGGCTTCGGCTTCACGTTGTCTTTTGGACTATGCTGTTTTCATTCTTAACGGGTGCGTTGGCCGATGAAGGGCAGGATTGCACCGCAGCCGGAGGAAGCTTGCTCGTTGGCAATGTATTCTCCCCACCCAGATTCAAGCACGGCACCTTCCTCAAGGGCGTTGAACTATCGCATACGCATCTGGTGCTGAAGAGCGGTGACGACTCAAAGACGTACGATGTTGCAATGGACAACGTTTTTGCGTCCGGGTATCAAAGCAATATGACTGTCGTTCCCTCCCCGTTGAACTCTATTCAGGTAGGCGACAAGATTGAGGTTTGCGGTATCCCATTCACAGGCGGAATTCATTGGGTTCACACCGACTGCGGCGACACGCCGACGCCTGCCGACCCAAATGGATGGGTCAAGGAAATTGCCGCAGATGGGACCACTGGTCCTAACCTCGAGGGCAGCCAAACGTATTGCTATCTGTGGCCACGCAATTGAACCAGCGTCTTCGAGCCACAACGCAACTGCTACCTCCAAAAAAATAGTAACGTTGATTCGACGGCACTTACCCGGGGTTCGCTCGCTATTGCGTAGACCTTTCGGAGTCCAACATGAACGCCAGCGCAGCTCCCAAAACAGGAGATGTCTATCTCGCCCTCGGCGGCCGCGACCAATACGTAGAGATCCCAGGTAGCATTGCATACAGCATCAGCACAACGGGTGAACTCACCGTCGCCGCCTGGTTGAGACCCGATACGCTGAACTTTCCCGCAGTAGAAGACGGCACCGACTACATCAACTGGCTTGGCAAGGGTGACTTGTCCGGTGCTTCCGGGAATCAGGAGTGGACGTTGCGCATGTATAACCATGATGATCCGCTGGACAGCCCTTCCAGACCGAACCGGATCAGCTTCTATGTTTTCAACGCTCAAGGCGGCCTCGGTGTAGGCAGTTATGTACAAGTCCCCATTCACAGGGGGCGATGGATGCAGGTTGTTGGTGTCGCCGATGACTCGCGAACCTTCTTCTACCAAGACGGGCAGTACGTGCGCTGCGACACCTATCGCGGCCCCGCCCAGGGGTCTTGTGAAATTCACTACCAAGCACCACCCAACGAGAATGTGCAACTCGTGATTGAACCCGAAGCGGGGTCGGCGCCCCTGCGACTCGGAACCAAGGATCTGAGCGGTTTCCTTGAGGGCGGCCTCACTCGCGTCAGGCTGTGGAACAGGGCTTTGAACGCGACTGAAATCTCAAACCTGTACTTAAGTGATTTAGCTCCCGCAGATGGTCTGGTGGCGGAATTTATGTTGAATGCCGACACCGGTGCTACGGCGGTGGACACAGCACTGGGAAACGATGGAATTGTCGTCAACGCAACTTGGGCAACGCAGCGCTGATGGAATAAGCGAGTAACAGTGTGACACGCGAATCCGGCGGTCTCGTTCTCGAGGGCTCCGTTCCGCCACGAATCATAAGTGAACATCAGCGACTGACTGAGACGGCTATGTAAATCTCAACGGAGCGACTGATCGCGAGTGAGCAGGGCTAATTTTTCACGACGAATGCAAAGCACAACTTATCGTGTTCCAGAGTCTCGTACGCTAGATAGCGCTAAAGATCGTCGTCACCCAGTCGACGAATACCCTGACCTTGGTGCTATACCTTCGGCTGGGCGGATACGCTATATAGACAGCGTGCGGATCGGGACGCCAGTCCACAAGAATAGGCACGAGTTGCCCTTTTTCGATGAACGGACGCACCATGAAATCCATTGTATGAACGATGCCCAGACCGCTCAGCGCAGTTGCAAGATGAGCATTGCTTTCACTGACGAGTACGTCGTTGCGCGGACGTTCCAACGTGATTCTTTCGTCACCTCGACGGAACTGAAGCGGCTGCACGAGGCCCGTTCTCGCAGAAAAGTATCCGACGACCGGCATGTTCTTCTCAAGGATCTCTCGCGGATGTTCCGGTACGCCGTGTTTGGCCAGATAGTCGGAACTCGCGCATGTCGTCCACGCTAGAGCGCCGATCTGACGCGTTACAAGGGCGGGATCGTCAGCAGAGCTTCGAATCCCACAGTCGATGTTCTCCGCAATGAGGTCTATCGTGCGGTCGGTGACGCCGAGCCGAACCTGAATGTCGGGAAAGCGTGCACAAAAGCCAGGCAAATTCGGAATGATGATGCCGCTTGCAGTCGACCCACCCGCATCGATTCTGAGGGTGCCTCGAGGGCTCCCCTGGGAGCGACCCAGCGTCGCTTCTATGTCGTCAAGCTCCATGAGCAAGTGACGGGTGCGCTCATAGTAAGCGGCTCCATCGGTCGTTACGCTGACGCTTCTTGTGTTTCGTTCCAGTAACTGCACGCCGAGGTGTGCTTCGAGCGACTTTATCCACTTGCTGACGGTCGCATTCGGCATATCCAGTGAAAGCGCCGCTCGTCCGAAGCCACCCGTTTCAACTACTCGCGCAAAGATCCGGATAGCCTGCAGATGATCCATAGCCCACCTCAGAAATGATTCGCAACGACCACCGCCAAACTCGCTTCGACGCTGCGTGGATGCTCAACTCTAGCGTCCATTGCGCGCCATTATGCACACCTGTGAATAAAGAATCCATCGAAGCGCCTTTTATGATCTCCCTGTATTCATTAGTCTTCAACCTGTGATCAACGACTTTGACGAGGCACCTGAAAATGACCCCTTCCCCTTACATCAACATTCATTCCACGAAACACGCAGGGAAAGTTGCCCTGGTGACAGGGGGCAGCACCGGTATCGGCCTTGCCACCGCCAAACGCCTCGCGCTTGAAGGTGCAACCGTATTCATTACCGGCCGGCGTCAGGAAGCGCTGGACGCCGCCGTAGATGAGATCGGGCACGGCGCGCAGGCAATTCGCGCCGATAATTCCTCGGCGGCGGACGTCGAAAAGATCATTGCATGCGTGTCGTCGGCCCACAAAAAGATCGACATCCTGTTCGCGAATGCAGGCGGTGGAGAGTTCGCACCGCTTGGTGGCATCACAGAAGCGCAATTCGACAAATACGTCGGCATCAACATGAAGGGCACGTTGCTGACGGTACAGGGCGTGCTGCCGATGATGCCGGCCGGAAGCGCCATTGTGATAACAGGATCCATAGCGTCCATACAGGGCATTCCCGCGTTCGGCGTCTACGCGGCAACGAAGGCGGCTTTGCGGTCATTCGCCCGTAGCTGGGCATCCGATCTCAAAGGACGCGATATCCGCGTCAACGTGGTTTCGCCGGGCGTCATCGTCACGCCAGCCTATAAAACCGAACTCAAGATGAGTGACGAGCAGATCGAGGCATACAGCCTGGAGGTCGCCGAAACCACTCCACTCGGCCGGGTGGGAGAGGCGGACGAGGTTGCAAAAGCCGTGTCCTTCCTGGCCTCGGACGACGCCAGCTACATTACCGGCATCGAACTGTTTGTCGATGGCGGACGCGCGCAGATCTGATTTCCCTGTCCTGCGCTTTTCGCAAGACGTCAAACGCGCGGACCATTCGACCACTGCTCGATTTCATTGGCACACAGAGAGAACCCTCTACCATGTCTCAACTCAGGACACTGCCGCTTCGTTTGCATCATCATGCGTATACCACCGACGATCATGAGGAAAACCGCAAATTCTATGAGGATGTTCTCGGCCTGCCGCTGAAGGCAATGTGGATAGAGCGAGAGCGGATTGACGGTGAAGAGGTCGACCTGGGTCACGCATTTTACGCATTGGGAGATGGCAGCTTTCTGGCATTTTTCAACTTCTCAAATCCGGAAAAACAGCAAGCATGGAAGGCGAAGGAACAGTCACTCTTCGTGCATATTTCGCTATTAGTCGAGCCGTCGACACAGAAAGAAATCAAGAACCGTCTGCTAGCGGGTGGCCTGAAGCCTTTTATGATGGAGCACGGATTCTGTCATTCGCTTTATATCAAGGACCCAAACGGCCTGGTCCTCGAGTTCACAGTGGACCACGAAGATTCCGCAAGCATCTATGCTGAACGGGCTTCGTCAGCTCACCGCGACCTCGAAAGATGGATCGGCGGTGACCGGAATACAAACAACCTCTGGCGTCCTTCCTGATGCGAAGCCCGACGGGTTCGTAACGATCCGCAACGGGCGTCGACGATTTTATAGAGGCATTCAATGCGGTAACACGTGCTTCCTATGTTTGTTTATCAGCTTGTTTGACAGAAAACGTGACTGGCTATGCACTTCCGAGCGGTCACTTGATTCCGGAAGAGGTGCCGGGTCCGCTGCTCCAGGCACTCGACAAGTATCTGGTTGCGTAAGATCCGTTTCGGCTATTTCAATCTTCTCGGTTGTTAAATTAGGATTCCATATAAATACCCTGTAAATGCTGCGCGTGACGATCAGAAATTGACCAACCAGGCCGTCGGCGGTGTCGCGCAGAACGGTAGCGCTGAATCGGACGCGACATCGGCATCCCGTACGGCGATGCGCTCAAGTTGCGTCGGACCTGATCAGCTTTTGCAACGTGTTCTTCGCTAGTTAAGTCCCCCTTTATAGATGGAGTTTCGCCGTGAAGATCTTGCCTATCGCAGCATCGGTTCTTGCCTTGTCCGCTTGCCTGTCTGTCTCAACCTGCGCCATGGCCCAGGACGCCCAGCCCGCCACCGCGCTGATCAGGAACATCGTTTTGGTACACGGCGCGTGGGTGGATGGCTCAGGCTGGAAGCCGGTCTATGAAATCCTTGTCAAGGACGGTTACCACGTCACCATGGTGCAGGAACCGCTGACCTCCCTGGACGACGACGTCGCCGCCACAAAACGCGTGATCGACCTGCAGGATGGCCCGACCATTCTCGTCGCACACAGCTACGGCGGCTCGATCATCACCGAAGCAGGTGTCGATCCAAAGGTGGCCGGTCTGGTGTATGTGGCTGCGCATGCGCCGGCGGTCGGCGAGGACGAGAGCGATATGGGCAAAAAAATGCCAAGCGACACCTCGAAGCAGCCAGGCGCGATCAAGAAGACCGATGACAGCTATACGTACCTGACTCCGGCCGACTTCCCGAAGGACTTCGCTGCTGATCTGCCGCTCAGGCAAGCCCAGTTCGAAGCGCAGTCGCAGATCCTGACGGCAGCGAAGGTCTTCTCGGCACCGATGACTGTCGCGGCATGGACCACCAAACCGAGCTGGGGCATCGTTGCCGCTGACGACAAGATCATCAATCCGGATCTCGAACGCTTCTACTATCAGCGTGCTCATAGCCGTACTACGGTGCTGGCCGGTGCAAGCCACTCGGTCTACGAATCGCGTCCGAAGGAAGTGGCGGCTGTAATCGAAGACGCAGCAAAGCACGCCCAGCAGTAACGCGGCCGACGGCAGTCCAACTTGCGGCCGTATCGAAAGGAGGGTCCGCTCGCTTCATTAGTCGAGCAGGGAGCGGACAGGATGCTCGAGTTAGGGTTTGGCCGCGCTCTTGCGGACATGGTTCATGCCGCCTATCCGTCGATACACGTTCGGGCACTCGATGAGTTTCGCTCTATCGCGGACAATCTGTTTGGCTCATTCATGAGACGACGTCTGTCGAAGAACGTCGTGCGCTCGCCTGGCGAGTCGCCTGAGCTCAACGGCCGTGAAGATTGAAGATGGAAGGGCGAGCGTGTGAGCCAGCCTAGTCGATAGTATCCCGCAGGTCCGAAAACGCCCTGAACACCCACTTCATTGACAATTCCTGTTAAAAGGAATATAAATTCGTGACGTATTCCCGGTCAACGTTGAGCGCCTGCGAATGGAACGTCGTTCATATTCCTCTCGACTATTCCCCGTCGAAAAAGGCAGTCGTTTGCCGGCGTAAAGGCGTTTGCGCGTCCTGGTCAACGTGCCGCGCAGTTTGGGACATACGGTCCTTCAATAACGGGCAAATTGTGTTGGGTTCCGGGATCACATATCGACTTCAGTCATACGAGACATTGCTTTGGATGTGTGCGTCCGAGAGGGTAAACCGTACATCGTCCGGTGAGTGCCGGAATATTGTTGAACCGCTCAACTAACGTCGATGAATGCGATAGCGCGGACACAGGAGGTTGTAATGGCTTATCTTAAACATGCCTGGTATGTCGCAGCATGGGACACGGAACTCGGAAGTGACGGCACGCTTCAGCGGACGCTTCTTGACGAATCCATCCTGTTCTTCAGGAATACCGAAGGATTTGTCCAGGCGATTTCAAACCGTTGCCCACATCGCTTCGCCCCCTTGGACAAAGGCGTGAAGATTGGCGATGCGATTGAGTGTGCCTACCACGGGCTGCGCTTCAACGGGAAGGGGCAGTGTGTTCACAATCCGCACGGAAATGGCTTCGTACCCAAAATGGCGACTGTAAGAAGCTACCCAGTGGTGGAAAGATATAGCGCGATCTGGATCTGGATGGGCGAGCCGGAGCTGGCAGATGCTGGTGCGATCCCCGATTTTTCGTTCAATGACCCTGCGCTGTTCTTCGTTGGCAAGCGATACCTGCATGCACGAGCCAACTATGTCCTCGAAACCGACAACATCATGGATCTAAGCCATATCCAGTATCTTCATCCTGGCACACTGGGTTCTGACAGCGTTTCGAGCGCGGAGGTCGAGGTCACTCAAGAATTGAATACCATCTACTCAAAACGCTTGGTAAGAAACGAGAAACTCTCGGATTTCCTCTATGCCGTCAATAACATTGAACCGGGTACGCCGGTCGATCGCTGGATCGACGTGCGATGGGATGCACCGGCGAACATGGCGCTTTATGTTGGCGCGGTGCCAAGCGGGCGATCGACTGGCGATCGAATTGGCCGCGTGATGTCGCATCACTTTACACCGGAGACCAGCAAGACGACGCACTATTGGTTCTCGAACTCTTATCCGAAAACAATGGGAGACGCGGGAGCCGCGCTGGCGGAGCAACACATAGAAAGCCTCAAGCGCCCGTTCGAAGAAGAAGACTTACCCATGCTGGAGGCTCAACAAGTGATGATGGGCGATGCGGATTTTTGGTCTCTGAAGCCGGTGTTTCTTCCCGGAGACGCAGGAGCAGTGCGGGCGCGTCGAGTGCTTGACAAGCTGATCGAGGACGAGCGGGCGAAGACCCTGAACGGAAGCGAGTGAGGTGGCTTGACGTGCGGGACGCATGGACTACGCCGCCGGAGTGGGGCACTGACAACGACCCTTCCATATCCAGACGGTGGGGTCCACATCAACGGCCAAATCCGGAAATATGGTGGGCGCCGACTCGAAGTCGAACTGCCACAACTCAAGCGATTGTCAATCTACACCAGCGTGGTACTCGATAAAAGCTGAAGCCAAGCATTGAGTCGCATCATGCCCTTCGCAGAATGCCCGCTCATAAATCCAATACCAGTAAAGGGCTTTTTGCACGCGAACAGCATGGTGTGAACTTGTCGTTTCCGGCTCGCTCCATATCTGTCAAGTACGTGTCCCGATGGTCCGGGATACCATCGATAACACGTGTCAGGCAGGTCCCGCAAAAACCCTGCTCACACGAGACAGGGATGACAACACCTCGGGCGGTCAGCGCATCGATCACACGCTGCTTCACACCCACTTCGATATCTTCACCCGTACTCGCGATACGGATCGTGAATGGCGCGTCCTGAACAATAGCCTCGCGTATTTCCGCACTAAAATATTCCCGGTGCACTTGCGCCTCCGGAAACCCAGCCTCCCGTGCAGCAGCCAATACCATCTCGATGAAACCGCCAGGACCGCAGACATAGACGTGCGTCCCCGTTTTGATTTCTTCCTCAAACAACGTTTTCGCTTCAAATGCCCGTTCTGTATAGTCTGAATCAAGGTGCAGACGTACATGCGGCGCCAGGTCATGCAGGGCGAGGCGATCCCGGAACGCGACCCGATTACCATTGCGCGCGCGATAGTGCAGCACGAATGAGGAAGACGTTTTTGCCAGGCTCTCTGCCATGCTGAGCAGCGGAGTCAGCCCAATCCCACCTGCAACGAGAATCGAGCGTTTGGCGTCCGGGGCCATGGGGAAATGGTTGCGTGGCTCGCTTATTTCAAGCGTATCGCCCTCATCGAGCAGGTGCATCCCATTTGAACCACCGCGGGAATTCGGGACCAGCAGAACGCCCAGTACGTAGCGCAGCCGATCTTCGGGGTTGTTGCAAAGAGAGTATTGGCGCACCAACCCGTTACGAAGATGCACATCGATATGCGCACCCGCCGAGAACGCCGGCAGCGGCGAGTTGTCGACAGCCATGAGTTCAAACGCCGCGATGTCTTGCGCAACGGCTTTCTTCTGTGTCAGTCTGACGCGAATCATACGATCCACCGAATATTCTTTACGTAGGGGAGGTGCTCATGCCTTTGCATCCATATAAGCCAGACTGCGAACGCACCAGCCAGCGTCCGTCAGCTATAGCAGGATCTGTCCGAGTCTGAGGGATCGCTGTTAATACCCCGGATCGCAAAGGCTGAACTCAATATCAAGTTTTTTCGCGTGTGGTATCAGCCAATAGCATCCAAGGTACGCCCGTGGGAGTCATACGGCTTTGCATCGATCAATACGAACGCGATCACGCACGGCTCGGTCCCGCGATTGAACCAGTTGTGGATCGTACCGCGTTGAACCAGTACATCCCCCGCCATCAGATGGACCTCCACGCCGTCCAGGTCCATGTCGATCTCGCCCGACAACACCACCGCATAGTCGATCGAATCCGTACGATGATTCCGCGGTTTGACACCGGGGGAAAATTCGATCACGCGAAACACAGAACCGTTTGAATGACTGGTGCCAACTTTACGCCGGGAACCATCGAAATCTTCGTTGTTATCAACCGGGAATCCCTCTGTCGACCAGATTACGGCACCCTGCGCACCCTCACGCAGGGATGTGCCATGGGTGACAAGTTCATCTATGGCAACCACAGCCTTGCCGTTTGCGTTG
Source organism: Caballeronia sp. KNU42 (assembly GCF_053760385.1). Classification (NCBI taxonomy): domain Bacteria; kingdom Pseudomonadati; phylum Pseudomonadota; class Betaproteobacteria; order Burkholderiales; family Burkholderiaceae; genus Caballeronia; species Caballeronia sp. KNU42. The sequence continues at coordinate 2,486,294 of NZ_CM132389.1, forward strand.
TGACCGGTCACGATGCGGCGCACTGATAGTGTCATGGCTTTTCCGATGTAATCAGGCTTGCGAGTGCAAGCGCATGATAGGTGAGGTTTATATAGTCACTCGAAGGTGCTGCAGTCGTTGTTGTCATTCCTTCGCATTGCGAACGAATGTTTAGAACGTTTTCGAAACCTTGCGCATTGAGGTGCGCATCCTGGTCGAGGCCAATGCCGGGCGATGTGAGCAGTTGGTAGGTTCTAGCGGCGACCGAGTCCGACAGCCGAAGCTCCTCCATAAGAATTTCAATCGACTCGGCCGCATTCTGTTCGTCCAGTACGTATCGCAGCGCCTCGACGTAAGCGCAGAGATACTGTACGAGGATCTCTTCATGCTCGCTTATCCATGGGCGCATGGCGAAAGCCGCAGTCGCCTGATAAGGGCCCAGATGATCCGTGGCCAGACCAAGACTACGGAGGCCTTCATCGCGAGCCTGGACCGAAAATGGCGGGTTGAGGATCGCTGCGGCACAACATGCCGGATCGTCGAGCATGGCCGAAAGCCGCTTGTAGGTGGCGCCCACCGGAACCACGTCATAGTCCACTCCGGCGATCAGGCCGGCCGCGCGCAGCATGGTCCTTGCCTGCAGCGCATAGGCTGTGTCCGGCGCGTCCACGAGTAACCTGCGCCCCCGCAACGCCTCCATGGCTGAAATATCAGACTGGACAAAAAGCTCGTTCATCCCGCTGTCGCCGCCCATCACGACTACGACATCGTGCGCGGCAACCAGCTTCATGGCGACGGCGTTATCGACCGCCGTATGAGCAAGTGAGGATTGTCCATTCGCCAGGCCATCCCGGAGTTGCAGCGAGGTAACCGTAAAGCACAACTGAACATCGATTCCACGGCGACGAAAAAAACCGCGTCTGATACCCATATACAACGGCAGATTCTGCGAACCGGGGAAGACAATTACAGATATGGGGAAGGCACTCATGATGATGTATGGATCGAGTAAGTGTCAGATTGGCTCGGCGAGAAGCGCCTCATGAGGACGTCCGTCGGTTGAGCCGTGGGCAAACTCCGCGCGAATCCTGTCATTGCGTGCCTGGCAAGCAGCCGGTTCATCGAGTTGCCCTTGCTCGCCTATCTTTCTTGAGTAATCCTGCACGAACTTGCAGCGAGCGTAACGTCGTTTCATGTATCGCTCGAACATGGCGGGTACGCTGTCCGCATGTGCTGCTTCTTCAGCCAACACACAGGCGTCCTCTATGGCCATGGTCGCGCCTTGTGCAATGTGCGGGCTGGAAGCGTGCGCAGCGTCGCCCAGGAGCACAATACGGCCACTATGCCAAGGCGCCGGAAGAGCGACCTCCTCGATCTTCACGTAGACCACTTCCGATCGAGCATCCAGCTGCTCCCTGAGTGGCGAGATCCACGAGCAGGTGAATTGCGCGAGCCGATCTTTTAGCGCCGTGACGAGCTCACCTCGCTCGAACCAGGTTTCGGCCGGCTCATTCGTCACCAGCAGGAGATACATGGACTCGGCACTGAGCGGGACGAGACCGGCTTTGGCGCCTATTCCATAGTGAATGCCCTGGAAATCAAGGTCCCGGGGGCGGGGCAGGGTCACGCGCCAGACAGCGTGACCGGTATAGCGGGGTTCAACCGCCGTTCCGAACAGCCGCCCACGGAGCGTCGACCGTATGCCGTCAGCGCCCACGACGATGTCGTAAGTGCCCACGGTTCCATCGCTGAAATTCACGTCAATCTTTTCCCCATCGTCGACGAAGTCTCGCACGCTTACTCCCATGCGAATGGTCGCCCCGTGTCGAAGCGCGGACTGTTCGAGAATTCGATGCAGTGTTGGCCGCGGAAGGAAGTTCACGGCAGGCAGCGCCTCGTCGGCGATGCGCTTCATGCGGATCCGGGCAAGCTCCGACCCAGCCGCATCGAAATACACGTAGTCGTCGACCTGAAACCCCGCTTCCAGACACGGATCAAGTAGATCAAGCGAGCGAAGCGCACGTAGTGCGTTGCCCGGCTGAATGATCCCTACGCCGTGCAGGACATGAGCCGGCTTGATCTCGACAACTTCGACGGCAATACCGCGGCGGGCAAAAGCGGTGGCGGCAGTCAGGCCGCCTATGCCGCCGCCGACGATCAATACTTTCTTCACGAGCATGGTGTCCCCTGTTGGCGCTGGCTGTTTGTTGACCAATTATTCCTTCTAAAAAGAATAAATGCAAGCCGTTCCAATCAGGGTTGTTCTGTACGAGCGATGTTTATTGCGGGGCAGCGTCGGGCATCGGGCTACGCACGCTCAGGCCATTCAAGACGATATCCACAATGAAATCCGCGTAGTCGCGGGTGAGCTCGCCATCGACGTGCCTTCCACAGAGGGCCTCGACCAGTGGCTGGGCGGATACGAAGAACTCGAACATGCCGACGAGCGCGACCGTCAGGAAGCGCGGGTCGACCTTGCGCATCTCACCGCTCGTTTCTCCAGCATGAAGGAGGCTGAGTGTCAGCGAAAGACCTCGTGAAGCGGTTTTTTCGAGGGCATCCTGTGCATCCGGGGTATCTGCCGTAAATAGTTGCTCGAGCACTAGCCGGTGGAAATTAGGATCGCGTTGCTGCAGCTGGAGCGACTTGAGGACCCGTTCCCTCAGGCGTTCTTCCGCGGAGCCGCGCTGTGCCAGGAGCTCGCGCATGGTTTCCTGGCGCTCGGCCATCATGTAAGACACGGTTGCCGTCAGCAGGCCTTTGAGATCGCCAAAATAATATCGCACGAGCCCCGGATCGACTTTTGCCTGCTTGGCCACCTCGGCGATCGTCAGTGCGCCGGGCAAGCGGGTGCGGAGTAATTCAACGCTTGCCAGGATCAGTGCCTCTTTACCAACTGTTGCATTCTCGCTGGGTCGTCCCTTGTGTCTTCTCTGGATGCCTGAAACGGCTTCCTTCGCTTTAGGCGGCATGTGTCGTTCCCTCGTGAAAAAATCTTTGTTAAGTGAATATCAAATCACGTTGCGCTCTAGCGTCGTTTCCGGCCGGCGCTTTCCTCTGTAACAGGTATATGGCTGCCTATCCCTCTATTGTAGGCAAAACAGGTACGTCGCTTCGAGTATATGTAGTGGAAAACGCCAGTAGGTCACTTCATTGACAATTCCTTTCGAAAGGAATAAAAATCGCGTCACGTGACATATCGCACGGATCGACGAACAAGGGGTGCGCGTTGAACATACTTGGTCTGCAGAGGTTGACGTTTTGCGTGAGCGACGTTCCCGCCGCAATCCGCTTCTTGGTTGACTGGAACCTCGAGTGCCTGGAAAGCAGCGATTCCCATGGACTGTTCCGCACGCAAGAAGGGGCTGAAGTGGCGGTTGCCGCAATCAAGACCGAATCGATGGCGTCTGCGGTCAATGTGGATTGCAATCTGCGAGAGATTGGTTGGGCCGTGGCCGATGCGTCGGCGCTGGCGGAGATCGAGAGCTCACTCCGCCGGTTCTGCGAAGTCAGGCGCCGCAATGACGGCACGGTGCTGACAACGGATCCGAATGGCTTCACGGTGTCCTTCCAGGTGTCCCGCCTGCGCGCATTGGGTCCGGCCGATCCCATTGTGAACTTGCCCGGACGCCCGGTACGGATCAACCAGCCAATCGAGTTTTCTGTGCGTCCGCCAGTGCGTCATATGGGGCACGTGGCCATTTTCGTCACTGACCTCGAGCGCGCCACGTCTTTCTATCAGGATATCCTCGGATTCCGGCCGTCCGATGTCTATCCCGGCAAAGGCATCTTTCTGCGCGCCCCGGGCTCGCACGATCATCACAACATTTTCTTGCTCAAGCGCGACGGGCCGGTCGGATTTCATCACATGTCATTCGAAGTCGCAGACTTCCAGGAGGTTGTCACGGCGGGCCGCAGCATGCGCAAGAATGGCTGGAAAACCCAGTTCGGCCCGGGCCGGCATGTGCTCGGCTCGAACTACTTCTGGTACTTCCATACGCCTATGGGCGGTGCGAGCGAGTACTACGCCGACATGGACTACCTCGACGACGACTGGAAACCGCGTTCTTGGACGTACTCTCCGGATGTCGTGGCGGCGTGGACGGCACAGATGAGCGAAGCGCCTGCTACCAATTGACCAATGACGAGACCTGTATGACGTCCAACACTTTTAAGCTCGGTCTATTCTCGGACAGCGTACGACCACCTTTCGTCGGACTCGTGACGCAGAGTGAGCGCGTAATCAGTCTGTCGCTCGCCGAGGCCCTCATCGGGCCCACTGATTTCGGCCGATCTCTCGGCGTTTGTCGCAGCATCGACGAACTGCTGCAAGACTGGGATCGCAATTTTGAACGGCTACAGGAATTCAGCGAATTCCTTCTCAGCCGAGGCCTGGATATGGCGCAGGGGATATCGGCTGCTGCGCAGACGTTTGTCGTTCTCCCTCCGATAAAGCATCCAGGCAAACTTGTATGTCACGCGCAAAATTACGCCGAACATGTCACCGAGATGCGCAAGAGCCGCTTTGGCTCCGAGTCGCTTGATCTGTCGGGGGACTTCATGGGCGAAAAGGCGAAAACCTGGCCCTATGCGTTTTTGAAAGCGACCAGCGCGCTGACCGGTGCGAACGACGATATCCTGCTTGCGGATGGCCATCCGAAAATCGATTGGGAAGCAGAGATGGCCGTGGTGATCGGCGCTGGAGGCAAACGCATAACGGAAGAGAGGGCAATGGAGCACGTTGCCGGCTTCATGACATTTAACGATGTGTCATGCCGTGACAACCAGTGGCGCCCGGACAGGGTGACGTTGCGTTCCGACTGGTTCAGCGCGAAAAGTTTCGACACATTCGCGCCCGCCGGACCCTACCTGGTGCCAAGGGCCTTCGTCGCGAACCATCTTGATCTGCGCATCACGCTTAGCGTCAATGGTGAAACGATGCAAAACGGGAACACCTCAGGTCTGATCTTTACACCAGAGGAGCAAATCGCGTTCTTCTCTAAATCGATGTCATGGCATCCCGGCGATATCCTCGCGACCGGTACGCCCAGCGGCACTGGTCAGGGGTTGGGGCGGTTCCTGGCGGTCGGAGACGTAATCGAAACTGAAGTAGAGGGCCTTGGCGTACAGCGTAATCGCTGCATTGCGCAGCCCTTCGAAGACTAACTGAAACAAGGAGTATTGATGAGACTGGTGACCTGCACGCACGTGGGGAGCGCGGTACCTGTGCCGGGAGTATTGATGGGCGATGGCAAGGTTCTTCCTCTGCCGCAAGCGCTTGAAATTGCCATGCGGACTACTGGAACAACGCCAGCCGGACCGGTATCGATGCGCGACTTCGAGACGGTGCTTGCCATTATCGGACTTGGTGAACGCGGCCTGGCGGCAGTCGAATGGCTGGTTGGCCTGGCGACCTCAGGCGAATTATCTGGTGTCCTGAAGGATATGGATGAAGTCACGTTGCTCGCGCCGATTCCGCGGCCGGCCAAGAATATCTTCTGCGTTGGCCGCAACTACGTCGATCACATCACTGAGGGCTATCGGGCACGCGATATGGAGGTCAAGCTGCCGGAGTTCGTGCAATTGTTCAGCAAGCCGCCTACTACGGTGACGGGTCCGGATCAACCGATCCGGTACGACCAGCGGATCACGCAGAAGCTCGACTACGAGGTGGAATTGGCGGTTGTGATTGGAAAGACAGGGCGCGATATATCCGAAGACGATGCCCTCGACCATGTATTCGGCTATACGATCGTGAACGACATTACGGCTCGCGATCTGCAGCGGCGGCATGACCAGTGGTTCAAGGGAAAAGGGCTCGACACGTCGTGCCCAATGGGACCGTGGATCGTAACCAGGGACGAGATTCCTTTCCCCGAGAATCTACGCATTTCACTTTCGGTTAACGGGGAAACTCGTCAATCGGCGTCCACGTCCCAGATGATTTTCAAGCTGCCCAAGATTATCGCCGAGTTGTCGAAAGGACTCACCCTGGAGGCCGGCGACATAATAGCGACCGGTACGCCTTCAGGAGTCGGATATGCAATGGATCCGCCCAGGCTGCTCGAGCCTGGCGATATCGTCACATGCGAAATCGAAGGCTTGGGCAAGCTGACGAATGTCATTGTCGCCGTTTGACGTTCCGGACCGACCCGATGGACGCCTGGCGCCTCTTTCTTTGGAAAGGATCGAGGGTAGGGTAGCGACAGGCGAGTAAAAAAATACATGGAGACAGAAGTGAACGACACGCGAGTCCGGCAAGCCCGGGACAAGGTCCATCAGGCCGCCAGTATGCCGCCTGAATGCAGGTCCCGGTCTGACGATCAAACAGGTTGCCGCTCTGCCGGCGCAACTGCGGATCAGGGAACGTGCACCCATAGATCCAAGACACTGTCTTACACGGTCACGCCTGGACGCGTGGACTATCACCGGCATGTCGGTTCCTTCGTTTTCGGCTCCTGCGTGAACAGCCCGCTTGCTGAATGTCCCACGATACGGCACACCGAGCGCGTGGCTCCGCTGCCGATCTCACTTGTCAGGAGAGCAAGATGACTGTCAGTTCAGTTAACGTCTCGGAACTGATCAATGCAAGGCGCCTTTCAAAATATCAGGTCGGCATCCTGTTGCTGTGCGCGCTTGCGGCGCTCATGGACGGCTACGATTCGGTCATCATTGGCATCACCGGGCCGGCCATCGCCCGATCTCTTTCGCTCGACATCAAGTCGTTTGGACCGGTTTTTTCCGCAGCCCAGTTCGGCTTCATGCTCGGCGCCTTCATGGCTGGTCCGCTCGCGGATCGGCTCGGCCGCAAGCGGATTCTCGTTGTTTCGGTCGTCACGTTCGGCTTGTTTTCGATTCTGACGCCATTCGCGGAGTCATACCGCCAACTGCTTGGATTGCGCTTTATCACGGGACTCGGCCTTGGCGGCGCGTCGACTGCCTTCGTCGCGATGTGCGCCGAATACTCCCCCTTGCGCGTCAAGGCAAGAATCCTGACCATCCTTTGGGTCCTGGTTCCAGCGGGCAATGTGGTTGGCGGACTGCTTTCGTCGGTCATCCTGCCATCGCAAGGCTGGGCGCTCGTCTATTACATCGGCGGCGTTGTTCCCCTGGTAATCGCCGGGGTCATGATCTGGATAATCCCGGAATCGTTGCAATTCCTCGTTGCCACAAACGCCGCTTCACGGCGCATCGCGTCCGTCATTGCGCGCGTCGCACCCGATCTCGACGTTGGCCCCGCGACCCGTTACACGTCGAGTGAAGCAAGGTTATCGACCAAGTCGGTCAGGCATCTCTTCAGTGACGGTCGTGCGCCGATCACCCTGTGCATCTGGATTTCATTCTTCTGCTGCTGGCTGGTGCTGATCACCTTGCTCGCCTGGACCGCGCCGGTACTGCGGGAGGCGGGCGTTCCGATTGCCAGGGCTTCACTGATGATTTCCGTCAACAGCGGCGGAGCGATGATCGGCGCGCCGTTGATCGGTTGGGCGATGGACCGCGCCGATCGGTTTTCGGTAGTTGGATTGGGATTGTTCGGGGGTGCGATTGCTGTGGCGGCGATCGGTTTTGCGGCAGGCTCCTACGAACGTTTCATGGTGTGTTATTTCCTGGCTGGGGCGCTCGTTGGTGGCACATCCGCCGGCATGATGGCATTGGTCGCGACGCTCTATCCGACGGCCGTGCTCTCCACCGGGATCGGGTGGGCGATCGGTGTGGCGCGTCTTGGAGCTATCGCGGGACCAACACTGTTCGGTTTCCTGCTTGCGGTCGGCTGGACGTTGCCAAGTCTCTTCGTCACGCTGGGCGTTCTCGTGTTGATTTCGGCGCTGTCGATCGCGGGACTCAGAGTCGCCGTACGCAGGAGGCCCGGAGCACTCGCAACGCCCGCTACGACAGCGTAGCTGCTTGCTTGTGGGGGCGCGGTCGCCTTAACCGGCGAGTTCCGCTTGGTCTGCGTCATCGTTGACGGCGGGGTAGGCGACCGAAATTAACGTGTACTCGGTGTACTGACGTCTTGACAGGTTGATTCATGGACCTGACCGGCCTACTCAAGCTTGGTCAATTAAATTCGTATAACTAATAAAAAATGGAGACGCAATGAAAGGAAAGCTGATTTCGACTACGCAGGTAGCCGTCGCGGCATTCGCGATGTCCGGGGCCTCGGTGGCGTTTGCGCAGTCGAGTGTCACGTTATTCGGCATACTGGATGCAGGCATCGAATACAACAGCAATAGCGGTGGAAAAGACCTTGTGGAATATGCGAGCCGGCATGTTCCGCAATTTTTTGGGTTGAGCGGACAGGAAGACCTTGGCGGCGGAGAGTCGGCGTTCTTCAGATATACGCAAACCATTGCAACCGCAAACGGGGTCGCTAGCGCGAAGGAAAGCTACGTAGGACTCGCGGACGCAACCTTTGGCCGGGTGAGTCTTGGTCGCCAATATGATCTGGTCGCCGATCTGCTTCCCTATTTTTCCGAGTACTACATGTCGGTTTCGGGAGTCCATCCCGGTGATTTCGATCGCAGCGCGGGAACGTACCTGAATAACGCCGTCAAATATCGAACGCCCGTCTATGGCGGTTTTAGCGGCGCGTTGATGTTCAGTTTTGGTGATTCAGGCATCGGAGGCACCAACGCAGGCAATAGCCAGGGTATCGAGCTCGACTACAACGATAACCAGCGGGTCAAGGCAACTCTCGTGTATCTCAACGTCCGCGGGGTGACGGCAACCCCCTTCAACACGCTCGGCGTCAGCTCTTTGTACGGCTCCACGTTCGCGTCCGGAGCCACGGTGCTGCAGAACGAATCAATCCTGGCTGTTGGCGGGTACTACGACTGGCAGACCTGGAGATTGATGGCCACGTATACGAATACGCGGCTCACTCCGCCAGATAGGGCGAAGGCGGAAACAATCGAAACGTACGATGTAGGCGCGAACAAATTTCTTAATCCGTCTCTCCGAGTGGGTGCGGGTTATTCGTACTCGAAAATGGAATCATATAAGTGGAGCATCTGGCACGCGCATGTGGACTATTTTCTATCGAAAAGCACAGACCTTTACTTGCGCGTGGTCCAGGAGTTCGCCGGAGCCGGGCAGCATGCCGTCCTGTTCCTGGAAAATCCCTCATCGACCAATCGACAACTGGTGCTCGGTGGGGGAATTACACATCGATTTTGAGCGCATCACTTGAACTGATAGTGTCACGTTGTGGAGCGGAGCAGCGTGGATTCCAATCGTCGAGGCGACAACGACCTTGAAAATTTCCGCTGCACGCATCCCGTCTCATGGCACACGGGCAATCAGTTGATGATCCGCCGTCTCGCCTTTCGTACCTTGCTCGCTACCATGTGACGTCCCATCCGGGTGATACACAACGAGAACAGCGTTCTGATGGGTCATCTGCTCCGGCGTGGTCAGCTTGACCACAGCGGCTCCATCGGAACCGGCGACAAAGTTCGAGCAATGGTATCCGGCACTCACGGCCAACAATCATGATCACCCTATTGCGGCATGGAGCCCCGCTATGCGCGGTCTCCTTATATGCGCAACGTTGACAGTTTGGCGGGACGCCTCGCTGGAATCATGCTCCGCTTGTTCCGATTTCTCGCTTGACAAAGTAACAGACCTGTCCGTAATATTTAAAGCACTTACAGGTCAGTCACTTTGTGGAAAAGAGGCATGCGGGTGATAGAAGCAACTTTCCACGGCTGTCCCGGGACATCGTCAATGTCGATGGCGGCTATCGCCCCTGGGCGCCTGACCTGGACAACAGTGCATCGGCGGCGGGGAAGGCATCCGGCCGGAAGCCATTGCGTAAAGCCGGGACGGGATCATGAATCAGTTGAGTGAGCGCTATCTGGAAGATTTTGCAGTGGGGCAGACGTTCGGTTCAGGGCGGCTGCGCATCGACAAGGAGCGGGTCCTCGCGTTCGCTGCCGAATTCGATCCGCAGCCTTTCCACCTCGATGAGGCCGCGGCGCAGCGCTCGATTTTCGGCGGACTGGCCGCCAGCGGCTGGCACACTGCCGCCGTGACGATGCGGTTAATGATTGAGACCGAACTCAACCCGGCTGGCGGCTTCATCGGCGCCGGCCTTGACGAGTGCCGCTGGCCCCGGCCAGTGCGCCCCGGTGACGAATTGCGCGTCGAGTGCGAGGTGATCGAGGTCCGGCCGTCGAAGTCTCGTCCGGAGCAGGGCCTGATCAAGCTCCGAACGACCACGCTGAACCAGGACGACGAGGCCGTGCTGATACATGTCGTGAACATGGTCGTGCCGCGCCGGAATCAAGCTTCGTCTTGATAGCCCAAAGCGGGAATGCGCGGCAACGTATCCGGGCGCATCGCCACAAGCTTTAACCGCCGTGGGACAGGAGTGAATATGGACATCGGCTTCATCGGCTTAGGTGTCATGGGACAGCCCATGGCGCTCAATCTTGCCCGCGCCGGCACGCAACTCATTGTCTGGAATCGCTCCGCTGACAGAAGCGAGCCTTTGCGAGCGGCGGGCGCAACCGTCGCGACGAATCCTGCCGAGATCTTTGAACGGACCCGAGTGGTATTCCTGATGCTGGCCGACGGCGACGCAATCGACGACGTCCTCGGCCGCGGCACGCCGGAGTTCAGTGCGAACATCGCGCATCACACGATCGTCAACATGGGGACGACCTCACCCGACTACTCGCGCGGACTCGAAGCCGACATTCGCGACGCCGGTGGCAGCTACGTCGAAGCGCCTGTTTCGGGTTCGCGCAAGCCCGCCGAAGCGGGCCGGCTCGTGGCGATGCTGGCGGGCGAAGACTCGGCCGTCGAAAGCATCCGCCCTCTGCTCGAGCCAATGTGCCAACAGACAATTGTGTGCGGTCCGGTTCCGAGCGCGCTTCTCATGAAGCTCTCGGTGAACCTGTTTCTGATGACCACGGTTACCGGCCTGGCAGAAGCGGCTCATTTTGCGCAACGGCATGGTCTGGATATGCAGCAGTTCCGCACCATTGTCGACGCCGGTCAGATGGCGAGCGACATCTCACGCTTGAAAATTCTCAAGCTGGTGATGCGTGACTTCGATGTCCAGGGGTCGATCACCAATGTGCTGAAGGTCAATCGATTGATTGCCGAAGCGGCGAGGGAAGCCAGGGTCGCGTCGCCGCTTCTGGATGTCTGCTACGCGCTGTTCGATGAGACGCAGGCGTTGGGGCACGGGCAGTCCGACATAGCAGCCGTCGTCTGCGCACTCGAGGCAAGAACTGATGCCAGCAAATGACCGCGTTCGTACTCGTGCGCGTGCCTGTATTTACCGTGACTCGGCGAGGCCGCGCGCCACTTGTTTCGAGGTGCTTCGCCGAACCACTAAGCTAACAATTTCATGGCGGCATCGACGAGGTAGCCCCTCAAATCAGCCGATTTTGCCATCAGGCCGGTGACATACGCGCCGTTGATGAGCAGCGCAATCTGCGACGCGGTACGGTCGGGGTCGCTGACGCCCAACTCGGCAACGATGGTTGCGAGCCTGGCTCGCATTTCGTCCTTGTTGTTCCGGGCGATGACCCGGCCAGGGTGGTTGTCGTCAGGAAACTCCGTCACCAGGTTCAGGAACGGACAGCCTCGATAGGCGGGGCTTCCGATCCGCTTCACTATTCCAGACAGCAGCGCCTCCAGCAGCGCGCGCGGGTCGTCGGCGTACAGGGCCTCAATGCGATCCCACCACGCCCAGAACGACCGATCTTTTTCGGCGGCGAAAGCGGCGATCAAATCGTCCTTGGAGCCAAACAGGCGATACAGGCTCGTCTTCGACACGCCGGATTGCTCGACGACCGTGTCAACACCGATGGCGCGGATACCTTCGCGGTAGAACAACTCGCTTGCCGTCGCAAGAATACGCTCGCGCGCGCTCACTTCGCCCTTGGGCGGGGCGCCCCGACGGGGTCGGGCTTCTGCCTTCATATTCGCAAGCTCCTCTCATTTCGACTTTCCGATTGACAAAGTAACAGACTTGTCTGTAACGTTCAAGTAACGAACAGGTCTGTAACTTTAAATGAGGATGGCCATGCGTGTGATCGAGGCAGAAACCTTTTCGGGCTATGACGGGTTGCGGCAATCCGAATTGCCCAAGCCACAACCAACAATGGACAGGGTGCTTGTCCGCGTCACAGCAGCCGGTGTCACGCCGCTCGAGTACACGATCCTGTCGGGCGGACATCCTCGAGCCACGGCGCCGCTGGTGCTCGGCAATGAGGGCGTGGGTGTCATTGAGGACGCAGGCGACTCCGGGCTTGCGGCGGGAAGCCGCGTGATGTTCACGGGACCCTATGGCGTTGGTGAAAATGGCACGTGGCAGCAATGGCTGCTGGTGAGGCCTGAACATCTGGCGTTGGTGCCCGACGCGATCGGGGATGTCGTCGCGGCCAGCCTTCCAGTTGCGTATCTGACGGCGCAGATCACGCTGACGCAGGCCGGATTCGCGCCGGGTAAGACGGTGCTCGCGCCTGGAATCGGCGGGTCGGTCGGGAACGCAACCTATCAGCTTGCGCGGGCGCAGGGTGCCGGCAAAGTGATTTCGACGGCGGGCAGCGCAGCCAAAGCGGCCAGGGCACGCGAGCTTGGCTTCGAAGACGTGATTGACCTCACGACGGAAGGGCTCGCCGACGGTGTTCGCCGGATAACGGCCGGCAAGGGCGTCGATATCGTCATCGAAAGCATCGGCGGGACCGTCACCAGTGAGGCGCTGAGCAGCCTTGCTCAGGGCGGCGTGTTGACCGCGCTGGGCTATTCGGCTGGACGCAAAACCACGATCGATGTGACAGACCTGATCTGGAAGCGCGCGCGGATGACTGGCTTCTCGCTGTTCGCTCAATCACCGGCCACGATCGCCACGGCGTGGCGGGACATCATCCCGCTGGTCGTGGGTGGATCCGTCAAGCCGATCGTCGAGCGGATCTTCTCCTTCGCCGAAGCAGGCGAAGCCCTGCGCCATCTGATCGAAGACCGGCCGTTTGGCAAAGTTGTCCTAACGATGTGACCGGCATGACAAGCGGATATTCACGAATGCCACGCGTGTCTTTTCCATCGCTGTGATCGACGTGCCTTGACCGAAGCGGGTCAGGCGATGCGCGGACGAGGTTTCCTCGACGCGCTGCAACCAGGAGGAGGTCGTTATGTTGAGTTGGCAGCTGAGCGCCAGTCCAGAGGCACGGCCAATCGGAATTATCAATCTAAGGAGTAGTCGCTATGGGTAAGTTGCAGGGGAAGGTGGCCGTCATCACAGGTGGCTCGTCGGGGATAGGCTTGGCCGCCGCAAAGCTCTTCGTCGCGGAGGGCGCCTACGTCTTTATCACCGGCCGTCGCCAGAAGGAACTCGACGAAGCCGTGAGGATCATCGGAGACAATGTGACCGGCATCCGGGGAGACGTCGCCGATCTGGCCGATCTTGATCGTCTCTATGAGAACGTCAACGCGACAGGGCGAAGAATCGACATCGTCTTCGCCAACGCCGGCATCGCTGAGTTCGCCGCCCTGGGCAATATCACCGAAGCGCATTTCGACAAACTATTCAGTACCAACGTGAAGGGAGTGCTCTTCACCGTCCAAAAGGCCCTGCCGTTCTTGAATGACGGCGCGTCGATCATTCTCACGGGCTCCGTCGCGAGCACCAAAGGGACGCCTGCGTTCTGGGTATACGGCGCGACCAAGGCGGCCATCCGCAATTTCGTGCGGGGATGGACCGTGGAGCTGAAGGACCGTCGCATCCGTTCAAACGTCCTTAGCCCGGGCCCGATTGATACCCCGATCATTGGTGAGCAGCCTCAGGACGCCATGGCGAGGATTTTATCCACCATCCCGATGGGGCGCATGGGGGAAGCCGACGAAGTCGCCAAAGCTGCCCTGTTTCTCGCTTCGGATGACTCGAGTTTCGTCACGGGCATCGAGCTCTTCGTGGATGGCGGCAGAGCGCAGATCTGATTGGTTTCATCGAGAACAGTGCGCGTGCCGCATATAGCGCAAGCGTTGGCGAAGGCGGGACTCCTGATCGCTACCATCCCGCTTCAGTAGGCGGCTCTAGACGTCCGCGGTTTGAACGAATCCGGATTGTGGCTCTACCGCCATTGACAAGCTCAAGAGGCAGAAAAGTTCGCTAAGGCTGCCGCCTTCGACAGCGTGGTCGTCCCATGTCAGGCGCAGTCGCCGACCAGCGCGGCCTAGCAACCACGCATTGGCCGCGGCTCTGAGCGCGTAATCCGTGGTTGCAGTAGAAGGAATGACGAATTCGCCGACTAATCCATCGGCGCGGGTCAGCGAGAAGGTTCGCGCGCTTATCTCGCCACCTTCAGCGCGGGCAAGACTAAAAAACTGCCGCAATTCGCGCTGGTATCCCGGGCTAAAGGACGCCTCATCCTTCGGTGCACGGATCAACGTCAGGAGAAGAGTGCGTTCGACCGGCTCGGCACTGCTGGATGTGTATGACAAGCGACACGTTCCCATACGGAAAGCGAGAAAAGCCAGAATGAACGTTTTGACGTCCGGGAGGAGGCGCATTCAAACGATCGGGGCTCGCAGCGCATCCGGCTACGTAACTCGCACAGCTCGATTGCAACCAAACGAAAGTGTCTCACCTCAATGCTACGCTTCGATGACAAATCACTTCAAAGAGATGCGGGGCATCGGGGCAAGCACGGCCCGACCGCTTTCAAGGTCGTTGTTCCAGGACGATCTTCACCGGACGAATCTTCCAGATCTGCTCGCAGTATTCACGGATTGCGCGATCGGACGAGAACTTGCCCGCATACGCGGTGTTCAGGATCGACATGCGAGTCCAGCGCCGCGAGTCCTGCCACGCCGCGCTGACGTCCTCCTGGCGCGCCACGTAAGCAGCGTAATCGGCAAGGACGAGAAACGGGTCCGCGTGCAGCAGATTGTCGACTAGCGGACGGAACATCTCGCGGTCACCGCGCGAGAAGTGGCCGCCGGCGATCAGCTCCAGCACTTCGCGCAGTTCTTCGTTCGCATTCGCATATTCGCCCGGACGGTAGCCTGCGCGTTTGACGTGCTCCACTTCGTCCGCCGTCAGACCAAACAAAAAGAAATTTTCGTCGCCGACTTCCTCGCGGATTTCGACATTAGCCCCGTCCAGCGTACCAATGGTCAGTGCGCCGTTCATCATGAACTTCATGTTGCCGGTGCCCGACGCCTCCTTGCCTGCCGTGGAAATCTGCTCGGACAGGTCGGCGGCCGGATAGATGAAATGCGCGTTCTTCACGTTGAAATCCGGATAGAACACGACCTTCAGCCGCCCGTCCACCACCGGGTCGTTGTTGATCACCTCGGCAATGCCGTTGATCAGACGGATGATGAGCTTGGCCATTGCATAACCGGGCGCGGCCTTGCCACCGAATACGAAGCAGCGCGGCGTGATGGCGAGCTGCGGATTGCGCCGTAACCGCATGTAGAGCGTGACAATAAAGAGCGCGTTCAGGTGTTGCCGCTTGTATTCGTGGATGCGCTTGACCTGTATGTCGAATAGCGCAGCCGGGTCGACGACGATACCGGTCGCGCTCCGGATACACGCAGCGAGGTTTTCCTTGTTCGCCTGCTTGACGCGGCGCCAGTCGTCCTGAAACGCTGCGTCGCCGATATGCTTATCGAGTTCGCGCAAGCGGGCGAGATCGGTCACCCAGCCTTCACCGATCGTGTCGTCCAGCAACGACGCAAGGCCCGGATTGCTGAGCGTCATGAAACGACGCGGTGTGACGCCGTTGGTCACGTTGTGGAATCGCTCGGGCCATAGTTCAGCGAAATCCCTTAGTACGGTTTCCTTAAGAAGCTTCGAATGGAGCGCGGCCACACCATTGACCGCGTGGCTGCCAACCGTCGCCAGATGCGCCATGCGCACTCGCTTTGCACCGCTCTCGTCGATCAGCGACAGGCGCGCGAGACGGGCATCATCGCCCGGGTATCGTTGCCGGACCTCATCAAGGAATCGGCGGTTGATCTCATAGATGATTTCGAGCAGCCGCGGCAGCAAGTCCTGAAACAGCGGCACCCCCCACGTCTCGAGCGCTTCGGGTAACAACGTGTGATTCGTATAAGCAAGCGCGCGCCGCGTGATATCCCAGGCGTCGTCCCATGGCACCTGCCGATCGTCCACCAGCAGCCGCATCAGCTCGGCAACAGCAATGGAAGGATGCGTGTCGTTCAACTGCGCGGTGAACATGTCCGCAAAGCGCTCGATCGGTTCGTCCTTGAGTGTGAGCAGACGCAGCATGTCCTGCAGCGAACACGAAACGAAGAAATACTGCTGCGCGAGCCGCAGGCGCTTGCCGGCTTCCGGCTCGTCATTCGGATACAGCACCTTCGAGAGCGTTTCAGACCTCACCTTCTCGTGCACGGCCTCGTAGTAATCGCCGGCGTTGAAGTCATGCAGGTCGAACGACTCGACCGCTTCACTTTTCCAAAGCCTCAGCGTGTTGCACGTGTTGACGCGAAAGCCCGGCATCGGGGTATCGCAGGCTACGCCCTTGACTCTATAAGCCGGGATCCATCGCACGCAAAGCCGGCCCTGCGCGTCGGGACCGCTTTCCGTGCGGCCGCCGAAGTTCACGTAGAAGGCCACGTCCGGCCTCAGGATCTCCCAGGGATTGCCCTTTTGCAGCCACTTGTCGGTCACTTCCACCTGCCAGCCGTCACGGATCTCCTGGTTGAAGATGCCGAATTCATAGCGGATGCCATAACCAATCGCCACTATTTCGAGGGTGGAAAGTGAGTCGAGATAGCAAGCCGCGAGACGTCCCAGCCCGCCGTTGCCAAGGCCCGGTTCTTCTTCGATCGCGACCAGAGCGTCGAGGTCAAGGCCGAGCGCCTTCAACGCATCGCGCGCGTTGCTTTCGATGCCCAGATTGATCAGGTTATTACCGAGTTGCGGACCGATCAGGAATTCAGCGGACAAATAGCAGGCGACCTTCGCGTGACGTGCCACGTAAGCGTGCGTAGTGGCGACCCTGCGGGTCATCATCCGGTCGCGCACGGCAAACGCCAGCGCCATGTACCAGTCGTGCGGGGTCGCAATCTCGGGATATCGGCCCTGCAAGCAGATCAGGTTGTCGACAATGTCGCGCTGCAGCGCGGCGACGCCGAGACCGCTGCGCGTATGCTCCGCGCTCATCGGTGATTGCAGGGTAGGCGCGTCGTCCATGAGCTGTCCTTGGTTCTTGC
Source organism: Caballeronia sp. KNU42 (assembly GCF_053760385.1). Taxonomy (NCBI): domain Bacteria; kingdom Pseudomonadati; phylum Pseudomonadota; class Betaproteobacteria; order Burkholderiales; family Burkholderiaceae; genus Caballeronia; species Caballeronia sp. KNU42. The sequence goes on from NZ_CM132389.1 coordinate 2,503,472, forward strand.
CGTGATCGGGGCGCCTCGTTGAGACGGGCCATATCCAGTGGGTGATTTCGGCGCGTTCCGCACCGTGCTGTGCGCGTCCTCACGCTTGCCAGGCCGCATTTCTTACAATCCGGTGGTTGAAGATGATCCAGTTGTGTGTCGTGCGGTTGACAGAACGGAAATGCGATCGATGGCGCTCGGCTGGCACTTAACAACCCGGCTGCATCAGATGAATGGGATGTGGACCCGATCGCTGAAAATCTTTCGGGATTACTTTCGGGATTACACAAGTAACCAGACTGTCATGTTGCAGTCCGATGATCGTCATGTCGAAGCCCCCAGCCAGGAGAACCGCGATGATTGAGCACGATAAAACTCTTAACACCGACGCACAAGCCGAGCGTCAACGGCGCTTCCAGGAAGACCTCATCGACGCGTACGACGAGGAACTCGAACTGGAGGTCGATGATCGCCGCCATGACGGCGTCACCGATATGACCGATGACTTCAGCGTGCCGCGAAAGCTCTATTTCCGCGAACTGTTCCGTCTGCAGGGCGAACTCGTGAAGTTGCAGGACTGGGTTCAGCATTCGGGCCACCGCCTCGTCGTGATCTTTGAAGGACGGGACGCGGCGGGTAAGGGCGGCGTGATCAAGCGGATCACGCAACGTCTGAATCCGCGCGTATGCCGTGTCGCGGCGCTGCCTGCCCCGAACAATCGCGAACGGACCCAGTGGTATTTCCAGCGCTATGTGCACCATTTGCCGGCGGCCGGCGAGATGGTGCTATTCGATCGCAGTTGGTACAACCGCGCGGGCGTAGAGCGCGTCATGGGCTTTTGCACAGACGACGAATACGAAGAGTTTTTTCGTTCAGTGCCGGAGTTTGAACGAATGCTCGTTCGCAGCGGCATCCAGATCATCAAGTACTGGTTCTCGATCACGGACGACGAACAGGAATTGCGTTTTCAGGCCCGTGTTCAGGATCCGCTGAAGCAGTGGAAGCTGAGCCCGATGGATCTGGAAAGCCGGCGTCGCTGGGAGGAGTACACGCATGTCAAGGAAGTGATGTTGCAGCGCTCGCATATCCCCGAAGCGCCGTGGTGGGTTGTGCAGGCAGTCGACAAGAAGCGTGCGCGGCTGAACTGCATTACGCATTTGCTCGGTCAGATCCCGTATGGCGAGGTCGAACACTCAACCGTGGTATTGCCCGAGCGCGTTCACAACGCGGAATACATTCGCCATCCCGTGCCGGCGTCCATCATCGTTCCGGAAGTGTTCTAGGCAGTCCGTACCAGTTGGCAGAAGGGCGGCGGCGTTTTGCATGCCGCCGTTAGCTGCAGGCCGTCTTGCCGGAGGGGGCTTGCTGGAGCGGGCTCACTTGAACAACCAAGCGGAACAGAGTCTTCGTCAGAGACCGCGCGCTTCATGCATTGGCATCAAATAGGGCATGCAGACGCCGCCGCGCGGTGATGATTACCTGGAATAGGGCTATAGGGCGGGCGGTGCGGCGAGCGCGACGCGTGCCTTGGCTTCCGGACTTCCCTCGACGTAATACTTATCGGCCCAGTGCCGCGTCGACTGGAGGGCAAGATGAACTTTCTTGCCAGGGTTGGTTTTGCTTTCTATCGCGAGCGCGCGGGCACGATAATGCTCATACAGCCGCAGGAACTCAGCGATGTAGATACCCGCAATTCGCTTGTCTCTGATTTCGAGCAGATTCTCGTCGTTTTTGTGCTCGGAGTTGTTGCTCATGTTCGCCGAACCCGTGAAGACCACAGGGTCCGCTCCCTCCGCGTCGACGACCACGAACTTATGGTGAATAACGACCGGTGGATAGGGGGGGCGCTTGTCACCTGGAAACACTTGAAGCTCGACATCGAAACCGTCAGGCACCGTCGCAGTCGAAAAATACTTGCCATCGACTACATCGTGATTTTGCTGGTTACGATGGTATAGATCGATACTGGCGAGCTCCGACGTACTGAGATGCGCTCCTTGCGATTGTTTGTTCTCCGCCGTTTCAGCCGCGTGTTCGGATATGGCATTGACAAGTCCAAACATCATCAGCCCGTTGTCGCCCGCTTTGAAGCATGCGTCGAGAAGCGTTTCATCCGTGGGGGAGAACAGGCAGAACAGCACCGAGTGCTTCGCTTTGGACACCGCGTCGACGATCGCATCGATTTGCGTATGTCCTGTTGCCGGTTCCGGAGAAAAAGAGACCCGCACCAATGCATCGCCCACTGCGACCGGGTCGGTCCAGCCGTGCGGCAACTTTGCTGTCGCCGCAATGGACGGATCGGAGGAAATAGCGGCGGCACGGTCGCTGTACAGTTTCGCGAGTTCGGCGGAATCAAACGAGTGCAGCAAGTTCGCTTGCTGGGTAATGCCTTCAGTCGTGAAATTGGCTGAACCGGTGAGCAGCCGCGAAGGCGCGTGCTTTCCGTTTGGGGCATCGGTAGCAATGAACTTGTCATGCATGATATTTGTTGCCTTGCGCGGGAACAGCTCGGCTATCGCCCCGAGTTCATCGACCGCTGGTTGATTCGGTGACGGCGTAGCGGCACGCGATTTCGTGGCAGCACCAACATGCGCGTCATACACAACCGCTAAAGATGCCGGCCCGTTGGCTTTGGCAAACTGAGCGAACTTTGGAATGACCCACAGTTCGTCTGTCAGGTGATAAACAGCCGAGGCCGCGTGTGTGGCGCCATCAAAGACAAACCCGAAACTGTCCTCAAGGTCGTTGGCCAGCCACGCGCGAAGCTCCAGGGCCTGAGCTGCCGGCGGTGCCTTGGTTGGATCAAGGCCCATTGCGGCAAGCTTGCGGGAGAATGCCTGGGAGCTGAGGACCGCACGGCTGAACCAGGTGCCGATGCCGTCCTCGACATGAGCCGGCAGCGTCACTTCCAGCGTGGTGCCGTCAGCCTCCGACACCCGTGGCGCGTGCGCATTCCCAAGGACAGGGTAGGCAGTGTATGTAAAGGTCTGCCCACGATCTGCTTCATCGATTTTTGCATCCCACCACATGAATTTCTGGATGGGCGCAACGTTGGACGGCGCGTCCGGCTTGTTCGGGGGAACGGGCCCGTCGAACGTCAGGCGGTTTGGCAGCCAGTTTTCGGTATCCCGTGTTTTACCGTCCGCAGACCAAAACCCAGGAGAGCGCTTAATCGCGAAGCCCAGGAAATCAGGATTTGATTTCCCTTCATTCCAATTGAATGCGAGAAGCACAAGCGTTGGGGATAAGTAAGCGCGAATATCGATAGCCACGATCTTCCCTCCTTGTTGGATGGAGGAAAGTTTATGCAGTGCATGTGACAAGGCTTATCGAGGTAGCTCGACAAGAAAAGATATTCACGACAGCGTCGCCAGGGCGTTTGCCAGCGCGGCATCGGCTATGCCCGCACGGCGCTCTGATCTTTCTGGCCGGTAGTTCGCCAGCTCGGTCACATTTTTGTCACGAGTCTCACCTACGTTGAGATTACCTTTCCCGACAGTTTGCCCACAGCGGAGTTCTTATGAAATTCATACCATTGGCACTAGCTGCGGCGGTGGGGATGCTCGCGCCGCTCACCGTGCGATCGGCCGATATCACCGGAGCGGGAAGCACGTTCGCGGCGCCCATCTACAGCAAATGGGCGGTGGCCTACCAAAAGTCGGGGGGCGCCAAGGTGAACTATCAAGGGATCGGTTCGTCGGGAGGTATTAAGCAAATTATTGCGAATACAGTCGACTTTGCGGGCTCGGACGCGCCGATGAAAGACGACGAACTGGCGAAGGCCGGGTTGTTTCAGTTTCCGACCGTTGTCGGCGGCGTTATTGCGGTGGTCAACCTCCCCGGTATCAAGGCTGGTGAGTTGACGCTTTCCGGCGAAGTGCTTGGCAACATGTACCTTGGCAAGATCAAGACGTGGAACGACCCGGCAATCGCTGCATTGAATCCCGGCATGAAACTGCCCAATACGGACATCGCGGTGGTACGTCGTGCCGACGGATCCGGCACCAGCTTCATCTGGACGCACTATTTGTCCCAGGTCAATCCGGAATGGAAAAGCAAGGTCGGAGAAGGCGCGACGGTAAGTTGGCCTCTCGGTATCGGAGGAAAGGGCAACGATGGCGTGGCAGCTTTTGTCCAGCGCGTACCCGGGGCAGTAGGTTATGTCGAATGGGCGTACGCGAAGCAAAACAACATGACATACACCGCGATGAAGAACGCGGCGGGTACCGTGGTGAAACCCTCAACCGAAACCTTCAAGGCTGCAGCGGCCGGTGCTGAGTGGTCAAAATCGTTTTATCAAATTCTAACCAACGAACCTGGAAAAGATGCCTGGCCAATAGTTGGAGCCACCTTCGTGCTGGTACATGCTGTCCAGGAGAAACCTGCCCAAGGTGCTGAGACTCTTAAGTTCTTTGATTGGGCGTTCAAGAATGGCGACCAGGCGGCGCAGGAGCTTGACTATATTTCCCTGCCGGACGCGGTTGAAAGCGAAATCCGCGCGCAATGGCGCGTGAAAGTAAAGGACGCCGCAGGAAAACCACTTGTTCAGTAGTCCGGCAGGCTGCTGCGTTGGAGAGGCGCTGGTTGTGTCGCAATCAGGATGGAGGGGCAAGCAAAGGCGATATGATATGCAATGCTTATTTGGCCAACGGTCAAACTACTCGGCAGCAGTTTGTCCAGAGCCTGTCATCTGGACTTTCTTAGTCATACGAATGAGTTCGATGCCGCCCAGCAGATCACGATGGGTGCGGCCACCGCGCTGATGCTGGTCGCCGACGGGGGCTACTCGATCGCCTGACGACGCGACCGTGCCGCTAATGCGGAATCGGGTGAGCGGCGAGCCGCGGCCCACGCGCCCGTTAAAGAGCTTTGTCATACGCTCGCTCGTCACATAGTCAACCGGTTCGCCGCTGGACAGGTCTTTCAGGCCAGGCAGCAATCCTGTCGGCCCGTAGCGTTAGCGTATGAACCGGGGGCTGCTTCGGCGCGATACCACGCCGTCATGCGTGGAGATTTCCGCCGGACGAGCGCCAACGCGCTGGCGAAACACCGATATGGCGCTTGAAAACGCGTTGAAACGCCGCATTCGATTGATAGCCTACCGCCTCACCGATCTCGGCGACCGGCGTCGCGGTATGCAACAGCATTCGGCCCGCGATGGTCATTCGAACCTCAGTCAGCACATCCGACGCCGAGCGCCCCATGCCCTCCTCAAATTGACGTATGAAAGTCGCTCGGGACATATTGCAAAGCCTCGATAACTGATCCAGGGTCCAAGGCTCACCCGGTGTTTCAAACATCGCGGATATCGCAGGTTGCAAACGAGGCCGCCTCGAGAGCGCAAGCAAACCATGCGGCGGCTGGGTACCCTCGGCGGCGAAACGCAACGTCAGTGCGAACAACGCCGCCGACAGGTGATTGACGAACATCTCGCTGCCAGGGCCGGGATCGTTGGCCTCCTCGTACATCAGTTCGATCAGTTGCCTCAGGCGGGTGCGGACAATGGATTGCGCCGAACCCTCGACGTCGTCACCGGGTTCCGGCGATGCGCTATGTACAACCAGGCGGCCTGGCAGATGGTCGCGCAACAGGCCGTCTGGAACTGCACCGAGCAGAAACCGTCCGCATAGGAAGTCAGCTTTTTCGCCTGTCCCGTCGTTCTCAAAGATAATCAGCGACGCCTTCCGGCTCCTGGTTTCCGGTGCCGCTGTCTCTCCACTACCGTCATGAATAAGATGGGCGTTGCCGGTTGGAAACAGGATGATGTCGCCCGCCGTCAACCGTTCGGGCGGACCGTTCTCGTCTTCGAGAACCGCATGGCCGGACAACAGGATGTGGTAGGGGATTTCTCGCACGCCAGAGACGGCCTGATCGATTTTCCATGGCGCACCGAAAACACAGCGCAGCTGCAGCTGCCCCGTGACGGGAATCAGTGAAAGCAGTCGGCTTAGCAGATCCATGTGAACCGGGTGAGCATGTTTTCGCATCGTTCGGGACTGGGTACCAACGCATGCCAAGCGGAGCGTCGACGCAAACAGTGACGTCGGATGCTACTTGGTTAGTGCGCGGCTCTCATTGGTAACTTCGTACTGCGCTGCCCGACGGACCCGTCACACCGTTATTTTAGCGGAGATTGTTTGATACTTTTGAGCATAATAATGGCAATATTTAGTATCGTAAATATCACTCGTGGAATCTAAAGTGGAGGCTCTTAATCACCACTTCTGAAGGAGTTCCACCATGAGCCGCATCACTTTCCCCGCTATCGCCACCGCCACGGGCGCCACCGCTGATGTCTACGCGCAGGTCAAGAAGATCGCCGGGGGCACCGTGCCTAACTTCTTCGCGACGGTCGGTCACGTGGCCCCGGGGACGCTCTCCGCCATGCTGGCTGCAGAAGGCGTACTGGCAGTTGGAAACCTGAGCAAACAGGATCTTGAAACCATCAAGCTGCTGGTCAGCGAACAGACCGGCTGTGACTACTGCGTAGCTGCACACGCGATGCTGGGCAAGATGACAGGCCTGTCGACCGAGGCACTCAAGCAGATTCGCGCCGGGCAGGCCACCGGCGATGCCAGGCGCGACGCACTCGTGCACTTCGTGCTGAATTTGCAGAAGACGAGCGGCACGATCAGCGAGAACGAATTTGCCGCCATTCGCGCCGCAGGCTATACCGAGACGCAACTGGCTGAAATTTCGTTGGCCGTTGCCATGACGATTTTCACCAATACGTTCAACCGTATCAATGATACCGACGTCGATTTCCCGCCGGTCAAGTAACAGAAAACATCTCGCAGCGCGTGGGCCACGTGGTGGTTACACGCGCGCACGGCGCATGTAGGTGTGGTCACGATCACTGCCACAAGATCTGACACGCGATGAAAGACGGCCGTGCCGGACTCAATAGACCTTTTCCCGATTGGAGGACGTTATGTCTCACGTTGAACATTTCGATACAGTGATCCTTGGCAGCGGCCAGGGCGGCAAACTTCTGGCATGGCACCTCGGGCGGTCGGGCCAGCGTGTGGCCGTCGTGGAACGACAGTGGGTGGGTGGCTCATGCCCAGCCGTCGCATGCCTTCCCAGCAAGAACGAAATCTGGAGCGCACATGTTGCGCATGTGGCGCGCAATGCTGCGGACTTCGGTACGGTCACGGGGCCGATCATCGTCGATATGGCAAAGGTTCGCGAGCGCAAGCGCGGCATGGTCGAGCGCGAGGTCACGGCTCACCTTGACGCCTATGCGGCGAGCGGCGCCGAACTGATCATGGGCAGCGGCAAGTTTGTCGCACCCAGGACGATCGAAGTTGAACTCAACGATGGCGGAAAGCGCACGGTTAGCGGCGACCAGGTTGTGGTTAATGTCGGAACCCACGCGGCCATTCCCGATATTCCGGGACTGCGCTCCGCTGAGCCGTTGACCCACATTGGATCTCTGGAATTGAGCTACGTGCCGGAACATTTAGTGGTGTTGGGTGGGGGGTACATTGGCATTGAGATGGCGCAGGCATATCGTCGTTTCGGCAGCCGCGTGACAATTATCGAACGCGGAGAACGACTGATGATGCGTGAAGACAATGACGTCGCCGAAGCGATGCTCGCCATTTTGCGTGGAGAAGAGATTGACGTTATCTTGAGCGCCGAAACGGTGAAGGTGGAAGGCCAGTCCGGATCGGGTGTCCGGGTTGTGCTGCGTACTGATTCTGGCGAAAAAGCGATCGAAGGCAGCGACCTTCTCGTTGCGGTGGGGCGGGTTCCGAATACGGCGGGCATCGGTCTGGAAGCTGCCGGTATCGAGTTAAACGAACGGGGATACATTCGTGTGAACGAGCGCTTGCAAGCGGTCACGCCTGGCGTCTGGGCGATAGGCGAAGCGGCGGGCAGTCCGCAGTTCACCCACGTGTCCGTCGACGACTTCCGAATCGTGCGCGACAACATGGCCGGCGCAGACCGCAGGACGGCCGACCGGTTGATTCCGTACACGATGTTCACTGAACCGCCGTTAGCTCATGTGGGGCTGAGTGAACGCGAAGCGCAACACAAGGGCATTGCAGTTCGTGTTGCGAAGCTGCCTATGACCAGTGTGCTGCGAACCCTTGCGACCGATGAGACGCAGGGATTCATGAAGGTACTCGTCGGAGCAAAGGATGATCGCATTCTGGGCTTCACAATGATTGGCGCTGAAGCGGGCGAGGTGATGGCCGCGATGCAGACGGCTATATTGGGAGAGCTGTCCTATCAAAAGCTTCGCGACGCGGTGATTTCGCACCTGACTTATGCCGAAGGGCTGGGGCCGTTATTGTCGAATGTGCCGGCTCGGGCTGCGGGATAAGGTTTCGATCTGCACAATGTGCGCTTGATATTCGGTAGAACAAGATCGCTGGTTCCTCGGAAGAAGCGACGGCGTTTCTCAGTGGATTCTTCTAGCGCAGTCGACTAGCGATAGAGGTCGCTCGGGTACGGAAGTTCGTCATCCGGCTAGACCCCGATGTTCGGACTGACCGTGTAGTTCGGGCAAAAGCGGGCCTCAGTCAAGCCGTTCGACTGCGTTTTCGAAAGAACCTTGGAGCATCGGCTGCATTTAATTAGCGGACCGTGCTCGGTCATTCTATTTGTTGGACTACGTAAGAATACGAATTGACACTTTCACCTGCCTTGATTGAGGCTATGCTCACGTATTCACGAGCATAAACGCTTGCGGAGACAGCGCAAAAGCGTCCCCAGACGCAATTTCCTCTCACGACGTACCTCGTCTCTTGGCTCGCGCCGCTCAGCGATGTCACACAACAATTCGAAGGGAGATAGTCGTGAGGCCTTTTCTACTGTTGATTGGCGCTATGGTTGGCGGGTCACTCGTCGTCGCGGTCCAAGCCGCCGACATTACTGGCGCCGGCAGCACGTTCGCGGCTCCTCTTTACTTCAGGTGGGCCGCCGAGTACCAGAAGGCCGGCGGAGGCAAGGTGCTCTACCGTGGCGTTGGCTCATCAGATGGCCTCAAACAGATCCTTGCAAAGGAGGTCGACTTTGCCGGCTCGGACGCGCCGCTTACCGACGATGAGTTGACGAAGGATGGCTTGCTGCAATTCCCGACCGCTGTCGGGGGTGTGGTACCCGTCGTCAACCTTCCCGGCATCAAGGCGGGCGAGTTGACGCTGTCAGGTCCGTTGCTCGGCGACATTTTCCTCGGCAAGATCCAATACTGGGACGACCCGGCAATTGCTCAGTTGAATCCGAAAATCAAAATGCCCGATACCCCCATTGCCGTAGTGCGTCGCCAGGACGGGTCCGGCACGACCCTCATCTGGACGCACTATCTCGCGCAGGTTAGTCCCGAGTGGAAGAGCAAGGTTGGAGAGGGCACCAGTGTGCGCTGGCCGCGTGGAATAGGCGGCAAAGGAAATGAAGGCGTGGCCACCTACGTCGGGTATCTTCCGGGCGCTATAGGCTATGTCGCATGGGACTTCACGAAGCAAAACCACATGACCTACGTGGCCTTGAAAAATGCGTCGAGCGCCGCTGTCGAACCCAGTGCGCGAACCTTCAAGGCGGCGGTCGCAGACGCTGATTGGTCAGGATCGCATAACCAATTCCTGACCAATCAACCGGGCAAGGATGCCTGGCCAATTATCGGCGCTACATACGTGTTGTTGCGTATGACGCAGGACCAGTCGTACCGCGGCGAGGAAACGCTCAAGTTCTTCGACTGGGCGTTCAAGAGCGGAGGGCCGGCTGCGGAAGACCTGGACTACATTTCACTTCCGGTCTCGGTTGAGACGGAAATCCGCTCGCAATGGCGCACAGGAGTGAGCGCCATTCCTTCGCACAAATCCGCCGACGGGCAATGATTCGACAGCCCTCGTGCGTGTAGCCACTTGCGCACGGAGGCGTATGAGACGGCGACATGCGTTTTCGATCGTGTTCGATCGTTTTCGATCCGCCCGTGCGAGGAATTCACGGTGCTCGCTGCAGGTTTTTTGCCTGGCCATCTATTGCGTGCCTGATCAGATGTCCGTATCAGTTTGCGCGTAGTTGAGGAAGCATCCCGTGAACATCGTCAGTCCCAGAAACGCGAATGCCTCAGTCAGGTGCTCGTCGCTCCAGCCGGCCCTTTGAGCGGCTTTCCATGTGGCGTCGGTGACCTTTCCCGAATTCGCAGCGGCTTCCCTGACCACGTGGGTCAACGCGTCGGTCCTGACGTCGCTCGTGGATGTGCCGGTCCGCAGCGCGGTGACCTGGATGTCTGTCCAACCGCTCATGCCGGCGAATCGACTGGCGATACCAATCATGTAGTCGTTCCCGACTGTGGCCGCAGTTGCAAGATTTAGCGCCCAGCTCACCTTCGGATCAAGGGTGCCGTGCTCGGCGGTCGCGGCGCGCAGCGATGCGTACGCCGCCAACACTGCGGGAGAGTGCGCCATCTGGGCATGCAGGTTGAGGGGACGACCCGTCGGCGAAGTCTGGGCAATCTTTTGCAGGAGCGGGCGCGACGCATCGGGTGCGCTCTCGAGTGTGTGGGTAGGAATTCGGCTCATGGGTATTGGCTCGTTCGTGGTTCGATGAGTGCACTTCGTTCAGGTGGCTGCGGGAATCGCGAAGTTCGCTTTGGCCCATGGGGCAAACTTCGTCGGCTGCTGGCCGGCGACTCTGATGGCAAGCGCGATCGCGTCCCGCGCATCCGAGCCGAGATAGGTGTGGGCTTCGAAGTAGGCGAGCATGGCCGCGATACCGTCGGCGTGCGGAAACCAGCTGGCAAAAACCTCGCGCGGGACCTGCTTGAACGAGAGCGTGTTTCCCTGCTGATTCAGGGTGGCGATGATCTCGTTGAAGCTCAGGAAATCACCCACCAGCGCCAAATGTTCGCCACGCCCCGCGAGTTCCGGCTGCGCGAACGCGCCGGCCACGAGGCGGCCGAGTTCGGTAATGTCGCCCATATGGATGACACGCCGCTGCGGATCAAGCGGCAGCGACCAACCCACGGAATCATCGGGTTGTTTCTGCGGAGCCATCTGGCCAATCAGGTTTTGGTAGTAGAACGGCGCGATCACGAACGTGTGATACGCAAACCCGGCCTCTCTCACGACGGCTTCGATTTTCGCCTTGGCCGTGAAGTGCGGGACATTGATCGTGCCGCTGGTGATCGTCTCCACATTGGGAAGCGTCGACCAGATGACGTGCTGTACGCCGGCGTCTTTCGCCGCGTTGATGGCCGCAAGCGCCTGCCTGGGCTCGTCTGCCTGTGCTTCCCAGGCATTGGTCACCAGGAAAACGCCATGTGCTCCGGCAAAGGCGCTTTTAAGCGTTTCCGGTCGATCGAAATCGGCCAGAACGACTTCGTCACCCAGGTTCGGATGCCTGGCGGGATTGCGCGTCAACGCGCGCACCTTGAATTGACCGCTCGCCTGCAGCGCGCGCACGACTGCGCCACCTTGCTGGCCGGTTGCGCCCACGACGGCGATGAGCTTCTGGGTGTTCGACATGGTTGTTCTCCAGGGAGATTTTTGTTGGGACGGCGCACCCTCACACAGCGAGCGCGGCGGTCCGAACGGGATTAGGGACTAAGGATTACCGGTTCAATACTTCGGCCGGGATGAGCGACTTGGTCTTCATACTGAAGCCGTACGTTTCGCCGGTGATGCAACGTCACCGTTGAGCGGGAGAACGGCCTTCTGCGGCCGTCCCTTGTGTCACGCCTCAAGTATGGGGATCAAAAGCACTTCACACTAGATGGTAAAATAGGATTTGATTAATCCATTTATGGAGAGATGTCATGCTTGATCTGAATGATCTGGCGATGTTCGTCCAGGTCGTGCGCGCCGGCAGCTTCTCCGAGGCGGCACGGCGTCTGGGGATGCCGGCAAATACGCTGAGCCGGCGCATCGATCAGCTCGAAGGGCAACTCGGCACACGTTTGCTGCATCGCTCGACTCGCAAGCTCGCGCCAAGCACGGAAGGTCAGGCGCTGTTCGAGCGCTACGCGCCCGCGCTTGACCAGATTCTCGAGATCGGGCGGCTCCATGCAGATGAGCAGGCGCCGTCCGGCTTGGTTCGCGTCGCCGCGATGGCTGGCTTGTTCGAACTCCTCGGGATGGAATGGCTGGTCGAGTTTTACGCGCGCTATCCGCACATCAGCATCGAGTTCCTGCTCGACGATACACCGACAGACCTGATCTCCGAGCGCATGGACCTGGCCCTGCGCATGGGCATTGAGACTGGTAGCGGCTTCAAGGTACGTCGGCTCGCGCCGAGTGCAATGATCCTGGCGGTAAGTCCGGCCTATCTGGAACGGCGCGCTGCGCCACGTACGCTGCGTGAACTGGCCGCACACGACTGTCTGACGATTTCCAATCGCCAGGGTCGCAGCACGTGGCGTTTGCAGGGTCCACGCGGCAGTCAGGAAGTCTCGATCAACAGCCGGTTCGCGGTCAACGACATGCGAGTGCTGGCGCAGGCTTGCACAGCTGGACTTGGCATTGCGCTGCTGCCGCAATTGATAGTTGAGCCAATCATCGCGCAGGGGAAACTGGTGCGCGTGCTGCCGACCTATCGGCGCACGAGTACCGGCCTGGGTCTTCAGCTCGTCTACACGAGCCGCCCGCCAGTGGCGCCTGCAGTTGCGGTCTTCGCCGAATTTCTTCTGGAGAAGCTGGGCGAAGCGATGACAATCCCCTCAATGAACCATGCAATTCGATAGTACGGATGTCCAGCAGACGGTCCCGTTATGCGGGGGAGGGTATGCGTCTCACCGGCGTCAAACTTGAAGACGTTCGACAGCTTATCGGTGGGGCTCCTGTCCGCGCGGCCGCTGTTCGCGTATGCGAGCCACAGTTCCCAACTCTGAACCCGAGGGGCGTTTAAGGTCGCTTCTGGAATGATCGGCGCACGTAGCGTGCGCCGTGCCTCGCCGCTGCCGGTCGCCTGCTCGACGCTCGCGCGCAGCGCCGATCTCAGCAGCCTCGAATCGATCAAACCAGCGGAGCCCTTGCACTTCGATCCGCTCGCCAGCTTGATATTTCCAGACGATTGAAATACACAGGTCATACAAACCCGGGGGTAGCGAAAGACAGAGACACTCGCTAGTCTGCGTCCGCTCTATCGATCATATCTGCGCTCCATCCTCCACCCATCGCCTCATAGAGCGTCACGCGCGCCGCAAGCGTATCGGCACGAAGCTGCACCACACCGAGTTCCGCTGAAAGCAGGTTGCGCTGCGCGTCGAGCTGATCCAGATAGCCGGCGTATCCTTCGCGATATCGATTGGTGGCAATGCGCAACTGTTCGGACAGGGAGTCGCGCTGGGCGATTGCCAGCACCAGTTGCTCATCGAGACGCTGGACGGCGGCCAACGCTTTTTCAGCCTCGCTGATCGCGGTCAGTGCAGTGCCACGATAGGCGAAGGCGGCCTGGTCGCGCTGCGCGCCGGCCTTTTCGGCGAGCGCAGTCAGCTTGCCGCCCTCGAACAGCGGCGCCAGAATGCTCCCGCCTATCGACCAGATATTGAACGGGTAGATCTGCTCCGTGCCGAAGGAGCGGCCAAACGAAGCCGCCAGATTAAACTGCGGCAGGAAGTTCTTGCGCGCCGCGGCTAGCGACTCGTCTGCCGCTGAAAGCTGGTACTCCGCGGCAGCGACGTCGGGGCGCCGCCGCAACAACCCGGATGGCAACTCCTGCGGAATGACCGGATCGGTCAGCGCGTCGAGCACCTTGCCGCGCGGGATATCGCCTGGGATATCGTCGGTGAGCACGCTCAACGAATTTTCGGCGCGCGTAATCGCCAGCTTCGTCTGCGGGATGAGCTGCCCGGTCGAATCGTATTCCGACTGCGCCTGCTGCAATTCCAGCCGCGACGAATAGCCGCTCTCGAATTCCGTTTTGGCAAGGCGCAGCGAATTCGCGCGCGCGGTGAGGGTTGCCTCGGCGATCTTCAACTGTGCATCGAGACTGAGCAGCGTGATATAGCCGCTCGCCGTCGAACTGGCGACTGACAGCCGCGTCGCATCGCGTGCGGCTGCGCTGGCGAGATACGCATCGCGCGCGGCAGCACGCTGGTCGGCCAACCGGCCGAACAGGTCCACTTCCCACGCAGCCTCGATGTCAACCTGTCCGGTGCTTAGCTGGAGTGGCGTACCAAACGGGCTGACGATCCGGGAGCGCCCGGCGTTATCGAAGCCGGCGTTGAGCGTCGGCAGCAACGCCGCACGCGCGATCCTTGTGTCTGCGCGCGCCTCGCGCACGCGGCCGATTGCCTTGCCGATATCGGTATTGCTGGCGAGCGCTTTTTCCACCAGCGCGGTCAAGACCGGATCGCCGAATTGCCGCCACCAGTCCTTGTCCAGCGACATCGTCTGTGCGGCATCGTGTTGCCAAGCCGCGGGCTCGACGACAGCGGGCACCGCGGCGACCTTGACTGGCGGCCCCGCGCAGGCAGACAGCAGCAGGGCAACGCCGAGGCCAGGGACGCAGCTAAGAACGCAACTACGGACGCAACTACGGACGCAACTACGGACGCAGCGCTTCATCGGTCACCATCGCGAGTATCGACCGCGGTTTCGACCGACATGCCCGGTCGCAGCCGCCGCGCCAGTTCCTGTCCCGGATCGACACTGATGCGTATGGCAATGCGCTGCGCGACCTTGACGAAATTTCCGGTCGCATTGTCGGGCTTGATCGCCGCAAACTCCGATCCCGTTGCGGGCGCGATTGTTTCGACATGGCCATGCAGCTGCGCGTCGCCCAGCGCATCGACGCGGAACGTCACGCGCTGGCCGGCCCGCATGCGATGCGTCTGCGCTTCCTTGTAGTTGGCCACGACCCAGACGGTGTGCGGTACCAGCGACATCATCTGCGTGCCCGCCGTGACGTAGTCGCCGTTGCGCACACCGACTTCGGAAAGCTGTCCATCGACAGGCGCGCGAATCACGGTGTTCTCCAGATCGACCTGCGCACTGCGCAGCGCGGCTTTGGCGGAGTCGATCGCCGCCTGCAATCCTGGCCGCGCGACAAGCACGGTGCGCACATCTTCCGAGCCGATCGAGCGGCCCGCGACGGCCTGTTGCAGCGTGGCCCGGGCCGCGAGCAATGCAGCACGGGTCTGGTCGTATTCGCGCTTCGAAAGCGATCCGTCTTTGACGAGTGCATCGGCACGGCGCATGTCGGCTTCGGCGCGGACCTGCTGTGCACGCGCTGCGGCGATGTTCGCATCCTGGCTTTGCGTCGCCAGTTCGCGTGAGCGCTGCGATTGCGCGGAATTAGCGAACGCCGCCCGCTGTGCGGCGAGATTGGCCTCGGCTTGCGCGACCCTCGCAGCATAGATGCGGTCGTCGACGGTCACGAGAATCTTGCCGGCCTTCACTTCCGCAAAATCGTCGACCGGCACGCTGGTGACATAGCCGCTCACCTGCGAACTGATGGTCGTCACCAGCCCGCGCACATAGGCGTTGTCGGTATCCTCCGAAGTGCCGGTGAAAGGCGGCAGGCGCCAGGCGCGCAGGACCACGCCAATCGCGCACAGTGCGAGCAGTGCGATGACGATGATCGTAACCGGGCTCTTTTTCGGCGGATGCCAGCTGCTCGGCTCAGCCGCTGCAGCGGGAGAAACAACCGTTTGCTTCTGGCTATCGCCCGCGGGCAGATCTTTCTTGGGCTCGTTCATTCCGGGCTCTTCCTGTTGGCTTGTGCCTGATTTGCCTTCATCACTTTTTGCTGAAGAAGGATGAGCGGCGAGACTTCGCGGCGTCGCCACATCAACCACTGGATTACCACGCCCCAAACAACGGTCAGGCTGGCCAACACACCCACCAGCAAGAATACGTCGTTATAGGCCAGAACATTCGCTTCGCGCGTTACGCGTAGCGACAGTTGCACCGCTCCTTGGCGAACCTGCGCGGCGACCACTGGATTGCTCATGACGAGAGACTGAACGAGTTCGTTCGAATGAAACCTCTCGCGAACTGTCTGAAAGGTGCCGAGCAAGGTACTGCCGACGACTCCCCCAACGCTCTGGCTGATGTTGAATACAACGATGAAGCTCACGAGATAATTCTGGCTGCCGGCCACGACCATTCGCGAAGCACCGATCACCATCGCCCGCCCCAGGAACAGGAGCGAGGCAAAGCCGATCAATCCCTGGCTGATGTAGAAATTTGCCGGCCTCGACAGGTTGGTTGCGTCCGCATCCATGAAGGCTCCTATCGCGATCAGCGCGGCCGCCACGGCGATCGGCCTGCCTGGATTTTTTGGATCGAGGGTCAGCGCACTGAAGACGATCCCGGCGACCGATGCAACGAGGATGATGGAATTGAGCGTGATCATCTGGTCGTTGAGCATGCCGAACAACGTCAGCAAGCCGACCGATCCAAAGGTTTGCTCGGAGAGGAGGATGCGGATCGCTGCGGCGATCAGCATGACGCGGGCTACTTCGCGGGTGCTCAGCCAGCGCGTATTGATCAATGGATTCATGCGACAGTGTTCGACGATCAGGCCCGCGGCAATCAGGGCCACGCTGGCGACGAGGGCCCAGCCCAGCCAGGCGCGTTCGGTCCACCATTCGATCCGGCCTTCGGAGAATATCGCCACGAATAGTGCGAGCCCGGGCCCCAGCAGGGCCAGAGTCAGGAAGTCGGCCGGCTCGAATACCTTGCGGCGCTCGCTCGGCGGCAAGGGTAGGGCCATCACGGCCGCCAGCGTCGCCAGCGCCATGCCCAGTTCGAACCAGTTGAGCCTGTGCCAGTCACCCGTCTCCAGCAGTCCGGGCGACAGAACGCGCGCGAGCGGCGTCGCAAGCTGGGGAACGCTGATGCCGATGAGCATCCCGAGCATCTTCTTCGGCGGGGGAAACGACTGCATCAGATAATAAATGCCCATCGACGAAAGGCCGGCTGCGGAGATGGCGCTGATAGCCCGCACAGCCACCGCCGAGCCGAAACTCTGCGCGAACACATGTAGCAGCGCGACCAGGACATAGGTGCCGAGCAGGGAGGTGACGAAGCGCCGCAAACCGAACTGCTGGCGAAATTTCACCAGGATCAGGTTGGCGGTCGCATAGACCATGAAATAGGCGGCGGTAAGCCAGGTCGCTTCATCGCTGTAGAGGCCGAGCGTCCCCTGCGCGTAATTCAGATTCACCGAGACCAGCCCGTTGCCGAGTCCTTGGGTGATGCCGATCAGGCAGCCGATCGCGAAATAGGCATAACGCCTTGCCGCCGGATGGTCGGGACTGGCAGGGCCGCCCAGCACCAGCGGCCGTTCATGCGGCTTTAACGCATAGTCGCTCTCTTCAAATTGGGTAGACAAGCAACTCCCCCTAATTTACTGAACGCACACTATCGCTGTCTGGCTGTGCACTGCCGGAAAAATAGCAGGGCGCATGGGAAGTACTTCATATGGCACAAGCGGGTTCCGTACGGTCGAGCGGCGGCCGCCGAGGCGCAAGCTTTGTTGGGTGAGGCGCGGTCGATGCAGTGATCTGGTCTGTTACCAGGGATAGCGTCGCCGCGCGTGCAACACGTTCGGGATCTGAATTCGATCCAACTTCACGCGATAGACGACGATGTAGTTCGGCAGAAGGGTAAGAGCGGGCTCGATCAGAATTCTTCTCATGAGAGTCACCTCTTTTCGATGCGTTAATGATAACGCAGCCCCGTCGGAGCGTCACCGCGACCAGCAAACACCCACTGAAATTCCCCCGCACGTCACTTGAGAAATGTGGCGAGACGGCGACACTTGTAACCGGAAGTAAGCGGAGTGTGCGGTGCACCACATAGCGATCATCCGTCTGCACATACCATGCATTCACTGACCGACAACGACCACCCGGACACATAAAAATCACGATCCAGAGGCAAAAGGCCAGATACGAGGGAAACACCATCAAGGCGGTAACGGGGGTTCCCGCCTTGATTTGCGGCCCGGCTTTTGCCGGGCCTTTTGCTTTCTGCAGCCAATTTGACATCTCCGCATTGGAGACTATTTTTGAGGTTTTCGCTCAGGACGCGAGAAAATTTTCTTCGTCGCCACGTTGACGACCCAATAAATCAGTGGGCCGATGGCGACCGCAGCAATGGCTATAGATCAGACGTGCGCGTTGAGTCTCTTGTCCACTCGCCGCAGCGCGCTGCTCAAGTCTTGGGCCATCTCCGCTGACGTGCCCCAGCCACGTGCTTCATCCGGTGCCGCATTCGGTTCGCCGAGGGGGAGCGTTCTGACATGATTCAGTCGTGCGAGCTCGCTGTCGAGCTCGGCAAGCCACGCGTCGAACAAGACGCTCGCTTCGAGCGCCGTGATGTCCGCGCTTTTGCGCATCTGTTGATAGGCGGTGATCAGGTTGGCCTTCGCGCGCTCGGGGCCATCCGCGCCATCCCAAAGCGCGTTGAGCGCGTCGTTCTTCATGTCTATGAAAGGGCCGAGGCTTTCATCGTCGCGCGACGCTGCCCCGGTGATACCCAGGAGCACATAGTCGGAAGCGCGATACGGGATCTCGCCTGCTGCGGGGGCATCATGAATGCGCAGCCGGCGATCGCGAACGACGAGTGCGCTGGTGTCTGGCGGCACGGGTGGCGCGATCATTGCGCAAAAGCCTGTGGTCAGAGGATCCATCGCGGAGGTCGCGAGCGAGAGCCTCAGTCCGGTCAGCATCACCGTGCCCTGAAGGTTCAGCAATTCGTCCACGCCTTCGAGCAGGGCGGCGCCCGTTCTCGCCATCACACCGATCTGAAGCGCGCCTCCGACCAGATCGGACAAACGCTCGATCATGCTGAGCATGGCCTTCGCGTGATTGGCGCGCTGCACCTGATAGAAGCCGATCGATATGTCGATGTCGCCTCCCCGATACGGAAAAGGTCCGGCGACGCGCGTGTCCAGCACGACCGAGCCATGCTTCGGGTTTTGTTCCGCGTTCTGCTTGTGAATCAGGTTGGGGCCGACCACATAGGGGACCGTTACTCGTTGCTTGCCATGGTTGAATTCGGTCACAACCAGGACGAGCGGGTCGAAGACCGTGTACCACTGATGATTGAGGTCGAGA
Organism: Caballeronia sp. KNU42; assembly: GCF_053760385.1. NCBI lineage: Bacteria > Pseudomonadati > Pseudomonadota > Betaproteobacteria > Burkholderiales > Burkholderiaceae > Caballeronia > Caballeronia sp. KNU42. The sequence continues at coordinate 2,522,469 of NZ_CM132389.1, forward strand.
TGCAGTTCGTTGACACGCAGCGTGAAATAAGCCTCGTCTCGCCGGATGCGGGCGCCAGCCGACCCGTCTGGCCAGCATCGCTCCTGCGGGACGACGGCGAGCGCGGGCAGCGGCGCATTGTGACCTTTGATGTGGGACCAGATCTGTTGCACTTGCTCGAAGAAGTCGGTCATGGTGGTGGCCTATTGGGGTGAGAGGAGAGGAAGCGCTGCCAATGCAGCCCTCAGCTTGAGCTCGTGCGACTGGATCTCGTCCCTCTTCAAAAGGACTGGTCAGTCATCAGGCGCTACGCAAGGAAGGCATCAGAAACCGTCGACACCCCCATTCACGACGTTCGCGTTTTGGACGACCAAGCATCTTCTAAAATTCACCGTGCGAAATTTCATAGTAAAGTAAGGGCGTGTGAAACTGATTCCACGCGGCTTCCAGATCCACTTTACTAATCGCTCGCCAGTGATGAATTCAATGCAAAACGAAGCTCCCCCGGTACATCTGATTGGCCCGCGTTTGCGCATGATGACGTCGGCGCTCACGCCGCTCGAGAACAGCCTTGTACGTGTCATTCTCAATCCCGGTTTTAACGACACCACACCGTTAAAGGAGGTGGCTGAGCAAGTCGGGATGTCAGAGGCAATGGTGGTCAAAACCGCGAAGAAGCTGGGCTTCGACGGTTTTCGGCAACTGCGTCAGTCGGTGGCCGCGTACAACCGGCTTCCGGTGAACGAGATGCACAAGGAGTTGCTTCCGACCGACAGCACGGGCGAGATCGTCACGAAGGTATTTCGCACGGCCATCAAGGCGCTTGAGGAAACGCTGGCGATCCTCGATCTGAAAGCCTTCGAGCACGCCGTAACCCTTCTCGCCGGCGCCCGCCAGAGAGACTTCTATGGGCTTGGCGGATCCGCGCAAATCGCCCGCGACGCCGTGCACAAGTTCCTGCGCATCGGCATCCGCGCAACCGGATACGACGACACCCATCTGATGCTGATGTCCGCGTCTCTGCTCTCTGAAAAAGACGTGGTTCTGGCCGTCTCACATTCGGGTCAGACCGCCGGCTTGATCGAGGCGGCAAAGGCTGCGCAGGCAAGCGGAGCGAAGATTATCGCCCTCACGAACTACCCCGACTCGCCGCTCGCCGGGCTCGCTGACGCCGTTCTCTATTCAACCGCGCAAGGCTCGCCGCTGATGGGCGAAAACGCCGCCGCCCGCATCGCGCAACTGAATATTATCGACGCGCTGTTCGTCGCGGTGGCGCAGCATGATTACGGTACCGCAGAGGACAATCTCGCTCGCACCATGGGTGTCGTGGCACACAAGCGTCGCTAAACGCTCTGTCGTTGGACATTCGCGTAAACCCCTTAAACTTTACTATTGACACTTTCATAGTAAAGTAAAGAAAATGGGTTCACGCGATTACCCACGACAGGAGCAACCATGAAATTTGCCGCACGCCTGAACTCTTTTGGAACCCGCCCCGAGATGCAATGGCCCGGCCTGACCGGCAAGCCGAACGTTCTGCAGCTCCTGCAGCGTGCCGCCACCGTGAAGGGCCTGACCCACGTCGATCTGAATTTCCCGAACCATTTTCGCGACGCGGATGCCCGTACCCGGGCGTCGCAACTGGAAGACGTCGGGCTCAAGCTCAACGGTTTCGCGATGCGCTATTACAGCGAGCCGGAGTTCAAGGCCGGCGCCCTGACTCACCCGGACGCGGCAGTGCGCCAGGCTGCAATCGACCTGGCGAAGCGCGGGTTGGATGCGCTGCGAGAGTGTGGCGCGTCACTGATGACCTTCTGGCCCGGACAGGACGGTTTCGAATATCCGTTCCACGCCAACTACGGAAAACTGTGGGACCTGCAGATTGACGGTATACGCCAGCTCGCCGAATACGCGCCCGACATCACATTCAGCCTTGAATACAAACCGGACGAACCCCGTGCATTTTCAGTGCTTAACAATGCCGGCACGACCCTGCTCGCCATCAAGGAACTCGGCCTGAAGAACCTCGCCATGACGCTTGATTTTGGCCATGTGCTTTACGCTCATGAGCAGCCTGCTTGCACGGCCGCCCTGGTGAGCAAGCACTGCCGTCTTGCCGGGCTTCACCTTAATGACGCTTACGGTCACCGCGATGACGGCTTGATGGTCGGTTCCGTCAACACGATCCGTACGATCGAGTTGCTCACGCAACTCGTTCGCGACGGTTACGACGGGGTCTATTACTTCGACACCTTCCCGGACGCAATTGGACTCGATCCCGTGCTTGAGACCGAAACGAATATTCGTACCGTACGGGCGATGATGAAGCTCGCCGAAAAGCTCGCAGCCAATACGGAATTGACCGCGGCGAATGAGCGTCAGGACGCGCTGACTTCCCAACGCATTGTCCAGACGGCCCTGTTTGGAAACCTGTGGACGGAGTGACAAAGGGAGTGGGGGCACACATTGCCCTGCGACCTTGGACCCGGTAAGCCGTGTTCATTTAATCAACAAGCCGTGCAGGAGACAAAAAATGAAAAAGCGTTGGAGCATAGTCACGTCGCTCTTGATCTGCCAAGCCCTTCAGTCAGCGAGCGCTGCAGCGCTCAAGCCGCTAGACCCTGATCGCGAGCCGGATCGCGTGGAGTGGTCGCAATTGACGGAAAAGCTTGGACCGGTTCCCAAACCCAAAGCAGGAACCAAGATTGGCGCTGTCGCCAAGACATTGACTAACGAGTACTGGCGGCTGCTCGGGGATGGCTATAAGGCGGGGTCGGCAAAGTTCGGGGTCACGGACGACCTGCAGGCGGCCCAAAGCGAAGGTGATCAGCTCGGCCAGCTTGCAATGGCAGAGAACATGCTGACGCGTGGCTACACGGCCTTGTTGTTGTCGCCGCAAACAGATGCGAATCTGCAACCGGTGCTCGGTGAGGCTGCCAAGGCGAACGTGCCTGTCATCAACGTCAATGACGCTGTCATTCCGCAAGCCGAACACTATATCGGCAACGTGCAGCGCGACAACGGCGTGCGCGCGGCCCGATGGTTCATCCAGAACCGGCCGGCCGGCGGCAAGATTGCCGTGATCGAAGGTATGGCGGGCGTCTATGCCGCGGTTCAGCGAACCGACGGGTTTAAATCGACGCTCACGAAAGAATCGACCAAATTTTCCGTGGTCGCGAGTGTGCCGGGCAACTGGGATCGACAGATTTCGTATGACGCGGCGGCAACGATCTTGCAACAGCATCCGGATCTGGCCGGCTTCTATTGCAACAACGACACCATGGCCTTGGGGGTAATCGAAGCTGTCAAAGCGGCGGGCAAGCTGAAGCAGGTGGCGGTCATCGGCACAGACGGCACCAGCGATGCGTACAAGTCGATCCTGGCCGGCGATCTGACGGGTACGGTTGATTCCTTTCCTGTCCTGACCGGCGAGGTCGCTGTCGAGACGGCTCTGCGCATTCTCGCCGGTCAGAAGGTGCCACGGGTCGTTGCCACACCGCAAGCACTTGTCACCAAGCAGAACTACGCAAGATACAAGACTGACGAGGCGTCACAACGCAAGGCCCTGATCGAGGACAGTGCCAAAAAATAGGCGTTCGAATGGGAAATGCCGGGCCTTGCGGCCCGGAGAACGTCTTGTCAGGCAAAAGGTGAATCGAATGACTACCTCGTATGCACTACAACTGAGCCACATCACCAAGCATTACGCCGCGGTCAAGGCGCTCACCGACGTTCATCTCCGGGTCCGGAAGGGGGGAGGTTCACGCGCTCGTTGGCGAGAACGGGGCCGGCAAGAGCACCTTGTTAAAGGTGATTTCGGGTGTCATTCGCCCTGACAGCGGCGAAATACGTCTTGGGGATCAACTCGTTTCGCTCAATTCGCCCAAGGATGCGAAGCGCGCGGGAATCGCAATGATTCATCAAGAACTACAGTTGGTCCCGGAACTGGATGTGGTTCAGAACATGTTTCTCGGCGCGCCTCGCACCCGCTTTGGAACACTGCTCGATCGCGCGTCGATGATGGAACGAGCCGGCAGCGTGCTGCATCCGCTCGATCCGACTATTCCCTTGACGGCCAGGATTCGGCAGCTGAGCGTCGCGCAAAAGCAGATGGTGGAAATCGCGCGCGCGTTGTTGGCCGATGCTCGCGTCATCGCGATGGACGAGCCGACTTCAAGCCTCACGCCCGCGGAATTCGACAAACTGTCCGAGATCATTCGCAAACTGTCACAGCAAGGCGTCGCGGTCATCTATGTGTCGCACAAGCTCGACGAACTGTTCGCGGTATGCAGTCGCGCGACGGTCCTGCGCGACGGGAAGTTTATCGACGAGCTGGATCTCGAAGGCGTGACCGAGCAGCAACTGGTGCACAAGATGGTTGGCCGGGAACTGGCCGCATGGCCCAAGCGCGAGTACAGCGAAGCGGACACCGTGCTCTCCGCCAATGCGCTCTCCTGGGGAACGCGAGTGCGGGACGTGTCACTCACGCTCAAGCGCGGGGAAATTCTCGGTATCGCCGGTCTCGTCGGAGCGGGGCGAACCGAACTGGTCAAGCTTCTTGCCGGCGTCGAACGGGCGGACAAAGGCGAGATTCACAAGGATGGACGGCTTCTGAAACTGCGCTGCGCGCGCGACGCCATCAAGGCCGGCATTGTCCTGGTGCCCGAGGAGCGCAAGGTCGAGGGCATCGTGCCGATGCAATCCATCTTCTCGAATATTTGCCTGCCGGTGCTGGGCAAATGGACACGAGCGGGATTCATACGACGGGCCGCGTTGCACAAGCGCGCCATGGAACTCGCGAAACAGGTCAATCTTCGACCGTTGCAGCTTTCCCGGCCCATACGCCTCTTGAGCGGCGGCAATCAGCAGAAGGCGATCATCTGCCGCTGGCTCAATTCGGGCGCCGACGTTCTGATATTCGACGAACCCACACGTGGTGTCGATGTAGGCGCGAAGCAGGAGATCTACCAGCTGATCGAGCGGATCGCCCATGAGGGGCGCAGTGTTGTCATCGTTTCGTCCGAGCTTGATGAGGTCATGCGTCTGTCGGACCGAATACTGGTCATGCAGTCCGGACGCATGTCCGGAGAGGTCCACAGCGCGAACTTTTCTGAAGCCGCCATCATGACTTTGGCGATTCCGCGTGAATTGAACACGCAGCCGTCTTAATGGAAACACCATGAATACTCGAACCCTTTCGAACGTGGCGCTGCCTTTCTCAGTGCGCGATCTTGGAACCCTGATCGGGCTGGTGCTGATATTTGCCGCGTTTTCGTTCGTGGCGCCATCATTCCTGAATTCGCAGAACATCATCAACATCTTCCAGCAGAGCAGCATCAACGCCTGCGTTGCCATCGGCATGACGATTGTCATTATCAGCGGCGGAATCGATTTGTCAGTTGGACCGGTTGCCGCACTTTCTGCGGTTGTTGCAGGAACACTGATGCTGAAAGGGCTGCCGCCGGCCATCGGGTTCCTCGCTGGAATCGGTGTGGGTGTCGTATGCGGGACCATCAACGGCGTCATCGTGGCGTACTGCGGGTTGCAGCCGTTCATCGTGACGCTCGGCACCTTGAGCATCTATCGTGCGGTCGCTTTGATCTTCACTGGCGGCAATCCCGTGCTCGGCATCCCCGATGACTTTCGCAACTGGCTGTCCGCCACCGCGTTCGGCTTGCCCATGTCGGTGATCCTGGTGGCGATCGTCGCGGTCTGCGCATGGCTGATGCTGCGCAAGACTCCGATCGGCGAGTATCTCTTCGCCGTGGGCGGCAACGAGGAAGCGTCGCGCGTGGCCGGTGTGCCGGTCGAGCGCACGAAGATCGTCGCCTATGCGATCAGCGGTGCGCTGGCTTCGCTCGGTGCAATGATTGTTGTCGCTCGGCTCGGTGCAGCAGAACCGATTCTCGGCAACCTTTGGGAACTCGAAGCGATCGCGGCGGCGGCTATTGGCGGTGCTTCGCTGCTGGGTGGCAAAGGCGGCATAGTCGGGACGCTGCTCGGCGCGATCATCCTGGGTGGCATGCGCAATGGACTAACGCTCATGAACGTGCAGGCTTTCTACCAGTTGCTGGCGACAGGCATTGTCATCCTGTTGGCGATGATGGTGGACCGGTTGACGAGAGGCCGCCGATAGGCGTCGTCGAAGCACACGCTGTGTCAGAGCTATCTGAAGTTTGATGACGGACAAAATTGTTGAGGTATCGCATGAGCGAGTCGGTTGCAGTCTTGGGCAGTATTCATATGGATCTTTTAGTGGGGGCGTCGCGCCTGCCGATTCTCGGTGAAACGCTCATGGGTGGTAACTGGTACCAGACTCCCGGAGGCAAGGGGCTTAATCAGGCGGTTGCCTGCGCGCGAGCCGGAATCAAAGTAGCCATGTACGGCGCGGTAGGCAGCGACAGCTTCGGGGATTCACTTGTCGCTTACATGAAAAGCCATCATGTCTGCACGCATAACGTGACCCGCGTCGCTGAGCAGCGCTCGGGCATCAGTATTGTCGTGCGAACGCCCGACGACTATGGGGCCGTGGTTTCTTCGCAGGTCAACGCATACCTGAGAAGCGGCATCGTCGCGCAATGGGCGGACTCGCTGGCAAATACCGGCCTCCTGGTTCTTCAGAACGAAATTCCGGAAGAGGTAAACGTTGCGGCCGCAGCGCTTGTCAGACGCGCGGGCGGGCAGGTCGTACTCAACGCGGCACCAGCCCGGCCCCTGTCGAAAGCGCTCTCCGATCAGCTGACGCTCCTTGTGGTCAACGCTGTCGAAGCGTCCATGATGGGCGCCGGTGACGTGCACGATTTACAGTCGGCCGTGAGCGCGTGCGAGCAACTGCAGGGGTCGCTTGATTGCGCGGTTGTTGTGACGGCCGGTCCTCATGGCGCCGCGTGGATGCTCGGAAGCGGTGAACGAGGGAGTGTTGCCGGAATCAGGGTCGATGTCATCACGTCTCATGGAGCGGGCGATGCCTTTATTGGCTACCTCGTGGCGGAGCTTTCTCGCAAGCGGCACCTCGGCGAGGCCGTTGAGGTTGCAAACAAGCAGGCCGCGTTGTTCGTTTCTACTCCACGGCCACGGGATCAGGGAACGTTGGCGTGAAAAGTCGGCGGTGTTAAAAGGGCGCGGGTTACACCGCGCCCACACCTATTTCTGCGCCAGCGAAAAACTACAAAACATACCGATAGATGGCACTACGAATAGAAAATAGCGAGCACTCAAGTGACGTCCTGACAGACAAAGGTTCGCGGGTACGTTGCCACGGATCGATGAAAGAACTGCCGTTTGATGCAGTCATGTTCGACTGCGATGGAACACTTGTCGACTCCGAGCCCATAACGACCGGAGTCCTGGCCGACATGTTGAGACAGTCTGGCTGGCAAATCACGCAGAAGGAGATGGACGAATTCTTCGTCGGTCGTTCGGTAAGAGACCAACTGCCGCTTATTGAAACCAGGACCGGTGCGCCGGTGACATCCAACTGGCTGAAAGCATACCGGGCCCGGCGCGATGCCGAACTGACCGAAAGAGTCACCGCGACCTCCGGTGTCGCGAGCGCAATAGCGCAATTGGCCGACATGACGGGCGCACGTCTCGCGGTGGTCTCCGCGTCCGACCGGAGCAAGGTTCGACTGCAACTCACGAAGGTCGGCATCATCCACCGGTTCGGAAACAACATCTTCAGCGGCCATGACGCCGAACGCAACAAACCCCATCCCGACGTCTATCTTGAAGCAGCGGCTGCGATGGACGTTCCCATATCCCGTTGCGCGGTCGTGGAGGACACGGTCTCCGGCGTAACGGCGGGAGCGAGCGCGGGCGCCACCGTTTTCGCCTACCTTCCGATGGATCGCGACCAGGGCAATCGGGAGGTTCTTCTACAGGCGGGCGCTGTGCACGTATTTAGCGACATGCATTCATTGCCGATGTTGCTCGCGTCTGTGGAGATAGCGGAATGAAACGCGATTTCCACTGACGGCGAAGCGTGAAGATGCTGACTAAACTCGCGCCTGGAAACATCGAGATGACAATTACTGCGGTTGATATTCAACTGAGTCGTCGCTTGGGTGTTAGCCGCATGTTCGAGACGCGAGAGCTTCCATGGAGGCGAAAGTATCTGTTGTCAGTCGCACGCCATGGCCGGCAGATTTGCAGCGAGGGGGCTTCTCAGCGTCCGATAGAAGAAAGCCGGTTTGGCCCGATAACCCTCCACGCGCCAAGACGCCCCATGGATCGCCAGGCAGGGTCACTAGCTGGCGGTCGGGCAAGCCAGCCACGTCATTTGCGCCTTGCCCACCACGTTCGCACTACGCCGGCGCCCGCAACGCCAATTAGCGTGGCGCCCCAGATGGATAGCGTAATGAACTGACTCAGGTCGATCATGCTGGCCGCAGTCGATATGAGCTGCAGGATCACCAGCGCAAGCACGAGCCCGCTGACCCGGCCGAATCCACCCGTTGGGCTGACACCGCCAAGAACGGCCGCGAGGATGGTCACGAGCAGATAACTTTCGCCGTAGGCGGCGTTCGCCGAGTCAAAGCGGGCCATCATCACCAATCCGGCAAGGGCGGACAGGAGTGAGGAAAGAAGATACACGCGCATCTGCACGCCTCTGGTATTGACACCGGAGTAGCTCGTTGCCCGTTCGTTCGAACCGATCAATGCAATCCGTAAGCCGAGGGGGCTACGTGTCAGCATCACGCTGACCGGCAGGGCGACGGCAACAAACAGCAACAATGCAGCGGGTACGCCGAACACCAGGCCATGGCCCAAAAAAAGAACCGCGGCAGGAAAACCGGAGATGACGCCGCCGTGCGTGAGGCCAACCGCAACCCCTTTTACGACTGTCATGCTCCCCAGCGTCGCGAGAATCGGGGAAACACGCAAATAAGCAATCAGCCAGCCGTTGAGTGTGCCGACAAGCGCCGCAACCGCGAGGCCGGCCATCAGCGCGCCTGCGACCCAAAGGGTTGAGGTGAGCGCGCTGCTGCCCGGCAATACATGCGTGCACATCCATGCCATCGCCAGTGCGCTCAGGTTCGCGGTGGCGATGATGGAGAGATCAAGTCCGCCGGATAGCAGGGGTATCAGCATGGCCAGCGAAAGCAGACCAAGTTCGGGAAGTTGAAAGGCCATCGACCGCAAGCTGCCCGCACTGAACAGCTGTGTTCCTGCGATGCTTCCAAAGAAGATGGAAAGCGCGATGAGCAGTCCGATGAGTCCGAAATTGGTCGGTCCGACGGTGGACCGGATGGTGGCGATACCGGATGCAAGGGGAGTGGGAGTTGCCACCGTTGCGGCCTTATGGTTTGAGTGAAGCAGGCTCATGCGGTGGTCTCCTGAAGAATCGCTTTGCGGGTTGCCCGTTGCCGCGCCATCGTTGCCACTGCGAAAAGAATGACGATGCCGGTACAGAGTTCTGACCAGTAGGATGAAACGCCCATCAGCGCGAGACCGTTTTGCAGGACCGCAAGCAGCACGACACCCAGCGCGGTGCCAGGCACGCTGCCAACCCCTCCGTTCAGACTCGCGCCTCCGAGTACAACGGCTGCCAGAACGTCGAGTTCACGGCCGACCAGCGCTGAAGGGGACACCGACTGGACGTATTGCGCATGCACGAGTGAAGCGAGCCCTGCAAGCATCCCCATGAAGCAGTAGACAATCAGGTTGAGCTGGAAGACCTTGAATCCGACCCGCCGCGCCGCCTCAGGATTGCCGCCCATGGCCACGATCTGGCGACCCACGCTGGTCCGGCTCATCATCAACCATGTAAAAGCAATAACGGCTACGAGCGTAATGATCTGGAAATTCAGCGCCTGTTGTGCGCCATGGGAGTCCGTGTAAAACACCCAGTGCAGACCTTCTGCAAACCAGTCCGGCAGGGAATAGATGTCCTGGCCCTTGGTCACGCTCATCAGCAGTCCATAGAACAGGCTCTGAGTCGCTATGGTGACAATAATGCTCGACAGGCGCAGCGTACTGACCAGCACGGCGTTAAACAATCCCAGCAACGCGCCGATGAGAAGACTGACAAGGATGAGGCCGGTCCATCCAACCATCCCATGGTTGGCGAGGGTCAAGGCTATGTATTGCGTGATGGATGCCGTCGCTGCAAAGGATATGTCGACACCACCCGACACAAGGACAACAAGCAGTCCGGTCGCCAGGATGCCGGTGAATGCGGTGGATGTGGCGAGGTCCATCAGGTTCTGCACCGTCGCGAAGCGGGGTGTCGTGATGGCCAGGAGAACACTCAGCAAAATGACCACGCCGAGGATGCGCGCTTCCGGCGCGCTACGTAGATGACGCCATTGCTCAGCCATGGACGGCCTCCTCAAGGATGTCGGCGCTGGTATTGCCGGCGATATGCTCAGAGACAATACGGCCTTGCCGCATCACCACGATTCGATCGCTATGAAACAGCACTTCGGGAATCTCGTCTGAAATCATGATTACCGCCATACCTTGTGCGGCCAGCTCCCGTATGACTTCGTAGATGCCGTCTTTCGCGCCGATATCGACGCCAACAGTCGGACTGTCGAGTATCAGAACCCGGGGATCTGTCGCGAGCCACTTGGCCAGGACGACACGTTGTTGATTGCCGCCGGACAGCGTGGACACTGCATTGTTGGCATCGCGGGTCTTGATGCGAAGGCGGTCGATCCCATGCTTCTCGGCTTCGTTGCGCCGTTTGGTGCTGATCAGGCCGAGGCCGTTGGTCAGACTGTCGAGCACCGAAACGATAATATTCGAACCGATGGATTGCTCGACCACGAGGCCAAGGCTCAGCCGGTCCTCTGCCAGATAGGCGATACCGTGGCGGATGGCGTCGCGGTTGCTGGAGAGGTTGACCGCCTCGCCGTCCACGCGGATTTCTCCGCGGTCCGGACGGTTCATGCCGAACAGGGAAAGTGCCAGCTCGGTGCGCCCGGCTCCGAGCAGTCCGGTGACACCCAGGATCTCGCCGGCGCGCACCTGCAGAGTGATGTCGTCGTATTCGCCCGAGCGGCTCAATCCATGGGTTGACAAGGCAATGGGCGCACTGCTGTGGTCGATCTGCCGGGGTTGATATCCATACGCCTGACCGGTCATCAGCATCGTGAGACGTTCATCGTTCATCTCGCTGGCGGGGTAGCAGCCTTGCGAGACCCCGTCGCGCAAGACGGTCACCCGTTCAGCGACCTCCATCACTTCGTCGAGCCGGTGGCTCACGAAAAGCACCGTTACACCGCGCTCCTGAAGTTGGCGGGTCAACGCCAGCAACGCGTCGACTTCGTGGCGCGTCAGTGATGCAGTGGGTTCATCCATGACCACGAGGCGAGCCTGACCGGCCATGGCCCGGCAAATGGCCACCAATTGACGCTGGGCAATACCGAGTTCGGCCACCCGTATCAGAGGATCGAGCGCGATACCGAGATGCTCCATTGCTTCGCGCGCGGTATCGCGTATTGCTTTGCGATTCACGTTGTGCCAGCGGCCGGCGTGCTGCGCAACCGCGATGTTTTCCTCGACCGTGAGGTTAGGGAACAGCGACAGATCCTGGTAAATGACCTGCACGCCCAGCCGCGTGCTGATGGCAGGGGTGAGGTGAGTCTGCAGTTGACCATCGATTGTGATGAGGCTGTCGGCGTCGGGACGCTCGACGCCGGCAATGATCTTGATCAGGGTCGATTTTCCTGAACCGTTCTGCCCGCAAAGGCAATGAACCTCGCCACGTCGCAGCGTCAGGCTCACGCTTGATAGCGCCTGGACACCACCGTAGCGTTTCGACACGTTGTGCAGATTGATGAACGGTGTTTCTTGAGTAGAGCCCGTCGGACCGCTCAGCGGTGTCTGGGCTGCTGGCGACGGGGTCGGGCTCATGTCGGTCACAGTCCTTGCTTGACGAGACCGTCGATGGTCGATTTGTTGATGGTCAGGATGCGGTCCAGCATCACAACACGGCTGGCCTCGTCGACCGTTGCCTTGCCGAGACCCGGCACGTCCATACCCGACTGGAACTTGTCGCCGTTAATGGTCATGTGCGCGACGGCGACCATGGCATAGCCGGCGTCTCGTGGACTCCACAAGAATCCTTCGCGGATCACCCCCGCCTCAATGAGCGGTTTCGCCTGAGAAGGGATCACCGTGCCGACCAGTGCGACCTGCTTCTGCAGTCCGCGCTGGCGCAGCACGTTGCCGACCCCGATCGGGCCGTTCGAACCCATGGAGACAATGCCGCGAATATCCGGATAGGTCTGGAAAATCTCTTGTGCCACGCGCGTGGACTGGTCGATGAGGTCGGCACCCGGGAATCGGTCCGCGACCTGATGCATCTTGGGGAAGTGGGCCTTCTGATAGGCGACGGCGGCATCCGCCCACTGGTTGTGACCGGTTGTCGTCAGCGTTCCCACCAGAATCGCGTAACCACCTTCGCCGCCCATCTCGCGCGCCAGCGACTTCATCTGCGCCTCACCGTAAGCCTGCGCGCTCATCAGTTCGACGTCCCACGTTTTGCCCTGCTGGGTAGGGCCTTCCTGGGTAATCACAATGATCCCGGCTTTACGCGCGAGTTGCACTACCTGCTCGGTGACGCGCGTGTCGAGGGGCACAAGACCAATGATGTCGACCTTGCGAGCGATCAGGTCTTCAATCAGCTTGACCTGCTGCGCAGGGTCGGGGGTTGCGGGTCCCGTCATTGACGACTGGATCGAGTACTTGGCCGCGGCATCATTGAGACCCTGGTTGAGAATGTTGAACCAGGGGACACCGGCTTCCTTGACAACAGTCACCATCGTCTTGGTTTCAGCAGCGCGGCCGAGGGAAGGAATCTCCCACAGACTGCTCCCAAGCAGCGTGCCACCCAGCACGGAAAGGCATTGTCGACGATTCATAAGGGTTCCTGATCTGGTGAGATGTTCTGAGGAATTCGCAGTTTTCCTATGTATCGACATAGTCGACTGCGGGAAACGCCAAGCGGTGGTGACGGGCTTTCAGCATCGGCACTCCGCAAACTCTATCCAGACTCAACTTTACCCAAACTACTTTTACAGTGAAGTATGAGAAACCCTTGAACACTATTCGGGACCCCGCTGCGACACGCTACGGTGCAGCTTCAAACAATCTCGATGATCCGGGCGATATATCTTTTCACTATCCAGCGATTTCGCTGTGCCGCAACGGCAAATGCAAAGCCGCAAACGATGTTGTATGACGCAGACCTTTACCCGTAACCAAAAGGAAGCAGGCCGGGCAACGGTAGGGGATTCTCTCAAGCGCCGGTAAAGTCGATTGAAGAGCAGGCATTTTCGATCTTCACATCAACCCTATGAAGCAATTTCCTGTTCGTTCTGCCGCGTGACGACGCCGCGTAATCGATGGATGTTCTGCGGACCGAAACTCACGTTACTTTACTATCTTGTTATTGTTAGTGAAAATATGTCTGTCTCAGGCATGCGACTTGAGGCCACTCAGCGAGGCTCGGCCATGCACTCTTTCGAAATCCATCTCAGCCCCGATCAGTTTGATGTCTCTGGCCGGTGTGTTGTAAGCAGTGACATGTTTAACGTCGAACTATTCCGCTATCACACGGGTGTTCCGGCAGTCCGGCTGAAGAACAATCGTGGCGCTCTGGAGGTGTTGCCTTATTGCGGGCAGATGATCTGGAGCGCGACGTTCGACGGCGTGAATCTAACCATGGGCAGTCCGTTCCGTGCACCGCGTCCGACTCAGGATCTTCTGGCCACTTACGGGTGCTTTCTGTACCACTCCGGAATTCTGCGCAATGGCAATCCGGGCCCGGAGGATGATCATGCGTTGCACGGGGAAATGCCATGCGCTCCGATGGACCGCGCGACATTGACTATCGGTACAGACGCACTTGGGCCCTGGCTCGAATTGAATAGCGAGTGCGAGTACGTGCGTGGTTTTGGCGATCATTATCTGGCCCGGCCTGCCGTGCGCCTGCGGCCGGATTCCGCGTGCTTTGAGGTGCGAATGGAGGTGCGCAACCTGGGCCGCGAGCCGATGGACCTGATGTACATGTGCCATGCGAACTTCGCGTTTTTGCCAGGTGGCCGACTGATTCAACCAGCTCCGTTTGATTCCAGGCATACGGCAATCCGGGCGGCGGTTCCCGCGATCGTAAAATCAAGTCCTGATTACCTGACACGACTCGATCAGATAGGACAGGACCCGTCGGAAACTGAGTGGCTGGACCAGGTTGCGCTCTTCGATCCCGAGCTTGTCTTTTATCTCAGGGGCTTGCGTGAGGGTGACGATGGGTTGACCCGCTTCATGCTGAAGGCGCGAGACGGCTCGGCGTTTTGCGTACGTTATCGGCAGAAAGAGTTTCCGCATGCGATCCGGTGGCTGCTGTACAACAGCCGTGCGCAGGTGGCGGGGTTCGCGATGCCTGCCACCTGTGAAGTGGAAGGGCATGCGGCCGAGCGGCGAAAGGGGAACGTCCGTCAACTTGGGGGAGGTGAGTCGGCGGCGTTTTCGGTGGAGATGGGCCATTTGAACGAGGCCGAGGCGCTCACGGAAGAAGCACTGATCCGCAGTGCCTGATCCAGTTGAAGACTTTCTGAACGCAAACGGGCGAAGCCTGGAGCATCCATCGCGCTATGCATGTGCCGGCACCACAAGTGATGTTCCGCCTTGGATGAACGTCAGCTTGCGTGATACGAAGTGATTGATCGCTTTAGACCACGTGGAGACGGAAATGGCCAACAAGACCTTCGACGATTTACCCCGAAGCTAGCAGGAAGACTTCCGAACCGTTTGCTTGAATGCCGGGCTCGCGCCAGACGCATTTACCGTGTCTTATACAGAGGATTTAGTCGGGACCGATGACATCAAGGTGTTGGAGCGCGAGGTTATGGTTAGTTATGTTTAGTTTTGGCAATATCACTCGTGGATACACCACTGGCAACGGCACACACTGGAGGGTCGATTTCGAGGATGACGTAAGGTCGCATGTGTTCGTCTAGCTGCGAGCTATGCTGTGCACCGAACTCCGTTGTATTGAACAGTATAAAGACCGATAACGATGGAAAGAATGTTCGTGATCGTCTCGGTGATCCTAATGGCAGCATATGCCTCACCGGCTGTGTTCAAAGATCCGAAAACAGGCCAGGTCGCTCAATGCAACGCATCGACACCTGGCGTCTTTCCGATTATCGTGCAGCACGAAATCGCCACCTGCTCTGACGCATACGCGCGCATGGGCTGGGTGAAGCAGTGAGCCGCAAGATCTACGAACACACCTGGTTACTTACCATAGGCAGGCCTTTAGCTGTCATCGAGCGCCGCGAAGCCTCGCTCCAGTAACGCACCCTGATGGGTAAAGCGGGTAGCGTCGCGGGTCCTAAGCTTGCCAAGATTCTCGATCTTCCAGCGGATTGCCGGTAGGTCGCGTAGATGGTCGTACGGCATCAGTGACCAGTCTGGCTCGAGTCTCACGAGCGAGGTGAGAAATTCGCGGTGCTCCGTGGTCAACGCCCGCGGAAGGTCATGGTGGAGTCGGGATTGGACAGCCTCCAGTGCAGCCAGATCGACCTGATCAACGGTCATGCCGACAAAGCCGGCCTCGTATTCGTCCTCAAGCGATCGCGGCTTCGCAAAGAGTGCCGACCTGGATGACTGTTGTCAGGCTCCTAGCGACCTCCAGAGAAAACTATGACATCGCTGTCCGGAAGTTCTGCCTCAAGGACTTACCCTGCACAATGTCAAACTTCTTGACATTGTGAATTTGGTTTCATAAATTCGCTTCAACCGAGCCGTCATTTGTCCTGGCGGCTCCACGGCAACGATGCCGTGCTACATATGGAAGGCTATGCAGCCCCCGAACTTGCGTCCAACGCTGGTTCGGGGGCTTTTTGCTTTTGGGAGAAGAAATGGTGACATTGGAATACAACCGCTCGGAACGTAGCGCTGAAAGCCTGGTCGTGGCATGCGTTCAGATGGAACCTCATGTCGGCAGGAAGCATGACAACGTGGCGCAATGCATTCGGCACATCGAGGCCGCCGCGGCTCACGGCGCGTCGCTGGTGGTGTTGCCTGAGCTGGCCAATACCGGCTACGTGTTCGCCGATCGCGCTGAGGCGTTCGCGCTGGCCGAACCGTTACCGGAAGGGGAAACCACGCAATTGCTTGCAGAAGCGGCGCGGCGTCTCGGCGTCCATATTGTCAGCGGTATCGCTGAGAGGGCAGGCACGCAACTGTATAACTCAGCGATCCTGACCGGGCCGGCGGGTCACGTCGGCGTCTATCGCAAGCTGCATCTCTGGAATAACGAGCACCTCTTCTTCGAGCCGGGCGACCGCGGCGTTCCAGTGTTCGACACGCCATTGGGACGAATCGCGATCGCTATCTGCTACGACGGCTGGTTTCCCGAAACATACCGGCTCGCCGCGATGCAAGGTGCGGATATCGTTTGCGTGCCGACCAACTGGGTACCCATGCCCGCGCAACCGGACGATCGTGCTGCCATGGCCACGACGCTCACCATGGCGGCCGCGCACAGCAACGGCGTGGTGATCGCATGTGCAAACCGCATCGGCATAGAGCGTGGTCAGCCGTTCATCGGCCAGAGCCTGATCGTGGGCGGCAACGGCTGGCCTGTTGCGGGTCCGGCCAGCGTTGACCGGGAAGAAATCCTGTACGCCGCAATCGATCTGACGCGCACCCGTTCGGAACGCACGTTGAACGCCTTCAATCACGTGCTGCACGATCGTCGCGCGGACGTGTACGACCCAATGCTTGGAACCGGCTGGCCGACCTCAGCCGCATGAAGCATCCAATCGCACGCCCCGATGAAACACAAGAACTTCATTCGACCACTGTGAGGAAAAAAATCCATGACTACGTTCAATAGACAATTCTTTGGCACTGCAGCGGCACTCGTTGCAGCCTGCGCCTGCATGAGTGCGCTCGCCGCCGATCCGATCAGGATCGGCGTAGCGGTCGGACTGTCTGGCGCAAATAGCGTGGTTGCGCCAGCGGTGGTGCAGTCGTCGCAACTCGCCGTCGACGAAATCAATGCAGCGGGTGGCATCTTGGGCCGCCAGGTGCAGCTCGATATTACCGACGATGCATCCGGTGCGGTCGGCGCGCAAAAAGCGTACGACACGCTCGTGTTCCAGAAAAATGTCGACGCGATCATTTCCATGGAAACGAGCGCCGCGCGTAACGCGGCGCTGCCCATCGTGGCGCGGGGTAAAAAGCCGTTCGTGTACACGTCGTTCTACGAGGGCCGTTCGTGCAGTCCGTGGATGTATGTCAACGGCTGGGTGCCTGAGCAGCAGGTCGCGCCGGTGGTCGATTATTTCGCGAAAAGTCTCGGCGCCAAGACCTTCTACCTGGTTGGCAACGACTACGTTTTTGGCCGCGGTATGCTTGGATTTACCAAAAAATACATCGAGGAGCATGGCGGCAAGGTAGTCGGCGAGGAATACTTACCAATCGACGGCACCGACTGGACGCCGATTCTTTCCAAGATCCGATCGGCTCATCCCGATGCGCTGATCAGCGCGACGGCCGGCGGCGCACCTAACGTGTCGCTCGCCAAACAGTTGAAGGGTTCCGGCATGACGCTGCCCTATGGCAACCTGGCAATCGATGAAGGCACTGCGAAGAGCATGGGCGACGTTGCCACGGGCATGTACATGTCGGGCTCCTACCTGACGGGCATCGATACCCCGGGCAACAAGAAATTTGTCGCCGCCATGACCAAAAAATTTGGCAATGACCTGAAGACGCCGAATGAGTTGTCCGAGCCGCAGTACGAAGCGTTCTTCCTGTACAAGGCCGCGGTCGAAAAGGCTGGCTCCACCGACGCCGACAAGGTGATCAAGGCGCTGGGCCAGGTGTCGTTTGACGGACCACGCGGAACGGTGGCGATGAACAAGAGCCGTCACGCGCCTCTCGCCATGCGCCTCGGCCAGATCCAGCCGGACGGCTCGGTCAGGATCCTGCAGACCTTCCCTAATGTGGATCCGGGCGCGCAGTGCCCGAACATCAAGTAAACGCAACGGAAAATTTAACATCAGTCTGATGCGCCTGCGCAAGCGGCGCATGAGCGGATGTGACTGGAGAAGACAATGGTTTTGGCACTCGATATTCTTACAACTGCGGCGGTGCTGTTCATCGTGACCGCAGGGTTGATGGTGATTTTCGGCGTGATGAAAATCGTCAATTTCGCCCATGGTGCGCTTCTGACAATAGGCGCTTATGCGAGCTTCGTCGTGACGCAGTTCAAGCTGAATCCCTGGCTCGGGTTGCCGCTCGCGATCGTGGTGGGTACCGTCGTAGGCATGCTTGTCGAGCAGGTGATCGTGCGCCCGCTCTACAAGCGTCCGCTCGACGCGATCCTCGCTACCTGGGGATTGGGAATCGTGATTGGACAACTGATCGTGATGGCGTTCGGACGCGAAGCGCAGTTCGTAGAGACACCGCTCAAAGGGGCCGTCTCGATCGCGGGGACCGACTACTCTGCCTACCGTTTGCTGTTGATCCCGATTGCGCTCGGTCTTTGCGTCCTCATGACCGCGCTTCTCACGGGAACGCGCTTCGGCATCAAGACGCGTGCGGTGATCATGAACGAGGACCTGGCGCGAGGTCTCGGCATTCATTCCGGCCGCATCCGTTTCATCACGTTCAGCTTGGGCGCGGCGCTCGGTTCCCTTGCCGGCACGCTCATTACGCCGTTGTCGAGCGTCGACCCCGACATGGGGCTGCCGTGGCTCGTAAGCGCGTTCATGCTCGTCATGGTCTCAGGCCATTCGATGCTCAGTCTGCTCGCGACCTGCCTCGTATTCGGTGCATGCCAGGTGTTGGTCAGCACGTTCGTGAGTCCGGTGCTGGGTGGGTTGACCATCGCCGTGCTGGCGGCGCTCACGCTGCGCATTCGTCCCAAGGGGTTCTCTCATGGTTAAAGTCGACGCATCGTCACCCCGAGCCGGTGGTCAAGCTGTCCGAAGCGATGGGCGAGCCCACAAAAGGTTAACGATTCGTGGACGCGGTCTGCTTGTGGCCGGAGGGCTCGCTGTGGTGCTGCTGGCTGCCGGTCCGCTTGTTTTCGGCTCTTACCTGCTCAACGTCCTCATTCAAGCCTTCTTCTTTTCGATCGTGGCCGTGACCGTGGATATCCTGTGGGGATACACGGGGTATCTGACCTTTGGGCAATCGGCGTTCTTCGGTCTGGGCGCCTATGCCGCGGGTCTCGTTTTTACGCACGGCGGGTTTTCGACAGGCTATGTGGTGCTCGCACTGGGGGCGGCGATCGCGGTGACCGCGGCCGTGGCCGCGCTGCTTGGATGGTTGTCGTTCTATCGCGGTGCATCGCCTTTTTTTGCGACCGTGATGTCCCTTGTATTGCCGATCGTCCTCAGCCAGCTGCTGCTCTCCGGCGGCGAGTGGACCGGCTCGAGTTCGGGCCTCACCGGCTATGAGACGTTCGATCTTTCGCTGCAGGCCTGGTACTGGCTCGCGGGTGCGGCGCTATTGACCGTCGCCATGATTGCGTGGCTATTCGTTCGCAGCGACGGCGGCCGCGTGCTGGCCGCCATTCGCGACAACGAATCACGCTGCGCGTACCTTGGCATCAATACGTCGCTCGTCAAGATCGTCTTGCTGGTTGCGACCGCGGCAATCGCCGGTCTTGCCGGATTCGGCTACGGCTCGTTCAGCGGCGTGGTCGCGCCTGAGCTGACCGGGTTTGTCCTCGGCACTCAGTTGATCATCTGGGTCGCGCTCGGCGGCAGGGGGACGTTGTGGGGACCCGTAATCGGCGCGCTGCTGATCAATGTGGGAACCGCCTATCTCAGCGGCAGCATGCCATTTGCGTGGCAACTGATTCTGGGCGCAGCGTTCGTGGCCGTGATCGTGTTGTTGCCGCAAGGTCTGGTGCCGCTGTTGCTAAAACCATTGATTCATCTCGGCGGTCGCGGCGCCGAACCGGAACTGGTCGAGCGCGAGGTCCGCGCGATTAATCAACAGCCGAAATCAGCGCCGGCATTACAGATGAACGGCGTCGCCAAACATTTCGGCAGCCTGAAAGTTCTGCAAGGCATCGACCTGAGCGCCGATGGGGGTGAATTGGTTGGCCTCATCGGCCCGAACGGTGCGGGCAAGACAACGCTCATGCGCTGCATGAGCGACGGCGCGGAACGCTCCGACGGCACGGTTGTGCTGTGTGGCAACGATATCGGGCAATTGCCGCCGGACCGATGCGTGCAATTCGGCTTGGGGCGCAAGTTCCAGAATGCGAATATCTTCGAAACGCTGACCGTGGCCGAGTGCCTGAGAATTGCGGGCACCATCGTCGAGCGGCCATCGCTGCTGCGACGTTCCACTACGCTTTCACTGCCGCCCTATGCGCTGGAGGTGTTGCGCACCACGCATCTCGATCAGCGGCTGGGCGCCGTGGCGAAGGACCTGTCGCATGGGCAACAACAGGCGCTGGAGCTGGCGATGGTGCTCGCACTTGAACCGCGTATCGTGCTGCTCGACGAGCCCACGGCAGGTTTGACCAAGACGGAGCGCACGCAGATCGGCAATGTGCTTGCCGCATTGGCTCACCAGTATCAGCTTTGCTGTCTGCTGGTGGAACATGACCTCGATTTCGTCGCCGGAATTGCGACGCGCATCGTGGTCTTGCATCAGGGGCGTATCGTGATGCAAGGCAACTTCGATGAAGTCGTCAACTCGGAACTGGTCAGGACGATTTATGCCGGGACCGCGCAAAGCGCCGCGGCAGGCGAGAACGCCGGACAGCAGGAGGCGTCATGAGCAAGATCGCCCTGGAGTTGCAGGATGTGACCAGCGGATACAAGGCTTCGGTGGTGCTGCGTAAGCTTTCCATGAGCGTTGCCGACGGCGAGGCCTTCGCGTTGCTCGGCAAGAACGGCATGGGCAAGACGACGGTGCTCAAGACGATCATGGGCTACCTGCCGAAAAAAGCCGGCGCGATCCGCGCGCGAGGGCAAGATATCACTCGCATGGCGCCTCATCAGATCGCACGGGAAGGCATTGCCTATGCGCCCCAGGAACACGCGTTGTTTCAGGACCTCACCATCCGCGACAATCTGCGTCTCGGGCTTGAGAAGGCATCGGCGTTCGACGAACGATTCGCCGCCATCGAGCCCGTGTTTCCGGTATTCACCAGCCGCCTGAAGCAACTGGCGGGCACGCTTTCAGGGGGCGAACAAAAGATGCTGCTGGTCGCGCGCGCGCTCATGATGCGTCCATCGCTTATCTTGCTCGACGAGATTACGGAAGGGTTGCAGCCGTCCGTGATCGATCGTCTCGCCGACGCGCTGCTATGGGAGCGCAGCCAGCACGGCACCACGCTGCTGCTGGTCGAGCAGAACGTTCCTTTTGCGCTGAAGGTCGCGGACCGCTACGCCATGCTCAAGCAGGGTGAGATCCTCGAACACGGCGACGCGAAGGATGAAACGGCAGTGGCATCGATCTTCGAACACTTGCGTGTCTGACATTCAGGACAACCATGACAATAGGCTCTAAATGATGAACGCAAACTCGTTTTATCGGCCACGCTCGGGACTGGACTTGCTCGCGCAAATTGCCGGTGACTCTCGCGATCGCGCTGTCCTCGAGTCATTCGAACGCATCGAGGAGGTCGAGTCCGAGGTGAGGGCGATGACGGCCGTGATGCATCTGGAGACGGCGTTGAGCGCGGCCGTCGCTGCATCGGGTCCACTTGCCGGCATGCCGATCGCGGTGAAAGATATCTTCGATACGAGCGACCTGGTCACCCGCTACGGTTCGTCAATTTATGACGGCCACCAGCCAAGCTCCGATGCCGCGATTGTCACGTTATTGAGGCGCAACGGCGGCATTGTCATCGGCAAGACTGTCACCAGCGAATTCGCCTATATGACGCCGCCGGTCACGCGTAATCCGTGCGATCTGGCACGCACCCCTGGTGGATCGTCATCCGGGTCGGCCGCTGCTGTGGCAGCCGGTATCGTGCCGTTCGCGATCGGTTCGCAGACCGGCGGTTCAACCATCCGGCCCGCTTCGTTTTGCGGTATCGCAGGCTATAAGCCCACATTCGGCATGCTGCCGACCGTCGGCATGAAATGCTTTTCGTGGTCGTTGGATACGGTCGGCCTCTTCGGCGCCGGTGTGCGTGACGTGGCTTACCTTGCACAGATCGTGTCGGGCCGGCCACTTGCGCCGAACGGCGAGACGGACAGCCCGGTGTTCGGTGTGCCGGACAGCTACCCTTGGACCGCGCCGTCGGCGAACGCGAGTGACACGCTCGACAGGGCGGTGCGCGCCATCGAAGAGGCGGGTGGTCGCGTGCGGCGTGTGAGTTTCGCGCCCTGGATGGCGGACATGGTCGCCGCGCACGACACAATCCAGAGCTATGAAGCGTATCAGGCGTTGGGGTTCGAGTACGATCATCGTCGTGACGATCTATCGCCGCTGCTTGGCGGTTTTCTCGAACGTGCTGCGAGGGTCGATACGGCGACTTACGCTCGGGCGTGTGTTCTCGCGGAACAGTCGAAGGGGAGGCTTGGCGAACTATTCGACGGCATCACCGGGTTGCTCACGCCAAGCGCCCCCGACGAAGCGCCCGACGGCCTGGCGTCCACGGGCGACCCCGCGTTCAATCGCAATTGGACGCTGCTCGGTTGCCCGTGCGTGAACGTACCGGGGTTGCGAGGCGCACGAGGCGGTCCAATAGGCGTGCAGGTTATCTGCCGCCCTTGGGACGATGCCCGATGCCTTCAGGCCGCCGCATTCGCCGAGCAGGCAATCGCGGCGGCAGTGGGACGTTTCCCCGCAACCTAAAAGGAGGAAGCGATGCAAGGAAAAAGAGACATGGAGGCAAAAGCGCGACAGCCGGCCAATCCGGCGCCTGCGGACGAAGGCTGGCGCATCGGCGTGTTGTACTCGCGCACGGGCGTGACCTCAGCGACCGAGTCCGAGCATTTTTTCGGCACGGCGCTGGCGATTGAGGAGGTCAACGCGGCCGGCGGCGTGGGCGGGCGTCTGCTCGACCCCGTTGTCTACGACCCGAAGAGCGATCCTGATGAATACCGCCGGCTCGCCACCCGGATGCTGCAGGAAGACGACGTAACTGTGATTTTCGGCTGTTCGACCTCGTCGAGCCGCAAGGCGGTATTGCCCGTAATCGAACGCACCAACGCTTTACTTTGGTACTGCTCGATCTATGAGGGCTTCGAGTATTCGCCGAACGTGATCTATACCGGCGCGGTGCCGAACCAGAACAGCATGCAACTGGCCGCCTATCTGCTGCGCAATCATGGCCGCCGATTTTTTCTGATTGGCGCCGACTACATTTATCCGCGAGAATCGAACCGGATTATGCGCGACATGGTCGAGCAGCATGGCGGCGAAATCGTGGAGGAGCTCTATCTGCCGAGCGACGCGGATCCAGCGGCGCTGGAAGAAGTGGTACGGCAGATCAAAAGCGTCGAGCCCGACGTGGTGTTCTCCACCCTGATTGGGCGAGGTGCGCGTGCTTTTTATCGGCTGTATCGCGAGCATGGTATCGACCCGGCACGGATTCCGATCGCAAGCTTGACAATGACTGAAGGAGAAACGCGGATGATTGGCGCCGAATTATGCGGCAGCCACATTGTCTCGACGAGTTACGTCAACACGCTGAACCTCGCGAGTAACCAGCGCTTTCTGAAATCATGGCATGCGCGATTCGGAGATCAACCAGCCAGCATGTGGTCGGAGATGGCGTATAACCAGGTGCATCTCTTTGCGCTGGCGCTGGCGCGTAGCGAAAGTCTCGATACGGCAAAGCTGGTGGAGGCGGTGCACGAAGTCGAATTCGACTCACCGGAGGGGATGCTGAAAATTGACCCGGAGAACAATCACGCGATCCTGACGCCGCGCATTGCCGTGTGCCGGCTTGACGGCACGTTCGACATAGTCTGGGAGGGGCGAGCTCCTATCAAGCCTGATCCCTATCTCACGTCTTACGGATTCGCGGAATTCTGGCTCGATGGAGAATCGGTATGAGCACGGGGGCCCGTCGTCTTTTCGACGATCTGCGCACGCTGCGCGTTCTCGTCATTCACCCGCCAGGCGAGGACCGCATTGTTCTGGAGGAACAGTTGCGCCGCATCGGTTGTCCGGTGCGCGTGCTCTGGCCGTTTCCATCGAAATTGCCTGCTGAAGTCGACGCAATTTTCTTTCTCGTTGGCCCGGAAACGCGCAGTGCGGGAAACTGGTGTGCGGCTGACACTGAAGCTACGTTGATCGCGTTGTCCGACTACGAGAATCCAACTGCGCTGAAGATGCTGGTAGATACGCAGGCTCATGGGGTCATCACGAAGCCTTACCGTTCTACAGGAATCCTGAGCACCCTCGTGCTCGCGCGCGCGTCCTCGGGCTATCAGCAGCGGCTGAACAACAAGGTCGCCAAGCTTGAAGAGGCGATCAAGGCGCGACGCCACATCGAAAAGGCCATCCGCATTCTCATGGAAGCGCACCATCTCGGCGAAAATGACGCATACGAGCACATTCGCTCGAGGGCGACGAGTCTGCGGGTCACGGTGAGCGAGATCGCTACGTTGGTCATCGACGCACATGAGGCAATGGAAAGACTCGGACTCGCCAAGGGATCAAAACCTTAAATCCTAACGTCGCTAGCGGAACGCTGGAGAGAATTGAAATCGGACGACATGCTTCCGAATCCATTGCGTGAAATCACAGATCTTGCATCGAGAAGTGAACTTAATGTCAGCCGGAGATTGATTCAGCATAACAATGCTTCAGTTGTGAAGGTCACATTGTTGGCTTACTTCAGACGATGAAAACTTAAGTGGGATTGGCCATTTAGGGTCGATGACTGCCATTCGCGCCGCTGCAGCGAACACAGATCATCTGACCCCACGACAACGTTGACGCTGGCCGGAGTGGATTGAAGCCGATCTGATACGAAGCGATCGGTTGCCTTAGCTAGTTGAGAACATGAGGACGTTGGATCAAGCAGAAGAGCGCGAATAGCGGACTGAGTTGGATCGAACTGCTAGTTTTATTTTACATAATCTTAATTATCACCGGAGCTAGTATGTTTACAGCCGTTGCATCTGGAACGACTGACAGATGGTTCTGACCGCAACATCGATTTGATAAATGGTATCTTCCTGTGTTGCGAAAACTGGCAGAACGCAGGAATGCTCGAACAACTATCTGATAAGTCGGTGCCACCGGGACTGCGAGGCCCGATTCTGGTCGATCAACGCGGGTTGCCGCGATACTGGGCGGCTGTGTGGGCGACGACGTCTGCTGCGCAGTTAGCTGATTCAACACACGTCAAAAAGCTGCGCTACATCGAGAATCTGTATCAACATGCGGACCAGTTGCGCGGCATGTCAGCGCTGGACGATGCGCTGGGAACATTGAATGACGAGGTGTTGGCCGAGATCCTTGAATCGTGGTTTGTGTCGATCCGCAACCAGCCAAACGGTACGGACATTGACGAGAAGCGCTGGCAGACCGGTCTGGGGTTCGTAACATCGGTTGTCACCTGGGTGTCGAAGAGCCAGGCGGCCGACAATCGGATCCGGCGTATTGAAGAACGGCTGAACCGGCTTTCAACGCTTTATAGCCAGCTTCATGTCCGCAGGGTCAAGACGATCGAAACAGTTCGTTCGTTGCCAGCGAGCACGGTCGAAGCGCTGTACGAAGTACTGGACCCGGAATCGGCAATGAATCCTTTCGCCAGGGATAAGACGCGTTGGCGCGTATTCATTGCATTTGTATTGATGCTGCACCAGGGGTTGCGGCGTGGCGAAGTCTTGCTGTTGCCCGTGGATGCAGTCAAAGGTGCCTACGATCACAAACAACACCGGACGCGGCATTGGCTCAACGTGCAGGAAAACGAGTACGAAGACTCAGACGGCGATCCACGGTATTCCAAGCCAGGAATCAAGACCGCTCATTCGATTCGGCAGGTGCCGGTCAGCGAGTTAACGGCCAGTATGGTGCAAACGTACGCCGGAAACTATCGTGGCCGGCCGCGGCATTCGTTTCTGCTGAACTCGCAGGTTGATATGCCGTTGTCGACCGAAGCGTTGACGAAAATGTTTGCGCAGATCTCACACCGCTTGCCCACGTCCGTCTTGAAAGAACTGAAAGATCGAACTGGCAAAGAGTCCGTCACGCCACATGATCTGAGGCATACCTGTGCCGTGGTGCGGCTTCATCAGTTGCTTGAACAAGGCGACTCGATGGACGAAGCCCTCCAGAAACTGCGCACCTTCTTCGGCTGGTCCAAGACATCATCGATGCCGTCACGGTACGCACGAGCCGTGTTTGAAGATCGCTTGGCCAGCGTGTGGAATGATGCCTTCGATGACCGTGTGGCATTGTTGCGTGCGCTTCCGAAGGGACACTAGATGAGCAAGTCGCCTGCGCAACGAGATTTGTTTGGAAGCGGAGAAACAGCGACCGATGTCATTGGTCTGCTCTGTGCCGCATTGCCGGCCTTACCACCGGTCATCCGTTACTACGACGACTTCGCCGACAAGCCGCGATCCATCCGGACTCCGGTTGAGCAATCTGCGTTCGAGCTGTCGATTAACGGTAACCGCGTCAACGTTGATTTCTCACGACTCGACGAGCGTTGCGCATTCGTGTTCAAGCACGTCTTTCTCCTCATCCTTGGGCAGAACCTTAGCATTGCGACTGCTGCACTTTACGTCTCGTACGCACACAATCTGGCTGTGACTGACATAGCGGCTATCCTGGGTGCGGGGCCTACCGGTATAGGTCCGCTTTGGACGGCTTTGCGTGCCCGGACCATGACGGACCACACGTATCTGTGTGTAAAGTACCTTCTTCACCTGTTGTGCGAGCACCGGCTGTTCGGGTGGTCGGCTGACTATAGCATTTACATTCGCACCGCTCTGCCCTTGCCTGCCCGCGATGCTTACGCGGGTGTCCGGTCTGGCGATGTGTTTCTGGGCGCGGACGAAGAAGCCGCGATAGTACGACATCTGGACGAAATGACGGCAGCTCTTATGTCATCGGCGGGAACAGATCCTTTGCACGAGGATGTCTGTGATGCAGGAATGTTGCTGTGTGCCTATCAGTTCGCGATGCGCCCGATCCAGATCGCAATGCTGACCATGCGAAATGTGCGTATCTGGCAGGATGCACCAGACGGGCCGCCGACGGTTCATCTAACCTTCCATATGGCAAAGCAGCGAAGTGACGCGAAGAAAAAGCCACTCACGCGTCGGGTCAAGCGTGAATGGGCTCCGATCTTCGTTGCTCTCAATGCCCAACGACAGGCTGAAGGTCTCGCGGGTGCTGGGCGCTTCTTTGCTGTCGAATCGAACTATGAGGCTGGAGCGCGGATTGCCGCGCTCGTCAGAAAACTGATCAACTCCGAAGATCTCGGTACCGCTACGGACCTACGCCACACCGCAGCGCAGCGACTCGTTGACGCCGGCGCAAGCCACGAAGAACTGGCCGAGTTTCTGGGCCATTCGCACACACAGACGGGCTTGGTGTATTACGCGACCTCGGCGACCCACGCGGAGCGGGTGAACCGGGCACTCGGCGCGTCGGACATATACCGACGCGTGGCGAAAATTGCACACGACCGGTTCATCTCCCCGGAGGAACTCACCCTTCTGAAAGGCGAGCAACAGATCGCTGGCGTGCCTCACGGCATTCCGATTGCAGGTATCGGCGGATGTTCTTCGGGGCAGCCTGCCTGCCCTTACAACCCGGTCACGTCGTGCTATGGATGCAGGAAGTTCATGCCCTTGCACGATAAGGCGATGCATGAGCACGTGCTAGCCGCCATGCGTGAAGTAGTGGTGTTCTTCGATCAGAGTTCTCGCGGCGACACCAGCTCGCCGGCCTACCTGCAACTGCAACGCACGATCGCTGAGATACAGGCGGTCATCGAGGAACTGGAAGGCGACAATCGATGAATCCACACTACTCCGCGTTCATCGAACTAGGCAAAACGCTGGTTCGGGAAAGAGGCATGCAGTGGGACATGCCCGTCGACAAAACAGGCTCCGCACGCGACGGCGTTGGCTGGAACCTTACCGTCATTGCCGGCGACGTGCCGCCGCCGAACTATTATCTCCGAGACCTCGGGGCTGATACGAAGGCACTGGCTATCGTCAATGCGGAGCGCGCCGAGGGCAACCTGACGCCACTTGCCCTCCAAGCTCTATTGCCCGCGTGGCAGGACCTCATCAAGGCCGCAGTCGCCGAGCAGTTGCTGTTCAAGCGGAACAAGGCCAGTTATGTGCTGCAGTGCATTGCGCGTCCGCTGCGTGTGATCGCCACATGCGTGGACAAGGACCCGTGGCAACTGACCGTCGACGATTTGCGGCTTGCGGTCCGCATCGGGAAAGCGATCCAGTCCTCCGGAAAACTGGGTGACCTGGTTGCTGGCATCGTCAGAGTGGTGTTTGATGCGCAGCACATCTGCGACGCCGGTCAGTTGTACTCGTCTCTCGCTGTTCCTCGCATGAAAATGAAAAGCGCGATCAAGGCGAAACATATCTGGTCGCAGGACGAATTGCGCGCCGATCTGGAGGCACGCAAGCGTGAAGAGCGGCTCCCTGAGCGCCGAGCGTTCTGGGAACTGACCCGTATCGTAATGACCGAGAAACCGCGCACGTTCATGGATGAGCTGCGGTTCGCCGCGATACGCACGATGATAGTAACTGGCTTGCGTATCGGCGAAGCTGCGCTACTCCCGATTGACTGGAAGCGCGAGCGAACCCATCTGGATTCAAGAGGGCTCCCCGCAGGTGAATCTGGCGGCATCTCGACATCGCTCATGCTCCGCCACTTCGCTGAAAAGCAGCAGGATGATGAGTCGGATAGTGCTGTGCTGCATGAAAACACGCAGCCTGTGCCGGACATGTTCCGGACGCTGCTCACTGAGACGCTTGATCATGTCGCGAGGATCACGGAGCCACTTCGCGCAACGCTGAAGCTGCAGTGCGAAACGGGGCGACTACTGCCGTGGTATGCGAACGATGATCTTGTGTCTATCACCGAACTTTATACACGTTTGATGGGTAATCCGTTCTGGACCGCAATCTCTCGTGAAGCCTTTGTCGACCGCTATCGCGAAGGCTTCGACCCTCGTGTCCTGATCGACTTGCATCAGCGCCAGTCTATGGAACATCGGACAGGCGCAATCCAACTCGACATGGCGCTTTATCAGTTCGCGCACCGCTTGCAAAAGAAGATGGCCGCTCAACAGATTGCGTTACGATTCCGCAACGCAAGTGGCTCTGTCATTCCAATTACTAGTGATCGGAGTTGGCCCACGGAACGCATGTCTTGGCACAACACTTACCTGCGCGTCGGTGAGTTAGAACAACATATCCGCTCTACGACACCGACAAAGGTATCAGACACGGCACCACTGCCGTCGGTGACTGGCGCAGTGCAGTCGTGGGAGTTGCTGCTCATCCATCCGAAGCGCTCGCTTGCAGAGGAGCGGAACGACGGCTTGTGCGACGTGACCCGCTACATGGCAGTTGGCCGGCCAGATCCGCGGTTTGTAGGTTTAGCGCTTGGGGACAACAAAAACATACCATCGCTATTTGAAAAATATGGTGAGTCGGACGAGGATCGAGGGTTGAAGCTCGAGTCGCATATGCTGCGTCATCTGCAAAACACGGAGCTGTTTCGGCTGGGCGTTGCCGACACCATCATCTCCAAACGCTTCAACCGGCGCAGCGTCGCACAAAGCTACGAGTACGATCATCGCAGCTTGGCCGAGGATCTTGACCAGATCGAAATCCCGCTGGATATCGAGATCATGCTCGGTGAAAAAGCGAGTACGGTTGCCCGGCTCATCAAGGGCGGCAAAGCCAACGGTCCGATCGTCGATGCGTTTCACCATATCCAGGCAACGGAGGGTGACGCCGCGGCGTATGAGTATCTGCGCGCCGAAGCGGACGGCTTCCACGCCACGCCGTACGGGCACTGCCTGAATTCATTTACGGTTGACCCGTGCCCCAAACATCTCGAATGCTTCGCGGATTGCCGCCATCTCTCGGCAACTGATCTGCCGGAGAATCGACGGAACCTCATTCGTCTGGAAGGCAAATTCAAGCTCGCAGTGGAAACAATCAAAACCCGGCCGTCGACGAGCATTGGCTGGAGGAATCAGCTCGACCACGCAGAAAAGCGGCTGGCTGGCGTACAGAGGCTTCTCGCGACGCCACCAGGAGAGCGCCCCTTCCCTGATGGCCCCGACCTGTCGCAACCTCGGGAACGTGGAGTACTTGATGACTGAATCGAACGAGATTGCGCCGTCCAACGACAACGAAATGCGCGAGATCCTCGAGATGTTGCTGGCCGATGACGAAGACATTACGGCACGCGCCGTTGCCCGACTGCACCCGTCCATCAATGCCGCATCGTCGATTACGCGCAGTGAGCCACGCAGCAAGTTGCTTGCTGAATATCAGCAGCGTCAGGCGGAGTATCGGCGCTGGCGCGGTCGCGTTGCGAAGCGGTCCGGCGCAGACACGGCAACATCACTAGCGGACAAGGATATCCGGATCGCAGAGCTTGAGTCGAACGTTCAGTTGCTGACGGCGTCGCACCTCGCCATGCTGCGCGCCGTCGGCGAACTGGGTGGCTTCAGCAAGTGGGCGAAGTTCTATGAACCGTATCGGGAAGCACGAGACAAACTCGCCGAGCTTGGTGCGCTGCCGGAGGCGACCGTGTCAACAATGTCCCCGGATCATCACGTTAAGCCGGCCCGTGGCCCGGCGAAGAAGCGACGCTGAGTTCGTGGACTCGCGCTAGAGCGGTACGCTAACGTTTGACGAACGCTTGCCACGAAATGGCCGAGCCTCGCGGCTGACGCCGCCCTCTCCCGAAAGGAGTGTCACATGTCCTACTGCCCTTTCTTCCAGACACTGCATGACGAAACTCGTCCCGTTGGCCATCTCGGCCGCGGAACCCACTACTCCGTTCTGCGAGTACCGACGTGGCACGATGAACTGCTGAATCCGCTCCAGAGCGCCACATTCCTTGACTTCGCTATTGTTTGGGATGAGGACCACGACGAGCGGATCATCGATGCGATTCTGATCCTTTACCTCGGTGGCATGCTGGCTCCGGTTCGATTCATCGGCGAACGGAAAGGCGTGCTCTCGATACTCCTGGCGCCAGGCGTCATAGACGCGTGGGATGACGCGACTTTCCAGCGTTATCGTGACGATGTCGAGAGCGTTTGCACGAGCCTTGAGGATCCGTGGACTGCGGAAGTGAACAGCGTCGATAGTTCGCGACATTCAATCATCCACGCGGCACCCGAGGACGTCGCCACATATCTAAAGAACATCGACATGCTGTGGCGACTCGGCACCCGGACGAATGTCGCAGCGTGAAGCTGTCTAGATCAGGAACTGTCGGTAGGGGCGGCCCATGGGTGCGGATCGAAGCTGCGCAACACGTAGCCGCATACCATTCGTGCAATTGCCTGCTGACCGTTGCATCACAGACATCTGCATGCCACAACAAACTCGTACTTACCGCCGACGCAACACCTAACCCACAGAATTGTGAATATCCTGTGGATAAGTCGGTCGCCTTCCCCTTTAAAATATAGCAACCCTGAAAACTGAACCAACGCAACAGCCGACCATAGGTGCCAAGAATCACCGTGAAATCTTGTAGGTCCCAAGTTCAGATGTCGTGTTTGAGCAAGATAGATGGAATGGTCGCCTCCCGCCTCAGCGGTCGTTTAAGCGTCGTAGTTCAGCGTCTCCGGCAAATGTGCCAAAGTCTTGTTTCCGTTGCCACCCTCGGTAAGGAGAAATCAGATGGAACCCACGACCATTGCGATTGACCTGGCCACACGCGTTTTCCAGGTGCACTTCGTCGATCCAGAAACTGGTGCAATCCATAGCAAAGTTCTCAAGCGTGCTCAACTCGTGCCGTTCTTTGCTAATCGTTCACGATGCCGGATTGTGATGGAAGCCTGCGGAAGCGCTCATCACTGGGCTCGCCAACTTGCTAAGCTCGGTCACGATGTCAGGCTGATAGCAGCGCAGTTTGTTCGCCCATTCGTCAAGTCAAACAAGAACGACGCTGCAGATGCTGCGGCGATCTGGGAAGCATCTCAGCGGCCCGGCATGCGCTTCGTCGCTGTCAAGACGGAGGATCAGCAAGCCATGCTTGCTCTGCACCGCATGCGCCAACAACTCGTCAGGTTCCGCGTGATGCAGGTGAACCAGTTGCGCGGGCTGCTGTATGAGTTCGGCGTGGTCTTGCCACAAGGTCGGCGTGCATCGATTGAGGCTGCGAAAGGTGCAATGGCGCCGTTGGCTGACCAACTGCCCACGATGCTGACAGACAGTCTGCAGGACCAGATATCGAGGCTATCGGCACTCGACGAGCAAATCCAACGTATCGAACAACGCATAACAGAATGGCGTCGAGGTGACGAAGCCTGCTGCCGCATCTCGGAGATCCCGGGCGTGGGTCTGCTCACCGCCACGGCCGCGGTGGCGGTTATCGGCAACGCACAGGCATTCAGATCAGGACGGGAATTTGCGGCTTATCTGGGACTGGTGCCGCGACAGAACAGCTCGGGTGGCCGAGTCAAGCTAGGAGGCATTAGCAAACGCGGCGATGTGTACTTGCGCACGCTGCTCGTTCACGGAGCTCGAGCGGTCATATCGAGTTCGAAACATTTGCCTGAGCGGCTAAGAAACATGCTCGTCCGACGCCCTATCAATGTCGTGGCCGTTGCATTGGCTAACAAGCTCGCACGAACTATTTGGGCGTTGCTCGCGTACGGTCGACGCTATCAAACTCCAGCGCCCTTACCAGCTTGACACTTCGTTGTATCACGTACAAATCCACTCACGGTTGCATAGGTGATATTGAGCGATGGCAAGACAGGTTGGACCGCGCAAGGACGAACCTGGGACATTTCTCGGACTTCGAGTCCGTTAAGATAGATTAGGATCCTTGCGGCGAAATCCATCGGGGCCGGCGGGTATGTTCCGCGATCGAGTCCGGATATAAGTCCGCAACCACCCTCCTCGCCAAACACAATATCTCCTTGCAAATGGGAGGCGACCATATAAGAAATGTCGTGTTTTCGGTTTGCGGATGACTCACCCCACGAAGCCGCTTCGCTCCCCAGCAAGGCCCGGTGGCTTCTGCGGTCGCTTGCGTCCGGGTTGCCGTTTCGGCAGAAGGCCTCATCCTATTCCAGTAGGCCTTTTCTGGCATGTCACGATGGTTTTATCAGAAAGACCATGTACTTGAAAATACCGCGTAGAGAAACGGCTGTGGCTTAGCAGTACACATCGAAAGGTTGCGAAGGTAAATGAAGATGTAATAGCAAGAAACATCATGGCAACATCACCTTGCAAGCTGGGCAGTGTTCATATAAGAACCCTGCTCCGAACATTGCATACGCACGGTCATTCGTAGCCGCTCACTGCGTTTGTCTGACAGGCACACGATCGCGAATCAGTCACCTGATCAACGACTCACGCCGACCTCGCATGCTAGCCCCCGCATTTCGGTCGAGCCCAAGATAAACAGGTATCGACAGCAACGTGACCACTCCGAGCACAACAAAAGACCACGTAAAGTTACTCACCGTTAATCGTCCGGTTTCCCCAGCCGATATATACAGCGTAAGCCCGGCGAGGCTAATCCCAAAGCCCAGGCTAATTTGCTGGATGACGGTAGACAAGGTTGATGCCCTGCTAACGTCTTCAGGCGCGACATCCGCGAAAGCTAGCGCAGATGACGCGACAAAATGTGCCGCACGGAAGAATCCTCCCGCTATGAGCGTTGCTACGATAAATATGGCCGATGAGCTGTCCCGGAACGCTGCCGGAATCATGGTCGCACCAGCAGTGAAAAATGCGGTGACAACGAGCGCCTTTCGAAACCCGACAAGCCGGATCGCGAAGGTGCCACCAAACCGGGCCAGGATCGAGCCAAGCATCATTCCGGTCATGACAAGTCCAGCACGCACCGGTGACCAACCAAGCCCAATCTGAAAAAGCAGAGGCAATAGAAACGGCATGGCGCTGATGCTGAAGCGCATCAACGAGCCGCCTATCATGCTGGCCCGATATGTCGACTTCGACAACAGACGCAAGTCCAGCATCGGGGCCGCAGTTTTTAATGCATGCAATACAAAAGCCGTGCCAAAAAATAAACCCACGAGCAACAGAATGACCTGCCCTTTTATTGAAAGTAACCCGGTACCGACGGTCTCGGAAAGGGTAACGACCGTCATGATCGTAAGCGCCGCCAGAACGAAGCCGATCCAGTCGAACCTCCCCGGATGAACATGCCGAAGACGGGGCACGAAGCGAAGCACTGCGAAAATTCCCACCAGCCCTACAGGCAGATTGATAAAGAAGATCCAACGCCAATTTGCGACCTCAAGCAACAGGCCTGCCAGAGGAGGTCCTAGCAACGGCCCCACTACAGCTGGCATGGTAAACGCGTTCATCGCATGCACGAGACGCTCACGTGGCGTAGTTGCAACGACGATCAGGCGCGCGACCGGCGTCATCATTGCGCCTCCAATTCCCTGCAGGACGCGTGCCGCGACCAGCGTCGTGACCGAAGTTGATAGCCCGCAACACAGAGAGCCCAGCAAGTAAATCTTCACGGCGTTGACGAAGACTCGACGCGGACCAAAACGGTCGGCGAGCCAACCGCTGGCCGGCACGAACACCGCCATCGTCATCAGATAGGCTGTCAGCGCGAATTTCAGCTGCAGCGGCGTCGTATGGAATTGCCTCGCCAGCGTCGGCAGCGCTGCTCCTAATGCCGATGTGTCAAGCAGGTCCATAAATAATGCGCTTGCCATCGCCATGGGAAGAAACCGGGAGGTCGCCGGTAACTGGGGCTCCGCAGGCTGTGCCTCGCAAGTATTCACGTCCACAGGGTCAGATACGTACGCTGGCTTATCCATGACCTCGACTCATCACTGTTTATCCCCTCCACGTTCCGTTGAGGACGGCGCGTCATCCCGGCAGCAGCCGATCAACACGCTCGGCGCCCGCGCCGCCGTACGCAGAAACCGCTCGCCTTTCCGACCGGACACATCGAACTCGCACCGCCCCCGCGGTTATTTCGCGTGCGATGCTCTGTTTGCAGATGCGCTCGCGCCTCAACACGAATATAACTTATGCATCGTCATTTATATAACGGACTGCATCGGATGCACAAAAGCGGATCATTTTATTATCCCCATAGACGTAAAAACCGCCATTGGGGTCTCCGCTAGTTGAGCATACACAACTGACGCATCATCATCTTATGGAACTACCATGTTCATTCACTTTGACATCGACAATACGGCAGGTCGTGACAATGGAGATCGTTGTAGTGACTGGGATCGGAGGCATGGGAATGGCCTGTGCACGGCGATCAGGGCCAGCACTTATCTTGGTTTCAGGAGATTCCGACGCGGAACATCTCGCGAGTTCAGCGCAAGCATTAATCGCAGAAGGCTATCTGGTTCTCCCCCAGGAACTAGATGTCTCCGATGCGGCATCGGTAAATTCCTTCGCTGGGCTTGCGGCTTCGGCTGGACGACTAAGGGCTCTTGTACATACCGCTGGCGTCTCGCCGGTCATCGCTGCTCCAAATCGCGGCATCAACCCCCCTAGCGTCCAACCTCTGCAAGCAACGCTTCAGCGAGTTCTTCGGGCGTATCGATCATCATGTCATGCCCAGCATTGATGGCTACAGTGCGCCAGGCCGGATCGTGACTCAACCGCTCAAATACTTCGCGGTTAAGCCCGAAGCTGTAGTTCTTGGCGAGCACATATGTACGGTTGCGAACGGCACGCTCCTTGCCTGTGAATCTCACCGCCTCGATGAACGTCGCGATGGGATGAGGCACACACAGACGTTCGACCCAGCCTGAATCGGCGGGATTGACGTTGAAGAATCCAGTTCCAGGTGACGGCACGCGGCCGTCCAACATAGCGGAGGCGACGGTGTGTGACATAGTCTCCGAACCGACAACATCGAATAACGATTGACCGTCCTGGGGAACGATCGCGTCGAGATACACGAGCGTGCTGATGCGCTCACCTTCGATCGCCGCCACACCGGTGATAACCATGCCACCATAAGAGTGTCCGCACAGGATCACATCGGCTAGCCCTTCGCAGCGCAGCAACGCCGTCACATCCTCCACGTGCGTGGACAGATTGATCGACAAGGACGCGAGATGGGCACGTTCGCCGAGTCCCGTTAAGGTTGGCGTATAGACTTCGTGGCCGGCCATGCGTAGTAGACGCGCCACGCGCCCATAGCACCACCCCCCATGAAATGCGCCGTGAACAAGAACGAATGTAGCCATAACCATGCTCCTCTATTTGACCTGCGGTGACCGTGAAATATCTGGCGACGCAGTTCGCCCATTTCGCAACTTTTCAGCGAAATGCCTGATCGCCGCTGATATTTGATCCGGCGCCTCGACCATGTTTTCCCGCAATCAGTTAGGGCGGACGTTGAGAGGGATCCGCGATGACCTTCGCCATCTCGACTAACGCTAAACGCGGCCGCGCCAATTTTCAGCAGTAGCGGAGATAGCACTTTATCCATCTATAAATTGAGCATGCGGGTATGGACTTGGGAGACCAATTTATTTACACAGTAATCCTGATCAATTGTCAACGTACGACCTGAGGTCGCAAATGAAGCACAATGTAAGGGCTAGTAAAAGGATATAGCCCCCCAAGCCCGCGACATCAAGCGCAAGCGGTTCGCCGCCTGTCTATTCGACCTCGCCTCTATCGTCTATAACAAACCGCAGACGATCCGACACGAAACCCTACAGAACAACACTTGGTGCGGTACCGGTCGACTTTGCTCGATTCTCATTCGGAGCGCCATACAAAGCCAGACCTACTGCATCCCGAATTGCCGATGCCGCGGCACGTTGCTGCGCACTGCATCCAAGGCCGAGCAAATGGGAATTTGGGCTGTACGCATCGAGCGCGACTTCCAGCGCCCTGAGCATCGTCGGAGCAGCACGCAAAAGGCGGGCAATAGCAAGTCCGTCTGCGTGATGACGCGAAAGCCTGTTTACGGTTGCCACGACCGTTCCGTCGGTATCGCCGATTACCGCCGAGCGACCGTCGTACGGATCGACATAAAGCTCAAAATTGTAATCACTGATGCAGTCTGCCATGGTTGCACTCGTCTATAGAGTTAGGGCGCCAGGCCCTGAGGTATCAATTCATTTCAAAGGTGAAAATCATACAAAGCCGGCATCCTACCTGGAACCAGATGTGGGAATTTCGTCGAAGGGCACGTTTCTGTCGACGCGCAGATCTCCCGGTAAGCCGAGAACGCGTTCCGCAATAATGTTCCGGAGTATCTCGTCGGTCCCGCCGGCGATTCGCTTGCCCGGCGCGTAGAGACAGGCTTCCTGAAACAGGCCGCCGTGCAATGCCAGGGTAGGATCGGACACAATGGCGGCGGGCCCCATGACCTCCAATGCGAACGCTACGATCTCCTGCAACTTACGGGCGTTGACCGCCTTCGCTATTGACGCCTCAGGCCCAGGTTTCTGCCCGCGTGACAGCGCTGTCATCACTCTGTATCGGGTGTATTTGACGCCTTCGGTCTGAACATACCACTCAGCAAGCCTTTCCCTGACAGCCTGATTGTCGATCGGCAATTTCGCGCCGATCTTCGCCTGAGAACACAGGCGGAATATATCTGCGAAAGTCGGACCACCGGTCTCCGCTATTGCAAGCCGTTCATGTGAGAGCGTCGTCAGGGCCACACTCCATCCCTCACCAACCGCGCCCAGGCGCTGTGTGTCGGGAATGCGAACATCGTCGAAGAACACTTCGTTGAAGCTATGGTCACCAGAGATACGCTTGATCGGCCTGACTTCTATTCCGGGTGAACGCATGTCCATATAAAACGCGGTAAGGCCGGCATGCTTGGGTATCTTCGGGTCCGTGCGTGCAAGCAGTAGCCCGAAGTCCGCAATATTGGCGTGTGACGTCCAGATCTTCTGACCGCTCACAGTCCATTCTTCACCGTCTCGGGTGGCACGCGTGCGCAGCGCGGCGAGGTCGGAACCCGCAGACGGCTCGGAAAAAAGCTGGCACCAGATCTCTTCCCCCTTCAGCGCGGGCTTGACGTGCCGTTCCAGAGCAGGTTGCGCGGCGTAGCTTAGCAATGTCGGAATGCACATGCCCAGCGTTACCTCGAAAACGCCACGCGGAACATCGAAGTGGCTTTCTTCCTGATTGTAAATAACCTGTTCGATTGGCTTTCCCTCCCGGCCACCCCATTTCTTGGGCAGTTGAATCGATGCAAAGCCGTGCTCTGCCTTAACGGCCTGCCATTCTCTGGCGCGTCTGACCATCTCTGAGTCGGGTGCTCCCTGAGACAGGCGCGCATGAGTGTCGGATTTGCGCACGGCATGTTGCTCGAGAAACGCGCGCACCTCAGCACGAAACAGCGCTTCAGCAGGTTTATCGTCAAAATCCATCGTGGTCACCCGGTGATAAGGTCTGGCTGCTTGACAAGTTCACTCACGATCTCCTCTTTCCAGTAAGAGGAAGCTCCGGCGAGTGCCGAAAGCGCTTTGGATCGGCGCAGGTACAGATGGCAACCGGCTTCCCATGTCACGCCGAAACCGCCGTGTGTCTGGATGTTTTCTCTTGCGCAGAGGTCAAAGGCGCTCGACGCAGACACCTGCGCTATTGCCGCAGCAAGCGGCATTTTCGTACTATCGCCGGTCAACGCCCACGCAGCGAAATAGGCGTTGGCGCGCGCCAGTTCGACCGCGATATACATGTCTGCGAGCTTATGTTTGATAGCCTGGAACGATCCGATCGGACGACCAAACGCGTAGCGCAGCTTCGCGAATTCGACAGCAGCGTCCAGGCAGGCTTGTGCGCCACCCAGCATCTCGAACGCTAGCGGCACGGACGCACGTGCCAACAGGTTATGCAGATCCCGTCGCTCGATTGCGACCGATCCTAGCCGCTCTGCATGCGCATTATTGAAGCGGATGCGAGCGTAGTTGCGCGTTGGATCAAGCGTTGTAAGACACTCACGCTCAACCTCCGGGAGGTCCAGTTGAACGATATAGAGGCCCGTGGTGTCTTTGACCATGCCGTCACGCGCAGCAACGACAACGAAGTTCGCACAGGCGCCGTCGGGCACCGGCCACTTCACGCCACTCAAGCGCCCGGCCACCACCTCGCAAGCGCAAGGTCCCGTCGGGGTCGCATCGAATCCCTCTGCGAGACTGAAAGTACCGATCGCTTCACCCGTCGCAAGAAGGGGAAGCAGACGTTGTTTCTGTTCGGGCGAGCCGTAGGCCAGGATCGCACCAGTCGCGAAGTACGTCGACGAAGAAAACGGAATAGCGGCGTTTGCCCTCCCGAGTTCGTAGGCGAGCATACATATCACCTCGTCGGAAAGTCCGGAACCTCCGCAATCCTCTGGAATGGAAGCCGCAGGCCACCCGAGTTCGACAACGAGACGCCAAAGCGACTCGTCGTATAACGACTGTCCATCGAGTACGCGACGTGCGCCTCCTAAGCTGTCGTGACGTGCGAGGATGCGCTTCGCTTCATCACCGACTGCCAGCGCCTCTTCGGAAAAATCAAAATTCATGGTGTCCTCGGAACGTTTCCTTGCTCGGCTGTATCTCCAACCTGTTTAGCGGTCAGCCGACGTCAACTGCGATCTGCTGCGGCCTGCATCACCATAGCGCCCCGCTCCATCATGTCGTCCGGAGCAGGAGGCAGGACAACCGCGCCGGCCGCCCTTGTCGGCAGGATGACCGTGGCGGTCCCTGGTGCTGTCACCTCGCCTCGCTGGTTCGTTCCAGTGACTTCCAGGTCGACGACGTGGTGAACACCGAGAACGCGCTTATCCACCACTCGCCCGGAACAGATTGTCGTGTCGCCCATAAAATTGAATGCGCGGGACTGGCATGACAATTTCCATAGCCACGCGTCATCGCCCATCCAGTTCGTCACCAGGTGAATCAGCCAGCTGGTGCGCATTTGCCCATAATCGTAGGAGGTCGGTAGTCCAAGATCGGTCGCTCGATTGTGGTCCCAGTGGACACGTTGCACGACGTCCGGTACACCGTATGCGTCGGGCACGAAGAACGCGGGCATCCGCGTGCGCTGCTGCCAGTTGTAGCGCAAGGGCCCGATCCCGCTGCTCGACAGGCCCAACCCCATATGCATCGAGATAATATCGACCATAGTCAGCGGCCCCTTCGCTACCGGGACGAGTTCATCGCCTATTTCCACGTCGTCCCAGTACCGCTTCTCTGCCCCACGACGAAGTTCAGCCGCATAGATTTCGTCGATCCGCGCGATGTCCTCGGCGGTATATGCTTGCCGTTTAACGGCGGCGTAGCGGCCCGCTTTTCTACTACCCTCGCGTTCGGCGCTCAGATACGCTTCCTCGCGACGTCCGACCGGTAAGCCGGCACGGTTGACCCAAAGATCACGGTAGACCTCGGTAACCGATATACCTCCGCTAAAGGAAGATTTCTGATTGACTTTGACCTCGGACGTTACGCGCTCGACAAAAAGCCGCTCGTCGGGGTAAAGGGGCTGCCACCATGTCCAGGCAACCCCGGTGTAGTACTTTCCCACCCCTCGGAACAATCCTTTGAACAGATCCTTTTGCGCGGCGTCAGGCTTTGGCGTCAAGTTTGTGCCGGTCGAATGGAGAAACAGCGGAAAAGCGATCTGATCTCTCCAGCGCGTGCTCATGCCGTATGCGGAGTCATGCCAAAGCGGATTGTCGTCACCGCAGGCCCAGGCAAAATGACT
The DNA here is from genome assembly GCF_053760385.1 of Caballeronia sp. KNU42. Lineage (NCBI taxonomy): Bacteria > Pseudomonadati > Pseudomonadota > Betaproteobacteria > Burkholderiales > Burkholderiaceae > Caballeronia > Caballeronia sp. KNU42. Next base: position 2,563,271 of record NZ_CM132389.1, read on the forward strand.
GATGACATCTCGGGATGCAATCGCGTTATATGGCTTGTTGTACGCGAATTTGGGAATGCCGATCTGTGCCCTTGCCCGCTCGATGTCCGCCTGGGTGATCTTTCCGGCGCTCTCGCCCAAGGCTACCGCCGCAGAGTCATTTTCCTGCTCTTTCAGTTGCATTTTTTCCTCCGTTAGGACAGCCAAAAAAATTCCTTGATGCCATCCGGTGAGTCATATCCAGAAGCGAGCATTTCTTGCAGGTCCTGCGACTCGACTCGCACCGCGCTCTGTATCAGATCCCATTGAAGCGCGGCACACGTTTTTCGCGAAATGCCAGGACCGCCTCCTTAACGTCCTGGGTACGACCGCAGCGCGCCATGTGGAATGCCTCACTTTCGATGACTTCATCCAGCGATCCGGTTTCAGCGCGATATATGTTTTGCTTGATATAACGCAACGCAACCGCCGGACCATCAGCCAGTTTCCTGGCAACGAGGAGGGTCGTGTCGCGGAGCCCGGTGCCGACTTCCACTCGACTGACCATCCCTATGCGTAGCGCCTCTTCCGCGGAAATTTTTTCGCTCAGGAACATCAGCTCGCGGGCTTTCGCGGAACCGACCAGCTTGGTCAAAAAGTAGCTCATGCCGAGATCACCCGACATCGCGACGTGCACATACGACGTCGTCAGTACGGAGCCACGTGCTGCAAATCGCATGTCACAGGCAAGCGCCAGCGCGAGTCCGGCTCCGGCCGCTACACCATTGATCATCGCAATGGTCGGCTTTGGCATTGCGTGCAGCAACTTAGCCGTCTCTCCATGGTGCTGGAGGTTGTCGGCCCGCTCTTCGAGCGTCGGCTTTGACGTTTTCGCGGTGTCGCGCTGCTGCATGTCGCCGCCTGAACAGAAAGCACGTCCTGCTCCGGTCAGAACAACCGCGCCTACTGTTGCGTCTGTCGCCGCCTGCCGCAGCGTCGCAAGCAGCCGCTGGTGCAACTGTGGCGTCAGCGCATTCAGCCGGTCGGGACGGTTAAGCGTCACAATAAGGACTCGCCCTTCGCGGGTGGTCGTGAGCACGTCTGGTTCGTCCGTGCCAAGAGCGTCATCGGTGCAATTTTTCAGGCTTACGTCGAATACTGTCACGGTCGGATCCCTCAACGATTCTGCATGTGGACCAGCACACTGCCAGCGCAAACCAGCACCGCACAGCGGGTCGATTCGTTTACCTCAGCGTCCAGTGGCCGCTTTTAGTACTCGCTGGCCGCAGGTCGGTTGCGATAGGCTTACCAATCTGAATGTACTTGAGCGCATTGTTCACCGCCTGTGCCCGCGGCAGACTTTGCGCTTCCCAGAGAGCCCGGACTGATCCCTGGACCGCCACTGGATGCCGTTGTGCGATCATGACCGCAAGCTCCCTGGCCCGTGCCCACAGTTGGTCGGAGGTGGTCACTTCGGTTACCAGGCTGATCCGCAACGCAGTGCTTGCGCCGATGCGTTCCGAATCGGCAAGCAGCACCATTCGCATGATCTCTTGATAGGGGATGCGGCCCATGGCTCCGATCGGCTCCACCGCCGAAATTTTGCCGAACTTCAAATGAGGATCGAAGAACGTCGCGTCATCCGAACAGATGACGATGTCGGCTTCGTTGAGCCAGTAGAACGCCCCGCCCGCTGCAATACCGTGCACCGCGACGATCAACGGCTTCCATACCTTGTTGCTTTTCGGTCCGAGCCATTCGCCGGGATCATCCTGGTCAAACGGCGCAATGTCTTCCTCGGGTGCGCGCCAACCCTCCCTTACATCGACGCCCGAGCAAAATGCGCGTCCGGGCGCCGCGCGCAGCACTACGACACGCACCTTGGGATCGGTGCGAACCACCCGCCACAAATCGCGGAACTCGGTGACCATCGCCCTGTTGAAGCAGTTGAGCTTGTCGGGCCGGTTTAGCGTAACGGTGGCAACGCCGTCCGCCACGTCAACCTGAATGGTCGTGTAGTCTGTGAAAGCTTGTGTTTCCATAGTGTTTTCCGAAGGGCCTAGAGGCCGAGCAACGCTTTCAGTTCGGGACGGCTCACTTTCATCGACGCCGTACGCGGCAACGCTTCGACGATGCGAAACTCCGTCGGAATCATGTAGGCCGTGAGCGAAAGGCGGGTAAATGCATCGAGTTCTTGCGTAGTGGGCACGACGGCACCCGGCGCCATTTCTATCGCCGCGACTGGAACCTGCCCCAGGCGTTTGTCTGCCTTGCCTATCACTGCCGCATCGCGCACGCCAGGATAGCGACGCAACACCTCGGCGACTTCTTCCGGCAGGATCTTGAAACCACCGCGGTTGATTGCGTCGTCGGCACGTCCGTGCAGAAAGAGAAAGCCCTGTTCGTCAATTGAAGCAAGGTCGTTGGTACGGATCCAGTCCGGACCAAAGCGATCGCATTTGACGCACAGCACGCCGACTTCACCAGGCGCCAACGCAGCGACCGAGTCTTGAGCCGTTACCTTCAACGAAACGTCGCCGCGCGCCCGTCCGACGCTGCGACGTTTGGTCGACGCATATTGGCGATGATCGTCCAGGGTCCAGCCCGCGACACCTCCGATAAACTCCGCGGCACCATAGTCGACCAGCACGGGCACGCCGTAGCGTTCTTCAAAATCGACTTGAACCTGCGGGTCGAGGGGCGCGGTTCCAGCGCGGACGGCCTTGAGACTCTTCAGCAGATCAGGCTCGATGCCAGCTTCCAGAATCATCTGGATCATCGCGGGGACCAAGCTCGCGGATTTGATTTGATGGCGCTCGATCGCATGCGCCCAGTCATCTGGCGAAAACTTCTCCAGCAGTACCATCGGACGCGCCTGATAGAGCGCGAGCAGCAGTCCGAACAAACCGCCCGCATGGCTGAACGGCTTCAGTAAAATGGCCGCCGAGCGTTTCACGCTCAATTCACGCGTGGCCTCTCCGAGGCGGCCATGTTCGGCCGATTGCAACGACGGAATCAGCACCTCTTCGCGCACTGGAATTCGCTTGGGCGCGCCAGTGGTGCCGCTCGTAAGTCGTTCGAGAACGTACCCCGGCGTTGGTTGGCGATGCGGACCAGTGCCGACAACGGAAAGTGCGGGATGTACGCTGACAGAAATCTGTGCTGACCCGCTGACCACGACACCGAAGGTGCCAGCCTCGGCGGCAGCTTCTACTACCCCGGCTTGCGCCCAGTCCTCCTCGTCTGCGAGTACGGCACATAGCCGTTGGGCGCCGAGTTCGACCGCAAAAGCCGCGGATGTCTGGGGCGGGCGCAACGGTACGACCATGCGCCCGTTCATCAGCAAGCTGGCGAATGACGCCACCGCGGCGACCCGATTGCGCGCGACCCAACCGATTGGAGCGTCTTGCTCGACTCCGGCTTGTTGCAGCAATCGTTCAATCTCCCCCGCCGCACGGTCAAGGTCCGCCCAGGTCGTACGCGTGCGATCGACTTCTACGGCGACCCCATCGGGTTTCAGGAGCAGCACTGCGCGGATGCGCTCGCCCAGATGCGTGGTGTTCGTCGACGGCATTTCATCTCCATATAACAAGCTGGCTTGACGACAGGTGGTGCGATGCCACCGTTGCCCAAGGCTACACGCCTCAGATCCAATGATAACTCACTAATCGTCATTTTTCAAAGCGATCATGGACCTAGGGAAAATTTGGTATGTCACAACTAAATCCCTATATACGTGGCACAAAATCGAAAATCCTCATCTTGACTGGCCTCTAATAGCTGATACTATATCATTTATCAAAGACGCCAACGGCCAACCGAAGGCGACAAAGAACAACGGAGGAGCGAAATGGATATGCAATTTTCGCGAGAGGACAAGGTCTTCCGCGAGCAAGCGCGAGCCTGGCTCAATGACAATGCCCCAAGAGAACGCCGACCGCATTCCGGCGAAGCCATGCGCGAGTTCGATCTGGCTTGGCAGCAGAAGCAATATGGGGGTGGCTGGGCCGGGGTGTCCTGGCCTGAGGAATACGGCGGCCTGGGGCTTTCCCTGACGCGGCAACTAATCTGGCACGAGGAATACGCACGGGCCGACGCCCCCGATAACCACCTGTGCTTTGTCGCGCTGAATCATGCCGGTCCCACCATCATCGCCCGCGGTTCAGAAGCGCAAAAACGGGAGCATCTGCAAAAGATCCTCCGGGGTGACGTCATTTGGTGTCAGGGATTTTCGGAACCCAATGCCGGATCCGATCTGGGCAGCCTGAAGACCCGCGCTCATATTGAAGGCGACGAGTTGATCGTCAACGGTTCGAAGATCTGGACGAGTCATGGCCACCTTTCGGACTGGCAGGAATTGCTGGTTCGTACCGACCCGACCGCGCCAAAGCATAAAGGCATCAGTTGGGTGATCTGCGATATGAAAGCACCCGGCATTACTCTGCGTCCGATCGAGATCATGACGTCGCCCAACCAGGTTCATTTTGTCCAATGCTTTTATGACGATGTGCGCATCCCGTTGAGCAATGTAGTCGGCGCAGTCAACGACGGCTGGAATGTCGCCATGTCGACCTTAGGCTTTGAGCGCGGCACCGCGCAGATCCGAGACCAGATTCGATATGCGTTCCTGGTCGAGAAGATGATCGCAAAAGCTCAGCAACGCATGGGCACGGACTGTCCGCTCACACGCGACGAGATCGGTGCGCGTCTTGCGCAATTGCGGGCTGACATGGCCGCGGCGAGAGCCATGACCTACATGGTGGTCTCGCGCGCGCAAGCCGGCATCAGCGGCTCGGAGAGTTCCCTGATGCGCGCGATGGTAGGCGAGACACAGCAGCGTGCCCGGCGGCTCGCGATCGACATCATCGGCCCTGACGCACTCGAGAATCCCGAAGATGACGACTGGGTCTACTACTACCTTCGCTCGTTTTCGATCACCATCGCCGCTGGTACCGCGCAGATCCAGCGCAATATCATCGGCGAGCGTGTTCTCGGCCTCCCCCGTTAGCACTTGAGGCAGTCCATGAATTTATTGCTTTCCGAAGATCAGGTTCAGATCGTCGACACGCTCAAACACTTCCTGTCCGAACAGGCGCCGGTGTCGCGCTTCCGTCCGCCCGCTTCCCAGATCGGCAACCAGGACCATTTGATCTGGCCTCATTTGGCGGAACTCGGATTTCTCGGCATTGCCCTGCCTGAGCAATCCGGCGGTATCGGGTTAAGTGGCGCCGAAGAAATGGCCGCCTACCGGGAGTTCGGCCGACATTTGCTTTCCCCGGCGATCATGGGCCAAATGCTCGGCGCACGCGTTGCTGCCGCAACGGGCAACGCGACGCTGCTGAAGGATCTGCTATCCGGCAGCACTCGCGTCGGACTGGCTAATCCGCGCGGCGCGACGGCCTTGGGGTCGCTTTGTACAGGCGAATTCCATCTGATCGAGAGCCCAGATGCACCGTGGGTATTCTGTTGCGACGAAAGTGGCGCAGCGCTGTTCGAGCGCAGCGATTTCGCTGCTATCGAATCGGTCCGCAGCATGGACCATTCCCTCTCACTAGAACGCGCCCGTCTCGACGGCATCCGTCCAACTGCCTGGGTAAGTGCGGAGCAGGATCCCATCTATATACGCGCGCTCGTGCTCATTGGCGGCTTCGCGGTCGGCCTCGCCGAAGCCACGCGTGATATGGCAGTGGAGTACGCGAAGGTCCGCGAACAATTCGGCAAGCCAATCGGCTCGTTTCAAGCCATCAAACATATTTGTGCCGACATGGCGATCCGCGCCGAAGCAGCCTTATGCCAGGCTACGGTCGCCTCGCTTGCGCTGTCCGACCGGGATGCGGGAGCCAATTTTCAGGGCACCGCGTGCAAGCTCGTGACAATCGATGCGGCGCTAAAAAACGCCGCGCAAAATATTCAGGTGCACGGTGCAGTGGGATTCACTTCCGAAGCCGACGCGCATCTCTATCTGAAACGCGCGCATGTGATGGACCAGTTGTGGGGCGACACGCGGACGCAACGCGAACGCATGCTACTCGCTTCGTTTGGCTAACGACGACGGATGTTCGATGACCTACAAAACCATTTTGTTCGAGAGCTGCCGAGGCATCGCGCGACTGACACTCAACCGGCCAGATCGTCTGAACGCGTTCACCGCCCAGATGCATGAAGAGGTCGCGGATGCGCTGTCTGAAGTCGAAGCGGACCCCGCAGCGCGCGTGCTACTTCTTACCGCTTCGGGTCGGGGGTTTTGCGCCGGCCAGGATTTGACTGAGCGCGACGTTCACGCAGGTCCACTAAATCTCGGCAAGACCACCCGAACCTATTACAACCCGTTGATCCGCCGTCTCACGGCCCTGCCGCTACCGGTGGTCTGCGCAGTCAACGGTGTGGCTGCCGGTGCCGGCGTCAATCTTGCCCTTGCGTGCGACCTGGTCATTGCATGCTCGAGCGCGCGGTTCGTGCAGGCGTTTTCCGGTATCGGACTCGTACCCGACGCAGGCGGTACCTGGGCGTTGCCGCATCTGATCGGTCAGGCGCGCGCGCTTGGATTCACGCTGACCGGCGGCACGCTGTCGGCGAGCACAGCGGCGCAGTGGGGTCTGATCTGGAAAGCCGTCGACGATGAGCATTTCGAAGCTGAACGCGAGGCGCTTCTTGAACAACTCGCGCGCGGGCCGACGCGCGGTCTCGGAGCCGCAAAGCTCGCTATCCGTAGTGCCGCGCGTGCCACGCTCGACGAACAGCTTGATCTCGAGTCAGAACTGCAGCGCCAATGCGGCCTTACCAACGACTACAAAGAAGGAGTGTCCGCGTTCAAGGAACGCCGGCGCCCGGACTTTACCGGCAGCTAACCATGCACCATTCGTCGCATCAGCGCTTCGCGGACAACCGCATACCCGACAAGAGCCTCATGTTCAATAATCGCGTCACCCGAATGCTCGGCATCCGCTACCCGATCATCCAGGGCGGTATGCAATGGGTAGGGCGAGCTGAGCTTGCATCTGCGGTCTGCAACGCAGGGGGGCTTGGCGTGCTGACTGCATTGACACAACCCACTCCGGCACTATTGGCACGCGAAATAGAGCGTTGCCGCTCAATGACAGACCATCCGTTCGGCGTCAATCTTACGATTCTCCCTACAGCTTCGCCGCCACCCTATGCGGAATACGTTGCCGCGATGATCGACAGCGGCGTCAAGATAGTCGAAACCGCGGGCAATAGTCCTAAGCAATTCATCGAACGTTTCAAACAACACGGCGTTTTGATCGTGCACAAATGCACCACCGTGCGTCACGCCGTTTCTGCCGAACGCGATGGTGTCGACATCGTCTCGATCGACGGCTTTGAATGCGCGGGACACCCGGGCGAAGATGACATCCCTGGCCTTGTCCTTCTCCGACTGGCGGCTAAAGCACTTCGAATTCCCCTCATCGCATCAGGTGGCTTCGCCGACGGGTACGGCATGGCAGCCGCGCTGGTACTCGGCGCAGAGGGCATCAATATGGGCACGCGTTTCGTCTGCACTCGTGAAGCACCAGTCCACGATGACGTCAAGCGCGCGCTTGTTAGCGCGACCGAACGAGATACAAACCTCATTTTCCGGACCCTCGGCAATACCGCGCGCGTGCTCAAAAACAGTGTTTCCGACGAGGTGGTAGCGCTCGAACGACGACCCGGCGGATGCGATTTCGAGGACCTCCGGCATCTTGTCATGGGCGCCCGCGGCCGCGATGCGTGGGCGTCAGGCGACGCCAACGGTGGCGTCCTCACCGCGGGCATGGTTATGGGCCTTATTGACGATATTCCCAGCTGCGCGGAACTTATCGAGCGCGTCACGCTTGAATGCAAGGCCCGCTTGGATATCGCACGGTCCTCAATCGACACGGATGGAATCGGCAATGACTGACGCTGCCAAAGACCATCCGCCAGTCCCGATCGAGTCGGTGCCGCGAAGGCATTTGCCGCGGCTGACTGACGAAAACACTTTTTTTTGGCAAGCAGGCCGAACCGGCCGGCTGCACTTCACGCGTTGCGATGCCTGCGAATTCTATGTACACCCGCCACTGCCCATCTGTCCGCGCTGTAAGTCGCGCCAGGTAGCTCCGCGCGCGGTCAGCGGCAAAGCAACGGTGGTCTCCTATACTATCAACCATCAGGTTTGGGAGCGTGGGCTCGAGGCGCCCTACCTCATTGCGATCGTCGAGATCGCCGAACAACGCTGCTTGCGGCTCACGACCAACCTTGTGAACTGCGCACCCGAGGAAGCCAGAATCGGCATGGCAGTCCGGGTCCTGTTCGACCACCGCGAGGATGTGTGGCTCCCCCTTTTTGAGCCTGATGTCGACCCGGCATCAACTTGAGGCCGTGACGATAAAATTGAGCCGGCACATGCTTTCGAGCGTTAATGCGCACGAGTGTGAAGTCGCGTGGTTCTTCTGATACCGGATGGCGTCGCCTTTGAACGCAATCCGGCCGAGTGAGCGGCGAACGTCACCCGACACATGCCACCGGAGTTTCAGACAGGACAGAGGCGAACCCGGCGTGACTCGATTACTAAGCAGTCTGCACCTCTCGCGGCCGCCCCTTCAACGGAAAGAGCCCGCCGCTCATGATCAACGCAACCTCGTCCGTTAGCAGCACCATGACGCCGGCAATCGCCGACGGGGGCGTCCAGCCGGAAGTGTCCGCCGCAGGCATGTCCAGGCGATTGGCAGGCGTATCGATGATCTCGGGCATGACGCAAAACACGCCAATGCCCTTGTCTCTGAGTTCGTCCGCCATGCTTTCCGTCAGGCGCATCACCGCGCCCTTCGCAGCGGCATACGCGCTCATGTGAGCCTGGGCGCGCACGTGAGCGGCGGCGCCCACGTTGATGATCGTCCCTCTTCCCGCCCGGATCATCCCCGGCACCACGGCACGGACCGCATTGATCAATGTCGTCGCATTCAGATCGAGCATTCTGCGCCAGACATCTGCTGGCATTTCGTGAACCGGCTCGCCGTAATAAAACCCGCCGGCGACATTGCAAAGAACATTAACCGCACCGAATTTTTCGTTGACAGTCGCAATCGCCCGCTCGACGGACGAGCCATCCATCAGATCAAGCGGGATCAGAAGCCGGTCATCGGATTTGACGGGGTAGGCTGCCTGAAGGGCGGCGCCATCAATGTCGACCACCACGCGCCGGCAACCCGCCCGGGCGAAAGCATCCTCTGCCGCGCGGCCAAGGTTACCCGCACCGCCCGTAATCATGACGACCTTATCACTCATGGTGTTCGCCTCTTTCCATGCATGCGCGGACTACTTCCACCGCGCCAAATTAAAAGTCTGTGCCCCCATCGATATTGACAGTCACGCCCGTTACATAGGAAGCCCGGGCTGACAGCAAATAGGCGATGAGATCAGCGAATTCCTCATGCCGTCCGGCCCGCTCCAGCGCAACCGACATACCCGACTCACGGCGCACCTGCTCATAGCGTGCGCGTGCCTCCGGCACTCCATATTTCTCGGCAAGCGCCCTGTTCGTCCCGGCGTCCCGGTCGATTACACCCGGTGCAATGCAATTGGCACGTAAGCCTTGTGCGCCATAAGTCTTGGCTATATTTTTTGCTACGCTGGCAATCGCGCTCTTCATAGCAGTATAGGCAACGAGTCCAGGTTTTTGCGACCGGATCGAGAACGCAGACGTCAGCACGATGGCAGCATCAGACGCTTCAAGCAGCGCCGGAATCGCTGCGCGACACGCCCCGACCGCCAGCATCAGGCTTTGCCGGAAATAGAACTCCCAGTCGCGATCGTCCAGTTCGTGCAGCGCCGCGCGCACCCCCATCGGGCCGGCGACCACCACCAGGCGATGCAGGGCGCCGAATTGCGCCACAGTTCGCTCCACAGCATCATCCAGAACGCCTTGGGCTCCGGCGTCTCCGCCCAGCGCGATAACCTCTGCTCCGCTTTCCCTTAATTCCCGCGCCATCAGATCAAGCTCGTGCTGGCGGCGTGCCACAAGGGCCAGCTTCGCGCCCTCACGGCACAGAAGCCGCGCGGTGGCTGCGCCGATCCCGCTGCTGGCGCCAACGACCAGCACGACTCGCCCGTGCAACTCAAGGTCCATCTCAGATCCTGAGAACCGTGCCGCCGTCGACACACCAGGTTTGCCCTGTCACCCAGGCTGCATCTCCTGACAGCAAGAAGAGACACGTGTTGACGATGTCCTGGGTAGTGCCGATGCGGCGTAAAGGCAGGTTAGACAGCAACGCCTGCAGGCGTTCGGGCGGGACGCTGGTCCGCGTCGCAGTCGTGTCCGTCGGACCCGGTGCAATACCGTTGACGCGAATATTCATCGGACCCAGTTCGCGAGCCAGCCCGATCGTGATTGCGTTCAGACCTGTCTTCGCAATCTTGTAGTAGTTACCCGCTTCATAGGCCGCTGTCGAAGACTGGTTGAGGATCGCGCCGCCACCGCGCGCGACCATGAATTTATAGACAGCGCGCGTAACGATCAACGCGCCATTCATGTTGACTTCCATGAAGTGCTGGTAATACGCGTAATCGACTTCCAGCAGGCTCTCGCGGCGCATCCCGGCAAAGATGGCCGCATTGTTGATCAGCAAATCGATTCCTCCGAACGTTTGCGCCACACTCGCCGCCAGGCTCGCTGCAGATTCTGGCGACGAGACATCGGTCTGCACAAAAAGCGAGCGCCCGCCAGCGTCGGCGATTTCCTGCGCGACACGTCGCCCGTTTTCCTCGTTTATTTCCGCGACGGCAACAGCAGCTCCTTCGTTGGCCAATGCACGAGCATAGGCTTCACCGATACCCTGCCCGGCGCCTGTCACAATCACGACCTTGTCCTGAAAGCGCATCTGTACTCCTCAAGTTTTAATTCCTGTCTGATCAGACGGATGGGGTCCATTCGTGTCTGCCGCTTCCCCCGAAGAGCGCAATTCCAGCAGGTCGACATTCGCCTCCCGCGGCAAACCCAGTAGATCCATCACGGCCCTGGCAGTAATCTGCGGCGAGATCGGCTCGCCAGAAGCCGCGTGGTACCCCTCTGCCTTCACGATCTGACGATAGCGCGCACGACGGTCTTCAGGCCAATCGCGATTAAAGCCGCTTTCGCTCATCCGGCCCGAACGCAGCACGGTGATCCGGATACCTTGCCCGCGCAATTCCGTCCGCAGCCCGGCTGACAGTGTTTCCATTGCACTCTTGGTCGCCGCATAGACCGTCAAAAACGGATACGGCATATTCACGGACTCAGACGTGACGTTGACGATGTGTCCGCCCCCTCTCAACCGCATGAGCGGAATTGCCGAACGCATGCAGTAGATCGGGCCAAGCAGGTTCGCACCGATCTCCTCCTGGAGCAGATGGTCATCCGCCTCCTCCACGGTCTGAAGGTGGCCGAGCGCCGCGTTATTGATGAGGAAATCGACGCCACCAAAACGCTGGCCGATCGCGCCAAAGGTCTGGCGAACGGCTGCCGGATCTGAGATGTCGGTCGGAAAGACCGCTGCCATCGATCCGATTTCGGAAGCGGTGGCCAGCAACGCGTCGGCATTTCGCCCAAGCAATGCCACCCTGCAGCCTTCGCGGACAAAGGCCTCTGCGATCCGCTTTCCCAGACCCCGCGATGCGCCTGTCACCACGGCAAGCTTTTCCTGAAAACGTTTCTGCTGATCCAGGTTCATTGCGGGGCCTCGTCTAATCCAATCGCGCCGCGCGACCATGTCAACGCGCGTTTATCAATCTGGTTCACCCGTGTCTCCGGATTGTGTAATGGTTTGGAGCACCGCGCAGACCGATTCAGATCGGATCCCAAGGCGTGATGGCCATTGACGGTACGTTCTCGTAAAAACTCGGAGCTAGCGCCGGTATCGCATGTTCGGCGATGCTTTCAGGTGTCCACCCTTCGCTTCTGTGCAAGGTGCGTATGATGCGCGGCTGACTGAACAAGTAGATCTCGTTGGCCCGTACACCGAATATCTGGCCCGAAACATCGACAGCCTGATCGCTGGCGAGGAACACCGCGAGAGGCGCAATCTTCGCGCTGTCCATTTTCTTCAGTTTTTCGATACGCGCAATGTTCTCAGGCGTGTCGGCCGGAATGTTCGCGGTCATTGCGGTCCATGCCCACGGGGAGATGCAGTTCGAACGCACCTTGAACTTCGCCATGTCCAGTGCGATCGATTTCGATAAACCGACAATACCCATCTTCGCCGCCGCGTAGTTGGACTGCCCGACATTGCCGATCAAGCCGCTGGTCGACGTCATGTGGACATAGCTTCCGGAATTCTGGCTCTTGAAATGCGGTGCGGCGGCACGCGCGACATGAAACGAACCATTCAGATGCACGTCCAGCACTGCTTGCCATTCCTCATCACTCATATTGAAGAAAAAGCGATCGCGCGTAATACCTGCGTTGTTCACTACGCAGTCAAGCCGGCCAAAGTGGTCGAGCGCCGCCTGCACGATACGCTGCGCCGAGTCGCTCCTGGCGACGCTTTCCACCGCCGCAATGGCCTGCCCTCCCGCCGTCTGGATTTCCGCCACGACGTGCTCAGCCGCGAACCCATCGCCGCCAACGCCCCGACCGGTGTCGTTGACGATGACTTTCGCGCCGTTCGCAGCGAACGCCCTCGCCAGATCCCGTCCGATGCCACTGCCCGCACCGGTCACGACCACCACTTTCCCCTCGACCATGTTGCCCACCGTTCGTCTCCTGTTCCTTACTGTGATTCCTACTGTGAAGCAATCTCAACGACACCGTTGTCCAACACTATTGCGTTGCGAGCGTTCACGCGCGCGCGCAGCCTCATCGTGCCCGCGTCAACGCGCCAAAGTTCAAAGTGAACGTCCTCTCCGGGATAAACCGGTGCGGTAAAGCGCACTGCCAGAGCGCGTAGCCGTGCAGCGTCATATCTCAGCACCGCCCGCAACACCGCGTGGCATGCCATGCCATAGGTACAGAGCCCATGCAGGATCGGCTGTCTGAATCCCGCCGCGGAGGCGGCCTCCGGATCAGCATGCAACGGGTTCAGGTCCCCTGTCAGCCGGTATAAAAGCGCCGCCTGCGGTAGCGTCGAGAGCTTGATCGTCAGATGTGCCGGTTCTTCAGGCATCCCTGGTAAAGGCTCAGGAAACGGATCGGAAATGCCACTGACTGCGCTAAACCCGCCGTCGCCTCGCAGGAAGCTCACATTCCTGCTCTGTGCCACGAGTTCGCCCGTTTCAGCATCGACCAGATCCCTCAACACCACGCCGATTGCGCCTCGGCCTTCGCCCTTGTCACTCAGCGAATGCACCCGGTTTTTTGCGATCAGGGTGCCGTTCACCGACAAAGGCCGGATCAGCCGCAGACCCTGCTCCCCATGAACGAGTTTCACCGCGTCGGCTCCCGTGCGTGGATCGCGCCACCACGCGCCCGGGGCCCCCATGATCGTGGCCATCGTCGGCACTGCCTGGAGGTTTTTCTCATAGGCGTAACGCAGCTGGTACGGATCCGTTGGCTCGGCGCCTAGCCCGATCGCTAGCGCATACAGCATGGAATCGCGCGCGGTGTACACGCAGCGCACGTCATCAAACACCCAATTTTTGACCACCTGATAGTCGATCATTGAGGGTTTTCCTTCAACTGTGGAGCATGGTCGTGAGTAAGATCGCGGCCCGCCACCGCTTCGGATAGTTCACGCTGCCAGCGCGGTGACCGCTTCTCGGCAAACGCACGCGGACCCTCGATCGCGTCCCCGGACGCGTACATTGCCACCACAGCCGGGTAGTCTTTCTGGCGACCCAGCGCTTCGTTCAAGCCTGGCTCATCGAGTCCATGCATGATTACCTGCTTTGTCGCGCGCACGGCTAGCGGGCCCGCCTGCAAGATTTCTGCTGCCCAACGACGTGCGATGTCCAGCGAGGTTCCTTCTGGTGCCACTTCGTTGACAAACCCCAACCGACGCCCCTCCGCCACGTCGACACGGCGACCGGTCAATGCAATTCCCATGGCCGTCTTCAGGCCGACCTCGCGCGGCAACCGATGCAAACCGCCAGCAAGTGCGGCCAGACCGACCCTGACCTCTGGTAGCGCGAATTGTGCGCGTTCGTCCGCCACGATCAGGTCGCACGCGAGCGCCAACTCAAAACCGCCGCCGAGCGCAATCCCGTTGACCGCGGCCAGCACCGGCTTCTCGAGATCGAAGCGCGAAGTCAGGCCGCCAAACCCCGACTCCGGCATCGCCTGGCGTCCCGCAGCAGCGCGGAATTTCAGGTCATTGCCTGCACAGAAAGCTCGCTCGCCAGCACCGGTCACGATGGCAACCCATTGGTTCGGATCGGCCTGGAAAGCGTCGAAGGCAGCGGCAAGTTCGTGGTGCGCTGGCGGATGCAGTGCATTGAGCACCTCGGGCCGGTTTATCGTGATCAGCGTGAGCCGATCCTCTTGCGCGACGGCGATGAACTCGTATCGCATGAGAGCGCGGCTCAGACTTTTTCGAGGATATGAACTGCGCACGCGCTACCGAGGCCGACAACATGCGTGAGGCCGATCCGGGCGCCCTGCACCTGACGCTGTCCCGCCTCGCCACGCAAGTGAGTGACGACTTCGTAGATGTTGGCAATACCGGTCGCGCCCAGCGGGTGTCCCTTCGAGAGGAGTCCACCTGAGGCGTTGACCGGTATACGGCCGCCGATGGCCGTCTCGCCGCTATCGATCAGACGCCCGCCCTCACCCTCCGCGCAAAGTCCCAGATTCTCGTAGTGGAGAATCTCCGCAGTCGCGAAACAATCATGCAGCTCGACCAGATCCAGTTCATCCGGACCCATACCTGCCATCTCATAGGCTGCTTTCGCCGCGAGGCGTGTCACTGTATTGATGTCCTGCATCACTAAATTACGCTCGGACCAGGCGTCGCTCGCAAGCGCGGACGCGCGCACTTTTACCGCCCGTTTTTCGAGTCCGAGCTCGCGCGCCTTTTTGGCTGACATCAATACCGCCGCGGCTGCCCCGTCGACGTTTACCGAGCACATCAACTTGGTGTTCGGGTATGCGATCATTTCTGCATTCATCACCTCCTCAAGCGGCGTCTCCTTTTGATACATCGCTTTCGGATTGAACGTTGAATGATGATGATTCTTGACCGAAACCCGCGCAAATTGCTCCGGCGTGGTTCCATATTTGCGAGAGTGCTCCATGCCCACCATCGCAAACACTGCGGGCATCGTCTCCGAGCCGATCAGCCCCTCTGCCGGCAGCGGCTCGTTGCCGACCTTTTTCTTGACGATCATGCCCGGCTGCATTTTCTCGACACCGATACACAGCACGATGTCATAGAGGCCAGCCTTGATGGCAGTCCAACCCTCCCGGAACGCTGTTGCCCCGGTGGCGCACGCATTGGTGCAATTGACAACAGGAATGCCCGTTTGACCGATGAGTTGCAATGTGCGCTGACCGGTCATCGTTTCGCCGATATTCCCGCTATAAAGCGCCTGCACATCCCCGATTGCCACACCGCAATCGTCCAGCGCGTGCAACGCGGCATCCGCCGCGAGCTGCACGACTGTGCGGTCCGGATAGCGGCCAAACCGGATCATATCGATGCCCACTACATAAACGTCAGACATGTCGCTTCCCTCAAGCCGGAACAAAAAAATGCGCCAGATAGCCGAGACCTTCCGCGTTGGCAAGTTCAGCTCCGCGGAACACCATCCTGACCGGCATTCCGAACGCCAGCGCGCCCGGATCAGGCTCGATGTCGAGCAGATTGCCCTTCACTACAGTGCCGTCGTCCAGATCGACGATAGCCGAGATGAAAGGCACTTTGATCCCTGGATAGCTGCGGTACACGATCGTGTAGTTGTAGAGGTGCCCGTGCTCGCCCAATGAGTACGTCTCGATAAATCCGCGCGCTCCACAACGCGCGCAGTTCTCACGCTTGCCGAGAAACCGGGTACCGCACGCTCGACATTTACTGCCTTCAAGGTAAGCCGAACCATCGTCGCGCACACGCGTGTAGGACGTGGCCGGACTCAGTGCTGCGGGTTTGCTGTCTTCCATATCGCTCTCTCTTTCAATAGACTATGCGAGCTTGGCGCGACCGTTGCTGATCACCGTCGCCCTGCGCGCCAGCACGGCGGCTTCGAAGGACACCGTATCGTTGTCCAGCCATAAATTCATCGTGATCAACTCGCCGGGGAATACAGGCGCCGAGAACCGAACCGAGTATTGGAGAATGCGTGCCGGATCGTAAGCACAAAATGCTTTGAGCACCGCCCGGCACGTCATACCGTACGTGCACAATCCGTGCAAAATCGGCGCTTGGAAGCCAGATCCACGTGCAACGTCCGGGTCCGCATGCAGCGGGTTGCGGTCCCCGCAGAGCCGATAAAGTAACGCCTGGTCGCGACGCGTTGGCAATTCGATCGTCGCATCGGGCTTGCGTACAGGTACGGCGCCAGCCGGCCGCGTGTCCCGCGGCCCACCGAAGCCGCCATCCGCCCGGGCGAATGCGGTACGCGTGATGGTCGCAATTCGTTCTTTTGACTCTGGGTCCGTCAAGACGGTCTCTCGCTCGATCACCGCCCCCTTGCCAACGCCCTTGTCGTAGACCGCCACTACCCGGCTATCCGCCACGACCGAACCGCTGACCGGGATGGGTCGATGCAGCGTTAACGCCTCGCTCCCATGTAATGTCCTGGCGCGATCGAGCCCGATGCGCTCTGGCGAGATGCCCGCCCCCCAGGCTGCAACCGCAGCGAAAGTAGGCATCGCGTGCAAGCCCTTTTCGTAGACGAATGGCAATTCGCTGCGATCGAGCGGATCAGAACCCATGCCGACAGCGAGCGCATAGAGCAGCGTATCGCGGTCAGTCCAGGTAAAGCGCCGGCCTTCTTCCTTGAGCTCGAGTACTGCTGGGTACTGGATTGGCATCGACATGTCCCTTCTTCAGCTTTTCTGGACAGGGCCATAGGCATTGACGAAATTCAGATCTCGCTCGGGCAGCATCACCTTGCCCGCTGCGATCGCTTGAGCCAGTCCCTGCGCATCGAAGTGTTCAGGCGGCACGAGACCGGGCCCCGTTTCCATCCGGATCTCGCTGACATAGCCGCCGCCCGCCAGCAGCGTTTTGCCGGTTTGCTTCCCGGACAGGCCACTGACCATGTACAGCAGTACCGGTGCGACGCGCTCGGCGGTGAACACCTTCTTGTACTCGTCGGACACCAGGCCGTCGGTGAGCTGGCTCGCCGCCGCCGGGGCTATTGTCCAAACGCGGATGCCGTATTTGAGCCCTTCCTGTGCGAGCGAATTCGAAAATCCCCAGATACCGGCCTTGGCGGACCCATAGTTCGTCTGCCCGAACTTCCCACGCAAACCGGAGGTCGATGTCGTGTTGACGATCACACCACCACGCCCGCTTTCCTTTAGGTGTCCAAAGACTGGCCGCGTCACGCAGTAGGTTCCCTTCAGATGAACGCGAATCACTGCATCCCAATCTGCCTCTTCCATCTTCAGCAGCGACTTGTCGCGCAGGATACCGGCGTTATTCACCAGGATATCGACCTTGCCAAATGCTGCGAGCGCATGCTCAAGGATGCTTTCCCCTCCCTCCACGCTCCCCACATCAGCCACGCTCACGGCCGCTTTGCCGCCTTTCGCGCGAATGTCCGCTACCACTTCTTCGGCAGGCGCCTGCGCATAATCATTCACGACAACAGCCGCACCCTCTTGAGCAAGCAACTGCGCATACGCGCGGCCAAGGCCAGCACCCGCACCGGTCACTACCGCGACCTTACCGTCCAACAAACCCATTTCGTTACCTCATCTTTTTCACAAGACGGAACTGTGGTGCGCTCCAGACCCGCGCCACACTCCGTTCGTCATCCGGCCAATCAACCTGCCTGAATCTCGATTAGCTGCGTCTGGGTAAATTCGTTCAAGCCGTCTTCGCCAAGCTCGCGGCCGTATCCGGAACGCTTGACGCCGCCGAATGGGCCGTCTGAAAGCTGGGTGCCGGCACCACCGTTGAGCGTGACGCCGCCGGTGCGAATCGCGCGCGCCATTTCGAACGCGCGGCCCACATCGGCACTGACGATGCCTCCGCGCAACCCGAAGCGTGAATCGTTCGCGATGGCGACTGCTTCGTCATCGGTGTCGAAACCGATGACGACGCCGACCGGCCCGAATATCTCGTCCTGCGCAATCGCCGAACGGCTGTCGACGTCATCGAAAAAGGTCGGCTCGTAATAGAACCCTTTCGTAAGATGCGGGGGACGTCGACCGCCTGCCATCAGCCTCGCACCGCTTTCCAGCCCGAGCGCGACATAGCGTTCGACACGCTCTCTCGCGGCAGCGCGGATCAGAGGCCCCATTTCGGTGTCTGCGGAGCGCGGATCGCCGACTTTCACCGATCGCGCCATCGTGGCCAACTGATCGACGAAGTCACGGCGGATCGAGTTGTGCACGAGAACCCGCGTGTTCATTGCGCACCCTTGCCCGGCATGACTGGTGAATCCGCGCAGCGCCTGGGACAGCGCCATTTTCAGACTGGCGTCGCTACGCACGATCAGGGCCGACTTGCCCCCCAGCTCCATAACGAGCCGCTTCAAGGTCGGGGCGCTTTGCGCAGCGATTGCCGCCCCTACCTGATCAGAGCCTGTGAAAGTCACCATGTCGACGCGGGCGTCGGAAGTCAGCCGCTCGCCGACTTCCAGTCCGCCAGTGATGACGTTCAGCACACCCTTAGGCAAACCGGCCTGCGCCGCCGCGCCAGCCAGCACGAGTCCCTCGAACGGTGTGTAAGGCGAAGGCTTCAACACCACGGTATTACCCGTGACCAGCGCAGGCATGACTTTGACCAGGTTCAGAAAATACGGGTAGTTGTAAGGCGTGATCGCTGCAACGACGCCAACCGGCGCCCTCACGACGAACGCGGTGCCAAGCACAGTGACGCTCCCCGCGCCGAGCGTCAGTTCCGGAGCGAGCGTCCTCACGTCTTCACGCACGCCCAGTTCCAGAAAGCGCCGAAAATGCTTCATTGGAATGTCGAACTGGCGAGCTTTCGCATTCGATTGCACCGAGCCCGCCTCGAGCACGATCAACTCGCAGATCTCATCGGACCGAGCTTCAAGCACGTCATACATCTTCTGCAGACACGCGATGCGCTCCCGGGCGCTCATCCGTGGCCACGGCCCGGCGTCGAACGCTTCACGTGCCGCGGCAATGGCGGCGTCCGCGTCGCGCACGCCACCAACGGCAACCTCGCCGATCGCTTCTTCGGTGGCTGGATTTATAACCACCTCGCCGCGTTTCTCTGCTGGCGGGACGAACGCACCGTCGATGTATATCGCCCCTGGCTGCTGCAATGGCAAATTCAAGACCGCCCCCTTCTCTCTTACCGAAAGATTCATCCGCTCCGGCGACACCGCGCCGTTGCCCGAAAGTCACTGCGGCCAAGGTGCAACACACAGCAACTGCGCCTGACTGCCAGCGAACCGATAGGACGGTTAGACATGCGAAAGAATTTTCTTGATGTCAGCTGACGTCACTGGTTTGTCCGAGCCCGCGGAAGGATTAAGCCCTCCGCGCGATAACGGCTGGGTATCGACCCCCGCCGCGAGCGCACGCAACGCACCGACCGTGCAATTCTCGCGCCCTAAAATTGAAAACGGATCAAAGCTGAATTCCCGCATCGCGTTCAGGTGCGTAATCTTGTTGATGTCGGTGGACGGGAGCGCGCGGATGCTCTGCCAAAGGTGCTCTGGGGAGTTCGGCCACGTTGCGTCCGAGTGCGGATAATCTGCTTCCCAGGTAATCATGTCGATACCCACGTCCTGCCGGTTGCGCAGGCCAAACTCGTCGTCAATGAAGCAGGTGATGATGTGCCGGCGGAAGACATCGCTGGGTTTATCTTTGCCGAAGTTGGAGCGAGTCCAGGCGCTGTGCTGCTGGTAGGTAAAGTCAGCACGCTCCAGCAAATAGGGAATCCAGCCAATCCCCCCCTCGGACAATGCCATGCGCAGTCCGGGATAACGACGCCAGAAACTGGCGAACAACCAGTCCGCGGCAGCATTGGCGATAGAGATCGGCATCGACGTAATCCAGGCATCGATAGGCGACTCCTCCGACGGATAAGGCGCATTTCCGCCGGACCCGATATGGCAGCAAATCACCACCGCGTTTTCCTCGCACACCGCCCATAGCGGTTCCCAGCATTCGTTGTGCAGGCTCGGCAGTCCGATCATGGAAGGGTTGTCGGGGAAGGTAATCGCATGGCAACCCAATTTGACCAATCGCTTTACCTCCTCCACTGCCAGCTTCACATCCCACAGCGGCAGCATACCGAGAGGAATAAAGCGTCCGGGGTGCTTACCGCACCAGTCATGAAAATGCCAGTCGTTATAAGCCTGGATGGTCGCCAGCGCCAGATCCTTGTCCTGCATCTTCTGAAAACGCGCACCGGCAAAACCGGGAAACGATCCAAAACAGATGGAGCCAACTACACCGTTCGCGTTCATATCTTCGACACGAGCATCGACGTCGAAGCAGCCCTTTCGCACCTGGTCAAACGAAACCGGCTCAAAGCCATACTCCTCCTTAGGCCGCCCGGCAACTGCGTTCAGCCCGAGACCCGGAGCGCGCTGACCCTCCACTACCCAATGATGAGCGCCGTTCGTCCCGCGCACCACCTTTGGCGCGAGATCCTTGAACGCCGGGCGGATGTGACGCACGAACATGTCCTCGGGTTCAATCAGGTGGTCGTCAACGCTAACCAAAACAAGATCTTGCAGCTCCATTTGCGTCTCCTAGTCGTACATCGTCATAATTAACTGACTTTCGTTCATTTTATTTAACTGATGCCACGCTGTCAATGCGGTATGTATAGGTACATAAACTAGGATAGCAAGCGCCAAATAGCAATAGACAAAAACTGACTGTTCGTCCATTATTGGTAAAAATCCCCAGCACGAACGGCGCCGGCTTTCTATTTCGACAGGCTTCGCGGCAGCCCCGCTGCCTGGGATTTTTCGGGGATCGACGGATGGGCCGACGAGTCCCGTAGACGAACCCGCGCGGCTCCTGCGGGCCAACGAACGCGAGAAGATTGAGACGACAGCACATGAATGAGCAAAAGACCTGGTCCCTCGGTACGCAGGACACCGTAACCGCAGCGTTGGCCCGCTCGGCGGCACAGTATCGCGACCGAATATTTCTCGATTTCAGCGGCGAACTGCATAGTTACGCCGATGTTGATCGCGAGTCCACGCGACTCGCGCACGGCCTGATTGCGCTTGGCGTCAAGAAAGGGGATACCGTCGCCAGCATTCTTGACAACAACATCGAGGCGGTATTGAGTTGGTTCGCAATCAACAAGGCAGGCGGCATCAGCGTGCCAGTCAATACAGCCTATAAGGGCGAATTTCTGCGGCATCAGTTGAACGACTGTGGCGCCAGGATAGTGATCGCGGAGGCTGATTACGCGCAGAGGGTAGCTGACATTGAAGGCGGACTTTCGTCAGCTACCGTGCTTTTGCAGCGAAGCGGACCACTGGTTGCCACCTCTATTCTCCAGACAGCTGAACTAGCCTCCGTTTTCACCGATTCCAGCGAGCCGCTGGTCGACACGAACTCTCCGACCGACCTGTCGATGCTGATTTATACGGCCGGCACGACCGGTCCATCGAAGGGCTGCATGATCAGCCATAACTATGTGTGCAACCTCGGCAGGCAGGTGGTTCAGATGGAAGACCGGCACAGTGAGGATTGCAACTGGACGGCCCTTCCTCTATTTCATATGAACGCGACTGGAGGAACCATACTATCTTGCATGTTCGTCGGTGCACGAGTAGCGATCTTTCCGCGTTTTTCAGTATCGCGCTTTTGGCCCGATATCCGACGTAGCGGTGCGACAGTCGCCAGCCTGCTGGGTTCGATGATCACCTTCCTCGCCGAAGCAGAAGATAGCGAAGCATCCACAGCATGTTTTGGTCAATTGCATACCGTTCGCGGCTCGCCGTTTCCCGCCCCGCTGCAGAAAAAATGGAAAGAACGTTTCGGAGTAGAGACCGCGGGGTCGAACAGCTACGGACTGACCGAGGCGGCGCGCGTGGTTACAGGCATGCGCTCCGACGAGTCCGCGCCGCCAGGTTCCTCGGGGCGCGCGAACGAGGACTTCGATGTGCGCATCTTTGATGACAACGACAATGAATTGCCGCCCAATACGCCGGGCGAGATCGTAATTCGCCCGCGCCGCCCGCATATCATGTTCGAAGGCTATTGGAATCGCCCCGGAGACACGCTGAAAATCATGCGCAATATGTGGCTGCACAGTGGCGACATAGGCAAGTTCGATGAGAACGGCTATTTTTATTTCGTTGACCGAATGAAGGACTACCTGCGGCGCCGGGGCGAGAACATCTCAAGCTTTGAGGTGGAAACAGGATTACGCGCTCATCCGGACATTGCAGATGTGGCTGTGCACGCGGTGTTTTCCGAGTCTGGGGAAGACGATGTGAAAGCGACGATCGTCCTGAAAGACGGCGCCGGTATCACGGAAGAGGATATTTGTGTGTGGGCAATCGACCGCTTGCCTTATTTTACAATCCCACGTTACTTCGAGTTTCGCTCTGATCTCCCGCGAAATCCCGTGGGCAGG
Organism: Caballeronia sp. KNU42; assembly: GCF_053760385.1. Taxonomy (NCBI): domain Bacteria; kingdom Pseudomonadati; phylum Pseudomonadota; class Betaproteobacteria; order Burkholderiales; family Burkholderiaceae; genus Caballeronia; species Caballeronia sp. KNU42. Next base: position 2,585,869 of record NZ_CM132389.1, read on the forward strand.
GTATTAAAGTACGAACTGCGCGCCGAGGGTTGCACCCAGGCTACGTGGGATCGGGAGAAAAGCGGCATGCAGGTCCCGAAGCGATAGGTAAATTGGCCAAGCTGTCGGGGTAAATCAGCATATAGGAATCAGAGAGCCAAAGATGCCTAACGAAGCGCACGCCGCAAATACCGTGATAGTCGGCGCCGGTCACGCGGCAAGCGAAGTAGCGGTATCCCTGCGGCAAAAGGGATATAGCGGACGGCTGCTCATGCTGGGCGAGGAGCCCTACCAGCCCTACCAGAGACCACCGCTGTCCAAGGGCTACCTATCCGGCGAAGCGGATGAGCAAGCGCTATATCTCAAGCCAACGAGCATGTATGAAAAGCTCGGCATAGACGTTCGCACTGGCATCCGGGTTGTCAAACTGGACCCCGTACACCAGACAGTTACGCTCGCCGACGGAACCGAAGAACCCTATGACAAGCTGATACTCGCAACCGGGGGGCGACCGCGCCCCTTATCGTTGGCAAATGAAGCAAAGAGCGCCCGGCGCTTGTCGAATCTTCATTACCTGCGCACAATCGACGATGTTATTAGCATTCGGCGTCAGTTCAAGCCCGACTTCAGGCTCGCCATAATAGGCGGCGGCTATGTTGGACTCGAAGTGGCCGCTATCGCCAGCCGACAGCGCGTGCACGTGACGGTTCTGGAAGCATTGCCGCGCGTCCTGGCGCGCGTCACCGCGCCCGAGCTGTCTGCTTTTTACGAACAAGTGCATCGGGAAGCGGGTGTGGACATTCGCACATCGGCACAGGTAGAACGCCTCGAACTCGACGCCTCGGGCGATGCGGTCAAGGCTATCGTCTGCGCCGACGGCACCGTCTTGGCTACAGATTTTCTGATCGTCGGGATTGGCCTCATTCCCAACGTGGAGCTCGCACAGGAGGCTGGTCTCACGCTGGACAATGGCATTGCAGTAGATCAGTCCGGCAGAACGTCCGACCCGAATATTTTTGCGATCGGCGATTGCTCCAGCCGCCCGAGCGCGCTTTATGGGAGGCGAGTCAGGCTCGAATCCGTGCCCAACGCGCTCGAACAGGCGCGCTGCGTTGCCGCGGCTCTATGCGGCCAACCCTGCCCAGATGAGTCGGCGCCGTGGTTCTGGTCCGATCAATACGATCTGAAGCTGCAAATGGCAGGGCTTTCGCACGGTTACGACACCCTCGTAGTCCGCGGCAAACCTTCAGCGCGAAGCTTCGTTGCTTTTTATCTGAAGGAGGGGCGGATTATCGCCGCGGATGCGGTGAATTCGCCGGCTGCGTTTATGCTCGCAAAGCGAGTCGTCGCCAAACAGCCGCTGATCAATGACCCTAGCGCCCTTGCGGACGAGACAATTCCTCTTCAGAGTGTCTTTTCCGACGCAGCCCAATAGATTTTAACGAAGCCTGAATTATGCCCACGATCAAATTTATTGAACATGACGGTACCGAGCACGTTGTTGAAGAGGACGTTGGCCGCTCGCTGATGCAGGCGGCCGTTGACCATTGCGTACCTGGCATCGTTGCCGACTGTGGAGGAAGTTGCAGTTGTGGAACCTGTCACTGTTTTGTTGACGAAGCGTGGCTCGCACATGTTCCCGAGTCCCAGAGCGATGAGCAGTCTCTTATCGAGGGATTGCTCGATGTCAGAACCGGTAGCCGGCTGAGCTGTCAGATCACGGTCACGCCAGAGCTCGACGGCCTGGTAGTGCGGTTGCCAAAGTCACAGTTCTAATGCCGTATCGAGCCAAGCCACTCATTGGCCTTCATGGAGACACAGATGAAAATAATCGTCGACCGTTCTAGATGCGCCGGACATGCGCGTTGCGCAGCAGTCTCTGATTCACTGTTCGAACTCGACGAAAGCGGCTACATTTCGTTCGACGAGAAACTCGTTCCGGACGGCATGGAGGCGTTGGCGCGCCGGGGCATGCGGGCCTGCCCCGAACGCGCGCTGACTCTTGATGACGACAACGCACCTGACAAAAATGACAAACCGCCCCCAGACAAGCCTGGAACGCTATAATCACAACTGACACGGGGTCATTAATTGACCGTCGTCTTCAGCAAGTAGCGCGATATTAGGGCATAGCGACATGAAAACGACCGATCTTATTCAGTCAGCGGAAATATCTACGAACGAAATCGATGGCCGGAAGGGTTCACGGCCTCGGAACCTTTACGGGCAATCGATTGGACGAAAAGGTGCCGAGACCCGCGAGCGTTTGATTAAAGCAACGGTCGAGCTATTGGAAAAGCGATCCCTTCGCGACGTGAGCGTCGCAGACATTACCGCAGTCGCCGGCACCTCGTCATCGGGGTTTTACATTTACTTCTCCGACGTCGCGGCCGCCGCGCTGGCAGTTGCGGAAACGATCATCCAGATCACGCCCGAGATCGAGGCGCTTCTCAGCAAAGAGTGGACCGCGGAAAATGCAGATGCCAACGCGCATGCGCTAGTCAGTGCTTACGTAAATTTCACTCGTCAGCACCACGCAATCTTGCGCGTGCGGAACCTCGCAGCCGACGAGGGTGACCGGCGCTTCGAGGACGCGCGCCATAAGGCGGTTGCCCGTATTCACGAGCTGCTCACAGCACGTATTGAGGCCGCAAATAACGGACTGGATCCGTCATCAGGCGCGTCTGCTGTGCTCGCGCTAATGGAGCGAATCAGCGCGATTTCCCGGCTTCCCCTCAGACGTCATCATTCGCGCCCGAAATTGATTTCCTCGGCAGCCTTCATGGTGGCGAGTGCGATGACCCCCGCTAAGCGCGTTACCACCTGAGACCTGAGGCAACATGGAGATTCTCGAACGTCGAACCGCTATCAGTGGCGTCGGCCTGAGGCTCGCCGGACGCCAAACCGGCCAGAGCGCATTGCAGCTCACGCTCGACGCCATTGACGACGCCCTCTCCGATGCCGGCCTGAGTTATGACGACATCGACGGATTGAGTTCGTGGCCCGGCATATCGTCGACTCCAGGCATGGCGCCGGTTACCCTACGTGAAATCAAGGAGTCGCTGGACCTGAAACTCAATTGGTTTGCGGCCTCTCCGGAGGCGCCCGGCCAGCTCAGCGCAGTCATGAATGCTGCGATGGCAGTCGCGACTGGGCAGGCACAGCATGTAATTTGTTTTCGCACACTTAGCCAGTACTCCGAACAGGTTAAGGCGCGCAGCCGAAAGACGACAGACACCGCAGAGGCTTCCCGTGTGGATGGCCTGATGTCGTGGATTCGGCCTTTTAACGGCCTGTCGGCTGCGCATCCACTTGCGCTGGTCGCGACTCGCCATATGCACGAGTACGGCACTACCCGGGAACAGTTGGGCGCCATCGCGGTCAACGCCCGCCGCAATGCGATGGTCAATCCGCTCGCGCTATACCGCGAGCCCATGACCCTTGACGACTATCTGGCGGCCAGAATGATCACCGAACCGCTCTGCCTGTACGATTGCGATGCGCCAATCGACGGTTCGACCGTCATCATCGTCTCGAACCTCGACGCCGCCAAGACATTGCGCAAACCTCCACTGCGTATAGAAGCCATGAGCGGCGCTCTATACGGACGCAACTCATGGGATCAGTTCGACGACCTGACCAGCATGGCAGCCAACGATGCCGGACGGCATCTGTGGACGCGCACCAGCCTCAGACCCACAGACATACAAGTTGCGAACTTATACGATGGCTTCAGCATCCTGACCCTGATCTGGCTCGAGGCACTGGGATTTTGCGGCAAAGGGGAAAGCGGTGCTTTCGTGGAGGGCGGCTCGCGCATTGCTCGCGATGGCGAACTCCCCCTCAACACCGGCGGCGGCCAGTTGTCCGCCGGCCGGTTGCACGGCTTCGGCTTGTTGTGGGAAACCTGCATCCAACTTTGGGATGAAGGCGGTGATCGACAAGTTGCCGGCAAGCCGGAGGTTGGTTTAGCTGCGGCAGGCGGCGGTCCCCTCGCCGGCTGCATCCTGTTGACCCGCGTTTAGCGGAAACGCGCACCCCGCCGCATCGCGGGCGCTGCAGGAGAAAGACAACCGTCTTACGGAGCAAGCATCTCGGCCAGAGTCGCGACGTCATCCAGATTGTCCAACGCGTCGACTGCCTCGACAATGCGCACAGCGTGTTCATCGCCCCCGATTCCCGAAACAAGCCCACGGAATTTGGCATTGAGCTCACCGTCTGAAACAGAACACTCGAGCAACCCGCGAGGAGTAAGCTGACCTCTCCACCACTTTGGTCATATTCCACGGTTCCAGACGCGTCACTGGCGGACACACTCAGCGCGTGCGTGGCCTGCCCGGCATCGAGCTTGGGCAAACGCGCTGCCGCGCCTACCGCGCCGAACACACCGGCGACCTTGGCACCAAGCCAACCGAGGATCAGCGCACCCTTGTGGATCAGCATAACCATAACTGCAGAGTCGTCATTTTATATGATGCACCTCGGATATTTAATGGACTTGAAAATTCAGCTTTATAAGCTTCTTCACGAGATAATAGTTCACAATAGTTGACGAAGTGTCATCTTTTTGCGAGAATGAATTCAATAGGTGCGAGAGCCTTGTCAAGCCGCGCCGCCTGCCGCCAAAAAACCAAATTCGAGACACTGGAGGACCAGCAAATGCATGCGACGCGGACAACTGAAGGAACAGAATCGAGCCAACCGGGCATACCTGACCATGTTCCACCTGAACTCGTGCGGGCGTTCGATTTTCGGACCGACCTAGGCAGTTACCCGCATTCGACTGTGTCCGAGCTACATAGCGGGCCACGCATCTTCTTTTCACCCATCCATCACAATGCGATTCCCGGTCCGGGCACTTGGGTGCCGACCCGCGCGGAGGACATCCGTGCAGTCCTGCAAGACGCTGCAACTTTCTCGAGTGCCGTTTCGCGTTCGAATTCTTCGCTCAGATTGATCCCGCTGGAAATGGATCCACCCGAACATTCGAAATTTCGGGCGATCATGAATCCGATCTTCTCGCCTGCACGCATGAAGACGTTGGAAGAGAAGGTCCGTAACCGGGCAAAGGAACTCGTCGCAGCTTGCTACGCCAAAGGCGCCTGCGATTTTGTGGAAGACTTTGCCAAGCCTTTTCCTGTCGGCATATTTCTCGACATGATGGGCCTACCCATGGACAACATGGGCCGCTTCATGGAATGGGAAGCGTTGATCATGCGGGACAAGTTCACGCGTGCGGGGGCGATGCAGCAGGTCGCGGCGTATTTGCAGGAATTGGTTGAAGACCGGCGTAAATCACCGACTGACGATCTGATCAGCTTTGCCGTCACTGCGAAGGTGGACGGGCGTCCTCTGACCGACGCTGAAGTCACTGGCATGTGCGTGCTGCTCTTCATCGCTGGGTTAGACACTGTCACAAGCAGTTTTTCTTACCATTTCCGCCACCTTGCGGAAAACCCCGCCGACCAGGACAGCCTGCGTCACGATTTCTCGCTGATTCCAACTGCGGTGGAGGAGCTGTTTCGCGCCTTCGCGGTGGTCAACACAAACCGCTATGCAACCCGGGACGTCGAGTTGGCCGGAGTGCTAATCAAAAAAGGCGATAACGTAACTTGCTCGACCATCCTTGCCTCGCGAGATCCTCGCGAGTTTGAAAACCCGAACAAGGTTCAGCTAACCCGCAGCCCAAATCCGCATAACGCGTTCGCATACGGGCCTCATCGCTGCCTTGGATCCCACCTCGCGCGCCGCGAAATTATCACGGGTATTGAGGAATGGCTCACGCAGGTACCGCCCTTCCACGTAAAACCCGGAGCAGAAATTGTGACTCACGGCGGCGGTGTGTTCAGCATGGAATCCTTGCCGCTGATCTGGTGAGCGTGTCAGTCAATGTGGAGCGACCGCCCATGACTCGACACTCGGCCCAGACGTCGCCCGAGCATCGGACCAGCCTCGTCCGATTTGCTGGAAAGGGAGGTTTGGCGCTGGCCGCGGACGTCGGCGGTGACCCGAACGGCATACCAGTGATACTGCTACCCGGTGCCGGCCAAACCCGTTATGCGTGGCGACATGTGGCCATGCGGCTAATCGCGCAGGGATGTCACGTGATCTCGCTCGATCTGCGCGGTCACGGCGATAGTGCCTGGGCCGCCGATGCGGATTATTCGATCGGAGCGTTTGTCGACGATCTGCTCGCTGTGCTCGCAACGCAGCGAGATCCCCAGATTCTGATCGGCGCTTCAATCGGCGGAATCGCGTCGCTCCTTGCGGTCCAGAGACAAGTGTTGCCTGCCGTGCGCGGGCTGGTCCTGGTCGATGTGGTTCCGAATATGCAGCGCGAGGGCCTCGATCGAATCCGCGGTTTCATGACGGCCGGCGCGACAGGCTTCGCGACTGTCGATGAAGTTGCTGACGCCGTTGCGCTGTATCTTCCTCATCGGCCGCGGCCGAAATCAAGCGCGAGCCTGGCCAAGAATTTGCGACGAGGACCTGACGGCCGATGGTATTGGCACTGGGATCCGGCCTTTCATGCCGGTTCCCGACAACGCGCTGAAGAAGGCATGTTTGCGCAGATGGAGCGCGCAGCCGCTTCCATCAGTGTTCCGACGCTGTTGATCAGCGGCTCTCTGAGCGAAGTCGTCGATACTGAAGGCGCGACCCGATTGCTGAACCTGATACCGCATTGTCAGTGGGTCAACGTTCAGGACGCGGCTCACATGGTCGCGGGTGACCGGAATGACGTCTTCAATAGCGCGATTGCCGATTTCGTCACGCAGGTGCCGAAGCAAACCGCGGACAAGCAGTCATGAATTCCCTCGACCTCGAACATCTGCGCAGTTGGATCGGCCGCCGCGAGACACGCACCGAGCCAATAACCTCTGCGCCTGCGACATTACTCGCCGCAACGCTTGACCGCCCGGATATCCTTACTGGCCCCGGCGATGCTTTGCCGCCTCTCTATCAGTGGCTGTATTTCCTGCCCGTATGTCCTCAGTCCCAGATCGGCAGCGACGGGCATCCGGCTCGAGGCGACTTGCTTCCTCCTGTCCCGCTGCCTCGACGGATGTGGGCTGCAAGTACGATCGCTTTCAAGCACCCGCTCGCGATAGGCGATATCGTGACGCGCTGGACCGAGGTTGTCGGCGTAAGCCTCAAGCAGGGCCGAAGCGGTCCGCTCGTCTTCGTGACACTGCGCACCGTCCACTCGGACAGTGAGGGACGCGACGCCATCGAAGAAACCCAGGAGTTGGTGTACAGGGACCATCCCAACCAGACCGACCCATCGCCCACGCCGGCAATCGCACCGCGCGACGAACATTGGTCACGCACCCTGGTTGCCGACCCTGTGCTGCTGTTTCGCTATTCGGCTCTTACCTTTAACGCCCATCGCATTCATTACGACGTCGAATACGCACGCGAAAGTGAGCGATATCCCGCGCTCGTCGTGCACGGTCCGCTGACCGTTACGCTGCTTCTGGACCATCTTCAGCGCAACCTGCCCGGCAAGCGCGTCATCCATCTCGCGTTTCGGGCCGTGCGCCCACTTTTTCAAGGCAGGCCGTTCGACCTCTGCGGACAGCTTGCAGCAGATGGCAAGACCGTCCAGCTTTGGACGCGTGACGATCACGGCGCCTTATGCACCGACGCCGTTGCGTATGTCGAGTAGTACTTAATTCCAAGGATAGCCCTCCCGTGCAATATCAGAACGAGCAATTTCAGGAAATACGCGATGGGATTCGCTCCCTGTGCGCGGGTTTCCCCGACGAATACTTTCGCCAGATCGACGAGCAACGGGAATATCCGGAAGCGTTTGTCAACGCGCTCATGGGTGCCGGATGGCTCTCGGCAATGATTCCGGAACAATACGGCGGATCGGGGCTAGGGCTTTCGGCCGCGACCGTGATCATGGAAGAAATAAACCGATGCGGCGGCAACGCAGGCGCCGTGCACGGCCAGATGTACAACATGAGCACCCTGCTTCGTAACGGCACCGCCGAACAGAAGGCTCGCTACCTGCCGCGAATCGCCGCAGGGGAACTGCGCATCCAGTCGATGGCCGTCACCGAGCCCACGACCGGCACCGACACGACCCAGTTAAAGACCACGGCAGTCAAGCGAGATGGCCGCTATGTCGTGAATGGACAAAAGGTCTGGATATCACGCGTGCAGCATTCGGACCTCATGGTCCTGCTAGCGCGTACAACACCACTGGCGGAGGTCAGAAAGAAGTCCGAAGGCATGTCGATTTTCATCGTCGACCTGAAGGATGCAATGAAGCAAGGCCTTACCGTTCGACCGATTTCCAACATGGTCAATCATGAGACGAACGAGCTGTTCTTCGACAATCTCGAGATCCCCGAGGAAAATCTGATCGGAGAGGAAGGCAAAGGATTTCGCTACATTCTCGACGGTCTTAACGCCGAGCGTACGCTGATTGCCGCCGAATGCATTGGCGACGGCCGCTGGTTCGTCGAACGGGCGACCCGATACGCCAACGAGCGGATCGTCTTCGACCGGCCAATCGGCAAAAACCAGGGTGTGCAGTTCCCCATTGCGCAGGCGTACATCGATGTCGAGAGCGCCGACCTGATGCGCTTCAAGGCGGCGCAGTTGTTCGATGCGCACCAGCCGTGCGCAGCGGAGGCCAACATGGCCAAATATCTGGCAGCGCGAGCGTCGTGGGAAGCCGCCAACGTATGTTTGCAGACCCATGGTGGCTTCGGCTTCGCGTGCGAATACCATGTCGAACGAAAATTCCGGGAAACCCGCCTATATCAGGTCGCGCCCATCTCGACCAACCTGATATTCAGCTACGTCGCTGAACACGTTCTTGGCTTACCGCGATCCTTCTGAGAGACCTATGCCACTTCAAAGCCCCTCATCTGCCCTCCCGGACATCTCGGGCCAGGAAGTTCCGGCCGGCGGTTTGATCGATACCTCTCCGCTGTCCGGCGGCTCAGTAGCGCGGTGGAGTCGATCCAGGCGTGCGTTCGTCTTGATGCTGCTGTGCGTGGTCGTGGCAGTCAACCTCGCGGATCGGCAATTGATTACGATCCTCATCGGCCCCATCAAGCATGAATTCCATGCCAGCGACACTCTGATGGGACTCCTGACAGGTATGGCCTTCGCAGCAATCTACGTAACGGCCGCATTGCCAGTGGCCTACCTGTCCGATAAAGGCACACGGCGGTCCGTCATTGCTGCGTCTGTCGGCGTATGGAGCCTGATGACCATGCTGTGCGGCGTAACACAATCGTTCGCCCAGCTTGCGATGGCCCGAATGGGCGTCGCGTTTGGCGAGGCTGGCTGTAACCCAGGCTCGCATTCGATCATTGCCGATCTCTATTCTCGAAACAATCGCGGAAAGGCAATTGGACTGTACAACGCGTCGGCTTCCATCGGTCTCGGCCTCGGGCTCTTCGCCGGCGGCTTGCTGATGACACATTTTGCGTGGCGCACCGTTTTCCTGATTATCGGTGCTCCCGGCCTTTTACTCGCCATATTTATCCGGTTCGTGGTGCCGGAACCTCCACGCGGAATGTCCGATCCCGATCTGACAGTGGAATCAACGCCGCCATTTCGGGAAACCCTCAAATGGTTAGGCAGACTCCGGGCGTTTCGTTTCCTTGCGCTTTCGTCGATGACATGCGGTATCGTCAACTACGGCATGCAGTCGTGGGCCGCGACGTTTTTTATGCGCGTCCATGGTGTTGCTGCGCAAGAGCTCGGCGCCAAGCTCGGAAGTGCTTCGGCGATTGGATTGCTGGCGGGCACGATCGGCGCCGGTGTAATCGCGGACCACCTTGCACGCAGGGATTTGCGCTGGTACATGCGTATCGCGGCAAGCGGTATGTTGCTGGCGGTTCCGTTCGGCGCGGCATTCCTGCTGACGCCAAATCGCAACCTTGCGTTCGCCATGTACGGATGCGCGATCGGGTTCCTCTCGGTCTGGGCCACGCCCATTCACGCATTGACGCAGACGGTTGCCAAGCCGCGAATGCGCGGCCTCGCCGCTGCTATCGTGGCATTCTTCCTGAATGTACTGGGCTACGGCCTGGGGCCACTCCTCGTCGGTGCTTTAAATGATCATTTGCAGCCGGAGTTCGGGGATAGCTCGATTCGCTACTCGCTTTTGATCTTGCTCGTAGGGGCCATCGGTGCAGCGGTTGTCTGCTTTTCCACCAATCGCACGCTGCTTTCGGACTACGAGCGCACGCAGGCGCCCTTTGCGCCCCTGGTCCCCCCGAACAGCGCGGTCATCTCAATCAAGCAGATCATCAAATGACATCGTCCGCTACGTGTTGCGCCACGCAGGCGCGCTCTTATCTGTTCGTACCGGGTGACCGCCCGGAGCGCTTTCAGAAGGCTTTTGACGCCAATGCCGACGCCGTCATCCTGGATCTCGAGGATGCGGTCTCGCTGGATAACAAATCGGCCGCACGCGATGCGATCGCCAACTTCGTCACGCCGGATCATCACGCCATTGTCAGAATCAACGCAATCGGCACGGCGTGGCTGGCAGAGGATCTCGCGCTATGCAGGCATCCCGGCATAGCAGGCGTGATGCTTCCCAAGACGCAATGCGCGGATGATGTGACCGCCGTCGCCGCTCAGGTCGGACGCGACATCGCGATACTGGCGTTGATTGAAACCGCCCAGGGCATGGCCAATTTGAACTCGCTCTCACAAGCACCGGCATTGCGGCGCCTGGTATTCGGTTCGATCGATTTCCAGCTCGACATGGGCATTGACGGAGACGATATGGAACTGTTGCCGTTCCGCTCGCAGCTCGTTCTGGCTTCCCGCTGCGCGAACCTGCCGCCGCCCTGCGACGGCGTCACTACGGCGATCAATGACCCGCAAATGCTCGCGAAGGATGCATTGCGCGGGCGGCGGCTTGGTTTTGGCGCCAAGCTTTGCATACACCCGCGGCAAGTCCAGGTCGTCAACGAGACGTTCAGCCCTGATGCCGGCGCGTGTGCCTGGGCGAAGCGCGTTCTGGAAGCGGCGGCCAATGCGCGCGGTGCGGCTGTCGCGCTGGATGGCGAGATGATCGACCGCCCCGTTGTGATCAGGGCGCAGCGCATTGTCGAAGCCGCTCGTCTGCGTTGACCGTACCGCATCCACAGCCATCCCCGCAGTTGCCAGATGCGAGCATCAGCGTTGCACGAATCGCGCAATTGAAATCGCGGGATATCCGGACTAACCGTCATCAAGAGGATTCATCTCATGCACACGCCCCTGCCAAACCCGGACATCGCCTCCGACAAGATCCTCGAGTTCGATTTTTTTGCGGTAGAACCCATCGACGGCGACATCCACCTAGGCTGGAAGAAACTCCACGAAGGCCCGGAGATTTTCTACACACCGCTCAACGGCGGCCACTGGGTGTTCACGCGAGCCGAGGACATTGGTGAAAGCTGGCGAGATTCTGAACGCTTCTCGAACAAGGGCGTGGCGATGTCGCGCGAAGAGCGCGAGATGCAATTCTTTCCGGGAGAGGCGGACGCACCGGACCACACGTTTTACCGTAGTCTGTTGCAACCCTTCTTCTCGCCCAAGGCCGTGCAGCAACTCGAAGCAGACATGCACGGGTTGAGCCTGGAATTGATCGACGGGCTGGTGAGCCGCGGAGGCTGCGAGTTCCAGTCCGACGTCGCCCAGCGGATGCCGATCTACATCTTCCTGGCGATGATGCAGTTGCCGCGGGAACATGCTGAAGTACTACTGCCCGCCGCCGACTGGTTGTCGCGCGATCCCGACCCGGAATCGTTCATGCGCGCCGTGAATGCGATGATGGGCTACCTTCAGGAACGCATTGCCGAGCGAGAGCAAAAGCCATGTGACGATTTCATTAGCCGGCTGCTTGCTGCACGGGTTGGCGACCGTCAGACAACGCGGCACGAGGTGCTCAGCATGACCGCGAATGTCATGTTCGGTGGCCTGGACACAGTTGTTTCGTCAATGGGCTTTTTCATGAACTTCCTGGCCCGCCATCCTGAACATTGCCGCCAGCTGGTCGAGGAGCCGGACGTGATTCCGGATGCAGTGGAAGAGCTGTTGCGTCGGCACGCGATTGCAAATTTTGGCCGCATGGTGACACAAGATTTCGAATTCAAAGGCTTTCCGATGCGTGCAGGAGACCTCGTACTGCTGCCCGCCGCGCTCTACAACCTCGACGAACGAAAATACCCCGATCCAATGGCGGTCGACTTTCGCAGGTCAAACAAGGTACACATGGGCTTTGGAACCGGAATCCATCGTTGTCTTGGCGCGCAGCTTGCCCGCATCGAGCTGCGTGTTTTTCTGCAGGAGTGGCTCTCCCGCATTCCAGTGTTCCGTATTGCCGATGGTGCGAAGGTCGTCGTGAAATCCGGCCGTATCAATGCTGTCAAGGAACTGCCTCTGCAGTGGGACCACTGAGCGGAGGCTAACGCAAACGCTTGCCACAGGGCTGGTCGCCGGAATTTCCGGTGACCAGCAATCTACATCGGCCACAAGACTGAGGACCGGTCACAGCCTCGTTTCGTCAAGACAGCAGGACACCCCCGTCGACCACGATTTCGGACCCCGTAATGAACGAGGCGTCCGGCGACAGCAGGAACGACACCGCCTTGGCAATCTCGACCGGCTCACCCATCCGTTTCATCGCCGTCAGTGCTGCGATGGCATCGGTCTGTTCCTTCGCGCCCCGTGTCAGCGGAGTCGAGATCGGACCGGGCGACACTGCGTTGACACGCACCCCGCGTGTTGCGTATTCGATCGCCACTGACCGGGTGAGTCCGAGCACCGCGTGCTTGCTTGCGGTATACGCGTCGAGCCGGCGCAAGCCGAGGTGCCCGTAGATCGAAGCCGTGTTGACCACCGCTCCGCCACCGGCTCTCTCGATCGCCGGCAGTTGGAATTTCATGCCGTAGAAGACGCCATCGAGATTCACGCCGATCACCTTGCGCCACTCTTCTACGTCGACGTCCGCCAGCGCCTCGAACCTGCCGCTGATGCCCGCGTTATTGACTGCGTAGTGCAGCGCGCCAAAAGCGTGTTCGGCCTTCTCCACAATTGCCTGACTCTGCTCCAGCAGGGACACGTCGGCACAGAAAGCGAGCGCCTTGCCGCCCTGCTCACGGATCGCGCGCGCCACCGCCTCCGCGTTATCGCCCTGGACATCGACAACCAGCACGCTGGCGCCATTCAGCACGAGATCCTGGACCACCGCCTCGCCAATCCCACCCCCTGCGCCTGTCACCACCGCTACCTTGCCGTCGAATTTTTTTGACATCGGTGTCTCCTGAAAATTGATTTGTCATCCGGACCGGTTCGCCAACGCCGGTCTCATTGCAGCGCGGCAACGATCTGTTCGGTACTGCGAACCAGGCCGAGCAGGGGAAATATAGTGTGAGCCGCGAATTCGTGCATTCCCGCGCTCACGCTGCTGATCGCATCTTCGGCGAATATGAGCTGGTATCCCAACTCATAGGCAGCGCGTGCTGTCGACTCTACGCCCATGTTGCTTGCGACTCCCGCCAGAACGAGAGTCTTGATGCCACGGCGGCGCAGTTGCAGATCAAGCTCAGTGCCATGAAACGCGTTCCACTGGCGCTTGGTAATCACAATGTCGCCCGGCGATACAGCCAGATCGCCCGACAGATCAGCCCAGTCTGGCGGCAACCCGCCCGGCGGCATGGGTAGCGGCTGGTCCACCTGCTGCGTGAGCGCATCGGCGAAGTTGTCAGCCCACGCGACACGCGTGAACACCACCGGGGCGCTCACCTCGCGAAAACGCCGGGAAAGGCGCACACCATTCTCAAGCACCGCGCTCGCCGTGTACGGCGCAAACGGCACCCGCAGAATGCCCTCCTGAAAATCAACCACGACAAGCGCGGCATGTTGAATGACGAGTTGCTCCATAAGTGCCTCAAAGAAGTGGGTCCTGCTGATTCCGGAACGTTTCACCTGTCATAAGACGGCTCTGAAATGCCTACTGCAGGTTAACAATAAATGATTTACCGTCAGTTGTGTAGTCGGACTTCCTATAATTTGATTAGTCGATGTTTCACAATACGATGTGGCTTCTGGATAGCACAAGCCAACGAAATAGCTCTTCACATAGCTGATAGATTATCATTTATAGTGAGATTTCTTTTTCGCCTGACGGCGGCTTCGGGCATCGCGACACTAATGGAGACAGAAGATGACATTGGACGTGGGCTTCATAGGACTCGGCAACATGGGCGAAGGCATGGCGTCGAACCTGGCGAAAGCCGGCTTTCCGCTCGTGGTCAGGGATATCCGGCCGGAGCCCGTCGAGCGGCTCGTCGCTTTGGGGGCGTCGGTCGCCGACAGCAATTACCAGTTGGCAACGCGCTCAAAGCTGGTCTGTATCGCCCTGTTCGATGAGGCCCAGGTGCACGCCGCGTGCTTGCCCGACGGCGATGATCAGGGCGTGTTCGCCGGCCTGAAACGCGGCAGCATCGTCGCGATACATAGCACCGTACCCCCGCGATTGACTCAGCAACTGGCCGTACAGGCCGCTGAACGCGGCATCGAACTTCTCGACGTGCCAATGACAGGCGGTGGCGATACCGCTGCCCGCGCCGGCAAGCTGACGTTCTTCGTGGGCGGCGACGCCTCCGTCCTTGAAACAGCACGCCCGGCGCTGGCGGCAATGTCGCAGCACCTGTTCCATGTCGGCGGTGTGGGCGCGGGCTCCACCACGAAGATCCTCAGCAACTTCATGGCCATCTCCAATGTGCTGTTGGTACGGGAGGCGCTGCGGCTTGCCCGCGCGGCCGGCATTGATGAAGAACGCTGGCTGTCGGTGATCAATGCCGGTGGCGTCGGCTCCAGCTGGGTCAGCAACAACTGGGCGCGCATCCGCGAACAGGAGGACAACTACACCACCGGCTCGGCTGGCATGGTCGCGATGTCGAGCAAAGACCTGCACCTTGCACGCGAACTCGCGCGCGAACTCGGCGCACCGATGCCCACCCTCGACCACCTGGTCGACCACGCACTGCCGGAGCTGGGAAGCCATGGTCTTACGCGCTGATCCGCAGGCCTTGCCCGACGGTGGGATAACCGCCGGCAAGCTATGCATAGGAGTCGACGTCGGCGGCACGTTCACCGACGTCGTTCTGTCCGACGGCAACCGGGTCTGGCGCGCGAAGGCGGCCTCCACCACCGGGGCCCTCGGCCGTGGCGTGATCGCCGCCTGCCGGCTGGTCGCGCAACGCGCCGGGCTGGACATGGAGGTCATGCTGTCCCGGGTCGAACGCTTCGGTCTCGGAACGACCGCCGTCACGAATAGCATTGCATCGCGCACCGGGCACAAGGTCGGCCTCGTGACAACCCGCGGATTCGAAGACCTCGTGCCGATCGCCCGGGTGCGCCGGGTGCCGCGCGACGGCTGGCTTGTGCCTCCCGATTCATTGATCGAGCGTGACTGGATCGTTGGCGTCGACGAACGCATCGACCGCGATGGCGACGTGCTTCAACCTCTCGACGTACAGCAGGCCGTGGCCGCGGCGAAGCACCTGCACGAGCGTTTCGGCATCGAAGCGCTGGTGGTGTCGTTCCTGTGGTCTTGCGCCAACCCCGCGCACGAGGCAGCGGCGGTTCTGGCGATTCGCGAGACGCTGCCACATCTGCCGGTTCTTTCGGGAGCCGCGCTGTACCCCGTGGCGCGCGAATACGAACGGACCACATTCGCGCTGCTCAATGCCTACACCTCGGGGTCGCTCGACGGGATCGACGAACTGGTCGACGAGCTGGAGCGACTCGGCTTGCCGCGCGCGCCGCTTCTCGTCCATTCGGGCGGCGGCTCAATCACCGTCGCCGAAGGCCGCAGCACGCCGGCGGTGCTCGCCGAGTCGGGGCCGGCTGCCGGCGTAGTCGGAGCGCTCGCAGTCTGCCGCGCTGCGGGCGTGGAAGATGCCGTGGCCTGCGACATGGGCGGCACGTCATTCGACATGGCGATCGTGCGCCACGGCGAGCCGATGCGAAGAACCCGCGGCGAACTCATGGGCATATGGACCGCGATGCCGATGGTGGACATCGAGTCCGTCACCGCCGGCGGCGGCTCCATTGCGTGGATCGATTCGCTCGGGCTGTTGCGCGTCGGGCCGCGCTCGGCGGGCGCCTATCCGGGCCCTGCGTGCTATGGACGAGGCGGCACCGAACCCACCGTGACCGACGCGCTGGTCGTGCTCGGATATATCGAACCATCGCGGTTCCTGGGCGGCGACATGACGCTCGATCTGGAGGCCGCCACCGCAGCTTGTGAACGTCTCGCGCAGCGGCTTGGCTCGGACCCACGCCAGGTTGCCTGGGGCATTCACGAAATCGCCAAGGTCGAGATGGTGCGGGCGCTGCGCGCGCAGTTTGCACAGCGCGGACTGGACCCTTCCGCCCATGCCATCGTAAGCATGGGTGGATGCGGCGGCCTGTTCAATGCCTTGATCGCCCGGGAGCTTGGCATACAGCGCGTACTGGTGCCCGAGCTGACCTCGGTTCTGTCAGCCTTTGGCGCCGCCAACGCCGATATCAGGCGCGAGCGCAGCCGCAGCGTGGACCTGCCCTTGCCTTGCGACGCTGCGCGGGTCGAAGCGAGGCTGTCTGAACTGGCCGGAGCCGTTCAGGCCGACCTTGCCGCCGACGGTATTGCCGAATCCGATCGCTCGGTCAGCTTCGAGGCCGACCTGCGCTTCATGCGACAACAATCAGAATTGACGATCGACTGTTCAGCAGGCTTTGACCTCGCGCAGCAACAGCGCATCGTCGAGGAGTTCAAGGCCGAATACGGGCGCCGCTATGGACAGGGCGCGCTGGTCACAGGCACACCCGTCGAACTCGTGACGCTGCGCGCTATCGGACGCGGGCGCACGGTGCGGGCGGGACTCACCCTCCATGCCAGCGACCCCAGTCCGGGGCCGGCACCGGTTGTCGGCACGCGCAGCGTGTATCTCGGTGCGCAAACGGCCGCACTGCAGGTAGACGTGATTGCCGGCGCCGACCTGCTGCCTGGCCAGACGCTCGAAGGGCCGGCGCTGATCGACAGCGTCGACACCACGATCTGGATTCCCCGCGATGTGCGCGCCGTCGTCGACGCGCACCGCACGATTACCCTCGAGGTGCCGAGATGAAGGCAGCAACAGACTCCGCGTCCGATGCAATCGCACTTGAAGTATTTCGCACCCGGCTGCAGGCCGTGGCCGAAGAAGGCGCGACGACCATCGAGCGCACCGCATGTTCGCCGACGATAGCGGAATCGCGCGACTGCTCGTGCTCGCTGCTCGACGCCGAAGGGCGGCTGATCGTCGGCGGCGGTGCGGTCGCACATCATTTCGGCGCCTGCAGCCACGCGGTGCGTTTCACACTCGCGCAACATGGTGACAGCATCGCCCCCGGCGACGTGTTCATTGCCAACGATCCGCATAACGGCGGCGGCCTGCACTACATGGACGTCGTCGTACAGCGGCCGATCTTTCACGACGGGCAGTTGATCGCCTGGGTAGCGAATTCCGGTCACATGATCGATGTAGGCGGCATGACCTTCGGCTCGTGGTCGCCCGCTGCCACCGAGTGTTATCAGGAGGCGCTGCGCCTGCCACCGGTGCGGCTGTTCCGCCAGGGCGTGGAAGAGCGCGACGTGTGGGCAATCCTGCGCAACAACATCCGCGTGCCCTTGCTCGTCGAGATGGACATCCGAAGCCTGGTGGCCGGGTGCCAGGTCGTGCACGACAAGATCTCCGCGATGGCCGAAACATCGGGAGCAGCGGGGTTCACGGCAGGCGTGCAGGCGTTGCGCGCCATCGTCGCACGCGAACTGCGGCGCCGGATCTCGCTGCTGGAAGATGGGGTCTATCGATTGACGACCTGGACCGAATGGGAGGACGAGCGCTACAAGGTGCCTTGCCAACTTACCATCGCCGGTGAAAGCATGGTGTTCGACTTCGAAGGCGCCGCGCCGCAATGCACGCATTTCTTCAATTCGAAGCCACATGTGATCGAATCGATCGTGATCAGCGACGTCACCGACGTGCTCACTCACGACCTGCCCTTGTCGGCGGCAATGTTCGACGCGATCGAGGTGCGTTGCCCGCCCGGCACGGTGGTCAATGCCGCTGCGCCGGCGCCCACGGCGTCGGCGCATTTCGATGTCGCGCTGAACGCCAGCATGGCCGCCCACCAATGCCTGATGATGGCAATCGCCATCTCGGGCGACGCAGCACCAGGACGGCACCTGCTCTCCGGACCCGTTGCGCCGTCGTGCATGGGCCTGCACACCTGGGCGTATCGCGATGCGGGCGGAGCGCAGGATGGCTGGCTGATGATCGATGGCGCGATGGCGGGTGGATCAGCCGGGCACGACCGTGACGGCTATGACCTGTTCAGCTTCATGGTTGCGCGCAAAGCCATCATTGAATCGGTGGATATCGAATCGTTCGAATCGCGCTACCCGGCTCTCGTGATTGCAAAGCGGCCACGCGTCGGCGCTGAAGGCGCCGGCCGATACCGCGCGGGGGCTGGCTGCCAGATGGCCTACAAGCCGCACAAGACGGCGTCATGGACCGGCGTGATGCTCGGCATGCGCGAGCGCCTGCCCCTGCCCGGCTTCGCGGGCGGCATGCCCGGGGCAACTACCCAGTTCTCGTTACGCCGCGCCGATGGTCGAGTGGAAGCCGTGTCGGGACACGCCGGCGCGCTCGTGGTGGGCGATGACGAGTTGTTCGAGTTTCGCCTCGGCTCTGGCGGCGGTTTTGGCGATCCGATCGAGCGCGACCCGGCTGCGGTCGTCCGTGATCTCCAACAATCACGCATCAGCGCCGATGAAGCCGCATCCGTCTACGGCGTCGTGCTGGATGCGACGCAGGTTGCGCCGAACCTCGACGCAACGCTTGAGTGCCGCTCCCGGATGCTGCGCGACCGCCTCACGAGAGCCCAACCGGCAACAAAACCGCCGGCGACGCGGGATCTACTCGCGTCAGCCCGGCGCGGGCGCGGGCGCTTGCTTTACCCTGGTGTCGAACATCACGATGGCGTGGCCTATGGGGTGGCCAGCGGAATGCCGTTGGCGCGAGCGCCCGATACGTGGACTGACGGTTGCCCGACGCTCGAGGAGAGACGTGAAGGACAGGTCGTCCTGCGCCACTATCTCGACCCGGCAAGCGGGAAAGTGCTGCTGGTCGACGCCACGCTGGAAGGCGAACCTTGCACGATCGAGTCACGACCGAAACATTGGCGGCGCGTGAAATCGTAGTCCCGGCACGTTGAAACGGTGCCTGACGATATGGGTCGGGCGCAAGGCATGTTGCCTCCAGCGCCCTTCCGTCGGACCTACCCGGTCTCCTTCCGTATCCTAACCATTGCTTCCTGTGTGACCGACGCAACCATCTTTCCCGCCGCCGAAAAGAAGTGCCCGTATATCAACACACGCCCTTGAGCCGCCCATGCGCTTTCCGTCTCGTAGAGCAGCCATTGCGAAGGGTCGACCGTATCGTGAAACCACATGGCATGGTTCAGGCTCGCAACGAACAGGTGCTCATTGGGGATTTGATCGACATGCGGAATCAGCGCGGCGTTGATAAGCAGGTAGTCGGACAGGTATGCAAGGACCGCTGCCCACCCGGACGTGCTGCCCGGCATACGTCCGCGCGCCCGTATCCAGAACCGCGACACAGGCGCGCCCGGGCGCAGCAACAGATGATGTTCCACATCGATCGGCCGTATTTCGAGTTGCGGGTAGGTCGTCAAACGGCCCTTTCCATGTTCCGAGACGTGGGCGCCATAGCGCGCCGCCACCGTCGCGAGCACCGGCGCCGAGTCCGGATCAGGCGGCTCCGAGCGCCAGGACAACTGATGTTCGAATCCCGCTTCTGTCGCATTGAACGAGACGTTCGCCCACAGCACCGTCCGACCGCTTTGGCGCGCGGTGACCCGGCGAGACGACAGACTGCTGCCGTCCCGGCCATTGCACACACGGTAGACGAGGGAGTCCGCGCCGGAAGCAGGGAATTCAAACGACGCATGCAGGGCATGCGGTAGCTTGTCCGACACAGTCTGAGCCGCCGCGTAGAGCGCTTGCGCCAGGAGTTGACCGCCAAAGATAAATTGATTCCGGTTTGTTTGCGCAGCAGTACTGGCGAAACGAGCGCCCCCCAACGGAAGCAGTGTCAGCAACTGATGCAGATCCGGGTTCAACGGATTTTGATTCGATGGGGCTGCTCGATTGTTCATCGGAAACTACTCCACGGATGCCTATCGCAATGTTGATTCATACACGTGCCGCTCCAGTTCATCGCGAAATTCCGGCGCGGCGATTGCGATCAGGCGCTTGCCACGCTCCTTCAGCGACAGGCCGCGCAAATCCGCCACGCCATATTCCGTAACGATAAGACCAGCGTCCGCGCGCGCAACGGTCGCCGGCCCGGAGAGCGACGCCACGACCCGGCTCGTTTTGTGAGGCCCCGCACCGGCTGTCGCCAGCATCGCCACGATCGGCAGGCCGCCTCGCGACCGGTGTGCGCCGCGAAGAAAGTCCAACGCGCCACCCACAGCACCAACATATACGCCGCGGGCCACCTCGGAATTGATCTGACCGGTCAAGTCCACTTCCAGAGCCGAATTGATGGCCGTAAAGCGATCGATGCTGGCCAGCACATTGGCCGCGTGCGTGTAGCTCACGGACCTGAACTTCACCGCTACATTGCGATGAATCCATTGGTGTAGCGTACTGCCGCCCATCGCGACGCCCGCGACGGTTGTCCCGGCGTCAATCGTCTTGCGAGCATTGGTGATGACGCCCGCTTCGATAAGCCGGACGCCCCGATCGACGAGCGCCCCCGTATGGATACCCAGTTCCCGATGACCGGTAAGTTCGCCGGCGACAGCCTCCGGTATCGTGCCGATCCCGAATTGAAGTGTCGATCCGTCTTCGATCAGCTCAGCCACCCGACGGCCCACCGCGCGCTCGGCATCCGTTGGCTCCACGCGCGCTGACTCGAGCGGAGGCCGCGATGTCAGAATCGCGAAGTCGATATCGTCAGCCGACAGGCTACGCTCGCCGTAAGTCCAGGGTGCCCGGTCATTGATTTCGGCGATCACAAGCCTCGCGGAATCGATAGCCGGCACGAGATAATCATGAGCCAGCGAAAGACTGTATCGCCCGTCGGGACCTGGAGGCGCCACCTGCAGCAACAGCACGTCAATCCGTAGTTGTCCGGATGAAATCAATTCGCCAAGGTGCGAATAGTGGCACGGCAGGACATCAAGCAATCCGGCCTTGGCAAGCGTACGGTTGGCACCCGCTCCGCAATATGAGCGAAAGTTCACGCAGTCGGCGAACGACGGGTCAGCGCAATGCGACCACGTCGCCCCAATGAATACAGTGAGGCGACCAATTCGATGACGCTGTGCCATCAACGCCTGCGTCAATGCAACAGGCTCGGCCCCCGCCTGGCCCCACATCACAGTCTCGTCCGGACGTATGAGCGCGCCGAAGTCCAGTTCACCTACGCCTAAAACCTTCACGTGTTTACCATCCTCATCGATTGAACCGCCACTTCCTGCCCGTAGCGCCATATAATTGACGATGTGTCATTTTATACCTAACTCGCCGAAAGACCCATCGGAGACTGAAAACATGATGTCAACACTTAGACGAGCGGCAGTGGTCGCACCCCTTCGAACCGGCGTAGGCAGTTTCGGCGGTAGCTTGCGCCCTCTGAGCGCGGACCAGCTCGCCACGCACATTATCAAGGCCGTACTCGAGCGCAGTGGCATTGAGAGCGCGTCGATCGACGAAGTTATCGTCGCCCAGTCTTACGCGTCCAGCGAGGCTCCGTGCCTCGGACGGTATGCAGCGCTTGCAGCAGGATTGCCGATTGAAGTCCCTGGATACACGGTCGACCGCCGCTGCGGGTCGGGGCTACAGGCGGTCATAGATGCTTCGATGATGGTACAGACGCACGCAGCTGACGTCGTGCTGGTCGTAGGCGTTGAAAGTATGAGCAACATCGAATACTACTCAACGGACATGCGCTGGGGTTCTCGCTCCGGTTCGGTCACGTTCCATGACCGATTGCAACGGGGACGGGAGCGCTCCCAGCCGCATGAACGCTTCGGGACAATTTCCGGGATGCCGGAAACGGCAGAGAACCTCGCCACTGAATACGGGATCACCCGCGAAGAAGCTGACGCCTTCGCAGTTTCAAGCCATCAACGCGCAGCCGCAGCCTGGGCCGAAGGGCGTTTCGACGAGGAGGTCGTGTCCGTGCCCGTTCCACAGAAGAAGGGCGAGCCTCTTGTCTTTGCCAAAGACGAAGGTATCAGATTCGATACAAGCAGAGAGGCACTCGGGCGCCTTCGGCCCGTTCTAAAGGGCGGCAGCGTCACTGCCGGCAATGCCAGCCAGCAGAACGACGCCTCAGCCGCTTGTCTTATCGTCGCGGAGGATCGGCTGGCTTCGTTGAACCTGGAACCAATGGCGTTCCTCTCCGGCTGGGCGGCGGCCGGATGCCACCCTGCGACAATGGGCATCGGTCCGGTGCCGGCGGTTAAAAAGTTGTTTGCTCTGACCGGTCTCTCGTTTGACCAGATCGATCTCGTCGAGCTTAACGAAGCGTTTGCCGCCCAGGTACTATCCGTGTTGAAAGCCTGGCAGTGGGATGACCGGGAGCGCCTGAACCCGAACGGCGGAGCCATCGCCCTCGGCCATCCCATCGGCGCGACCGGCGTGCGGATGCTGACCACCTTGCTGCATGAACTGGCGCGCCGCAAGGGCCGCTACGGCCTGGAAACAATGTGCATTGGCGGTGGACAGGGACTCGCAGCACTCTTTGAGCGCCCCTGAGTCGGCCCGAGTGGAACCGTAGCCGGATCATCCCGGCTACGCGAACACGTTACGCCGGAGGCAGGCAACTCCTACGCACCGGTCGAATGCTCTCTCGACAACGCTCGGGCATCCCGCCTGCCTGCGGTCTTACACTGCCGCTTGGTACTGACATTGCGCAGCAGGAAATGCGACAGGGAAGGAATCAGTACCAGGGCACCGATCATGTTCCAGATAAACATGAATGTCAGCAGGATTCCCATATCTGCCTGAAATTTAATGGGCGACCAGACCCATGTAACCACGCCCGCAGCCAGCGTTACGCCGACGAGTGCTACCACCTTGCCGGTGAAGCCGACAGCCTTGCGGTATGCCTCTGCCAGATCCAGCCCCGCTCGTTGCTGGGTGAGCTGAACGCTCAACAAATACAGCGCGTAATCTACTCCGATGCCTACTCCGAGCGCTACCACCGGCAGGGTTGCCACCTTTACGCCAATTCCCAGAATTACCATCAGCGCCTGACACAGCACGGAGGTTACGACGAGGGGTATCACCGCGACAATGGTCGCGCGCCAACTACGAAACGTGATCAGGCAAAGCAACACGACGGCCGCATAGACAAACATCAACATGCGCTCATTGGCCTGCAGCACCGCGATATTGGTTGCCGCCTCGATACCGGCATTACCGGCTGCAAGCAAGAATTGGCGATCGCCGTTAGTGTGCGTCCTGGCGAATGACTCGGTGATCTTTACCACCTGGTCCAAAGTGCTTGCCTTGTGATCCGTCAAATAGGCGATTACGGTTCCCGCAGTCCCGTTCGCGTTCATCAATTCGGGATCGTTCGTCTTCAGGTCGAAGGTCGCCTGGGATGACAGCGAAGCTTGCCGACTTAACGTGAACCATTTCGGGCTGCCTTCATTGATACCAGAGGTGCCGTAACGCGCCATGTCAGCAGCCGAGACGGTGCCCTGCACCACCGGTAGGGCGCGCAGTTGCTGCTCGAGCCGGTCCTCTTCCGTGAGCGTGGGAAAACTGCTCATGCTGTCGGGCCTGGTCTTCACAATGACCGCGAACACATCGCTTGACAGTCCAAATTTCGTGGCGATGAAAGCATTGTCCCGGTTGTATCGGGAATCCGTACGTAACTCCGGCGCGCCTGGATCGAGGTCGCCGGTCTGAAGGTGCAAGCCGATCACAAAGCCGCCAGCGGTCAGTCCCGCCGTCACGAGCAGAGCGCCCGTAGCCCAACGGCGCTCCGTGAAGCGGTCGAGCAGGCTCCATAAGCGACTCGCCACGGTGCGCTTTTCAGCGTCGCCCTCCTCCGAACGCAGACTGCGCTGCGCCGCGGCACGACTCACTCCCGTGTACGACAAGACGACCGGAAGAAGAACAAGGTTGGTAAATATCAGCAGACCCACGCCAATGCTGGCCGTCATCGCCAAATCCCTGATCACCGGAATATCTATGATGGTCAGGATGCCAAAACCGACTGCATCCGCCAGTAGTGCCGTCAGTCCAGCGAGAAACAGCCGACGGAACGTCTGTCGTGCAGCAACATACCGATGCATGCCGCGGCCGACATCCTGCATGATGCCGTTCATTTTTTGCGCCCCGTGCGAAACGCCGATCGCAAAAACCAGGAAGGGAACCAGCACCGAATAGGGATCCAGCACGAATCCAAGCAGATGCACGATCCCGAGCTGCCAGATCACTGCGATTAGTGAACAGCTCAGCACGAGAACCGTGCTGCGAACACAGCGCGTATAAAAGAAGATTGCTCCCGCGGCTACCGCTGCCGCAATCATGAAGTATCTGCTCATCTTGCCGATGCCATCGATCAGGTCACCGGCCAACTGCGCAAATCCGATTACGTGGATGCCAATCCGGTCCGACTCACGTGCGAAGACCTGTCTCTTCAGTCCATCGGAAAACGCCTCGTAGTCCAGCGGCTTGCCAGTCACCGCGTTCGTTTCAATCAGCGGCACGACTATCATGCTTGAATGCTGATCGTTGGAGACCACGCTACCAACGATGCCTGCGATCACGACATTGCGCTTGAGCTGATTCAACGACGCGGAGGTGGAGTTATAGTCCTGCGGCATAACCGCGCCGCCGCGATATCCATCCTCAGTGATCTGCGTCCACCGCACGGAAGGTGTCCAGAGCGATTTCATAAAGAGGCGATCCACACCGGGCATCAAGAACACGGCATCGTTAATCTCTCGCAGTGTCTTCAGGTATTCCGGGTCGTAGATGTCGCCCTTCTTGTTTTCGACTACGATGCGCACCGTGTTGCCGAGGCCACGCGCTGTTGCCCTGTTGTCCAGATAGTTACGGATAAACGGCTGTGACTGAGCCAGTGTCTTGTCAAAGCTTGCGTTGACCTTTAGCCGTATCGCCTGCGAACCCAGCAACGCCGTCAACAACAGGCAGATCACGCCAATCATCACGCGATGGTTGAAAATCAGACGTTCGAGCAGATTGCCCGAACGCGGGTTGAAATCTTCGAGCCGCTTAACGGCCGGTTGACCGCCTGACACATCAGACTGATTGGATTGATTCATTGCGAAACCTCATGAGACACCGATGCATGGCGCATAGTGAGTTGCTCCACGCCTATACCTTCCAGGCCGGTCAGGACAAGCCGGTCGGCCCCGAGCACACTCACGGCCGTAAAAAGCATTGGATGCGAGGGTTCGTCCGCTCGGAACGTGACGCCCCGATCGTGGCTTACCGCGAGAGCGCCACCGGCAGTTACCAGAACAATCCCATCACTACCGCCAAGGAGCGTAGCGGCGGTCACGGTGTCTTTGACGGGCGTGTCAATATGTTGCCACGTCTTGCCCCTATCTTCGCTACGATAGATAGTGCCGCGCAACCCAACCGCGAGCATGAAACTGTCCGTGCCAACAATATCGAAAAAGCTGCCCTTGTAGGGCGCCGGCACTGCAACGAATGAACCGGTCTTGTCGTCATACCGGTACACCCCGCCTTGTTCGCCCGCAATGACGAGATCGTTGCCAATCTTTCGGATCACGTTCAGATTCAGGAACTCCTTATCGTCGATCCGATCCAGCCACGGCAGCCAGTGCCTGCCGCCGTCGCTCGTGGCCACGATCATGCCAAAGGAGCCGACCGCGATACCATGCTCGAGGTCAGTGAAATGGATGCCGAGAAACGGCAGCGATGTGTCGCCCTGAGTGTTCAGTTGTACTTGCTTGAGAAAGGGCTCCAATGACGTGTCGCCCGCAGCAATCTTCCTCTGGTAATACGCCGGCAATACGACCGCTGCCAAGCGATTGTCAAACTGCTTCGTCCACGTTGCCCCGCCGTCTTCCGTGTGCAGAATGACGGCATCATGACCCGACGCCCAACCTTGCCTGGAGGTCACGAACTGGACCGCGACCAGATCCGTTTGCACTGGAACCCGCGCCTGCTGCCATGACCGCCCGCTGTCATCAGAAAAGACAACGAGCCCGCGCAGCCCGACGGCGATGAGCCGCTTACCAGCCTGCGTAATAGCCATGAACGACTGTTGAGTAATCCCCCGGGCACCAAACTCCTGGATCGCCGGCGTGTCTAATGGATCCTGAAACGGGTTGCCTTCTGCCCGTGCATGATCCGGTTCGGAAAGAAGTATCGCCGCCAATATAAGGACGGCGAAAGACGACCACTTGCTTTTCATTGAAGACTCCAGCCTGCCGCAAACCGCCTGTACCCGCGGCGCAGACGACGCACGCGTCGTCTGCGCGAATTACCAAGCGACTCGCGTGTTCCAAGGGTTAGCGCATGCCTGCGCTCAAAAGGCCAGCGGGCGTCAATCTGGACATATCGGGCAGCTTCGGACCGCTTTTTTCATATCCCGTGCCGAATTCCCCTCCAAAGAAATAGGAGCCCTTCGTTAGGTCTACAAAACTGTATCGCGCATCCGTCAGATAAGGCGCAGTCGGATCATAAATGACCGAGGGATAATCGACGCCAATCCGGTACAACTGCCCGGCGTGGTCGTATTCGTCAACCTCGTTCACGATCCAGGAGTCTTCATCGACATAGAAAGTCCGACGGGACATGATATGGCGCTGTCCGGACTTGAGCGTCGCCTCCACGACCCAAACACGGTGCTTCTCAAAACGCACCATACTCGAGTTCGGAAACTTCCCTGTCAGGAAACTTTCTTCCGGTGTCGTCGGCATGAAGGGTTTGTAGACGTTGTAGGGCACATAGATCTCCTTCTTGCCGATTAGTTTGAAGTCGAACCGATCCATGCGGCCTGAGAACATGCCGACCTCATCGTAGGTCAAAGCACCGTCGAAATTCGCAGCGGGCGTGTCGTAGGTGAACTCGGGGGCCGTCCTGACCCGGCGTTGGCCGGGTGTGTACAGCCAGTTCAATATGTCTGCCTGAGTGTAGTTCAGCGAATACGAGAGGATGAGGTTGTAGCCCACCTGGGACGATGGAGCATTCCCGATCTCCAGTTGCTTGAGATAGTAGAGGTCAGGTACGCTGGTCGCGTCCGGATCGTAGTACCTATTGCCATAGGTCCCCGTAAACGTACCCAGTAGTGTCCGGCCGCCGTCTGGCTCGACCAGATAAGACTCGTTGCGCACGACCCGCCCAGCAGACATCCAGTGCAGGTAAAAATTCCACATCACTTCGTAGCCGCTTTTCGGAGCAGGGAAAGGAACACCGCCGTAAGCGCCGGTGACACCATCTCCTTCGATTGTTCCGACCAAGTGTGCCTTGGCAGCATTGGCCAGGGTATTCTTGAGCACCCATGCCGGATAAGGTGCGGTGCGATGAGTCGGATAAATCTCCATCCGGTAATCCGGATATTTCTTGAACATGGCGATCTGCCCTGCGCTTAGATTCGCTTCGTGCTCAGCCACATTCTTCGAATCGATTGTCAAAATCGGCTTCTCGTTCGCGAATGGATCTGGATAGACAGTACTGCCGGCCTTATAGCCCGGAGCCGCCTCAGTTAGTCCGCCGGTGTACGCAGGAATGGATCCATCGGCGCTGCCCGCTTTTTCTGCGCCGAATTCCGTCAAGGTTGTACCGAGGCTCTTTGCGGAGTCTGCGTCCGACGCTGCGAACGCATTGCCGCTTCCCTGCAAAGCGGTCAGAAGCGCCGCCAGAAGCCATACATTCCGTTTCATCACTTGTCTCCATAGATTTGAACGGGTGTTGACGGCTGAGCCATCGTTCCCTTTTCGTCTTCGTCTTCGTGTTGTGTTTCACTGTCATCGGTGCCGCGCTGAACGGCATATGCGCCGCCTGGTGCTACGTCCACGATAATTATAATAACTGACTATACGTCATTTACTTCGAAAAAACGATCACCTTCGCTGTTTTCATTTTGGATGGTCAGGCACCCTTGAAACAGCCCCGCTGTTCCCCGGTTTCCCAA
The DNA here is from genome assembly GCF_053760385.1 of Caballeronia sp. KNU42. Taxonomy (NCBI): domain Bacteria; kingdom Pseudomonadati; phylum Pseudomonadota; class Betaproteobacteria; order Burkholderiales; family Burkholderiaceae; genus Caballeronia; species Caballeronia sp. KNU42. Next base: position 2,614,086 of record NZ_CM132389.1, read on the forward strand.
AAACACTTGAAAGGTCTCTCGCTCGTTGGTACCCCGCACAAGGGGAAGCCTACTGGCCGCGAAAAGTTGCACCGCGTTTTTCGGCAAGTGCGCTTAGTCCTTCGATATGGTCATCTGTCAAATGACAGAGCGCCTGGGCCATCGCCGACATCTCCATGACCGCGTCGTACGATGTACTGCGTCCGTGACGCATCAAACTCTTTGCGAGGCGCAGTGCGTGCGGCGGCTGGCCGGCAATCTGCCCGGCCAGATCGAATGCCACCCGAAGCAGCTCAGCCGCCGGTACTACTCTTGAGACAAGGCCCCACTCTGCGGCAAGCGCGGCCCCGATCAATTTCCCGGTATAGAGCAACTCGGCAGCACGGCTATAGCCGAGGACACGCTGTAGCAACCAGGCGCCGCCATCGCCAGGGATCAACCCGACCTTCAAGAAAGTGACTCCAAAGCGTGCATCTTCTGCAGCTATGCGAATGTCGGCGAGGCAGGCGAGGTCGCAACCCAAGCCGACCGCGGCTCCGTTGACAGCGGCTATGAGCGGAACTTCAAGGTTGTAGATTGCGCTGCTCAGCGCGTGGAATTCTCGTCGATAGCTTTCCCGGATGTCGATACCGGCTCCCGCAAACGCGCCGCTTTTCTCGAGCATGGACTTCACATCACCGCCAGCAGAAAAAGCACGTCCTGCACCGGTCAAGATTGCACATCGGATGTCCTGATCGCGATTGATACTCTCGCAAACGCTACGGATAGCATCCCCGTCGCCAGTCGCCCCCAACGCATTCATGACCTCTGGCCGATTGAGGGTGAGAAGCGCGACGTGGCCGCGCTTCTCCACTAGGAGCAGACTCATGAAAACCTCGTCAAGCAATCCAAATATTGATAGAAATCAGCTGTTGCTCCCCACGAGGAAACAACGCCAATTGCCAAACATCCTCCAACGTGTAGTTCGTCGGACGTCTTCAAATTTTTCACCGAATAGTGCTATCCGTGACGAACGATAGAAAGGAACTCCCGTCGCGTCGACGGGTCGGTCCGAAACGATCCCAGCATGCGCGATGTCACCATTGCGGCATCAGACTTGTGGACACCGCGCGTAGACATACATTGATGGGCGGCTTCAAGAATCACACCCACGCCCTTCGGTTCCAGCACCTCGTTTAGCGCGTCCGCGATCTGAACAGTCATCTTTTCCTGTATTTGCAGCCGCTTCGCAAATGCATCAACCAGCCGCGCGAGCTTCGAGATACCCACGACCCGATGTTCAGGCAGATAAGCAACATGGGCGCGCCCGATAATGGGCACCATGTGGTGTTCGCAATAGCTTTCGAACCGGATATCTTTCAACACGACCATCTCGTCGTAACCATCAACCTCTGAGAACGTGCGCGCAAGGATCTCGCGCGGGTCGACCACGTAGCCCGCGAAGAATTCCTTGTATGAACGTGCGACACGGGCCGGCGTGTCTATCAAGCCTTCGCGCGACGGGTCATCACCAGCCCAGCGAATCAGAACTCGCACCGCGTTTTCAGCATCCTGCAATGACGGACGGTCGATTGATCCGGATGATGCATCTGCGCCGATCTCACAATGATATGACTTCATGATTTTATGCAGAACCTGATTAGATTATTCGGATGCCTAATCGATAAATGAAGCCGCGGCAACTGCTTCGCAAACAATTCAACCGCTTTGCGACGCGCAACCCTTCAAAAGGACATCTGCAGAGTCAGCGATACCCATCCTCTGTCGTTATAGAAGTAGATCCCGTTGCCGCTTGTGTAATACGAGGCAGCGCCTCCGTTGACAAGAGTGTTTCCTCCGTTGGTGTGCGCGTGATAGCCGTTGTACTGAAGCGTGGCGTTGTATTTGTTGTAGATCAACGCGTGGACTCCAGCTGTATAAATCAATCCACCCTGTCCAGGCGAAGTGTCGAGGCTCGCGGCGTTTCCATAGAGGCCATATTCCACGAATATCGGCATATCAATGTCGACGCCCGGGAACACCTGCAGCCACGTTGGGTCGAACTGCGCGGCAATCGCTACCGCATTTCTTGTAGAGCAACCGTCCCACTTATTGCCTGTTGCACATCCCGATGGATTCCCAGTGCCGTTGTAAAGCGCACCGTTACTGGTTATCGACGTCAGATGAGTCGCGGCGATTTCCGCGGTCAATGAGCCTGTCTGCCACAGTGGAGTTCGAGTAAGGCCCGCGATGACGTTCGCAATCACGTTGATGGTATCGCCGCGAGCCCCGGCCGTACCAGCCAGATTGCTTGGTAGCGGTCCGGTAGCGCTGTTTAACGCGGTGTGCTGGCGATACGATACTTCGAAACCCGTACTATAGTTTGCGATCTGCTTTTCGAGGCTCAATCCGTAAAGGTGTACATCGGTCGCATAGGCAAGATGATAGTTCGTGGCGCCCGTCGCGGGATCGACACCAAAGAGCGGCGCCCAAGGCTGCACTTCGTCGAAACGACGATAGTAGGCATCCAGCGTGCCTCGCAGCCATTCGGGTGTCCATGAGGCCTTGAAGCCGTAGTTCGGGTTGGTATTGCTAGGGGACCCGGTCGGACCGCGCGGAATCGATCCGTCCAGAAATTGAGGCCCGTTAAAAAGAAACCCTGCCGTACCCAGATACGTCCCCCCCTCCGGCTCCAGATTGTTGGCACGACGAAGAAAGTACTGTGCTTCCAAGTTGATGGTCGGCGTAACCTGCGTGCTAACCAAGGCCTGCAGACGCGGCAGCGCAAGCTCCTTCGCCGTGGACCCGGGTTGGCTGGAACCCTTGATGCCGTCCGAGGCATTCTGGGAATAATCGATACCCTGAGAACCGAAAAACAGCGCGTTGCCCCAGAACTGGGTCAGTTGGCCCAATTTGATCGTCGTGCTATGCCCTCCTATGTCGAAGCGGCCGTACGCAAACGCGTCCAATAGCTGGACGCCTTGTTGGTAGTACCTGGTCGTGTAGTTCGAATACTGACTGTTCTGATATGAGAACAGCGACGAATAAGGCACCCCGGGCGCAAAATTTCCTGGATTTGTGTTGACGCCGTTCCCATAGGCAAAGTCCTTAAAGATCGACGCACTGATCCGGAAGCCATATTTGTCGCGAAATACTGCATCGAACTCCGATAAGTCGCTGACCCGATCCGTTACGACGTCACCCGCGTGCGCGAACTTATAGTCTGACTCTGCAAACGCCGGATTATTTCCAATGCCCGGATTGATGCCTTGCGCACGAACGCCAAGGTTGTACGTAATCGTGTTGTCCCAGTTGACAGCCCAGTCCGGACTGACCGGCAATTCGAAAGCCCGTGCGGTACCGATTCCTACGACGATCGCCAGACAGGCGACCGCAGTCGAACGCGCTCGTCGAGGCGATTTGCAAGCGCTTGGCTGGTTGCTTTTCATTCGAGTCTCCTACCTTCTTGATTTAAGTTATCGGGCACTTACTTCAAAACGCAAACCAAAAGCCAACCTGCGGCGAATACTTGCAAACCCTGTCGGCCTCGCACCCGCACGCCCCAAGGGGACGCCAATCACAAACAGACGATTTTCTTTTTGAGCCCTCGTTTCTGCCACGTTCGCGTCCCTGCATTGAGGTCATCCGTCTCCTCCAGTTCCCGCTGTCTTCATAGAGAGCCATTCAATGTGGCTCGATTGACGGCATGACACGTTGCCGCCTCCAAGGGAGTCATCTGTTCGACCGAAAGGTCCGTGCGCTCTACATAATCCAGGACCAGGTAGGTTGTCGACGTCATACATTTATGACACATCGTCAGTTTATTTTGAGCTTACTTCGACTGTCAATAGGCGCTTGCACATATGTCTTCGGCCTCTGATGCCGCAAAGAAAATTCTCCTTTCCCTTGAAAACGCTTGTGATATCTACCTTCAAATGATTTAGTCATCGGCTCGACCCGCTTTTAAAGATCGCCTAGGGGTTACCCCAACAAGTGAAAAAGCGCGAAGGAAGACTGTTGATAACTGACTGTAGATCATTTATATTTGAATCTGAAGCGGATCAAAGAAGCAGCGCCTGCTGCGACGCCTCGTGAATCGCGACACGGCGCGTCTGCGACCCGGCACGGCGAGCAATATCGATGGCTGGACATTTTTTCCGGGCGCTACGCACGACGAAGCAGTCGACGGAAACCACAGAACAAACGCGGGTGGCGTCACTCCGAACGCAATGGAACTGCGCGCAATCGCTACGGCTCGGGCCCCGCGCGACGTCCCACAGGAACAGACATTCCTATCCTTTAGAGAGCAAGCATGAGAATTCTTGTACCGGTCAAGAGAGTGGTCGATTACAACGTGAAGGTATCGGTGAGGTCGGATGCCACGGGCGTCGACATGACGAATGTGAAGATGTCGATGAATCCGTTCGACGAGATAGCAGTGGAAGAGGCGGTGCGCCTGAAAGAAGCGGGCGTAGCCAGCGAGGTGATCGTGGTGTCGGCGGGAGTGGCGCAGGCACAGGAGACGCTGCGCACTGCCCTCGCGATCGGCGCCGACCGCGCGATCCTGATTGAATCAAGCGAGGAATTGCAGCCACTGGCAGTCGCCAAGCTCTTGAAGGCGTTGGTTGACAGAGAGCAACCTCAGCTCATCATTCTCGGCAAGCAAGCCATAGACGACGATTTCAACCAGACCGGGCAGATGTTGGCGGCCCTGGCGAACCTTCCGCAGGCGACGTTCGCATCAAAGGTCACCATTGCGGACAGCAGGGCCATTGTTTCACGGGAGGTGGATGGCGGGTCGGAGACGCTGTCACTGAGCCTGCCGGCGGTGGTCACGACCGACCTGCGCCTGAATGAGCCACGATACGTAACGCTGCCCAACATCATGAAGGCGAAGAAGAAGCCATTTGAAACACTCAAACCCGAAGACCTCGGTGTAGATGTGACGCCGCGCCTGAAAACGCTGAAGGTGGCGGAACCGGTTAAGCGCGGCGCTGGCGTGAAGGTGCCGGACGTGAAGGCGCTGATCGAGAAGCTGAAGACTGAAGCCAAGGTGCTCTGAGGGAGACGAAAGAAAATGACGATTCTGCTAATTGCGGAGCACGACAATACGTCGCTAAAGGCTGCGACACTTAACGCGGTGTCGGCAGCGCGGCAAATTGGTAGCGAGGTCCATGTATTGGTCGCCGGTCACGACGCGCGGTCGGCGGCCGATGCGGCGGCGAAGATACCTGGCGTTGCGAAGGTGCTGCTAGCGGACGCTTTGCAGCTCGCGGCCGGTCTGGCGGAAAACGTTGAAGCCACTGTGCTTACTATCGCGAAGGACTACTCACACATTTTGGCGCCGGCCACGGCCTATGGCAAAAACATCGCCCCTCGAGTCGCGGCAAAACTGGACGTCGCGCAGCTCAGCGATATTACGGCGGTGAATAGTTTCGATACGTTCGAACGCCCTATCTACGCCGGCAACGCCATCGCGACGGTGCAGTCGCTGGATTCGATCAAGGTTATCACGGTGCGCTCGACCGGCTTCGACCCGGCCGCGGCCGAAGGCGGCAGCGCAGTTGTCGAAACGATCGAAGCGCCAGCAGATCAAGGCACCAGCCAGTTCATGAGCCGGAAGGTGACGAAGCTGGACCGTCCGGAATTGACCGCTGCACAGATCATTGTGTCGGGCGGACGGGGACTGGGAAGCGGCGAGAATTACATGTCGGTGCTTGAGCCGCTGGCCAACCGGCTCGGCGCAGCACTGGGCGCATCACGGGCGGCGGTGGATGCGGGCTTCGTACCGAATGATTATCAGGTCGGCCAGACTGGGAAGATCGTCGCCCCGCAACTGTATGTGGCCGTGGGCATCTCGGGCGCGATCCAGCATCTGGCGGGGATGAAGGATTCCAAGGTAATTGTCGCCATCAATAAGGACCCGGACGCACCGATTTTCAGCGTAGCTGACTATGGGCTCGTGGGCGACCTGTTCGACGTAATCCCAGAACTGATCGAAGACCTTGGATAGCAACACTACGCGCACGCGCAAGGAAGCAGCGGCGAATGCGAACGCCGAGGATGCTGCACTGTGGCGGTGGTTCTCGGACCTCTATGATCAGGGCTTCATTCGTTGGTGCAAGACGGACAGCGGCTGGCTCGTCAGCGTCAATCATCGGCACGTGGCGACGACTGTGACGTTCGACGAAGGTATCCGCGAAGCCAAAGCTCGCACGCAGGCAATCGAACCCGGCGCAAACAAAAACCGTCGCAGAACGCCCTGACAAAGGATCTTCGTGCCGTCCTGCGGGTGAAGCAAGTCACATACAGCACAGCATCGCGTACAGACAGACATAAGCATGCCCTCACCTGCCCCGACCAACGGACCGGCCCCACCGGTACCCGTGAGCGCTGGTGGAATTGCTGAAGGGGTTTCGAGCTCCCTGTGCACAACGCCGACAAAAGGGACTTCTCCGTTTCCTTGCGTGAAATACTATCGGCTCAGTGTCCACTGCAACGGTAACTGCTTGATTGCGTTGATACGAACACGGGCCCGATGCGCACCCATTAAAGAAAACTCAAGCTACTCGGATCGGCGACGTGCGCCGGTTGGTGATCCGCCTGGAGCGAACGGCTGCGGTTCAGGCCAGAAACCTGGGGTGACCCAGAAGGGAATTGCCGCCACTGTAGTTAAAAATCTGCCCGGTCTCGAAGAATTCATCGCGCACCAACATATACGTCATGGCCGCGATGTCTTCAGGGCGCGTGATGCGGCCGAGCGGCGTCAGATCCACGAAGCTCTTCTCGAAGGCGTCTGGATCCATCCCAAAGTCGCGCACCCCTTTACGCGAAAGCTCCGTGGGCACGAGGGATGGGATGATGCCATTAATTCGCAAGCGCTTTTGGCGATATTCCAGCGCTGCCCCCTGGATCACCCGATCGCCCGCACGCTTTGATGCGGCGTAACCAACAATCCCGGAAAGCGGGTCGTAGGCAGAAAGAGAAGATATGTTCACGATTGCACCACCGTCAACGATGGTCTCCGCGACATGCTTGATAAACATTGCCGGTCCGATAAAGTGCATCTTTGCCATATGCATCAGATGCTCTTCTGTCAATTCCTTAAATGGCACGCGGGGTGCAAATCCAGCTGCATTCACCGCGATGTCGAGCCGGCCGTAGGTTGTCTTTGTATAAGCAACGAGATCGGCAATTTTCTGCTGGTCTGTGATGTCAGCCTCAAGGGCGGAGCCACCCAGCTCTTCGGCGAGGGCGCGCAAGTGTTCGGCGCCCAATCCGGACACGACCACCCGCGCGCCTTCAGCCGTCAAACGACGGGCCATGGCCTCACCCATGCCCCCCGGCGTCGATGCGCCGAGGACGATAGCCACCTTGTTCTCGAGATCTTTCATGCGAGTTCCTGTTGTGCAATGTCTGAATTCAAACTTTGCCCGGCGTGCGCTTGTGTATCGGGAGAGGTCCATCGGGCCATTGCCGGCGAATCGATTCGACACCTTCGAGATAGCGTTTTTCGATCAACTCAATGGAATACGGATGCGTCCATATGAAAAACTCCTCCGTCTTGATCCCCTGCGCCACAAGGTTCCCAACGAACTCGGGGCTCATGCCATAAGCTTCAAGGGCCGCGTGGTTCTGCTCGCTGCCCTTGAACGCGTTGCCGAGTTCCTCCGGGCGGTTACGCCCGGCATCCCAAAGCTCTGTGTTGATGATTCCAGGGCACAACACACTGAAGCCGATGCTTTCCCCGTATTCAAGGCGAAACGCGTCGGCGAAACCGAGCACTGCATGCTTGGTGGCGACGTAGGTTGCGACGCCCGCGGTCGGTGTGCCCACGGCATGATGCGAGGCAGTATTGCAAATCCACGCTTTCGTACCATTAGAAAGAAAACGCCTGCCGAACACCCGGCAACCGTTGAACACGCCATAGACGTTCACCTCGAACTGCCACCGCAAATCCTCGTCGGTTGTGTCGAATCCCGGTCCGGTTGCAATGACGCCAGCGTTGTTGCAGAGGATCTCTACGTGTCCCAATGCGTCCCACGCAAAGTCCGCCAGCCTCTCGACCGATTCGGATTGGCGCACGTCACATTGGAAGGGGCGGGCCACGCCCCCCTTCGCCTCGATTTCGGCGCACACTGCCTCGGCTCGTTCGAGCTGCACGTCGGCGATTATGATCCCGCTGGCGCCGGCGTCGGCCAGGGCCAACGCGATGCCTCGGCCGATGCCACTGCCTGCGCCTGTGACGACGCAGCCCTTCTGCTTGATTTCCATATTTTCTCCGTCTCAGACTAGTGCCGCATGACGAACGGCTGATTGGTGTCTGGCTTGCCGCAGATCCACACGGTCTTTGTTTGCAACCATTCGTGGATTGCCTCGACTCCTCCTTCTCGGCCGAACCCGCTGCGCTTATAGCCGCCGAAAGGTGTGGCGCAGCCGCCAACCCGATAGGTGTTGACCCAGACAGTGCCTGCTTGCAGAAGCTCAGATGCACGCATTGCCCGCCCCATGTCCGATGTCCAGACGCCGGCGGCAAGGCCGTAAGGCGTATCGTTCGCGATCTGGTAGGCATCTTCCTCGGTTTCGAACGGAATGATCGAAAGCACGGGCCCGAACACTTCCTCGCGCGCGATGCGCATGCCGTTATGCACGTTGGTGAAAATCGTCGGCTCGATGAAGCGTCCTCCCTCCGCGCCGGGTCCCCTGTACGGCCCACCACCCAACACGCAATTTGCGCCCTCCTGTTTAGCGATGTCGATGTAGCCAAGTACCTTCTCGTACTGCTGCAGTGTCGCCATCGGACCGACATGAGTGTCCGGTTGCATCGGATCGCCGATACGCGCGGCGCGAGCCGTGTGTGTCAAACGATCGACGAACTGATCGTGAATCGAACGCTGGAGCAAAAGCCGCGAGCCGGCGATGCAGGTCTGCCCGCTGGCAGCGAAAATTCCAGCGATAGCGCCTGCCACGGCGGCGTCAAGATCCGCGTCTTCGAACACGATATTCGGTGACTTGCCGCCCAACTCCAGTGCCACGTGCTTGAAATCGCGCGCTGCTGTCTCATTGATGACGCGGCCGCCAGCCTCCGACCCGGTCATGGCGATTTTCGCTATGTCCGGATGCGCGACCAGTGCTGCCCCAGCTTCGTGCCCATAGCCGGTAACGACGTTGACCACACCGGCTGGGAAGCCGGCCTGCGAGAAGAGCTCCGCGAACTGAAGCGTCGAGGCCGAGGTGAACTCGGATGGCTTGATGACAGCGACGTTACCGGAGGCCAATGCGGTGGCCAGCTTGTGCGTCAACAGAAGGAGCGGTGAATTCCACGGTGTGATTAGCGCGACCACGCCTAACGGCTCGTGGCGGGTAAAGGCGAACATGTTGGCCCTGCCCGTTGGAATGACGGTTCCCTCGATCTTATCGCTCAGGCCTGCGTAGTAGCGATACCAGTCGGACATGAGCCGCATCTGCGGGAGCATCTCCGTGTATAGCTTGCCATTGTCGCGAACTTCCGCAGCCGCGAGCGACTCCGCGTGGACCTCAATCAGGTCGGCCAACCTGAACAGGGCCCGGCCACGTTCGGCGGGTTTCAGTGCATTCCATACCGGAAGAGCGGCTTTGGCCGCAGCGACAGCCCGGTCGACATCGGCGCTGGTACCGCGCGCAATTTCGCCCCAAACCTTTCCGGTATAGGGATTGTCCGTGAGAATATATTCTTCACCTACAGGCGGACTGATACTGCCGCCGATAAGTAGGTCATGGCGTTTCAGCTTACCTGACGCTTCTGCGCTTGTAGACGCTGGACTGATGTTCATCGTTTCCTCAATTGACTGCTTTGACAGTTGCAATGGGCGACCTTGTCGGACATCGTTCACTCGATGGTGCGGTATGCACGCCGCACGAGTCGCGCGGCAACATGCTCGATATCCAGCGACTATTGCATTGGGGGATCCCAGCAAATCGGGAGTGTGGAAAGTACCGGCGCTTCACTGGCAATCGCGTGCACCTTTGCGCGCTGTGGGATACGAGAATCCGGAATCCGCGCAAGAGTCGTACGCAAGAAGGACCTCTACTCTCTCCCAAATGCGTCACGCGCTGATAAACGATGCGTTCGCCTGCCGAGTTGCCAAAGAATGGTTTGGAGGATGTTTACTGACGTCGGAAACATCATAAGCACCCGAACACCATTCCCTTCGCCGCGCTGAACCTAAATGTATGCGTAAGGAGCCTTTTGATAGTTCGCGTAGCTTTCAGCATCGTGCGAGAAAAAGAGGTCCGCGTCATGTAGCTCCGCCAGGTCCTTCAAACGCTGCATGGACGCTCTTGTTTGGTCCTCATCGCGATTTCCTGCCTGGATGCACATCATGTCAAGATTCTTCTGTGAATAACACGCGTCGGCGGTAAAGAGCATTGGTCGGCGATGTGCCAGTTTCACCATGAGGCTGTAGTGTCCCGCGGTATGCCCCAGCGTTTCGAACAGGTAGACACCCTTCGCAATTTCTTGATCTCCCGTCAGCGTCTCAAATCGCGGAGTGAAAATATCGAGTTCACCACTCCCCAGTTCGTCATCAGCCGGCTGATCTCGAAGATGTGGCGCAAAGCTCGTGTCGGAGTACCCAAGTTCTTCGGACTCCTGTGGAAAACGAAAAGCTTCGAGTTCGCATTTGTGGCATATCGTTGTCGCGTGCGAACAATGCTTGTTCCCGCCGCAATGGTCTATGTGGTAGTGGGAATTGATCACGTGAGTAATCTCCGAAGGACGCATCCCCAACAAGTCGAGCTGACCGGGGATCGTCTGAACAGGCGTTTGCGAAGGCTTCGTAAACGGCACGGTTTCGCAGGTATGGCCGAAATCAAACCCGGTATCGAAAATGAACCGCCCCTCAGGATGGTCAATGAGCACCCCGTACACTGGAAAACGTTCGTCGCCTGTCAGGCCGGCATTGAGGTACAAGTATGACCGGTCCAAGGCCATGCTACCGCCATCAAGAAGATAAACCCTCGTCTCTTTCATAGCCGTTTCTCGCCTTGATTTCGCTGTGATTGCATTGCTTTATGCATTTTCAAACTATAATAACTGACGATAAGTCCGTTTTTATTTGGTACATACCCTATGCCCACGACGAAAAGGACGATAGCCGGCAGCCTCGCGCATACATGCTTTTCGTCAACGCCCGGACAGTGGCAACCGTCGTTAGCCCGTCCTTGAACGAACGACCAAAAGCGACGACTTCTGATCGAAGGGTAAGAGCCAATCACTTGGGAGCACGAGCCTCAAATCGAGCCAACGCCAGTATTGCGATCGATCCGGCCTCGAGGCAGAGCCAACGGCCCCGTAGCTACTTTGCAACCTTCGCGACGCTGACGTGATGCGTGTCTCGACTCGATTGCAATGCCATTAGGAAACCAGATGGAAAAGCCACTTCTTGCGATTACATATGAGCGCCTGGACCAGTGGGTTCACTCTTTACAGTCCGCACTCGCCGGCGAAGGATTCCAATGCGCCTTGGGCGTCTTGCGTGGAGGAGGCACCCTCGCCCTGATGGTTTCGCATACCGTGGGAATCCCGGTAGCTTTTTTGCGCTATGAACGGGCGACGAGAGCGGTCATTTGGGATTCGTCGCTCCCCGTACCACCCGCCGGCGCTAAGGTATTAGTTTGTGAGGATCTTGCTGGTGCGGGCGATACGCTGGTCGATTGCGTCGAGTTCCTTCGCGCGCGTGGGTTGATCGTTAAGACTCTAACCGCCGGGTTTGACGATTTGAGTCGTATCCACCCAGACTATGGAATCGATGGTCGCGGATACTTCCTACTTTTCCCCTGGGAAAGACACGCTTATACCGACGGATATCGAGAAAGATGGACGCGCACCGACGCCGGACGTCGCGGTGACATAGGAGAAGATCACGAGTTCCAGGCCATCGGTATTGATCTCGACGGCATCCTTCTGCCTGATCTGCCGCCTGAACGGTACGATGACAACCTCGAGTGCGCCTTGCGCGAGCGCGACGAACTCCTGCCTTTCATCACAATGCCGCCATTCGACATTTCTCAAGTCAAAGGTGTTGTTACCGGCCGACCAGAGACGGATCGAATTCGCACCGAAACATGGCTGAAGACTCATGGTTTTGGCTCTTTTCCGCTTGTGATGCGAAATCCCGATATCTGCGACGATTCATCATCCTGCGTAGCGGCATATAAGGCGCTAGCAGCCCTTCGGCTCGGGTGTACTCATTTTGTTGAAAGCGATCCCATCCAGGCTATCGAGATCGCGCGACACGCGCCTCTCCTGCATGTTATTTGGTGGAACACACCTGCAGGGGAAGGAAGACTTGTCACGAGCGACGACTGGCGTGGAACTCGAGAGTCCTGCAACGACGATCCGGCTGCGGCGCACCGACGGCCAAAGTAGCTGGTTCGACATAGTTTCCAGGCTGCCTGCGCGACGATGGGGGCCCAGAGAGCGCCAGCGGGACCGATCATGAACAATCCTGAAAGGATTCGAGGATGTCCTTCGAACATATTTCGATGCGACCATACCGGAGAGCGATCGCTCCCTTTTCAGCCATTGCCTTCAGCTCAAGCGAGAGCGTTTGGCGCGTGATACCGAGCATCATGGCCAGGGTCTCTTGCGAGACGCTGACGTTCTGGCGACTCTGCGGCCAGGTGGTTACGTCGCCCGACGCGAGCAGCAGCAGGCGGCGGGCAACGCGTGCGCGCGTCGAGTGAAGGGTGGCATCTTCGACCATGCGGTAGAGCCAATTCATGTGGATGGACTGCAATTCGGCGATGGCCCGGACAAACGTTACACTTCGCATGAGTTCGTCAAAGGCGAATGGCGGGACTATGAGAACGGTCGATCGCTCGATTGCCATGACATCACGCGCGCGTGGCTGGCGGGCGGTCATAGATGCCTGCCCAAACCAGTTGCCGGCTTCGATCACGGACAGAATGGCTTCCTTGCCGTCTTCGCGCAGCGTGAAGGCCTTCAGTCTGCCGTTCTTGAGGCCACAGAAGCCGGTCGGCGTATCGCCCCGGCGGAACAGATATTCGCCAGGTTGTAGCGTCAACAATTTGCTTCGCTCGATAAGCGCCTGCTGTTCGGCCGGCGGCAACGAGCAGAACCACTCGTTTGTCCGCATTTCTTCGGACGTGTCCGTCATGAATGACATTATCGGGATCGGCCGCTGATAGAGAAGAACGATTCATTCTATGCGTACCGACAATCGCAGAGCAAGGTGGGGAATTCGGGTGTATTCCCTATCCTCGCCAAAAATTCTTCGAACTGCACGCGAACCACAGGAGTCAGAGCGGGAGATAGTGACGCAGTACAGACCACCCGTCTCTAGTGATGCCTCGTTCCTTTAACTCTGCGATTTCCTCGGGGCCAAAACCGAGATCCCGGAGAACCCCTGTTGTGTCGGAACCGGGAAGCGGCGCCGACCGGAGTTGCGAAATGGGAGTACGAGCAGTCCGATACCACGTAGGCAAAAGAAGTGAGACGGTGTAACCACTCGGATGGTTAAAGTGCTGCATCACGATAGAGCGCGTGTCCGCTGCATCGGGACTCTTTTGGATTCCTTCCAGCTCATAATCCGCGCGAAGTTCGTCCAGCCGTCGAACCGCGACCGCCGCGGTATGGGGAACACAAGCGACTGCCTCAGAGACTTCCCTCATGGTAAGTTGACGAATTCTGGCTGCGATTGCGTCATGACTCGTGGTGTCGGCCTGCAGCGCGTCGGCAATCGCCTCAATAGACGCCTCCCGACCCCCGAGGTAAATCCAGCCGTCGGCTGCTCGATAAACGGACTGAGCCGGACCATAGCCGGTAGTCCTCGAAACTTCCGGCTCGTTCAGCCGATTCACGCTATCGACGACATACGGGAACTGCACAAGCTGGCCGCCCATGCTCAGGGACGTCTCTACATGTGCGCTTCCGCGGCCCAGTTCCTTTGCTATCAACGACTGAGCAATGCCCAGAGCAGACAGGAAGCCGGTTATGTAGTCGATACACGATGCCAAGCCGTGCAGGACCGGTTGTTCGGTGGTGCCGTAGCGGGAAGCGATGCCGACGCCAAACTGGACGACTGGATCGTAGCCGGGGTCGTTCTTGCGGGGACCACCCAAGGGGCCGCGCCATGCGGTTATCTGGCACGCAATCGCGCAAGGATTGGCGGCTGAGATCTGGGCGAATGAAATCCCCAGCCTATCGCTCGACTCGTCGAGAAAATTTTGGATGACGACGTCTGATTGCTTGACGATCCGGCGCAGCGACTCGCGGCCTTCTTCGGTCTTCAGGTCGACGATGATGGCCCGCTTGCCCTGGTTGACTTCCATGCCGAACCACATGGTGTGGCGAGGACCGGCAATCGGCGCAGGCGGATCAATGCGAATGACGTCAGCTCCGAATTCAGCCAATACCCGTGCGGCCGCGGGGCCGGCAATCGTATTGGAGATATCCAGCACGCGGATACCCTCCAGCACGGCCTTACGCCCGGCGTCGACTGCTTTGGGTACGACACGTTTGCCGGACCAACGCGCCGCTAGCGGGTCGTCAATATGGCGGTACGGGCGCAATTCCGGCGAAACCGTTTTACCATTCGCGCCAAGCAAGGTTAAGAAACGACCGGCTTGACGAGTCTCGCCAAGGATCGGGTCAACCAGTGACGTAACGTTGCCGCCTTCGAGTGCAGAAGGAAGCTGGAGCCATTCTTTGGTTGTCCGAACGATAGAGACAGGTACACCGGCGCATGCCAGGAGCGTTTCCCATTCGGCTGCGGGTCGAGTGGAGATACGTTCTTCGATCGCGCTGCGCAACTTCCTCCGCCAACTGACGCTCAGCGTCGCCAGATTGACGTTGTTATCAGCACCGCTCTCGTCGAACGGACTGCCAAGCACAAGTCCTTCGCCTATCATGCGATCGAGCAACCCGAGTGCCTGGAGCAGCACGCGGGACTGCTGGACATGTTCCACCGCATTGATGAAGATCTGCGTGCCATCCGAGCAGCTATACGTCGCGAACAACGGCCATGCGAAGTCGGAGAGGTAGCGGTCCAGCGCGGCGCGATGTTCGGCCGTGAGGTGCGTCGAAAGATCCCGCAGAATCGGGAAAGCGACATCGCGCATCGCCTTTTCAACTGGCGGGAGGTCGAATCGCACGGGTTGGTTTTCGATGTTGATCGCCAGCAGCGCCATCGCGGACATCACCGCGTCCGCCAGCGGGACTTCAATGTACTGCCCGATACCGCTGCGCAGTCGATGGAGATAGCCCATGCTTGCGGCAATCGCCCCGTGCACGCCGCCGTATGCCGAAGCCAGCGGAATGGACGTAAAGCGCGGTGCACCGCCGAGCAACGGTCCGGCAAGATGGATGTCGGTGTACACGCCGCAGGCAGCGTTGATCACGCCTTCCCAGCCGGGTATGTCGCTCTCCGCGCTCTTTGATGCGAATGCGGGCAGCGAGATGTAGACGGCTGCGGGATTGAGTGCCTCGATTGCAGGATAGTCAACGCCGAAACTCGCGCTTCGGCCGGGGCCGAGGTTTTCGATCATGATGTCCGCGTCCTGGGCGAGCGCGAGGGCGGCGCGTCGACCCGAGTCGGATTTAAGGTCGAGCGTTATGCCGGTTTTGCCGCGACCCAGCAGTGCATCTTCCACGGAGGCCGGTCGATTCGGCGGCTCAATTTCGATCACTTCCGCCCCTTGGTCGGCAAGAAGCATCGCAGCGACCCGGCCGGCCCAGGAGTTGCCGAGATGGAGTACCCGTACGTCTTTCATCGGGTAGTTGAGTTTGGTCATTCGCTGTCTCCTCGAGTCGCCCCTCTTCCGGGGGCGCCGGCACAATCAGACTTTGCGGCAAGATTGGCGCGGCTTGATCCGCTCGTTCCTGCTCGCCATGGAATTCGTCGCGCTCGATGGCAACTTCAGCGAGCGCTTGCAGATGGGCCTGGCCGCGGGCTCAGTCCAGCAGGTCCGGTTGTTCCTTGACGATGCGGGAGTAAAGCAGTTGGAACTGGAACCAGCCCGCCTGCGCGGAGCCGACAATCGAATGCGACTGGCGCGCGGCGGCATCGGAAATCGTTTTCAGCGGTGCGCCGGTGCGTGCCGCCGCGGCTTCCGCCATCAATTGCACGTGGCATGAACGCTCCATGGTGATGAACCACCATGCGGCCTCGTCCACAGTCTTACCCACTGTCAGCAAACCGTGGTTCTGCAGAATCGCCGCCTTGTTCGAACCCAGCGCATTGGCTATGCGCTGGCCTTCGTCCAGCTCCACTGCCACGCCGCCGAATTCATCGTAGACGGCATGGTCGTTGTAGAAGGCGCAGATATCCTGCGTGATCGGGTCCAGCGGGCGGCCCAGCGTCGACCACGTCCTGCCGTAGATACTGTGCGAATGCGCGGCTGCCATCGCGTCGGGTCGGGCATGGTGCACGCGCGAATGGATCGCAAAGGCCGCTGCGTTCACCGGGAGGTCTCCCTCCACGACATTGCCATGATGGTCGCAGCGGATCAGGTTGGACACGCTCACCTGACTGAAATGCACACCGAACGGATTGACCCAGAAAGTGTCGCTGAACTCCGGGTCGCGCATCGTGATGTGTCCCGCCGCACCTTCGTCGAAGCCGAACTTCGAGAACAGCCGGAACGCGGCCGCGAGGCGCTGCTTGCCGTGCAAACGCGCCTGCGCCGGAGAATCGAACTCAGGTGGGCGAGAGACATGCTGGTATCGCGCCTTGAGTTCTTCGGAGAGGCCCGTAGCCATATCAAAGTCGGGCGCAGCTTGCGTTTGCGGGGACGTCATGTTGATTTTCGCCTGTGTGGATATGCGAGTGAATGAATGGATATGCGCAGTCACTGTGCTGTGCTCTCAGTCAGTGAAACCCTCATCCATTCGGATTGACCACATCCTACGATGGCGTATGACCGGCGATCTGCAAGATTTCTGACGTTTCGGGGGTTTCCCATGGTGCGTTTAAGGGCTCTGGTGCCAATAGGCTCATTGGATTGGTTAAAGTAGGAGAGCGCGCCATTCCGGGGGCTGGGGCGTGGTACGACGCGTCGCGACCACGATGAGCCGGATTAACGAAAGCGCAACACAGATGGCCGAAATCATCAGCGTGATCGAAGGTATTGCTTTCCAAACAAACATCCTCGCCTTGAATGCTGCCGTGGAAGCAGCACGCACCGGTGAAGGGGGGGCGGGGCTTCGCGGTTGTCGCCAGCGAGGTTCGCTCTTTGGCACAGCGTTCGGCGAGCGCAGCCAAGGAGATCAAGACGCTGATCAGTGAGTCGGCGTCCAGAGTGAAGGAAGGCGGCATACAGGCAGATGAGGCGGGTGAACGGATGGAGGAGATGCTCTCAGCGGTCAATCGTGTGACCGGCCTGATTGGCGAGATTGCGGCCGCTTCCGGAGAACAAGCGAAAGGTATCGAGCAGGTCAACAACGCCGTAACGCAGATGGACGAGGTTACGCAGCAAAATGCGGCACTCGTCGAGCAAGCGGCCGCGGCGGCCGCGTCAATGGATGAGCAGGCCACAAAAATGCGCGACGTGGTCGCGGTGTTCCGGACAGATGCACCACTGCAAAACGCAAGCGTACGACCTGCTGCCTTTTCAGGCAGATCATCTCCGGCTTGATTACGCTCATGTGTGACAGCCGGCGTCCCCCCGTCCAGTCGATCCCGGACGATAGGTGTCGGTGGCATAATTGGTTTCAACCTGAACAGCTGCCGCCTCCCGATTCCAAGCATGCAACTCGATATTTTTGCTGACAGCCGCGATGTGATGCTGCGCAACGATGTCCTGAGCGCGCTGCAAAGCTACGACGCGCGTGAGACACAGCAGACCCTTCGGCGGCTGAGTCACGAGTATCCCGATGACGACGTCGTTCCCCAACTGACCGTGCTGGCTGGCGCCCTCGATCAGCGGTCAACTATCGCGTTCTCCAATCATCAAGTCGCGGCTGAAGCACGCAGTGCTCTCGTTGAAAAAACCACCCCGGCCGCCCTGCGCGTGTGGGGCGAGCACGCGGGGACCCCATGGCTTCTACCCCTATGGCAGGAACTGGCGCAGCGTGCGACTTCCCTACCCTTCCGAGCCGATTCCATCGACACCCATGCCGCAGCGCTGTGGCTGCGAGCAGGCGGTTGGTCGGCTGCGCGCGACGCGGTCCTTACTATCGAATCATGGCGTCGCATTCCAGCTCCGCTAGCATGGATGGCCGAAGCCTCCTACCGTCTCGACGCACTGGAGGACACATGGCCTCTCCTGGCGGAACTCGCATGGCTCGCGCCGGAGCGCTGTGCCGGGCTTGTCCATCGAATGGGCGATAAATCGTTGGATTCATTGCTCAAGAAGTTCTACGCGAGCTTTGAAGGCGCCGGCGATATCACGGATATCGCCTGGTTCCCCGCCTGGGTCTTGATCGAGAAACCCGCTCTCTCGCGGCTGCTGATCGCGGCGCAGCCGTCAACGCAGACGAGCCCGGAGCGCGCGATGCGACTGCTGCTTGAATTGCTTAGCCTTGAGCGACAAGGTCGCCACTACGAAGTTTTGGATTACCGCAAGAAGCTTCAGGGCGTGCACGCTTCGCTTTATTCGTCCTACATGCGCACTCGCTGATTGAAAACTCAAATGGCCGGAAGTAGCTCCCACAAGTGGGCATTCGCCTCCCACTTTCGACGTCAGGCATTCGGTTGGCGCTCTGCGCTGCCGATTCAGCGTCTGAAGGAAGCGGTAACAGAAATCAAGCGCACGGTGCGCACGGACCCTATTCTTGCGGCCGACGGCGCTGTTCTGCTTCTCGAAAAGCTCTCGCCCGCGCTGGAGCAAGTCGATAGCTCCTCCGGCGCACTGGGAAGCGCGGTGAATCGCGCCATCGACGTACTCGTGCCGATCATCGCCGCACCAGCCGTGACAGAATCCGTACGCCAAGCGTGGCTTGAGCGGCTATTCGATGCGCTACAAGAGGACCGGATGCCGTACATCGAGTACTTAGGTGACTTTTGGGGCCAGTTATGCGTGACACCGTCAATCGCCTCGGCTTGGGCAGAGCGGCTTTTGGGCGCCACCACACGCGTGTTAGGACCTGATGGCCACGGCGAGTTCTTTACCGGCACGACTGCTTGCCTGAGCGCGCTCTACGGCGCTCAACGCTACGATGAATTGATCAGGCTGGTGGACAGCGCGCGCTTCAACTGGTGGCACTACCGTCGCTGGGGAGTCGATGCATTGATGGCGCAAGGCCTGCCAGCCGAAGCACTGCGCTATGCACAAGCTTCAGAGGAATCCAATGGCCCACTTGGCGCGGTCGCGAAAGCCTGTGAGACGATCCTCCTCGAATCAGGAATGATTGATGAGGCTTACGCCCGTTACGCAATCATCGCCAACGAGGGAAGCACCCATCTGGCGACGTTTCGCGCCATCGTTAAAAAGTACCCGCACAAGCAGCCATGCGATGTCCTGCTCGACCTTGTAGCCAGCGATCCTGGCTCGGAAGGCAAATGGTTTGCAGCGGCCAAGGACGCGGGTCTTTTGGAGTTGGCTGCGTCGCTTGCAAGGCAAAGTCCCACCGATCCGCGAACGCTCACGCGCGCAGCGAGAGACTTCGGCGATGGCCAAGCTGACTTCGCGATGTCATGCGGGCTGAGCGCGCTGCACTGGATGGCGGCAGGCTACGGTTACGATATTACGCGTATCGATGTACTCGACGCTTACGCTGCAATCGTGCATGCCGGCGAAACGCTCGGTATAGCCACAGCGGAAATCAACGCACGCATTCGAGTTCAGCTAGGCGACCGGGGCGCAGATCGAACGGTGGTCGAGGAAGCATTGGCACGTCATATCCGCTGATGCGAACACCGGCGCGCAAAAGTCAGCGTACGTCGAAACGCTTATCGCGGACTGCGCGAACGGCTCTTGACGAGCGGGCTAGTGGCTCAACATAAAGTTCAGCCGCACGGTGCGGATCAAAACTGGACAAAAATCAGCAATGAGCACTGCATTGAACGACGACCCGTTACACGCTGCCATACCGCTAAGCCGCTTGTTGTTGCCGCCGGAGCTGCCAACGCTTGCGCCCGGCATCGTGCACAGCAATTTCCGCGTTCAAGGCGACGCCCGTCAAAGCTTCCTGGCCTGGCAGGAGCGTATGAGTCCTGTCTACGACATACGGCCTTCCTCAAAGCAAGCTGAGGATACGTTCGATGCGTCGCTGTCTCGTTACACGATCGACAATCTGAGCGTCTTCGACTTCCGCACCGGGCCGAACCTGGCCGTGCGATCGTTGGGACGAGTTTCGACCGAGAGCATTCGCGACATCAGCTTCAGCGTGTTCCTTGAAGGACCACCGGGGCAGTTCCTGGGCGGCAAGCCACGGCTCGACGCGCCGCACATACCGCAAGTGCCAAGTATCCTCGCGCTGGACATGGATCAGCCGTGCACAATCCGGAGTTTTCATAGTCGGATACTGCTCATTTTCGTGCCGAGGGCTCTGGTGGAAAGCTCGTTCCCTGACGCCGCCTCGCTGCATGGCCGCTGGGTTCACGCCACCACTCCTTTGACACGTCTGCTGATTGAGCATCTGGTGGCGCTAAATCGACAAATCGTCGGGCTGGCCAAGGAGAAAGTGCGTCAATCCTTTCTCACCGCAGTAGAGTTACTCGTCGCGGCTTTCAGCCGTCAAGCGGGTCTTTCCGGCGGCGGCCGCGCGGCGGTACGTGCAGCAGTCTATGGACAGGTGCGGCGGTATGTCGAGGCCCATCTGCACGATCCGGATTTGTCGCCTGACAGCGTGCTGGCATCGCTGCATCTCTCGCGCGCCACCGTGTATCGTCTATTCGAACATGAAGGCGGCTTGGCCGCGTATATCCGCAGCCGCAGGCTGCGAATGGCGGCCGATGAACTGGTGCGTTTTCCGCAGATGGAGGTACAGGACATTGCTGCGGGGTTGGGTTTCAATGATGCGTCGAGCTTTACGCGTGCATTTCGTCGCGCCTTCGACATCGCGCCACGCGAATTGCACGAGTACGCGCCGTTGCTTCAGCGCGAACATGCAAGACGGGAGCGCTTTACATAGACGGGCGGGTGGCTCCAGGTCATTGACTGCGGCTCGTGAAAGTCTGCAAGCGCGAAGACCGGCGGAAGACCCTTGACATGTCTTAGCTCCTGATAGAGCGAAGTGGGCCGCCACCGCGATCAGCGAACCTGCCTTGGCGTCATGATCCGCGTCAAGCTGACGGAGTGGCCAAGGCACGGGGGTGCCCGACGGTCTTCTCTTCTGCCATCGTGGCCTGCAGCGCGTCTGCAACGATCTGGCCGGAGGGGGACAGTGTGCGTCCTGCCAGCTTGACGATGCCCCAATCGCCGTAGACTGGGGTCAGGTTGGGAATCGGCAAGCGTACCAGCGTGCCTTTGGCGACCTCGTCGCGCACCAGTCGATCAGCGCAGGTCAACACGATATCTGTACCAGGGATCAATTGCTTGAGCAGCGTGATGTCGTCGCATTCGACTTGCACCGGCAGGACGCTCCCGTCCGGCAGTCCAAGCGCTGCGGCAAGCTCATGCCTGGCGATAGGGGGGATGCGCACCGATGCCAGCGGATAGGCCAACAGCGCGTCCGTCGACACCATCGGGCGGCGCCGTCTACCGGGCGGCTGCAGCAGCGGGTGCTGGCGGCAGCAAAAGAAACCGATTGGCAGAGCGCCGAGCGACGTGACATCGATATGCTCATCGGGCGGCAGCGCCCGGGTATCGGCGATGAAGAAATCGATTTGTTCTTCTTGCAACATCCTCAGCAATTGGAGCCAGTTGTTGACCTCCACGCGGATGGCGATCTTCGGGTAGCGGTTATGGAACGCGCGCAGCACGGGCGCGACGATCGCGGCAGCGGAAAATGGCCCGGCACCGAAGATCACTTCACCCAACTCAGCGTCCCGCAGCAATTTGAGGTCGTGAGACAGGCTGCGCGCATCCAGCAGCAGACGCCGAGCGCGCTGCACCACCTGCTTGCCGACCGAGGTGAGTTCGACCGAGCCGCCATTGCGATCGAAAATGCGCAAGCCGCACGTCTGCTCGAACGCGGCAATGCTGCGGCTGAACGCTGGCTGGCTCAAGTGAACACGTTCGGCCGCCCGGTGGAAATTCAGCGTCTCGGCAAGGGCAACGACGTGCTGGAGATGCTTAAGGTTCATGATGCATTCAATGCATTAAACAAACATTAATAATGCATTAGACATGCGATTAATGCAATCCGATACTCAACCACCAAAACAAAACCGGGAGCGCTGCTGCATTCCTGCGGCTACCGGGCATGCAAGCGCACATGTGACGGCGTGGCTCTCGCCGGTCCGTGTCTCGCCATCATTTGCCATCATCGACCAGGAGGAGACTTATGTTGGATAACGCGCTCGGCGTCAGCGGTATCGCTCATGTCCCGGATTCGTCGCCGCTATCGAGGCGGCGCATCATCGCGGCCACCACGATCGGCAACGCACTCGAATTCTATGATTTCCTGATCTACAGCTTTTTTGCAGCCCAGATCGGCCGGGCGTTCTTTCCGGTCGGCAACGACGTCGGCTCGATGCTGGCGTCGCTGGCGACGTTTGGTGTTGGTTTCCTGTTTCGTCCGTTGGGCAGCATCGTGCTGGGAGCGTATGCCGATCGCCGTGGACGCAAAGCGGCGATGTTGCTGACCTTGGCACTGATGGCACTGGGCACTGCGATCATCGCTTTCACGCCCAGCTATGCGCAGATCGGCGTGTTCGCGCCAGCGCTGATTGTCATGGGCCGGATCCTGCAGGGGTTCTCCACTGGCGGTGAGGTCGGCGCGTCTACCTCGATGCTGGCGGAAGCTGCCCCGAACCATCAGCGCGGCTTTTACATCAGTTGGCAAATGGCGAGCCAGGGCCTGGCGGTCCTGGCGGCTGCGCTGATCTCGTTCACATTGACGCAAACGCTGGACAAGGCGGCGCTGGCATCGTGGGGATGGCGCTTGCCGTTTGTCGTCGGCATGCTGATTGCGCCGATGGGCATGTATATCCGGCGGCAACTCAAGGAAACCTACGCTCGCGAGATGGCGCCGGACGCGCTGCGGCACCCGGAAAGCGCACTCACCGAGCTGGCGTCCAGCTACCGGCAACTGTCCGTGATGTCCACGTTGATCCAGGCCGGCTCGCAGATCACTTCGTACATCTTCATTATCTATTTGCCGACCTACGCCATCGTGCAGTTGCACATGCCGGCGCATCTCGCTTTGGCGGCGGTGATCGCGAGCGGCATCGTGACCTTCGTGGCCAGCCCCCTACTCGGCATATTGAGCGACAGGGTTGGCCGAAAGCCCCTGGCGTGGGGCTCGCGCATTCTGTCGATAGCGGTGGCGATACCGTGTTTCCATGCGCTTAACCAGCAGTTGCCGATGTGGGCGCTCGCGCTGATGCTCGGTGGCCTGGCCATCCTCGCTGCCATGTGCGCGGTGGGCAACTACACGCTGGTGACGGAGAATTTTCCCGCCAGGGTGCGGGCGAGCGGCATGGGTATCGCGCAGGCCATCGGCGCGGCGATCTTCGGCGGCTTCGCGCAGTTCACCGCGACTTGGTTGATCCGCGTGACGGGCGATCCGCTCGCGCCTGCCTACCTTGTGATCGCCTGCTGCACGATATCGACGATCCCGCTGTTTTTTCTGCGCGAGACACGTAACGTCCCGCTGACGTAAACCCCTTTCCTTTCCGATGCAAAATCTCTAAGTCATGCGAAGCACTTATCCCCGTTATGCCCGGCCCAGCGGATGGAACCAGTTGCTGCCGCCGCGGCAGATACCCGCAGCCGCGCTCGAAGGTGAACACCGCGTGCGCTTTGCCGTGATCGGCGCAGGTTATGCCGGCATCGCCGCCGCGCGGCAATTGGCCGAATCGTTTCCCGGCGAGCCTATCGTGCTGCTTGAGAGCGGTACAGTCGGCGATGGTGCCGCCGGCCGGAACTCCGGCTTCATGATCAACCTGCCGTATGCGAAGATCCTGGGCAGCCGCAATGCCGCTGAAACCGAGTGGCAGAAGACGCTGCTGCAGACCGGGCATGCGTGGCTCGAAGCACTGGTAGCGCAGCACCAGATCGACTGCGGCTGGCGTACCTGTGGCAACTACAAGGGTGCAACGACGGCCCGGGGAGAAGCCGAGCTGCGGCAACTGGCGACGCAGCTGACCCCGCTGGGCGTACCGTTCAAGGCGCTGACGCGGGAGGAACTCACGCAAACGCTAGGCACGTCATTTTATCGCCATGCCCTCTGGATGCCGAGTTGTACCCTGGTGCAGCCGGCCGCACTGATACGAGGGCTGGCCGATGCGCTGCCCACGCAAGTGACGCTGGCTGAGCATACGCCGGTGCTCGACGTGCAGCGCGGGCGCCCACATCGGCTGGTGACGCCAAACGCACGTATCGATGCCGATGTGGTGGTGTTTGCCAATAACGCCTTTCTGGGCCGCTTCGGTCTGGCGCGCAATCGTCAGATCACCGTGTACACCTATGCCGCGCTGACCCCCGCGTTGCCGGAGGATGAGGCAGCCCGCCTGGGCAGCGCCAGCGACTGGGGCATGGTGCCGGCCGAGCGCATGGGCGCGACGACGCGCAAGGTCGGCGGCAACCGCTACATGATCCGGACCGGTTTTTCGTACGACCGCGAACAGGACAATGCAGAGATCGAGGTGATGTTGCAGCAGGCGTATCGGATGCGTTACCCCCAGATGCGGCGCCATGATCTCGAGTACGTCTGGGGCGGTGCGGTGAGCCTGACGCGCAACGGGGCGCCGTTCTTCGGCCAGGTGGCGCCGGGAATGTATGCTGTCTCGGGTTGTAATGGTTCGGGCATCATCAAGATGTCGCTTCTGGGCCGGTTGCTGGCCGAACAGATTGCCGGCCAGAGCAGTCCGTTGCTGCAACGCTGCATGGCGTGGGCCACACCCACGTGGATCCCTCCCGAGCCGTTGCGTCGTATTGCCGTGTCGATGTCCATGCGCAAGTATCAACGGCAAATGCACGATGACAAGGCAGATGCAACGCGTCTTGCATTCTCAAGATGAGCGCACGCGGCCAACTGCTCGTCGACCCGATGAGCGCAGGCGAATTCGCGCCAGCGACCGAAACAATCAAGTTTTGCGCCACGCCTTCATGCCGCCAAAGCTGATCCGGCGCATCGCCGTCAATCTCACGATCCACCACTTTCAACGCGAACTCACCATCGGAGTACGAAATTGAACGCTTCTGCGAGCAGGTTGCAACCGGTCAGGTCGAACATTATCAATCCACCTTCCATCCCCATCAGCAACGCACTCATTGCGGGCGAAGTGATCTATACCGTGCAGGTGCCACGTCATCCGCAGACCTTCGCGCCAAGCGGAGAGGGCGACATCGAGCTGCAGGCCGCACGCGTGTTCGATCAATTGAAGCACGTGCTCGAATGCGCCGGATCGAGCCTCGCTCAAGTCGCGCAAATGACCATCTATCTGGTCGACAAGGCCGACGCGCCGGGAATGAACCGCGTCTACGCCCGCTATTTCACTGCGCCGCCCTACCCGAATCGGGCGACGGTGGTCGTCAAGGAACTGCTTGGAGAAAATTGTCTGATCGAAATTGTCGTGCAAGCGATCAAGGCCTGACGAGTTCCTGCAAGATCTGGTCGAACCGCGCCGTTGATTTCGAGAATTCCCGACTCAGCATCAATGTTCGGAACCGTCGTTTGGGCATTGACCTGGTTAAATTCAGGCAGTCGTTTAGGCGTTAGTTGACGTCGCGGATATTGAAGACTACGGCCAGGAACTTCACAGGTGTCTCCTGTATTTCCTCGGGTCCGTGCTGTCCATGCGCGTCAAACAAAAGCGTGTCGCCTGGCTTGAGCGCATATACCTTGGAACCATATCGGTAGCGCATCTTTCCCTCGAGCACGTGTATGAATTCTAATCCCGGGTTCTGGAAGACTGACCACGGCTGGGCTCGTTCATCCAGTGTCACGATATAGGGTTCGACAAAGAGACTTCCTGAAAGAACATGTCCGAGCAGCCGGTAGACATGCCCGTAGGCTGAACCGTCCCGTTCGACGGAAACGCCCTGTCCGGCAGCAACAAATGAGCAGTCGTGCCTTTCGCTCTGGTCAACGAAAAATCTCGACAACGGCATATCGAGGGCAATCGAGATTCGGGTCAGCGTTTCGATGGACGGCGTGGCCGTTCCCCGCTCAATGCGTGACAACATCGAATGGGATATACCGGCCGCTTTCGCAAGAGCGCCGGACGGAATCTCCGCCGCTGTGCGCAGAGCATGGATTTGGTGAGCCAACGCGCGAGAAACCTTGACAAGCTGGGGGTCTCTCAGCCCCTCGGCGTCCGTTTCGACATCCGGTACGTCGGCCATCTCGACAAATTTGTCCTTGGATTTCTTCATTGCGTCCGAGCTACGGGAAAGTGCCGCAGGCAGTATGGTCAAAGGGAGCGTCTATTATAGAACGCTGCAGGATGAACATTTCCCGATGAACATTCTGGTTGCCGAGAATTTACTTTCATACGGCAGCGATGATGGCCTGGTAGCTTGTCTGGTACCTTGCCTGGTACCTTAGTAAGCGCAGCGATTGCATTAGCCTGTTAATCAGGAAATCTCAGCCTCACTCTCGATCGGTGCTTCTACCCCGTGCTCGGTACCCGGGATTCAATCTCGTGCCTCAAATCGCCGGGAAGACGACACCCAACGACAACAGGGGCGCCCGACTGCGAAGCCCCTGCCATCTTGAGTCCGCTCACAGCAGAGGAAAGGGAAAGTACTTTTTGTTGATCCTGGCGTAGGTACCGTTGGCGATGATAGTTGCCAGTGCCTTGTTCAACCGGTCACATAACGCTGTGTCGGCAAGTCTCACCGCAATGGCATTGCCGTTACCGACGATAATGTCCTTACCCACGAATCCGAAGTCCTTGGCCTGTGCCGTATTCAGAAAATCTGTCACGAGTGTCGGCTTGTCCAGCATCATCGAGTCGATACGGCCAGAAACCAGATCGAGTTCGGGTTGGCGAGTATCGTCATAGAGTACGAGCGCAGCGCTCTTGTCGTATCCGTTGTTCACCAGCCATGAATTCTGCGAAGAGCCACGTTGAACACCAATGCGCTTACCCTTGAGAGCTCCAACTGATGTATCGGTGATGGTCCCCTTCTTAGCGACAAAACTCGATGCAGTGGTCTCATACTTGTTCGTAAACAGGACTTGCTTGCGGCGTGCCGGCGTCATGGACATGCTTGCAATGATGGCATCGTACCGTCCCGCTTGAAGACCCGGAATTATTCCGTCCCACTGCTGCGCCATGATTTCACACTTGACGTGCATCTCTTCGCACAGAGCGTTCGCGATGTCCACATCAAATCCCTGCAGCTTGCCGTCAGTGTCTTTGTAGCTCCAAGGCTTGTAAGTGCCCTCCGTTGCAACGCGCAGGACGTCGTCTGTAGCATGCGCTGGCGAGCCGCCGGCAATTAATGCTGCCAGAATGCTCAGGCCAGTCGTACGCAGAATCATTTTGAAGAAGTTATTTTTCACCTGTATCTCCCAAATTGAACCGATTTACACGCCTCTAAGGCACCCATTTCCCACGCCGTGGAATGGTCTGCAATTTCCGCTGCAGTCATTCAACGGGTATCACTCATCAAGCTCCTGCTTGAAACTTATTTTTTAAGAAGCTGTACTAAGTTACAAAATTACGACAAATGCAGATTGGCTGATAGATCCTCCGTGCATCCCTGCCTCAATCCAAGTCGCGGGCGGACCTCGACGAAAACAGTCTGTGCCATCTAGCAAGGCATTATCATCAACTGCCCTTCCGAAGAGCAGCGAATTGGGCAGCCACGGGGCTCGTCTTATCGGCAACGATTTGATCTCCCCCAACCCTTTCTCGTCCATACACGATCCATGCATCGTCCGGAGAGCCGATGACATTCTCCACCCTCAGATCGTCCGGGTACTTGTCGTGATACGAAAGATAAACAAGGGCGGAATCGCATTCGCCAGCCATCATGCGTTCAAATCCGTAGGGAATTGACACGACAGGAATGCGCTCCTCCCATGCCGACAAGTCGGCATATCCGTCGGTCGCGGGCGACACGAGCGCAATGCTGCGCGGATGCTCCACGTCGGCGCGTGTCAGCACAGCAAGCGTTTGACTGGGCGAGATAAACGTGTCCACAACGAACAGTTGCCTGAAGTTGCCTCCCATCACGCGCGGCGTGTCAGGATGCACCGCGCATTGCAGCAGATAATCGATCCCCTTCGACTCCATTGCCGCAACCGCGTCGTCGAAGTTGCCGAAGAGTCTGATCCCGGCATCGTCGATGCCGTGGAACTCGAGGTATCGTTTGGTCACATACTCGTGATTCGTGCCTTCTGGGCCAAGCGTTCCGAACATAATTGATGGCATATTCCTGTTCCTGATAACTATGATACAAATCTCTCGATCGCAAGCTCGAGACGATCCAGTGCCTGCGAAAATACCTCGGGTTCTATGATCAGCGAAGGCGCAAGCCGTAATGTGTTTGGACCGGCCATCAATGTAAATACACCGGACTCATACCCCTCTTTGACGAGTTCTGCGGAGCGCCCGGCAAATCGATCTCGGAGTTCACACCCGATCAGCAGGCCTGCTCCTCTGATTTCCTTGAACGCGTCAACTCGTACATTGATGCGCCTTAGCCGATCAAAACAAAAAGCGCTTCTTTCCTGCACACCGTTGAGGACGGCGTCGGTGTTCACAATATCCAGAACTTTGCTGGCAACCGCTGCGGCAAGAGGGTTGCCACCGTATGTGCTGCCGTGAACCCCCGCCGAAAAGTGGCGAGCAAAATGATCCGTCGTCAGCATTGCGCCAATCGGGAATCCATTTCCCAAGGACTTCGCCGTCGTCAGGATATCGGGCGTCACGCCGATGCGCATGTACGCATACAGACTCCCCGTGCGCCCGACACCCGTCTGCACCTCATCGAAGATCAATAATGCGTTGACCTTGTCGCATTGTTCGCGCAAGGCGTTAAGAAACTCCGGACTCGCCGGGATAACCCCGCCCTCTCCCTGCACCGGTTCGACGATCACAGCGCAAGTATCCACGTCAATCGCGGCCTTTGCTGCATTGATGTCGTTGTACGGAAGATGCGTTATGCGCTGAGGTACAGGACCAAAACCTTCACGATACTTGGGCTGCCCCCCAACGCTCACCGTAAAGAGGGTCCTGCCGTGGAAAGACTGCTGGAATGCGATTATCCGGTTTTTGGTTGATAACGCCGCTCCCGTCTCGTCGTAAGCGACTTTCCGTGCGAGCTTCAGCGCGGCCTCATTCGCTTCGGCACCCGAGTTCGCGAAAAAGACCTTCTCCGCGAAAGTCGCGCCGATGAGACGCTTGGCCAACCCCAGCACCGGCTCATTGGTAAACACATTGCCCACGTGCCATAGCTTCGCACTCTGCGTGATGAGGACCTCCTGCAGGTCCGTGTGCGCGTGCCCAAGTGCGGTCACTGCAACGCCGCCCGCAAGATCAATATATTGTTTTCCGTCGGCATCCCAGACGTACGAGCCCCGGCCGCGAACTGGAATAACATCCGCCGGCGTGTAGACGGGTACCATCAACCTGCCGAACTCATCACTCGCGTCCGGTGCGTGATTCACTTCAACCTCCAAAACAAAATTCTGCTGGCACCAACCCCAAAGTGCCAGCGCTCGCTAAGTGAATCGACACCACGGAGCACTCTAGGATTGATAGCTTGAGGATGCGTTCGGCTACTTTCCAATGATCTGGCTCAAGAACCGGCGCGCCCGATCCGTCTTCGGTGCAGCGAAAAAACCTTCAGGATCGGAGTCTTCAACGATCTCGCCCTCATCCATGAAGAGGATTCGATCAGCAACCGCACGGGCGAAGCCCATCTCATGGGTAACGCACATCATCGTCATTCCGTCTTGCGCGAGCAGCGTCAAGGTGTCCAACACCTCCTTGACCATTTCAGGGTCGAGCGCAGACGTCGGTTCATCCAGCAGCATGATCGTCGGCGACATGCATAACGCGCGGGCGATTGCGACACGCTGCTGCTGTCCGCCGGAAAGTTGCGCGGGATACTTGTCCGCCTGGTTGCCGACACGAACTCGATCGAGCATCTCCCGAGCCTTGGTCTCTGCGTCCTTACGCTTCATGTGGCGAACAAGCATCGGCGCCAGAATGCAGTTGTGAAGCACAGTCATGTGCGGAAACAGGTTGAAATGCTGAAACACCATCCCGACGTCGGCGCGGACCATCTGGATGTGTCGCGCGTCATTCGTGAGTTCAATTCCGTCGACATGGATCACGCCTCGGTCGTGACGTTCAAGTCGATTGATGCATCGGATCAAGGTGGACTTCCCTGAGCCCGACGGGCCACACAGGACAATCTTCTCGCCGCGTCTCACATCGAGCGATATGGACTTAAGCGCGTCGAACGCACCGAAGCTCTTGCAGAGTCCGTTGACCGTGATGACATGCTCGTGGTCGGGATTTTGGCTGACTACATTCATGGCTAACGCCTCTCGATACTTTGAAAGTTCAGGCTGACTTCAGATCAAGGTGGAACAGCTGCGCTGCGGGACTGTCCTTCCACGCCACGATTTCACCGTGACTTATTCGTGATCGTCCGTAGACTATCCACGCGTCATCGACCGTACCAATGCGCACATCAATCCGGAACCGATCAGGGTTATCCAGGGCCACCGACGAATAGGTGAGACCACTCTCATACTTCCCGGAAAGCAAGCCCTCCGCCACCGAAGCGGTCGACGTTTCAGGAATGAGCGTGATCCCTGCCGTTTCCACATATTCCCTGGTCGCCGGTTGAAGCGCGAGTGTAGTTGGCTTTGCCACATCCACGCGCGTCACGACTGCCATGTCTTTACTTGGCGAAACAAAGGCATCGATGACGAAGAGATTTTTTCGGTACTTCGCAACGATGTCGGCCGTCGACGGATGAACAGCTACTTGCACGATATGGTCGGCGCGACCATCTATGACCATCTCGGCTGCTTCGTCAAAACTCAGGACGAGTTCGACACTCGCGATGTCTGCGATGCTGAGATGCCGGAGATACGCGTGAGTCACGAATTGATGATTGCTGCCGGCGGGTCCGAGCGTCACAAACTTTAGATTCTTGCTTTCCATTTTTAATTTAGTGATTCTTTAAATAGATTAGTTTAACTTATTAAATTTCAATGTTTTGCACCGCACTGACTGCCGCTGCAAAGTCCTGGCCGAAGTATCCTAGTTCGATCTGCTTTCCAAAATCACGGGCACCTTCGATTTGTCCAGCTTCGCTTCCTTAACGAATGAGCGCCCGGTCGTGCGGTCGATGTAGCGCTCGATGCCCCGGAAAATGTAGGCAACGATATAAGTCATGATCAGATAAATGAAACCTGCCGTCAGGAAGATCTCATAGGGCGCGTAGGTGTCGCTGACGAGAAGCCGTGAAGTCCCGGTCAACTCCATGATGGTTACGGTTGATGCGAGCGACGTAGCCTTCAGGTTGAGAATGGTTTCGTTCGCGTAGGCCGGCATCGCGATGCGCACGGCCAACGGCGCCTCGATTCTCAATAGAGTTGATGTCTTCGACAGGCCCAACGCCTGCGCTCCTTCGACGAGGCCCTTGGGTACCGCTGAAAGCGCACCCATCAGGATGTTCGCGGTATAAGCACCAGAATTCATGCCCAGCGCTATGACAGCGCACGGAAACGGGTCGCGGAAAACCGGCCAGATAAATGACTCGCGGACAAACTCGAACTGACCGAGGCCGTAGTACACGAAGAAGAGTTGCACGAGAGCCGGGGTTCCACGAAAAATCGCGATGTAGCAAGCAATCAGCGAATTAACGACCCGTGATTGCAACGTGCTGATGAACGCCAAACCGATCCCGATAATGAGACCGACCACGACCACGGTAAAAAACAGCTCCAGCGTGATAGGAAGCGACTCGCATAGTCGCGGTACGCTCGAAAGCATTAGGGAAAAATCGAGCATCTTTAACCTCGTGCGTACGCCGCTGGAGAACGCCGTCCGCGAGTGCGAATACACGCGGTCAAAACGAACGTAAGAATCATATAAAGAACACCTGCCGCGACATAAAAAGCGAACGGGCGATTCGTTGCCTCAACGGCGATATTTGTTCGCCGCATCAGATCCTCGAGGCCCACGAGCGAGATGAGCGACGTATCCTTGAGGAGCACCGTTAGCTGGTTGCTAAAAGCAGGTCTCGCAAGACGCCATGCCTGAGGCGCCGTGATATGCAGGAAGGTCTGGTACCCGGGCAAACCGAGAGCAGCGGCTGCTTCGGTCTGCCCTCTTGGTAGTTCGAGGAGCGCACCACGAAATATCTCCGTGGTATAAGCACCAAAGACAAATCCCAGGGCAATAGATCCCGCGAGGAACGCATTCACCGTAACGGGCTTGCCAAGCAGGTGCGAGATGGTTGTGCTTCCGCCGTAATAGACCAGGAAGATGACCAAGAGGTCAGGCACACCGCGAACAATGACGGTGTATGCGCCCGCGATTTTCTGCGCAACTCGCCATGGCGAAAGCTTCGCTGCGGCGCCAATTACCCCCAGCAGGGAGCCAATCACCGCACCGGCAGCAGTGACGAAGAGTGTAGTGAGCGTTCCAAGCAGTAGTAACTCACCAAATCCATCCAGACCCATGCCAAACATGACAACCTCGATACTTATAGGAGCGGAAACGGGAAGTACTTCTTGCGGATACGATCGTAGGTACCATCCGCAACAATGTCAGCCAGCGCTTTATTGAGGCGATCACATAGTTGGGTGTCGTCAAGACGCACGGCAATCGCAGCGCCTTCACCAAGCACGCCACCTTTAAGATCGGGACCAACGAAGGCGAAATCTTTAGAGTCCGGACGTTTAAAGAAATCCGATGCGAAAGTTGCCTTGTTCCCCACGATGGCGTCGAGCCGGCCGGAAATCAGGTCCAATTCAGGCTGACGCGTGTCGTCATAGAGTACGACCGTGGCCGTCTTGCCGTAGCCGCTTGCGCTCAGCCACTGGTTCTGCGATGAGCCACGCTGCACCCCAATCCTCTTTCCTTTAAGCCCCTCGGGTGTCACGTCGGTGATCGATCCTTTGCGGGCGATAAAGATTGAGATCACATCCTTGTATTTGTTCGTGAACAGCACCTGTTTGCGCCTGGCTGGTGTCATGGACATGCTGGCAATGATCGCGTCGTATCGACTGGCTTGCAGACCAGGGATGATGCCGTCCCACGACTGCGCAACGATGTCGCACTTGACATGCAAGTCTTCACATAGTGCGTTTGCAATGTCCACGTCAAAGCCCTGCAGTTTTCCATCAGCATCCTTGAAGCTCCACGGCTTATAGGTGCCTTCGGTCGCGACTCTAAGCGTGTCGCTCGCCGCACACGCCGGTGTTCCAGCGAGCACAAGAGAAGCCGTCGACACGGCCATGAGTGCCTTCAGCACTTGTTTGCATCTTCCGGTGAACATACTGGGTTCCTCTAGACAGTTTGGTCATTGACAGCAGGTTGCTCCCCACGCTTGCCATATGACTACAGTATTTCTCCGTTAATACAATGTCAAATATTTAATCTCATGCAAACACCAAAAAACAGGTTTTCGTGAATCCGTCGCCTCAGCGCACGCGATGGATGGCCCATTCCCGCATGATCGGGCGGCGCCCGCCAACTGCCGCCTCGCAGGTACATGACTGCAAGCTCAAGCCTCCCAGGCCCGGATACATGGAAGCCTGCCTGCTAAAGCGGGAAATCCTCCTATCATTTGGGATACAAGCGTTTACCCGCTCCTCATATTTTCATTGCAGTAAATATTTGACACTCAATTAACGAACACATATCTTACGCTCCAGCGATGCGTCATGGATCTAATGGGATCCATGGGAATGTCCTCGCCACCCGCCGCCGCTGCATCGCTCTAAGTCGCAGTGACACCGCAATCAAGCTTTCGTGGCGTCCCGGACTCTGCGACGCGTTTCCACGCGCCCAAGGAGGACTATCAGACCAACCAGATGCAAGTTCTCGTCGCAACACAGGAATACTAAATAGTTTTCTCAATATCCCAGGGCTCGCAGCCTCTCACCGTCATGGCTGCCTGCGGCGCTCTTATCCCTCGACTTAGCGAGAAGATGACCAAAATGAAGAAGACCACCTTGGCGGCCACCGCGCTGCTTGCATCAACGGTTGGCATCCAGGCCCACGCACAGAACTCCGTGATGCCCGGAATTGGGTGGTCCCGCCTCCGGATTATTGAGTGGTCCGGGTGTTGAGCGTCGTTTCGGCAGATACAAGAAAAAAAGTTCGTCTCCTCCGTGCACGACGCGTCTGGCGTTGTGTACTCCGGCAGGGTCCAACAAATTCTTGAGCGATCGCCGTTACAGTGGATGATCCGTGTTATCGATGTCAACGGCCACGACCCACTCGCCCTCGTCCATCTTCCATATCGCGACGTATTTTCCACGGACTTCGACGATCTCTGCGTCCCGTGTCAGGGTGACGACGTAGCTGCCGACGTCATATGCGATGTCGAGGTTTGCGGCTATGCTCAGCGACGGGGTGTAGAGCGCCTTGAAGTCGGGACGCTTGAAATATGTTCGCCATACTGCGAGGACCGCCTCCTTGCCGACATGACGCGGCTGTCCTGGCGGCATGTACACGGCATCGCTCGCGTAAATCGACGCTATTGCATCGATGTCTTTCGCCGCCACGGCATTCATCCACGTGTCGTACCGTGCCAGGAGTTGATCCCGGACGTCCTGTTCTGTCATGGCTGTATTCCTCTAAAGAT
Organism: Caballeronia sp. KNU42; assembly: GCF_053760385.1. Taxonomy (NCBI): domain Bacteria; kingdom Pseudomonadati; phylum Pseudomonadota; class Betaproteobacteria; order Burkholderiales; family Burkholderiaceae; genus Caballeronia; species Caballeronia sp. KNU42. The sequence goes on from NZ_CM132389.1 coordinate 2,648,889, forward strand.
GCTCCGCGGCCACCGTCGGAGAATGCGATGGTGGCGTGGAGCGGACACCCACAGAGGCGGCACGTCGGATTGGGCCGTTTGCAACGCCTCGTGGGAAATAGCGTTCGTGGCAGGGACTGCGCAATACCCCTCCCCTCAGGTCAATCGAGTGAGCCGCGTTGCTGTTGATCCTTCTCCTGCGATTCGAATAGGGCCTTGAAATTTCCTTCGCCAAATCCATCTTCGCCGCGGCGATCGATAATCTCGAAGAAGACCGGCCCAATCTGGCGCTTCGTGAAACGTTGAAGCAGAATCTTTTGCGGCGCCTTGCCGTCGACCAGTATCCCGCCTTGCGCCAGGCGGTTGACGTCGAGGCCGTGACCCGGCAGACGCGCGTCGATCCCGCCGTAGTAGTTCTGCGACGGGGCGGCCATGAACTCAATGCCCGCAGCGCCAAGCTTTTGAATTGTGTCTTCGATGTTGGACGTCAGCAGTGCGATGTGTTGAATCCCTTCTCCGCCGTAGTCGCGGATGAATTCATCGTTCTGATTGAGCACGCCGGGCTGGTCATGGGCGGCGGCGGCGACCGGAATCGACACACGGCCGCACGGACTCACCATGGAGCGGGCGCGCATTCCGGACATATGGCCCTTTACCTCGAGATACTGCTTCTGCGTAAATCCAAACGTGTCGCGGTAGAAGTTGGTCCACAAATCGAGGTTCCAGGGATGGACAATATTCGACGTATGGTCGACAGCCATGATGTTGGCATCGCCTTCGGGCGTGTTTCGAGCTTCGGCCGGCAGCGGGAATACTTCCTGGAAGTCGCTGTCAACGAAGTACACGAGGCTATCCCCGATACCGAGAATCGTCGGCGTGTCGATGACAAATTCCCCCTCCGTCTCGGCGGAAGCACTACGCGCACCGCCGGAGAGCGCCAGTGCGTGTGCGAGCTTCGCATCATTGACGCGGATACCAATCGCACGCACCGACGCGCCGTGCCGAGACTCGAACGCATTCGGATTTCCGTTGACGACGAACGTTGCTGCCCCCTGCGTCATGAGGAACATGCCGCTCCTGGACTTGCCGCTGAGGCGAAATCCAAGGCGCTCGAAGAGCTCGACGAGTTCCATCGGGCGGGTAGAGACAAATTCGACGAATGCGAAGCCGTCGGTTTTTATTTTCGTATTCATGATATTAAGTAATAGTCCTTAATATGTTTTATGGAGCGGGTTGGAAGCAGACGGGCGGCATTCACTCATGCGGCCACGCCTCAGAGGCTTACGCTTCCAGCTGTTTCCACATCTCGACGTCGCGCTCTGCGCTCTGCGCTCCAGATACGCGGATCGTCGAAGCCAACTGCTTCGTCATACGCACGGGAGACGCCGAACGGCATGCAATGGTCAAAGATGATCCAGTTGCTCTAACGCGGCTTCATGAAATCGAAGACTTCTCGATAGATAGTCTTCAAGTCTTCTCCATCCGCCACGCCCCGGCTCACCGCCCCATACAAATCGGTTTGAGCGGTCTCGATGCGGCCGCCGAAACAGCGGCTTACTTACGGGTCGCGGCGACGACCTTGATTTCAACGATGAGCTCGGGGCGGGCCAGCGAGGCGACACCGAGAATGGTCCACGCAGGGAAGTCGGAGCGGATGTATCGTTCCTTCACTTCGCGAAACACGGCAAGTTGCGACCCGACATCGACATGGTAGGAAACGAGTTCGACCGCATCGGTAAAGTCGAGACCGAGATGCTTCAGTACAGCTTCGATACGCCTGAAGGCGACGTCGATTTGCTCCTTCGGCTCTTGCGGAATTGACCCGTCGGCACGCACGCCGATCTGGCCCGCGATGAAGACCAACCCGTTGACTGTCACCGCCGGGGAGTACTGGAACAGGTCGAAAATACGATTACTTCCAAAAGTTGCGTCTTCTTCCGGAAGACGCAGACGCTCGATTTTGCTCATGGCAGTCCTTCATTCGAAAGGTGTAGTAGCGGGAACCGGGTTCCAACCAGCCACACTCTACGTGAGCGAATGTACTGCCGTCTGTATAGCGAGTTACCAAACTAGCCGAGAAGTTTGGACGGGTCGATGACCCAGATGCGCCGCTGCCGGAGTTCGATCGCACCGACAGTCGTCAGCCGCTTCAATGCGCGCGTGACGGTGACGCGCGACGCCCCTGTCATTGCAGCGATCTGCTCGTGAGTAAGGACCATGGATATCAGCGTTTCGCCCTCGTGCTTCTCTCCATATAGCTCTGCGAGCCTCCCCAGCAACTCGCCGATTCTCATTTCTGGTTTCGGAAGAGCGAGGTATTGGATCCGGGACGCCAGAATTCGCTGCTTGAGCGCCACGATGCGCATCAGGGAGACGGCGAGTTCCGGACACGCCGAAATCGTTTCGTTGATGACCCTGATATCAAACTCGATCAACTCGGTGCTTTCAACTGCGATAGCTGTAGCGATACGCGGGAAGCCGTCCATGGCGGGAGTCTCGCCAAACATCGCCCACGGCCCCATCACTTCCAGTATGAACTCTGAGCCGTCACTCTGAAAAATCGAGACCTGAACGCGGCCTGAAAGCAGAAAATAGAAGGTGAAGCCGAGCTCTCCCTGACGATAGATCATTGAACCCTTCTTGACCTTGATTTTGCGACCAAGATGGGCAGCACGAATCCATACGCCTGCAGTAGCGTCGTCCATGTGCCATGTTTCAGTGGTCGGCACTGTACTTTTGCTCAAGCTTGTCTCCATTCATTGGCACGTGCTGATTAGCGTGTTTGACATGCGTACACGACAATAAAGTTATCACCGATTCCGAATTAAAAACGTCAATCTGCAATCCAGACCGGAGGGCTGACGCCCCGCAGACTGACTCGCAACTGAAGCGCGGAAATGGTTCGGGAAGAATCGCCGGAGATCGACGCACCATACCTGCTCCGGTCGGCCATGTTCGCAGGCCATACTTCAGCCCCCCGCCTTGGCGCGGTCTCTTGGCCGGACGCTTTCAAAGTCTCAAAGCCGCGCTGACGTGATCGCCAGCTTCGGCTGAGACGGCATTCATGACGCCTCGCCCACCTTCTTCGGAAAGAAGTTGCCGAGCGACGCCCCTATGCACAGCTGGAAAGCCCCGAGCCAGTAGTTGGAACTGTGCAGCAGGTTCAGGTGATCCTTCGGCGATATCCCGAAGCTCGGTGGAAGGACGATCAGGGCGGAGAGCGACAACAGATACGCAAGCGACAGCACGATCAGGATGATGACGCGGACCGCCGGTGTCTCCTGCTCAGATGCGGTGGCGGGCGCGGCCGCGTACAGCGCGGCGACGATCAGGCTCAGCGTGGGCATCACCATCGGGATGTACCAGCTCCACATGTCGGATGTGAGTTTCCGGCTTTCGTCGTTGTCGGCGCCTGCAATGGAGCGCAGCAATAACAGCGCAACCTGCAGTAGAAAGAAGCTTACCCAGACGCTCGCCAGCCAGTTTTGGCACGTTTTGTAGGTCATCGCGTGCCTGAGAGTCCGGCCCAGAGCGCGGTGCGCTGGAGATGGTCACGCGCGTCGAGACTACCCGGTACGATCACTGCGGCATCCTGGCCATCCGATTTCCTGAACTCGTAGATCAACACCGTGCAGCGTGTCTCCTTGTCGGCGACCCGGGAAGAAATGCCTTCCGGCAAGCGGTCAGCGCCGGGCGGCAGCTTTGTGGTCAGGTCGGCATAGGTGGCCTGCTGCGCCGAAGGCACCACGGGTTGATTGGTTACGATGAACACGATGACCTGATAGTAGCCGCTGGGCGCCGCTGCGAAGCGCCGGATCACTTCGCCTACAGACCAGCTCTTGATGGACCCCACGTTGACCGCCCACCTCTCGGGCGGCGGCATTGGCGTCCAGTCGGGCGTCGTTTGCTCCACGCGCGTGACCATGGCGAAGCCGCCAGGATAGTCATAGAACTGGCGCCAGTCATAACCTGCCGCATCGATCAGATCACTGAGTGCGTCTTCGACATCTCCGAACTTGACCGGATGCTTGTCCTGCCCCGGCACGAACTTCAAGCTGAGTGGCGGTGTCTCGGCCGAGGGCGGCGGGACTGGAACGGGGAATTTGTTGATCCTGACTTCTGCATCGAGCTGCCCAGGGTCATCGGCTGGTTTTGCAGGCGGTACTGTTGGGCATGCCGCCAACCACGCGCAGGTTGCGCAGGCGACAATCAGGGTGAGGAAGCGACCCACGCAGTGCGCGAGCGTGACGAGCTTCGCGCGCGAAGGTAATGGAAGCGAGTTCATGATCATCTCCGGGTCGCCAAGGGGATTCACATACGCCGTCATCGACCACTTTATAAGCGCAAAAACGCGATCCGTCCATGCGGGGCAGCCCTTCCTGGCAGAAGTCAGTTGCGAGCAAGCTGGATCGAACGTGATACCGGACTCAAGAAATTTAACGAAGGCGAAGGCGCTTACCAAACGGGTCGGTTAATTGCATTTGCCTTCCAACCAACATACTCGATGTCGGCTGTGGCATATCCGTATTGCCTGCCTGACAATTGGCCCCAAGGCTCGGAAAGATCCTGGTCGGCGAACGGATTAGTAGCGGAGAAAAATACGCCGAGCTGTACTCCGTCGTCAGCGCCCCGCTGCCGCGTCAATGGTCGACCGGCTCGATTTTCTCGATCCGATCGGTGTTAGTAATTATTCCGCCTTTCAGCCTGAACGTACTAACCGCCGACACGCCGATCCGCATATTACGCGCAACTTTCAGGGCGCTGAAGTTGGCCTATCGTCGGCCGGGTCAGCGTCATCCTCCATCGCATCTTTGACATCTTTCTCCTGTCGCCAGCTTCCTTGCGCCCTTCTCCAGCGACTTGCTGTGCGTAGCCCTTGGCCTTTTGGGCCGGGTTGTTGGTCGGGGGTACGTGAGAAGGTGATGCGCCGCTTCAAGTCGGCCCGACATCTGCAGCGATTCATTTCGGTTCGCTAACAAGTGGCAAACCTGTTCACGCACTGTCGTTACAACCCGAACGCGCAGGAGAAACGGCAGGCACGTAAGCAGACCTTCGAGGCATGGGAAACCGTGACCGGAAATCCAACTATGAAAAAAAACCCGGCATCACTGCCGGGCCAAAGCGGATGGTCATTGTCCAAGGCTATCGGCGCAAACGCCGATTGTGCCGATTACCTAGCCTAGGTTGCCCGCCCGCATGACCGACACAGGAAAGTACGAACGAATGAGAACGGTCCTTTGGTCCCGCGTGACCGGGGTTACCAAGCGATGGGTGGCGGGAGTCCCCATCTCTTTCTCATTTCTCTAAAAGGCATTGAGAACATCTGGCCCTGGGTTAAGAGCACAACTACCTGCTCAGCCCAAGGGCTTCAGACTTTCGACGCGCTTTGCATGTCATTGCAATCGACTCGCCCCTGCCGAATTCAAGATTCGGGGGACATCTGGTTGGCGTCGATGAGATGCAGCGCGTCATGATTGGGTGTTCACCTTGCAGGCGAATCGCTCGTCGGATCAGCTGCTCGCGCATGTGTAGCTGGCCGCCGCGCTCACGTTGCCGGACCCCGAGTAGTGAGGCACTGAAGGATAAGGACAGTCGGGCAGCGTCGCCAGGACGTTGCCGCTGGCGTCGAATTTCGTCAGCAACAGTTGACCCGGCGCAGTGCCCTGCTCGACCCAGGCGATCATCGCGCCCAGATAGTCGGTCTGATCCGGACCGTTGCCGCCAAGCACGTGCCCCACACCCGGCTCCAGGTAGAACCGTGCATTGCTTGCAGCCGTGCCGGCAAGTTGAGTGACTGTCAGCCAGTTGCGCAGATGATCGCGCGGTGAGATCAGAGGATCAGCTCCGCCGTTGAAAGAGATCATCTTTTTACCCAGCATCAGGTACTGAGCGATCGCCTGCAGGTTGTGATCGGCCCCCGCGCTTTGCAGACCGGCAGCGATGACTGGATACGATACGTCCACATTAAAGTTCGCCTGCAGGCTACCCGGCACGGTAGCGGGTAGCAACCAGCCAGGGTTGCCTGTAGCGATTGCTGCGAACCCGCCGCCCAAGCCTCCGTACGAACCCACGCCGAACTGGCTGCCGAAATCGGCCCAGTTGTAGCCGGAAAAAAGCAGCGTGCCTCCACTTGTCGTCAATGGCGCCACGATCTGCTTGACCGTCTGCAACTGTGCGGACGACAGGCAGGTTGCGGCCGGCGCACCGGACGCGCCACACAACAACGTGGACGGATCAAAGGTGCATGCAGCCGGATTCAGGATGACGCCATTCGTCGTGCCGCATTGCGCCACCGCAGCGTTGTAGGTCGCGGTCCATTGAGCACTCGAGGGCATTGCCGGTGAACCTGCAAGCGTGGCGATATTGAGCATGGCGGTCACCTGGGTCCCCATGTTCATCGATTCGTCGCCGGCAATGATGCCGTCGTAGTCACCGGGCAGATTCTGTGCGACGAGATACGCCTCGCGGCCGCCATTCGACGCGCCGCTAAAGTAGGTGTATTTTGGCGCCGCCCCGTAGAAGGCGGCAACGACTGCTTTCGCGAAGTGAATCGTGATTTCGGTGGACGCGTATGCGTAGTCGTTTTTCTCGGTCGCATTCGTCAGGAACTCGGTCGGGTTGCCTGTACGGTTGCCTCCGTTAGATGCGGTATAAGCGATGCCACGTTGCAGTGGGATGATCAGCGGGAATTGTGCGGACGTGGCTTCCACGGTGGGAATACTTCCGTCAAAACCTCCCCCGCCTTCCTGGAGCAGCCGGTTCGACCAGTTGTCCGGCAAGTCGACTTCAATGTCGAGCTCTGTTCCGCTTGCGCCGGTTGCGCTCACTTTGCAATAGCCGGGAACATTGCCGGCAGGTGCGATCCGTGTGGTTGCTGTTACGGAAATTCCATCGATCTGCTTGCCGTTCATGGTGGTGCAAAGTGCCGCGTAGTTGATGACCGCGGCAGCCGAAGCGGGCGTGTCGCCGCCGTTGCATCCAGGCAGTACGATCGTGCAAACTATTGCAGCCAGCAGGAGCCAAGGCCGCGAGTTATTCATTTTGATCCGAGTGTTCACGCTCACGTCTCCAGAGATATACCGCACTTATCGCTGCCATCGCCGGCAAGTCGAGCCCCTTGCTTTTGTTGGGACGAGCAGGGTCGCTGCGCGGCAACGAGCAGTAGATGGGTATCTGGATAGGGAGACATTCACCAGACGACGCGACGGCAGTCAATTAATAAACCGTCCGGTCGTTCAGTCAATGTACGAGAGACTAGAGATGTTCGGATTGCGTGCCAAGCCAGTGTTAACCCTCTTCGCCCGGCAGCAGGCTTGTTCAATGGGATAGATCCAATGATCGCCTCGCCCTATCGACTGCTCAACGGTTGGCAAGCGTGAGTGAGCTGCCATTCAAAGCTTATGTCCCATTGTGCGAGCGGTAGCGCCTTCACAGCTGCCCGCATCAGTTTGCTTCAGCTGGCGTGGCAAAGCTTGCGCAGACGAAGTGGCGCGACCGCAATTTCAGGCATCGAGTTGATACATCGCATTCGCAAGCGGCGGTTCGATCTCCCCGCTCTCGCGCTCGAGGACATCTCCAGGCTCTCTGCCCGGAATGTTGGCCTGTTCAATCATTTAGGTTTCCATATCTATGGAAAACATCTCTACGACGCCACCTATTTTCACCAGGTCCGTTCGAGCAACACCTTAATGCTGGATCTGTTCGCGCCTACCGTTCGCATGACAGCCGAAGCGAGTTGATGTCATTGCGAAAAACGATTGGATGTTCGTCCGGTTTGCGTTCGATGGCGGCCCCGCGTACCACTTTGACCACCACTTCGTGGAAGGATGATTTGTCGCAGACCGGGTCGGCGTTGGCAGCGTCACCGGTCAGCAAATGCGCCTGGCAACGACAACCACCCGCGTCGATGGCCTTCTCCTCGCAACTGCGGCACGGCTCCTTCATCCAGTCGAAGCCGCGAAAGCGGTTGAATGCGTCGCTCTCGTACCAGATGTCCCGGATAGAACTGTCCTTCACGCTTGGAAACGTCAGTCCGGGCAGCGAGCGCGCCGTGTGGCACGGTAGTGCGGCGCCGTCGGGCGCAATGCCGAGGAACACTGCGCCCCAGCCGTTCATGCAACGCTTGGGTCGTGCTTCGAAGTAGTCAGGCACGACAAAGTAAATCTTGCAGCGCTCACCAATTTCCTGGCGATACCGCTCAACAACCGCCTCAGCCTCCTTCAACTGCGCTGCCGTCGGCATCAACTGCGCACGGTTCGTGTACGCCCAGCCGTAGTACTGCGTGTTCGCGAGTTCGAGATATTCGACGCCCATCGCAAGCGCCATGTCGATGATCTTGTCGACGTGCGGCAGGTTGTACCGGTGCAGCACGCAGTTGAGCACCATCGGGAAATCGTGTGCTTTGATGGACTTTGCAACGCGATTCTTCAGATCGAACGTGCGCGTGCTGCTGAGAAAATCGTTGAGTTCCCTTGTGGAGTCCTGGAACGACAACTGGATGTGGTCGAGTCCGGCGTCTTTCAATGCGCCAAGACGCTTGTCCGTCAAACCGATGCCCGACGTGATCAGGTTCGTGTAAAAACCGAGCCGGCTCCCTTCGCGCACAAGCTCTTCAAGATCGTCGCGCAACAGCGGTTCACCGCCGGAAAAACCCAGTTGTACCGCACCGAGTGCGCGCGCTTCGCGAAGCACGGCGAACCATTGGCCGGTAGACAACTCGCTGTTGTGATCTGTGTAATTCACCGGGTTATAGCAAAACGCGCAATGCAACGGGCACCGGTATGTCAGCTCGGCAAGCAACCACAGCGGCGGGGAAATATCGCTCATGTCGCAGCCTTCAGCCATCCCCGCCGCCCGGCTTCCGCCACAAACGAACGCACCTCGTTGCCGATGTCCTGTGCGTTGAAGGCTCGTTGCAAATCGGCGATCAAAGCATCGATGTCGCGCGTGCCATTACAGCGCTTCAAAATTTCCCCGGCGCTTTGGTTCAGCTTTACCATGCCCTCGGGATAGAGCAGCACGTGCGCATCTTGCGCCGGCTCCCACTGCAGCCGGAACACTGGGTTGAGCTTGAGTATGGGAGCGGTCATAGCGGGAAGGCCTTTTCAATTGCATCGAGCATTGAGCACAGAATGTCGAGTTTGAATTGCAGGATACCGAGCGCGTGTTGCTGCTGCTCACGGGTCTTGAAGTAATCGAGCGTAACTTGCAAGCCGTGCTCGGCATCGCGTTGAGCGAGCGAGATGCGTGACCGGAAGTACGCGAGTCCATCGCATTCAATCCACGGGTAAAACGACGGCCACGTCGCGAGGCGGTCCCTATGGATCTGCGGCGCGAAAATTTCAGTCAGCGATGAACATACGGACTCTTGCCACGGCGCGCGACGCGCAAAGTTGACGTAAGCATCGACGGCGAATTTCACACCCGGCGTCACGTGTTGCAGCGACCAGAGTTCGTCGCGTGTGAGGCCGACAGCATCACCGAGTCGAGCCCAAATTCGATACCGCCTTCGTCGTTGCCGTAACCATCGTGATCAAGAATGCGCAACACCCAGCGTCGCCGCGTCGCGCGATCCGGACAATTCGACATCACGGCTGCGTCCTTTAGAGGAATGTTGATCTGGTAATAGAACCGGTTCGCCACCCAGCCCCGAATCTGCGGGGGCGAGCAACCGCCTTCGTTCATCTTCACATTGAACGGATGATGAATGTGATACGCGGTTCCCTTTGCGCGAAGCTGGGCTTCGAACTCCTCGCGGGTCCAGGCGGGCGTGCCTATGTTGTCGGTAACGACGGGTGTCGGGCCGTTCACATGTTTCTCCTGTGAAGCGCTATTGGTTACCAAAGTTCGAACGCCATGCCGTCGAACGCGACTTCTATACCGTGCTCCGCCAACCGCCGTCGCTCGGGGCCGTCTTCGATCAAAACCGGATTTGTGTTGTTGATGTGAATGAGCACCTTGCGCACGCCCGCACGTGCGATGGAATCAAGCACTTCGATCATGCCGCCTGCACCAGTTTGCGCGAGATGACCCATATCTGAAGCGGTTTTTTTCGAAAGACCAAGCTCGATCATTTCGTTCGAAGTCCAAAACGTGCCGTCGACGAGCAACAGGTCCGCGCCGTTCATCGCTTCGAGTACATGCGGCTCGATCGCACCCAGCCCGGGCGCGTAGAACGCCCGCTTGCCGGAGTGTTCATCGACGAACGTCAGCCCGATGTTGTCGCCGCGCTGACGCGATTCGCGATGGGGGGAATACGGCGGCGCCTTGCTCGACAGCGGCAGCGCTTCAATGCGTATGCCAGCCAATGCGGGAATGGTGAACGACGTTCCATCGAGTGGAACACTGTATCGTTCGACGCCGCAGTAATGCGCGAGTATCGACATGATGGGAAAGCCGGTGCTCAGGTCCTGCAGGACGGCATCGGTAACGTAAAGCGGCAAGGGCCTATCATGCTCACGCAGCATGAGCAGTCCGGTCACGTGATCGATCTGCGCGTCCATGGTCACCACCGCAGCAATGCCGCTGTCGCGTGCACGACGCGCGGGCTGGAGTTCGGGGTGAGCCGCAATTTGTGCGGGCAGATCGGGAGATGCGTTCACGAGTAACCAGTCCTCGCCGTTTCCGCTAACCACGATCGACGACTGTGTTCGCCGTTGCGCATTCAGGGACCCGCTTCGCACGCCATCACAATTCCGGCAGTTGCAGTTCCATTGCGGAAATCCACCTCCCGCTGATGAACCGAGTATTTTCAATTTCATTGGAGATAGTCACGCGCATCGACAGATCAACAGTGGGATCAACGAACGAGACGTCAGGTCCTGACCGACCTCGCTGAGCACATCGTTCGAGATGAGCGTATGTCATCTCGAACGTCCATCGCCGCGATACTAACGAGTCGCTATATACATAGTCACTTCAAAACCAAAACGCATGTCGGTATAAGCGGGGGTTTGCCAAGTCATCAGCTGCTCCTTCGTTAAGATAAAGAAAAACATGATCATTGCGGTCAGAAAGTAATCTGACCACTCCTCTACGCTCTGGCGCGTAAATCTCGACCGTCCAGCGTATAGCCTTGCTAACAACGCAATGTCGCAATCGGCACTGCAGTTAAACAGCGATGCTATTTCGACGAAAGCATGCCGTCATTTATCCCGCGGACAGACAACGTTACTGTCGACGTCTCCGTCTCCAAAAAAGACTCCGTCCGTCCCGAAATTTCCCCCGGTTGGCATTGATTTGACACCAGAAGGCAGCGGAGGATTGTCTTTGGCCCATGTCATCGTATAAGCATCGTCATACGTTGCACGGTATGTCTGCGATCCGCGAGAAAACGATAGTGTCTTGTGCTTCATATCCACCCCGATCTTGTCTCCATTCGGGCAAGTCTGAGTGAACACGTAGGGGTCGCTCGCGTGGGCCGCCGGCATAATGGAAAATGCGGCAATCGACCAGCAGCAAGCACGCAAGGCAGTCATCTTCATTTGTAGTCTCCTAAGTTCTTCGACCTGAGGCGAATTTGGCGTCGCCCGCGGCAGGGTCTTCTGGAATGAGCGCAAGGTTGGCGTACGCCGATGCGGCTATTTCAGGCTGTGGTAGTACGCGACCAAATTAACGATTTCAGCGTCGGTAAGTGGCTTGGCGATAACCGACATGATTTCGCTTTTCCGCGCTCCCGAACGGAATGCCTTCAACTGAGCGGATAGATAGTCTTCGTCCTGACCAGCCAGGTTGGGCGTTTCAGGAACAACGGCGTGTCCGTCTGCTCCATGACATGCAGCGCACTGAGCTGAACGCATCTTTCCGGCGGTTGGATCGGCCGTCATTCCCGTTGACGCAGCCAGACTTAACGCGACTGACAGGCCAAGGTTTAGAAAAATATTTCGCACATTCGCTCCTTATTTTCCGACATAAGAAATCCGATAAACCGCACTCGCGAAGTCGTCAGAAACAAGTAGTGAACCATCCTTCATAGGCTCTACGTCGACAGGTCGCCCTTTGTATTGCCCATCAGCGGTGAGCCAGCCAGAAGCGAATACCTCTATGCCCGCAGCAGTGCCATCGGGCTTCAAATGCGTGAACATGATCTGGGCTCCAATTGGCACCTTTCGTGCCCAGGAGCCATGTTCCGCGTCAAAAATGCCGCCCCTATATTTCTTCGGAAACGACGTTCCTTCGTAGAAGGACATGCCGAGGTCGGCTGCATGCGGCGGCAATTCCACCTGGGGGAAAACGACGCCGTCCGGTGGTGTCCTGGCCATGTATTCGACCGTACGATCATGACCGCCACCGTAGAAGGGATAACCGAAATCCTGTCCAGCCTTGGTTGCGCGATTTAACTCACCCGGCGGATGATCGTCGCCGAGCGTGTCTGTCTGGTTGTCGGTGAACCAGAGCGTCTTGTCTTTCGGATTGAAATCAAGTCCGACTGAATTACGGATGCCGTGAGCATAGATCTCCCGGCCGTTGCCGTCGGTATCGAAACGAGTGATTGATCCCATGCCGAGTTTGTAATAGCTATCGTATTTCTCGGGTGGCAACACGTTGTAGTGCTGTCCGATTGCGACATACAGTTTGCCGTCCGGCCCGACACGGCAAACCCGCGCTCCGTGGGGAAAAGCTTCGTCTTCGACAGGAATGAGTTGGCCCTGCGGCACGACGTCCCTCTCAACCGGCATGGCACTGCTCACCTTCGTGAACGAGAGTATCCGATTGAGCTCCGCCACGAACATGGTGCCATCAGGTGCAAAACAAACCCCGTTCGGATCCTTGAATCCCGCTGTGGGGGCAAATTCCGTGACCCGACTCGCCTTGCCGTTGCCGCCATCGTGTAAAACCCAGACTGCATTCTTGCGGGTGCCGACATAGGCGGTTCCAGTCGTTGGATCGATTGCTATCGAGCGAGCGCCGGGCACCATGGCGTACAACTCGATCTTGAATCCGGGAGGAAGATGAATGTGTTTCAAATTCTGCTGTATCGATGCCACGGCATCGGCGTCCGGCGTTATCGATCTGGGCTCACCTTGCGCCATCGCACCGTTCGATACCATAAACGTTAGGAAACTTAATGAAATGACTGATTGACGATATCCTGGATGCATTTCGATCCTCAATTATTTGGCGAAAGTGATTCGGGTCTGAATGTGACGGCGTTGAATTCAACGGAACGCCTGCTTTTCGGCGCATACCTGAGGTTCAGGTGTTGTGTCCGCCTTGATGCAATTCTCTTTGTGGACGAATGCGTTTCTACTGAACCGGAATTGCGAGTGGTTTACCTTTTTGGTGGATCAACACAACGACCAGTTGTGCTGGCTCAGTCGTACTCGCGTTGCTCACCTTGTGTATGTGACCCATCGGATTGAATGTCGCTTGCCCTGCCTTCAACAAGAGGGGGGCTTCGCCGTCGGGTTCGAATTTCAGGGCCCCCTTGAGAACATAGTTGAATTCGTATCCAGGGTGCCAATGACGAGGCGCGACGCCACCGGGAGCTACGTCCGTGACATACATAACGCCTTCATAGCCGTCCATACCCACCAGGTCAGTCTTCAGTATCTCCGTGCGGGTAACCGATTGTGTCTGTGCCTTCAATGAAGAAATATGAAGCGCGCCAAGCGCAACCGAAATAGCGAAGATCGTGGCAATAGTAAATTTTAAACGTGACTTCATTTCGTTTTCCTAACCATAATATTGGTGAAATACTTTTCGTATGCAACCAACAGAGGCCTCAAGTCAGACTGCCTGCCGGATCGTTTCCGGATCGGCCTTTTCCGAGGCATTTGATCGATGCGTCGTATTGACTTCACTATTGCCTGACGCGACGAATCGAACCCTCATGGGCTGATAGATGACCTTGGCGAAAATGCCCATCGATATGCTCGCGGCGCCACATGCCAGGAAAACGAAGTTCCATGATCCTGTGCTGCTCGCGATATAGCTTCCGAGAGGCACAAGCAGCGCCGCAATACCTTTCGTCGTATAGAGCATCCCTGCGTTTGCCGTAACATTACGTGTACCGAAAATGTCACCTGCGATCGCGGACGAGATTGCATAGAGCTCTGCATAACAAAGAAATACCATTGGAGCGAATACGAGAAACGCGTACGGGGCCCGGCCGAAAAGAACCAATCCGCCGAGGGCAATACCTTCTCCAATAAACACGATGCACATCGTGTTTTCGCGGCCAATCCAGTCCGACAACAATCCGGATAAAGGACGCGTCAAACCGTTGACAACATTGTCGAGGGTCATGGTCAGTGTGATGAGCGATAGCGTCGAACCGACAAAGACGATCGGCTTGGCGGCAATGCCAAAGTCCCTTGCAATCGGCGCAATCTGTGCCGATGCGAGCAAACCTCCTGCACACACCAGCGTGAGCATCAGATATAAACTCCAGAACACCGGCTTTCGAACAATTTCCAGCGGCGTGTAGTCGCGGCAGGAATGGGCCTTTCGGACTGCTGCGACGCGAGCGACCAACGTTTCGGGCGGGCGCCGCAACACGCAACCGAGGACGAAAATGGCCCCGCCAATGATGAGCCCAAAGTGGACAAAGGTGAGCTGATATCCAACGCTGTCGATGGATTTCGCAATCGGAATCACAGTGAGAGCGGCGCCTACTCCGTAGCCTGATGCCGTTAGCCCGGAAGCAAATCCACGACGATCTGGAAACCACTTTAGAGCGTTGCCGACGCAGGTGCCGTATACGCAGCCCGCACCAATGCCCGCGATGGCCGAGCCGAGATACAGCGTGGGAAGCGCCGTCGCCAAGCCGTTGATCGACCACGCCAACGCGATCAGCAGGCCGCCGGCGGCCGCAACTGGCCTTGGACCATACCGGTCAACCAGCCAGCCTTCCACGGGAATCAGCCAGGTTTCAACGAGGACAAAAATCGTAAAAGCGACCTGGATTCCCGCTTCGTTCCAATTCCTGGATTCGTGCATGGGGCGGACAAATAAGGTCCATCCGTACTGCAGATTGGTGACAAGGCCCATACAAAGGATGCCTAGCGCCAATTGGGACCAGCGATTCCCCAAGATGGACGATCTCCAGGTTACGTCGTTCATGATCTCGTCTCCAGAATTATATGTTCCGACCAGGCGCAGCACCGCGGCCGTCGCGCGCCTACGGGCTCCGCGCCGGCATACATTTCGTATGACTAATTAATACTGCGAAAACAATGAACCGAAGCCGTCCCGCTGGTCGTTGATGCCCAGTTTTCGAAGAGCGTGCCAATAGATAGCCACACCCACAGAAAACACCGGCCTGCGAATCCAGCGTTCTGCCTCGTCGGCAACCTGAGCGAAGTGGAGATTCGTCCCCAACTGGATGATCGCGTCAGGTTTGTATTCGTTGCACCTGTGAACTGCCTCGATTAACGGCTCATGTGTTTGCGCTCCGACATGGATGATGCTGCGGCACTTCAGCCCTTCAACATGCACCACCTCGAAACCTCTCGACGTGAAATAGCTGACCGCGTTCTGGTCGATAACGGGGTAGTACGGCGTAATGAGGGCGATCTTCTTTGCTCCGACGGCTTTGAATGCGGCTTCCGCTGACTGCGCGCCCATTGTCACGTCAACGCCCGACAACTTCTCGAGATGCTCTTGCAAAGCAAAACTGCCCTTCTCTCCACCCATGAAACTCTCAGAGGACATGCCGAGAATCAGATGATCGATCAGGCATTCGTTCAGGCGGCGCACCGAGTCATCAAGGTTCGCGGTGACATGCGCCATAATCGTTTCCCAATCAGCGTTCGCCGCAATTTTCTGGTTCGGCACGAAATATCGATCGATCGCATTGATGACGCCGCGCGGCCGCAGATCCATCATTTCGTTCTCGACGTTCACGTTGGGGCCCGGCGTCATGACGCCGATCACCGCTCGTGGACCCATTGCGTTCACGAATTTCTCGCGGTCGATCCGTGTGTTTTCCATTGCTTCCAGGTTGCTCTCGGCCATGCGATTCTCCAGTTTGCATTCAAAAGATAAAAATATCGGCATTCGTTATGCTCAATTCAGGTTTTGTTGGCATTTTTGCATGCAAAACGTAGTGAGATCTTAGCTGATAGCACAACGGCGTCAAGCAAAATGAATGCAAAATAAGTGTAAATCGCTATAATTTGAGGATTGTCAGGCCCAAAGGAGCAAAAAATTTATGCAAAACGATGTTCCAGCGGGGTCCGATGACCATGATCTGGCGACGAATACCGGGACGCTGCATCTCGAAGCGATGAACGATATCCGCCAGATGATCATCGACGGCGACCTTCCCCCGGGATCCCGGATCCCGGAAAAGGAGCTATGCGCCAAGTTCGGTATTTCCCGCACCCCTCTACGCGAGGCATTGAAGATGCTGTCCGCGGAGGGACATATCGTGCTGCTCCCGAACCGCGGCGCACGAGTCGTGCAGCTGACACTCAGGGAGATCGCCGAGCTCTACGAGGTGACAGGTGCACTCGAAGCTTTGGGCGGCGAGTTGGCGTGTGAGCGAATCAGTGCGGACGAGCTGGCGGAACTGCGGCGCATTCACATGGAAATGCTGGAGTTCTATCAGGCGGAAGACATGCGCGGCTACTACGCATGCAATCGTCGCATCCACGAATTGATAATGACTGCGTCGCGGAATTCGGAGTTGATCTCGTTGTACGGGGCAGTGAATGCCAGGATTCGCCGCGCGAGGTATGTGGCGTCGATGCCGAGAGATCGGTGGACCGAAGCAATGGCGGAACACGAAGGGATGTTGAATGCACTCGTACGGCGCGATGGGCCGACGCTTGCCCGTATTCTCCGGACTCATCTGAAGCATAAAGGCTACCGCCTTACGGAGGTCGGGATTATTGTCGAGTGATAGCTGCTAAAAAATTATCGTGAGAGCGTCTTATCGGCGCGCAGGATCGATTCTCTCTGTCTCTGCGCGCGAGTGTCGGCTGCTGATCAAACATCGATATGACGCGCGTTCGCGGTGCGCAGCGCGCATTGCCCGGCCGATTCGCCGCTACTGCTTATCTATGGGCACAACCGGATTTGCTAACGCCTGCAGTCCCTTCGCCAGCTTGACCATCGAGTGCTCGGCAATCGGATTGACAGATGCGAACAGCATGTATCGCGCACCCCGGACACTTGGATTTTCAGCTGATGGTCTAACGAACACGCTCGTCAGCGAGCGTAACAGGGCAAGTATCTCTCCTCGCTCGTAGATACGGTCAATGGCGAGGCCCAGGCTGTTGTGCTCGCGCTGAGCGGCGGGCACGCTGTAGTAACCAGTCACGGGAGATGGGTCGAACGCGTATACCTCGGTGACTCGCGGCAAGTTCGGGGGCTCTTGCAGTGAGTAAGCGAACTGCTGCGCGAGGCCTCCGCCGAGGGAGTGCCCCGTCGAAATGACCCGGACGTTTGCCGCATCCGGGATTCGGCCATCCTTGATGCGTAGACAGAGTTCATCGGCAAAAGCCGGTGCTAATCTCTTAACAATCTCGGTGTATTCGTCGTCACGTTTTGGGAGTAACCATCTTAAATTGGAGCGCCAGTCCGGCAAACTTGTGAACACCGTTCCGCCGAAGGCCACCGCGATGCGCACGGAGTCTCCCTTTACTTTCTCCCACACCTCGACGCGAAGATGTGAACTGTCGATGGCAGACAAAAGCTCGTCATCCGGAAAGCCCTTCCACCGTGTCCAGGCGGCGGCATGCAATTCGGTATCTGCAACTGATGAAATGGGGCACTCGCATGCAGCCTGCCTATTGCGCATCGGCTTGGTTCTTCCGTACGCCGCTACGCTAAGCCATGCGCATTCCCAGTGCTTCTCGGCCTCGGTTCTAGCATGCTCTGACAGACTCAGAAAGCGATCACCGATCGCTCGAACGGCAACCTGGCCAGGTTTCTGCCGCAATACCTCATAGCGTTCGAGGATGAAGTAACGGGCGCGTGCAACAAGGCGCGGGCCAGTTGTGGCTGAGGCAGAGCGATGCATGACTGTTCTCCGTTCTTTTTTCGTAGCCAACAGGGCAAACCGCATTCACCCCCTGCCGGGTCACTCAGGGTTGCCGCCGGACATTCACTTAACCACCAGTGAATGTCCAAGGGTTACAGGATTGTGCGAATCATGCGGCTGGCTGACCCGTGAATGGCTCGGACCTCTGGATTTCCGTGCGGCTTGCCGCCGGATGATCCGATTCAGGCGGCCTCGTAATTTGCGAAACGCAGGTCCGGTACCAGTGCGGAATGGTGGATCCGAACAGCGCCCCGATGGCCGCGCTCAGCCCGATCGGTACCCACAGCTTCGGTGGTATGTCGTGCGGATGAAGCAGCACTTGATCCGACTTAAGCCAATGAACCACGAAGGCGCCAGTCAATGCCATGAGGATCGCAAGAGCGGCGCCTTCGACCCACCTGAGCCAGGATGGCGCGACAGCAGACTGGTAGTTGTCGCACTCGAACGCCAATGCAAACGCGAGCGTCGTCGACAGAAGCAGCCACTTGCACTGCGCGGCAAAGGGGAGGATCGGGCCACTCGACTGGAAATAGTGAATGCGCAATAGATAGAAGCCACGCGATGCCGACAATCCCACCGTTAGCGCGACCAGCGCGGAGAGAAGATAAGCCAGTATCGGCCGTTCCTTTGCCTGGCGAATGTCGGCAAAATTCCATGCCTGCTTCGGCAGAAGCGCGAAGACTGCAGCCGCTACGTGATTGAAGGCCACAAGCATACCAATCGCGAGCGCCTTTTCAACGGGCATCTTTCCGGCAGAGAGCCATGTGGACAGGCCGAAAAGCGCTATCACGCCCAGCAGGTCCAGACAGAGCAGGTTATACGGTAAATGTATCCGCTTCGACAGCGGAATAGCGAAGCCCATCTTCCTGAATTTGTTCGCCACCGCCGCGTCATTGTTGCAACTGGACAGAAGCGCTCGTGCGAGCATGAGCCTGACATCGTAGGCGCTCGCGAGGATCACCTTCCTGATGTTTTCGGCTGCATCCGGGGCGGGCTGCAAGCTCTGCGACGACAACTGGGCTGTCGTTGCGAAGTAGCCAAGGCAATGCGCAAAGAAGTTGGCCATTTTAGATTCGAATTCGTTGGCGATGTCAGGGAACGCATGGGCAAAACGTGGCTGAATTTCCAGGTCCCGGTATGCCACATAGAGCACCACCACCTCGGTAAAGGCATGGCGTATGCGGCCGCCACCCACATCGCTCACCATCTGGAAGGTCAGGTCGTCCTGCAGGTCAGGCTGACTCATGACGTACTGCTTTGCCCTTTCCATGCGAGCGTCGGTCACCGTGAAATCAACGGACCCAAGTCTCTGCGCCCATCTAAGCGCATTGAACGGAATGGCGCCCATGCGATGAAAGAAGAAGAGCATCTTCGCGTCGAGATCGCGAAGGAACGGAAATGTCGGAAGCAGCGTCGTAAGCATGAGCGCTGCAACGACCGGGGCGTCAAGCCCGGAGACCGCCTCTGCGCCTTGCCCTTCGCTACCCATGTGCAGCCATTCGAGAATCCCCGGGTTCTCCGTGAGCGCCCATGTCATCAGGAGCAATATTCCTTCGCAGGACGCGACATAGGTCACGCCGCTCCCGTAGTACTGGAATCGACTGGTCTGCGAGCGGACCGTGCTGGGCGTGTTAAAGCGGCTCCAGGCATAGAAGCACACCAGCAAAGAGGCAACAAGGTGGCTCAGGTCGGTATCCAGCGTGGTCAGGATCGTTTGCATCATGGCTCACTCCCAAACGCAATTGATGGCCCAGTCCGGGCGGCGGGTTTATCACGCGGAGCAGCAGCGGGCGTTCGCGGTCATCGCTGGATGTCGAGAAGTCGAGGCGCTTCGTGGCCTGGTCGCTTGCGTACCTGTGTGCTTGTTTGCGACGTGCGGGTAGCTTAGGTCGCCGGCGCTGAACAAAGTTATGAGGATCTTGATAATCGTTAGGAGAATCTTGCTTGTGCAATGAGGCGCATCGATAGCGCCAGCGTGTATCAACGCCCTCGCCGTGCGTCCAATGAAAGCGCTCATTCTGGCTCGGCAGACCTCATTCGCGAGCGGGCGACGCCTGAATTGTTTGTGCTCCAGCCAAATCTGTCAGCACTCCTGCCCGCCCTAACCCGCTGAATTCGTTATCGCGAAGCGACCTCTCAAACCGAAGTCGAGGTTAAGGAAAAATCTGCATTTTTGATGAGGAAATCATATGGAATCTTCCCTTGATTGTCGTGGACCAGTGACCTACGCTCGTCTGTGGGTACATCACGCGATCAACAAGCTTGTTGTATTGCACGACCCATTCCGGCGTCGCCACCGGCAGTACCCTCTGAGCTGACGCTGCACGTCGGTGAACGGGAAGTCGTCCCGCTCACCAGCGGCGGCTCGAGCCGCATCAGATCGTCGTGACGGTCATTCCATAGAGAGGTTGTCATGCTGCTCAAGGCCCTGACCTTCGACATCATTGGCACGGTGTTCGACGTATATGACGGCCTGGCGCAAGGCGTCGCGCCGCTCAATGCAAGATACGGCGTCAGCGTCAACGGCGCCGCCTTTGCCAGCGGGTCCATCGGCGGCTATTCGCAGGGAGTGTGGAGCGGAACGTGGGTTCCGCCGGATACGATCCTGCAGACTGCGACGCGGGCGAACCTGCCGATAGCGCAATTGGGGACGAAAGCCAACGCGGCGGTGCAGGACTATTTCGAATTGTGGCGTGCACTGCCGCCCTGGCCGGATGTCGCGGCCGGAATGGCGGCTTTGCACAGCCGCTACACGCTGGCGGTGCTGTCGAATATGAGCGTCGCGACGCAATCAGCGCTGCGGGCGCACGCAAGCCTGCCGTTTGACAGGCAGCTCTCGGCCGAGACGGTGCAGCGCTACAAGCCGGACCCCGCCGTCTATCAGATGGCGATCGCAAGCCTTGGCGTCGACGCAGCCGATATCCTGATGGTAGCGGCGCACAATTTCGACCTGAATGCAGCCAAGGCGCAAGGTTTTCGAACCGCCTTCGTGGGCCGTCCGACCGAGTTGGGGCCGGGCGGTTCGCCCGGCAACCATCCCGATCCCGGCTTCGATTTCAATGCGACCAGCTTGATCGACCTCGCCGAGCAGCTCGGCGCCTATCTCGTTAGCACTCCGGACGATTGCCTCCCGCTGCGTCCTGCCGCCGTGCAAGTGCAGAACGTCTCCGGGGACTGGAAGATTGTCGACGGCAATGAGCAAGTGCTGGATTTCGGAGCGTCGCAGGCGAATGCCGAGCGCGCGAAGGCGATCATCGAGCATTACCGCTTCGATCGCATTTGTTTCGTTGGCCGCCCCGATCCACCCATGATGTATTTCACAGCCGGCGGAAAGCCGCCGTCCGGCGCGATGCCGGGCGAGGACGCCATTCCTTTTGATCTAGCCGGTGTGGTGGCGCAACAGATAGCGGGGAGTTGGATTGTCACCGACGGCTCCTCTCGTATGCTTGATTTTGGCGCCAGCGAAGCGAACGCCGTTCATGCGGTGACCATCATCAAGCGTTACGGCTTCACGCACCAATGCTTCGTAGGGCGCCCAAATGCCCCGATGATGTATTTCAGGAAATAGGCTCTTTCCTGCGCCGGGACGCGGCAAAAGCGGAGCAACGAATGCGGCCGATCTCGCGGCTCTCTCCCATCGTTGTGCCCAGAACACCGAAGAGCGCCACGCGTATCAGGCAGGAATCGCGGACCGCTCGCGAGGCTGGCGATCCAGGCCGCGGCGCAGGCACTTTTTCGCTAAGGTTTTGGCAAAATTCATTGTGCGGTCTGTACGAACGGCAAGCGCGAACCGCCCAAGCGAGCCGGTCCTCGACGCATGTCCTTCAGCCCGGGCTACCTGGATCTTTTCGTAATCGGCGGCCATTTGTTTGATCGTCACGAATCCGTCGCTGAATGAAGCCCGATCGACGCGAGCGCAGATGTGGCACGCTCGCCTGAACAGTTTGTGGTAAATGGTCAGCCAGAATTCTTCCTGCTCGCCGTTCGTGATCTTTTGAAGTACTTCCCGGCCGGTCACCTGCAAGTCGCGCACGTCCTGCACCGGCGCGCCTTGTGTGATGCTGCCGAAGCGGCGACGGTAACCGATCAAAGGGCGAGCAATCTTGTACATGGAATGGGCGCTCAGATAAACCGATGGCACCACCGCGATATCCTCGTAATGCCGGCCAAGCGGGAACGGCGCCGGCCCGAACAGATTGGTTCGATAGACGCGAGCCCAAACGAAAGTGTGGAAGGCCTCGGCGAAATGCATGCGCGTAGTGTGATCGACTGGACTGCCGCCGCCGATGGCTTGCGGGACCAGCTCGATAGTCTCGAGGTTCTGGCTATGGTCATCGATAATGGACACGTTGTATTCGAGCATGTCCCATGTGCCTTCGGCCAACAGCGGCACAATGCTGGCTGAAAAATCCGGCAGGAAGATATCGTCGCCATCCAGGAATCCTACGTAAGGAGTCCGCACTGCCGCGATGCCCGCGTTGCGGGCGCCGCTAAGTCCGCGGTTACGCTGGCGGATCAAACGGATATGGCCGCCGGAATCCCGGTCCATGACCCTTTTGACGACAGCAGACGTAGAATCGCTCGACCCATCGTCGATCACGACAATATCGATGTCGTCGATGTACTGCTGCGAAAGCACCGAATCAAGCGCCTCCTCAATGTATCCGTCCACGTTGTACGCCGGGATGACGACGGTGAGAATGGGAGTACGCATTCGATGCTGGGTGAGTGTCATAACGATCCGGTGATGGAATAGCGCGACGGTGCCGAAGCGAACTTCCGCAGCAACGCTTGCGCCCTATCGTGCACAGCACGTCAGAGTGTCAGGAAGCCCCTTCAATACGCATGTTCAATGCGATGAACACTTGCCGGGAACGGCTTTCCTGACACGGGTTTAACTAAAACAACAAACCTGGCGCGCAGTGCTTACCAGCTGTATCGATACCCGACCTGACCGAACACGCCTTGACGATAATCACCGCCGATGTTGCGCGAGTACTTGACGTTGGCGTACATCTCCGAGGACTTGCTCATGCTCGTGGTGACACCCACGCCGACTTCATACCAGGTCTTCGACAGACCGCTGTTGAACGACGCGCCATCCACTGCTGTATTACCCGGGTTCAGGAAATCGTGCAGTACGTCGGCGGTGAAGTAAGGTGTTGCTGTTCCCGTCTTCGTGTCGTTGGTCAGGTTCGCCTTGAAGATCCGGAAGCCGGCCCGTCCACGCAACGCGTTGCTCGATGTGCCCGACACTGGCGAGATGCCATCGTCGAAGCCATTCAGATGCAGGTACTGGTACATCAACTGGGCTTGCGGCTCGATCGCGATGGTTGTCGATCCGATCAGGAACGGCTTGCCCACTTCACCGGACAGACCCGTGCCAACGCCGTTTTGCGAAGCGCCGCCACCGTACACATCACCGAACTTGTTGCGATAGTGGGTGAGTTGCGCGACGGCGTCGAAGTAGCTGCCGTCTTTCAGGTACTTGGTCCAGTAACCGCCAAGCGATTGCGCCTGCGTTTCGACTGAGCCGGTTGCGTTCGTCAGCGCCGGATTGAGGCTGCGCGCGCTGTCCTCGAAGGTTGCCGACGACGAGCCGATGGTGACCGTGACCCCTGCATGCGTGCTGCCGCCGGCCGGGTTCGTGGAGAGCGTCCAGTCCTTGCCGAACTGCGCGAAGAACGTGCGTTCATCGGCGGAGAAACGATCGCCCGAGTTGGCGTTCAGGCTCTGCCCGCCGATACGTCCCCACACGCCGTTGCCGTATGTTCCCTGCGCATTCTCGAGGCTCGCGACATCGCCGACACGCTCATGCAACCGGCTCATGATCGAGAAACCGTAGTCGAGGTTCAGCGACGGCGTCATGGTGTAGCCGACCACAGCGGGACGGTATGCAATGACCGACGGCTGGGACGGGGCTGTGGGCGTTGAGTCCGGCGTGCCCGCGGACAGGATCGGCGTCACCGGCGTAACGACCGCTCCAGGATTGGTCGGCGTGGTGGCCGGGGGCGTTGTAACCGGAGGGGTAGTAACCGGCGGTGTCGTGACCGGAGGCACGCTCTCGAGCGACGAACGCAAGTAGAAATCCTCGGGACGGCCCGAGCCGCCTTGATACAACAGATACTGGTACGCCCCAGCCTGAACCGGTGCAGCCGTATGGAAGGCCGTGGCGGCAGCAGTGCCGTTCACCTGGACGATCTTGATGCCATCGCCAACCGTCAGCGCGCCCAGGCCGCTTGGACGCACCGTCACGAGCGTGCTGCCGGTCGCGTTGCCGCCAATGACCAGTTGGTCGGTGAACTGATTGGACGCCGCGCCGCCCGCGTTCATCACAGTGTTCACGATCAACTGTGCGTTGGTTCCGCCCACGTAGTTGCCGCTCACATTCAATACGTTGCCCGTCACGCCCGACGCAGCCGCCAGGTTGATCGTGGCGTTGTTGGTGAGGTCGCCGTGGATCGTGAACGTGCCCGTCGACGATGCCGAGAAAGCCGGCAATGCGTTTGCCGCCGCAATCGTGCCCGCGTTGACCACAGAGCCCACTACAGTACCGAAACCGCCGAGCGTGGCGCCTTCAGCAACGGTCGTCGTGCCGGTCCCAATGCTTGCCAGGTTGTGTTGTGCATCGCCGACCGCGAGGGTGCCCGCCAGCACATTTGTGTCGCCATAGGTGCTTACGCCGTTCATCGTGAGCATGCCGCTACCGAGCTTGGTCAACGAACCGGTTCCGGTCACCCCTTGCGAGAGCGTCGATGAATATTGCTGCGTGTCGATCGTGCCGCCGTTGTCGCCGATCGAGATCGCACGCGTGGCCGCGAGGTCGAGATTGTTGTTCAGTTGCAGCGTGCCGCCGTTGAACGTGAGACCACCTGTGGCCGCGCCCAATGCGTTATCAGCTGCAATGTTCAGCGTGCCTTGCGTGATCAGCGTGCCGCCCGAATACGTGTTGCCGCCGGTTGCAGCGGGCGCAAGGAACAGCGTGCCCGCGCCGGTTTTCTCGATTGAGCCCGTGCCGCTCAACAAGCCCGCGTAGGTACCGTCATCGGTCTGCGCAAAGCGGACCAGCCCGTTATCAGTGATCGCGCCGGGCAGGCTCTGCGCCCGCCCCTGGAGCGTGCCGGCGGCATCGACGAGCATCTGGCCCGTGTAGGTGCTGTTATCGCCCGTCAGGATCAACGTGCCGCCTGCCACTTCCGCGCTTTGCACGTCGACCGGGATGCCGTTGACGGTCCACGTACCCGCGTCGGTCTTGGTGAGCGTCTGGAAGTTGGCGATGTTGCCCGTCAGCGTGTCCACGCCGAGTCCGCTCAGGAACAAATGGTTATTGCCTGCGCCGCCGTCAATCGAGCCCGACACCGACGAGCCGGTGTAGATGCGCATGACGTCGTCGCCACCCGCGAAGTCGATATCGCCGATAACCGTGCCCTTGTTGGTGAAATGCACAGGCGCGTCGGCGGTCGAACCGATCACGCTGCCGGGCGACTCGATCACACCGGTTTTGTTGTTGATGACCGTGTTGGTGCCGGTGTCGTTCTGGAACCAGATGGCGCGGGCATTGATCGCCTGGATCAAGCCGTTGTTGGTAATGACGTTGCCATGGCCTTGCACGTTGACGGCCTCGGCAGTGTCCTCAGTGCCAGTGGACAGCACCTTGCCGCCGGCTTGAACGGTCAGCGTCCCGTTGTTCCGGAACTCGATGGTGTTCACGCCGGTGCGATAGTTGCCCCACGCTCCAACCGCGGAACTGGTGACCGTGCCGCCCGAGCGAACCGTGATTTTGGCGCGGTCAGCAAGGCTGATCGCCGATATTTCTTGCGTGGAAATCGTCGCGCCGTTCAGGACAGTGACCGTTCGATTGTTATTGCCCGGAGCAGGACCTGTGCCGATGGTCGAAGTCCATGGGTTCGGCGATTTGGAATTGCAAACCGTATCGAGGCCGTTCACGGCACATGCTGCTGCCGCCGCAATGGGACTCAGGAGAAAAGGAATCAGCAGCAGTGATGGTGCAAGCGAGATCGCCCGCGAACGAACTGGATTTGACATGGACCGCCCCGTTGTTTGTTTTTTGTAAGCGGGCGGAATTTAACAAGCAGGCTATCTTGTGAATGTGGCTAGCCGAACAAACGAGCGCGGAAACCTTACTGGGTGTTACCTGCTTTGTGCAACATCGCGCATTGAACAGCAGAAAGGGGTTGGGTATTTGTCAATTGTTGTTAATTCAGATGTGTGTGCATCGCGTTCACAAAGGTCGATTCACGGCGGCAAGGCGACCGGGCACACCTCAGTCTTCCCAGGTGTGCCGATTGGTGCCTGCACGATGAGCGGCCGTTCGCGAACGAACATCGACGCGGCGGGCAGTCGCGACGGCAGGTTTCCTCAACGCTTGGGACGAGAAAATATGTTGACGAGATTACGGTCAGGGTCGCGCAGCAAGAGCGAGCGATTGCCCCACGGCATCAACGTCGCCGGCATCACGATGTTTGTCCCGGACGCACTCATCCGTTCGAACACAGCGTCAACGTCCTCCACTTCGAACTCCAGGATCGCCGATTGATTTGCAGCCGCAGTGGCAGCACCCACATTGAAAAGCTTGATCAGATGCTCAGACGAAATCGCAAGCGTCGCTCCTTCGAATCGTATTTCGGCAAATCCATCGGCCGGACGTACGGCCTCGATACCGGAAAGCCTTTGATAAAACTCGACCAGCGCATCGATATCCCGGGTAACAACACGAACCGATGCCAACTTCATTTTGAGCTCCTCGCCAAGAAAGGAAGCTCAGTCTAATCGTCGATACTGTCAGATTCTGGCAGTATGGTGCGGCTGGCGGCGTGAACTACGCCATTGGCATATGCCTTCCGATCGAGAGATCATTGACGCCTTTTTCTATCGCGCAGAGCCATTTGAGGCGCGCTTGCTAATGCTCTTGTCCAGGAACGAATTCGTGTCGAGGAAAGCAAAGAAAGTGTTTGCTGCATATCCACCAATAAACGCGATTGCGAGCGGTGACGCAGAGACGACACTGTCGTGCCAGAAGTTATCGAACAGTCCGATCACCGTGCCAACGATTACCGCAATCACTAGCCTCACGCGATTGACGAATCTCCCGTGGGTCGGATGGAAAGTCTTGCTGACGCTTTGCTCGGACAGGTCCCGCAGGATGAACGCCAACGAGCCCAGCACGGCGTACAACACCGGCAGGACGTACGTTGTTATAGCTGCCCACAAGATGTCACTGGTGCGCTCTGCGTCCTGCGCCATCGCGCGGATATCCTGATACACGGCGAGCTTTTGCAGGCCGTCATCGATTGCATGTTCCGGACCCATTGTCTCGTCGTTCATGCTCACGTCATGCTTCTTCAACCGGTTCGGGTTGGTGAGAATGGGCAGGCGCAATTCGAGGTTCTCTCGCAGTGTGGTTTGGTCGAGCATCCAGGGCGACGCATACACATTCCGGAGGTCTGCACGATTCAACCAGCTTAGCCATCGGGTCTGCGCATAGAGCGCCCGGTTGTTTCGCGCAAAATCCTGAAGCGCCGCTTTGATCAACAGAGCGGACGGCGTGTCGGCCAATATCTCGTCGGCATTCATGCCCGGTTCAGTTACGCCATTCGTAAGCGAAGCCTCGGACAGAGAACAGCTCGTCGCACCGACGTTAATGGCCGTCGCCCCGTCAGCGCCTGAAGGTTCCATGCAGACGGGGATTCGTTCAAGACCGGCGTCCTTTGCGGTCCTGCCGACACGTGCAGTCGACGCGGAAGAAGCAGGCGAAGAGGAAGCGGCTATAAGCACCTGCTTCTGGATGATGATCTTATCGCGATGATCTTCAAGCTCGTTGTAAAGCGTCACGGCCATTTTATCGTTTGCTTCGATTAGCGCTTTACTACTGCTCGTCAGCTTCGCATTCGCAAAGACCACCATCGACAGCGGCAAGAGTATGCCGGCAATCACGAGCGTCGCCTTGAAGTAAAAGCGCGTGGATTTTCGCGCGCAATGCAATGCTCCCGGGGCAAGCGTCTCCGTCGTAACCGGCTTGATCGCGTCGGCCAGCTTACTCTTCGTCGTGTACAGATTTGACTCAACTTTGTTGGTCCACTTGCCGCGCGCGAACGCTTGTCCAGCTGCCGCCACATTTTGGGAATCTTGCTTGGAAATGCGGATACCCTTGTCCGTCGCGTAAGTCAGCATTCTGCTGCAGTCCTCGAGCAAAGCGGCTACGTGATTGCCGGAATAGTTCCAGGACTCCTCCGGCCGCCCCCCCGGGTCTTGCTTACCACTACGATTTTTCATTGTTATTTACCCCCGCTGCAGTCCACCCCGCTTCGCCCCCGCGAGAAATGTACATAGCTGATGCAACGCGACTCGAAATCGCCTTCGTCCAGCATCGTCCTCGCGCCGCCTGTTTTCATACGAAGCGTATGGCGCATCGACCCTAGGCGTTAGGACTATCTTGCCAAACGATAGGACTTTCTTGCGCGGAAGCTTTCCGTAGGCCTTCATTGCACGTAATCATCCATGCGCCGGCTGCTGCCCTTCGCCTGCATCATCGTTTATCCCTACCTATGAGGGGTTGTGCATCAAATAAAAACGCACAAAATCGGGCTTAAGCAATCAACGCATCAATAGATGAGCGATTAGTCAGATCCGTTAGATCTCAACCTGGCCAAAATTTTCTTCGCAAGCAGATGTTCAAGTAAGGAATGCCACGCATCGACGTCGTAAGTAAAATACTGAAAGAGTATACATTAGTTAGGATAGCAATCTTTTAATACGATCCTGTTCCGACACGGTTCGGCAACCTATGCTTTCGAACTGGCAACGACGTTGTTTTAGTGGTGATTTCGAAAATCCCGGTCGTTATCTTTCAGGTGTAACGACGCCATCAACGACTTGGAGCCAAACATGTCTGATCTGCAGTCAATGCAGCAACGCCTGCAAAACGCCCTTGCAGCGATTGGGACCGACGACAACCCCAAAGTCCAGGCGCTCCGCCAGCTTTTCGATCAGGCGCAAAGCCAATCCGTCGATTTGCTGAGCGGACGGACGACCTCTTCTCCGCAACACCACATCCTTGCAAACATACAAAGCCTTCTAACAAACGCCACCTTATTACCAAATCAAGATGGCGCACTTGTTGCGAGCAGCGTAACGAGCGAAGGTGATCTGGTGGGAACGCTTAAATATGAGTCGCTGGATGTTGCATGGACCGAGGCGGCGATATGCTGGCTCGAGCATTTTCCCCCCGCGCAAAAGGCGCCCTTCCCGACAAACCCACCGCCGGTCATGGCAATGGGCAGCGCCGTGACTATCGCCATTGCGGGTGATTGGGGCACTGGGATTACTTACAGGACGGACGGGCAACCAAGCAGCGCTGGGAAAGTGAAGGACGAGATCAACAACCTCCGGCCTGACTACACCGTTCACCTGGGTGATGTGTATTACGCCGGCACGCAGGGCGAAGAACAGCAGAATTTTCTTGGCTTGTGGCCCGCAGGCGGGCAAGCAAGTTTTGCACTTAACGCTAATCACGAGATGTATTCGGGCGCGCAGGGCTATTTCGGCAAGACGCTCGGAGACCCGCAGTTCAGTGCCCAGGGATCGAACAGCTACTTCGCGTTGCAAAACCAGGATTGGCTTGTTATTGGACTCGATACGGCCTATCACGCGGATGAGATCAACCTCTATCAGAACGGCAATCTCGATCCGGGCCAATGCGCTTATGTAACCAGCCTTCTCAACAACGCAGCCAATCAGAAAGTCATTCTGCTGACTCATCACAACGGCCTGTCTACGGACGGTGCTACGACCGTCGATCTCTGGAAACAACTCGCCCCTCTCTTTGCCGGCCGCGAAGTGTGGTGGTACTGGGGCCACCAGCACGCCGGCGTTGTCTATTCGGACCGAGGCACGATCCATCCCCGTTGTTGCGGTCATGGCGCAATTCCTGCCGGCGCACCCTCAGGGCTGAACGCGAATCCAGCCGTTCTTTGGTACGAGAACAATCCAGCGGGCGATCTGACTTATACGGGCCGTGTCAAGAACGGCTTTGTATTGTTGTCCTTGAATGAAGGTGATTTGACGGAAGCGTTTGTAAACGAAGATGGCATGACCGTGTATCCGAAGCCCTGAGCTTTCAATCGTACTGCGTAGAGCCACTCGTCATGACAACAGGAGCGACGCATGCCGGACATTCCCTATGATGCAAGCCGCGACGCGCTCTACAGTCCGCAGCTGCGACCGACCATTTTCACGGCGGATGCGCACTATGAGCTCCCTGCTCTTTGCGCCGAACTCTCGCGGCTCGCCTATATCCATTTTGAAGACGGCGGCGCGGAGCAGGCGAGTCTGGAGGCCGCGCTCGCCCTGGTGGGTTTCAATGGCTTTGTGTCTTTCATCGATACGCCGACAGGCACGCAGGGCTACGGCGCCTGGAGATCCGCCGATAGCCTTGCGCTGATCGCCTTCCGCGGCACCGAGCCGAACTCGCTCACCGACCTTGGCACTGACCTGAACGTCAGCATGACAGCCTGGCCGCTGAGCAGCGGGCACGCACACGAGGGATTTGCGCGCGCGGCGCTAAGCGTGTTCGAACCGGTCAAGCAGTGGTTATCGACTAACTCGGCTGCACGCAAGCAACTCGTATTGACCGGTCACAGTCTCGGCGCCGCCATCGCCACGCTCCTTGCCAGCGCTGTAAAGCCGGACAAGCTGATCACGATCGGATCGCCTCGTATCGGCGACCAGGCATTCGTTGAAACGCTCGACGGAATCGATATCACCCGCTTCGTCGATTGCTGCGATGTGGTCACGGAACTGCCGCCGGAACTGGGCGGTTACGTTCATGTGGGGCCATCGACCTACATAGACCGAAGTGGCGCTTTGCAGCCTCAGGCGGACGCTGAGTTCGTTCTATCGGACCAACTGGCCGCGAGGGCCGACTTTGTGCGCGAATATGCGTGGCAAACGGGAAATAATGTGGTTCGCGACCTCGCGGATCATGCACCGATCAATTATGTGAGGAGTCTGGTTGGGTAATGCGTTGGCAGCGGAGTTGGCAGCGACTGCGGCGCGATGACAAATGGCAGCCGTCCAACGCCCGGCCATCCGTGCCCGGAATTGCGCCGCGTACAGGGTGCAATGTCTCTGCATGATGGAGACCTCCTGTTCTCAAAAATAGGTGTCCACGAAACCGGGTCAACTCCAGCCGAAGCTGACGGGCCGAAAGCAGTCACTCGAGGTTGAACTGGACCGCACCATGCTGAGCACACATGCGCTCGGTCCCGATCTCACTGCTCGTGCCCGGGCGTCATGCCGCCGGTACGGCCGCACCCACCTGCTGGTACACCGCCGCCTCGAAGCCAATGAGTGTCTCGATGACAGGCATGTCGAAGAAGGGCAGCAGTTGTGTCATCAGCACGCCGCCCACGCCCCTGGAACGGTCGATCCAATAGTACGAATTGAAGACGCCGGCCCAATCGGCGGTGCCGTTGCTACGCATGCCCGGCACGTCGTCGAGCGTGAGATGGAAACCCAGACCCCAGCCCTGTGGCACCGGCGTTGCGGGCACGTCGTTCGTGAGTTCGGGCATCGCGGACTTCATCAGGTCGGGGAGCCTGATTGGCCCGAGGTAGTTCTGCAGCGCCAACCGCACGGTCGCCGGTTCGAGAATGCCGGCGCCGTCGTTGAGCCATGCTTGCACGAAGCGGCCGTAGTCCTGCGCGGTCCCGTAAGACCCGTGGCCGGCTGCGTCCCACTCGGACGTTGGCGGCAGGTCGAGCGATGAAGGCGCGAGCGTGCCGTCGGTCTGGCGCTGCATCACGCGCAGCAGCCGGCCGCGCTGCTCGGCGCTGGGTGCGAATGTCGTGTCGTTCATTCCCAGCGGCTCGTACACATGTTGCTTGAGGTAGCTGCCCAAGCCCTGTCCCGACAGCTTCTCGACAATGAGCCCTAGCCAATCGGTGTTGGTGCCGTACTCCCAGACAGTGCCGGGATCATTGACGAGTGGCACTGAGAGACTGCGTTTCAATCCCGTGAGAGGATGAGGCTCGCCCGTCAGGTCGTGGTAGCGCAGCAACTTTTCATTGAGGAAGAAGTAGCTGAGGCCGGCCGTGTGAGTCATCAGTTGGCGCACTGTGGCGTGGCTGGCAGGAGGGCGCAAGCGTGGCTTGTCGCCGTCGAAGCCGTCCAGCACTTGCAACTGACCGAACTCCGGCAAGATCGATTCGACCGCGGCATCAAGGCTCAGAAGCCCCTTCTCGACGAACTGCAATGCCGCCGTAGTGGCAACTGCCTTCGTCATCGAGGCATTGCGGAACATCGCATGCTGGCCAGCCTCGCCGGCCGCGTGATGGAACAGGGGGCCGCTGCGGTCAACTACCACCGCAGCAATGCCGTGAACAGCGCCCTTCGAAACAGCATCGTCCAACAGCGCCTTGATGGCCGAACCGTCAAAAGTCATGGTTGTCTCCTGCGTTCATGGGTGGGAACCCGTAAGCGAAATCGCCCCTCGTACGAGTCGTGCCATTTTGCGCCAATGAGCCGGATGCATGGGCCCTGGAGCGCGGCGGCGACTCACACCGCGGCACACCGCGCGACTGCACCACCATGAAGGATTGATTGCATTTATCTATCAAATACCTGACGGTCACTTTCAGCACCCTGCTAAAGAGGACCCAAGAGGTCGGGCCACCCCGAAACGAGCGTCCTCGGGGGTCGCCCTTCAGGCAGGCTCATTCGTCCTGCTTTGGACTACGAACATTTTGGTGGATCACGCCGAGTGAACAATCGTAGCGACACCCAGACGTAACGCTCTGCCTTGCGGGACGCGGCGTCCATGAAAGCAAGCGAACCTCCCGACGTAGCTGGCCCGAACCGACCGGCGAGTAAAATTCAGCGTTGAAGCGAAATGTGCGAATATCGCGCTTCGGATCACATCTGGGAAGAGGTCAATAGTGAATATCCAGCCAGTTCGGATCACCACAGCATCTATTTCTTATGATGCTTCAATCTGGTTCTCAGCCTACGGCTTCGGCTGGGGCTATTGTGCCTTCTCGATACCGTTTGAAGCGATTTGCGAATACCTTGGAGCAGCGGATGTCTCGGCCAAGCAACTTATGCTCGCCTTTGAGTTGGGGAGGAAGCGTATATCGAGGGCCATCGAGCAGCTCGAGATCCCTGCGACCGGTGATCGGGTCATCCTGCATCGCCTGGATGCATAGAACGGTAATTCAGCGCCGACCGGTTTGGTCGAACCACAAGTACCGGGCGGCGCTAGCGAAGCCAACGATCACTTTGCTGTCAAAAATATACGCGATGCTTAGGGGCGCGCTTGCCTGAGCGACTCGCATGAGTGCGGCCAGATGCGCTGCAATCCGTTACCCGTTTGGGCATCCGCGCCCCTATCGGCGGTCTGTATAGCAGAACCGCCGCATCAATCAACTTAGAACCGGGTACGAATCCCGACTGTGCCCACGACTTGATTCGCTGTCGACGAAGCCCCACCCGAGGTATTGATGAACGCGACAAAGTCCTTTCCGATCGCGTGCTGGTACATCGCTTCCGCGTACACATCCGTGCGTTTCGAGAACGAATACACAACTTGCGCATTGATCTGATTAAACTTCGGGTCAGCGCCAAACGCCGTCGCACCAGACAGGTGCCCGTCTGTGTAGGTATCTGCGATCCCGAGGCTCAGCGCGCTCGTCAAACCGTATTTGCCGTTCAATTCGTAATTGTCGAACCGCATCGTGCCGTTCACCAAACCGAACGCGTTGGAGCCTACGTATTGACTGTGCGTATAAACGAACCCAACGAGTGCCGGACCGAACCCATAGTTCACGGCGCCGCCAAATATGCGGGTTCGATTGGAGCCAACTTGAAAACCACCCGTGCCATTGGCAGTTGATTCAGCCGTGTCGATCGCGCCACCGGTGTTCGTCGAGCTGTTCGATCCATTCGTCTGCAAATAGCCCGCTGCGGCATTCAACGGCCCGTAGCTGTAGCTTGCCCCGAAGCTGTACGCGCGATTCTGAGAAAAATTGGTGGAGTTGGAGAACGCATATAGAGTGCCGAACTTGAACCCCGCGTAATCGGTGCTCATATACTTCACCGCGTTGCTCATGCGCACTGAGTGGTTCAGGTTGTCGTTGTCAAACGGGTGTGCGAATCCTGTATCGCCGAACGTACCTGCGGTTCCCGACAATGGAGCAACGAAGTCGACCAGTGAGTCATACTGACGACCTAGCGTGATCGCGCCATATTGACTACTCGCCAGTCCGACATAGGCTTGGCGACCGAACTCGCGGCCGTCCTGGCCGAGCTTACCGGACTGAACATTGAAGCCGTTTTCGAGCACGAAAACAGCCTTCAGGCCACCACCGAGATCCTCTGCACCACGAAAACCAAAGCGGCTCCCGTTGATATTCCCGCTTGTCGCCTGGAACAAGGGGCCACTCGAACCGCTCTTCGACACGTTGTTCGTGTACATCAGGCCGGCGTCAATGATGCCGTACAGCGTCACGGAACTTTGCGCGTAAGCTGCCGAAGCGGTGGCAAAGCCAAGAGAAGCCAAAGATACGCTGAGGATTCTATTCATGGTGTGCTCAAGGAGTTTGATTGAAGGGGCAGACGTTTTGCGAAGTCTTAGGATTTCTACCCTGTCCCAACTCGTAAGCCGATATTTATTTTTTGGAAGTCCACAACGATTTTTCATTTATTTGTCATTGACCGCGATCTTCCAAACCGGATGTGCGTCTTCGGAAATGTATGACGACCTCGCCGTTAGTGGGGACGTGGCAACTGCGCGACGATTTTCACAGAGTGGTCTTCAACATAGCTTTCAGGCTGTCTTCCAGCGGGGAATTGACTCTGCTTTTGCGCGTACCAATTGAAGTCCGCGTACATCCGTCAAGGCCGGATTGCCCTTTCACGGTACGCTGCATTTTTTCGCCTCTTCTTGTGTCCGTCTGATGAAAACATTGGCTGGATGGGCGATGGATGCAGCGAGTGAAACTCGATTCGCGCATAGCCGTCGGCAGGGGCGCCTGCCCTCCCCGTACTCGCGACGCCGCTCAGATGTCGATTACCACGTCACCCCGCGGCGAGGCGCAGCAGATCAGGACATTTCCCTCAAGAGGCGGGTCGAGTGGATCAGGCTGGTACGCGATGGGCCCGGAGATCAGTCCGCTCTCGCATTTGTGACATACACCGGCGCGGCAGGCCCAGCGGACCGGAACGTCACACGCCTCGGCCAACTCCAGAATGCTCCCGTATGCCGACGCATTCCAGTGTGCGGCGATGCCGCTGCGCGAAAAAGATACCAGCGGACCCTGGTTCGTCTCATCCTTGGGCGGATGCGGAGCGCGTGTCGAGCGGCTGACGATGCCAGGATTCAAGGACTCGCCCCCATTGAATATTTCGGCGTGAACCCGTTGCGGCGGCACACCCAGGTTCGCAAGCGCCTCTTTCATGTCCGCCATGAAACGCGGTGGCCCGCAGAGATAGATGTCCGCCTCTCGGGAGACACCCGCTTCATCGAGCATCGCTTGCGACAGATGACCGGTCGCGTCGAAATTCTCATTCAGCTTGTCGCGCGAGTCCGGCGCGCTATAGCAGATATGGCGGCGGCCATGGCTCAGCGCGAGCATGAGACGGCAGGCTTCGGCAGCGAACGGATGATGTTCCCCGTCGCGCGCCATATGCATCCACAAGACCTCTCTCGTCGACCGGGCCGCGGACAGCGAGTGCAGCATTGCCAGAACGGGCGTGGCGCCAATTCCCGCGCTAAGGAGCACCACCGGCCCGTTTCCCGGCTTGAGAACGAAACTCCCGCGTGGAGCGCTGACATCGAGCACGTCGCCCGCCTGGACATGCTGGCGCAGGTAGGTTCCCGCCGCACCATGCGGCTCGATCTTCACACTGATCCGATAGCTTTGCGTCGAAAGTGGACCCGAAAGCGAGTAGCTGCGGAAAAGCGATGGGCCTCCCACGACCGGCTGGAGGCGTAACACTACGTATTGGCCGGGAAGCGCCTCCTGCAGTGGTTGTCCGTCTGTGTTCGTGAATGTCAGCGAGAGGACGTCTGCAGCTTCCGGCTCGATCGCCGTCACCTTTAGCGGTCGAAAGCCCGGTGCAACATGATAGGAGGCCCCTGCGGGTGCAAGGCCGGCATTGCCCGTCGTCGCACCGTTCATGGAGCTCTGCAGCAACGCCTCGAACGACCCGCGCCATCCGGAGGAAAGCGCCTCTATTCGCAATGCGCGCTCCAGTTGATCGCGCGAATGATTGCTTGAATACAAAAGGGCGTTGATTTCGGCGACGGTCATTCGCTCATCGACCCCTCCCACCTTCACGATCTCGTCGCCGGCACCCACTTCGCCCTCTTGCAAGACCCGAAAGTAGAACCCCGGCCGACCGCTCGCCGTGAGTAATGCCGGCATCCGGGGCTCATTCATTCGGATGCCTACACGATAACAGGTGACACGAGGCTGAGTGACCTCGAACAGCCCGCTTCCGATCCTGTAGCGGTCGCCTATGCACACATCCAGGTCAGGCATGCCTTCAATCGTAAAGTTCTCGCCGAACTGTCCGTAGGTGAAGTCGGTCCTGCTCAACTGCTCTTGCCAATAACGATACGATTCAATCTGGTAGACGAAGACGGCTCGATGCTCGCCCCCGTGACCCGCCAGATCGCCTTGCCCGTCTCCCTCCAGGTTCAATCGCCTCGCCCGGCAACGGCCTTGCAGCGGCGTCTTCCAGATCCCGGTGTACACGGTGCGGCCCTTCCACTCCATGTCGCGTGGAAGTCCGACGTTCACCGATAGCAGTCGAGCCATGTTTCCTCTCCGCAGGCAACCACACAGTCGCGTAATGTCAAACCGTTATGTCTTGTGCTCCGCGCGCACTCAGGTGATGGCGAGTTAGCGATCGGGCCGTGTGGAACCACTGTCTGGCCCGGCTCGACATCTATTTGCCCACCGTCAATATAGTCCGGCACTGTGAGAACGAACCTTGTAGGCGAAAAGATGCAGGCAGGCCCGAAGGCCTCATCACACTAGCTTTAATTCGAGGCGTTTTCAAGGTGGAAGCGCAGCAGCGTCAAGCAAACATTTGAACTGCCCGAATCGCAAGGTCGAACCGCGCGCGATTTAATATCCGTTAAGTGTTCACGAAAAAAAACTTTAAATTTGAAGCCGGATTGGTTCAGCAGTTCGGCCAAGCGTGGAACGCCTTGACCGTACGCGCGTGCAGGGCCGACGCATGGTTGAGTGATGGGAATAATTGAATTGCCACGGGACATGATGTTTTAGCGTCGAAACGCGCGCAGAATCCAAAGCATCCCGGAATACGACTGAGACGTCTGGAGCGCGTTCGGCGGTTGCCGGAGCAATGCTGACCAGGAACCGACCAAAGCATTCAAACAGATTTATATGCTTTATATAGGATTACGAACGTTTAAAAATAGAAAGGTATTTTTTTGAGCGAAAGGTGCGGTTATCAACGGTCAAGAGCCAATCTTTCGGCCGCTGCCCCCTTTCGCGGACAGTTTTTCAACGAGTGCCGACAAACCGCGCTTTGACGAAATCGAAGATTTCGATCGTATAGCGCACAGAAGGAGCATCCAAATGAGTCTGATCGATGACGCAATCGTTTCAAGTCAGGCAAGTGCAAAGCACCACGATCCATCGTTGGCGGATAAGCCCGCTCCGAAGGTCGCGATCATCACGTGCATGGACCCTCGTATGAATGGACTGCTGGAACGTTTTGATATCAAACCCGCTGATGCGGACCTGATTCGGAATGTTGGGACAGCTGTCACCGAGGATGTCGTACGGTCGCTCATGTTTTCGATTCACGTTCTGGGCGTGAAGGAAATCATGATTGTCGGCCACACGGGCTGCGGCAGCGAGATGTTTACGGACGAGTCGTTCGAGAAGCATCTTCACGAACGCACCGGGGTGTTGGCAGTGACTCCCGCAAAATTCCACTTCTATACCGACGTCAATGAAGCAACGAAGAAGCAGATGTTGAAGCTCCGGTCTCATCCGTGGGTGCCGTCAGAAATCGTCATTCGCGGCTTCGTTCTGAATCTCGCAACGGGGGAACTGAAAGAAGTTGTCACAGGGACGAATGGAT
Source organism: Caballeronia sp. KNU42 (assembly GCF_053760385.1). NCBI lineage: Bacteria > Pseudomonadati > Pseudomonadota > Betaproteobacteria > Burkholderiales > Burkholderiaceae > Caballeronia > Caballeronia sp. KNU42. Next base: position 2,686,993 of record NZ_CM132389.1, read on the forward strand.
AGTCCAGCTATCGCTAGCGAACAACCACGGGCGACTGTGCGACAGTCGCCGCTTCCCCTTCAGTCGCCCGCGAGTCTGAGGAAAAGACGCCCTGAAAGTGACGGATTCGCAAGTAACTGACAGCGGCGATGTTCCATGCCCTGGTTGCACACCAACGGAGCAAGAAAATGGGCAAGTTTAGCGACTACGAGTACAGGAACCTACCCGGGTTCGATATGAAGACCTTCGAGGGCGCGAACCAGGCCATCCCGATGAAGACGCTTGTGATTCACTGCCTTGATCCTCGGGCAGTCGAAATCCCGCAGGCCGTCGCCGACTATTTCGGGGACGAGGTCTACCCGGGAGAAATCATCACCGACGAAAATGGCACCCGAGTCGGATCCACGCGAACACTGTTTGCCGCGACCAACGCTGGTGGACGCGCCGCCTTCGCTCTGGCGTCCGTGGCGGCAATGGACTACCTATTCGATGTGCAAAAAGTCGTGGTAGTTCACCATTCGTTCTGCGGTACGACGACCCTGACGCCGGAGCTGATCGTCGAGGAGTTTCACGATCATCATCACGCCGATATCTCCAAGCTGTTCGATCACGATAGCCTCGCCATCATGGATTTCGAGGAGTCGCTTAACTATGACATCAAGTTGCTTCGCTCGAGCCCGGCCGTGCCGAAGCACGTCAAGCTCTACGGCTTCTTCTATGAAATCAGTTCCGGCAAGTTGACCGAAGTGGTGCGGGACATTCCTGCATGAATCGCGGTGTGAACGCGTGACTCCACCGCGTCGGGCGTTATTGATTCAATTGTTTTCTTACCCTGGGATCGCTATTTCGCGACATTCGAACGGTGCGACAGACAATGGCTCAAGCCCGGTCAGGCCGACTGACTGCGGACGCTCGGTAAGGTTCGCGACGAGTATGCTTGCGTCACCGTCTCCATCAACCGATCCAAAAGCCACGACGCGGTCAGGCCGATTTGATGTGCATATCAGTCTTCGTTTTCCCGCGCGATTCGCAATCTGCTGAGCAACATTAAAGACGGGATAGCGTTGTCCCGCTGCGCCGATCAAACCACGTGGCCCCGTGAATCCGCCCAAAGTGAGGCATTCAATGTTTGAACCGCACAGCGCAGCGACGTATCCCGCAAGCCACGCGGCACCGAACAGGGCATGGTCACGTGGATCGTCACCCGCCATTGCGATGCGCTCGCGATCCGGATTGGGCATGGTGCGCGAACCATAGGGGTTTTGTCGCATCCCGATTGATATCGGGCCGATCGAATAAGGTTTGTCACCTATCAACGTACGGCAGGACCGCGTGATATGAGGAATGGCCTCAAGTGTTTCCATCACGCTGCGGTCGTCAGCAGCGTGAACGATCGGGCAGGTAGCGTGTGCGACCCAGTCGACCAGCTCAAAAGGGGGACGTTTTCTATTCAACTCCGTGAAATAACTATAAACACCGCCACCCAGGCGGAGGCCCGGAAACAGTCGTCTCGCTTCCAGATACAACTGGTCCATAGGTGGGCTACGGCGTGGAACGCTCCCCGGCGGATCGGACAGGCGATGCACAGAGGGAGTCGCAAATATCCCCGCGAGCGTCAAGTCTGCGTCAGCAAGCATCGATGCTACGCGCGATAACTCTTCACGCGGTTCGCCGATACCGGCCACGACGCATTCGAGCGTCGCGGGAATGCTCAATTGGCGCTGAAGCGTGGCGAAAGATACGAGTTCGTCCAGCCCATGGCCGGCCGCAGGATCGAACTGCAGCAGCAGCCGCTGTGGCGCAAGCTCGGCAAGTTGCAACAGATTATTGAGCGCGCGCTCGACTTCATCTGCCGCGATTGCGACCCCAAGCATGGGCATTTGCTCATCTGAAACGGCGACGTCAAGCTGAACCGGGGATGCTGCGTCGAATGTGGCCAACGTCGGGATGCGCTCGTTCAATTGCCTGACGACCTCGATGGTGACGGCTTGTTCACTCGTAGTCCCGGCGCTCATGACATAGGGCCAGGGCAACTCCAGCGGCCGTGAGTAAGTCTTGAACGACGCGTCAGACCAGTTGCGCTGATCCTCCATTTCGAATACGTCGCCGAGCAAGGTGCACCGGACAGACAAACCACTTGGCAGCCGGTGCTCGATCGCACGAATGTCCTTGAATGGTTGCCACGGATCAATCAATGACGGAAAGCGCGAATGCTCGACGGAACCGTCACCGTGAGTCACGGATGCGGCGGCGCCGGCAACCTCATTTATCGGGTGCAAAACACAGAAGCCCGTGCGCGCGGTCAGGAAATCGGCGTTCGTTCGCCATCTGGCGTGAAACGTCAGCAAACCCTTAGCACTGCAGTTGATGTTGACCTCATACGACAGCGAGTCAGCACGCGGGTTGGTACAGACCGCCGAATAGGACAGCTGAAAGGAAGAAGACGATTCCCCGACGTTCAAATCATGAATGGATGGACGACAGGTACCCCAATCCTCGTCCCGAACAACGAAGGTGACGGCGCGGATGATTTCAACGCCGTCAAAGCGAATGTCGCGCAACGCGCCCTCCACCACATCCAGCGACCAACGACCGACCGTGTACGTGCTCGCGGCCGGTTGGCTTTGCGTGGTGCCGTAGCAGGCTTCGTGGTCGCTCAACACCTGTGCGTTCATCATGAATCCGTCTTCAACAAGGCATCGATTTCAATCGCTTTCTGCAGTTGAGCCGACGCATAAGTTGCCTCGACCAGCGCCAGTGTCTGAAGGTTGTCGCGGCCGCTGGTCACGGGCTCGCGGCCGTCTCGAAGGCAGTCGACCCAGTGCCCCTGAATTGCATGGACGCTGCTCTGGATTGCTTGCCACGGACTGCTGATCCAGCTCAGCGCCGGCATCGCGACCGTGTCGACAGACGTGCCCTCGCGGGTATGAAGCTGCAAGCGGTAGTCCGATAAAAGGCGCAACGTACCGGCGCTACCGTCCACTTCAATCAACGTCTGGGGAAACAGTTCCTGCGGCAGATGCGTGGCATAACTGCAGTCGACGATGCATGTGACTCCCGACGCATGGTTCAGCAACATGGTCGCGACGTCTTCGCCTTTTATGGACGGGTTGACCCGGGTTGTCGACGCGGTTAGCCGGCGTACATCGCCGAAAAGAAACCGGGCGACATCCAGAATGTGGATCCCCAGATCCTCGGCAATGAAGCGCTCGCCTTCCGCCAGATAAGGCTGCCCCGAGAAAACATTGAACGCCGATCGAAACGACACCCTGCCCCAAAACGGTGTCCCGATCACCCCGCTTTCCAGGGCGCTGCCGACTGCCTGGATCGCCGGTTGCCAGCGGAAGTTTTCATGGATCATGAGCGGCACATTCGCCTTTTTACAGGCGTCGACCATCGCTTTTGCATCGTCCAGCGTCGAAGCGAAGGGCTTCTGACAAATTACCGGAATTCCGGCGCGCGCGGCCATCTCGACCAGGGGCCTGTGACTACCCACCGTTGTCGCGATATCCACAAAATCGGGGCGTTCCTCGGCGATCATCCTGGACGCGTCGGAGTAAATGCGCTCGATAGCGAAATCCTTGGCAGTCCCGTTTAATCGTTCGCTATCCGTATCGCAAAGCGCGACAATCTCGACCCCCTGGATATCCCTCCAGGCGTGCAGATGGTTCCTCGAGAAAAAGCCACAACCGATCAGCGCTCCCCTGAGCTTTTCACTTGCACTCATCCCTCTGCACGTCATTTCCAGAACTCCAATGCAGTCTTCAATGCAGCGTTGCGCTCGGCCTGTTGTTCGAGCGGGACGCCTTCGATCGCGGCCACCCATGCTTCGCGCAGCGCCTCCACGCCCGCTGCAACTCCGCCCGGATGACCGAAAATGCCGCCGCCCGCCGTATGAATCAGGTCCGCACAACCGATCGCCGCGTAGGTATCCGCGGCCTGCAGGCCGGTTTGTCCGGAGCTGAAAACCGGCATCGCATGCATAGGCGCTTGCGGCATCACCGGCGCAAGCACCGCGCGCGCCGCGGCGATCACGCTGTCGTCGGGTTCGCTGAACTTGTTGCGCAGGCCGTTCACATGCAAATGATCGGCGCCCGCCAGGCGCCAGAGCATCTGCCACGGCGCGTAGTCCCAGCCAAGCTCCGCACTGCGCGACAGATACCCCCAGCCTGCGCGATGCGCGTGGATCGGCAACTGGCTGTGGCGCCGCAATTCGTGCATACCCACAAGGCCAATCGAATTGAGCACCGCCATTACGCAGGTGCCCCCCTCAGCCAGCACGAGATCGTGACGCCGTTTCATCTGGTCGAGATCGCCCGTCACGTTGAACGCGACCATCGCCTTCTTGCCGGTGCGCTCGGCGTGTTCATTTACCACGCGCATCACCGCGCGCACGCGCTCGTCGAACGGACAATGCGGGCCATCGCCTTGCAGCTCGTCATCCTTGATGAAGTCGATGCCACCCGCCACCAGCTCACGCACCTGCTGTGCGGTTTCTTCAGCCGAGAGTCCGACACTCGGCTTGATGATCGTGCCGATCAGCGGACCATGATCGACACCGGCCAGCTTGCGCGTGCCCTCGATGCCGAACGCCGGACCCGGGTAGGCTGCGGCGAACGACGGCGGCAGCCTTAGCCCCGTCAGCCGCAAGCCCGATACCTGGCGCAACTCGAACAGGTTGCCCGCTATGGTCGACATCAGGTTCGGCAGAGACGGCCCCATGTTCTCGATCGGCCACGACAGTTCGAGCGCGCATTGCGTATAAACCTTCGACTCGATACCGCCGGCCAGGCTCGGCTTGCCGACCCTGTCGAGCACCTCGAGCCGCTCGACGCGCGCGCCCGAGCGCGCCTTCAATTCCGGCGTCTCATTGGGCAACGCGACAAAGGTCCCGCTCGATTGCTCCCCCGCGATCACGTCCGCAGCAAGCTGCGGATCGACTCCGGTTTCAAGCCAGTAGGTGGCGTGGATTCGTTCGGTCACTGCGTGCTCCAAAAATGGTAAAGACAATGTTCGGCTGCCGCTGAGAGCGTTTCGAGCGATGCAGGCATGGAAAACGTCAGCTTCGACATCAGGCGACCTCAATCGCTCGCCGCTCTCACCGCGACGCCGCCAGGAGGCATTGGCGGCCGAGCGCGTATCGCCCGGCGAACGGCGCCACCGCCGGCGAGCGCGAGCACCGTGATGATCACGAGTCCCTGGACGACGTCCTGCACGCCCGGCGGAAGTCCTGCGATCTGCATCGTGGTCACCACAAGCACCAGCAGCATGCTGCCGCAGAGCGTGCCGAGCGGCGTTGCGGCGCCGCCTGCGATCAACGTGCCGCCAAGCACCACTGCACCCAGTGATTGCAGCAGATACGGCTGGCCCATTTCAAGAAACGCGCCGCCGACATACGCGCCGAGCACCAGCCCCGAAAAAGCGGCGAGCACGGAACTGGTGACAAACGCGCTGGACGTGACGAGCGATGCCCGAACGCCGGCAAGCCGCGCCGCGCGCGCGTTCTGCCCCACCGCTGACAGCATGCGCCCGTAAGCCGTGTAGCGCAGCAGCAGCGAAAACAGGCCCGTGACCACGACCGCGACCATCACAATGACGGGCACTGGGCCAACACGGCCCGTCGCGACGTAATGCACGGCAGGCGCCACCTTGAAGCCGGGAATCGCGCGATTCGCAAGCAGGGTTGCCGTCGCGAGAATGTAGCCGGTCGCAAGCGTAGCGATGATCGCCGGGATCCGGCACAGCACGACCAGCATCGCATTGATAGAACCAACGACCAGACCCATCGCGAGCGTCGCCGCGATGCCCTGCACGAGCCGCCCGTCGCTGCCGCCCATCACGATCAGCGCAAGATATGCGCTCAGCGTCATGACGCTGGCGATCGACAGATCGATATTGCCGCGCCCGGTGGTGACGACCGCCATCTGGCCGAGCGCGCACAGCGTCAGGAACGAACTCGACACCGCGACGCCCGAGAGCGAGCTGAGACTGAAGCTGCTTGTGACGAGCGACAGGCTCACCCACAGCAGGACGACGCCCAGCGCTGCCCACATCCAGCGATTGCGCCTGCTCCAGTTCGAGAGCACTGCAGAAGTTGGACGGTTCATTCTTCGCTCCCCTTTCGAATGACAACGGCGCGCAGCGCGAGGATCACGAGCAGCAACACGCCCTGTACGGCGGCATTGAAGTCGGAGCTCACATTGAGCATGCCCAGCAGGGCGCCGATCAATGAAAGCGCCACGGCGCCCGCCACTACGCCCAGCGGCGAGATCAATCCGCCAAGCAGACTGCACCCGCCGATCACGACACCGGCCACGCCGAGCAAGGTGTAGCTCCCGCCGGAATTGATGTCGCTTGCGGTGTTGATCGCGGTCAATGCAAGTCCGGCCACGAGGATGAACGTTCCCGCGAGCGCGTATCGAATGGCCGCATGGCGGTTCGCGGACCAGCCGGCGCGTGTCATTGCTGACGGGTTGTTCCCGAACGCACGCAACGTGACGCCGAGCGGTGTGCGGTCAAGCATCCATGCCACGGCGCCGGCCAGCACGATCAAGACGAGAGACGTCGGCACGCCCGGGATCGACCAGTTGAACAATGCCGACAGCCATTCGGGACTGGCGCCGCCGGGCGTTGGCTGCAGCGTGTGCCCGATCCCCATCCAGATAAACGACGCGCCGAGCGTAATCACGATCGCCGGAATCCGGCGCGTCTGGATCAGCCATCCGAGCGAGCTATAGCACGCCAGTGCACAGACGAGGCTGAACACTCCGAGCGCCGGTTGCTGGAACAGCAACGTCGCGCTGAGCACATTGACCAGGCCGGCGAACGCGCCCGCGCCAAGATCGATTTCGCTGCCGCCCACCACGAACATCTGGCCGAGCGCGACCAGCACGAGCGGCAACGCGGGCCCGAGCAGCAGGTCGAGGCCGAACACCGAACCGGTCGCCGGATTGGCGATCATCATCGCGGCGAACACGAGCGCCAGGCTGACGAATGGAGCCATCTGGACGACGCGCCGGCCAAGCCTGCCCGTGCCCTTACGGACGGTATCGGCGTCGGCAGAGGCGCTGCCCGGCTGCACGAACGATGCATCGACAATCGTCTGCTCGCTGATTTGATCGCGGTCCAGCTCGCGCACGACACGGCCGCCGGCAAAGACCAGCACGCGGTCGCATTCGAGGAATTCGAGGTCTTCCGTGGAGTGCCACACGACGAGCCGGCCGGCGCGCGCCACGTCGGCGACGATCTTGTAGAAATCGCGCTTCGCGGCGACGTCGACACCCCGCGTCGGATCGTCGAGCAGGACGATGGGCGCCTCGGACACCAGCGCCCGCGCCATCAGCGCCTTTTGCTGATTGCCGCCGCTCAGCTCGAGAATGCCCGATGCCAGCCGGCTCTCATCGAGCCTGAGCCGTTGCGCCGGCATCCTGGAGACCGCCAGTTCCGCAGATCTCGTTACGGCGCGAAACGGCGAGCCGCAACCGAAGCTTCCGAGTGAGATATTGGAGAGCACGCTCCACAAGGGGAAGACTCCCTCGCGCTGCCGGTCCCCTGAAACGAAGCTGGCTGCGCCCTTGCGTTCGATATGCGTTGCACCACGTGTGCCCGGGGCAAAGATCTGATGCAGAAGCTCTTTTTGCCCGCTGCCCTCCAGGCCGGCAAGCCCTACGATCTGGCCGGCGCGCAGTTCGATCGGCTGCGCACTGCCCGCCACGCCTCCCCGCAAGGTCAGGCAGACGTCCCCCGGCGCGCCGCGATGTTCCTGCGCCGCTTCGCGCAGCACAGCCGCGTCGCCGCCCATCAACTTCACCAGCACCGCGACCGACGCGTCGGCAGCCGGGCCCGCCCATTCGAGGCGGCCGTTTCGCAGCAGGACGACGCGCGTGGCGACGTCGATGATCTCGTGCAGCTTGTGGCTGATGAAAATGAACGCGAGGCCCGTCGCCGCCTTCGCGTGAATGTATGCGCGCAATTGCCGGCTGCGTTCGAGGCCGAGCGACGATGTCGGTTCATCGAGGATCACGAGGCGCACGCCCGGCGTGGCCACTGCGCGCGCGATCTCCACCATCTGGCGCTCGCCGATTGGAAGCCGTCCCGCTTCGGCGTCGACGTCGATGCCGTGATCCGGGAAAACAGCGTCGAGCGCCTCGTTAGCCCGCACCCGATACGCCTTGCGCCAACCGGGCCACGCTCGCGCCCCTTGCGGCGCCTCGAGGAAAAAATTCTCCGCGACCGACAGGTTCGCGCACAAAGAGAGCTCCTGATGGACGATCCGGATACCGCGCCTTTGCGCCTCGCCCGTGTCGTACGCCGCTGCAATACCGACGCCATCGCCGAAGTCGATCGTCCCGGTATCGGGTGGCGTGACGCCGCAGAGCATGCGCATCAGCGTGCTCTTGCCCGCGCCATTGCCGCCAACGAGACCGATCACGTCGCCGCATGCCACCGCAAGAGACACGTCGTCGTTCGCACGGGTCGGCCCGTAGACCTTGGTGAGATTGCGCGCCGACACGACGAGCCGTGCGCGGCCCTGCAGTTCCAGCGTATTGTCGCGGTTCATTGCGGGCTCCGTGCGCTACTTGGACGCCAGCAAGTTCTTGTCGACCCAGACCTGCGTGTAGGTCGGGCTGACGATCATGCCCGACGGCCGGTCAAGATAGTCCTTCAGGTTTTCCTGTGTCACGGTCGCAACCGGCATGATCATTTTCTTCGGCGGCTGCGCACCCTTGACCAGCGCCAGGCTCAGGTAGAACGCCGCCTCGCCGATGCCCGGCGTGGTGTTCATCGAGATCGTCGTATAGCCGTTCTTTTTGGTCTGCTCGCCCCACCATTTGATGAAGTCGGTGCTGCCGCCGCCCTCGATCACGGGCATCTTGTCGCGATACTGGCCGCCGAATTGTTCGAAGGCCTGCGCAATGCCATAGTCGTCGCTGCCGCCCTGCCCCAGCACGGCGTCGACGCGCGGCAAGCTCGGCAGCACGTTGGCGACGGCCGATTGCGCCACCGACGCGGTCGCCTGTCCATAGACCGTTGCGACGACCTTCACGTCCGGATACTGCTTGAGGACAGCAAGCTGCGCGTTGTACATGTCGTTGTCGGGCGCCGAGCCCTTCACGCCGCGCACCTGAATGACGTTGCCCTTGCCGCCGATTTTCTTCATCACCCATTCGGCTTCCTGCTTCTTGTAGCCGGTGAAATCGAAATTGAGCTGGTAGTTGCAAGGCGCGCTCGCCACCGAATCGAAGGACACGACCTTGATTCCTGCCTGGCAGGCTTTCTGGATGATGCCGTTCAGGGCCGTCTCGGAAGCGGCGTCCACGGCAATGGCATCGACCTTCTTCAGGATCAGTTCGGCAATCTGGCTGTTCTGCTGGGCGACCGATCCGTCGCCGTTGACCACCACATAGTCGGCGATCTTGCCGTCCGCCTTCGCCTGTTTGGCGGCGGCATCGAAGGCATCGACCATTTGATGGCGCCAGGTGTTGCCGTAGTAGGCGTTCGCAAGTGCGATGACGGGTTTGTCGGGCGAGGCGAATGCGGGACGAGCGAGGACCAGCACGCCGAGAGCGGCGATGAGGGTAAGCGGTTTCATGTTTGTCTCCGGATATTTTTCCGCCTGGGCGCTGCAATGCGCTCATGACGGTCGTTGTGATTTTTTTGACTTGTTTGAAACTCACTCTACTGAGTCGCACCAGCCGTCACAATCGATTTGTTCTCGCTGAGATGTGATTAAATCTCACACGTGGATGTAGTGAGTTCACGTCAGCATCCGTCGAACGGCGTGAGGTTTTTCAAGGAACAATGAATGCATACTCCCCGTCCTTCCCTGAACGCGCTGCGCGCATTCGAAGCCGCTGCGCGCCTGCGCAGCATGACGCTCGCGGCGCAGGAACTGTGCGTCACCCATGGCGCGATCAGCCGGCAGGTCAAATCCCTCGAACAACTGCTCGGCGTGACATTGCTGCAGCGTTTGGCCCAGTCGTCGGACCCGACGCCTGAAGGCTTGCGGCTCGCGGAGGGTCTATCGACGGCGTTCAGCCTCATCGAGGCGAGCATCGAGCAGCTCAAGCCCGAGCCTCTGACGCTTTCGTGTTCGGCATCGATCATGATGTACTGGCTGATTCCGCGCATCGCCGGATTTCACCAACGCTATCCGCATACCGAACTGAAGTTCAACATGAACTACGACCAGATCGACTTCGTGCGCGACAAGATCAGCGTCGCCATCCGCAACAGCACCATCGAGCCGCCGAAGGACGCCATCACGCGCAATCTCATCGCCGAATGGATCGGGCCGGTGTGCTCGCCCGCCTATGCCGAGTCCCTGCTGCTGAAGTCTCCGATGGATCTGGAACGCGCGCAATCGCTCTCGACACACACGCGCCCGCAAGCATGGGACGACTGGTTCGAGGCATCGGGCATCGATTCGCTGGATGGCGCCAAGCACGGCATGTACGAGCATTTCTACCTGCTGATTCAGGCGGCGGTGTGCGGGCTCGGTATCGCACTGGTCCCGCAGATGCTGGTCATCAACGACCTGCTGTCCGGCAAGCTGGTGGCGCCGTTCGGATTCGTGCGTGGCCCGCGCGACCTGGTGCTGTGGGTCGCGCCGCATGTGAGTGCGCGATCCGACGTCAGCGTCCTGGAAAAATGGCTCGTGGCTGAAATGAACGAGAGTCTCGTGCAGATGGCGCAATTCGCCCGATGAGGCATGCGCGTGCGGCGGACGGTTCCGGGGATCCCGCACGCCCGCGTCAGGTGCGGATCAGCGTCTTGTAAAGCTCGTTGGCCCGGCTCAGATGAGCGCGCATTGCTTCGGCGGCGCCATCGCCGTCGTGGCGTCCGATCGCATCGACAATCCTCTGGTGCTCGGCGAGCGTCAGATCTTCGGCGCCCGGCGCGCGCACGAGCGGCCGGTAATACTCGCCCGCCCAGCGAAAGAGCGACTCGACGATCGACGGAAAAATCGGATTGCCGCTGATATGCGCGATCTCACGATGAAACATCATGTCGCGTTCGATGAACTCTTCGAGATTGACCATCGACGCGCGTTGCTGCGCGACCCGCAACTGCAGGCGCGCAACGTCTTCCTCAGTGGCGTTCTCGGCCGCCATGCGCGCGGTTCCGGTTTCAAGGAACATGCGCGCGGACTTCAGGTGCTCCAGCATGTCCGGCTGCGTGCGCAGCAGGTGCATGGCCCCGCCTGCGATCTGTGCGATCAGGCGCTCCGCCGTCGGTACAACGACACGTGCGCGCTCTCCATGCACAATTTCGACGATGCCTGAACGCTCCAGCGTTTGCAGCGCCTCGCGGATCGCCGGACGGCCGACGCCGTAGATTTCCATCAGTTCACGCTCGGACGGAAGCTGCGCGCCGGGCGCGATTTCGCCCGAGCGAATTCGGTCCATCAGACGGTCGAGGACTTCCTGGTAAAGCTTTCGGCGCTGAATGATCTCAGCCATAGTGTGGTTTGCGCTAACGAAGATGGTCTGATGACCTTACCACGAGACTCCTGATCGCTGAAAGACGCGCATCGGCAGCCGGAATTGTCAGAAGACCAGCGCCCCGGCACGCACCGAGGCGAAGAACGATGCCTCGCCGATCTGCCCGCCCTTCAACACGATCTCAAGCCCGTCGCGGCGCGGCAGGTCCGACCACGCCCGGCACAGCGGCGACCCCGGCGCGAGGCCGGCGGCCACGCTCAGCGCAGAGATACCGAGCGCGCTGGCGACTTCGCCGGAACTGTCGCCGCCCGCCACGACAACGCGCGGCAACTCGACCCGGTCGAGCAAGCGCCGCATGATCTCGGCGAGCGCTTCACCAACGCGGCGTGCGGCGTCGGGGCGGGTCAGGCCCGCTTGCCGCGCGGTGGTATCGAATTCGAGAACAGCGGGATCGTCGGGACCTTCCGCGCTATGCACAACCACGCTCTGGCCTCGCCCAATTGCGTTGGCCGCGATGCCGACGGCTCGCTCGACCTCGGCCTCGCATGCCTGCCTGTCGAGCGCGCGCTGCAAGTCGAGCCGCTCGATGCAAAACCCGTTCGCGCGCGCCCAGCGGATCTGCGCCGCAGTGGCGGGTGAACAACTGCCGCTGACGGCCGCAATGGCCTGAACGGGTTTCGCTACGGGAAGGCTCGGCGTTTGCGGCAATTGACCCTGTGAGCGCCAGTACGCAGCAAGCGCATATTGCAGCCCGGACGACGACGCGCTGAACACCCCCTCGCCGCGTTGCTCCCATACAAGCTTTCCCGCCGCTGCAAGTGTCTCTTCGTCGAGCACGTCGATCATGACGACCGGCGTATCGTCGCCCCACAAGGCATGACAGTTCGCCGCCGTGTCTGGACCGCGTAGCTGCACCATATCGATCAGCTCGATGCGCCGTGCTGTCTGCCGGCGCAAATGCACGCGCAGGTCGGCTTCGTTCATCGGCGTAACCGGATGGCGCGACATCGTAGGGTGACGGTCGAGGCGATAGCCTGCTCCATCCACCGCGGCAAACAGGTTGCCGAACGCCTGGTAGCGTTTCAGGCGCGGTGCGCCAACGATCATCGGTGACCATTGTCCAGGCATGGCCTTTACGCCCAGGTCGATCGCGCGGCCGATGGAACCCATCTCCGGCGACGAATCGAACGTCGAACAAATCTTGTATTGCAGGATCGGCGCGCCTAGCGCGGCGAGACTCGCGAATGCGCCGGGCAATGCATCGTCCATCCACTGCGGGCCGCGCCCGCGCGACGAACCGGCGAGCCCCACGCAGCGCACTTCGGGAAAGCGCGCCAGCAGCTCCGGGGTCGGCGTGTCGAGGCAGAGCAACGTCGGCACGCCGGCGGCGGTCATCGCTTCCATGGCGTCGGTCGAGCCGGTGAAATCGTCGCCGTAATAGGTCAGCAGCAACCCGGCAGGCCATTCATTCGTTGCCGTCGCGCTCATTTCGAGAACTCCAGTGCGGTCTTCATTGCGGTGTCGCGTTAGGCCTGTTGTTCGAGCGGCAAGGCGTCGATCGCGCGCTTACTTATGCTTCGGATAGCGAATCAATACCCTCCGCGACTCCGCCGGGTTACCAAAGACGCCCCCGCCCGCCGCATGAATCAAGTGATACGCCGGATGCTTTCGGCGATCTCGTCGCGATCGAACACATTCTTCCAGTCGTCGCGCATCAGCCGCGGCTTGCCAAATTCGATCGCCTTGTTACACGCATCGGAGAACGCGCCGGGAATCTCGTTGAAGATCACCGCGCCAAGGATGTTCATGTGACCGAGCAGGAAGTCGCGTGCCGCTTGCTCGGGCACGCCGCGCTTGACCGTCTCGTCCATTGCCTCGCGCATCACGTAGAGCAGCGTGGCGCAAACCGTCTCGGAGAGTCCCGGTTCGAGGATCGCCATCTGGTCGACCGTCAGGCGGTACGAGCGCAAAATCGGCTGATAGATCACCTTGGCCACCGCTTCGCCCAGGTCGAACGCCTCGTCCGGGCCCTGCATCAACGCGCTGGTGATGGACTGCTTCGCATAGGCGCCACCGAAAAAATCGCGGCGTGCCTTCGAGTCGGTTTCGTCGTTGAAGATCAGCGGATGGCACGGATGGGCGACGAAATACGTCAGGTCAGGCCGATCCGGCAGGTGGCCCGCGAAAGGCGCGGCGGCGTCGAGTGTCATCACCATCGTGCCGGGCTTGAGCTTGGGCGAGAGTTCGTGGCTCAGCTTGCCGATCAGCGTGTCGGGCACCGCGAGAATCACGACGTCGGCGCCATCCAGCGCCGCGTCGGCAGATACGCATTCAATGTCCAGCTCATCCTTCAGGCGCTTTTGCCCGGCTGCGCCCGGCTCGACGTGCGCCACGCGGTAATCGGACTTCAGCAGATTGCTGCTCAGGCGCACGCCCATTTTTCCGCCTGCGCCGAACAAGGCGATTTTCTCTTTCATTTCAATCTCTCCATGAAAACAGTTTATGCAACGGCGATCGCGAGCCGACTATTCGATATGCGAGCGCGGTTGAAGACCGATTGGAACGGACTCCTCTTTAGCTTGGCGAGCACCCGCCCCGACTGCGAACGCGAGCACGGCCGACATCAGCATGAACGCCCCCACTATGAACATCGGCGCCTGGTAAGAACCTGTCGAGTCCTTGAGAAGGCCCGTGATGTATGGCGCGACGAAGCCCGCCAGGTTGCCGACCGTATTGATCAGCGCGATGCCCGCCGCGGCCGCCGCGCCCGAGAGGAAACGCGCAGGCAGCGCCCAGAAGTTCGGCAGCGCGGAGAAGATCGCGCAGGCCGTGACCGTGATGACCGCGATGCTGGCTGTCGGCGAGCTCATATAGAGCGCGAGCGGAATGCTCACCGCACCGATCAGCGCCGGAACGCCGATATGCCAGGCGCGCACGCCTCGCCTGGTCGCGCTGCGGCTCCAGAGGAAGAGCGCCAGTGCGGCCGGCAGGTAGGGAATCGCGGTGATCATCCCCTTCTGGAAGACGTTGAAATGCGTGCCGAAGCGCGCCTCGAAGCCGCCGATGATTGTCGGCAGGAAAAACGCCAACGCGTACAGGCCATAGATCAGGCCGAAGTACATCAGCGCGAACATCCAGACGCGGCCGCTCATCAGCGCGGCGCCGGGACGCAGCGTATGCGGCCGGGCCGAGGCAGTTTTGGCCTGCTCTTCTTGCGCGAGCGTCGCCGTGAGCCAGTCCTGCTCGGCCGGAGAAAGCCATTTCGCTTGCGACGGGCGATCGGCAAGATAAAACCACGCGATCACGCCGACCAGGATTGCCGGGATGGCCACGCCGAAGAACATGATGCGCCAGCCTGACAATCCGAACGCGCCGTGCGCGTCGATCAACAAGGCGGCGACAGGAGCGCCAATGACAATGGTCAGCGGCTGCGCCAGATAGAAAAGTGCAAGGATGTGGCTGCGATGCCGGGCCGGCACCCACATGCTGAGGAACAGGATCGCACCGGGAAAGAAGCCCGCTTCGGCGACGCCCAGCAGGAAGCGCAACGTATAAAGGCCTGGGATGCTGCTGACCCACGTGAAGAGCAGTGCGACGACACCCCACGTCACCATGATCCGCGCGAGCCAGCGGCGCGCGCCGAACTTGTGCAGCGCGAGGTTGCTCGGAATCTCCAGCACGATATAGCCGATGAAGAAAACGCCCGCCGCGAGACCGAACTGCGCGGCGCTCAACCCGAGGTCCTTGGTCATTCCGTTCGGGCCGGCGAAGGAAATCGCGGTCCGGTCGAGGAAGTTGATGAAGAACATCAGCGCCACAAAGGGCACCAGACGCATCGATACCTTGCGTATGGCCGATCGTTCAACCTGCTCTACTTCGGCGGTTTGCATGTCGTCTCCTCCAGCATTGGCACAGAGCTGAAACTTCGATTTTTTGCGAACTGGTGTGATGAGTAGACCATATGGCATAATCACTATGTATCGGGGAATACACTCATCGCGTGGACCGTGTGCGTGGAGAAGCGCCAGAGATCTTCAAGGTGTGATCGATGCGATGACGGCCGGTACGGCCTTGGCGTTCGATTGATCGAAACGCGCCGTATAAAGGCGCGGTTTGATCCGTTTCTGGTGTTGGGCTTGGTGGAAAGCGGCCCTTGAGGCCACCGGCAAGGACGTCGCACACGGCCATTGGGCGGCGTTCGGGGCCGCTGGGGCTTGTGATCCAGCGACTTACGCTGGTGCGGTCGCTGGAGCTCGGGGGCGCTCCGGATCGCTGGGGGAGGGACCGGACTTCGAACGGTTTCGTTGGTTGCCGCAACGTCGCGCAGCCCATTCTCCAGCCCCTCTCCACAATTTTCGCAATAATTCGAGCGCGTCACATCCTTCTATATGGTTGCATAAGCTATCATTCAGCTGCGCCCACCCCCAAGTGACGAACCCGTTCATGACCACTTCCGACTCCACCGCGCGCCACACCCGCACGCAGCCGCTGCCCGCGGAACGTCCCGATCACGACCTCGACAATTCGATCGGATATCTGCTCAATCGCGCGGCGAGCATCATCGCGGCACGCTTCGGCGACGATCTCAAGTCCTACGACATCAACCTTCAGGGCTGGCGAGTACTTGCAGCACTGCGTCACGAAGATCACCAGAGCTTGTCGGACCTCGCAAGTCATACAGGTTCCGAACTATCATATTTGTCCCGCGCTGTTGGAGCACTAGAGTGCAAGGGATATATCCACCGCAGCGCGTCTCCCTCCGATCGTCGTAACCTTCACTTATCCCTGACTCCCAAAGGGGTTGAGATTGTGAGTGAACTATCTCCGCGCGCGTGGGAAATCGAACGGATGTCAGTCAAGGGCGTGTCGGCCCGCGAACTGGAAATCACGCTCAAAACCCTTCGGATGATCTATTCAAACCTTGTCGACGGTTGCGAGGACGTGCCCGCGATCAGCCGCAAGCTCACCGTGGCGCGACGCGTGCGCCAACGAGAAACGCGTGACGCATCGTCCGATTGATTGCGCCCGCCGGTCGTCCGGAACTCTTGGTCAAGCGTGCGCTGCGGCAGACAATCACACTCTTCATTGATCACGGATTGCGTCCGCAATGTCTCGTTGCGGACGCAAACTTGACGCTCCTCAGTCACTCTCGGTAGATGGGTAAAATCGCAAGTTATCAGTAATCCTACTTATTTATGTGAATATTACACACTTCCGCATCGTTACGATATATCAGAACTTTTGCTGGAGACCGACCGTAACACCAAGCTGATTCATGCCGGTCCCGACAGTGCCGCCCGCTGCAACCGGGTTGGCAGCCAGCGCACTGTTGAACATGTACCCGAGCGACGTGTACACCATCGTGCGCTTCGACAACTGGTAGTTTACGCGTCCGACCAGCAACGTCGCGCTCGAGTCATTCTTTCCCGCCGGCCCGCGTTGCAGATTACGTACGCCTTCGGCGTCGAAGGAAAGCGCCGG
Organism: Caballeronia sp. KNU42; assembly: GCF_053760385.1. Lineage (NCBI taxonomy): Bacteria > Pseudomonadati > Pseudomonadota > Betaproteobacteria > Burkholderiales > Burkholderiaceae > Caballeronia > Caballeronia sp. KNU42. The sequence goes on from NZ_CM132389.1 coordinate 2,703,897, forward strand.
TGAGAGATAGTACGTCGCCCCCGCGAAGAAAATATCTGTCTGCAAATGCGTCGCGGCTGCCACGTTGTTCCTGACCCAGCCCACGCCGATCTTGGTCGGGCCTAAAATCACGTAGCCGTCGACGATGTTGTGCGTATCGGTGTACGCGCTGTTGTTGAGCGGCGCGGAAGCGCCCGCGCCGCCGCGCGCCACGTCGTACGACGCGGCGACACCGAAGCTCGCCGAATCATAAGCGAGCAACGCGGTGTATTGCCGGCACGCAACGAAGTTGCCCGCCACCTGTCCTCCACAGTTGGTCGCAGCGGGTCCCGCAGGACCCGCTGCATCACGGCCAAAGCTGTATGTTGCGCCGAGAGTGACGCCAAGAAATTTGCCGAGATAGCCAACCGCATTGTCGCTGCGCGAGTTTGGCAGATACGGGTCGAAGCTGGCCATCGAATGAATCGAAGGGCCGATCACATCCGCGTTCGTCAGCGCGTACATCGTCATGTTCATTTGCCGGCCGAGCGTCAGTGAGCCGTAGTCGCTGCTCACCCCAACGTTCGCCTGACGGCCGAAGAGACGCCCGCCATAATTCAGCGCGCCAGTGCCCGGCTGGAAGCCGTCCTCCAGGACAAAGAATGTCTTGTAGCCACCGCCGAGGTCCTCGACGCCCCTCAAGCCCCAGCGTGACGGCACTTCACCAGTCAGAGCAGGCACCCCGATCTCCGACCCGCCGTGGGCTGTTGCATGGTTGTAGTACGACAAACCTGTATCGACGATTCCATATAGCGTGACACTGCTTTGGGCATACGTGCACCCCGACGCTGCGACGAGCAACGCCGCGCTCCATTTGATTTTCATGACGATCGAATCTCCAGTTCCGTGGCGCAATGCCTGGTTTTAAAAAACTAGTGGAAACGCTGATCAATAAACGCATTTCTCTTATTAGGATTACTTATCTTATAAATCTCAAACGAATACGATAAACCGGCTTGAAGCTGTGTCATCGCGATCGACCGCCACGTGCCCGTTTGCATTTCTATGTTGCTGTTGCTCCACGCGTGGACGTGCACGTATAGCGACCGTTAGCGGCAATCTCCCAAGCCACGCCTCAGGGCGAGGCGCTTAGCAGCCGCAAGAGTTGCCGGGGAAATGCGTCGACGGAAAGCTTCTTAAAGCCAGAAGAGCGAGCGGCCGCATGGTACGAGGCATTTCACGCATCGAGAACCCGTTGCGGACTTGTTCGAATACATGGAAGTGTCTTGTCACCGTACTCGTTGTCATACGTCGCTCGGTTTTCTATCACCAACCTGGTTCATGCGAGACTGGCTCACAGCTCAGCTGGCAAAGGAGCTTGGGAGCGTTGGACGTAGGAAAGCCGAGAAAACCCCCTCAGCTATCCGCTCTTGCGGCGTCGTGGGCCATGAACGTGCTCTTGAGCGTGCCAATGCTTTCGACCCAGACCTCCATCTCATCGCCAGGCTCGATGAACTGCTTGTGCGGCATACCGACGCCCGCCGGCGTGCCCGACAGGATCACGTCGCCCGGGTACAGCGTGACGCGACTGCTCAGGAAGGCGACCTGTTCGGCAACGCTGAAGATCATCTCGGCGGTACTCGAATCCTGACGCAGCTCGCCGTTGCGCCAGAGACGGATTCCAAGTGACTGAACATCCGGAATGTCTTCTGCTGGCGTGATCCAGGGTCCAAGCGGACAACTCCCTTCCCAACACTTCTGGGAGATCCAGTCGAAGTGGAACGGCGAATGCACGCCAATGTAGTCGCGCACGAATACATCTCGCAGGGAGAGATCGTTGGCCACGGTGTACCCGGCCACATACGACAGCGCATCCTCCACTGCGACGTTGCGTGCCGGGCGTCCGATGACCACCGCGAGCTCCGCCTCCCAATCGACGCAGCGGCTATAAGGCGGCAGGCTCACGTGTGCCCCGGTACCCACCACCACCGAGCGTGACGGAGCCTTGATGAAATGCCACGGCGCTCCCGAAACCGTATGCGGATCGGGCGACGGCGGCATATTGAACGCGCGGTCCATCTCCGCAACGTGATCGTAGTAATTGGCGCCCGCACCGTAGATGGTCCCCGGTAGCAGCGGCGCGAGCAGCTTTACCGCATCGAGCGCGAAGCCCGGCAGCGATGCCGTCGATGAGTTAATGCGAGCGGCTGCCTCGCGCAACTGCGGACCCAATCTGTCCCACTGGCCGATGAGTTCAGTGACCGTCAGGTCATGCATGTCTAACTGCAGCAACTCGCCAAGCTGCGATCCATACGGATAAACACGCCCGCCAATCAGCAGGCCGGCACGCGCTCGCCCTTCGTCGTTGAAACTCAGCAGATGGTATTGGTCGTTCATGTCGAATGGTCCTGCCGCTTAGAAGCGATCGCCGAAATCGAAAACATCCTCGTTCTGGAAACCGTCGTAGTACTGAAATTCCCACCAGTTGTAGTCGAGGTCCTGAAGATAGAACGAGTACACGCCATGTTGGAGCGTCGTTTCGGTGATCTGGCGAATCTTGTAGTGGTCCTTGTACTCGTGCGCTGAACGATGCGCCGCATCGACTTCTTCCCGAGTGCGCACGTCGAGCCCCCAGTGGGTCAGGAACGAGACGTCGTGAATCTTGTCGCCCACTTCGACGCAGAATACATGGAACTTCAAACCCAACCGGAACGCGAACGCGGGGGCCGCATGACGCACGGTTTCAAGGCCAAGGAACTCCTCGTAGAAGCGCCGCGTTTCGGCAATGTCGCGGCACTCCAGCGTGCCGTGTCCGAGCACGTAAGGTTGATTGATCGCTTTGCTGTTTTTCAAGGGTACAACGGCATCGCCAGGGATTTCGAGCGTCATGAGATGTCTCCATTGTGTCAGGTACGGCTGGTGTATCGATTGGCGCTTGCGCGGCCTTACCCTGCGGTCTCCGCCTGCGTCAGGAACGCATCGGCATGGAAGGCCGCGGCCGGAAGGCCGCGCGTGCCCGTGAAGTCTTCTCGTGCTGCGTTGACCATCGCCGGCGCGCCGCACGCATAAACCTCGTAACCCGAAAGATCCGGAAAATCGTCGACCACTGCCTGGTGAACCCAGCCCGTGCGCCCGGTCCAGTTGCAATCCATTCCCGGTTCGGAAAGCACCGGCACGAAATGGACGTTCGGATGATCCTCAGCCCATTTGTGCGGCAGGTCGGCCAGATACAGGTCGCGCCGCCGGCGGCCACCCCAGTAGATGTGGAATTCACGAGCGCTCCCGCGTTGCAGTGCATATTCGACGATGGCTTTTACAGGCGCGAAGCCCGTACCGCCCGCGAGCAGAATGGCAGGCTTCTCGCTCGTCTCACGCAGGAAGAACGCACCGAAGGGCCCTTCGAAGCGAAGCATCTCCCGCGGGGCCAGCTCCGAGAATACGCGCTCGGTAAAGTGGCCGCCCGGGTGATGGCGAATGTGCAATTCGATATGCGTCAGCGACACCGGATCGGGCGGCACAGCGATCGAGTAGCTGCGGCGCACGCCGTCCGGCAACAGCACGTCTATGTACTGACCAGCGCGGAAGAAGAAGTTCTCGTTCAGCGGAAGCCGCAACCTCAGAACGGCAACATCGGGTGCAGGTCTTGCGATGTCAATCACCCGGCAGGGGTAGGTCGAAGCCTTGACGGCATCGAGGCCGGTCAACTCTTCCACCTCGATGGTCAGATCGGAAAGCGGCTTCGCCGAGCATAGCAATGCGTAGCCATCCTCTCGTTCCTTGGGTGGCAGGGCGCGTTCGAGTACGTGACCGTGCTCGACGCGCCCCTCCACGATGCGCCCCTTGCACGCGCTACAAGCGCCCGAGCGGCAGCTATAAGGAACGAAAAGACCCGCCTTCATGGCGGCCGCCAATACCGTTTCGCCCTCTTCGACGACATAGCGGCTTCCACTTGGCTTCAGTAGTATTTCAAAACTCATTGTGACGTCTCCATTCTTGAGTCCAGCCTCCACCGCCTGCCTCACACCGGTTCGGCAACGATCCGATTCTCAATCGCACCAATCCCTTCTATTTCGGCCCGCATCACATCACCCGCTCTCAAGTACACGGGAGGGCTCATCGCGACGCCTACGCCCGACGGTGTACCTGTTGCCAGCAAATCGCCCGGTTCGAGCGTAAAGGCGGTGGACAAGTGAACGATCTGGTCGTAGATGTCGTGAATCATCGCGCCGGTCATGTCATCCTGACGCAGTTCGCCGTTGACCCACATCTGCAAACGCAAGGCATGTGGATCACCCAGTTCGTCAGGGGTGACGATCCATGGGCCGGTGGGTCCACAGGTGTCGAATGATTTGCCGATCGTCATCGTCTGGGTGGCGAGCTGCCAGTCGCGCACCGACACGTCGTTGCACACCATAAAGCCCGCGATCACCGAGCTCGCTGCTTCGCGGCTCACGTGCCGGCAGCGCTGGCCGATTACTACGCACAACTCGACTTCGTAATCGAGCTGATTCGATACTGCCGGAAGGTGCACATCGCCGAACGGGCCGTTGATACAGGAAACCTGCTTGTTGAACCAGACCTGGGTGGGCGGCGTCTGCACGCCGACCTTGGCCGCCTCCGCCACGTGCTTGCGATAGTTCATGCCGATCGCTAGATACTTGGACGGATTCGGCAGCGGAGCAAGCAGCGTGACCTGCGATAGCGCAACGGCGTGGCCGGGCAGCACGGCCTGCGCACGCGCGATTGCTTCCGGACCGGCCTCCAGCAACGCCTTCATGGTGGCCGGCAAAGCCGGATCGTTGCGTGGCAGGTCAATCACAAGGTCGCCCTCGACCTTGCCAATGGAAATGTTGCCCTGATGCTGATAAGTAACGAGTTTCATGTGTGTCGATAGAGAGTGGTTTATGCCAGGCTTGCGCGGGAAGGATCTTCGGCCGCCTTCTCATGCGCGGCAGTCTGAGCGGGATACGGATAGCGGCGCGGCAGGCGCAGCAGCAGCCATGCGGCGCAACCCAGCGCGACCACGAACGCCATCAGTGCGGGCCGGTAAGAACCCGTGACGTCATAAGCGACGCCCATCACGAACGGCCCGAGGCCGGTGCCTATGGTGAATAACGCAAACAGATAGCCGTAGATCTGGCCGAACGCGCGCAAGCCGAAATAGCGGCTTTGCAAATAAGCGATCAGATCGACTTCCGCGCCCATGCCGAGGCCGACCAGCACAGCCCCGAGTCTCGTGAGCATGGGGTCGGTGCTGCCCAGAAGAGTCAGCAGGCCGACAGCCGGCAGGATCACGAACGCGATGGCGACGTAGGGACCAAAATACCGGTCGAGCAGGACGCCACACACCATGCGCCCTGCAATCAGCGCCGCCCCGATGCCCGAAAACGCCAACACCGCCTGGCTTGCCGGAATGCCGCGATCAGTCAGCAACGGCACAAGGTGCGCGATGGTTCCGTTGGCGGCGATGGGAATGCACACGAACACCACGGCGAGCTTCCAGAAATGTGGGCTGCGCACGGCCTCACGCGCGTCGAGCCCCGGCAGGCCGGGATCGCGCACAGGAGCGTCGGCCATACGAGGCGCGCCAGCTACCTCGCGGATGAACAGGGCCACTGCGGGAAACGCGATCGCGAATACCGTCACGGCGAGCGCGACGTATGCGCCTCGCCATCCGAGCCGATCGAGATAGAGCTGCGCGAGTCGGGGCACGAGTGCCGCCCCCAAGCCCACTCCCGTCATGGCGATGCCCATGGCGAGGCCGCGGCGCCGATCGAATGCCGCGGCGATCGCCTTGGCGTACGGCAGCGGCGCCTGGCCACCGCTAAACAGGCCCATCAACGCGAACATCGCGAAAAACGCCACGGGAACGGCCGGCGCGAGCGACATGGCAGCGATGGCCAGCGCAAAGAGCGCAATCGCGGCAAGTGTGACCGGTCTGATCCCACGCCTGTCGATCAGCCTGCCCGCAAGAGGCGTGGCGATCGCTGCGAAGATCATCCCCAGCATCACCGCTGCCGACACCATGCTGCGATTCCATCCGAACTCCGCGATGATGGGCTTCATCAGCACCGATGTCGAAAATTGCAGGACGGTGACGTTGCCAACAGTCAACCCGATGGCCGAGCCGAATACAATCCACCAGCGATTTCTAAACATCCGTTGCACAGTCGTCTCCATTGTCTTGTTTCGATCAGGAATGCGTCACTTTTCGGACGCTTCCCGTTTGTCGTCATACAGTCGCACTGTGTTCGATGAAGCGGCCGGCATGGAACAGCAGCGGCGATTCGTCACCGTAAGAGAAGCGCTCGACATGGCCGAGAACCATCACGTGATCGCCATATGTAGCAATGCTTGATGTCCGGCATTCGAAGCGCGCGAGGACATCGCCGAGCACCGGCACCTCCCCCAGACCCGGCTGCACGTGCTCGCTGAACGGCGCGAACTTGTCCTCCGAGGGTTTGGCGAAATGGGTCGCCAGTTCTTGCTGATCAGCGGCAAGGATGTGTATGGCGAAGTATCCCGACTCTCTGAATAGCGGCAGGCTCGGCGACTTGTCGTTCAGATACCAGGCCACCAGCGGCGGATCGAGCGAAACGGAGCAAAACGAATTGACCGTCAGTGCGGCCTTGCGGCCATCGTCAGTGCGGGTTGTGACGACGCAGACACCTGTCGCGAAGCGTCCCAGTGCGTTGCGTAGCTCGCGGCGATCGATAGAAACTGTGCTCAAGATTATTCTCCAATTAACTCTGGCGTGGCGTTCGCGCCGGCACCGGCGAAACAGCGCGGATCGCGCACCGATCCCCAGTAGTCCAGATTACCGGGAGTGGGCTCCATGCGTCGCGGCTCGCGAGGATGAGCCTCGGCAAATGCTTCCATGCCGAAGCTGTACTCCATGGTCAGGCCGTCCGGGTCGAGGAAATACAGAAAGATGCTGTCGGACGCCGGATGCCGGCCAGGTCCGAAGACCACGTCGGAGTTGGCGGCCCTCAAGCGCGATAGCGCCCGCCCTATGTCGTCGATTTCCGTCACCATGAAGTTGACGTGGTGCAAACAGCGACGTTCGAAGCTGGCGATACCAATACCGTGGTGATAGGGATTCGGCCAGACACGCATGAAGGTGACGAATTCGCCGATCGAGTCCGACTCCCGGAAATTCAGTACGTCGCGCCAGAAGTCAATGGCGCGCGCCGCATCGGGGGTATTGAAGACGACATGCCCGATCCTCTGGATGCGCGCGACCGAGGGCTGGAATGGACGCTCCGCGTCCGGCAACGGGAGGTAAAACTCTACCGTTGCGCCGATCAGCGGTTCGAATACACGTACGGCGCGCAGCTGGGCCCGCTCCCGGCAACGCTCGGCCGCCGTTTCGTGCACGTCGAGACCGGCGCGCGTAAGCCGTTCAATCAACGGTTCGAACTGCGCTTCGTCCTGCAGCATGAAACCGGCGCACCGAAGCCCTGCTTCCGACGCCGCATGCAGCACCACGTTATGGTGATCGTCATCGCAGCGCAGTCGAATCCCACCATCGGCGCCCGTGTCCACGTATTGGAGGCCGACCACCTCTTCATAGAAGCGGCGCGATTTTTCCAGGTGAGTCACGTTGAGTTCCACGCGCCCCAGTTTCCGATATCGGACCATGACATCGTCTCCTTTAATACTGCCCGCGCGGCGGCAGACCGAGCCGCATCTGCCCGTACATGGTGGACACTGCGTGCCAGTTGACGCTGATGTGGTGCGCAACTGCATTGATATCGCGCCACGCGCGCTGGATGCCGCTGTCCAGCTGGATGCCAGTCCCGCCCACGACGTCGTACAGCGCATTGATCGCCTCGACGCAGATACGCACCGCGTACGCGTGACCCCGCCGAAGCTTGATGCGTTGCTCGACGCTCAACCTGGCGCCGCCGTCCGCCCACTCGGTGACCTGTTGCAGGTCACGTTGCAGAATGAGTTGCGCTGCGTCGACTGCTGCTTCGGCGAGCGCGACTGCCGACTGGACATGACCGAACTGGGCGATCGACGCGCCGCCGCCTGCGAACGCACCGCGCGTGGCGCGTGCTGCCACGCTCTCGATGAATTCATCAAGTGCTCCGCGAAGAGCTGCCACTGCCGGGTTGGCCAGCAACGGCGGAAAACCGCTCAGGAAAGGCACCCGATAAAGCGCCGAATCGTGAATGGCTGCCCCCGGTGCTTCCTGCTCAAGAACCTCCGAAAACGTCACGGTGCGATGCACCGGAACAAACACTTCCTCTTCGATGGAGATGTCCTTGCTGCCGGTGCCCGCAAGACCCACTGTGAACCATGTGTCGACGATCCGGTAGTCCGCTTGCGGCACAAGCAGGAAGATCGGCCGGGGCGGCGCCCCTTCGCCCTGGTCTACCATCGCGCCTAGCGACAACCACTGCGCGTTATCGCTATTGCTGCCGAAGCTCCATCGGCCCTTCAGTTTGAAGCCGCCCTCGGTCGGCGTGGCCTTCCCAGTCGGCGCGATACAGGAAGCAATCAGCGCGTCGGGCGACTCGCCCCACACATCGAGTTGCGCTTGTTCGGGAAACATGCCGACCACCCATGACGCCGCGGCACTCAGTCCGTAACACCAGCCGGTCGATGCACATCCCTGGCCGAGTTCGAACGCGAGGCGGCGCAAAGCCTCCAGGCTCAGCTCATATCCTCCAAAACGGCGCGGCTGCACTACCCGATAGAGACCGGCGTCCTTGAGCAGGTTGGTAACGTCTGCGGAAACGCGGCGGTCCAGTTCAGTCTGGCGCGCACGCTCGGCGAGGCGCGGCCGAAGTTGTGCGGCGGCATCCAGCAGGCGCGCGAAATCGTCTGAATCGTCTGAATCGTCTGAATCGGACGTTGCGGGCCGCTGCTCGGGAACGGTGAAAGTCGATGTCATCTTGTCTTCTCCAAAATTATTGCAAAAGCAACCAAACCGTGATCGAATTAGACGTCATAACAGTTGCTTTTGCAACTGATTTTAGCCTGTCAACAGATCAGGAGTTACCCTTATGAACACCGCTCGCCAGCCATTGAACTGCGGATGCATCGACATCCATACTCATGTCGTTCCTCATGATTTCCCGGCCTACGTGGGCCACCATCCAGACGTGCCGTGGCCTTCGATGCGCGCGACCAGGCCTTGTCACCGGCACGTCGTCATCTCATCCAGGGTCTATCGAACGGTATCGAATCAGGCATGGGACATCGACGTTCGGCTCGGTGACATGGGCCGGCTCGACGTCGGACGGCAAGTGCTTTCCCCCATGCCGGAACTGCTGTCGTATTGGCTCGACCCGGCAGACGGCGCAACCCTGGCTCGCTACCTGAACGAAACGCTGGCGAATATGGTGACTCGAGCGCCCAACCGCTTCAGCGCCCTCGGCGCTGCGCCGCTACAGGACATCGACGCCGCAATCCGCGAACTCGAATTTGCAGTCGGCACGCTGGGGCTGGCGGGAATAGAGGTCGGCAGCAACGTGGGTGGTGTGCCGATCGGCGATCCACGTTTTTTTCCATTCTTCGAGGCCGCAGAAGCGTGCAACGCGGCGATCTTCGTGCACCCGTTGCGCCCGGCCGGTATGGACCGGCTGGTGGGACCGGCGTCGTTGGAGCAGATCGTTGCATTTCCGGGTGAGATCGGTCTCGCGGCGGCGTCGCTGATCACCGGAGGATTGCTGAAGCGGTTTCCACGCTTGCGGATCGCGCTAAGCCACGGTGGCGGCGCCATCCAGACCTTGCTGCCGCGCATGCAGTTCTCGTGGGAAGCCCAGGAGGCATTGCGTGAGGCCATCCCGGAAGCGCCGGTCGACGCGGCCCGGACGCTCTATTACGACGACCTGCTCTACAGCACGACGGCTATCCGTGCGCTCATCGGAACAGTAGGGGAAGACCGCGTGATGATCGGCACCGACTATCCATTCGCGATCATGGACCCCGATCCGGCAGCGCGCGTTGCAGCACTCGGATTAAGTGCCAGCGTCCAGGAAGCCTTACGATGGAAAAACGCGGCTACTTGGCTCGGGCTCGGGTGAGATGCGGAAAACGGCGCGGCTGTTTCCGGCGGCTAGAGGAACCGCCGGAGCCCGAGTCGGGAAAGTGTAGGACGAGCCTTGAGTGACGCCGGTGAATTCGCGCCAGCATCGGATCGTCTCGTCCGCTTACAACACTGGAATGATCAGATGCTGGCCTACAAGAATGAGGTTCGGATTCGGCAGGTTGTTACGCTTTTGAATCTGGACGTACTTTGCGGCGCTTCCCAGTTGGCTCGACGCGATCAGATTCAGCGTATCGCCCCCCTTGACCAGATAAGTCTTTTCGCCGCTAGTCGCAGCAGTTGTGACGACCTGATTGCTGATGAAATATTTCCTCAACAGATTCAGATACTCAGGCGTCTGCTTGACCTTCGCAATAGCGGAATTGAGGTAGACGAGAAGCGTGGCGTCATCCTTACGCACTCCAATCTTGTAGGCGAGGTTCGAACCATCGAGCTTCGTGACCGCAAACGTCAGGTCGGTTCCCTCGATCTCCGATACGCCGAACGGGTAGTCGTAGACAATAGCGTCGACCCGGCCGCTGTCCAGATAATGTGAAGTCCAGGAGCGCTCACCGTTGATACTCGCATCGGACAACTCGACGATCTTGCTCGCCGGAAACGCTTTTTCCGCAAACGCCTTGACGTCCGGGTCTCCTTCCAGGATGCCAACCGTTTTGCCCGCCAGATCGGCCGCCGACTTTACCCGGGACCCCTTTCGCACGATGAGTGAGTAACCAAAGTCATCGATATAAGGCACCGTATAAACCACGCCACTCGGCGTGTCATCCGGGAAAGTCAGTCCGTCCATCGCAACGTCCACCACCGCGTCGCCATGTTTGTCGGACTGGGTCAATTGCGCAGGCACTGCTGGGTAGGTATCCACGCCGTGGTGCGTGTCCACCCTTATGCTGCCGTGATCGCCCGAAGCAAATTCCTTCTGCGAAAAGAGCAGGTTCGCGAAGTCGACATTGAAGCCCTGCGCCTTACCGTTGTCTTCCGAGTAAAAGGGCTTCGATGGATTTTCGACGCTGATACGCACAACGCCGCTGCTAAGGATCGCTTTTAACGTGTCACTTGTCGGCGTTGGGCCTGATGGCGTACTGGACGCTGTCTTCGGCGTGTCGGAATCACTCCACCCGCTGCTCGCGGCGCTTGCTGCGGAGGCATCAGTGGCGGTGACGTGCGGCTCGCCCTCACCGAGCAAGCCCTTTACTCCCCCGTGATAGACGAACCACCCGGCAGCGAGCACGACCAGAAAGAGAGCAGATCCCAGTATTTTCTTCATGTCTTGTATGTGAATAGCTAGAGGTTGTTTTCGCGTTTCAGCGCAAGAGCGCGCTTACTTCGGCTGCACGGGCGAGCCCAACTGCTGCTGCACCGGCTGAGCTGCAATCGTGACGTCGATGGCGGCCTTCGCCTGCTGCACCTCGGAATTCTCCATCAGGGACGTTTCCATTTCGGAGAAGGCCTTATTGACTGAGTTCATCACTGAATCGAGCGCTGCGTCAGTCGTGATCTGGGCAAACGTGTTGCTCGACTGCATGCCGGCGATCTTGTTCATGCGCTGTGCTGATTGCGACATGTCCCACAATGCCTTCGCCCGTTCGATGGCGTCAGAAAAGCGCTGCAACTCCTGCTGAACCTGCTTGTACCGGCCTTCGCGGAAAGCAAGAAGTTTGTTCATCGTTTCCAGCTGAGACTCGAAGCGACCGGCGTCTTCGGGATACTGCTTTTTGAAAACGCTGGTCTTCTGTTCGAAGTTCTTCACTTCAGTGCGAAAGGCCGTAATGCTGTCCTTGAATTTTTCGGCCGCCTGTCTCTTTTCGTTCAATTCGTTGTATAGCGTCTCGATCGGATTTTTCTCCGCCTCGGTGACGATCATTTTGACTTTTTGGTTCGCAAACTTCATCGCAATGACCGGCGCGAAATTGATTGCCGCCAAACCCAGGACCGCGGCCACGATCAACCCGACGAGCCCCTTGATCAACAAGATTGCTAGCGGCGCGCCCACGGCAATACAGAGGCCGATAATGGCCCACTTGATGATTTTCACCTTAGTCTTGTTCGAGGTCGGTTCCACGAACGTATTGCCATTCGACATTTGAATCCCCTTTGACATTTGCAACGGTTTTATTTGTTTAACTTGTTCAATTGCCCAGCAGAGTCGTCTCTGAATACCGCCACGAATCCTTGTCAGAGTGGCCGTGATGTTCCGATTTATGTGCTCAAGCTCCAGGACGGCGGCCTGCCGGCCTTGCTTCCGCTGGCGGGAAAGCTTGAAGCAAGGTTTGGACTTTTCTGTTCCTGCTCGCTCATGCCGACGGTGTATCGCTCGATGCGCCGGATAGCCTCCAGGACGTGCGCCGAATAGTGAGGTAATCGATCCTTGTCACGGCTCATACCGGGACTGCCTCAGCAAGGACAATCGCACGAAAATCCGCCGGTAAGGCGTTTGGAGTCACCACATCAACCGGCACACGAAGGAGTTGGAGCAGTTCGTGCCGGATCGCGCCGATGTCGAGCAATGTCGTTTCAGGCGTCGGGTCAATCAGAAGGTCGAGGTCGCTGCTCTCGGTATCGTCACCGTGAATGACGGAGCCAAACACCCGGGCGTTGGTGGCGCGATGAGCCGCAACCACTAGGCGAATGGCTTCTCGGTGACTTGCAAACGCAAGAGACGGCCTCATTGCTCAAACTCCTTTTGGACGCGACCAGCAGTTCTTGATGATTCTCCTGCCCTTCACATTGCCGTTTCCTCAAATCCTGACGCAAGGACAGATACCGGTACACGTTTCGTACGATCATATCGCGCTCTGGCCGCTATGAATATAACGGCGTTTTGCCTTGATTCTTGAGTCAAGAACAGTGAAGCAGCGTGTTTTCATACGACTTCAGCAAATGCTCGCGATGCATCCGCAAGGGAAACGTCAATATATCGACCGGACATGCTGCCTGACGTTGTCCACTAAATGAAAAGAGTTTTGCGCCAGGCACTGCCGCGCGGTGCTCAAGAGCTGTGAGCGTTCGTGCATCCCGCATGTGCTGCCGGAGAAGCCGGTTACTTGGGCGGCGGCAGCGAAGGATCGAGCCTGGCCGAATCCCTGACAAGCTGATCCGTCATCGCGACCGCGACCGGGCTCGAACCCGTGTGGGGTTTCGAGCTGCGTTGGTCCATGGCAGCGCGAGCGGCGGACATATCCGGCGGTGGCAACGATGGATCGAGCTTCGCCGATTCCCTGACCAGTTCGTCCGTTTCGGGTCGCGCGCCTTGAGTCGCGCCTTGAGTCGCGCCTTGACTCGTTAACGCGCGACGGTCCAGACCGTCTCGTCCACGCAGGGCGCGCTGCACCGGAACCACTTTCGGGGCACCCGGGTCCTGCACGTTCACCGACGCGATTGCCGTCGATGGCGCCTGCTTCGGTTGCCCGATGACTTGTGCAGCGGCCGAACTTGGCGCAGGCGCTACTGCCATCGTGATTGTGCCGGAGGGCTTTGACTGGTCGACGCTGCCTTCGGTCACGTGATCGCTGACGTGCGAATCGACGACGGGCGCGCGCGCGGATTCATCCATGGCGGCCGTGACTTCTGCCATTGCGTGGCGGTCCGCCTGAAGGAACAACAGGTACGTGGTCCCTGCTGCACCGAGCAGGAGCCCTCCAATAATCATCAAAATCTTTCGGGTATTCATCATACTTACTGAGAGATCTCTTAAACGGGGAGAGTTAACCATGATAAACGACTGACCACGGTCTTCATCAGACAAATGCCAGCAATGGCGGACTTGATGAGGAGGAATGGAAGAGCACTATCCAGGGAATTGCGTGCCATCGAGGTAAAGAGCGACCGTTGCAGAACGCCCAATCCATTGCCGCGCCAGCGCCGCGCCGCCTTCGCGCATCACTGCATCGTGGTGCCATTGGAAAACCGGCCGCAACAACGGCGCCAATGCATTCATCCATGCGCGGGTCGTATGCACGCACCACTCATAGCGGACCACGGTATGCATAGAGGTCGCCATGCACAGCTTCACATCGCCAGCCTTTGTGGTCATTCGACGGCTCGTCAATTTCCTGGGCGCGAATGACGGCTTCCGGGAGAATCGACAGGTCGAGATTCATTTAATTCTTTCGTTATCTTAACTAATATCTATCGTTAAAATTACATCCATCGTTTTACCAATGCGCTATCGCGCATTCGTCCCAAACTTCTCGCTTGCTCCCAGGTCCATTCGGCTACTATCCAAAAGCACCCTGTCCCCGTTTACGACTGCACGCGTAAGTGGAAGGCAATATGCGGTGCTTTCCCGTAACCGCGCCCCTGTTCCCGGCAATCAATTGATTGCCTATTTGGATGAGCAGGCGATTGCTGCATTGACTTTAACCAGACCAATGGAGGTTGGGCAATGGACGAAAGATATTTGGGTAGCTGGTCGCGTCGCCGCGTACTGCGCGCTGGAGGACTGGGCGCGCTAGGTGTGCTATCAGGCGCGCTGCTCGGCGAATCGCGTGTTGCGTTCGCCGAGCCGTTGAACGGGCCGGTGCCTGTCGTCGACAAAGTATCGGTTCGGGTCGTCACCGATTCGTCTTATTCGGCTCTGGAAAGTAGCCGTCGCATCGGCAACGTTGACGTGCAGCGCTTCGGCCTGGCCCTCGCACAAGATCAGAGTCCGCGCCTCGCGATCGAGAACGAATGGGGTCTCTCCATGCATGTCGAGTCCTCGCAGGGAGCGCAAAGCAAGCAGATATTGATCGACTTCGGCTATACGCCCGAGACGTTGAACAATAATATTGGCCTCCTGAAAATCGATCCGGCGCAACTCGACGCGCTACTGCTCACACACGGACACTACGACCACTTCGGCGGCATGGTTGGCTTCCTCCAGGCCAACCGCGACAAGTTGAAATCGCAGCTGCCCATTTATCTTGGTGGTGAAGAGTGCTTTTGCACGCGCGAAATTGGCGTTCGTCAGTTCGGCTCGCTAGACCGGCAGGCGATGCGCGACGCCAACCTGAACGTCATCTTCGCGGAGCGTCCCGCAGTCGTGGCGAATCACGCGTTCACCACTGGCTGGATTCCC